>NZ_CP060404.1:0-597500 GCF_014295035.1 Streptomyces buecherae
CCGCGGAGCGGGCTATGTCTCGGCAAGCCGAGACATAGATACACGAATTGCGCAAGCGCAATTCGAATTCCGGCGCAAGCGCCGGAATGGAATTCCGCAAGCGGAATTCAAAAGGCGGAACAATTCGCGCAAGCGCGAATTGCGAGCACCCGCGCAAGCGCGGCTGCCTGGGCTGGCAGCAAGGGGAGGTGCATTGCGCGTCGGCCTGGGTAGGGCTGGGTTTCCTGGCCGCTGCAGCTGCAACAGATGTGACGGCCTGTCGGCCTGATGGGGTGTCGGCCCCACCGCAGCGACGGGCTCCGCTGCGCTCCACCCAAACCCCTCCCCCACCCTCGAAACCGGCCGCTCACGTTCACCAATATTCCACCAGCATGCCCTATGAACCGTGCGACCAGGGCGAGAATCAGCCAAGTATCAGTCTACAGGGAGAAGCTGTTGCAGGGGTGATGCATCAAGGGTGATGGCTGTGTAGAGTCTGGGGCCAGACACCACCACTCCGGCCCGCCACTCACCGCGCCGGGCTCTCACTCCTATTACGTGCCGCATTCCGCGAAAAGGAGAACACGGGAATGGCCGTGAAACTGCGGGAACACCAGGTTGAGGCCATGGCCGCTATCGTGCGCGGTCTCGATATCCCGCCGGGTGGCATTCCCTGGAATGGGCTGCGCGGGCAGGTGCACGCTGCGTGCGGGACGGGCAAGACCGTCATCGCGGCGGCCTCTGCGAAGCGGATTGCGCCCAAGGGTCGCATTCTCGTGGTGGTGCCGACCCTGGATCTCCTGGCGCAGACCGTGAAGGCGTGGAGCGGGGCCGGGCACAAGGGGCCGGCGGTCATGGTGTGCTCGCCGCTGGATGATCCGGAGCTGTTCCACCTGGGGGTGCGGTCCACCACGAACCCCGTGCGGCTGGCGCTGTGGCACTCCACGGGGCCGGTGACCATCTACGCCACCTACGCGTCGCTGGGCGTGCTGGTAGAGGCGTTCGAGGGCGCGTACGGCCAGAAGCTCGCGCCGGTGGACCTGGCGGTGGTCGATGAGGCACACCGGACGTCGGGCTCGATGGGTAAGGCGTGGGCGGACATCCATGACCAGACGAAGATCCCGGCGCGCCGCCGGCTGTATCTGACGGCGACGCCGCGGATCTGGGAGGAGCGGCTGAACCGCGAGGTTGCCGAAGGAGTGCGTGACCCGCTGCCGCGCGAGATGGCGGCCTCCATGGACGACGAGAAGGTCTTCGGGCCGGTCCTGTACAAGCTGTCGCTTGCGTCGGCGGTGTCGCGGAAGCTGCTGGCGCGGTACCAGATCATCGTCCTGGAGCTCCAGGACCCGGTCGTCACCCCGGAACGGCTGATGGGCGAGGAGCGGCACACCGAGGAGGTCCGCGGGCAGCGCCTCGGGGCGCTCCAGGCCGCGCTGCTGCACACGATGGCGCAGCACAACCTGTCGACGTGCATCACCTTCCACCACCGGACCATGGAGGCGCAGGCGTACGCGGAGGGTCTGGAGCGCGTGGCCAAGCAGCTGCACGCCGACCAGCCGGGGAAGTACCCGTCGGAGATCTGGGCGGACTGGCTGTGCGGCGAGCACGTCCCGGAGCGCCGGCGGGAGGTGCTGGGCAAGTTCGGCTCCACCGCCCGGCGCGCGGTGCTCTCCAACTGCCGGGTCCTGGGTGAGGGCGTGGACATCCGGGCCGTGGACAGCGTGGCCCTGCTGGACCCCAAAGGCGCGCCGCACGACATCGTGCAGGCGATCGGCCGCGCGCTACGTCAGAAGCCCGGAGAGGGCAAGCTCGCCTCTTTGATCGTGCCGGTATTTCTCCAGCCCGATGAATCGCCGGAGGATATGTTCACCTCCGGTTCGTACAAGCCGTTGGTGAAAGTTCTTGAGGGCCTGCGGGCTCACGATGAAGAGGCCGTGGAATTGCTGGCGATTCCACAGGAGCCTCAGAAGGCTGACGTACAGCCCTCCGAATACATCGGCGCCGCACCCGGTGATAGCGAGGAAGAAACCCGGTTGTTGCTCCGTTTCGCGGCTCCACGTGATCCGGTGATGGTCGCGAACTGGGTGTCCTTTAACGTGATCGACACCGAACGGCAGGACTGGGCGCGCGGCTGGGCGAAGCTCAAGGAGTACGTCGAGCGTGAGGGCCACGCCCGGGTTCCGTACGAGCACAAGGAGGGCGCGTTCCCGCTAGGGCAGTGGGTCGCGGAGCAGCGAAGGGCGTACGGGGCGGGGCAGATGAACGGCCGGCGCGCAGCGCGGCTGGAGAAGCTGGGCATGGCCTGGTCGGCAGCCGACGCCCGGTTCCAGGAGAACCTGGCAGCGGCCCGCGTGTACTACCAGGAGCACTGGACGCTGTGCGCTCCCCGGTCAGCGGCCGCGCTCGACAAGCCTGTGGGACAGTGTTTGTCCAACCTACGCCGTCCGGGTGCGCTGAACGGCCACCCCGAGTGGGAGGCCGCGCTCCTGGCCGTGGACAAGGACTGGAACCCCTCGTGGCCCGCCGAGTGGCAGCGGCACTACGCCGCCCTACGCGAGCTGGTGCGCGACGAGGAAGGCACGGAACAGGTCCTGCCCGGCGTCACCGTGCACGGCATGGACATCGGCAAGTGGCTGGCCCGGCAACAGAAGCCCGAGGTGTGGGCGGCTCTGGCCGACGGGCAGCGCGAGCGTCTGGAAGCCGTCGGCGTCACCCCACTCGCCGCCGCTCCGGCCCCAGTGGAGACGGATGCGCCCGCGGGACCGTCCACGACACCCGTGAGCGCCTTCGACAGGGGCGTTGCGGCCCTGGCGCAGTACAAGGCCCGCACGGGCTCCGTGAAGGTCCCCAGAGGCCACGTAGAGCGACTTGGGGACGGGAGCGAAGTGAAACTCGGGGTCTTCCTCAGCAACAGCAAGAGTCGCCGGGGCAAGCTCACCACCGACAAACTCGCCACGCTCGCCGCACTCGGGCTGGAGTGGGCGCGGACAGGTTAAGGAATGGGATAAGTTTCGGGTTAAGCAGTACTGGTCCTGATGTGAGGGTGCAGGGAATGGCGTCTGAGGAAGAGCTGTTCGCGTCCGTTGACGCTCTGTTGAATGAGGAGCCGCATCTGCCACCCCCGGTGGAGCGTGCCCGGTTGCGTGAGGCCGCTGGCATCACGCAGGCGCGCCTCGCGGCGGCCCTCAAGACCACGACGCAGTCGGTGAAGAACTGGGAGAACGGCCGCTCCGAGCCGAAGTCGCCGCGTCTGGAGGCGTACCAGCGGTTGTTGAAGGGGTGGGCGGCGAAGTATCCGGCACGCGATGCAGCGGCTGCCGTGACGGCGCCGGCGGTGTTCGGTGAGCTGGCTGCCTCTCGGGGGGAGGCGGCTGGCGCCCCGCAGGCGCCCAGCGTTGCGGCCACCGGGCCGGTACGTACCGCTCCCCGGTCGACCGCGGCCTCGCGCCGCCCAGTCGCGAAGAAGACACCCCGGCCCTCTGCCGATCCGCGCTTCCCGCATGGTCCGCTTGCGGTCTTGGATGGTGGGGGCTGCGCGTATGGCGTCGATGGGATGGTGCTCGACTGTCCGGCGACCACCATTCCCGAGCTCGTGGAGTGGACGCTAGGTGAGTCCGGCCTTGGTGCGCCGAAGCTCAACCGGTACGGCAAGGACTCCGACCCGCTGATCGTGCTCACCGCCGCGGCTGCCGTGAGGTTCGGGTTGCCCGAGCGGTTGGAGGGCCACGAGCAGCGCCGCTCTCTGCGTTTGCCGGAGGATCACCCGGTGGTCAAGCAGGTGGGGCGCGCGAAGTGGCAGCTCACGCAGCGGGGTTTCGGCCCGTGGGCGCGCATCTACCGTAAGGCGCAGGGCCGCGAGCGGCAGTGTGTGCAGCTGGCGATCCTGTCGTGGGATGCCCTTGATGAGCGGTCTTGGCCCGGCGTCGCCGAGATGGAGCCGGCTGAGATCGCCCGCGTGCTGGGGGTGTACGCCCAGCGGGTCATCACCCCGCGGGGGTCGACGGCTGTCTCGGGTCTGGAGTTGATGACGGCGCTGCGCCCGCCGACGAAGCCAGAGCGCGATGAGGGGGCCGGTAACTGGGTGAGTGGCTACAACCCGGGCTCGTTGGGGACGGAGCCGGTCGACCCGGCGCCGCCGGAGGCCACCCCGGAGCACCCGGTGGTCGTTCAGTCCGGCTGGAGTGGTGGCTTCCTCGATGAGGAGGCGTACCAGTGGGTGCGGCCGGTGGAGACGCTCTCCGATGAGGAGTGCATGCTGCCCTTCGCGGTCGGCCTGGATCTCAATACCGCCTTCCTGGCTGCCGCGGCTCGCCTGGTCGTCGGCCTGTCCGCCCCCGAACACTTCGTGGGCTCGGAGTTCAACCCGAAGATCCCCGGGAGCTGGCTGGTGGACCTGTCCCACATCGAGTTGGACCCGCGCCTGCCCTCGCCGTTCACGCCGACCGGCTCCCGACCGACGGGACCGGCCTGGTACCAGACACACACCCTCGCCTACGCCCAGGAACTCGGCTACGACGTCCACCCGATCGAGGCGTACCTGCGCCGGGAGACCGGGGCCTACCTGGACCCGTGGCATGACCGGCTCAAGAGCGCGTACGTGGACACCCTCGCCGACCTTGGCGTGACCAAGGACCTGTCAGATGCCGAGTTCCTGACGGCGATGGAGCAACACAAGCAGGTTGACCCGGCCCTGGCCGCTGTCCTCGCGGCTATCAAGGCCACGGTGAAGGGGGGCGTGGGCAAGCTCCGTGAGCGCCCGCAGGGCAGGCACTACAAGGAGGGTGAGCGGTGGCCGGCCTTGCAGCGGCCGACTTGGCGCCCGGATATCCGCGCTGCTGTCATCAGCAAGGCCCGGGTGAACATGCACCGCAAGCTGGGCAACATGGCGAGGATGACCGGACTGTTCCCGCTTGCCGTGCTCTCTGACTGCGTCGTCTACCCCTCACCCAGCGCGAGCCCGCTGGATTTCCTGCCCTACGCGGAATCCGGCAAGCCCCAGCCTGGTGCCTTTCGTCTTGGGCCCACTCCGGGGCTGGCGAAGTTGGAGGGTGTTCAGTCGATGTTGTGGGCGGTGGAGCTGATGGAGAAGGGACTCAACCCGGCCCGGCATATCAAGGGCGGCGACGCCGTTGTGGACGAAGGTGAGTAGGGGCGTGGGGGAGGTCGATGAGGCGATTGAGCGGGCCGATCGGGAATCGTTCACCCGTCAGCCACCGAAGACGTTGAAGGGACAGATTGGCTTTTTGTTGCGACAGTTGGGGAGTGCGAAGGCTGTCGCGCGCGAGATCGGTGTCACCGCCGACTCGGTGAACCGCTATCGGCGCGGTGCCCGTAAGCACGCCCGCGCCGATATCGCGCTCAAGATCGAGGACGCGGTACGCAAACGCTGGCAGCCGCAGGTGCGCAAACGCCGACAACGGCAGGCCGCCACCATGACCGGGATCACCGTGGAGACCCGCGCCCGCTTCGGCTACACCGCACCGATCGGCACCACCGATGATGGACGGTTTAGGCGACTTACCGTGCACCTCCCCCCGCAGTACGCGCAACGCCTGTTCGACGCCCGCGACGCAGGCGCCAGCGACCAGCAGATGCGCGCGATCATCGCCGAAGGATTCAAAGAGATCTACTTCCAAGACGGCGGAGCCCGCGCCACCGGACTCTCCGACGTCACCCTCAACGACATCGACTACCTCGACCTGGACTACTAACCCCGACCTTCGCCACACGCCCGCACCCAGAACACCAGCAACTCAATGAAGCAGACAGCCATCTCACGCGCCCTGAGTGGATGGCTTGGCTGAGGGGTGGTGTGTTGGTCGAGAATACGGGGCGCGGCGGGCCGTCTGTCCGGCTGGTGGAGTAGGCGCGGTGGTGGCTGTTTGGGGGCTGTGGGTTGGTGATATCACTGCCTGGAGGATGTCCGTGCCGGGTTGGTGACTGGCGAGGCGTCGGTAGTTGTGCTGCTGCTCTGCCTGTCCCCGGGCCCGTCCTTCATCATGGACGACGAACCCTGGGGAGGGTGACAGCGTTGGGGCAGCAGCGGAGCTGGCACCGCTCAAAATATGTCGAGCAACGCTGAACTGGTGAGAGGGCCGCCGCGCTATCCCACCCGCTGCCGGTCCTCCAGGATGGTCTCAGGCGATCGCCCAGAATAGTCTCGGGCGGTCGTCCAGGATGGTTTCGGGCTCGGTGATGCCGGCGCCTTCGACCAACACGCCCAGGCCGTGATCGCTATGGGAGTGCCACCGACTTCGTCCAGCCGCTGCCGTGAGCGAGACGCCCTGGCCGCGCGAGCAGCGGAAGGGAGGAGAACAGCCTCGCCATCACCTTGAACGAGTCGTTCGGGGACGAAGCTCTTCACCGATCCGCCCTTAGTGCGATAATCGTGGATCGGTTCGCCTTCGGTGGCACCATCAACGAGCCCGGGATCGAGTCTTCCCGGCTCGCCAGCACCAACGGCCGGGCCGCCACCGGGCAGGGCGCTGTCACGAGTTGGCTCCGGGCGCTCCAGCGGTGTCACGTCCGCCCGGTCTTTCGCTCGCGCAGTGGTCTTCGCTCCGGGCCCCTCGGTCACGGTAGGGACCGCAGGGGTGGGTGTTGTGTCGTAATCCCTGAGGGCTGGAGCAGCGGCGGAGGTTCGGGGCCAGGGTCCTCAGTGATCACGACGCCGGCCGCCGCGTGGTCGAAACCGGTTGGCCAGCGAGTGTGCTCGCTGGCCAACGCGCCCGTCAGGCGTGCCTGAAGGAGATCGGCCGTGCTCAAGTCGGAGCCCCGCAGGTCAGCCAGGCGCAGGTCGGCGCGGCGGAAGACAGCGCCGCCCGCGTCGGCCTTGCGTAGATTCGCCTCGCGCAGGTCGGCCTCGGTGAAGTCCGCGGCACGCAAGTCGGTTTCGACCAGCCGTGCGCCCCGCAGGTCAGCCAGAACGCAGCGAGCCCGGCGCAGGATCGCCGTCTTGAGGTCGGCGTGCCGCAGGTTGACCGAGACGAGAGACGCCTGCGTGAGGTTGGCGTGGTACAGGCCCGCCGCCTCCATACAAGACCGGTCGAGGTTGACCTCATGCAACCACAGCCCATCACAATCGGCCCGGCGCAAATCCGTCACACTGAGGTTTACCCAAGACTGCTCTCGCGGTCGCAGCAACAGCACACCGAGCCCGGTCAACGCCACCTACGCATCGGCAGCACGCACCTCCAGCGGCACGACATCGTTGAAGGGCACACCCCTCGCTGGAGCTCCCGGCGCGGTAGGCGGCCACGGCAGGTGCGTACGCAGGTACGCGGCCTGGATGGAGATGACAGCCTCACGGTCCCGAGCGGAGTGCTCCGCGATACGCCACAGCGCATGGAGCCCACCGATACGTGTTTCCAGCTTGTCACTACCGAGCTGATCAACAGCCGTACTAAACCGGTCGGTAACATAACCTTCCTGAGTAGCACACAAGCCGGCCTGACTCACACGCAGTTGCCGCCAGGTGGCGTACGCGCCGAACAGCACGACCACGCCACCCACAGCCTGCAGAAGTGTCGTACGCACGTCGTTCACTGCCTTGAGCCGATCCTGCGCAGCCACACCCTCCCCAGCCAGGTCATAATCCACCACCACACCCGGCAACACGACGAGCACCGCACCCAGGACCGCCAACCCCACACTCCCGGCGGACAGGGCCGTGATCGTACGATGCCTGGCCAACCAGTCGCGCCATGGCCTGCGACCGCGCTCCGGCTCCCCCATCTCCATGAGCATGGAACCCTAGGCGCCGCTCACAAGACGATCAAGAGCTACGGCCTGGGATGTACGGCTTGGAGCGGCGACGCTCCACTGCGCTCGGACGTACAACCGTGGCGCTCTGCTCCACTCACCCAAGGCGAGTGTACGGAGGTGCGGATGTAGGTTCTCGTCCTGGCACGCCGGCACCCTGGAGACTCCCGGTCACGGCCTGGGAGGATGGCGTCATGCTGCAGGTGTGTCTCAACGGCGCTCGAAGCCGCGCCGAGTGTCCCCATCTCCCGGTGACCCCCGCCGAACTGGCGGCGGCGGCCCGCGAAGCTGTCACCGCCGGCGCCCAGGACATCCATCTGCACCCCAAGGACCGTGACGGCCAGGACACGCTGGAGGCTGACGCTGTCGCCGCCGCTGTCAACGCGGTTCGAGCCACGGTCCCAGGTGTCCCCGTTGGGGTCACCACCGGTGCGTGGGCCACGGCGGACCCGCAACTGCGCGCCGCGCAGGTCCGCGCCTGGACCGTGCTCCCTGACCACGCCTCCGTCAACTGGCACGAAACCGGCGCCGCCGAAGTCGCCACGGCCTTGCTGGAGCAGGGGATCGGTATCGAAGCCGGCATCTACTCCGGCACCCCCGCGGCACAGCGATTCCTGGACTGGCCCGACGCCCACCGAGCCCTGCGCATCCTGGCCGAGATCACCGAGGCCACCCCACAGGACGCGGCCCACGCCGCTGCCGGCCTGCTCGACGACCTCGCATCAGCCACCCCACCGATCCTCCTGCACGGCGAGGACGCCACTGCCTGGCCCGTGCTCCACTTCGCGGCCTTCCATCATCTGGACACCCGAATCGGCCTGGAAGACGTGCTCCACCTTCCAGACGGCACCCCCGCCCAGAACAACGCCGCCCTCATCCACGCGGCCCGCGAGGCTATCCAGCAAACATGCAAAGCTGACCCTCATCGGGCCTAAGCACGCGCCCACGTGACTCCCCTGCCCCAGAACAGGCAAGCACGAAGGTGCAAGCTGGCCAGGGACTCGCGCAGTTACAGGACACCTGGGTCGGCTGCCATCATCTATCAACCGCCTGAACCGGGAGAAAGTCGTCCGGCCGGCTCAGCGGAGGGCGGAAGTCGTCCGGCCGGCTGAGCGGAGGGGGCCGGCGGCTGCCCTATGCGCGATCTGTTCGTCCGGGCTCGTCTGATGGGGTCGGCCACACAGGACGTAAAGTCACGTCGAACTTCGGCAAGCAAGTGCCGGCGGTGGAAGCCCCCGCCGTCGTTCATCACAAACACCGTCGCGACGACGACCACGGCGACAACCGCCAGAGCGCGATGTAGACCAGCACCCACATCGCCGCGCTCCGCCGCCCGCCCGCGCCCGCTGTACCAGCCGGCCCACGACACCGGCACCGTAACAACGGCCGCTCCCGAGAACACCTCAGGACAACCACGCTCGTGAACCGCACGATCACGGCCGGAACCGGACCTAAAGCTGAAACATGCCGGGGCGCGGGAGGGCAACGGCAGATCCCGCACGCGGCGAGCGTCAGCCGCGTTGCCTGGCGGTCGGGCTCTGACCACAGAGCCCGACCGCGGGTCGTCACTCGCCTGCCTGACGAGACGGGCACGGTGACAGGCGGGCATGTACGACGAGCCGCACGCGCCGTGTCACCGGCGCGTGCGTGTCACCAGGAGGCGGGGATCGCCTTCGGGCGGCGGAAGAAGAGGCCCTCGTGCCAGCGGATCTCCTCGGGTTCCACGGTCAGGCGCAGTCCGGGCCGGCGAGCCATGGCGAGCACCATCGCGGTGATCAGGGAGCGGGCCAAGCGGTTGCCGGGGCAGAAGTTGGGGCCATGGCCGAAGCCGAGGTGTCCCGGGCCCTGGCGCTCGGGGAGGAAACTGTCGGGGTCCTCGAAGGCGTTCGGGTCATGGTTGGCGGCCTCCAGCGAGACCATCGCCACCTCTCCCGCCCGGATCGGAACGCCGTCGATGTCCGCGTCCTGGGTGGCCATCCGTTTGGCAGCTCCGGTCGAGAGCGGTGTGTAGCGCAGGAGTTCCTCCACCGTCTCCGGGACCAGCGCGGGATCGCCGTGCAGCCGAGCGAGGGTTTCCGGGTGCCGCAGCAAGGTGATCACAGCGCCGCACAGAAACCCCGAGGAGGTGGGAAATCCGGCGATCAACAACAGCGCGGCGATCTCGGACAGCGCGGCGTCATCCAGCGGACCGGCCTCGGCCGACGCTTGGGCGAGCCGCTTGAGCAGATGGTCCCCGGGCCCCTCGGCCAACCGGCGAGCGTGGGCGGTGAAGAACCGATGGATGTCGATGAGACCCGCGCGCTGCTCGGCGGCGGTCGCACCACAGAACTGGAGAGCGAGGTCGGTCCGCTCACGCAACAGCGCGACCTCTTCGGCGCTGAGCTCACCGAGCAGGACACGGGAGGTCATCGCCGCGGCCAAGGGCTCCGCGAAACCCGCCGCGAGATCAACGGGCCCCCGGCGCTCAGCGAGGTCACCCAGCAGCGTCTCGGCCCGATCACACAGCCACGCCTCGTGGCGCCGAGCCGCACGCGCTCCCAGACCTTCGGTGAACACGGAGTGCATGCCCGCCTCACGCAACACCGATACTCCATCACCGGTGGTGCCAGGAGCACGCAGTTCCACAGGCTCCTGGCGAGGCGCACCGGGAGCCATCGCAGCGGTCGAGCTGAACCGCGGATCCTCCAACAACCGCTTGGCGGTGGCGTACCGGGTGACAAGCCACAGCCGGTCCCCGGTGTACTCGGAAACCACCGGGCAAACCGGCGCGTCAGCTTCACGCAGGCGTTGGTGGTGCGGGGAGAGAGCCTGACTCCAGTCATGGAAGGGAAAGGTGAGAGGGCCTTGGGCAGTGGTCACGGTGAAACACTCCTTCACATACGGCAGGCGCGGCCCGCTCCTCTGGGCGCAGGGCGGGTCTCCTGGGACCGGTCCGGAACCGCTGGGCGTCATGCGGGTTCGCTGGGACCGGTGCGGGTCCTCTTGGCACAGTGCGGGTCCGCTGGGAACAGTGCGGGTGCCGTGGGATCAGTACGGGGCCGCGTGGTCCTGGAGCAGGATGAAGCCCTGGTTGGCCGCGGCGTGCAGGGGGCCGGCCCCGGTGTAGAGCAGATCGGCGAAACCCACCGGCGCGTGATAGCTGACCAGCGACGAGGAAACACCCAGGATGCTCGGGGTGTCCATGAAGAAAGGCAGTTCGTCGATGAGGTACTCCAGGGCCAGGGTGGCGGCGCCGCTGCCCTGGCCTTCCGGCGTGGGGCCGTCGCCCTGGCCGGAGTTGGCCGCCGTCCCTGGTTCGCCTGCCGGTCCGGAGTCGGCTGCCGCCATGGGGAGGGCGCGGGCGGACACCTTCCGGCAGATGGCACGGGTGCGTTCGTCGGTGGTCAGCGCGTCCCGGACACGCAGGTGCAGTCGCTGATAGGCCTCGGACTGCGCGAGGTCGGACAGCAGGTGGGTGTGCTGGTCCGCCACGGGGACCTCGCTGCGCTCGAAGGCGCGGCGGATCCGCCTGCGGACACACGACACCTCTTTCCGCGCCTTCTTGTGCGCCGCCTGCTCGCTATAGCCCCGAACACGGTAGTTGGACGCCAGGGAGCGATCGGGGACGATGACGTCTGTTCGCTGGAAGGTGGCATGCGCCCAGCGGAACATACGGGCGAGGGTGGGGATGGTGAAGTAGCCGTTGCCTGGGCTCACCCCGATCAGCAGGTGATCGGCCGCGCGCAGGAGCTGACGGCAGTTGGGTGTGTACGCGAGCGGGGTGTAGCCGCCGGCTGTTACGGCCACGGATAATGGTTCGGAGGCGGCAGCTGGCGTGGATGCTGCCGCGGGTGCGGAGATCTGTAACGCCCTGGGCATGGCTGGCGTCAGGGAATACGACACAGGGAACCCTTCGGATGGCTGCGAATGGGGCTCTGCTCGGTGTGGACGTCCGTGACCGGCGCCGCTTCATTACGGCGAACGGCGCACAGACGGGAAGCGGAAAGTGTCCTTCTTGGGCTGTTCCGAGCGCGCCAACCCCCTCACGACGCTGGGAGGGGGCGACAGGCTCCGGCTCGTTCGCCAGCCCGTCGTGCGCTGCTCAGCGGGGACCGGTCACCTGAGTTGGGCCCTGGTACGACTGCGTGGCGTACACGCCCGGACGTCAGCCGGGGTCGCGTACCACGGAACGGCGGTGGGGTGGCGGGTGCTCGCCTCGCTCCAGAGCACGCGATGAGAGCCGTAACCGGGCCCGGGTGTCACCGGCCGCTGTGGAAGGTGCGTACGGCACAGGCGGATGATGGCCAGCTTCGTACCCCGCGTGGTGCGCCTTGGATACGTCATCGCAGTGCCTCTCCCTCGCGTGGTCCGTGCGCTACCGCAGAACTCGTCGAACAAAGAAGCAACCCGCTCACCGGAGTCTAACTCCGGTGAACGTAGCCTGGCAACGGAGACCAAGATACGACAAGGTACGTGCATGTCCACACCGCACAAGAGCCGGCGGAGCGATTACGCGGAGGCCACCCGACTGGCCATCATCGAAGCCGCGCGGCTGCTCTTCTCGCACAAGGGTTACTTCGCGACCACGGTCGAGGAAGTCGCCGCCAAGGCCCGGGTCGCCCCCACCACCGTCTACGCCGTCGGCGGCGGCAAACAGGGCCTGCTGCGCACCCTGGTGGACATCTGGAGCCAGGCCCCCATCGTCGCCGCGTCAATGGACGAGTTCGAGTCCCTCACCGACCCGGACGAGCTGCTACGGCAACTCTCCGCCGTGACGAGAACCATGCGGGAGAGCTTCGGCGACATCATGCGCATCCTGATCGCCACAGCGCCCCACAACCGGGACGCGGCCCACGCCCTGGCGATCGGGACCCGACGCTATCGAGACGCGCTCACCAACGTCGCCACCCACCTAGAGAAAATCGGCGGCACACACCCGGAAATGACCACAGAACAAGCAACCAGCATCCTGTGGTTTTACTTCGGATACAACGGATACTTCACGCTAGTCGACGAGAACGGATGGTCCTACGACCAGGCCGAACCCTGGCTCGCCCACCAAGCCACCATGGCCCTACGAGCCTCTCCACCGGGCCATGAACACATCGGCTAACCACCCCCTGAACGAGACCAGATGCCGTCAACCAGCCTTCCACGGAAGAAGCTGACCGACACACTCGGTGTCAACCACCGGACACCGGCGGCTGGAAGGGGCGGCCTCCACTCACCTCGCTGACGCAGCGGGCCACCCCGGCCCGAAGGCTCCGGTTGCCGGCAGGCGCGGACACACCCCCAGCGGGATATGCTCCACCACCGTCTTCGCCTCGCGCATCGCGTCAGCGAGGCAACACATGGTCAGGACAGTAAAACCCGCACACACTGCCAGGGGCGACCTGCGGTCAGTGAGGTGCGGGACTCTCGGCGGGCGGCGTGCGGTGGTGGCGAGTAGACGGTGTAGGTCATTCCTCCGTCTGTCGGTGTGGTGACCGCCCCCGGCCTTCGCTGCGATCGAACAGCACCGCGATGCGGGGCGTTTTCGCCAGGTCGTCTCCCGGCCACGCCTGTCGCTGCCCGTGCGGCGGATGTCCCCAGCCAGGTCACTCAGACTCGCCGTTCGGGGATCAGGCCGATCGCGGCGATGGAGATGCCTGACATTGAAGTCGGCCTCCTGGCTCACTCGTCACAAAAGCGGCGCCCCTCTCCCAACGACCGCCACTCCCCTCGCCAGTCATCTCTGCTCGCGATTGGCACATCTTCTGCCGCAAGCGCCGATCCATTACCTCCGTCACCGCCACCCACATCAACCTCTGAATCGCCTTCCCATGCGTCACCGTGGCCCCGTCCAAAACCGTTTACCTCCCTATCACCGCATTACTCGGCTCGGCCACTACTCACCTCGACAGCGCGATTGCTCCCCGCTCCCGAAATGCCCCGCGCATGCCCCGGAACACCGCGCCTCACACGCCACGGAACTGCGTTCACCAGGCAAGATGGGACCGCCAAAGCGCTTGTTTCCGTGCGCGAGTTGAGGGTTCGGCGCGCCAGTCGAAGGCTGTTGCCATTGTTGTGTGGGGTGGGCTAGCGTGCAGAGTGGTCGTCATACGGCGAGTGTTGGCACACGGGGTGCGAGAGGCCGTGTCGACCAGGCGTATCGCCGGTTCATGCGCTCATACCGGAAGGTTGGGTAATGGCGAAGAAGACCCCAGGTCTCCCCCGGGTGGGCGTGACCACGCGCTTTCGGTCCGCTCTTGTCAGCCACAGCATTCATCGCGGCTATATCGAACAGGTGGCGCGGTCCGGCGGTTTGCCTCTCGCCATTCCCACCGTCGAACCGGAATTCTGCGACGATTATCTGAATACGGTGGACGGGCTGTTGTTGACCGGGGGCGAAGACATCGACCCGCGATTCAGCCCCGGGACGCCCCGCCAGCGCGACTACACCTACCATCCGCGGCGCGACGCCTTCGAGTCCCGCCTCGCCCGCCGCGCGCTCGACCGTGGGCTGCCGGTGCTCGGCATCTGTCGGGGCTCGCAGGTTCTGTGGTCCGTGACGGGTAACCCGCTGATCCCCCACCTCCCGGACGTCAACGGCGGCCAAGTGCTCCACCGGCACTCGCCCACCGAGCCCGCCCAGCACAGCGTCCGCCTCGTGCCGGGCAGCAAGGTGGCGCGGGCGTACGACGAACCGGTGGTGAAGGTGGCCTCCCTGCACCACCAGGGGCTTGGTCCACAGACACCCGGCGATCTGCGCTGGCGGGTGGTCGGGCATGCCGAGGACGGCATGGTGGAGGCGTTCGAACGGGAGGATACGGCCGCGCCCTGGGCCGTCGGTGTGCTGTGGCATCCCGAGCTGCCCGTCGGCGATGACCGGACCGACCCCCTGATCGCCGCCTTCGTCTCCGCGATCGGCACGTCATGACCTTCGGCATTCAGCGTCTTGGCCCGGCCGACCTCGGGCTCCTCCTCGACCTCCAGGAGAAGATCCACGCCGCCCAGCCCGATCCCGACACCTTCCAGCGCAGCACGCCCGAGTTCCTGGCGTACTGCCTGGCGGACGGCGGGCGTTGCTACCGGGCCGTCCACGGCGACGAGACGGTCGCGTACCGCATCGTCTACTTTCCGCGTGAGCGGCCGTTCAACCTGGCCATCGACACCACCGTGCCCGCCGCCGAGTACGGCACCGTGGCCCACTTCGACACCATCGGCGTGCTGCCGGAGTGGCGGGGTCACGGGCTCGCCCGGCGCCTCAACTCCCGAGCCCTGACCGATCTGGCCGACACCGGCACCCGGCACATCCTGGCCACCAGCGCGCCGACCAACCCGTACGGCGTTCGGGCGCTGACGGAGGCCGGGTCGCGTGCCATCGGTGTGGTCGAGAAGTTCGGTGGCAAGCTCCGCCTGCTGTTCTACCGGCCCTATCCGCAGGCATGGCCCGCGGCTCCCGCTACCGGTGCCCAGCCGGTCGCGGCAGCGCGGCGGCAGGTCGCACTCGTGGACACGGCCGCCCTGGTCGACGCCTTCCGCCAGGGTTGGGTGGGGGCCGGCGTCCGGTTCACGGCGGCGGGCACCGCCGACCTGCGCATGGTGCGCTCCTGCCTGCCGGTGTCCCTCCGTACGCATGACTAGCCCGGCCCGGCGCTTCGGTCAGCCTCCGCGGCGGAGGGCTGGTCCGCGCCACCGTCCTCGTTCCCATCGGCTCGAACAGGATCGTCCGCGCCATGAAGACCGCCATGAAGACACTGCTCACCGTGGTCAACCCCGATCTCGCCCGTACCGACTTTCTGCGCTCGGGGGACGTGGTCCACGTACCCGAGGCGGCCGACGCGGACGAACACCGGCTGTTGGACGCGCTGTGCCGGCACGGCGCCACCGCGTTGGTCGCCACCCAGCGGCCCAGTGACACCCTGCTGCACGCCTGGGCGCGGCACGCCGCCGGCCCGGTCCAGGTCGCCTACGCCGTCCCCGCGGCCGGCCGCTCCAGCGGTCCGTGCGCTCCGGCCGATGCGGGGCGTACCGTCCCGCCGCCGCGCTCCGGCGGCCGGCACCAGCCGGCGCCCACGGTGTACGAGCACGCGCTGGGCGGCACCGACGTGGAGTCCATCGCCACCGCCCTGGCCCACTGCGAGCGCGCCGTCGCGCGCGCCCGCACCGTACCCGCCGGCCTGGCGCCCGCGGCCGGCGGCCCGCGCGAGGCGTTCCTGATCGGCGCCGGTCTGGTCAACCTGGTCACGGCCGTGTACCTGGCGGACGCCGGCTACCGGCTCACCCTGGTCGACCGATCGCCCGCGCCGGGCACCGCGCCGTGGTGGGCGTACGGCTGCACCCACGGCGGTGACGACGCCCGCATGTTCACCTTCACCGAGATGGACGGCTACAACAACACGGACTTTCACGGTGGCGTGCCCACCTGGTTCCGGCGACCGGTCACCGACCGTGGCTGGCTGGCCCGCGAGCCCTGGTCGCTCACGGCACAGGAGCACGCCTGGATTCAGGCGTTCGAGAGCGTGCCCTCGTGGTTGGCCCGCGCGTACACCGCGGACGTCTTCGCGCTCAGTTCCGAGGCCGGCCGGGAGTGGTCGGCGCTGCGCGCCCGGTTGCCGCACCTGTTCGAGGACGTGGTGCTGACCGACGGCATCCTGCGCGTGTACACCGACCCGGACCACCTGCGGGCCGCCACCGCGCGGCACCGGTCGATCGGGGCCCTGCTGGGTGAGGTCACCCCCGCGGACATCGCCCGCGACCATCCGGCTCTGGCTCGCGCCGCCGGGGCCGGCGCCCTGGCCGGTGGCGTGCTGGTGCCCGGCTTCACCCTCAACGTGCACAGCTTTACCGAGCGTCTGGTGGCCCATCTGGTCGATCGCGGGGCGCGCTTCCACTGGCGTACGCCGGTCACGGGTGTGCGCCGCGATGCGCACGGCGCGCTGGTCGGCTTCGACTGCGCCGTGCCGGTACCCGAGCACGCCCACGTGATCGCCTCCCCCGGCGTGGCCGGCGCGGCGCTGCTGCGCGGCACTCCCTGCGAGGGCCGCGTCCACGGCGTGCTCGGGGGTTGGATGCGCGTCGACAACCGTGATCCGGCCCTGCGGACCTCGCTCAAGGTCGCCCGGCGCGGCCACGTCACCGAGGACGCCAACATCACCGTGGCTCGCGACGGCGACGGACGGAGCGTGTTGATCGTCGGTTCCGGTTACGGCTACATCGGCACCTCGGACAGTCCCGACGAGCGCCAACTCGCCGCCATCCGCGCCGGGATCACCAACACCATCAGTCAACTCTTCCCCGGCAGCGCCGCGCCGGCCCCCTCGTCTCGGACGCACGACAATTACGCGTTCAAGTACTGCGTGCGCCCGTGGACGGCCACCTCGCTCGGCCTCTACCACGTCGAAGCCCGCCAGCCACGTCGTACGGCACCGCAGCAGGGTGGCTTGTTCATCGTCACCGGTGGGCACAACACCGGCGGTTTCGCCCAGTCACCGGCCATCGGGCGCGCCGTGCTCGCCTCGGTGTGCGGCGCCAGCCACCCGATGCACACCCTCTACCACC
This sequence comes from Streptomyces buecherae, assembly GCF_014295035.1. Lineage (GTDB taxonomy): Bacteria > Actinomycetota > Actinomycetes > Streptomycetales > Streptomycetaceae > Streptomyces > Streptomyces youssoufiensis. Next base: position 17,263 of record NZ_CP060404.1, read on the forward strand.
CGGAGCGCCACCCGGCACCCGTCGCGCGGTTCGCGCCCCTGTCGCTCCCCTCCCCCGCCTGACCCACCGCGCGAGCCCGGGGCTCGCCAACCGGCCGGGCGCCCGCCCCGCGCCCCCAGACCAGGAGTCTCCCGATGCGCCCGCACCCGCCGCTCGACCCCGCCGACTGGGACGCCTTCCGCGCCCTCGGGAAACAGATGATCGACGACATCGCGGACCACCTGTCCGGCATCCGCGACCAGCCGGTGTGGCAGCCGGTGCCCGAGGAGATCGCCGCCTCCTTCGAGACCGAACTACCCACCAGCGGGCGGCCGATGGAGGAGGTGTACGAGGAGTTCCGCCGCACGGTGTTGCCCTTTCCTCGGGGCAACATCCACCCGCGGTTCTGGGGCTGGGCCAACGGTTCGGGCGTACCGATCGCCGCGTACGGCGACCTGCTCGCCTCAGCTATCAACTGCACCGTCGGCTCCCGGGCCAACGCCGCATTGCTGGTCGAGCAGCAGGTGGTCAACTGGCTCGGGCAGGCGCTGCGCTGGCCCGCGTCCGGGTCCGGGCTGCTGACCAGCGGCGCGTCGATGGGCCAGGTCATCGCGTTGGCCACGGCCCGGGCTCACCGGGCGCCCGAGGTGCGCGCCGAGGGCGCCGCGGCCACCGGCATCCAGTTCACCGTCTACGGGTCCACCGAGACCCACCACTCCGTCGACAAGGCCGTCGAGCTCCTGGGCATCGGGAGCCGGTTCTTCCGGCGCGTCCCGGTGGACGCCGACCACCGCATCGACGTGGCGGCACTGCGCGCCGCGCTGCGCGCCGACCGGGAGGCCGGCCTGCACCCGCTGTGTCTGATCGGCAATGCCGGAACGGTCAACACCGGCGCCGTCGATCCGCTCGCCGCGTTGCTGTCCGTCGCCCGCCAGGAGGACCTGTGGTTCCACGTGGACGGCGCGTTCGGCGCCTTCGCCCAGCTCCTGCCCTCGCACCGGGCCCTGCTCGCGGGACTGTCCGAGGCCGACTCGCTGGTGTGTGACCTGCACAAGTGGCTGTACCTGCCGTTCGACGTGAGCTGCGTACTCACCCGCAGGGAAGGCGACCTGGAAGGTGCCTTCCGCTCCAGCGCGGACTACATCAGCAAGACCGCGCGGGGCCCGGCCGCCCACCCGCTGTCCTTCGCCGACCGCGGGGTGGAGCAGTCGCGGCGCTTCCGCGCGCTGAAGGTGTGGTTCGCGCTCAAGACGTACGGCGTCGACGGCTTCGCCGGCGCGATCGCCGAGAACATCGCCCAGGTGGCGCATCTGACCAAGCTCGTGGAGGCCGCGTCCGACCTGGAACTCGTCTCCCGGAGCGAACTCAACATCGCGTGTTTCCGCTACGTGTGGCCGGGCGCCACACCTGACGCCCTGAACCGCGTCAACCGGGCCGTACTGGAGCGGCTGCAGACCGAGGGCATCGCGATGCCCTCCCACACCGTCCTGCACGGCGCCTTCGTGCTCCGCGTCGCGCACCACAACCACCGCACGATCAGCGCGGACTTCGACCACCTGGTCAGTCAGGTGCAGCGGTTGGGCGCCGAGCAGGTCGCCGCCGACGGCGAGCGGTGAGGCGGGCCGGCGGCCGGGCGGCCGGCGGGACGCGGGGTGTCCGGGGGTGGTGTGTCGCGGGGCGCCATGGGCCACGCGGCCCGTACGCCACGGCGTGTGGCGGCTCCGGGCCCGGCGGGGGCGGGCGAGTTAGGCTGCGGCAATGGCGATGAAAGCCTCCCGCGCGTACACCGTGGGCCTGCCGGCCGCCCTGGCGGCGACGGCCCTGTGGGGCTTCACCTTCCTCGGCCCGGCCGCCGTCGAGCCGGTCAACATCTACTACCTGGTTCTCGGGCGCTACGTCGCCTTCGGGTTGCTGTCGCTGACCGTGCTGCTCCTGCGTCGTGGCAGCCTGCGCTCGCTGGGTCGGCGTCGCCTGCTGGTGGCCATGCGCCTGGGCGTCGTGGGTTACATCGGCTTCTACCTGCTGCTGGCGATGTCCGCCGAACTCGGTGGTGGGGTGCTCGCCTCGACCATGACGGGGCTGATCCCCCTCATGGTCACGCTGGTCTCCAACCGTCTGGAGAAGGTGCTGGCCTGGCGCAGGCTGGCGGCTCCGATCGTGGTGATCTCCCTCGGCCTGCTGCTGGTCAACGCCGGCACCCCCACCGACGGCGCGTCCAGCAGCTCTGACCTGGCCCTCGGCGCGCTGCTCGGCTTCCTGTCCGCCGCGGCCTGGTCGTACTTCGTGATCGCCAACCGGCGGGCGTTGGGTCGGGTCGGGTCGAACATCGACGGTACGACCTGGACGACCGGCATCGGGCTCGGGGCCTGTTGCGGGTCGCTGTTCCTGCTGCCCCTGGCGCTGGCGGGGGGCGGTCGGGCGCCGGTGGCGGACGCGGGTACCTGGTGGTCCTTCGTCGGGTGGTCGGTGGCGTTCGCGGTGCTGGGCTCGTGGTGCGCCACCTGGTTCTGGAACAGCGCCTCCAAGCGGTTGCCGGCCACCGTGATGGGGCCGGTGATCGGCATGGAGGCGGTCTGTGGTGCGGCCTTCAACCTGATGTGGGAGGGGCGTACGCCGACCTTCCACGAGTTGTGGGGCGGCCTGCTGGTGATCACGGGCGTCCTGCTCGCCTCGTATCTGTTCAACCGGGCCGACCTCGGCCGCGCCAACCCTCCGTCGCCGGGGGCCGGCGAGCCACCCGTCACGGCCGAGCGGGTGGCCGGGACGCTGCCGGAGAAACCCCCCTCCGCCGGCTGAGCCGCCGGGCTCTGCCGGCCCGCCCCGGCGGCGGAGCCGGGTGGCCGACACGGCGGGCGGGCGGAGCGGGGGTGCGCGAACGCCCACAGTCGCCGACGCGCGGGAGCCGGACCGGGCCTCCGGAGCGTGCCCGCTTATCCCAGCCGGGTGTTGACGGTCAGGAGGGCGGAGGGGGGTCGATCGCGCCGCCGACGCCGGAGCGGCCGGCCGGCACGCCGATGAGGTGCACGCTGACGTGGTCCCGCACGGATTGACCGCAGGCATCGGCGACCGCGTCGGTGATCGCCCGGATCAGTCGTCCCGGCGCGTCGCTGATCCCCGGCAGGCTCAGCGCGGCCTCGCGCACGTGGAGCGAGACGAGGGGGGCGTGCACGCTGGCCGGGGCACCGCCGACGCCCCAGCGCTGCCGGGGAACGCCGAAGATCTCCACGACCGCCATGGCACGCGCCCGCTCGCCGTACACCTGGACCAGCGCCTCCGTGAGCGATCGGATCAACCGGCCCTCGACCTCCCCGTCGAGTTCCTCCTCGTGCACCCGTACCTGGAAGTGCGGCATCTGGTCTCCCGTCGCTGGTCGCTCGCCTACCCTGAGGGCAGCTTTGCTTTGTAAGCAAAATATCTTTGACCACAAAGCTAAATCCGGGAGGGTGCAGTGTCAACGGAGGAGACCCCGACCGCGCGGACCGACGCCGACCCCGGTGTCGACTCCGACATTGACTCCGACGTCGACTCCGGCGTGGACGACGCGATCCGCACCCTGCTCGTGCTCATGCCGCGCATGGTCGGAGCGGCCAAGCGGATTCCGGTCCCCGCCGAGCTCCAGTCACTCGAACTCGCCCCCCGCCACCTGTCCCTGCTGTCGCACCTGCTCTTCGACGGGCCGCTGACGGTCAACGAGCTGGCGGCCCGGCTCGAAGTCGCGCCGACCACCGTCAGCCTGATGGTCGGCGAACTGAGCCGGAAGGAGATCCTGGAGCGACACGAGGACCCGACGGACCGGCGGCGGCGCATCGTGAGCATCACCGACGGGATGCGGCCGGCGATCGAGGGCTGGCTGGCGCGCGGCGCCACGGCCTGGAGGAAGGCCCTCGCTCCCCTCTCACCCAGCGAGCGACGGTTGTTCGTGCGCACCCTGCGCGCGTACGAGACGGCGATGCTCGAAAGCCTGCCGCGCACCGGCCAGGCGGCTCCCTGACCCAGCCGGGCCAGTCGGCCGCGCCGCGGAGAGAGTCCGGGGGTACGGGGCCGTGGCGCCAGGGCGTGTCGCGGGCCCAGCTTGGCGAACGCGCCTCCCGCTCCAACCCGGCCAACAGCCGTTCGGGCAGCGGCGCGTTGACCGGCCAGTGCCGAGCCACCGTCCGCGTGGCGGTGCCCCATCGCGGCCGTGGTCGGGCCGGTTGAGATCTTGACCGGGCTCGCGGCCTATGGAGATAGTGTGCGCATCAAGGTGTGTTCGAACACACTTTGTCGACGAGGGGGGTTCACATGAAGGCGGTTTCCGGCCCACGGGGCATCACGGCCGTACTGGCGGCAACCTTGCTGCTGCTCGGCGGCGCCACCGCCACGGCACAGGCCGAGCCCACGAACCCGCCGACGCCCGCGGCGCCCTGCGACTACCCCTCCGTCTGCTTCGTCAAGGACGGCAAGGTCGTCTACGCGTACGACGAGGTGATCCCCTGGCAGTACCTGCCGGAGCGCCTGCCCGCGCCCGTCCAGGTCATCAACACGCGCCACGAGAGCATCTGGATCGGCGACACCAAGGGCGGGGCCGAGTGCGTCCAACCCGAGTCGATCGTCGACAAGTGGCTCGGCACCCTTGAGACGCTGCGGATCGACGACTCGGTGGAGTGCCGTCTCACCTGACCCCGATGCCGCGACCGTCGCGGTGGGACGGGTGGCGCGCGGACCCGGGTTGAGGCGTTGGAGCGACGAGAAGGGTGTGCGGCCCGGCGGAGGACGTACGTGAGGCTGTGGCGGGAAACCGCTGTCCGGGGCCTGGCGTGGGCGAGGACGCTCGATGCCGCGCTGTGTGTCGGCTACTTCCTGACCGGGCGCAGTGCCGCCTCCCGGGCCAGCCAGGCCCACCCATCTTCACGCCCCGCGTCACCGTGGTGGCCGACCTTCGCTCCGGGCGGGACGCGTGGTCGGGTGCCGCGCGGCGCAGCCGGAACGGCTGACCGCTCGCCGCCGGGTGGGATGGCCCGCGCGGTCAACTCGCCGCCTAGGGCGGCATGTTGGGCGCGAGAAGCCGTGAGAACCGGGAGGGCGCGGGCGTGGACTGGCACAGGGTTCTGCTGCTGTGGTGCGCGGCGTGCGCTGGCTGGGCGCTGGTCGGGTACGGCCGGTCGCTGGCCGGGGTCACCCGGGCGCAGCGGGCGGTGCGGGTGTGGGGACGGATCGCCTCGGTAAAGACCCCTGCGCACGGCGATCCGGGCACGGCCGGGATACCCGTGGTGATCGCCTTTCCCGACCCCGCCACCGGGCGGGAGCACGCCCTGCCGTACACGGCCGAAGGCGGCCGGCAGTTGGACGCGGTCTGGGTCGGCCGCGAGGTCGCCGTGCTCCACCCGCCCGGCCAGCCGCAACGGTTTCAGGTCGCCTACGACCTCGCGGACGGCCGGCACGGGCGGGCCTGGCCGCACTTCGCCGTCTTCCTGCTGTACGCCGGGCTGGTCACCGAGCTGGCTCTCCGGCACGGCTACCCGTGGGCGCTGCTGTGCGCGGGCGGGCCGCTGACCGTGCTCATGGTGCTCGTCCTGCGCAACGAGGTCAGCCTGGCCCGCCGCGAGGCGGCTCGCCTGGCCGGGGCGGTCAGCGTTCCGGGACGCGTCGTCGCCGTTCAGGAGGCCACCCACGAGGACGGCGAGTCCCAGTGGACCAGCCACGACCCGGTCCTCACCTTCACCACCCGCGAGGGAACGCTCGTCACCGCCCGCCCCCGACCCGCACTGGCGGACCCGGCGCGTGCGTACGGCCGCGTGGTCACCGTCCACTACGCGCCCGACCACCCCGAGGTCTTCACCCTTGACCTCGCCGCTTCGCGACGCTCCCGGGCCCGGTCCGTCCTCTTCGTCATCGTGTCGTTGTCGCTGTGTGCGGCGACGACTGTGGCGGGTGCGGTCATGGTGTGACCCCCGACCCCGGCCGCCACCGCGACCGCGACCGCCGCCGCGAAGCGTGCGGCAAGGACACCGCCACACAGGGGCGACCCCCACGCCCTCGCCTCTTCCCCACGAGGCTCGGGCGGGGGGCCGGTCGTGCCCTGGCATCTGGCGCGGTGACCTGGTCCTCCGGCTCCGCCGGGCCTTGCGGGCACCGCGAGGAGAAGTGGTGCGGGTCAGCTCACCACGTACAGCTTCTTCGGCCAGCCGATGCGGTCGAGGCGCTTGAACAGGTCCCTGATGTCGGCCGGGTTGAGCTTGATGCAGCCGTTGGAGTAGTAGTCGTTGGGGTTGCTGTTGGTCCACCGCTCGGACTCGATGGAGCCCTGCTTACCGTTGGGCTTCATCTCGCTGTGGATGAACAGCTCGGTGCGCTTGGTGCCGTTGTGGCACTTGCGGTCGGAGAGCTTGATGACCAGGCCGTTGATGATGCCGTCGAAGTTCTTGCGGTGCCACTGCACGGCGTACGGCTTCTTCTCCGCGTTGGGCAGCCAGCCCTTGCCGACGGCGCAGGTGTCCTTGGTCTGGCCCGAGCCCGCCTTGTACTTCTTGAGCACCTTGTCACGGCCGGCGGTGCGCTTCACGAGTTCGAGGCGGGAGTTCGTGACCGAGCCCTTGTCGAAGCGTAGGTAATGGGCGTCGGTGGCCTGGACGGAAGCCTGGGTATCGGTCCGCGCCTGGGCCGGGACAGCCGTGGTGACCGTCAGGCCACCGACGATGACGGCGGCGAGCGCGAGGGGCGTGATGTGTGCGGGCCTTGCGGTCTTACGCATGAGAACACTCCGTGGTTTGCGGGTGGCGGTTCGCGCCTTCTTGCCCTTTGAGACTGCTGGCCGCGGACGGGCCGAGGCAATGGCAACCCGCTGTCCCGGACAGGTGTGGGTTGTCCGGGCTGGTCAGAGACCTGTCCGGACGCTGTCCGGGACCGGTGGCGAAGGAGGCGGCATCGGTATTGTCCGCGTGACGCGGGATGGCTCACGATGTCCGCATGGCGAATGTGGGGGAGATTCAGCCGCAACAGGCCGCGAACATACGTGAGTTCACGACTGCCATGCGACAGCTCAAGGAGCGCTCCGGACTGACGTACCGACAGATCGAGAAGCGGGCCGCCGAGCACGGCGAGGTGCTGGCGCGCAGCACGCTGGCGGACGTCCTCGGCGGAAAGGTCGCGCCGCGTCCCGAGCTTGTGGCCGCGTTCGTACGCGTCTGTGGGGACGGGGAGCGGGTGAGTGAGTGGCTGGAGGCGCGGGAGAGGGCTGTGAGCGGTGGAGGGAGTCAAGCCGACAGCGCCGACAGCGAGACTGAGGCAGGGGCACCCACTCAGCGCACACGGCGTGGGATGCGCCAGCGCCGCGTGCCCGCGCTGTTGCTGGGGATCGCGGTGGTGTCCCTCGGGGTCGCCACCGTGTGGGGCACGGGCATCGTGGGCGAGCCGGGCGGCTCCGGTGGCGGCGGAGGCGAAGCGCCCGCGACCTCGGGGAAACGGGCCGTCCCGCCGCGAGGGCCAGTGGAGATCCGGCCGGCCCTGGCGGACAACCTGTGCCTGACCGACGGGCATGCCGAAGGGTACGACTCGCTGGTGGCGGTGCAGCGTCCGTGCCAGGACGTCGCCCCGCAGGAGACCGAGCTGGTGCCGGCGGCAGGTGACACGTTCCTGGTGCAGTGGTACCACCCCGACCACGGCAGGGGCTGCCTGCACGTGGTGACCGCTCGCGCGGGTGCCGCTCTGTTGGAGCCCTGGGAGGACTGCGCGAAGACGAGCAGGTTCCACCTGGAGCCCGCAGCGTCCGGTGGTGGCGGTCAGTACGTGCTGCGCGTGGCCGACGGTGGCTGTGTGGCCATCAGCGGGTCGGCGAAGTCAGCCGGGGCGCCAGCGGTGAGGCAGCCGTGCGACGGGAGCGCGGCCCAGGTCTTCTTTCTCTCGCCCGCGACCTGAGCCGGCTGGTGGTGTGACGACCAACCCACGGCCCCGCCCCGGCCTGGCGGCCCCACGTGGCTGAACACCGTGGGTGGCCGTCTGAGTACACCTACTCAGGACAGGGCCGGGGCGATCCCGGAAGGCTGGCACCATGACGATGCCACCTCCCGCCGGACCACCGCCGTATCAGCCCGAGCCCGCCGCGTACGGAAACGCCTACCCGTCCGGCCCGGCATACGGACCTCCTGCGGGCGTCCCCGGGTACGGGGCTCCGCCTCCTCCCGGCCCCGGCTTTACAGGCCCACCCCCTCCCCCGGCCCGGCGGCCGGGGAACCGCCGGGCGGTGGTCGCCGGTCTCGTCGCGCTGGCCCTGCTCCTCGTCGGGGGGACCACCGCATGGTGGCTGACGTGCGACGAGGACCGCTCCCCGCTGGCCGGTCAGCCGCGCGTCACGGACGAGAAGGCCGGGATCTCCTACGCGCTACCCGAGGGCTGGGAGCGCGACAAGGGCGGCCTGATCGACGCCTTCACCTCGGCGGCCGGCAAGAAGAGCGGTGACGGCAAAGGTGGCTCGGTCATGGCCGGCCGGGCCGGCGGCGTACCGCAACCCAGGCTGCGGTACGAGGCGGAGCGCGCGGCCTCGTCGAACGCCGAGTTCTTCTGCCCGGACGGGAAGTCGACACCCCAGGAGTCCAAGGCGACGACGGTGGGCGACCGGCCGGCGCACACGGCGTTGCTCAAGGTCACCCACCCCGACTGCGGCACCCTCTATCTCCGCATGACCCTCATCTCACTGGACGACAGCCGCTCGGCGTTCCTCCTCGGCCTCACCGAACAGCGGGGGCGGGAGCAGGTCGACAGGGTGCTGGAGGACGCCGCCCTGCTGTGACCCTCACCGCCGTGCCCGCTCGGCATCCTCGCCACCGCATGCCGCCGCCAGCCCGTAGCGTGGCAGACCGCGATCAGGCGTGTGACGATCCGGCCATGCGGAAGGTCGCGGCGTTGGCTGTCGTGTCGGGAGCGACGAACGCTGCCCCGCGCCTGGACCGAGCCGGGCGCCGACGCCTTGTGCGAGGGGCCGCGCGGGAGGGACGGGTGTTTCGGGGTACGTGTCCGGGACCGCACCTTCGGCCACGGGGAGGCACCGGCACACCAGGACACCCTCGCGTACCGGACGGGCGGGCGGCACGCGCCGGGTCATGGACAGGCGGCGCGCACCCGGATGGCTCGCTGGATGTGACCAATCTCCTCATATCCGCCACAAGAGGTTTGGTCACCCGTGATCGGGCGCAGCAGCTTGAGTCGTACGAGACCGCTCCCCACGCGGTTCGCAACACAGGAAGGTAAGGGCGAGTCGTGACCACTGGCACACCCCCCGATGACGCCGCGCTGGACCCCGAGGCCGTCAGACGCCACCGGCCGCTGTTCCGGGCCATCGCCCGCCGGAAGAACCCCAAGCTGCGGCGGACCGACATCACGGTCACCGATGAGAAGACCGTGCGGCGCGCGGTGAAGGCGGCGTCACTCGGCAACGCCATGGAGTGGTTCGACTTCGGCATCTACAGCTACCTCGCCGTCACCATCGGGCACGTGTTCTTCCCGTCCGGCAACGACACGATGCAGCTCCTGTCGTCGTTCGCGACCTTCGCCGTGGCCTTCCTGGTACGGCCGCTCGGCGGGCTGTACTTCGGGCCGCTCGGCGACCGGGTGGGCCGCAAGAAGGTGCTCGCGCTCACCATGATCCTGATGGCGCTGGGCACCTTCTGTATCGGGCTCATCCCCTCGTACGCCTCGATCGGTTTCTGGGCGCCGGTGCTGCTGATCCTCTTCCGGCTGCTCCAGGGCTTCTCGACGGGTGGTGAGTACGGGGGTGCCTCGACCTTCATCGCCGAGTACGCGCCCGACAAGAAGCGTGGCTACTTCGGCAGCTTCCTCGAACTCGGCACCCTGGCCGGTTACGCGAGTGCGGCGGCCCTGGTGGTCGCGCTGACCGAGTGGCTGGGCGACGGCACGATGGAGGACTGGGGCTGGCGGGTGCCGTTCCTGGTCGCCGGGCCGTTGGGCCTGGTGGGTCTGTACCTGCGGCTCAAGCTGGAGGAGACGCCGGCGTTCCAGCGGCTTGAGGAGGAGATGGCGGACGAGCACATCACGAGTGAGGGGACCGAGCTCAAGGAGATCTTCGTGGCGCAGTGGCAGCGCCTGCTGCTGTGCGTGGTGCTCGTGGCGGCGTACAACATCTGCCACTACATGCTGCTCTCCTACATGCCCACGTACCTCACGGACGAGCTGGACTACGACGACTCGCACGGTCTGCTCATCCTGGTCGGCACCATGGTCGTGCTGATGTGCCTGGTTAACCAGGTCGGCCGGCTCAACGACCGCATCGGCCGCAAACCGCTGCTGGCGGCGGGCATGGGTGGCTTCATCCTGCTCTCCGTCCCCGCCTTCTGGCTGCTCCAGGAGGGGAGCTTCGCGGCCGTCACCGCCGGCATGCTGATGCTGGGCCTGCCGCTCGTCTGCCTGCTGGGCACGATGTCCGCCGTCCTGCCCGCCCTGTTCGCGACGAACGTCCGCTACGGCTCGCTGTCCATCGGCTACAACCTCGCCGCGTCCCTGTTCGGCGGCACGACCCCGCTGGTCATCACCGGCCTGATCAGCCTGACCGGCAGCGACATGATGCCCGCCGTGTACGCGATCGTGGCGGCCTCGGTCGGCCTGGTCGCCGTGGTGTTCATCAAGGAGACGGCCCGCCAACCACTGGAGGGCTCCCAGCCCTCGGTCTCCACGCACAAGGAGGCCGTGGAGATGGTGACGTCCCAGACCCAGGACCCCACGTTCTGACCGGCTTCGGTCGTTGTCGGGGCTGACCGATCGATGTCGGGGGCTGAGAGGCGGCGGCGAGCGGGTGGGACGCGTCCGGAAGACCGGGCCCGGGGAGTTCGCGGCGGGGAACGGGAGGGGAGCGCGGGCCCCGACAGGGCGTGTGCGTCCCTGTGGCGGAGGACAGCCGAACGAGGTGGGAGGACGCCATCGGGCATCCGCGGGGTGTACGCGTCTTGCGAGCCGGTTGTTGCGTGCATGACGATACCCGCATGGTGAATCCGACGGGCGCTTCTCGGCGCACCCTGCTCGCTACCACCGCGGCCACCGCCGCTGCGGCTGCCACGTCCACCGGTGTCGCGGTCGCGGGCGAACGGGGCCGGCTCGCCCCGCAACCGCCCCCGCCGGAACTTCGGACCCTGCTCCGGGAGATCGACCACCGCCGCATCGAGGCGACCGTGCGGCGCCTGGCCGCCTTCGGCACCCGGCACACCCTCTCCACCCAGGACGACCCCGAGCGCGGCATCGGCGCGGCCCGCGACTGGATCCTGGCCCGGATGCGCGAGTACGCGCGGGCGTCCGGCGGCCGGATGACGGTCGAGCTCCAGTCGTACGTGCAGCAGCCGGCACCCCGTATCCCGGTTCCGACCCGGATCTCCAACGTCGTCGCCACCCTGCGCGGCACGACCTCACCCGACCGCGTCTATGTCGTCTCCGGGCACTACGACTCCCGTGCCAGCGACGTCATGGACCACACCAGCGACGCCCCGGGGGCCGACGACGACGCCTCCGGGGTGGCCGTCGTGATGGAGCTGGCCCGCGTCATGGCCACCCGGCGCACCGGCGCCACGTTGGTCTTCGCCGCCGTGGCGGGCGAGGAGCAGGGCCTGTACGGCGCGGCCCACCTCGCGCAGAGCTACCGGGAGCGGCAGGCCGACGTGCAGGGGATGTTCACCAACGACATCGTCGGCAGCTCCACCGCCGACGACGGCAGCCGCGACCCCCACACCATTCGGCTGTTCGCCGAGGGTGTGCCCACCTCCGAGACCCCGCAGGAGGGCGAGGTACGGCGCTCCGTGGGCGGCGAGAACGACTCGCCCTCGCGCCAGCTCGCCCGGTTCGTGCAGGACGTCGCGGGACCGGGGGTGACCGGGATGAAGGTCCGGGTCATCTACCGCCGTGACCGCTATCTGCGCGGTGGCGACCACATCCCCTTCCTTGAGCGCGCCTACCCCGCGGCCCGGTTCACCGAGCCCGCCGAGGACTACGCCCACCAGCACCAGGACGTGCGCGTCGTCGACGGCAAGCAGTACGGGGACCTGCCCGAGTTCTGCGACTTCCCCTATATTGCCCGCGTGGCCCGCGTCAACGCCGCGGCCCTGTGGAACCTGGCCCAGGCCCCCGGTACGCCGCGCGGCGTGAAGATCCTCACCGCGGCCCTGACCAACGAGACGGAACTGGTGTGGGAGCGGGGCCCCGAGCCGGACCTGGCGGGCTACGAGGTGGTCTGGCGCGAGACCACCGCCGCCCAGTGGACCCACGCGCGGCCGGTGGGTGACACCACCCGCCACACCGTCGACCTGTCCAAGGACAACGTGTTCTTCGGCGTCCGCGCGGTCAACCGGGCGGGGCTACGCAGCCCGGTGGCCTTCCCGACCCCACAGCGCTGACCGGCCCACGCGCTCACCGCACGACACCAGGCGCGGCACGGCGCCTCCACGAAGAGGGTGGAGGAGTGCGCGGTACGGCCCGGAGCCGCGGGGAGGTTCCCGCGGCTCCGGGCACCCGTGCCATACGGGGGTCGCGTGGCTCAGCCCGCGTTCGGCGCGTCAGGCCGGGGCCGTGCCCGCCCGCAGGAGGGAGCGCAGGCTGGTGAGGCTGTCGTTCGCGTGGCCCGCCGCGACGCCGCGCCGGAACACGTCGAGCACCGCCTCGGGCAGGCCCGTCTCCACTCCCCCCGCCCGCACCGTGTCCACCACGTGCTCCATGCTGGCCACCCCCATGGCGAGCCGGTCCACGTCACCCGTGTCGTCCCCGGCGCTGAGCCGTGGCGCGTAGAACCGGAAGAACGTCGACAGCGAGTCGGCCACGTCGACCGAGTACGGCAGAATCTCCTCGACCGAGATGCCGTGCGCCTCGGCCACGGCCACCGAGTGCAGCCAGGCGGTCAGGCTCGTCCAGAACAGGTCCATCTGGATCTGGTAGTACAGCGCCGCGAGCCCCGGGTCCTCGCCCCGGTACTCGACCCTGCTGATCACCTCCAGGGCGCCCCGGTGCTCCTCGACGAGGTCCTCGGGCCCGCTGTAGTACGTGAAACCGTCCGGCGTTCCCACCAGGTCCGGCGAGACCGCCACCCCGGCGGTGAGGTAGCGCGCCCCGTGTCGGGTCGCCCATACCGCCGCCTCGCGGGCCCGCTCCGGGGTGTCGGAGCTGAGGTTGGCGAGGACCCTGCCCGGGAGCGCGGCCGTCACCGGTTCGAGGAGCGCGTACATCGCGGCGTAGTCCGTCAGGCTGAGGATCACCAACTCGTTGGCGCCCAGGGCCTCTTCGACCGAGGGAGCGAGCCGCGCGCCGGCCGCCACCAGGTCATCGGCCTTGCTCGCGGTCCGGTTCCACACGGTCACCTCGTAGTCCCGTGCCAGGTAGGCGCGCACCATGGCACGCCCCATCGGGCCCAGCCCGATCACCGTCACGGACCGTCCGTTCGTACCCATCAGAATCCCTCCGCCGCTCTCTAAAACGAACGCTCTATTTAGCGCTGCGACGCAACGTAGCACACCACTGGAACGAACGCTCTATCCGATAAGCTGGCCCGCGTGAACACGGAGACGAAGACCGCGGCGACCCCCGACACCCGCACCCGTATCGTCCGCGCGGCGTCCCTGCTGATGCAGCGACAGGGCTACGACGGCACCGGGATCAAGCAGATCGCCCAGGAGGCGCAGGCCACGCTCGGCTCCGTTTACCACTTCTTCCCCGGCGGCAAGCAGGAGCTGGCCGTCGCCGCCATTCACCACGGCGACCAGGAGTTCTACGACGTGTTGCGCGAGGCGCTGGAGCGCGAGGAGGACACCGCGCGGGCCATCGCCGACCTGTGCGACGAGCTCGCCGATGGCCTGCACGCCTCGCAGTGGGTGGACGGCTGCCCCATCACCACGACCTCGCTCGGCACGGCGGGCCGCGCCCCCGACATCCAGACGGCCGCGGCGCAGGCGTTCGCCCGCTGGCGCGGGCTGGTGCGCGACAGGTTGCGCGCCTCCGGCATGAGCGAGGGCGACGCGCACGACCTGGCCCACACCGTGATCAGCACGATGGAGGGCGCCGAGTTGGCGGCCCAGGTCGCGCAGAGCAAGGAGCCGCTGCGGATCGCGGGCAAACACCTCGCGCGCCTCATCGCCCTGCACCAGTAGCCCCGGACACACACCCGCCCCCGACTCCCGGGCGCCTGTGGCGCGGAGTCGGGGACGGGTGTGGCCGGGCGCGTCAGGCCGGCGCGTGGTCCGCGCCTCACTCCTCCTCGCCGAGGCGGGGCCGTTGGGCCGCCGACGCCTCCTGGGGCATGCGCCGCAGGACGAGCAACCCGCCGATGCCGGGAACGAGGGCGCGCGGGCGGGCGCCCGGAGCCAGGGCCGGCGGGGTGCGCCAGGCGATGACGATGATGACCAGGTAGGCCGTCCCGTGCGTCGGGCCACCGAGCGAGGTGATCACGCCAACGTGCACGGTGAAGACGTTGACCAGCAGGAACGCCAGGGAAACGGCTTCCACCACGGCCGCGATGCGAAGTACGCGCACGATGCTCAGGCCCCCGTCGTGGAGCCGGGGCGCACGATCATCAGGACGACGACCACCGCCCACAGCAGGTTGAACGTGCCCGTGACCATGGCCAGGCGCGCGGCAGCCGAGCGGGCCGCCTCCGCGACACCGGCGTCCGCGCCCGAGGCCGCGCCCACCGGCTGGACGAGCAGGCGTTGTTGCCCGGGCAGGATCGCCAGCAACAGCAGCGCCGCCGCGGCGGCGGTCAGCACGATCGAGGTCAGCAGCCAGGCGTCCGTGAGCACGCCGAGCTGGGCCCCCGTGGCGACCCCGAAGACCGGGACCGCGATGCCGACGACGGTGTAGCCGCGACACACGCGGTGCAGGAGCGCCGCCGTACGGGCTTGGTCCGAGCCGTCGCCGCCGACCGCCGGGGAGCGGACGTAGCGGGGGAACATCGAGGCCGCGACCGTGATCGGCCCGATCGCCAGGATCGCCGCCAAGACGTGCACGGACAGCAGGAATTTCGTCACCGCAGAGCCCTTCTGGGTTGGCTGCCAATAGGTTGGCTGTCGAACTATAGGTAGCACGTTCGCACGCCCTTTGGGTAGGCTGCCTAACCATGAAGGCGAGCGCGGTACGCGGGCATCTGGACGGGCTCTTGCTGTCCGTACTGGAATCCGGCCCGCTGCACGGATACGCGGTCATCACCGCGGTGCAGGAACGCAGCAACGGGGTCCTGGAGCTGCGCAAGGGCACGATCTACCCGGCGTTGAACAAGCTGGAGCGGCTCGGACTGCTACGCAGCGTCTGGGAGTCCGAGGGCGAGCGGCGACGGCGGTGTTACGAACTCACCGACGCCGGCCGGCGCAGCCTGGCGACCGAGCGGTCGGTGTGGCGCGAGTTCACCACCGCGATCGGCGCCGTGTTGGAGCCGGCACCCCAGCCCGGACAGGCGACATGAGCGCGCCCACCACCGACGCGGACCCCATCGAGGCCCACGTCGCGGATCTGTCGGCGGCGCTGCACGGGCCGGTCCGGGTCAAGTCCCGGATGGTGATGGACCTGCGGGACGGCCTCATCGACGCGGCCCGGGACCTGTCGTGCGGGCGCGAGCCGGACCACCATGCCGCGCGGCAGGCGGTGTACGAGTTCGGCACCGTCGCCGAGATCGCCCCGAGCTTCCAGCGCGAACTCACCATCGCCCAGGCCCGGCACACCGCCCGCGCGGTGATGCTGATCGTCCCCTTCCTGTTCCTGTGCTGGCACCTGGCGGAGACGTGGGACGGCTCGACCGGCCACCAACTGCCCGATCTGGTCCAGTTGTTGGTGGCTCACCTGGGTGGCATCGCGGCGTCGGCCGCCTTCCTCGCGGCGGCGGCGCTGGCCGCCACCGGCGCCCTCGCGCGCTGGCTTCCCACCCCGCACCAACTGCCGCTCCTGGTCGCCTGGACGGGTACGACGGCGGCGGTCGCCCTCGCCATCAGCGCGCTCACCCTCACGCTGGCCTCGGTCCTGGCGACGAACTGGCCGTTGAGCGCCGTCGCGGGCGTCGTGACCATCGCGTTCCACACCCGGATCGCCGCCTCGGCGCGCGCCTGCCGCGAGTGCGCCCGCGTCACCCTCGCCGGCCCGTAGGGCCACGGCCGCCACCCCACGAGCCGTACTCCCGCGCGCCACGGGCCGCTGACCGAATGGGTCAGCGGCCCGTGGCGCGCGGCCGTCATGTCGTCACCCGTGCCGCGCGGGGACCGGCCCGCGATGTGAGAGCCCCCCGGCCGGTCACCGAGCCGTGACCGGCGGCTCGTCGCCTCACCGGCCGGGCGACCCACCCCACACCCACCGGCGCGGCAGTCGCCGGGCCTCACCGGCCGCGCGCAGGGTTGGTCGTCATCCGAAGCGCCACCGCCCGGCGCAGGGCATCTGACCGCTGGCGTGCTCGCCGGGCCGCGGGGGCGGGCCGGGGCGCCGTCGGCGTGGGGCGGGCGTGTCCGAAACGGGCAAAGCGCGACGTCCGCCCTGGGAAAGACGCGCGTCCGCGCCCCGGGGTTCACTGCGGCCACCTACCAGCGAAAGGGAGCCCGATCATGCCCGAGGCAGCCAACAGCGAGTTCTGGAAGACCCTCAAGCCGATCCAGAACTCCTTCAAGCCCGACGCCCTGCCCGAGGTCTACCTCTCCCAGGTGGCCACCGACGACGACCGGTACTACGTGCCGTTCACCGAGACCGTGGGCTCGCGCCCGCTGTGGATCAACGTCAAGGACAACTCCTGGGCCGACATCCTGCGCGCCAAGGAGGCGGGGCTGGTCAACCGCCACTACCACCCGCACGAGGTGTTCGCGTACACCATCTCCGGAAAGTGGGGCTACCTGGAGCGGCCCTGGACGGCGAGCGCGGGCGACTTCGTCTACGAGGCGCCGGGCGAGGGACACACCCTGGTGGCGTACGACAGCGGCGAGCCGATGAAGACGTTCTTCATCGTCAAGGGGCCGCTGATCTGGCTGGACGAGAACGGCGAGACGGCCGGCTACTTCGACGTCCACGACTACATCGAGATGTGCCGCAACCACTACGAGCGGGTGGGCATCGGCGCCGACTACGTCAACTCCCTGTTCCGCTGACCTTGGCCCACCGCACCGATCCGAGGTCCCCATGACCGAGCCACCCACCCAGACCAGCGCGCCGCCCCCGGCCCCCGTCAGCGACGCGGCGCTCGCCTACGAGAACCGGCTGTTGCTGGTCCTCTTCCTGGCCTTCGGATTCGTCTTCTTCGACCGTCAGGCGCTGTCCTTCCTCGCACCGTTCATCGACGACGACTTCGACCTGTCCAACACCGAACTCGGCGTGCTGTCGGGCGCGTTGGCGTTCACCTGGGCACTGTCCGGGATGGTCATCGGGCGCGTCTCGGACCGGCTCGGGCGGCGCAAGCCGCTGCTGATCGGCGCCGTCGTGCTCTTCTCCGTCTTCTCCGCGGCGGGCGGGCTGATGACCGGGTTCTTCGGGTTGCTCGCCGCCCGCGCGCTGATGGGAGTGGCCGAGGGGGCGGTATTGCCCCTGTCCCAGTCCCTGATGGTGGAGGCGTCCCAAGAACACCGCCGCGGCCTGAACATGGGGCTGTTGCAGGGTTCGGCGGCCGGCCTGCTGGGCGGGATCGCCGCCCCGCTGGTGGTGGTGTGGGTGGCCGAGCACTTCGGCTGGCGCACGGTCCTGCTCCTGACGATCGTGCCCGGCCTGCTCATCGCGGCCTGGATGGCCAGGTCGGTGCGTGAGGTACCGCCCGGGGTGGAGCGCGACCCGGCCCGTGGCAGGGTCGCGGCCACGCCCGCCGGCGCCTCGACGCCGCTGCGGGAGGTGTGGGCGCACCGCAACATCGTCCTGTGCACGCTCGCGGCCTGCTGCTACCTCACCTGGTTCGTCGTCATCATCACCTTCACCCCCGTCTACCTCGAGGACGAGAAGGGCTACTCCTCCGGCACCATGAGTGCGGTGATGACCTGCTTCGGCGTCGCCTGGGTGCTGTGGGGGTTCCTCACGCCGGCGATCTCGGACCGCGTCGGCCGCCGCACCACCATGGTCGCCTTCACCTCGGTCGCCGTCCTGTGCCCGCTCGCGGTGGTGTACGTGGACAACCCGCTGCTGCTCGGCGCCGTCATCGTGTTCACCTACACCGGCCTGGGCTGCTTCACCCTGATCATGGCCACCATTCCCGCCGAGACCGTCCCCCGGGGCGCGCTGGCCACCGCGCTCGGCCTGGTCATGGGCGTCGGCGAGTTGACCGGTGGCGTCCTCGCCCCGCTGGCCGCCGGCTGGGCCTCCGACACCTGGGGGTTGCAGACCGCCATGTACATCTCCGCCGGTGGCGCGGTCGCCGTCGTCCTGCTCTCGTTCGGCCTGCGCGAGACCGCCCCCAGGGTGCTGCGACGCCGGGCCGAGCGCACCGGAGCCCCCACCCCGACCAAGGCAGGAGCGACCCCGTGAAGGCCGCCGTCTGGCACGGAGCCCGCGACGTACGCGTCGCGGAGACCGACGTGCCCACCCCCGGACCCGACGAAGTGCTGATACGGGTGGCGTACTGCGGGATCTGCGGCAGCGACCTGCACGAGTACGCGAACGGCCCGCACGCCATCCCGACCACCACCCCACACCCGGCCTCCGGGGTCACGGCGCCCCTGATCCTGGGGCACGAGTTCTGCGGGACCGTGGCCGCGCTCGGGTCCTCGGTCGCCGACCTCGCTGTGGGCGACCCGGTGGCCATCGAGCCGAACTACCGCTGCGGCACCTGCCCGCGCTGCCAGGCCGGCGACTACCACATCTGCCGCCACTTCGGCTTCGCCGGCCTGATGGGGCACGGCGGGTTGGCCGAGTACGCCGCGGTCCCGCGCTACATGGCGCACCCACTGCCCGCCGCCGTGCCGCTGGAGCAGGCCGCGCTGTTCGAGCCGGCCTCGGTCGCCCTGCACGCGCTGCGGCGCGCCGAGCCCCTGCGCGGGTCGCTGGCGGTCGTCGGGCTCGGGCCCATCGGCCTGCTGGCCGTCCTGCTCGCCGCGAGGCGCGGCGCGACCAGGATCATCGCCGTGGACGTCGCGCCGGCCCGGTTGGAGATCGCGGCCCGGCTCGGCGCCACCGACCTGGTGGACGCCTCGGGCGGGGCCGACGCGGCGGCGATGGTGCGTGGGTTGACCGGCGGCGAGGGGGTCGACGTGGCGTTCGAGGTGGTGGGTTCCCAGGCGGCCCTGGACACCTGTCTGGGTGCGACCCGGCGCGGCGGGCGGGTGGTCCTGGTGGGGCTGGCCCAGCAGGTGCGCCTCGACGCCTTCGCCCTCGTCAACAACGAGCAGTCGATCATCTCCACCGTCGGCTACCGCGACACCTACCCGGAGCTGATCCGACTGGTTGCCGACGAGGGCGTGGACCTGCGGCCCGTGGTCACCTCGACGGTGGCCCTCAAGGACGTGGTGGACCAGGGTTTCGAGGCGCTGCTGGGCGGCGGCGGGCAGATCAAGGTGCTGGTGGACCCCGCACCCGACGCGGTCACCACCGCGCCAGCCACCCACCGAGCGGAGGCCGCCCGATGACCACTGGTTTCGCCCCCGACGCCTTCGCCCACCGCACCGTGGTGATCACCGGGGGGACCTCCGGCATCGGCGCCGCGACGGCCACCCTGCTCGCGGAACTCGGCGCCGAGGTGCACGCGCTTGGCCTGCCACCGGTCCGGAGCGAGGAGTTGCCTCGACACCCTCGGGTGACGGTCACCGAACTCGACGTCACCGACCACGCCGGGCTCACCCACCGGATCACCGCGGCCGGCCCGCTCGACCACCTGGTCACCTGCGCCGGCCTGAGCCGGGATCGTGCCGAGTACGAGCCGGCGAGCTGGGAGCACGTACTCGCGGTCAACCTCACCGCCACGATGGTGGCCTGCCAGGCGGCGCGGCCCGCGCTGGCCCGGGGCGGCGGCAGCATCGTCACCGTCTCCTCGATGTTCGGCTTCTTCGGCAGCCGCGACCGGCCGGCGTACAGCGCGAGCAAGGGGGGCATCGCCCAGTTGACCCGGTCGCTCGCGGCCGAGTACGCCGCCGACGGCATCCGCGTCAACGCGGTGGCCCCCGGCTTCGTCACCACCTCGCTGGCCCGCGGCATCCTCGACGACCCGGCCGCCACCCGGTCGGTGCTCGCCCGGGTCCCGCTCGGCCGGCTCGGCCGCCCGACCGAGATCGCGGCGGCGATCGCCTTCCTGTGCTCGCCGGCCGCGACGTACGTCAACGGGGCCGTCGTCCCGGTGGACGGGGGTTACCTGGCCGTCTGACCCCGACCCCGCTCAACCCTTCGGCCGCCGGGCGCGCGGAGGTACGCTGCGCCTGTCGGCACGCTGACAACGGGCCGCGGCACAGACAGGCGCCGCGCACTCGCGTCGGCCGGGGCCGCCCGCCCTCCCCACGACGAGCCAGCCTCTGGGCGGGTCCCAGCCGTAGCGCTACCCAGCGGATGCCGGTACCTTTCCCCGCCACGGGTACGCCCACCGGCAAGGAGGCTCAGATGACCACACCCGCCGCCCGCGCGGCCTCCCACGTCTCCACGCGGTGTGTCGACCCGGCCGACCGGGTCGACTTCTGGGAGGAGTACAACCGCAAGGCGCTCGTCGGCCTGACCTGCTCCCCCTACTCCGAGCAGGGGCTGCTGGCCTCGCAGACCAATGTCCAGTTGCGCGATCTGCGGCTCGCCGACATCGCCGGCAACGAGCACGTGATCGAGCGCACCCCGCGTACCTGTCGCGCGCTGCCGAAGGACTCGGTGTTCGCCACCCTCCTCACCGCGGGGCAGGCCGTCTTCTTCCACGCGGGTGGCTGTCTCAGCGTGCGCGCCGGTGACCTGGTGCTCTACGACACGCGTCAGTCGTATTTGTTCGGGTTCCCCTCCACCATGCGGCAACTGCTGGTGGACATTCCCAGCCGGACGTTCAGCGAGCACTGCGCCGCCGGCGGGGTGGCGACGCCGCTTCTGTTCGGCGGGGAGTCGGCGACCGAGGGGGCGCTGGTCTCCACGCTGCGCTCGGTCCTGACCGACTGGACCGCCGGGCGCGGGAGCGGCGACGCGGTGAGCACGGAGGCCACCGTGCTGGACCTGGTCAGGTCGCTGGCCGCGCCCCGCATCGACGGTCAGAGCCCGGCGCCGGCCAGGCCGTCGCAGTTGATGGTGGCCAGGGAGTACGTCGCCCGCCACCTGTGCGACCCACGGCTGTGCGCCGAGCACGTCGCCGACGCGGTCGGGGTCTCCACCCGCCACCTGAGCCGCATCTTCGCCACGACCGGGGTGAGCCCGTCGCGGTACATCCTGGAACAGCGGCTGGCGAGGGCCCGCGAGCAGCTCACCGATCCCCGCTCCCGGCACCTGACGGTCGCCGACGTCGCCCACCAGTGGGGTTTCGCGAGTCAGGCGCACTTCACCCGGGTCTTCCGGGACCACTTCGGGCACACGCCCGGCGACGCGCGCCCGGCCCCCGACCCCGCCGCCCTCCGACCGCGACGCAGGGGCTGACCCGCGGCCCTGCCAGCTCATGGGCTTTCGGGTGGTGGCTCGGCGGTGGGCCGGGCCGGGCGCGCGGCTGTCGGGGGGCGGGTGCGGGCCAGGTAGCCGATCTTGCTGGGGTGGTGGCCGGTGATGTCGGCGGTCCGCGCGACGCTGTAGCCGAGGAGGTGGTGCAGCACGATCGCGTCGTACTCCAGGGGCGAGCGCGCCGCCAGGGGCAGTGGCCGGACGCGGCTGCCGGTGTGCGCGACCAACTGCTCCCAGGCGGCCACCGCGGGGTTGCTGCTGCCAACGATCCTCAACCAGTGGCGGACGAGTGCGCCGAAGGCCCGTTCCACGGCGTCCGGGCCACGCCGTGGTCCCAGGTGCACGCGGGCGTAGCCGAGGTAGGGGCCCGCGTACAGGGTGCGGAAGCCCTCGAACACCACGGCCCCCCGAGCGCGGCGGGCGGGGCACCAGGAGGCGGACACGGTCACCCGAACGCCTGGGCCGGCAGTCGGTGTGGGCCGGTGGACGCGGGCGCGGGCGGGGGGTGGCCGGCGTCGGCGGCGAGCTTGGCCATGTGCCACAGGGGGCGGATGGTGTCCGCGCGCCCGCGCAGCGCCTCGACCAGTTGGCCCACCCGCTCCCATTCGGGCACTCGCGAACCGTCCAGCATGCCGCGGATGTCCGCCACCGACAGGCCGTCGCGGCTCAGCGTGCGGATGTCGGAATAGGTCGGGCAGGCCGCGGAGAGGTGGAGGCCGCGCAACGCGGCGTGCAGGGTGAGCGGCGCCGTCATCTCGTAGCCGCGCGCCGCCTCCCACAGGGGGCGCAGGTCCGCCGGGTCGGCGCCGTAGGCCAGTCCGAGCTGGTGGGTGACCGTCCATGACGGCAGGCGCTCGCCGGCCAGGACGCGGCATAGGTACGAGGCGGTGACCTGGCTCTCTCCGCCGGCGACGCGCAGGGTCTTGCCGCTGGCGCGGTGGAGGTGGGCCAGGGCGTTGGCCAGCGTGGTCCCGGGGTCGTCCGGCGGGGCTAATCCAGCGCGCCCGTCGGCCCCATCGGCACGTCCCCTACCACCCGGCTTCCCGCGCGGCGAGGGGGGCTTTCGGGAGCGGGGGGCGCTGGGTGCAGCCTTGCGCTGGCGGCGGTCCTGGCGCCGGGCGCACGCCTCGGCGGAGTAGTCGCGGCTGAGCTTGTCGACGCTGATGTTCATCGCGCCGGCGATGTCGGCGGCCTTGTGCTTACGGGCGCGGGCTTGCTGGACGACGGCCGCGGTCAGGTCGCCCGTGTACAGCTGGCTTTCCGTGATCTTCTCCAGGACGTTCAGGGCCTGGCCGTCGCGGACCAGGCGGACGATGTCCTGCAGGTGGTGGGCCGCCTGTTCGGCGACCTGCACGGCGTAGTCGTCGATGTCGGCGGTCTCCGGCTGGCTGCTGCGGAGTTTGCGATAGGCACGGCCGCACGCCTCGCTGCAGTACTGCCGCGGGCGGCCGACGCCGGCGCTCTGGTCGACGATGTTGGGGCAGCCCGGGTTGGGGCAGGGCAGGCTGCTGCCCGACGCCTTCGTGGTCATGTCGTGTCGCCCTTTCGGGAGTGTGCGGGAGGAAACCCGGTACGGAAACGGGGAGTTTCCCGTGGCGTGGGGTGGAAATCTCCGGCCGGCCGGGGCCACGAGCGGGGACGCGTGGTGGCCACGCCGACGCGGTTCGCGCGGCTGTCAACAACGAGCGACGGCCGGCCGGGGCCGGCGGGAGACACGAAGGCGCCGGTAGCGCGGGAGCGGGCGGCGCTCGGCGGGCGTCGGCCGGGTGTGGCACGCGATGGCCCCGCCGCCCGCGTCAGCGAGCCGCCGTGGCCAGACGCTCGCCAAGAAGGCTTTCAGGAAGGGCAGTTCGCGCTTGTTGCCAAGGGCGTCAAGCCATCCGCGGGTTTCGAACCCCCGGCCGCGCGGGATGCTAATTTCGGACTCCCGCGGGCGGTCGCTCATCGCGGCCTGGTCGCGGACATGGTCAGGAGGCATCGCGCCCTCCTCGATCGTATGGGTCAGTTGAGAGCGGGCGGTCCCGGTTCATGGTTGGCGCCGGGCCGGGACCTCCGTGGCGTGCGCGACGCTACCCGTTCACTCATACGATCACCATCACTACGGTCCGTTAATGGGGCGCTTGCGGTTCTCGAATATTCGCTTTTGCAAAAGCCGAAACCGCCTCGATCGCACTCGATCAAAAACGTTCACCCTTGCCGCCCAAAGCGGTCCGCTCGGACGCAGGCTCCGACCTTCGCGCGCCCCGGCGCGCGCCCGACCGCCCTGCTTCGAGCAAGGAAGCCCCCGCCCACCGGGCTGGGCCGGGTCTCCGCACCCGCCGGGCCAGGCCACTTCTCCGCGCGGGCCGGGCACTCCCCCGCCGGCTGACCGGCCGGGGACCACCGAACGACGCCCCCACGGCGGCAGCCCACGCGACCGACGCGGCGTGCGCCCGACCGACGCGATCCGATGCCCGGGGCGGTCACGACCGTGGCCGGGCGAGGTCGGCTCGCTACCTCAACCCACCCGATCCGCCTGTCCGAGCGGGGCCGACGGAGCGCTCATGGGCCGGGCGGAAATTCGGGCGTGGCGCGCGACAACTACCGCCTCCCGGTGGCCTCGTGCGCGCTCGGTCCACCCGCGCGGCCGGTCGGTGTCGGTGCGGCTCGAACCGTTGACGGCTTGGTCCAGACCATTTACCGTACGACTGCTCCTGGCCGCCGAGCCCCAGGTTTCGCGCACCACGGCCCCCAGGTGATGCGTACGTGTGCACGGTTCCGCACTTCCCCTGTTCAACCCCCCACAGGGAGAGAGCCATGTTTCGACACCACCGCAGATTCAGGGGCAGAGCCGCGGCTCTGCTCACCGCGCTTCTCCTGCCACTCGCCCTGTTGACGGGCCTGTCGAGCTCTGCCCAGGCGGCCGGAAAGCTGACCGCGACCTTCTCCATCCAGGACAACGGCTCCTGGTGGAAGGGTACGTACACGCTGCACAACAGCGGCTCAACCGACGTCACCGGCTGGCAGTTGGAGTTCGACCTGCCACCGGGCACGACGACCAACGGACACTACTACGGCGACGCCACCGTCACCGGCAACCACGTGTCGGTCAAGAACGCCCACTACAACGGCACCGTCCGGGCCGGCGGCACGAGCGACCCGTTCAGCTACTGGTTCATCGGCAACGGGCCGGCGAAGGCGCCGACGACGTGCACCATCAACGGCGACAAGTGCGACGGCACCCCGGACGTCCCGCCGTCGACGCCCGGCACCCCCAAGGTCACCACCGCCACGGCCCGCAGCATCTCGCTGAACTGGACCGCCGCCACGGCGGGTGACTACCCCGTGAAGTCCTACGAGGTGGTCAGCGACGGGGCCACGGTGGCCACCACGGACACCACGTCCGCGACGATCACCGGGCTCACCCCGGCCACCACGTACCAGTACGCGGTGCGGGCCAAGGACACGCGGGGCAACCTCGGCCCGCTCAGCGCGCCGGTCAGCGCCACCACCGTGGACCCGGCCACCGACCCGACCCCGCCGACCGCCCCGGGCGGACTGCGTTCCACCGCCAAGACCGCCTCCACGGTCAGCCTGGCCTGGGAGAAGTCGACCGACAACGTCGGCGTCGCCGCGTACGACGTGTACCGGGACGGCGCGCTGGCCAGGACCGTCGCCGCTGACACCACGACCGCGGTGATCAGTGGCCTGTCCCCCGTCACCGAGTACACCTTCACCGTCAAGGCCCGCGACGCGGCGGAGAACTCCTCCCCCGTCTCCGGCGCCGTGAAGGTCACCACCGACGACCTGGCCGGCTCCGGCAAGCACCTGAACGTCGGCTACTTCGTCCAGTGGGGCATCTACGGGCGCCAGTACTTCGTCAAGAACCTGGACACCTCGGGCGCCGCCGCCAAGCTGGACGTCATCAACTACGCCTTCGAGAACCTCGACCCGAAGAACCTGACCTGCATGGCCGGGGTCACCAAGGGCACCACCAGCAACCCGCAGGACCCGGACCAGGGCACCGGCGCCGGGGACGCGGACGCCGACTACGCCCGGCCCATGTCGGCCGCCCAGTCGGTGGACGGCGTGGCCGACGACGGCTGGGGCAAGCTGCGCGGCAACTTCAACCAGATCAAGAAGCTCAAGGCCAAGCACCCGCACCTCAAGGTCCTGGTGTCGCTGGGGGGTTGGACGTTCTCGAAGTTCTTCTCGGACGCGGCGGCGACCCCGGAGTCGCGCGAGAAGCTCGTCAAGTCCTGCATCGACGTGTGGATCAAGGGCGACCTGCCCGCCTACAACGGCGCGGGTGGCCCGGGCACGGGTGCCGGCGTCTTCGACGGCATCGACCTGGACTGGGAGTGGCCCGGCTCGCCCGACGGCCACCCGGGCAACCACTACAGCGCCAAGGACAAGGACAACCTGACGGCGCTGCTCGCCGAGTTCCGCAAGCAGCTCGACGCGACCGGCGGCGAGCGCAAGCTGCTGACCGCCTTCACGCCGGCCGACCCGGTCAAGGTCGAGCAGGGCTGGGACCTGTCGAAGATCTTCAACTACCTGGACTTCGCCAACATCCAGGGTTACGACTTCCACGGCTCGGGCAGCGACAACTCCTGGGAGCCCAACCGCACCGGCCACCAGGGCAACCTCTACACCGACACCGACGACCCCTATCCGACGCACTTCAGCATCGAGAGCGCCCTCAAGATCTACACCGATGCCGGGGTCAACCCACGCAAGCTCACCATCGGCTTCCCGTTCTACGGCCGTGGCTGGCAGGGCGTGGCCGACGGCGGGAAGAAGGGCGAGTGGCAGTCGGCGAACGGCGCGGCGCCGGGGCAGTTCGCCGAGGAGGCCGGTATTCGCGGCTACCAGAACATGTTGGCCAGCGTGCCCAACATGACCGTCCACCACGACGAACAGTCCATCTCCACCTACGGCTACACGGGGCCGGGCGGCCAGTGGTGGTCCTTCGACGACGCCTGGTCGATCCAGAAGAAGACCGCCTGGATGAAGTCGAAGAACCTGCTCGGAGCCATGATCTGGGAGATGTCGGGTGACACTCCCAACGGCAGTCTCATGTCCGCCATCGACAAGGGGCTGCAGTAGCGACGGCGGGCTCCGGTCCGCCGCACGCCCCCGAGGGCGAGCCCGCGTGCGCGCACCGCTGACGCGCGCGGCGCCGCCCTCGCGGGAGCAGGTGGGTCCCGCTCGGCAGGACGCCGGCCCGGTCGCGCGCGTGCGCGGCCGGGCCGGCTGGCGTCCGGCGGGCTCCGGCGCGCCATGGGCCGTGGCCGGCCGCGCGACGGGCTCGGGGTCAGGTCGGGCCGGGCGCGTGGTGGCGCGCGTAGTGGGCGGCGATCTCGTCGGTGGTCGTCAGCCAGACGCCCGGGTGGCGCGCGACGTACTCCAGCGCCTGCGCCACGTACCTGTGGCGGAAGGGTTGGTTGGCGACGAAGGGGTGCAGGGCCAGCGACATCACTCGCCCGCTGTCGGCCGACTCGGCGTAGAGCTGGTCGAGTTGGTCCCTGACGATCCGCACGAACTCCGGGCCGCTCAGGTTCTTTCCGACGAACAGGGTGATGTCGTTGACCTCGATGGGATACGGGACGCTCATCATCCCCGGCACGTTCAGCCAGTACGGCTGGTCGTCGTTGGCCCAGTCGAGGACGTAGTCCAGTCCCAGTTCGGCCAGCACGTACGGGGTGCGGAAGGTCTCGGTGAGCGCCGGGCCCAGCCAGCCGCGTGGTCGGCGCCCGGTGGCCCGCTCGATGGTGTCGACGATCTCGCGCACGTAGGCCAGCTCCACGTCGGGCTCCATGTCGGCCTGGTAGCGGGAGTTGTCCTTGCCGTGTGCGACCCAGGTCCAGTCCCGGGCCCGGCCGGCCTCGATGATCCGCGGGTAGCGCGCGCAGACGTCGGAGTTCAGCATGACGCTGGCGCGCAGGCCGAGGTGGTCGAGGCAGTCCATCATGCGCCAGATGCCCACCCGCGGACCGTAGTCGCGCCAGCCGTGGTTGAGCGGGTCGGGTGACAGGCCCGCCGTGTGGGGCGCGATGCTGAGCCCGGGGCGGTCCACGGGATAGTGCTCGACGTTCAGTCCGACGTAGAAGGCGACGCGGGCGCCCGACGGCCAGCGGATCGGCTCGCGGTCGACGATGGGACTGTAGTCGTAGGGCTCGTGGTCCATCAGCGCTCGCCTCACCACCGTGGTCGGGGCCGGTACGCCGCCCAGGGTAGTGACCGGCGACCCGCGACGGCCCGGCGCTCCCGGCCGGGGGCCGCGCGGCGGGACGGTGCCGGGCGCGGGCCGGCCGTGTCGTGACCGGCCGGCCCGCGCGGTGGGCGCGCGGTCTCACGCCTCGGGGGTGCGCAGCACGAGTACGTGGTACTCCAGATAGCCGCGACAGAAGCGACGGTAGGGGCCCATCAGCGCGTCCGTCTGAGCCGTCAGCTCCTTGCCGTAGCGCTCCTCGATCTCCGCGCGCCGGTCCTGGTAGAGCAGGGCCATCAGCTCGCCGGCGAGCATCGAGTTCGGCGTCATGTTCCGCACCGTCAGGATCTCGTAGCCCGCCTCCTGCACCTCGGTGAGCAGGGTGGCGAACGGCGTCGGCGGCGGGCTGGCCCACAGCCTGGTGAAGGCGGCCTCCTCGTCGGCGGGCGGTGTGCCGCGGCGGGAGAACTCCGTGAGCAGGAAGCGCCCGCCCGGGCGGATCACCCGCCGTGCCTCGCGCAGGCCGGCCGGTCGGTCCGTGAGGTGGGCGAAGCAGTCGATGGACCAGGCGGCGTCGAACGAGGCGTCCGCGTACGTCAGGTCCATGGCGTTGCCGCGCTCGAAGGTGACCCGCGCGCCCGGGCCCGCCGCGCTCGCCCGCTCCTCGCACCGGGCCAGTTGTTGGCGGCTGACGGTGATGCCCGTGACGTGCGCGCCGGTGCGCTGGGCCAGGCGGACGGCCGGCCCGCCGGTGCCGCAGCCGATGTCGAGCAGGGCGGTGGCGCCCGCGGCGTCGAGGGTGTCGATGTAGAAGTCGGTCTGCCGGTCCTGCGCGAGGTCGGCCAGGTCGACCAGTGAGGGCCTGCGGAGGGGGGTGTCGTGCGGTACGAACATGCCCACGTGGACGGCGGCTCCGCCGAGCGTCATGGCGAGCATGTCGCCGAACTCGTCGTACATCGCGCCGACCTCGTCCGGGGTCGGCGCGGCGGGCTGGTCGGGGGCGTCGGTCGCGGTGGTGGCGTCCGTGTCGGGTGCGGCGTCGTGGTCGGCCATGGCCGTCATGGGTCCCTTCAGCGCGAGGAGGCTGGTCGTGGTGGCGCGGCGTGCCGGGGTCGTCGGTGGGGCGGGTGCCGTACGCCGGAGAGGGTGGGCTCGGGGCGGGCTTGGTGGGGCCGGGTCCTGGCGGGCGTGCGGGCTGGCCCCGGACGGCTCGGCCGGCTGCCGTGCGGCAGGGGTGGCTGTCGCCTCGTACGGTGGTGCTCGGCCCGCCACGTCAGCGTGCCACCTGGGCTGGCGGGTTGTCTGCGGCTGCGCCGCGCGTGCGGGTGGTCGGGCGCGGGGAGGGGCCCCGTATCCGCCGGGCGTGAGCCGGGCGCGCGGCGCGCGCCGTGGGCCGGTGCCGGGCCCGCCACCAGCGGCTGAACCGCCGCACGCGGCCGGGAAAGGTTCGGCAGGGCCGCTCCGGGGCCGTGGAACGTGGCCGATTCCCCGTCTGTGGCACGGCCGGGCCCCACCCGTGCGCCCGGGGTGCGCGGGTGGCGCGCGCAGGCGCCGGGTGCGCCCGCGTTCGCGCCGGCGGTGGCGGCGGGTGGCGGCGGCTCCCGGTGGCCGTGGTGCCGGTCGGCGCGGTCGGCCACGGGCCGGTGCGGGGCATGGTCAGGGCCGGCCGGCCGCGCTGACCTCCTCGCCCGGGGGCACCGGGCCCGGGGGCGTGCCGTCGCCGAAGGGGCGGCCGCCCAGTTCCTCGCGGTGGTGTGGCGTCAGCCAGTCGGCGAGGTCGGGCCCGAGCGCGACGACGCGGGTGGGGTTGATACCGGTGTGCACCTGGTAGTAGTGGCGCTTGATGTGGTCGAAGTCCACCGTGTCGCCGAAGCCGGGGGTCTGGAACAGGTCGCGGGCGTAGGCCCACAGCACCGGGTCCTCGGCCAGCTTCCAGCGGTTGCACTTGAAGTGGCCGTGGTAGACGACGTCGAACCGCACCAGCGTGGTGAACAGCCGGATGTCGGCCTCCGTGATGGTGTCGCCCATGAGGTAGCGGCGGTCGGCGAGCCGCTGTGACACCTGTTCCCAGCACTGGAAGAGCGCCCGGCAGGCGCGTTCGTATTCGGCCTGTTCGGTGGCGAAGCCCGCCTTGTAGACGCCGTTGTTCAGGTCGCGTCCGATGGTCGCCATGAGCTGGTCCATCTCGGCGCGCAGCGCGGCGGGGTAGAGGTCGGGGGCGCCGGGGCGGTGCAGCGCCGTCCACTCGGTGGCCAGGTCGAGCGTGAGCTGCTGGTAGTCGTTGGTGACCAGTTGGCCGCTGGGCACGTCGACCACGGCGGGCACGCTCACGCCGCCTGGGTACTCGCTGGCGCGGGCGTCGTACGCCTGGCTGAGGAAGCGGATGCCGAGCACCGGGTCGCGGCCGTCCGGGTCGAGCGTGAACCGCCAACTGCGGTCGTCCTGGAGGGGGTCGGCGATGCCCAGGGACAGGGCGTCCTCCAGGCCGAGCAGCCTGCGGGCGATCACCGCCCGGCTGGCCCACGGGCAGGCGCGGCTGGCGATCAGCCGGTAGCGGCCGGCCTCGACGGGCCAGCCCTCGGCTCCGTTCGCGGTGATGCGGTCGGTGAAGTGGCTTGGCGAGCGCCGGAACGGTTTCCTGCCGTACGCGCTGTTGCCCCGCTCGTTCTCGTTCTCGCCCATCACGCCTCTCCTGGTCGCTCGCCGTGCCGGGTGGGGTCGGGCCCCGACGGGTGGTCGGCGCCCGGCCGTGCGCCGCCACCTGACCGCGGCGCCCCGCCCGGCGACGGCGGTCGCTCGCCGGGTGAGCGCGTGCGGTCGCGGGGCGCGGCTCGGGTACCCCGCGCCGGCGTCACCACGCCCACCGGCCCCACCGGCCAGGTGTGACGCATCGCCATCCTGCGTCGCCGCCGTCGCGTCCCGGCGCATTGACCGCACCGCCATCCGTGGCCCGCGTGCGGGCGGGGCCCGGCGCGACCGGGCCGGCGCGTGGCCCAGGCGGGCCCGGGCGGGTGCCGCTAGAGCTCGGCGCCGATGGCCTCGGCCGCCGTGTGGAGCAGGGGGGCCAGGTCGGCGGCGCGGGTGGCGCCGAGGCGGGTGCTGGGGGCGGAGATCGTCACGGCGGCCACGCAGACGCCGTCCCGGTCCCGTACGCCCACGCCGATGCCGTGCACGTCGGTCACGCTCTCGTCGATGTTGAGCGCGTAGCCCCTGCCGCGGCACGCGGCGAGGTCCTGTTCCAGCGCCGCCAGGTCGCGCACCGTCGTGGGGGTGAGCTGTTCCAGGCCCTGGGCGTAGGTCATGCGCACCGTCTCCCAGGGCAACTCCGCCAACTGCGCCTTGCCGCCGGCGGTGGTGTACGCGGGGAGCCGGTCTCCCGTCCGGGGGGCCACCCGCAGCGGGTGCGGGCCCTCGACGCCGTCCAGGAAGACCGCGTCGGGGCCGTCGAGTTGGAGCAGGTTGCTGGTCTCGGCCGCCGCGTCGCGCAGCCGCTCCAGGTGGGGGCGGGCGATGCGGACGAGTTCGCGGGTGCCGATGCGTCTGCGCGATTCCACCGCGGCCCGGCCGTGGGCCAGGCCGAGAAGTACGGGCCCGAGGCGGTACTGCCGACCGTCGGGAACCTGTTCGACGAAGCCGTGGCCGCGCAGCGTGGACAGCAGTCGGTGCGCGGTCGAACGGGCCACTCCGAGGTGCTCGCTCACGTCCGTCACCCGGACGGTGTCCCGGCCTCCCAGGTAGACCAGGGTGCGCAGCGCGTTCGCGACCGAGCTCGCGCCGTAGACATCGTCATCCATCGCATTCGACATAGCGGAAAGCTTAGGCGTCGATGTTCTGGAATGCAGAAGTCCTCTTGTGTGCCGTGGTCCGGTCGCCCCGGCACGCCGTGGCGGACCGCCGGCGGGGCCGGGTGGTGTCCCGTCGCCGTGGTCGCCGGCCCGCGGGGCCGGTGAGCTGGGGTCATTCGGGCGCCAGGACCGGTGAAACGGGGCCCCGCCCGTACAATCTGGTCCCGAACGACCGGAGGGGCCGTCGGGCCGTCCGGGTCCGTACCGGCGACATTGGGAGCACTCTTGCCCGGCCAGCGGTCCATCACAGAAGCGGAGAAGCTCGCGGAGGCGAAGCTGGGTGGGATACCCATCCGGCGGGAGCAGATGGTGGCCGTGGCCAACATCCACCGGGCTGCCTCCACCGTGCGGCACCACCTGGAGAACTCCGTGCTGCGCAGCTCGGACCTGACGTGGACGGCGTTCGTCGTGCTGTGGGTGGTGTGGGTCGGTGGCGAGTCGGAGACCCGGCACGTCGCGGAGGAGGCCGGCATCTCGAAGGGGACGCTGACCGGTGTCGCCCGCACCCTGGAGTCGCGCGGGCTGTTGCGCCGCGCCGGCCACCCCACCGACGGCCGGCTCGTGTTGCTGTCCGTGACGGAGCAGGGTGAGGAGTTCATGCGGCGCGTCTTCCCCGAGTTCAACGAGGAGGAGGTGTTCGTGACGTCGCAGTTGAGCGAGGCCGAGTGCCGCACGCTCGCGGACGGGTTGCGGCGCGTGGTCCTCCAGGTGGAGCAGCACGGCGAGGAGCGCCGCAGGACACTGCTGAACGGGGCCGAGCCCGCGCCCCGGCGCAGCGGCCGACGCCCCAAGGGCTGAGCCGACCCCGCCTGGCTCAGCGGTACGCGGACGCGGCGCGCACGAGCGCGTCGAACAGGCGTTGCTGGGCCGGGTCGGTGCGGGCGGTGTCCTCGGGGTGCCACTGCACGGCCAGGAACCAGCCGCCTCCCCCGGTCGCCTCGACGGCCTCGATCGTGCTGTCGGCGGCGCGCGCGGTGGCGGTCAGGCCCTCGCCCAGCCGATCGACGTGCTGGTGGTGGAAGCAGGACGCGTCGACGGTGGTGGCCCCGGTGACGAGCGCGACGGCGGACCCCGGGGTGAGGGAAACGGGGTGACGCATGTGCCGGTGTTCTCGGCCCGGTCCCCCCATGTCCTGGTGGAGGGTGCCGCCCAACGCCGTGTTGACGACCTGCAGACCGCGACAGACGGCCAACAGCGGCAGGCCCAACTCCCTTGTCTGGCGGGCTGCTTCGAGGTCGAAGGCGTCCTGTTCGTGGTCCACGTCGTACACCGCCTCGTGTGCCTCGTCGGCTCCGTAGCGGTGCGGTGAGAGGTCGCCGCCGCCGGGGAGGAGCACGCCGTCGAAGCGGGTGAGGCGGGCGGCGGTCTCGGCCGGGTCGCAGACGCCGGCGGGAGCGTGCGGGTGGATGGTGGCGGGTTCGCCGCCCGCCCGCCACACCGCCTCGACCAGCGCCCGGGCGTTGACCTCGGCGGCGTAGCGCAGCGCGGAGGTGGTGGCGGCGAAGCGGGCCGGGACGGCGATCAGGGGCCGGTGAGCGCGGCGGCCGTCGCGGGCGCGGGTCACCACTGGATCCAGGTGGTCTTGAGTTCGGTGTACTTCTCCAGCGCGTGGGCGGACTTGTCGCGTCCGTTGCCGGACTGCTTCATGCCGCCGAAGGGCACCGTGAGGTCACCCTCCTCGTAGCAGTTGACCCAGACGGTGCCGGCGCGCAGGGCGCGCGAGACCTGGTGGGCCGTGGACAGGTTGGCGGTCCACACGCCGGCGGCCAGCCCGTAGTCGGTGGCGTTGGCCAGGGCCACCGCCTCGTCGAGGTCCTCGAAGGTGAAGACGGACAGCACGGGTCCGAAGACCTCGTCGCGCGCCAGTGCGGAGTCCGGGGCCACGCGGTCGAAGACGGTGGGTTGGAGGTAGGTGCCCCCGGTCTGGGTCAGGACGCGCTCGCCACCGGTACGCAGCCGGGCGCCGGTGTCGATGGCCGCGTGGACGTGGCCCAGCACCCGGTCCAGGTGGTCGCCGCTGACCAGCGGGCCCATCGCGGTGGCGGGGTCGAGCGGGTCGCCGACGCGCAGGGCGCGGGCCCGGTCGATGACGGCCTGGGTGACACGTTCGGCGATGGAGGAGTGGACGAGCAGCCGGGAGGGGGCGGTGCACATCTCACCCTGGTTGAAGAAGATGCCCCAGGCGGCGGTGGCCGCGGCCTGCTCGAGGTCAGGAGCGTCGGGGAGGATGATGTTGGGTGACTTGCCGCCCAGTTCGAGCCAGACGCGCTTGAGGTTGGAGTCGGCGGCGTAGCGCAGGAAGTGGCGGCCCACGGCGGTGGAGCCGGTGAAGGCGAGGACGTCGACGTCGGGGTGGAGGCCGAGGGCGCGTCCGGCGACCGGGCCGCTGCCGCCGACCACGTTCAGGACGCCGGGCGGCAGGCCGGCCGCGCTGGCCACCCTGGCAAGCCGCAGGGCGGACAGGGGTGAGTTCTCCGCAGGCTTGAGGACGACCGTGCAGCCGGCGGCGAGGGCCGGGGCGACCTTCCAGCCGGCGAGCGTGAGGGGGAAGTTCCACGGCACGACGGCCCCCACGACGCCGGCCGGCTCACGGGTGACGAGGGCGAGGGCGTCGGGGGCGGTGTGCGGGGACTCGTCGGTGAGCTTGTCGGCCAGTTGGCCGTACCAACGGAAGGTGTTGATCAGGGCGCGTAGTTCGATGTCGTACGCGTCGGTGATGGGCTTGCCCATCTCCAGGCTCACGGTGAGGGCGAGGTCAGCCCGCTCGGCCTCGATGAGGTCGGCGACGCGCGACAGGAGCCGGCCGCGTTCGGCCGGGGCGAGCCGTGGCCACGGGCCGCTGTCGAAGGCCCGGCGGGCGGCGGCGACGGCCAGGTCCACCTCGGCCGCTCCCCCGTCGGCCACGTCGGCCAGCGGCCGGCCGTCCCGCGGCGACACCACGGTGAACGTGCCGCCTCCCGCGTGCGGGGAGCCGTCGATGTGGTGCGTCCCTGGCAGGTCGAGCGTCTGCGCGCGGCGTATCCAGTCGTCGTGGGTGGCATCCACCGTGGGTCCTCGTTTCGTGGAGAGTGCGCGGGAAGGGGGCGGGCCGTGCGTCGGGAGGCTGATGGCTTGGGCGGGCGCCGGCTTGGGCGGACGGCAGGCCGGTGCGTACGGCGCGCGCCGGCCTGGCCTGTGGCGTGCGCGGGCGGGGCCGGGTGCCTGGGTGGTTCGGGTGTGGGTGGTACGGGTGTGGGTGGTACGGGTGTGGGTGGTACGGGTGTGGGTGGTACGGGTGTGGGTGGCGGTGTGGAGCGGGCCGGTGCGGCGGCGTCGGGTACAGGCACCCGGCCGGGTGGCCGGGGGACGCGTGGTGTGCAGGGTTGGCCGTGGCCGGGTGGGTCAGCCTTCGGCTGGCTGGTCGGTGTCCTCGTCGCTCAGCCTGGCCAGCAGCGCTCGAAGCTCCGTCAGCGCCTCTTCGGTGACCTCTCGCTCGCCGAAGACGAGTTGGTGGAGCACGAGCCCTTCGAGCGCGGCGAAGACCAGTCGAGACAGCCCCCGCTCCACCGGGCGGGCCAGGGCTCGGGAGAGTTCGCGCTGGGCGGCGTCGAAGTACTCCTCGTACAGGGCGCGCAACTGGGGCATCAGTTCCGGCCGTCGCCTGGCCTCCAGCAGCAGTTCGTACTGGAACGCCTGGACGTCCGGTCCCGAGGCCACCATCGCCCCGAGGTCGGCGGCGAAGTCCCGCGCCGTGCCGGTGCCGGTGTTGAGGGCGTTGACGCGGAGCGAGGAGCGGATGGCGTGGTTGACGGACTCCTCGATGAGCGCGTCGCGGGAGCCGAAGTGGTGGACGACGAGCCCGTGGGTGACGCCGGCCTCCTCGGCGACGGCCCGATACGTCAGCTTGCGCAGACCGCCGCGCGCCACCACGCGTACGGCCGCGTCCAGCAGGGCGGTCCGGCCCGTCCCGTAGTTCGTCACGCGCTTGCGGGAGCCGCACGCGTCGGCGGGTCGGACGGGGTCGCTCATGGCACCGACCCTACCGGCGGCCGGCCGGTCAGCGCCGCGGCGGCCTGATGCCACGGAACTCCCAGTCCCCGCCGAGCGCGGTGGAGCGCACCTCCTCGGACTCGGTCGGCTGGGCCCCCACGTCGGTGCGGACGGCCGTGGGGCCGGTGACGATGTGGTTGGTGAGGCAGCCGAGTCCCTCGACCTCCACCTCGACGACGTCGCCGGGACGCACCGGCCGGGAGTTGGCCGGGGTGCCGGAGAGCAGCACGTCGCCGGGGTACAGGGTGATGGTGCGGGCGATGTCGGCGACGAGGTAGTGCATGTCCCAGGTCATCTCGTCGGTGGAGCCGTCCTGGACGACCTGTCCGTTGACCCGGGTCCGCAGCCGCTTGTCGTGGAAGTCCCAGTCGGTGACCAGGCCGGGGCCGAGCGGGCACAGGGTGTCCGAACCCTTCACCCGCAGCATGGAGCCCGCGTCGGTGTCCCGGAAGTCGTGCAGGCCGTAGTCGTTGGCCACGGTGTAGCCGGCGATGTGGTCGCCGGCCTGCGCCGGAGCGATGTTGCGGGCGGTCTTCCCGATGACGATGGCGACCTCGCCCTCGTAGTTGAGCCAGGTGCAACCCTCGGGCCGGACGACCGCGCCCCGGTGGCTGTTGAGCGCCGAGGTGGGCTTGTGGAAGTACGTGGGGGTGTCGGGCAGGTCGAGTTGGAACTCCTCCACCCGGCTGCGGTGGTTGAGGTGGACCGCGATCACCTTGGAGGGGGTGACCGGCGGGAGGTGGTGGGCGTCCTCGACGCTGACGCGGCGGCCGTCGCCGGCGATCAGTTCGTCGCCGTCGCGGACGGCCTGCACGGCTGCGCCGTCGAGGAGGATGCGGCGGTACTCGGGCATGGCGGGGGGCCTTTCTAGGCGGGGCGGGGTGCGGCGGGCGAGGCGGGTTGGCCGGTGCCGGTCCAGCCGTCGGCGGGGCGGTCGAACCAGAGGTGCACCTGTCCGGTGCCCACCGAGTTCTCGTACTCGCCGTACTGGCGTCCCCTGGCGGTGCACGCCCGCTCGCCGAGGGCGCCGGCCATCATCAGGTAGTGGAAGAACTTCGCCTCCGGCTTGACCTGCCAGAACGCGTCCATGGTGTCGATGACCCGGTCGTGGCGGCCCTGACTGAGCCAGTCGATGCGCTCCAGGTCGGCCGCCCGCGCCCGCGGCGAGAAGATGTGTACCGGGTCGCTGGCCTCGTGGTCGCGTAGTTCGCGCAGCGGCCAGAAGGTGTGGGAGAGGGCGCCGGAGGCGATCAGCAGGACGCGTCGGCCCGGGGTCGCGGCGATGCCGTCGGCCACCGCGCGGCCGAGGCGCAGGTGGTCCTCCATGTCGCCGGTCTGGCACACGCCGATGGACAGCCAGCGCTTGTGGGGCAGCCTTTCGCCGAGGAACTTCCACAGGTTGATCGTGGCGTAGTAGATCGGCAGGTGCACGTCCTCGATCGGGGTGATCCAGGTGCCGTGCTTGTCGGCGAACGAGGCGACGTGGTGGGCGAGTTCGGGGTCACCGGGGAAGTCGTACGGCATCCGGCACATGCCGCGCGGCAGCTCCTCGGAGGTGAACAGGCCGGCCCGACGGTGCTGGGCGGCCACCACGAACTCGACGGTGGTGGCCCAGTGCGAGTCCAACACCAGGACGGTGTCGTAGTCGTCCCGCTCGAAGACGTCCCGGCGGAGCTGCTGGAGCCCGGTGACGAGGGTGACCTCCTTACCCTCGTTGAGTTCGAGTCGGGTCTCCCGGGGGAGCACGATGGTGGGCACATGGGCGAGCAGGCCCGCCCCGACGATCTCACCCATGGTCCTTCCAACCCTTCGGCGCGGTGACCGTGTTCTTGAGGTCGCAGTAGAAGTCGAAGCTCCAGGTGCCACCCTCGCGGCCAAGGCCGGAGTGGCGGGAGCCGCCGAAGGGTGCCTTGAGGTCGCGGACGAAGAAGCAGTTGACCCAGACGGTGCCGGCGACCAGGCGGGCGGTGACGCGTTCGGCGCGCTCGGGGTCGCCGGTGGCCAGCGTGGCGGCCAGGCCGAAGCGGGTGTCGTTGGCCAGGTGGACGGCCTCGTCCTCGCTGGTGAAGGTCTGCAGGGTCAGGACCGGGCCGAAGACCTCCTCCTGCACGATCTCGGAGTCCTGTCGCACGTCGGTCAGCAGCGTGGGCGCGTAGTACTGGCCCTCGCCCGGGTGCCCGCCGATGACGGCGCGGGCGCCGGCCGCCAGGGCCCGCCGTACGAAGCCGTCGATCTTGGCCACCTGGCGGGGGTGGATGGTGGGCCCGATGTCGGTGGACTCCTCCCGTGGGTCGCCCTGCCGCAACCGGGACGCCTTGGCGACGAAGCGGCGGGTGAACTCCTCGGCCACGGCCTCCTCCACCAGGAGGCGGGTGGCGGCCAGGCACACCTGGCCGGCGTTGTCGTACTGCTCGACGGCGAGATCGACGGCCAGGTCCAGGTCCGCGTCGGCGAAGACCAGCAGCGGTGACTTGCCGCCGAGTTCGAGGCTGAGCGGGGTGAGGTTCGCGGCTGCCGAGGCGGCGATGTGCTGGGCGGTGGGCACGGAGCCCGTGAAGCTGATGCGGCGCACGTCCGGGTGGCTGGTCAGGGCGTCGCCGACCTCCGAGCCGTAGCCCTGTACGACGTTGAGCACGCCCGCCGGCAGGCCGGCCTCGGCGGCGATGTCGGCGAGCAGCGAGGCGGTCAGCGGCGACCATTCGGCGGGCTTGAGCACGACCGTGTTGCCGGCGGCCAGGGCCGGGGCGACCTTCCAGGTCGCCAGCATCAGCGGCGCGTTCCAGGGGGTGATCAGCACGCACGGGCCCGCCGGGTCCCAGGTGACGTGGTTGGTGTGGCCTCGGGTGGCGAAGTCCTCGTGCTCCAGGGTGAGCAGCCAGTCCGCGAAGAAGCGGAAGTTGTGGGCGACGCGCGGCATGACGCCGCGCCGGTGGGAGCGCAGCAGCGCGCCGTTGTCCACGGTTTCGACGTTGGCCAACTCTTCGGTGCGCTTCTCCACGCCGTCGGCGACGGCGTGCAGGAGGCGGGCGCGTTCGGCGCGCGGGGTGGCGGCCCAGCCGGGGAAGGCGGCCTTGGCGGCGGCCACGGCCGCGCGGGCCTCGGCGGCGGTGCCCCGGGAGATCTCCCCGATGGGGGCGCCGTCGATGGGTGAGGCGTCGGTGAAGGTCCGCGGGGAGGCGACCCGCTGGCCGCCGATCCAGTGCCGGGTGTCGACGGCGACCCCGGCGACGGTGGTGCGGTGTTCGCTCATGGCCTGTGGCTCCTGACGGTCAGGGCGTGGGTGGGGCGGGGCGCGGTCACTGGGCGCCCGAGGTGTGGGATGCCAGGAGTCGGCCGCCGTCCCAGACCACCCCGACCTGCTGGTAGTAGGCGGCGATCGGCTCGTGGATCTCCAGGCGGGCCAGTTCCTCCGTGGGCGCGTCGAACAGTTCCAGCTCGGCCTCCCCCACCCAGGGCTGCCCGCCCTCGACGGCGGCGGCGCCGGACTCGACCAACTCGTCCAGGGCCAGGCCGCCGCCCTTCTCGATGGAGGGCAGCCAGCGGTGGTGGGCCATGGGGTGGCCGTTGACGAACCCGTTCGTCGGGGAGGGTTCGCGCAGGGTGACGACGGCCTGGGCCAGGCGCCGGTCCGCGGCGGCCAGGGTGGCGCCGAACCGGGCGCCGGCCTCGATCCGCGGGGCGGGCCCGTAGGGGTGGGGGCGGGTCTGGTGGATGGAGCCGAGCTTCTTCGGGTAACCCTGGTGCAGCCCCCGGGCGATGGCGAAGTCCTTGTCGACCCAGATGTAGACGCAGCGGGTGTAGGTCCGCTCGCCGTACTTGCAGCGGACGACGGCGAACGCCTCCTTGTACTGGGCGAGCACCGGGTCGAGCAACTCCCGCCCCGAGGCGGCGCAGGACTGCCAGTCGGCCCAGATCAGCGCCACCGCGCCGGGGTCCTCGTCGGCGAGCTCCAGCGGCTGGGGCAGCAGTTCGCGCACCCGGGCGGGGTCGGTGCGGTACTCGACGGTCAGCAGGTCGCCCGAGTAGCGCCACGGCGGCGGGGGGATCAGCGACGCGTCGCCCGTCGCGGTCTTGGGGTGGAAGTATCCACGCACCCTGGTCACGGTCACTTGGCTCTCCATGGGGCTAGGTGGTCGGGGACTGCTGGAGGAGGTCGGCGCGGTGCCGGGCGGCGGCCGCCACGGCCGCCCGGCCCCCGAGGGCGACCACGCCGACCAGGCGGCCCTCGCGGTGGTAGCCGACGACGACGTCCGCGCCGGGCTCGCCGTACAGGACCCTGGCGTCCGCCGTGCCGAGGGCCGGGGCGCCGAAGGACTGCAACCGGAAGTCGTGCTGGTCGCTCCAGAAGGTCGGCAGCGGCGCGAAGGGCGCCAGCTCGCCGCCGACGCCCGCCCCGAAGTCGGCTCCGGTTCCGGCTTTGGTGTCGGCTCCGGCTCCGGCTCCGGCGAGGTGGGCGGTGAGCACCCTGGCGGCGTGCTTGGCGGTGTCGGTGGGGATCGACCAGTGCTCGACGCGGCGGGGCACGCCGTCGTAACGCAGGCCGGGGAAGCGGGCGACGTCGCCGACGGCGACCACGTCGGGTCGCCCGCCGACGCGCAGGTGGGCGTCGGTGAGTACGCCGTCGGTCAGGTCGAGCCCGTTGCCGGCCAGCCACTCGGTGTTGGCGAGCGAGCCCACCGACTCCACCACCACGTCCGCGGCCAGCGTCCGGCCGTCGTCCAGGCGTACGCCGGTGACGCGGTCTCGGCCGGCGAAGCCGGTCACGTGTCTGCCGAGGGCGAAGCGCACGCCGCGCCGTTCGTGGCGGACGCGTAGCTCCGTAGCGAGCGACTCACCCAGGGGGCCGAGCAGGGGCAGTGGCAGCGGGTCGACGACCGTGACGTCGGCCGCGCCGAGCGCGCTGACGGTGGCGGCAACCTCGCAGCCGATGAAGCCGGCCCCCACCACGACGACGCGCGCGCCCGGCTCGGCCAGTGCGGCGCGCAGCCGCCGCGCGTCGCCGAGGGTGCGCAGGGTGTGTCGGCCGACCGAGGGACCGGGGCAGGTCAGCCGGCGTGGGCGCGTGCCGGTCGCGATGACCAGCGCGCGGTAGGGCAGGGTGCGGCCGTCGACCAGGTCGACGGTGCGGCGGTCGAGGTCGGCTCGGACGGCCCGAGTGCCCAGCAGCCAGGTCGCGTCGGCCACGCTGGGGCGCGGTCGCAGGGTGAGGGAGGCCGAGGACGCCGTGCCGGCGAGGAACGCCTTGGACAACGGCGGTCGGTTGTACGGCGGGTGGGGCTCGTCCCCGACGAGGGTGATCGGCCCCTCCCAACCCGCGGCGCGCAGTTGCTCGGCGGCGCGCAGGCCGGCCAGGGACGCACCGACCACGACGATGGGGGCGCGCACGGCTCAGTGCTCGATCCGGATGGCCTGCAGCGGGCACACGTCGGCCGCCTCCTCCACCGCGTCGCTCAGGGCGTCGTCGGGGTTGGACAGGTGGGTCAGGCGCCCGGCGTCATCGAAGCGGAAGACCTCGGGCGCGGCGAAGACGCACTGGCCGTGGTCCTGGCACTTGCTCATGTCGACGACGACCTTCATGGCCAGTCCTCCTGTACGGGTACGTGAGGGGGCGTCGGAGGGGAGATGAGGGGCCCGACCGCGGAGGTCGGGCCCCAGCCAGCGGGACGGCGGGCACCGTAACTCGTTTGGCTTCAAACAAGATAGGAAGCGGCCACCCCGGGGTCAAGAGCTATCCGGATGGATAAATTTCTGCCGCCAACCCCTTGCCGGCGGCCGGCGGCCTACCGTTTGATGTCAAACAACAGCGCCTCCCGCGCACCGCGGTACGAGGCACGGCCCCTGGCATCCCCCTCCCCCCGGCCCACTCCCCCGGCCCTTCCCCGCGCGCCCCGCGGCGCTGGGAGGCGCCCCCCTTCCCCAGAGGAGACACCGGTGAGCGCATCCGACACCTCACCCGTCCACCGGCGCATGGAGCAGTTGGCCGCCGCCGGCATCGACGTGGTCCGGGTGACCTATCCCGACCTCATCGGCACCGAACGGGCCCGGGACGTCCTCCTGGACCACCTCCCCTCGGCCTGCGACCACGGCCTGGCCTTCTGCCGCGCCGTCTACCACACCAGCCCACAGGGGGACACGGTCGACGTCGCCGGCGGCCTCGACGCCGGCCTGCCGGACATCCGCGTCACCCCCGACCTGGACACCCTGACGGCGCTGCCCTGGGAACCCGGGGTCGCCACCTGCCTGGGCAACGTCACCGACCCGGCCACCGGGCTGCCCGCGCCGGAGTCACCGCGCGACCTGCTGCGCGCCGTCCTCGACCGGTGCGCCGAACACGGCCTGCGGCCCGTGGTGGGACCGGAGTTGGAGTAC
Source organism: Streptomyces buecherae (assembly GCF_014295035.1). Classification (GTDB taxonomy): domain Bacteria; phylum Actinomycetota; class Actinomycetes; order Streptomycetales; family Streptomycetaceae; genus Streptomyces; species Streptomyces youssoufiensis. The sequence continues at coordinate 59,179 of NZ_CP060404.1, forward strand.
TTCCTGTGCGACGAGGCGCCCGACCGGCCACAGGGTTGGCGCCGCTACAGCGACGCCGACGGCGTCGTCTACACGGCCGGGCTGCGCGCGGACCGGGACAACCACCTGCTGCGCACCCTGCGCCTGCTGCGCGACCTGGACATCGGCGTCAGCGGCGGCAACCACGAGTACGACGGCTCCCAGTTCGAGATCAACCTGACCCACGGCGACGCCGCGCGCGCCGCCGACCGCGCCTTCCGCTTCAAGTCCGCGATCAAGGAGCTGGCCCGCAAGGAGGGTCGCCTGGCCACCTTCATGGCCAAGCCCTTCAACGACGCCGGCGGCTCCGGCTTCCACCTCCACCTGTCCTGCGTGGACGCGGAGGGCGCGAACGTCTTCGCGGACCCCGCCGCACCGTACGGCCTCTCGGCCACCGCCCGGCACGCGCTGGCGGGCGTCCTCGCGCACGCGCCGGCGCTCAGCGCCCTGGCCAACCCGACCGTCAACTCCTACAAGCGGATCGGGCCCGACACCCTGGCGCCCTGGCTGATCGACTGGGGCCTGGACAACCGCAGCGCCATGGTGCGCGTCCCACCCGAGCGCGGCGCCGGTTCCCGCCTCGAACTGCGCCTCGGCGACGCGAGCGCCAACCCGTACCTCCTGATCGCCGCCACCCTGGCCGCGGCCCTGCTCGGCATCCTGGCCCGCGAGGAGCCGCCGGCCCCGCTGGAGGGTTACGGCTACGACGCCGCGCGGGCCGAGCCACTACCGGCCACCCTGTCCGCCGCCCTCGACGCGCTGGAGGCGGACACCGCGCTGACCGAGACGCTGGGCAAGGACTTCACCGCGTCCTACCTCGCCTACAAGCGCGACGAGGTCACCCGCTTCCAGCGGCACGTCACCGACTGGGAGTTCACCGAGTACGCCTACCACCTGTGACACCGAGGAGGCGACAGCCATGAGCCGCGTGCCACCCCCGCCCGCCACCACCGACGCCGCGCGCGAACCGATGCCCCTGGCCGAGGTGAACCTCGCCGACCTGGACCGGTTCACCGATGGCGTCACACCCTGGCGGATGTTCCACACCCTGCGCCACCAGGACCCTGTCCACTGGCAGCCCGAGGACGCGCCGAACTCCGGCTTCTGGGCGGTGACCCGGCACGCCGACATCGCCCGCGTGGACCGCGACCCCGAGACGTTCACCTCCTCCAGGTTCGTCAACCTGGAGGAGGTCGACGACGACCAGATCAGGCGGCGCGCCTCGCTGCTCGAACTCGACGGCCTGCGTCACCGGGCCCTGCGCGGGTTGCTCCAGCGCCAGTTCGGCGCGCGCGTCATCAGCGGCTACGCCGACTTCCTGCGCGGCCTGACCGCCACCACCCTGGACGCGGCCCTGGCCCGGGGCACCTTCGACTTCGTCGAGGAGGTGTCGGCTGACTTCCCCATCAACGTCCTCGCCCGCCTGCTCGACGTGCCGCCCGAGGACAACCAGCGGCTCATCGACTGGGGCAACCGCATCATCGGCCACACCGACCCGGACTACGCCGACGTCCTCCTGGACAGCGCGGAAAGCGAGCGGTACCGCGACCTCCCCTTCCGCTCCCCCGCGTCGCTCGAGGTCTTCGCCTACGGGAGGGAGTTGGCGCGGCAGCGACGCGGTGGCGCGGGCACCGACCTGGTCTCCCGGCTGGTCAACGAGGTGCCCCGGGACGGCGTGCCGCTGTCCGACCGGGACTTCGACAACTACTTCCTGCTGCTGGTCGTCGCCGGCAACGAGACCACCCGGCACACCATCAGCCACGCGATGCTGGCGCTCCTCCAGCACCCCGAGCAACTCGCCCGGCTGCGCGACGACCCCTCCCTCATCCCCACCGCGGTCGAGGAGTTCCTGCGCTGGGCCTCCCCCGTCTACCACTTCCGCCGCACCGCCACCCGCGACACCGAGCTGGGCGGCAAGCGCGTCCGGGCCGGCGAGAAGGTCGTCATGTGGTTCGCCTCCGGCAACCGCGACGAGGAGGTCTTCGGCGACCCGTACGCCTTCGACGTGGCCCGCCGGGACAACGACCACCTCACCTTCGGCAAGGGCGGCCCGCACCTGTGTCTGGGCAACCAGTTGGCCCGCACCGAGATCCGCATCCTGTTCGAGGAGCTCGTCCCGCGCCTCGCCGACGCGCGCCTGGCCGGCGACGTGCCGCGGGTGCGGTCCAACTTCGTCAACGGCATCAAGCGCCTGCCCGTGACGGTCACCCTGGCCTGAACCGGCGGCACGCGCGCGCATCGGCCCCGAGGCGTCGCCTCGGGGCCGATGCGCGTGCGCCGGTGGGGGCGTACTCAGTCAGCCGTCTGGTCGCCGGGCTCGACGCCGGCGCCCGCCGCCCCGGCCGTGTCGGAACGTTCCGGGTCGCGGCGGAAGAACGTCTTGCTGGCGATCAGCCACGCGCCGTCCTGGCGTACCAGCGAGAAGTGGTTGGTGAAGTCGTGGCCCTGGTAGCCGTACTCGTCGAGCACGGCCACCGCCACGTCGCCGCTGACCTCCACCGCGCGGATGCCGTACGTGTAGTCGCGGGACCACCTGGGGGCGTCCGCGTCGGCCGCGACGACCTCGCTGAACGCCTCGATCGGCGCGGAGACGAACTGCTCGCCGAGGTAGCCCCACATGTGCGCGTCCGCGCGGAAGGCGGCTCGCACGGCCTTCGGGTCGGCGGCGCGCACCGCCGACACGTACGCCTCCACCGCGGCCCGCACGTCGTCGTGGGCTGTCTTGCGCTGACTCATCTGACTCTCCTCATGGGGCTGACGGGTTGGCGGGATGGCGGGTTGGTGGGATCAGCCGTGGTGCATCCACACGCCCTTGGTCTCGGTGAACACGTCCAGCGCCTGGGAACCCATCTCCCGCCCCCACCCGCTGGCCCCGAAGCCGCCCCAGGGCGCCGCGGGGTCGGGGACCGGCGGCATGTTGACGAACACGGCGCCGGCGCGGATGTCCGCGGCGAGCCGGTGGGCCGTGGACAGGTCCCTGGTCCAGATCGCCGCCGCCAGCCCGTACCGGGTGTCGTTGGCCCGCGCCGCCAACTCGTCCTCGTCCTCGTAGCTGAGCACGGGCAGCACGGGGCCGAACACCTCCTGGCGGGCGATGGCCATCTCGTCGCGTACGCCGGCGAAGACGGTGGGCCGGTAGAAGTTGCCGCTCTCCAGGTCGCCGTCGGCGCGCGCCCCGCCGGTGACCAGTTCGGCTCCCTCGGCCACGCCCTCCTTGACCAGGGTGTCCACCCGTCGCAGGTGCTCGTCGCTCACCAGCGGTCCAAGATCGGTCTCCGGGGCCAGGCCGGGCCCCAGGCGCAGGGCGGCGACGGCCGCCGCGAGCTTCTCGGTGAACTCCTCGGCCCGGCGCCGGTCGACGTAGAAGCGCGCGTAGGCGGCGCAGACCTGTCCGCTGTTGAGCAGCGCGCCCTGGACGTTGCCCCGCACGGCGGCGTCGATGTCGGCGTCCCTGGCGATGATGCTGGGCGCCTTGCCGCCCAGTTCCAGGGTGACCCGCTTGAGGTCGTTGGCCGACGCCCGGACGATGCCCTGGCCCACCTCGGTGGAGCCGGTGAAGGAGACCTTGTCCACCCGGGGGTGCTCCACCAGGGCCCGGCCCGTCGCGGGGCCGCCGGTGAGCACGTTCACCACGCCCGGCGGGAAGCCGGCCTCCTCGCACAGCCGCGCCAGGTGCAGGCTGGACAGCGGCGTCTGCTCGGCCGGCTTGAGAATCACGGTGTTTCCGCAGGCCAGCGCGGGTGCCATCTTCCACGAGGCGATCATGAGCGGGAAGTTCCAGGGGGTGATCAGCGCGCACACCCCGACCGGCTCGCGCCGCGTGAAGTGCGTGGTGTCCGGGAAGGAGACCGGGCTGACCGCTCCCTCGATCTTGGTGACCCAGCCCGCGTAGTAGCGGAAGTGCTCCGCGGCCCCCGCGACGCTGACGGTACGGGCCACCCCCAGTGGCTGGCCCTGGTCGCGGGTCTCCAACTCCGCGAGCCGGGTCGCGTCGCGGTCGATCAACTCGGCGACCCGCCAGAGCAGTTTGGCGCGTTCGGCGGCGGGCAGCCTGGCCCACGCGGGGTCCGTCAGCGCCTGCCGCGCGGCCCCCACGGCGGCGTCCACGTCGGCCTCCGCCGCCTCGGCGCAGGTTCCGATGACCGATCCGGTGGCGGGGTCCAGGGTGGTGAACTCCGCCCCGTCGGCGGCGGCCGTCCACTCGCCCGCGATGAAGAGCCGGCCTCGCACGTCCATAGGAGATCCCTTTCTTGGCCTGGGGCGCGCTCCACGAGCGCTCCCGCGGGAGGTGGATCAGTCGGTGATGTTGCGCATCAGCCGGTCGACATGGGCGCGGTGTTCGGGGATCAGCTCGCCGCTGGGGAACATCAGGCAGGTGACGTTGGCCCCGATGGACATGCTGATGACCTCGCCGGCCAGCGCGGTCACGGTCGGCGCCTCGGGTGACTCGCCCCGGTCGCGCGCCTCGGCGATCCGCACCGCGAGCCGCCTGCGCCACTCCCTGAGGTGCTCGCGGTAGAGGGTGGCGAGTTCCTCGTTGGCCACCGAGTGCTCCCACAGGGAGAGCAGCACGCGGGCGGAGTCGATGCGGTACGTGTCCAGCGGCAGCGTCACCTCGATGTCGTGCCGCAGCGCCTCCTTCGGGTCGAGCGAGGGATCGCCGTCGTTGATCCGCTCGTTCATCTCCGCGAGCACGCTCTGGAACGTGGCGGCCACGATGCTGTCCTTGCTGGGGAAGTAGCGCTTGAGCGCACCGTTGGCGAATCCCGCCTCAGCGACGATGCTCCTCATGGTCGCGGCCTCGAAGCCGCCCTGGATGATGAGCTTCTTCGCGACGGCGACGATCTCTCGCCGGCGCTGATCGTGGTCGATAATCTTCGGCATAGTTGTCCCTACGGTACTGGCGATCCAGCCGCCGTACGAAGCCCGAGCCAGCTCCGCCGGCGCTCGGCCTGGCGGGCCGGATCGGCCACCGGGGAGGCCAGCAGCAGCCGCTGGGTGTAGGTGTGTCCGGGGTTGCGGGTGATCGTCTCGTTCGGTCCGGTCTCCACGCACTCTCCCTGGTACATCACCGAGACGCGGTGGCAGACGCGGCGCACCACGCCCAGGTCGTGCGAGACGAAGAGGTAGGAGACGCCGGTCTCGCGCTGGATGTCGATGAACAGGTCGATCACCGCGGCCTGGGTGGTCAGGTCGAGGGCGCTGACCGGTTCGTCGCAGACGATCAGGCGCGGCCGGCGCACCAGCGCGCGGGCGATGGCGATGCGCTGGCGCTGGCCGCCGGAGAACTCGCTGGGGTAGCGGGTCACGGTGTCGGCCGGCAGTCGGACGTGGTCGAGCATCTCGGCCACCGCGGTCCGCGCGGCGGCCCGGCTGGTGCCCGAGGCCGTGAGCGGTTCGGCGAGGATCTGTCCGACGGTCAGCGTCGGGTCCAGCGAGCCGTAGGGGTCCTGGAAGACGACCTGGAGGTCGGCGGCGAGCTTGCGCCGGGCGGCTCCCTTGGCGTGGGTGATGTCGCTGCCGGCGAACGTGATCCGGCCGGAGGTGACGTCGGCCAGGCCCAGGATGGCCTTGCCGAGGGTGGACTTGCCCGAGCCGCTCTCGCCGACCAACCCCACGCACTCGCCGGGCGCGATCGTCATGGAGACACCCTTGAGCGCGCGGAAGGTGGTGCGCCCGCGTCGGTAGTCCACGACCAGGTCGGCCACGTCGAGCAGCGGGGCGTCGCCGTTGGTGTCCGTGTTCATGCGCGCACCGTCCGTCCGGCCTTGTTCCAGGCCGCGTCCAGTTCGGCGCGGCTCTCGGTGTCGTCCTGCGAGGCTTTGATGAGCTCCGCGGTGTACGGGTCGCCGGGGTGGGCGAAGATCTGCTCGACCGCGCCGGTCTCGATGACCCGGCCGTCCTTCATGACGGCGACCCGGTCGCAGATGTCGGCGACCACGCCGAAGTTGTGGGTGACGATGACGAGCGCCATCCCGTACTCCCGCTGCAGCTCGCGCAGGAGTTCGAGCACCTCGGCCTGGACCGTGACGTCGAGCGCCGTGGTGGGTTCGTCGGCGACCAGCAGGCTGGGGTTGCCGGCGACGGCCCCCGCGATCAGGACGCGCTGGGCCATGCCGCCGGAGATCTGGTGCGGGTGGCAGGCCAGTACGCGGTCGGGGTCGGTGATGCCGACCCGCAGCAGCACCTCGCGGGCCCGCTCCCGGGCCTGTGCCCTGGTCAGCTTGTGTACCGCCCGCAGGGGTTCCATGAGTTGGTGGCCGACGGTGTAGCAGGGGTCGAGGTTGCTCATCGGCTCCTGGGGCACGTAGCCGATCCGGGTGCCGAGCAGTGCGTGTCGGCCGGCCCGTGACAGGTCGCCGACCGGCTGGCCACCGATCCAGATGCCGTCGGCCGTGGCCCGGCCGTCGGCGGGGAGCAGGTCGAGGGCGGAGAAGACGGTCTGCGACTTGCCGGAGCCCGACTCGCCGACGATGCCCAGCACCTCTCCGGGGGCGACGTCCAGGCAGACGCCGCGTACGACCCGCTTGTCGCCGTGTGGTGTGCGGTAGCTGACCCGGAGGTTGTCGATGCGCAGCGCGCTGGCCTCGACGGGGTGCACGAGTGCGCCGGTCCTGTCGGTGGCCTCCTCGGGCGCCTGCTCGGCGGAGCGCCGGCGGCGGGGTGCCGGCTCGCCGCGTACGCTCACCAGGTCGGCCAGGGTCGAGCCCATGAAGGCGAGGGCGGCGATCGTGATGCCCAGCGCCGCCGACGGCCACAGCAGGATGAGCGGGTGGGTCAGCATGGTGCGGAACCCGTCGTTCATCATCTGGCCCCAGTTGGCCTCCGACGCGGTGCCGATGCCGAGGAACTGCAGGCCGGTCTGCATGCCCATGGCGATGCCCGCGGTGAGGGCGGACTGGATGATCACCGGCGCGTGCACGGCCCGCAGCACGTGGGTGTGGAGGATCTTGACGTGGGTGAGCCCGGCGACGCGGGCGGCGTCGATGTAGGGCTCCTTGCGCACGGCCAGCGCCCTGGAGCGGGAGATGCGGTAGTAGCCCGGCGCCATGAACGCGCCGACCGTCACCATCAGCACCGTGAAGTCCGCTCCCGTGCCGGCGGCGACGATGAGCAGCACGATCATGCCGGGTACGGACTGCACGGCGTCGCTGATCCAGGAGAAGACCCGGTCGGTCAGGCCGCCGAAGTAGCCGGCCGCCACTCCGGCCGGCACCCCGAGCGCGATCCCCGTCAGACAGGCGACGGCCGCCCCGTACAGGGTCGTGCGCGCTCCGAACAGCAGTCGGCTGAGGATGTCGCGGCCGGCCGAGTCGCCGCCCATCCAGTGGCTGGAGTCGGGCGGTGCCTGGGTGAGGGCGAAGTCGACGAAGTTGGGGTCGTGCGGGGCGAGCAGCGGGGCCAGCAGCCCGGCGACGACCACCAGGAGGAAGACCGCCAGCGCGGCGACCCCGACGGGGCGGCGCAGGTACCGGGACCACAGTCCTCGCCCCGCCGGGGCGGGCGCGGTCCCCTCTGCGGGGGTTACGGCGTCGATCATTTCTCGCGCACCTTCGGGTTGACCCACCCGAGCACGAGGTCGAGTAGGAAGTTGACGAGGACGACGAACACGACCGTCACGACGGTCAGCCCGAGCAGGACCGGGATGTCGCCGATCTGGGAGGCCGACTGGGTGAGGCTGCCGATGCCCGGCAGGTTGAAGATGATCTCGACGACGATGGCGCCGCCGAGCAGTCCCACGAACATCACCGCGAGCACGGTGAGCGCCGCGGGCGAGGCGTTGCGCAGCACATGCACGGTCACGCGCCGGGCGGAGAGTCCGCGGGCCCGCAGCGTGCGGACGAAGTCCTGGTTGTTGACCTCCTGGAAGCCGTTGCGGAGCTGTTCGGCGATCATCACGATCGCGCCGAGCGCCAGGGCGATCGAGGGCAGGGTGATGGAGCGCAGCCACTGCGTGCCGGAGTGGGACAGCGGCACGTAGCCGACGGCGGGGAACCACTGGAGCTTGATCGCGAAGGCCATGACGAGCATGAGGCTCACCCAGAAGCCGGGGAGGGCGAACAGGACCACCGAGGCGAGCTTGAGGACGCGGGCCAGGACGCCGCCGGGGTTCAGCCCGGTGGCCACGCCGACGACGAGCCCGACGACGGCCGCGAGCAGCGTGGCGGCGACCACGATCGACAGGGTGACGGGCACGCGCAGTTCGATCTGGTCCGAGACGGGTTGGAAGTTGCGCCATGAGGTCCCGAAGTCGCCGCGCACCGCGTGCGAGAGCCAGTCCCAGAACTGCGTCATGAGCGGGCGGTCCAGGCCGAGTTGCTCCCGCAGCGCCGCCCGCTGGGCGGGGGTGGCACTGTCGCCGAGCAGGCCGGGGGTGGGATCGCCGATGGCCAGGTGGGCCAGGAAGAAGGAGGCGGACGTGACGACCACCAGGAGGACGGCCCCTGACAGCAGGCGCCGAAGCGTGAATCTGATCATGTGAAGACCCCTCTGGGGGCGGCGTCGCCCGCACGCCGGGCGTCCGCCGCCGGAACGGGAACTAGCCGCGCTGGAGGAACCGCAGGGTCGGGAACATCATCCCGGTGATGGGGGTCACCGTGATGCCCTTCTTGCTGAAGTAGGTGTTGTCCGCCTGGTACCAGACGTCCTGCCATGCCTGATCGGTAACTTCCGCGTTGAGCCGGCGGATCACCGCGAGTTGCTCCTTGCCGGTCGTGGCGCCGATCTTGCCGAGCAGTCCGTGAAGCTCGGGGAACGCCTCGGTCGAGGGGTTGGGGTTGAACCACTGCTGGGAGGCGATCCGGCCGTCCACCGACGCCGCGGCGTTGGAGTCCAGGGCCACGACCGCGACGAACATCGGGTAGGTCGCGGCGTTCTTCTGGTAGTCGGCGGGCGACAGGTTCTTCCAGGTCACCTTGATGCCGATCTGGCCGAGGATCTGCTGGACGGCGGGCTGCCAGGGTTGGAAGATCGATGACATCGGCATGGTGACACGGAACCCGTCGGCGTAACCCGCTTCGGCCATGAGTTGCTTGGCCTTCTCCAGGTCGAAGGCGTACCGGTCGTTGAGCGAGGCGTCGTAGGCCGGGTCGCCGGCGGGGAAGACCTGGTTGGTGGCCACCCCCGCGCCCTGGCCCACCGACTTGAGGATGGCCGCGCCGTCGAAGGCGTGGTTGATGGCGCGCCGCACCCGTACGTCACCCAGCGGCTTGAGTTGTCCGCCCGTGCGGTCGGTGAACTGGATGCCCACCCAGGTGGCGACCTTGGACGCGATGTTCCAGCCGTTGCGCTTGGCGTGCGGGGTGTCCGCGGCGTTGGCGTAGGCGACGTCCAGTTGTCCCGAGAGCATGGCGTTGAAGCTCGCGGTCGGGTCGGCGATCGGCAGGACGCGCACGGACTCGAACGGGTAGGTGCGGCGGTCCCAGTGTTGCGGCTTGCGGGTGAAGGCGTACTGCGATCCGGGGGTCGAGTCACCCTGGTCGTAGGTGTACGGGCCCGATCCGACGGGCCGGGCGACGAGCGACTTGGCCTTGATCGCGGCCGGGGACGCCATCCAACTGCGTCCCAGGCCCATGTTGTACAGCAGGGCGTCGTCCTTCTTCTTCAGGCGAAGGGCGATGGTGTGCGCGTCGACCCGGCGTACGTCGGCGACGTTGGCGTAGGTCTGGCCGGAGCGGACGCCGGCCTTGAGGTGGTTGAGGTTGGCCACCGCGGCGGCGGCGTCGAAGGACTTGCCGTCGGTGAAGGTGACTCCGGAGCGTAGCCGCATGGTGAGCGTCAGGCGGTCCGGGGAGTACGTCCAGGAGGTGGCGAGTGCCGGGATGGGCTGGGACTTCTCGTCCAGGGCGACCAGCGGGTCGTAGACGGCTGACAGGTAGGGGCCGTCGAAGCCGATGTCGGCCTGTGCCGGGTCCCAGGAGGTGACGTCGAGGAGGGTGCCGATCCTGATCTTCTCGACGGGTCCGTCGCCGGAGCTGGCTCCGGCGTTCGTACAGGCGGCCAGCGCGAGGGCGACGACCGCGACAAGTGTGGCTCTCCAGATCCTCTGCATGGAATCTTCTCTCAAGTAAGAGGGGCGCTGATGCCAGATCGAGCCGGGAGAGGAAACCGCAGGTCCTCTTGGCCGTCGCAACGCTCGGCCCAAAGACGGGGGCGGGTGCCTGAAGGAGTTCCCCTGCCCGCCATCTCACGTGTCGTGGCCGTTAGTCTACGGTCGTCGGCAAAAAAGGCAATGGCCCCGCCACAGCCAATTTGGCAGGGGCGGGGCCGTTGTTCAGCCAGGTGCCGCGAGGGGTGGATTGGGGCCGGTCAGACGGCCTCGGCGACGATGACGCGCGGGCTTCCGGGCAGGGCCAGCACCTCGCGCTGACGCCAGCCGGCCGCCGTGAGCCAGGCCGTCACCTCGGACTCCGGGTAGACGACCGTACCGTCGATGACCAGGTACTCCCCCGCGTGCAGCGCGTCGATCGGGCGCTGGCGGTCGTCGTCGTCCAGCAGGAAGTCGAGCAGCAGCAGGGTGGCGCCGGCGCGCGCGGCGGCCCGGGCGTTGGCCAGGATGGCGCGGTTCTGCTCGGCGGTGAAGCGGTGGATCACGTGGTTGACCATGACCAGGTCGTGCTCCCCGCCCGGGTCGGCCTCGGCGGTGGCCGCGGGATCGATCCGGGCCCGGTCGGTCAGGCCCGCCGCCGCCAGCGCCTCGGCGATGGCCTCCGATGACTGCGGGTCGAAGACGAAGCGCGCCGACAGCTCCGGGTTGGCCTGGAGGGCGCCGATGGCGAAGGCCGGGGAGAGCCCGCCGAGGTCGAGCAGGTCGCGGTAGGGGCCGAAGTCGAAGGACCTGGCGAGCATGGCGGCGTGCAGCGCGTTGTAGCGCATGACCCCCGCCATGAACGACTTCCAGCGCTCCTCGTCCATCGCCAACTCGCCGGGCTTGGTCGTGTCGACGGTGGCATCGAACTGGAGCCAGTGGCCGTAGCTGATCTCGTTCAGGAAGGCGAGGAAGGGATGCAGGTCGAGGTCGCCCTCGCCGGTCAGATGGGCGGCGGCGTCCGGCGCCAGGGAGTAGCGGCCCGCCCGGCGCTCGAGCAGCCCCAGCCCGTTCATGGCGTCGGCGAGTATCCGCGCCATGCGCTCGCTGACACCGGTCGACGAGGCCAGTTCGGCCACGTCGCGCTCGCCCTCGGCCAGGGCCCGGAAGAGTCCGACGCGCGCGGCGGCGAAGAGTTGCTTGGCGCCCATGTAACCGGTGGCGATGTCCACGATGCGGTCGGGCGAGGCGTGCGTACTGGGTGCGGTCATGGTGTCCTCCTGAAGGGTTGTCCTACGACTGTCGAACGGGTGCGCGCCCGCCCGCGGGCGGCGCCGTGCCTCACCAGGTGCCGTCCGCGGCCACGTCGCGATCGAGCCACAGGTCCGCCACCGCCTCGCGCAGCGCCGCCGCTCCCACCCGGTCGAGCAGGGCGATGGCGCCGACGTTGTCCTCCCACTGCGCCCGCCGGCTCACGCCGACCAGCACGTTCGCGGTGCCGGGGTTGGCCAGGCAGAAGGCGATGCCCAACTGGGCGGGGGACGCGCCGAACTCCTCGGCGACGCGGCGCACCTGGTCGTACGAGGCGGCGATGCGCTCGCGGATGCCGCCGACGTCGGCGCCGATCTTGCGGTTCGGGCGGAGGTTGCCGACCAGCAGGCCGCCCTCGAAGACGTCGGATGCCTGGAGGGCCAGCTCCCCGGAGTCGAACAGGGGCGCGTAGTAGCGGCCCTCGGCCATGGACCTGCGCGCCAGGCCGTACTTGAGCTGCGCGAACGAGGGCGGTACCAGGCCCCGCTCGCGGGCGATGTCGAGCGCCGCGCGCAGGTCCGCGTACCGCCAGTTGTTCACACCCCAGGTGGCGAACCGGCCGGCCTCGATCTGCTCGGCGACGTCGGTGACGACACGCTCGACGTCCAGGTCGCCGAGGTAGTCGCCCACGACCACCATGTCGGCCCGGTCGACGCCCACCCGCTCCAGGGACGTCTCCATCTGCTGGGTGAACCCGGTGCCCGGGTAGTCCCAGAGCCAGAGCTTGCCGCAGAACTGCCAGTCGGAGCGGGCGAGACCGGCCTCCCGCACGGCGCGGCCGAAGATCAGGTCGGTGCGGGCGTTCTCCGCGTGCGGTCCCATGTTGTAGTGCGCGACGTCGAAGAAGGCGCAGTCGAGCTCCGCGGCCCGGGCGATCAGCGACACCGCGTCATCGAATTCCATTCGGTCCCAGGTGTTCCAGGACCCCAGTGCCAGCACCGGTACGTCGGGGCCACCAGGCCCCAACCGACGGCGGGGCACGGACTGCGTAGTGCTCAAAGCTCCTCCCGGAAGCCTCGGCTTTTTCGTCTACACTTGTATACTATACGGCCCACGCCGCGACAGGGGTCCCGGCGGAGGGGAGTGACAATGAAGCGCACACGCACCGTCCTCGTCACCGGCGGAGCCGGAGGGATCGGCCAGGCGGTGGCCCGGGCCTTCGCCACCGCGGGCGAGACCGTGGTGATCGCCGACCGGGACGCCGAGCGCGTCACGGGGACAGCGCAGGCCCTGGGCGTCCACGGCCGGGTTCTCGACATCACCGACGAGGCGTCGATCCAGCGAGAACTCGACGCCCTACAGGCCGAGTTGGGCCCCGTCGAGGTGCTGGTGAACAACGCGGGCCTGCTCACGACGCACGGCACGCTCATGGAGTTGCCCGGCAGCGATCTCGACACCATCCTGCGCACCAACGTGGTGGGCACCTTCCTGATGACCCAGCACGTCGCACGCCGCATGGTCGCGGCCCGCGTCGCCGGCACGATCGTCAACATCTCCTCGATCGGCGGCAGGCAACCCACGCCGGGCATGGGCGGTTACGAGAGCAGCAAGGCGGCCGTGGACGCGGTCACCCGTTGGGCCGCGATCGAACTGGCCGAGCACGGCATACGCGTCAACGCCGTCGCGCCCGGCCCCGTCCTCACCGAGATGCTGGCGGCCGGCATGCCCGAGGGATCGCCGCAACGACAGGCGTGGGAGGGGCGCATCCCGCTGCGCAAGCTCGCCGCCGTGGACGACGTCGCCGCGGCGACCGTCTTCCTCGCCAGCGACGCGGCGGCGCACATCACCGGGACCAGCCTGCCGGTGGACGGCGGCCAACTGCTGACCTAGCCACTTCGGCGCGCCGCCCGCGTACGGAAGGGCGGCGCGCCCAGCGGGCCCACGTCACCCCCGGCCCCGGCGAGGAGGCCGAGCGGTACGCGGCGGGTCCGCCGGCCCGGGCCGGGCGCCCGCCGAGGAGAACTCGGCCTGGGAATCGGGCGGTTGGACTCCCCTCCCGGGCTTCCGTCTCCGGGCACTGGCCCCACGCCGCCCCCCGTCACTCGGGCCCGCTCGGGCACGTTCCGCTCCCACTCGGACACGGAGCCTCTCGCTCCAGGCTCGTCGCACTCTTCCCACCTGCACACGCGGGGCGCCAAAACCGCATCGCTCGGGCCGCCAGAAAGCGGCAACGGGCGTGCTCCAAGGTGATTTGACGGATAAGTCGGAGTTGGCACGTCGATAGTCCGAACCAGTGTGCCAAGCTTGCGCACGTACCTCGGAAACGGAATTCGTGGCCGAAGTCCGGAAACGTACGGCCATGGCCAGCCACAGCACACGGACTCCCGGGAGCCCTTGGCGGGCATCCGAAACGGTCACGGTGCGGCCATGGCGCGGTTGCGGACTCGCGACCACGGCGCGACAGGCACGGGGCGGCCCCGCCGCCCCGCCGGTCATCGCCGAACCACTCGTTCCACGCTCGACACCCACGCCGACAGGCACGACGGAACACGCGACGTCGAACGCACGGATTCCAGACGCGGATTCCACCCGCGCATGCGGCGCGTGACCTCGACACACGTATGCGACTCACGTATTCGGCGTGCGGGTGCGACGCGCGGAAAGCGACGCACGGAACATGGCGCGCGATATTCCGACGCGCGACGACTCGACGAGAGAAAGGCATGACGCCATGAAGAAGTCCCTCATCGCCGGCGCCGTAGCGGCGACCTGCATGGCCGCTACCACCGTCCTCGCCGGCGCCACCCAGGCCAGCGCCAACCCCAACGACTGCCCCGGCGGTTACGTGTGCGTGTGGGGTGACAGCAACTACGAAGGGCGCTTCCTGTTCGTGCCCGGCACCTCCCGGTCGAACGTGGGCGACCACATGAACGACCTGACCACCGCCCTGTGGAACCGCACTGGTTCGCGGGTGTGCTTCTACGACCACTCCAACTACGGCGGCTCCGTGTTAGCCATCGTGAGCCCCGGGGAGTCCCGTGGCAACATCGGCCCGACGGCCAACGACAGGATCTCCTCGTGGCGGGCCTGCTAACCCTCGCGCCCACGGCGTCGACAGCGCCGGTGCCGGTGCCGCTGGCCTGAGCGCACCTGCCACGGGCTCGTCTCCCGTGGCGTGCGTGGGCGCGGTGCGCGGCGTGCGCCGGGCCGGCACGGGGGGGGCGCGCCGTGCAGGGTGTGACGGCGGGGGCTCGGGCGGATCGCCCGGGCGACTGACCGGAGGGGTCCCGGCCGCACGTACTGGGCCGGGACCCTGCTCCGCGTGCGGCCGGTCCTTGTGGCCCGCCGACCCGCCCCGGCCCGGTGGCGGGTGGGCTCAGGCGCGCAGGAACTCAAGGACCGCCATCACCCTGCGGTGGGTCTCCTCGGCCGGTGGCAGGTCCAGCTTCATCAGGATGTTGCCGACGTGCTTGCCCACCGCGGCGTCCGAGACCACCAGCGCGCGACAGATCGCCGCGTTGGACCGCCCCTCGGCCATCAGCGCCAACACCTCGCGCTCGCGCGGGGTCAGCCGCTCCAGCGGGTCCCGGCGGCGGCGCAGCAACTGGCGCACCACCTCCGGGTCGACCACCGTGCCGCCTGCCGCCACGGCGCCGACCGCCGCCACGAAGTCGTCGACCTGGCCGATCCGGTCCTTGAGCAGGTAGCCGACGCCCGAGCCGTCGCCGGAGTCCAGCATGTCCGCGGCGTAGGAGCGCTGCACGTACTGGCTGAGGACCAGCACCGGCAGGCCGGGGCGCCGCTCGCGCAGCGCGACGGCGGCCCGCAGCCCCTCGTCGGTCTGGCCCGGGGGCATCCGCACGTCGGTGATGACGATGTCCGGTACGTGCTCGGCGACGGCGGCGTGCAACGCCTCGGCGTCCCCCACCGCGGCCACCACCTGGTGGCCGAAGCGGGCGAGCAGGCCGATCAGCCCCTCGCGCAGCAGCACGCTGTCCTCGGCCAGGACTATGCGCAGCGGGTCGGGCTCGGTGGGGTCGGGCTCAGCGGGGTGCAAGGGATCTCCACGCGCAACAGGGTCGGGCCGCCGGGCGGGCTGTCCAGCGTCAGTGCGCCGTCCACCACCGAGACCCGGTCGGCCAGCCCGGTCAGGCCGGTGCCGCCCGCCGGATCGGCGCCGCCGCCCCCGTCGTCCCACACGTCGATGGTCAACAGCCCGTCAGCGTAGCGTCCCTCGATCCGGGCGGCCCCGGCGCCGCTGTGCCGGGCGATGTTGGCCAATGCCTCGCAGACGGCGAAGTAGCCGGCCGACTCGACCGCGGGCGCGAACCGTCCCGGCAGGTCGAGGCGGACCTCGACGGGCACGGGCGAGCGGTCGGCGGCGTCCGCGCAGGCGTCCGGCAGGCCACGGTCGGTGAGCACCTGGGGGTGGATGCCGTGGATCAGCTCACGCAGCTCGGCGAGGGCCGCCCCCGCCTCGCGCTGCGCGGCGGCCAGTCGAGTGGCGAGCGCGCTGCCGGCGGGGGCGTCCAGGCGGGCCAGCCCCAGCGCCATCGACAGGGCCACCAGGCGCTGCTGGGCGCCGTCGTGCAGATCGCGCTCGATCCGGCGCCGCTCGGCCTCGAAGGCGTCCACGAGGCGGGCCCGGGAGCTGACCAGTTCGCCGATCCGTACCTCCTGGCCGGTCGGCGACAGCAACAGCCTGGCCAGCGCGGCGCGGCCGGCCGCCACCGCGGTCAGCGGGTACGCGCACAGCGCCGCCGCCGCGAGGCCCGCGACCCCCAGCGCGCCGGCCACGACCGGCGAGTGGACCACCCACACCTTGAGGACGTTGACCTGCTCGCCATCGGCCAGCAGCAGCGGCAGCGCGCCCAACAGATAGGCCGGTACCACCAGCGCGCCACCCACCACGATCAGGTCCACCGGCCACAGCAGGAAGGCGGCCAGCACGGTGAAGCCCAGCTCCCGCCAGGTCGCCTGCTCCCGGTAGCGCAGCCGCAGCCAGGCGGGCAGGCCCGGGCGGACCGGCACCTGGTGCGGGTCGGCCACCCGCGTGCCGTCGAGCAGCCGCAGCAGGCCGCGCTCCCAGGGCGCGTACGCCACTCCCACCAGCCCCAACGCCGCCAGCAGCGGCAACCCCACGAGCACCACGGCCAGTGCCCCGAAGACCACCACCGCCACCAGCAACCCCGCGCACAGCAGGGCCCCCGTCGCCCCGGTCACCAGCAGGTAGCCGGCCGCCCGCCATGGCAGCGCCGAACACGCGAATTCCGGGCGCAGCATCGCCCGCCACACGCCGCCCTCCCCCATGCGCCCAACCCCTCGCCCCGCTCGTCCAACCCAACCCGACCCAGCCACCGAGCCAGCCAGCCGACCCACCCTAGGCGCCGTTGCCGCCGTGCGGGGTAGGGCGGGCCCTACCCCGCACGGTGACCCGTGCCCCACTGATCGGGACCGCCCGGGCCGGTTGGCTTGTGCCATGAGGATGTTGCCGATTGCTTGGAAGTCCCTACGGGCCCGCTGGGTCGGTCTCATCGGGGCGTTCACGGCCCTGGCGCTCGGCGTCGCGATGATGACGGTGATGCTGCTCGGGCTGGCCACCGCCCTGGCGTTGCCCGGCGGGGAGGCCGTGGTGTCGCTGGTGGCGGCGCTCGGCACGGCGGGCGGGGTGAGCGCCTTCGTGTCGGCGTTCGTCGTCGCCTCCACCTTCTCGTACGCGGTGGCGCAGCGCCGGCGTGAACTGGGCCTGCTGCGCCTGGCCGGCGCCACCCGGGCGCAGGTGCGCCGGGCCGTCCTGGCTGAGGCCCTGATCCTGGGCGTCGCGGCCTCGGCCGTGGGGTGCGTGCTCGGCCGGCTCGCGGCGCCCTCGATGGTGCGCTGGCTCGGCGAGGTCGACATGGCGCCGCGTGACCTCGCGCTCGGGTCGCAGCACTGGCCCCTGTACGCGGCCTTCTGGACCGGCCTGTTGGTGGCCCTGGGCGGGGTGGCGGTGGCTGCCCGGCGCGCGGGGCGGCTGGGGCCGCTGGACGCGCTGCGCGATGCCGAGGTGGACACCGGGGTGATGACCGCCGGTCGTTGGCTGTGGGGCCTGGGGTTGCTCACCGCCGCGGCCGTCCTGGTCGGCGCGGCCCTGTGCACCGACCCCGCCGAACTGCTGCGCCGCAAGACGTACACCGTGCGCCCGATGGTGCTGATCTCCGCCTGCGGGCTGCTCGCGCCCGTCCTGGCGCGGCCCCTGCTGCGCGCCCTGACCTGGTGGCCGGCCCGGCACACCGCGTACGCCGGGCGCCTGGTGCGGGCGAACGCGTCGGCCGCGGTGCGCCGCACGGGCGCCGTGGCCGCGCCCGTGCTGGTGGCGGTGGCGCTGTCGGGGTCGCTGGCCGGGGCGCTGGAGACGGTGAGCGCGGCCCGTACCGTCGAGGCTCGTTCCCGGACCGCCGCCGACTTCGTCGCCGTGCCGCGCACCGCCTCCCCCGACGCGCTGGTCGACGCGCTGCGCGCGGTGCCGGGGGTCACCGTCTCGGCGACGGCGCCGACCCCGCTGTCGCTGGTCGAGCCGGACGGCACGGTGGTGGACTCCGAGGCCAGGACCGCCGAGCCGGCCGCTCTGGCGGCGCTGGCCAGGCTGCCGGTGCGCGCGGGGGCGGTGTCGGCGCTGGACGATGGCGGCATCGTGTTGCCCGAGGAGTGGGGGCGCACCACCGTCGGGGACCCGGTGCCGGTGATCCGCGCGGACGGCAGCCGGGTGACACTGCGGGTGGCCGCCGTGCTGCGCGACGGCCTGGGCGACAACGGCCTGTACGTCACGCCGCCCAACGGCCCGGGCGCCCGCGTCGACCGCGTCGAGATCAGGCTGACCGGCGCGGCCGACGCCGCCACGGTGCGGCGGCTGGAGGCCGCGGCTGCCCGGTTCGACGCGAGCGTCGACACCCGCGAGGAGTGGTTGGCGGCCACCTCCCCCGCCGCCAGCCGCGTGGCCTGGCTGCGCACCGTCCTGGTGCTGGGCCTCGCCCTGGTGTACACCGGGATCGCGCTCGTCAACACCCTGGCCATGGCGACCGCCGACCGGCGCCGCGAACTGGCCCTGCTGCGGCTGGCCGGCGCCACCCGGGCGCAGGTGATCCGTCTGGTGACCGCCGAGTCGGTGCTGGTGGTGGTGGTCGGCGCGGTACTGGGCTGCGCGGTGGCCGGCATCCAACTCGGCACGATGCACGCCGGCTTGGCGATGCTCGCGGTGGACGCGCCGCTGATCGTGCCGTGGCGCCCCGTCGCCCTGGTCACGGGCGCGTGCGTGCTGGTCGCGGCCCCGTGCGCGGCGCTCAGCGCGGCCTGGGCGTTGCGGCGTCGGCCGGTGACGGTGGCGGCGGGGTAGGTGGGCCCAGGCCGGGGGCGTGCGCCGGCGGGGCCTGGCCGTACGCGGTAGGCGGCGAGCCGGGTCGCTCCCGTTGGCCCGCGCTCGTGGCCGGTCGGCCTCGCCCGGTGCGCTTCGGCGGACCGGGCGGGCTCGGTGGCGTCAGGCCGTCTCCGGGACCGCGACGCGCGCGGCGCGGTCGTAGACGATCTCGCCGTCCACCACGGTGAGGTCCACGTTGACGTCCGGCAGCTCGGCCGGGGTCACGGCGAGCGGGTCGGCTTCGAGTACGCACAGGTCGGCGACCATCCCGGGGGTGAGGGTGCCCTTCCACTCCAGGGCGTGGTCCTGGCGGGCGGGCTCGACCGTGTAGCAGCGCAGCAGGCGGCCCATCCGGCGGCGCGGGTCGGGCGCGGGTCCCATCCACTCGTCGGCGGCGGCGATCTGGCGGCGCCAGTCCGGGGAGAGCACGGGTGCGTCGGAGGTCAGGCACAGGGGGACGCCCTCGTCGAGCGCCGCCTGTAGGGGCCACGCCGCTGCCGCCGATCCGGGGCCGAGCGCGGCGTCCACCAGGGTGCGGGTGCGGACCGCGATCTCGGGCTGGGTGTCCAGGCCCACGCCGAGGGCGGCCATCCGGCGCAACTGCGGCCGGGTGACCAGGTCGCCGTGGATGACGTAGTGGCCCAGGTCGGTGTCGCGCTCGGCGCGGGCACGCTCGATCGCGTCGAGCGTGACGTCGATGGAGCGGTCCCCGGTGGCGTGCACGCCGACCTGGTGGCCGGCGCGGTGCGCGGCGATGATCATCTGGGCCAGGTTGGCCTCGCGCTCGGCGTCGTCGGCGCCGGCCACCAGGAGGGAGGGGCTGACGCCGTCGGCGTAGCAGTGGTGCGTGTAGGCGGAGCGCATCGGCGGGATGCCGTCGGCGAATATCTTGACGCCGGCGAAGCGGAGCCAGCGCGGGTCGTTGGTCGTGCCGTCGGTGGCGGCGAGGCCGGCGAGGAAGCTCTCCAGGTCGCTGGGCCCGTCCAGCTCACCGAACAGCCACAGGGCGGTGACCCTGGCTCTGAGCTGTCCCTCGGCGGCGAGCGCGCGGTACTGCTCGGCGACCGAGGTGCCGAAGGCGCCGGTCGCGCCGTGGTCCTCGCCGGGGCCGAGGCCCGGTTCGGTGTAGCTGGTGATGCCGAGCGAGGCGACGAGTTCGCCGGCGCGCAGGATCGCGCGGCGGCGCTCGGCGGCGTCGAGCAGTGGGCGCTGCGGCGCGGGGCCGGGTCCCGCCTGGCCGCCGAAGAGCGTGTCGGGCCACATGGCGCCGAGCCAAGTGGCGTGCAGGTGGGCGTCGTTGATGCCCGGGAGGACGGCGCGTCCGGCGAGGTCGACGACGCGGGTCGCGGGGCCGGCGAGTGCCATCACCTCGCGCTCGTCGCCGATGCGGGCGACGTGTCCGGCGCGCAGCGCGATCGCGGTCACTCCCCCGTCTCCCGGGCACAGGGCGTGGACCGCACCGCCTCGCAGGATCAGGTCGGCCGATGCATTGCGGGCGTCGCCGTCGGCTGTGCGCACGGGTGCTCCTCGTTGCTCTCAGGGTCTCGACATTTGAGTCAACGTCCGTAGACTAACGCATCATCGAGCCCCCGTTAGCTCGATCCGAAGGAGCTTCGATGGACTTCCCCTCCTCGACCCGCGCCGCCGTCCTCAGCGCCCACGGCGCCGGCCTTGACCTCACTGACCTGCCGCTTCCGGCGCAACCCGAACCGGGCGCGGCCGTGGTGCGCATCGTGTGCACGACGCTGTGCGGCACCGACATCGAGATCTGGTCGGGCAAGATGACCTTTCCCGGCATGCTGCCGATGGTGCTCGGCCACGAGATGGTCGGCGAGATCGTCGCCGTCGGCGAGGGCACCCGCGACGCCCTCGGCCGCGAGCTGTCCGTCGGCGACCGCATCGGCTGGTCCGAGTCGACGTGCGGCGCCTGCCACGGCTGTACGGTGCTGCGCGAGCCGGTCGCCTGTTCCACCCGCGGCTACGGCTTTCTGCAACGCGCGGACGTGCCCCCGTACGCGACGGCGGGTCTGTGCGAGTACGCCTACGTGGTCCCGGGCGCGGCCAAACTCCTGCTGCCCGCGGCCATCCCCGACACCTGGGCCGCGATGGCCGGCTGCGCGGCGAAGACCGTGCTGCGGGCCTTCTCCCGGGTCGGCGGCGTACGCCCGGGCTCGCGCGTGGTCGTGCAGGGCTCGGGGGCGCTCGGCCTCTTCGCGACCGCGGTCGCCCACCTCAGCGGCGCGGGAACGGTGATCACCGTCGGCGCTCCCCCGGCGCGCCTGGAGCTGGCCCACGCCTTCGGCGCCCAGGAGACGGTGGACATCGCCCACGGGTCCGAGGCCACCGTCGCCCGGGTGCGGGAGCTGACCGGTGGTCAGGGCGCGGACCTGGTACTGGACTTCGCCGGCGCCCCCTCGGTCGGTCGGGAGGCCGTGGAGATGGCCGCGCAGCGCGGGCGCGTCGTCGTCGTGGGCTCCACCGGGCCGACGGCCGAACCGCTGGCGCTCGGCACGGTGATGGGCAAGGAGCTGACCATCGTCGGCTCGCTCAACGGCGACATCGCCGACTACCACGACGCGATCGGCTTCTTCACCTCCTTCGCCGACCGCATGCCCTGGGACCGCCTCTTCGGCACGCCCGTCGGGCTCTCGTCGGCCTCCGCGCGCATCGCCGCGATGAGCCGGCACGAGGAGATCAAGGCCGTCATCGACCCCCGGCTCCCCTGACCGGCCGGCCACCCCCGTGGGCACCGGCGCTACCCGGTGCCGTCCGGTGATACCCGGAGAGACCCAGAGATTGAGGAACCACACGTGACCACCACACAGCTCCCCCGGCACCCCATCGGCACCAGCGAACTCACGGCGTCGGCGCTCTCCCTCGGCTCGTGGCACACCTTCGACCGGATGGACTTCGCCGACGCGGTGGACCTGGTCCGCTACGCGCTCGACCGCGGCGTCACCCTGTTCGACGTGGGCGTCTACGGCCTGCCCGGCAAGCCCCCCGTCTTCACCGACGTGCTGTGGGGCGCCATCATGCGCGCGGTCGGGGTTCCCCGGGACGCGTACCTGGCCTCGGTGAAGCTGTGGATCGAGGGCTTCGACGCGCGGGGCTTCGCGCCCCAGTTGAAGAACGCGTTCCTGCGCACCGGTCTCGACCACGCGGACCTGGTGATCCTCGGCGACCTGCGGCGCGACGACGTAGCCCTGGAGGACCTGGTCGGCGACCTCGCGGCGCTCACCGACGCCGGGCTGATCCGCGCCTGGGGCGTCAACAACTGGTCGGCGTCCGCCATCCACGCCCTGCGCCGCATCGCCGCCGAGCGCGGCGTGCCCGGGCCGCAGATCGCGCAGCTCAAGTACAGCCTCGCGCGCCGGTCCATCCCCGACGGGCAGCCCTTCGCCGCACTGTTCGACTCCGGCCTGAGCATGCAGTCGTCGGACGTCCTGGAGGGCGGCATCCTGGCCGGACGGACCGCGCCCGACCGGGAGATCGGCCGCGACCCCGGCTCGATCCGCGAGGCCATCGTGGCGACCGTGCCGGCCGTCACCCAGCTCGCCGAGAAGCTCGGCGCCACGCCGGCCCAGCTCGCGATCGCGTTCACGCTCAGCCACCCGGCCAACGCCACGACGCTGGTCGGCGCCACCAAGCTGGCGCAGGTACGGCAGAACAT
Source organism: Streptomyces buecherae (assembly GCF_014295035.1). GTDB lineage: Bacteria > Actinomycetota > Actinomycetes > Streptomycetales > Streptomycetaceae > Streptomyces > Streptomyces youssoufiensis. The sequence goes on from NZ_CP060404.1 coordinate 81,538, forward strand.
CGAGGCCCTGGACCTGCTGGAGCGGGTCGGCGCCGCCGAACTGCGCACCCTGGTCGAGCCGTTCTGGGTGGACCGCGGCATCGTCGACCCGGAAGGCCCCTGACCGATGACGGCCCCGCCCCGCAGACCGAACCAGGAGCGACCGGTGACCCGCATATCCGACCCGCGCGGCGGGCCCGGCGTCCGCGGCGCGGGTGCCGGCGGCGCCGCGCCCGCCGACAGCCAGCCCGTGCGCGCGCGGCAGGTCGCGCGCCCGCGCCCGGGCCCGCAGTGGTGACCGGCATGCCGCGCCCGCGCCCCGTCCCCTACGACCCGCATCTGGAGCCGGGCCTGGCCGCGTGCCGCGAGCTCATCGAGGGCATCCCGCTGCGGGCCCACACCATCCACGCCAACCGCGCCCACTTCGCCACGATCGTGCCGCCGCTGGAGACGGCGATCGGCGCCAGCCCGGTGGACTTCGAACACGTCACCGTGGCCGGCCCGGCGGGCGCGCCGGAGGTGGAGCTGACCGTCCTGCGGCCCCGTGGCGGGGTGCGCGGGGCGCCCGGGATCTACGCCATCCACGGTGGCGGCATGATCCTGGGTAACCGGTTCTTCGGCGCGGCGGGCCTGGTCGACGAGGTGGTGCGCTACGGCGCCGTCGCCGCGACCGTCGAGTACCGGCTCGCGCCCGAGCATCCCGCGCCAGCCGCCGCCGAGGACTGCTACGCCGGGTTGGTCTGGTTCGCCGAACACGCCCGCGACCTGGGCGTCGACCCGTCCCGCATCCTGGTCAGCGGCGCGAGCGCGGGCGGCGGCCTGAGCGCCGCGGTCGCGCTGATGGCCCGCGACCGCGGCGGCCCCGCCCTGGCCGGGCAGCTCCTGGACTGCCCGATGCTGGACGACCGCAACGAGTCGGTCTCCAGTCGGCAGTACGACGGCATCGGCATCTGGGACCGGCACAACAACGACACCGCCTGGAACGCCGTGCTGGGCGCGGACCGGGGCACCGAGGGCGTCTCGCCCTACGCGGCGCCCGCGCGCGCCGCCGACCTGTCCGGGCTGCCGCCCGCCTTCGTCACGGTCGGCGCGGCCGAGGTCTTCCGCGACGAGGCCGTCGAGTACGCCACCCGCGTCTGGGCCACCGGCGGCCAGGCCGAACTGCACGTGTGGGCCGGCGCGTACCACGGCTTCACCGGCTTCTCGCCGGACACCGAGGTGTCCCGGGCCGCGGCGGCCACCCGCGCGTCGTGGATACGGCGCGTCCTGGGCAGTACCGGCCGGTCGCGGTGACGACGGCCGCACCGCGCGGCGCGCGGGTGATGAGCGCGCGCCGCGCCGCGTTCGTCCTGGGCTCGCTCGAGGTGTTCGGGCCGCTGTCGATGGACCTGTCCATGCCGCTGCTGCCGCACCTCGCCAGGGACCTGCACACCAGCGACAGCCTCGCCCAGGCGTCCATGTCGGTGTGCATGCTCGGGCTCGCGCTCGGGCAGCTCGTGACGGGACCGCTCAGCGACCGGTTCGGCAGGCGGCGGCCCCTGCTGTGGGGAGTGGCGCTGTTCACGGTGTTCTCGCTGCTGTGCGCGTTCGCGCCGACCATCGAGACCCTGCTCGTCCTGCGGTTCCTACAGGGCGTCGCCGGGTCGGCGGGCGTCGTCATCGCGCTCGCCGCGGCCCGGGACATCGCCTCCGGCGCCGAGCTGGCGCGGCTGCTCAGCCTGCTCGGCCTGGTCGGGGCGCTGGCCCCGATCCTGGCGCCGGTGGCCGGCGGGCAGCTCGCGGCCGTACTGGACTGGCGGGGCCTGTTCGTGGTCCTGGCCGGCGTGGGCGTCGCCCTGCTGGTCGTCTCGGCCACGCTGCTGCCCGAGACCCTGCCACCCCCGCTGCGGCACGCGGGCGGGTTCGCCGAGACGGGCCGCCGGTTCGGCGTGGTCCTGCGCGACCGGCTGTTCGTCTGCTACCTGCTGGTGGGGGCGTGCACCGGTACGGCGTTCTTCACCTACCTGGCGTCCATCAGCTTCGTCCTGCAGGACGGCTTCCACCTCAGCCCGCAGGCGTTCGGTCTCGTCTTCGCGATGAACGCGATCGTCGCGGTGTTCGGGTCGCTGTCCAACCGCGCCGTCGTACGCCGGGCCGGCCCGGCGCGCATGTACGTACTGGGTACGACGGCGACGGCGGTCGCCGCCCTGGCCCTGCTCGGCACGGTCGTGCTCGGGCTCGGCCTCGGCCTGCTGCTCGTCGTCCTCGCGCTGGTGCTGTTCTGCTACGGGGTGATCAGCCCGAACAGCTCGACCCTCGCGCTCACGGGCCACGGCGAGCGCGCCGGGACCGCGGCGGCCCTGCTCGGCATGTCGAGCTTCGCCGTCGGCCCCGTCGTCGCCCCGCTCGTCGCGCTCGGCGGCAGCCCGGAGCTGACCATGGCCTGCACCATGGCCGTCGCCACCACCCTCGCCTGCGTGCTGGTGTGGGCCACGGTGCGCCCCCGCCTGCGCCGGTCCCAGGACGCCCCACCCGCCGGCGCACACCACGCCGACGACGCCGGGGCCCAGCACGGCGCCCTGCACTGATCGCCCCACGCCGATCTCCCCTCGCGTACGCCCCGTCGCACGCGCCAGAGCCGCCGCCGGCACCCCTCGCCGGCGGCGGCTCTCGTGCGTGGCGGCCCACGTCGTGGGCGGCCTGCGACCACGGCCCAGCGGGAAGCGTGCGGTCGGCGCGGAACAGACGAAACCGGGTGACGGCCGAAGCCGTCACCCGGTGGGCCACCCGGTGGTGGGTCAGTCGCCCTGCTTGGCCGGCTCGACGATCCCGAGGCCGTCGGCGCCGACCTGGACCGCGGACTCGTCCAGGACGGACTCGGTGACGGGCACCGGGCGGCCGTCCAGGTCGAGGACCGGGGACGCCTCCTTGTACCAGGACTCGATCACCGCGTTGCCCCAGAAGTCCCGGCGTCGGTCGTCGTGGACGTTCCACCGGTAGGTCTCGTGGTCCGGGTCGCCGGTGTAGTAGTCGGAGGTGTAGATCTCCACCCGGTGGCCGTCCGGGTCGCGCAGGTAGAGGTAGAAGGCGTTGGAGACGCCGTGCCGGCCCGGGCCCCGCTCGATGTGGTGTTCCTGGCGCAGCGAGCCGAAGAGGTCGGCGGTGCGCAGCACCTGGTGCGACTCGTGGGTGGCCACGCCCACGTGGTGCAGGCGCGGGCCCGCGCCGCCGGTGAAGGCCACGTCGTGGACGGTCTGCTTGCGGTACATCCAGGCCGCGTACAGCTCGTGTTCGTCGCCCTCGATCGTCTCCGAGCAGCCGAAGCCGAGCGCCTCGTAGTGGGCGTAGGCGGCGGGGATGTCGGGGGTGCAGATGTTGAAGTGGTCCAGGCGCGCTATCTCGGCGCCGCGGCGCAGGTCGTAGCGCTGGATGAGGCGCTCGGCGCGCTCGATGTCGTGGAAGAACTCCACCGGGAAACCGAGCGGGTCGATGACGCGCACGGCGTCGCCGACCCCCGGCGTGCCCGCTCCCTTGGGCACGCGGCGCACGGGCCGGCCGAGCGCGGTGAAGTACGCCTCGGCGCGGTCGACGTCCTCGCTGGTGCGCACCCGGTAGGAGAGGTGGTCCAGGGCCGCCGTCCCGCCCTTGCGGAGCACCAGGGAGTGGTGGGTCAGCTCGTCGGTGCCGCGCAGGCACAGCAGGGACTCGTCCTGGTACTGGAGGTGGAAGCCGAGCATGTCGACCCAGAACCAGCGGGCCTTGGCCAGGTCGGTGACGACGAGCTGGGCGTAGGCGGAGCGGACGACGTCAGGAGGGGTGAGGGTCATGGGAGGTCGCTCCTTGACGGTCACGCGCCGAAGCGGGGGGTGTGGGGCTGGTCGAGCATGACGTGGACGATCTTCGACTCGGTGTAGAAGTCGATACTATGCGCACCGCCCTCGCGGCCGAGGCCGGACGACTTGACTCCGCCGAAGGGAGTGCGCAGGTCACGCACGTTGTGGGAGTTGATCCAGACCATGCCGGACTCGACGGCGTGCGCGACGCGGTGCCCGCGCTTGAGGTCGGAGGTCCACACGTAGGCGGCGAGCCCGTACTCGGTGGCGTTGGCCAGCTCGACGGCCTCGGTCTCGTCGTCGAAGGGGGCCACGGCCACGACCGGGCCGAAGATCTCCTCCTGGAAGATGCGGGCGTCGCGGGGGACGTCGGCGAAGACGGTGGGCTGGAGGTAGTTGCCCTCCGGCAGGTGCGCGGGGCGTCCGCCGCCGGCTACCAGCTTCGCCTCCTGCTGCCCGATCTCGACGTAGTCGAGGACACGCGCGTAGTGCTCGGCGTGGACCAGGGCGCCGACCTCGGTGGCCGGGTCCGACGGAAGGCCGACCTTCACGCGCTCGGCGCGCTCGGCCAGGCGGCGGGTGAACTCCTCGTAGATCGGGCGCTCCACCAGGACGCGGGAGCCGGCGGTGCAGCGTTCGCCGTTGAGGGAGAAGACGCCGAAGACGACCGAGTCCAGCGCCGCGTCCAGGTCGGCGTCGGCGAAGAGCACGACCGGGGACTTGCCGCCCAGCTCCATCGACGTGGTCTTCAGGTGCGCCGCCGAGCTGCGGACGATGTGTCGGCCGGTGTCGGTGGAGCCGGTGAAGGAGATCAGCGGCACGCCGGGGTGGTCCACCAGCGCCTGGCCGGCCTCCTCGCCGATGCCGTGCACGATGTTGACCACGCCGGACGGTACGCCGGCCTCGTCCAGGATCTCGGGCCACAGGCTCGCGGACAGGGGCGTCCACTCGGCGGGCTTGAGCACCAGGGTGCAGCCGGAGGCCAGCGCCGGGGCCAGCTTCCAGCTCTCCAGCATGAACGGGGTGTTCCAGGGGGTGATCAGGCCGGCGACGCCGACGGGGGTGCGGACGACGTAGTTGATCTGCTGGTCGCCGGCGCGGAACGCCTCCTCGCCGATGGCGACGATGACGTCGGCGAAGTAGCGGAAGTTCTCGGCCGCCCGCCGGGCCTGGCCGCGGGCCTGGGTGATGGGCAGGCCGGAGTCGAAGGTCTCGAAGGCGGCCAGGCGCTCCTCGCGCGCCTCGACGCCGTCGGCGATCCGGTACAGGACGCGGGCACGCTCCCGGTTGCCCAGCTTCGACCAGGCGGGGAAGGCGGCGCGGGCCGCAGTGACGGCGCGGTCCACGTCGTCGGTGGTGCCGGCCGCCGCGGTGGCGTAGGGGGCGTTGGAGACGGGGTCGCTGACGGGGAACGTGCGGCCGTCGGCGCTGTCGGTGAGTTCGCCACCGATCCAGTGGCGGATCCGGGTGGGCAGGTCGGCCGGGCGGCCCGGGGTGGGGTTCGTGGACATGGGTGTCTCTTCCCGTAGCGGAGGGTCAGAGCTGCTGGGTGAGGTCGCCGCCCTCGGCGAGCAGGGCGCGGACGCGGGTAAGGCCGTCCTCGGTGGGCGGGGTGAGCGGGGGGCGTACGTGGTGCGAGGCGATGCGGCCCTGCTGCTCCAGCACCCACTTGGCCGGGGCCGGGTTGGTCTCGACGAACAGCAGGTCGACCAGGGGGTGCAGGCGGTAGTGCAGCTCTCGCGCGGCCTCGTGGTCGCCGGCCTCCCACAGTTCGTACATCCGGGCCACGGCGGTGGGTGCCAGGTTGGCGACGGCGGAGACGAAGCCGGCCCCGCCGAGCGCGAGCAGCGGCAGGCACAGCAACTCGATGCCGGACCACACGAGCAGCTCACGGCCGCAGGCGTGCAGGACGCGGGAGAAGTGCTCGAAGTCCTTGGTGGTCTCCTTGACGCCGACGAAGTTGTCGAAGTCGGTGAACAGCCGCCGCACCGTGTCCGGCGCGATGTCCACGGCGGTGCGCGAGGGGACGTTGTAGGCGACCAGCGGCAGGTCGGGGAACTCGCGGGCCACGGTGGCGTACCACTGGTACAGCGCCTCCTGGGTGGGGCGCGCGTAGTACGGGGTGATGACCAGGGCGGCGTCCGCGCCCAGCTCCCGGGCCGCCGCGGTGATCTCCAGCGTCTCGTCCAGCTTGTGCGAGCCGGTGCCGGGCAGGAACGGCACCCGGTCGCCGATCTCGGCGGCGGCGGTGCGCATGGCGGCGATGCGCTCGGCGGCGCTCTGCGCGGAGGGTTCGCCGGTCGAGCCGCCCAGCGAGATGCCGTGCGAGCCGGACTCCAACTGCCAGCGGACCAGGCCCCGCAGGCTGTCGTGGTCGACCGCGCCGTCGGCGGTGAACGGCGTGACGAGGGGGGCGATGGACCCGCGGATGGTGGCGGGGTCGGTGCGGAACTTCATGGGGTGCTCCGTGGGTGGGTGGGTGCGGGCGGGTTCACGGTCGGGTGCCGCGCCACTGCTGGTAGGCCGGCTCCCAGGTGGGCCCGAGCGGGTACAGGCCCTCGATGGCCTCGCCCGCCGCCACCTGTTCGGCGATGAACCGCTCCCGCGATTCCTGTTCGACGCTGTCGGCGATGAGTTCGCCGGCCAGGTCGGGCGGGACGACGACGACGCCGTCGGCGTCGCCGACGAGGATGTCACCGGGCTGTACGAGCGCCCCGCCACAGGCGATGGGCACGCCGGTGTCCCAGGGGACGTGCCGGCGCCCGAGGACGGCGGGGTGCTCGGCGGCGTAGTACGTCGGAAGGTCCAGGTCGGCCACCGCGGCGCTGTCGCGCAGCCCGCCGTCGGTGACGATGCCGGCGGCGCCGCGCTTCTGGGCCCGCAAGGCCAGGATGTCGCCGATGGTGCCGGAGGTGGGGTCGCGGCGGGCGTCCATCACCAGCACCTGGCCCGGGCGCAGCTCCTCGACGGCGCGCTTCTGCGCGTTCATGCCGTTGCCGTACCGCGCGAAGAGGTCCTCGCGCAGCGGCAGGTAGCGCAGGGTGTGGGCGGTGCCGACGAGTCTGCCGCCCGGCTTGGTGGGGCGCAGCCCGTCGATCGTCATGTGCTGGAGGCCGCGCTTGCGCAACTGGGAGCTGAGGGTGGCGGTGGCCAGGCCACGTAGCGCCTCGGCGACGGCCTTGTCGAGGGTGGGCTCCTCGACGTGGGCCGGGCCCCAGGCGTCGGCCCGCAGCGCGGCGTCGACGCGCGGCATGGCGCCCCACTCCGCCAGGGTGTGTTCGGCCTCGGTGACCTGGTTGCGCAGCCGGCCGCTGGTCAGTCCCTGGTCCGGGGCGCTGACCTCGACCTCGACGGTGTCGCCGGGCGCGACCACGGAGGCGCCGGCCGGGGTGCCGGTGAGGATCACGTCGCCGGGCTCCAGAGTGACCAGCCGCGACAGGTCGGCTATCAGGGTGCCGAAGGGAAAGAGCAGGGTCGCGGTGTCGGCGTCCTGGACCAGTTCGCCGCCCACCCAGGTCCGCAGCCGCAGGGCGGCGGGGTCGAGCGCGGTGGCGTCGAGCAGCCTGGGGCCGACGGGGGTGAAGCCGTCGGCGCCCTTGGACCGCAGGTTGGAGCCGCGGTCGGCGTAGCGCAGGTCGTACGCGCCGGCGTCGTTGGCCGCCGTCACCCAGGCGACGTGGCTCCACCCACGCTCCGGGCTGACCCGGTGCGCTCGGCTGCCGATGACCAGCGCGATCTCGCCCTCGAAGGACATCAGTTCACAGCCGCTGGGCCGCGCGATGGCGTCGCCCGTGCCGGCCAGCGACGAGGGGGGCTTGAGGAAGTAGGACGGCTGGTCGGGGACGCGTCCGCGTTCCTTGGCCCGGCAGGGGTAGTTGAGGTGGACTGCGATGATCTTCGAGGGCTGGGTTCCCAGCGGGTGCGGCATGGGAGTTCTCCTGGGCGTGTGCGGCGCGAGGCGCTGGTCGAGGAGGAGCGGCGACTGTCCGCGCAGGCGGTGGCGAAGGGGTCCGGCGCGGACCGCGGGCGGCCTCACTGAGACGACCGGGCAGGTACCACGGTGGAATAATCGTATACGATATCATGCATGGCAGGTCGGGGAAGATGGCCCGCCCGGCCAGTGGTGAGGGCGCGGCCCACCCCGCGCGCCAGCGGACCACCGTTCGCGTACAGAATCGAAGTTCACCGCCGACACTCGATGTGAGGATGTGCGACCGATGCAGAGTCGAACCGGTCTGACGGTCCGAACGTTCGCCCCCGCCCAGACCGCCGGCCAGCCGCCCGTGCTCCTCGTGCACGGCTTCGGCTCGGACGGTGGCCGGGACTGGGTGGACACCGGGATAGCCCGGGCGCTGACCGCGGCCGGGCGCGTGGTGATCGCGCCCGACCTGCGCGGCCACGGGGACAGCCCGGCCCCCGCGACGGTCGCCGAGGTCGCCGTGCCGGCCCTGGTCGCCGATCTGGTCACGGTGGTGGACGAGGCGGGCGCGGAGGCGTTCGACGTGGTCGGGTACTCGCTGGGCGCCCGGCTCGCCTGGGAGTTGCCCGCGGCGGCGCCCGGTCGGTTGGGGCGGGCGGTGCTCGGCGGGCTGAGCCCCGTCGAGCCGTTCGCGGCGGTGGACGTGGTGGCGCTGCGCCGCGCGGTCGCCGACGGCATCGAGCCCGCCGACCCGTTCACCGCGATGATCGCCGGCATGGTGCGCGCCCACGGGCCCCGGGCCACCGGCCTGGCCCGGTGCGTGGAAGGGCTGCGTGCCACGCCCTTCGCGCCCCGGTCCTGGGCCGGCGGCACGCCACCGGTCTTCGTCGCCGGAGCGGACGACGTGATGACCCGTGGCATAGAGCAGGTCGCCCAGTCGGTCGACGGGGCGCGGTGGGTCCCGGTCCCGGGTGACCACCAGGGGGCCCTCTCGGGGGACGCGTTCCGCCGTACAGTCCTGGAGGTGCTCGCGGGGTGAACATGGGAACAGACAGCCGGGGTCGCGGTGCGGCCGGCCGGCCCGGGGTAGGGAAGCGGCGATGAGTACGACGGAGAAGCGGACGGCCGCCAAGGGGTCGAAGGCCGAGCTCAGCTACGACCTGCTGCGCTCGCGCATCCTCGACGGCACCTACGGGCCCGGCTACCGGCTGGTCCTCAGCCAGCTCGCGCGGGAGACCGGGGTCAGCACGATCCCGCTGCGCGAGGCGTTGCGCAGGCTCCAGTCCGACGGGCTGGTCGAGGTGGTGCGCAACATCGGCGCCCGGGTGGCGGTCTTCGACGCCACGCAGGTCGAGCACTCGCTCCAGGTCCTGGCCCGCCTGGAGGGGTACGCCACCGCGATCTCCGCCGCCCACATGTCGGCCACGGACATCGAGCGGTCCCGGCAGGTCAACGCCCGTATGACCACGGCGCTGGAGGACTTCGACCCCACGGCCTTCACCGCGCTCAACCGCGAGTTCCACTTCTCCCTCTACGCGCACTGCCCCGACGCGCACCTGGTCGCCCTCCTGGAGGCGGAGTGGGCCCGGCTGGACCACATGCGCCGCTCGACCTTCAGCTACGTCCCCGGGCGGGCCCGGCGCTCCGTCGCGGAGCACGAGCGGATGCTGGGGCTGATCGCGGCGGGGGCGCCGCCCCAGGAGATCGAGCAGGTTGCCTGCGCCCACAAGATCGCCACCGCCGACGCGCTGCGCCAGTCGCAGGCCGCGCCCTGAGGCGCGCGGGCTCGGCGGGGCCCGGCGGCGCCCCGCCGGGCCGGGGCACGCGCTCACCCGGGGCGGAAATCCGGTAGTGGGCGGGGCGTTGGGTTGGCAGGCTTGCGCCATGGACTCGCAGCCCAACGACGTGCCCGGCCTCTCCTGGCTCGGCGCTCCGATCGACGCCCGCCCCCTGTTCGCCCCGGAACAGGCCGCGCTGATGGCCACGTTGCGCGGTCTGGCGCCCGCCGACTGGGCCAGGGAGGCGGTGCCGGGATGGACCGTTCGCGACCTCGCCGCGCACGTCCTGGGTGACTTCTACGGGCGCCTCGCGCGGGACCGCGACGGCCACCGGGAGGGGCCGGCCCCCGCGCCGGGCGAGACGTTGGAGACCTTCATCCACCGCATCAACCAGGAGTGGGTGACCGCCTTCTCCCGGGTGAGCCCCGCTACGCTCACCGACACCCTCGACCTGATCGGCCGGCAGGTCGCCGAACTCTTCGCGGCCAGCGACCTCCACGCGCCGTCGCTCGGCGTGTCCTGGGCCGGCGTGGACCCGGCCCCGGTGTGGCTGGACAGCGCCCGCGACCTCACCGAGTTCTGGACCCACCGCCAGCAGATCCGCCGCGCCGTCGGCCAGGGCGTCGACCCCGATCCCGCCCCGCTCGCCGTGGTCCTGGACACCTTCCTGCGGGCCCTGCCCCACACCCTGCGCGAGGTCGCCGCGCCGGTGGGCACGCAGGTCCGGGTACGGATCGACGGCCCCGCCGGCGGCACCTGGACCGCGACGGCCACCGGCCCGCGCTGGTCGCTCGCCGAGCCGGACGCGGGACGCCCCGCCTCGGTCGTACGCCTGGACGCGGACACCGCCTGGCGCCTGTGCGCCCGCGACCTCCAGCCCGACGCCGCCCTGGCCCGGGCCGGCGTCGAGGGCGACCGCGACCTGGCCGAGGCGGCCTGTCAGATCGTGTCGATCGTCTACTGACCGCGACCGGCCGCCCCCTCGTCCGGGAGCAGAAGGTTTCTCCGGGATCGTTGGCGCACGATCGTATACGATGAGGTATCTCGCCTGTTAGGTTGAGTCGCATGTCCACCACCGACTCGACTGCGGGTGCGGTCGGCGCGGCCCAGGCCGCGCAGGAATCCGGGGGCACCGTCGTCACCGTCACCGGCGAGATCTCGCCGGCCGCGCTCGGCGTGGTACTCCCCCACGAACACCTTCTGAGTGACTACGCCACGCCGCACGACACGGCGGAGTCCTGGGCGGCCGTCGGGCGCGCCCGCCCCACGGCCGCGAGTTGGCAGCCCTACCAGGCGCCCCTGACGATGGAACTGCTCGGCGACATCGGCGTGGGCGCCGTCAACCGGGACAACTGGCGGCTCCACGACGAGGAGTTGGCCACGGCGGAGGCCGCCGCGCTGCGGCGCGCCGGCGGCGGCACCCTGGTGGACGCCACGGCGCCGGGCCTGGGTCGGCGGCCGGCCGCGCTGCGCCGCGTCGCCGAGGCGACCGGCCTGCGTCTGGTGATGGGCTCGGGCCGCTACCACCCGGCGTGGCCCGCCGGACCCGCCGACCTGAGCGCCGAGCGCCTGGCCGAGGAGATCGTCTGCGATCTCACCGAGGGGGTGCGCGGGGTCCGGGCGGGCATCATCGGCCACCTGGCCGCGCTCGACCCCACCGCCCCCGCCGAGCGCGCCGTCCTGGTCGCGGCGGCACGGGCGTCGGCGGCCACGGGCGCCGCGATCTCGCTCAGCCGCTCCGCCGATGCCGCCACCCAGCAGCGCGTGCTCGACGTGCTCGCGGCCGAGGGCGCGGACCTCGCGCGGGTCGCCGTCGGGCACTGTGACGGTCTCGCGCCGCGCCCGGACGACCTCGAACCCCTCCTGGAGCGCGGGGTGTTCGTGCAGTTCGACCAGCTCGGCCGGCTGCCGTCGGTGCACAGCGTCAGCGACGACCAGGACGTCGCCGCGGCCGTGCTGGAGCTCGCCGGGCGGGGCCACGCCGCACGCGTCCTGCTCTCCCAGGACGTCAGCACCAAGGCCCAGTTGCTCGCCTACGGCGGGGGCGGATACGGCTTCGTCCTGACGCAGTTCGTCCCGTACCTGAGGATGCTCGGCGCCGACGACGCGCTCGTCACCGCCCTCACCGTGGACAACCCCCGGCGCCTGCTCACCCTCACCCACCGGAGGGCCCCCTCGTGAGCCGCTACCCGTTCGAGATCCCGGACATCGCCGGCAAGGCGCTCACCGTCGCGGGGCCCGTGGACCCGTCGGTCCTCGGCCAGACGCTCATGCACGAGCACATCTTCGTGGACCTGCGACGGCCACCCGGCTCCCACCGTCCCGGCGAGGACTCGCCCGAGGCCGCCGAGCCGCTCACCCTCGCCAACCTGGCCCGCACCCGGCACGGCCACCCCAACGCCGACAACGACCGGTTGGCCGACTTCGACGAGATGCTGTCGGAGGTGAGCGCCTTCGCCCACGCCGGGGGCGGCACGGTGGTGGAGGTCTCCCCCATGGGCCTGGGCCGGGACCCCGAGTCGCTGCTGCGGCTGTCCCGGGCCAGCGGGCTGCACGTCGTCATGGGGGGCGGCTGGTACACCCCCACCTTCCATCCGGCGGACATGGCCGGGCGCGACGTCGACGCGCTGGCCGACACCATCGTGCGCGACATCGCCGTCGGGGTCGGCGACACCGGCATCCGCTCGGGCGTCATCGGTGAAGTGGGCGCGGAGACGGCCCCGTTGACGGAGAACGAACTCAAGAGCGTGCGCGCGAGCGGCCGGGCTAGCAGGGTGACGGGCGCGCCGGTCACCTTCCACGTCGGCGGCGTCGGCGAGGACAAGCTCCGGGTGCTCGACATCCTCGCCGAGGAGGGCGTGGCCGCGTCCAACATCGTTCTGGGCCACGCCATGGAGGTCATCACCAACCCGTCGCTCGGCGAACGCGTCCTGGCGCGCGGCGTCTTCGTGGAGTTCGACTTCCTCGCCTCGCCCGGCAGCCCGTGGGGGCACCTCGTCCTGACCAGCGACCACAAGGTGGCCCGGGGCATCGCCGAACTCGTCGAGCGCGGGTACGCGCGCCAACTCCTGCTCGGCCACGACGTGTGCCAGAAGATCCAACTCAAGCGGTACGGCGGGCAGGGTTACGACTACATCCCGCGCCACTTCCTGCCCGCCCTGCGCCGGCTGGGGGTGAGCGAGCGGGCGCTGCACACGATCATGGTCGAGAACCCGGCGCGCGCCCTCGCGTTCGCCAGACCGCGGTGACCGGCCGCCCTCGCCACCCATCCCACCACCCGTGAGGGAGCACCATGCGCGTTCGCCCCGTCCCCTTCGACCCCACGCTCAGCGCGGTGCTCGACGCGCTGCCCCGCCCCTCCGGCCCGGAGTTGTCCCTGGCGGACGTTCCGAAGCTGCGCGAGGCCGCGACGGCGTTCCCCGCCCCGCCGATCGCCGAGGTCATCGGCGACCGGGAGATCGACGCCGAGGAGCTGACGGTGCCCGGCCCCGACGGCGCGCCCGACCTCGCCGTCACCGTGCTGCGCCCGCGCCGCCTGCCGGCGCCGGCCCCGGGCCTGTACAACATGCACGGCGGCGGCATGATCAGCGGCCATCGCCACCAGGACGCGGCACGCCTGGCCGATCTGGTGGAGGAGCTGGGGGCGGTCGCCGTCAGCGTCGAGTACCGGCTCGCGCCGGAGCATCCGGACCCGGCGCCCGTGGAGGACTGCTACGCGGGCCTGGTGTGGATGGCGCGCGGCGCCGCCGAGCTGGGCGTCGACCCCGGCCGTGTCGTCGTCATGGGCGGCAGCGCCGGCGGCGGCCTAGCGGCCGGGGTCGCGCTGCTCGCCCGCGACCGCAACGGGCCGGCTCTGGCGGGGCAGTTGCTGTTGTGTCCGATGCTCGACGACCGGAACACGACGGTCTCCAGCCACCAGTACGACGGCAGCGGCACCTGGCAGCGGTCGATGAACCTGCTGGGGTGGCGGGCGCTGCTCGGCGACCGGGCGGGCGGCACGGCGGCTCGGGTGTCGCCCTACGCCGCCCCGGCCCGGGCCGGCGACCTGTCGAACCTGCCGCCGGCGTTCGTCGAGGCCGGCAGCGCCGAGCTGTTCCGGGACGAGGACGTGGCGTACGCGTCCCGCATCTGGGCGGCGGGGGGTCAGGCGGAGCTGCACATCTGGCAGGGTGCCTTCCACGGCTTCGACGTCTTCGCCCCGGACCACGAGGTGACGCGCGCCGCGCTGGCCACCCGCCTGTCCTGGCTGCGCCGCGTGCTCGACCGCTGAGGCGCCGACGACGCCCCGACACCGCCAACGCTCTCACCCCGCCACGGCCCGCCGCGAATGTCTTGCCGGGCCCGCACGCCGAGCATAAGGTTTGGCCTCAAACGAGACGCACTCGACGGCCGGCCTGCCTCGCCACCCCCTCACCTCCTCGCCACCCTCGCGAATCTTTCCCCACCCCACCGACCCCCAGCCAGAAAGGCCATCGATGTCGGAGACAGCGGACCTCATCCTGACCGGCGGCTCCGTGCTGACCATGGACGACGCGTTCACCGTCGCCCAGGCGGTCGCCGTCACGGCCGATCGCGTCGTCGCCGTCGGCACCGACGCGGAGATCGCCGCGCTCGCCGGCCCCGCCACGCGGGTCTTCGACCTGGCCGGCCGGACGGTGCTGCCGGGCATCAACGACTCGCACCTGCACGCCGCGGCGTGGGCGCTGACCAGGCCGCCGTTCGCGCTGGACGTGGGCCACCCGACGGTGCGCTCGATCCACGACGTCACCCAGGCGGTACGGGAGGCCGCGGCCCGTACCCCCCGGGGCGAGTGGATCACCGGTCTCGGCTGGGACGTCGGCTACCTGGCGGAATGCCTGGCCGACCAGGCCCGCCGACCGCACCGGGGTGACCTGGACGCCGCCGCCCCCGAGCACCCGGTCTGCCTGACCGACTTCTCCGGCCACATGGTCTGGGTGAACTCGGCGGCGCTCGAACGCGCCGGGATCGCCCGCGACACGGAGTCACCCTCGGGCGGGGTGATCGAGACCGACGGCGCGGGGGAACCCACCGGCATCCTGAAGGAGACGGCACAGGCGCTGGTCCAGCGGCTGGTGCCGCCCGCGACCGTGGCCCAGCGCAAGGAGGCGATCCGGTCGGCCGTGGCGGCGTTGCACGCCGAGGGCATCACGAGCTTCACGGAGCCCGGCCTCGGCCCGGGTGGCGCCGAGATCCTCGGCGGCGGGCTCGACACCGGCACCCTGCACGCCTACGTCGAGTTGGCCAGGGCCGGCCAACTGGCCTCGCGGGTACGGGTGTTGTTGCTGCCCGCGCCCATGGGCGGCTCGGCGGCCGACGTGACCACCGGCCTGCGCGGGCTCGCCCTGCCGCGTGACGTGGACGAACGGCGGCTCGCCGCGATCGGGGTCAAGGTGTTCGCCGACGGGGTGCCGCCGAACGAGACGGCCTGGATGCACGAGCCCTACCCCGGGGGCGGCCACGGGGCGCTGTGCGTACACGGCGCCGACGCCGGCCTCAAGCAGGCCGAGCTCGCCGAGATGATCCGGGTGGCGCACACGGCCGGGTACCAACTGGGGGTGCACGTCACCGGCGACCGGGCGATCGACGCCGTGGTCGACGCCTTCGTGGCCGCCCAGCGGGCGCATCCGCGCCCGGACGCGCGGCACTACGTCATCCACGGCGACTTCGCCTCGCCCGGGAGCCTGGCCAAGCTCGCCGCGCACGGCTACGGCATCAACATGAACCCCGCCATCAAGTGGACCATCGCGGACCTGATGGACGACGTCGTCGGCCGTGAGCGGTCGGACTACCAGTGGCCGGTGCGCTCCGCGGCCGAGGCGGGAATCGCCGTGTGCGTGGGCTCCGACGCGCCGATCACGATGCCCAACTGGCGGCAGGGGGTCGCCGCCATGCTGCTCCGCGAGTCCAAGGCCACCGGCCGGGTGAGCGGCCCCGACCAGCGGGTCTCGCTGGAGACGGCGCTGCGCGCCTACACCGTCAACCCCGCCCGGCAGGACTTCGCCGAGGAGTGGAAGGGCACCGTCGAGCCGGGCAAGGTCGCCGATCTGTGCGTCGTGGGTGGCGACCTGCGCGCCACCGACCCGCACGAGATCGTCGACCTGCCCATCGACCTGACCGTCTTCGACGGGGACATCGTCTTCGCGCGCGAGTCCGCCGACCGGTGACCCCGGGGTCCGGATGAACCACACAGCGGAGGCCGACCGTCCGCCCCACGGAAACCAGGAATTCCACATAGCAGAACACATGCCTTCAACCATTCCGCTCTACATATCACTTGCCTACATTGAGGCTCCTGGCCCCGCGGAGGCGGCCGAGGTCACGGTGGGCGCGCGTACCGCCGTACGGAACGGACCGCGGGGTACGAACCCCACGGCGCTTCGGCGAGCACCGTACGCGCGGGGCGGCACGGCCGGGCCCGAGCGCCCCGAGCATCGCGCACGCGGCCGTGGTCCGCCCCTTGAGCCAAGGAGATCCCATGAAGGCTGTACCGGACGAGGCCCCGGGCCCGGTGGTGGGTGCGGGGGCCGAGCCGGACGCGGAGCAGACGCGGGGGCGGCTGCGGCCCTGGCACACCCTGTGGTTCCTGTTGCTGCTGGGTTGGACGGTCAGCGCGGCCGACCGGGCCGTCACCGGGCCCGTGGTCTCCTGGATGATCGACAACGGCGTGGGCTTCCTCGCCGACGCGGACAACCCGCACGCCCTGGGCGGGCTCATCGGCGGCCTCTTCTTCGCGGGTTACATGCTCACCCAGTTCCCCGGCGGCTACCTCGGCGACCGCTACGGACACCGCACGCTGATCGTGGTGAGCCTGCTGTGGGCCGGCGTCGCCACCATCCTGACCGGCTTCCTCGGCGGGCTGATCGCGTTCATCGTCGTCCGCGTGGTGACCGGGCTCGGCGAGGGGGCGTTCTACTCCAACGACCGCACCCTGATCACCGCCGCGACGCCCGAGCGGGACCGCAGCCTGGGCATGGGCGTGGTCATCACCGGGCTCGCCTTCGGCATCACCATCGCCATCGTCGGCACCCCGCACTTCATCGACGTGGGCAAGGTGTTCCTGCCCGACGTCGAGGCGTGGCGGATGGCGTTCTGGATCCTCGGCGCCGCGACGCTCCTCGTCGGCGCCGCCACCACCTGGTACTTCCGTGCCCACCTCCAGTGGCGCACCGTGTGCCGGGCGACCGCGCACCTGGGCGCGTACTCGTTGGTGTCCCTGGTGCTGATCATGGCCGTCTACCTGATCGGCGACCGCTCCGGCCTGTCCGACCTGTGGATCGCGCTCCTGGAGGTCGTGCTCGCCGCCGGGCTCGTGCTGTTCGCGCTGACCCGCAAGGGTGAGGAACTCGGCCCGGTGCTCAGGAACCGTGACCTGTTCCTCATCTACCTCGCCAACATCGCGATCCTGTGGAACCTGTGGTTCTTCAGCTTCTGGTCCGTGTCGATCGTCGCGGGCGCCGCACACTCGTCGTTCGCGAGCGCCGCGCTCACCGCGGGGTTCAACGCGGGCGCCGGCATCCTCGGCTTCCCCGCCGGCGGCTGGCTCTCGGACCACGGCGTACGGCGCGGCTGGAGCCGGAAGTCGATCATGCTCACGTTCACCGGCATCCAGGCCCTGCTCACCGTCGCGTTCGCCTGGTACCTCAGCGCGACCGACCGGCCCTCGCTGTGGGTGATGGGCGTGCTGCTCTTCTTCGCCAGCCTGTTCTTCAACGCCCTGCAACCGGTGGGTCACGCGCTCACCGCCGACCTGGCCCCACCCGAGCTGCGCGGCTCCGCCTTCGGCATGCAGAACCTCATCGGCGAGACGGGCGCCGTGCTCTCGCCGGCCGTGGGCGGCGTGCTGCGTGACTCCACCGGGAGTTGGACCGCGGCCGTGTGGCTCGACGCGGCGATCGTCGCCGTCGGGTTCTGCCTGTTGGTCGGCGTCCGTGGCCGGCGCCCCACTCCCCCGTGAAGCACCCTCCCCCACCGTGCGAGCCACCCGCCCCACCCCGGACGCCCCGCTCTGGCCCCCCGGCGCGCGAGACCCCGGGCGCCGGGGGCCGGCGGGCGAAGCCCGGGAACCACCCTCACAGAACGAAGGAACCATCACGATGCGCACCGTCCGCGACGCCGCCTTCGACGTCATGCGTCAACACGGCCTGACGACCCTCTTCGCCAACCCGGGCTCGACCGAGGTGGCCCTGCTCGCCGACCTCCCCGACGACCTCGCGTTCGTCCTCGCCCTCCACGAGGGCTCGGTGGTCGGTGCCGCCACCGGCTGGGCGATCGCGCGCGCCCAGCCCGCGCTGGTCCTGCTGCACACCACCGCCGGGCTGGGCAACGCCGTGGGGGCCCTGGCCACCGCCCGGGTCAACCGCGCGCCGCTGGTGGTGCTGGTCGGCCAGCAGGACCGCCGCCACCTGGCCCAGGAACCCTTCCTCGCCGGCAACCTGGAGGGGCTGTGCGGCGAGTACCCGGTGCGCGTGGAGACCCCGATCCGGGCCCAGGACGTGCCGGGGGCCATCGGCCGGGCCGCGCACGCCGCGACCACCCGGCGCGGCCCGGCGCTGGTGATCGTGCCCATGAACGACTGGGCCGAGCCGGCCGACGACCTGCCGGTGCCCGCGCCGGCCGCCCTCCGGCAGGCCACCGGGGCCGACCCGGAGGCGGTGGCGCACCTGGCCGACCTGCTGGCGGAGGCGCGCTCCCCCGCGCTGGTCGCCGGGTCGGCCGCCGACACCGAGGCGGGCTGGGCCGCGCTCACCGCGCTGGCCGAGCGGCTGAACTGCCCGGTGTGGCAGGAGTCCTTCGGCGCGCGCGCCGGCTTCCCCCAGGACCACCGGCTGTTCGCCGGCCACCTGCCCGGCGACCGCGCCCGGCTGCGCGAGACCCTCGCGCCGTACGACCTGGTGCTCGCGGTGGGCGCCCCGGTGCTGCGCCAGTACGGCTACGGGGAGGGGCCGTTGGCGCCGGCCGGCACCCGGCTGGCGCTGCTGACCGACGACGCCGACGAGGCCCACCGCGCGCCGGTCGAGCTCGCGGTCCTGGCCCCGCTGCCGGCGTTCTGCGCGGCCCTTGCCGAGCGGGTCCCGGCCCGCGCGCAGGCCCCGGCCATCCCCGCGCGGACCGCGCCGCCCGCGCCACCCCGGCCGGGCGAGCCGCTGCGGGCCGCGCACGTGCTGTCCGCGCTCGCCGAGCGCCTGCCCGCGGACGCGGTGGTCGTCGAGGAGACCCCGTCGAGCCGCCCGGAGCTGCACGCGCTGGTGCCGGCCCGGCAGCCGCTCGACTTCGTCAGCGCCGCCATGGGGGGCCTGGGGTTCGCGCTGCCCGCCGCCATCGGCATCCGGATGGCCGCGCCGCGCCGCCCGGTGGTGGCCGTCGTCGGCGACGGCTCGTCGCTCTACCAGATCCAGGCGCTGTGGACGGCCGTGCACTACGAGGTCGGCGCCGTCTTCATCGTGCTGGCCAACGGCCGGTACGCGGTGATGGACAGGCTTGCCGAAAAGCACGGTGGCAAGGCACCCTGGCCCGCGTTCGACCAGGTCAGCGTCTGCTCGCTCGCCGAGTCCCTGGGCTGCCCCGCTCGCCGGGTCACCCGCTACGACGAGTTGGTCAGCGAGCTGGGCTCCCTGGTCGCCACGTTCGAGACGCGCACGGAGCCGCTCGTCCTGGAGGTCGCCGTCGAAGCCGAGACGGCCTTCCAGCCGTGAGGCCCCACCTGCCCACCCCCGCACTCGACCGCTCACCTTGGAGACTGTGATGTCCCTTCTCGACCCGTCCCACTGGTCCGGCAAGGTCGCCATCGGCGGCTGGACCCCGGCCGCCGGCGGCCAGACCTCCGTCGTCGAACCGGCCACCGGCGACACCCTGGAGCGCGTCGGCTCCGCCAACCCCGAGGACGTCGCGCGCGCGAGCGAGCGCGCCGCCGAGGCCCAGCGTCAGTGGGCCAGGACGCCCTACACCGAGCGGGCCGCGGTGCTGCGCCGGGCGGGCGACCTGTTCACCCGGCACGCCGACGAGATCCACCACTGGCTGATCCGCGAGGCGGGTTGCGTGCCGGGCAAGGCCGCGTTCGAGACCAACCTGGCGGCCCAGGAGTGCTACGAGGCGGCTGCCCTGGCCTCCCGTCCGCTCGGCGAGCTGCTGCCGTCGGCCGAGCCACGGCTGAGCATGGCCCGGCGCCTGCCGGCCGGGGTGGTGGGCGTCATCGCGCCGTTCAACGCGCCCCTGGTGCTGGCCACCCGCTCGGTGGCGCCGGCGCTGGCCCTGGGCAACGCCGTGGTGCTCAAGCCGGACCCGCGCACGGCGGTGTGCGGCGGCGTGGCGGTGATGCGGGTCTTCGAGGAGGCCGGGCTGCCCGAGGGCGTGTTGGCGGTGGTGCCCGGTGGCGCCGACGCCGGGCACCAACTGGTCGTCGATCCGCACACCCAGGTCGTCTCGTTCACCGGCTCGACCGCGGCCGGCCGCAAGGTGGGGGCGACGGCGGCGGAGCACCTCAAGCGGGTGCACCTGGAGCTGGGCGGCAACTCCGCCATGATCGTGCTGCCGGACGCCGACCTGGAGCGCGCGGTGTCCACCGCCGCCTTCGGGTCCTACTTCCACCAGGGCCAGATCTGCATGACCACCGGCCGTCATCTGGTGCACGCCTCGATCGCCGACGAGTACGCCGAGCGCCTCGCGCACAAGGCGGAGCAGCTCACCGTCGGCGACCCGGCCAAGGAGGAGGTGGCCCTCGGGCCGATCATCGACGCCCCGCAGCGCGACAAGATCCACGCCCTGGTGACGGCGAGCGTGGAGGGCGGCGCCCGCCTGGCCGCCGGCGGCACCCACGAGGAGCTGTTCTACCGGCCCACGGTCCTCACCGGGGTCACCGACGCCTCCCCCGCGTACGCCGAGGAGGTCTTCGGCCCGGTCGCCCCGATCCGCGCGTTCTCCGACGTGGACGAGGCGGTGGCGCTGGCCACGGCGAGCACGTACGGGCTCGCCCTGAGCGTCCTGACCCGGGACGTGATGCGCGGGTTGGAGGTGGCCGAACGCATCCCGGCCGGCCTGGTGCACATCAACGACCAGACGGTCAACGACGAGGCGCTCGCCCCCATGGGCGGCGTCGGCGCCTCCGGCACCGGTGTCCGGTTCGGCGGCACGGCCAGCCTTGAGGCGTTCACCGAGACGCGCTGGATCACGGTGCGCGCGCAGGAGGCCACCTACCCGATCTGAGCCGGGTGAGCGAGCGTCGGGCGGCCCCGCGTCAGTGGGGCCGCCCGCGCGCGTCACACCCGGCCGGTGGCGCGGCGGGGGTGGCTCACAGCGCGGGGACGCGGACGAAGCGCTGGGCGACGTGCAGGTCGGCCTCGATCGCGTGCGCCGTCGCGCGGAGCGCGGGCAGGACCTCCTCCAGGCAGGCGTCCGGGGTGCGGCGGCTGGTGTGCATGCCGACGTTGACCGCGGCCACCGCCCGGCCGGACCGGTCGCGCACCGGCACGGCCAGCGAGCGCAGCCCCTCCTCCAACTCCTCGCTGACCAGCGCGTACCCCTCGCGCGCCACCTGTTCCAGGCACGCGGCCAGGTCGGCCGGGTCGGTGCGGGTGTGCGGGGTCAGGGCCCTGGGCCGGGCGCGGGCGAGGTGGCCGTGGCGCTCGTCGGCCGGCAGGTCGGCGAGCAGGACCCGCCCCATGGAGGTGGCGTACGCCGGGAACCGGGTGCCCAGGGTGATGTTCACGCTCATCACACGGCCGGTGGCGACCCGGGCCGTGTAACGGATGTCGTCGCCGTCGAGCACGGCCAGCGACGCCGAGTCGTGCACGCGCTGGACGAGGGTCCTCAGGTGGGGCGCGGCGATCTCGGCGAGGGTAGTGCGCGAGAGCGGCGGGTAGCCGAGGGCCAGCACGCGGGGGGTGGGGCGGAACCGGCCGACCTCCGCGGCGACGTAGCCCAGGTGTTCCAGGGTGATGAGCGCGCGCCGGGCGGTGGCGCGCGCGAGGCCGGTGGCGCTCGCGATGGCGGCCAGCGTCAACTGGTCCCGGCCCTGGTCGAAGGCGGTGAGGACGGTCAGTCCACGGGCCAGGGACTCGACGAACTCGGCGCCGAGTTCCTGCTTGGACGCGTGCGTCCAGTCGGCGAGGCCGGCGGCCGGGGCGGGTGGGGTCTGCGGTGCCTCACGGAGCGCCCGCTCCATGGCCCGGGCCGTGGCCCGGGCGCGGGGCAGCACCGCGCGGCGCAGCGAGGCGACGCTGTGTCGGCTGGTGTGGCTGACGACGCTGAGCGCGCAGGCGGCCCGCCCGTCCGGGGCGCGCACCAGCAGGCCGAGCGCGATCAGGCCGGGCTCGATGCGCTGGTCGTCCTCGGCCCAGCCGCACTGGCCCGCGTGGGCGGCGCGCTCCTCGAACGTCGGGTGCTGGCCCTGGTCGCCGGCCCGGGGCGGGAGCACGGCGGGGAAGTCGGCGCCGTGGCCGCCGGCCGCCTGGGCCGCTCGCCAGTCGGCCCAGCGCTCGGCGGACCACTCGGCGGCGAACAACGGCCCGGGCGCGGTGCGCTCGACGGGCAGCAGGTCGCCGATGCGGAAGGTGAGCGACATGGCACGGCGGCGGGTGGTCTGGTGCACGAAGCGGATGCCGTCGCCGTCGGGCACGGCGAGCGAGACCGACTCGTCCAACTCCTCGGCGAGCCACTCGGCCAGCGGGCCGAGCGGTCCCGGCAGTCCGGTGGCGGCCAGGTAGGCGTTGCCGAGTTCCATCAGGCGCGGGGCGAGGGTGGCCGCGTACTGGTCCAGGCGCAGATAGCCCATGCGGGCCAGGGTGGCGGCGACGCGGTCGACGGTGGAGCGGGCGAACCCGGTCTCGCGGGCAAGTTCGCCGAGGCTCAGCCGGCCGCCCGCGTCGCTGATGGCGCGCAGCACGGCGATGCCCCGCAGCAGCGGGCCGACCGCCTCGGCCGGTGGTGCGGGATCGGTCGGGCCGGTGGGGCGCTGGGCTGGCATCGGGCTCTCCGGACGGATCGGGGTCGTGGTCGCGCGCCCGCGCGGGCGCGGGCGCCGGGTGCGGTAGCGGAGCGTAGCCGCGTTCGGGGTGGTCGGGGGTGGCGGGGCGTTGACACGCGTGGCGGGGGGATGCAAGCTGTCGCCATATAAATGAACTTTAGTTCATCTGGCGAACGCAGGCGAGGCCGAGGCCCGAGGCCCGGTGTTCCCCGTCGCGGCGCCAGCTCGGGACAAGGAAGCCCTGCATGGACAAAGTCAGCGCGACCGCCGCCGACGCGGTCGCGGACATCGCGGACAACGCCTCCCTGGCGGTGGGCGGATTCGGGCTCAGCGGCGTGCCGAACGTGCTGATCGAAGCGGTGCACGCGCGTGGCGTCAGCGGCCTCAGCGTGGTCTCCAACAACTGCGGCGTGGACGGCGGCGGACTCGGTGTCCTGCTCGCCTCGGGCCGCATCGCCCGGGTCACCGGCTCCTACATCGGCGACAACCGGGAGTTCGCCCGCCAGTACCTCGGCGGCGAGCTGGAGGTGGAGCTGGTGCCGCAGGGCACGCTCGCGGAGCGGTTGCGCGCCGGCGGCTGCGGCATCCCCGCGTTCTACACGCCGGCCGGCGTCGGCACCCAGGTCGCCGACGGCGGCCTGCCGTGGCGGTACGCGCCGCCGGCCGACCCGGGCGCGCCCGAGGCCGCGGCCCGCGCGGTGGCCGTGCCCTCGCCGGCCAAGGAGGTGCGCGCCTTCGACGGGCGCGACTACGTGCTGGAACGCGGCATCCGGACGGACTTCGCGCTGGTACGGGCCGCCCGTGGGGACCGGCACGGCAACCTGGTCTTCCGCCGTGCCGCCCGTAACTTCAACCCGCTGGCGGCGATGGCCGGCCGGATCACCATCGCCGAGGTGGAGGAGCTGGTCGAGCCCGGCGTGCTCGACCCGGACGCGGTGCACGTGCCCGGCGTGTTCGTCCAGCGGGTGCTGGAGCTGACGCCCGAACAGGCGGCGGCCAAGGGGATCGAGCGGCGCACGACCTCCGCGCCGGTGACGCAAGGGACGGTGTGAGGCGCATGGCCTGGACGCGCGAACAGATGGCGGCGCGAGCCGCCGCCGAGCTGAGTGACGGGGCGTACGTCAACCTCGGGATCGGGCTGCCCACGCTCATCCCCGGCCTGTTGCCGGCCGGCGTGGACGTGGTGATCCACTCGGAGAACGGCATCCTGGGCGTGGGCCCCTACCCCGCGCCCGACGACGTCGACCCCGACCTGGTCAACGCGGGCAAGGAGACGGTGACGGTGTTGCCGGGCGCCGCCTTCTTCGACTCCGCGCTCTCCTTCGGCATGATCCGTGGCGGGCACATCGACGTGGCCGTGCTCGGCGCCATGCAGGTCTCGGCCGCGGGCGACCTGGCCAACTGGTCGGTGCCCGGCAAGCTGGTCAAGGGCATGGGCGGGGCGATGGACCTGGTGCACGGCGCCCGCCGGGTCATCGCGCTCACCGACCACCTCGCCAAGGACGGCAGCCCGAAGATCGTCGAGCGCTGCACCCTGCCACTGACCGGCGCGCGGTGCGTGCACCGCGTCATCACCGACCTCGGCGTGCTCGACGTGACCGACGCGGGACTGGTCCTGGTGGAGACCGCGCCCGGCACCAGCACGGCGGAGATCGTGCGCCACACGGCCGCGCCCGTACACGTCCCCGCCACGACGCCGTGACCACCCGCCCACCGCGCCGGCGCCCGTGCCCGCCGGCCGCTCGTACCAGGAGCTGACATGACCGACCGCCTGCGTGACGTGTACGTCGTCGACACCGTACGCACCCCGATCGGCAAGTACGGCGGCGCCCTGTCCGGCGTACGCCCCGACGACCTCGCCGCCACGGTGCTGCGGGCCCTCGTGGACCGCGCGCCCGACCTGGACCCGGCCCGCGTCGACGACGTGTTCTTCGGCAACGCCAACGGCGCCGGCGAGGAGAACCGCGACGTGGCCCGGATGGCCGTACTCCTGGCCGGGTTGCCGGTCACCGTGCCCGGCACGACGGTCAACCGGCTGTGCGGTTCGGGCATGGAGGCCGTCATCCAGGCGGCCCGCGCCGTGGCGGTCGGCGACGCGTCGATCGCGGTGGCCGGCGGCGTCGAGTCGATGAGCCGCGCCCCCTGGGTGCTGCCCAAGCCCTCCCGCGCCTTCCCCGCCGGCCATCAGGAGCTGTACTCCACGACGCTGGGCTGGCGGATGGTCAACCCGCGGATGCCCGGGGAGTGGACGGTGGCGCTGGGCGAGGGCGCCGAACTGGTCGCCGACCGGTACGGCGTCGACCGCGCGGCGCAGGACGCGTTCGCGCTGGCCAGCCACGAGAAGGCGGCGCGCGCCTGGCAGCAGGGGCACTACGCCGCCGAGGTCGTCCCGGTGGCCGGCGTCGACCTCGACCGCGACGAGACCATCCGAGCCGACACCAGCGCCGCCGCGTTGGCGCGGCTCAAGCCCGCCTTCCGCACGGACGGCACCGTGACGGCGGGCAACTCCTCGCCGCTCAACGACGGCGCGGCGGCGCTGCTGCTCACCGACGAGGCGGGGCTGCGGGCCACCGGGCGCCAGCCGCTGGCCCGCATCGCCGCCTCGGCCGTCACCGGCGTGGAGCCTCAGTACTTCGGCATCGGCCCGGTCACGGCGGTGGAGCGGGCCCTCGACCGGGCCGGCCGCGGCCTGGCCGAGCTGCGCACCGTCGAGCTCAACGAGGCGTTCGCCGCCCAGGCGTTGGCCTGTCTCGGCCAGTGGCCGGACCTGGACCCGGCCGTGGTCAACCCGTACGGCGGCGCCATCGCCATCGGGCACCCGCTCGGTGCCTCCGGGGCCCGCATCGCCGGCGCCGTCGCCCACCAGCTCGCCGCCGCGGGCTCCGGAACCGGCCTCGCCGCGCTGTGCATCGGCGTCGGCCAGGGCCTGGCCCTCGTCCTGGAGAGGTGATCCGTCCCATGTCCCCCGCATCCCTGCCCTCCCAGCGCACCGGCGCAGCCGCCCCGAACCCGGGACCGGCCGGCCCCGGCGCGACCCCGCCGACCCCGCCGACCCAGCAGGACATCAGCGCGGAGATCGCCGCCGCGCACGCCCGCGCCGCCGCGGCCGTGGCCGCCGGCGCGGCCCCGCCCGACCATCCCCCGCGCGACTTCGCCCCGTACCGCAGCAGCGTATTGCGCCACCCGCGCCAGTCTCTGGTGAGCGTCGGCGATCCGGAGGCCGCCGAGTTGCGCGGCCCGGTCTTCGGTGTCACCGACGTCACCGAGACCGACGCCGACCTCACCCGGCAGCACCTGGGCGAGCCGCTCGGCGAGCGCATCACCGTCAGCGGACGGGTCACCGACCGGGCCGGCCGGCCGGTGCGCGGCCAACTGGTGGAGATCTGGCAGGCCAACGCCTCCGGCCGGTACGCGCACCAGCGCGACCAGCACCCGGCGCCGCTCGACCCACACTTCACCGGCGTCGGCCGGTGCCTGACCGACGACCTGGGCCGGTACCGCTTCACCACCATCAAGCCGGGCGCCTACCCCTGGCGCAACCACGACAACGCCTGGCGGCCCGCGCACATCCACTTCTCGCTGTTCGGCACGGCCTTCACACAGCGCCTGGTGACGCAGATGTACTTCCCCGGCGACCCGCTGTTCCCGTACGACCCGATCCTCCAGTCGGTCACCGACCAGGCCGCGCGCGAGCGTCTGGTCGCCGCGTACGACCACGCGCTGTCGGTGCCCGAGTGGTCGCTGGGCTACCGCTGGGACATCGTGCTCGACGGTCCGGCCGCCACGCTCCCCGACCCCGAGGAGGGCTCCTGATGCCGCGCCCCACCCCCTCGCAGACCGTCGGCCCCTTCTACGGCTACGCGCTGCCCTTCACCGACGGCGCGCGCCCCGCGCCGCCCGGCCACCCGGACGCGATCACGCTGCACGGCGTGGTGCGCGACGGGGCCGGCCAGCCCATACCCGACGCGCTGCTCGAGTTCTGGCAGGCCGCCCCGGACGGCTCGCTCGACGGCCACCCCGGCTCGCTGCGCCGCGACCCGGTCACCGGCGGCTTCCTGGGCCGCGACGGCGTGCGCTTCACCGGCTTCGCGCGGGTGCCCACCGACGCGGACGGCCACTGGCGCGTGCACACCCTCCGGCCGCCGGCCAGCGCGCCGTACCTGTCGGTGTGCGTGTTCGCCCGCGGCCTGATGCACCATCTGTACACCCGCGCCTACCTGGCCGAGCCGGCCGCCGACGCGCTGCTCGACGCGCTGCCGGCGCGGCGCAGGGCGACGCTGGTCGCCCGCGACGAGGGCGCGGGCGTGCACCGCTTCGACATCCACCTCCAGGGGGAGAAGGAGACGGTCTTCCTTGACTTCGCCCGCTGACCCCGGCCGGCCCCACCCCGCGCCCGACCCGCGCACCGGGCCACCCCCGGGCCCCGAACCGGCGACCGCGACCGGCCCCTACCCCGTGCACCAGCGCGACGTGGGCCTGTTGGCCCCGGTGCGGGCGACGAGCCCCGTCGACGAGGTCACCAGTGACCACGCCTTCGTGCGGGCGATGCTCGACGCCGAGGCCGCCGTGACCCGGGCCCAGGCCGCCGTGGGGCTCGCGCCACCGGAGGCCGCGGCCACCGTGACGGCGGTGGCCCGCGCGGACCGGTTCGACCTGGCGTCGCTGGCCGACCGCGCCCGCGCGGGCGGCAACCCGGTCATCCCGCTGATCGCCGACCTCACCCAGGCAGTGGCCGACGCCCACGCCGAGCACGCCGCGTACGTGCACCGCGGGCCCACCAGCCAGGACATCATGGACACGGCGTGCATGCTGGTCACCGCCGCGAGCCTGGACCTGATCGCCGCCGACCTGGGGCGGGCGGCCGACGCGTTCGGCGCGCTGGCCGCCCGGCACCGCGACACGCCGCTGGCCGGCCGCACGCTGACGCAGCACGCGGTGCCCACCACCGTGGGGCTCAAGGTGGCCGGATGGCGCGCGCTGGTGCTGGACGCGTACGAGCGGATCACCCGCGTGCGCGCCGCGCTGCCGGTGCAACTCGGCGGCGCGGCCGGCACGCTGGCCGCCTTCCACGCCTACGCCGAGGCGCCGAACGCCACCCCGGGGCCCGCCGGCGGCGATCCGGGCCTGGCCCTGGTCGCCGCGTACGCCGACGAACTGGGCCTGGCAGCACCCGAGTTGCCCTGGCACGCGCTGCGCACCCCGATCGCGGACACGGGCGCCGCGCTCGCCTTCGGCGCGGGCGCCCTCGGCAAGGTCGCCGGCGACGTGCTGGTGCTGGCCCGCACCGAGATCGGCGAGCTGGGCGAGGGCTCGGGCGGCGGCTCGTCGACCATGCCGCACAAGGCCAACCCGGTGCGGGCCACGCTCATCGCGGCGGCGGCCCGACAGGTCCCGGCGCTCGCCTCGGTACTGCTGGGCGCGCTGGCCGCGCCGGACGAGCGGGCGGCCGGGCCCTGGCACGCCGAGTGGCAGCCGCTGCGCGACGCCCTGCGCCTGCTGGGCGGGGCCGCCCACACGGCGGCCGAACTCGGCGCGTCGCTGACGGTCGACGCCGACCGGATGCGCGCCAACCTCGGGCTGACCGGAGGAGCGTTGCTCAGCGAACGACTGGTCGCCGAGCTGGCCCCGCGCCTGGGCCGTGGCCCGGCCAAGGCCGCGCTCACCCGGGCCGCGCGGCGGGCCGCCGAGCAGGGCACCGACCTGCTCGACGCGCTGCGCGCCGAGCCCGACGTGACCGGCGCGCTGCCGGCGGCCCGGCTGCGCGAACTCGCCGATCCCGCCGACTACCTGGGCTCGGCCGGCGCCCTCACCGACCGCGCGCTCCGGCGCGACCCCCGCTCCCCGCACCCTGGGCAGGACCCCCGATGACCCTCCTCCACCACCGCGTCGAAGGCCCGGCACACGCCCCCGCCCTCCTCCTCGGGCCCTCGCTCGGCACCTCGTTGTCCGTCTGGGACCGGCAGGCCACCGCACTGGCCCACGACCACCGGGTGGTCCGCTGGGACCTGCCGGGCCACGGCGGTTCGCCCGCCGACGCGATGCCCGCCGAACCGACCGTGGCCGACCTGGCCGAGCGGGTCATCGCCCTCGCCGACGCGCTCGGCATCGAGACCTTCGCCTACGCCGGCGTCTCGCTCGGCGGCGCGGTCGGCGCCTGGCTCGCCGCCCACCACCCGCGCCGCGTCAGCGCGCTGGCCCTGCTGTGCACCTCGGCCCGGTTCGGCCCGCCCGAGCCGTGGCACGAGCGGGCCGACGCGGTGCGCGCCCGCGGCGTCGGCCCGCTGGCCGACAGCGCCCCGGACCGCTGGTTCGCGCCCGGCTTCGCCGCCGGCCACGCCGAGACGGTGGCGGCGCTGGTGGCCGACCACCGCGCGGTCAACCCCGCGGCGTACGCGGCGTGCTGCGAGCTGATCGCCCGCCTCGACCTGCGGGACGAGCTGGCCCGGATCACCGCGCCCACCCTCGTCGTCGGCGGCCGGGACGACGCCGCGACGCCGCCGGCGCACGCCCGCGCGCTCGCGGACGGCATCCCCGACGCGCACCTGGTCGAGATCGCCCGCGCCGGCCACCTGGCCTGCGTCGAGCAACCTCGAGCGGTGCTCGCCGCCCTGCGGGCACACCTGGCCGCCGACCCGAGCGAACCGCACCCGACCCGGGACCGGGCCCCCGACAACTCGGGGGCGTTCTCGCGCGCCGAGGCCATGGCCGTACGCCGCGCCGTACTCGGCGACGCGCACGTGGACCGCGCCATCGCGCACACCACCGCCTTCACCGCCCGCTTCCAGGACTTCATCACCCGCTACGCCTGGGGCGAGATCTGGACCAGCGACGCGCTGGACCGCCGCACCCGGAGCTGCGTCACGCTCACCGCGCTGGTGGCCGGCGGCCACGACGAGGAGCTGGCCATGCACGTCCGCGCCGCGCTGCGCAACGGACTCAGCCCCGAGGAGATCGGCGCGGTGCTGTTGCAGACGGCCGTGTACTGCGGCGTGCCCGCCGCCAACTCGGCCTTCAAGGTGGCCGACCGCGTGCTGGCCGAGGAGCGGCCCAGCGCGCCCACCCCACCTCCCGCGCCGGGCGCGGAGACCGAGTGCTTCGGCGACGACGAGGAGACCCCCTGATGCGTACCACCGTCGGCATCATCGGCGGCGGCCCGGCAGGACTGTTGCTGGGCCGGCTGCTGGACAACGCGGGCATCGACAACGTGGTCCTTGAGCGCCGCGACCGCGCGTACGTCGAGCAGCGCCAGCGGGCGGGCATCCTGGAGCAGCAGACCGCGGACACGCTGCGCGCGGCGGGCGCGGGCGCGCGCATGGACCGCGAGGGGCTGGTGCACCACGGCATCGAGCTGCGCTTCGACCGGGGTGCGCACCGCGTCGACTTCCCCTCGCTCACCGGCGGCCGTGGGGTGGTGGTGTACGCGCAGACCGAGGTGGTCAAGGACCTGATCGCGCTGCGGCTCGTCGACGGCGGCCCGCTGTGCTTCGACGCCGAGGTGCGCGCCGTCGAGGGCGCCACCAGCGACCGGCCGGTCATCCACTACCGGCACGAGGCCGAGGACCGGGCGCTGACCTGTGACTACGTGGTGGGCTGCGACGGCTTCCACGGCGTGGCCCGCGAGGCCGTACCGGCGAGCGTGCGGACCACCTACGAGCGCGACTACCCGTACTCCTGGCTCGGCATCCTGGCCCAGGCCGCGCCGGTGTACGACGAGTTGATCTACGCCCACTCCGCGCGCGGCTTCGCCCTGGCGAGCGTGCGCTCCCCCACCGTCAGCAGGCTCTACCTCCAGGTCCCCAACGGCACCGATCCGGCCGCGTGGCCCGACGAGCGCGTCTGGGACGAGTTGGACGCCCGCTTCGCCCTGGACGACGACCCCACCTGGAAGCTGGAGCGCGGCCCGGTCACGGCCAAGGCGGTGTTGCCGATGCGCAGCCACGTGACGGAGCCCATGCGCCACGGCCGCCTCTTCCTGGCGGGCGACGCGGCGCACATCGTCCCGCCGACCGGCGCCAAGGGCCTCAACCTCGCGGCGGCCGACGTGACCGTCCTGGCCCGGGCGTTGATCCACGAGCGCGACACCGGCTCCGCCGACCTGCTGGACGCCTACTCCGACACGTGCCTGCGCCGGGTGTGGCGAGCCGAGCACTTCTCGTACCTCATGACCACCACGCTGCACACCGACCCGGCCCACTCGCCCTTCGACACACGCCTGCAACTCGCGCAGTTGGCGCGGCTGGCCACCTCGCCGCACGCCGCGGCCGACCTCGCGGACAACTACACGGGGCTGCCCCTGCCGCGCTAGCGCCGCGCCGCGACCGAGCCGGCGGGGGGTGCGTCAGGTGGTGTAGTCGGCGTTGATCCTGATGTATCCGTCGGTGAGGTCGCAGCCGTAGACGGTGAAGGCGCCGGAGGCGATGCCGAGGTCGACGGCGATCACGACCTCGTCGCCCCCCAGGTGGGTGGTGGCGGCGGCCAGCGTCTCGTCGGTGCCGGGGGCCGGGTAGGTCTCCACGTCCCCGAAGTGGATCGTCACCTTGGCCGGGTCGATGTCCAGGTCGTCCTCGCACTTGCCGACGGCCATCGCGACCCGGCCCCAGTTGGGGTCGGCGCCGTGCACGGCGGTCTTCACCAGCGGCGAGTTGACCACGGCCTTGCCGACCCGCTTGGCCTGCGCGTCGTCGCGCGCGCCGGTCACCCGCACCTCGATCAGCTTGCCGGCGCCCTCGCCGTCGGCGGCGATCGAGCGCACCAGGCGCAGGGCCGCCTGGTACAGCACGGCCTCGAACTCGGCCTCCGCCACCGGCCCCGCCAGGCCGTTGGCGAAGATCGCCGCGCTGTCGCTGGTCGAGGTGTCGGTGTCGATGCTCAGCGCGTTGAACGTCCGGTCGACCACCCGGCGGAACACCCGGTCCAACACCGGCTGTGCCACCTCGGCGTCGGTGAAGAAGAAGACCAGCAGCGTCGCCATGTTCGGCTCGATCATGCCCACGCCCTTGGCGATGGCGGCGATGGTCGCGTCGCCACAGGGAAGCGCGACGTGCTTGGCAACGGTGTCGGTAGTCATGATCGCCCGCGCGGCGGCCTCCAGGTCCGCCTCCGGCAACGGCCACCCGAGCCGCGCGAGCCCGGCCCTGACCCGCTCCATCGGGTACTGCCGCCCGATGACCCCCGTGGACGCGATCAGCAACTCCTCGGGCGCCAACCCGGCCGCCTCGGCCACAAGGGAGCGCACCTCGCGCGCGTTGGCCATGCCCTGGGCCCCGGTGGCGACGTTGGCGTTCCGGGCGATGGTCACGATCCCGCGGGCTTGCCCCGTCGCCGCCGACTCACGGCTCAGCGTGACGCTGGGCCCGACGAACCTGGACCGCGTGAAGACCGCCGACACCGCCGCCGGCACGTCGGAGACGACGACGGCGAAGTCGTCCGCCTCGTCCTTGATCCCCAGTGCCGCTGTACGACTACGAAAACCCCGTGGGCTGGGTGACGACATGACCTCGCGTCCTCTCGTCCGGGTGTGTGCGGGAAGGTCAACCGAGTTACGTAGTATGCACTGTGCCGCATGATCATGCCTATAGTCGAATCCTTTTCCTGGGCCGAGAAGAAGGACAGTCGCCGCTCTCTCAGGCGACCTTCGCTCCTACGCCACCGCCATGCACCGCCCACCACCAAACACGCCCCTGCATATTCATGCATCATCGAGGGTTAGCCGGAAGGTTGTCTGTTGGCCCGACTCCCACCACCACGCAGGCCGCGACCGTCCCACCCTTGGGCACCGGCCAGGCATCGGCCACCGGGCCCTTCCTCGCCGGGTGACGCCTCTCGTAGGCTGGCCCGATGATCGGCGACATCGTGCCGGCGGGGGTCGCCGTGGCGGACTCCTTCGGCGACCTCCCGGACGCCCGACTGTTTCCGGAGGAGGAGGCGGGGGTGCGCAGCGCCATCGACAGGCGACGTCGCGAGTACGCCACCGTTCGCCACCTCGCCCGGCAGGCCATGAAGGACCTGGGGATACCGGCCGTCGCCATCCTGTCCGGCGCTCGGCGTGAGCCGCTGTGGCCGTCCGGGGTCGTGGGCAGCATGACGCACTGCGCGGGCTACCGGGCCGCCGCGTTGAGCTTCGACGCCCACCACGCCTCGATCGGCATCGACGCCGAGCCGCATGCTCCGCTCCCCGAGGGGCTGCTCACGAAGGTCGCCCACCCCGACGAGGTGCCGCATCTGGCACAGCTCACGGCCGCGCGCCCCGAAGTCCACTGGGACCGACTGCTCTTCAGCGCCAAGGAGGCCGTCTACAAGGCGTGGTATCCGCTGGCGCGGCGCTGGCTCGGGTTCCAGGAGGCGCGGCTCGCGTTCGACCCGGCCTCCGACGGCTTCACCGCGGAGTTGCGGCAGGTCGGCCCCGTGGTAGCGGGCGTTCCACTCTCCCGGATGGCCGGGCGGTGGCACGTACGCGGCGGGCTGGTCGTCGCGGCCGTCACCATCAGCCAGGCGCTCGGCGAACCCGGGGCCGCCGCGCGCGGTCGGTAGCGCGCGCGACTGGCGGGCTCCTGGCCCGCCGCCACCACCTGGCGGGGCCTCACCACACCTCGCCACGTCGCCACGCCGCGAGAGCACCCTGCGCACTGTGCGTGCCCCCTGACGACACAATGCGGGCATGTCGCGTTCTTTTGAGGATCTTGTGGCCGAGGCGGCGACCGTGTCCGTGGACGGGTGGGACTTCTCCTGGTTGACGGGGCGGGCCAGCGAGGAGCGCCCGTCGTGGGGGTACCAGCGGTTGATGAGCCGGCGGCTGGCGACCGTGGCGGCGGGGTTGGACGTGCAGACCGGCGGCGGCGAAGTCCTGGCCGAGGCGGAGACGTTGCCACCCACGATGGCCGCCACGGAGTCCTGGCCTCCCAACGCGGTCAAGGCGACCAGGCTGCTGCACCCGCGCGGGGTGGTGGTCGTCGCCGGCCCGGACGAACCGCCGCTGCCGTTCGCCGACGACGCGTTCGACCTGGTGACCAGCCGCCATCCCACCACCGTTTGGTGGGAGGAGATCGCCCGGGTGCTGCGACCGGGCGGCACGTACCTCGCCCAGCACGTCGGGCCCGCCAGCGTGTGGGAGCTGGTGGAGTACTTCCTGGGGCCGCACCCCGAGGCGCGCCGCAAGCGTCATCCCGATGACGAGAGCGCCGCGGCCCGGGCCGCCGGCCTGGAGATCGTGGACGTGCGCGCGGAGCGGCTGCGGATGGAGTTCCTCGACGTCGGCGCCGTCGTCTACTTCCTCCGCAAGGTGGTCTGGACGGTGCCCGGCTTCACCGTCGACCGCTACCGCGACCAGTTGCGCGCCCTGCACGAGCGGATCGAGGCCGACGGCCCGTTCGTCGCCCACTCCTCCCGGACCCTCATCGAGGCCCGCAAGCCCGACCACGTCTGAGGCCCCGGGCCGACCACCTCGGGACCGGGAACGACGACGCAACCGGCGGGCCCCCGGGCCGAACGGGCACGTCGTGGCACTCCGGCCGTGATCCGTGTGGATCGGTACGGCAGGGTGGGGGCATGACGACGTACCAGACGATGCCGTTCCACCTGGAGACCGAGCGGCTGATACTGCGGCCGTGGGACGAGTCGGACGCCGCCGGACTCCGCGCCCTGCACTCCGAACGCGGCACGGGGACGCACACGGTGAAGTACGTGCGGGCGGACATCGCCGAGCAACTCGCCGCGACGACGACCACGGGCATCGCCCTGTTGCCCATCCAGCGCCGCGCCGAGGGCGACTTCATCGGCTACTGCGGGCTGATCATCGGCCGCACCACGCTGGAGGAGCCCGAGATCGCGTACGAGTTGTTCCAGCGGGTGCACGGGCACGGTTACGCCACCGAGGCGGCACGGGCGGTGCTCGACGCCGCAGCGGCGACCGGGCGGACAAGGCTCTGGGCGACCGTCGGCACGTGGAACACCCCCTCGCTCCGCGTGCTGGAGAAGCTCGGGTTCGCGCGGGACCGCGTCACCGTGGAGAAGAACGGCGAAGTGGCCTGGCTGACCCGCACGTTGCCGTGAGGGGGCCTGGGGCTCGGGGTGGCGGCTTGGCGGGTGGGCGCGTCGATGAGTTGCTGGGTTGGCGGGTTGGCGGGTTGGCCGTGGGGCGCGCCGCGCGCGGGGCCGACGCGGACACACCGCGTCGGCCCCGTGAGTCACCGACCACCCGGGCTCAGGCGCGGCCCGGTACCCGGCCCAGGGTGCGGATCGGGCGGGCCGCCAGCAGGGCCGCCGCGGTGAGGAGGGCGACCACGACGCCGACCAGGAGCACCTCGTCGGTGCCGAACGCCCCCACGGCCGGGCCGGCCAACGCGCTGCCGACCGGGAACATGCCGACGGAGCCCGCGACCTCGTAGGCGTGCACCCGGTTGAGCACCTCGCCCGGCACCTGGGTCTGCACGCTGGTGGCCCACATGACGCCCCAGAAGGTGATGCCGACACCGACCACGACCTGGGCGACGGCCAACAGCCAGACCGGCCAGTCGAGCACGATGCCGAGCGGGTAGAGCGGGTAGGCCAGCATCGCCACGGCGCCGGCGGCCAGCGGCCGGTCGGGCTTGTACCGCATCGCCAGCACGCCGCCGGCCACGGTGCCCGCGCCGAACGCGCAGTTGAGCAGGCCGAAGGCGGTGGCGCCGTGCTCGGGCACGATCACGCCGGCGGCGATGGAGAGTTGCGGGCCCCAGGAGAGCACGGCGAAGACCATCCAGATCGCGATCACGCCCCACAGCCAGTTACGCGAGCGGAACTCCTGCCAGCCGACCACCAGGTTGCGGACGAAGCTCTCGTCGGCCGGCGGGGCGGGCACCGCCCCGAGCCGTAGCGCGAACAGGCAGCAGGCGCTGGTGCCGTAGGAGACGGCGGAGATCACCATCACCCACTCGGTCGCGGCGGTGCCCACCAGCACGCCGGCCAGCGCCGGGCCGCCGAGTGCGGTGAACGCCTCGGATATGCGCAGCACGCCGTTGGCGCCCTGCACGTCGCGGGAGACCAGCGGGACGGTCGACGAGGCGCCCGGTTGGAACATCGCGTTGGCGACGCCGGCCACCACCAGCAGCGTGTACAGGTGCCACAGGTGGTCGATGCCGTAGGCGAAGAGGAGGGCGAGCAGCACGTGGGCGGTCAGGTTGAACAGGTCGGCGGCGATCATCATGCGGCGCGCGGTGAAGCGGTCGGCCAGCACCCCGCCGAAGATCACCAGGCCGGCGAACGGGCCGACCAGGAAGGCCATCGCGTATCCGGCGGTGCTCAGGCTGTAGCCGGAGCTGAGCAGCCCGGCCGTGACCGCGACGGGGAGCATGGCCCAGCCGAGGAGGCCCGCGCTGCGGGCGGTGAAGTAGAACTGGAAGTTACGGGTCCAGATCGCCGGTTCGCCGGCCTGCGGCGCCTCGGCGGGCCGGTCCTGGGTCTGCGAGGACGTAACCGCCGCAGTGTGGTCTGCCGAGCGATCTTCCATGGCTCTTCGGTTCTCCAGCCGTAGTTCGTGTCTCGTGGTCTTCGGGGTCGGGTGGGGCGGGCCGTCGGGCGGCGCTCCGGGGCGTGGTCGCCGTACGTCAGGCGCCGGCGGCCGCCGACGGGCGGCTGGCCTCGGCCTGGGTGGGCGGTGCGAGCAGGTCGTGCAGGGTGACCGGTTCCAGGCCGCGCTCCAGCAGGCCCTCGATGATCGACGGAAGGGCCCGTACGGTCTGGCTGCGGTCGCCGGCGCCCTCGTGCATGAGCACCACCGAGCCCGGCCGGGCGGTCGCCAGGACGGACGCGGCGATCCGCTCCGGCCCGGGCCTGGACCAGTCGCGGGAGTCCACGTCCCACAGCGTGAGGGTGGTCGGGTGGTCGGCCAGGGTGGCCAGCACCTCGGGGCTGAGGCCGCCGTACGGGGGTCGGAAGCGGGTGGGGGCCTCGCCGGTCACCCGGGCCACCTCGGTCGCCGTCCGGTCGAGTTGCTCGCGCAGTTGGTCCGGTGTGAGGTCCGGGAGGAAGGGGTGCGACCAGGAGTGGTTGCCCACCTCGTGGCCGGCCGCGGCGATGCGGCGCACCTCGTCGGGCAGCGCCGCGACGTGGTGCCCCACGCAGAAGAAGGTCGCCCGGGCGTCATAGCGGGCCAGGATCTCCAGGACCTGGCGGGTGTAGACCGGGTCGGGGCCGTCGTCGAAGGTGAGCGCGACCCGTGGGGCGTCCCGGCGGCCGTGCTCGACGCAGCGTCCGGAGGCCACCAGCGCCGCCCGCGTCGGCTCGCTGCGCCGCACGCCGTCGTCGTACTCCTCGGCGCGGCCGGTCAGGCTGCCGCCCTCCGCGGTCACCCGGGCCAGCGCGTCGGGTGCGCTGCGCGCCCGCTCGGCCAGTTCGCCGGCCGTGACGGAGCCGAACGGCGGCCGGGCCGGGAGCAGCCAGGGGTCGGCGCGGTAGACGTCGAGGCCGGCCGCCGTCATGGGCCCGTCGAGCAGGCCGTTGGTGCTCTCCAGGACCACGGCCACGGGCGCTTCCTCGCCCAGTTCCGTCAGCCAGGCCATGAGCCGCGCGACCTGGGCGGCTCCCCAGTCGCTCGGCTCCACCACCCGCTGCCCGGCCCCGTCCAGGACCTCGACCTGGTACCCCGTGCCCGTCCAGGCGATCCCCGCGTACCGCGTGCTCATCCCTCACCCCGCGCTGTCGCCTTGGCGACCACCAGTTCCTCGACCCCGCGCAGGAAGCGTTCCATGCCCTCGCGGGAGATGACCGCCGGGTCGGCGGTCATGGCGAGTTCCAGGGCGCCGGGGGCGGTCAGCGCGTCCACGGCGATCGAGACGTTCGCCCGGGGCAGGAACTCGGTCGGCCAGGTCAGTTCGGTCTGGTCGAGCAGTTCGCGCGGCGGGGCCGACGGGTGTTCCACCGTGTCGAACGGCCCGTCGCTCGGGTCCCGGGTGTCGTTCCACCAGCACGAGTGGTCGGCCGCCTCGCCCCGCTCGACCAGTCGCGCCACCTCGCGGTCCAGCGCCCACTTGTCGTACCCGGCGTGCCGGAACGCGCTGAACGAGACGGACCGCGTCCGCCGTACCGCCTCCTCGAAGTCCTTGTCCGCGTCGGTCAGCAGGAACACGGCCTCCTGTGCCATCGTGCTGACCGACTCGGCGGCGGCCGGCTGGAAGCGGTTGCTCACCACCACCTGGAACAGCACGTCGCTGCTCCCGGACATCCTGGCCAACTGGTGGGATGCCGCTCCCAGCAGCACGGCGGCGTCGCTCACGCCCAGCTCCGTCGCGACCCGCTCGGCGGCGACCGCCAGCGCGGGCGAGCGCAGCAGCGCGTTGGGGAACAGCCGGCCGGGTTCGGTCTCCGCCAGTTCCGGCGCCGCGGGGTTACGGAAGATTCGTCGGGGGCCGGCGGCCAGGCGCTCGCACCAGTAACGTCGGGCTCCCGCGTCCTTGCGCCGGCCGAGCGCGGACGTCTGGTGTGCCGCGGCCTCCAGCGGCTGGAGCGCGGGGCGGGCCTTGAGCAGGGCCTCGGCGGTCTCGCCCGCCGAGATCAGCTCCAGGTCGCGCAGCATGCGCCCCTCGCCCCACAGGTCCATCGCGGTGTGCGAGGCCGCCAGTACGAGCCGGTGGACCTGGTTCTCGCACTCCACGAGGCCGACCCGGAACGGCCACTCCCGCGCGTGGTCGAAGGAGCGTCCAGCCAACTCCTCCATCAGCGCCGCACCGACCGCGGGCGCCTGCTCCACCTGGCACGTCCGCACCGCCATGGGCAGTTCGCCGGCCCCGTCCACGACCTGTTCCAGGCCGTCCGCGCCGTCGGGCAGCAGCCTGGTGTGCAGGCTGTCGTGCATCCGCAGCAGCTCCGTCAGGTCCGCGAGGACCCGGGCGGCGGGGCGCGGCGGGTTGAGGGGGAGGTCGAGCCGCAGGTTGTACCGGGGGGCGTCGTCGCCGAGCCGGGTGACGACCCCCCAGATCGCCCGCTGCCCCCAGGTGGCCGGGCCCGTCCCCGCCCGCGCGGACTCCAGTGTGATGGTCCGCTCCTCGACCGTGGTCATCGTGTTCCCCACTTTCCCTTCGGTTGCCTCGTACGACGCCCGCGGCGATTCACCCTGCTGCCGCGGCGGATTGGCTAGTCCAGTCCCTGTGAGATGACCAGGCGTTGGATCTGGTTGGTGCCCTCGACGATCTGCAACAGCTTGGCCTCACGCATCCAGCGCTCGACCGGGTGGTCGGCGACGTAGCCGGCGCCGCCGAGCACCTGCACCGCGTCGGTGGTCACCTTCATCGCCATGTCGGTGGCGAACAGCTTGGCCTTCGCCGCCTCCAGCGAGTACGGCAGGCCGGCGTCCTTGAGCCGGGCGGCTGCCAGGGTGAGCGCACGGGCCGCGGCGATCTGGGTGGCCATGTCGGCCAGCAGGAAGCCGACGCCCTGGAAGGAGATGATCCGCTGGCCGAACTGACGGCGTTCCTTCGCGTACCGCACCGCGTAGTCGGCGGCGGCCTGGGCGATGCCGACCGCGCAGGCGGCGATGCCGAGCCGGCCGCAGTCGAGGGCGCCCATGGCGATCAGGAAGCCCTTGCCCTCGCGGCCGATCAGCCGCTCGGCCGGCACCCGGGCGTCCTCGAAGCCGACCTGCGCGGTGGGGTTGGACCAGACACCCAGTTTGCGCTCCGGCTCGTGCACCACCATGCCCGGCGTGCCGCTGGGGACCACCAGGCAGGACAGCCCGCGGGCGCCGGGCCCGCCGGTGCGGCTGAACACGTTGTAGAAGTCGGCGTGGCCGGCGTGGGTGACCCAGGACTTGGTGCCCGTGATGCGGTAGTCGTCGCCCTCGCGCACCGCGCGGGTGGTCAACGAGGCCGCGTCCGAGCCGGCCTCCGCCTCGGAGAGGCAGTACGCGCCGAGGAGTTCGCCACCCAGCATGCCCGGCAGCAACTCCTCGCGCTGGGCCGGGGTGCCGTAGGTGGCGGTCCCGAAGCAGGCCAGGTTGTGCACGTTGACGGCCTCGGCCACCGCGAACCAGTGGTAGGCGATCTCCTCCAGCGCCTGGAGGTAGACCTCGTACGGCTGGCCACCGCCGCCGTACTCCTCGGGGTAGGGCAGGCTCAGCAGCCCGGCCTTGCCCAGGGTGCGCACGACCTCCCGGGGGAACTCGTGGTCCGCCTCGAACTGGGCGACCCGGGGCGCGAGTTCGCCGGTCGCGATCTCGCGGACCAGGCCGAGCAGCTCGGCCGCCTCCTCCGTGGGCAGGATGCGCTGGACCTTCATCGGACGACCTCCGTGAGTGCGGTGGGGCTGGGTGGCGAGGGGTGTTCCGGTGCGCTGACCGCGCGGTGGGCGCGGTCAGCCGCGTCCCCACTCGGCGGCCTGCGGCCAGTTCCTCTCCACCCGGCGGACGGCGTAGTCCCAGTACGAGCGGACGGAGAGGTCGGCGTAGATGAAGTCCTGCTTGGCCGCCACGTCCTGGTCGGTGGACCAGGTGTACGGGACGCCGGTGCCCTCGGCCATGA
Source organism: Streptomyces buecherae (assembly GCF_014295035.1). Lineage (GTDB taxonomy): Bacteria > Actinomycetota > Actinomycetes > Streptomycetales > Streptomycetaceae > Streptomyces > Streptomyces youssoufiensis. The sequence continues at coordinate 121,491 of NZ_CP060404.1, forward strand.
GCTGGAGCCGGCAGGCCCGCTCCAGGACCTGGGCGAAGACGGCGGCGTGCCGCACGCTCTTGCCGACGATGACGCCGCCGTGGTTGCGCAGCAGGACGGCCGGGTGCTCGCCGAGGTCCTTGGCGATGTGCTCGCCGGTCTCGATGTCCAGCACGGTGTTGCTGGTCTCGGTGAACAGGCCGATCCGGTCGCGGAAGTAGGCGCCGTCGTGCGAGATCGGGCGCATCGGCAGGTCGGTGGCGCCGAACAGCAGGGTGTGCGGGGCGTGGCTGTGCACGATGCCGTTGACGTCCGGGCGGGCCCGGTAGATGGCCTGGTGCAGCGGCAGCTCCGGCGGCGCGAGCGACGGCGCGGGCAGGGTGTGGTCCACCGAGCAGCGGACCACGTCCGCCGGGGTCGCCTCGTCGAAGCCGACCAGCGCGCCCTTGATGAAGAACTCGTCGCGGCCGGGTATCCGGGCGGAGATCTGGCCCTGGTTGAAGTCGTCGTGCCCGTCGAGGGACAGCATCCGGGCGCCGATCGCCACCTGGAGCACGAGCCGGCGCTCGGCCGGGTTCAGCGGCTGCGCTTCGTCGGTACTCATGTCACTCTCCTCACAGTCAGGTCGTCGTAGACGGTCCGCATGGTGACCAGTCCGGGTGCCGCGGTACGGGCCCACTCGGCGGCTGCCAGCGCGCCACGGGCCGGCACCGCCCAACTGCCGACGTGGTGACGCACGTGCAGTGCCTCGCCGTCCCAGGTGTGGGTCACCTCGTGTTCGCTGACCGGCAGCCCGGCCCGCTCGTCGGCGATGTCGGCCACCGCCCGGCCGCTCGCCCGGTGCCAGGTGTCCGCCAGCGCCAGCGCGGTGGCGCTCGGGCGGTGTGCCTTGCCGAGCGGGTGCCGTTCGCGGACGGTGGTGGTCGCGTCGAACCGGCCGGTGGCGTGGGCGGCGGTGAACTCGGCGATGCGCACCTGGAGGTAGTGGGCGAAGGAGAGGTTGGTGGCGCGGACCACCGGCACCCCTTCCGCCAACTCTTCCAACGCCTTCCACTGGGTGTCCGACAGGTTGGAGACGCAGGCGACCAGCGGCAGCCGGTGTGTGGCGCAGTAGTCGAGGACGGCGGGGTGTGCCTCGGGCGCGCTGGTGTCGACGAGCACGTCGGGGACGGTGTCGACGGACCAGCCGCCGCGGCGGGAGGCGGTGAGGGTGACCTGCGTCCCGCTCGCCTGGCAGGCCGCCCGCACCGCCGAACCGAGGCGCCCGAGGCCGACGATCCCGATCGTCGGGCCGCCGCTGGTCGGCGCCTCAGGCATCGGCACCTATTCCGCTGGCGACCACCAGGGCCGTGACGGAGTCGATGGTCTCGTAGTGCTCGGTGGGGGCCTCCGGGTCCAGGTAGACGCCGACCTCGTTCTCGATGCTGTCGATCAGGCGCATGTAGGAGAGCGAGGAGTAGCCGACGTCGCGCAGCGAGTAGTTGGCGCCGGCGAGTTCGTCGGCCGTGACGCTGCCGTCGCCCGCCGCGATGGCCAGGTCGAGGATCTTGGTACGGAGTGCGCTGCTGTCCATGGGGAGTCCTGTGTCTCGAAGAGGGTCAGTTGCTCTGGGGGTCGCTGGTGCTCTGGGGCTCGCTGAGCAGGCGCCGCAGGCGTTCGATGGACGGCTTGCCGATCGAGTTCGCCGGAATCCGGTCCACCAGGCGGAGGATGCCGGGCACCTTGAACGACGGGAGTGTCGCCGCGCAGTGGGTGCGCAGGGACTGCGCGCTGACGCCGGCCTCGACGGCGACGACGGCGGCCAGGGTGGGATCGCCGTGTTGGTTGTCGGCCTCGAAGGCGACCGCGTCCAGCACTCCCGGGGCCGTGCGCAGCACGTCCGCGATCTCGATCGGGTCGATCTTGCGCCCGCCCACGTTGACCAGCCGGCTGGTGCGCCCGGTCAGGTGGAGCACGCCGTCGCGCAGGTGGCCCTGGTCACCGGTGTGGTAGTAGCCCTCGGCGTCGACGCGCTCCTCGAACACGCCGGGGGCGTTGAGGTAGCGCGAGCCCATCGACTCGCTCCGCACCCGGATGCCCTGCTCCGTGGCGAGCAGACGCACACCGGGCAGGGGGGCGCCGAGCCCGCTGCCGGCCCCTTCGGCGGCGTACGTCAGGGGTCCGGCCTCGGCGACGCCGTAGTAGTTGTGGATCGGCACGCCGGTGAGCCGGGTGAACTCCTCGCGCACCGTCTCGCGCAGGGGGGCGCCGGACGAGATGGCGGTCCGGACGGCGGCGAACCCTTCCTTCGGGGCGCGTCGCACGATCGACTCGTAGAGCGCCGGGAACGCCACGAGGCGGGTGGCTTCGGTGCTCTCCAGGAGCCGCACCACGCGGGTGGCGGTGGGCAGCCCGCTCGACAGGTGCAGGGACGCGCCGGGCAGGAAGGCGGCGAGCAGGGAGGTGTTGAAGGCCAGCCCGTTGGAGAGCGCGGCGAAGCAGGCGATGCGGTCGTCCGCCGAGAGCCCGGTGCCCTTGGCCCAGTTGGCAGCCGCGGCCGAGACGGCCGCGCCGGAGAACTCGATGCAGTTGGGCCGGCCGGTGGAGCCGGAGGTGAAGCGGCACACCTCGGTGGCGTCCAACAGGTGCGGGCGGGGTGGGTCGAACGGCCTTACCCGGCTGACGGCGAGGACGCCGAACTCGCCGCCCGCCGCGTGGACCTCGTCCGCGATGGCGTGCACCTCGGCGCCCGGGGCGTGGACCAGCAGGTCCAGCCCGCAGTCCTCGGCGATGCGGGAGAGGTCGAACGGGCTGAAGGCCGAGTCGACCAGGAAGGGCACCCCGCCGGCGAACAGCGTGGCCAGGTAACTGACGACGTAGTCCACGGAGTTGGTGGCGTACAGGGCCACCCGCGGCCGTTCGCCCGGCACCTCGTGGCGGGCCAGGGTGTCCGACGCGGCGCGGGCTCGCTGGAGGAGTTCGGCGTACCCGAGCGAACCGGCCGCGTCGCTGACCGCGAGGCGCTCGCCGTGTCGGGTGAGCACGTCGGTGAAGAGGTCGGGGAGGACAGCGCGCATCGGGCTCACCGCTCGTTCTGGGCGTGCGCCATGGCAAGCCGGTCGAACTTGATGCCCGAGTCGTCCGGGCGGCCGAGCAGCAGGGCGTACAGGGTCTCGTCACCCTCCGGCAGCCCTGCCAGCGTGCGCCACAGCGGCGAGTCGAAGCCGCCGATGGCGGTCACCCCGATGCCCGCGCGGTTCGCCCCCAGGTAGAGGAGTTGACCTAACGCGCCGCAGCGGAAGGCGAGTTCGCGCAGGCTCTCGGCGTCGCCGGCCGAGCCGGCCCCGGCGAGCGAGGCGCGCGGCACGTGCAGCAGCACGATGGCGGCGGCCCCGGCGAGGGGGCGCTGCTGCATGCAGGCACGGGCCACCTCGTCGGTGGACGGCAGTGGCACCGGTTGCCGTTCGCCGGTGCGCAGGCGGTAGACCGCGTCCTGTGCGGGCTCGGTGGTCGAGCGCAGGACCAGGGTGGCGGCCAGGGGCGAGGCGGCGGGGAGGTCGGTCTCCAGCGGTGTGCACAGGGCCGCGACCGCCTTCCAGACGGCGGCGGCGGGAACGGGTTCGCCCGTGAACGCCTTGCTGGACACGCGCGTCCCGATCAGCTCCGGCCAGCCGGACGGGTCTCCCAACCCCGCGCCTGCGGAGCCGATTTGGCGGTTGGCGTGCACGTGGGCGAGCGGCGCAGGCGCGGCCGGCAGGAAGGGTGAGCCGGAGGTGGCGGACCAGCCGGCGAGCGAGTCCCAGCAGGCGCCTTCCAGCCACGATCGCCAGGTGGCCCCGCGCCGCTCCCGGTCGGTGTCGTCGTGCACGGTCCAGCGGGCCCACGACTCGCCTGTCGAACTGGCCGGCACCTGGACGGCGGAGTGAATTTCCCGGCAATTCTCGCCGGCCTCCAGCAATTCTGACAGGGATTCCCGTGGGAAGCGCAGCCGTAGCGCCCCCGTGGCGCCACGGCCGGCGACGGCCAGCATGAGGTTCCCGGCCGCGTGTCCCGCGTCGAGCTGGGTGTAGAGATAGCCGCGGTCGCCGTACTTGCGCATCGAAAGCCAGGGGCGGGTGAGCGTGACCACGAGCGCTCCGCCGTCTTCCGGAATGGCCAACAGGGACGCGGTGAGGGCGGCGGCGACGCGGGGCCCGACGGCCAGTCGGGCGCAGGTGCGGCGATCGGCGTCGATGCGAAACGCCGTCGGCTGGCCGTCCTCCAGGGCGAGGACGGCGAATTCGTACGGGTACACGGCCCCGGCCGACGGCACCGCCCGCGCGGCGTACGACCCGCAGGACCGGTTGGCGCGGCTGGTCAGCACGCCCTCGTCCAGCAGGGACAGCGCGAGGCGGAGGCCGGGCGCGACCACGGGTCCGGCGGGCGGCTCGGGTAACGCCGCGGGCAGGGCCACGCGGGCCCACAGATCAACGGTGCGGCCCGAGGATTCGCGCTCGGGCGCGTATGCGACGGATGCGGCTTTCTGTTTTATCAGGTTTCCTGGCACGTCTGACGCAAACCTCCTATTCTCTGACAGCCCATGGAATACGCACGAAAGCAGGCAGCGCCCTCCGCACTGATGTTGCGGACCTTCATGCACCATGGGGGGAATGTGAGGGCACACCATGGGTGGTGATAAAGCTCCCCATACGGGGTTTGGAGCTTCCCTACAACCAGGGTTGATGCGTTCTCGTATCGCGAGACAAATGACGTGAACTACCGGCGCCAAGATGTGACACATACCCGGTGGAACGCCTCGCTCTACGAGAGCGCATTACCGGTTACGGCCATTGGAAGCATGCCAAGCCCGTTGGGCATTGGTCAAGACCATTAATGCAAAACCATTGGATAAACCCCAACCAACCGAGTGAATGCAATAAATCGGACATCAATCCGGAATGACCGATTCGGAGATCCGCGCGCACCGGCGCTACTAAGCGTCTCGTTAAGTGGACGCATTATTTACATGGTTATGGAGTGCCGCGAGGTTTGAGAGTGCCGACGGTTGCGATAAGGGCATACCTCTCCCCGGCCACCGGAGAGGAGGGCCGGAAGGCGGCGACCCCGACATTCCTCGCACCGCCCTCTCGGCGGACGCGCGCATCCCCTCCGGAGGGTGGGCGGGCGCCCCTGGCGCCGCTCCCCCAACGGCGTTCACCGCACGGCCACTTGACGCCGGAGGCACGGCGGGCCCGGCGTGACCGCGGTGGCGCGGGCGTCGCGGCCGGCGGCACCCAGGCCGCCACCCACCCCCGACGCCGGGCTCCGGACGAGCCCAGCGCGGCCGGGCAGTCGGGCCCCGGGCGGGCGGGCGAGCACCCCGGCCGACCGGCCGGGACCCCGGAGAACCCGACCGCGCACCGGCGGTCACACGAGAGAGCGCGCCACCCATCGCCGGAGAGAGCGGGACGGCGAAACGACGGACCCGGCAACCTTTACGGATCTTGAAGTGCGGAGAACTCCATGATCCAGAAGCCTGCCACCCGCCTCACATCAGAGCACCCACGCCACCCGATGAGCCCACGCAAGGCGCTCGCCCGCTCCCGAGCAGCCCGCCCGGAAAGACAGGGTTTTCCCGCATAAGGGAATGCGGGGCGAGAATTCGCGGCGTACCGGGAATCACATTCTGCTCACCTGAATCAACGGAGAACCCGACTCGCGGTCCCAGTGGTTCTGGCACGCGCATTACTGGGGAGGGGTCCCGAAGCGCCGGGTGTAGCCTGGTTTCCCGTCACTGCGAGTGGCGCATTCGGTTCGGGGGGACGCCATGACCGATTCGACATTTCCCGACGATCTGGGAGCCGACGAATTCGCCCGTGAATATCCGGTGGCTCTCGTTCCCGCCGGGCGAGGACAGTTGGCGATCGGGCTTCCGCTGCTGTTGCTCCAGGTGCCGGGGCGGCGACAGGGCACGGCCACGGTGGCGACCTACCGCGCGCAGGTCAAGCGCGTGGTGGCGGCGTTGCGGGCGCCGCTGGAGGGCCAAGGCGAGAAACTCATCCCCCACGCGGTGGCACACCCCACCGCCGACGACGACCTCGTCGCCGAGCAGGCGAGCCAGGAACTCGCCTTCGGTATCCCGTCCCGGATGACCCCGGACCGGTTCGCCGACGTCGCGCTCATGCTCGACCTGGTGACCGCGATCCGGGCGCGCGCCGAGTCGACGCCCGCCGACGGGCCATCGGCCGGGGCCCGTACGGAGGCCGCCGCCGCGGAGCCGGCGCCCCAGGGCCCGGCGGGCATGTCCGTACCCGTGCCCGACGACGCGGTGGGCCTGCGGAACCACGCGTACGAGCGGCGGGTGCACCGGGGTGGGTTGCCGAAGCTGCTGTGGGCGTTGGGTGGCAAGGGCGTGCCGGACAACGCGGGGTTCGGCGGCTGGCTGCTGCGCACGTTCTGGCTGTCCTTCACGCACACGCTGCCGCGCTGGTGGTGGTCCCGCCGGGTCACGCGCAGACTGATCCGGCGCTCGCGTCGGCGCGCCGGCGACCGACGAGGCTGGCTCGGTGCCGAGCTGAACGTCGCCCGGGGGCGGGAGGACCTGTTCCAGGTGATGGACGGGGTCGCGGACCGGCAGGTCAGCCGGCTCCGGCTGCGGGAGGGCAAGCAGCAGCGCGAGGACGCCCGCACGGTCCTGGAACAACTGCTGACCCTGGCCCTGCTGGCCGACCTCGCGCTGCCACGGGTGGGCGGTCTGCTGCCCAAGCGGCGCCGGCGCACGGCCCGTCCGGTGGTGCTCGTCCACGTACCGCATCCGGACGAGCCGGGAGCGCGGGCCGCGGAGCGCTTCCTGCGCGTGTACGCCAGGGCTCAGGCCCAGTCGCCCGCCCTCGGCCCGCTGGTGGTCGCCGTGGGGCGCTTCTCGGAGGCGCTCGTGGGCGAACTCGACCCGGAGCGCCTCGACGCGGCCCAGGCGGGGCGGGCGCTCCGGTTCGGCGCCGACCGACCGGTCCTGGTCGACCTCCAGGAGGAGCCGTTCGAACGGCGCGGGCTGCCCATCCGCTGCCGGCCGCCGCGCCGCTACCGGCTGCACTGGCGCACCCAGACGGCGCTGGCCTCCGGCACCACGGCCCTGGCCGTCACCCTGGGCGGCGTGTCGGGCGGCGCCACCTGGCTCGAACCCGCCCCGGAGACCGGCTGTGTGGCGGGGGACAGCACCGCGCCGAACCGCGCCGCGCCCGGCGAGGTGCACCCCGCGGAGTGGTACCGGTCCGCGCTGCGGGCGATCGAAGCGGAGAACCGGCGGGCGGAGGAACTCGCCGCGCGCGGCCGGACGGTGCGCACCATCGTCTACTTCGCCTCCGCCGGCCCGGAGAGCGCGGCGGGCACGCTGTTCGACGGGATCGTGCCGGAGCTGCGCGGTATCACCCTGTGGCAGCAGCGGCTCAACAGCGAGGCGTTCTCGGACGATTCGCGGGTGCCGTTGAGGGTGGAGGTGCGCAACACCGGGCGCGGCTTCGTCCGCGCCGCCGAGGAGGCCCGGAAGCTGGCCGCGGAGGTGGCGGCCGGCGACCGTACGGGCGCCCGGGAGGTCGTGGGCGTCTTGGGCTTCGCGCAGAGCCGCGACTCGACCCGCGAGGCCCTGCGCGTCCTGGCGCGGGCGCGTATCCCGGCCGTGGGGACGACGGCGACCGCCGACGAGATGCAGGTCGGTGACTACTACTGGCCCCTCACGCCGGTCAACAGCACCGAGGCGCGGGTGGTGGCCTCCTTCGCCCGCGCCAAGAGGCTGGTGGCGCGGCCGAGCGGCGCCGGGTGCGTCCCGGCCCGGCGCGCGATCGTGGTGCAGAGCCCGGACGACCTCTACAGCCGCAGCCTGGCCAGCCTGTTCAAGGGGGACTTCGTCAGCGGCGCGGAGGGCGACGGTCCGGACGGCGTGGCGGAGTTGGTCAACTTCTCCCAGGAGGGCGACTTCGACCGCTCCGATCCCGGTGTGTTCGGCTACTCGCGCCCACGCGACCTCGCCGACAAGGTGTGCGAGGTGCTGGGTACCGACAGCCGTACGGTGGTCTACTGGGCCGGCCGGACCCGGGACTTCGCGGCCTTCGTGGACGCGTTGGACGCGCGCAACGCCTGTGGCCAGCGCGCCGTCACCGTACTGGCCGGCAACGAACTGACGAACGTGGCCCAGACCGGCGAGTTCGAGGGCAGGGGCTGGCTGCGGCTGTACTACGTGGCGCACCGGCTGCCCGACGCGGACCCGCTGGCGAGCCGCAAGACCCAGCAGTTCGTGGCCGCCTACAACGCCTTCGTCGCGAGCGAGCGGGGCCGGGATCCGTGGCGCGACGACGGCCAGGCGGCCGTCACCTACGACGCCCTGCACGTCCTGTCCCAGGCGGTCGACCTGGCCCGGGCCGACCACAGCGTGGGCAGGAGCGCGGTCACCACCGCCCTCAGGTCCGGCGTCTCCTTCGACGGGGCGACCGGCTCGGTCACCTACGCCTCCGGCAGCAACGCCCCGCCCCGGGACAAGACCCTGGTGGTCCTGCGCCTCACGCCCAGAGGCCCTCGCACGGCCGCCGCCTGCGGGGCGTACGCGCAGGGCCAGCGGTACGCACTCCAGGGGCCACCCTGTGCGCCGTAGGGGGCTGGGGTGGTCGCGGGTGGGTGTGGGTGGCCGCGCGCGAGCTTCGGTGGCGGTCCCGCGTGACGAGCGCGGCCACGCTCCGGAGCCGGGCCGGCGGGGCCGCGCGCCCCGAGCGGGCCACCCCGCGACGCCGCCGCGCACCCGGGCCTACTCCCCCACCGCGCCGTCGATGGCTTCCCGCAGGAGGTCGGCGTGGCCGTTGTGGCGCGCGTATTCCTCCATCATGTGGGTGAGGACATAGCGCGGCGAGATGCTCTCGCCCCGGAATTCCACCCGGGCGTCCAGTGTCGGGAAGGCGTTCACCATCGCGCGGGAGTCCTCGCAAGTCGCGCGCCACAAGGTAAACGCCTCATCGACGTCGGCGTCCACTACCTGCCATTCGCCGAACGCGCCGTTCACGCGCGGCCACAGGGCGGGCAGGGATTTCCCGCCCAGCACCGTCTGGAACCAACTCCGCTCGACCTCGACGGCGTGCCGGACCAGCCCCAGCAGGGTCAGTGTCGAGGTGGGAATCGCCCGTTGTCTCAGTTGCGCACCGGTCAGGCCGGCGCACTTCATGGCCAACGTGGCGCGTTGGTAGTCGAGGAACGCCGTCAGCGACGCACGGTCGTCGGCCACCTTGGAAGGGTTGGTGCGCGGGTCATCGCTCATCCGACGATGGTGGCAGTTCCTCCGGGGCCGCCGCTGTTCAGGCGGGCGGGGGCCGGGGCACGGGCGTGGCGGGGCCGCCTTCCGCGCGGCGCGGAGCGCGCATCGGTGGGATGACCGATGCGCGAGGGGTGGCGGGGCGGACAGAGTCCGGGGAGATCGTTCGCGGGCGGCCGTGGCGCGCCCGGTTTCCGAGAGGACCTTGCAGTGGACATGTATGCGGACCTGGTGTTCGTCGGTGGGCGGGTGGTCACGGTGGACGCGGAGTTCTCCGTCGTCTCGGCCCTGGCGGTGACCGGCGGGACCATCAGTGCCGTGGGTGGGCGCGATGACGTCACGCCGCTCGTCGGCCCCGACACCCGGGTCATCGACCTGCGGGGAGCGACGTTGCTTCCCGGTATCAACGATTCCCACCTGCACGGATGCGCCTTCGGCATAGCGTCGCCGCCGCTCTCCCTGGACCTGGGCCATCCCGCCGTGGCCTCCCTCGCCGAGGTGGCGCGGGCGGTGGGCGAGGCCGTCGGGCGGGTGCCGGACGGGCAGTGGGTCACCGGGCACGGCTGGGACACCGGGTACCTGGACGAGTGCCTGCGGGACACGTCGCGGCTGCCGTCGCGGCACGACCTCGACGCCGTCAGCCCCGACCACCCCGTCGTCCTGTACTCCTTCTCCGGGCACGCCACCTGGGTCAACTCCAGGGCACTGGAACTCATCGGCATCGACCGGCACACCGTCGCGCCGCCCGGCGGATCCATCGTCGTGGACGAGGCCGGGGAGCCGACCGGGTTGCTCCACGAGGGGGCCCAGGCCCTGGTCCAGAACGCGCTGCCGCCGCTCAGCCGGCAGGAGCGGGCCGACGCCATCAGGTCCACCCTCGCCACGCTCGCCCGCCTCGGCGTGACCAGCTACACCGAGCCCGGGCTCGGCCCCGGCGGGGACGGCATCATGCGCGGCGCGCTCGGGGCACTCACCCTCGACGTCTACCGCGAACTGCTGGCTGACGGCGAACTCACCGCCCGGGTCGGCGTCCTGCTGCTGCCCACGGGAATGGCGAGCACCGCCGAGGAGTTCGCCCGCAACCTCACCGCCGTCGACGGTCCGCGTACCGCCGACCCGCGCCGCCTGGCGATCCACGGGGTCAAGCTCTTCGCCGACGGCATCGTCCCCAACAAGACGGCCTGGATGAACGAGCCGTACGTCGGCGGCGGCTGCGGCTCCCTGTGCGTCGGTGGCGACACCGACCACGAGCGGGCCGCCGAACTCGGCGTCATGATTCGGCACGCCCACGCCGCCGGACACCAGGTGGGTGTGCACGTCACCGGTGACCGGGCCATCGACACCGTCGCGGACGCCTTCTCCGCGGCCGTCGCCGAACACCCGCGGCCCGACGCCCGGCACTACCTCATCCACGGCGACTTCCTCACCGACCACAGCATGCGGGTGCTGGCCGCGCACGGTTTCGGCGTCAACATGAACCCGACCATCAAGTGGACCGTCGCCGACCTGGAGGAGGAGTTCGTCGGCGCGGAGCGGGCCGCGTACGCGTGGCCCTACCGCGCGGCCCTCGACGCCGGCGTGCGGGTCGCGAGCGGGTCCGACGCCCCCGTCACGGCCCCGGACTGGCGCCAGGGCATCGCCACCATGGTGTTGCGCGAGTCGAAGGCCGCCGGTCGGGTCAGCGGTCCGGAGCAGCGCATCAGCCTGGCCGAGGCGATCCGTACGTACACCATCGACGCCGCCTGGCAGGACTTCGCCGACGGTTGGAAGGGTTCCCTGGAGACAGGCAAGGTCGCCGACCTGTGCGTGCTCGACGGGGACCTGCTCACCGTCGACCCGCACGACATCCCCCACCTCCCAGTCACCCTCACCGTGGTGGACGGGCGAGTCGTGCACGACACCCTCGGCGATTGACGTGACGCCGGGGGCGTGATCATGCTTGCGGGGTGGCAGCGGAGCGGAGCACGGCGGACATCCTGAACGCGGCCGTCCAGGTACGCCAGGCGGCCAGGAGCGCGGCGCGGGGCGCGACCGGTGTCGAGGCGGTGCTCGCGGCGCTGTCGGAGGTCGCGGAGTACGACCACGCGTCGCTGGCCCGGTGGGACCCGCTCCGCGAACGCCACACCACCCTGGCCGGCTGCTACCCGGCCGACGCCACGGCGTACATCGAGACCCGCCTCCACCGCGACCCGGTCTTCGCCGTCCTGCGCGACCCGAACCGGGGCGGACTGTGGCTCGGGGAGGTGCCCTGGCCCCTGCTGGCTGCCTCCCCGGGCTTCCGGGAGGTGCTGCGTCCGCTCGGCATCGCGGGTGGCGTGGCCCAGTGCCTGTTCGCCGCCGACGGTCGCTACGTCGGCATGCTCAACCTGAGCACCCGCCGGCCTCGGCCCGCGCCCGACGCGGCGCGCGCCGCGGTCACCCTGCTCACCGAGGCACTGGCCGCTGCCGTCGCCGTCCCCCACGCCGACGAGCCGTCGGAGCGGGGCGCGGCGCGTCCGCGGCGCCCCGGTGGCCTCTCGCCACGGGAGCTCGAAGTGCTGGCCCACCTCACCACCGGCCGCACCAACCGGGAGATCGCCGAGCGGCTGTACGTCACCCCGCGCACGGTCGGCACGCACATCGAGCACATCCTCGCCAAGCTCGACCTCCCCAACCGCGCCGCCGCCGCGGCCCGGGCCGTGGCCTGGGGCATCACACCCTCCGACTGAGTCAGCCTGTCGGGGTGACCCAGCCGCTTTCGCGCGACACCCGCCCTCCCGAACTCTCCGTGAGGCCCGTCGGCCCGAAGGGTTGCGGCGCGTCGGGCCAGCCCTCCCACCACTGTGTCGGCCGGCCCACAGGCTGACGCCAGCGCCGGCCGGGCCGGCCCCGCCACGGCGCGCGTCGTACGGCCGGCCCGGGCCGGCGCGTCCGTGGCGAGGAGCCGGGACTCCGGCAAACGGGTGACGGACGGGGGCCGCGGGGCGCTCAGGGCCGGGGATCGACGTCCGGGTCCTCGTCGGCGTACTCCTCCGGCTCCACGAGGTGCACGGCGGCCTCCTCGGCCCCGGCCGCGCCGCCGTCGATGCCCACGTCGCGGGCGGTCAGGTCCTTGGTCCGGTCGGGGTGGGCGCCCTCGTCGGGGGCCAGCAGGCGCCCCGCGCGGTCGTCGCCCACCTCGTCGTCGATCAGCTCGCCGTCGCCGCCGGCCAGGTCACCGCGGCCGTCGCCCTCCGGGACGCCGACGTCGGCGACCTCCTGCCGCAGCCGCTCGTCCAGGGTCTCCCCGTGGTACTGCTCCTCGGCCGTCGTGCCGACCTTGTTGACGCCCAGCGGTTTCTCGGGCGGCGAGTACCCCTCGTCGAGGGTCTCGTCGTAGCTCCGCCCGCCGAGCGCGTTCTGCGTGTCCAGCGGCGCCGCGTCCTCCTGCTCCTCGTTGCCGCCCGTGGGCTGGTACACGTCATCCGCCATCTCGTCGCTCATGCTTCCTCCACGTGTGCTGTCGGATTGCTGTCGCGCTCGCCGGTGGGGATGGGGACCCGCTCCCTCCATCATGCGCCCGAGCCGCGCCGCGGCACGTCGCGGTCGCACGGCACGCCGCCGTGGCGCGCGCCGCGAGCGCCGTCCCCGTACGCCACGCCCGTGGCCCGGAGATCATCGAACTGATCGGAACTGTCATTCTGGGTTCATGTCTCTTTACGACGAGCGGCTGAGCGTGCCCCCCGCCTGGTGGCTGTGGGTGCCGTTGCCCGGCCTTGCTCTGGCGTTGGTGCTGCTCCCCTTCGGAGTGCCGGCAGCGCTCGGCGCGCTGCTGCTGGTCTCGTGCGCGGCGGCGGCCGGGACGTACGCGTACGGCCGCTCCCGCATCAAGGTGACCATCGGGTCCCTCACCGCGGGCAAGATCCGGCTACCCATCGACGTGCTGGGCATGCCCGAGATCCTGGACCCCGAGGAGGCGCTGGCCTGGCGTACCCGGCGGGCCGACGCCCACGCGCTGATGCTGCTGCGCAGCCACGTGCCGACGGCGCTGCGTATCGAGATCACCGCGCCCGACTACCGCGCCCCGTACCTGTACCTCTCGACCCGCCAGCCACACACCCTCGTCGCCGTGCTCGCCTTCGCCAAGCGCTGAGCCGCGCCCGCGTAGCCGTCGCCGCCCGCGCGCGTGGCCGTCGCCACCCGCGTCCACGCGTGGTGCCCGGCTCGAGGTGGCACCTGGCGTGGCGGCCGGGGTGTGGCGCGCGCCGGCCCCGGGCCGGATGCGGCAGCGCCCGCTCCGGGGTCCGCGCGCCGGGCGGCCGGGCCGGCCGCTGCCCGACGGCGTCGGGCCCGCCCGGCGTCAACGGCGCGTCGCGCGTGGGACGTTCGTCGCTGACGTGGCCGTGCCGGGGGTGCCGGTCGCGGGGCCGTGAAACTCGCGGAAACGCGCGCCGCTCGGCGTCTTGTCAGTGCGACGGAGCTTACTTACTCTCTAGTAAGCCAAAGAGAAGTTGGCATGCACGGGTCATGCATGCGGGGCGTCAGGCCGAGCCGCTGGGGACCCCGAGCCCGTTCCTCTCCCGCACATCGCCGTGCGCGCCGCCCTGCTCTTCAAAGGGATATATCGCCATGAGAGATGAGCAAGGAAGACATGTAGTAGGCCGGGTGAGATGGCGAAGATTCGCCGTGCTGTCGGTGCCGGGGTTCGCCACGACGGCCGCGTTGGCCGTCGCCCTGGCCAACGGCGCGCTCGCCGCGTCCTTCGCCGTCTCCGGCCAGCAGTTCAAGGTGGCGGCCGACGACCTCAAGGGGGACGGCTTCGCCCAGTACGGCAGCGTGGACACCAACGCGCGCGGCGACCTGCTGCCGGTGGCGGTGACGGCCATCAAGAAGGCCGAGATCAGCAACCTGTGCCAGTCGGTGGTCACCAAGCTGCCGATCGTCGGGTCGATCTCGCTCAAGCTGTCGGCTGGCACGGGCTCCAAGCCGGTCCAGGCCACGGACCTGTACATGGACGCCACCGACATCGCCGGAGACGCGAGCTTCAACAACATCGAGATCGGTCGCGACGCCTCCACGCTCGACAAGGGGCCGGACGGCGCGCAGGGCATGCAGGACGCGTTCTCCCAGCAGGCCGACGACATCCGCATCGCCAAGCTCCGCACGGTCGCCTGGGCCACCACCGCGGGCACCTTCAAGCTCAACGGGCTGAGCATGAAGATCAGCAAGGGCAAGAAGGAATGCTTCTGACCTTCCGGAGGTGGCGCAGGGGCCGGCCGTTCTGGGGCGGACTGATCACCATCGGCGCGGGGGCGGAGATCGCCGCGATTCCGCTGGCGCCCCTCAAGGTCATGGTGCTCCAGGGCGTCACCGGCGTGGTGTCCGTCATGATGGGGCTCGTCCTGGTGCTGATGGGACTCAGCGCCTGGTTCGCGCCCTACTACCGCGGGCTCGCGGGCGTGCTGGCCGTGCTGGTCGCGGCCGGCGCCCTGGTCCTGTCCAACCTCGGTGGGTTCTTCGTCGGCACGATCGGCGGCGTCGTGGGTGGCAGCCTCATCTTCGCGTGGCAGCCCCTGCCGCCCGCGGCGCGGTCGGACCCGCCGGCCGAGCCCGACGTCGCGCCGGACGGCGATCCCGATGCCGGACCCGACGTCGAACCCGACGGGACGACCTCACCCCGTACGTACGACGTTCCCGCCAGCCGCGACGCGGACGCCGCACCTCCGCGTGGAGCGGACCGGCTGGCGGGGGCGGGCGGCGCGACCGGCGCCCAGGGACCGACCACCGACCCGTCGACGCCGTAACGCGACACGTCGCCGCCGCACCGCGCATCACGCGCACCGCACCCGCACCCGCACCCGCACCCGCACCCGCACCCGCACCCGCACCCGCACCCGCACCCGCACCCGCACGACCACGGTCGCCGGTTCTCCCACCCCAACCCGCAACTCCCGTACCCAGCGCCGTGGTTCGTGGTGCACAGCACACGCACGATGTCATCGATTCCTCCCACACAAGGAGCCGCACGATGTCTCGATCCATGTCTCTGCGCGCCGTCCTCGCGGCGAGCGCCGGGCTCGCCAGCGTCGCCGCCCTCTCGCTCGCCGGAACGGCGAACGCCCGCCCCGACGTCGCGGCGGGCCCGACGACGGTGACCCCGGCCGGTCACTACTTCAAGGCCACCCTCTCCGGCAAGGCCACCTTCAAGGCCGGGTCCGTGACGGTCACCTGTGCGGTCTCCACCACACAGCCGACGAACCCGGCGAGTGGCGCCGCCAACCAGGTGCCGGCCGCGCCCAACAACACCAACCCCGCCGGGCCGGTCGGCGGACCGCTCAACCCGCCCACCTACAGCTCCTGCACCACCAGCATGCCCGGGGTCAGCGCGACCATCGCCACCTCCGGGTCCTGGGGCATCGCCGTGCAGCACGGGGACGCGGTGAGCGCCAAGCTCACCATGCCGACCAGTGGTTTCGTCCTCAAGACCAGCGGCCTGGCCACGTGCACGGTCACCGCGGCGCCCACCGCCGAGGCGTCGATCTCCGGCGCGTGGACCAACGGCGCACCCTCCCGGCTGGCGTTCACCAACGCGGCCGTGCCGGTCAAGGTGGAGGGCGGGTTCGGCTGCCCGACCAGCTCCACCAGCTCCACGTTCAACGCGACCTACCTGGTCACCGACGTGACCGACCCCGGGTCGCAGATCACCGTGAGCGGCTGATCCCGTCTCGCCCGCGGCAAGCGGCGCCCCCGCCACGACACACCCGTGGCGGGGGCGCCAGCCCACCCGAGGCGGGCGCGGGCACGCGCTCGGTGCTACCGGTTCCTGGGGAGACGGTGCAGCTCCACGTCGGTGAGCCGGCCCGCCGCCGCGGTCGCCGTCAGGTAGGTGCAGTACGGCTGTCGTCGTCGATCGGTCGGTGAGCCCGGGTTGAGCAACCGCAGCCGACCGTCCGGACTCACGGTGTCCCACGGGATGTGGCTGTGCCCGAAGACCAGCACGTCGAGGTCGGGAAAGCGCTCGGCGCAGCGGCGCTCGCGCCCCTGGGCCGGCCCGGTCTCGTGCACCACCCCGAACCGCAACCCGCCGAGTTCCGCGTACGCCACCTCGGGCAGCCGCTCCCGCAGCGCCGGCCCGTCGTTGTTGCCCCAGACGCCGATCAGCCGCTCGGCCCGCTCCTCCAACAGGTCGAGCGTCGCGACGTCGACCCAGTCCCCCGCGTGGATGACGACGTCCGCCCGTTCCACCTCAGCGAGCAGCGGCGGCGGCAGCGCCTTGGCGCGGCGGGGCAGATGGGTGTCCGAGGTCAGCAACAGTCGCACCCGAGCACCGTAGCCGGCCCGCGCCCCCACACCGAGCAGCCGACCCCCGCGCCGCGCCCGCCCGTTCGCGACGGGTCGCCCTCGGAGTCGCCCGTCGCGCCCGCGTAGGGTGCGGCCATGGCTGGCTCACCCCATCTGCGGGAGATCACTCCGGACAACATCGAGGCCGCGCTCGGCCTGCGGGTTCGCCCCGACCAGGAGCGTCTGGTGGCCCCGGTGGTGAAGTCCCTCGCCGAGGCGTACGTCCATCCCGGCATCGCCTGGCCTCGGCTCATCTGCGCGGGGGACGAGGCCGTCGGCTTCCTCATGGGCTTCTTCGACGTGGACTGGACCGGCGACGGCACGGACCTGCGCTCCGGGCTCTGGCGGCTCAACATATCGGCCAACCAGCAGGGGCGGGGGTACGGGCGCTTCGCGGTGGAGTCCGTGGCCGCCGAGGTCCGGCGTCGCGGCGGCACCCGCGTGACGACCACCTGGCACCCCGGGGCGGACGGACCGGCGGCCTTCTACCTGGGGCTCGGCTTCCGTCCCACCGGCGAGACCAGCGGGGACCAGACGGTGGGAGTGCTGGAGCTGTGACCTCGCTGAGCGACGCCGCCACCGTACGACGTACCACCCCGCGCGGCGCTCGGAGCGCCGGCGCGGGGTGGTGACCCGTTCGCGGGAACGCGGCTGTCAGCTCTCCGGCGCCGCCGCGTCGGCCTCGCTCGGGGTGGCCGCCGCCGCGTTCTCCAGCGGGACGCGCAGGGTGTCCGGGTCGCAGCCGACGGTGCCGGCGATGATGCGGGCCGCCGCCTTGGAGAGCGGCACCAGGCTCGGCTCGTCCACCTTGTCGGGGGTGTCCCGCGGGTCGAAGATGTAGATCGGGGTGCAGATGTACTGCACGAGCGGGACGCCCGTGTAGTAGAAGTACGCGCCGTCCGTCGCCGGGTTGGGGGCGAGCGCGGTCGGGGACAGCAGCCAGGAGCGCTTGATGTCCTCCGCGGCGAGCGAGTCGAGGACCAGGTGCTCCAGCGCGGGCGCCTGGGTCGCGAACCACCAGCGCACCTCGGGGTCGTCGCTGGCAACGACCTCTCCGTCGATCACGTCTGCGCGGCGGGCGACGTGCTCCAGGTGCATCTCCAGGACGACCTTCGGGAACAGCTCCTGGTGGTCCGCGATGAACGCCTGGGTTCCCGCCGCCCCGGCCATGTGGCCGGACGTCAGCAGGAACAGCATGTTGTGCGGGCGCAGTTCCCGCGGCACCGAGGCCCAGAACCTGGCCTGCGCCAGGACGAGTGAGACGCCGGAGGCGTCCTCGACCGCCGAGGCCCACGGGCCGTCGTGGTGCGAGCCGATGATCACCCAGTGATCGGAGGCGCCGGGCAGGGTGCCGACGACGTTGTGGGTGGTCTCCTCGGTGAGGGTGGCGTCGGAGACGATGCGGCCCTCGCACTCACCGGAGGCCATCAGCTCGCGGACCTTGCGGCCGTCGTTGCCGCTGAGCCAGATGCCGGGGATGGGGCGCCGCTCCGCGTCGTAGGGCCAGTAGAAGTCGCTGGTCTCCCAGGGCACGCCGGTCAGCAGGCCGACGTAGGCCGTGGCGCCGTTCTTGGCCGCCACGTCGAAGTCGAGCACGTGCGGCAGGTCGAAGGGCACGGTCTGCACGAGCTCGGGCAGCACGCCCTCCGGGTCGTACGAGTCCGTGGCGCGCTCGGCCATCTGCGACTGCGGCACCTGCGAGAAGGTGATCTCCTGAACCGCGATCCCGCCGCTCACCTCGCCGTCCTCCATGCGCGCCAGCCGCCCCTCGGTCCCCTCGGTGGGGGTCGAGTACGGCAGGGCCAGGCCGGAGAAGCGGGTGACCTCGTCGGGCTTGCCGGTGGGCCAGATCTCGAAGTGCGCGGACTTGGGGCGCCAGATGGGGGTGTTCAGCGGTTCGAGCCGGACGTCCTCGAGCCCCGTCTGCCGGAACTGTTCGGCGGCCCATTCCTCGATCCAGCTATCGGCGGGATATCCGGCCCGTCGAATTCCCTGGTTGTAGATGTCCTCGATCCAGCCCATCATCTCCCGCGAGGTGGGCGCCTGCTCGAAATACTTCTCCACCGCGGACCAGTTGCTCGTGAGAGAGGACTCCCCAACTCCGTCAACCTCGCCCATCATCATCCTCCTTGTCACGAACATCCACTGGAAAGCACCGGCACCACGCACGCTGCCGAGCGCGCCGACTCCGCGTTCGGCTCATGGTGCGCGATGCGACTAAAGCTGAACTAAGGCGGCTGGGCTGCCCGAAAAGGCCCTGGACGCAAAGGAGTCGGTGCTACGTTTCAGATGGGACCACTCCATGGAAAGTGCGGCGCACCGCCGCGTGAGGAGCGCGGAGGGGTGCGCAATACGCCAAAGGCGGCGCGCACGCTTTCGAACAACGACGAATGGGAGGCGGGCCAGGCGCCCGCTCCCGTCGCGGAAGCTGGTGCTGGACCGGAAGCGCCACCAGAACCGGAACCAGAACCGAAAGCGAGGGTCGGCGGAGCGTCGACCGGCAGGCGAGGCCGAGCGGCCGAAGGGATGGCACAGCGCGATGACAGCACCGACGACCGACCCGCGGACCTGGATCAGGCAATTCCACCCGGCGGCGGACGACGCCGTTCGACTCGTGTGCTTTCCGCACGCGGGTGGCTCGGCGAGCTTCTACTTCCCGGTCTCGGCGCGGCTCTCCCCCGCCGTGGACGTACGCGCCGTGCAGTACCCGGGGCGGCAGGACCGCCGTGCCGAGCCCACCATCGACGACCTGCACCGACTGGCCGACGCGCTCGTTCCCGCACTGCGCCCGCTGGCCGACCGTCCGTTGGCGTTCTTCGGACACAGCATGGGTGCGGTCGTCGCGTACGAGGTGGCCCTGCGGCTGGCCGCGGCCGGTGCGCCGCCGCTGGTCAGGCTGTTCGTCTCGGGGCGGCGGGCGCCCTCGCGGGTGCGCGCCGAGTCGGTGCACGAGCGGGACGACCAGGGGATCGTGGCCGAACTTCAGCGGTTGAGCGGGACGGACGCGGGGCTGTTGGACGATCCGGAGACGCGGGCGATGATCCTGCCCGCGATCCGTGGCGACTACCGCGCCATCGAGACCTACCGCGTCACCCCGGGCTCCACGGTGCACGCCCCGCTCAGCGTGCTCGTCGGCGACAGCGACCCGCAGGTGACACTGGACGAGGCAAGGGCCTGGTCCGAGCACACCACCGGCCCGGTTGATCTGCGCGTCTTTCCTGGCGGGCACTTCTATCTCAGCGAGCGCAGCGGCGAGGTCATCCGGCTCGTCGCGGACGAGTTGGCCAACGCGGCGCGGCCCGACGCGACGCCGCGCACCTGACGTACGCCCCGGCCCCGTACGCTCCCGCCGACGACACGCGTACGCCACCCGCCCGCCGGCCGCGCCATCCGGTCTGGGCCTCGGGGCCCGCGCTCTCGGGCCAGGGCCCGCGGCAGCGCATGGTTCGCGCCACGCCTTAGCCCACCTTTAGCGTCGACGCGAACGATGGGCGGCACCTGCCTGCCCGGAGGGTGGCGCACACGGCCGGTCCGGACGCCCAGCCCGCAGCGGTTTCGGCGCCCGGCAACCACCGCGTCGCCGCGCCGGCCGGTGGGCCGCCCGCTGCGTGAGCCGCGGGTCACCGTACGAATCGCAGGAGTTGAGTGTGAGTACCCAGAAACCAGAGGGGCGGGAGCGGCGCAGGCTGGTCCCGGTGCGGTGGCGAGGCGCACCGCTCGGCATAGCGGGCGCGTCGGCCCTGGGCCTGGCCCTGTTCGCCGTGGCACCGGTGGGCGCGGAGCCGGCCCCCCGGAGCGCGGCCGACTCCGCGTCGCAGCACACCAGGCCGCACAAGCCGCGCACCCTGCCCGCGCCTCCGCAGATCCGGGGCCTTGACTTCCTGCTCGGCACGTTCACGTGCGACTACGCGCCGCCGCCCGGCTCCAAGCCGGCGACGATGACCATGACCACGAAGCGTGCCATGGGCGGGCACTACCTCTACACCGACGCCAGGATGCAGCCCGGTGACGTGGTCGGCCGAGCGACGTTCGGCTGGGACCCGGTGGCGAAGAAGTTCATCAACCAGTACCACGACAACTGGGGAAGCAACGGGAATTACGCCGCCGCTCCCTGGAAGGACGGGCACCTCATCTTCACCGGCTCACTCAGCCAGGTGGTGAAGCCCGACCCCAGCGGGGAGACCACGGGCGTCCCGATCAGCCTGCACGACGATTACCAGGTGGTGAACAAGAACCACTTCACCAACCATCAGACCATGACATTCTCGGATGGCACGGTTTTGAAGGGCACGTACGACTGTCGCCGCGCATAAACCGCTGCGGCGCTTTGTGAGGCGTACCGGTCCGGCCACCCCATAACGGCCGGTCCGGTACGCCGCGTTGTGCGTCCGGACCGTATGCGCATTGCGTGCGGTGGCCGAAACGCGCGCAGATCGACTTATGGGGTCGGCCGGCCGCGCGTTGTCGTGGCAGGGCGCGTAATCGGCGCGTCGCTGGATTAGGTCGACTTTAGGGTCGTCCACGACGCTGGCAACCAGGCGGGGCCAGCGAACGAAGCCCAGCACGATCTTCTGGATTGGGCGAAGCCGCCCTTCTCCTCACCCACAGCCGTTCGCACCTGGTGCCCGTCGTGTTCAGCGAAAGCAGGCCGCCGGTGATCGCCGAGGGAAGTGGGTACGCCGCCAATGGCGAACAATGAAGAGAAACTTCTCGACTACCTCAAGCGCGTGACGGCGGATCTGCGACAGACCCAGCGCCGCCTCAAGGACGTGGAGTCCGCCAGCCACGAACCGGTGGCGATCGTGGGCATGGCCTGCCGCTTCCCGGGCGGTGTGCGCTCCCCCGAGGAGCTGTGGGAGCTGGTGGCCGAGGGTCGGGACGCCGTCTCGGAGGTGCCGACCGACCGTAACTGGGACCTCGACCACTTCTACGACCCCGACCCGGAGCACCCGGGCACCAGCTACGCGCGCGAGGGTGGGTTCCTGGACGACCCGGCCGGGTTCGACGCCGCGTTCTTCGGCATCAGCCCCCGCGAGGCCCTGGGCATGGCGCCGCAGCAGCGGTTGGCGCTTGAGGCATCGTGGGAGGCCATCGAGCACGCCGGGATCAACCCCGAGTCGCTGCGCGGCAGCCAGACCGGCACGTTCATCGGCTGCGACCACCTGGACTACGTCTCGGACGAGTCGCAGGTCCCCGAGGGTTCGGCCGGGTACTTCACCATCGGCAACTCGGCGAGCGTCGTCTCCGGTCGCGTCGCCTACACGCTGGGGCTTGAGGGCGCCGCCGTCACGGTGGACACGGCGTGCTCCTCGTCGCTTGTGGCCATGCACCTGGCCTGCCAGGCGATCCGGCAGGGTGAGTGCGACATGGCGCTGGCGGGCGGGGCGGCCGTCATGTCGTCCACGGCGCCGTTCATCGGCTTCAGCGAGCTGCGCGGGCTGGCTCCCGACGGCCGGTCCAAGCCGTTCTCCCAGAGCGCCGACGGCATCTCGATGGCCGAGGGCGTCGGCGTGCTGCTGCTGGAGCGGCTGTCGGACGCGCGGCGCAACGGGCACCAGGTGCTCGCGGTCATCCGGGGCACGGCGGTCAACCAAGACGGCGCGAGCAACGGCCTGACCGCACCGAACGGACCCGCACAGCAGCGCGTGATCCGGCAGGCGCTGGCCAACGCCCGACTCACGGCGGCCGACGTGGACGCGGTGGAGGCGCACGGCACCGGCACCGCGCTCGGCGACCCGATCGAGGCGCAGGCCCTGCTCGCCACGTACGGCCAGGACCGGCCCGAAGACCGGCCGCTGTGGCTGGGCTCCATCAAGTCGAACATCGGGCACTCGCAGATGGCGGCGGGTGCGGCCGGCGTCATCAAGATGGTGCTGGCGATGCGGCACCAGACGCTGCCGGCCTCGCTCCACATCGGCCAGCCGACGCAGCACGTCGACTGGTCGTCGGGGGCCATCCAACTCCTGACCGAGGCGGTCGCCTGGCCAGAGGCGGACCGCCCGCGCCGGGCGGGCGTGTCCTCGTTCGGCATCAGCGGCACCAACGCCCACGTGGTCCTGGAACAGGCCCCGCTGGCGGCGGAGTTCCCACCCGACGACCTCGACGCGGCGGACGGCGAGCCGGCCGGAGACCGGGCGGCCGACGCGGAACCCGCGGCGGTGACGGCCGAGCCGGCCGCCGGGCCCGCGGTGGGCGGGCCCGTGCCCTGGCTCGTTTCGGCCCGTAGCGCGGCGGCACTGCGCGGGCAGGCCAAGGCCCTGGCCGAACGCGTCACGGCCGACCCCGACCTGTCACCCTTGGACGTCGGCTGGTCACTGGCCACCACCCGCACGCTCTTCGAGCACCGGGCCGTTGTCGTGGGTGAGGACCGCGATGCGCTCCTGGCCAGCCTGCACGCGCTCGCCGAGGGCGACACCCACCCCGCGCTCATCACGCCCACCCCCCGGCCCACCACCGGCGACACGGTGTTCCTGTTCAGTGGCCAGGGCAGCCAGCGCCCGGGCATGGGACGCGAACTCTACGACCGCTTCCCCGTCTACGCCCAAACCTTCGACCAGGTCTGCGACCTCCTCGACCCCCACCTGGACCACCCCCTACGGGAGGTGGTCTTCACCGGCGGACCCGACGACCTGCTGAACCACACCACCTACGCACAGGCGGGACTGTTCGCCCTCCAGGTCGCCATGGCACGACTGCTGGAGACGCTGGGCGTACGACCAGACGCGGTAATCGGACACTCCATCGGCGAAGTCGCCGCGGCCCACATCGCCGGCATCCTCAACCTCCCCGACGCCTGCCACCTGGTGGCTCAGCGGGCCACCCTCATGGGCAGCCTCCCGCCCGGTGGCGCCATGGCCACCCTCAACGCCACCCCGGAAGAACTCCAACCCCACCTCACCGCGTACGAGAATCAGGTCAGCATCGCGGCCCTGAACACCCCGGGGAACACGGTCATCTCCGGGCCCACCGAAGCCGTCGAGACCATCCGCACCCACTGGGCCGAACAAGGACGCAAAGCACGGTCCCTGACCGTCAGCCATGCCTTCCACTCAGCCCAGATGGACCCCATCCTCGACGCCTTCACCCAAGCCCTCAGCACGTTGACCTTCCACGCGCCCACCATCCCCCTGATCAGCAACCTCACCGGTCAACCCGCTGACCCGGACTTCATCACCACCCCCACCTACTGGGCCCAACACATCCGCCAACCCGTCCACTTCCACCAAGCCATCACCCACACCGCCCCCACCACCCACACCTACCTCGAACTCGGACCCGACCCCACCCTCACCACCGCCACCCAACACACCCTCCACCACCTCCAAACCCACCCCACCACCCAGCCCACCCACAGCCCCGATGGCCAGGCCACCGGGGACGCAGCGGAGGTCGTGGCTGAGGCGGGGCACTCTGAGGGTGAGGCGGGGCAGGAGCGGCCCGAGCCGCTGGTGGTGGCGGCCCTCCAGCGCAAGCAGGGTGACGTGCACGCGTTCACGCGCGCGCTGGCCCAACTCCACGCGGCGGGCGCGCCGTTGAACTGGTCCGGTTGGTTCCCGGCCGACCCGGCGCCGCGGGTGGTCGGGCTGCCGACGTACGCCTTCCAGCACCAGCGGTTCTGGCTGGAGTCCCCGGTGCCGCGACGTGCGGGCGGTGCCGGGGTGGATGCCGCGGAGAGCCAGTTGTGGCACGCGATCGAGGAACTGGACGTCGAGGCGCTCTCCAGCACTCTCAAGCTGGACCAGGGCAGTCCGGGCTTCGACGCGCTGCTGCCCGCGCTGCCGGTGTTGTCCGCCTGGCGGCGGCAGCACCGTGAGCGGTCCGTGGTGGATTCCTGGCGTTACGAGGTCAGGTGGAAGCGGCTCGCCGACGCGGCTCCGGCCGCACTGTCTGGCGCCTGGCTGCTGGTGGTGCCCGCCGGGTTCGCGGACCATCCTGCCGTACAGACCGCCACGCAGGCCCTGACGGGGCACGGTGTCAGCGCCGTTGACCACCTGGTGGTGGAGGCGGGCGGCGCGGATCGTTCGGGGTTGGCCGGCGAGATCGGAGAGCGGGTAGCGGGTGGCCAACCAGCCGGCGTACTGAGCCTGTTGGCCCTTGACGAAACGGCTCACCCGGCACACCCTGGCGTGCCGGCCGGGTTGGCGGCGACCATCGCGTTGGTGCGGGCGCTCGGGGACGCGGCGGTGTCGGCTCCGCTGTGGTGCCTGACGCAGGGCGCGGTGGCCACCGGCGCCGCTGACCCGCTCCCCCACCCGAGGCAGGCGCAGGTGTGGGGGCTCGGGCGAGTCGCGGCCCTGGAGCACGCCGATCGCTGGGGCGGGCTCATCGACCTCCCGACGACCATCGATCACCACACCGCACGCCATCTCGCCACCCTCCTCGCACCGGGTCAGGCCGAGGACCAGGCGGCCATCCGTGGCGCGGTGTTCGCACGCCGGCTTCGCCAGGCGCCCGGAGCCGCCGACGATGCCCCCTGGCGGCCCGCCGGCACCACCCTGATCACCGGCGGCACGGGGGGCCTCGGGGCCCGGGTCGCCCGCTGGCTCGCCGAGAACGGCGCGCCACGGCTGCTGCTGGCCAGCCGCAGCGGACCGGACGCCGCCGGGGCCGGCGAACTCGCCGCGCAGCTCACGGCCCTCGGCGCGGCGGTCGACATCGTCTCCTGTGACGTCGCGGACCGTGACCAGCTCCAACGCCTGCTCGCCGACATCCCCACGGACCAGCCGCTGTCCGCCGTCGTGCACACGGCCGGCGTCCTGGAGGTGGACACGCTCGCGGAGCTGGACCTGGCGGCGTTGGACCGGACCCTCGACGCCAAGGCCGTGGCCGCGGCACACCTGCACGAGCTGACCCGTGACCTGGACCTGAGCGCGTTCGTGCTGTTCTCGTCCAACGCGGCCACCTGGGGCAGCGGGCGGCAGGCCGGGTACGCCGCCGCCAACGCCTACCTCGACGCCCTGGCCGAACACCGCCGCGCCCACGGCCTGCCCGCCACCAGCATCGCCTGGGGCCCGTGGGGTGGCACCGGGATGGCCGCCGACGAGGCCGGGATCGCCTACCTCAAGCGGCGTGGCCTCTCCCCGCTCGACCCGCATCTCGGCATCGCGTCGCTCCAGGCCGCGCTGGGACGCGGCGACACGACCATCACGGTGGCCGACGTCGACTGGGAGAGGTTCACCACCGGGTTCACGGCCCAGCGGCCGAGCCCCCTGCTGAGTGACGTGGCCCCCGTGGCGCCGGCGGTGGCCGAAGCCGTGGACGCCATGGCCGCCAGCCCGCTGCGGCAGCAACTCGCGGAGGGGACGCCGGCCGGCCAGCACCGGGTCCTGCTGGAGCACGTGCAACGCCATGCCGCGACGATCCTCGGGCATGCGAGCCCGGACGCGGTCTCCCCCACGGTGCCCTTCCAGGAGCTCGGGTTCGACTCGATCACCGCCGTCGAGCTGCGCAACCAGCTCGCCACGAGCACCGGCATCACCATCGCGCCGACGCTGGTCTTCGACCACCCGACCCCGCACGCCGTCGCGACGTACCTGCGCGGTCAGCTCACCGGGCAGCGCGCGACGGCCGCCGCACGGCCGGCGAGTGTGGTCGGCAGCGACGAGCCGATCGCCATCGTCGGCATGGCCTGCCGGTATCCCGGTGGTGTCCGCTCCCCGCGGGACCTGTGGGAGCTGGTCGTCGAGGGCCGGGACGCCATCGCGGGCATGCCGACCGACCGGAACTGGGACCTCGACGCCCTGTTCCACCCCGACCCGGAGCACCTGGGCACCAGCTACGCCAACGAGGGCGGGTTCCTCTACGAGGCGGCCGAGTTCGACGCGGCCTTCTTCGGGATCAGCCCGCGCGAGGCGCTGGCCATGGACCCGCAACAACGACTGCTCCTCGAAACAGCCTGGGAGACCTTCGAGAGCGCCGGCCTCGATCGCGAAGCGCTCAACGGCAGCGACACAGGCGTGTTCGCCGGGGGTACGTTCCAGGGTTACGGGGCCACCGGCACCGCCTCCGCGCAGGAGGTCGAGGGGTACCTGTTGGCGGGCGGCACGCCAAGCGTGCTGTCCGGCCGGCTCGCGTACTCCTTCGGGCTTGAGGGCCCGGCGATGACGGTGGACACGGCGTGCTCGTCGTCGCTGGTGGCCATGCACCTCGCGGCCCAGGCCCTGCGCCAGGGTGAGTGCGGCCTGGCCCTCGCCGGCGGCGTCACCGTCATGGCCACGCCCACGACGTTCGTGGAGTTCTCCCGTCAGCGCGGCCTGGCCGCCGACGGGCGCTGCAAGCCGTTCGCCGCCGCCGCCGACGGCACCGGCTGGGGCGAGGGCGCGGGCCTGGTGCTGCTGGAGCGGCTGTCGGACGCGCGACGCAACGGTCGCCGGGTCCTCGCGGTGCTGCGCGGCTCGGCGATCAACCAGGACGGTACGAGCAACGGGCTGACGGCGCCGAACGGCCCGTCGCAGCAGCGCGTCATCGGCCAGGCGCTGGCCAACGCCCGGCTCTCTCCCGCCGAGGTGGACGTGGTAGAGGCGCACGGCACCGGTACGACCCTGGGCGATCCGATCGAGGCACAGGCCCTGCTCGCGACGTACGGCCAGGACCGGCCCGAGGGCCAGCCGCTGTTGCTGGGTTCCATCAAGTCCAACATCGGGCACACCCAGGCCGCCTCCGGGGTGGCGGGTGTCATCAAGATGGTCGAGGCCATGCGGCACGGGGTGCTGCCCGCCTCGCTGCACATCGACGCGCCGACGCCGCACGTCGACTGGGACGCGGGCGAGGTGCGGCTGCTGACCGAGCGGGCCGCGTGGCCGCAGGCCGACCGTCCGCGCCGGGCCGGCGTCTCTTCGTTCGGCATCAGCGGCACCAACGCGCACCTGATCCTGGAGCAGCCGCCGGCCGCGCTGGAACCGGCCCCGGTCGCGTCACCCGCGCCCGTCACGGCCGAGTCGGCCACCGGGTCCGCGGTGGGCGGGCCCGTGCCCTGGCTCGTTTCGGCCCGTAGCGCGGCGGCACTGCGCGGGCAGGCCAAGGCCCTGGCCGAACGCGTCACGGCCGACCCCGACCTGTCGCCCCTGGACATCGGCTGGTCACTGGCCACCACCCGGGCCCACTTCGAACACCGAGCCGTCGCCGTCGGCGAGAACCACGAACAACTGCTGGCCGCCCTCACCGCACTGGCCAACGGCGAGACCCACCCCCACCTCACCCACCCGGACACGGAAGCCACCGCCGGTACGGGTGACACGGTGTTCCTGTTCAGTGGCCAGGGCAGCCAGCGCCCAGGCATGGGGCGCGAGCTGTACGACCGCTTCCCCGTCTACGCCCAAACCTTCGACCAGGTCTGCGACCTCCTCAACCCCTACCTGGGCCACCCCCTGCGGGAGGTGGTCTTCACCGGCGGACCTGACGATCTGCTGGACCACACCATCTACGCACAGGCGGGCCTGTTCGCGCTCCAGGTCGCCATGGCACGACTGCTGGAGACGCTGGGCGTACGACCGGACGCGGTGATCGGGCACTCTATCGGTGAGGTCGCCGCAGCCCACATCGCCGGCATCCTCGACCTCCCCGACGCCTGCCACCTGGTGGCTCAGCGGGCCACCCTCATGGGCAGCCTCCCGCCCGGCGGCGCCATGGCCACCCTCAACGCCACCCCCGAAGAACTCCAACCCCACCTCACCGCGTACGAGAATCAGGTCAGCATCGCGGCCCTGAACACCCCGGGGAACACGGTCATCTCCGGGCCCACCGAAGCCGTCGAAACCATCCGCACCCACTGGGCCGAACAAGGACGCAAAGCACGGTCCCTGACCGTCAGCCATGCCTTCCACTCACCCCAGATGGACCCCATCCTCGACGCCTTCACCCAAGCCCTCAGCACCCTCACCTTCCACGCGCCCACCATCCCGCTCATCAGCAACCTCACCGGCCAACCCGCCGACCCGGACTTCATCACCACCCCCACCTACTGGGCCCAACACATCCGCCAACCCGTCCACTTCCACCAAGCCATCACCCACACCGCCCCCACCACCCACACCTACCTCGAACTCGGACCCGACCCCACCCTCACCACCGCCACCCAACACACCCTCCACCACCTCCAGAGCCTCACCGTCGATGACGAGGACGCCGAGCGGCCCGCGGTGGTGGTCGCCGCGACGCTGTCCCGTAAGAAGCCCGAGGCGCAGGCGTTCGCCCAGGCGCTGGGGGCACTGCACGCCCATGGCGTACGGGTGGACTGGACGGGCTGGTTCCCGGTGAGCCCGGCGCCTCGGGTGGTGGAGCTGCCGACGTACGCCTTCCAGCACCAGCGGTTCTGGCTGGCCGCGGCCGACCCGGTCGAAGCCGTGGGTGGGGCTGGGCAGAGTGCGGCCGAGGTGGAGCTGTGGGACGCGGTGGAGCGCGGGGACCTGGCGGCGCTGGCCAGGACGCTGGACTCGCCCGAAGAGCAGCGACCGATGCTCGATGCCGTGCTGCCGACGCTGTCGGCCTGGCGACGGCAGCACCGCGAGCGGTCGGTCATCGACTCCTGGCGGTACCGGGCCGTGTGGACGCCGATCACGGATCTGCCCCCAGCCGCGTTGCACGGCTCGTGGCTGCTCGTGGTGCCTGTTGGCTTCGAGGAGCACCCAGTCACGCACATCGCCACCCAGGCCCTGTCCGGGTACGGCGCCAGTGTGATGCGCTACCTCGTGACGGGCACGAGCGAGCGCGACGAAGTGACCGACGGGCTCGATGAGTTGGCCGTGAGCGTGACGTTCTCCGGCGTGGTGAGTTTGTTGGCGTTGGACGAGAACCCCCACCCCGACTACCCCGCCGTACCCACCGGACTCGCCACCACCACCACCCTCATCCAAGCACTGAACAACACCACCATCACCGCACCCCTATGGACCCTCACCCAAGGAGCCACCACCACCCACACCACCGACCCACTCCCCAACCCCCACCAAGCACACACCTGGGGACTCACACGCGTCGCAGCCCTCGAACACCCCCACCACATCGCCGGACTCATCGACCTCCCTACCAACCCCAACCACCACACCACCCACCACCTCGCCACCCTCCTCACCCAAACCCCCAACCAAACACACCCCACCCACGACCAAACAGCCATCCGCAACACACCCCTCACCCGCCGCCTCCACCACACACCCACCCCCACCCCAACCCCCAACAACACACCCCCCACACCCTGGAAACCCACCGGAACCACCCTCATCACCGGCGGCACCGGCGCCCTCGCCACCCACATCACCCGCTGGCTCGCCCACCAAAACGCACCCCACATCATCCTCACCAGCCGCACCGGACCCAACGCACCCCACACCCAAACCCTCACCCAGGAACTCAACCACCTCAACACCACCATCACCATCACCACCTGCGACATCACCAACCGCAACCAACTCCAACAACTCCTCAACACCATCCCCACCCACCAACCACTCACCACCATCATCCACACCGCAGGGGCGACGGACACCGAGTACATCGCTGACCTGGGACTGGATCGGTTGCAGCACGTGTTGCGACCCAAGGCGCTCGGCGCACTGCATTTGCACGAGCTGACGCGAGAGATGAGCAGCCTCAGCGCCTTCGTCCTCTTCTCCTCCGGCGCCGCCACCTGGGGCGGCAGCCACCAGGGTGCCTACGCCGCCGCCAACACCTACCTCGACGCCCTCGCCGAACACCGCCGCGCCCACGGCCTCCCCGCCACCAGCATCGCCTGGGGCCCGTGGGGTGAGGCCGGCATGGCGGCCGACGACACGGCGGTCGACTTCTACAGCCGCCGCGGCATGAACCCGCTGCCCCCTGAGCTGGCCGTCAAGGCCCTGCACCAGGCACTCACCCACAACGACACCACCATCACCATCGCCGACATCGACTGGCACAAGTTCCCCGCCAGCTTCACCGCCCAACGCCCCAGTCCCCTGCTGGCCGACCTCACCCCAGCCGACACGGCCGACACGCCCGGTGACCAGCCCGCTTCCGCCGGCAGCGCCCTGGCACGGCAGCTCGCCGACACGCCACCGAGCGAGCAACAGCAGGTGCTCGTCCAGCACGTGCAAGCGCTGGCCGCGGCCATCCTGGGACACCCGCACGCGGAGGCCATCCCGGCGGCCCAGCCGTTCCAGGAGATGGGGTTCGACTCGTTGACGGCCGTCGAGCTGAGGAACCAGCTCGCCAGCTCCACCGGCCTCAACCTGCCCCCCTCACTCGTCTTCGACCACCCGACGCCGACTGCCCTCGCCCGGTACCTGCGGGCCGAACTCACCGGGCGCCAGGAGGCGGCGGACGCGCCGGCGGTCACGGCGGTGGCACAGGACGAG
Source organism: Streptomyces buecherae (assembly GCF_014295035.1). Taxonomy (GTDB): domain Bacteria; phylum Actinomycetota; class Actinomycetes; order Streptomycetales; family Streptomycetaceae; genus Streptomyces; species Streptomyces youssoufiensis. The sequence continues at coordinate 152,349 of NZ_CP060404.1, forward strand.
CCGATCGCGATCGTGGGCATGGCCTGCCGTTACCCGGGTGACGTCGACACTCCGCAGGGGCTGTGGGATCTCGTGATGGCACAGCGGGACGCCATCAGCGAGATGCCGACCAACCGCAACTGGGACCTGGGGGCCCTCTTCCACCCGGACCCCGACCACCAGGGCACCAGCTACGTACGCGAGGGTGGCTTCCTGCACGACGCGCCCGAGTTCGACGCGGCCTTCTTCGGGATCAGCCCGCGCGAGGCGCTGGCCATGGACCCGCAACAACGACTGTTGCTGGAAACAGCCTGGGAGACCTTCGAGAGCGCCGGCCTCGACCGCGAAGCGCTCAACGGCAGCGACACGGGCGTGTTCGCCGGTGTGACGTCACAGGACTACCTGTCGCTGACCGGCGACACGGCCAGCGACGTCGAGGGATACGTGGCCACGGGCAACATCGGCAGCGTCGTCTCGGGGCGCGTCGCGTACTCCTTCGGGCTTGAGGGCCCGGCGATGACGGTGGACACCGCGTGCTCGTCGTCGCTGGTGGCCATGCACCTCGCGGCCCAGGCCCTGCGCCAGGGTGAGTGCAGTCTGGCCCTCGCCGGTGGCGTCACCGTCATGGCCACGCCCGGTGCCTTCATCGAGTTCTCGCGGCAGCGCGGGCTGGCGGCCAACGCCCGGTGCAAACCGTTCGCGGACGCCGCCGACGGCATGGTGTGGGGCGAGGGCGCGGGCCTGGTGCTGCTGGAGCGGCTGTCGGACGCGCGACGCAACGGTCGCCGGGTCCTCGCGGTGGTACGTGGCTCCGCCGTCAACCAGGACGGTACGAGCAACGGGCTCTCCGCACCGAACGGCCCGTCGCAGCAGCGGGTGATCCGGCAGGCGCTGGCCAACGCGCGGCTTGCCGCGTCCGACGTGGACGCGGTGGAGGCGCACGGCACCGGCACCACGCTCGGCGATCCGATCGAGGCACAGGCCCTCCTCGCGACGTACGGCCAGGACCGGCCCGACGACCGGCCGCTGTTGCTGGGTTCCATCAAGTCCAACATCGGACACACCCAGGCCGCCGCCGGCGTCGCCAGCGTCATCAAGATGGTGCAGGCCATGCGCCACGGCGTACTGCCCGCCTCGCTCCACATCGACGCGCCGTCCACGAAGGTGGACTGGGGTCTCGGGGACGTCCGCCTGCTCGCCGAGCCAACCGCCTGGCCCCAGGCGGACCGCCCGCGCCGGGCCGGTGTCTCCTCGTTCGGCATCAGCGGCACCAACGCGCACCTGATCCTGGAGCAACCGCCGCAGCCACCCGAGCCGGCCCGGCACCAGGTGGGTGGCGCCGTGCCGTGGCTGGTGTCGGCCCGCGGTGACGCGGCGCTGCGCGGACAGGCCAAGGCCCTGGCCGAACGCGTCACGGCCGACCCCGACCTGTCACCCGTCGACGTCGGCTGGACGCTCCTCACCGCACGTACGTCGTTCGAGCACCGGGCCGTGGTGGTGGGCGAGGACCGCGAGGAGCTGCTCGCCGGGCTCACCGCGCTGGCCCACGGCGAGACTCACCGCGCACTGGTCAGCCCCGCGCCAGCGACCACGACCACTGGTACGGGTGACACGGTGTTCCTCTTCAGCGGCCAGGGCAGTCAGCGCCCGGGCATGGGACGCGAGCTGTACGACCGCTTCCCCGTCTACGCCGAGACCTTCGACCAGGTCTGCGACCTCCTCGACCCCCACCTGGACCACTCCCTACGGGATGCGGTCTTCACCGGTGGGCCTGACGATCTGCTGAACCACACCACCTATGCGCAGGCGGGCCTGTTCGCGCTCCAGGTCGCGATGGCACGACTGCTGGAGACGCTGGGCGTACGACCAGACGCGGTGATCGGGCACTCCATCGGCGAAGTCGCCGCAGCCCACATCGCCGGCATCCTCGACCTCCCCGATGCCTGCCACCTGGTGGCTCAGCGCGCCACCCTCATGGGCAGCCTCCCGCCCGGTGGCGCCATGGCCACCCTCAACGCCACCCCCGAAGAACTCCAACCCCGCCTCGACCAACACCAAGGCCAAGTCAGCATCGCGGCCATGAACACCCCCGGCAACACCGTCATTTCAGGGCCCACCGAAGCCGTCGAGACTATCCGCACCCACTGGGCCGAACAAGGACGCAAAGCACGGTCCCTGACCGTCAGCCACGCCTTCCACTCACCCCAGATGGACCCCATCCTCGACGCCTTCACCCAAGCTCTCAGCACGCTGACCTTCCACGCGCCCACCATCCCGCTGATCAGCAACCTCACCGGCCAACCCGCCGACCCGGACTTCATCACCACCCCCACCTACTGGGCCCAACACATCCGCCGACCCGTCCACTTCCACCAAGCCATCACCCACACCGCCCCCACCACCCACACCTACCTCGAACTCGGACCCGACCCCACCCTCACCACCGCCACCCAACACACCCTCCACCACCTCGCCACCGAGGCGGAGCCGGCGCTCGGGGCCCAGCCGCTGACCATCGCGACGCTGTCCCGCAAGCAGTCGGACGTGCAGGGCTTCGGGCGTGCGCTGGGGCAGTTGCACGCGAGCGGGTTGGGGGTGGAATGGGCCGAGTGGTTCCCGGCCGCTCCGCAGCCACGGGTGGTCGCGCTGCCGACGTACGCCTTCCAGCGGCAGCGGTTCTGGGTCGAGCCGCCGGCGCCACGAGCGGGCGGCGGACACGGTGGGGATGTGGTCGAGGAGCGGCTGTGGCAGGCGATCGAGGAGCTTGACGTTGACACGTTGAGCAGCACCCTGAACGTGCAGCGGGACAGTCCCACCGTCGAGGCCCTGATGCCCGCGCTCCCCGTGCTCTCCACCTGGCGGCGTGAGCACCGTGAGCAGTCGGCCATCGGCTCCTGGCGGTACGGCATCACTTGGGAGCCGATCCCGGAATCCACTTCCCCTGTCCTGGCCGGTCCGTGGTTGCTGGTGCTGCCGGCGGGATACGAGGAGCATCCGGCCGTACGGCTGGCACGCGAGGCGCTGGACGACCACGGGGCGTTGCGTACCGATGTGGTGATCGACTGTGCGGTGGCCGAACGGCAGGTGGTCGCCGAACAGTTGGAGCGGGCGGCTGATTCCGCGGGGTCGCTGGACGGCGTGGTGAGTTTGTTGGCGTTGGACGAGAACCCCCACCCCGACTACCCCGCCGTGCCCACCGGACTCGCCACCACCACCACCCTCATCCAAGCACTCAACAACACCACCATCACCGCACCCCTATGGACCCTCACCCAAGGAGCCACCACCACCCACACCACCGACCCACTCCCCAACCCCCACCAAGCACACACCTGGGGACTCGCACGCGTCGCAGCCCTCGAACACCCCCACCAAATCGCCGGACTCATCGACCTCCCCACCAACCCCAACCACCACACCACCCACCACCTCGCCACCCTCCTCACCCAAACCCCCAACCAAACACACCCCACCCACGACCAAACAGCCATCCGCAACACACCCCTCACCCGCCGCCTCCACCACACACCCACCCCCTCAACCCCCACACCCACACCCTGGAAACCCACCGGAACCACCCTCATCACCGGCGGCACCGGCGCCCTCGCCACCCACATCACCCGCTGGCTCGCCCACCAAAACGCACCCCACATCATCCTCACCAGCCGCACCGGACCCAACGCACCCCACACCCAAACCCTCACCCAAGAACTCAACCACCTCAACACCACCATCACCATCACCACCTGCGACATCACCAACCGCAACCAACTCCAACAACTCCTCAACACCATCCCCACCCACCAACCACTCACCACCATCATCCACACCGCGGGGATCGCGGAGAACACACCGTTCGAGGAGTTGGACCTGCCGCACCTCGACGCCGTGTTGCGGCCGAAGTCCCTGGGGGCCCTGCACCTTCACGAGTTGACGCGGGAGATGAAGGACGTCAGCGCGTTCGTCCTCTTCTCCTCCGGCGCCGCCACCTGGGGCGGCAGCCGCCAAGGTGCCTACGCCGCCGCCAACACCTACCTCGACGCCCTCGCCGAACACCGCCGCGCCCACGGCCTCCCCGCCACCAGCATCGCCTGGGCTCCCTGGGCGGAATCCGGCATGGCGGCGGACGACGCCGCCAGCGCGTACTACAGCCGCCGTGGCATGAACCCGCTGCCTCCTGAGCTGGCCGTCAAGGCCCTACACCAGGCACTCACCCACAACGACACCACCATCACCATCGCCGACATCGACTGGCACAAGTTCCCCGCCAGCTTCACCGCCCAACGCCCCAGCCCCCTCCTCGCCCACCTCACCCCCGCCCCCGCCGCGACGGCCGAGGTGACCAGCGGCCAACCCGTCGCGACCAGCGCCCTGGCACAACAGCTCGCCGACAGCACGCCGGGCCAACAGCAGCAGATCGTGCTGCACCACATCCAGACCACGGCCGCGCAGATCCTCGGCCACGCCAGCATCGACGCCGTCCCGGCCACCCAGCCCTTCCAGGACCTCGGGTTCGACTCGCTGACGGCGGTGGAACTCCGGAACCAGCTCGCCAGCTCCACGGGGCTCGACCTGACCCCGGCGCTCATTTTCGACCACCCCACGCCCAAGGAGCTGGCCGACTTCCTCCGCGAGCAGCTCGCCGACGAGGACGTGGCGTCCGAGGGCCGGTTGCTGACGGAGCTCGACCGCTGGGACGCGGCGTCCGAATCGGCCGACGTGGACGAGGCCGCCAGGCGGCGCATCACCGGCCGGCTGCAACTGCTGCTGGCGAAGTGGAGCGACACCGGGCGGGAGACGGACCGCTCGGCGGCACACAGCGATCTGGAGGCCGCGTCCGCGGAAGACATTTTCGACCTCATCTCCGACGAGTTCGGAAAGTCGTGAGCCCGATGACCCCCTTCTCCGTGCCGTGCCAAGGAGCCTGAGTCAGATGTCGAACGAGGAAAAGCTGCTCGATCACCTCAAGTGGGTGACCGCGGAACTGCGCGAGACGCGCCAGCGGCTACGCGCGGCGGAGTCCGCGGAGCCGGAGCCCATCGCCATCGTGGGCATGGCCTGCCGCTACCCGGGCGGCGTGCGGTCGCCCGAGGATCTGTGGGACCTCGTGCGAGGCGGCGGCGACGCCATCTCCGGCTTCCCCACCGACCGTGGCTGGAACACCGACGAGCTGTTCGACCCGGACCCGGACGCGTACGGCAAGTCGTATGTGGACCAAGGGAGTTTCTGCTACGACGCGACCACCTTCGACGCGGCGTTCTTCGACATCAGCCCGCGCGAGGCGCTGGCCATGGACCCGCAACAGCGACTGCTCCTGGAAACAGCCTGGGAGGCGTTCGAGCGCGCCGGACTCAGCCGCGCGGCGCTGAGCGGTAGCAACACGGGAGTCTTCGCCGGGGTCGGCGCGCACGACTACCTGTCGGTCATCGGGAACATCACCAGCGACGTGGAGGGGTACGTCGGCGCCGGCAACCTGGGCAGCGTCGTGTCGGGCCGCGTGGCGTACACCCTGGGGCTCGAAGGGCCGGCCGTCACGGTGGACACGGCGTGTTCGTCGTCGCTGGTGGCGATGCACCTCGCGGCCCAGGCCCTGCGGCAGAACGAGTGTGACCTCGCGCTCGCGGGTGGGGTCGCGGTGATGGCCACGCCCGGCGCGTTCATCGAGTTCTCCCGACAGCGCGGGATCGCGCCGAACGGGCGGTGCAAGCCGTTCGCCGCAGCCGCCGACGGCACGGGCTGGGGCGAGGGCGCGGGGCTTGTGGTGCTGGAGCGGCTGTCGGAGGCACAGCGCAACGGCCGTACGATCCTCGGCGTCATCCGTGGCTCGGCCATCAACCAGGACGGCGCGAGCAACGGGCTCACCGCCCCCAACGGGCCGTCCCAGCAGCGCGTCATCCGGCAGGCGCTCGCCAACTCCCGGCTGTCCACGGCGGACGTGGACGTGGTGGAGGGGCACGGCACCGGCACCACCCTCGGCGACCCGATCGAGGCGCAGGCCCTGCTCGCCACCTACGGCCAGGGGCGGCCCGAAGGCCGACCGCTGTGGCTGGGCTCCATCAAGTCCAACATCGGCCACACCCAGGCCGCCGCCGGCGCCGCGAGCGTCATCAAGATGGTGATGGCCATGCGGCACGGGGAACTGCCGGAGTCCCTGCACATCGACGAGCCGAGCCCGCACGTCGACTGGACCGCCGGCGAGGTGCGGCTGCTCACCGAGACGACCGCGTGGCCGCGTCCGGACCGACCGCGCCGGGCGGGCGTCTCCGCGTTCGGCATCTCCGGGACCAACGCCCACCTGGTGCTGGAGGAGGCGCCCGAGACCGAGGCCGCCCCGCCCACACCGGACTCCGCCGGCCTGCTGCCCTGGGTGGTGTCGGCCCGTACGCCCCAGGCCCTGCGCGCCCAGGCCCAGGCCCTGACCGACCACCTCGCCGAACACCCCGGCCTCTCGCCCGTCGACGTGGGCTGGTCCCTGGCCACCACGCGCACCACCTTCGACCACCGCGCCGTCATCACCGCCGCCTGCCCTGACACCCTCCACACCGCCCTGAAAGCCCTCGCCACCTCCCAGCCCCACCCCGCCCTCACCCACACCACCAACCCCCTCAGCAACCCCCACCCCACCCTTGTCTTCCCGGGTCAGGGGTCGCAGTGGGTGGGTATGGGCGCGGGGTTGTTGGAAGCCTCGCCGGTGTTCGCGGCGCGGGTGGGTGAGTGTGAGCGGGCGCTCGCTCCGTACGTGGACTGGTCGCTGACCGAGGTGCTGCGCGGTGGGGTGGACGCCGCCGACCTGGGCCGGGTGGACGTGGTGCAGCCGGTGTTGTGGGCCGTGATGGTCTCCCTCGCTGCGGTGTGGGCGGACCAGGGAGTCAAGCCGGCGGCCGTGGTAGGCCACAGTCAGGGTGAGATCGCCGCCGCTGTCGTCGCCGGCGCGCTGTCCCTGGAGGACGGTGCGAAGGTGGTGGCGCTGCGGAGCAGGGCGCTGCGCCGACTTGCCGGCGGTGGCGCGATGGCTTCGTTGGCGTTGAGTCAGGACAAGGCCGAGGAGTTCCTGGCCGGTCTTGGCGACAGCGCGGCAGGCGTGGGCATCGCAGCGGTCAACGGACCCGGTTCCGCCGTGGTCTCCGGCCCGCCTGAGCAGGTCCAGCACGCCGTCTCCACGCTGGAGGAATCAGGTGGCAGGGCCCGGCTGATCGACGTGGACTACGCCTCCCACAGCGCACAGGTTGACGAGATCGCCGACGAACTGCACGAGGTGTTGGCCGGTATCAGTCCGACCCAGGGTGAGGTGGCGTTCTACTCCACCGTCACCGCCGAACGCATCGACACCAGCCTCCTGGACACCGCGTACTGGGTGACCAACCTGCGCGAACAAGTCCGCTTCGCCGACGCCGTACGCCAACTCCTGGCCGATGGCCACCGCGTGTTCATCGAAGCCAGCACCCACCCCGTCCTGACCGTCGGACTCCAAGAAGCCTTCGACGAAGCCGGGATCGAAGCTGCCGCGGTACCAACCCTCCGCCGCGAACACGGCGGATTGGAACAGTTGGCCCAGTCCGTAGCCCAGGCGTTCACCGCCGGCGTGAACGTGGACTGGACCCGCTGGTACCCCAACGACCCCACACCCCACACCGTGGACCTCCCCACCTACGCCTTCCAACGCCAGCGCTACTGGGTCGAGGGCAACGGTGGACAGGATGGCGATCCGGCCGGGTTGGGGCTCGTGGCTGCTGGGCATCCGCTGCTCGGGGCGGCCGTGGAGCTGGCCGAGGGGGGCTCGTACCTGCTGACCGGGCGACTCTCGTCGCGTACACAGGGGTGGTTGGCGGATCACACGGTCTTGGACACCGTGTTGCTGCCGGGTACCGCCTTCGCCGAGTGGGCGCTGCACGCGGCGCGGCGGGTGGGCTGTGACCACGTGGCCGAGCTGACCCTGCACGCGCCGCTGGTCATTCCGGATGGCGTGGCCGTGGACGTGCAGATCGCCGTCGCGGGGCCCGATGCCACGGGGCAGCGGCCCGTGACGGTCCACTCGCGCCCGGCCGGTGACGTGGACGCTGCCTGGACGCGGCACGCCACCGGTGCGCTGGAGATGTCCGCCGCACCCGAGGCCGAGACGCTGCGCGGTACGTGGCCGCCGCCCGGCGCCAGCAGCCTGCCGGTCAAGGGCTTCTACGCGCAGTTGTCCGAGCATGGCTACCGGTACGGCCCGGCCTTCCAGGGGCTCACCGCCGCGTGGCGGCTCGGCGACGCGATCTACGCCGAGGTGGTGCTGCCCGAGCAGGAGCGGGAGCGGGCGGCCGACTACGGCGTTCACCCCGCGTTGCTCGACGCCGCCCTGCACGCCCGTGCGCTGGCGGTGGCTCCCGGATCGGACGAGGCTGAGCAGGTGTTGTTGCCGTTCGCCTGGGCGGGGGTGCGGTTGCACGCGACGGGTGCGAGCGCGCTGCGCGTGCGGATCGTGCCCACCGCCGCCGACCGGTTGGCGTTGACGGTGGCCGACCCGACGGGTACCCCGGTGGCCACGGTGGCGGACCTGACCCTGCGGCCCGTCGCGGGCGACCAGCTCGGCCGGGCCCGCTCCGCCGGGCGGAACGCGCTGTTCCAGCTCGCGTGGCCGCAGGTCGCGCTGGAGCGGGAGGTGTCGCCTGCCGAGCGGGCGATCGTCGCGCTGGGCGATGAGATGGGAGCCGCCGCGCTGGCCGACGCGTTGCCCGGGGCCGATCAGTACGTGGGCTTGGTGGGGTTGCGGGCCATGGTGGCCTCCGGGGGTGTCGCCCCCGATACGGTGCTCGCCTGCTTCACCTCGCTCGTCGGCGCGGAATCGGGCGGGGTGACAGGCGACGACCCGGGTGACACGGTGGCGGCGACGCACGAGGCGACCGGCGCCCTGCTCGCGCTGTTGCAGGAGTTCCTGGCCGCCCCGGAGTTCGCCGACAGCCGGCTGGTCGTGGTCACGCGGCGGGCCGTCGCCGCCTCCGGCCACGAGGACATCGCATCGCTGCCGGGCGCGGCCGTGTGGGGCCTGGCGCGGAGCGCGCAGTCCGAGAACCCCGGGCGGTGTGTGCTGCTGGACGTCGATGGGCGGGACGCCGCGTTCGGAGCCGTGGCGGCGGCGCTCGCGCTGGACGAGCCGCAGGTGGCGTTGCGCGACGGGCAGGCATACGTGCCACGGCTCGCGCACGAGGACGGTGCCGGGCAGCTCACTCCGCCGGCGGGCGCGGGGGACGCGTGGCGGCTGGGCCTGGTGGGCAGCGGCAGCCTGGAGAACCTGGCCCTGGTCGAGTCGCCGGAGAACGGGCGGCCGTTGGGCCCGGGCGAAGTGCGGGTGCGGCTGCGGGCCGGTGGCGTGAACTTCCACGACGTGGTGGTGGCCCTCGGCATGGTCGAGGACCCGCGCCCGCTCGGCGGCGACGGCGCCGGCGTGGTCACCGAGGTGGGTGCCGGCGTGTCCGGGTACGCGGTGGGTGATCGGGTGCTCGGCCTCTTCAACGGCACCGGGCCGCAGGTCATCACGGATCAGCGCATGATCACCAGGATTCCGGACGGGTGGTCGTTCGCGCAGGCGGCGACCGTGCCGTCGGCGTTCCTGACCGCGTACTACGGCCTCACCGACCTGGCGGGGCTGCGGGCCGGCGAGCGGTTGCTGTTGCACGCGGCGACGGGTGGCGTCGGGTTGGCGGCCGTGCAGTTGGCCCGGCACTGGGGCGCGGAGGTGTACGCGACGGCGAGCCCCGGCAAGTGGCACGCGCTGCGCGAGCGGGGCTTCGACGAGCGGCACATCGCGTCCTCGCGCTCGCTGGACTTCGAGGAGCGTGTGCGGGCGGCGGCCGGTTCGGTCGACGTGGTGCTCAACTCGCTGGCCGCCGACTTCGTGGACGCCTCGCTGCGGCTGCTGACGCCGGGCGGTCGCCTCATCGACATGGGCCGGACCGACGTCCGCGACCCCGACGAGGTCGGCGCCGCGCACCCCGGCGTGACGTACCGGGCCTTCGACCTGGTCACCGGCGCGGGCCCGGATCGTATCGGGGAGATGCTGGCCGACCTGTCGGCGCTGTTCGACAGCGGGGCGCTACAGCCGCTGCCGACCACCGTCTGGGACATCCGGCGCGCGCCCGAGGCGTTCCGGTTCTTCAGCCAGGCCCGCCACATCGGCAAGATCGTCCTGTCCCTTCCGGCCGCGCTCGATCCCGACGGCACGGTCCTGATCACCGGCGGCACCGGGACGCTGGGCGCTGCCACCGCCCGCCACCTGGTCACCGCGCACGGCGTACGGCGGTTGCTGCTGGTGAGCCGGCGCGGCGCGGAGGCGCCCGGGGCGGATCGGTTGGTCGATGAGCTGACCGCGCTCGGGGCGCGCGTGCACGTCGCCGCGTGTGACGCGGGCGACCGGGACGCGCTGGCCGAGCTGCTGCGCTCCGTACCGGCCGAGCACCCGCTGACGGCCGTGGTGCACGCGGCGGGGTTGTTGCGGGACGCGACGGTACAGGCGCTCACCCCGGAGCAGGTCGCCGAGGTGCTGCGGGCCAAGGCCGACGCGGCCTGGCACCTGCACGAGCTGACCCGCGACGCGGAGCTGTCGGCGTTCGTGCTGTTCTCCGCGGCGGCCGGGTTGCTCGGTGGCGCGGGCCAGGGCAACTACGCGGCGGGCAACGCGTTCCTGGACGCGCTGGCCCAGCACCGGCAGGCGCACGGGCTGCCCGCCACGTCGCTGGCCTGGGGTTACTGGGCGCAGGCGACCGGCATGACGGGGTCGATGACCGACGCCGACCGGGCCCGGGTGGAGCGCGCCGGCATGGTGGCCCTGGAGACCGAGCAGGGCATGGCACTGCTCGACATCGCGCTGGGCAGCGGGCAGCCGCTGCTGGCGCCGATGCCGCTCGACCTGGCGTCGATGCGACGCCGGGCCCGGGCTGGCGACGCGGACCCACCCGCCCTCCTGCGCGGCCTGGTGCGCGCGGCCGCGCCGCAGGCCGCGGCCGGCGTGCCCGACGCGTCGGCGCCCGCGCTGGCCGCCACCCTGGCCGAGCTCACCGAGGAGGACCGGCAGCAGGCGCTGCTCGACCTGGTGCGCTCCCACGTGGGGACGGTCCTCGGGCACGAGGCGGGCGACGCGGTGCAGGCCACGCAGAACTTCCGCGAGCTGGGGTTCGACTCGCTGACCGCGGTCGAGCTACGCAACCGGCTCTCGGCCGCGACCGGCGTACGGCTTCCCGCCACGTTGGTCTTCGACCACCCGACGCCGGCGGCGGTCGTCCACCTGCTGCGGGAGTTGCTCGTACCGGAGGGCGCCGCGGGGGGCGCGACGCCGTCCGGCGCGGTCCTCGCCGACCTCGACCGGGTGGGAGCCGCCCTGCCCGCGGCCATCGCGGACCGCGAGCAGCGCGCGCGGATCGCCTCGCGGCTCCAGGAACTGCTGCGCGCGGTGGGCGGCGCGGACGCGGCGGACGACGCCGGGGACCTGGAATCGGCGACCGACGAGGAGTTGTTCGACGTGCTCGACAACGAGTTGCACGTCCCCACGGACGGCGGGCTCCGGTGAGCGCCCCCGCGCGGGCCCCGCGCCCGGCGCGCCCCCTGCCCGCCGGCACGGCTGGCACCGCCGGACCCGCTGGCGTCACCGGCGCCGCCGGACCCCTTGAGCCCACAGAGTCCGCTGGGCACCCCGCGCACTCCGTACGCCCTGTGAACCACGAAGGCCGCAACGATCGGGTGGATGTGACATGACGGATGACGAGAAGCTACGCAGCTATCTAAAGCGCGCGACCGCCGATCTGCGTTCGGCGAAGCGGCAGTTGCGCGAGGTGACGGACCGCGCGCGGGAGCCCATCGCCATCGTCGCCATGGCCTGTGACTTCCCCGGCCACGCGACGACCCCGGAGCGCCTGTGGCAACTGGTCAGCGACGGCGCGGACGTCATCTCCGGCTTCCCCGACGACCGTGGCTGGGACCTGGAGAAGCTCTACCACCCGGACCCGGGCAACGCGGGTACCAGCAGCGCCCGCGAGGGCGGTTTCCTGGAGAACGTCGCCGACTTCGACGCCGACTTCTTCGGGATCAGCCCACGCGAGGCGCTGGCGATGGACCCGCAGCAGCGGCTGCTCCTGGAGAACGCCTGGGAGGCGTTCGAGCGGGCCGGCATCGACCGCGAGTCCCTGGTCGGCAGCGCAACGGGCGTGTTCGCCGGCGTGGACTCCTACCACTACCTGTCGCTGATCGGTGAGACGACCGACGAGTCGGCAGGGTATGTGGCCACCGGCAACCTGGGCAGCGTGGTCTCCGGCCGGATCTCGTACTCGTTCGGCCTTGAGGGGCCTGCGGTGACGGTGGACACGGCCTGCTCCTCGTCCCTGGTCGCCATGCACCTGGCCTGCCAGGCGCTACGGCAGGACGAGTGCTCGCTGGCGTTGGCCGGCGGGGTGACGGTGATGGCCACACCCGGCGGGTTCACCGAGTTCTCGCGGCAGGGCGCGCTGTCGCCGGACGGGCGCTGCAAGGCGTTCGCGGCGGCGGCCGACGGCACCGGCTTCTCCGAGGGGTCGGGGCTCGTCCTGCTGGAGCGGCTGTCGGACGCGCAGCGCAACGGCCGCCGGGTGCTCGCCGTGATCCGTGGCTCGGCGGTCAACCAGGACGGCGCCAGCAACGGGCTCACCGCCCCCAACGGTCCGTCCCAACAGCGCGTCATCCGGCAGGCACTGGCCAACGCGCGGCTCACCCCGGCCGAGGTGGACGCCGTCGAGGCGCACGGCACCGGTACGTCGTTGGGTGACCCGATCGAGGCACAGGCCCTGCTCGCCACGTACGGTCAGGACCGGCCCGACGACCGCCCGCTGTGGCTGGGCTCCGTCAAGTCCAACATCGGCCACACCCAGGCCGCCGCCGGCGTCGCCAGCGTCATCAAGATGGTGCAGGCCATGCAGCACGGTGTGCTGCCCGCCTCGCTCCACATCGACGCGCCGACGCCGCACGTGGACTGGGACGCGGGCGCGGTGCGGCTGCTGACCGAACAGATCGACTGGGTACCCGACGGGCATCCGCTGCGCGCCGGCGTCTCCTCCTTCGGCGTCTCGGGCACCAACGCCCACCTCATCCTGGAGCAGGCGCCGGAGGCTCCTGTCGAGGAGTCGGCGCCTGTCGCTCCCGGGCCGGTGATGGTCACCGGTGGCTACGTCCCGTGGGTGCTGTCGGCCCGCAGCCACGCCGCGCTGCGGGGTCAGGCCCAGGCCCTGCTCGAACACCTGGCAACAGCCCCGGCCGCCTCGATCACCGACATCGGCTGGTCCCTGACCACCACCCGCACCACCTTCGACCACCGAGCAGTCCTCACAGGCCAAGACCACGACACGCTCCTCGCCGGCCTCCAAGCACTGGCCACCGACACAACTCACCCCACCCTCACCAACCCCAGCACCCCGACCCTGACCGGCGACCTCGGCCCAGTACTGGTCTTCCCAGGCCAGGGCTCGCAGTGGGTGGGGATGGGCGCGGGATTGCTGGAAACCTCGCCGGTGTTCGCCACGCGGGTGGCGGAGTGCGAGCGGGCGCTCGCGCCGTACGTGGACTGGTCGCTTGCCGAGGTGCTGCGGGGCGGGGTGGACGCCGCCGACCTGGGCCGGGTGGATGTGGTCCAGCCGGTGCTGTGGGCCGTGATGGTCTCCCTCGCTGCGGTGTGGGCTGATCAAGGGGTCAAGCCGGCGGCCGTGGTAGGCCACAGCCAAGGTGAGATCGCCGCCGCTGTCGTCGCCGGCGCGCTGTCCTTGGAGGACGGTGCGAAGGTGGTGGCGTTGCGGAGCAGGGCGCTGCGCCGACTTGCCGGCGGCGGCGCCATGGCTTCGCTCGCGTTGAGTCAGGACAAGGCCGAAGAGTTCCTGGCCGGGCTTGGCGACAGCGCAGCGGGTGTGGGTATCGCGGCCGTCAACGGGCCCGGCTCCGCCGTGGTCTCCGGGCCGCCCGAGCAGGTTCAGCACGCCGTCTCCGCGCTGGAGGAAAGTGGCGGCAGGGCTCGGTTGATCGACGTGGACTACGCCTCCCACAGCGCACAGGTTGACGAGATCGCTGACGAGTTGCACGAGGTGTTGGCCGGTATCAGTGCGACCCAGGGCGAGGTGGCGTTCTACTCCACCGTCACCGCCGAACGTATCGACACCAGCACTTTGGACACCGCGTACTGGGTGACCAACCTGCGCGAGCAGGTCCGCTTTGCCGAGGCCGTACGCCAGCTCCTGGCTGATGGCCACCGCGTGTTCATCGAAGCCAGCACCCACCCCGTCCTGACCGTCGGACTCCAAGAAGCCTTCGACGAAGCCGGAATCGAAGCTGCCGCGGTACCCACCCTTCGCCGCGAGCACGGCGGGTTGGAGCAGTTGGCGCAGTCCGTGGCCCAGGCGTTCACCGCCGGCGTGAGCGTCGACTGGACCCGCTGGTACCCCAACGACCCCACACCCCACACCGTGGACCTACCCACCTACGCCTTCCAGCGTGAGCGGTACTGGTTGGAGGACACCAGTGGGCGGGGTGGCGATGCCACGCAGCTCGGGTTGACGGCCGCGGGGCATCCGCTGCTCGGGGCGGCCGTGGAGCTGGCTGGTGACGGGGGCCGGTTGTTGACGGGGCGGTTGTCCGTCGCCTCTCAGTCGTGGCTGGCCGAGCACGTCGTGGCGGGTACGGCGCTGCTGCCGGGCGCCGCGCTGGTGGAGTGGGCGTTGCGGGCGGCCGACGAGGTGGGCTGTGGTGGCGTCGAGGAGCTGGCGCTCCAGGCGCCGCTGGTGTTGCCCGCCTCCGGTGGATTGCGGGTGCAGGTGGCGGTGACCGCCGCGGGTGCGGATGGTCGGCGCGAGGTGCGGGTCTTCTCGCGGCCCGAGCAGGAGGACGACGCCCCGTGGGTGACACACGCCGTCGGGGTGCTCAGCCCGCCGTCGGCGGGTGACGAGCCGGGCGCCGGGCTCGCGGGCGCCTGGCCGCCGGCCGGTGCGGAGCCGGTGGACGTCACGGAGTTCTACGCCCAGGCCGAGGCGGCCGGGTACGGCTACGGGCCCGCGTTCCAGGGGCTGGAGGCGGCGTGGCGGCGGGGGTCCGAGGTGTTCGCGGAGATCACGCTGCCGGAGGCGGCTGGCAAGCGCGACGGGTACGGCATCCATCCGGCCCTGCTGGACGCCGCGTTGCAGCCCTCGCTGCTGATGGAGCAGCCCGAGGGGGACGACGGCGGGCTTCGGCTGCCGTTCGCGTGGACCGGGGTGCGCCTGTGGGCGGCCGAGGCCAGCACGGTGCGGGTCCGGGTCGGGCGGGACGCGGAGCGGGATGCCCTACACGTGACGGTGGCCGATGCCGTGGGCGCGCCGGTGCTCACCGTGGACTCATTGGTGACCCGGCCCGCCGAGAGCGGGCAGCTCCAGGCGGCGACCGCCGCGCGGGGCGTGGACGGGTTGTTCGCTCCGGAGTGGACCGCGTTGCCGGCCCCCACCGCCGCGCAGTCGGCGCAGGCCGTGCTCGGCGACGGCAGTTGGGCCGTGCTGGGTGCCGACACGCTCGCCCTCGGCGACCTGTCGGTGCCGGGCCCGGGGCCTGACGGGTCGCGGCCGGTGCGGTACGCGGATCTGGAGGCGCTGGTCACCGCCTTGGACGGGGGTGAGCCCGCTCCGTCGGTGGTGCTAGCCGAGGCGGTGGGCTCGGCCGACGACGGGTTGCGGGTGGCGCAGGAGTTGCTGGGCCTGGTGCAGAGTTGGTTGCTGCGTCCGGCGCTGGCCGATGCCCATCTCGTGGTCGTCACTCGGGGCGCCGTACACACCGGTGGTGGGGCGGCCGAGCTGGATCTCGCCGGGGCCGGTGCCTGGGGATTGCTGCGCAGCGCGCAGTCGGAGAACCCGGGGCGCTTCCTCCTGCTCGACGTGGACGCGGACGTGGCGGAGTTGCCGCAGGCCGTGGCCCGGGGCGTGGAGCTGGGTGAGCCGCAGCTCGCGCTGCGGGCGGGACGCGTGTGGGCGCCGAGGCTCGCGCGGGCACGGGGCGGGGTCGCGGCGGGCGAGGGTGTCGCGGGGCGGCTCGATCCCGAGGGCACGGTTCTCATCACGGGTGGCACCGGCACGCTGGGGGCCCTGGTGGCCGAGCACCTGGTGCGGACGGGGCAGAGCGCGCACCTGCTGCTGGTCAGTCGCAGCGGTCCGCGGGCGGCGGGTGCGGACGAACTCGCCGCTCGACTCATGGAGTTGGGCGCGCGGGTGCGGATCGTGGCGGCCGACGTGGCCGATCCCGAGGCCGTCGCCACCGTGCTCGCGGGGGTGGCTCCCGAGCATCCGTTGACCGGCGTGGTGCACGCGGCCGGCGTGTTGGAGGACGCGGTGCTCACCTCGCAGTCCGCGGATCGGCTGGCGCGGGTGTGGGGTCCGAAGGCGGGGGCCGCGGCGGTGTTGCACGCGGCGACCGAGGGGCTCGATCTGGGGCTGTTCGCGCTGTTCTCCTCGACGGCGGCCACGCTGGGCTCGTCGGGGCAGGCCAACTACGCGGCGGCGAACTCCTTCTGTGACGCGCTGGCGGCGCACCGGCAGGCGCTCGGGTTGCCCGGGGTGTCCATCGCGTGGGGCCTGTGGGGCGACGCGAGTGGCATGACCGGACACCTGGACGAGGCGGCACTGGAGCGCATGGCCCGCTCGGGCATCCATCCGATGTCGGCCGAGCGGGGACTTGGCCTGCTGGACGCCGCCGTACGCCACGGGGCGCCGCACCTGGTCGCCATGGACCTGGACGTGCGCGCGCTGGCCGGCCAGCCGGCGCTGACGCTGCCCGCTCCGCTGCGCGGCCTCACCGCGAGCGGGCCCGCGCGCCGTACGGCGGCGGCCGGCCAGCCGCTGACGGACTGGGCCGGGCACCTGGCGGCGTTGCCGTCGGACGAGCAGCACCGGGTGTTGCTCAACCTGGTGCTCACGCACGCGGCTGCCGCGCTCGGCCACGCCGATCCCGGTCGGCTGCACGTCGAGCGCGGCTTCCTCGAGGTGGGGTTCGACTCGCTGACCGCGATCGAGCTGCGCAACCGATTGGGCAGTGTGACCGGGCTGCGGCTGCCGACCACGCTCATCTTCGACCACCCGAATCCGGTGGCGCTGGCCGCGCACCTGCACGCCGAGCTGGCGCCGCCCGCCGCGGACCCGCTGCCACCGCTGCTCGGCGAGTTGGAGCGGATGGAGGGCGCGCTGCTGGCCCTCGCGCAGGACGCGGCGGCGCGCGAGGCGCTGCACGAGCGGCTGCGCACCACGCTGACCAGGCTGGAGGCGCTGGGCGGCGGTTCGCCGGAGCCGACGGAGCCCGCGGCGGAGGCGGCCGTCAGCGGCAAGATCCAGGAGGCCACCGCTGACGAGATCTTCCAGTTCATCGACCAGGACCTGGGCCGGAGCGACAACGGAGAGCACATGGGGAGCACGCGTTGATTGACGAGCGAAGCCGCAAGAAGCTGATGGTGGAGCACAGCCGCCTGCTGAACGCCGCGGACGTCGACGGGCTCCTTGGCCTGTACGCGGACGAGGTCACCTTCGAGGACCCGGTCGGCGCCGACCAGCGTTCGGGCCGCGACGCGCTGCGGGCGCACTTCGAGGAGTTCGTCCGGGCCGGGGTGCGGGAGACCCTCGGCGACCCGGTGGCGGGACAGGACGGCAAGCACGTACTGGCCCCGGCCAGCGCCGTCATGGACTACCTGCCCAAGGGCCCGGGGTTCGCCGAACGGGGCTGGATCACGGCCCCGGACGACCCCACGGGCAAGCGCATCACCTGGAACTACGTGCTGATGCTGCGTACCGGCAAGGGCGGGGCCATCACGGAGCTGAAGGCCCTGTGGGGGAGGTCGGACCTTGCCGTCACGGACTGACCCCCCCACCCGCCCGCACCCCGCGAGGAGACACCCATGGCCGATGAGGCGACCCTGAAACACCTGGCGCTGGAGTACGCCCGGCGCATGAACGACGGCGACGTCGAAGCCGTGCTGGAACTCTTCTCGGACGACATCGTCTTCGAGGACCCGGTGGGCGCGCCGCCGTTGATCGGCAAGGAGGCGCTGCGCGGGCACATCGCCTGGTCCATCGAGTGCCAGGTGCACGAGGAGCCGGGCCGGCCCGTGGTCTCGATGGACGGCAGGAGCGTGGCCGTGCCGACGACGGTGACGGTGTACGCGCCGACCAAGCTGACGTTCCAGATCGTCGGCATCATCGAGCTGGGTGACGACGATCTGGTGCGACACGCGCGGGCCTACTGGGGCATCACCGACACCAAGGTCGGCGATGGTCCGGAGCTGTCCGGCGTGGCGCACTTCATGGCCGTGACGCAGAACCTCGCCAAGATGGTGCAGGCCAAGGGCAGCCCTAGCCCGACTTAAGCGGTGCCGGACATCATCGCAGCGTCGCCGCGTCGTGCCTGGCGCGGTGCCGGGCGGACCGGCAGCCGGCCCGCGTCGATCGTCAGGGAAGCCGGGGACTTCCGCGTCGTACCAACGGCCCGGGGCCTACCGCCGGCCGGGGTCCGCGCGTAGCGGACGCCGGCCGGGCAGGGTGCCGGGGTCCCTCCCCCACGTGTTCGCCGCCCTCACAACTCTCCCGTCGGCCGCTCGCGCCGTGGCCCC
The DNA here is from genome assembly GCF_014295035.1 of Streptomyces buecherae. Taxonomy (GTDB): domain Bacteria; phylum Actinomycetota; class Actinomycetes; order Streptomycetales; family Streptomycetaceae; genus Streptomyces; species Streptomyces youssoufiensis. The sequence continues at coordinate 170,926 of NZ_CP060404.1, forward strand.
CTCGCGCATCGCGCGGGCGGGTCACCGCGGGCCGGGCGCGGGGAAGGGACGAAAGCATCACCATGACCACACCGAAACATGGAATCGTTCTGGGCGGCGGCTGGGCCGGAATGCTGGCGGCCCACGTACTGGCCCGCCACGCGGAGACCGTCACCGTCATAGAGCGCGACGTGCTGCCCGACGCGCCGCGGCACCGCAAGGGCTCGCCACAGGGGCGCCACGTGCACGTGCTGTGGTCCAGCGGGGCGCGGCTCATCGACGGGCTGTTGCCCGGCATGGTCGAGCGGCTGCTCAAGGCGGGGGCCCGCAAGGTCAACTTCCACCAGGACCTGGTGACGTTGACCTCGCACGGCTGGCAGCACCGTTTCCCGCCCCGGCAGTACGCCCTCATGTGCACCAGGCCGTTCCTGGACTGGCACGTGCGTGACCAGATCCTGGCCGGTGGCCGGGTCACGGTGCGCCAGCGCACGGAGATCCTCGACCTGGTCGGTGACGGCACCCGGATCAGCGGGGTGCGGGTGCGTGACATGGACAGCGGCGACACCGAGACGCTGGGCGCCGATCTGGTGGTGGACGCCTCGGGGCGCGGTTCGCGGCTGCGGCACTGGCTGTCGGCGTTGGACCTGCCGCCGGTCGAGGAGGACGTCGTGGACGCGGGCATCGCCTACTCCACCCGGATCTACCAGGCGCCGCCCGGGGCGACCGAGGGCTTTCCCGCCATCAACGTGGCCGCCGACCACCGGGTGCGCGAGCCGGGCCGCTTCGGGGTGGTCTACCCGCAGGAGGACGGCACGTGGATGGTGACGCTGTCCTGCACGCGGGGCGCGGGGCTGCCGACGACCGAGGAGGAGTTCCTGCCGTACGCCAGGACCCTGCGGCACCCGCTGGTCGCGGACCTGATCAGCGGGGCCGAGCCGTTGACGCCGGTGGCCGTGTCCCGGGTGGGCGCCAACCGCAGGCTCTACCCGGAGCGGCTTGAGCGGTGGCCGGAGGGGCTGGTCGTGGTCGGCGACGCGCTGGCCGCGTTCAACCCGATCTACGGGCACGGCATGAGCGCCGCGGCCCGCGCCGCGACCGCGCTGGACGAGCAGTTGGCGCTGGGCGTGGAGGAGGCCGGGTCGGCGCGCCGCGTCCAGCGGGCGATCAGCGCGTCCGTCGACGATCCGTGGATCATGGCGGCGTCCAAGGACGTGGAGTACGTGGGGTGCCGGATGAACGCCAAGGACCCGCGCCTGACGGGCGGGGCCACGGCGCGCCAGCGTTTCTCCGATCTGATCGCCGACCGGGCGATCAGGTCATCGGCGGTGTGTGACGTGGTGACCGACGTCATCAGCCTGACGGCGCCGCAGTCGGAGCTGGCCTCCAACCGCTTCCTGTCGCTCATGCACCAGGACCGGATGTTGCCGGAGTTGACGGCGCCCCCCTTGACCCCGGACGAGCTGTCCCTGGTGAAGCTGAGCCCGAGCAGCCTGGCCGGCGTCAAGGGCATCCCCCGCTAGTCGGCGCCGCATCCGGCCCGGCCCACCACGACGGCTCAGGCACGACGGCTCAGGCGAGAAAGGCCCGCTCTTTTCATGACGAACGAAGAAAAGCTCGTCGACTACCTCAAGTGGACTACGGCCGAGCTTCACCAGACGCGGCAGCAGTTGCAGGACCTCAAGGAGCAGCGGCCCGAGCCCATCGCCATCGTGGGGATGGGGTGCCGCTTCCCCGGGGGCGTGCGGACGCCGGAGCAGTTGTGGGACGTGGTCGCCGACGAGCGCGACGTCATCTCGGGCTTCCCCACCGACCGCGGCTGGGACCTGGAGAGCCTGTACCACCCCGATCCGGACCACCACGGCACCTCGTACGTGCGCTCGGGTGGGTTCGTCCACGACGCGGCGGACTTCGACGCGGCGTTCTTCGACATCAGCGACCGCGAGGCGCCGGCGATGGAGCCGCAGCAGCGGCTGCTGCTCGAAGTGGCCTGGGAGGCGGTGGAGAGCGCGGGCATCGCGCCGCACACCCTGCGCGGTTCGGACACCAGCGTGTACGCGGGTGTGATGTACCACGACTACGCCTCGCGGCTGGACCGGATTCCCGAGGGCCTGCTGGGTTACGTCGGCAACGGCAACGCGGCCAGCCTCGCCCCGGGCCGGGTGGCCTACACCCTGGGCCTGCAGGGCGCGGCCGTCGCCCTGGACACCGCGTGCTCCTCGTCGCTGGTGGCCATGCACCTGGCCGCCCGCGCGCTGCGCCAGGGTGAGTGCTCGCTCGCGCTGGCCGGCGGCGCGGCCATCAACTACACAGCCAGCGCCTTCCAGGTCGCCTCCAGCCAGCGGCAGTTGGCGCCCGACGCGCGTTGCAAGTCGTTCGCCGACGCGGCCGACGGCATGGTGTACGCCGAGGGCGTGGGCCTGGTCCTGTTGGAGCGGCTCTCGGACGCGCGACGGGCCGGGCACCAGGTGCTCGCGGTCATCCGTGGCTCGGCGATCAACCAGGACGGCGCGAGCACCGGAATGGCCGCGCCGAACGGCCCGGCCCAGCAGCAGTTGATCCGCGAAGCGCTGGCGCAGGCCCGCCTCTCGCCGTCCGACGTGGACGCGGTGGAGGCGCACGGTACGGGCACCGCGTTCGGTGACTCCATCGAGTTGCAGGCGCTGCTGTCCACGTACGGCAAGGAGCGGCCGGCGGACGATCCGCTGCTGCTCGGTTGCGTCAAGTCCAACATCGGGCACACCCAGGCGGCGGCCGGGGTCGCCAGTGTCATCAAGATGGTGGCGGCGATGCGCCACCGCAGTCTGCCGCCGTCGCTGCACGTGGACCGGCCAACTCGGCTGGTGAGTTGGCGGTCGGGCGCGGTGCGGCTGGTCACCGAGCGCACCGCGTGGCCGACCCGGGAGCGCCCGCTGCGGGCCGCGGTCTCCTCGTTCAGCGCGAGCGGCACCAACGCGCACCTGATCGTGGAGCAGCCACCGGCGACCACGCGGCCGGCCGGGCCTGAGCGGTCGACGCGGTCGGTGCCGGACGCCGGTTCGTGCACGGCGGGCCCGGTGGTGCCGTGGTTGGTCTCGGCGCGCGGTGAGCGGGCGTTGGCGGGTCAGGCCCGTGCGCTGCTCGACCACCTGGACGGGGCCGGCGAGGGTTCGCCCACCGACGTGGGGTGGTCCCTGGTGACGACCCGGTCGCCCTTCGAGCACCAGGCGGTGGTGGTCGGCGCGGACCACGCGGAGTTGGCGGACGGCCTGGCGGCGCTGGCCACCGGCCGGGCGCATCCGGCCGTGGTGGGGCCGGCCGTGCTGCGGCCCGGGGCCGCCACGGTCGCCGCGCGCACCACGGTGTTCGCGTTCGGCGGCGGCGAGCGGCCTCCGGGCTTCGGCGCGGAGCTGTACGCGCGCTTCCCGGCCTTCACCACGGCCTTCGACGCGGTGGCGGAGGCGTTCGACGGGCGGCTCGACCGTCCGCTGCGGGAGTTGGCGTTCGACGTCGGGGCCGCCTCGCTGGCGGCGCCGGAGGCCGCCGCGGTGCGGTTCGCGGGGCAGGTGGCGCTGGCCGCGCTCGTGCGAGCCCTCGGCGTCAGGGCCGGTGCGGTCATCGGCGCGGGCGGCGGGGAGATCGCCGCCGCGCACGTGGCCGGTGCGTTGCCGCTGCCCGACGCGTGCGCGCTGGTCCTCGCCGACGCCGCCGGCCCGGAGCGGGTACGACAGGTGGCGGGCGGACTCGACCTACGACAGCCCGACCTGCCGGTGCTGAGCGCGCGCACGGGTGAACCCGTGGGCGAGTCGCTGGCCACCGTCGCGTACTGGGCCGAGAGCGGCCGGGGCGGGGCGTCCGGTGGTGTGGCCGGCGCCGCGGCCGGCGCGAGCGCCTGGGTGGAACTCGGGCCCGACGCGCTGCTCGCCGCGCCGTCGGAGCCGGCCGGTCGGGCGCCGCTGGCGGTGTCGGCCGTGGCCCCCGGGGAGCCCGAGGTGCGCGCGCTGACGCACGCCGTGGCGCGGCTGCACCTGGCTGGTGGCCCGGGCGTGGACTGGCCGGCCTTCTTCGCCGGCGGCCCGACGCCGAGCACCGTACGCCTGCCGACGTACGCCTTCCAGCGGCGTCGCTACTGGTTGGAGAACGAGCCGGCGCCCGGCGCGCCGGCCGTCGAGTCGCGGGCCGACACCGAGTTCTGGGCGGCCGTGGAACGCGCGGACCCGGACGCGGTGGCCCGCGCCATCGGGGTCAGCGGTGAGCGCGGCGCGCTGCTCCGCGAGGTGCTGCCGGCCCTGGCGACATGGCGGCGGCAGCGCCGGTGGCGGTACCGGGTGAGTTGGCGGCCCGTCGCTGAGGCGGGCGAGCCCCGGCTGTCCGGGCGCTGGCTGGTGGTGACCGGACCCCCACCGGCTTCCCCGGTGGCGGCGGACGCGAAGCCGGCGGAGGACGGGGCCACGGGCAGCGCGACGGCGGTGGTCGCGGCGCTGCGCGCGCGGGGCGCCGAGATCGTGCCGGTGGACGTGGACGTGGAGCCGGCCGCCGCGTCGGACGTACCGCTGTCCGAGCGGCTGGCGCGGGCGGGCGCGGGTCAGCCGGTGGCCGGCGTGCTGTCGCTGCTGGCACTGCCCGGGCCGCGTCGAGCCAGTGGTGACGACGGCGCGCCGAGCGAGGACGGCGGTTCGGCGCTGGCGCCGACGGTCGCGCTGGCCGACGCCTTGGAGCGGGCCCGGATCGAGGCGCCGTTGTGGGTGGTCACCCAGGGCGCCGTCAGTATCGGCGTCGGCGACTCCGCCCCCCGTCCCGAACAGGCCCAGCTCTGGGGTCTGAGCGGCGCGTTGGCCGCCGAGCGGCAGGAACGCTGGGGTGGCCTGGTCGACCTGCCGGCCCGGTGCGGCGCCCGGACGTGGCGCCGGCTGGCGGCGGCGCTGCTCGCCGATGAGGGCGAGAGCGAGCTGGCCGTAGGCCCCGACGGCGCGTTCGCACGGCGCCTGGTGCGGGAGACGGCGGCCGGCACCGCCGACGGTGGCACCCTGCGTGGCACGGCACTGATCAGCGGCGCGAACACCGGCGCCGGCGCGCACGCGGCGCGCTGGGCGGCCGAGGCCGGCGCCGAGCAGGTGCTGCTGGTGGACGCGGCGGCGCCGGACGAGGCGCTGGTGGCGGAGTTGTCCGCGACCGGCGTGCGCGTGGCGACCGCCGTCGCCGACGTGGCCGAACCGGGCGAGCTGGACCGGGTCGTCGCAAGCGTCGCGCCCGAGCTTCCGCTGACCGCGGTGGTCCATCTCGCCTGCGAACTCGGTTACGAGGCGGGCCCGTTGGACGCCGAGCGGCTGCGCGGCGAGGGGGCGGGCGCGATGGCCGCGGCGCGCCGGGTGTGCGCGCTGGCCCGGCGGCACGACCTGACGGCCCTGGTCTTGTGCTCGTCGGTCGCCGGCGTCTGCCGCGGCCCGGGGCTCGGCAACCAGGCTCCGACGCACGCCTACGTCAGCGCCCTCGCCCAGGAGTGCCGGGCACACGGTGTGCCCGCCGTGTCGGTGGCCCTGGGCCCCGTCGGCGAGCCGGACGCGGTCGTCGGCGCCGCCAAGCAGTTGCGGGGCAACGGGATGGCGGCGCTGCCCGGGCAGGCGGTGGTCCAGGCCCTGCGCGACGCGGTCGCGGCCCAGGCACCGGCCGCGGTGGTCGCGGACATCGACTGGGCCTGGGTGGCCGACCACGCGACGGAGCTGGGCGTACGGCGCCTCTTCGCCGACCTCCCGGAGTTCCGGCCCACCGACCGGGCGGCGCCGCCCGCCGTGCCCGCCGCGCTCGCGACGGGACCGTCGTGACCACGTGCGCCATGCCGGCCCGGGCCCGGTCCGCGCGAGGGGACGCGGACCGCCGCTGCCCGGGTGCGCGCGGCCCACGGCGGCCCGCCGCCGGCCACGAGTTCTCCGGGACGCTCACCGCCGTCGGCGCCGCCGACGGCTGCGTCCCGAAGCCCCAACGAGACGGGAGAAAGTGATGGACACCGAAAACAGCGAGGCCAACCTCGACGGCGCCAAGCTCCGCGAGGACCTCGCCGCCGCGACCCCCGAGGAGCGCGAGGCGCTGTTGCGCGAGACGGTGCGCGCTCAGCTCGCGAGCATCCTGCCCGAGGCCACCATCGAGGACGACAGCAACTTCCTGGAGAGCGGGCTCACCTCGCTCACCGCGCTGGAGCTGACCCGCAACCTGATGACGCTCACCGACGTGGAGATCCCCCTCGTCGCCGTCCTGGAGTACCCGACCCCGGCCACCCTGGGCCACTACCTGGCCGAGGCGTTCGCCGCGGTGGCCGAGGACGACGCGGCTCCCGCCGGCACCGCGGCGGAGTAGCCGGGTGGGCACGCACGCTGCACGGCCCGCGCGCACCGCGACGGGCAGGCGCCGCACAGCCGGCTGACGGTCGCGTCCACGCCGCACCGGGGCCTCGCAACGCCCCGGTGCGGCGCCGTGCCGCGAGCCGGCTGGCTGAGACGCGGTTCGCCCGCTCGGTGGCGAGCGGAGCCGCGGCGAGGGCGAGGCGTGCTGGCGCCCCACCGTCATCGGGACCCACGCCAACTCTTCCGGCCGGCGCTCGGTGCGGACGAGGCGGCCCGTCCGGCGCGCGGTCCGGTCCGCTGCCGCGCGACGGCCGCCAGATGTCGGGCCAGGGCCGCCGCCGCGCACAGCGCCAACAGCGCGCACACCCCCGGCCAACCCGCCGCGCCGAAGGCCCGCGCGCCCAGCCAGGACCCGGCGCTGCCACCCAGGTAGGCGCAGGTCATGTAGGCGGTGGTGAGGCGGCTGCGGGCGTCGGCGCGCAGCGCGTAGACCCGGGTCGTGTTGGCGACCATCCCGCACTGCATCGCCACGTCGAGCAGCAGCGTGCCGACGACGAGCGCCGCCATGCCGGCCGCCCCACCCAGCGCCCCGGCCGCCAGCACCACGGCGGAGGCGAGCGTGCCCAACAGGCAGACCAGGTTGACCAGGTCGGGGCCGCGCCGGTCGGTGAGCCGGCCGGCCAGCGGCGTACACACCATGGTGGCCGCCCCCACCAGGGCGAGCAGGCCCGCGGCCGGGGCACCAAGGCCGTAGGCCGGGCCGGTCAGCAGCAGGACGACGCCCGTCCACACCGCCGAGAACCCGGCGAACACCGTCGCCTGGTAGAAGCTCGAGCGCCGCAGCTCCGGTTCGGTGCGCAGCAGCCGCAGCGGTTCGGCGAGCAGGGCGCGGTACGGTCGGCCGGCCGCCGGGGCGGGCCGCACGGGCAGCGCCGCCCCGAGCACCCAGGCCAGCAGCAGCATCACGGCCGCGGCGACCAGGTAGGGGGTCCGCCAGCCCCACGCCTCGGCGAGCGAGCCGCCGAACGCGCGCGACAGCAGCATCCCGCCGATGGCGCCGCTGGCCAGCATCCCGGACACCTCGCCGCGCCGGCCGGGCGCGACCAACCCGGCCGCGAGCGGGCCCACCACGGACGCGGCGACGCTGGTCAGGCCCACGGCGGCGGAGGCGGTGACGAGCACCGGCAGGCCGGGGGCCAGGCCCGCCGCGAGCAGTCCGAGGCCGGTCAGGCAGAGCAGGACCGTCAGCAGGCGTCGGTGGGGAAACCGGTCGCCCAGCGGTACGAGGAGGTAGTTGCCGGCCGCGTACCCCACCTGGGTTGCGGTGACCGCGAGCGTCGCGGCGCCCGTGGAGACGCCGAGCCCCTCGGCCGCCAGCGGGGTCAGTGCCTGCGCGAAGTAGAGGTTGCCCACCGCCGCCGCGCAGGTGAGCGCGAGCAGGAGAAGAAACCGCCGGCTCAGGACGGGGTCGGGCGGGGGCGTCGACGCTGCTGTCATGTCGGGCATTCCACGGCCCTGTGGGGCCGGGCGGAAACGACGTAGCGTATGCCTTAATGATCAGCTTCGTGATGGGGGTCGAGGACCTCGCCGACACCCGGTTCGCGCTGTCGCCGCTGGCCGAGACGGTGTGCAGCCTGCGCGTGCTGCGCGAGCCCGGGTTGTCCGCGCTGCACCTGCCCTGGCGCCGGGCGGTCATTAGCGGGTTGGGCGCGCTGGACACGGAGTTGCTGCTGTCGCTGGTCGCGCGGCGGCACACCCTGCCGGACTTCCTCACCCCACGACCGGCCACCCACTTCGCGTCCTTCGCCGACGAACTGGCCGTCGTACGGCGCACTCCCCCCGCCCTCGTACGCCGCGACCTGCGCGACACGCACGCTCCCGATCCGCTGCCCGCGCCGCTGCGGGCCGCGGCGACCGGCACCGACGCCGAGGTGATCGCCCTCCGCGAGGCCGTCTGCGACCTGCTCGACGGCTACTGGAGCGCGGCCGTCGAGCCGTGGTGGCCGCGGATCCGCCTCGTGCTGGAGGCCGACATGACCTACCGGGCGCGCCAACTGGCCACCGGTGGGGCGCGGCTGTTGTTCGCCGACCTCCACCCCGACGTGCGCTGGCGGGACGGCGTGCTGGAGATGCGCGGCATGATCGGCGACGGCTTCCGCACCCGGGCCGCCGGGCGGGGGCTGTTGCTGGTCCCCCTGGTGTTCGCGCACAAGCCAGCGCCACCCGTGACGGAGCACGTCGCGCCGGTGCTGGCCTACCCGAGCCGCGGGGTGGCGACGCTGTGGGCCGAGGCCCCGCCCGCCGCGCCGCCGGGGGCCCTCGCGGAGCTGGTCGGGGCGGTGCGGGCGCGGTTGCTCGCGCAGTTGGCCGAGCCGCTGGCCACGGTGGAGCTCGCGCGCCGCTTCCGGGTCACGCCGAGCGCGGTCTCCCAACACCTGCGCGTCCTCTTCGCGACGGGGCTCGTCACCCGGGCCCGCCACGGGCGTCAGGTGTTGTACCGGCGCACGCCGCTCGCGGACCAGTTGCTGGGCGGCGAGGCCGCGCCGGACGCTTAGAGAAGCCGTGCGCCACAGTCCACGGCCATGGGGCAGGATGAACCCATGCTCGTGATCATCTGTGGCCTGCCCGCAACGGGGAAGACGACCCTGTCGCGGACTCTGGCCCGCCAGATCGGTGCCGTTCACGTGCGCGTGGACACCATCGAGCAGGCGATCGTACGTTCCGGGCTGGCCACCCACCCCGTGGGCCCGGCCGGGTATGTCGTCGCCTACGCCCTGGCCGAAGAGCACCTGCGACAGGGGCTCACCGTGGTCGCCGAGTCCGTGAGCCCACTGGCTGTCACTCGCGACGCCTGGCGGAGTGTCGCCGTGCGCACCGCCGCCCCCGCGATCGAGGCCGAGATCGTCTGTTCCGACCCGGCCGAGCATCGTCGTCGAGCCGAACACCGCGCGGTCGACATCCCCGACCTGGCTCTCCCGAGCTGGGACGCCATCGTGCACCGCCCGTACGAACCCTGGCACCGCGAGCGCCTTGTGATCGACACCGCGGGTCGCGACGTCGCCGCCTGCGTCGCCGATCTCCGCCGGGCGCTCACCGAGGCCAGGGTCCCGCCTGCCCCCTGTTGACCGTCACGCACCCGGCGCCGCCGCATGGCGCCGGGCCTGCGCGGTGGCGCCGCCTAGAACACGCACTGCACGTGCTTGATGGCCTCCACGAAGCTGGCGACCAGCCGCCTGGGCTCGCCTTCGCTGCGGATGTGCGGGAGCCGGCCGAAGAGTTCGCGGAAGAAGACGGTGACCTCCATGCGGGCCAGGTGGGCGCCGAGGCAGAAGTGCGGCCCGACGGAGCCGAAGGTCAGGTGGGGGTTGGGGTCCCGGGTGATGTCGAACGTGTACGGGTCCTCGAACACCTTCTCGTCCCTGTTGGCCGAGCAGTAGAAGAGCAGGACCTTGTCGCCCTTGGCGAAGGTGTGCCCGTTCACCTCGCAGTCGCGGGCCGCCGTCCGGCGCATCCAGTTGATGGGGGTCGCCATGCGCAGGATCTCCTCGACGGCACGCGGCGCGTACGCGTCAAAGTCGGAGAGCAGCAACTCCCGCTGCTCCGGGTGTTCGGTCAGCAGCACCAAGCCACGCGAGAGCGCGTTGCGGGTGGTCTCCATGCCCGCGATGACCAGGAGGATGAAGAAGGAGGACAGTTCCTCGGGCGTCAGCCGCTCGCCGTCGATCTCGGCGTGCACCAGGCGGGTGATGAGGTCGCCGGTGGGGTTCTTCACCCGGTCGGCGGCGAGCCGGGCGATGTAGCTGCCGAGCTCCCGCGAGGTGCGCAGCAGGGCCGGCGTCGCCTGGTCGAGGCGGGGCACGTACTCCGGGTCGAAGGTGCCGACGATGATGTTCGAACGGTCGTAGATGAACTCGTAGTCACTGGGCGGAATGCCCATCATGCCGCTCAGTACGGCGATGGGCATGATGGCGGCGGCCTGGCGTACGAAGTCACACGGGCCGGTGGCTACGAGGTCGTCGACGATCTGCCGGGCCGCCTTCCGCGAGGCCGCCTCGAACTCCGCCGCCATGCCGCGTCCGAAGGCCCGGGAGACGATTCGGCGCAGTCGGGCGTGCTGCGGATTGTCCATGTTGATCATCGAGCCGAAGAAGTTGTTGAACTCCTGCGGCAGGTCCACGATGCTGATCCCGGTCGGCGCCGAGCAGAAGTCCTGCGGCCGTCGACTCACCTCGGCGATGTCGGCGTGGTGCACCAGCGCGTAATAGCCGGCCCCGTGCGGATATCCGGGCATCGCGGGCTCACGGAAGTGCATCGGACGCGGCGCCCTGCGGAGCGCAGCGAAGGCCGCGTCGCGATCACCGAACGGCTGCGACCAGAAGGCGAGGTCCGTGAGGTTGATCTTGGCGACGTCGTCGAACCTGGAGACGGGTGGATACATGGCGCCTCGTTTCGCGCGAATGAAAGGTCGGGGGAAGGACGACCAGATCGCGCGGGAGAAGGGGCGCGTTTTCCCTGCCTCCGGCGCGCACGCACCGCTCGCGAAGAAAGTCGCCGGAAACCACGAAATCGCCGCAGGCGGGGAAGCGCACTGCGACGTCATCGCTCCGACCGGAAAGCCCTGCCTTGCTTTCCGAGCACTCGGGAAGGGAAATGCCGACACTATGTCTGCGGTTGGGAATTCCGAGAGACTGCGGGTGGAGCTACTTACACCGTCGTCACGGAACCTGCTGCGTTCGGTGGTCCAGCATGGAACAGCATCGCCCCCCTCGCTTAAGCGCGGCTAATGTGCCGGCAATTTAGGGAACCGTAATGCCAACGGGGCTCGAATGGCGGCCTATTCACACGCTAGGCTTTCTGCCATGGATCTCTCCGTCCCCGTAACCGATGACGTGAAATTGCATTTCCGGCACCGGCCGGGAACCGCGGCCACGGCGTTCCTCCTGGTGCACGGCATGGCCTCCAACGCACAGCTCTGGGACGAGGTCGCCGACCACCTGGCCGCCGCGGGCCATCCGGTGTACGCGGTGGACCTGCGCGGCCACGGCGAATCCGACACACCCGAAACCGGCTACGACACCCGCACGGCCGTGGCCGACCTGGTCGCGTCCTGCGCGTTCCTGGGGTTGGAGCGGGTCGTGGTCGCGGGACACTCGTGGGGCGGCAACGTCTCGGTGCGCTTCGCCGCCGAGAACCCGCACCTGGTCTCCGCCCTCGCCCTGGTGGACGGCGGCTGGCTCGAACCGTCGGCGGCGTTCGCCTCCTGGGAGGCGTTCGTGGCCGCCCTGCGCCCCGGCGCGCTCGACGGGGCCACCGTGGACAGCATCAGCGCGTACTTCCGCACCATTCACCCCGACTGGTCACCGGCGGCGATCGACGCGGCCGTCGCCACCATGCGCGTCCACCCGGACGGCACGCTCACCCAGCGCATGACGCACGACCAGCACATGTCGATCCTGCGCAGCATCTGGGACGAGCCCCCGGTCCCCTGGTACGCCGACGTCGACGTGCCCACGCTGCTGATGGTCGCCATCCCCAAGGGCGCGCTGCCCCCGCTGGCGAACCGCATCCGCACCCGCGTGCAGAACACCACGGCCCCCCTACGCCACGCCACACTGCGCGAGTACCCCGACTCCGAGCACGACCTGCACGTGCAGCGCCCCGGACAAGTAGCCGCGGATCTCCTGGAGTTGGCACGCGGCGCGGGGTGAGCCAGCGGCAGACGACACCGCGGTCGCTTCCTGGCGACAGAGCCACCCTCCTCCGGGCCGACGACCGCGAGCATCCGGCCCAGCGCCCGCCACCGTGGTCGCGGCCGGCCGCTCCGGGCCGTCACCCCAGCCCGGCCATCACGGCGGTGACGTAGTCAGCCAACCGCTCCTCCACCACGCGCGGTGTCAGGTCGGTCCTGCCCGCCTCCCGCCACGGCCGCGACACCTGCCGCACTTCCTCCGAGACCACCAGCCCGTCCCGCACCCGCCAGTACAGCCGCTCGCCCGCGTCCGCGGCCAGCAACCCACCGGCCTCCTCGTACGCCTCGGCGAACCGCGTACCCACGCTGGCCCGTGCAGAAGCGCGAGGTTGGTCGAGCAGTGCGCCACGTCGAGGTCCGCCGGGCCCCAGGAGGCCGTTGCCCAGTCGACCACCCCCGTGATCCGGGCGGCTGCCGGCCGTGCGGGGGACATGTCGAACAGCACGTTGCCGGGCTGGAAGTCCCCGTGTAGGAAGCGCCCCTCGTACGGCGGTGGGGGCCCGCGGATCACGTCGATCGCCGCTGCCCACGCCGCCGGGTCGGCGCCCCGTGGCACCACGACACTGTCGGCGGTCGTCAACGCCACGTACGCCGGGGGCCGCTCGGCGGGTCGCACGGCGTGGATCGCCACGAGTCGGCGGGCCAGCAGCCGCACGCGCGTCTCCACCCCGGCGTCGGCCAGGACGGTCCGGCCGGCCAGGTGTGTCATCAGGAGCGACGGATACGCACAGTGCGCGGCGGTCGGATCAACCGCGACCAACTCGGGAGCCACCACGCCGGTCCCCGCGAACTGGGTCAGGGCGCCGGCCTCCCTCCCGAGCCAGTCATCGGCGCGCTCCACGGCGTACGGGGAGACGAAGCTCCGCAGCACCAGGGTGCGGGTACCGCCAGCACGCCTGCCCACGGTCAGCCTCCGCATCTCGGCCGTGATACCGCCGCGCAGTGCCTCGACCCTGGTGATCCGCTCCCCCGCCTCCAGGTGCCCGCTCACCCAGGCCCGTGTCAACGGCTGGACGGTCGCCGCCTCGTCGTGCTTGGTCATCGGGCCAACCCAACATCCGGACGGAGACGTACGCAAAGGCTTTGCCAGCCACGAGCGCGGACGGCGGGCGCGGGGCACGGGCAGGCCCCCGCGCGGGACGAAAGCCGCGACCCTCACGCGGCCTTGCTCGGGACGCGTCCGCGCCTGGTGTCCGCTCGCTGTCGCTGAGCCCACCGTCCCACTGCGGTGACCAGGGACAATGGAGCGCATGAACGCATGGCCCACGCTCTCCGCCCCGGAGATCTCCACCGCCCGCCTTCGGCTGCGCGCAGCGCACAGCGCGGATATCGATGGCCTGATCGAGCTCCAGACCGATCCGCGGGTCCGCGCGCACCTCGGCGGTGCGCGGCCCCGCGACGCCGTCGAGCGGTACTTCGCCGAGAACGGCGTCAGCTCCATCGCGGGCAAGGCCGGCATGTACGTCATCGCCGACCGGGAATCCGACGCGTGCGTCGGGACACTGGTGCTCGACCGGCGCTCCGCCGACCTCCCCGGCCACGTCACCGAGGAAGGCGGGGAGTTGGAGCTCACCTACCTGCTCCGGCGCAGCGGTTGGGGGTCGGGGCTGGCGTTCGAGGCTGCCACGGGCCTGCTGCGGGCCGCCGCCGACGAGCTGCCCGACCAGCCGGTCCTGGTGGTCACCCAGACGGCCAACGAGCGTTCCCGCAGGCTCGCCACCCGCCTCGGCTTCCAACCCGTCGGCACGTTCGAGGCCCATGGCGCGGAGCAAACCCTCGCGGTGGCCGGTCTGCACGCGTTCGCCTAGCCAGCGCTTCGCGCCCGTCGAACCCTCGCCGGGAACAAGGCTCCCCCGACTCCGGCCCCTGCCGCCGGATCACCCGGGCGCCGGACAGCGATGCCTGGGCACGGCACCGGCGGCAGGGGGCGGCGAGGGTTACTACGCGCCCAACTCGTCGATAAGGGCGAACACCTCGTCGGCCGTGGCGCCGGCGAGGTCCTCGTCGGCCGGGTCCTGGGGTGTCGCGGCGGTCGCCGTGGTCGAGTACTTCCACAGCAGCGCCTGGAGCCGGTTCACCAGCCCCGTACGGCGTGGGTCGGACGCGGGCAGTTCGGCGAGCGCGGCCTCCACCTCGTCGATGCGGTCGAGCGCCGGGTGTGCCTGGTCCGCGTCGGTGGGCAGGAGTTGGGTGAGCAGGTACTCGGTCAGCGTGCTGGGGGTCGGGTAGTCGAAGACCAGCGTCGTGGACAGGGTGAGTCCCGTCGCGCCGCGCAGCCGGTTGCGTAGTTCCACGGCCGCGATGGAATCGAACCCCAGCTCCTTGAAGGGTCGGTCGGGGTCCACCGCGTCCGGCGACGGGTAGTGCAGTACGGACGCCACCTGGGCGCGTACGACCGTCAGCAGCCGCTCGGTGCGGTCCGGCGCGGGCAGGGCGGTCAACTCCTCACGTAGGGCAGTCGCGCCGTCGCCCGGCGCGCCGGCATCCGGTTCGCGGGCGGCGTCGAGCGCGCGCCTCGCCTGTGGCACGCAGTCGAGCAGCGCGCTCGGCCGAGCCATCGTGAACAGCGGCGCGAACCGGTCCCACGCCACGTCGGCCACGGCCAGGTGCGGGTCGTCGTGGTCGAGCAGCCGGCCGAGGGCGGCGGTGGCCAGCCCGGGGTCGAGCGGGGTCAGGCCCTGTCGGCGCAGCCGCTCCGTGTGCTGGCCGAGTTCAGGGTTCGACCCGGCAACCGCACCGGGCGCGGCCAGGTCCCAGAGCCCCCAGGTCACCGACGTGACCCGGTGGCCCGCCGCACGGCGTTGCCGCGCGAGCGAGTCCAGGTGGGCGGTGGCCGCGGCGTAGGCGCCGTGGTCCTTGCTGCCCCAGGAGGCGGCCACCGTGGAGAAGAACACCACCGTGTCGTCCGGGACCAGGCCGCACAGCTCGTCCAGATGTGGCCCGCCGTCCACCAGGTTGGCGGCGACGACCTCGGCGAGGTCGGCGGGCGAGAGGTCGGTCAGCGGCGCCAGGTCCCCGGTGGCCGAGGTGTGGATGACCGTGCCGATCCTTGCCCCCTCGTCCGCAAGGCGGGCCGCGAGGCGCGCGACGGCCGTCCGGTCGATCGGCGCGCAGTCAGCCACCTCCAGGACGGCCCCGCGTTCCTCCAGTTCGGCCGACAGCTCCGCCACGCCGGCGGCGTCGGCCCCGCCGCGTCCCAACAGCAACACCCGTTCGGCGCCGCGCTCGGCGGCCCAACGGGCGGTGTACGCGGCGGGCCCGTCGGCGTCGCCGGTGATCAGCACGGTGCCACGGGGCTGCCAGGGATGCTCCGGCTCCCGTTCGCCGAGCCCTGCCGGTACGAGTCGGCGGCCCCACACCCCGCCGTCGCGCAGCGCCACCTGGTCCTCGCCGGACGCTCCGCCGAGAACGGCGCGCAGCGGGCCAGGGTCGACGTCGTCCGGCACGGGCGGCAGGTCCACGAGCCCACCCCACAGCGTGGGGTGTTCCAGCGCCGCTACCCGGCCAAGCCCCCAGATCTGGGCCTGCGTGGGCGAGGCCACGCTCTCGCCGGCTGAGACGGCCACCGCGCCCCGGGTGACACACCACAGGGGGCTCGGTACCTCGGCGTCTACCAGCGCCTGCACCAGCGCGAGGGTCCCGGCAACGCCGCTGGTCAGACCCTCGTGATCTGCGTGCGGGCGCTCATCGAGCCCGAGGAGCGAGAGGATACGGGTCGGCGCGGTGGCCTCGTCCGCGTACACGTCCCGCAGCGCGGCGGCCAGCTCGGCGCGCCCGAAAGACTCCCCGACCGCCCACCGGCGCACCTGGTCACCGGCCGCCCCCAACGTACGGGTGCACAGCTCAACCCACTCGTCGGCGGCCCCCGGCGGGCACACCACGAGCCACGATTCCGCCGGCCCCGACAGCGTCCCGAGGTCCGTACGCCGATGCCACTCCACCCGGTACCGCCAGCCGTCCACGACCGACCGCGCACGCCCCGCCTGCCGCCACGCCGACAACAGCGGCAGCACGGCACCGAGCGACGCACGCGCACCCTCACCGTCCGCGCCACCGCCATCGCCATCGCCATCGCCAACCCGCAACGTTTCCGCGAGGGCTCCCAGATCCTGCTGCTCAACGGCGGCCCAGAACGCGGCCTCGCCGTCCTGCCCACCGGGAGCGGCGAGATCGGGCAGCATGTCGGGGAGCCAGTAACGCTGGCGTTGGAAGGCGTAGGTGGGTAGGCCCACGGTGTGGGGTGGGGGGTCGTTGGGGTACCAGCGGGTCCAGTCGACGCTCACGCCGGCGGTGAACGCCTGAGCTACGGACCGCGCCAACTGTTCCAACCCGCCATGCTCGCGGCGGAGAGTTGGCACCGCCGCAGCTTCGATTCCGGCTTCGTCGAAGGATTCCTGGAGTCCGACGGTCAGGACGGGGTGGGTGCTGGCTTCGATGAACACGCGGTGGCCATCAGCCAGGAGCTGGCGTACGGCCTCGGCAAAGCGGACCTGCTCGCGCAGGTTGGTCACCCAGTACGCGGTGTCCAGGGTGCTGGTGTCGATGCGTCCGGCGGTGACGGTGGAGTAGAACGCCACCTCACCCTGAGTCGCATTGATACCGGCCAACACCTCGTGCAACTCGTCGGCGATCTCGTCAACCTGTGCGCTGTGGGAGGCGTAGTCCACGTCGATCAACCGCGCCCTGCCGCCACTTTCCTCCAGTGCGGAGACGGCATGCTGGACCTGCTCAGGCGGCCCGGAAACCACCGCCGATCCCGGCCCGTTGACGGCCGCGATGCCCACGCCTGCCGCGCTGTCGCCAAGACCGGCCAGGAACTCCTCGGCCTTGTCCTGACTCAACGCCAACGAAGCCATCGCCCCGCCACCAGCCAACCGGCGCAGCGCCTTGCTTCGCAACGCCACCACCTTCGCACCATCCTCCAAGGACAGCGCGCCGGCGACGACAGCGGCGGCGATCTCACCCTGACTGTGACCCACCACAGCAGCCGGCGTCACACCCTGATCAGCCCATACGGCGGCAAGCGAGACCATCACGGCCCACAACACCGGCTGCACCACATCAACCCGACCCAGGTCGGCGGCGTCCACCCCACCGCGCAACACCTCGGCAAGCGACCAGTCCACGTACGGAGACAGCGCCTGCTCGCACTCGGCCACCCGCGTGGCGAACACCGGCGAGGTTTCCAGCAATCCCGCGCCCATCCCCACCCACTGCGAGCCCTGGCCTGGGAAGACCAGTACTGGGCCGAGGTCGCCGGTCAGGGTCGGGGTGCTGGGGTTGGTGAGGGTGGGGTGGGTCGTGTCGGTGGCCAGTGCTTGGAGGCCGGCGAGGAGCGTGTCGTGGTCTTGGCCTGTGAGGACTGCTCGGTGGTCGAAGGTGGTGCGGGTGGTGGTCAGCGACCAGCCGATGTCGGTGATCGAGGCGGCCGGGGCTGTTGCCAGGTGTTCGAGCAGCGCCTGGGCCTGACCGCGCAGCGCGGCGTGGCTGCGGGCCGACAGCACCCACGGGACGTAGCCACCGGTGACCATCACCGGCCCGGGAGCGACAGGCGCCGACTCCTCGACGGGAACCTCCGGCGCCTGCTCCAGGATGACGTGCGCGTTCGTACCCGAGATGCCGAAGGACGAGATTCCCGCCCTGCGGGGGCGCTCGCCGTTCGGCCAGGTGACGGGCTCCGTGAGCAGGCGTACGCCGCCGGCCTCCCAGTCCACGTGCGGGGTCGGGTGGTCGACGTGCAGGGTCGCGGGGAGCGTCTCCCGTTGCAGCGCCATGATCATCTTGATGACGCCGCCCACGCCGGCGGCGGCCTGGGTGTGACCGATGTTGGACTTGACGGAACCCAGCCACAGCGGTCGGCCGTCGGGCCGGTCCTGACCGTACGTGGCGAGCAACGCCTGTGCCTCGATCGGGTCACCCAACGACGTACCGGTGCCGTGCGCCTCGACGGCGTCCACCTGGTCGGGGGCCAGGCGCGCGTTCTCCAGCGCCTGCCTGATCACCCGCTCCTGGGCCGCGTCGTTCGGGGCGGTGAGGCCGTTGCTCGCGCCGTCCTGGTTGATGGCCGAGCCGCGGAGGACGGCGAGCACGCGATGGCCGTTGCGCCTGGCGTCCGAGAGGCGTTCCAGGAGGACCAGGCCGACGCCCTCGGAGAAGCCGGTGCCGTCGGCGGAGGCCGCGAAGGACTTGCACCGCCCGTCGGGGGCCAGGCCGCGCTGCCGGGAGAACTCCGCGTAGGCGGTCGGGGTGGTAAGCGAGGTGACGCCGCCGGCCAGCGCCATCGCGCACTCGCCCTGGCGCAGGGCCTGGGCCGCCAGGTGCATGGCCACCAACGACGACGAGCAGGCCGTGTCCACGGTCACCGCGGGCCCCTCGAACCCGAAGGAGTACGCGACGCGCCCCGAGACGACGCTGGTGAGGCTGCCGGTGGTCGCGTACCCCTCGAAGCCCTCGGGAATGTGCGGGGTGCGCGAGAGGTAGTCCTGGCTGGACACGCCCGCGTACACGCCGGTGGCCGAGCCCCTGAGCTGGGCGGGGTCGAGGCCGGCCCGTTCGAGGAGTTCCCAGGCGACTTCGAGGAGCAGGCGCTGTTGCGGGTCCATGGCCAGCGCCTCGCGCGGGCTGATCCCGAAGAACTCCGCGTCGAACCGGTCGGCCCCGTCGAGGAAGCCACCGTCGCGCACGTAACTGGTCCCGGGGTGGTCCGGGTCCGGGTGGTACAGGCTCTCCAGGTCCCAGCCGCGGTCGGTGGGGAACGGCGTGATGGCGTCGGTGCCGGAGGCGACGAGGTTCCACAGGTCCTCGGGGCCTCGTACGCCGCCCGGGTAGCGGCAGGCCATGCCGACGACGGCCACCGGCTCCTGGGACCGCTCCGTCACCTCGCGCAGCCGCTGGCGCGCCTGGCCGAGGTCCACCGTGACCCGCTTCAGATACTGGCGGAGCTTCTCTTCGGTGTCCGACATCAGTTCTCGCTCCTGATCAGGAAGGCAGTTCGCGGTCGATGAGGGCGAACAGCTCGTCGTCCGACGCCGCGTCCACCGCTGTGCTGTCCGCGGTCTCCGCGCCGGGCGTGTCGTGGTCCGGCCCGCTGTCGTTGAGGCGCCACAGCAGCGTCTCCAGCCGCTTGGTGAGCTTGCCGCGCGCGTCGTCGCCGGCGTCGACCCGAGCCATCGCCGCCTCCAACCTCTCCAACTCCTCGAAGAGGGGCGCCGCTGGGTCGGCCGCCGCCGGGCAGAGCTGTTCGCGCAGTTCCTCGGCGATGGCCGCCGGGGTGGGGTAGGTGAAGATGAAGGTGGCGGGTAGCCGCAGCCCCGTGGCGGCCGAGAGCCGGTTACGGAGTTCGACGGCGGTCAGCGAGTCGAACCCGAGGTCCTTGAACGGGGCGTCGCTGTGCACCGCGTTGGGGTCGGCGTGGCCGAGGACGGCCGCCGCGTTGCCGCGTACGAGGTTGAGCAGCGTGCGCTGCTGCTCCTCGGGGGGCAGGGTGGCGAGTTGGCTGGCCCAGTTGGTGGCCGCCGCCTGGTCGGTGGCCGCGCCGCGGCGCGCGGTGGCGGTGCTGACCAGCGCCCGGAGCTGCGCGGGCAGGGTGTCGGCGGGTTGCGCGCCCAGGGCGCGCAGGTCCAGGTGGGCGGCGGCGAGTTGGGCGTGGCCGTGCCGGCAGGCGGCGTCCAGCAGGCGCAGGGCGTGTTCGTTCGGCATGGCCTTGATGCCCGAGCGGCTCATCCGGGCCAGGTCCGCCGCGTCGAGGTGGCCGGTCATACCACTCGCGTCGGCCCACAGGCCCCAGGCGATGGACACGCCGGGCAGGCCGAGCGCGCGGCGGTGGGCGGCCAGCGCGTCGCAGAAGGCGTTGGCCGCCGCGTAGTTGGCCTGTCCGGGGCTGCCGAGGGTGGCGGCCGCGGAGGAGAAGAGGACGAACATCCCGAGCCGCAGGTCCTTCGTCGCGGCGTGCAGGTGGGCCGCGGCGCTGGCCTTGGCGGCCCACACGGGCGCCAGTCGCTCCGCGGACTGGGAGGTGACCATGGCGTCGTCGAGCACACCCGCGGCGTGGACAACGCCGGTGAGCGGGTGCGCGGGGTCGATGCCCGCGACCAGGGCGGCGACCGCGGCCCCGTCGGTGACATCGGCCGCGACGACGCGCGCGTCGGCCCCCGCGTCGGTCAGTCGTGCCAGCAGTGCCTCCACGCCGGGCGCCTCCGCGCCACGCCGGCTGACCAGCACCAGGTGACGGATGCCCCAGGCCCGCGCGAGGTGTTCGGCGACGTGACCGCCCAGGGTTCCGGTGCCGCCGGTGATCAGGACCGTGCCGTCGGCGTCCACCGTGCCGGGCACGTCGAGGACGAGCTTGCCGGTGTGCTTGGCCTGGCTGAGGTGGCGCAGCGCCTGCCGGGCCCGGGCCAGCGGCCAGCTCCTGACGGGGGGAGGTTGCAGCGTGCCGGCGCGGAACATCGCCCGCAGGGTGTCGAGCATGTCGCCGATCCGGTCGGCCCCGGCATGGGTGATCAGGTCGTACGCCTGGTAGCTGACGCCCGGGTAGGCGGTGGCCAGGTGGTCGGCGTCCCGGATGTCGGTCTTGCCCATCTCCAGGAACCGGCCGCCCTCGCCGAGCAGGCGCATCGAGGCGTCCACGAACGGGCCGGAGAGGCTGTTGAGTACGATGTCCACGCCGCGCCCCCCGGTCGCTGCCCGGATGGTCGCCTCGAAGTCCAGGTCCCGGGAGTTGGCCCGGTGTGCCTGGTCGATGCCCAACGCGCCGAGGACCGGGTGCTTGCCCGGGCTGGCCGTGGCGTACACCTCGGCGCCCAGGTGGCGGGCGATCTGGACGGCGGCCGTGCCGACGCCACCGGTGGCCGCGTGGATGAGCACCCGCTCACCCTGCTGTACGCGGCCGAGCTCGACGAGCCCGTACCAGGCGGTGAGGTAGGCGATCGGTACGGCGGCGGCCTGCTGGTCGGTCCAACCCTCGGGGATGGGTGTGACGAGCCGGGCGTCGGTCTGGGTGATCGGCCCGAAGGCGCGGTCGAAGACGCCCATCACCCGGTCGCCGACGGACACGCCGCTCACCCCGGGCCCCACCGCCACGACGGTGCCCGCGCCCTCGCCGCCGAGTCCGCTCTGTCCGGGCACCATGCCCAGGCTGACGACCACGTCCCGGAAGTTGACGCCCGCCGCGTGCACCTGGACCCGAATCCGCCCCTCGGCGAGCGGCTCCATGACCTCCGGGCACGGCACGGGGGCGACGCCTTCGAGGGTGCCGCTGCCGTCGGTGTCCAGGCGCCAGGCGGAGCGCCCGTCCGGGCCGACCACGCCGCCGACCGCGGTCCCGCCGCGCACCAGCCGGGGGACGAGGAGTTGGCCGCCGCGCACCGCGACCTGTGTCTCAGCCGCGCCGATCGCCTGCCGTACACCGGCCACGAGGCCCGGGTGAGCGGCGTCGGCCGCACCATCTGGGTCGAGGTCGAGCAGGAGGAAGCGGTCGGGGTTCTCGGACTCCGCGCTCCGCAGCAACCCCCATACGCCGGCTCCGGCCAGCTCCACCGTGCCGTCCTCGCCCTCACCGGCCGCGACCGCGCCCCGGGTGACGACCACCAGCCGGCTCGCGGCCAACCGCGGTTCGGCCAGCCAGCTCCGCACCAGGTCGAGCACGTGCTCGACGGCGCGCCGGCCGGCGTCCGCCAACCCTTCACCCGCCGTGATTCCTTCGCCGGCGACCGTGGGTGACACGCCGACGCACGCCACGGCCGGCGGCGCGGTTCCGGCGTCCAACGCCTCGGCCAGCGCGGAGACGCCGGCGTACGACTCGGGGCTCGCGCCGCCCGGCAGCTCCAACCCGGCGAGTCGGAACGGGTCCTGACCGAGCACGGCCCAGCCACCCGCGCCGTCCGCCGACTCGTCCGCGTCGCCGACGACAGGCTGGGGCAACGGGGTCCAGTCGAGCGCGAACAGCCCGTCCACCCCACGGCCGCCGGCCGCGCGCAACTGGTCGGGCGCGGCGGCACGCATCGCCACCGCGTCGACCGTCAGCACGGGCGCGCCCACGGCGTCGGCCACGGTGAGCCGCAGCGCCCGCTCGTCGTCTCCACCCCGTGGCCCGGGAGAGATGCGAACCCGCACGCTGCCGGCCTGGGTGGCCCACAGCGACACGCCGTTCCACGCGAAGGGCAGCCATACCCGGTCCGCCCGGGAAGCCGTCAACCGCGCCCCGGACCCCGCAGCGCCCTCGCCGGCGCGCCCCTCGCCGCTGACGTCGCTGTCGGTGTCGGTGTCGGTGTCGCTGTTCGGGGCAGCGGCCTCGGCATCGGTCTGGTCGATCAGGAGCGCCGGGTGCAGCGCCGCGTCGAGGAGGGCGGGGTGGATGCCGTACCCGTCCCGCTCCCCCGCCGCCTGCGGCAACTCCACCTCGGCGTACACGTCCTCACCCTGTCGCCACACGGCCCGCAGCCCCTGGAACGCCGGGCCGTAGCCGTACCCCTCGGCGGCAGCCCGCGTGTAGAACCCGTCGACGTCCACGGACTCGGCCCCCGCCGGCGGCCACGCGCCCAGCAGACCCGTGGGCTGGTCGACCGCATCGGACGGCGGGCTCAACACACCCTCCGCGTGGCACACCCAGGTGGCGTCCGCGCCGGGCTCGTCCTCGGGGCGCGAGTGGATCCGTACGTCCCGCGACCCGTCAGCCACGGGCGCTCCGACGACCACCTGTACGCGCAGCGCCCCGGAGGCCGGAAGCTCCAGCGGCACCTGAAGCGCCAACTCCTCCACGCCCGCACACCCGGCCTCGTCGGCGGCCCGCAACGCCCACTCGGCCAGCGCCGCGCCCGGCAACAACGCTGAGCCCGCCACCACATGCTCGGCCAACCAACCCCGGCCACTCCCCGCCGAAAGCCGACCGGTCAGCAACAGCCCACCATCCGCCAACTCCACGGCGGCCGGCAACAGCGCATGCGAAACCTGCTGCAGCCCCGCGGCGCCCACGTCACCGACACTGCTCTGCGAAACGAGCCAGTACGGCTCACGCTGGAAGGCGTAGGTGGGTAGGTCCACGGTGTGGGGTGTGGGGTCGTTGGGGTACCAGCGGGTCCAGTTCACGCTTACGCCGGCGGTGAACGCCTGGGCTACGGACTGGGCCAACTGTTCCAACCCGCCGTGTTCGCGGCGGAGGGTTGGTACCGCGGCAGCTTCGATTCCGGCTTCGTCGAAGGATTCTTGGAGTCCGACGGTCAGGACGGGGTGGGTGCTGGCTTCGATGAACACGCGGTGGCCATCGGCCAGGAGTTGGCGTACGGCGTCGGCGAAGCGGACTTGTTCGCGCAGGTTGGTGACCCAGTACGCGGTGTCCAGGGTGCTGGTGTCGATGCGTTCGGCGGTGACGGTGGAGTAGAACGCCACCTCACCCTGGGTCGGACTGATACCGGCCAACACCTCGTGCAACTCGTCGGCGATCTCGTCAACCTGTGCGCTGTGGGAGGCGTAGTCCACGTCGATCAGGCGAGCCCTGCCACCTGATTCCTCCAGTGCGGAGACGGCGTGCTGGACCTGCTCAGACGGCCCGGAGACCACCGCCGACCCGGGCCCGTTGACGGCCGCGATGCCCACTCCTGCCGCGCTGTCACCAAGACCGGCCAGGAACTCCTCGGCCTTGTCCTGACTCAACGCGAGCGAAGCCATCGCGCCGCCGCCGGCAAGTCGGCGCAACGCCTTACTCCGCAACGCCACTACCTTCGCACCGTCCTCCAGGGACAGCGCGCCGGCGACGACAGCGGCGGCGATCTCACCCTGACTGTGACCCACCACGGCAGCCGGCTCAACACCCTGATCAGCCCACACCGCAGCGAGGGAGACCATCACGGCCCACAGCACCGGCTGGACCACATCTACTCGACCCAGGTCGGCGGCGTCCACCCCGCCCCGCAACACCTCGGCAAGCGACCAGTCCACATACGGAGCCAACGCCCGCTCACACTCGGCCACCCGCGCCGCGAACACCGGCGAGGCTTCCAACAACCCCGCGCCCATCCCCACCCACTGCGAACCCTGACCCGGAAACACCAACACCGGACCATCGCCATCGAGACCCGGGGCCACGTCCGACGTCACCACACCCGGATGCGCCTCGCCCGCCCCCAACGCCAACAACCCCGCGTGGAGTGACTCCCGATCGCGTCCCACCACCACCGCGCGCCGCTCGAACAACGAGCGCGACCTCACCAACGACCAACCGACCTCGCCCGACGACAATCCGGGCCGGCTCTCCACCCAGTCGGCCAACGCCACCGCCTGGCCCCGCAGCGCCTCCTCGCCCCGCCCCGACAACACCCACGGCACCACGTCGCCCGCCTCAGACCCCGCGGAAGACTCGGAGGTCTCGGAAACGTCGGCAACCTCCGGAGCCTGCTCCAGGATCACGTGGGCGTTGGTGCCCGAGGCACCGAAGGACGAGATGCCCGCTCGCCTGGGGCGGTCCTTCCGTGGCCATTCCACGGGCTCCGACAGCAGTCGCACCGCTCCCGCGTCCCAGTCCACATGGGGCGTCGGCTCGTCGATGTGCAGGGACTGGGGCAGCACGCCGTGGTGCATGGCCTGCACCATCTTGATGACGCCCGCCACTCCCGCGGCGGCCTGCGTATGGCCGATGTTCGACTTCACCGAGCCCAGCCACAGCGGGTCGTTCTCCTCCCGCTCCTGCCCGTACGTGGCGATCAGCGCCTGTGCCTCGATCGGGTCACCCAGTCGCGTTCCCGTGCCGTGGCCCTCCACCGCGTCCACCTCGGAGGCGCTGAGCCCCGCATTGGCCAATGCCTGCCGGATCACGCGCTGCTGCGACGGCCCGTTGGGGGCCGTCATCCCGTTCGACGCGCCGTCCTGGTTCACGGCGGAGCCGCGTACCAGCGCCAGCACCCGGTGTCCCTGGCGCCTGGCGTCCGAGAGCCGCTCAAGGAGCAGCACTCCCACGCCTTCGCCCCACCCGGTGCCGTCGGCCGCCGCCGCGAAGGGCTTGCACCGCCCGTCCGGTGCCAGGCCGCGCTGGCGCGAGAAGCCCGTGAACACGTCCGGGGTGGCCATCACCGTCACACCGCCGGCGAGCGCCAACGCGCATTCGCCCGAGCGCAGCGCCTGCGCCGCCAGGTGCATGGCCACCAGCGACGACGAGCACGCCGTGTCGACCGTCACCGCCGGGCCCTCCAGGCCCAGCGTGTACGCCACGCGGCCGGAGACGACGCTGCCCGAGCCGGCCAGCATCGCGTAACCCTCCAGTTTCGGGTCGCCGCCGCGCGACAGTCCCGCCGCGTAGTCGTGGTACATCACGCCCGCGTACACACCCGTCGCCGAACCCCGCAGCGAGACCGGATCGATCCCGGCCCGTTCCAGCGCCTCCCACGACGCCTCCAGCAACAACCGCTGCTGCGGGTCCGTTGCCAGCGCCTCTCGTGGGTTCACGCCGAAGAAGCCCGCGTCGAACTGGTCCGCGTCGTACAGGAAGGCCCCCTCGCGCGCGTAGCTCGTCCCCGAGTGGTCCGGGTCCGCGTGGAAGAGGCCGTCCACGTCCCAGCCTCGCGTGGTCGGGAACTCCCCCAGCACCGCGCGCCCGCTCGCCACCAGGTCCCACAGGCCCTCCGGCGACTCCGCTCCCCCGGGGAACCGGCAGGCCATGCCGACGATCGCCACCGGCTCGTCCGCGCCCACGCCCACCGACGCCCGCGCCGAGGTCCGCGCGGCGTCCGTGCCCGCGTCGCCGCTCCACCGCGACAGTACGTAGGCCGCCAACAGGCGCGGCGTCGGGTAGTCGAAGACCAGGGTCGCCGGCAGTCGTAGACCGCTCACCGCCGACAGCCGGTTCCGCAGCTCCACCGCCGTCAGCGAGTCGAAGCCCAACTCCTTGAACGCGGAGTCGGGTCGCACGTCGGCGGCCGAGGGGAAGCCGAGCACGGCGGCCACGCTGCCGCGCACGACGTCGAGGATCTCGGCCCGCTGCCCGTCCGCGTCCAGGCCCGTCAACCGTGCCGTCAGGCCCGCCGCGCCCGAGGCGTCGGCGTCGGTCGCCCTGCGCCGCGTGCGGCCGGCGAGGCCGCGCAGTACGGACGGCAGGTCGGTGGCGCCGGCGAGGCCGTGCACGTCCAGGTCGACGGCCACGAGCAGCGGTCGCGTCGACCGGCGGGCGGCGTCGAAGAGGCTCAGGCCGCGCTCGGCCGTGAGCGGGCGCATGCCACGCAGCCGGACCAGCTCGGCCTGGCCCATGTGGCCGGTCATCTCGCTGGCCTGTTCCCACAGGCCCCAGGCCACCGACTGTCCCGGCAGTCCGAGGCCGCGCCGGTGGGCGACCAAGGCGTCGACGAACGCGTTGGCCGCCGCGTAACCGGCCTGGCCCGCGTTGCCCACGACGCCGGCGGCCGAGGAGAACATGAGGAACATACGCAGGTCCAGGCCGACCGTGGCGGTGTGCAGGTGTGCCGCGACGGCGGCCTTGGCCGCCCATACCCGCGCCACCTGTTCCGCCGTCTGCGAGGTCACCACGCCGTCGGCCAGCACGCCCGCCGCGTGCACCACGCCCGTCAGCGGGTGCTCCGGGTCGATGCCCGCGACGAGTTCGCTGACCTCATCGGCGTCCGTGACGTCCGCCGCCACGACGCGCACCTGAGCTCCGAACTCGCCGAGCCGCTCGGCGAGTTCGGCGGCCCCCGGCGCCTCCGGGCCGCGCCTGCTGGCCAGTACCAGGTGCCTGACCCGCCACGTCCGCACGAGGTGCGTCGCCACCAGGGCGCCGAGCATGCCGGTGCCGCCCACGATCAGCACCGTGCCGTCCGGGTCGAGCGCGCCCGCCTCGCCCTCCTGGCCTGGCGCGTCCGACGCGCCGTCGGGTGCCGTGGCCGGGGCCCGTACGAGCCGGGGCACCAGCGCGCGCTCCCCCCGGAGCGCCACCTGCGACTCGTCGGCCGCCAGCGCCGCCAACACCCCAGCCGTCACCCCGCCCGCTGGCGTCTCCGCCGCCGCGTCGAGGTCCAGCAGGAGGAAGCGCCCCGGGTTCTCCGACTCGGCGCTGCGTACCAGGCCCCACACGCCGGCGCCCGGCGTCGCCACGTCCACGTCTTCGGTGGCCACCGCGCCGCGCGTCACGATCACCAGCCGCGACGACGCCAGCCGTTCCTGTGCCAACCAGTCCCGCACCACGTCCAACACGCCCACGGTCGCGCTCAAGCCGGCCTCCGCCAGCCCCGCGCCCTCGCCGTCAGGCGTCGCGACGCCGAGCAGCACCACCGACGGCACCTCGCCGTCCTCGCCCACCGCGTCCAACAACGCGCCCACGTCACCGAAGACCCGTCCCGATCCCGGCAACTCTTCGGCCAGGCCCCACGCATCGGCGCCCAGCACCGCCCAGTCGGCCGCTTCCGCGACCGCGTCGCTGCCCGGCGTGGCGCCGGGCAGCGGTGTCCACTCCACCGCGAACAGCCCGGCCGCCCCGTGTCCGGCGGCCTTGAGCCGCTCGGTGGAGGCGGGGCGCATGGTGACGGCCTCGGCCGTGAGGACCGGGGCGCCGACGGCGTCGGCCACCGTGACCTGGAGCGAACGTTCTGTGCTGGTGACGGCCTGGTCGGAGGAGACGCGGACGCGGACGGAGCCGGCCTCGGCTGCCCACAGCGCGACGCCGCTCCAGGCGAAGGGCAGCCACACCTGTTCCACGTCGGACGCCGCTGCGGGCTCCTCGGTCAGCAGCGCCGGGTGCAGGGCGGCGTCGAGCAGCGCGGGGTGGATACCGAACCCTTCACGGTCGCCGGCAGCCTCGGGGAGTTCGAGTTCGGCGTAGACGTGTGAGCCGTGCCGCCAGGCGGCCTTGAGTCCCTGGAAGGCCGGACCGTATCCGTACCCCGCCGCGGTGGCCCGCTCGTAGAACCCGGTGAGGTCCACGGCCTGGGCCCCGGCGGGCGGCCAGGTGCCGTCGAGTGGCCCGGGTGTGTCGGGGTGGGGGGCGGGCGGGCTCAGGGTGCCTTCGGCGTGGCAGACCCAGCCCGCGTCGGCGCCGAGGTCGGTGTCGTGGTCGGGCCGCGAGTAGACGCGCAGCGTACGCCGGCCGTCCTCGGCGGCGGCGCCGACGACCACCTGGGCGCGGACGCCACCGGTCGCGGGCAGCGCGAGCGGCACCTGGAGCGTCAGCTCCTCGACGCCGCCGCAGCCCACCTCGTCGGCCGCGCGCAGCGCCCACTCCACGAGGGCAGCGCCGGGCGCGATGACCGTGCCGCCCACCACGTGCTCCGCGAGCCAGGGCTGCGCCTGCGCCGCGACGCGGCCGGTCAGCACCATGCCGCCGTCGGCGAGCCCGACGGCCGCGGGGAGCAGCGCGTGCTCCACCCGCTGGAGGCCGGCCGCGCCGACGTCGCCCACGGCGGTGCTCGGCGCGGGCCAGTAGCGCTGGCGCTGGAAGGCGTACGTGGGCAGGTCCACCACGCCGGGCGCGGGGTCGCTCGGGAACCAGCGGGCCCAGTCCACGTCGGCGCCGGCGGTGAACGCCAGCGCCACGGACTGCGCCAACTGCTCCAACCCGCCGTGCTCTCGGCGAAGGGTCGGCACCGCGGTTGCCTGGATGCCGGCCTCGTCGAAGGACTCCTGCATGCCCACGGTGAGCACGGGGTGGGTGCTGGCCTCGATGAACACGCGGTGCCCGTCGGCCAGGAGGCGGCCCATGGTGTCGGCGAAACGTACGCGTTCGCGCAGGTTGGTCACCCAGTACGGGGTGTCGAGGGTGGCCGTGTCGATGCGCTCGGCCGTCACCGTGGAGT
Organism: Streptomyces buecherae; assembly: GCF_014295035.1. Taxonomy (GTDB): domain Bacteria; phylum Actinomycetota; class Actinomycetes; order Streptomycetales; family Streptomycetaceae; genus Streptomyces; species Streptomyces youssoufiensis. Next base: position 199,734 of record NZ_CP060404.1, read on the forward strand.
AGAAGGCCACCGGGGCGCGGGTGGGCTCGATCCCGGCGAGTGCCTGGTGCAACTCGTCGGCGATCTCGTCAACCTGTGGGCTGTGCGATGCGTAGTCCACGTCGATCAGCCGGGCCCGCCCGCCGGCCTCCTCGCGCGCGGCCACGGCGTGTCGCACCTGCTCCGGCGGGCCGGACACCACCACGGAGCCGGGCCCGTTGACCGCCGCGATGCTCACGCCCGCCGCGGCCTCACCCAGGCCGGCCAGGAACGCGGCGACCTCTTCCTCGCGCATCGCCAACGAGGCCATCGCCCCGCCGCCGGCAAGGCGGCGCAGCGCCCTGCTCCGCAACGCCACCACCTTCGCGCCGTCCTCCAGGGACAACGCACCCGCGACGACGGCAGCCGCGATCTCACCCTGGCTGTGACCCACCACGGCGGCGGGCGTCACACCCTGATCAGCCCACACCGCGGCCAGGGAGACCATCACCGCCCACAACACCGGCTGCACCACATCGACGCGGCCCAGGTCGGCGGCGTCCACCCCGCCCCGCAGCACCTCGGCAAGCGACCAGTCCACGTACGGCGCGAGTGCCCGCTCACACTCGGCCACGCGGGCAGCGAACACGGGGGAGGACTCCAGCAGTCCCGCGCCCATGCCCACCCACTGCGAACCCTGGCCCGGGAAGACCAACACCGGGCCCACGCCGCCGGGGCCGGTGGTCGTGGCGGCGGGGGTGCCCGGGGCGATGACGTGCGGGTGGTCCGCGCCGTCCGCCAACGCCCGGAGGCCGCCGAGCAGTTCGTCCTCGCTCTGGCCGACGACGACGGCGCGGTGTTCGAAGGTGGAGCGGGTGGTCACCAGGGACCAGCCGATCTTGTCCGGTGAGTGTCGGGGGGCGTCGGTGAGGCGGGCGAGCAGGGCCGCCGCCTGGCCGCGCAGCGCGTCCGCGCTGCGGCCGGAGACCGCCCAGGGCAGCACATGGGTGGCGGCGGGGACTGGTGGGGTCGTGGGGTGATGCGGCGGCTGGGTCGAGGGCTGTTGCTCGTCCACGGGCGCCGGCGCCTCTTCGAGTATGACGTGTGCGTTGGTTCCCGAGATCCCGAACGACGAGACGCCCGCGCGCCGGGTGCGGGCACCGGCCGGCCAGGGCACGGGGTCGGTCAGGAGTCGGACGCCGCCGCTGCTCCAGTCCACGTGCGGGGTGGGCTCGGCCAGGTGCAGGGAGGCCGGCAGGTGTTGGCGTTGGAGCGCCATCACCATCTTGATGACGCCGGCGACGCCGGCGGCGCCCTGGGTGTGGCCGATGTTGGACTTGACCGAGCCGAGCCACAGCGGTTGGTCCTCGGCTCGGTCCTGACCGTAGGTGGCAAGGAGCGCGTCGGCCTCGATGGGGTCGCCGAGCCGGGTGCCGGTACCGTGCGCCTCGACCGCGTCCACCTCGGACGGCGACAGCCGGGCGCTGGCCAGGGCCTGCCGGATCACGCGCTGCTGGGACGGCCCGTTGGGGGCGGCGAAGCCGTTGCTGGCACCGTCCTGGTTGATGGCCGAGCCGCGGATGACCGCGAGCACCCGGTGTCCGTTGCGCCGCGCGTCCGACAGACGCTCCAACAGGACGAGCCCGACGCCCTCGCCCCAGCCGGTGCCGTCGGCGTCGGCCGCGAACGCCTTGCAGCGGCCGTCGGGCGAGAGGCCGCGCTGTCGGGAGAAGCCGGTGAAGACCTCGGGGGTGGCCATGACGGTGACGCCGCCGGCCAGGGCCAGTGAGCATTCGCCCTGGCGCAGTGCCTGGGCCGCGAGGTGCATGGCGACCAGCGACGAGGAGCAGGCGGTCTCCACGGTGACGGCCGGGCCTTCGAGGCCGAGGGTGTAGGAGACCCGGCCGGACAGCAGGCTGGGGGCGTTGCCCGCGTAACCCTCCGAGCCCTGTTGCCGGGCCTCGCCCTGTGAGGTGCCCCCGGTGGTGGCGGTGCCGGCGTACACCCCGGTCTGGCTGCCCTTGAGGGAGACCGGGTCGATGCCGGCGCGTTCGATGGCCTCCCACGCGGTCTCCAGGAGGAGGCGCTGTTGGGGACCGGTGGCGAGTGCCTCGCGCGGGCTTATCCCGAAGAAGGCGGGGTCGAACTGGTCGGCGTCGTAGAGGAACCCGCCCTGGGTGACGTAGCTGGTGCCCGGGTGGTCCGGGTCCGGGTGGTACAGGCCGTCCAGGTCCCAGCCCCGGTCGGTGGGGAAGTCCCCGATGGCGTCGGTGCGCGAGGTGACCAGTTCCCACAACTGCTCGGGCGAGGCGACGCCGCCCGGGAACCGGCAGGCCATGCTGACCACGGCCACCGGCTCCTGGGAGCGCTCCTCCACCTCGCGCAGGCGCAGCCGCGTTTCGTGCAGGTCCTTGGAGACGCGCTTGAGATACTCGACCAGCTTCTCTTCGTTCACCATGAGGTATCCCCCGGCCTGAGCGATGGTGTGGTCCCGTGCATTCAGGACACGCCAAGTTCGTTGTCGATAAAGTCGAGGACCTGGTCCGCTGACGCGGAGTCCAGTCGCTCCACGGCGCTGCCCTCGTGCGCGGGCTTGCGTGCCGCCTTCCACTTCGCCAGCAGGCTCTCCAGCCGAGCCGTCACCGCACCGGAATCGCCGTCCTCCAGATCAAGCTGTATCAAGGTGCTCTCAAGCCGGGCCAAATCGTTGAGCACCGGATCGACGGCGTCCGGTCCGCTGGCCGGTGCCCCCGCGGGCGCGATCCGCTGGAGCAGGAACTCCGCCAGCGCGGTGGGCTCGGGGTGGTCGAAGACGAGGGCGGCGGGCAGCCGCAGGCCGGTGGCGGCTGCCAGGCGGTTGCGCAGTTCCACCGCCGTCAGCGAGTCGAAGCCGAGGTCCTTGAAGTTGGCCTCGGCGTGGACCGCGTCCGCGTCGGCGTGCCCGAGCACGGTGGCCGCGTTGCCGCGCACCAGGGTGACCAGGGTGCGTAGCTGCTCGTCGGGGGAGAGTCCGGCCAGTCGGCTCGCCCAGTTCTCGGGTTGGCCGCCGCCGGTCGTCGCGGTGCGCCGGGCGCGGGCGCTGCCGCCGCTGGTGGCCACGAGGGTGCGCAGCGAGGCGGGCAGGGTGTCGGCGGGTTGCGCGGCCAGGGCCCGGGGGTTGATGTCGGCGGCTACCAGGTGGTGGCCGCCGTGTTGGATGGCCGCGTCCAGCAGGCTCAGGGCGTGCTCGCTGGTCATGGCGCCGATGCCGGAGCGGGCCATGCGGGCCAGGTCCGCGTCGGCCAGGTTGCCGGTCATGCCGCTGGCGTTGGCCCACAGGCCCCAGGCGATGGAGACGCCGGGCAGGCCGAGCGCCTGTCGGTGGGCGGCCAGCGCGTCGCAGAACGCGTTGGCGGCGGCGTAGTTGGCCTGCCCCGGGCTGCCGAGGGTGGCGGCCGACGAGGAGAAGAGGACGAACATGCCGAGCCGCAGGTCCCTGGTCGCGGCGTGCAGGTGGGCGGCGGCCGTGGCCTTGGCCGCCCACACCCGGGCCAGTCCGTCCGGGGTCTGCGAGGTGAGGACCGCGTCGTCGAGGACGCCCGCGGTGTGGATGACGCCGGTGAGGGGGTGGGCCGGGTCGACGCCGGCGACGAGGTCCTGGACGGTTGCCCAGTCCGTCACGTCGGCCGCCACCACCCGGGCCGAGGCGCCGGCGGCGGCCAACCGCTCGACCAGTTCGCCGGCGCCCGGCGCCTCCGGGCCACTACGGCTGACCAGCAACAGGTGCCGAGCCCGACCCGTACGCGCCAGATGCTCCGCGACGAGGGCGCCGAGGGTGCCGGTGCCACCGGTGATCAGGACCGTGCCCTCGGGGTCAACGGTGGCCGGCACGTCCAACACCAGCTTGCCCGTGTGCTTGGCCTGGCTCAAATGCCGCAACGCCTGCCGCGCCCGCGCCAACGGCCACACCCGCGACGGCAACGGGGACAGCACACCGCGGCTGAACAGGTCGCTGAGGGTGGCCAGCATCTGCCCGATGAGCTCCGGGCCCGCGTCGGTGACCAGGTCGTAGACCTGGTAACGGGTTCCGGGGTACGCGGCCGATACGGCCTCCGGGTCGCGGATGTCGGTCTTGCCCATCTCCAGCAGACGCCCGCCGTCGGCAAGCAGCCGCAGCGAGGCATCCACGAACTCGCCGGCCAGACTGTTCAGGACGACATCGACACCCCGACCACCCGTCGCGTCCCGGATCGTGGACTCGAAGTCCAACGACCGCGAGTTAGCACGATGCGCCGCGTCAATACCCATCCCCGCCAACACCTCGTGCTTGCCAGGACTGGCCGTCGCGTACACCTCCGCCCCCACATGCCGCGCCACCTGCACCGCCGCCATCCCCACCCCACCAGCCGCCGCGTGCACCAACACCGACTCACCCGCGGCCAACCCACCCAACTCCACCAACCCGTACCAGGCCGTGAGGAAGACCGTGGGGACGGCAGCCGCCTCGTGGAAGGTCCAACCCTCGGGCATCGGCGCCACCATGCGGGCGTCGGTCAGGGCGATCGGCCCGAAGGCGCGGTCGAAGATGCCCAGCACCCGGTCGCCGACAGCGACGTGGGTGACACCGGCACCGACGGCCGTCACGATGCCCGCGCCCTCACCGCCGAGCCCCACCTGCCCCGGGACCATGCCCAGGCTCAGCAGGGCGTCCCGGAAGTTGACGCCGGCGGCGCGCACTTCGACGAGCACCTGACCCGGGGCCAACGGCTCAAGGATCTCCGGGCAGGGCACCGGAACGACGTTGTCGACGGTGGCCGCGCCCTGGAGCTCCAGGCGCCAGGCCCGCTCCCCGACCGGTCCGACGATCCCGCCCCCGTCCGCGCCCGAGCGCACCAGACGGGGCACCAGGACCCGCCCGGTACGCAGCGCCACCTGCGGTTCGTCGACCGTGACGGCCAGCGCCACGGCCTGCGCGACATCGGCGCCGTCGAGTGCCGGCGCGTCCGCGCTCTCGGCCACGGGGTCGAGGTCGAGCAGCAGGAAGCGCCCGGGGTTCTCCGCCTGCGCGCTGCGCATCAGGCCCCACGCGCCGGCGGCCGGCAGCCGCACCCAGGCGTCGGTGACGGCGCCGTCGTCGGGCAGCTCCGCCGCCGGAACGGCTCCACGGGTGACGACGACGAGCCTGGCGTCGGCCAGCCGCGGTTCGGCCAGCCACTCCTGCGCTTGGCGCAGCAACCACTCCGCCACGACCCGCCCCGCGTCGGCCGCGTCCTCCTCCGCGTCGCCGCCCACCACCGGGAGCAGCGCGACGGAGGGCACCGGCGCGCCGTCGTCCAGGGCGGTGACCAGCGAGGCCACGTCGGCGAAGGGCTGCGGAGCGCCGTCGGACAGGCGCGCGTCGCGCAGCCCGTACGGATCGTCGTGGCCCAACACGGCCCAGGCGCCACCGGGCACGTCGGACGCGGGCGCAGCGAGGTGGGTCCACTCCAGCGCGAACAGGCCGTCCGCGCCCTGGCCACCCACGGCCCGCAACTGGTCGGCGGTGGCGGCCCGCATCGCCAGCGACTCCACCGTCAGCACCGGCGCGCCGACCGCGTCGACCACGGTCACCCGCAGTCCCCGCTCGTCCGTCGCCACCTGCGGGTTCGGGGAGATGCGCACGCGTACAGTGGCGGCCTGCGCGGCCCACAGGGTCACGCCGTGCCAGGCGTACGGCAGCCAGACGCGCTCGGCCGCGGCCTCGGACCGCGCGTCCGGTGCGAGCAACAGTGCCGCGTGCAGCGAGGCATCGAGGAGGGCCGGGTGGATGCCGAACCCGTCCCGCTCCCCCGCCGCCTCGGGCAACTCCACCTCCGCGTACACGTCCTCGCCGTCGCGCCAGGCGGCCCGCAGCCCCTGGAACGCCGGGCCGTAGGCGTAACCCTCCGCGCCCACCCGGTCGTAGAACCCTTCGACGTCCATCGGCTCCGCGCCGGCCGGCGGCCAGGCACCGCCCAGCCCGGCGGGCTGCTCGGCGTCCTGCGGGGGCGGGCTCAGCACGCCCTCCGCATGGCACACCCAGTCCGTGTCAGCGCCGAGGTCGGCGTCGCGATCGGGCCGGGAGTAGATCCGTACGTCGCGGCGCCCGTCGTCGAGGGCCGCGCTGACGGTGAGCTGGATGCGGAGGCCGCCGCTGGCCGGCAGCACCAGCGGCACCTGGAGCGACAACTCCTCCACACCCGCGCAGCCCGCCTCGTCGGCGGCGCGCAGCGCCCACTCGGCCAACGCCGCGCCCGGCAGCAACGTCGACCCGGCCACCACGTGCTGCGCCAACCAGTCTCGATCGGCGCTCCCCGGCGCGACTCGCCCGGTCAGCAGCAACCCGCCGTCGGCCAGCGCCACGGCGGCGAGCAGCAGCGCGTGCTCGACGCGCTGCAAGCCGGCGGCCCCCACATCCCCGACCCTGTCGCCCAGGATCAGCCAGTAGCGCTCGCCCTGGAAGGCGTACGTCGGCAGGTCGACGGTACGCGGCGGCGGGTCGGCCGGGAACCAGTGCGCCCAGTCCACCTCGGCCCCCGCGACGTGCAACCTGCCCAGCGCCTGGGCGAACGCCTGCGCCTCCGGTTGCTTGCGGGACAGCGCCGCGACGGTCAACGGTTGCGCGCCACCCGCCGCGTCCGCCTCGCCGTCCCCCTGGTCCAGGGTGTGTTGGGTGGCGGTGGTGAGGGTGGGGTCGGGTCCGAGTTCGAGGTAGGTGTGGGTGGTGGGGGCGGTGTGGGTGATGGCTTGGTGGAAGTGGACGGGTTGGCGGATGTGTTGGGCCCAGTAGGTGGGGGTGGTGATGAAGTCCGGGTCGGCGGGTTGGCCGGTGAGGTTGCTGATCAGGGGGATGGTGGGCGCGTGGAAGGTGAGGGTGCTGAGGGCTTGGGTGAAGGCGTCGAGGATGGGGTCCATCTGGGCTGAGTGGAAGGCATGGCTGACGGCCAGCGAACGCGCCTTACGCCCTTGCTCGGCCCAGTGGGTGCGGATGGTTTCGACGGCTTCGGTGGGCCCGGAGATGACGGTGTTTCCCGGGGTGTTGAGGGCCGCGATGCTGACCTGATTCTCGTACGCGGTGAGGTGGGGTTGGAGTTCTTCGGGGGTGGCGTTGAGGGTGGCCATGGCGCCACCGGTGGGCAGGGTGCCCATGAGGGTGGCGCGTTGGGCGACCAGGTGACAGGCGTCGGGGAGGTCGAGGATGCCGGCGATGTGGGCTGCGGCGACTTCGCCGATGGAGTGTCCGATCACCGCGTCTGGTCGTACGCCCAGCGTCTCCAGCAGTCGTGCCATCGCGACCTGGAGCGCGAACAACCCGGCCTGTGCGTAGGTGGTGTGATCCAGAAGGCCGTCAGGCCCGCCGGTGAAGACCACCTCCCGCAGGGGGTGGTCCAGGTAAGGGTCGAGGAGGTCGCAGACCTGGTCGAAGGTCTCGGCGTAGGCGAGGAAGCGGTCGTAGAGTTCGCGTCCCATGCCCGGGCGCTGACTGCCCTGGCCACTGAACAGGAACACCGTGTCGCCGGTGGTGGGCCGGGGGGTGGGCGTGATGAGCGCGGGGTGGGTGTCGCCCTCGGCGAGCGCGCGCAGGCTGGCCAGGAGCGCATCGCGGTCCTCACCCACGACAACGGCCCGGTGCTCGAAGAGCGTGCGGGTGGTCAGCAGGGACCAACCCACTTCGGTGGGGGTGAGGTCGGGTGTGGTCGTCAAGTGGTCGGCGAGGGCCGCCGCCTGGCCACGCAACGCCTCGGGGTCGCGGGCTGACAACAGCCAGGGCAGCGGGCCCTCGGCTTCCGGCCCGGCGTCGGGTTCCGGCAGGTCGGGGGCCTGTTCCAGGATGACGTGGGCGTTGGTGCCCGAGGCGCCGAAGGACGATACGCCCACCCGTCGCGGGTGGGCATGTTGCGGCCACCGCACCGGTTCCGTGAGCAGCCGCACGGCGCCGGCTTCCCAGTCCACGTGGGGGGTGGGCTCGTCGATGTGCAAGGAGGGCGGGAGTACGCCGTGTTGCATGGCCTTGACCATCTTGATGACGCCGGCCACACCGGCTGCCGCCTGGGTGTGTCCGATGTTGGACTTGATGGAGCCCAGCCACAGCGGTTCGGTTCCCTGGCGCTCCTGGCCGTACGTCGCGAGGAGAGCCTGTGCCTCGATCGGGTCGCCGAGGGTGGTTCCCGTGCCGTGTGCCTCCACGGCGTCCACCTCGGCCGGGGAGACGCCCGCGTTGGCCAACGCCTGTCGAATGACACGCTGTTGGGACGGGCCGTTGGGAGCGGTCAGGCCGTTGGACGCGCCGTCCTGGTTCACCGCGGAGCCCCGTACCACCGCCAGGACGCGGTGCCCGTTGCGGCGCGCGTCCGACAGTCGCTCCAGCAGCAGCACTCCCACGCCCTCGCCCCAGCCGGTGCCGTCGGCCGCCGCGGCGAACGGCTTGCACCGCCCGTCGGGGGCCAGGCCGCGCTGCCGCGAGAAGCCCGTGAACACCTCCGGGGTCGCCATTACCGTCACGCCACCCGCCAACGCCAGGGTGCACTCACCCTGGCGCAGTGCCTGGGCGGCCAGGTGCATCGCCACCAGCGACGACGAGCACGCGGTGTCGACGGTCACGGCCGGTCCCTCAAGGCCCAGCGCGTAGGCGACGCGTCCCGAGACGACGCTGCCCGAGCCGGCCAGCATCGCGTAACCTTCCAGCTTCGCGTCCCCCGCCCTCGACAGGCCCGCGGCGTAGTCGTGGTACATGACGCCCGCGTACACACCCGTCGCGGAGCCCTTGAGCGACGCCGGGTCGATGCCGGCCCGCTCCAACACCTCCCAGGACGCCTCCAACAGCAACCGCTGTTGCGGGTCGGTGGCCAGCGCTTCTCGCGGGTTCACCCCGAAGAACCCCGCGTCGAAGCGGTCCGCGTCGTACAGGAACGCGCCCTGCCGCGCGTAGCTCGTCCCCGGGTGGTCAGGGTCCGAGTGGAACAGCCCGGCCAGGTCCCAGCCCCGGGTCTCCGGGAACTCTCCCAGCACCGCGCGCCCGCCGGCCACCACGTCCCACAGGCCCTCCGGCGAGTTCGCGCCTCCCGGGAAGCGGCACGCCATCCCGACGATGGCCACCGGTTCGTCCGAGCCCGCCACGTCCAACACCCGCGCTGGCCCGGCCGTCTCGCCGCCGAGTCGTGCGAGGACGAAATCCGCCAGCGCGCGCGGCGTCGGGTAGTCGAAGACCATCGTCGCCGGCAGCCGCAAGCCGCTGGCCGCCGACAGGCGATTGCGCAGTTCCACCGCCGTCAGCGAGTCGAAGCCCAACTCCTTGAACGTCGCCCCGGCCCGCACGTCGGACGCGGACGCGAAGCCCAGGACCACCGCGACGGCCTCGCGGACCACACCCACCACCGCGTCGAGCCGCTCGGCCGCGTCCAAGCCAGCCAGCCGCGACGCCAGGGCCGGCCCCTGGGCGTCGGCGTCGGCGGCCCTGCGGCGGGTGCGGGCGACCAGCCCGCGCAGCACGGAGGGCACGTCGTCGGCCCGGGAGAGCGCGCCGAGGTCCAGGTCCACGGCGACCGGCTGCGGGTCGGCGAGACCACAGGCCGCGTCGAAGAGTCGCAGCGCGTGCTCGCTGGGCATCGCGCGGATGCCGGAGCGCGTCATGCGCGCCAGGTCGGCTTCGGTCAGATGGCCGGTCATGCCGCTGGCGTCGGCCCACAGGCCCCAGGCGATGGAGGCGCCGGGCAGCCCACGGCCGCGGCGGTGCGCGGCCAGCGCGTCGCAGAAGGCGTTGGCCGCCGCGTAGTTCCCCTGCCCGGCGCTGCCGAAAGCGGCCGCGGCCGAGGAGAAGGTGACGAAGAGGCCCAGGTCCAGCCCCTCGGTGGCGGCGTGCAGATGCGCCGCCACCGCGGCCTTCGCCGCCCACACCGGCGCCAACCGTTCCGGAGTCAGCGAGGTCAGCACCGCATCGTCCAGGACGCCCGCCGCGTGCACCACACCGGTCAACGGGTGCTCGGGGTCCACTCCGGCGATCAGTTCGGCCACGTCGTCGGCGCGGGTCACGTCGGATGCGACGATACGTACGGTGGCGCCCAACTCCGCTAGCCGGGGCGTGAGTTCGTCGGCGCCGGGGGCCTCGGTGCCGCGCCGGCTGGCGAGTACGAGATGCCTCACCCGCCAGTTCCGTACCAGGTGCTCGGCCACCAGGCCACCCAGCATCCCGGTGCCGCCGACGATCACGACCGTGCCCTCGGGGTCGAGCGGAGGGTGAGCCGCTGTGCGCGCCTCGCCCCGCGCCCGTGCCAGCCGCGGCACCAGCACCCGGCCGCCCCGCAGGGCGACCTGTGCCTCATCGACGGCCAGCGCCGCCCACAGCCCGTCCGCCACGCTCCCGACACCCGGCTCGGTGTCCGGCTCGGTGTCCGTCGGCTCCAGGTCGAGCAGGAGGAAGCGCCCCGGGTTCTCCGACTCGGCGCTGCGCACCAGACCCCACACGCCCGCGCCGGACGCCGCCACGTCCACGCCCGGCCCGTCCGTCGCGCCGGCTTCGCCGGCCGCCACCGCGCCGCGCGTCACCACCACCAGCCGCGCGTCCGCCCACCGTGGCTCCGCCAACCAACCCTGCACCAACCCCAACACACCCTCGACCGCCCGCAGCCCAGCAGCCGCCGGCCCCACGCCATCCTCCGGGCGCACGCCCACCAACACCACCGACGGCACCGAGCCGCCCTCCCCCACCGACGCCGCCAGCGCCTCGAGGTCGCTCCACACCCGACCCGAGCCCGGCAGCGCGTCGGCCAGCCCCCACACGTCGGGGCCCACGACCGCCCAGTCAGCCGGCCCGGCAGTCGCACCGGTGTACCGTACGCCTTCGAGCGCCGGGACCCACTCCATGGTGAACAACCCGTCGGCCGCGCGCTCGGCGGCTCCCAACTGGTCGGCCGCGGCCGGCCGGGTGACCACCGAGTCCACCGTGAGTACGGGGGCTCCGACGGCATCGGCCACGGTCACCCGCACGGCGCGTTCGTCGGCTGCGTCCTGCTGGTACGCGGTGAGCCTGACCCGGACCGTGCCGGCCTCGGCGGCCCACAGCGCCACCCCGTTCCACGCGAACGGCAGCCACACCTGGCCCTCCCCGGCAGCCGCGGGGTCGGGCTCGGTCAACAACAGCGCGGGCTGTAGGGCGGCGTCGAGCAGGGCGGGATGGATGCCGTAACCGGCCCGCTCCCCCGCCGCGTCGGGCAACTCCACCTCGGCGTACACGTCGGACTCGTGCCGCCAGGCCGCCCGCAACCCTTGGAAGGCCGGCCCGTACCCGTAGCCGGCGGCGGTGGTCCGGTCGTAGAACTCCGAGAGGTCCACCGGGTCAGCCCCGGCCGGCGGCCAGGTGCCGGAGAGTTCCCCGGCCCGCTCGGCGTCCGTCGCGGGCGGGCTCAGCACGCCTTCGGCATGGCACACCCAGTCCTCGTCGGCCGCGTCCCGCTCCGGGTGCGAGTAGACCCGCACATCGCGCCGCCCGTCATCGCTGGCGGCCCCGACAACCACCTGTACGCGTACCGCCCCGGTCGCCGGCAACGCCAGCGGCACCTGGAGCGCCAGCTCTTCGACGCCACCACAGCCCACCTCGTCGGCCGCCCGCAACGCCCACTCCACCAGCGCCGCACCCGGCACCAGGATCGTGCCACCCACCACGTGCTCCGCGAGCCAGGAGTGTGTCTGGGCCGACAGTCGCCCGGTGAGCAGGTGCACGCTCCCGTCGGCGATCTCGACCGCGGCCCCGAGCAGCGGATGCCCCGGCGCGGTCAACCCCAGGTGTGTGGGGTCGCCACCGTGCCCACCGGTTCCGTGCATCCAGTAGCGCTGACGTTGGAAGGCGTAGGTGGGCAGGTCCACGACGCGGGGCGTGGGGTCGCTGGGGAACCAGCGCGTCCAGTCCACCGGGGCCCCGGCGGCGAAAGCCGCCGCCACGGACTGCGCCAACTGTTCCAATCCGCCGTGTTCGCGGCGGAGGGTTGGTACCGCGACAGCCTCCACCCCCGCCTCGTCGAAGGCTTCCTGGAGTCCGACGGTCAGGACGGGGTGGGTGCTGGCTTCGATGAACACGCGGTGGCCATCAGCCAGGAGGCGGCGTACGGCGTCGGCGAAACGGACCTGCTCGCGCAGGTTGGTCACCCAGTACGCGGTGTCCAGGGCGCTGGTGTCGATACGCTCAGCCGTGACGGTGGAGTAGAACGCCACCTCACCCTGGATCGGGCTGATACCGGCCAACACCTCGTGCAACTCATCGGCGATCTCATCAACCTGTGCGCTGTGGGAGGCGTAATCCACGTCGATCAACCGGGCCCTGCCGCCTGATTCTTCCAGTGCGGAGACGGCATGTTGGACCTGCTCGGGCGGGCCGGAAACGACCGCCGACCCTGGCCCGTTGACGGCCGCGATGCCCACGCCTGCCGCGCTGTCGCCAAGCCCGGCCAGGAACTCCTCGGCCTTGTCCTGACTCAACGCCAACGAAGCCATCGCGCCGCCACCAGCAAGTCGGCGCAACGCCTTGCTCCGCAACGCCACCACCTTCGCGCCGTCCTCCAAGGACAGCGCACCCGCGACGACAGCAGCCGCGATCTCACCCTGACTGTGACCCACCACAGCGGCAGGCGTCACACCCTGATCAGCCCATACGGCAGCAAGCGAGACCATGACCGCCCACAGCACCGGCTGGACCACATCCACCCGACCCAGGTCAGCGGCGTCCACCCCGCCCCGCAACGCCTCGGCGAGCGACCACTCCACGTACGGCGCGAGCGCCCGCTCACACTCACCCACCCGCGCCGCGAACACCGGAGACGACTCCAACAACCCCGCCCCCATCCCCACCCACTGCGAACCCTGACCCGGAAACACCAACACCGGACCCACACCGGTCGGTGTGGTGGGGCGGCCGGGATCCACGACGTGGGCGTGGGGCTCGCCGGCGGCCAGGGAGGTGAGGCCGGCGAGGAGGTCGTCGCGGGTTTGGCCGGTCACGACGGCGCGGCGGTCGAGTGTGGTGCGGGTGGTGGTCAGGGACCAGCCCACGTCGGTGGGGGTCAGTTCGGGCTGCGCCGTCAGGCGGGCGATCAGGGCCTGGGCCTGTGCGCGCAGGGCGTCGTCGCTGTGGGCCGAGATCACCCAGGGCACCACGGCGCCCGTGGCCGGCGTCGGATCGGCCGGGGTGGTCGCGGGGTCGTCGTGGGTGGGCTCGGGGGCCTGTTCCAGGATCAGGTGGGCGTTGGTACCGGAGATGCCGAAGGCGGAGACGCCGGCCCGACGGGGGCGCCCGGGGTGCCAGTCGACGGGCTCGGTCAGCAGGCGTACGCCGCCGCCGCTCCAGTCGACGTGCGGGGTGGGCTCGTCGATGTGCAGGGAGGCCGGCAGGACGCCGTGCTGCATGGCCAGCACCATCTTGATGACGCTGGCGACGCCGGACGCGCCCTGGGTGTGTCCGATGTTGGACTTGGCCGAGCCGAGCCACAGTGGCTGGTCGTCCGGGCGGTCCTGGCCGTAGGTGGCGAGGAGGGCGTCGGCCTCGATGGGGTCGCCGAGCGTGGTGCCGGTGCCGTGTGCTTCGACGGCGTCCACCTCGGAGGTGGAGAGTTCGGCGTTGGCCAGCGCCTGGCGGATGACGCGCTGCTGGGACGGCCCGTTGGGGGCGGTGAGCCCGTTGCTGGCGCCGTCCTGGTTGACCGCCGAGCCACGGAGCACGGCCAGCACGCGGTGGCCGTTGCGGCGGGCGTCGGACAGCCGTTCCAGGAGCACCATGCCGGCGCCCTCGGAGAAACCGGTGCCGTCGGCCGCGGCGGCGAACGGCTTGCACCGGCCGTCGGGGGCCAGGCCGCGCTGGCGCGAGAACTCGGTGAACAGGTTGGCGTTGGGCATGACCGTGACGCCGCCGGCCAGCGCGAGCGTGCACTCCCCCTGGCGCAGCGACTGGGCCGCCAGGTGCATGGCCACCAGGGACGAGGAGCAGGCCGTGTCCACGGTGACCGCGGGGCCCTCCAGGCCCAGGGTGAAGGCGACGCGGCCCGATACGACGCTGAGCGTGTTGCCGGTGAGCAGGTAACCCTCGGCGCTGCGCTCGATGTGCGGGGTGCCGAAGCCGAGGATGCCGGCGCCGGCGTACACGCCGGTGGGTGTGCCCTTGAGCGTGGCGGCGTCGATGCCGGCGCGTTCCAGGGTCTCCCAGGCGACTTCGAGCAGCAGTCGCTGCTGGGGGTCCATGGCCAGCGCCTCGCGCGGGCTGATGCCGAAGAAGGGGGCGTCGAACTGGTCGGCGCCGTCCAGGAATCCGCCGCGGCGGACGTAGCTGGTGCCGGGGTGGTCGGGGTCGGGGTGGTACAGGCTTTCCAGGTCCCAGCCTCGGTTGGTGGGGAACTCGCCGATGGCGTCGCCGCCCGTGGCGACCAGTTCCCAGAAGTCCTCCGGCGAGTCGATGCCGCCCGGGAAACGGCAGGCCATGCTGACCACGGCGATCGGCTCGTTGAGGCGCTCCTCCACGTCGCGCAGCCGCTGCCGGGTCTCGCCCAGGTCGACCGTGACCCGCTTCAGGTACTGGCGGAGCTTGTCTTCCGTGTCCGACATCAGTTCTTGCTCCTCCATCAGGGCAGTTCGCGGTCGATCAGGGCGAACATCTCGTCGTCCGACGCGGTGTCGAGGTCGCTGAAGTCGCGTCCGCCGGTGCGCTCGCTGGTCCGTTCGTTGACCTTGCTGAGCAGCCCGGTCAGGCGCTTGGTGACGCGTTGGCGGCCCTCGTCGTCCAGGGTCAGAGCGCCGAGGGTGTGTTCCAGTCGGGCCAGTTCGCCCAGTACGGGGTCTGCCGCGTCCGGCCCGGGGGCCTCGGCCTCGCCGGGGGCGACGCGTTGCAGCAGGTGATCGGCGAGTACGGTCGCCTCGGGGTAGTCGAAGACGAGGGCGGCGGGCAGCCGCAGGCCGGTGGCGGCCGACAGGCGGTTGCGTAGTTCCACCGCGGTCAGCGAGTCGAACCCGAGTTCCTTGAAGCTGGCGTCGGCGGGTACCGCGTCCACGTCGGGGTGGCCGAGCACGGTCGCGGCGTGCGTGCGGACCAGGGTGAGCAGCGTGCGGTGTTGTTCGGCCGCGGTCAGCCCGGCGAGGCGGGCGGCCCAGTCGACGGTGTGTGACGCGCTCGTGGCGCTGGCCGTGCGGCGCTGTCGGCGGCTCGTCGTGGCCGGGCTGGTCAGGCCGCGCAGGGGGGCGGCCAGGGTGTCGCTCGGCTGGGCCGACAGGGTGCGCGGGTCGAGGTCCGCGGCGATCAGGTGGGGTGCGCCGTGTTGGGTGGCGGCGTCGAGGAGGGTGAGGCCGTGGGTGGTGGTGAGGGCGCCCACGCCCGAGCGTGCCATGCGGGCCAGGTCCGCGGCGTCGAGGTGGCCGGTCATGCCGCTGGCGTCGGCCCACAGGCCCCAGGCGATGGACACGCCGGGCAGACCGAGGTCGCGGCGGTGGGCGACGAGCGCGTCGCAGAAGGCGTTGGCGGCCGAGTAGTTGGCCTGGCCGGGGCCGCCCAGGGTGCCCGCGGCCGAGGAGAAGACGACGAACATGCCGAGTCGCAGGTCCTTCGTCGCGGCGTGCAGGTGGGCCGCGCCCGTCGCCTTGGCCTGCCACACCCTGGCCAGCCGCTGCGGTGTCTGGGCGGCGAGTACGGCGTCGTCCAGGACTCCGGTGGCGTGGATGACGCCGGTGAGTGGGTGGGCCGGGTCGATGTCGGCGATGAGGTCGCGGACGGCTGCCGCGTCGGTGACGTCGGCACCGGCGACGCGCACGTCGGCACCGAGGCCGGCGAGGTGGTCGGCGAGTTCGTCGGCGCCGGGTGCCTCGGCCCCGCGGCGGCTCACCAGGAGCAGGTGGCGCAGGCCCCAGGTGCGTACCAGGTGTTCGGCGACCAGGGCGCCGAGGGTGCCGGTGCCGCCGGTGATCAGGACCGTGCCGTCGGGGTTCACCGCGGCGGGTACGTCGAGGACGAGCTTGCCGGTGTGCTTGGCCTGGCTGAGGTGGCGCAGCGCCTGCCGGGCCCGGGCCAGGGGCCACCGGCGGACCGGGGCGGGCCGCAGGTCGTGGGAGACCAGCAGGTCACGTACGGTGCGCAGGATCTGTCCGACGCGGTCGGGGCCCGCGTCGGGTACCAGGTCGAAGGCCCGGTAGCGCACGCCGGGGTGGGCGGCGGCGATGGCGCCTTGGTCGCGGATGTCGGTCTTGCCCATCTCGACGAACCGTCCGCCGTCGCCGAGCAGGCGCAGCGAGGCGTCCACGAACTCGCCGGCCAGGCTGTTGAGTACGACGTCGACGCCCCGCCCGCCGGTGGCCTCCCGGATCGTCGCCTCGAAGTCCAGGTCACGGGAGTTGGCCCGGTGGGCGGCGTCGACGCCCATCTCCTCCAGCACGCCGTGCTTGCCGGGGCTGGCCGTCGCGTACACCTCGGCGCCCAGGTGCCGCGCGATCTGCACGGCGGCCATGCCCACGCCGCCGGTGGCGGCGTGGATGAGTACCGATTCGCCCGGGGCCAGGCCGCCCAGGTCCACCAGGCCGTACCAGGCGGTGAGGAAGACGGTGGGCACGGCCGCGAGTTCGCGCGGGTCGAGCCCGTCCGGCAGCGGGGTGACGAGGCGGGCGTCGGCGATGGCGAGCGGCCCGAAGGCCCCTTCGAAGAGACCGAACACGGTGTCACCCACCGCCAGTTCGGTCACCCCGGGCCCGACCTCCCGTACGATGCCGGCGCCCTCGCTGCCCCGGAAGACGCCGTTGCCCGGGTACATGCCGAGGGCGATCAGCACGTCGCGGAAGTTGATGCCCGCGGTGTGCACCTCGATACGAACCTGGCCCTCGGCGAGCGGCTCCAGGGCCTCCGGGCAGGGGCGGGGGACGACGCTGTCGAGGGTGGCGGTGCCCTCGGACGCCAGCCGCCAGGCGGGGGCGGCGACCGGGGCGACGAGTTCGCCGCCGAGCGCGCCGGCCCGTCGCATGCGGGGCACCAGGACGCGGCCGGCGCGCACCGCGAGCTGCGGCTCGTCCAGGTCCACGGCGCGCAGCACGGCCTCCACCGGCGCCTTGGCGGGCCGCTCCGGCGCGGGGTCGAGGTCGAGGAGGACGAAGCGGCCCGGGTTCTCGGCCTCGGCGCTACGGATCAGGCCCCAGACGCCGGCCGCGGCCACGTCGGTGTCGCGGGTGGCCGGTGCGGCTCCCACGCGGCCGGGGTCGGCGTCGTCGGTGGTCACGGCGCCCCGGGTGACGACGATGAGCCGGGCGTCGTTGGTGCGGGGCTCGGCCAGCCAGTCGCGCGCCACGGCCAGCACGTGCTGGGCCAGGGCGAGGCCGACGCCGGCCGGGTCGTCGTGGGCCGTCTCGGTCGCGGGTGTGGTGCGTACGACGCTGAGCAGGGCGGTGGCCGGGGCGGGCGCGCCCGCGTCCAGGGCGACCGACAGCGCGGCGACATCCGGGTAGCTGGCGACGGTGGTGCCGTCCGGCACCGGGAGCCCGGCGAGTTGGAAGGCGTCGTCGCCGAGTACGGCCCAGCCGCCGGCGGCCGACCGCCGGGTGGGGGCGTCGGCGTTGGCCGACGCGGAGACGGGCGTCCACTCCAGCGTGTAGAGGCCGTCGACGCCGGGGGCGTCGGCGGCGCGGAGTTGGTCCGCGCGGGCGGGGCGCAGCACGAGGGCGTCGGCGCTGAGCACGGCTTGGCCCGCCGCGTCGGCCACCGCGACCCGCAGCGCGCGCTCGCCCGCGCTGTTCGACGGCAGCGGGGTGAGCCGGACGCGGAGCGTGCGGGCGTCGGCGGCCCACAGGGCGAGGCCCTGCCAGGAGAAGGGCAGCCACAACTGGTCGGCCGGGTCCGCCTCGGCGTCCGGGGTTTCGGCGGGCCAGTCGACGAGTCGGGCGGGGTGCAGGGCGGCGTCGAGGAGGGCCGGGTGGAGTCCGAAGCCGTCGGGGGCGCCGGCGGCGTCGGGCAGGGTGACCTCGGCGAGCACGTCGGGCCCGTGCCGCCAGGCGGCCCGCAGGCCCTGGAACGCCGGCCCGTAGGCGTAGCCGGCCGCGTTGACCTGCTCGTAGAAGGCGTCGACGGGCACGGGCTCGGCGCCGGCCGGGGGCCAGGTGGTGCCGAGGTCCGGGCCGGCGGGGGCCGCCGGGCCGAGGACGCCTTCGGCGTGGCGGGTCCAGGTGCCGGCGTCGTGGTCGGGGCGTGCGTAGACCCGTACCTCGCGCCGGCCGTCGTCCGCCGCGGCGTCGATGACGACCTGGACGCGGACGCCGCCGTCCGTGGGGAGCACCAGCGGCGCCTGGAGCGCCAGTTCCTCGACGCCGGCGCAGCCGGCCTCGTCGGCGGCGCGCAGCGCCCACTCGGCCAGCGCGGCGCCCGGCACCAGGACGGCTCCGGCCACCACGTGTTCGGCCAGCCAGGGGTGCGCGTGGGCGGTGACGCGGCCGGTGAGCACGTGGGTGCTGCCGTCGGCGAGTTCCATGGCCGCGCCGAGCAGGGGGTGGTCCGCGGTGGTCAGGCCCAGGTCGGCGGGGTCGGTGCCGCGGCCGGTGTCGCCGTCGAGCCAGTACCGCTCACGCTGGAAGGCGTACGTGGGCAGGCTGACGACGCGGGGTGTGGGGTCGGTGGCGAACCAGCGGGTCCAGTCCACCGCGACACCGGTCGTGAACGCCTGCGCGACCGCGCGCACGAGTTGGGCGGGGCCGCCCTGGTCGCGGCGGAGTGTGGGGACCGTGACGCCCGTGAGGCCGGCCTCTTCGAAGGCTTCCTGGAGCCCGACGGTGAGAACGGGGTGGGTGCTGGCCTCGATGAACACCCGGTGGCCCGCCGCGAGGAGCCGCCGCGCGGCGTCGGCGAAGCGGACCCGTTCGCGGAGGTTGGTCACCCAGTACGCGGCGGTCAGCTCGGTCGTGTCCAGGCGTTCGGCGGTGACGGTCGAGTAGAACGGCACGCTGGCCGGGCCGGGCTCGACGCCGGCGAGCAGGTCGCGGAGTTCGTCGGCGATCTCGTCGACCTGTGGGCTGTGCGAGGCGTAGTCCACGTCGATCAGCCGCGCCCGGCCGCCGCTCTCCTCGCAGTGGGTGACCGCGTGCCGTACCTGTTCGGCGGGGCCGGAGATGACGACGGAGCCGGGGCCGTTGACGGCGGCGATGCCCACGCCCGCCGTCGCCTCGCCCAGGTCGGCCAGGAGTTCGACGACCGCGTCCTCGCGCAGCGCGAGCGAGGCCATGGCGCCGCCGCCGGCGAGGCGGCGCAGCGCCTTGCTCCGCAACGCCACCACCTTCGCGCCGTCCTCCAAGGACAACGCACCGGCGACGACGGCAGCCGCGATCTCACCCTGGCTGTGACCCACCACGGCGGCGGGCGTCACACCCTGATCAACCCACACCGCAGCGAGGGAAACCATCACCGCCCACAACACCGGCTGCACCACATCAACCCGACCCAGCTCAGCGGCGTCCACACCACCGCGCAACACATCGGTCAGCGACCAGTCCACGTACGGCGCGAGCGCCCGCTCACACTCGGCCACCCGCGCCGCGAACACCGGCGAGGACTCCAACAACCCGGCTCCCATGCCCGCCCACTGCGAGCCCTGGCCCGGGAAGACGAGTACGGGGCCGCCGGCGGTGGCGCCGGTCGGGGGTGTGTCGGGGCCGATGACGCCGGGGTAGGTCTCGCCGGCGGCCAATGCCTGGAGGCCGACCAGGAGTTCGTCGCGGTCCTGGCCGACGATGACGGCGCGGTGCTCGAAGAGCGCGCGGGTGGTGGCCAGCGACCAGCCGATGTCGGCCAGGCCGAGTTCGGGGTCGGCGATCACCCGGCGGGCGAGTGCGGCGGCCTGGTCGCGCAGTGCCTGGGGGCCGCGTGCCGAGACGACCCAGGGCACGATGGCCTCGGCGGGGGCCTGGGCCTGGCCGGCTCCGCCGGCGGGGACGGGCTCGGTGGGCTGTCGCCGCGCCTCCAGCGGTGCCTGCTCCAGGATGATGTGGGCGTTGGTGCCGCTGATACCGAAGGACGACACGCCCGCGCGGCGCGGGCGCTCCCGGCCGGGCCACTCGACCTGCTCGGTCAGCACGCGGACACTGCCGGACTCCCAGTCGACGTGCGGCGACGGGGTGTCGACGTGCAGCGAGGCGGGCAGCACCCCGTGCCGCATGGCCTGCACCATCTTGATCACGCCGGCGACGCCGGCGGCGGCCTGGGTGTGGCCGATGTTGGACTTGACGGACCCCAGCCACAGGGGTTGGTCGTCGGGGCGGTCCTGGCCGTACGTGGCGAGAAGGGCCTGGGCCTCGATCGGGTCGCCCAGGGTGGTGCCGGTGCCGTGTGCCTCGACCGCGTCCACGTCGGCGGTGGTCAGGCCGGCGCTGGCCAGTGCCTGGGCGATGACGCGCTGTTGGGCGGGCCCGTTGGGGGCGGTGAGGCCGTTGCTGGCGCCGTCCTGGTTGATGGCCGAGCCGCGCACGACGGCCAGCGGGCGGTGCCCGTTGCGTCGGGCGTCCGAGAGCCGCTCCAGCAGGAGCAGGCCCACGCCCTCGCCCCAGCCGGTGCCGTCGGCGGCTGCCGAGAAGGGCTTGCAGCGGCCGTCGGCGGCCAAGCCGCGCTGCCGGGAGAACTCCACGAAGGTGTTGGGGGTGGCCATGACGGTGACGCCGCCGGCCAGGGCCAGGGTGCACTCGCCCTGGCGCAGCGCCTGGGCGGCCAGGTGCATGGCCACCAGCGAGGACGAGCAGGCGGTGTCCACGGTCAGCGCCGGGCCTTCGAGGCCGAAGGTGAAGGCGACACGACCGGAGGCGATGCTCGGGGTGCTGCCGGTCATCAGGCGGCCCTCGACGCCCTCGGGGGTGCGGCCGAGGAAGCGGCTGCCGTAGTCGTCGTACATCACGCCGGTGATGACCGCGCACCGGCTGCCGCGCACGCTGGCGGGGTCGATGCCGGCGGACTCGAAGGTCTGCCAGGCGGTCTCCAGGAGCAGCCGTTGCTGGGGGTCGGTGGCGACGGCCTCGCGCGGGCTGATGCCGAAGAACGCGGCGTCGAAGCGGTCGGCGTCGTGCAGGAAGCCGCCCTCGCTGGCGTAGCTGGTGCCGACGTGGTCGGGGTCCGGGTCGAAGAGTTCGCCCAGCGGCCAGCCCCGGCCGGTGGGGAAGGCGCCGATGGCGTCGGTGCCGGAGGAGACCAGGTCCCACAGGTCGTCGGGCGAGCCGACGCCGCCCGGGTACTGGCAGGCCATGCCGACGATGACGATCGGGTCGTCGTCGGTGACCGTCGGGGCCGGGGTGGGGGCCGGGCGCCTCGGGGCCGCGCCGACGAGTGCGTCGCGCAGGTGGCGGACGAGGGCGTCGGGGGTCGGGTAGTCGAAGATGACGGTGGCCGGGACCCGGATTCCGGTGCTGGCGCTGAGCCGGTTGCGCAGGTCGAGCGCGGTGAGCGAGTCGAAGCCCAGGTCCTGGAAGGCCCGGCCGAGGTCGATGGTCTCCGGCGCGGGGTGTGCGATGACCGTGCCGACCTGCTCCCGTACCAGGTCGGCGACCGCGGCCTCCTGTTCGGCTGGCGGCAGTCCGGCCAGTCGGGTGCTCCACGCGGCGGCGTCGGCCGGTGCCTGCCCGGCGCGGGGCGCGGCCGGCACCAGGCGGCGCAGCGCGGGTGGCAGCGGTCCGGTGTGGGCCTGGGCGCGCAGGACGGCCAGGTCGAAGCGGGCGGGGAGCACGGTGGCGTACGGGGTGGCGAGTGCCGCGTCGAACAGGGCGAGCGCCTGGTCCGGGGGGACGGGGGCGACGCCGGAGCGGGTCATGCGGGCCAGGTCGGCGTCGCTGAGGTGGTCGGTCATGCCGCCGGAGTGGCCCCACAGGCCCCAGGCGAGGGAGGTGGCGGCCTGGCCCTGGGCGCGGCGGTGTTCGGCGAGCGCGTTGAGGAAGGCGTTGGCCGCCGCGTAGTTGGCCTGGCCGGCGCTGCGGACCAGGGAGGCGGCGGAGGAGAAGACGGCGAAGACGGCGAGGTCCAGCTCGCGGGTGAGCTGGTGCAGGTGCCAGGCGGCGTCCAGCTTGGGGGCGAGTACGGCGTCGAGCCTGGCGGGGGTCAGCGCGCTGACCACGCCGTCGTCGAGGACGCCGGCGGTGTGGATGACGCCGGTCAGCGGGTGGGCCGGCGGGATGGTGTCGAGCAGGGCGCTCAGGGCTCGCGGGTCGCTGGTGTCGCAGGCGGCGATGGTGATCTGGGCCGGGTGTCCGGTCTGCTCGGCGAGGTCGGTCAGCTCGGCGGCGATTTCGGCGGCGCCGGGGGCTTCCTGACCGGTGCGGCTGACCAGCAGGAGGTGCCGGGCGTCGTGGGTGGTGAGCAGGTGGCGGGCGATCTGGCGGCCGAGCGCGCCGGTGCCGCCGGTGATGAGCACGGTGCCCCGCGGGTCGAGCGCCGGCGCGGCGGCCTGCGGGTCGGGGCGGAACCTGGCCAGTCGCGGCACGCGCAAGGTGCCGGCGCGTAGGGCGAGTTCCTCCTCGTCGCCCGCCAGGGCGGTGGCCACGGCGGCGGGCAGGGCCCGCTGGGACGCGGGGGTGTCGTCGGTGTCGAGCAGCAGGACGCGGCCGGGGTGCTCGGCCTGCGCGGAGCGGGCCAGGCCCCACAGGGACGCGCCGGCCAGGTCGGCGGGCGGTTCGCTGGCGTCGGTGCTGACCGCGCCGCGGGTGACGATGGCGAGCCGGGCGGCGGCCAACGTGTCGTCGGCGAGCCAGCCTTGGAGGTCGGCGAGGAGGCGGTGGGCGCTGCCGCGCACCTGGGCGGGTACGTCGTCACCGTCGGCCCGGTCGAGTGCGGCGAGCACGATCGTGTCCGGGGCGGCGGTGCCGGCGGCGACGGCCGCGCGCAGCTCGGCCAGGTCGCGGTGGGCGCTGACGCTGGCCGCGCCGCCGGTCGCGGCGGGCAGGCCGAGGTCGGATGCGCCGACGACGGCCCAGTGGCCGGTCGCCTCGGCTTGGTCGACGCCCTCCGCGTGGGCCTGCCAGTCGAGGCGGTAGAGCGTGTCGTCGACGGCGGCGCGGTGGGCCCGCCACTGCTCGGCGGGGATCTCCCGCACACCGAGGTGGCGCACGGTGGCGACGGGGGCGCCGCCGGTGTCGGTCAGCTCCAGGCTGACCTGGTCGGCAGCGGTCTGGGTGATGCGTACCCGCAGCCGGGTGGCGCCGGCGGCGTGCAGTCGTACGTCGCCGAAGGTGAAGGGCAGGCGCACGGTGCGCGGCGGCTGCTCCCCGGTGGGGTCGGTGGCCTGGTCGCGGCTGGTGCCCCACAACTCCTCGAGCGGGTGCAGGACGCTGTCCAGGAGGGCGGGGTGCAGTCCGTAGCCGGTGGCGTCGGCGCGCTGCTCGGTGCTCAGGCGCACGTCGGCGACGATGTCGTCCCCGTCCCGCCAGGCCGCGTGCAGGCCGCGGAACGCGGGCCCGTAGGCGTAACCCTGGTCGGTCAGGCGGGCGTACAGGTCGGCCACGTCGATGGGCTCGGCGCCGGTGGGTGGCCACGGCTTCGCCGGGTTGGTGCTGGTCGGCGCGGGGTGGGGCGGGGTGGCGTTGGCCGCCTCGGCGATGAGGCCGGCGGCGTGCTGGTGCCAGGAGTCGGGGCCGCTGCCTCCGGTGGCGTCGTCGTCGGCCGGCCGGGAGTGGATGGTGACCGTGCGGCGGCCGGTGGCGTCCGGGGCGCCGATGGCGAGTTGGACCTGCACCGCGCCGGTGGCGGGCAGGATGAGCGGCGCCTCCAGGGTGAGGTCCTCGACCAGGTCGCAGCCCGCCTGCGCGGCGCCCAGCAGGGCCAGTTCGAGGAAGGCGGTGCCGGGCAGTGGGACCGTTTCCTGGATGGCGTGGTCGGCCAGCCAGGGGTGGGTGTGCAGGGAGAGCCGCCCGGTGAGCAGGAGGCCGCCGTCGGCGGGCTCGACCAGGGCGCCGAGCAGGGGGTGCGCGGTGCTGCCGAGGCCGGCGGCGCGCACGTCGCCGGTGGTGGCGGGGATCGGCCGCCAGTAGCGCTGCCGCTGGAAGCGGTAGGTGGGCAGGGGCACCGTGCGGCCACCGCTGGGCACGGTGGCGCCGAAGTCGACGGTGGCGCCGTCGATGTGGGTGTGGGCGAGCGCGGTGAGCAGGGTGCGCGGCTCGTCGCGGTCCTTGCGCAGCACGGCGGCGAACACGGGCTCGTCCTGGCCCGTCTCGCCGTCGATGGCGGCCCGGGCCATGGTGCCGAGGACGGCGTCGGGGCCCAGTTCGAGGTAGCGGACGACGCCCTCGCCCTGGAGGGTGCGCAGGCCGTCGTGGAACCGTACGGGTTCGCGCACGTGGCGCACCCAGTACTCGGGGTCGGTCAGGTGCTCGGCGCCGACGAGTTCCCCGGTCAGGTTGGAGATCACCGGGATCTGCGGGGCGTGGTACGTCAGGCCGCTGGCGACCGCGCGGAAGTCGGCGAGCATCGGGTCCAGGCGGGGCGAGTGGAAGGCGTGGCTGACGCGCAACCGCTTGGTCTTGTGGCCCCGCTCGCGCAGGGTCGCGGCGATCTCGTGGACGACCTCCAGGTCGCCGGAGACGACGACGGCGGTGGGGCCGTTGATCGCGGCCAGCGCGGCCCGGTCGGTGTGTCCGGCGAGCAGTTCGCTCACCTGCTCCTCGGTGGCCTCGACGGCGATCATCGCGCCGCCGGCCGGCAGCGCCTGCATCAGCCGTCCCCTGGCGGCGACCAGCGTGCAGGCGTCGGCAAGCGACAGGACACCCGCGACGTGCGCGGCGACCAGTTCGCCCACGGAGTGCCCGGTGAGGTAGTCGGGGGTGACGCCGAAGGAGGTGACGAGCCGGTACAGCGCGGATTCCAGGGTGAACAGCGCCGCCTGGGTGATGCCCGTCTGGTGCAGGGGGTGGTCCTGGGCGCCGTCACCCTCGGGTCCGGCGGGTGTCTCGTCGGCGAAGAGGACCGGGCGCAGCGGGCGGTCGAGCAGCGGGTCGAAGTGGGCGCAGGCCGCGTCGACGGCGGCGGCGAACACCGGGTAGTGGTCGTAGAGTTCGCGTCCCATGCCCGGGTACTGACTGCCCTGCCCGGTGAACAGGAAGGCGGTCCCGCCGGGCCGCGCGGGCGACTCCGCTCGGAGCAGGCCGGGGTGTGAGCGGCCGTCGGCGAGCGCGCGCAGCGCATCGGTGAGCTGCTCGCGGTGTACGTCGATGAGCACGGCCCGGTGCTCGAAGGCGGAGCGGGTGGTGGCCAGCGACCAGCCGACGTCGGGCGCGGACAGGTCGGGGTGGGCGGTCAGGTGGGCGGCCAGCGCCTGGGCCTGGTCGCGCAGGGCTTGTTCGGTGCGGCCGGAGAGCGCCCAGGCCAGCGGGGCGCCGTCGAGCCGGGGCGCGGTGGGGGCGCTCTGGGGCTCGGCGGGCTCGGGGGCGGGCGGCTGTTCCAGGATCAGGTGGGCGTTGGTGCCCGAGATGCCGAAGGAGGAGACGGCCGCCCGGCGCGGGCGTTCGCCGCGTGGCCACGACACGGGCTCGGTGAGCAGGCGTACGGTGTCGCCGGACCAGTCCACGTGGGGCGTGGGCGCGTCGATGTGCAGGGTGCGCGGAAGCTCCTCGTGCCGCAACGCCATGATCATCTTGATGACGCCGGCGGCGCCGGCCGCGCCCTGGGTGTGTCCGATGTTGGACTTGACCGAGCCCAGCCACAGGGGCCGGTCCGCGGGGCGGTCGGGCCCGTAGGTGGTGAGCAGGGCGTGGGCCTCAATGGGGTCGCCGAGCCGGGTGCCGGTGCCGTGCGCCTCCACCGCGTCGATGTCGCCCGGCGCGAGCCTGGCGTTGGTCAGCGCCTGGCTGATGACCCGCTGCTGGGACGGCCCGTTGGGGGCGGTGAGACCGTTGCTCGCGCCGTCCTGGTTGACGGCGGAGCCACGGATCACGGCGAGCACCTCGTGCCCGTTGCGCCGGGCGTCGGAGAGCCGTTCGAGCAGCACTAGGCCCACGCCCTCGGAGAACGCGGTGCCGTCGGCCGCCGCGGCGAACGCCTTGCAGCGGCTGTCGGCGGCCAGGCCGCGCTGCCGGGCGAACTCGGTGAACACGTTGGGGATGCTCATCACCGTGACGCCGCCGGCCAGCGCGAGGGTGCACTCGCCCTGCCGCAGCGCCTGCGCGGCGAGGTGCATGGCCACCAACGACGAGGAGCACGCGGTGTCCACCGTCACCGCCGGACCTTCGAGGCCCAGGGTGTAGGCGACCCGCCCGGACAGCACGCTCGGCGCGTTGCCGGTGACGAGGTAGCCCTCGACGTCCTTCTCGATGTGCGGGGTGCCGAAGCCGGGCAGGGCGACGCCCGCGTACACGCCGGTGGGTGAGCCCTTGAGCGTCTGCGGGTCGATGCCGGCCCGCTCGAACAGCTCCCACGACGTTTCCAGGAGCAGCCGCTGCTGCGGGTCGATCGCCAACGCCTCGCGCGGGCTGATGCCGAAGAACTCCGGGTCGAATTCGGCCGCGTCGTAGAGGAATCCGCCCTGCCTGGCATAGCTCGTACCGGCGTGGTCCGGGTCCGGGTGGAAAAGGCCGTCCAGGTCCCAGCCGCGGTCGGTGGGGAATTCCCCGATCGCGTTCTCCGCGGCCCGCACCAGGCGCCACAGGTCCTCCGGTGACGCGACCCCGCCCGGATAGCGGCAGGCCATGCTGACCACGGCCACCGGCTCCTGGGACCGCTCCTCCACCTCGCGCAGGCGAGTGCGCGTGCTGTGCAGGTCACTGGTCACCCGGCGCAGATAGTCGACCAGCTTCTCTTCATTCACCACGGAGGGTCACCCGGCTTTCAGCGATATGCGCGCCCAAGTAATTCATGACAGGCCAAGTTCGTTGTCGATGAAGTTCACCAACTCGTCCGCCGACGCGGTGTGCAGCATGTCCGCCGCGGCCTCCTCCTCGACGGGAGCGCTCCTGGCCTTCCACTTCGCCAGCAGCGTCTCCAGGCGGGCCGTGACCGCGCCCGCGTCCAGGCCCGCGACGGCCGCGCCGGTCAACGCGCCCTCCAGCCGGGCGAGTTCGGCGAACAGCGGGCCTCCCACGTCGCCCGCGTCGCCCGAGGTGGGTGGCGCGCCGCCCAGGTCGAGCTGGTCGAGCAGGTGGCGGGCCAGCGCGGCGGGCTCGGGGTGGTCGAAGACGAGGGCGGCGGGCAGCCGCAGGCCGGTGGCGGCCGCGAGGCGGTTACGCAGTTCCACGGCGGTCAGCGAGTCGAAGCCCAGTTCCTTGAAGGAGGTGTCCGGCCGCACCGTTCCGGAGTCGGCGTGCCCGAGGACCGTGGCGGCGTGCGTACGGACCAGGCCGAGCAGTGTGCGGTGCTGTTCGCTGGCGGGCAGTCCACGGAGCTGGCCGGCCAGGTCGGCGGAGGCGTGGGCAGCGGCGGCTGCCCGGCGTGGGGTGCCGGCGCCGGCCGCGGCCAGCGCCCGCAGCGGGGTCGGCAACCCCTCGATCGGCTGGCCGGCCAGGGCCCGCCGGTCCAGGCGGAGCGCGAGGAGCTGCGGCTGCCCGTGCGCACAGGCGGCGTCCAGCATGGTCAGGCCCTGCTCGGTGCTGTTGGCCTTGATGCCGAGGCGGCCGATCCTGGCGTGGTCGGCGGCGTCGAGCCGGGCGGTCAGCCCACTGGCATCGGCCCACAGGCCCCAGGCGACCGAGAGGCCGGGCAGCCCGATGGCCCTGCGATGGGCGGCCAGCGCGTCGCAGAAGGCGTTGGCGGCGGCGTAGTTGGCCTGCCCGGGTGTGCCCAGGGCGGAGGCGAAGGAGGAGAAGAGGACGAACATGCCCAGCCGCAGATCCCGGGTCGCGGCGTGCAGGTGGGCCGCGGCGGTGGCCTTGGCCGCCCAGACGCGGGCCAGTCGCTGCGCGTCCTGGGAGGGGAACATCGCGTCGTCGAGGACGCCTGCCGCGTGGATGACGCCGGTGAGGGGGTGGGCCGGGTCGACGCCGGCGACCAGGCTCTCGACCGCTTCCCGGTCCGTGACGTCGGCCGCCACCACCCGGGCCGAGGCACCGACGGCGGCCAACCGTTCGACCAACTCGCCGGCGCCCGGCGCCTCCGGGCCACTGCGGCTGACCAGCAACAGGTGCCGCACCCGACCCGTACGCGCCAGATGCTCCGCGACGTGCGCGCCGAGGGTGCCGGTGCCACCGGTGATCAGGACCGTGCCCTCGGGGTCCAGGGTGGCCGGCACGTCCAACACCAGCTTGCCCGTGTGCTTGGCCTGGCTCAGATGCCGCAACGCCTGCCGCGCCCGCGCCAACGGCCACACCCGCGACGGCAACGGGGACAACGCGCCGTCGGCGAACAGCTTGCGCAGGGTGCCCAGCATCGCGGCGATGCGGTCCGGGCCCGCGTCGGCAAGCAGGTCAAAGGGGGTGTAGCGCACGCCTGGGTGGTCCGCGGCGAGTTGCTCGGGGTTACGGAGGTCGGTCTTGCCCATCTCCACGAACCGCCCGCCGTCGGCGAGCAGCCGCAGCGAGGCGTCCACGAACTCGCCGGCCAGACTGTTCAGGACGACATCGACACCCCGACCACCCGTCGCGTCCCGGATCGTGGACTCGAACTCCAACGACCGCGAGTTGGCACGATGCGCCGCGTCGATACCCATCCCCGACAACACCTCGTGCTTGCCAGGACTGGCCGTCGCGTACACCTCCGCCCCCACATGCCGCGCCACCTGCACTGCCGCCATCCCTACGCCACCAGCCGCGGCGTGCACCAACACCGACTCACCCGCGGCCAACCCACCCAACTCCACCAACCCGTACCAGGCCGTGAGGAACGCGACCGGCACCGAGGCCGCCTGCGGGAAGCTCCACTCGTCGGGCATGGCCGCCACCGTGCGGGCGTCGGCCACGGCCAGCGAGCCGAACGCGCCCTCGAACAGGCCGAGCACCCGGTCGCCCACGGCCAACCCTGTGACGCCGTCGCCGACCTCGACCACGACGCCCGCGCCCTCGCTGCCCGCGAAGGTCGCGCCGCCGGGGTACATGCCCAGCGCGATCAGCGCGTCACGGAAGTTGACGCCGGCGGCGCGTACGTCGACGCGCACCTGTCCCGACGCGAGCGGCGCCAGCGCCTCGGGGCAGACCGCCGTCGTCACGTCTTCCACCGTGCCGGTGGAGTGGGCGGCCAGCCGCCAGGCCCGCTCGCCGGCCGGCGGCACCAGTTCGCTGGCCGCGTCGGCCCGTACGAGGCGGGGCACGAGCACGCGCCCGTCGCGCAGCGCCACCTGCCACTCGCCACCGGCCACCGCGTCCCGCACGGCGCCCGCCACGGCGTCCGGGGCCACCGCGGCGTCCGGAGCCAGGTCGAGCAGGAGCAGTCGGCCGGGGTTCTCGGCCTGCGCGCTGCGCACCAGGCCCCACACGGCGGCGCCGGCCGCGTCCACCCACCGCTCGTCCACGGCCCCGCTGCCGCCGCCCGGCTCACCCTCGGCGACCGCGCCCCGCGTCACCACGACCAGGTGCGCGTCGGCGAGTCGCGGCGCGGCCAGCCACTCCTGCGCGACCTCCAGGACCCGGCGCGTCGCGGCCAGCCCCGCGTCGGCCCCTTTCACGCCGTCCGTGCCCTGCACGCCCTCCGCGCCGGAGGCGGGGACGCTGAGCAGCACGACCGTGGGCGTCGGCGTGCCGGCCTCGCACCGCGCCACCAGCGCCGCGACGTCGTCGTACGCCACGGGCAATCCGCCGTCAGGCAAGCGCAGGTTGGCGAGTTGGTACGGGTCGTCACCGAGTACGGCCAGCGCGGGAGCCTCCGGCCGCGTCCCGGTCGGCACCGGCAGCGGGGTCCACTCCAGCGCGTACAGGTCGTCCGCGCCACGGTCGCGCGCGGCGCGCACCTGGCCGACGTCGGCGCGCCGCAGCACCACGGACTCGGCGTTGAGCACGGGCGCGCCCACGGCGTCGGCCACGGTCAGGCCCAGCGACCGCTCCCCCGGCGCGCCGCCCGGGCGCGGCGAGAGACGCACCCGTACGGAGCTGGCCTCGGCGGCCCACAGGGACGCCGCGCCCCAGGAGAAGGGCATCCACACCTGACCTTCTCCGGCTGCGGCATTGGGGGCGGTATCGGCGGCGTCGAACAGGAGAGTCGGCTGCATGACGGCGTCGAGCAGCGCCGGGTGAACGCCGAACCCGTCACGCTCCCCCGCCGCCTCGGGCAGCTCCACCTGCGCGTACAGGTCCTCCCCCATCCGCCACGCCGCCCGCAGCCCCTGGAACGCCGGGCCGTAGGCGTAACCAGCCGCCGCCGACCGCTCGTAGAAGTCGGTCAGGTCCACCGGTTCGGCGCCGGCCGGCGGCCAGACTCCGCCCAGTCCCTCGCCCCGCGCCGCCGCGTCCGCCGGCGGGCCGAGCACCCCCTCGGCGTGGCAGAGCCAGGGGTCGGTGGATTCGCCGTCCGGGCGCGAGTAGATCCGTACGTCGCGCCGCGCGTCGGCGCCGGCCTCCCCCACCACGACCTGCACCCGAACGCCACCGGAGGCGGGCAACACCAGGGGCACCTGGAGCGCCAACTCGTCCAACCCACCGCTGCCCACCTCGTCCGCGGCCCGCAGTGCCCACTCCACCAGCGCCACCCCGGGCACCAACACGCTGCCGGCAACGACGTGCTCGGCCAGCCACGACGGCGACTGCGCGGACAGCCGCCCGGTCAACAGGCAGGAACTCTCGTCGGCCAGCTCCACGGCCGCCCCGAGCAACGGATGCCCGGCCGAGGCCAACCCCAGGTCGGCCGGGTCACCCCCGCGCCCGGTCTCCCCGCTGTGCCCGTCCAGCCAGAACCGCTCCCGCTGAAACGCGTACGTCGGCAGATCCACCACGCTCGGCGCGGGCTCACCCGAGAACCAGCGGGTCCAGTCCACCGCTACCCCGGCCGCGTACGCGTGCGCCACGGACCGCGCCAACTGCTCCAACCCGCCGTGTTCGCGGCGGAGGGTTGGTACCGCGGCAGCTTCGATCCCGGCTTCGTCGAAGGCTTCTTGGAGTCCGACGGTCAGGACGGGGTGGGTGCTGGCTTCGATGAACACGCGGTGGCCATCAGCCAGGAGCTGGCGTACGGCGTCGGCGAAACGGACCTGCTCGCGCAGGTTAGTGACCCAGTACGCGGTGTCCAAAGTGCTGGTGTCGATACGCTCGGCGGTGACGGTGGAGTAGAACGCCACCTCACCCTGAGTCGCACTGATACCGGCTAGCACCTCGTGCAACTCGCCGGCGATCTCGTCAACCTGTGCGCTGTGGGAGGCGTAGTCCACGTCGATCAGGCGAGCCCTGCCACCTGATTCCTCCAGTGCGGAGACGGCGTGCTGGACCTGCTCAGGCGGCCCGGAAACCACGGCGGAGCCGGGCCCGTTGACGGCCGCGATGCCCACTCCTGCCGCGCAGTCACCGAAGCCGGCCAGGAACTCCTCGGCCTTGTCCTGACTCAACGCGAGCGAAGCCATCGCCCCACCGCCGGCAAGTCGGCGCAGCGCCTTACTCCTCAGCGCCACCACCTTCGCACCGTCCTCCAAGGACAGCGCGCCGGCGACGACAGCAGCGGCGATCTCACCTTGGCTGTGACCCACCACAGCAGTCGGCTTGACCCCTTGATCAGCCCACACCGCAGCGAGGGAAACCATCACGGCCCACAGCACCGGCTGCACCACATCAACCCGACCCAGGTCAGCGGCGTCCACCCCGCCCCGCAGCACCTCGGCAAGCGACCAGTCCACGTACGGAGACAGCGCCTGCTCACACTCGGCCACCCGGGCCGCGAACACCGGCGAGGCTTCCAACAACCCCGCACCCATCCCCACCCACTGCGAACCCTGCCCCGGGAACACCAACACCGGGCCCACACCGCCGACGGTGGGGTGGGCGGTGTGGACGAGTTGGGGGTGGGTGTCGCCGGAGGCCAGGGCGGTCAGGACCGTGAGGAGGGTCTCGCGGTCGGGGGCCAGGGCGGTGGCCCGGTGTTCGAAGGCCGAGCGAGTGGTGACCAGGGACCACCCCACGTCGCGCGGGGAGAGGTCGGGGGCGGCGGTCACCCTGCGCAGGAGCGCCTCGGCCTGGTCGCGGAGGGCGTCGGCGGTGCGGGCCGAGAGCACCCAGGGCAGCGGGGCGTCGGGGGCCGCGGACATCGCCGGCCCGGTTGTCGGGTCGGTCGCGGGTGTCGGCTCGGGCGCCTGTTCCAGGATGAGGTGGGCGTTCGTACCGGAGATGCCGAACGAGGAGACGCCGGCCCGGCGCGGGCGGCCGTGCTGCTCCCACGGGACGTGTTCGGTCAGCAGCCGGACCGACGCGTCGTCCCAGTCGACGTGCGGGGTGGGTTGGTGGAGGTGGAGGTTGCCCGGCAGCAGACCGTGGCGCAGGGCCATCACCATCTTGATGACACCGGCGACGCCGGCTGCCGCGTGGGTGTGCCCGATGTGTGTCTTGACGGAGCCCAGCCAGAGCGGGCGGTCGGGCTGCCGTTCCCGCCCGTAGGTGGCCATGAGGGCTTCGGCCTCGATGGGGTCGCCGAGGGCCGTGCCGGTGCCGTGCGCCTCGACGGCGTCCACGTCGGACGGGCCCAGCCGGGCGTTGGCCAGCGCCTGGCCGATGACGCGCTCCTGGGCGACGTCGCTGGGGGCGGTGAGGCCGTTGCTGGCGCCGTCCTGGTTGATGGCCGAGCCACGGATGACGGCGAGCACGCGATGGCCGTTGCGCCGCGCCTCGGAGAGCCGTTCCAGGACGACCAGGCCGACGCCCTCGGAGAAGCCGGTGCCGTCGGCGGACGCGTCGAAGGACTTGCAGCGCCCGTCGGGGGCGAGGGCGCGCTGGCGGGAGAACTCGGTGAACATCAGCGGTGTGGCCATGGCGTTGACCCCGCCGGCCAGGGCGAGGGTGCACTCGCCCTGGCGCAGCGCCTGGCAGGCCAGGTGCATGGCGACCAGGGAGGCGGAGCAGGCGGTGTCGACGGTGACGGCCGGGCCCTCCAGGCCCAGGGTGTACGCGACGCGGCCGGTCAGCAGGCTGGGCAGCACGCCGGTGGTGGCGTAACCCTCGAAGCCCTCGGGGATGCGCATGGTGCGGGACAGGTAGTCTTGGCCGGATATGCCGGCGTAGACGCCCGTCCGCGTTCCCTTGAGCGTGAACGGGTCGATGCCGGACCGCTCAAGCGCTTCCCACGCGGTGTGCAGGAGGAGGCGTTGTTGCGGGTCCATGGCCAGCGCCTCGCGCGGGCTGATGCCGAAGAACGCGGCGTCGAACGTGTCCATGTCGTAGAGGAACCCGCCCTGGCTGACCGAGCTGGTTCCGTAGTGGCCCGGGTCCGGGTGGTAGAGGTTCTCCAGGTCCCAGCCGCGGTCGGTCGGGAAGTCGCCGATCGCGTCCACGCCGGAGACGATGAGTTCCCAGTACTCCTCGGGCGTGCGGGCCCCGCCGGGGAACTGGCAGGCCATGCCCACCACGGCGATCGGCTCCTGAGCCCGCTCCTCGACCTCGCGCAACCGCTGGCGCGTGTCGTGCAGTTCGGCGGAGACGCGCTTGAGGTACTCGACCAGCTTCTCTTCGTTCACCATGGGAGTCACCCGGCCTTCGGCGATGGTGGCGTCCAGCGCATTCAGGACACCCCGAGTTCGTTGTGGATAAAGTCGAGAACCTGATCCGCGGACGCGGATTCCAGTCGTTCCGCGGCGCTGCTCTCGTTCGCCGGCTTGCGTTCGGCCTTGAGCCGGGACAGCAGGCTTTCCAGTCGGGACAGCACGACGCCGGCGTCGTCGTCCGCCAGCACCGCGTTGGTCAGGGTGTTCTCCAGTCGGGTGAGGTCGGTGAGCGCCGGTTCGGCGGTGCCGCGCGCCGGGGGCTGTGCCTCGTCGGGCACGAGCCGCTGGAGCAGGTGCGTGGCGATGCCCTCCGGTGTGGGGTGGCGGAAGATGAGGGCGGCCGGCAGGCGCAGCCCCGTGGCGGCGGCGAGCCGGTTGCGCAGTTCCACGGCCGTGAACGAGTCGAAGCCGAGGTCCTTGAAGCTCGCGTCCACCTGGACCGCGTCGGCGTCGGCGTGCCCGAGCACCGTGGCCGCGTGCTCCCGGACCAGGCCCAGCAGGGTGCGGTGGCGATCGTCGGCGGAGAGCCCGGCGAGTCGCGCCGCCCAGTCCACCGGCCGTCCCGCACCGACCTCGGCCGCGCTGCGCCGTCCGCGTACGCCCGCCGCGAGCAGGCCGCGCAGGGCGGCCGGCACCGCGTCGGCGGGCAGCGCCGCCAGCGCCCGGGGGTCGATGCCCGCGGCCACCAGGTGGGCGCCGCCGTGTCGGCGGGAGGCGTCCCAGAGGGTGAGCGCCTGCTCGGTGGGGAGCGCCTCGATCCCGGAACGCGGCGCTGGCGCGGGCCCGCTGGCGGCCCAGGGCCCCCAGGCCACCGCGAGGCCGGGCAGGCCGAGCGTGCGCCGGTGGGCCGCCAGCGCGGCGCCGTACGCGTCCGCCGCCGCGTCCTCGGGCAGCCCGGCGACGCCGAGGGTGCCGGCGGCCGATGAGAACGTCGCGAACAGCGTGAGGGGCAGCCCGGCGGTGGCCGCGTGCAGGTGTGCGGCGGCGCCGGCCCGGGTGGCCCACGATCGGGCCAGGGACTCGGCGACGTCCGCGGTGGCCTCACCAGTGGTGGTGTTCGCGGCCGCGGCTGGCCGGGCCGCCGGCTGGTTGCCCGCGGTGTGGATGACGGCGGTGAGCGGGTGTTTGGGGTCGACGGCGGCGACGAGCGCGGCCACCGCCTCGGGGTCGGCGAGGTCGGCCGACGCGAACCGTGGTGTGGCGCCCAACGCGCCCAGCCGGTCCGCGAGTTCGCCCGCCCCAGCGTCGTCCGTGCCGGGTGGGCTGACGAGCAGGAGGTGCTTGGCCTGCCCCGTACGCGCCAGGTGCTCGGCGATCAGCTCGCCCAGCGGGCCGTCGCCGCCGGTGACCAGGACCGTGCCGTCCGCGTCGAGCCCGTCGGCCCCGTCCGCCGCTGGTTCGGCGGGTGCGGTGGCGCGGGTGAGGCGCGGTGCCAGCAACCGGCCGGCCCGCAGCGCGAGCCGGGGCTCGTCGAACTCGCCGGCCCGCAGCGCCACCGAGGGCAGCCCGGTGGTGTCCTCGTCGGCATCCAGCAGCAGCAGGCGCCCGGGGTGCGCGGCCTGCAGGGCGCTGACCAGCCCCCAGGCGGTGGCGCCGGCCAGGTCCCGGACGGGTTCGCCGTCGTCGGTGGCCACCGCGCCACGGGTGATGACGACGAGCCGGCACTCGGCCAGGGCGGGACGGGCCAGCCAGTCGCGCACCAGGCGCGACAGGTTCTCGGCCAGGCGCAACGCGTCGGCGGGCGTGTCGGCTCGGGTGTCGGTCGGCGTGCCGTCGCCGAGTGCCTGGGTCAGCACGGTCGCGGGTACGGGCGTGCCGTCGGCGGCCGAGGCCGCGAGTGCCGCCACGTCGGGGTAGCTGGTGCCGCGCGGACCGTCGGTGCCGGGCCCGGTCAGGCCGAGCCGGTCGTCGCCGAGCAGCGCCCAGTCGCCTCCGGCGGGCGCGTCGGCCGGGCGCGCCGTGCCGAGTTGGGCCCAGTCCAGCGTGAACAGGCCCTCCACGCCACGGCTGGCCGCGGCGCGCAGGTGGCTCCTGTCGGCGGGCCGGGTCACCAGTGCGTCGGCGGTCAGGACGGGCGCGCCGGCCCCGTCGGTGACCGTGACGCGCAGCGCCCGCTCCCCTTCCGCCGCGTCCTGGCGTGGGCTGAGGCGGACCCGGACGCTGCGCGCCTCGCCGGCCCACAGCGTCACTCCGCTCCAACTGAACGGCATCCACACCCGCCCGTCGGTGTCCTCGCCCGCCGTGGGGGCGGGGACCAGGCGCGCGGGTTGGAGCGCCGCGTCCAGCAGTGCCGGGTGGATGCCGTAACCCTCGTGGTCGCCCGCCGCCTTGGGCAGCGCGACCTCGGCCAGCACCTCGTCCCCGTGCCGCCACAGGGCGCGCAGGCCCTGGAAGGCGGGCCCGTAGCCGTAGCCGTCGGCTGCGCTGTCAGCGGTGAACTCGGCCAGGTCCACGGGCTCGGCGGCGGGTGGCGGCCAGGCGCCGACCGGCTGGTCGGGCTCGGCGGCCTCGGTCTGCGGCGGGCCCAGCACGCCCTCCGCGTGACACAGCCAGGGCAGGCTGGACGGTTGGGGCTCGTCGGCGCGCGAGTAGATCCGTACGTCGCGGCGGCCGTCCGCCGTGGCATCGCCCACCACGACCTGGACGCGCAGCGCGCCAGCGGCGGGGAGGACCAGGGGCACCTGGAGAGCCAGTTCGTCCACGCCCGCGCCGCCCACCTCGTCGGCGGCGCGCAGCGCCCACTCCAGCAGCACCGTGCCGGGCACCAGGGTGACGCCGGCCACCTCGTGCTCCGCGAGCCAGGCGTGGGTCCGCGTCGACAGTCGCCCGGTGAGCACGTGTGTGCTGCCGTCGGCGACCTCGACGGCGGCGCCGAGCAGCGGGTGCCCGGAGGTGGTGAGCCCGAGGTCGGCCGGGTTTCCGGCGCCGCCGCTGGCCGGGGCGAGCCAGTACCGTTCGCGCTGGAAGGCGTACGTCGGCAGGTCCACGACGCGTGGCGCTGGGTCGGCGGCGAACCACCGGGACCAGTCCACCGCGACGCCGGCGGCGAACGCCTGCGCCACCGACTGGGCCAACTGCGCCGGACCGCCCTGCTCGCGCCGGAGCGTGGGCACGGTGACGGCCGCCACACCGGCCTCGTCGAAGGACTCCTGCAACCCCACGGTGAGGACGGGGTGGGTGCTGGCCTCGATGAACACCCGGTGGCCCGCTTCGAGCAGCCGTTGCACGGCCTCGGCGAAGCGGACCTGTTCGCGGAGGTTGGTCACCCAGTACGCGGCGGTCAGCTCCGTCGTGTCGAGGCGCTCGGCGGTGACGGTCGAGTAGAAGGCGACGTCGGAACCGGTCGGCTCGACGCCCGCGAGGAGATCGGTCAACTCGTTGGCGATCACGTCTACTTGGGGGCTGTGTGAGGCGTAGTCCACGTCGATCAGGCGGGCCCGGCCGCCGGTCCGCTGCCAGCGTTCCACCGCGTGTCGCACCTGCTCGGGCGGGCCGGAGACGACCACGGAACCCGGGCCGTTGACGGCCGCCACGACGACGGCCGACGCCGCCGCACCCAACTCGGCCAGCCACGGCGTCGCCTCAGCCTGGCTCATGCCGAGCGAGGCCATGGCACCGCCACCGGCAAGGCGGCGCAGCGCCCTGCTCCGCAACGCCACCACCTTCGCACCGTCCTCCAAGGACAACGCACCGGCGACGACAGCAGCGGCGATCTCACCCTGGCTGTGACCCACCACGGCGGCAGGCGTCACACCCTGATCAGCCCACACCGCGGCCAACGACACCATCACCGCCCACAACACCGGCTGCACCACATCAACCCGACCCAGGCCGGCCGCGTCCACACCGCCCCGCAACACCTCGGCAAGCGACCAGTCCACGTACGGAGCCAGCGCTCGTTCACACTCGGCCACCCGCGCCGCGAACACCGGAGACGACTCCAACAACCCCGCGCCCATCCCCACCCACTGCGAACCCTGACCCGGGAAGACCAGCACCGGGCCGTGCGCGGTGTTGCCGGTCGGGGGCGCGGCGGGACCCACCACGCCGGGGTAGGTCTCACCGGCCGCGAGCGCCTCCAGGCCGACCAGCAGTTCGTCCCGGTCCTGGCCGAGCACCACGGCCCGGTGCTCGAACACCGTCCGTCGGGTCGCCAGCGAGAAGCCCACGTCGGCGAGCGAGGCGCCGGCCTCCAGGGCGGCCGGCAGCCGCTCGACCAGCGCCTTGGCCTGGCCACGCAGCGCCTGCGGGCCACGGGCCGACAGCACCCAGGGCACGACGCCGCCGCCGGCGACGGCCTGCGTCGGCGCGTCCTGTCCGGTCTGGTCCGCGCGTTCCGTGTGCTCCGAGGCGGGGGCCTGCTCCACGATGAGGTGGGCGTTGGTGCCGCTGATGCCGAACGAGGAGACGGCGGCCCGGCGCGGGCGCTCGCCGGTGCGCCACGGCACGGGCTCGGTCAGCAGGCGGACGCCGCCGGCGGCCCAGTTCACGTGCGGGCTGGGCTCGTTCGCGTGCAGCGACGGCGGCAGCTCCGCGTGGCGCAGCGCCATCACCATCTTGATCACACCGGCGACGCCGGCGGCGGCCTGGGTGTGACCGATGTTGGACTTGACGGACCCCAACCACAGGGGTTGGTCGTCGGGCCGGCCCTGGCCGTACGTGGCGAGCAGGGCCTGGGCCTCGATCGGGTCGCCCAGGGTGGTGCCGGTGCCGTGTGCCTCGACGGCGTCGACCTCGGTCCCGGCGAGCCCCGCGTTGACCAGCGCCTGTCGGATGACGCGCTGCTGGGCGGGGCCGTTGGGCGCGGCCAGGCCGTTGCTCGCGCCGTCCTGGTTGATGGCCGAGCCACGGATGACGGCGAGCACCTCGTGGCCGTTGCGCCGGGCGTCCGAGAGCCGCTCCAGCAGGACCAGCCCCACGCCCTCGGCCCAGCCGGTGCCGTCGGCCGCGGCGGCGAACGGCTTGCACCGGCCGTCGGGGGCCAGCCCGCGCTGGCGCGAGAAGCCGGTGAACATGCCGGGCGAGGCCATCAGCGTGACGCCACCGGCCAGCGCCAGCGCGCACTCGCCCTGCCGCAGCGACTGGGCCGCCAGGTGCAGGGCCACCAGGGACGAGGAGCAGGCCGTGTCGATGGTGACGGCGGGCCCTTCCAGGCCGAAGGTGAAGGCCACCCGGCCGGAGGCCACGCTGGGTGTGACGCCGGTGAGCAGGTGGGCGTCGATGCCGCCGGCGGCCTGGTGCAGTCGCGGGCCGTAGTCCTGCGCGGTGGCACCCACGAACACGCCGGTGTCGCTGCCGCGCAGCGCCGGGCCGTCGATGCCGGCGCGCTCGAACGCCTCCCAGGCGGCCTCCAGGAGCAGGCGCTGCTGCGGCTCGATCGCCTGCGCCTCGCGCGGGCTGATCCCGAAGAAGGCGGCGTCGAACTCGGCCGCGTCGTAGAGGAAGCCGCCCTCGCGGGCGTAGCTGGTGCCGGGGTGGTCGGCGTCGGGGTGGTAGAGGCCCGCCAGGTCCCAGCCCCGGTCGGTGGGGAACGGGCCCACGGCGTCGACCTGGCCGGCCACCAGGCGCCACAGCTCCTCGGGGGTGCTGGCGCCCCCCGGGTAACGGCAGCTCATGGCGACGATGGCGACGGGGTCGTCGGCGCCGGCCACGGCGGGCGCCGACCGGTGCGGCTCGGGGGATGCGGTGGGGCCGTCGCCGGTCTGGGCGCGCAGCTCGGCCGCCACGGCGGTGGGCGTGGGGTGGTCGAACGTCAGCGTGGCGGGCAGCGGCAGCCCGGCCGCGGCGCTGAGCTGTTCGCTCAGCTCGGCCGCGGCCATCGAGTCGAAGCCGAGTTCCTTGAACGTCAGGTGCGGGTCGACGGCGCTACCCGTCGCGTGGCCGAGGACCAGCGCCGCCTTGGCCCGCACCAGGTCGAGCAGTACCTGGTCGCGCTCGGCGTCGGTGAGCCCGCCCAGCCTGCTCCGCAGGGGCGAGGCGGCGGGCTCGGGCGGTGTGGGCGCGTCGGGGGCGGGTCCGGGCAGGGCCGTGCCGTTGACGCGGGCCGGGATGTGGGTGCTGCCGTGCCCGGTTCGCTGGGCGCCCGTCGGCTCGGGCTCGGCCGTCGGGCGCGGCCAGAAACGCTGTCGCTGGAAGGCGTAGGTCGGCAGGGTCACCCGAGGGCGGGTGGCGCCGTCGAAGGTTTGCTCCCAGCGCAGCGGCACGCCCCGTACGTACGCCTGGGCCACGGCGGAGGCGAGGGTGGTGACCTCGGGGCGTTGGCGGCGGAGGGTGGCCAGGGCGGCCGGCAGCGGTCGGTCGACGCCGCCTCGTCCGGTCTCGGGCAGCGCGGTGAAGCACTCGCGGGCCATGACGGTCAGCGGCGCGTCGGGGCCGATTTCGAGGAACGTGTCGACGCCGGCCGCGTGCAGGGTGTGCACGCCGGTCATGAACCGTACGGCGTTACGGGCGTGTTCGGCCCAGTAGTCGGGCGAGCCGAGTTGTCGCGCGGTGGCCACCTCGCCGGTCACGTTCGAGACGACGTCGATGGTCGGCGGGGCGAACGTCAGGCCGGCGGCGACGGCCCGCAGCCCGTCGAGCATGCCGTCCATGTGGTGGGAGTGGAAGGCGTGGCTGACGCGCAGCCGGGACGCCTTGCGTCCACGGGCGCGCCAGGCGGCGGTCGCCTCGTCCACGGCGTCCGCGTCGCCGGAGACCACGAGCGACGCCGGTCCGTTGACGGCGGCGACGCCGAGCCGGCCCGCGTACCGCGCGAGGAGTTCGGCCGCCTCGTCCTCGCTGGCCTGCCAGGCGGCCATGGCGCCCGGTTCCGTGACGGCCTGCATCAGCCGCCCCCGGGCCGCGACCAGCGCCGCGGCGTCGGCGAGCGAGAACACCCCGGCGACGTGGGCGGCGGCGATCTCGCCCACCGAGTGGCCCAGCACGTAGTCCGGCGTCAGGCCCCAGGACCCGACGAGCCGGTAGAGGGCGACCTCGATCGCGAACAGGGCCGCCTGGGTGTACGCGGTCTGGTCGAGCGCGCTGGGGGCCGCGTCCGGCGCATCGGGGGCAGCGGGTGCGTCCGATGCGTCGAGTGCGTCCGGCGCGGTGAACAGGATCTCGCGCAGCGGTCGGTCCAGGTGGCCGTCGAGGCAGTCGAGGGCCGCGTCCAGGGCGGCGGCGAAGGCCGGGTAGGTGTCGTACAGCTCGCGGCCCATGTTCAGCCGCTGGCTGCCCTGGCCGCTGAAGAGCAGCGCGACCTTGCCGCCGGTGGTCCGGCCGCGCGCCAGGCCGGGGGCGTCCGCGCCGCGCTCGGCCGCGTCCAACAGGGCCAGCAGCTCGTCCCGCTCGTGTCCGTGCAGCACGGCGCGGTGGGCGAAGGCCGTACGGCGGGTGGCGAGCGCGTGCCCGACGGCCGCCGGGTCCGCGTCGGGCTCGTCGGCCAGGTGCGCGCGCAGCCGCGCGGCCTGGGCGCGCAGCGCCTGCTCGGTCCTGCCCGACAGCGTCCAGGCGACGGGGGCTGGGCTCGGGTGGGCGCGGCGCGTCGGGTTGGGCGCGGCGGTGTGCGGCGACGGGGTCGGCTCGGGCTCGGGTGCCTCGGTGAGCACCAGGTGGGCGTTGGTGCCGCCCATGCCGAAGGCGCTGACGCCGGCGACCAGGGGTTGGTCGGCCCGTGGCCACGGGCCGAGCTCCTGCTGTACCTCAAGTCCCAGGGTGGCCAGCGGGATGCGCGGGTTGGGTGTAGCGTAGTTCAGGCTCGGCGGCAGCGCGCGGTGCGTGATGGCGAGCGCCACCTTGAGCAGTCCGACGATTCCGGCGGCGGACTCCAGGTGGCCGACGTTCGTCTTCGCGGAGCCCACGCGCAACGGCGTCGTGGCCGACCGGTCCCGGCCCAGCGCGGCCCCGAGGGCCGCGGCCTCGATCGGGTCGCCGACGGGCGTGCCGGTGCCGTGCAGCTCCACGTACTGGACGTCGGCGGCGGCCGTCTCCGCCTGTGCGTAGGCGCGGCGCAGCACCTCTTCCTGGGCGCCCTGGCTGGGTGCGGTGAGCCCGTCGGTGGCGCCGTCGTTGTTGAGTGCGCTGGCCCGGATGACGCAGTAGACCGGATCGCCGTCGCGCAGCGCCGCCGCCAGGGGGCGCAGCAGCACCGCGCCGCCGCCCTCGCCCCGTACGAACCCGTTGGCCCGAGCGTCGAAGGTGTGGCACCTGCCGTCCGGGGAGAGCCCGCCGAACTGGGCGGTGGCCGCGTCCATGCTGTCCTCGCTGAGGATCAGGTTGACGCCGGCGGCCAGCGCCCGGGTGCACTCGCCGCGGCGCAGGCTCTCGCAGGCCAGGTGCACGGCCACCAAAGCGGAGGACTGCGCCGTGTCGACGGCCAGGCTGGGGCCGCGCAGCCCGAGTCCGTAGGAGACGCGGTTGGCGATGGCGCTGCGGTGCAGGCCGGTCATCGGGTAGCGGTTGTCCGCGAGTGCGCCGTGCCGGCGCAGCAGGGCGGCGTACTCGTCCCACATGGCGCCCACGAAGACGCCGGTGCGGCTGCCCGCGAGGGTCTCGGGGAGGGTGCCCGCGTCCTCCAGCGCCTCCCAGGCCAGCTCC
Organism: Streptomyces buecherae; assembly: GCF_014295035.1. Taxonomy (GTDB): domain Bacteria; phylum Actinomycetota; class Actinomycetes; order Streptomycetales; family Streptomycetaceae; genus Streptomyces; species Streptomyces youssoufiensis. The sequence goes on from NZ_CP060404.1 coordinate 241,808, forward strand.
AGCATCAGTCGCTGCTGAGGGTCCATGGCGAGCGCCTCGCGCGGCGCGATGCCGAAGAATTCGGCATCGAACGCGTCCACGCGGTCCAGGAATCCGCCCCAGCGAATGGAACGGGCCCGCTCGGCCGCGCCGTTCGCCGCGTCGACGCTTTCCGCGTACCGACGGTCGTCCGGCATCGCGGAAATCGCGCTTTCACCATCGCGTAACAGTCGCCAGAATTCCCGGGGGCTCGCCGCCCGTGGAAATCGGCAGGCGAGACCCACGACGGCGATGGGAGTTACGGACCGGGGTGACCGGGTGGGATCGGTGCTAGCCATCACGCCTCGTACGGAGCTCAGCAGGAAAAGACTTCCGGTCGTCTTGGGTCATTGGCGGCACTCCGCTCCGGACTTGAGTGATCGGTGCGAGCACGTCGCCAGCGTGGTCTGCCTCTCTAAAGGCACGCCAAACAGGTCGCGGCCGGTGACTTTAGCCCGGTGTTATCGCGCCACTGGACCATCAGCTCACGAGTGGGCCCCGTGGCGGCCCCTTGACGGCCAGCCGGGTCGCCGAGCACACAGGAGGAGAGTCATGTCCCAAGCGTCCGTTCCGCCGAGCGGCCAGGTGTCCGACTACTACAGCTCGCTGGGTCCGCTGCTCCAGATGGCGTGGGACGACAACTTCCACTTCGGGTACTGGGAGAACGCCGAGGACACGGCCACCGTCGAGGAGGCCACCGACCGGTTCACCGACCTGCTCATCGAGCGGCTCCGCGTGGGACCCGGCGATCGGGTGCTGGACGTGGGCTGCGGCATCGGCAAGCCGGCGATGCGCGTGGCGACCTCGACCGGGGCCGACGTACTGGGCATCACCATCAGCGAGCAGCAGGTCAAGCAGGGCCTTGAGCGGGCGGCAGCGGCGGGCAGGTCGGACCAGGTGCGGTTCCAGTTCGCGGACGCCATGGCGATGCCCTTCGACGCGGAGTCCTTCGAGGCCATCCTGGCCTTCGAGTCGATCAACCACATGGAACGGCTGACGGCGCTGCGCGAGATGACGCGGGTGCTGGTGCCGGGCGGCCGGGTCGTGCTGACCGACGTGACCCCGCCCGAGGACGGCAGCTACCAGGAGCCCACCGATCCGTCCGTCGTCTCCTCGCTGGTCAGGCTGGAGGACTGGCCTGAGCTGATCAGCGCGGCCGGGCTGGTCCTCGACGAGGTCAAGGACGTCACCGAGAACACCAAGGACACGGCCAACCGGATGATCGACGGCATCCTGCGCTGCCGCAAGGACTTCGAGGCCACGCACGGGATCTCGGTCCAGGAGGTGTTCGACGCGGCCAAGGAGGCGCTGCCGACGGTGCCGAGCGCCGGATGCGTGATCGTGGTCGCGCACAAGCCCTGAGACACCCCTACCGGACCGCGCCACCGCCCCACCGACCCCGAGTGCGGCGTGGCCAGGGCCTGGGTCTTCGGCGCCGGCACGCGGCGTGCCGGCGCCGAAGACCACCCCCCTAGCGCCCCCGACAACCGGCCCGCGTCCTGGCTGACCAGGCATCACCCGCGGCGCCACACGCGTAGCGCCAGCACCCCCCGCACCCCCGGTCGCCCACCACTCCCACCAGCCCGGCGGCCCGGTTCACCCGTCGCTCCCCCAGCGTGCGCGGCGCTCCCGCGATGACTCCGTTTCACCCCTAGGGGGGTGCGGAGTTGGCAACTGGGGCCGGGGTCTGACGGACAGGGGTGCATTAATCTGTCCGGCGTTGACGAGCGGCGTATCGTCATTCCTGGAGACAGCGCCCGATGGGTGCGGTTTCCCGATTCCCGGCAAGCGAACGGAACAACTCGCAAAGGCGTTTCAGTCACCCGCGAAGAGCCGGTTCGCTTTGCCACCCGGTCCGTCGAGGAAACCGCCAAAGAGACGGGGGATATGTGGCTTCGGTGTTGCATGACGTAAACCAACGGAAACGGCCCTGCGAGGTCAGAGGGACCGACCCACGGGCAGGTGTCCGCTGCGGTCCCACGATCCGCACGTCGACCTGGGTTGAAACTCGCTCGCACACCGCCAAGAGTCCGTCATCGGAATACGACAATTCACCGCTTTCAGCGACTGGGACACGCCGTGCGATATGAAATCATGGGGCCTCTCCGCGTGGTCGACGGAGAGGAGAAGTCTTCCATCAGGGCGCGGAAGATAGAGGTGTTACTCACCGTTCTCCTCGTCCGCTCGGACCAGGTGGTCCCCGTCGACCACCTCATCACGGAGATCTGGGGCGAGGAGCCCCCGCGCCGCGTCATCGCCGGGCTCCACGTGTACATCTCGCAGATCCGCAAGTTCCTCAACCGCCCCGACCGCGACGAGAGCCCGGTGCTCACGCGCCCGCCCGGCTACGTCCTGCGCCTGGGCCCCGACGAGTTGGACATCCGACACTTCGAGCGCCTGGTGAACGACGGGCGCCAGCACTCCCGAGCCCACCGCTACGGACAGGCGGCCCACAGCTTCGAGAGCGCCCTCGCCCTGTGGCGCGGGCCACTGCTCGACGACGTGTGTTGCGGCCCCATCCTGGAGGGTTTCCAGACCTGGTTGTACGAGGCCAGGTTGGAGTGCGTCGAGATGCTGATGGACGCCCGGCTCATGCTGGGCCGGCACCGCGAACTGGTCAGCGACCTCTACCAGTTGGCGACGGAGCACCCGCTCAGGGAGGCGCTGCACCGCCAACTCATGCTCGCGCTCTACCGCTCCGGTCGCCGCGCCGACGCGCTGCACGTCTACCAGTCGGCCCGTAAGACGCTCAACGAGGAGCTGGGCCTCGAACCGTGCCGCGACCTCCAGGCACTCCAACAGGCCATCCTCACCTCGGACGATCGCCTGGAACTCCCGATGCCACTGCCCGCCTGACCATCTGCCCACCTGACTGCCTGACTGCCTGGCTCTCGACTGCCCACATGAGCGACTGACCGCCTGCTCGCCTGTCTCGCACGTCCCGCCGACGCGCACGCCGCCGTCGGCGCGGGTCCGACGCCCGCCGCCCCGGCGCGGTACCCGGCGAGCGCGACAGGCCCGACGACGCCATGTCGGCACCCAGCGCGTCGCCGCCCCTCCCGGCCGGCGGCCACCGACCCCACCGGTGGCCGCCGGCCCTCCGGCGTCCGGGCCCGTGTCCCACGCTGCCGAGGTGCGCCCGCCGGGGCGCGTGCGGGCCGGGCCTCCGTAGCGTGGCGTCGCGGAGGCAGGGCGGCCTCGGCCGACTGCCGCTCATTCGCGCTGGTCGAACAGCGCGAACAACTCCTCGTCCGTCACGGCTTCGCTCCTCGACCAGGCGGCTGCCGTGTCCATCCCCGCCGTATGGGCCGCGGACAGCAGCGCTCGGAGCTGGGCCGTGACCCGCTCGTACCCCGCCGGCTCCGAGGCCGCCGCCGCGACCGCCGGCCGCAGCGCGGCCAGCCGCTCCGCGACGGGGTCCGGTGACGCGGCGCCCTCGGCGTGGGCGCTGAGCGCGCGCAGGAGGTGGGAGGCGAGCGCCGCCGGCGTGGGGTGCTCGAAGGTGGCCGTGGCGGGTAGCCGCACTCCGGTGGCGACGTGCAGTTGGTTACGCAACTCCACCCCGGCCAGCGAGTCGAAGCCGATCTCCTTGAAGCCGTGCTCGGGATCGATGGCGGTCGAGTCGGTGTGACCGAGCACGGCGGCGGTCACGTCGCGCACCAACGCGCGGATGGCCTGCGCCCGTTGCCCCTCCGGCAGGGCGGCGAACCGGTCGGCCCAGGCGTCCGGCGCGGGGTCCGTGCGCGCGCCGCCCGGGCTCGGCCGTCGCGCCGGGGTGCCGACCAGGCCGCGCAGCATGACGGGCGCCTGCTCGGGGTGGACCCGGAACCTGGCGAGGTGGAACGCCGCCGGCACCAGGAGCGCGTGCGGGTTGGCGAGCGCCGCGTCGAGCAGGGCGAGGCCGCGCTCCACCGCGAGCGGGGCGACCCCGGCGCGGGCCCACCGCGTGCGGTCGGCGTTGGTGAGCGCGCCGGCCATGCCCTGCGGGGCATCCCACAGGCCCCAGGCCAGGGATGTCGCGGGCAGCCCCCGGGCCGCGCGGTGTGCGGCCAGCGCGTCGAGGAAGGTGTTGCCCGCCGCGTAGTTGGCTTGCCCCGCAGCGCCCGTCAGCCCCGCCAACGAGGAGAAGAGCACGAACGCGGCCAGCGGACGGCCCTCGGTCAACCGGTGCAGGTTCCAGGCGGCGTCCGCCTTGGGCCGCAGGACCGCCGCGAGCCGCTCGGGGGTGTGCGTGTCGAGGGTGCCGTCATCGACGACGCCGGCCGCGTGCACCACCGCGGTCAGCGGGTGGGCGCTGGGAACGGTGGCCAGCAGTCGGGCGAGCGCCCCCTCGTCCGCGGCGTCCACGGCCGACACGGTCACCCGCGCGCCGTGCGCGGCGAGTTCGGCCGTGAGCCGGCGCGCGCCGGGCGCCTCCAAGCCGCGACGGCTGAGCAACAACAGGTGCCGTACCCCGTGCGCGGTCACCAGGTGGCGGGCCACCAGCGACCCCAACCCACCGGTCCCGCCCGTGACGAGGACGGTCCCGTGCGGGTCGAACGCGACCGCGACGCCCCGGGCGGCCTCCCCCGTCCGGGCCGCGCTGGCGTCCCGGGCCGCGCTGCCCGCCGTCGCCTCGTCGCACGCTCGGGGGTCGGCGATGTCGCGGGTGGCGCCGCGCGGTGGCGGGGGGCCGGCGACCGGCGGCTCCGCCGCGACCGCCGCCCTCCGCAGGGGCGCCAGGCGCGGTACGAGGAGGCGGCCGGCTCGCACCGCGAGCTGCGGTTCGCGGCTGGCGATGGCCGCGGACAGGAGGGCGTCGTCACCGGCTGGTTCGAGGTCGAGCAGGGTGACACGGCCCGGATGTTCGGTCTGTGCGCTACGGAGGAGCCCCCACAACGGGGCGGCGGCTAGTGCCGTCACGTCCTCGCCCGGGCGGGTCGCGACGGCCCCACGGGTGGCCACCACCAACCGCGCCTTCGCGAAGCGGTCATCGCCCAGGAACCGCTGGACGAGTGCCAACACGCGCTCCGCCATGCGGTGTGCGGCCGGCACCGGGTCGGCTTCGCCGGGCTCGGCCCACACCCTGGCGAGAACCACCTCGGCGTCCGGCGTGACGTCCACAGTCAGCGCCTCGCCCGCCCACGCTTGCGCACATGGCTGCGGGGGCGCTGTCCGTACGGGGGGCCGCGTGGAGGCCGCGGCCTCCCGTGGGGGGTTGGTCGGCGTCTCGGGCCCGGCGTGGCCGACCGTCTTCTCCGGTCGCGTCACGCCCTCGGCTCCGGAGCCGTGCGCATCGGCCGACACGGTGAACTGCACCATCGCGGGTGCGGGTGTGTCGGCGGTCGGGGCGGGCAGCGGCTCCCAGGCGACGGTGTACAGCGGCAGCGGGCCGCTCCCCTGGTCGCGCCCGGCGGCGGCGAGCTTGGCGGTGCGTACGGGCCGCAGGGTGAGGGATCGTACGGAGGCCACCGGCGCCCCGGTCAGGTCCGTGACCGTCAGGGTCACGGTGTCCGGACCGGTGGGGTGGAGGCGGGCGCGAAGCTCGGTCGCGCCGGTGGCGTGCACGGTGACGCCGGCCCAGGCGAACGGGAGCCAGACCTCGTCGGGTTCGCCCGCGCGCGTGGCGTCCGCGGCCAGTGGGTGGAGCACGGCGTCCAGCAGCGCGGGGTGGATCGCGCACCGTTCGGCGACCGCCGACTGGTCCGTGGGGAGCCGCACCTCGACGTAGTGGTCCCGGCCATGTCGCCAGCAGGCCGTGAGATTGCGGAAGGCCGGCCCGTAGTCGTACCCCCGGTCGGCCAGTCGGGCGTACACGTCGGCCACCGCGACGGGCGCGGCCTCGGCGGGTGGCCAGGCGGCGGGTTGATCGGCGCTGTTCTCGTCCCACGCGTCCGGTGTCCGGGGGCCGAGCGCGCCCGAGGCGTGGCGCGTCCAGGAGCCCGGCTCGCCGTCGGGCGCGTCCGCGCGGGCGTGCAGGGCCAGCGGGCGCTGGCCGGAGGCGTCGGGGGTCCCGACGGTGACCTGGATCTGGAGCCCGCCGCTGGCCGGCAGCGGCAGCGGGGTCTCCAGGGTGAGGTCGACGACCCGTCCGGCCCCGATGTGCCGGGCCGTGGCCTGGGCCAGCTCCAGGAAGGCGGTGCCGGGGACGATGACGCGCGCGCCGATGGTGTGGTCGGCCAGCCAGGGGTGGCCGGCGAGCGAGAGGCGGCCGGTGAGCACGGCTTCGTCCCGGTCGGCGAGCGGCACCGCGGCCGACAGCCACAGGTGCTCCGCGCTCTCCAACCCGAGGCCGCGCGGGTCCGTGCGGGGCTGCTGGGCGAGCCAGTAGTGGTCGCGCTGGAACGCGTACGTGGGCAACTCCACCCGCCGCGCGCCGGGGAAGAAGCTGGTCAGGTCCAGCGGCGCGCCGTGTGCGTGCGCGCCTCCGAGGCCGACGACGAGGGTTTCGGCCTCCGGGCGCCCGGCGCGCAGCAGGGCGTGGGCGGTGGACGACTGACCGTGGAACGATTCGGCCGCCATGGCCGTGAGGACGGCGTCGGGGCCGACCTCGACGAAGACGGTGGTGCCGCGCTCTTCGAGGGTGCGGATGGCGTCGAGGAACCGTACGGGCTCGCGCACCTGGCGCACCCAGTAGTCGGGCGAGGTCAGCTCCGCCGCCGTCGCGAGTCGCCCGGTGAGCGTGGAGACGAGGGGGCGGCTCGGCGCCCGGAGGTCGAGGCGGGCGAGCACGTCACGGAACGGGGCGAGCGCCGGGTCCATGTGCGGGGAGTGGAAGGCGTGGCTGACGCGCAGGCGGCGGGTCTTGCGGCCCCGCGCGCGCCAGCGGTCGGCGACCTCGGTGGCGACCTCCTCGTCTCCGGAGATCACCACGGCGGTGGGCCCGTTGACGGCGGCGACGGACACCCGGTCGGCGTGCTCGGTCAGCGACCGCACCACCTCGGCCTCGGTCGCCTGCACGGCGATCATCGCGCCCCCCGGGTGGGCCGTCTGCATGAGTCGGCCCCGGGCGGCGACCAGCGTCGCGGCGTCGGCGAGCGAGAGCACGCCGGCGAGGTGGGCGGCGGCGAGTTCGCCGACGGAGTGCCCGGCGAGCGCGTCGGGCGTGAGCCCGTACTGCTCAAGGAGGTGGAACAGGGCCACCTCGTGGGCGAAGAGCGCCGGCTGGGCGTACGCCGTCTGGTGCAGCCCGGCTTCCGGCTCAGCACCGGGAGTCGCCCCGGGCAGGTGGTCGCGAGCGAACATGACCTCGCGCAGTGGGTGCTCCAGGTGCTCGTCGAACGCTCCGCACACCGTCTCCAGGGCCCGCGCGAACACCGGGTATGTCGCTGCCAACTCCCGTCCCATGCCCGGATGCTGGGCACCCTGGCCGGTGAACAGGAAGGCGGTGGCGCCGGCGTGGGAGGCGTCGCCGCGCACCAGGTTGGGCGCGCTCTCGCCGCGGGCCAGGGCGTCGAGGCCGGTGTGGAACTCCTCGGGCGTCGCGCCGAACACGATCGCGCGCCGCTCGAAGGCGGTACGGGTCGTGGCGAGCGAGTAGCCCACGTCGGCCGGGGGCGCGGTGGGGTGGTGGGCGTGGAACTCCCGCAGGCGCGCTCCCTGTTCCCGCAGGGCGCGGTCGTTGCGGGCCGAGAGCAGCCAGGGCAGCGGGGCTGCCCCGCGCGCGGGGGCGTCGGCCGGGGTGGGCGGCGCCGCGTCGGTCCCGGTTTCGGGGGTGGCGGGCGATGGTTCTTCGAGCACTACGTGGGCGTTGGTGCCGCTGATGCCGAACGACGAGACGGCCGCCCGGCGCGGCCGGTCGGTGTGTGGCCACGCGCGCGCCTCGGTGAGCAGGGCCACGCTTCCGGTGTCCCAGTCGACGTGCGGCGTGGGCTCGCGGGCGTGCAGGGTGCGGGGCAGCAGGCCGTGCCGCATGGCCTCGACCATCTTGATGATCCCGCCGACGCCGGCGGCCGACTGGGTGTGGCCGAGGTTGGACTTGAGGGAGCCCAGGTAGACGGGGTCCGCGTCGCGCCGGTCGCGGCCGTAGGTGGCGAGTACGGCCTCGGCCTCGATGGGGTCACCCAGGGCGGTGCCGGTGCCATGGGCCTCGACCACGTCGACATCGCCGGTGCCCAGGCCGGCGTCGGCGAGTGCCTGGTGGATGACGCGCCGCTGGGCCGGTCCGTGGGGCGCGGTGAGGCCGTTGGACGCCCCGTCCTGGTTGACCGCGGTGCCGCGTACGACGGCGAGCACGCGGTGGCCGTTGCGGTGCGCGTCCCTTACGCGTTCGAGCATGAGGAGCCCGACGCCCTCGGCCCATCCGGTGCCGTCGGCGCCCGCGCCGAAGGGTTTACAGCGCCCGTCGGGCGACAGGCCGCGCTGCCGGGAGAACTCGAGGAACATGCCCGGCGTCGCCATCACGGTCGCGCCGCCGGCCAGCGCGAGTTCCGTCTCGCCCTGGCGCAGGGAGCGCACCGCCAGGTGGAGGGCGACCAGCGAGGAGGAACAGGCGGTGTCCACGGTGACGGCGGGGCCGGTCAGGCCCAGGTGGTAGGCGATGCGCCCGGACAGGACGCTGGTGTGGCCACCGGTGAGCAGGTGCCCCTCGACGCCCCGCGGGGCGTCGTGCATGCGCGGGCCGTAGTCGAGTGCGGTGCCGCCGACGAAGACTCCGGTGGCGCTGGAGCGCAGCGCGGTGGGGTCGATGCCGGTGTGTTCGGCCGCCTCCCAGGCCACTTCGAGCAGCAGCCGCTGCTGGGGGTCCATGCCGCGGGCCTCGCGCGGCGAGATGCCGAAGAAGGCCGCGTCGAAGCCGCCGGCGTCGTGCAGGAACCCGCCTTGCCTGGCGTAGCTCTTGCCCGGCCGCTCCGGGTCCGGGTCGTACAACTCCTCGTCCCAGCCGCGCCCGGTGGGGAAGCCGGTGATCGCGTCCCGTCCCTCGGCGACCAGCCGCCACAGATCGGCGGGCGAGGCCACCTCGCCGGGGTAGCGGCAGGCCATGCCGACGATGGCGATGTCGTCGCGGGCCACCTCGGCCGGGGCGGGGCGGCTGCGGGGCACGGCCAGGGGGCTTGGGGCGTCGCGCGCGGCGGGGGCCAGGGCGGCGCTGAGGTGGCGCTCCAGGTGCTCGATGGTGGGGTGGTCGAAGAGCAGCGAGGAGGGCAGCCGGAGCCCGGTGGCCCGGCCGAGCCGGTTGCGCAGGTCGATGGCGCCCAGCGAGTCGAAGCCCAGGTCCTTGAAGGTCCGCCGGGCGTCGACGTCGTCCGGTTCGTACGCCAGGACCTGGGCGACCTGGGCGCGGATGAGGGCGGCCACGGCCCGGCGTCGGTCGTCCGCGGCGGGCGCGGTGAGCTGGGCGCGCCACGGGCCGTCGGCGTCTTCTGGTTCGGGCGTCTCGTACGCCTCGTGGCTGTGCCCGCCGGGCCAGTAGCGCTGCCGCTGGAAGGGGTAGGTGGGCAGGTCGGTGCGGGTGGCGTCGGTGTCGCGGAAGGGGACGGTCCAGTCGACGGCGACGCCGTGCACGTATGCCTCGGCCAGCGAGGTCAGGAAGCGGTGCGGGCCGCTCTCGCCCCGGCGCAGGGAGCCGATGGCCGCCGTGTGTTCGGTGCCGCGCGCCTCGGCGCTCTGCTCGATGCCGTGCACGAGCACGGGGTGCGGGGACAGTTCGACGAACACGGCGTCGCCCGCGTCGAGCACCGCGTCGACGGTCTGCGCGAAGCGGACGGTTCCGCGCAGGTTCTCGTACCAGTACCGGGGGTCGAGTTCGGTGCCGCGCAGGGGCTGTGCCGTGACCGTGGAGTAGAGCGGGATCGTCGCCGGGCGTGGCGCGATGTCGGCCAGCGCTCGCACCAGCCGTGGGCGTACCGGTTCGACCTGGGCCGAGTGGGACGCGTAGTCCACCGGGATGCAGCGGGCGCGCACGCCGTCGGCGACGCACCGGGCCACGAGTTCGGTGGCGGCGTCGGCCTCGCCGGAGACGACGACGGACGCGGGGCCGTTGACGGCGGCCAGCGACAGTCGGCCGTCCCAGGCCGCGATCAGCTCGGTGGCCGCGTCGGGGCTCAACGCCAGCGAGACCATGGCGCCGCCGCCGGCGATGGCGCCGATGACCTGGGAGCGCAGCGCCACCACGCGGGCCGCGTCGCGCAGCGACAGGGCGCCGGCCACGCAGGCGGCGGCCGTCTCGCCCTGGGAGGCGCCGATGAGGGCCGACGGCACCACGCCGTGGTCCTGCCACAGGGCGGCCAGGGAGACCATCACGGCGAACAGCGCGGGCTGTACGACGTCCACGCGCGCCAGCGGGGGCGCGCCGGGCGCCTGGCGCAGCACGGCTTCCAGGTCCCAGTCCACGAACTCGGAGAGGGCCTCGGCGCACTCGGCCATCCGGCGGGCGAAGGTCGGGGCGTGGTCCCACAGTTCGGTGGCCATGCCGGCCCACTGCGAGCCCTGGCCGGGAAAGACGAAGACCACCCGCTGGCCGGCCGGTCCGGCTCCGCCCACCGGGGGTTCGACCAGGTCCGGCGCCGACTCGCCGCGCGCCAGTGCGGCGAGGGCCGCGGCGCGGCGCGCGGGGTCGGCGGCGACGATGACCGCCCGGTGCTCGAAGGCGGTGCGCCCGGCGGCGAGGGACCAGCCGACGTCGCACGGCCGCGGCGCCGGATCGTCCGCGACGCGGTCGGCCAGCCGCCGGGCCTGCGCGCGCAGCGCGCGCGGGTCGCGGCCGGAGAGCGGCCAGGGCAGCCAGGTCGGGGCCGCCGGCGCCACGTCCGTCTGACGTGCGGTGCGGGGGTGGGTGGTTGACGCTGCCACCGGGTGGGCGGACGCGGGCGGCGACGCCGGGGTGTGGGGCCGGGCGGGCGGGGCCTCGCCGAGCACCACGTGGCAGTTGGTGCCGCCCATGCCGAAGGCGCTCACCCCGGCCACCAGCGGGCCGTCCTGCGCGGGCCAGGGTTCCGCCTCGCGTTGGACGGCGATGCCGAGTTCGGCCAGCGGGATGTCCGGGTGCGGGGTGCGGAAGTTGAGGCTGGGCGCGAGGCGCCGGTGATGGAGGCTGAGCAGCGTCTTGACCAGCCCGACGAGCCCTGCCGAGCCTTCCAGGTGGCCCACGTTGGTCTTGGCAGAGCCGACGCGCAGCGGCGCCCGCCCGGGGGGCCCGTCGGCGCGGGCGGCACCGAGGGCCGCGGCCTCGATCGGGTCGCCGACGGGCGTGCCCGTGCCGTGCAACTCGACGTACTGGGCGTCGGCGGGGGTCAGCCCCGCGCGGGCGTAGGCCAGGCGGAGCACCTGTTCCTGGGCGGCCCGGCTCGGCACGGTCAGGCCGGTGGAGGTGCCGTCGTTGTTGACGGCGCTGCCGCGGATGACGCCGTAGACGCGGTCGCCGTCGGCGACGGCGCGGCGCAGCGGCTTGAGGACCGCGACGCAGCCGCCCTCGCCGCGCACGTAGCCGTTGGCCCGGGCGTCGAAGACGTAGCAGCGGCCGTCGGGTGAGAGGGCGCCGAGTCGCTCGGAGGTCGCCGTGCTGTCGCTGGTGAGGATGAGGTTGACGCCGCCGACGAGCGCGAGTTCCGACTCGCCGGTGCGCAGGCTGGTGGCGGCCAGGTGGGTGGCGACCAGGGAGGAGGACTGGCCCGCGTCCAGGGTGAGGCTCGGGCCGCGCAGGCCGAGGAGGTAGGACACGCGGTTGGCGAGGAGGCTGCGGTGGGTGCCGGTCATGGAGTGGCGGGAGACGGCCTCGGGGTCGCCGTGGTGCAGCACGCTGGCGTAGTCGCTCCACATGGCGCCGACGTACACCCCGGTCGGGCTGTCGCGGAGCGTGTCGGCGACGATCGCGGCGTCCTCCAGGGCCTCCCAGGCCAGTTCGAGGACGAGGCGCTGCTGGGGGTCCATGGCCACGGCCTCGCGGGGCGAGATGCCGAAGAAGGCCGGGTCGAAGGCGTCCACCTGGTCCAGGTAGCCGCCGAGTGGCCCGCGCTGGCCGGGGGCGACGGCGAGGCTGGGCCGTCGCTGTGCGGGGGGCTCGCCGATCGCGTGTCGCCCCTCGGTGAGCAGTCGCCAGAAGGCCGCGGGCCCGGGCGCCCGGGGCAACCTACAGGCCAGTCCGACGACGGCGACCGGTTCTTCCTGCGCTCCGCCCGTCACTGAACGTCCCTCCCCCGCCGTGCCGTGAGTGGAGGCTGACGGGCCGGGGCCCGTGGCACACGCGCCGCAGCGCGCCGGGTGGTTCCTGGGGGTCGGCTGCCAGCTCTCCGCGCATCACCCCACCCTTCAGGGTGATTACTCTCTGCCTTCAGATGCTCACACGGAGGTAGAGAAAAAATCGCCTCCCTGGCTGGATATCTACGTCAAGTTGACCAACACGCCGACCAGTTGATCACCCACAGGAGGTAGCTCAGGGATGAGCGTGCCGGGATCGTCGCCACACGGCGACCCACTCGACGCGACGGGTGGCGACCCGTGATGCCCTGTGGTGTGCCGCGATGCCCCGCGATGTGCCGTAAGGCGGCGAAAACCCCGCGCGCCGGCCGGAGTTCGGTTCACCGGCGCGCGCCGGGGTGCGGCGAGGGTGGTGCGGCGAGGGTGGTGCGGCGCGGGCGAGACCGAGGCGTTCGAGGACGGGCGCGTCGCTGAAGCGGAAGAGGTCCAGGCCCGCTCCCGCCTCCTCGGGCTCGCGGGCGTCGGCCGCCTCGACCGCCAGCTCGGTCCAGGAGGGGACGGCCACCAGGTCACCGCGCCCGACGGGGTGGCGCCGACCGTCCAAGGTGAGGGTGCCGGAACCCGCGAAGACCTGCCAGACGCTGGAGCCCGCCTCGCGGGTGGGCGCGTCGCGCGCTCCCGCGGCGAACCGGTGGGCCTCCAACCGGATGGTGGCCAGGGCGTCGCCGCCGGTGGCGGGATTGGTGAAGCGGACCGCGGCGTGGCCCGGCTCGACGCCGGCGGCCAGGTCGAGTTGGGCGGTGAGCGCGGCGTCGGTACGCCCCCAGCGGTAGGCGATCAGTGGCGAGTGCGCGGGTTCCGGCACGCCCAAGGGGCGCAGTCCGGGGTGCGCCCACAGCCGCTCGGCCCGGGAGCGCTCGGGCGTGGAGCGGTCGTCCAGGCCGTCCGGCCCGTACTCGAAGAACCCGGCGTCCACGTGGTGCACGAAGGGGATGTCGAGCCCGTCCAGCCAGGTCATGGGGGTGGAGCGGGGGTTGTGGTGGGCGTGGAAGCACATGCCGGGCGTCAGCAGCAGGTCGCCCCTGCGCATGGCGACCGGGTCGCCGTCCACGACGGTCCACACGCCCTCGCCCTCCAGGACGAAGCGGAACGCGCTCTGGCTGTGTCGGTGCGGCGGTGCCACCTCGCGCGGTCCCAGGTACTGGATGGCCGCCCACAGGGTCGGCGTGGCGAAGGTTTGCCCGGCCAGGCCGGGGTTGGCCAGCGCGATGGCGCGGCGTTCGCCGCCTCGACCGACCGGGACCAGGTCGCCGGCGCGCGCCGCGAGGGGGTGCAGCCGGGCCCAGTGCCACAGGTGCGGGACGGCGCGCGGGGTGGGCGTCGGTGGCATCAGCCCCTCGCGGACCGTCCACAGCGGGACCAGGCTGGCCCGTTCTAAGTCCTGGTAGAGACGTTGCTCCTCGGGGGTCACGGGGCCTCCTGCGCTCGGTGGGCGGGAGCGGCGCGCGGCGACCGTCGTGGGGTGGACGCTGCCGGTGCCGGTGCCGGACACGGCAGGGCCGCTCGGTCGCTCGCGTGGTGCGGTGGTGTGGGCGGGCGCTCAGCGGGTGGGGCGTTGGTAGAGCCAGTCCAGGTCGGTGTAGTCGTCGGGGGCGCGGCGGGCGAAGAGGCGGTCGCGCAGGGCCGGGATGACCGGGCCGTCGTCGTGCCACACCTCGCCCCAGGCGCGGGCCAGGCGTTGCACGGTCGCGGTTCTGGGGATGCGCTCGCCCTGGTAGGCGGCGAACGCGGCGGGGGCCTTTCCGTCGTGCGCCGCCAGGTGGCGGGCCAGGCACTCGGCGTCCTCGATGGCCTGGCAGGCGCCCTGGGCGAGGTACTGGAGCATGGGGTGGGCCGCGTCGCCGAGCAGGGTGACGCGGCCCGTGGTCCAGTTGTCGATCGGGGCCCGGTCGTACATCGGCCAGCGGCGGTGGGTGCCGAGCAGGGCGACGGCCGCGCGCACCTGCTCGGCGCCGGCGGCGAAGTGTTCCCGCAGTTCGTCGGCGGTGCCCCAGTCGTCGCTGGCCGCGATCTCGGGCCGGTAGCGGCGGCTGCGGAAGACCGCCACCTGGTTGTGCAACTCCCCGCGTCGTATGGGGTACTGCACCAGGTGCTTGCCTGGTCCGATCCAGACGAGCTCGTCGTCGGGCCGCACGCTGTCGGGCAGGTCGCCGGCCGGGACGGTGCCGCGATAGGCGACGTACCCCGAGCACAGCGGCGCGTCGTCGGTCACCAGCGCGCGGGTGCGCGACCACAGGCCGTCGGCGCCGACCACCGCCTCGCACGCGTAGGTCTCGCCGTCGGCGAACCGCACGGTCGCCGACTCGCCCTCGGCGTCGCGCACCTCGACGACCTCGCGCCCCGACTCCAGGGTGACGCGCTCGTGCGCGCGGCAGGCGGCGAGCAGGATGTCGAGGAGGTCGCCGCGGTGCAGCACGGTGTACGGCTGGCCGTAGCGTGCCCGGAAGGCGTCGCCGAGGTCGACGGTGGTCAGCCGGCGGCCGGTGTCGGCGTGGAGGAAGACCAGGTTGCGGGGGTAGACGGCCACGGCGGCGAGTTCGGGACCGAGGTTTAGCGCGGTGAGCACGCGCAGGGCGTTCGGGGCGAGTTGGATGCCGGCGCCCAACTCGCCGAACTCCGGGGCCTGTTCCACGACGTGCACGTCGAACCCCGCCCGGGCCAGGCAGAGGCCGGCGGTCATGCCGCCGATGCCGCCGCCGATGATCAGAAAGGGAACGCGTGCGCCCACTCCTACCTCCCGTTGGCCCTCCGGGACACCGACCGGCGCCGCTCCCCCGGGTCCGCCTGGAGCCACGAGCCGGCGTGTGGCCGGGCGCGCGTCCATCCCCCGCGTGGGCGCGCACCCGGCACGTGGGTGGCGCTGCCGCCGTCCGCCCCGTGTCGGACGCCGTGGCGCACCACCGCTCCTGGCGGTCCGCATCGCGACCGGCGCCGACCAGCGCCGGTTCGTCACCCCCGCCCCGGCCGACCCGATGGCTGTCGACCGGCGTCCGAGGAGGCGATGAGGGCTCAACTGCTCGTGCAGATCGGCGCGTTACGTGTCACGATGAGGAACACCGACCCGGATACTGCTACATGTTGACGGGAGTCGCAAGAGCGCCCTCGGCCGTCCACAGCCCTACGGAACTGGGGGTCCCCTGCGCTACGGTGCAGCCCATGGACGCGGAGGAGGCGGAGACCCTGGAGCCGGCCCGCGAGCGGGAGTCGGAGTCGGCGGCGAGCCGCCCGGCGGGGTTGATCGGGGCCGTCGACAACGTGTTGCGCCTGCTGCGCCTGTTCGAGGAGCACCAGGTGGTCCGCGTCAACCAGATCAGCCGCGACATGGGGCTCTCCCGCTCCACCGTGCACCGCCTGCTCTCGACGCTCGGCTACCACGAGTTCGTCGAGCAGGACACGCACTCGCGCGCGTACCGCCCGGGGCCCGCGCTGGTGGACATCGGCCTGTCCGTGGTGCGGAACATGGACATCCGCTCGATGGCGCGCAGCTCGCTCGTGCGGCTACGGGACGAGACGGACGAGACGGTCCACCTGGCGACGCGGCGTGGCACGCGGATGCTGTACATCGACAGCGTCGAGAGCGAGCAGACCGTGCGGGTCAGCAGCCGGATCGGCTGGAGCCTGCCCGCGCACGCCACGGCGGCGGGCAAGGTGATGCTGGCCGAGCTGAGCGAGGAGCAGTTGGTCGCGCTCTACCCGTGCGAGCAGCTCGACGCCCCCACCGAGCGCGCCCCCGCCACGCGCACGGCGCTGCGCGATCACCTCGACGCGGTGCGCGGGCGCGGGTACGCGGTCAACCACGCCGAGAGCGAGGACGACGTGAGCGCGGTGGGCGCGGCCATTCGCGACCGGGCCGGTCGGGCCATCGCCGCCCTGGTGACCACGGCCCCCAAGTCCCGCGCCGACGAGGCGTGGCTCGCGGCGACGGCGCGGGCCACGCTCCGCGTGGCATCGGAGCTGACCGCGCGGACGGGGTAGCCACCCGCCCCACGGGGTCGCCCCGGTGCGGCGGCCACGGCCGCCCGGGGGCGCGGCGGCGGGCCCACCCGTCGGCCCCGGGTCAGAGCAGGTGCCGAGGGGTCCAGGTGAACTGGTCGCCGCCGACCCACCGGATGACGTCGGGGTCCTCCAAGTCGAGATGGCGTACGCCCAGTTGCTGGGCGATCTCGATCACGTCCACCACCGACCTGGCCGTTCCCGCCACCTCCCCGCCGACCTCCACCAACCGAAACGGTGGGCTGCCCGGCTGCACGGGCAGCACGACGAGACGGGGGGCCGAGATGTGCGGGCTATCACGTTCGGTCATGCCTCCACGGTGCCGCCTCTTCGCCCCTCGCGCACACCGACGAGCGGGCCCCGCGACCAGCCCGCCCCACGGGGCCGAACCGGAGGGCGTCGGCGACCGCCCCTCCCCCACACCGGCGGCCGGCCGAGCGAACACGTGAACCAACCGCTACCGCGCGCCGGGCGTGCCCGGCGGGTGGCGTCGGCCTCAGCGCGGGGGCGCGTCCAGCCACGCGTCGGGTCCGCCGCCGTGCCACTCGACCACCTCGGGGTCGTCCAGGGCGATGCGGTCCTCGGGCACGCCGGCGCGGCGCATCATCCGCACCACCTCGTCGGGCTCGACCGCCACCCCCACGTCGCGCCCGTCGATCGTCACCCGGCGCCGCCCGTCCAGCGGCGCGTCCACGACCACGCGCGGCGCCCCGCGCCCATTCGTCTCGTTCATGCCTCCAGCCTGCGATGCCGCGCCAGCCCACGCATCCCGGCGGGCGGCCGGGCCCGGTGCGGGTGCGCGGTCGCCCGCGAGGGCCGTCGCGCTGGGCGCCCCGGGCCGCGCGGCGACGGGTGGCCGGAAAGGGTCGGCCCGCGGTTCCTGGCGCTCCTTTGGGGGGATCATCGCCCCTGCTCGGCGTGGTTCGCGTCGAACGCATTCGAACAGTCGTATCATTCTCGGCATGGCCGAAACGTTTGAGTTTCCTCGCGATCTTCTGGCAGCCCAGGAGGAGCTGCATCAGGTCCGTGCCCGGTTGCTGGCGCTCTACGAGCGGTTGCCCTGGTCCGTGGAGCCGGCGCCCGGTTTCAGGGACCAGGACCTGTGGCGCCCCCGCGAACGGCCGGACTCCCCGGGCTGGCCCGAGCCGGAGCGTACCGAGGTGGCCGAGTTGCGCGAGCGCGAGCTCGCCCTGGCCACGACGGTGAGCCAGCACCCGTTCTGGGCCACGCTCAGCGGCCCGCGGGTGCCGGCCGGACGCATGGCGCTCAAGCACGCGCACGAGCAGCCGGCGAGCGAGAGCGCCTGAGTCGCCCGCGAGGCCGGCCGCCCCCGCCGTCCGGCGCGTGATCGCGGCTGGCGCCGGTGCGAGGGCGGCCGGGCGCGAGCGCGCCGCGCCCGACCGTGGGGTCGGGCGGCGCGCGTCGCGCGGGAGGGGGCGAGGCCGGCGCGTCGGCAAGGCCCGGGGGCGGCCGTGGGAGGCCGCCACTCAAGGGCGGGCCGGGCCGCGGCGCCGGGCACCCGCCCCCTGGCGGAGCCCGCGGCTTCGCTTACGCCGCGCGCCGCTGGCCGGCTGTCGGTCCGGCCAGCGGCTGTGGGCGCTGGACGCGCCCGGGTGGGGCCGGCGCGCAGGAGGTGACGCGCCGACCCCTGGCCCGATGGGCCGGTGGGATCAGGCCGTCTTGCGGCGGCGGAACATGATGAAGCAGGCCGCCGTGATGCCGACGGCCGCCGCGCCCGCGATGGTCTGCGGGACCGTGCTGCCGTCGCCCGCCGCGGCGGCGGTGTTCTCGGCGTTCAGGGCGACCTTGCCGTCCTGGGCGGCGAGCTTGTTGGACGCGGCCTGCTCACCGGGCAGGTCACCGCCGTGGCCGTGGTGGGTCACGGTCGACTTGTCGGCACCCGCGTCGATCTCCTGCTGGGTCGGGGCCTTGGCGGCGACCTGGGCGGCCTGGCCGAAGACGACGTCGGAGCAGCTGTAGAAGGCCTCGGCGCTGTCGTTGCGCTGCCAGACCTTGTACAGCATGTGCCGGCCGCTGCGCTCGGGCAGGGTGCCGGAGAACTCGTACCAGCCGCTGGGCGCGGTGCGGGCGGTGCCGGCCTTGGCGACCGGAGCGGTCTCCAGGTCGGACCACTTGAGGGGCTTGGTGGGGTCGTAGCCCGGCTTGGTGATGTACACGGTCATGGTGCCGGGGTGGGCGGCGGTGACGCGGTAGCGGAAGTTGATCGCCCCGGAGGAGACCTTGGTCGCGGGCCAGTCGGTACGGGCCCAGTCGAGCGCCTTGTACTTCTCACGGTTGGCCGAGCACAACTTGCCATCCGGGATCAGCCTCTGGTGCTGGCCGTTGGCGTTGGCGATGTTCACCTCGTTCCAGTCGTAGAGCGGCTGGGTGCCGCTCGTCGCGACGAGGTCCTTGCACACCTGCGTCTTGGGGTTCTCCGGGCCCTCGGCGTAGCAGGTGGCGACGCGACTGACCGGGCCGAACATCGTGCCGTGGGCGCTGGCCTGACCGGGCGTGAAGGTCACGAGCAGCGCGGACGCGGCACCGACCGCGCCCAGGGAGGCGGCCTTGCGTCGAACGGACATCGGGGGCTCCATTCTCCAACTTGGGGGGAACACAAGTGAAAAACGATCTACAGGCAGGGGACATCGCACAGCCCCCAGGGGCGTAGCGCGCTGGGACGCAGCACGTCACGGCTTCCCGGAGGTCATTCAGAGGCAGGGTCGCATTGGCCTAGACCATCCACAAGAGTCGTGCACATGGCAATCCGGAAGGGCCCTCCGGCGGCTGAATCTTTGCCCCCGCTTCGCGGCCGACGCGAAGACCGTGCTCACCACACCGACTTCGCGGGGATCTCCGCACGCCAACCGGCACTTACCGGGCTACCGCCGGTCTCCGTGGCCAGCGTCACGACGGCGACTGATCGTTCGTTAGGTGAGCGGCGGTCGCCTCATGTTGACGCATAAACGACGTTCCCGGACCCGGGCCGCCACCCCTCGCGCCGCCGCGCCCCGGCCCCGCCCACGCCGCTGGCCAGGTGCGCGACGCGCGGACGCCGCACGGACGTGCGACGCGCGGGACCTCGCGTCACCTGGGATATCGAGCCGATCAGCGACTCCTGTCGGTTGCTCGTCCCGCGCGGCCAGCTCCGCGAGGGCGCCGACGAACAGTCCCACGGCGGCTGGCCGACGATCCTCTCCGGCCTCAGGACCTGACGGGAGACGAGCGAGCGCCTCACCACGCCCGGATCGCCGAGGTACCCCTGACGCCGGCCCGCGCGGCCCCAGGCCGGGCCCGGGCGGGGCGACCGGGCGGCGACAATGGGGGGATGGCCAAGAAGAGCGCGCGCCGGCGACCGGCGACCGGACCGACGACCGAGCCCCGGGTGGGGCCCGCATCCCCGTGCCCCTGCGGGCTCGCCGCCACCTACCGCACGTGCTGCGGCAGCCTGCACAGCGGGCACACCACGGCCGCCAGCGCGGAGCGGCTGATGCGCTCGCGCTACAGCGCGTTCGTCGTCCGCGACGCCGCGTACCTGCTGCGGAGCTGGCACTCCAGCACCCGCCCCGGCGGCATCAGCTTCGAGCCGGCCCAGCGGTGGACCGGCCTGGAGGTCCTGCGCACCACGGGCGGCACCGCCTTCCACACCGACGGCACCGTCGAGTTCCGGGCACACTTCACGGTGCGCGGCCGCGCGCACAGCCAGCACGAACTGAGCCACTTCGTCCGCGAGGACGGGCACTGGGTCTACCTGAGCGCCGCCGAGGACCACTGACGGCCCACCCGCGAGGCTGCGGCCCGCGCGAGCGCGCCAGCCGCCCCCGCGCCCAGGGCTTGCCGGCCCCCGGCCGTCAGGGCTTGCGGGCCACCGCGCCGTACATCGAGACGTCGGCGTCCGGGACGCGAGCGCCGGCGCCCGGGTCGGGGCGCCAGCGGTGGATCGGCGCCACCCCCGGCTCGACCAGGTCGAGCCCGTCGAAGAAGCGCTCGGCGTCGGCCCTGGTGCCCTGCCGCAGGGCGACGCCCGACTGCCGGTAGACCTCGGCCGCGCGGGCCATCCGCGCGGGAGCGAAGTCCGTCGTCGCGTAGGACAGTGCCAGGTACGAACCGGCGGGCAGGGGCCGCAGCAGCTCGCGCACGATCGCGTACGGGTCGTGCCCCGGCGGCAGGAAGTGCAGCACGGAGATCAGCGTCAGCGCCACCGGCCGCGTCAGGTCGAGCGTCTCGCGCACCTCCTGGGAGGCCACGATGGCCGCGGGGTCGCGCAGGTCGCCGTGGAGGTAGCTGGTGCGGCCCTGCGGGGTGCTGCGCAGCAGGGCGTGCGCGTGGGCCAGCACGATGGGGTCGTTGTCCACGTAGACGACCCGCGCCTCAGGCGCCGCGCCCTGGGCGACCTGGTGCAGGTTGGGCTCGGTGGGGATGCCGGTGCCGATGTCGAGAAACTGGGTGACGCCGGCCGTCCGGGTGAGGTATTCGACGGCCCGGTGCAGGAACGCCCGGTTGGTGCGGGCGATCGTACGGGCCGTCGGCAGGACCTCGAGGACGCGCTCGGCCGCTTCCCAGTCGGCCGGGTAGTTGTCCTTGCCGCCGAGGAAGTAGTCGTACATCCGCGCCGCGTGCGCCCGCCCGTAGGTGGCGCCGGGGTCCTGCGGCGCGGGGGTCGGGGGTGGCAGCGGCGCCGGGTCGGTGGCGAGCGCCGAATCCGCCGCGACGACCGGCGCGGCCTGCTGGCCGGGTGGGGCGGGTGCGGGCGGGGTGTCCTGCGCGGTGGTCTGCGGCGGCTCGTGCGTCACCGTCATCCTCCAGGGCCGTGGGGGGCGTCGCTCCAGTGTGCGTGAAGCTCCCCCAGCCGGTCGCGCGAGGCACTCGCCTGCAGTGCCTGGGCACACAGGTGGTCCAAGGCCGCCTGGTAGCGCGCGACGTGCTCGCGCTTGGTGTCGATGGTCGGTGCGGTGAGCCCGTTCTCACTGGAGACGATGTCGGGCAGCTCCCGCGCGCGGACCCGGAAGACGGTGAAGGCCCCCGCCCCGGCGGCCACGTGCGGGCCGAGTTCGTACGGCATGAGCTGCAGGGTCACGTGCGGCAGCGCGGACAGTTCCAGGAGGCGCGCGACCTGGTCGCCCATGACCTTGGGGCCGCCAACCGGCCAGCGCAGCACGGTCTCGTCGAGCACGATCCACAGCCGCGGGGGCTCCTCGCGGCGCAGCAGCGCCTGCCGTCGCATCCGCAGCTCCACGCGGCGCTCGGTGCGCTCCGGGTCGGGCGCGGTCAGCGGGTCGTCGGCGTGCAGCAGGGCCCGGGCGTACTCCTCGGTCTGGAGCAGGTCGGGCACGTGTTGCGGAGCGTAGCCGCGTATGAGCTGGGCGGCCTCGTCGAGCCCGATGCGCGTGCGCAGCCACTCGGGGGCCACGTCCCGGTAGGGGTGCCACCAGCTCGGCTGGCTGGCCTCGTCCGCGAGGCGCTGGACAGCCTCGGCCTTCTCGCGCGCGGTCACGCCGTAGCAGTCGAGGAGCGCCATCAGGGAGGCGCGCAGGTAGCGCGTGGCCTGGCCGGCCTCCATGCGCCGGATCGTCGCCTCGCTGACTCCCACCGCCCTGGCCGCTTCCAGGTACGACCTGCCCGCGCTCTCGCGGAGCTCCTTGAGCTGGGCTCCCAGGATCTGCCGAAGCACCTCTGGGGGATCGCCGGCGGCCAATCCGTCCCTCCTCGCTGAACTGCAATTTGCAAACTGGACTTGCATTCTGACTTTTTCCCTCACCATAGTGGGTGGTGGTCTGGAGCACAGGAGATGGAGACGTACGCACCCGCCAGGCCCCGCGCCCGCCGTTCCGGACGGGCTCACCCACTCACGCGCCTTCCCCCAGCGGCAGTGACCACCCGCCTACGGGAAGGCTCCCGGAGGACACATGGCCCGCTATCCCGCCCGAGAGCGGCTGGCGCATTGGTTCTCGCAGGGCGGCCACCCGCGCCGACCAGCGCTGACCCCCGAACGGGCCGACGCAGCCGAACGGTGGATCAGCGCTTCGCATCCACGCCCCGAACGGCTCGCGGCCGAATGGCAGCGCCCGCCGCGGAACACCGCACTGGTGCCCGCCGGCTGCGGCTGGGACGCCGTCGCCGTGCCCTGCACGCTGGCCGCGGCAGCCGCCGACGAGCTGACCGCCGAGCAGCGCGCCGACCTGGAGGGCGTGCCGCTGCTGTGCGATCTGGACTGCCAGCTCGTCTACATTCCCGTGGCCCTCGGCAGCGCGGACCGCTGGGGCGATCCGGCCGTCACGGTGCTCAGCCACGACGACTGGCTGGTGATGCCCCACCCGCGTAACCCACCGGCCGGGCACCGCGCCCTGTGGCTCTCGCTGCCCGACGGCAGTGGGCGGCTGGCCGACGTGCGCGTGCTGCGCCTGGCCGTCGCGCAGGCCCGCGCCCGCCAGCGCGCCGCGCGCCCGCTGGTGCACACCGCCCCCCGCGCCTACGTGCCACGGGGGCCGGTTCCGCCGCAGCGCACCGCCGGCTGCGGCGAGCTCGGCTACCGCTAGCGTCCGCGTCCTCGAGTCGCTCACCGGTTGACCAGCGGTCCCAGTTCCTGGGCCAGGGCGATGGTGAGGGCGCGGAAGACGCGTACCTCCGGGTTGGCGTCGTTGGCCCGGACAGCGAGGCAACTGCTCTCCCACGGCGCGTCGAGTACCGGCACGTACACGGCGCCCGGCCATCCGTAGTACCGCGCGAACGACTTGAGCCCCGAGCCGGCCGCGCGCCCGGTGATGACTCCGGTCAGCACCTCCTGCGGGGTGAGCGCGAAGTCCCTGCTGCGGCGCTGCGCCTCGTCGTTGAAGTAGAGGTAGTCGGCGAAGGGGCGCGGGGTGTGCGACGGCAGTCGGAAGAAGGGCAGGTCCGCGATGTCCGCGACGCGCACGCCGCTCGCGCGGGCGTCCGCCAGCGGTGACGCCTCGGGGACGACCACGATCCGCTGCTCGGTGGTCAGGACGTCGGCCGTGACCCGCTCGTCGTCCGGCATGGGGCGTACGAACGCCACGTCCACGCTGTCCTCGATCAGCGCCGTGACGTGCTCGGTGAAGTCGAGTTGCCGCAGTTCGACGGGGACTTCGGGCCGGGCGCGCCGGTAGGCGTTGATCGCGGCCGGCGTCAGCTCCGCCGAGCCGTGGCCCATGATCCCCACCCGGAGCGGGCGGACGACGTCGGCCTCCTTGTCCTGGACCAGTTCGGCCATGTCGTCCATGGCGGCGTTCGCCGCGGCGAGCAGCCCGCGGGCGTGGCCGACCAGCCGGGCGCCGGCCGGGGTCAGGGAGACCGGGTTGCGGTGCAGCAGCCGGGTCCCCACCTCGCTCTCCAGGCGCCGCACGTGCTGGGTGACGGCGGGCGGGGAGAGGAAGAGCCGGGCCGCGGCTCTTCCGAAATGTCCCTCCTCGACAACCGCCAGGAACGACGACAGCAGGCGAAGGTCCATACCGGCAACCATAGAGAGGTCCCGGTGCGCGCGACGACCCGCCTTCACCATTCGTGAAGGCGGGCGGCACGAACGCACGCGCACCCGTACAACTGAGCGCATGAGCGCCACCACACATCACGACAAGACGCGCGGCCGATGGCGGTCGCCGCGTCCCGCGCGGCCGGGCACGGCGCCGCGCTATGGGCTGCGTACGGCCTGGGTCATGATGGCCTCGGGCTGGAGCGCCAACCAGTTCTCCGCGCTGCTCGGCGCCTACCGCTCCAACCTGGGACTGTCCGAGTCCACCGTGACGGGCCTGTTCGCCGTGTACGTCGTCGGCCTGGTGCCGGGGCTGCTCGTCGGCGGGCCGCTCGCCGACCGCCACGGGCGCCGCCCGGTGGCGCTGGTCGCGCTGGGGGTCAACCTGGCCTCGTCCGTCTTCCTCATGGTCGGCAGCGCCGCGCACTGGCTGTTGCTGCCGGGCCGGTTCCTCACCGGTGTGGGGGCCGGGGCGCTCCTCGCGGCAGGCAGCGCGTGGGTCAAGGAGTTGTCGTCCCCGCCGTTCGTCGCCGAGGCGGCGCCGGCCGCGGCGGCCAAGCGCGCGGGCCTGTTCGTCTCGGCGGGCTTCGCCTCCGGCGGCCTGGTCGCCTCCATGATCGCGCAGTGGGCGCCGCACCCGCTGGTGACCGCCTACCTGCCGCACCTGGTGCTGGCCAGCGCGGCCGGCCTCGCCGCGCTGCCGGTCCCCGAGTCGCGGCAGCCGCGCACGGCGGCCACCGCGCAACCGACCGCGCCCGCCGCCACCGGGCCGGGCGCGCCCGCGCCGTCCACGTCCGCGTACGGGCGCCGGTTCCTGCGCACCGTGGTGCCGCTGGCGCCCTGGGTGTTCGCGGCGCCCGCCATCGGCTTCGCCACGCTGCCCGGCCTGGTGGACGACGGGCTGTCCGGCTGGCAGACGGTGTACGCGGGCATCATGACGGCCGTCGTGCCGGGTGCCGGTCTCGTCGTGCAGCCGCTGGCCCGGCGGTTGGCCGCCCGCAGTCGGCTGGCCACCGCCGCCATCGGGATGCTGGTCACGACGGTGGGCCTGGCGCTGGCGGCGCCGGCCGCCGCCCTGGAGCAACCCGCGCTCGCGCTGGTCTCGGGCGCGCTGCTCGGCGCCGGGTACGGGCTCGCGCTCACCTACGCCCTGACGGAGGTCGCGGCCCTGGCCCCGCCCGACCGGCTGGCCCGGCTCACGGCGTACTTCTGGACCACGGCCTACATCGGGATGTTCACGCCGTACGTGATCGCGCTGCTGTCCGGCACGTTCGGGATGACCACGCTGCTGCTGACGGGCGCGGTGCTGGCGGTGGTGACGTGCGTGGGGTTGCTCTGGCTCAACCGCGACGAGGAGTGAGGGTGCCTCAGCGGGCGCGCGGCGGGTGACACGGCCGCCGCGGAGGTCGCGGGCGTTGGGGCTGGGCTCCGGCGCCCGCGCCGCGCGTGCGGGCGGTGGCGAACCCGTGGGCGACCGGGCCGGCGGCGGTATTCTTGGCCGGCCCACACACAGAGGAGCACGCCGATGACCCAGCCCCCCAACGAGCCACCGCACGGCGGCTTCGGCGCGCCCCCTCCCCCACCGCCGGACCCTCGGCAGAACCCCCAACAGCCCGCCGCGCGACCACCGCAGCCGGGCCACGAGTACGGCCAGCCGCCGGGCGCCCCCGCCTACGGCCAGCCGCCCGGTTACGGCCAGCCGCCGCAGGGCACACCGCAGGGCGGCCCGGCCTCACCGTACGGGCAGCCGCAGCCGGGGCCCTACGGAGCGCCGCAGCAGCCGGGCCCGTACGGGCAGCCCCAGCAGGCCCCCGGCCCCTACCAACAGCCGGGCCCCTACGGCGCGCAGCAGCCCAATCCGTACGGGCAGCCGCAGCCGCCGTACGGCGGTTATCCGGCGCCGCCGGGCGGTGGGCGCGGCCAGCGCAGGACGGCGCTGATCGTCGGCGCGGTGGTCGCCGCGCTGCTGGTGATATCCGGTGGCGTCTACCTCGCCACCCGCGATGACGACGGCGACGGGAAGAAGCCGGTCGCGCAGCCCAGCACGGACGCCACGGCGACCGCGACCCCCAGCACGGAGCCGTCCGGGACCCCGACCGAGGCGCGGCCCAGCGACGACGCCTACCCGAGCCCGAGCGCGACGGACGTCCCCGACCTCGGCCCGACGGGCACGGGGATCGAGGGCGTGTGGCGTTCGTCCAAGGACGGCCGGATGCTCGCCATGGCCAAGAGCACCCAGAGCGGTGCGAACAGGGGCGGTGCCGCGTTGGTCAAGGGCGACCTGTCGTGCAAGGGGTTGCGTGAGGAGCGCACACCGGGGAAGACCTGGCGACTCGCGCTGTTGTGTGAGCGCGACGGCAAGCAGGACAAGAGCCTCGGCGGCGACGTCACGCTCAACGGCGACACGGTCACGGTGGACTGGGACAGCGAGGCGACCGAGACCTTCGACCGCTTCCAGGACTTGACCGGAAGCTGACGCAACCCCCTGGCCACGGCCCGTCGGTGCCCCGCGCACCGGCGGGCCGTTCCGCTGCCGGCCGCACCGCCGTCGCCCCGCCCGGTCGCGGCCCCGCGCGGCCGGGTTTTCACAGCCGCGCCCGGCCCCGGGGTCGGCGGCGTGCGCCGCCCCGCTCCCGGCCCGACCTCGCACGGCGGGGGCCGGGCCGCGCTTTCCGCCCGCGCCTGCCGAGGCTTTCGACCGCCGCCCGTCGCGTGCGCGCGGGGCCCCGTGCGAATGACGGGGCCGCGGCGGTCAAGGGCGCGAAAGGTGTTTGCCCTTCAACGAAAGCCACCCGACGTCGCATATGCCAAACACATAATTCGCGTCAGCTTATGACAGCCAAGCCGGATCGGACCGTACCAACTGCCCCTTGCCGGCCGGTAACTGGCGGGAAACCAGCGCATTCCGGTGACCCGTTTCCGTCCGTTGTGATGCTGAGTAAGGTGTGGCCTCTGCCGCCCGTCGAACCGGTGCGATTTCGGGTCCGAATTCGGCGCGAGCGGCGGGGAGCGGGTGGGTGGCGTCGTCGATGAGGAACGGCAGGGGAGCATGTCCGCGGGCGCGTTCGAGGGGCAGTACGTGTGGCATCCGGCGGCCGACGACCGCGAACTCGCCAACGCCTGTGTGGACGTTCGGGCGGGGCGCTACTGGAGCGCGCGCGAGGTACTCAGGGACGCCCGCGACGACTTCGGGCTGCGCGCCCACCGCTCGCTCGTCCTGGCCTCCGAGGCGGCCGACTCCGACCTGACGGAGCGCTGGTTGACCGAGGAGCCCGGCCCCGAGGCGGCGTTACTGTGGGCCCGGGTGGCGGTGTTACGCGCCGCGCGGGCCGCCGACGGCAACGATCGCAGGGCCATCGCGCTCGACCGCATCGCCACCGCCGCGTGCGAGCGGGCCGCCGAGATGGCCCCGCACGACCCCACGCCCTGGACCGCCCTCCTGGGCCTCGCCCACCTGCACCAGGCGCGCGACCCCGCGCCGCGCGGCCTGCTCACCGCTCCCCCGGGCCCCTGGTACCTGTTCGCCCGCATCCTGCGGCTCGACCCCTGGCACCGCGAGGCCCACCACCGGTTCCTGGCCTTCTTCTTCACCCGCAACGGCGGCTCGGCCAACGCCGCCTGGGACGTGGCGGCCTTCCTCGGACAACGCGCGCCCGCCTCGTCGGCGCTGCGCCTGTTGCCGCTGGTCACCCTGGCGGAGGGACACGACCCGGACTCCCCGCTGGCGGACCGGGTCTGGGAGGAGCCGCAGTGGAGAACCACCGCCCTCAGCGTCTACCAGTACTGGTTCCCGCACGCGGCGACCTACCGCTTCACGCCCGTCCTCGACCTGGCCTACCTGGCCCACGCGCTCTTCATGGCCGGGCGGGCGTTCGAGGCCCGGGCCGTCCTCACGGCCATGGGGCCCTACGCCTCGCGCATGCCGTGGAGCCTGTTCGGCGATCCGGAAACACACCTCACCCGGGCCCGGCGGCACTGTGGCCTGCCGGTGCCCGGCGCGCCCTGAGCGACCCCGGCGCATTCGCCGCGCGGCGCACCACTCACCTTGCGGCGAGGTATTTCTCCTCTCCCCCAGAAAGGTCGCTGTTGTGTCAGAACCCGCATTTCTCGCTCGTACGAAAATGCGCCGACCGGCACCCCCGGAACCCTTTGACGACGATGCGACGCTGCATGCGATGGGATATCCGCGCAAGCTGACCCGACGCTTTCGGGCCTTCGATAACTTCGCGATATCGTTCACCATCATCAACATCATCTCGGGCATCTTCTCGTCGTTCGGTTTCGGCATGGCCGCCGGCGGGCCGCGCGTTCTCGTGTTCGGCTGGATCGCGGTCTCCGTCATGGTGCTCTTCGTGGGAGCCTCGATGGCCGAGATCGCCTCCGCGTATCCGACGAGCGGCGCGCTCTACTTCTCCGCGGGAAAACTCGCCAAGCGCCACCGCGGGGCCTGGTCCTGGTACACGGGCTGGTTGAACTTCGTCGGCCAGGTCGGCGGAACCGCGGCGACCGGTTACGCGGCGGCGACCTTCATCCAGGCGTTCCTGGCGATGCAGTGGCCCTCGTACCAGGTGACGGAGCAGCGCACGGTGCTGATCACCGCCGTCATCCTGCTGGTGCAGGCGCTGGCCAACACGTACACGGTGCACCTGGTGGCCGTCATGAACCGGATCTCGGTGTGGTGGCTGCTGGTCGGGATGGTCGTGATCGTCGTCGTCCTCGCGGTGGAGCCCTCGCACCACCAGTCGGCCTCGTTCGTCACGCATTTCGTCAACGACACGGGATTCACCAACGCGCTGTACGGCGGAATGCTCGGCCTCCTGGTGACCAGTTGGACCTTCACCGGATTCGACGGCAGTTTCCACATGTCCGAGGAGACGGTGCGGGCGACCGTCAATGCGCCACGGGGCATCATGCGGGCCATCGGCTACTCCGCGGTGACCGGTCTGATCCTCATGCTCGCGCTGGTGTACGCGATCCGTGACTACGACAAGGAGGCGGGGGCGGCGGCACCGCCGGTGCAGATCCTTGTGGACGCGTTGGGCACCAGCACGGCCAAGGTGTTGTTGCTCATCGTGATCGGAGCGATGCTCTTCTGTGGCCTGGCCAACATGACCAGTAACACCCGCCAGATCTTCGCGTTCTCCCGGGACGGCGCGATGCCCGGCTCCCGGTGGTGGCACTCGGTCTCGCCGCGCACCCGCACCCCCGTCAAGGCCGTGTGGCTGGCCGCCGCCTGCTCGTTGGTCCTCGTCATCCCCGGCTGGTGGTCGCACACGGCCTTCACGGCGGTCGTCAGCGTCAACGTGGTCGGCCTCTTCCTCTCCTACGCGGTGCCGATCTTCCTGCGGCTGCGGCTCGACGACTTCCAGCCCGGGCCCTGGCACCTGGGCCGGTGGGGCAAGGTGGTCGGGCGGGTCGCGGTGACCTGGATCGTGATCAGCAGCGTGCTCTTCATGCTGCCGCACGCCTCCCCCATCACGGCGACTTCCTTCAACTACGCCCCCATCGCCCTCGCCGTGGTGCTCCTGATCGCTACGGTGTGGTGGTTCGCCAGTGCCCGCCGCCGCTTCCAGGGCCCGGTCAGCTACGGCCGCCCCGACGAAGTCGCCGCCATGGACCTGATCTGAGCCGCGTGACCACCGGCCGCCCAGCACGGCCGACTCTCCACGGGAAGGGACACCCAGCACGATGGACCCGCTCGACACAGCACGCCCCGAAGAGGCCCAGGGCCCGGACCCGGTGGGCGCCGGGACGCCGCCGGCCCCGCACGACGTCGCCCGACTGAGCGTGGCCAGCGCCTCGTTGACGGACTGGTACCAGGTGGCCGAGTGGGCGGCGGCCGAGGGATGGAACCCGGGGCATCGGGACGCGGACTGCTTCCACGCCACCGACCCGGCCGGCTTCTTCGTCGGGCGTCTCGACGGAGAGCCCGTCTCGGCGGTCTCGGTCGTCAACTACTCCGACGCCTACGCCTTCCTCGGCTTCTACCTGGTCCACCCCGACCACCGGCGCCGCGGGCTCGGCCTGGCCACCTGGCGGGCCGCGATGCCGCACGCCGGGAACCGGCTGGTCGGCCTGGACGCGGTGCCCGCGCAGGAGGCCACCTACCGGCGCTCGGGGTTCACCGCCGTGTACCGAACGACCCGCTACGCGGGCGTGCCCGAGCGCGCGCCGGCGTCCGACGCCGAGGTCGTGCCGGTCGGCCGCGACCACGTCGCGGCCATCTCCGGCTACGACCGCGCGTGCTTCCCCACCGAGCGGGGCGCCTTCGTGGAGCGCTGGTTGACGACCGACGGGCACGCCGCGTACGTCTGGCTGAACCGTGGGCACGTCGCCGGCTACGGAGTGATCCGGCCCGCCCACGACGGCCGGCGCATCGGGCCGCTGTTCGCCGACAGCCGGCGGGGCGCCGAGGCGCTGTTCGACGCGCTCGCCTCCCACCTCGACCCGGGCGAGAGGGTCTACGTGGACGTGCCGGACCCGCAGTCGGAGGCCGGCGCGCTGATGGCCGCGCGCGGGCTGCGGCCGGACTCGGTGACCGCCCGGATGTACACCGGGCCGGCGCCGGAGACCGCGATGGCCGCCACGTACGCGGTCACCAGCCTCGAACTCGGCTGACCCGCACCAGCACGCGCGAGGCGCCCCGGCCGGTGGCCGGGGCGCCCGCACGCGCGAGGGCGTGCGCCGGTGCTACCCGGTCACTTCCAGATCGCGTCCACCCACTCGGGGTGGTCGATGAACGGGTTCCGGTTGTGCTGGTACTTGTCGAATATGACCTGGTTGCGCCGCTTCTCGAAGTCGCTCGGGGCGTCCTCGGCGCTCCACTTCCTGAGCACGGACAGCCGGCCCAGGAACGGGTTGGAGCCGTTGCCCACCTTGTCGTTGACCTCCAGGTCGGCGAAGCCGTCCTCGCCCTCGTAGCGCACGGCCATGTAGAAGATCATGCGGGCCACGTCGCCCTTGACCTCGTCGCGCGGCTCGAAGGAGTCCTCGTCGGTCAGGTTGCCCGGCGCCTCCTCGACCTCGCTGCCGCCGAGGTCGAAGTCCTTGCTGCCACGGGTGCTGTTGACCGACACGTCGGTCGGGCGCAGGTGGTGAATGTCGGTGCCAGGGCCGGTGGCGGTGCCGAAGTCGCCGTGCGACTTGGCCCACACGTGCTCGCGGTTCCACTGGTCGGCGCCGCCGCCGTTGGAGTCCTTGCTCTGCGAGCGGCCGGTGTAGAGCAGGACGACGTTGGCGGGGTTTGCCGGGTCCTCGTCGGTGGCCTTGAGCGCGTCCCAGACCTGGCTGTAGGAGAGCTTCTGGGTGTCGGTGCTGATGATCTGGTGCAGCGCCGCCTTGAGCGGTTCGCCGGTCTTGCCTATCGCGTCCTCGTAGTACGTGTCGTCGTACGTCGTGTACGACGCCTGGACCTGCGTGGACTGGTGGTCACCGCGCGTAGAACCCGCAGCGAGTGCCGGGTTCTGTGCGACGAGAGCCGCGAGGGCCACACCGGTCAGCAGGGGCAGCGTCGTCTGCCAGCGGGTGACTCGGCGGTAGCGCATGGTCGGTGTCCTCTCCCCGGAGCCGGGACGGCCACCGCGTCAATCCCGCACGCCGCCACCGCCCAGGCGAACTGTCGTTCGGCCGCAGGCAGCGTGGCACGGGATCGATCAGGAGAGGTGAACACCGTGAACCGGTTCGGTGGAACCCCGCGGGCGGCCCGCTCCGTATGGGGACCTTTGGCGTGACTCGCCTGCCTCACCAGGGGCCGCCGCCCGTCCGCGACACGCGACCGCCGCCTGAGCGGGCGGCTCGGGCGGCGGCCGCGTGACGCGGGTGCCCGGGGAGCGCGTCCCCGAAGTCGACGGCGGCTTACGTCACTTCCGCCGGGTTGTCCGGCAGGAGTGGTCGCTCGCGGGTGCCCAGGGCGCGGCGGTAGCGGGCCAGCAGCAGGACGGCCGTCGTCGCCAGGCCGATGAGCAGCCCGAGCCAGATGCCGAGGGTGTCGGCGCCGGCGGCGTACCCGAGCAGCGCCGCCGCGGGCAGGCCCACGAACCAGTAGCCGACGACGGTGATCCGAAAGCCGCTCCTGGTGTCGTCGAGGCCGCGCAGCAGGCCGACCCCGATGTTCTGGGCGCAGTCGAAGAACTGCAGTACCGCGATCACGAACAGCAGGTCGCGCGCGATGTCCAGGGCCGCGTCGTCGTCGGCCGACCCGGCGTCGAGGAAGGGGCTGAGCACCAGGTCGGGCAGGGCGAGGTAGACGAGCGCGACCACCGTCATCACCGCGCCCGCGCAGCCGAGGGCGGTGTTCTTGAGCCGGCGGGCGGCGTGCGTGTGGCCGAGCGCCAACTCCCGGCTGACGTTGATGGACGCGGCGTGCGAGAGGCCGACGGCGATCTGGAAGACGATGTAGACGAGTTGGTTGATCGCGGTGTGGGCGGCGAGGGCCGCGCTGCCGAAGCTGCCGGCCATCAGGGTGGTGACGGAGAAGAAGCCCGCCTCGGAGCCGTAGGTCGCCGCGATCGGCACCCCGAGCGCGGTCAGGGTGCGCAGCGTCGCGCGGTCGGCGCCGCGCGTCCGCCAGGTGATCAGTGGGGCCAGTACGGGGTCCCGTTTGGCGGCGGCCAGCAGGGCGAGGCAGGACAGCAGGTGGACGAGGGAGGTGGCCACGCCCACCCCGGTCAGGCCGAGTTCGGGCAGGCCCCAGGTGCCGTGGATGAGCACCCAGTTGAGGCCCGCGTTGACCGCCACCGAGGCCAGGGTGATCCGCAACAGCGCCTGCGGCCTGCGCATGCCGACC
This sequence comes from Streptomyces buecherae, assembly GCF_014295035.1. Classification (GTDB taxonomy): domain Bacteria; phylum Actinomycetota; class Actinomycetes; order Streptomycetales; family Streptomycetaceae; genus Streptomyces; species Streptomyces youssoufiensis. Next base: position 274,264 of record NZ_CP060404.1, read on the forward strand.
GTGAACTGGCGGATGGCCTGGAACCACAGACAGGGCAGCAGCCCGGGCGCGAGGGCGAGCAGCAGGGACTGGGCCCGGTCCACGACCCGCGCGTCCTGACCGACCCAGGTCAGGCCCTGCCCGATGAGGACCATCAGGAGGGCCCCGACGACGCCGGCGAGCGTGGCGAGGACCAGGCTGGCCTGGACGATGCGCCGCACCTCGGCCGCTTCCGGCGAGGGTCCCGTACGGGCGGTACGCGGCGGTTCGGCCGCCCGATCGTCCTGGTCTCCCGGTGCCTCGGCGGCCTCGGCGCGGGCCGCGGCGGCGGCGACCTGGTTACCCACGGAGGTGACCAGGCCGACGCCCATGGTGCGGAGCTGGTTGAAGATCACGATGGCGAGGCCGCCCGCGGCCAGGTCGGTCGTGCCGAGCAGCCCCATCATCACGGTGTCGGTGGTGGTCAGGGCGACCTGGGCGAGTTGGGTGAGGGCCAGCGGGACGGCGAGCGTGGCCAGGGCCCGGCCGTCCCGGAGCGCGGTGGTCAGCGACATCGCGCGTCAGTTCCCGCGCAGTTTGGTGAGGGTGGCATCGATCTCGTGCTCCACGGCGGGGTCGATGAGGCGTCGGGCGTGCATCCAGTCGTCGTCGAAGACGGTGTCCAGGTACTTCTCACCGCCGTCGTTGACCAGGGCGACGATAGTCGTGCCGGGCGGTGCGCTCGCCAGGTGGCCCAGCGCCACGTGCACCACGCCGCCGGCCGAGCCGCCAATGAGCAGCCCGGTCGACCGGGCGATGACGCGCGCGGTGGCGAAGGCTTCGACGTCGCCGACCTTGACCCCCTCGTCGATCAGGGCGTAGTCGACGAGCGCGCCGACCTCGGCGCCCTCGGGCGTACCGGTCCCCGACTGGTAGTAGGCGTGGGCGGGCCCGCCGAAGGCGATGGAGCCCTTGGGCTCCACGCCGACGGTGCGGCAGTCGGGCACGGCCGCGCGCAGCTCGCGGGCGGTGCCGCAGAGCGCGCCGCCGGTGCCGACGGCGCCGATCAGCACGTCGATCCCGTCGCCGCCGAGCGCGGCGCGCAGCTCGTGGGCGAGCCGGTGGTAGCCCACTCCGTTGGCCGGGTTGTTGTGCTGTTCGGTGAAGACCGTGTTGTCCTGGCCACGCGCGAGTTCGGCGGCCAACTCCTCGCGGGCGGCGGTGGCGAGTTCCTCGTTCTCCTCGTCCATGACGTAGACGAGTTCGGCGCCCAGCGCCCGCATGCCGCGTAGCTTGTCGGCGCAGGCGTGGCGGTCGACCACCGCGGTGAAGGTGTAGCCGCGCTCGGCGGCCAGCACGGCGAGGCCGAGTCCGGTGTTGCCCGAGGTGGATTCGACGATCCGGCCGCCGGGGCGCAGTTGGCCGCTCTCCTCGGCGGCCAGCACCATCTGCCGCGCCATGCGGATCTTGGCCGTTCCGGTCGGGTTGTACATCTCCAGCTTGAGCAGCAGCCGGCTGCCGGACGCGGTGCGGCACAGCTCGAACAGCGGCGTGTTCCCGATGAGGTCGGAGACGCGGGAGACCACGGCGGGGCGGTCGAGTGCCTCGTTCATGAGGGGCTCCAGGAGTTCGGGGCGGGTCAACTGGCCGGGCGGCGATCGAGGCGCCAGCGCGGTGGGCCGTCGGCCGGCTCGATGACGATCTTCGGGGGCAGTGCCAGGTCGTGGAACGGCGACTCGTTGGAGTCCATCTGGTAGCCGGCGGTGTTGCGGTAGACCAGCAGGTCACCGATGGCAGGCCGGTCGGGGAAGACGATCTTCCGCCAGGTCAGTACGTCGGACTCCAGGCAGCTCGCGCCCGTGACACAGGCCGGGTAGGGCCGGCCCCGTCCGGCCCGCCCACGGGGCGTGACCAGCGTCGGATCGGGGGCGAACTCGCTGTTGAACCACTGCTCGGACAGGCTGAGGCTGGTGCCGTCCACCGTGAGGATGCCGTACGCGCCGGCGCTCGCGGGTGCCCCTGGCGCGCCGGGCGGCGCGGGCCGCGTGCCATCCGGTTGCCCGGCGTCAACATCCCGTGGCCCTCGGTCCTTGACGCCCTGGACCCGGAAGACGGTGCAGCCGGCCCGGTCGAGCAGGGCCCGGCCGGGCTCCATGAGTACGGTGACGCCCGCCTCACGCAGCAGGCTCGCCACCGTGCTCGGGTGCCCCGGCGGCACGGTGGTCAGCAGGGCGCGCAGCGCGTCCGCTCCGGCGATCGGTGAGTGGTACGGGTAGAAGTCGGCCGCGGCGAAGGTCCGGCCGGCGTGGTAGTGCTCGGGTCGCTGGGTGGCGAGGAAGTCCTGCCAGTCGGCGTGCGGCAGGTAGTCGACGGCGAAGCCGCCGCCGATGCTGACGCGGTCGGCGGGCAGCCCCAGGCGCCGGGCGCGTTGGCACAGCCCGACCAGCCGCGCGGCCAGGGCCGCGCGCGGGCGGATCACGTAGCCCGACAGATGGAAGCTGAACCCCTCCATCCGCGGCCCGTCGCCCGCCCTGGCGCAGCGGACGAGCGCGGTGTCGAGTTCGGTGTCGGTCATGCCGAAGCGACTGTCCGAGGTGCCCGGGGGCAGGACGCGCAGCAGGAGGCGGGCGCCGGGGCCGCCCCGCGCGAGGGCGAGCAGACGGTCGAGCTCGTCCAGGGCGTCCACGGCGATCAGGCACTGGTGCGCGGTGGCCAGGCGGAGCAGCTCGTCTGCCTTGGCGGGCCCGGTGACGACGAGGTCCGGGCCGCGCACGCCGTGGCCCAGCGCCTGGCGCAGCTCCCCGACGCTGGCCACGTCGACACCGACGCCGTTGGCCGCGCAGCGTTCGACCCAGGCCGCGGCCTTGTTGGCCTTCTTCGCGTAGTAGATCGTGCCGCGCACGTCCAGCGCGTCGAGCACGGCGCGGAACGCGGCGACGTTCGCGTCGAACCGGTGCGGCAGCAGGAAGTGGAAGGGGCCGCCGAAGGCGTACGCCAGCTCGTGCAGCAGGCCGCTGTCGCACAGCGCGTCGGTCTCGGGGTCGGCGTGGACGGGCAGGACGGGCGCGTACGCGGCGGGCGTCGGGCGTATCGGGGTCACCGCCACAGCGACACCCGCTCGCCGCGGCCCTCGGCTATCGCGAGCTGCGCGAAGCGGTGCCCCAGCGCGATGTCGGTGACGACCAGGCCGCTGTTGTACGCGAAGATCCGCTCGCGCGGCGACCGGCGACCGGCCGTGATGCCGGCGATGACCGCGGGTAACTCGGTGTCGACGGCGGGCAGATGGCCCGCCGCGTCGGCCATGTCGGTGCCGGTGACGCGCATCTGTGCCTCGCTGGTGGCGACGATCCGGTCGGCGCGGTGCAGCGTGGAGGGCGCGAGGCCGTGGCCGACGAGGATGGTCAGGGCACCGGGGCGTAACCAGCCCGCCTCGACGGCGGCCCGGGTGTGGCCGCCCGCGGCGGCCAGGATGACGTCGGCGTCGCCGGCGGCGGCCCGCAGGTCGGTGACCAACTCGACCTCGCGGTCCGGGAAATGCGCCCGCAGCTCCTGCCGTACGGCGGCGATGCCCGCCGGGTGGCTGCCGGCGAGCAGCAGCCGGTCGAGCTGGGGCAGCGCGGTGAGCAGGAACGGCAGCGCGAGCCGCCCCTGGGTGCCGGTGCCGATGACCAGGGCGCTGCGCGCGCCGGGCGCGACGCACTCGCGGGCCAGCAGCGCCGAGACGGCCGGGGTGCGCAGCGAGCCGATGCGGGCGCAGTCCATCATCGCCACCGGCAGGCCGCTCACGTCGTCGTAGAGGGTGAGCGTGGTGTAGTAGTGCTGCTCCGCGCGGCCCTTGTCCAGGCCGTGTTTGTACGAGGTCTTGACGGCCACGACGTCGCGCGAGCCGTCGCGCCCGAGCATGGCGTAGGAGACCGAGTGCCCGTCCTCCGGCGTGACGGTGAGCTTGCGCGGGTTGTCCGACGCGCCAGCGTGCAGGGTGCGGTAGGCGCCCTCGACGGTGGCGATGACGTCGGCGAGGGATATCTCCAGGCCCGCGAGGTCCGAGGCGCTGAGCACGCGCAGGGTGGTGTCATCGCCGGTGGAGCCGCCCGTGGTGGCGGAGGTCGTGGCGGAGTCGGTCATCGGGTCCCCTGTCTGTTGGTCTACCGTCCGTTCCGCCGGAGTGGCGGAAAGCATCCGTACGGGGGTTCGTACCCCGCCGGGCGCAGGGCGGCCCGTCGCGTGCGCCTTGTCGCCGTTTACGCGCCGCGCACGCGGGCGCACACCAAACAGGCCGCCCGACAAGTCGGGCGGCCCGGACATTTGATGCGGCGCGTACGCGAGCGACAGCCCAACTGGGGCCACCGACTGTCAGACGGCATGTGCCTCGATGACGGTCTGGCCGTACCCGTCCTCGCGATTCTCGGCCACCGGACGCGTACGACGCCCCGGTACGCGCACCGAGGCCCGCTTGAGCCAGCGGTCGGTGCCGTCGTAGCGGGCCCGGAACGGCACCCGGCCGTGCACGACGAGGTCGTTGTCGAGCACGAGCACCTCGCCGGGGTCCAGGCTCACCGCCATCGACACCCGCTCCAACTCGGCCTCAAGGCGCGCGTAGGCGGCGCGGTAGGCGGCCCCCGCGCGTTCCAGCGGGGTGTAGGCGGGGTCGAAGCGCAGGGTGAGGCCGTGCTCGCCGCGCCAGAGCGTGGGTACGGCAGGCTGGCTCCCGCGGACGTCGCGCGTCTGGCTGTACGCGTCGTCGGGCAGGATGGGGAGTTCGGCCTCGCACAGGGTCGCGACGTCCGCCTCGGCGAGTCGTACGCGCCGAACGCTGGCCGCGGTGGTGGCGATGCGGTCGTGGTTACGCATGCAGCCGAGCAACAGCAGATGGGCCCGCCCCGGGTGGAAGGCGTCCTCGGTGTGCGGGCTGAGCAGGACGTTGCTGCTGGCCCCGGTCTGCTTCCGCTCGTGGCCCGGCGCGGGAACGATGTTGTGGACGAAGCGGCCCTCCTGCTGCCTCTCCCAGGCGATGGGGTTGCCCATCGCGCTGGCGAGCAGAAGCAGCACCAGGTCCCAGAGGGCGCCCGAGTCGCCGGCCTTGGCCCAGCTCTCGGGGGTCGCGCCGACCTCGACGTCGTCGACGGGCAGCCCGCGCAGGACGTAGAGCCCGTGATCGGTGTCGACCGGCCGACAGTGGTCCCGGGTGGCCTGGTCGAGGTGGGTCGCGGCGTCCGCGACGCGGCGCAGCAGTGCGGGCGAGGTGGCGGAAGTCCCGCGGTCGGCGAGAATCCGCTCCGCGGCCTGGGTGAGTTCAGCGACGGCGGAGTCATCGAGCTGGCGAACGGGGGCGGGTCCCGTAGTCATGGGCAAGGTCGTCCGTTCCGGTGAAGGGATGGGAAGCGGCCCAGGCGTGACACGGCCACCCATGGGCGCACCGAGGCACGACGGCTCCCGACGGACGGGTGAAGTGGCCACCGCCAGCCCGTCGTTGGCGTCGTGGAACGCCGAGAACTTACCACCCAACTAAGGTTAGCCAAACCTTAGTCTCCCTCTGTCGCTACATCCCGTTCCACTGACCCAAAAGCGGACATCGTCGCGTTGACCTTCCGAGCAACTACCGGCTATATAGGGCAGGTTGACGCCGCGTCACTTGTCGGGCCCTGGGCTGGTTGATCCACCCCTCCACCCGCGTCACGCGTCAGCTCCTGTCGCATCGCGACACCCAACACCCCGCGCCCCCGCGCCCCCGCACCCCGCGCAGATCACACGCGCCGACCGGCCGAAAGCACGCTCCTCCAACCCTCACCCACGCCAGCCCGTCGCACACCGCCGCAGCGGACAGCACGTCGCTTCAACAAGCCGAAAGCGCCGCAGAGTTCGCCTTGCCCAGGGGCACACCGCCCGCGTTGCCACGCCCCCGCGCGCCCCCGCCCGCAACCCACCCCGGAGCATGCGGCGCGGCCCGCGCCCCACCTGGTACCCCCCCACCCCGAGCCCCGGCGCACGCCGGCGCGGCAGGTCCACCGAGGCATGCGAAACCGCCCCGTGCCCACTCGCCGCGCCGCCCGGAACATATCGATCCGGCAACGATGATCACCACGGGAGGTACCCCCGCGACGTCTCAGCGGTTATGCCACTGGGGCATGTTGCCGGCGCCCCCGATGACCGCGACGGAGGGCATACGGGGAGTCCTGATGCGATACGAACTACTGGGCCTTATCCGAGTCATCGGCCCCGAGGACACGTCGTACATCACCGCGCACAAGGCGGAGATCCTGCTGGCCACGCTCCTCGCCAGGGCCGGCCAGGTGGTCACCGCCGAGCAACTCATCAACGAGCTATGGGGAGATCGCGCGCCCCGCCGCTCCCACGCGGCGCTGCACGTCTACGTCTCCCAGGTGCGCAAGTTCCTGCGCGCCGCCGGGGGCGACGGCCAGTCCATCGTCACCCGGCCACTGGGCTACCTGCTGCGCCTTGGCTCCGACGAACTCGACAGCGCCGACTTCCAGCGGCTCGTGGACGACGGCCGGGAGCGCGTCCGCCTCGGGCGGCACGAGCAGGCCCTGCGCTGCTTCGAGTCCGCGCTCGCGCTGTGGCGCGGGCCCGCCTTCGACGACGCCCGCGACGGGCCGATCGTCAACGCCTGCGCGACGTGGCTGGAGGAGACCCGGCTGCAGTGTCTGGAACTGCTCATCGGGGAGTACCTCACGCTGGGCCGCCACCGTGAGATCGTGGGCCAGCTCTACGCGTTGATCAGCGACCATCCGCTGCGGGAGACGTTCTACCGCTATCTGATGATGGCGCTGTACCGCTCCGAGCGCCAGGCGGAGGCCCTGATGGTCTACCGCGCCGCCTGCGGGCGGCTGAACGAGGAGCTCGGGCTCGAACCCTGTCGACCGCTGCGCGATCTCCACCAGGCCATCCTCGCCGGCGACGACCACCTAAGCGGGCGGCCCAGCTGACCGTCGCCGCCCATCGAACCGTTTCCGACCAGGGGCCGGCTGCCCGGGCCGGCCCGTGCGGCCCGACCCGGTACCTCCCGCCGTCGCCGAGCACGTCGCCGAGCGGCGGCCTGGCCCGCCCGGCCAGCCACGCGGTCGGCGTGCGGGTGGCCGGCCCGCGCGGGTGCACGAGCCAGCCGCCCACGGTCGTCATCCCTCCGTCGGGTCGTCCGCGTCCTCGACCGAGATCACCCGTGCCGGGCAGTTACGGACGGCGTCCTGCACCGCCTCGTACTGCCCCTCGTCCGGCACCTCGTGCAACACGACGACGACGCCGTCGTCCTCCCGCTGGTCGAACACGGCGGGCGCCAGGTAGGCGCACATGCCCGACGCCACGCACGCGTCCTCGTCGACTCGGACCTTCATCAGCGCTGTCCCCTCTCCCGCGGCAGGATCTCGTCCCAGGTCACCGGGACGGCCGCGGGGCCGATCACCGGCGTGTTCTCCTTGAACGGCACCTCTTCCACGGCGCTGGCCAGCCGCAGGGACGGGATGCGGCGGGTGAGCTTCTCCAGCACCACCGACAACTCCAGGCGGGCGGTCTGCTGCCCGAAGCACTGGTGCGTGCCGTAGCCGAAGCCGAGGTGGCCGCTCATGCGGCGCCCCACGTCGATCGTGTCGGGGTCATCGAACTCCGCGGGGTCCCGGTCGGCGGCCTGGATGGCCACCACCACGTAGTCGCCCGCGCGCACCGGCGTGCCCCCGATCTCGGTGTCCCGCGTGACCTGGCGCGCGATGCCGGCCGCGCCCCCGAAGCAGCGGACGATCTCCTCCACCGCGCTGGGGATGAGCGACGGGTCGGCCCGCAACCGGGCGTACTGCTCGCGGTAGGCGAGGAGCGCGAACATGCCGTGGGCCAGGGCGGTCGCGGTGGTGTCGAACCCCGCCACCAGCATCACCGCGCACATCGACACCAACTCCGCCTCGGTGAAGGGTTCGTTGGCCTGTTCGCTGCGGGCGATGATCCGGCTGACCCCGTCGTCCTGCGGGTCCTCGCGGCGCGAGCGCACCAGTTGGTAGAGGTAGGCGTGCAGTGGTCGCATCGCCGCGGCCATCTCCGGCTCCGACGTGACGTCGCTGAAGACCGCGGCTGCCGCGTGGTGGAACAGGTGTCGATCGGCGTACGGCACGCCGACCACGCCGCTGATCGCCGCGGTCGTGACCGGGACCGTGAAGTCGCCGTAGAAGTCGGCCTTCGGGCCCCCCGCGGCCAACGCGTCGATCCGCTCGTCGACGATGGCCTCCACCCGCGGGCGCAGCTCCGCCAGCCGCTTGGGGGTGCCGACCTCGGGGCCGATGTGGCGGCGGAAGCGCTGGTACTCGGCCCCGTCCATGCGGGTGAACTCGCCCGGGCGCACGGGGCGAGCCGGGTCGGCGTGTCCCATCATGTGCGGCACCTGCCCGGTGCGGCTGCTGAACCGCTCCGCGTCCCCGAGCACCTCGCGCACGTCCGCGTAGCGGCTGACCAGCCAGGCGCGCATGCCGGTGGGGCACCTGACCTGGACGACGGGCGACTCCACGCGCAGCCGGGCGAAGTCGGGCGAGGGCCCGAAGGGGCACTCGCTGGGCCGGGGTAGCGGCAGGTCCATCAGGTCCTGCGGGTCGACGACGTCGGTACGTTGCTCCATGGGTCTCTCCCTAGGCCCTCGCGCGCAGCGCGCGCCGCAGGACCTTGCCACCGGCGTTGCGGGGCAACTCGTCGACGAACTCGTAACTGGTGGGCGTCTTGTAGTCGGCCAGCCGCCCCTTGAGGAACAGCAGCAGTTCCCGGGGGCTGGGCCGCTCCCCCTGGCGCGGCACCACGCAGGCGTGCACCGCCTCGCCCCGCACCTGGTGCGGCACGCTGGTCACGGCGACATCGGCGACCCCGGGGTGTTTGCTCAGGGCGTTCTCGACCTCGGCCGGGTACACGTTCTCGCCGGCGACCAGGATCACGTCCTTGATCCGGTCGCAGACGTACACGTAGCCGTCCGCGTCGACGTAGCCCGCGTCGCCGGTGTAGAGCCACCCGTCGTGCAGGGTGTGCCGGCTCTCCTCGGGGCGCTGCCAGTAGCCCTCCATCACGGCCGGGGTGTCGATGCGCAGCTCGCCGATCTCGCCGGGCCCGAGGACGGCCCCGTCCGGGCCCACGGCCTGCACCGCGACGCCCGGGTAGGGGCGGCCCGCGGCGCCGAGCCGCGGGCTGCCCGGGTAGTGGTCGGCCGGCGGCAGGCACACGGCCGAGGCGCAGGTCTCGGTGAGCCCGTAGATCTGCGCGAACTCGCAGCCCATGACCTCGATGCAGCGCGCGAGCACCGACTCGGGGATGGGCGAGCCGCCGTAGACGACCTTGCGCAGCCCGGCGAAGTCGGCCGGCTCCACGTCCGGCTCGGCGAGCAGGATCTGCAGCATCGAGGGCACCATCAGCGCGGTGGTGAGCCCGCCGTCGCGGATCAGCTCCATGGTCCGCTTGGCGTCGAAGCCGGGCACGAGCACGTTGGTGCAGCCGGCTCGGTAGCCGTGCAGGAACCACCAGGGCCCGCCGATGTGGTGGCCCGGCAGCAGGCTCAGGCTGCGGTCGTCCTCGCGCCAGTCGAGCCAGTCGAGTTCGTGGCGGGCCAGCAGGTCGCTGATCGCCCAGAAGCTGGCCTGGCTGAGCACGACGCCCTTGGGCGCGCCCGTGGTGCCGCTGGTGTACATCTGGGCCAGCGGGTGTCGCGGGCCGGCCGAGGTGTCCGGTTGGGTGTCGAGGTGCGCGGCCGTCCAGGCCAGGAACCCGTCGCCCGCCTCGCCCTCCTCCAGCGGGACCACCAGGCGCAGCCGGTCGAGGCCGGAGCGGATGCTGTCGATGGCCGGCAGGTGCCGCTCCTCGGTGAACAGCAGCTCGGCCTGGGAGTCCCGCAGCACGTGCTCGATCTCGCCCGCGGTCAGCCGCGGATCGGCGGGTACGAGGACGACGCCGGTCTTCGCGCAGGCCAGCAGCAGGTCGTACAGGTGCTCGCCGTCGTGGCCGAGGTAGCCGATCCGGGTGCCCTGGACGGCGCCGGCCGTGAGCAGCGCGTGTGCGGTGCGGTTGCTGCGCAGGTGCAGCTCCCGGTAGGTGACCGTGCGTCCCTCGCAGGCGATGGCGGGGTGGTCGGGCCTGGTCTCGGCGTGTCGGGCCGAGGCCGCGGCGATGGTCCGTGGGCGCTCGGCGGTGGCGGCTGCGCTCATCACCGTTCTCCTTCCGTGGCCGCGGTGAGCTGGCCGTCGATGAACTCGCCGAGCAGCGACACCGAGGGGTGGTCGAAGACGCTGGAGGCGGAGAGGGGCAGCCGGAAGCACAGCTCCAGCGCGTTCTTGAGCTCCACGGCCGCCAGCGAGTCGAGGCCGACCTCGAAGAACCGGGCGTCGGGTGGCACGTCGTCGGCGCCGTCGAAGTGCAGCAGGTCGGCGATGACGCCGCGCACCACGAGAGACACCCCCTGGCGCCGCTCCGACCTGGAGAGTTGGAGCAGCGCGTCGAGGTCGACGCTGACCGCGTTCTGCTTGGCGCGGCCGACCTGGTGGTAGAGGGCGTTGGGCAGTGGCCTGGTGGCCACGCACTGGTCCCAGTCGACCTCGGCGATGGTCACCTGGGCCGGCGGCCGGTCGAGCAGCCGGATCAGCGAGCGCATGCCGACGGTGGGCTTGAAGAAGCCGAAGCCCTGGTGTTCGACGTTGGCGATGTGCTGTTCGTCCATGGTGGCGGCGAGCCCGATCTCGCCCCAGGCGCCCCAGTTGACGCTCATGCCCACCTGGCCCGCCGCGCGGCGCCGCCACATCAGCGTGTCCAGGTAGGCGTTGCCCGCCGCGTAGTTGGCCTGCCCGCGCGAGCCGAGCACGGAGGTCAGCGACGAGTAGCCGATGAAGAACCGCAGCTCGGGGTGTGAGGCCGCCTCCTGGTGCAGCAGGTGGGTGCCGTAGACCTTGGCGCCGAAGACCGTGTCGATGCTCTCCCAGGTCTGCGCGGTCACCGGCGCGTCGGCCAGCACCCCGGCGGCGTGCACGATGCCGCCGAGCGGCTGGGGCCTCTCGCGCAGGGCCGCGCTGACCCGTCGTACGTCGTCGGCGACGCTCACGTCGGCGGCGTAGGCGATGACCTCGACGTCGGGGCCGAGCCGCCGCTGGAACTGGGCGAGTTCGGCCTCGGCGGGCGTGCGGCGTCCCATCAGGGCGATGTGGCGCGCGCCGAGGCCGACGAGCTTCTCCGCCGCGAGCAGCCCCAGGGAGCCGAAGCCCCCGGTGATCAGGTAGGTGTGCTCGGGGCCGACCTCGGCCGGTGGGGCTTCGGGCAGTTGCTCGTCCTCGAAGGCGAGGACGGCCTTGCCGGTGAGGGCGCCGCGACTGACGGCGCCCAGCGCCTCGTCGATCTCGTCGAGGGTGTAGACGGTGGTGGGCAGCGGCGCGAACTCCCCGCTGGCCACGAGTTCGGCCAGGGTGCCCAGCGCCTGGCTGGCCAGGTGGGCGGTGCGCTCGGCCGAGACGTCGGTGTAGTCGGTGTACGTCACGTCGGGCCTGGCCCGGGCGACCTCGTCCGCGCTGAGCAGACCGACCTTGCCCAGCTCCACGAAGTGGCCGCCGGGCGCCAGGGCCCGCAGGCCCGCCTGGGCGAAGTCCTTGTCCAGGTTGTTGATCAGCAGGTGTACGCCCTCGCCGCCGGTGGCGCTGAGGACCTGGTCGGCGAAGTCGTGGCTGCGCGAGTTCATCACGTGCCGTACGCCCTGCTCGCGCAGGAGCGGCCACTTGTGCGGGCTCGCGGTGGCGTAGACCTCGGCCCCGGCGAGTCGCGCGAGCCGCACCGCGGCCTGTCCGACGCCGCCGGCCGCGGCGTGGATGAGGACGCGGTCGCCCTTCCTGACGCCGGCCAGGCGGTGCAGCACGTGGTGGGCGACGAGGAAGGCGGTGGGCAGCGCGGCCGCCTGGGCGTGGGTGAGGCCGGCGGGCTTGCGGGTGGCCTGTGCCGACTCGACGGTCACCTGGCGCCGCAGGCTGCCGAGGTGGGCCACCATGACCTCGTCGCCGACCTCGAAGGTGGCCTCGGGCCCGGCCGCGACGACCTCGCCGGCGCACTCCTGGCCGAGCGGCAGCTCCAGCGGCCCGGTGCCGGCCTCCTCGGCGAAGACCCGGTGCAGCCCGAGCACGTTGAACACGTCCTTCAGCGAGAGTCCGGCCGCGCGCACCCGGACCCTGATCTCGCTGCCCCGCGGCTGCGGCTCCTCCTGGAGCGGGGCGGTGACGACGCCGGAGAACTGGCCGTACTCCTTGACGACCAGCTCGACGTCGTCGCTGGCCGGGCCGCCGACGCCGGTGTAGACGCGGCGCACGTGGCGCAGCCCGGAGCGGTAGGCCACCTGGTACTCGGTGGAGTCCTTGGCGGCCCACTCGTCCAGCAGCGCCGCGTAGCCCCCGGCGGAGCGCGGTGGCAGGTCGATGAGGGTGACGCGCTGGGCGGGGTACTCGGTCCACATGACGTGGCCGAAGCCCCAGAGCGTGGCCGACGCCCAGGTCTCCTGCTCCTGCCCCGGCTCCGGCCGGTCCCCCGGCACCCACTGGCCGCCCTCGGTGACCAGCCACAGCCGCTGGTCGCGGCCGAACCCGACCTCTTCCAGGGCGTCCCGCAGGGCGAGCAGGTCGCGGTAGTTGCGCTCGCACTCGGAGCGCAGCGACTCGTCCGGTTCCCTGCGCGGCTGCCAGAACCAGCACACGTCGGTGGGGTGTCCCGCGCGCAGGGGCGCCCCGGCCTCGGCGGCGCTGGGCACGACCGTGAGGGTGACGCCCTTCTCCTTGGCGGGCTCGGCCAGCTCGGCGACGCCGTCCGGGCCCGGGCCGATGAGCAGGGCGTGCCGGGGCTCGGGATCCGCCGCGCGCAGCGAGCGCTTGACCCAGCGCACCTCGGAGTACATGCGGTCGCGGTCCGCCGTGGCGCCCGCGACCTGGCGCAGGGTCAGCCGCTCCATGACGAAGACGGGGCGGTCGCCCTCCAGGACGAGCAGGTCGAGCACGGGCCCGGGCGGCTGCTCGGGCGCCGCGTCCCCGTCCGCCGCGGCGGCCGTCGCCGCTGTCGCTTCGGGGTCCGGTGTCACCAGGCGCAGCACGCTGCGCAGCGTGGTCCCGCGTGGCTTCTTCAGCAGTCGGCAGCTCCTGATCCCGACCGGCATGGCGACCACGTCGCTGTCACCGCGCAGGGCGGCCAGCGTCTGGAAGGCGCAGTCGAGGATGGCGGGCGGCAGGTACTCGGGGCCGGCCTCGTCCTGTCCGCGCAGTTCGCCGATGGCCAGGTCGGGGCCGTGGGCGGTGGCCTGGGTGAGGCCCTGGAACAGGGGCCCGTAGTCGACGCCGATCTCGGCGAAGTCGGCGTACAGCTCGTCGGCGGTGAGCCGCGTGTGGGGCTCGCCGTCCTGCCGGGCCAGCTCGCGCAGGTGCTGTTCGGTGCCGGCGAGGGTGGGGGTGGGCTCGGCGCCGAGGACGGCGGTGACGTGGCGGCGCTCGATGGCCTCGGTGTTCGGCTCCTCGCCGGGCAGCAGGCTGACGATCTCGACGTCGGCCGTGCCGTCGGGGCGCGGGGTCCACCGGGTCCGCAGCTCGACGCTGCCCTCGTCCGCGATGAGCAGCGCCTCGTGCAGGCTGACGCCGGTGATGGGCAGGTCGCTCTCGCCGAGCACGGCGTCCTGGAGGACGATCAGCATCTCGACGTAGCCGGCACCGGGGAAGACGATCTTCCCCATCACCTTGTGGTCGGCGAGGTAGGCGGGCCGGTCGCCGCTGACGCGCGAGGTGAACTCGCGTACGCCCGCGGCGCGTTGCTCGGCTGTGGAGCTCTCCCTGCCGAGCAGCGGGTGACCGCCCGGGCCGCCGCCCGCCTGGGGCAGCGCGGCGGGGGCGGGCAGCCAGTGGCGGCGCCGGTCGAAGGCGTAGGTGGGCAGGGTGATCCGGCGGCGCTCGCGCCCTCGGTGGTGTTCGGCCCAGGCCACGGGCGCGCCGGCGGTGTAGAGCTGGGCGAGCGCCTGGCGGGTGACGGTGGCGTCGGCGTCCTCGGCGTGCAGGCTGTTGAGCCAGGTGTGGCCGGCCGCGTCGTCGAGGCACTGCTTGCCCATGCCGATCAGCTCGGTGGCCGGGCCGCATTCGAGGAAGACGTGCCGGCCGCGTTCGGCGATGGCCCGCATGCCGTCGGCGAACCTGACGCCCTCGCGCAGGTGGCGGGCCCAGTAGTCGGGCGTGGAGATCTCCGCGGGGTTGGCCACCGTGCCGGTCAGGTTGGAGATCAGCGTGAACTCGGGCTCGTGAAAGTCCAGTTGGGACACGACCTCGCGCAGTTCGCGGGCTGCGTCGGCCATCAGGGGCGAGTGCGAGGCGCAGGAGACGGCGAGTCGGCGGTTCTTGATGCCCCGCTCGGTGAGCTGACGCTCCACGAAGGCCAGCGACTCCGTGTCGCCGGACAGGACGAGTTGGCGGGTTCCGTTGACGGCGGCGATCGACAACTCGGGCTGGCCTTCGAGGAGGCCGGAGACCTCGGCGACGGATGCCTCGACGGCGGCCATGGCGCCCGGCGGCGAGGCGTCCATCAGGCGGGCCCTGGCGGCCATCAGGGTGACGGCGTCCTCCAGGGTGAACAGGCCGGCGACGGTGGCCGCGACGATCTCGCCGATGCTGTGTCCGGCGAGTACGGCGGGCCGAACCCCCCACGACAGCCACAGGTTGGCCACCGCGTACTCCAGCGCGAACAGGGCCGGCTGCATGTAGCTGATCTGGTGGATCAGCTCCGCGTCCTCGGTCTCACCGAGGATCATGGCGCGGATCGAGCGGCCCAGGTGCGGGGCGAACAGTCGGTCGCACGCGTCCAGGTGGTCGCGGAAGACGGCGAAGCGTTCGTAGAGCGGCCGTCCCATGCCCACGTACTGCGTGCCGCCTCCGGAGAAGAGGAACGCCACCTGGGCCGCGCCGGCCGCGGGGCCGCTCTGGCCGGCCTTGGCCAGGGCGCGGTCGAGCAGCCGGGCGACGTCGTCGTGGTCGCGTACGACGCCGGCCACCCGCAGCGGGAAGTGCGCGCGGGCGACGTTGCTGGTATAGCACAGGTCGCCGATGTCGGTCTCGGGCTGGTTGCGCAGCATCCGCTGGTAGCGCTGGATCTGGCCGGTCAGCGCGGGCGCGGACTTGGCGGACAGGGTCAGGATGTGGCCGCCGCCGTCGTCCTCGGCGACCTCGGGCTCCACCGGCTCGGGGGCCTCTTCGAGGACGACGGAGGCGATGGTGCCGGTGAGTCCGAAGGAGTTGACCAGGGCCCGCTTGGTCTCGGCCGTCCACGGGTGGGCCTTGGTGGCGACGGAGACGGGCGCGCGCTCCCAGGGGATACGGGTGGAGGGCGTGGTGAAGTTGAGGTGCGGGAAGATGGTGGATTCGCGCATCTGGAGCGCGGTCTTGACGAGTCCCCCGATGCCCGCCGCCGATTCCATGTGCCCGATGTTGGTCTTCAGCGAACCGATGGCGACCGGGTTGCTGGGGCTGTGCGACTCGCTGAAGACCGAGGTGATCGCGCCGATCTCGATCGGGTCGCCGAGCGGGGTGCCGGTGCCGTGGGCCTCGATGTACGAGATGTCGTGCGGGCGCACCCCGGCCGCCTTCAGGGCCCTGCGCATCAGCCCCTCCTGCGCGGTGCCGTTGGGCACCATCAGGGAGCTGCTCTCGCCGTCGGAGCCGACGGCGGAGCCTCGGACCAGGGCGTAGATCCGGTCGCCGGCGCGCTGCGCGTCGGAGAGCCGTTTGAGGACGAGCGCGCCGCCGCCCTCGCTGCGGCAGTAGCCGTTGGCCGACTCGTCGAAGGTCTTGCAGCGGCCGTCGGGGGCGAGCATGTTCGACTGGCTGGCCAGGATGTAGGGGCGCGGGTTCACAATGGCGTTGACGCCGACGCACAGCGCCACGTCGGCCTCGTCCTCGCGCAGCCCCTGGGCCGCGAGGTGCACCGCGACCAGCGAGGCCGAGCAGGCGGTGTCGATGGTCATGCAGGGCCCGCGCCAGCCGAGGAAGTACGACAGCCGGCCGGAGAC
The DNA here is from genome assembly GCF_014295035.1 of Streptomyces buecherae. Taxonomy (GTDB): domain Bacteria; phylum Actinomycetota; class Actinomycetes; order Streptomycetales; family Streptomycetaceae; genus Streptomyces; species Streptomyces youssoufiensis. The sequence continues at coordinate 290,246 of NZ_CP060404.1, forward strand.
GGCGCTGAGCGCCGCGCCGGTGGGCATGTAGCTGTTGAGTTCCTCGTGCGCGTACGCGCCCATCTCGCCCGCGTAGTCCGTGTTGCTGACGGCGACGTACACCCCACCCCGGCCGTGGCGCAGCGGGCTGGGGTCGATGCCGGCGTCCTCCAGCGCCTCCCAGGCGGTCTCCAGGGTGAGCCGCTGCTGGGGGTCGATGTAGTCGGCTTCCTTGGGCGAGACGTTGTAGAACTTCGCGTCGAACTGGTCGATGCGGTCCAGGAATCCGCCGCGCTCGCAGCGGATGACGCCCTTGGCCTCCGGGTCGTCGGAGGTGAGGCCCTCCGGGTCCCACCGGTCGGTGGGCAGTTCGCGCAGTCCGGACTGGCCGGTGCGCAGGAATTCGGCGAATTCGTCCGGCGCGTTGCTGCCGCCGGGGATGCGGAGTCCGATGCCGACGATGGCGATGGGTTCGGGTGCGGTGCCGGGCGCCGCGGGGCCGGAATTCGTGGTGCGGTCCCGCGTTTCGGTGTCGTGAGGTGACATGGCTCCTGCTCTGAGGTTCACACAGTCCGTGCCGGGCATTCACGCGGCCCGAGTTCGCGTCATCCGCACGGCGAGCCGCACGCCGCCGTGACAGGCGGGCATCTCTTCTTCGCCGTAGCGGCACAGCGTGCTGACGAGGGCGATCGAGCCGTCTTCACCGTCACGTTCGTCCATTCCGACGACATCGATCTCGCCCCAGAAAGCGCGCCCTCGCATGGCGCGCCGAAAGGTGCTACGGAAGTCGACGATGAGGATGTCGGGAAGCTGCCTGGCCCAGAACTCGTCGAGCGTCCAGGTGCTGAACGGCCACATGGCGCGCTCTTTCACGGACTTCGCCAGCAGGTAGTAGACGAGCTGGTTGAAGCACAGGTTGAACTCGACCGAGTTGAAATGGCCGGTGTCGTCGATATAGCACGACTCGGGAATGCCGAACTCCCCGCGCGCGCTGACCCGTCCACCGTCGCGGGGCTCGCCCTGGCGCGTGACGGTGGCGCTCCTGAGGTATCGGCAGTGGGGTTTGTACGGGGTGAGGACCCGCTCCAGGAGTTGCCCGTCGCTGCCGTACTCGGCGGACCGTGGCGCGGCGGGGGTGATGAGATCCACTGCGTCCCCTCAGCGGCCGTCGGCCGTCTGCCGGGCGCCGATGCCGGCGTAGAACTCGTACGCGTCGTGCACGGTGACCCGGTGCGAGACGGTGGGCTCGGGCTTGACCGTGTGACGGGCGCAGTGCACGAGGCTGCGGTTGTCCCAGACGAGGAGGTCGCCCTTGTCGAAGGTCTGTAGGTGGATGTTCTCGTGCTGGAAGGTCGGGTCGGACTGGCCGACGGCGGCGAGCAGTTCCCGCAGCAGGCCGTCGGGCAGCGGCGTGCCGTCGGCCTGCAGGAGTTCGTAGGTGAACGCCTCGCTGATGTACAGCAGCGGCTCGCCGGTGACCGGGTGCGGGAAGACCGTGGGGTGGGTGACCGCCGGGGTCTGCTCCTCGATCTCGGCGAGAACCTCGGTGATCGGTCGGTACACGTCGTCAGGGCGGATCTTGAAGTACCGCCGGACGCTGTTGCGACTGCGCGTTCCCGCGATGGCGTTCTTCATCTCCCGGGGCAGCTTCTGGTACGCCTTGCCCATGTCGATGAAGTAGGTGCCGCGGTTCTCCCGGGGCACCACCTGGGGGTAGATGAGCGTCAGCCCGAACGGCCGGGCCATGAACGAGTAGTCGTGGTGCCAGAACTTGCCCGTCTGCGGCACGCCGATTTGCTGGCCCGATTCCCGCACATTCGAGGAGACGAAGATTTCCTTGTGCTCCGGGTGGTGGTACATGGGCTGGTAGTAGGTTTCGACTTCGCCCAGTCGGCGCCCGAAGGTGACGAATTCGGCGGGCGAGAGGTTCTGTTCCTTCAGGACCACGATCTTGTGCCGGTAGACCTTTTCCTTGAGTGCGACGAGATCCTCGTCAGGAGCGTTCAGCACGTCGAGTTCCAGAGCCACGCCCATGGCGGCGTCCGTGTGTGGTGCGGTGGTCATATTCTCCCCCAGCGGCGAGCCGGTTGGTTTAACAATGCACTGGCTCTACCCACCGTTCAGCAGTGGGCTTAGGGCAACCTTGTAGCTCGCTGAAACGGAGGGGTGATCTCACCAACACGCGTTCGGAGGGCACGTGAGCGGATGACGCGCTTTGCCTTGGGCCGTCTGGGCCGTGACCCGGTCGGCCCACTCGGGTGCGACCGGACTATATGTCACCCGTACGAGTGGACCAGGGGTTCAGCGGCACGACGCCGCCCCCATGCCTTGTGCAGGCCAATCACCTCGGAGTTCGGTGCGCCGGGGCGCGCCGGAGCGAAAGGGCGGGCGCGCGGTGGGCCGTGCGATCGTCGGATTCCCTGATACACCTGTCCCCTGCGCCGGATCGGCGCGCGACGTGTGGACGTGTAGGGCGTTGGGCAGTCAGTTCCCCAGCGCACGCCCCGCCGCCGTCCTCTTCACCTGCGATAGCCGCCCGATCCGCGTGCCACCCGCCACTGCGCCACCGGACACCGGGGCGCGGGTGTCCCCCGGCCCGTTCCGCGCCGGCCCAGTGCCGCTCGCGCGTACGCCGCCCACCACCCAGCACAGATGAGGAACCCCCTGTGAAATTCCGAACGTTCACCAAGCTGGTGCGCAGCAATCACCTCTCACTGGCCCTGCGGATGCCACGCGAGCTGGCTGGTCCCGTGTACCGCGCCTCGTTCCTGGCCGCGGCTGCCAGCAGCGGCGTGCTGCGCCATCTCGCGCGGCAGCCGCTCGACGCGCCCGCGCTCGCCGACGAGCTCGGCATGCACGGCGAGGAGCAACTGCTCGGCGCCTGGCTCGACATGGGGGAGCGGATCGGGGAACTCGGCTCGCGCGACGGGCGCTACCGGCTGCGCGGGCGCCTGGCCAAGTCGCTGGCGCGCCCGGAGGCGGACGCCTACGTGGCGCTGCTCGAACAGCTCATGCGCTTCCACGCCCCGCTGCTCCTGGACGCCCCCGGCATGCTGCGCGAGGGGCGCCGGGTGTCGATCGCCGACCAGGACGGCGCGCTCATCGCCCGCTCGTCCCGCGTGCTCGAACCCGCCGTGCAGGGCGTGGTGGAGCAGCAGGTCGACCGGACCGCGCCGGTCCGGCTCCTGGAGGTGGGCTGTGGCAGCGGCACCTACGTACGGCACGCCGCCTCGCTCAACCCGCGGCTGACAGCCGTGGCGATCGACCTGCAGGACGAGGTGGTGGCGCAGGCGCAGGCGAACCTGGACAAGTGGAACCTGTCCGACCGGGTGGAGGTCGTCCGCGGCGACCTGCGGACGTACTCCACGGAGCAGAAGTTCGACCTGGTCACGCTGCACAACAACATCTACTACTTCCCCCACGGCGAGCGGACCAAGGTGCTGGAGCGGGCGCGCTCGTTCCTGGCGCCCGGGGGCAGGTTGCTGCTGACGACGAGTTGCCAGAGCGGCAGCCCGGGCATCGAGATGCTGAACCTGTGGTGCGTGTACACCGACTTCGCCGGCCCGCTGCCGCGCCCGGCCGAGTTGTCGGAGCAGATGCGGGACGCCGGCTTCACGCAGGTGCGCTCCCGCCGCCTGGTGCCCGGCGAGGAGTTCCGGGTCTTCACCGGCACCAGCCCCTTCGACGACTAGTCCCACGCGACGGGCCGGGAGCGGCCGGCGGTGGCGCAGGCGCACGGTCGTCGCCACCGCCGGCCGCTCTCGCCGCGTCGTCGACGCCGCTCGGCGCCGGGGCGCCGACGGCCGGCCACGCGCGCGGCTTGACGTCCCATCACGGCGCGTCGCCGCGCACGCCGCGCACCCCGGGGTGGTGGGCGGCTGCCTGGCCCACAGGTCGGTCACCTCATGGAATGCTCGCGTCCGGTTATGCGTTTCCGCAGTTCGGAGCGGGTTTGCGCGACTCGTATGGGGGATGAGACCGGCCACGGTTCTCGGTCACCAACGAAGGTGAAGAACTTCACATACGGCCCTTTCGGCTGCGAATTCGGGCTGTGGATGGCGCAGTATCCCTATCCGACACCACCAAGCCCCCGTCACCACGGCGGGGCGGTCCGGGCGGACGCCGAGTCCTGCCGCCGCACGGGCCCAGCGAGAGGAACACGAATCGGCAGGAGCGGGAGACCCAGGCATGACGGGCCACGAAGTCGGTGGCCCTTGGGGTGAAGCCACGCGAGTGGCCGGGCAACTTCGCCAGTCCGAACCCGACAGGTCATCTTTCGCAGGCGGATGACGAAGGGCTTTCGTATGTCCGCGCAGCCACGCATACCCTCGCTCGCCACGCGCATCGGCACCGCATCGGCCCTCACCGCCACGGTGCTGGCCGGCTCCTCGTTCGTCCCCGCCCTGACGACCGACGCCCAGGCGGCGACGGCCTCCGGCAAGGCGCTCAAGGTCGCCGCCGGCAAGAAGGGCGCACCCTACAAGTACGGGGCGGTCGGCCCGAACCGGTTCGACTGCTCGGGGCTCACGCTCTACTCGTATCGGAAGGCGGGCAAGAAGCTGCCACGTACGGCGGCGGCCCAGTACAACAAGACCCGCCACCTGTCCAAGAGCTCGCGCAAGGCGGGCGACCTGGTCTTCTTCCACTCCGGGCGGAACGTCTACCACGTGGGCATCTACGCCGGGAAGAACAAGATCTGGCACGCGCCCAAGCCCGGCAAGTCGGTGCGGCTGGAGAAGATCTGGACCAACAAGGTCTGGTACGGCCGCGTCCGCTGACCGTGACGGGTGGGCCGGGGCGCCGGGTGGGCGATGCCGCGCCCCGGCCCGGCCCGGCCCACGGGCCTGGGACGAGAGGGGTGGGGGCAAGGGCCGCCCTACGGGCCGGTTCCGGGTCGCTGTCACCAAGCCGAGTGATGTTGCCACCGAGTACGTCACCCGCAGGGAGCAATCTCCGTTGTCCTCACGTGCCGACCGAATCACGGTCAGCCTGATCCACGAGGACGAGTCATGATGCGAGGAATGACGGGGGCCGCCGTCGTCGTAGCGGCGCTGGCGTGCACGGTGACGCCGGCCCAGGCCGGTGAGGCAGCCAAGCCCATCAAGAACGGCAAGGCCGAGTTCTGCCTGAGCAAGCCCGCCGCCAAGCAGCTTGCCAAGGCGAAGGTCACGCTGGCCGCCACGGGGGCCGCTCGGATCACCGGCAAGCAGCGCCAGTGCGTGTCCCTCCCGCTGGTCGAGGGCACCAGGGACTACGCGAAGTTGCAGGGCGGCGTCACGTTCCGCGACAAGGACGACCGTCTCGACCTCACCAAGATCCACAACTACGTGAACAAGTCCTCGCGGACCCAGGCGCACGCCTCGGTCAACCGGGCCAAGGCGCAGCCGGTGCGGTTCCTGACCTACACCATCAAGCGGGAGAACGCGAAGGTCACGCAGAAGCAGGTCAAGGCGGTCAACGTGCGGACCGTGCTGACTCCCGAGGGCGAGAAGCTGCTCAAGAAGACGTTCGGCAAGTCGCCGGTGCGCAAGGGCGGCCACCTCTTCACGCTCAACGCGGTCGCCGACATGCCGAAGCTCGCCCCGGACACGCTCGGTGACCTGCTCGACCTGCTGCGCTGAACCGAGGGCTGAATCCGGGGGGCGAAGCGCCCCGGCCCACGGCAGGCGAACCACGGCCGGCCGATCGCTCAACGGATGCCGCCGACACGCCGCATGGCGTGTCGGCGGCATCCGTGCGTACGGCACCCGGCGCGTGCGCGCCGTCAGGCGCCGCGCACCGCGGCGAGTTGCTGGGCGAAGGGGACCACCTCGTCGTCGTCCTGGCGCGGCGCGGGCGGGGCGTCGACCAGGAGGCCGGCGAGTTGGCGTGCCGCGCGGTCGATCCGCTCGCTCAGCCCGTCGGTGCGGTCGTCCCCGGCCGCGCCCCAGTCCTCGGAGGCGGCGTAGACGCCGGTGGGGACGGTGACGGCGCGCAGGTAGCCGAAGAGCGGGCGCAGCGCGTGGTCGAGGACCAGGGAGTGGCGGGCCGTGCCGCCGGTCGCCGCGATCAGCACGGGCTTGTCCACCAGCGCCTCGTTGTCCAGCACGTCGAAGAACGACTTGAACAGGCCGCTGTAGGAGGCGGTGAACACGGGCGTGACCGCGATCAGCGCGTCGGCGCGGGTCACCGCGTCGAGGGCGGCGCGCAGCGCGGTGCCCGGGAAGCCGGTGACCATGTGCTGGGCGATGGCGGTGGCCAGCTCGCGCAGCTCGACCACCTGGACCTCGACCGGGCGGCCGGCGTCCGCGAGCTGTCGCTGGGCCGCCGTGGTCAGTCGGTCGGCCAGCAGCCGGGTGGAGGACGGCTGGCTCAGCCCGGCGGTGACGGCCACCAGGTGCAGGGGCTTCATGCGGGGTCTCCTCGGGTGGTGTTGCGGGGCGATGGTAAGGCGACGGGCGTGGGGCCCGGCGCGCGCCGGGGCGGCGCCGCGCGGGCGGGCCGTGGGTGAGCCCGCCCGCGGGCGCCGCGTCCGGTGGCGGTCAGGCCAGGGTGTCCGTGCCGGTGCGCTGGCCGGTCTGGGCCGCGCCGTCGGCGTCGGCCGCGGCCCGGGCGACCAGCGCCGCGTGCGTCGGGCCGGCCGGCACCCCGGCGGGGCGGCCGGCGGCGAACTCGCGGCGCAGCACGGGGACCACTTCCTCGCCGAGCAGGTCGAGCTGTTCCAGGACGGTCTTGAGCGGCAGGCCGGCGTGGTCCATCAGGAACAACTGGCGCTGGTAGTCGCCGAAGGACTCGCGGAAGGTCAGCGTCTTGTCGATGACCTCCTGCGGGCTGCCCACCGTCAGCGGCGTCTGCTCGGTGAACTCCTCGAGCGAGGGGCCGTGCCCGTACACCGGCGCGTTGTCGAAGTAGGGCCGGAACTCGCGCACGGCGTCCTGCGAGTTCTTGCGCATGAACACCTGCCCGCCGAGCCCGACGACGGCCTGCTCCGGGGTGCCGTGGCCGTAGTGGGCGAAGCGCCGCCGGTACAGGTCGATCAGCCGGATGAAGTGCTCCTTGGGCCAGAAGATGTTGTTGGCGAAGAAGCCGTCTCCGTAGTACGCGGCCTGCTCGGCGATCTCCGGGCTGCGGATCGAGCCGTGCCAGACGAACGGCGCGACGCCGTCCAGCGGGCGCGGCGTGGAGGTGAAGCCCTGCAACGGGGTGCGGAACTTGCCCTCCCAGTCCACCACGTCCTCGCGCCAGAGCTGGTGCAGCAGCGCGTAGTTCTCGATGGCCAGCGGGATGCCCTGCCGGATGTCCTGGCCGAACCACGGGTAGACCGGTCCGGTGTTGCCGCGGCCGAGCATGAGGTCCACCCGGCCGTCCGCCAGGTGCTGGAGCATCGCGAAGTCCTCGGCGATCTTCACCGGGTCGTTCGTGGTGATCAGCGTGGTGGAGGTGGACAGGATGAGCCGCTCGGTCCGGGCGGCGATGTAGCCGAGCATGGTGGTGGGCGAGGACGGGACGAAGGGCGGGTTGTGGTGCTCGCCGGTCGCGAAGACGTCGAGGCCGACCTCTTCGGCCTTGCGCGCGATGGCGACCATCGCCTTAATCCGCTCGTGCTCGCTCGGCGTGGTTCCGTTCGTCGGGTCCGGGGTGACGTCGCCGACCGTGAAGATCCCGAACTGCATGTCGCTCCACCTCTTCCGTTGCTCGGGGCCATCCCCCGAAGCCGTTGGTTCAATATTCAACCATCCCCGTCAACCGGGTGCCCCACCGACCTATTCCCCCACCCGTCGACCGGGCCCGCCACGGCGGACGGCCGCCCGTTTCGACCCCGGCGCGGTGCTCCGGCGAGTGGGTTGCCGGGGGCCTCGCCGCCGCGTTCGTACGCCGCCCGCGTCCGCCCAGCCCGGCGCCGCGTACGGTGTGGGAGGACGGCCGATAGCGCGCCGCAGCCGGGCGGCCGGCGGGGCTGGGGCGCAGAGAGGGTGATGGGCGAGATGCGGGTGGGTCTGCTACGGACGGTCGGCGCGGCCACCGCGCTCTACGGCCTCGCGGTCACGGCGCGGCCCGATCTGTTGGCCAAGCCCTCCGGCCTGGCCGGGCCCGACGGGACGGTGGCCCCCGCCACCCGGACCTCGCTGCGGCCCCTGGCGTGGCGGGACGCGGTCAGCGGGCTGGCCATGGTGGTGGCCCCGGAGGGCCCCGCCCTGCGCGCGGCCACCGCCGTACGCATCGCCGCCGACTTCGGTGACGCCGCGCTGCTCGGCCTGACCCTGCCGGAGCGCGACCGGCGGCTGGCGGCCGTGGCCGTCTCGGTGGGCTGGGGCGCGCTCTCCGTGGCGGGGCTGCTCGGCGGGGGCCGGGGGAAGGCGTGAGGGCGCGCGCGTTCTTCACCCGCGAGGCCGGGGCGGCGCTGGTGCTGCGCCCGTCGCCCACGCCGCCGCGAGCGGCGGTCGTGCTGCTGCACGGCGGGCGCGAGGAGGGCCTTGAGCCGCCGCCCGCGTTGAACCTGCCCGGCGCGCGCATGGTGCCCTTCGCCCGGTCCATCGCGCGGGCGACCGCCGAGCACCGGGTGGCGTTGGGAAGCGTGCGCTACCGGCACCGTGGCTGGAACGGCGAACGCGACGACGCGGCCGAGGACGCCCAGCGGGCCCTGGACGAGCTGGTGGCGCTGCACGGGCCGGTGCCCGTGGTGCTGGTCGGGCACTCCATGGGTGGCCGCGCGGCGCTGCGGGCCGCCGCCGCGCCCCAGGTCCAGGCCGTGGTGGGGCTCGCGCCGTGGTGCCCGGAGGCCGAGCCGGTGGCGCACCTCGCCGGCAAGCGGGTGGTTCTGCTGCACGGCGAGCGGGACCGGATCACGGCGCCGGGCGACTCGCGGCGGCTGACGGAACGCGCCCGGCGGGCGGGCGCCGACGCCTGCACGCTGCTGCTGCCGGACGGTGAGCACGCCATGGTGCGTCGGGCCGCGGCCTGGCACTCGCTGACCACCCGGGTGGTCAGCGGCCTGCTCGGGCTGGCACCGCTGCCGCCGGTGGTGGCCGACGCGCTCTCCTCGGCCACGAACGCGGCGGCCGCCGTGCCGGCCCCGAGGGCCCTGCACCAGGCGTGAGCCACGGGGCGTACGGGGCGGGTGGTTCGGGGCACGCGGGTGCTGCGCGGGCCGGGCGGCTGGGCGCGTGGGGCGTACGCGGTGCCGGCGCGGCCGGTCGCGCGGGGCCGGCGCACCGGCGTGACCGGCGGAATCATCCGGTGCCGCCCGGGTGCCGGTCGGACCGATCGCCCATAAGGTAGCGCCAGGGCGTGCGGGGACCTGGCTGAGCGCGGTGGGTCCCGCCGATGGCACGGCCTGGGCGCCACGGGGTGCCCGGGGGCGGTCGGCCGCCGACCCTCCAGCACGGCGCGTGGAACGAAGGTGCGGGAAACGGTGCGGACATCGCCACGACACGGCCCACGGCCGGTGTGGGGTGCGCGCCGCACCGGGCCCGTTCCCCTCCCCCTGGCGTGCGGTGCGTACCGCGGTGCCCCGCGCCTCCCGGTCGCCCGCCGGCGCCGCTTCCCCTCGCCGACCGCGGTGAGGTGCGCCGTTTGCCGTCGACGGTGGCATGGAACGGACGACATGCCAGGTCGTGCCGGGCGGTGAGCCGGCTGGGGGCTAGAGTCGGCGACCCAACAGCGCGTGGCGGGTAGCGCACGGCGCGGTGGACAAGGAGGAGACGGACGTGGAGCAGGGCGTCGAGGAGGACACGGCGAGCGACCAGCTCGGGTGGCTGAACGAGGCCAGCGTGCGCATCGGGTCCACCCTCGACCTGGTCACCACCTCGCAGGAACTCGCCGACTTCACCGTCCCCCACTTCGCCGACGGGGCCGCCGTCGACCTGCTGGAATCGGTGCTGCACGGCGAGGAGGGCGCGCACCCCGGCCGTACCGGACGCCCGGCCACCCGGGCGATGGCGGTCGCGGCCATCGACGCGCTCACCACGCTCGAACCCGATCCGGTGGGCGAGCTGAGCGCCTCCAACGTCGACCAGTTCGCCACCATCTGCCTGACGCTCGGCAAGCCGGTCCTGGTCAGTCGCATCGAGCCCGACGAGTACGTACGGATCGCCCCCAACTCCCGGTCCGCGGAGCTGCTGCGCCGCGCCGGCGTGCACAGCTACCTGGTGGTCCCGCTCATCGCGCGGGGCGTGCTGCTCGGTGCGGCCGACTTCATCCGGGCCGGTGACCGGGCCCCCTTCACCGCGGCCGACCTCGAACTGGCCACGCAACTCGCCTCCAGGGCCGCCCTGTTCGTCGACAACGCGCGGCTCTACGAGCGTGAGCGCGAGCACGTGGTCGCCCTCCAGCGCAGCCTGCTGCCGCGCGCCACGCCGGTCACCCCGGGGCTGACGGTGAGCCACTGCTACGCGCCGACGGCCGACCCGAGCGGCGTCGGCGGCGACTGGTACGACATCGCCTCGCTGCCGGGCGGGCGCACGGCCCTCGTGGTCGGCGACGTGATGGGGCACGGCCTGTCGGCGGCTGCCACGATGGGCCGGCTGCGCGCCGTGGGGCGGACCCTGATGGCGATGGACATGGCCCCCGACCGCGTGCTGGCCCGCCTCGACCTGGCCGCCCGCGACCTGGAGGAGGACCAGGTCGCCACCTGCCTGTGCGCCGTCTACGACCCGGCCGACGCGAGCTTCACGGTGGTCAGCGCCGGGCACCCGCTGCCGATGCTGATCGGCCCGGACGGCTCGGCCTCGTTCGTGGAAGTGCCGATCGGCGCCCCGATCGGCGCGGGCGTCATCCCCTACGACGCGTTGCGGGTCCCGGTCGAGCCGGGCAGCCGGCTGGTGCTGTACACCGACGGCCTGGTCAAGTCGCGTACGCGGGACATCGACGTCCAGTTGGGCCGGCTGTTGCGCTCCGCGCCGGCGCTGCGGTTCGCGCGGTTCGACGCGGCGGCGCTCAGCGACTTCGCGCCGGCCGGCACCGAGCGCTTCGACGAGGCGGTGCTGCTGGTGGCGGCGGCCCGGCCGGCCACCTGGGCGAGCGGGCTGCGGGTGTGGGACCTGCCGGGCGACGGGTCGGCGGCCGGCGCGGCCCGCAAGCACGTGCGCGAGCAACTCGGCCTGTGGCACTTGGACGACCTCGCGGACGTCACCGAACTGGTCGTCAGCGAGCTCGTGGGCAACGCGCTGCGCTATGGCGGCGGCCCGGGTCGGCTGCGGTTGCTCTGTCACGACCGGCTCCTCGTCGAGGTCTCGGACACCGGTCCCGACCTCCCGCAGATCCAGCACGCGTCGCTGAGCGACGAGGGTGGCCGGGGCCTGCAACTGATCAACATGCTGTGCCGGCGCTGGGGCTCGTGCCGCACCGAGACGGGCAAGGTGGTCTGGGCGGAGCAGGACATGCCGTCCGGCGTGAGCGGCCCCCCGCTGCCCTGACGGTGACGGCCCGGGCCTGCGGCTCGCGGCCATCGGCTCGGCGGCCGGCCCGTGGCAACGCGCCATGCGTCCCGCGCGGGTGACGCCCCGCCAGGTGCGCCCGGTTCGCGGCATATGTACACGGGTGACGGCCCCGTTGGGGGTCCCGCCGTTTACGTGTCGCCGGCCGGGGGACCCGATTGGAGTTCGGGGGTCAGGGACGCGGGGCGGCAGCCGCTTCGCCGCTCGGCCGCCGGACGGCGAAGCGAGCCGTCGAAAGATGAGGAGGCAGTGCCGTGACCGATCGCGTGAGCCGCGAGGTCGACCAGCGAGAGGGCGCCGGACAGCCACCGTCGCTTCTGGGGCGCTCGGCCATGGACCGGGCGATGCCGCACGGTCGGCCGGAGCGTGCCACCGGGCGGGGTGTGCCGGCGACCGGCGAGCGCGCCGGCGCGCGCCGCGTCCTGGCCGACCGGCCGTCGGAGTCGCACATCGTGCGGGGCGAGGACTGATGGCCGTGGCGCGCGGGGAGACGATCGCGGGCTCGGCCCACACCGCCTGGTCGCAGGAGCCGGGCGAGGAGTGGTGGCGGCGGGCCGCGTGCGCGTACGAGGACCCGGAGTTGTTCTTCCCGGTGGGTGCCGCGAGCGCGCGCACCCTCCAGCAGGAGCGAGAGGCCAAGGCCGTGTGCGCCCGCTGTCCGGTCGTCCGCGCCTGCCGGGACTGGGCCATGGCCACCGAGCAGACGCACGGCATCTGGGGCGGGACCGGCGAGCGGGAACGTGCTCTGGCGCTGCGCGACGAGCGGCGCCACCAGGCGCGGTGACGCCGCGGCGGGTGGCGGGTCGCCGTCGTGGGCGGTCGCCCGCCCCGCCCGGCGCCGTGGCGTACGGGCGAGGCGCGCGGGCGGTGTCTACGCGGGGGGCGAGGACGCGGGGTCGAACCGTCGGCCGCCCTCCAGCAGGGTCTTCACCTCGGACAGGATGAGCGTCCAGCCGACCGAGACGGACGCGAGCATGACGCTGTCGGGGCTGTCGAACTCGTCCTGCACGATGGTCAGCTTGGTGCCCGCCGCCGGCTCCTCGGCCGGCTCCAGGGTGAAGGTGACCCGGGAGCGTTCCTTGGCGGCCTCGGCGAACTCCTCGTCGGAGGTGATGCCCACCATCTCGCGGTGCTCCGGCTGGAGCCGGTGCCAGGTGTAGGACAGCCGCCTGCCGGGCTCCGCCGCCAGGACGCGCTGCCCGTAGTCCCGGAACTCCCCGTTCGGGTCCATCTTCCACTCCACCGGAGAGCCGACCTGCCAGTCGGAGCGCGGCCCGGTGTCACCCATGTAGTCGGCGATGAGTTCGGGGTCGGTCAACGCGCGGTAGATCTTCTCGGGCGTGCTGTGGATGTAGATGACGTACTCGTAGGCGGGCTTGCTCATCGTGCGTCCCTCCGGGGTCTGCTGGGGGTGGGAGAGCGCCGCTGGCCGTCCGTGGTCGTACCGGCCGATCCAGTGGTCGGCCAGTTCCCGGATCGGCACCGGGTTGAGGTAGTGCAGCTTCTCCCGGCCGTGCCGGACGGTGTCGACCAGGCGCGCGGCCTCCAACACCGCCAGGTGTTTGCTCACGGCCTGCCGGCTCATCGCCAGGCCCTCACCCAGCTCGCGCAGGCTCTGGCCGCCGCGTTGGTCGAGTCGGTCCAGCAGCCGCCTGCGGTTCGCGTCGGCGAGCGCCTTGAACACCTCGTCGGACACCTCGTCCATCGTCACCCCCGACGGCACGGTAGGCAACCATCTGGTTGCGTGTCTATCAGGCCGGGGGCGCGGTCCGGTACTCCCCCCACGCCCGGGCGGGTTCGCCTACGGGGTCAGGGCGTGCTCCGTGAAGTGGCCGCAGGCACGGAAACCCAGGCTCCGGTAGACCGACTCGCCCTCGGCGGACGCCTGGAGCACGACCGTGGCGTGCCCCTCCTCGCGCGCCGTGTGCAGGGCGGCCAGCGTGCTCGCGCGTCCGTAACCCCGCTTGCGGTGGGTGGCCAGGGTGGCGATGTTGTAGATCCCGGCCACGCCCGCGTGCAGGAAGACCTCCGCCGAGCAGACAGCCTGGCCGCCTACATAACCCACCAGGTAGCGCGCCGGGCTGTGCGCGCCCAGCACCCAGGGGCGGGCCCGCTCGTAGAAGCGCTCGACCGTGGCGGCCGGCGGGTCCCACAGGGCGGCCAGCACCGTGGCGTAGTCGGCGAGCTGGGCCGGGGTGCTGACCCGCACGAGGGTGAGGTCGTCGGCGCTCGGGCGCGGCAGATGCTCGTCCAGGGTGGCCCACATCGCCGTCTCCCGCTCCGACGGCGGCCAACCCGCGGCGGCCAGGTGCCGGGACAGGTCGTCGGGCTCGGCGAGCGGGCCGACCCACCAGGAGAAGGGACGCCCGGTGCGCGCCAGCGCCTCGGTGGTCTCGGCGATCCGCGCGGCGGCGCGGTCGGGGGCGAAGCGGGCCAGTGTGACGATGTTGAAGGTGTCGTCGGGCAGCCCGCTGTCGGCGATCAGCAGGTCGGGCGCCTCGGTTACGGTGGCGCCGGGCAGATCGCGGTGCGGGAAGCATGCGTGTTCGGCCAGGTTGCGTTCCATGCGGGCCAGCAGGTCGCGCTCGACCGCCGGCGGTGGCGGTGTGGTGTCCATGGTGGCCGATTGGACCACGACTCGGCCGGGCCGGGCAGCCGGTTTTCGCGGGCCACGGCGGAGCTAAGCGCCCCGTCCGAATCCCGCCAGACAGGGCTTCTGACGTGGCACAGGCTGGTACTCGTACCGCACGCAGGACGAGGGAAGGACGGGCCGATGACGGTCTACACCACCATCGACAGCCCCCTGGGGGAGCTGCTGATGACAGGCGAGGAGGACCCGCGGGGCGTCGGCGGCGTCACCGTCACCTCGCTGTCCGTGCCGGGGCAGCGCAACGCGCCGACGGTCGAGCCCGGGTGGCGGGCCGACCCGCGGCCGTTGGCCGAGGCGACGCGGCAGGTCAGGGCGTACTTCGCGGGCGAGCGGACGGACTTCGACCTCACGTACACGGCCGGCGGCTCGGACTTCCGGCGGCGGGTCTGGGCGGCCCTGGAGGACATTCCGCACGGCACCACCACGACCTACGGCGCGATCGCCGAGCGGATCGGCGCCCCGCGCTCCGCGGTGCGTTCGGTCGGCACGGCCATCGGCGCCAATCCGCTGCTCATCCTGCGCCCGTGCCACCGGGTCATCGGCGCCAGCGGCGCGCTGACCGGCTACGCGGGCGGGCTGGACCGCAAGGAGGCGCTGTTGGTGCACGAGGGCGCGCTCCCGGCGCGCCGTGACTGAGCCCGGCGGCGCGGACCGCGACGGCGCCGCCGCTCCCCCGGCGCACGCCGACGGGGCGCGGCGCGCGAGGCCGGGGCGCACGGGGTCGGAGCGGGAGCGCTACACACTGCTGGACGGGAACGGGCGGCCCTACCCGAGTGCCGTGCCGGGCACGCTCGGCGGGCATCGCGGCGGCAGGCTGTACGGGCGGCTCGACTGCCCCAGCGCGCTGCGCGCGCTCGCCCGCGGTGGCTACCGCGCGCAGCGGGTGTTCTTCGCCGACGCGGCGACGGCCCGCGCGGCCGGCTACCGGCCGTGCGCCGTCTGCCTGCCCGAGCGGTACGCGCGCTGGAAGGCGCGGGAGAAGGGCGGCGCGACCGGGACGGCGGGCGCGACCGGGCCCGCCCCGCACACGGCGGCGGAGGTCGCGGCGCTGATGGACCTGCTGGCGGCGGGACGACGGCCCGTACGGTCCCTGAGCATCGGCCACGGGCGGGATGCGGCATCGCGCGCCGCGGCCCGGGCCGTCGCCGCCGCGTGGTGCGGCGACGACCGCGCCGAGCACGCCCGTCACCCGCGGGAGGCCGGGCCGCACCGGGCGGCCGACGTCGCCGCGCGCACCGTGCTCGACGTCGTCGACTGGCCCGAGGAGGCTGCCTCCTGGCTGCGCCAGGCGCGCCGGCTCGCGGCCGGCGCACCGGACGCCTGGGTGGTGTGCGGCGCGCCGGCCGGGTGGGCGCGGATGGCGCGCCGACTGCGGCAGAGCACGTCGTGGTCGGCCGGGCGCACCTTCGCCCTCGCCTCGCTCGGCACTCCCGAGACCGTCGCGCTGGCCGGGGCCGAGACCCTGGAGGGGCTGCGCGGCGCCTCGGCCGACGGCGGACACTGGGAGGTCCGTCGGGGTTGGATCACCTTCCACCCGCTCCCGTCCCACCCGTGAGGAAGGTCCGGCCATGAACGCCCTGCTCCCCCGACCCCGCGCCACCCTCGCGCCCGGAGCCGTGCACGTGCCCGACTGGCTCTCGGTGGCCGAGCAGCGCGCGCTGGTGGACGCCTGCCGGCGGTGGGCGGTGGGCCCCGTGCCGATGCGGCACACCCGACTGCCGAGGGGCGGAGCCATGTCGGTTCAGACGGTTTGTCTGGGTTGGCACTGGCGACCGTACGCGTACACGCGCACCGCCGACGACGTCAACGGCCAGCGGGTGGCGGCGCTCCCGACGTGGCTGGTGGAGTGCGGGCGGCGCGCGGTGGCCGACGCGTACGAGGACCCGTCGGCCGCGGCCGACTACACCCCGGACACGGCGCTGATCAACTTCTACGACGCGGCGGCCAGGATGGGCATGCACCAGGACAAGGACGAGCGCTCCAGCGCGCCCGTCGTCTCGCTCAGCATCGGCGACGCCTGCGTCTTCCGGTTCGGCAACACCGAGACCCGTACCCGGCCGTACACCGATGTGGAGCTGTGCTCGGGGGACCTGTTCGTCTTCGGCGGGCCGTCACGCTTCGCGTATCACGGCGTGCCCAGGGTCCGGCCCGGCACGGCCGACCCGGCCACCGGCCTGAGCGGCGGGCGGCTCAACATCACGCTCCGCGTCACCGGGCTCGCCGACGGGCGGCCGTAGCCGGCCCTGACGGGTGGCCAGCCGAACGGCACGGGCCCCGGCCGGCGCGGGTGTGACGCGTCGGCCGGGGCCCTGCCTGCGGAGTGTCAGCAGCTCAGCTTGTCACCGGGCGTGGTACCCAGGACCTGCACGAAGCGCTGGTAGTTGTTGATGCGGCTCTGCACCTGGTTCGGGTTGCCGCCGTTGCACTCCAGGGTGCCGTTGATGGCCCGGATCGTCTCGCCGAAGCCCGCGCCGTTGACCATGGCGTTGTGCGGGGTCATGGTGCCGGGGCCGGACTGGGTGTTCCAGTACCACAGGGCAGTCTTCCACGCCACGGCCGGGTCCCGCTCCACCAGCCACGGGTTGCGCAGCAGGTCGATGCCGAGCGCGTCACCGGCCGCCTTGTAGTTGAAGTTCCAGCTGAGCTGGATGGGGCCGCGGCCGTAGTACGCGTCCTGGCCGGCGGGGCAGCCGTAGGGCTGGTTGCGGTCGCAGTAGTGCGGGTAGTTCGCCTGGTTCTGCTCGACGATGTGGACCAGGCCGCCCGTCTCGTGGCTGACGTTGGCGAGGAAGGCGGCGGCCTCGCGACGCTTGACGGTCTCGCTGCCGGTGTTCGCGAACGCCGGGTAGGCGCTCAGCGCGTCGGTCAGGCCACGGTAGGTGTAGAAGGAGTTCCGGTTCGGGAACATCTGGTTGAACTGGGCCTCACTGACCACGAAGCCCTCCTGGGTCGGCGGCTCACCGCTGTCGCCACAGGCACCCTTGTCAGCCCAGACGTCCGACGAGCCGGGCTTCTCGTTCTGGGTCCACCACTTGGCCGACCAGTTGTGGCCGTTGTAGGAGACGGAGTTGCCGCCGGTGTAGACGGCGGACGCGTTCCAACCCGCGGCGCAGGTCGTCGCGGCGGAAGCGGTCGGTCCTGGCAGGAAGAGAGCGAACGCGACGGCCGAGGCCAACGCGGCGAGCAGGGCGAACAGGCGCTGTCTCAAGGGGCTTACTCCTTCGCACGGCCAACGGGGGTCCGGTGGCACCTGGGGGTGAGGGAACCAAATCGAATCGCCCTGAACCTGTCAAGGTCTAGACCAAAATGAGGGCCCGTGGGCGCATGAACCTGCCGCGTCGCCCACCCACGGGCGCGGTGCCACCGATCCGCGTCGCACGTGCGAACCCCCGGCCGGACGAGCGAGGACGCGTGATCAGCCCGGGGCCGGGCACGTCATGATGGAGCGGTCGTGACCCCGTACGTAGACGCGGGAGTGGTGCGCCGGCGCGCGGCGGCCGTGGTCGTCCGCGCGCCGGTGCCCGACCAGCGACCCCGCCCCACCCCTCGACCGAACCGCCCGGAGCAGCCATGCGCGTGATCGCCTTTGACCACCTCGTCCTGACCGTCGCCGACATCGAGCGCTCGCTCGCGTTCTACTGCGGGCCACTCGGCCTCGAACCGGTGCGCGTCGACGAGTGGCGCGCGGGCGAGGCGCCCTTCCCCTCGGTCCGGGTGAGCCCGACGACCATCATCGACCTCGTACGGCGCGCTGCGGACGCCCCGCACGGCAGCAACGTGGACCACATCTGCCTGACCGTCGAGCCACTGGACTGGCAGCAGGTCGTCGACTCGGGCCGGTTCACGGTCCTCGACGGCCCCGGCGAGCGGTTCGGCGCCCGCGGGGTGGCCCAGTCGCTGTACGTGGCCGACCCGGACGGCAACACCGTGGAGCTGCGCTGGTACCCGCGGGACGCCTGAGACACCGGGCGCGGGCGCCCCTCGCGCCACGAGCGTGCGCCCTCCCGCGTTTCTCCTCCGGGCCGGGCCGCGCGGCGCCGGTAGGGTCTGCGGCGGAAGCGCTTCGCCCCGCGAACCGACGTGTGGACGCTAAGGAGCTGGCGGTTGGAAGACAGGTACCCCGCTGCGACCGCGCGGGAGGCGCAGCGGGCCATGGACCACTTCGTCGGCCTGAGCCACCTCGCCCACCAGGAGATCGCGCGCCGGCTCGGGCTCAACCCCGCCGACCTGACCTGCTTCACGTACGTCCTGGAGGCGGGGACCGACCCGTTGACCGCCGGTGACCTCGCCGAGCGGGCCCAGGTGACGAGCGGCGCCGTGACGGGCATCCTCAACCGGCTCGAACGCGCGGGGTTCGTGGCGCGCCAGGCCGACCCCGAGGACCGCCGGCGGGTGCGCATCGTGGCCGAACCGGCCGCCCGGACCCGCGTGTACGCGGCGTACGAGCCGCTCAACGCGCGCCTCGCCGCCCTGTACGCCGGCTACTCCCCCGCCGAACTGGCCCTGTTGGGCGACTTCTTCCGGCGGGCCGACGCGCTCGTGCACGGCTATCTGGAGCGGGCGCGGTCGCGGGCGGGCTGAGGGCGGCGGCGACCCACGGGGCCGGCAGAGCGGGCACCGGCGGTACCGGCGGTACTGGCGGTGCGGGGCGACGGTCGCGGGGGCGGTCGTGAGGGGGTTGTGTCGCGCGGGGTCAGCCGTGTGGGGTTAGTCGCGCGCGTGGTCCGGTGGTCGCGGCAGGGCCTGTTCGGTCCAGATGACCTTGCCGGTGGGCGTGTAGCGGGTGCCCCAGCGCTCGGCGAACTGGGCGACCAGGAACAGGCCGCGCCCGCCCTCGTCGGTGGTGGCGGCGTACCGCAGGTGCGGAGCGGTGCTGCTGGAGTCGGCGACCTCGCAGATCAGGCCGGCGTCGCGGATGAGCCGGACCCGGATCGGTCCCCCGGTGTAGCGGATGGCGTTGGTGATCAGCTCACTGAGGATCAGCTCGGTGGTGAACGCCTCGTCGCCCACGTCCCACGCGGCGAGCTGGCGGCTGACCTTGGCGCGTACGTCGGCCACCGCCGCGGGGTCGGATGGCACCTCCCAGGTGGCGATCCGCTCCCGTGGCACGGAGCGGGTGCGGGCGACGATGAGGGCCACGTCGTCGTCCGGGTGATCGCCGAGCAGCGCGTCGAGGACCCGTTGGCAGGTCTCCTCGGGCGTGCGGTCGGGGCCGCGGAGCACGTCGGTGAGCTGGTCGAGCCCGGCGTCGAGGTCCCGGCCGCCGTGGTCGATGAGCCCGTTGGTGTACAGCACGACGCGGCTGCCTTCGGGCACCTCGAACTCGGCGATCTCGAACGGCAGGCCGGTGACGCCGAGCGGCAGCCCGGCCGGCACGTCGGGGACGCTCACCGCGCCGTCCGGGTGCACCACGACCGGCGGCGGGTGGCCGGCGCGGGCCAGGACGCAGCGGCATTCGACCGGGTCGTAGATCGCGTACAGGCAGGTCGCGCCGGTGACGGTGGCGGCGCCGGTGGCGGTGGTCTCGTCCTGGTCGATGCTGCTCACCAGCTCGTCCAGGTGGCTGAGCAGCTCGTCGGGAGGCAGGTCCAGCGAGGAGAAGTTGTGCACCGCGGTACGGAGCCTGCCCATGGTGGCCGCGGCGTGCAGCCCGTGCCCGACGACGTCGCCCACCACCAGCGCGACCCGCGCCCCGGGCAGCGGGATCACGTCGAACCAGTCCCCGCCGACCCCCGAGCGGGCCAGCAGGTAGCGGTAGGCCACGTCGAGGGCGCGCTGGTCGGGCACCCCGCGCGGCAACAGGCTCTGCTGGAGGGTGACGGCCATGGCGTGCTCGCGGGTGTAGCGGCGGGCGTTGTCCAGGCAGACGGCCGCGTGCGCGACGAGTTCCTCGGCGAGGGCCAGGTCGTCCTCGTCGAAGGGCGGCGACCCGGTCGCCCGCCAGAAGTTGGCGACCCCGAGCACCCCGCCGCGCGCCCGCAGCGGGACGGTGATCAGCGAGTGCACCCCGTAGTCGATGATGCCCGCGGCCCGCCGCGGGTCCTGGGCCCGCCAGCCGGGCGCGTCGCTCAGCCGGGGCACCAGCAGCGCGCACCGGTCCGCGATGCAGCGCGCCTGGGGCGTGGAGGGGACGAAGTCGATGATCTCCTCGACGGGGTAGAGCGGGTGGTCGTCGCGTACGCCGGCCACGGCGACGCGGCGCATCTGGGAGGCGCCGGCCGTCGGCGGTTCCTCGCCGAGCACCACCGCGTCGACCACGTCGACGGTGGTGAAGTCGGCGAACCTGCCGGCCGTGACCTCGGCGAGTTCCTCGGCCGTGCGCCGCACGTCCAGGGTGGTGCCGACCTCCACGCCCGCGTCGTACAGCAGCCGAAGGCGGGTGCGCGCGGTCTCGGCCCGGCCCGTGAGGGTGTGCAGTTCGGTGGTGTCGCGCAGGGTGGCCACGGTGCCGGGCGGCCCGCCGTGCCGGTCGGTGGGCCGGTTGTTCACGGCCAGCAGCCGGTCGCCGGCGCGGATCACCTCGTCGGTGGTGGCGCGGCCCGTGGCCAGCACGTCGGCGAGCGGGGCGTCGAGGCCCAGCTCGGTCACGGGCCGGCCCTCCGCGTCGGCGGGGAGCGCGAGCAGGCGGCGCGCCTCGTCGTTGGCGAGCAGCAGCAGTCCCTCACCGCTGACGATGAGCACCCCCTCGCGGACCGCGTGCAGCACCGCGTCGTGGTGCTCGTACATCCGGGCGAGCTTCGCGGGGTCGAGGCCGCGCGTCTGGCGGCGCAGCCGCCGGCCCGCGAGCGCGCTGCCGCCGAGCGCCAGGGCCAGGCCCGCCGCGCCGCCGCCGAGCAGGATGGGCAGTTCCGCGTAGAGCGACTCGCTCACGCGGCTGGTGCGCAGGCCCGCGGAGACGAGGCCCACCACCTCGCCCTCGCGGTCGGTGACGGGCACCACCGCCTGGACCACCTCGCCGATCGTGCCGTCGACGGTCTCGGTGCTGGACTCGCCGCGGCGGGCGGGGCCGGTGTCGCCGACGAACTTTCGGCCGATGCGGTCCGGCTCGGGGTGGGTGTAGCGCGTGCCGTCGGTGCGCATGACGACGACGAAGTCGACGTCCGCGCCCGCCCTGGCCGCCTCGGCGCGCGGCTGGAGGACCGCCGTGGGGTCGCTCGCGCCCAGGGCCTCGGCGACGCCGGGCGCCTCGGCGAACGCCTCGGCGACGGCCAGCGCGCGGTGCCGCGCCTCGCCCTCGTCGTCGCGCCGGGCCTGGAGCACGAGGGCCGCCATGCCGGCGGCCACGATCAGCAGCACGATGAGCAACTGGAGCAGGAAGATCTGACCGGCGATGCTGCGCGCGCTCAGCAGCGAGCGCGCGCGGGGGCCGTCACGGCGGGGTGGGCGTCGACCGGTGGCGGTGGAGGCCGACGCGAACCGGGAACGACCCATAGCCACATGCTGACATCGATGCGGGGGCAGGGCGACCGGTACATTCCCCGAGAAATCGGCATTTTGCTGGCCGCCTACTCTTCCACACCCCTTCCCCGCTCGATCGCCTGTTCTATTTCGGGCGTATGCTGGGACGCATGGCGGTTTCCCTACAGGGCTCACTCTTCGACGCGACGGAGGAGATCACGCCGCGTCCGCTGACGACGGTCCGGCGCACCCCGCTGGCGCACGGCGCGTGGGTCGACGTGCTGCCCGGCTGGCTGACCGGCGCCGACGCGCTCTTCACCCACCTGGCGCGCACCGTGCCCTGGCACGCGGAGCGGCGGCGGATGTACGAGCGCACCGTCGACGTACCGCGCCTGCTGGCCACCTACCGGGCCGGCGAGCCCCTGCCGCATCCCGCGCTCGACGAGGCCCGCGCCCGACTCAGCGCGTACTACGCGGCCGAACTGGGCGAGCCCTTCGTGAGCGCGGGGCTGTGCTTCTACCGGGACGGGCGGGACAGCGTGGCCTGGCACGGCGACCGGTTCGGGCGGGGCGCGACCAAGGACACCATGGTGGCGATCGTCTCCGTGGGCCAGCCGCGACCGCTGCTGCTGCGCCCGCGCGACGGCGGCGGCCCGACGCTGCGCTGGTCGCTCGGGCACGGCGACCTGATCGTCATGGGCGGGAGTTGCCAACGCACCTGGGACCACGCCATCCCGAAGTCGACCAGGGCGACGGGCCCGCGCATCAGCGTGCAGTTCCGCCCCCGCGGCGTGTCCTGACGCGCGTCAGCGACGTGTCGCGGGGCGCCTCCGGCGCATCCTGACGCGACCCGGCGCCCCTTGGCGCACCCCCGGCACGCCCCCACGCGTGCCCGGCGCACCCTGACACGCCCTCGGGCCGCCCCGCGCCGCGCGCTCGCCCGGGGCCCGAGCAGGGCCGCTTGGCCAGCAGCGCGGGCCGGGCCGGGGCGTACCACTACCACCGCCCGGCCCGTCTGATGCGTGCGGGCAGGGAAGTAGCTACGGTGGGAGATGCCCGCTTGGTCCAGGTTCACGGACGTACGTGCCCCTCCCGGGGCGCGTCTCCGGGGTCCGGCGGGCGAGTGAGCACCGTGCTTCGGGCCGAAGGCACGCACCACGGGGGCGGTCACGTCTGCTTCCCGCACTGTGTCGGGCCGACGTGTGCGCCCCGGTGGAGAATCGTCCGCCGTTCCGGGAGCTGTTTTCCATGACGACCGCACGAGTACACGCCACACGCTCCGCCAAACATCCGCACGATGACGCGCCCGACACCGCCGCCGACTTCCGCAGGCTCTCCGTCCTGGAGGACGGGCCCGAGAAGGACGCCCTGCGGGCACGCATCATCGTGGCCTGGATCCCCATGGCCGACCGGCTCGCCCGGCAGTTCCGCAACCGCGGCGAGGCCCTGGAGGACCTGCGTCAGGTGGCCGCCCTCGGCCTGGTGAAGGCGGTCCTCCGGTACGACCCGACGCGCGGGATCGCGTTCGAGAGCTTCGCCGTGCCGACCGTCGTCGGCGAGGTCAAGCGGCACTTCCGCGACCACATGTGGGAGCTGCACGTGCCACGCCGGGTCCAGGAGCTGCGCAACCAGGTGCGCGCCGCGTGCCGGGACCTCTCCCCCACCCTTGAGGACCGGATCCCGGGCGTGCCGGAGATCGCCGAACACACCGGGCTCAGCCAGGCCGACGTGCGGCTCGGCATGCAGGCGCTGGACTGCTACGCGGCGCTGTCGCTGGACGCCGAGCTGTCGGGCACGGAGGACGGCTACTCGCTGGTCGACACGCTCGCCGACCAGGAGCCGGGCTTCGACCAGGTCATCGACCGGGAGGCGGTCCGGCCCGTGCTCAGCAAGCTGCCGGAGCGGGAGCGGCGCATTCTGTACCTGCGGTTCTTCTGCGACATGACGCAGAGCCGCATCGCCGAGCAACTCGGCATATCGCAGATGCACGTCTCGCGCCTGATCAACCGCACCTGCTCGGACCTGTGCGACCAGGTGATGGGCGACCGTCCCCGGCGCCCGGCCTGTGTCACCGCGGACGACCCGCCCGCCGCCGCGCCCTGACGGTCGCGCGCCGCGCCGGCTGGCCGGGCGGCCGGCCCCCCGCGAGCCGGCGCGGGCCCGCTGCCGGAGCGGGCGGCGTACCCGTCAGCTCAGGGCGTGCCCCGTCGTGACGTCCACGTGGTCGGGCACCGACTCGTGCCGGTCGCCGACGGTCAGCGTGCCGGTGGGCTCGAAGAGGAGGACGGACGCGCCGGCGGCCGACGAGGGCCGGTGCTCGACGCCGCGCGGCACCACGAACACCGACCCCGCGGTGAGCGTGACCACGCGTTCGCCGCGTGGACCGCCGGGGGCGTCCGGCGCGCCGTCGCGCAGGCCGAGGTCCAGCTCACCGTCGATGACCAGGAAGAACTCGTCGGTGTCGGTGTGCAGGTGCCAGATGTAGTCGCCCTTCATCTTGGCCACCCGTACGTCGTAGTCGTTGACGTGGGCGACGATGCGCGGACTCCACAGCGCGTCGAAGGTGGCCAGCGCGGACCGGAGCGCCAGCGGTTCGGCGAGATCGTCCGCCGTACGGGGCGGGGCGGCCGGGCCGGCCTCGGGGGCGGGCTCGGGCTGGTCGGGGAGGAGGGTGTCGTCGTTCACCCGGCCATCCTGCGTCCATGACACCGCGCCACGGGAGTGCTAAAAATCGCGTATGCCGCAAGGATTCTCGCACGGGCAACAGCACGGACACGAGCATCGACCGTCGGACGACGGTCGGCGCGATGACGGGCCCCGGTCGCGGGACGTCGGCCGGCCGCACCGGGTGGTGGTCGTCGTGGACGAGGGCTCGAACCCCTTCGAACTGGGCGTGATGACCGAGCTGTTCGGGCTGCGCCGGCCCGAACTCGACATGCCGTGGTACGCGTTCGCGCTGTGTGCGGCCACCCCCTCCGTGCGGATGCACGCCGGGTTCTTCACCCTGTCGGGCGTCGCCGACCTGAGCGCGGCCGACGCGGCGGACACCGTGGTGGTGCCGAACCGGCCCGACCCGGACGTCCCGCCCAGCGCCGCCGTGCTCGACGCCGTCCGGCGGGCGGCGGCGCGCGGGGCGCGACTGGTGAGCCTGTGCACCGGGGCCGCCACGCTGGCCGCGGCCGGCGTGCTCGACGGGCGCCCGGCCGCCACCCACTGGCGTTGGGCCGACGCGTTCGCCCTGCGCTACCCGGCGGTGCGCTGGCAGCCCGACGTGCTCTACGTGGACGACGGCGACGTGCTGACGGCGGCCGGCAGCGCGGCGGCCCTCGACCTCGGGCTGCACCTGATCCGGCGGGACCACGGCGCCGACGTGGCCAACGCGGTCAGTCGGCGGCTGGTGTTCGCCGCCCACCGCGACGGCGGTCAGCGGCAGTTCGTACGGGTCCCGGTGCCGGCGACGCCGGACACCGGGCTCGCGCCGGTGCTCGTCTGGGCGCGGGAGCGCCTCGACCAGCCGTTGACCATCGTGGACCTGGCCACCCGCGCGGCCGTCAGCCAGGCGACGCTGCACCGCTGGTTCCGCGCGCGGCTCGGGACCACGCCGCTGAGCTGGCTCACCGCCGAACGCACCGCCCTGGCCTGCCGGTTGATCGAGCGCGGGGAGCCCAGCCTGGACCGCGTGGCCCAGCTCAGCGGCCTGGGCACCGGCGCCAACCTGCGCGCCCAGCTCCGCCGCGCCACGGGGCTGAGCCCCGCCGCGTACCGCCAGCGCTTCGGCCCCGCCGTCCCCGGTCCCCGCGCGGCGCCCACCGCACCAGCCTCGCCCGGGACGCCCACGGCAGCCGCCACCGCCGGCGGGCGTTAGCCGCCGTGCCCGTGCCCCCGCTGTCGCTGCCGCCCGCCGACCGCGTCCGCTCCCCGTACACCGGCTGGACCCGGGCGCACTGGGAGACCCTGGCCGACCACCTGCTGGACGCGCTCGTCCCGTACGCGACGCTCGGCTGGGCCCGGTACCAACTGCCGGGCCGCGCCAGCTCGTCCGGGGTGGCGTCGGACGGTCTCGAAGGGTTCGCGCGCTCGTTCCTGCTGGCGTCCTTCCGCATCGCGGGCGCGCGCGGCGCGGTGGACCCCGCGCTGATCGAACGGTACGCGGCGGGCCTCGCCGCCGGCACCGACCCGGCAAGCGGCGAGGCGTGGCCGCCGCTCGCGGACCGCTCGCAGCCGATGGTGGAGGCGGCGTCGATCGCCATCGGTCTGTGGGAGAGCCGGCGTTGGCTGTGGGACCTGCTCGCGGACGGGGTGCGGGAACGGGTGGTGGCCTGGCTCTCCGGCTTCGCCGGCCGGCACACCTGGGACAACAACTGGCGACTTTTCCCGGTGGTGGCCGAGGAGTTCCTGGCCTCGGTCGGGGCCCCGTACCGACAGCGCGCCATCGACGAGGGGCTCGACCGCGTCGAGGGCTGGTACGTGGGCGACGGCTGGTACCGCGACGGTGACGGGCGGAACTTCGACTACTACAACGCCTGGGCCCTGCACCTGTACCCGCTGCTGTGGTCGCGCATGGCGGGCCCGGGCCGCGACGGCGGCCGGGGCGCGGTCTACCGGGCGCGGCTGCGCCGGTTCCTGGCCGACCACCCGCGCTTCTTCGGCGCCGACGGGGCCCCCGTCCACCAGGGGCGCTCGCTGACCTACCGGTACGCCGCGGCGGCCCCCGCCTGGCTCGGTGAGCTGATGGCCTGCACGCCGCTCGCGCCCGGCGGCACCCGCCGTCTGGCCTCCGGCGCGGTCCGGCACTTCACGCTGCGCGGAGCGCCCGACGCCCGGGGGCTGCTGCCGCTCGGCTGGTACGGCACGTATCCGCCGGCCACCCAGGCGTACTCCGGGCCCGCGTCGCCGTACTGGGCCAGCAAGGCGTTCCTCGGGTTGCTGCTGCCCAGTGAGCACCCGGCGTGGACGCGGACCGAACGCCCACTGCCGGTGGAGGAGTCCGACTTCCGCACGGCCCTGCCCGCGCCGGGCTGGCTGCTGCACGGCACCCGACGCGACGGCATCGTGCGCCTGCTCAACCACGGCAGCGACCACCAACCGCCCGCCCCGGCGGACTCGTCCCCCGGCGCCGCCGGAACGAGCGCGGCGGACGAGGTGGCCGGGTCGCGGGACGACCCGCACTACGCCAAGTTCGGCTACGCCACGGCCACCGCGCCTGAGACGGCCGGGCACACGGCGGACGACCGGGTGGACCAGCATGTGGCGCTCTTCGCGCCGGACGCGGGCCGGAGCGGCGCACCGACACCGGGCGCGGGCCGGGGTCGCGCACCGGAGCCGGGCGCGCCGTCGCGGCGGTCGCGCGTCCACCCGGTGCGCTGCGCGGCGGGCGTGGCCGCCTCCTGGCACGCCGTTCCGCTGGCGGGGGCGGGGTCGCGCGGCGCGCGGGTGGAGACGGTCAGCGCGCCGCACGGGCCGTGGGAGATCCGGGCGCACCGGATCGACGCGCCGGCCGGCACGGCGGTGCGCGAGGGTGGCTACGCGGTCGCCGCCGACCTGCCGCCGACGGGCGAGACGGGACCCGGCTGGGCGCTGGCCCGCACCGCCGACGGGCTGACCAGCGCCCTCGTCGCCGTACTCCACTGGGACGAGGGCGCCGGAGAACTGGTGCGCGGGGTCCACTCCAACGCGTACGGCCCGCACTCCGCGACGCCCACGCTCTGGCTGGGCGCGCACCCGGGCGGCAGCCACGTGCTGGTGTCGCTCGTCGGGTTGGCGCGCGGCGGGCTCGACCCGGCCGCGCTGCGCGCGACGGCCAGGGCGCACGTCACGCCGCACTCCGTACGGGTGTGGCTGCCAACGGGGTCGCGCGAACTCCCGCTCGACGGTCCCGGGGCACACGCGGGGCCCTGACCGACCGGTTCGACGGCCGACAACGCGCAAGCCCGGTGCATACGTTGGCAGCGCCGGGGCACCCGGTCACGGCAGCGAGTGACGCGGCGGTCGGCGGATCCGTCGGCACGAAAAGGGACGGAGTGGACATGGCGAGAACGACCGACGACCAGGACCACGACCAGCGGGGTGACGACCAGGAGAGCCGTCTCAGCGCGCCCGAGGCGATGCGCAGCGCCGCCCGGCAACTGGGCGAGCTGGTGGGCAGCGAACCGAGCGCGGTCTCCGCGCTCCGGGCCACGGACGCCGGCTGGACGGCCGACGTCGAGGTGGTCGAGGTGGCCCGGGTGCCCGACACCACCAGCATCCTGGCCTCCTACCGCGTGGACCTGGACGAGGGCGGTCGCCTCCTCGGCTACGAGCGCACCCGCCGCTACGCCCGCGGACAGCTCGACCGCTAGCGCCCCGCGCGGTTCACCACGCGGCACGACGCGGCGGCACCGGCCGACCCGTACCCGCCCGGTGCGCACTCCCAGCGCACCCGGCGTACGCGCGTCACCTCCGCCAACGCGCCGCTTCGCCCCGCCCGCCCACGGGCGGGCCCAACGGCAATCAGTCATGCCCCCATAACCGACAAGTCCCACAGACCGAGAAGCGAGAACCGACCAACGAAGGAAGAGAGGAGGCGCCATGTCCGTCATGGCGCAATCCCCCACGACCGCGCCGAGCCAGGGCGGTAACTCGGGGACGCTGTACGACGTGCTGGAGCTGATCCTGGACCGCGGTCTGGTCATCGACGCGTTCGTCCGGGTGTCGCTCGTCGGCATCGAGATCCTCAAGGTGGACGTGCGCGTGGTGGTCGCCAGCGTGGACACCTACCTGCGGTTCGCCGAGGCGTGCAACCGGCTGGACCTGGAGTCCGGCCGCAAGGCCCCCACTCAGCTCACCGACATCGTCGGCGAGACCACCGAGAGCGGCGCCAAGGGCAAGACCAAGGGCGCCCTGTCCGGCGCGGTCGAGGCCGTCGGCCAGACCCTCGGACGCGGGCGCAAGGGTGACGAGGAGCCGGAGAGCGCCGACGGCGACGGCAAGAAGACGACCAGCCGTCGCTCCGCGGCCAGGGAGGAGTAACCCATGTCGACGTACGTGTACGCCATCACGCCCGCCGACCACCCGCTGCGCCTCGAAGGGTTGCACGGGGTCGGTGAACCCGCCGGAGAACTGCGCGTGCTCAAGACCGACGCGCTGGGCGCGGTCGTCAGCGACGCCCCCGAGGACCTGCGGGCCAAGCGACGCGACCTGATGGCCCATCAGAGCGTGCTGAGCCGCCTGTTGGACGAGGGCACCGCGTTGCCCATGCGGTTCGGGCTGGTGGGGCCGGACGACGGCCAGGTGCTCGCGGCGCTCGACGAGCGGCGGGACGAGTACGGCAAGCGGCTCAAGGAGATCGACGGGTGCGTCGAGTACCACGTGAAGGTCTCGCGGGACGAGGCCGACATGCTCCGCGAGATCGTCGCCGAATCGGCGGAGATCCGCGAGCTGAACGAGGTCACCCGGGAGCGGCCGGAGGCCCACACCGAGCGGCTTCGGCTGGGCGAACTCATCTCGCGCGAGGTGCGCACGCGCCAGGACGCGGTGGCCGAGAGCGTGGTGACCCACCTGGCACCAGTCGGGCTCGGCCACCGCGTGGGCTCGGCCACCGCGAGCCACTTCCTCAACGTGTCGTTCCTGGTCAAGCGGGACGAGGCGGCGGCGTTCGCGCGGGCCGTGGACGAGGAGGTCGAGCGCCAGGGCGCCGGCTACGTGGTCAGCCTGCACGGGCCGCTGCCGCCGTACAGCTTCGTGTGAGGAACCCGCCGGCGCTCGCGCCGGCGGGGACGGGTCCGAGCAAACCCAGCCGAGGAGGAACCGTGGGACTGGTGACCGGGCTGCTGATGCTGCCCTTCGCCCCCGTGCGCGGCACGGCCTGGGTGATCGACCAGGTGGTGACCGCCGCCGAGCGGCAGGCGTACGACCCGCAGCCGGTGCGCGAGCGGCTCGCCGCGCTGGTGGCCGAGCGGGAGGCGGGCCACATCGGCGAGGAGGAGTTCGACCGCCAGGAGGACGAGCTGCTCGACCTGTTGGAGTGGTACGAGTACCGCCAACGCCAGCTCGGACCCGCGGAGCGGTAACGCGCCACCGCGCCCCGGGCCGCGCCCGCGCACCGCCGGCGCGTACCGCCAGCCGGAGTCGTCCCATGGCCCCCGGCCCGGGGCCGATCCAAGAACAACCCACGGTCGGGCCCTAGCCGAACCGAGGCCGAACCAAGGAGGTGTCCGCCATGTCCGATCCGCTCGCCAGCCGGCCGGGGCTCGCCAGTGGCCTGTCGCCCCGCGGCGCGGAGCCGTCCGCCAACCTGGCCGACATCCTGGAACGCGTCCTGGACAAGGGCGTGGTCATCGCCGGCGACATCCAGATCAACCTGCTCGACATCGAGCTGCTGACGATCAAGCTCAGGCTCGTCGTCGCGTCGGTCGACAAGGCGAAGGAGATGGGCATCGACTGGTGGGAACGCGACCCCTCGCTGTCCTCGCTGGCCCAGCGCCCCGCCCCGCCGCCCGCGGCGCCCTCCGTGCGCGACGCGTCCACCGCGCCCGCCGTGCCCGTGGCGACCACGGACGGGGCGCCGGGCGCGGCCGACGAGGCGGTGGGCCATGAACTGGTCGAGGAGAACGCGCGGTTGCGGGCCGAGCTGGCCCAGTTGCGCGCCGGCGGGCCGGCCGCCCCCGGCCTGCCGGCCCCGCGCGACGGCCACGGCGACCGTTACGAACCCGGTGAAGGGAGCAACCCGTGAGTGACCAGGCCACCCCCGAGGCGCCCGTTCCACCCGCTCGCCTGCCGGCGGCCAGCGGCGCGGGCGCGGACCCCGAGACCGGACCGTGCTACGCGTACGCCATCGGCCGCGGCACTCCGGAGCTCGCCGACGCGGCGGCCGGCGTGTCGGGGCTGGACGGGGCCGGCGTGCGGACCGTGTGTGCCGACGGGCTCGGGGCACTGGTGTGCGCGGTGGCGCCGGACGCGTTCGACACGGCCGGGTTGCGCGCCCAGTTGGAGGACCTGGAGCGGCTGACCACGATCGCCAGGTCGCACCACGAGGTGGTGGCCGCGGCCAGCGCGGCGACGACCGTGTTGCCACTGCGGCTCGGCACCGTCTACCGGGACGCCTCGCGGGTCGCCCAGATGCTGCGCGAGCACGGCGCCGCGCTGCGCGAGTCGCTCGACCGGCTGGCGGGGCACGCGGAGTGGGGCGTCAAGGTGTACGCCGAACCGGGCGCCGGCGCGCCGACGCCGCCGGCCGCCGACGACACCACCGACACGCCGGGGCGCGCCTACCTCCAGCGGCGCCGGGCCGCGCGGGAGGCGCAACGCGCCGCCGACCGCACGGCGCGCGAGGTGGTGGCGCGGGTGCGGGCGGGGGCCGCCGAGTGGGCGGTCGACCGGGTCGCGCACCGCCCGCAGCACGGCGAGTTGGCGAGCACCAACGGCGAGAACCTGGTCAACGACGCGTACCTGGTGGGCGCCGAACACGTCGACGCCTTCCAGGCCGCGGTGCGCCACGCCGCGGCCGGCGCCGCCGGCGTGCGGGTGGAGCTGACGGGCCCGTGGGCCCCGTACTCCTTCGCCACGCCACCCGGGGCCGAGCCCGCCGGCGAGGGGTCCGGCCATGAGCGCTGAGGCCCCCGCGACCGGGCTCGCCGCGCCCCCTGGCGCTACCGCGCTCGCCGGCGGCACCGCGCCCGACGGCGACGACGCCCTGGTCGGGCGGCAGGTGGCGCTGATCGACCTGCTGGACCGGCTGCTGACCGGGGGCGCCGTCATCACCGGCGATCTGGTGATCTCCGTGGCGGACGTGGACCTGGTGCACATCAACCTGCGGGCCGTCATCCGCTCGATCACCGAACAGAGCCCCTCCCCCTGGTGACGCGCCGACCCACCGAGCCCAC
Source organism: Streptomyces buecherae (assembly GCF_014295035.1). GTDB lineage: Bacteria > Actinomycetota > Actinomycetes > Streptomycetales > Streptomycetaceae > Streptomyces > Streptomyces youssoufiensis. The sequence continues at coordinate 321,547 of NZ_CP060404.1, forward strand.
GCGCCGCCCGCGAGAGCCGCGACGTACGCCGCCGCGCGCCGTGACACGCCCCGGCGTGCGCACGGTCGAGAAGGGAGTCACACCGTGCCTCAGCCACGCCCCACCACACAGCGCCCACCCGAGCGGCCCGGCCACCCCACGGCCGCGCCCGACCCGGCCGCCGAGCCCGACCCGGCCACCGCGCCGTTCGCCTCCCCCGTCTCCCCCGAGGCACCCGGGAGCACGGCGGGCGCGCGGCGGCTGGCCACCGATCCGCAGACCGTGGAACGGGACCTGATCCGCCTGGTGCTCACCATCGTGGAGTTGGTGCGCCAGCTCATGGAGCGCACCGCCCTGCACCGCGCCGACCAGGGCGACCTCAGCCCGGAGCAGGAAGAGCAGGTGGGCCGCACGCTGCTGGCGCTGGAGGAGCGGATGGCCGAACTGTGCGAGCGCTACGGGCTGACCATGGCCGACCTCAACCTCGACCTGGGCCCGCTCGGCTCCCTGCTCCCCCAGAGCTGACCGCACCGGGACTGGCCGTCCCAGGGCCCGTCCGGGGCTGACCCGGACGGCTGGCCGCCCCGGGGCCGAGCACGCGCCCCGCCCCCGATTCGGCCCGCGCCCGGTGTCCCCGCGGGCGCGGGCCCTGCCACGTCACGCGCCGGTTGGTCGGCGCCGGCTCACACGGGCAGCGCCGCCACGGTCTCCCGCAGGCCGGCCAGCGCCTGGCGCAGCAGCGGGTGGTGCTCGGTGCCCGCGCGTACCGCCGTGAACACCTTGCGGATCGGGCCCCGACCCCGTACGGGGCGTACCACGGCGCCTTCGGCGATCGCCCCCGGCAGCGCGGAGCGGGGCACGAGCGCGACGCCCGCGCCGACGGCGACCAGCGCGCACACGGCCCGGAAGTCGTCGGACAGGGACGCCACCCGGGGCTGGAAGCGGGCCTCCTGGCAGGCGAGGACCACGGCGTCGTGGACCGGGTTCCCGGGCCACGGCGTGATCCACGGGTCGCCCGCCAGGGCGGCCAGGTCCACGTCCGCCGCCCCGGCCCGCGGGTGGTCGGGGGGCAGGACGACGTCGAACGGCTCGGCGTACAGCGGCTCGCGCAGCATGCGGTCGTCCCAACGCCCCAGCGTCTCGCGGTCCTCCACGGCCACCGCCACGTCGGCCTCCCCCGCGATCAGCAGCCGGTGGCACTCCCGGCCCTCGGCGTCCTTGACCCGCACCCGCACGCCGGGGGCCAGTTCCCGGAGCGCGACCAGGGTGGGGGCGACCACCTCGGTGATCGCGGTGGCGAACGCGGCCACGGTGACCTCCCCGGTCACGCCCGCCGCGCAGGCGGCCACGTCGGCCTCGGCGCGTTCGAGCTGCGCGGCGATCTTGGTGGCGTGGCCGGCCAGCACCGTGCCGGTCGCGGTGAGCCGCACGGCCCGCCCCCGCCGCTCCAACAGCGCGTGGCCCACCTCGCCCTCCAGGGCGGCCAGTTGCTGGGAGACCGCGGAGGGTGAGAGGTAGAGCGCCTGCGCGGCGGCGGTGACGGTGCCGTGGTCCGCGAGGGCGCGCAGGACGCGCAGCCTTCTGGGGTCGATCACTCGGGCAGTATGGCACGCCTGTGAAGCTCACCTTCACAGGAGACCTGGGAAAATGCCGATGGACTTCACAGCGTGCGGGCAGCACAGTGGGCGCCCATGAAGGCATTGGTGAAGACCGCCGCCGGGCCCGGCATCGAACTGACCGAGGTGCCGACCCCGCGCGCCGGGGACGGCCAGGTACTCATCCGGGTGCTGCGCACCGGGATCTGCGGCACCGACCTGCACATCGCGGCCTGGGACGACTGGGCGGCCCGCTCGGTGTGCGCGCCGCTGATCATCGGGCACGAGTTCGTGGGCGAGGTCGTGGAGATCGGCGCCGGCGTCAGGGACATCGCGCCGGGCGACACCGTCAGCGGCGAGGGCCACCTCGTGTGCGGCAAGTGCCGCAACTGCATGGCCGGCCGGCGCCACCTGTGCATCCGTACGATCGGCCTCGGCGTGCACACCGACGGCGCGTTCGCCGAGTACGTGGTGTTGCCCGCGTCCAACGTGTGGGTGCACCGACACGACGTGGACCTCGACGTGGCGGCGATCTTCGACCCGTTCGGCAACGCCGTGCACACGGCGCTGTCCTTCCCGGTGCTCGGCGAGGACGTGCTCGTCACGGGCGCGGGCCCGATCGGCATGATGGCCGCGGCCATCGCCCACCACGCGGGCGCCCGGAACGTGGTGATCACCGACGTCAGCCCGTACCGGCTCGACCTCGCCCGCAAGATGGGCGCCAGCGTCAGCCTCGACGTCAGCGACCGTTCCATCGCCAGCGTGATGCCCGACCTCGACATGAGCGAGGGCTTCGACGTCGGCCTGGAGATGTCGGGCCGCGCGGACGCGCTGCGCGACATGATCGCCACCATGAGCCCCGGCGGCCGGATCGCGGTCCTCGGCCTGCCCGCCGAGGAGGTCCCCGTGGACATGGCCACGGTGGTCACCCGCATGCTGACGCTGCGCGGCATCTACGGTCGGGAGATGTACGAGACGTGGTACGCCATGTCGGTGCTGCTCCGCAACGGCCTGGACATCTCGCCGGTGATCACTCACCGGTTCGGCTTCGAGCAGCACGCGGACGCGTTCGCCACCGCGCGCTCCGGCGCGTGCGGCAAGGTCATCATCGACTGGACCCGCCCCACCCTCGCCTGACCCACGCGTCCGGGCCGCCCGCGCAGCGGGAGAGCCGGCCCGAGCGCGACCGCGAACCACCGACCCGCCCCGAAGGAGCCCCCGTGTTCGACAGCGTGCGCCAGGATCTGCGTGCCGAGTTGGAGGAGATCCGCGACGCCGGCCTGTACAAGTCCGAGCGCGTGATCGCCAGCCCGCAGTCCGCGAGCGTCCGCGTTGGCGACGCCGCGGTCGTCAACTTCTGCTCCAACAACTACCTCGACCTCGCCGACCACCCCGAGGTGATCGCCGCGGCCAAGCAGGCCCTGGACGACTGGGGCTTCGGCATGGCCTCCGTGCGCTTCATCTGCGGCACCCAGACGCCGCACAAGGAGCTGGAGCGGCGGATCTCGGAGTTCCTCGGCACCGAGGACACGATCCTCTACAGCTCGTGCTTCGACGCCAACGGCGGCGTCTTCGAGACGCTGCTCGCCGACGGTGACGCGGTCATCTCCGACGAGCTCAACCACGCCAGCATCATCGACGGCATCCGGCTGTCCAAGGCCGCCCGCTACCGCTACCGCAACCGCGACCTCGCCGACCTGGAGCGCTGCCTGAAGGAGGCCGCCGGGGCGCGCCGCACGCTGGTGGTCACCGACGGCGTGTTCTCCATGGACGGCTACATCGCCCCGCTGGACGAGATCTGCGACCTGGCCGAGCGGTACGGCGCCATGGTCATGGTGGACGACTCGCACGCCGTCGGCTTCGTCGGCGAGAACGGCGGCGGCACGCCGGAGCTGTACGGCGTGCGGGACCGGGTGGACATCGTCACCGGCACGCTCGGCAAGGCGCTCGGCGGCGCCAGCGGCGGTTACGTGGCCGCCCGCGCGGAGATCGTCGAGCTGCTGCGCCAGCGCTCGCGCCCGTACCTGTTCTCCAACTCCCTCGCCCCCTCCATCGTCGGCGCCTCGTTGAAGGTGCTCGACCTGCTGGCGGCGTCGGGCGACCTGCGCGAGCAGTTGCGCGCGAACACCGCGCTGTTCCGTTCGGAGATGACGGCGGCCGGCTTCGACGTGCTGCCCGGCGAGCACGCCATCACCCCGGTGATGATCGGCGACGCGGCGCTGGCCGCGAAGATGGCCGCCGCGCTGCTGGAGCGGGGCATCTACGTGATCGCCTTCTCCTACCCGGTCGTGCCCAAGGGCAAGGCCCGCATCCGCGTCCAGCTCTCGGCGGCGCACTCCACCGATGACGTACGCCGCGCGGTGGCCGCCTTCCGCGAGGTGCGCGACGAACTGGCCGGCGCCTGACGGCACCGCGGCCCCGGTCGGAGCCGCCCGCTCGGCGCGCCCCGAGAAACGGGTGGCCACGCGTGGAGCCCCGGTCGCCACGAGGCGGCCGGGGCTCCACGCACGCTGCCGCAGGCCTACGGGTTCCGAGGGCGCGCGGCGCGGCACCGGGTCACAGGCCGCCCGGCACCCACGGCTCCGGCGCCTCCACGCGGACGACGACGGTGCCGGCGGCCTGGTCGTGCAGGCACTGCTGGAGCGGCTCGTCCCGCAGGGACCAGAGCTGGTCGACGCCGCACAGCGCGATCATGCCGACGTGGGTCAGGTGCCGTCCGAGGGCGATCCGGTAGGGCAGGGCGCCGCCGTCCTGCGCGTGCGCGACGCGCAGTCCGAACAGCAGCTTTCCCGGAGAGCCGCCCCAGCGGGCGGTGGTGAGTGGCGAGTAGCAGAACAGCAGCCCGGCCGCGGTCAGGGCGGCGACGGGGGCAGCGGGCCCGTCCAACAGCAGGCTCGGCAGCGCCGTGACGCACGTCAGCAGGCCGAAGAGTACGAGGTCGGCGAGGTAGGCGCCGAACCGCTCGGGGAGGTCGGCCGGGTGCGGCTCGCCCGGACGGGTGGGGTACATCCTCAGCCATGGAGGCCAGGGCCGTCGCGGCAGCCAGTCCTGGTCGATGGGTCCCGGCGACGGGGCGGGGACGGAGGGCGCGGAGAGGGCGGCATCGTCCATGTCCGCAAGTTAGCGCGGCAGGCCGGCGGGAGAACCCGAGCGACGCACAGTTCATCCGTTGAGTACGCTCCGTGACCGTACCGGCTCCGCGAATGTTCGGCGATGGCCGCGCCGAACGCCTTCCGGCGCGCCGCGCGTACGGATGTGACAGCGGCCCGCCACCACGGCCCGGGGCGCGGGACGGGGGCTCGTAGGCCCGGCAACCCGTGCGCGTGAGGGCGGGGTAGCGCCGGGGTGGTTGTGCCCCGGCGCCGGCCCCGCCCCCAAAGCGGCGCTACGCGGCGCCGGCGGCCGTGGCGGCCCGCTGGTTGCGCCGGATGATGGTGTGCACGAGCGCCGGCGTGGCGTCGGGGAAGTCCATGGCCACGACGCCGAGGCCGGTCAGCCGGCGGCCGTGCGGGCCGGTCAGGAAGCGGTGCACCCGGGGGTTGAGGTACCGGGCGTTCGCGCGCGGGGAGCCCTGGACGGCGGTGCCGACGTAGTTGACGTACAGCTTGCCGGGCCGGGCGGCGGCCTTGCGCAGGTGGCGCTCGACCTTCTGGTACTTCACGGCCGGGGGCGCCGTCGCGTCGTCCTGCACGTCGAACAGCGCGGCGTCGCCGTACGGGACGCCGGGCAGCTTGGGATGGTCGGCGAGCAGGACGACCCGGCCGCGCGCCTGACCTAGCGTGGGCAGCGTCGCGTCGAGCCGCAGCAGCCGGCGGAAGCCCGCCTGGTAGAGGTCGAAGACGCGCCGGAACTCGGCGTCCGGCACGGTGGAGTGCTCCTGCCGCAGCCGCAGCAGCACGGTCTCCGAGGGACGCGCGCGCAGGAACGCCTCACAGGCCAGCAGCACCTCGCCGAACAGCACCCGCTGGAAGACCGCCCCGTGGTGGACGGCGAAGGCCGAGTGGGACGACCGGCAGCCGATGTCCAGGAACCGGATGCCCAGGTCCAGTTGTTCGGCGATGGTGCGGCGCTGCCGGGCGACCTGGGCCCCGCCGAAGCGCACCGCGGAGTGCTGGGTGCCCGGCAGGCTCAGGCGGGCCACCGGGGTGTCGTCGGCCAGGTCGGCGAGCCAGCCCCCGGTGGGCCGGGGCGAGCGCGGCGCGTCGCGCGCCGCGGCCGGATGCCCGCCCGCGTACCCCAGGAGCCCGCCCGCGGTGACGGTCGCCGCGCCGAACAGGAAGCCGCGCCGGTCCAAGCTCATGTCGCGTCCTCTCGTGGCCATCTGATGGCCCGTCGGGTGGTGCGGGAGACGGGCCGCACGGTAACAGCTCCGTCCCCCGACCGCCGGAGCCACTCGGCGCCCGGGCCCGGCGCGCCCCGGACATGTGACGGGCTTGCCCCCGTACGGCCCGTGTGTCCGCCCACCCGGTGTGGCGGGAAACCGACGCAGCCGCCGGCCATCTCGCGGGCGCCGGCCCGGGCCCGCCCGGCTCCCCCGCGAAAACGGGATGCCCCGGGGCGGGGTGGTCTGCGAGGGTCCGCGCGTGAACACTGGGGAACGCAACGAAGTGCTGCTCATCGCCGGCCGCTCCGGCGTCGGCAAGTCGACCGTGGCCTGGGAGGTCTCCGCCGTGTTGCGGGCGGCGGGCGCGGCCCACTGCCTGGTCTAGGGCGACCTCATGGACCAGGTACACCCGGCGCCGCCCGACGACCCGGACCGCTCGGCGATCACCGAGCGCAACCTGGCGGCGATCTGGGCCAACTACGCCGCGCTGGGCCAGCGGCGGCTGATCTACACCAACACGGTCAGCGTGCTGGAGGGCGCGATGTTCCGCCGCGTGCTGGGCGCGGACGTACGGATCGTGCCGGCGCTGCTGACCGCGGACGACGCCACCGCCCGCGCCCGCCTGACGGGCCGCGAGATCGGCTCCCAGGCGCAGGCCCACATACGGCGCAGCGCGCACATGGCCCGTCACCTGGACCGGCACGCGCCACCGGAGACGGTGCGGGTGGCGACCGACGGCAGGACGGTGGTGGACATCGCCCGGGAGGTGGTGGCGGCCTCCGGGTGGTGAGCGGCGGCCCGGGCGGGGCCGGGCGTACGGCCCGGGCCGCTGGCGGTGAGAGCTCCGGGCCGCTTCCGGCTGAGAGCACGGTGTCCTCCCTGGCGCACCCGTCGACGGTCGCGCGCCCGCGCACGGCGGCGTCGGGCCGTCCGGCTCCCACCCGCGTCGGGCCGCGCCACTCCGCGCCGGGCGGCGGTCGGGCCGCCGCGTCGCCGGCCGGCGGCGCCGGACGCGCGAACGCCGGCCGGGCGTGCGCCACCCGGGTGACTGGCCGATACTTTCTGGTTTGTCCCGGGGCGGGGAGGGGACGCGACTTCGGGGCCGCAGCACACCAGCGAAGGGCCGTGACGCCATGGCAACGATCTCGAAACCCACCGTCCAGCACCGCCCGACCTCCTCGGAGGTCACCCTGCGGGTCAACGGGGTCAGCCACCGGCTGACCGTCGACCACCGCACCACCGTGCTCGACGCGCTGCGCGAGCACCTGGACCACACGGGCCCGAAGAAGGGTTGCGACCACGGCCAGTGCGGGGCGTGCACGGTGCTCGTCGGCGGTCGCCGCACCAACAGTTGTCTGCTGCTCGCCGTCGCGGCCGACGGCGAGGAGATCACCACCGTGGAGGGGCTGAGCGACGGCGAGCAGCCGCACCCCGTGCAGCGCGCGTTCCTCGACCACGACGGGTTCCAGTGCGGCTACTGCACCCCGGGGCAGGTGTGCTCGGCCATCGGCATGCTCGCCGAGGCGGCCGACGGCCACCCCTCGCACGTCACGCCGCTGCCCGGAACCGGCTCCGGCGCGCCGCCGCCGGGCTCCCCGGTGCCGCTGACGCCGGCCGAGATCCGCGAGCGGATGAGCGGCAACCTGTGCCGCTGCGGCGCCTACCCGAACATCGTGGCCGCCATCGAGGAGGTGGCGCCGTGAAGCCGTTCGGCTACGTGCGCGCCGACGACGTCGACACGGCGATCGCCACCGTGGCCACCGAGCCGGGCGCCCGCTTCCTGGGCGGCGGCACCAACCTGGTGGACCTGATGAAGCTGGGCGTGGAGCGGCCGGCACTCCTCGTGGACGTCAGCCGGCTGCCGCTGACCGGCATCGATCCGCTGCGTGACGGCCGCTGGCGGATCGGGGCCAACGTCCGCAACAGCGACCTCGCGGCGCACCCGGTGATCCGCTCCCGGTTCCCGGCGCTCTCGCAGGCGCTGTTGGCCGGCGCTTCGGGACAGTTGCGCAACGCCGCCACCACGGGCGGCAACCTGCTCCAGCGCACCCGCTGCCTGTACTTCCAGGACGTGAGCAAGCCGTGCAACAAGCGCTCCCCGGGCAGCGGCTGTCCCGCGCGCGAGGGCGTCCACCGGGACCTGGCGATCCTCGGCCACTCCGAGCACTGCGTGGCCACCCACCCGTCCGACCTGGCGGTCGCGCTCGCCGCGCTCGACGCCAGCGTCGTGCTGCGCGGGCCGGACGGCGAGCGCCGGGTCGCGCTGACCGAGTTCCACCGGCTGCCGGCCGACCTGCCGGAGCGGGACACCGTCATCGCCCACGACGAGTTGCTGACGGCCGTCGAACTGCCCGCGCCGCCGCCGGGCCACTCGGCCTACCGCAAGGCCCGCGACCGCGCCTCGTACGCCTTCGCGCTGGCCTCCGTCGCCGCCGTGCTCGACGTGCGCGACGGCGAGGTGCGCGAGGCGCGGCTCGCCTTCGGGGGGCTTGCGGCCAAGCCGTGGCGGGCCAGGGTCGCCGAGCAGGCGTTGCGCGGGGCGCCGGCGACCGAGGGCTCCTTCCGCCGGGCCGCCGAGGCCGAGTTGGCCGCCGCCAGGCCGCTGCGCGACAACGGCTTCAAGGTGCCGCTCGCCCGGAACCTGGCCACCCAGGTCCTCACCTCGCTCGCCGACGCCCACCACCAGTCACCTTCGGCACGTTGAGGAGCAGTCCATGCGCCCACCCGAGACCGGGGCCCCGCTGCGTCGCCTCGAAGGCCAGCTCAAGGTCACCGGCAGCGCGCGGTACGCGGTCGAGTACGCCCTGCCGGAGACGGCGTACGCCTGGCCGGTGCCGGCGACCGTCGCGCGCGGCGAGGTGCGGGCCGTGCACGCCGCGGACGCGCTGGCCATGCCCGGCGCGCTCGCGGTGCTCAGCCACGAGAACGCGCCGCGTCTCGGCCCCGCCGACGACCCCATCCTCAGCGTTCTCCAGGACCCCCACGTGCCGCACCGCGGCTGGTACGTGGCGCTGGCCGTCGCCGAGACGCTGGAGGTGGCCCGCGCCATGGCAGCCGCCCTCCAGATCGACTACGCGGCCGACGCCCACGACACCGTCCTCACCAGCGGACATCCGAAGCTGTACGAGCCGGAGCAGGCCAACGGCGGGCATCCGGCGCGCCGCGAGAGCGGCGACTTCGACGGCGCGTACGCGGCCTCGGCGGTGCGCGTGGACGCCACGTACACCATGGAGGCCGAGCACAACCACCCGATGGAGCCGCACGCCAGCACGGCCCACTGGGTGGACGGCGGGCTGACGGTCTACGACTCGAACCAGGGCTCGACCAAGGTCAAGCAGGCTCTCGCGCCGCTGTTCGGGCTGCGCCCGGAGCAGGTGACGGTGGTCGCCGAGCACGTGGGCGGCGGCTTCGGGTCCAAGGGCACGCCGCGCCCGCAGGCGGTGTTGGCCGCGATGGCCGCCCGCCACGTGGGCCGCCCGGTCAGGCTGGCGCTGCCCCGCGCGCAACTGGCCGGCGTCGTCGGCCACCGGGCGCCGACCATCCAGCGGCTGCGGATCGGCGCGGACCGCCAGGGCCGGATCGACGCGCTGGCGCACGAGATCCTCACCCACACCTCCACCGTCAAGGAGTTCGTGGAACAGGCCGCGACCCCCTCGCGCACGATGTACACCTCGCCCAACAGCCGTACCACGCACCACGTGGCGGCGCTCGACGTGCCGAGCCCGTCGTGGATGCGCGCGCCGGGCGAGGCGCCGGGGATGTACGCGTTGGAGTCGGCCATGGACGAGTTGGCGGTGGCGCTCGACATCGACCCCATCGAGCTGCGGGTACGCAACGATCCGGCCGTCGAGCCGGACACCGGGAAGCCGTTCAGCAGCCGGCACCTGGTGGAGTGCCTGCGCGAGGGGGCGCGGCTCTTCGGCTGGGCGGACCGCGATCCGCGCCCCCGGAGCCGGCGCGAGGGGCGGCAGTTGATCGGCACGGGCGTCGCCTCCGCCACGTACCCGGTCCTGGTCTCGCCGTCGACCGCGGAGGCGTGCACCGAGCCCGGCGGCGGCTACCGGGTGCGGATCAACGCGACCGACATCGGCACCGGCGCCCGTACCGTGCTCGCCCAGGTCGCCGCGGACGCGCTGGGCGTGCCCGTGGACCACGTGCTGATCGACATCGGGTGCAGCGACCTGCCGGCGGCGCCGCTCGCGGGCGGCTCGTCGGGCACCGCCTCCTGGGGCTGGGCCGTGCACCGCGCCTGCCGGCGGCTGCGGGCGCTGGTCGAGGAGGCGGGCGGCGACGAGGTGCCCTCCACCACGCTGCGCGCCTTCGCCGACACCGCGGGCGAGGCGGACGCGGCCTCGGACTACGCCCGGCACGCGTTCGGCGCGCACTTCGCCGAGGTCGCCGTCGACGCGGACACCGGCGAGACGCGGGTGCGCCGGCTGCTCGGCGTCTTCGCCGCCGGTCACATCCTCAACTCCCGTACGGGACGCAGCCAGTTCATCGGCGGGATGGTGATGGGCCTGGGCATGGCCCTTCTTGAGGGCAGCACCATGGACCCGGTCTTCGGCGACTTCGCGGAGCGCGACCTGGCCTCGTACCACGTGCCCAGTTGCGCCGACGTGCCCGCCGTCGAGGCGCACTGGATCGACGAGGACGACCGGCACCTCAACCCGATGGGCAGCAAGGGGATCGGCGAGATCGGCATCGTCGGCACGGCTGCGGCGATCGGCAACGCGCTGCACCACGCGACCGGGGTGCGGCTGCGGGAGCTGCCGATGACGCCGGACCGGGTGCTGGCACACCTGGGTTGAGCCCGGGGCGTGGGCCGGGCCCGGCCGTCCACAGGCCGGGCCGCGGCCGGCCGCGCGCGGGTAGGGTGCGGGCGAACCGCCCCATGATCCGAAGGACGTGTTGTCCCGTGTCCGACCTCGCCACCACCGCCCCCGCCTTCGTCGAGATGGCGCACCGCATCGTCTGGGCCTCCGTGGCCACCGTGGACGGCGCCGGCCGCCCGCGCAGCAGGGTGCTGCATCCGATCTGGACCTGGGAGGACGGCACGCTGACCGGCTGGGTCGGCACCAGCCCGACGCCCGTCAAGCGCGCCCACCTGGCGCACAGCCCGTACGCGTCGGTGAACTACTGGTCGCCCGACCAGGACACCTGCGTCGCCGAGTGCGCGGCCGAGTGGGCCGACGACGTGGAAACCCGCACGCGGGTGTGGAACCTGCTCAAGTCGGCCCCGGCACCGCTGGGTTACGACCCCGGTGGCATCGGCATCTCCGCCTGGCAGACGCCCGAGTCGCCCGGGTTCACGGCCCTCAAGCTGACCCCGTGGCGGCTGCGGGTGATGCCGGGGACGCTGATGCGGGGCGAGGGTGGCGAGATCCTGACCTGGCAGCGCGCGGACTAGCTGTTTCGTCCGAATAGGCCGTGGACGGGTGCCTGAGCGCCCGGTCGCGGGCGCCCGGGCCGGGGCGTGGCCTCAACTCGCGGTCGTGCAGGTGGGGCACAGCCCGGTGAGTTCCAGGGTGTGTTCCACCGCCGAGAACCCGGTGCGCCCGGCCACGCCGTCCGCCCACTCCTCCACCACGTCGGCGTCGACCGGCTGGCTGTGGCCGCAGTGGCGGCAGAGCACGTAGTGCCGGTGCCCGGCGGCGGGGCGGTGGCGGTACCTGCGGCCCCCGGCCGCGTCGTGCACGACGTCCAGCAACCCGCCGCGAGCCAGGGCCTGCACGCTGCGGTAGACGGTGGTCAGCCCGATGGACACGCCGTCGGCGACCAGTCGGGCGTGCAGTTCCTGGGCCGAAAGGAACCGTGCCGATGCGGCGATGGCCCGTAGCACGGCGGCCCGCTGCGGCGTGTGGCGCCCGGGCGCGACGCCGTCCGCTCGCGCCGCCCTCCTCGACCGTCCGCCGCTCATGGTCGCCCGCCCTCCGGTACGACGGCCACCGCGTCGCTCACGTGGTCAACGCGGCCGAAGCCCCCAACTCGCCCCACGGTAGGTGGGAATGATTTCCAGGTCGAGGAGGAGTCGGGGCGCGGCACTCGGCCCTGGGGGCGCACAGGGGGCGCCGTCGGCGAGCCGTACCACGCGGCGATCGCCCCCTTTCATCGGCTTCGCCATGCTGGCGGGATGTCCCGTGCTGAGCACCGCCCCACGTCCCTGGCCCTGGGCTGTGGGTAGACCGCGTGCGGGCTCGGCGTGCTGACGCGCTGCGCGGCGCGTACGGGGCCGCCCGCCGTCGTCAGCGCGGTGGGGCCGGCAGCGCCGACGCGCCCAGCGCCGCGACCATCCGCTCCCCCTGCGGCCAGAGGAAGAAGTGGTCGCCGGGGAGCACCGTCAGGGAGAAGTCGCCGCTGGTGGCCGAGGCCCAGTCGGCGACCGCGTCCGGCGTGGCCTCCGGGTCCGCGTCGCCGGTGAACGCCTCGATGGGGCAGCTCACCCGGGCGTCGAGGTCCGGGGCGTAGGTGCCGACGATCTGGTAGTCGGCGCGGATCGCGGGCAGCAGCAGCTCGCGCATCTCCGGGTCGGCCAGGAGTTCCTCGTTGGTGCCGCCGAGTCGGCGCAGCTCGTCGGTGAACTCCCGCTCGCCCAGCCGGTAGGTGTCGGCGGGGTGCTGGTGGCGCGGGCCCGGCCGGCCGGAGACGTACAGCCGGCGCGAGCGCGGGCCGCGGCCCCGCTCCAGGCGCAGCGCCACCTCCCAGGCGACGGAGGCGCCCATGCTGTGCCCGAAGAGCACCAGGCGGCGTTCGCCGAGCAGCGGGGTGCGCAGGATCTCGGCGGTCAGCGCGTCGGCGAGCGCGGCCATCTCGACCAACGGCTCCTCCAGGAGGCGGTCCTGACGGCCCGGGTACTGCACCGCGAGCAGTTCGAGCTCCGGCGGCAGCAGGCGCGCCCAGGGCGTGAAGAACCCGGCGTTGCCGCCCGCGTGCGGCAGGCACAGCACGGTCGTGGTGGCGGCGGGGCGGGGCGCTGGGCGGCGCAGCCACGGGGATTCGGGCGCGGTCGGCACGGTCGGCTCCGTACGGTCGTCGGTGACGCCGCCGGGTACGAGACGACCGGCGGCCCTGCCCGGGCAGTCTCCCGCACGGCGGTGGGTGGCCCCGGCACGGGTCGGCGGTCGCCGCCGGAAACGCGTGGCAGGCGGGGGGTGGTGCGATGGGCGGCGGTCGGGTTCGATGGCGGGCACGCCGCGCGGCTCGCCGAGCGCGACCGCGCGGGGTGCGTCAGGCAGACGGGACCGCCCGCCTGCCGGGCGCCGTCGCCACCCCCCGTACCGAAGGACCGCGTATGAGATCCCTCCGCACCCGTCTGGGTTGGCTCGCCACCGCCGTGGCCGTCGTCGCGCCGTTGGCCATCGCCGCCCCGGTGTCCGCCGCCGCCCCGGCGGCGGACACCGGCAGCACCCGCGCCGACGGGCCCACCGTCGAGGAACGGCGGCTCGACCTGCCGGTGCCGCGCGAGATCCTGCGGCGCGGCGGGTTCGACGACGTGGCGCCGCGCTTCGCCCGCGCGCTGGCGGGCGCGCGTTCGCCGGCCGCGGCCCAGCGGGTGGTGGCCCAGCACGGGCAGCGCCTGTGGGAGCGGGCGGTGGACCGGGCGCAGGGGCGCGGGCCCGCGGGCGGCGACCTCAGCCGGGACGACGACCGCCCGCTGTACTGGGCACGCCTTGGCATGACGCGGGCCCTGACCGAGTGGCGGCCGGCCTTCCCGGTGTCCGACGCGCGACGGGCCGCGCTGCGGGCCCACCTGGAGCGCTCCTCGCGCGGGCAGGACACGCTGCGGCTGCCGGCGGGCAAGGGCGTCAAGCGGATCGTGGTGACCGGGTTCGACCCGTTCCAGCTCGACGCCGACCCCCGGCGCAGCAACCCGTCCGGCGCGGCGGCGCTGGCGCTGGACGGCACCACGATCCGCACCGCCTCGGGCCCCGCGCGGATCGAGACGGCCGTCTTCCCCGTGCGCTGGGACGAGTTCGCGTCCGGCGTGGTCGAACGCGCGCTGCTGCCGCACTTCAGGCCGGGCCCGCGCCAGGTGGACCTGTTCACCACCATCAGCCAGGGCCGCCCAGGACGCTTCGACGTGGAGCGCACCAACGGGGCCTGGCGCGGCGGCTACGGCGACAACGCGAACGTCTCCCGCACCGGCCTGGTGCCCATACCCCCGGGTCTGCCGACGCCGACCGAGCAGCCGCAGTGGACGACGACCTCGCTGCCGTACGAGCGGATCGTCGAGGCCGGGACCGGCCCGTTCCCGGTGCGGGACAACACGGCCGTGACCGAGATCCCGGCCGGCGGCGACAAGCCGGTGGAGCGGCCCGACGGGCCGACGCCCGGCTCGGCGGCGCGCGCGGGCGGCGGCGGTGACTACCTGTCCAACGAGATCGCCTACCGGGCGACGCTGCTGCGCGACGCGGTCGGCCTCGACGCGCCGGGCGGCCACCTGCACACCCCGGTCCTGGCGTTCGGCCCGGGCAACACCGACCCGGCCACCGGCACCGTCACCGACCCGGAGTTCGTACGCGCCCGGCAGGCCATCACGGACCAGGTGCGCGCGGTGGTCACGGTGGCGGCGGGCACCGTGCGCTGACCGCCGCGGACTTCTCCCCGGGGGCCCGGGCTGTCCGGGCCCCCGGGGAGAGGGTCACTTGCCGCCCGCCTCGGCGAGGGTGTGGGCGACCAGGGCGTTGGCGTGGCCGTGGCCCAGGCCGTGTTCGGTCTTGAGCCACGTCACGAGCTCCATGTGCTTGGTCAGCGGCGAGGCGTGGATGAGGTCCTTCCACTCGGCGATCGGGCGGCCGTACTTCTTCTCGATGGAGGGGAAGTAGCTCGCGGGGCCCTTCACGGGTGTGGCCACGGTGGTCTCCGTTGTGTGGGGTGGTGGGTGCTGGTGGGGTCAGGCGGCCTGGGCGGTGCGCGCGTGGCGCAGCAGGACCACCTGGGAGTCGAAGGTCGCGGTCTCGACCAGGGACAGGTCGACGCGCTGCTGGGGGGTGAAGACGGGCTTGCCGCCGCCGAGCAGGACGGGGTGGACGAAGATCTGGTACTCGTCGATCAGTTGGTGTTCGGTGAGGAAACCGGCCAGCGTGGAGCCCCCGAACAGCACCAGGTGCGCCCCGCCGTCCTTGCAGGCGGTCAACTCCTCGACGACATCGGTGCGGATGACGCGGGTGTTCCAGTCGGCCTCGGTCAGCGTCGAGGAGACGACGACCTTGGACGCCTCGCGCCAGACGGGCGCGAACGCGAGGTCGTGCTCGTGGGTGGAGAACTCCTCGGCGCGGGGCCAGTATCCCGACATCATCTCCCACACCACGCGGCCGTACAGGAAGATGTCGGCGCTGTCGGTGAGGAACTGCGAGTAGGCGGACAGTTCGCGGTCCATACGGGGCCAGTCGAACTCCCCGTTCGGGCCCTCGATGAAGCCGTCCAGTGACTGGTGCACGAAGTGTGTGATCTTGCCCATGCGTCCCGGGCCCCCTTGGCGACAGGCGTCCGGACGGCCGTCGACCGCCCGTGTGTACGATGTCCACATTCGGAGGGAACAGCGGTCCGCGCCCCCCGAGTGATCACGTGAGAGCCTAGACGGCCTAAGTGGATGCTGTCCACATTGGAGGTGGCGGGCATGTCCCCGGCCGGGAACGGAAAGCCCAAGCGGGACACCTACCGCCATGGCGACCTGCGTAACGCCCTGATCGAGGCCGCCCTCGAACTCGCCCGCCAGGGCGGTCCGGAGGCCGTGGTGCTGCGCGCCGCCACCCGACAGGCCGGGGTCGTCCCCAACGCCGCCTACCGCCACTTCGCCGACCGCGACGCCCTGTTGCACGCCGTCTCCCAGGCGGCCATGGCCCAGGTCGCCCGCACCATGGAGGCCGAGCAGGCCGCCGTGCCGCCGACCGAGAACCCGGCGGCCGCCGCCCGGGCCCGCTTCCGTGCCGTCGGCACCGGATACCTCCGCTACGCCCGGGAGGAACCCGGACTGTTCCGCGCGGCCTTCCACGTCCCCGGCGACATGACCCACGCCGCCGACGACACCGCCGCGGGCGCCACCGGCAAGACCCCCTTCGAACTGCTCGGCGAGGCCCTCGACGGCCTCGTGGACGCCGGGCTCCTGGCCGCGGACCGGCGCCCGGGGGCCGAGTTCCTCGCCTGGTCCGCCGTCCACGGGCTCGCGATCCTCCTCATCGACGGTCCCCTGCGCGGCCTCCCTTCCACCCAGGCCCACGACGCGGTCCAGCACGTCATCGACATGATCGAACGCGGCATCTGACGTCCCTAGGCGCGGGCCGGCCCGGGGGCGCTCGCGCGCCGGCGCCGCTGGTCGCGCGGTGCGCGGCGCGGGCGGCGAGGACACCCGGCCCGCTGGCCCGGGCCCGCGGGACCGCGCGGCGGCGCGGGTGGGTGGACGTGGCAGACTCGGCCAGCGCATGTGCTCGAAGCTACGAAGGATGGTCACGTTGCGTCGCGTGGAACCCGAGGTCCGCCTCATCGCCCGCCCCCAGTTGGACTACGACGAGGTCGCCGCGTACCTCGCCGAGGTGGGCGGCGAGAAGTGGCTGGAGCGCGTCGACCGGGGCGAGTTGGACGACGCGCAGAACCTGGCGGAGTTCGCCGGCCGGGTCTGCTACCGCTCCTGGGAGCCGGGCCTGAACCCCAACGTCACCCGCATCCGCACCGACCAGGAGAAGTACCTGCGCAACATCCTGGCCAGCGCGCACGGCTCCGTCCTTGAGCACGTGAGCTTCACCCTGGTGCTGCACCACGTGAGCCGGGTCGCCACGCACGAGCTGGTGCGCCACCGCGCGGGCACCGCCGTCTCCCAGGAGTCGCTGCGCTTCGTGCGCCTGGACGACCTGCCGTTCTGGTTCCCGCGGTGGGCCGAGGGCGACCCGGAGCTGATGGAGCGGGCCACGGAACTGCTCGGGCGGATGGAGGAGTTCCAGCAGTGGATGGCCGGCCACTTCGGGCTTGACGAGGAGGGCGTGCCGTTCGCGGAGAAGAAGGCCAAGACCTCGTTCATGCGCCGGTTCGCTCCGGAGGGGGTGGCCACCGGCCTGGTGTGGACCGCCAATGTGCGCACCCTGCGGCACGTCATCGAGAGCCGGACGGCGCCGGGCGCCGAGGAGGAGATCCGGCTGCTGTTCGGCAAGGTCGGCGAGTTGCTGACCCGGGAGGCGCCGGCGCTGTTCGGCGACTACACCGTCGAGGACGGCGCCTGGGTCCCCGGCTGGCGCAAGGTCTGACCACCACGCGACCGTGCCCGCCCCGGCGAACGGGAGGCGGCCACGGCCGCGCGCACGACCGTCGGACCGTCACGCTCGCGGCGCGTTCTTCGGGTACGTAGCCCCGCCGGGCCCGGCGGGGCTACGTACGCGGCCTGACCCCGGCCACTCACGCAGCCGGCGCCCTTAGGCCCGAACACCGCGCCCACCTCGCACGACGGCGCGGACGATCTTTCATGCGGACGATCGCTAATGGGGTTGCCGTCAGCCAGCCCGGCCGGATAGGAAGGCGTCCATGCTCAAAGGCAACACGGTCGGGCTGCGCGCCCGCCACGAGGACGACATCCCGGTCCTGCGGGCCGAGCTCTACGACGACGTGGTCAACGGCTCGCGGGCCGAGGGCGGGCCGTGGCGGCCGGTGACGCCCGGCACGAAGGACCCGCGGCTCGTGACGGACGACACGGAGCAGGGGCACGTCCCGTTCTCCGTGGTGGACCTGGCGAGCGGCACGTTGGTCGGCATGGCCACCCTGTGGGGCATCGACACGCACAACCGCTCCGCGCACATAGGGCTGGGCCTGCTGCCGGCCGCCCGTGGCAAGGGGTACGGCACCGACGTGGTCGCCGTGCTGTGCCACTACGGCTTCGTCGTACGCGGCCTGCACCGGCTCCAGATCGAGACGCTGGCGGACAACGCGGCGATGCTGCGCTCCGCGACACGCAACGGCTTCGTCCGCGAGGGCGTGCTGCGCTCCTCGTCCTGGGTCCTCGGCGAGTTCCTGGACGAGGTGGTGCTCGGCCTTCTCGCCGAGGACTGGAAGCCGGCGGCGCGGAGCTGACCCGCCGCCCGCTGCCCCTCGACCGGGGGCTGGCCGCACGGCCTTCGTGGCCGGTCGCGGCTCAGGGCGGCGGGATCGCCCCGCGTCCGAACGCCCCTACGGGAGCGGCTTGCCGCCGCGGTGGGTGGACAGCCCCGACTCGTCCTCCGGGGCCGTTCCGGCGTCCGGCTCGGCCTCGGGGAGCCGTGCCGCTGACGCGCCGGGGCCGGGCGCGGCGGCCTCGGCCGGACCTTCCGGAGACGGCGCCGGAGCGTCGGTGGCGGTAGTGGCCCCGCCCGCCGGTTCACGCTCGATGGAGTGGGGCGGGGTCTCGCTCGGCGAGCCGGCGCGGGCCGCTCGGGCGGCGGAGCCGCCGGTGCGGCGCTCGTTCAGCCGGCGTACGACGGGCTCGGTGTAGCGGGCGGCGAGCGGGCCGACGATGACCAGGATCAGCACGTACGCCGTGGCGATGGGCCCGATCCTTGGCTCCGTGCTGACCGCGAGCCCGGCGATGACGATGGAGAACTCGCCGCGCGCGACGAGCGTGCCACCGGCGCGCAGCCGCCCGCGCGGTCCGATGCCGGCGCGGCGCGCCGCGTACCAGCCGGTGCCGATCTTGGACACCGTGGTGACCGCCGCGAGCAGCAGCGCGGGCACCAGCACGGGCGGGATCTCGGTCGGGTCGGTGGACAGGCCGAAGAAGACGAAGAAGACGGCCGCGAACAGGTCGCGTAGCGGCGTCAGCAACCGCTCCGCGCCCTCGGCCACCTCGCCGGAGAGCGCGATGCCCACCAGGAACGCCCCCACCGCCGCGGAGACCTGGAGTTCCTGGGCGACGCCGGCGACCAGCAGGGTCAGGCCCAGCACGACGAGCAGCAGCATCTCGGGGTTGTCCGACGAGACGGCCCGGCTGATCAACCGGCCGTGCCGCAGGGCGAGGTAGAGCACGATGCCGACGGTGCCGAGCGCGATGAGCAGGGTCAGGCTGCCGCCCGCGAGCCCGGCGCCGGCCACCAGCGCGGTGAGCAGCGGCAGGTAGACGGCCATCGACAGGTCCTCGATGACCAGGACGCTCAGGATGACCGGCGTCTCACGGTTGCCCAGGCGTCCGAGGTCGGTGAGGACCTTGGCGATGACGCCCGACGAGGAGATCCAGGTGACGCCGGCGAGGGCGACGGCGCCGACCGGGCCCCAGCCCAGGAGCAGGGCGGCCACGGCGCCCGGGACGGCGTTGAGGACGAAGTCCACCACTCCGGACGGGTACTGGGTCTTGAGGCTGGTGACGAGTTCTGACGCGCTGTACTCCAGACCGAGCAGGAGCAGCAGCAGTATCACGCCAATCTCAGCGCCGACGCCGACGAACTCCTCGCTGGCCTTGAGCGGGAGCAGCCCGCCCTGCCCGAAGGCGAGGCCGGCCAGCAGGTAGAGCGGTATCGGTGACAGGCCGAAGCGCAGTGCCAGACGCCCGATGAGCCCGAGGCCCAGGATGACGGCCCCGAGCTCTATGAGGAGTGTGGTGGTGTCATGCACGCTGGTTCAGCCCTCCGCGATGATGGTGGAGAGCGCGTCGACGCCCTCTCGGGTGCCGACCGCGACGAGCGTGTCGCCGATGGCGAACCGGAAGTCGGGGCCGGGCGAGGGGTGCGCACTGGTGCGGCGCAACACCGCGACGATGGACGCGCCGGTACGGGTCCTGGCGCCGGTGTCGCCGAGCAGCCGTCCCGCGTACGGGGACCTGCTGCCGACCGGTATGTGCTCGGTGACCAGGTCGATGCCGTCGGTGCGGACGGCGGCGATGGGCGCCGGGTCGATGAGGTGGGCGACCGCGGTCGCCTCCTCGGGCGCGAGGCAGATGGACACCTGACAGGAGTCGGGGTCGTCCTGGGAGTAGAAGCCGATGAAGCGACGGCCGTCGTGGTGGACGACGACGGACAGGTGCTGTCCGGCGTGCGTCGTGAAGTCGTACTGGGTACCGACACCGGGCAGCGTGGTGCGCCGTGTGCCCATGGTTGCCTCCTGGGACGCACGTGGTCAGAGCGATTTCTTTAACGTTATATGACCTACGGTCACCGGAGGAACGCTGGGTTCCGGCCCCGGTTCGACCCCCTCGCCCCGCCCGAGCGCCCCGTCTTCCGCCCTGCCCCTACTCCCCCGCGCGCGCCTCCCGCGCCCGCCGCGCGCACCCGCCACGGGCGCCCGCCACGGCGCGTCGCGCACGTGGGGCCGGCCCCGCGCGCGGGGTGTCGGCGGCGCTCCCTCACCACGGGCCGCGCAGCCGGGCGAACCGCGCGCCGGGCTCGGGCCGGCCCGCCGCGCCGCCCGCGCGCGCACGCCGGGCGCGTGGCATCGTCCGTGTCATGTCCGCAGCCCCCGACCGACAGGCCGTGCGGGTGGACGGCCACCAACTGGCCCTGACCCACCTGCGCAAGACGCTCTTCCCCGAGTCGGAGCACACCAAGGCCGAGCTCCTGCACTACTACGCGCGCATCGCCCCGCTGATGGTGCCGCACACCACCGACCGGGCGGCCTCGTTCGTCCGCGCCCCGGACGGCGTGGACGGCGAGCGCTGGTACGCCAAGAACCCGCCCCCCGGCTGCCCCGAGTGGGTCACCCTCACCTCCGTGCCCGGCAAGGGGGAACCGGCCCCGCACGTCGTCGTCGACTCGACCGCGACGCTGGTGGCGATGGCCAACCTCGGGGCGTACGAGGTGCACGTGCCGCAGTGGCGGGCCGGCGCCGGGCCGGCGGTGCACGACCGGGTCGTCTTCGACCTCGACCCGGGGCCCGGCGCCGACGTCACCGACTGCTGCCGGGTGGCGCTCCCGCTGCGCGCCGCGCTCGCCGCCGACGGTCTGACGGCCTGCGCGGTCACCTCCGGCTCCAAGGGCCTGCACCTGTACGTGGCGGTGGAGCCCGCCCCCGCCGAGACCGCGGTGGCCTACGCCAAGCGGTTGGCGGTGCGGATGCGGGCGGAGTTGCCCGACCTCGCGGTGGCGACGATGTCGCGCGCCGCGCGGCACGGCAAGGTGTTCATCGACTGGTCCCAGAACGCCTCGGCGAAGACCACGGCCGCCCCGTACACGCTGCGTATCCGCGAGCGTCCCGGCGTGGCGACGCCGGTCGACTGGGACGAGGTCGCCGCGTGCGCGCACCCGGCCGACCTGGCCTTCGGCCCGGAGGAGGCGCTGGCGCGCGTCGAGGAGCGGGGCGACGATCCGCTCGCGCCGCTGAGCGACGCGGCGCGGCGCGGGCGGCTGCCCGAGACGTAGCGGGCGAGCGCCCGCGCGCGGGTACGACGTGGTCCCCGCCGCTGTCGGATGCGGCGGGGACCACGTCGTCCCGGTGGGGCGGCTCGCCCGGGCGTGACCTGCTCCGGTCTGGCACGGCCTGGGCTGGCCTGATGGGCTCTGGCTTGTCTGGCCCTGTCGCGCTCCGTGGCGGACCGCTCTGTCGGCGGTCGGTGTGACGGGGCGGTGTGACGGGCGGTGTGACCGCGGGGTCAGCGCACGTCCTCGGGCCCCTTCCTGCCGCCTGCGCCACCGCGGCGACCTCGTTCGCCAGCGGCGCCCTCGTCCCCCTCGGCGCCCTCGTACTCCACGCGCTCCTTGCGTACCCGCGCCGAGATCTCCTCCTGCTCGGTCACCCGCTCGGTCTCCAGCCGTACGCGCTCGACCGGCACGGTCTCCTTGCGGACGACGGCGCGCTCCGCGTGCAGGGTGACCTCCACCTCACCGTCCTCGATCCGCGCGTCGCGGCTCTGTCGCCGCATGTCGTCCGCCGTGATCGGCTCGCGCGTGAGGTGCACTTCCTCGTGGCTGACGGGCACGGTGCGGGTCACGTCCTCGGTGACCACGTGCTTGCGCAGCCGGGCGCGTCCCGTCTCGTGTTCCTCGGTGCCGATCCGGACCTGCTCCTCGGAGAGGATCATCTCCTGGACGCCCTCCTTGGCCGCCCGGTCGGCATGCTTCCCACGGCCCTGCTTGGTCATGCGCTCGGCCGCCATCTCGCGGGTCTCCTTGGCCGACGCGTCGCCCACGTCGGCGCCGCGCCCGGCGCCCGCGCCGACCAGCTTGGGTCCCCCGGCCTCGGTGCGCTGACCGGACTCGCGGCCCGCGGCGTACCCCGCGGCTCCGCCGCCCGCCGCGCCGCCAGCCGCGCCCGCCATGCCCCCGCGCGTGGTGTTCGCGTCGCCGCCGGCCGTCGCGTCCGTTCCCTGCCCGCGCCCCATCGTCCGCCGACCGGGCTGGCGCAGGCCGTAGTGCCGGTAGAGCTCCGTCTCCTCCTCCGGGGAGAGGTGTCCTGCGGCGTCGATCCGCGGAGCGTCCTTGATCTCCTCCTTGCTGTACGGAACGCGCAGGTCACCACCCGAGTGCTGGGCGCCGGCGAGGGGGACGAAGGTCTCCTTCATGCCGAACAGCCCGGTGCGAACGGTTATCCATTCCGGTACGCCAGTGATGTCGTCGCTGTACACCTGCTGCACCGACCCGACTTTCTGGCCATCCGGGTCGACCACGTGCATGCCTGACAGCTCCTGCGGGGTGTCGCCCTGGGGTGCAGTCATCGCCACTGTCTCCTTTCGCGCGTAGCACGCGCCGACACGGCTGGGCGTGCTCCGTCTTCCATTGCGCGCGTCCCGCAAGCACACGGCGACCGCAGGCGCCCCTCGTCGCCGCCGGCGGAGCCGGCCCGGAACCGGTCCCGGGCCCGCACGAGCGCGCTCTGCCGGCCTCACCCGGGAATTCCGGACGTACTCCATTCGGGTGAGGGCGGGGCCGCGTGCGCCCGTGCCGGCGCGGCGGCCGGGCGCGGGCGGGCACGACGACGCCGGGCGGCGCCCCGTGGTGGGGCGCCGCCCGGCAAGGGCGTCGCGGCGCGCGGCGGCCTGGCGCGGCCACCGCGCGGTCGGGCGCGCGGTCAGCGAATGGGCATCCCGGACAGGGTGCGGGCGATCACCAGGCGCTGGATCTCGCTGGTCCCCTCGAAGATGGTGTAGATGGCGCTGTCCCGGTGCATGCGCTCGACCGGGTACTCGCGGGTGTAGCCGTTACCGCCGAGGATCTGTATGGCCTGGGCCGTGACCTTCTTGGCCGTCTCGCTGGCGTACAGCTTGGACATCGAGCCCTCGGCGGCGGTGAACGGCCGACCGGCCGCCGCCATCCACGAGGCCCGCCAGACCAGCAGCCGGGCGGCGTCGATCTGAGTGCGCATGTCGGCGAGTTGGAAGGCCACGCCCTGGTTGTCGATGATCGGGCGGCCGAACTGGGTGCGCGTCTTCGCGTACTCCAGCGCCTCCTCGTACGCGGCGCGCGCCGTACCGACGGCCATCGCGCCGACCGCCGGCCGGGACGCCTCGAAGGTGGCCATGGCCGCGTTCTTCACGCGCTCGGCCCCCGCCGCGCTCAGGGCGTCGCGCTCGCGGGCGCGGGCCAGCCGCTCGTCCAGCTTGGGTTTGCCGCCGAGCAGGCAGTCACCGGGGACGCGGACGTCCTCCAGCACCACCTCGGCGGTGTGCGAGGCGCGGATGCCGTGCTTCTGGAACTTCTGGCCCTGGGACAGGCCCGGCGTGCCCGGCGGGATGATGAAGGAGGCGTGCCCCTTGGAGCCGAGTTCCGGGTCCACGACGGCGACCACGACGTGGACGCTCGCGATGCCGCCGTTGGTGGCCCAGGTCTTGGTGCCGTTGAGCACCCACTCGTCCTTGGCCTCGTCGTAGACCGCGCGGGTGCGCATGGCGGCCACGTCCGAGCCGGCGTCGGGCTCGGACGAGCAGAAGGCGGCGACCTTCACGTCGTTCGCGTCGCCGTACATCTGCGGCACCCAGGTGCCGACCTGCTCCTCGGTGCCGTTGGCCAGCACGCCCACGGCGGCGAGCCCGGTGCCCACGATGGACAGCGCGATGCCCGCGTCGCCCCAGAAGAGCTCCTCCATGGTCATCGGGATACCAAGCCCGGTGGGGTCGAAGAACTGCTGGGCGTAGAAGTCCAGCGAGTACAGGCCGATCTTGGCCGCCTCCTGGATGATCGGCCAGGGGGTCTCCTCCCGCTCGTCCCACTCCGCGGCGGCCGGGCGCATCACGTCCTGCGCGAATCCGTGAATCCAGTCCCGTACGGACTTCTGCTCCTCGTTGAGTTCGAAAGAGAACTCCGGCATGATCCCCTCCAGCCGCTCATTACCTTCGGTAACAGGAGTCTGTTACTCGCCAGTAGAGGCTGTCAACTCCCTGGTCGCCGGAAGGACCGCAGGCCATGGGGTGTTACGTTGCGCGGGCCGCACGGAACACCGGGGTGGGAGGCACACCATGGACACCACGCAGCGCGACAGCCAGCAGCGCGCGCACGAGGAGCGCAGACGCGAGCTGCTGGAGGCCGCCGACCGGGTCGTGCTCCGCGATGGCCCCGGCGCCTCGATGAACGCCATCGCCGCCGAGGCGGGCATCACCAAGCCCATCCTCTACCGACACTTCGGCGACAAGGGCGGCCTCTACCGCGCCCTCGCCGTCCGGCACACCGACGCCCTGCTCGCCGCGCTGCGCGCGGCCCTGGACGCCCCGGCCCAGCGCCGGGCCCGGGTCGAGGCGACGTTGGACACCTACCTCGCCGCGATCGAGGCCCGCCCGCAGGTCTACCGCTTCCTCATGCACCCGGCCGACGACCAGAGCGAGGGCCAACCCGAGCAGGGCTTCGACGTCGGGCGGCACGCGGCGCCGCTGCTGCGCCGGCTCGGCGAGGAGCTGGCCCAGGTGGTGGCCGAGCGGGTGGACCTGGGCCCGGACGGCGCGGAGAAGGCCCGGGTGTGGGGGCACGGCATCGTCGGCATGATGCACGCCGCGGGCGACTGGTGGCTGCGTGACCGGCCCTGCCCCCGCGAGCAACTCGTCAGCCACCTCACCGACCTGCTGTGGGGGCGCCTGGCCGACGCCGGCGACCGCGAGGGCGGCCCGGCCTTCTAGGCCACCGCCGCCCGGGGCGCCTTCCGCGACGCGGGACCGGCGGGCCCCACCCCTCCGTCCACTCCCCCGTCGCAGCCGCTCAGGCCCTGGAGCCGGTCGCCCACGGGGCCCGGGCCGCCGCGCGCAGCGCCCGGCGCTGGCGGCGGCCCTCAAGCCGGTCGGTGAACAGCTTGCCGTCCAGGTGGTCGCACTCGTGCAGCAGGCAGCGCGCGAAGAAGCCGCTGCCCTCGACGCGCAGCGGACCGCCGTCCATACTCACGCCCTCCACCACCGCGCGGTCGAAGCGGGGCGTGCCGGCCTCGATGCCGGGCAGCGACAGGCAGCCCTCCGGACCACGGAAGATCAGCCCGTCGGCGTGCACCAGGCGGGGGTTGACGAGGTGTCCCAGGTGACGGCGATCCTCGTCGTCGGGGCAGTCGTAGACGAACACCCGTAGTGGGACGCCGATCTGATTGGCCGCGAGGCCGACGCCCCCCGACGCGTACATCGTCGCGTACATGTCCTCCACCAGGCGGGCGAGCTCGAAGCCGAACTCCGTCACCTCCGCGCACGGGGCCGCCAAGTGGGGGTCGCCGAGCAGCCGGAGGGGCCGCACCCGTCCCGAGCTGCCGGGGATCGCGCCAGTTCGCATGCGGAACAGGGTACGGTCCGGCCGGGCCGGCACGGCTGTGGCGACCGGACCGGGAAGCCCGGCGCAGGTGGCGGGGTTCGGGCCAGGGTCTGGATCTCGATAGGCTGAACCCCGACCGAAGCCTCCCGGCTGGCGATTCGGCATCAAGGGGGCGTTTGACCGGCAGCCCCGGGGGCGGGCACTGCGCCGGACGCAAGGAGGAACAAGGACGATGGCAGGCAACACGGAGCCGCTGCCGCCGCGCGCCAAGCTGGCCGTGACGGCGGGCAGGGCAGCAGCGGCGGTGTCGCGGGTCGCTGGTCGCGGCAGCGGGTCAGTGATCGGGGGGAAGGTCTCCCTTCGGCTCGACCCGGACCTGCTGGCTCGGCTGGCGCGGCATCTCGACGTGATCCTCGTCTCCGCGACGAACGGCAAGACCACCACCACCCGGCTGATCGCCGAGGCGCTGCGCGCCAGCGGACCGGTCGTCTCCAACGCCCTGGGCGCCAACATGCCCGCCGGCATCACCTCCGCCCTCGCCGGCGGCTCCGACGCCCGGTACGGCGTCATCGAGGTGGACGAGAAGTACCTGGCCGGCGTGGCCCGGGACACCACGCCCAAGGCCATCGCGCTGCTGAACCTCTCCCGCGACCAGCTCGACCGCGCCGCGGAGACCCGCATGCTCGCCGAGAAGTGGCGCGAGGGCCTGGCCGGTAGCAAGGCCACGGTCATCGCCAACGCGGACGACCCGCTCATCGTCTGGGCGGCCTCGTCCAGCCCGAACGTGGTGTGGGTGGCCGCCGGCCAGGAGTGGAAGGACGACGCCTGGTCCTGCCCGTCCTGCGGTGGCGTCCTGCAGCGCCCCGGCGACGACTGGGGCTGCGCCGACTGCGGCTTCCGCCGCCCCCGCCCCACCTGGGCCCTGAACGGCGACTACGTGCTCGACCCGCAGGGTTCCGCGTGGCCGATCCACCTCCAGCTTCCCGGCCGGGCCAACAAGGCCAACGCGGCCACCTCCGCGGCCGTCGCCGCCACGTTCGGGGTGCCGCCGCAGGTCGCGCTGGAGCGGATGTACGCGGTGCAGGCGGTCGCCGGCCGGTACGACGTCGTCACCTTCATGGACCGCCAGCTCCGGCTGCTCCTCGCGAAGAACCCGGCCGGCTGGCTGGAGACGTTCTCGCTGATCGACCCGCCGCCCACGCCCGTGATCCTGTCGGTCAACGCGCGCGGCGCGGACGGCACCGACACCTCGTGGCTGTGGGACGTGGACTACACCCGGCTGGCCGGGCACCCGATCATGGTGATCGGCGACCGCAAGCTGGACCTCGCGGTGCGCCTCGAGGTCGCCGGGCTCGACTTCCGGGTCTGCGAGAACGCGGACGAGGCGGTGCGGATGGCCCCGCCCGGCCGGATCGAGGTCATCGCCAACTACACCGCCTTCCAGGACCTGCGCCGCCGCGTCGGCAACTAGCCGCCGGCCACGACGGACCCCCGGCCCCCGCGCGACGTCGACTCCCGCGTCGGGGGCCGACCCACCGCGGCGGGCCGGCCCGCGACGCGGCCACCGCCCCCCGAATCGCTGAAGCACGAAGGATGCCGAGGATGAGCCAGAACAGCCTGCGCCTGGTGTGGGTCTACCCCGACCTGCTGAGCACGTACGGAGACCAGGGCAACGCGCTGGTCGTGGAGCGGCGCGCCCGCCAGCGCCGGCTGAACGTCTCCCGCGTCGACGTACGCTCCGACCAGCAGATCCCCACCTCCGGTGACATCTACCTGATCGGCGGCGGCGAGGACCGGCCGCAGCGACTCGCGGCCGAGCGGCTACGGCGCGACGGCGGCCTCAACCGCGCGGTGGAGAACGGCGCCATCGTCTTCTCGGTCTGCGCCGGCTACCAGATCCTCGGCCACGAGTTCATCAACGACCTCGGGCAGCGCGAGCCCGGGCTCGGGCTCCTCGACGTGGTCAGCACCCGTGGCGAGGGCGAGCGGTGCGTGGGCGACGTGCTCGGCGACATCGACGAGCGGCTCGGCCTGCCGCCGCTGACGGGCTTCGAGAACCACCAGGGCGTCACGCACCTGGGCCCCACCGCCCGCCCCTTCGCCCGGGTCCGGCTCGGCAAGGGCAACGGCACCGGCGACGGCACCGAGGGCGCGTGGAACGACACCGTGTTCGGCACGTACATGCACGGCCCGGTGCTCGCCCGTAACCCGCAGATCGCCGATCTGTTGCTGAAGTTGGCGCTCGACGTGAACGCGCTGCCGCCGGTGGACGACCGCTGGTACGAGGCGCTGCGCAACGAGCGGATGGCGGCGGCGACGCAGACCGCATGACGGACACTCGCCCCATGGGAGTGCTACGCGCTTGTAGGCTGACCGCGATCCAACCGGACGACGGGGTCCGGTCGTCCGGTTGAGTTGCAGAGGTATCACAAACCATGCGTATTGGTGTGCTCACTTCCGGCGGTGACTGCCCCGGTCTGAACGCCGTAATCCGGTCGGTCGTGCACCGTGCGGTCGCCGACCACGGCGACGAGGTCGTGGGGTTCCACGACGGTTGGCGTGGCCTTCTCGAAGCCGACTACCGCAAGCTCGACCTCGACGCCGTCGGCGGCATCCTGGCCCTGGGCGGCACCATCCTCGGTTCCTCCCGGGTCCGCCCCGAGCACCTGCGGGACGGCGTCGAGCGGGCCCGGGGCCACGTCGCGGACCTCGGTCTCGACGCGATCATCCCGATCGGCGGCGAGGGCACGCTCAAGGCGGCCCGCCTCCTGTCCGACGCGGGGCTGCCCATCGTCGGGGTGCCCAAGACCATCGACAACGACATCGCGTCGACCGACGTGACGTTCGGCTTCGACACCGCCGTCGGCGTGGCCACCGAGGCCCTGGACCGGCTCAAGACCACCGCCGAGTCGCACCAGCGGGTGCTGATCGTCGAGGTGATGGGGCGGCACACCGGTTGGATCGCGCTGCACTCGGGCATGGCCGCCGGCGCGCACGCCATCGTCGTACCCGAGCGCCCCTTCGACATCGGGGAGCTGACCGAGGTGGTGGGCCGGCGGTTCCAGGCCGGCAAGAAGTTCGCCATCGTGGTCGTCGCGGAGGGCGCCAAGCCGCGCGCGGGTTCCATGGAGTTCGACGTCGGCGGCAAGGACGTCTACGGCCACGAGCGGTTCGCCGGCGTCGCCCGACAGCTCTCCGTCGAACTGGAGGAGCGCCTCGGCAAGGAGGCGCGGCCGGTGATTCTCGGCCATGTGCAGCGCGGCGGCACGCCCACCGCCTACGACCGGGTGCTGGCCACCCGGTTCGGCTGGCACGCGGTGGAGGCCGCGCACCGGGGCGACTTCGGCATGATGACCGCGCTGCGCGGCACCGACATCGTCCTGACCCCGCTCGCCGAGGCGGTGGAGCACCTGAAGACGGTGCCCATGGAGCGGTACGCGGAGGCCGAGTGCGTGCTGTGAGCTGAGCCCTCCGCCTCCGGCGCCCGCGCCCGCACACCGGTGGCTCCACCCCGCCTGGCGCGCCGACCGCCCCCGGCCCACGACGTGGCCGGGGGCGGTTCTACTCTGGTGCGAGCGTTTGCGGCGATATGAGGAGAGAGCGGATGGATCACGGCGGACACGGCATGGACATGAATCTGCCGCCGTTCACCCTGGCTCGCGGGTTGGAGTACAGCAGCGAGCCGTTCTTCCTGATCGGCTGCCTGCTGGCGCTGGCGCTGTACGGGTGGGGCGCGCTGCGGCTGCACCAGCGCGGCGACGGCTGGCCCGTGATGCGGACCGTCTCCTTCGTCGTGGGCGTGCTGACCGTCGCGCTGGTGATGTGCACCAAGCTCAACGACTACGGCATGGTCATGTTCAGCGTGCACATGGTGCAGCACATGGTGATCAGCATGCTCTCACCCATCCTGCTGCTGCTCGGCGCGCCGGTGACGCTGGCGCTGCGGGCGCTGCCGGCCGGCCGGGCGCGCGCCGGGCGCGGCGGCCCCGGCCCCCGCGAACTGCTCGTGGCCCTGCTGCACAGCCGCTACGTGCGGATCATCACCCACCCGGCGTTCACGATCCCGCTGTTCATCGCGAGCCTGTACGCGCTCTACTTCACCCCGCTCTTCGATTTCCTCATGGAGTCCAAGCCGGGGCACATCGCGATGATGGTGCACTTCCTCGCGGTCGGCCTGGTCTTCTTCTGGCCGATCATGGGCGTGGACCCGGGCCCGCACCGGCCCGGGTACGTCATGCGGATGCTGGAGCTGTTCGCCGGCATGCCCTTCCACGCCTTCTTCGGCATCGCCCTGATGATGGCGTCCGAGCCGATGATCGGCACGT
Organism: Streptomyces buecherae; assembly: GCF_014295035.1. Taxonomy (GTDB): domain Bacteria; phylum Actinomycetota; class Actinomycetes; order Streptomycetales; family Streptomycetaceae; genus Streptomyces; species Streptomyces youssoufiensis. The sequence continues at coordinate 351,359 of NZ_CP060404.1, forward strand.
ACAAGAACCCGCCGGACTCGTTGGGCATCGACGCGCTCTCGGACCAGAACGCGGCGGGCGGTATCGCCTGGGCGTTCAGCGAGATCCCGTCCGTGGTGGTGCTGATCGCGCTGGTCTTCCAGTGGTACCGGTCCGAGCAGCGCACCGCGCGCCGCTCGGACCGGGTCGCCGACCGCGACGGCGACAAGGAGCTGAACGCCTACAACGACTACCTGGCGTCCTTGCAGGCCAAGAGCAGGTAGCGGCGCCGAGCGCTAGCGGTGGCGCCCCGCCCCGGGAGACGATGGCCCCCTGGCCGTGGTCGGGGCGCACGCCCCGGCCGCCATGAGGAGGTTGCGGGGATGCCCGGATCTGCGAAGGCGATGGCGATTTTCACGGTGGGCGGCCTGGTGATGGTGACCGCCTACACCGTGACGTTGGGCAGCAACGGCTGGCTGTGGTTCGGCTGGGTGGTGCTCGGCCTGCTGACCGTGGGCGTGATGGCCGCGCGGGGCACGTGAGGAGGCGCGCCCGCGCGGCTCAGGCCCCGGTGGTGGCGGGGAACTGGAAGAGCGCGCCGGTGGCGGCCCGCAGGTGGCAGGTGTTGGGGTAGGTCCGGCTCCAGTTGACCGGGGTGCCGCGCCAGGCGCCCGCGACGCGCGCGGTGACGGGCGCGTGCTCCTCGGTGCACACCAGTCGCTGGGCGACGAGCCGATCGGGGTTGCCGTCCGCCGCGCGCAGCGCCGTACAGGCTTCGGCCGCCAGCGGGTGCGACCCGCCGGCGGGGTCGCAGTCCAACCGGGCCATCCGGGTCAGCTCGCCGTCGGCGCCCGAGACGGTGAGGAAGAGGCTGCCGGCCGGCGGCCGCGGGGCGGCGTCCGCCGCGGGGGCGGTGGTGAGGGCGCAGGCCGCGAGCGCGGCGGCGGCGAGGATGCGGGCGGTACGGGCGCGGCGGTGCATGGGGGCCTCCTGGTCAGGGCTCGGGACCGGGCCGGATGGGGCCCGGGCGCGGCCACCGGCCCGCCCGGCGCGGCGGCACGCGACGTACGAGGCGCCGCGCGCCGCGGCCCGGCCACGCCGACCACGAGGGCCGTCATGGCTGTCGGACGGACGGGGCCGCGAGCGTCAGCGCACCCCGACCCGGCGGCCCGGGACAAGGCGACGCGCCGGGCGGCCACCCGATCGGCCGCACCGGGCTCGGCCAGTGGCGTGAGCCCGGGCCGACTCCACCACGTACCGCCCCGCCCCGGCCCTCGCCGCGCTGGCGTGACCCGCCGACCCCCGCCCCGGCTGCCGCGCCGGAAGCGTGACGCCGGGGGCGTTGCGCTGACGGCGGATCAGCGCACGGCGAACGGGTCTTGGGGACGTCGTGCCCGGGCCCTAGCGTCCCACCATGATCACAGATGCGGCAGGGCAGACCGGGACAGCGGCTGCGGGCGGGGCGCGCGGGACCGCGTTCGTCCTCGGGGCGCGCGGGCAGATCGGCCGGGCGGCGGTGCGCGCGCTGGCCGCCGACGGCTGGCGGGTGCGGGCGGCCTCGCTCAGCGGGGCGGGGGACCCGGAGTGGCCGCCGGAGGTGACGCCGCTGGCCGTGGACCGGGAGGACGACGCCGCGCTGGCGGCGGCCATCGGCCGGGGCTGTGACGTGCTGCTCGACTGCGTCGCCTACGGCGCGTCGCACGCGCACCAGTTGATCTCGCTCGCGGACCGGATCGGCTCCGCCGTCGTCATCTCCAGCGGCGCCGTCTACGAGGACGAGCGCGGGCGCAGCCTCGACACCCAGGACGCGCCGGACGGCTTCCCCGAGCTGCCCGTCCCGGTGCCCGAGTCCCACCGCACGGTGGCGCCCGGCGAGAGCAGCTACGCCACCCGCAAGGTGGCCCTGGAGCAGGCGTTGCTGGCGGCCGGCGACCGGCTGCCCAGCACGCTGGTGCGCGCCGGCGCCGTCCACGGCCGACACAGTCGCATGCCGCGTGAGCTGCACTTCGTGCAGCGGGCGCTGGATCGGCGGCCCGTACGGGTGCTCGCGCGTCGCGGCGAGAGCCGCTTCCACCCCGCCCACGCGGACAACGTCGCGGAGCTGGTGCGGCTCGCCGCCCGGAAGCCGGGGTCGCGGGTGCTGAACGCGGGCGACCCGCAGGCGCCGACCGTCGCCGAGATCGCCCGCGCGGTGGACGCCGCGCTCGGCGTGGAGAGCGAACTGCTCCTGGTGGACGGGGTGCCCGCGGTCGAGCGGGTCGGGGTGACGCCGTGGAGTGGGACGCACCCGGTCGTGTACGACCTGTCGGCGGCCGAGCGGGAGTTGGGGTACCGCCCCGTGGTCACCTACCAGGAGGCGTTGCCCGCCACGGTGGAGTGGATCGCGGGCAGGCTGGCGCACGAGGACTGGCGCACGGCCTTCCCCGCCATGGTCCGGCCCTACGCGTTCCTCTTCGACTACGCCGCCGAGGACGCCTGGCTGGCGGCGGGCAAACCCGTGGCGCCGCGCGACGGCACTCCGTAGCCTCGTCCCCGATCAGGGGCCGCGCCGCGAGCGTGGCGGCGGCCCGGTACGCGGGGGACAGTGAGCGGGGACATGAGCGCGCGGTTGCGGGGCATCGCCAAGGAGACGGAACAGATCGTGGCGGCGGGCGGCTACACGTCGCCGGGCGGCCACCCGGTGCGGCTGGCGCCGTGGCTGGCCGAGGCGGCCGAGGGGACGCGGCTGTACGGGCCGGGCCCGGTGGAGGTCGCGCGGGACGTGGCCGCTCCGGGCGACCGGTCCGCGTCGCGTACCCGGTTCGAGGTGACGCCGGAGGGCAGCCTCGGCGCCGCCCGTCGGCTGAGCACCGGGGGCGGGGCGGCGTACGGCGCGGACGCCCGCGGGGCGGAGGGCGCCGGGCCGGCCCTGGCGGGTGGCACCGTCGCGGTGCTCAACTTCGCCTCGGCCCGCAACCCGGGCGGCGGTTACCTGAACGGGGCGCAGGCGCAGGAGGAGGCGCTGTGCCGGGGCAGCGCGCTCTACGCCAGCCTGCGGCGGGTCCCGGAGTTCTACGCCGCGCACCGCGCCGACCCCAGCCCCTTCTACAGCGACCGGGTCGTCTACTCCCCCGGCGTCGCGGTGTTCCGCGACGATGGCGGCGCGCTGCTCGACGAGCCGTACCGGGTGGCGTTCCTGACCTCGGCCGCGCCCAACGCCGGGGTGATCGCCCAGCGCGACGCGGCGGCAGTGGCGCGCGTTCCGCGGGCCCTGGCCTCGCGGGCGGAGCGGGTGTTGGAGGTGGCCGCGGCGCACGGCCACCGTCACCTGGTGCTCGGGGCCTGGGGCTGCGGGGTGTTCCGCAACGATCCGGCCCAGGTCGCCGGCGCCTTCCGGGCCCTGCTGACGGGCGAGGGGCGCTTCGCCGGCGGCTTCGACCACGTGGTGTTCGCGGTGCTCGACCGGCGGGCCGACTCCCCCACCCGGGCCGCCTTCGCCGCGGCCTTCGGCCCGCGCCCGGGCGGCGCCACCGACCCGGCCTGAACCCGCCGGCGGGGCGCGTGGCCCTGGATCACCGGCCACCGCACGGCTTGGGGGCGCGCGGGAGAAAACGGCGGCGGAGGCCGCCGGGCCAGGCCCGGCGGCCTCCGCTGCGGTGAGCCGATCCCGCGTGCCGGGGCGGTCGGTCACCGCCCCGGCCGGTCATCAGGGGGTCAGGCGCTCGGCCAGCGCGGCCTTGGTCTTGCTCGCCTGCTCCGGCTTGGGCGTGGGCGTGGCGTGCGGACCACAGACCACGTCCTTCGCGTCCACCGTGCCGCGCAGCAGGTAGGCGTCCACCCGCTGGTTGATGCAGGGGTTCAGCTCGGTGGTGACACCGTGCGAGCCGGCGTCCCGCTCGGTGATCAGGCGCGAGCCCTTGAGCCGCTTGTGCAGCTCGACGGCGCCCTCGTACGGGGTGGCGGCGTCGCGGGTGCTCTGCACGATCAGCACCGGCGGCAGGCCACGGTGGGACTTGACGTTGACGGGCTGGTACTGCGGGCCCTCCCACGTCGCGCACGGCAGGTTCATCCACGCGTTCGACCAGGTCAGGAACGGGTGGTCGCGGTGCAGCCGGGTGTTGTCACGGTCCCACTTGCGCCAGTCGGTGGGCCACTTGGCGTCGGCGCACTCGACGGCCGTGTACACGGCGTTGCCGTTCTCCGCCGAGATGTTGCCCTTGACGTCCGACAGGTCGGGGCCCGCGGCCTCGATCAGGGGCTTGGCGTCACCGGCGAGGTAGGCGCTCCACACGGAGGCGACGGTGGTCCAGGCCGAGTCGTAGTAGGGAGCGTTCTGGAAGAAGCCGAGCAGTTCGGCCGGGCCGACGACGCCGCCGATGGGGTTCTTCTTGGCGGTGGCGCGCAGCTTGTCCCACTGCCGCTGGACCTTCTCGGGCGTGTCGCCGATGTGGTACGCGGAGTCGTAGCGGGCGACCCACTTCTTCCAGTCGTTCCACCGGGTCTCGAAGGCGACGTCCTGGTCCAGGTTGGCCTGGTACCAGATCTTCTCCTGCGACGGGTTGACCACGCTGTCCACGAGCATGCGGCGCACGTGCTGGGGGAAGAGCGTCGCGTAGACGCCGCCGAGGTAGGTGCCGTAGGAGACGCCGATGAAGTTCAGCTTCTTCTCACCGAGCGCGGCGCGGATGACGTCCAGGTCGCGGGCGGTGTTCGGGGTCGTCATGTGCGGCAGCATGTCGCCGCTGCGCTCGGCGCAGCCCTGGGCGTACTGCCGGGCCAGCTTGCGCTGGGCGCGCTTGTCGGCCTCGCTGTCGGGCACCGGGTCGAGCTTGGGTGCCTTGACGAACTCCTGCGGGTCGACGCAGGAGATGGGGGCGGAGCGGCCGACGCCGCGCGGGTCGAAGCCGACGAAGTCGTACGCCTTGGCGGTCTTCTGCCACAGCGGGGCCTTGGTCGTCACGCGCTTGGGGAAGCGCAGCCCGGAGCCGCCGGGGCCGCCGGGGTTGTACAGCAGCGCGCCCTGTCGCTCGTCGGCGGTGCCGGTGTTGCCCACGCGGTCAACCGCGATCTTGATGGTGCGGCCGTTCGGCTTGGTGTAGTCGACCGGGACGGTGACGTACCCGCACTGGATCGGCTTCTCCAGGCCCCAGTCGGCCGGACAGTCCTTCCAGTCGATGCCGGTGTGCGCGGCCCGCGCGGCGGCTATCTTGACGCCGATGGCGGCGCGCTGTTCCGTGGACAGGCCGGGGCGGTGGCTCTGCCGCTCGCCCGCGCTGGCCGCGGGGCTGGCCAGGGTCCCGGCGATCAGGACACCGGTCAGCACGGTGCCGGCCGCACCGAATATCGCTGTTCTCTTCACGTAGGCACTCCCCCTACTTGGGTCGCCGTCGAAGGACGGCGGTGGTGGTCAGGCAGATCTTTACGTCTCCTTCACCCACCGGAACAGGTCACACAAGTGTTCTTTACCAAGACGTAAGCTGCATCGCGGGCTGGGGCAGACGGCCTACCGTCGCGACGTCAGATCCCCCCGACCGGCGGACAACCGCGCCGGCCCCGGCCGTCCCGGGCTGCGGAACGCCGCCCGTCGCCGCTCCGTACCCGACCTCCGCCGACCGGCCCGGCACACCCCGCGACGACCGGCCACCGCTCCCGGGCGGGCCACGCATTCGGCGTACGGGCCCGGTTCTGATGGCGTACGGGAGCGGGGCGGGTGGCGTACGGGGGGACGACACGGGCGCCGCGCGCGGCGGCGGGGCGGCTTCAACCCCGGCGCGCGGCTGGTGGCGGCGCGTCAGGCGGCGTACGGGCGAGGCAGCTCGCGGCGGGGTTCCGCGCGGCGTCCGGCATCCGTGGGCCGCGCCGGGGCGGTGGTCTCCGCGCACGTCAGCGCGGTGGTCGAGCGGGGCGGGCGGGCCGGTGACACCGCTCCTCGGAGATGCTCGTCCGGTAATCGCTCTTGACGATGGACGGGAAAGCATCAATTCTCATGTCCGCGTCATCCGCTCCGCACCACCCCCCACATCTGTAACGGAGCCCTCGTGTACCGAAACGTATCGCCGCGTCGCGGCGCCATCGCCGCCGCCACCTGCACCGCTCTCGCCACGGCCCTGCTCGGCGGGGCCTCCGGCGCCCAGGCGGCCCCCTCCCCCACCCGGGCCGCCGCACCCGACATCGACCTCGCCGCCGTCAAGGGGCATCTGACCGAGTTGCAGTCCATAGCCGACGGCAACGGCGGAAACCGGGCACACGGCCAGCCCGGCTACAAGGCGTCCGTGGACTACATCAAGGGCAAGCTGGACGCCGCCGGGTTCACCACGTCCCTCCAGGAGTTCGACTTCAACGGCTCCACCGGCTACAACCTCATCGCCGACTGGCCCGCCGGCGACGCGGAGCAGGTCGTCATGGCCGGCGCGCACCTGGACTCGGTCGGCCGCGGCGCCGGCATCAACGACAACGGGTCGGGCTCCGCCGGCATCCTGGAGGTCGCGCTCAACGTGGCCAAGGCCGACCTCAAGCCCGCCAAGAAGCTCCGCTTCGCCTGGTGGGGCGCCGAGGAGTACGGCATGGTCGGCTCCACGCACTACGTCAACGAGCTGGGCTCGGGCGACCTGTCGAAGATCAACTCGTATCTGAACTTCGACATGATCGGCTCGCCCAACCCCGGCTACTTCGTCTACGACGACGACCCGGAGTTGGAGAAGGTCTTCAAGGACTGGTACGCGGGCAAGGACATCGTCACGGAGCAGGAGACCGAGGGCGACGGACGGTCCGACCACGCGCCGTTCAAGGAGCGCGGGGTGCGCGTCGGCGGCCTGTTCAGCGGCGCCGAGGCGGCCAAGACCGCGGAACAGGCCGAGAAGTGGGGCGGGACGCCGGGCGAGTCCTTCGACCCGTGCTACCACTCCTCCTGCGACACCACGAAGAACGTGGACGACACGGCGCTCGACCACAACAGCGACGCCATCGCGCACGCGCTGTGGAACCTAAGCGCCTGACCCGCTCCCCCACCGCCGGGCGCCTTGTCGCACGCGCGGTATAGGCAGCGAGATCGAGCACGGCGCGGGAGGGTCGCCCACCACCGGGCGGCCCTCCCGTCGGCCACCCGCCTCGCGTCCGGGCGCCCGTCCCCCTCTCCCGTTCCGACGACGGCCACCGCGCGCCGCCGCCCCGCGCTTGGCCGGTCCGCGTCTTACCCCGCGCCGGGCGCCGTGCTGGAGTGTCCGCGTCACGCGAGCACAGGGGGGGGCGACGGGGGTGGGCCGTCGTGAGAATCCGGTGGACCCGAACGCGGGGCCGGTCCAGCAGTTCGCCGCGGCGCTGCGCGCGCTGCGCACCTCGGCCGGCCAGCCGACGTACCGGGTCATGGCCGAGCGCGCCGGGTTCTCGGTGTCGACCATGTCGCGGGCGGCCGGCGGCGAGCAGTTCCCCTCGCTGCCGGTGACGCTGGCGTACGTACGGGCCTGCGGGGGCGACGCCGGGCAGTGGGAGCGGCGGTGGCGCGCGGCGTCGGCCGCGGTGGGCGTGCACCTGGCGGCCTCGGACGCGCTCCGCTCGCCCTACCGCGGGCTGGCCCGCTTCGAACCCGGTGACCACACCCGGTTCTTCGGGCGGGACCAGTTGACCGCCGAGTTGCTGCGGCGGGTGGCCGACCACCGGCTGGTCCCCGTCTTCGGCCCCTCCGGCAGCGGCAAGTCGTCGCTGCTGCGCGCGGGCCTCATCCCGCGCCTGCGGCAGGCGGCCCCGGACGGCGGGCGGCCGGCCGCGATCCGCGTCCTGACCCCCGGCGAGCACCCGCTGCGCGACCACGCCGGCGCGCTGACCGCACGGGCGGTGGGGCCGGTGGCGCGGGCGCCGGACACGGTGGTCGTGGTCGACCAGTTCGAGGAGGTCTTCACGCTGTGCGCCGACCCCGCGGAGCGGGCGGAGTTCATCGACCTGCTGCTGGCGGCCGGACGGCCGGGCAGCGGGCTGCGGGTGGTCCTCGCGGTGCGCGCGGACTTCTACGGTCGCTTCCTCGAACACGGGCCGCTGGCCGCGGCGGCCCGCGACGCCGGGCTGCCGATCGGGCCGATGGGCCCGGAGGAGTTGCGCGAGGCGATCGTGGGGCCGGCCACGGCCGATGGGTTGGTGGTCGAGCGGGCCCTGACGGCGCGACTGGTCAAGGAGGCGGCCGGCGAGGTGGGCGCGCTGCCCCTGCTCTCGCACGCCCTCCTGGAGACCTGGCGCCGCCGCCGTGGGCGCACCCTGACCCTGGAGGCGTACGAGGCCACGGGCGGCATCCAGGGGGCGCTCACCCAGACCGCCGAGGAGCTGTACGCGCGGCTGCCCGCCCGGCAGGCTGCCGTGGTCCGCCGCATCCTGCTGCGCCTGATCGCGCCGGGCGTCGGCGGCCCGGACACCCGGCGGCCGGTCGCGCGCCGGGAGTTGGACACCGGCGACCGCGCCACGGCGGCCGAGGCGCTGGAGGAGTTGGCGCGCGCCCGACTGATCACCGTGGACGAGGACCGCGTGAGCCTGGCGCACGAGGCGCTGATCGACTCCTGGCCCCGGCTGCGGCGGTGGGTCGAGGAGGACCGCGAGCGGCTGGCCACTCACCGCCGGCTGACCCAGGACGCCGCGGCGTGGGAGGAACTGGGTCGCGACGCGGGGGCGCTGTACCGGGGCGCGCGGCTGAGCGGCGCCGAGGACGCCTTCGCGTCCGCCGCCGCGCGGGCCGACCTGACCGCGTTGGAGCGGGACTTCCTCACGGCCAGCCGCGCGGCCCGCGACCGCGAGCAGCACGCCGCGGCGCGCACCGCGCGCAGGCTCGGCCAGTTCGCCGCCACCGTCTCGGTGCTGCTGCTCGTCGCGCTGGTGGTCGGGCTCACCGCCTGGGACCAGTACCGGGACAGCGAACGGGAGCGCGAGCGGGCCGTGCACGCCGGCCGGCTGGCCCTGTCCCGACAACTCGCGGCCCAGTCGGCCACCCTGCTCGGGGACAACCCCGACCTGGCCGCCCTGCTCGCCGTGCACGCCTACCGGGCCAGCCCCACCGAGGAGGCGGCGGCCAGCCTCTACGCCGCCGCCGACCTGCCGCTGCGACGCCGGCTCCCGGTGGGCCGCGCGGTCGCCTCGGTGGCGTTCGCGCCCCACGGGCGCACCCTGGCCGTCAGCGACCGGGACGGCACCGTCACGCTGTGGGACGTGGCCAGCGGGCGCCGCCGCGCCACGCTCGCCGGCTCCGCCGCGGGCGCCCGCTCGGTGGCCTTCAGCCCCGACGGGCGCACGCTGGCCGCCGGTTGCGGGCCCGGTGGGGCGGTGCGCCTGTGGGACGTGTCCGGCCAGCGCCCGCGGCCCGGGTTGGACGGCCCGACCGCGGGCGCGGCGTGGGTGGCGTTCAGCCCGGACGGGCGCACGCTGGCCACCAGCGGGCCACGGGCGCCGACGAGGCTGTGGCGGGTGGCGGACGGGGCGCCGCTGGCCGGGCTCCCGCGCCGGGGCGCGCCCGCGGGGCCGGTGGCGTTCGGCGCGGACGGCGGGCTGCTCATCGGCGCCGGCGGGCACGGGGCCGTCCGCCTGTGGGATGTGGCGCGGGGCGCGCCCGGCGCGCGCCTGGTCGGCCACGCCGACGCGGTCGCCGCGGTGGCCGCGAGCGCAGACGGGCGCACGCTGGCCAGCGGCAGCGACGACGGTACGGTCCGCCTCTGGCCGCCGGCCGGCGGTCCGGCCCGCGCCACGCTGCGCGGCCACACCGGCCGGGTGACCTCGGTGGCGCTGGGCCCCGGCGGGCGCAACCTGGCCAGCGGCGCCACCGACGGGGCCGTACGGGTGTGGGACGTGGCCGGCGCGCGGGCCAGGGCCACGTTCCCCGGCCACACCGGGCAGGTGACCTCGGTCGCGTACGCCCCGGGCGGGCGGCTGCTGGCCAGCGGTAGCGCGGACGGCACGGTGCGGGTGTGGGACGTGGCCGGCGGCAACTCGCGCACCACGCTCAGCGGCCACACCGGCGGGGTGGGCGCGGTGGCCTTCGACCCGCGCGGGCGGAACCTGGCCAGCGCCGGCGACGACGGCACGGTGCGGCTGTGGCACCGCAACGTGGGCCGGCCGCACTCGGTACTGCGCGGGCACACGGGCCGCGTGGGCTCCCTCGCGTACGGCCCGGGCGGGCGGTCGCTGGCGGCCGGTGGCGTCGATGACGGGACGGTGTCGGTGTGGGACGCGCGGACGGGGCGGCGGGTGGCGCGGTTCGCCGGCGCGGAGGGGTGGGCCGTGTGGTCGGTGGCGTTCAGCCCCGACGGGCGCACGCTGGCCGCCGGTGGCTCGCGCGGCACCGTGCGGCTGTGGGACGTGTCCACCCGCACCGTACGGGCCACGCTGGCCGGGCACAGTCGGCGGGTGCGCTCGGTGGCGTTCAGCCCGGACGGGCGCACGCTGGCCAGTGCCGGCGACGACGGGCGGGTGCGGCTGTGGGACACGGCCTCCGGGCGGCCCCGGGGCTGGCTGCCCGCGCGCTCGCGGACGGTGGAGGCGCTGGCGTTCCGCCCCGACGGGCGGGAGTTGGTCGTCGGCGGCGGTGACGGCACCGTGCGCCGGTGGGACACGCGCGGGGGCAGGGCCAGGTTCACGTTCGCCACCCGGACGTCCTTCCTGGGGGCGATGGCGCTGCGGCCGGGTGGCGAGACGCTGGCCACGGGCAGCGGCACCGACGGCACGGTACGACTGTGGGACCTGGCCACGGGCACCGCCCGGGCCACCCTCGCCGGGGACGCGAGGGCGTTGCGGTCGCTGGCCTACAGCCCCGACGGCCGCACCCTGGCCACCAGCAGCGAGGACGGCGCGGTGAAGCTGTGGGACGTGACGCTGCCAAGCCCGGCGCACGTCATCGACGTCATCTGCCGCTCCATCGGCCGGGAGGTCAGCCCGCGGGAGCGGGGCCTGTACCTGCCGGATCAGCCGCACCGGCCGGTGTGCTCGCGCTGAGGCGCGCGGGCGCCCCGGCGAGCGCGCACGGCCTGGTGAGCGCGGGGCGCCGCCGCTGGCCGTAGCAGGGTCGCGGCGCTCGCTGACTGTGGACGTGGGCGGTTGCCGTCCTCAGCCCCCGGTGCCCGGCCGTCGCCCGGTGCCCTCCGTGCCACGGTGTTCGGCCGCGATGCCGAAGCGGCGCCGTTCGCCCGCAGCGGACGTGCCGGGGCGCAGCGTGGAGACGGTGCTGATCACCTGATCGTCCGCGCTCACCTCGGATTCTTCGAGTCGTTGCAGGTCAGCGGCGGAGACCAGGGCCACGAGCGGCTTGCCGTGCCGAGTGACGACCACGCGCTCACCGCCGTACACCACGCGGTTGATCAGCTCCGCCAGCTCTGCCCTGGCTTGCGTCACCGGAATCTCGTAGGCCATGCTCCCCATCATAACGGGATGTACGTCCTGTACATTTTTTACGTACGGGCCGCCCCGTCGAGGTCGCTGGACGAAAAAGACGAGAGGTACCGCGATGGACCGCCCCACCGCCCGCCATGTCCTGCCCGAGTTCACCGAGCGCACCAGCACCGGGATGCGCACCATGGACCCGTACTCCAAGCTCCTTGAGCAGCGCATCATCTTCCTCGGCACGCCGATCGACGACATCTCCTGCAACGACCTCATGGCCCAGTTCATGTACCTGGAGCACGCGGCGCCCGACCAGGACATCTCGCTGTACATCAACTCCCCCGGCGGCTCCTTCACCGCGATGACCGCCGTCTACGACACGATGCGCTTCGTCACCTGCGACGTCGAGACGGTGTGCCTGGGTCAGGCCGCGTCGGCCGCCGCGGTGTTGCTCGCCGCCGGGACACCCGGCAAGCGCATGGCCCTGCCCGGCGCGCGGGTGCTGATCCACCAGCCCTCGCTGAGCGAGCCGATCCAGGGCGAGACCTCGGACCTCCAGATCCACGCCAACGAACTGCTGCGCACCCGCGACCTGCTGGAACAGATGTTGGCCGAGCACACCGGGCAGCCCGTCGAGCGGGTGCGCGACGACATCGAGCGCGACAAGATCTTCGACGCCCAGGGCGCCGTGGAGTACGGACTCGTGGACCGCCTCACCACCAGCCGCAAGCGCGTCAGCGTGCCAATGGGCCTGCGGTGACCGACCGTGTTGCCACCGGAGCTGCCCCCACTGCCCGCCCTCACGCACGCGGAGGGTGAACTGGTCGACCGCTACCTGGAGGCGGTGGACCTGCTCGGACGAATCAACCCGGCGCGCGGCCGGGACACCTACGGCAGCCTGCGCGCGGCGCAGGCGCTGGTGGCCAAGGCGGGCGCGCTGCGCGACGCGTTGACGCTCATGCACGAGCGGGGCGAGGGCGAGTTGCACGCCGCGACGCTGGCGCGCGCCCTGCGGGTGCTGGACGGGGAGCGGCGCGCGGCCCAGGTGACCGTGCCGCCAGAAGGGTCACCCTGAGCCGGCGTTTCCAACACTCCACCCCGGTTGGGCTCCTTCGTACGGCGTAGTGCGACCCACGACGGGCGCTGGTCCCGAGTTGCGCGCCCGGCGTCGCCGTCCGTCCGCCGCGTGCCTGGTCCGCGCGGTGGGGTGGCGGGAGCGCGACGACCGAAAAGCACACGAAGCACTCCAACAGCCCTTAAGTGATGAACATCACATAGCGTCTTTTCAGCTCGGAATCACCGACCGGGTGCGTGACGATCCCTGGGACGACAAGCCCCCGTCGACAGCGACGGGGCGGCCCGGGCGGACGCCTGAACCCGCCGCCGTTCCGGGCGTCTGGTCGACGCCTGGGCATCGGCGGGGGCGGAGGCGCCTCGGGCCGCACGGCCGGGGCTCGGGCCAACGGCCCCCTTCGCGGGCGGCCGATGAAGGGTTGCGCATGAACACGCGCAAACGGACCAAGGTTCCTCTTCTGTCCCGGCTCGGCACCGCGTCGGCGCTCACCGCCGCCGCCGTCGGCACGTCCCTGCTGACGCCGTGGGCACCGGAGGCGGTGGCGGCGTCGCCGGGCATGGACGCGCTGCGCGTCGCGGCCGCCAAGAAGGGCACCCCGTACAAGTGGGGCGCCTCGGGGCCGCACCGCTTCGACTGTTCGGGACTGACCCAGTACGCGTTCAAGCAGGCGGGCAAGAAGCTGCCGCGCACCGCCGCCGGGCAGTACAACAAGGCCCAGAAGGTGCCCACGGCCACCCGCACCCGGGGCGACCTGGTCTTCTTCCGATCCGGTCAATCCGTCTACCACGTGGGCATCTACGCGGGTCACGGCCGGATCTGGCACGCACCCAAGACCGGAGCGGTGGTGCGCCTCGAACGGATCTGGAGCAAGAACGTCAGCTACGGGCGGGTGGGTTAGCCCCCGGCGCCACCGACGTCCAGCGCCCGGCTCCGTCGCCTTTCCGCCGCCTCACCGGCGCCGACGCGACGTACCCGCGGACGCGGCGCACCGGGGTGCGACCGGTTGCAAGAGCGCGGGCCCGAGCCCGCTAGCACACCGGCGTGGCCCACGGCAGGGCGATCCACACCGTCTTGCCGCCCTCGGGCGTGCGCGTGAACGACAGTCGGCCGCCGGACTCCGCCATCAGGCAGCGGATGATGACCATGCCGCGGCCGTTGTCCTGCTGCACCGCGGCCGGCAGCCGGCGCGGGAAGCGCGGGTGGCTGTCCGTCACGCCGATGCGTAACCGCGCGTCGCGGTCGAGCACCATTTCCACCGTGAAGGTGGGCGACATGCCGCGGGTGTGCTGCACGGCGTTGGTGGCCAGCTCGGAGACGATCAGGCGCACCTTGTCGGCGGTGTCCGCGTCGGCCGGCAGCCCCCAGTCCGCGAGCACCGTGCTGACGTATCTTCGGGCGGCGGTGACCGACGCGGGTGCGCTCGGCAGGGTGACGGATGCTTCCTGGTGATCTGCCATGGCGACGATGTCCCTTTCGCACCGCGCGACCCGCCCCGGCGCCTGCGCCGTACGCGGAGTCGTACCGGCCCTCCGACGACTCTGCGCGTCAGGGTGCCACCCGCGGCGGCGGGACGGTCCGCCATCCCCGGGGATACTCGGAAATCTGTCCCTCGAAGCGGTGAACTCTCTTACCCGGGCCGGGATTTCGGCCGCCGAACCGGTAAGTGGGAGCCGTCGGCGTCAGGCCGTCGCCGCGATCGTGGCGACGGCGGTGGCCACCTGTTCGTCCGTCAGGTCGGCGCGGACGGTGAGCCGCAGCCGGGAGATGCCGTCCGGCACCGACGGGGGCCGGAAGCAGCCCACCACCAGGCCCGCCGCGCGGCACCGCGCGGCCCAGGCGAGCGCCTCGTCCGGGGACGGGGCACGGACGGATACCACGGCGGCGTCGGGACGCACGGCCGCGAGCCCCGCGTCCGACAGCCGGCGGTAGAGCGCGCCGGCCACGGCACGCACCCGCTCGGCGCGCTCCGGTTCGCGGCGCAACAGCCGTAGGGCGGCCAGGGCCGCGCCGGCGGCGGCCGGGTTGAGGCCGGTGTCGAAGATGAAGGTGCGGGCCGCGTTGACCAGGTGCTCGATGACCCGCGCCGGGCCGAGCACCGCACCGCCCTGGCTGCCGAGCGACTTGGAGAGGGTGACGGTGGCGACCACGTCGGGCGCCCCGGCGAGCCCCGCGGTGTGCGCCGCGCCGCGCCCCCGCGCGCCGAGCACGCCCAGGCCGTGGGCATCGTCGATGAGCAGCCCCGCTCCGTGCTCGCGGCAGGCGGCGGCCAGGTCGGGCAGCGGGGCGGCGTCGCCGTCCACGGAGAACAGGGCGTCGGTGACGGCCAGCGCCGACGCGTAGCGCCCGGGCGGCTGGTCGAGGAGCTTGCGCACGGCGGCCGGGTCGGCGTGCGGGGCGACCAGGGTGTGGGCGCGGGAGAGCCGGCAGCCGTCGATGAGCGAGGCGTGGTTGTCGGCGTCGGAGACGATCAGCGACTCGCGGGAGCTGAGCGCGGTGACGGCGGCGAGGTTGGCCGCGTACCCGGAGGAGAAGACCAGGGCCGCCTCGAAGCCGCAGAAGTCGGCCAGTTCCGACTCCAGTTCCCCGTGCAGCGCCGTGGTGCCGGTGACGAGGCGGGAGCCGGTCGAGCCCGCGCCCCAGCGCTCGGCCGCCGCCGCGGCGGCGGCCGTCACCTCGGGGTGTCTGGCAAGGCCGAGGTAGTCGTTGCTGGCCAGGTCGAGCAGTGACGACGTGGCCTGCCGGGGCCGCAGGGTCCGCACGAGCCCGGCGCGCTCGCGCTCGGCGCGCCGCGCGTCGAGCCAGCCGAACGCGCCCTCGGCCGGGGCTGCGGGCGGAACGTGCTCAGGCATCGGCCATCCCTCGGGTTCTGTGGGGTTCGCATAGAACGTATCCGGCCACGCGTCCGGGCAGGGTGTGGTGATGCACACACGTCCAACCGGCGTCGTTGTGCGATCTCTCCTTGGCCGCGGGCGGCGCCATGAGACAGGATCAGCGCCATGGATCTGCTGAAGACGCTGGTGGACAAGGGGTTGCGGCGCGAGATGCCCACCCGGGACGAGGCACTCGCCGTGTTGGCGACGTCCGACGACGAGCTGATGGACGTGGTGGCCGCCGCCGGTCGCGTGCGTCGCGAGTGGTTCGGCCGCCGGGTGAAGCTCAACTACCTGGTGAACCTCAAGTCGGGGCTGTGCCCCGAGGACTGTTCGTACTGCTCGCAGCGGCTCGGGTCGAAGGCCGAGATCCTCAAGTACACCTGGCTGGGGGCCGACGAGGCGTCGAAGGCCGCCGCGGCCGGCGTGGCCGGGGGCGCCAAGCGGGTCTGCCTGGTCGCCAGCGGGCGCGGGCCCACCGACCGCGACGTGGACCGGGTCTCGAAGACGATCGCGGCCATCAAGGAACAGAACGAGGGCGTGGAGGTGTGCGCGTGCCTGGGGCTGCTGTCCGACGGGCAGGCGGAGCGGCTGCGCGCGGCCGGCGCCGACGCGTACAACCACAACCTCAACACCTCCGAGGCGACCTACGGCGCCATCACGAGCACCCACACCTACGCGGACCGGGTCGAAACCGTGCAACAGGCGCAGGCGGCGGGGATGTCCGCCTGCTCGGGTCTCATCGCGGGCATGGGCGAGAGCGACGCCGACCTGGTGGACGTGGTCTTCTCGCTCCGTGAACTCGACCCGGACTCGGTGCCGGTCAACTTCCTGATCCCGTTCGAGGGCACGCCGCTGGCCAAGGAGTGGCACCTGACGCCGCAGCGCTGCCTGCGCATCCTGGCGATGGTGCGGTTCGTCTGCCCCGACGTGGAGGTGCGCCTGGCCGGCGGGCGCGAGTTGCACCTGCGTACGTTGCAGCCGCTGGCGCTGCACCTGGTCAACTCGATCTTCCTCGGCGACTACCTGACCAGCGAGGGCCAGGCGGGCAAGGACGACCTGGCGATGATCGCCGATGCCGGGTTCGAGGTGGAGGAGGCGGGCACGACGACGCTGCCGCGACACCGGGCCGACGCGCTGGCCGCGGGTCCCTGCGGCTCGCACGCCTCCCAGGCCGACGGCGCGGCGGCCACCGAGGCCGGCACGGCCAGCGGTTGCGGCGGGCACGGCGGTGGCTGTGGCCCGTGCGGCGCGGACGGCGCCCCGGCGCGGGAGCCCGAGCCGGTCGGCGCGACGGCCGGTGGCACGAAGCCGGACGAGGGCTCGCACGCCGACCTGGTGTCGGTGCGCCGCCGTGGAGCGGGAACGGACCTGCCGCCCAATGCCTGAGCCGATGAGCCCCGCGCACCTGCTCGACCTGGACCAGCGGCACGTGTGGCACCCGTACGGGCCGATGCCCGGGCGGCAGCGCCCGCTGCTGGTGGAGTCCGCGTCCGGGGTCAGGCTGCGGCTGGCGGAGCCGGTGGAGGGCGTCGGCGAACTGGTCGACGGGATGGCCTCGTGGTGGTCGGCCATCCACGGCTACAACCACCCGGTGCTCGACGAGGCCGCGCGGGACCAGTTGGGCCGCATGAGCCACGTGATGTTCGGCGGGCTCACCCACGAGCCCGCCATCCGGCTGGCCAGCAAGCTGGTGGAGATCACGCCCGAGGGGCTTGAGCACGTCTTCCTGGCCGACTCCGGCTCGGTGTCGGTCGAGGTCGCGATCAAGATGTGCCTCCAGTACTGGCGCTCGGTCGGCAAGCCGGCCAAGCAGCGGC
Source organism: Streptomyces buecherae (assembly GCF_014295035.1). GTDB lineage: Bacteria > Actinomycetota > Actinomycetes > Streptomycetales > Streptomycetaceae > Streptomyces > Streptomyces youssoufiensis. The sequence goes on from NZ_CP060404.1 coordinate 368,404, forward strand.
TGCTCACCTGGCGCGGCGGCTACCACGGCGACACCTGGCAGCCGATGTCGGTGTGCGACCCGGTCGGCGGCATGCACCAGATCTGGCAGGGCGTGCTGCCCCAGCAGGTCTTCGCGGACCAGCCGCCCGCCGGCTTCGACGCCGAACCCGACGCCGGCTACGTCGACTCGCTGCGCGCGCTGATAGCCCAGCACGCCGAGGAGTTGGCGGCGGTCATCGTCGAGCCGGTGGTACAGAACGCGGGGGGCATGCGCTTCCACTCCCCCGGCTACCTGCGCGCGCTGCGGGCGGCGTGCGACGAGTACGGGGTGCTGCTGGTCTTCGACGAGATCGCCACCGGCTTCGGCCGCACCGGCGCGCTCTTCGCGGCCGACCACGCGGGCGTCACCCCGGACGTGATGTGCGTGGGCAAGGCGCTCACCGGCGGCTACCTCACCCTGGCGGCTGCCCTGTGCACGCCACGGGTGGCCGAGGGCATATCCCAGGGCGAGGTGCCGGTGCTCGCGCACGGGCCCACCTTCATGGGCAACCCGCTGGCCACCGCGGTCGCCAACGCCTCCATCGACCTGCTGCTGTCCGGCGACTGGCAGACCGGCGTGAAACGCGTCGAGGCCGGCCTCCGCGAGGGCCTGGCCGAGGCGGCCGAACTGCCGGGCGTGGCCTCGGTACGGGTGCTCGGCGCGATCGGCGTCATCCAGTTGGAGCGCCCGTTGGACGAGGCGCGGATGGCGGCGGCCTCCCGGGCGGCCATCCGCGGCGGCGTGTGGTTGCGCCCCTTCCGCGACCTGATCTACACGATGCCGCCGTACGTCACCGACGACACGGACCTGGCCCGCATCACGGCGGCCATGCTCGCCGCCGCGCACGCGAGCGAGAACTGACCGCCTCCCGTGGGGACGCCACCACCCGGCGTCCCCACGGGAGGGCACGACAGAGCACGACAGAAAGGCGTGGACCGCACGATGAGCACGGTGATCGTCACCGGCACGGACACTGAGATCGGCAAGACCGTGACGACGGCAGCCGTGGCCGCCGTCGCCCTGGCACACGGCCGCTCGGTGGCCGTGCTCAAGCCGGCACAGACCGGCATGGAAGCGGGCGAGCCGGGCGACGTGGCCGAGGTGCGGCGGCTGGCCGGCGAGGCCGTGACCGGAGCCGAGTTGGCCCGCTACCCCGACCCGCTGGCCCCGGCCACGGCCGCCCGCCGCGCCGGGCGCGCGCCGGTGCGCCCACGCGAGGTCGAACGGGAGGCCCGGAAGCTGGCCGAGAGCCACGACCTGGTGCTGATCGAGGGCGCCGGCGGCTTGCTCGTACGCCTCGACGACGCGGGCTCCACGCTGGCGGACGTGGCCCAACTGCTGGCCGCGCCGGTGCTCGTGGTAGCGCGCGCGGGTCTGGGCACGCTCAACGCCGCGGCGCTGACCACGGAGGCCCTGCGCTCGCGCGACCTGACCTGTCTCGGCATCGCCTTCGGCAGCTTCCCGCACTCCCCCGACCTCGCCACCCGCTGCAACCTCGCGGACATGCCCGAGGTGGCGGACGCCCCGCTGATCGGCGCCCTGCCCGAGGGCGCCGGCGCCCTGCCGCCGGCGGACTTCCGCGCGGCGGCGGCCGGCTGGCTGGCCCCGGCCCTGTCCGGCACCTGGAACGCCACCACGTTCGCGGCCACGCTGCACGGGGCGTAACCCGTTTCCCGCCGCACCACCCCGCCGGCGCCCAGGGCTCGGCGGGGCCGGCCCGCGATGGCGTGCGGGGCTCGACCCCGCGCCGGCGCGGCCGGCTCAGTCGGCGTTCACCAGGGCGTAGCGCACCTCCGTCAGCTCCTCCGACAACTCCCACAGCCGACGGCCGACGGCCGCGTCGTCCGCCGTGGCGGACGGGCGGACGCGGGTCGGCGCGCCGCGTAGTTCGCCCGGCCCGGCCGGCCCGATGAACTCGCCGCCGGCCACGTCCGGGGCCGTCGCCGCGTACAACTGGGGTAGCGCGCCGCGCTCCGGGCGCTGGGCGAAGATCGGCGTGGCGATGCCGAGCAGGAGCCGCCAACGGCCGACCGGCGCGCTGCTCTGCAGGTTGGTGGCCGTGTACCCGGGGTGGGCGAGCACGCTGCGCACCGGGCTGTGGGCCGCGCTCAGCCTGCGGTGCAACTCCCGCCCGAAGACGGCGTTGGCGAGCTTCGACTGGTTGTAGAACGCCATGGGCGCGTAGCCCCGCTCGCCGTGGATGTCGTCGAAGCGCAGGCGCGCCTTGTGGTGGTTGATCGAGCTGACCGTCACCACGCGCGGGTCGCGCCCGGCGGCCAGCGCGTCCAACAGGAGCCCGGTCAGCGCGAAGTGGCCGAGGTGGTTGCAGGCGAACTGCACCTCGTGGCCCTGTGCGCTGAGCGACCTGGGCGGCGCCATCACGCCCGCGTTGTTGACGAGCAGGTCCAACCGCGGGTGGTCGGCGCGCAACCGCTCGGCGAAGGCGCGGACCGAGTCGAGGTCGGCGAGGTCGAGCGGGCGCACCTCAAGGCTGGCGTTCGGCTGCTCGGCGGCGATCCGCGCGACGGCCCGGTGCCCCTTCTCCTCGTCCCGTACGGCGAGTACGACGTGCCCGCCGTGACGGGCAAGGGCCCGGGTCGTGGCGAGGCCGAGACCGCTGTTGGCCCCGGTCACGACGCACACCCGCCCGCTCTGGTCCGGCATCTGCTCGGCACTCCACTGCTGTTTCATGCGGCATAGATTGCCTTTCGTGTCACTCGGTGTCAAGCAGTCACCGAGTGACACGCGGGGCATGGGGTTACGATGACGGGGTGAGTTCCCGCCCCGAAGTGAGCCTGGCCGAGCGCAAGCGGCAGCTCGTCGCGCACGAGCTGACCGAGGCGGCGCTGCGACTACTGGCGCGGGAGGGGTTCGACGCGGTCACCATCGACGAGATCGCCACCACCGCTGGCGTGTCCAAGCGAACCTTCTTCCGCTACTTCGCGTCGAAGGAGGACGTGGTCGTCCAGCTCCTGGCCGACCTCGGCGCCGGCATGCGCACCGAGCTGGCGACCCGCCCCACCGACGAGCACCCCTCGGCCGCGCTGCTGGCGGCCGTGCGGGTGCCCATCGCCGCCTGCGGCGACCACGTCGACCGGGCGCTGAGCGTGGTCCAACTCATCCTGCGCACCCCGGCCCTGCTCGGGCGCTTCCTGGAGCGACAGGCGCAGTGGCGCGAGGAGTTGACGCGGGAGCTGGCGGACCGACTCGGGCTCGACGCCGACGCGGAGCTGTACCCGCGGCTGGCCGCCGGCATGGCCCTCACCGCCTTCGACGCCGTACTGCACCGCTGGAGCGCCAGCGACGGCCGCGAGGACCCCATCGCGCTGCTCGACGACGCCTTCGCCGTCATCGCCCCGTCGTTGGACGCCACAGACGGGCGCCCTTCGGCCAACTGAGGCCCTGTCGGCGGGAGTTCACGTCGCGTCGATGACGGTCGGCGCCGCTCTTCGATGGGTGCGTACGACCCGGGGTCATGGCCCCGGCGGCTCCGGCGCGGCCCGACACCGCCGCTCCGGCCCCGCGCCCACCCCACGCACAAGGCCCCGGCCCGCCCAGGGCAGATCCCCAAAGAAATTCTGCAAAACTACTTTTGGAAAGCTGTCGCAACGTTCTAGCCTCCCGTCATGCCGAGCGACGAACAACCACGACGCGTACTCGACCCCGAGCGGGACGCGGCGGCCCTGAAGGCCCTGACGCACCCGTTGCGCATCCGACTCCTGGGCCTGTTGCGCCAGGACGGTCCGGCCACCGCGAGTGAGCTGGCGGTCAGGACCGGCGAGTCGTCCGCTTCCACCAGCTACCACCTGCGCGTCCTGGCGAAGTACGCGTTCGTGGCCGAGGCCGAGCACCGGGACGGGCGGGAGCGCCGCTGGCGGGCCGTGCACGCCGTGACCTCCTGGAGCAACACGGCCATGGAAGCCTCCCCAGGCAGCCGCGCCTACGTCAGCGTGTCGCGCAGGGCCCAGGTCGAGCACCTGGAGGCATCGCTCGCCCGGCACGAGGCCGATGTCGCCGAGGGGCGGCTGGGGCAGGAGTGGGTGGAGCCGTCCGGGATCAGTGACCTGGCGCCCCGGCTGACCCCCGAGTCACTCACCGAACTCGGGGAGGTGCTCGACCGGAAACTGGAGGAGCTGACCGCCCGCGACGCGCGCGACCCGCGCGCCACCCAGGTCATCCTGCTGACCGCCGGGCTGCCCCTGGCCCCCCGCGACCACGGCACGGAGCCGGACGCGCCCTCGCCCACCGCGCCACACGCCGACGACGCGTCATGACGGAGCCGCTGGTCATGCGCACCGCGCGGCGCCGCTACAGCACGGTCTGCGTGCTGTTCTGGCTGCCGCTGGGGCTGGCCATCGCTCCCCAGGTCCTGCTGTTCACCGAGCGCGGCATGACCATGGCGGCCATCGCGGGGTTCTTCGCCGCGCACTCCCTGACCGCCGCCGCGCTGGAGCTGCCCACCGGCGGGCTGTCCGACGTCCTCGGCCGGCGCGCCGTCCTGGCCACCGCCGGCCTGCTCAACGTGGTGGCCCTGGTCCTGGTGGGCCTGGGCACCGCTCCCTGGCTGCTCGGCCTGGGCATGGCCCTGGTGGGCGCGGGACGTGCCCTGTCCAGCGGGCCGGCCGAAGCCTGGTACGTGGACACCGTCCAGGCGCACTGCGGGCCCGACGCCGAGTTGCGCACCGGTCTGGCCCGCGGCGCCGCCGCGACCTCGGCCGCGCTCGCCACCGGAACCCTCGTCGGCGGCGCCCTGCCCTGGCTGCTCGGGCTCGGCCCCGACCTCGGCGCCCAACTGAGCGCGGCGACCTCCGGGTCGGTGCTGCCGCTCTCCGTTCCGATGCTGTTGGGCGCGGCGGTCGAGGTCGTCTTCGTGCTGTACGTCCTGACCGCGCTGCGGGAGCCACCCCGGCCGGCAACCACCGCGCACGACGTACTCCGAGGCGTCCCGGCCACGGTGCTGGACGGGCTGCGGCTGGGCAGCCGCGACGGGCTGGTCCGACGCGTGCTCCTCAGCGCGGGGGCCGCCGGCGGAGCGCTGGCCACGGTCGAGTTGCTCACGCCGGGCCGCGCCGCGGCCCTCACGGGCACGACCGAGTCGGGGGCGGTGCTCTTCGCCGCCCTCGCCTGCGCCGGGTACCTCTGCCACGCCCTGGGCAGTCACCTCGCCCCGCTGACCGCACGCCTCGCGGGCGGTTCCGAACGCGCCATCCTGGTGAGCCTCGGCGGCGGCGCGAGCGGTGTGCTGCTGCTCGGCGCCACCGCCGCGTTCCAGACAACGGCCTCCACGGTCCTCGCGGTCGTCGGCTACGCCCTGGTCTACCTCGGCCTCGGCGCGGCGGGGCCGAGTGAGAACGACCTCCTTCACCGCCGTGTGGCCAGCGCGGGCCGGGCCACGGCACTGTCCGTCCAGTCCCTCGCGCTGCAACTGACGGCGGCTCTGACCGGCTTGGTCATCGGCTTCCTCCCGGCGGGCCCGCCGCGTTGGTTGCTCGGCGGCACCGTGCTGCTCGCCGGGGCCGTGCTGTGGATTCGGCGGGGCGGGCCAACGCCCCCGGCTCCCAGCGCGACGCCCGAGCCGCGGGCCGCCTCGCCCGCACTGAGCGCCGCCAACTCGGCCCCGGCGGCGGGCCGTTAATCGGGTCCTACGCCTGACCCAGCATCGAGAACGCCCAGCCGATCGCGATCAGCGGCACCACGATGGCCAGCACGCCGAGCGCGGTCCCGGCCCGGGCCCGGTGGCGGTCGGTCACTGTCCGGTCCCGCATCCGGGCCAGCGCTCCGGTGCCCGAGACGACCGCGCAGATGCCCGTGGGTAGCACGAAGTACGCCGGTACGACGCGGACCCACGCCGAGGCAGCGGCCGGCAACAGCGGGCAGCCCATGAGGGTGACGGCGGCGAGACCGAGGAGCAGCGAGGCCGTGCCCGTCGGCTGCTGCGCCGCCGCCCGGTGCTCGCGCGCGCGGACGGTCCGCTCTACGGAACTCATGCTCCGAGAGGCTAGGCGGAGGCCGGCGGAGGCCACGTGGGCGCGGCTACCTAGATCGTCCTGAGTAGTCCCGCCGGGTCGGCGGCGTTCCGCGCGGTCTCTCCGGGCCGGCCTGGCCCCCGTACGGTCGCGGGCCCCGCCCCTCGGTGGGTCGTGGGGACGGGCGGGCGGGTGCCCGGCCGGGGTGGCCGGCCGGGCCTGCGGTCAGCGGGCCACCTCCGGGTAGAAGTCGCGCGGCTTGCCCGACGAGTCCTTCAACCTGCCGAGGAGGCTCGACGGGTACTCGATGAACCAGTAGCTCGCCACCGCCACGGGGATCGACACCGCCAGCACGATGAGCAGCGCGAGCGGAAAGCCCTCCGGCCCCTGCGGCAGCAGGCCGACCTTGTGCGCCTGGAGCATGATCGGCTCGTGCCAGATGAAGAGGCTGTAGCTGACCAGGCCGGTTCCGGTGAGCCAGCGGGTGTGCAGCACCCGGTGCCAGCGCACCCGCCGCGCCGCCTGCAGGGTGCTGTAGAGCAGTACGACCCACAGCAGGCTGGCGATCGGGTGGTAGAAGGTGAACACGAGGTTCTCCGGCGCCGAGTAGAGCGAGAGCGCGAAGAGGCCCACCGCCGAGGCCGCCGACAGGGCCGCCGAGCACCAGCCCGGCAGCTTGCCCCTGCCGTCGAGCGCCACCATCAGCACGGCCAGGCCCATGCCGGCCGCGAAGCCGCCGAAGCGGGCCTGCGGCCCGAAGTAGGCCGCCCAGTCGGTGTGCGGCACGCCCCACGCGTAGCGGGCCACGGCGAGCCACACCAGGGGGACGGCGAACAGGGCGGCGCAGCCGGCGGCGCACAGCGCCGCGCGCCCGCCGCGCGTGCCGATCCTCCCGCAGGCGCGCACCGCCAGCGGCCCGATGGCCACCAGCGTCAGATAGAAGACGATCTCCAGCGAGAGCGACCAGGTGGGGCCGAGGGTGTAGAAGATCCGGTCGCTGTCGAAGACGTGCGTGAACGTCAGGTGCTCCACCAGGTCCCGCCAGTCGCCCGGCAGGGACGGGTTGCGCGAGGCCCACACCACCAGGACGGCCAGGAAGTACAGCGGCACGATGCGGATGGCGCGCCGGAACAGGAACAGCCGGGCCGGGCGCACCGAACCCCGGTCGATCGCGGCGCGCGCGTAGGAGAGCGTGAGCAGGTACGCGGACAGGACGAAGAAGAAGTCGATGACCTCAAGGGAGATCAGGGCACCGAGGAACCGGTTGTCCAGCGGCGGGTGGGAGCCGCGCGCGTCGTAGGTGTGGTACTGCTGCCAGACGTGGAAGAGGACCGTGCTGAGCGCGGCGATCCCGCGGAAGCTCTGGATCTCGGTGGCGCCGGCCCGCGCTGGCGCGGCGGCGGCCTCGGCCCGGGCGGCGTCCGCGCCACGCGCGGCCCTCTCGCGCCGGGGGGCCGGGATGCGCGCTGACAGGTCGGTCGGGGGCGGGGCTGCGGTCACGGCCTGGCCACCGCCTTCGCGGCGGCCCGCGGCGTGACGCGCCACTGCCGGTCCCCCAACGCCTCCTTGAGGTGGGCCTGTCGGGCCACGATGTTCTTGAAGTGGGAGTAGAAGAAGGTCGACGCGAACAGGTAGCGCCAGAACCAGGCGCGCCGGCGGCGCAGTTCGGGCACCGCGAGCCGCCAGGCGAAGCACGCCTGCACCACGCCGGCCGACAGCGTGAACAGCATGGCGAGCACGCAGATCGGCACCGCCCAGTCGAGTTCGCCCGGGCCGCCGGCGCGCCAGATCGAGTACAGCAGGATGGGCAGGATCTGCAGGGTCAGCCAGGGTTGGACCTCGCGCCAGCCGAGCAGGACGGTCAGGCCGAGCTTCTGCCGCGCGGTGAAGACGGGCGAGCGCAGGGCGCGCCACAGGTGCTTGAGGGAGACCTGGAGCCAACCCTGCGCCCAGCGGGAGCGCTGGTTCCACAGTGGCCCGAGTTGGGTGGGGGCCAACTCGCGGGAGATGAGGGTGCGGTCCATCGCGAACCGGGCGCCCTCGCCGAGCGCGCGCAGCGTGGAGTCGATGTCCTCGGTGAGCATCGAGCCGTGCATGCGGGTACGGGCCAGCAGATCGGTGCGCCAGAAGCCGTTGGAGCCGCCGAAGACCCCGAAGCCGTACATGCGGGTGCGCCCCGGGTGGCTCACGGCGTAGATGGCCTCGAACTCCACGGCGACCAGGCGGGCCACCCAGGAGCTGTCACCGTTGCGGATCACGCAGTGGCCCTGCACCACGTCGTAGCCGTTGGACAGCCAGTGCCAGGCGTGTTGGAAGGCGTCGCGGGCCGGGTGGTGGTCCGCGTCGAAGATGCCCACCATCTCGCCGCGGACCCGGGTGACGGCCGCGTTGATGTTCTGCGCCTTGGATGTGCTGCCGACCACCGGCAGCAGCACCAGGCGCGGGTCGCGGCGGGCGATCTCGCGCAGCGTCTCCTCGACGGGCAGCGGGTGCGGGGTGTTGTACGCGAGGACGATCTCCAACTCGCCGGGGTAGTCGAGTTGGAGGAAGGATTCGACGGTGTCCACGATGGTCGCCGCCTCGTTGGGCAGGTAGGCGGCGATGACGGCGCTGGCCGGCGGGTAGGGCTGGGCCGGCCGCTGCGGTCTCGGGGTCGCGTCCAGCGCGTACAGGCACTCCAGGACGATCAGCGCGGCGGAGACCAGCAGGCCGGCGACCACGACCCAGTACACGGCGGAGCCCACGTCCCAGCCGTGCGCGTAGGTCTGCTGGTAGAAGACGAACGGCGCGCCGACGCCGAGGGCCAGCACGAGCAGCGGCGACAGGGTGTTCAGCAGCAGCTTGACTGCCGCGCCGAGCGAGCGGCGTGGGCGGCGGTGCCGGTCCGGCTGGGCCCGCATCCACGGCGCGTACAGCACCGGCCGCAGGTCGCGGTGGCGGATGGCCTCGGCGACCGCGTCCTTGGCGCGTTCGACGGGCTGCTCGCGCCGCGCGCAGTCGGCCAGCGGGGCCCAGCCGACGGCGGGGGTCAGGCGCACGTTCTCGTCGGCGACGATGAAGCGGGTCCCGGCGACCTGGCGGGCGAAGTCCTGGAGGGTGGCGCGCGCCGTGTCCTCGTCGACGCCGGGCAGCAGCATCAGCAGGTGGCCATCGTCGTCCCAGCCCAGCCGGTCGCTGGGGCCGCCGGTGCGCTCGGCGACGCCGGCCAGCCGCTCGGCGACCTCGCGCCGCACGCGCTGGCCCAGGCGCGCTTCCAGGGCGGGCATCTCGGCGACGGCGACCACGGCCAGCACCCCGGCGCGGCGCCCGGCCAACGGGCGCCCCAGCTCCCGGTCGAGTTCGTCGAGGAAGTGCGGGCTTGAGTACAGGCCGGTGCGCGGGTCGAGCAGGAGGCTCTCGACCGGCACCGGCACCCGACGCAGCTTGGCCTCGATGCGCGCGGACAGCTCCGCGGGGTCGGAGGTCTCGGCGACGCAGTCGTCGGCCCCGTGGCGCAGCACGTCTACCACGCCGGCGGGTCCCGACCGGGCGGTGACGACGAGCAGCGGCAGTGCCCGGCCGGCGGGCGCGGCCCGTACCTCGCGGACCACGGCGAGCCCCGCGCGTTCGTCGTCGAGCGCGACGATGGCGTCCGGCGGGGCCTGTTGGATGCGGGCGCTGACCTGGCCCGGTTCGGCGTGGCTCACCTCGTGACCGGTGGACCGCAGCGTCTGGGTGAGCCGTTCCAGACGCCGCCCGGGTATCCCGACGGCCAGCACGTGCCCGCCGGGGCGGGATAGGCCCTGCCGCGTCCCGTTCGGAGCCGATGGCGCGTCCGGTGCGTGGGGGTGGTGCGAAGTGAGCACCTGAGGGTGTCCTTCCTGCCAGGGGGCGCGCGGCCCGTCGCGAACGCCGGGCCGCGTGGCGGCTGGCGTGGACGGGTCCGCCGCGCGCCTCCGTGGACGATCGCGACGGTGTGGTGGTGGGGGCGTACCGCGAAGGGCGGCGCGCCCGCTGGGCCCTACCGGCCGTGCGCCGTACGGGCCGTACGCCGGAACCGCGCCCTGCCTGGCGGCCACCCCGCGCGGGGCGCGCGGCACCGCGCCACGGCGTGACCCTTGGGGCGTGGTGCCGCGCCGGTGCTCTCGTCCCGCACGACGAGGGCGGGGCTGGGGTGGCGCCCCGCCGCCGCGCGAGCGGCGGCACTGACCCGGGGGCACGGCGCGGCGGGATGGCGCCCGGGCGCGCGTGGCCCGGCCCGCCGCGTGGCGCGGCGGGCTGTGGTGGGAGCCGGGTGGGCGCCGCGTACGACCGTGGCCGGGCCGCGCGGCGTGGGCGCGGGGCCGCTAGCCCCGGCGGCGTCTGGGGGCCGCAGGGGCGGAGGGTCTGTCGCCGCGGGCCGGCCGGAGGCGATCGGCGCGCGACGGGCGCGCGGCGCCCGGCGCGCGGTGCTGGGGCCCACGACAGGGCGGTACCGAGGTACGTCTCTCGCGCGCGCCCTGGCCGACGAGGGCGAGGCGCGCGGTGGTGCGAGCCGGGGACGCGCGACCGCGCGTCGGTTTGTTCCGCATCTGTGTGGTCCCGTCCTGGTCGGATCGTGGGGGGAGGACCGGATGGCGCAGGTGCCGCCACCTATCCCGGCCGTGGCCGGGCCAGTTCAGTAACGTCAGCCTCTGCGATCACTATGACACCACGCCTTCGACGGTGTAACGCCTCGATGAAGTCCCCTCGACCCACCGTCCGGGTACGCCCGTAATGCACGCTTTCCGCTGGCGAGAAGCGTTCCCTCGGCTGGCGGGAACGCGCCGGCCCCACACGGGCCCGGGCGACGGCGGGAGCGCGTCGCCCCCGCCGCCGCCCGGTGCCGCCCGGCTTCGCCGTCCAAGCCGGACGGCCGGGCGGCCGTGTTGTCCTCGCGGGTCGGTCGGGGTCAGCCAACGGCCAGGTTGGCGAAGGCCGCGACGTCCTCGGCGATGGCCGCCACCACCCGCTCCTGCTGCGGGGTGATGAAGAAGTGACCGCCGGGGAAGGTACGGAAGGTGAAGCCGCCGTCGGTCAGCTTCGACCACGCCTTGGCCTCGTCCAGGTTGACCCGCGGGTCCGACTCGCCGGTGAGCACGCTGATCGGGCAGTGCAGCACCGGCGCGCTGCCGTCCACGTCGCACCGGTAGGTCTCGATGGCCGTGTAGTCGGCGCGGATGGCCGGCAGCACCATCCGCAGCAACTCCTCGTCGGCCAGCAGCCCGGAGTCGGTCCCGCTGAGCGCGCGGATCTCGGCGATCAGCCCGTCGTCGCCCCGCTGGTGGACGTTCTCGTCCCGGAAGGTGATCGGCGCCCGCCGCCCGGAGGCGATCAGGCCGCGCAGGTGGACGTTGCCGTCCCGCTCGAAGCGGCGCGCCAGTTCGAAGCCGAGCACCGCGCCCATGCTGTGCCCGAAGAGCACCAGCGGGCGGTCCGCCCAGGGCGCGAGCGCCGCGTAGATCGCGTCGACCAGGTCGCCCACGTTCTCCAACGGCGGTTCGGCGCGCCGGTCCTGGCGGCCCGGGTACTGCACCGACAGCACGTCGGTGGTCTCGGAGAGCGCCTTGGAGAAGGGGAAGAAGAAGGAAGCGGACCCTCCTGCGTGCGGCAGGAGCACCACGCGGTGCGGACTGTCGGCTACGGGATGGAAGCGCCGGACCCACAGGTCGTCGGTCGTGGATTCCGTGGTGCTCATAGCTACCCTCGTTCCTAGGTCGTGCTGCGATCCCTGATGGTGGCCGCCCGCCGACACGAGTTCCGGGTCAACGGGCACCGCCCTATCTCATCAGGCATCGGCACAACGGGACAGCTCGGCCCAGCCCTTGACGCGGTGTTGGAAGAATCACGCACGACCGGTGTGACCAGCGCACCCGTGTCGGAATGCGGCCGATTTCCACCGCCGGGGCGGGGCTTGTCGGCGCGTGGCACGGCGCACTCGCCCACGCGTCACGTCCGCGCCCACCCCTGTCCTCCCGCGCGTCACCCGTACCGTGCCGCGTTCGGGCCCCTCAAGCCGCGCCCGCGCGGGTGCACTTCGCCGCCCGGCGGTGCGCGCCGGCGCTGCCGGGGCACGCTGGCGGTGGACCTGCCCGGGAAAACACCCGTCCGGTCAACAGAGGAACCGAGGAAGGGGCACCACCGCCATGCGGGGACGCAGCCGCGACGTCCGTCAGCAACCCGTCCACCACCCGCTGTTCGCCCGCTCCTACGCGCGGCTCGCCCCGCTGGCCGACGAGCGCGCGGGGCTCGGGGCGCTACGTGACGAACTGCTCACCGGCCTCACCGGGCGGGTCATCGAGATCGGCGCGGGCAGCGGCCTGAACTTCGCGCGGTACCCGCGCCAGGTCGCCGAGGTGGTGGCGATCGAGCCGGAGAGCCACCTGCGCGGGCTCGCGGTCACGGCCGCGCTGCGCGCACACGTCCCGGTGGACGTGGTGCCCGCGCGGGCGGAGGCGCTGCCGGTCAAGAGCGAGGCGTTCGACGCGGTGGTGACGGCGCTGGTGCTCTGCTCGGTACAGGACCTGCGCCGGTCGTTGCGCGAGTTGCGCCGGGTGCTGCGTCCCGGCGGTGAGCTGCGCTTCCTGGAGCACGGCCGGGCCCGGGGGCGTGCCATGGCGCTGACCCAGCGGGCGCTGGACCGTACGGTGTGGCCGGCCCTGTGCGGCGGCTGCCACACGAGCCGCGACATCGTGGCCGAGGTACGCCGGGCCGGGTTCGAGATCGACACCCACCGGCGGCTGCGCGTGCCCGAGCGCGGGCTGCCGCTGCCGACCAGCTCGTGCGTACTGGGCGTGGCCCGACGGCCGCCGCTGCCCGTCGACGGCGAACGGCCGGGCGCGACGGACGACGACGGCGGGCCGCCGCCCGCCCAGGGCCGGGACTGAGCGTGCCCCACGCGCCCCTCGCGGCCGGCGGCGGGCATGTACGGCGGGTGCGGGCGACCGACCCGCACCGAGGAAGGCTGCGGTGCGCCACGGTGGACGGTGGGCGCGGGGCGTCGGCCGGGGGTAGAAACGTACCCACTGCCCATGATCGAGGAGGCCGTTTCATGACCCACCCGTTCCGCTTCGGCGTCAACATGCTCACGATAGAGACCGGCGAGGCGTGGAGAGACAAGTGCCGGCGCGCCGAGGCGCTCGGCTACGACGTCCTGCTGGTGCCCGACCACCTCGGCATGCCCGCCCCCTTCCCCGCCCTGATCGCCGCCGCCGAGGCCACCGAGCGCCCGCGGGTCGGCACCTTCGTGCTCAACGCCGGGTTCTGGAACCCGGCGCTGCTCGCTCGCGAGGTGGCCACCTGCGACCAGCTCACCGGCGGTCGGCTGGAACTCGGCCTCGGTACCGGTTACGTCAAGGCCGAGCACGACGCCGCCGGCCTGCCGTGGGGCTCCCCGCGCGAGCGCGTCGACCATCTGGAGCGGACCCTGACCGAACTGGACCGGCTCCTGACCGACACCGAACAGCAGCCACGCCCCGCGCAGTCACCCCGGCCGCCGGTGCTGCTCGGCGGCAACGGCAACCGCGTGCTGCGGCTGGCCGCGCGGCACGCCGAGACCGTGGCGTTCACCGGCGCCAGCCAGGCCCCCGACGCGCCCGCCGGCACCCTGTCGGTGATCAGCGCCGACGCGCTGGAGGAGCGGGTGGCCGCCTACCGCTCGTTCGCCGCCGACCGGGCGGCGCCCGCCGAGCTGAACTACCTGGTCCAGCAGGTGGTGATCACCGACGACCGCCGCGCCGCGGCGGCGGAACTGGCCCCGCACACGGGCGGCCTGACCGAGGACCAGGTGCTGGAGCACCCGGCGCTGCTGGCCGGCACGGTCGCGGAGATCGCCGACCAGGTGCGGGCCCACCGCGAACGGTTCGGCTTCACCTACTTCACCGTGCTCGACCCCTACGCGGAGGCGTTCGGCAAGGTCATCGCCGAGCTACGCGAGGGCTGAGCCCCCGGGCGCCCCGGCCCCCCGTCACCCCCGAGCACCGTGCCGCGGGGCGGGCCCCCGCCGCCGGGTGGGCCCGCGCCCTCGATGGGCTCGCGCCGCCCCGGCCCGGTTGTCGCATGGTGCCGGGTCGGGTGGGTACCCGGACGGCTCGGGGCCGCACGCGGCGCCCCGGCGTCGGTCGGTCGGAGAACGGTGAATGGCGGGTTCCGGGGCATTTCCAGTGGTGCTGATCACGGCTCCCGTCTGCCGCTTTGCCGATCCTTTACGATGGGTGTTCGATCCTCTGTCCGTAGAACCTCCTGCGAAAGGTGTGAGCGTCCGTCCATGGGCGAGCCTCCCAGTAGCCGCTGTCGCGCGATCCCTCTGTTCCTGCCCGACCATGGGACGGAGGTGACCCGATGATGGAAGTGCTGCTCCTGGCCGTGGCGCTGCTTCTGTCGCTGGCCTGCGGAGCCTTCGTCGCGGCGGAGTTCTCGCTGACCACGGTCGAGCGCGCCGAGTTGGAACGGGCCGTGGACCGCGGTGAGCGCGGCGCGCACAGCGCCCTCCAGGCCGTGCGCAGCCTCACCTTCCAGCTCTCGGGCGCCCAGCTCGGCATCACCGTCACCAACCTGATCGTCGGCATGTTGGCCAAGCCGTCGATCGCGGCGCTCCTTGGCGGTCCCCTGGAGGCCGTGGGGGTGCCCTCGTCGGCCGTGAACTCCTTCGCCCTGGTGCTGGGCACCGTGCTGTCCACGCTGGTGCTGATGGTGGTCGGCGAGCTGGTCCCCAAGAACTGGGCGATCTCCAAGCCGCTGCCGGTGGCCAAGCGGGTCGCCACCCCGCAGCGCGTCTTCAGCGCGGCCTTCCGCCCGCTGATCTCGCACCTGAACAACACGGCCAACCGCATGGTGCGCCGGATGGGGCTGGAACCGGCCGAGGAGCTGGCGTCCGCGCGCGGCCCGCAGGAGCTGGTCGCGCTCGCCCGGCACTCCGCCCGCCAGGGCGCCCTCGACCGGGACACCGCGGAACTCTTCGTCCGCACGCTCAACCTGGCCGAGCTCTCGGCGGAGAACGTGATGACGCCCCGGGTCCAGGTCATGGCGCTCGACGTGCAGGCCACCGCCGAGGACGTCGCCAACGCCACCCGGGCCACCGGCCTGTCCCGCTTCCCCGTCTACCGCGGCAACCTCGACACCGTCGTCGGGGTCGCCCACATCAAGGACGTCCTGGCCATCCCGGCCGAGCGCCGGCCGCGCCACCCGGTGTCCGCCCTGCTGCGCGACCCGCTGCTGGTGCCCGAGTCGCTAACTGTGGACCGGCTCCTGGACCGGCTCTCCGGCAAGCGCACCATGGCCGTCGTCATCGACGAGTACGGCGGCACGGCCGGCGTGGTCACGCTGGAGGACATCGTCGAGGAGGTCGTGGGCGAGGTGCGGGACGAGCACGACCCGCTGGAGACCCCCGACCTGGCCGCGCGCGGCACCGACCCCGAGGGCCGGGCCCTGTACGACGCGGACGGCGCGGCCCGCACCGACCAGTTGCGGACGATCGGGCTCCGCGCGCCGGAGGGCCCGTACGAGACGCTGGCCGGCCTGGTCGCCACCGAGCTGGGGCGCATCCCGGCCCGGGGGGACGAGCTGGTCGTGGCGGGCTGGGAGCTTGAGGTGACGGACGCCTCCGGGCGCCGCGCCGCGAGCGTGCGCCTGCGCGCGCCGCTGGCCTCCGCGACGGACGAGGCCGACGCGGACGACGCCGGCTCCGGCCAGCGCGGCGGGGACGGCGGCCGGGACCGGCCGCACCGAGGCTGGCGGCGCCCCGGCGGCCAGCACCGCGAGCACCACGCCGACCTGGCCGACCGGGCCGGCTCGCTCAGGGGGAACGGTCCCCTCCGGCCCACCGCCCCGGACACGGCCGCGGAACCGGCGGTGGCTGACGGCCCCGGTCGCCGGACGCGCCCCGGGCGCGGGGCGGCGTCGCTCGACGCCACGCGGCAGCGGAAGGAGACCCGTCGATGATCGCGGTCCAACTCTTGATCGGCCTGCTGACGCTGGTGGTCAACGCGTACTTCGTGGGGGCCGAGTTCGCCCTCATCTCGGTGCGCCGCAGCCAGATCGAACCGCACGCCGAGCAGGGCGACCGGCGGGCGCGCAGCGTGCTGTGGGGCCTTGAGCACGTGTCGGCCCTGATGGCGGCGGCGCAGCTCGGCATCACCCTGTGCACCTTGGTGCTCGGCATCGTCGCCGAGCCGGCCATCGCGCACCTGCTGGAGCCGGCCTTCCACGCGGTCGGCGTGCCGGACGGACTGACCCACCCGATCGCCTTCGTGATCGCGTTGGCGGTGGCGACGTACATGCACATGCTCTTCGGCGAGATGGTGCCGAAGAACGTCGCGCTGGCCGAGCCGGTGCGTTCGGCGCTGCTGCTCGGCCCGCCGCTGGTGGCCATGTCGCGGGCGCTGCGGCCGGTGATCTTCACGGTGAACGCGTTCGCGAACGCGCTGCTCAAGCTGTTGCGCGTGGAGCCCAAGGACGAGGTGACGGCCTCGTTCTCGGACGCCGACCTGGCGCGCATGGTCGCGGACTCCAGTGAGGCCGGGCTCCTCGACGACCGGGCCACCGAGCGGCTGCGCGACGCGCTGGAGCTGGGCCGGCGGCCGGTGCGGGACGTCGTGCTCTCCGTCGACCGGGTGGTCACGGCGCGGCTGGGGGTCACCCCGGAGCAGTTGGAGACCCTGTCGGCCGAGTCCGGGTTCTCGCGCTTCCCCGTCATCGACGAGGGCGGGCGCATCCTGGGCTACCTGCACGTGAAGGACGCCCTGGACGCCCGGCCACGGGACGTGGCCTTCCGCACGGAGCAGTTGCGGCCCATCGCCCGCGTGCGGGCCGCGACGCCGCTCGACGACGTGCTGACGGCCATGCGGGGCACGAGCACGCACCTGGCCGCCGTCATCGACGAGCACAGCCGGCTGGCCGGGCTCGTGACCATGGAGGACGTGCTGCGGGAGCTGGTGGGCCCGGCGCCCAGCGCGTAGCACGGGGCCGGCCCGGGCCTCGGCGAGGTCCGGCCCGGCGCCCGTCAGCCGGGCCGGTTCGGAGTCCGAACCGGCCCGGCCCATGTGGCGAGCACGGCGGCCGGCGGCTCTCAGGGGCGCTCGTCGGCTGCCGCGCGCATGCGCTCGGCGACGCCGCGGACGTGCGCGTCGAGCGTGCCGGCCGGGTCGTCACTGAACTCGTGCAGCACCACGGCGGCCGTGAGGATCACGTCGCACAGCTCCGCCGCGACATCCGCGCGCTCGTGGGTGACGCCCTTGCGCGGGTTGTGGCCGGTCAGTCCCGTGTAGGCGTTCATCACCTCGCCCGTCTCCTCGGTGAGCTTCAGCAGGCGCAGGGCGGTCTCCTCGGCGCGGTCGCGGGTGGCGTTGGCCGCGTCGAGCCAGGCCACCGCCGCGCGGGCCGCCTCCCACAGCGCGCCGTCGGCCGGCCCGGCATCGGCCGCGCCGTGGGCGGGCTGGGCTGCGCGGGCCGCGCGCTCGTGGAGGGCGTCGAGCTGGTCGGCGCGGATCTGGTCGGCGGTCAGGCGCTCGGACATCCGGTGGTCTCCTGTGTCGGTGGGGCACCCGGGCGCCGACGGCGCGGCCGGGCCGCAAGCGGACGGAAGGCGGGCTGGCGGGTCGGCCGGAACCGGTGACCGGCCCGGTCACCGGTTCCGGCCTGTCGATATGATCGCCCTCGCCATGCAGATGAACGCCACGTACTCCAGTTTCGTCGCGGTCGGCGACTCCTTCACCGAGGGCATGTCCGACGAACTGCCCGACGGCACCTACCGCGGCTGGGCCGATCTCCTCGCGGCGCGGCTCGCGGCCCGCGTTCCGGACTTCCGTTACGCCAACCTCGCCGTGCGCGGCAAGCTGATCGGCCAGATCGTCGACGACCAGGCCGGGCCGGCCGCGGCGATGGACGCCGACCTGGTGACGCTGGTCGGCGGGCTGAACGACGTGCTGCGCCCCAAGTGCGACATAGGGCTGGTGGCCGCCCGCCTGGAGGAGGCCGTCGAGTTGCTGGCCCCGAGGTGCCGCCAGCTCGTCCTGATGCACAGCCCCGGCCGCCACGGGCCGCTCCTGGAGCGGGGCCGGTCGCGCATGGAGCGGCTGTACGCGCACATCGACGCCCTGGCCGCGCGGCACGGGGCGGCGGTCGTGGACCTGTTCGGGGCGCCCGTGCTGGGCGATGCGCGGATGTGGGCCGACGACCGGCTGCACCTGAACGCCGAGGGGCACCGGCGGGTCGCGGAGGCCGTCTGGCAGGCGATCGGCCTGCCGGCCACGTACGACTGGCGCGCGCCGCTGCCGCCGCCGGTGCTGCCCGGCTGGCGCTCCCGGCGCGGCGCTGACCTGCGGTTCGCCAGGCAGCATCTGGCGCCCTGGATCGGCAGGCGGCTGACCGGCCGCTCGTCGGGCGACGGCCGCTTCCCCAAGCGGGCCGAGCTGCTGCCCCTCGCGCTGCCGGTGCGGGACGCCGACGACGCGACCGACGCCCGCACGGCGCCGGGCGACTGACCCACCGCGATCCGGCGGCGGCCCGGCGCGGGAGGCCGCACGATGTCGGTGGGCCGGCCCCGGCGGGCCACCGGCCGCCGAGGGCGCGGCGCTGGCCTGCGGATACCGCCAGTAGACTGTGCGTCCGTGACTGCTAAGCCGCGCATCCCGAACGTCCTGGCCAGCCGCTACGCCTCGGCGGAGCTGGCCCTCCTGTGGTCCCCCGAACACAAGGTGGTGCTGGAGAGGCGGCTGTGGCTGGCCGTGCTGCGCGCCCAGAAGGACCTGGGCATCGAGGTGCCGGACGCCGCCATCGCCGACTACGAGCGGGTCCTTGAGCGGGTGGACCTGGAGTCGATCGCCGAGCGCGAGAAGGTCACCCGGCACGACGTCAAGGCGCGGATCGAGGAGTTCAACGCGCTGGCCGGGCACGAACAGGTGCACAAGGGCATGACGTCCCGGGACCTGACCGAGAACGTCGAGCAGTTGCAGGTCAGGCTCTCGCTCGAGCTGGTGCGCGACCGCGTGGTCGCGGTGCTCGCCCGGCTCGCCGCGCTGGCGGCCGAGCACGCGGAGCTGGTCATGGCCGGACGCTCGCACAACGTCGCGGCGCAGGCCACCACGCTCGGCAAGCGCTTCGCCACCGGCGCCGACGAACTCCTGGTGGCCTTCGCGCGCCTCACGGAGCTGCTCGACCGCTACCCGCTGCGCGGCATCAAGGGCCCGGTCGGCACCGCACAGGACATGCTCGACCTGTTCGGCGGCGACGCGTCGAAGCTGGCCGACCTCGAGCAGCGCATCGCCGGGCACCTCGGCTTCGGGAGCGCCTTCACCTCCGTCGGCCAGGTCTACCCGCGCTCCCTGGACTACGAGGTGGTCACGGCCCTGGTGCAGGTGGCCGCCGCCCCCTCGTCGATCGCCAAGACGATCCGGCTGATGGCCGGCCACGAGCTGGTCACCGAGGGGTTCAAGCCGGGCCAGGTCGGCTCGTCCGCGATGCCGCACAAGATGAACACGCGCTCCTGCGAGCGGGTGAACGGCCTGACGGTGGTCCTGCGCGGCTACGCGTCGATGGCCGGCGAACTGGCGGGCGACCAGTGGAACGAGGGCGACGTGTCGTGCTCGGTGGTGCGCCGCGTCGCGCTGCCGGACGCCTTCTTCGCACTCGACGGCCTGCTGGAGACGTTCCTGACGGTGCTGGACGAGTTCGGCGCCTTCCCGGCCGTCGTCGCCCGCGAGCTCGACCGCTACCTGCCGTTCCTGGCCACCACCAAGGTGCTGATGGGGGCCGTGCGGGCCGGCGTGGGTCGCGAGGAGGCGCACGAGGCGATCAAGGAGAACGCGGTGGCGGCGGCGCTGGCCATGCGCGAGCGGGGCGCCGAGCGCAACGAACTGTTGGACACCCTCGCGGCGGACGAGCGCCTTCCGCTGGACCGGGCGGCGCTGGACGCCCTGATGGCCGACAAGCTCTCCTTCACCGGCGCCGCCGCGGACCAGGTCGCCTCCGTGGTGGCCCGCGTCGAGGAGATCACCAGGCAGTACCCGGAGGCCGCCGGGTACGCGCCGGGGTCGATCCTCTGAGCCCCGACGGCCGCCGCGTGAGCCCCGAGGAGTTGGCCGCTGCCCGCGACCGCGTCGTGCCCGACGTGGTCGCGCCGGGGCTGCGCGTCCTGTTCTGCGGCATCAACCCGGGCCTGATGTCGGCGGCGACCGGCCATCACTTCGCCCGCCCGGGCAACCGGTTCTGGCCGGTCCTGCACGCCTCCGGGTTCACGCCGCGGCGGCTGCGCCCGGACGAGGAGCGGGAGTTGCTGACGTACGGGCTCGGCATCACCAACGTGGTGGCCCGGGCCAGTGCGCGCGCCGACGAGCTGGGCGCCGACGAGTACCGCGAGGGCGGGCGGATACTGCGCGAGAAGGTGGCCCGCCTGCGCCCGGCGTGGCTCGCGGTCGTCGGCGTCACCGCCTACCGGGTGGCCTTCGACGACCGCAAGGCCCGCATCGGCCCGCAGGACACCCCGCTGGGCGACACCAGGGTGTGGGTGCTGCCCAACCCGAGTGGCCTCAACGCGCACTGGAGCCTGGCGACCATGGCCGAGGAGTACGGCCGGATGCGCGAGGCCGCGAGCGACTGAGCCCGGCCGCCCGCACGGCCCCTCCGTCCGTGGGGGCGCGCGGCCGGCGCCGTACGCGTCGCCACGGGCGGGCTCAGGCGTCCCGCCGCTCCAGGGCCCGCCAACCCGCCGCCGCCAGGAGCAGGGTCCAGGCGGCCAGGACCGCGAGGCCCGACCAGGGACCGAGCCCCGCCCAGGGGGTGGTGTGCAGGACGCTCTGGCCGGCCGCGTCCGGCAGGAACCGGGTCACCCGGAACGCCGGCGAGCCGGTGCCCAGGACCGGTTGGACGAAGGTGAGCAGCGGGACCAGCAGGCCGAGGGCGGCCACCGGGCCACGGAGCACGGTGGCCACGCCCGCGGCCAGCACGGCGATCAGGCCGAGGTAGAGCCCGCAGCCGAGGACGGCGCGCAGCGCGCCCGGGGCGCCGAGGCCCACTCCGTCCTCGCCGAGCAGCGCCTGTCCGACCAGGAACGAGACGAGGCCGGTCACGGTGCCCACCGCGAGCCCGAGACCGCCGACGACGGCGAGCTTGCAGCCGTAGAACAGCCCGCGGCGCGGCACCGCCGCCAGCGACATCCGCAGGGCGCCGCCCCGGTACTCGCCCGTGACGACCAGCACGCCGAAGCAGAGCGCGGCCAGTTGCCCGAAGCCCAGGCCGAAGTAGGAGGAGTGGACCGGGTCGAAGTCGGCCGCGCCGGCGCCCGGTTCGTGGGTGGCGCACGCCAGCGCCGTGAAGCCGGCGGTGGCCAACGGGACGCAGGCCAGCGCGGCGAGGGTGGCGCGCACGGTGTGGACCTTGGCCCATTCCGAGCGCAGTACCGCGGTGACGTTCATGACTCAGCCTCCCGTCGCGGGGTTACGCGTGGCGGCGTACTGCGTGGCGTCGGCCGTCAGGCGCAGGTACGCCTCTTCCAACGAGACCTGGGCGTCGGTGAGTTCGAGCAGTGGCACGCCGCCGGCCGCCGCCAGTTCGCCGACGCGGGCCGCCGTGATGTCGGGCAGACACCAGCGCCCGTCGCCGTCCGGCGCGCCGGCGAGCCCCACCGCGGCCAACAGGTCGCGCAGCCGCTCGGGTTCGGTGGTGCGCAGGTACGCCCGAGGGCTGCTGTGCGCGGCGATGAAGTCGGCCATCGGGGTGTCGGCGAGCAGCCGGCCGCGCCCCAGGACGACCAGGTGGTCGGCGGTGCGCGCGGTCTCCCCCATCAGATGGCTGGAGACCAGCACGGTGCGGCCGTCGGCGGCCAGTCGGCGCAGCAACTCCCGTATCCACACGATGCCCTCGGGGTCGAGGCCGTTGGTCGGCTCGTCCAGCATCAGCACGGGCGGGTCGCCGAGCAGCGCGGCGGCGATCCCGAGCCGCTGCCGCATGCCGAGCGAGAAGGTGCCCACCCGGCGCCGTGCGACGGCCTCAAGCCCGGTCTCGGCCAGCACCTCGGCGATCCGCCGGTGCGGGATGTCGTTGCTGTACGCCAGGCAGCGCAGGTGGTCCCGGGCGGTGCGGGCGCCGAGCGCGGCCCCGGCGTCCAGCAGCGCGCCGGCCAGCCGCAGCGGCTGGGGCGCCGAGCGGTAGGGCCGGCCGCCGATGGTCACCCGGCCCGTGGTGGGCCGGTCCAGGCCGAGGGCCACGCGCAGGGTGGTGGACTTGCCGGCGCCGTTGGGCCCGAGGAATCCGGTGACCCGGCCGGGTCGGACAGTGAAGGTCACGTCGTCTACGGCGCGGATGGGGCCGTAGTCCTTGCGCAGGTCCCGTACGTCGATCGAGGTCATGCCGCCAGGCTGCCGGCCCGGCGGGGCCCGGTGCCTCCCCCGGGCGCGGGTCGCTCCTCCCCCTGGCGGGGGATTCGGTGGGCGCGTCGCGCTGGCACGATGTGCCGGTGAACCTGATGAACGCCCTGCTCAGGCCGTTGGTGCGGGTCGAGACGTACACGCGCTGGCTGCATCTGCTCGTCAGCGGGGTCTTCGCGTCCATCTGCCTGTTCGTCTTTCCCGGCACCTCGGCGGCGGGCCCGCTGAGCTGGGCCGGCTTCCTGGTGCTGCCCGTGCCGATCCTGCTCGCGCTGAGCCTGATCCCGGCGGTGCGGTCGGCGGAGGGCGTACAGGCCCGGCTGTTGCTCACCCCCGGCCGGTCGTCGACCCCGTCCCGTGAGGGCGGCTTCGGGAGCGGGGCGGGGCGGCGGGGTTCGTCGGGCGAGCGGCGCGCGGCGGGGCCGGCCGACCCGGGCATCTCGGTCGCGCCCGCGCGCGGTTGGGCCGAGCGCGGCCATACCGCGCTGTGGCTGCTGGTGCGGGTGCTGGCGGGGACGGCGGTGCTGGTGGCGACGGTGTGGTTGCCGGGCCTTTCGGTGTGGCTGGTCACCGGGCCCGGTGGTTGGTGGGCGCTGTTGACGCCGCTGCCGGTGGTCGCGCTGGCCGCGCTGGTGGTGGGGGTGGGGGCAGCGGCGGCGCAGGCGGCGCGCTGGCTGCTGGCGCCGTCGAGCGAGGAGCGGCTGGCGGCGCTCGAGGAGCGTACGGAGCGCCTGCTGGAACACAACCGGCTGGCCAGGGAGTTGCACGACTCGATCGGCCACGCGCTCACCGTCGCCGTGGTGCAGGCGGGGGCGGCGCGCGCGGCGGGCTCGGCACAGTTCACCGAGCGCGCGCTCGCGGCCATCGAGGACACCGGCCGGCGCGCCCTGGAGGACCTGGAGCGGGTGCTGCGGCTGCTGCGACAGGACGACCCAGGCTCAGCGACCGTGCCCCGGCGCCCGGCGCTCACCGAGGTGGAGCGGCTCGTCGAGTCGGCCCGGGCGGCCGGCGCACCGGTGGACGCCGAGGTGACCGGGCCCCTCGACCGGGTGCCGGGTCCGCTGTCGCGGGAGGGCTACCGCATCGTGCAGGAGGCGCTGACCAACGCGCTGCGGCATGCCGGTCCGGTGCCGGTCGTGCTGCGCGTCGCGGCCCGGGACGCGGTGCTCGAACTGGACATCCGCAACCCGCTGCCGGCGGCGGACGCCGCCCGGACGGGCGGTTCGGGCGGTGGCAGCGGGCTGCGCGGCATCCGGGAGCGGGCCGCGCTTCTCGGCGGCGAGGCCCACGCCGGGCCGGCGGACGGCCGGTGGCGGGTGCACGTACGGCTGCCGCTGGACCGGCTCCTGTGAGGGGCGCGCGCGGGGGCTTGTCGGACCCCCGGACTAGGGTGTTCGCATGCCGGTGACCGTCATCCTCGTCGACGACGAACAGCTCGTACGGGCCGGGCTGCACGCGATCCTCAGCGCGCAGCCGGACATCGAGGTGGTCGGCGAGGCCGCGGACGGCGCCGCGGTGCTGCCCCTGGTGCGCGAGCTGCGCCCGGACGTGGTCGCGATGGACGTGCGGATGCCGCTGCTCGACGGCATCGAGGCGACGCGGGCCGTGCTGCGCGCGGTGCCGAGTCCGCCGAAGATCCTCGTGGTGACGACGTTCGAGAACGACGAGTACGTCTACGAGGCGCTGCGCGCGGGGGCCGACGGCTTCCTGCTCAAGCGCGCCCGGCCGGCCGAGATCGTGCACGCGGTGCGGCTGGTGGCCGCGGGCGACTCGCTGCTGTTCCCGGCCGCCGTGCGGTCGCTGGCGGCGGCGCACGGCAACGCGCGGGCCCGCGCGACCATGGAGCGCGCCGCGCTGACGGCCCGTGAGGAGGAGGTGCTGCGGCTGATGGCGCGCGGCCTGTCCAACGCGGAGATCGCCGGGCGCCTGGTGGTCGGCACCGAGACGGTCAAGACGCACGTCAGCGCGGTGCTCGGCAAGCTCGGCGCCCGCGACCGCACCCAGGCGGTGATCGCCGCGTACGAGTCGGGGTTCGTCGCGCCACGGTGAGCCGCCCCGGCCGCCGCCCGGCACGCGAGTGGGCCGAGTGGCAGGTGAGATGGCTGATTGTGGCGCCACTGGGGAGGTCGCCGGGAGGGGCGGCAACAGATACGATCCGGCAGACACGCACAGGTAGGGAGGCCGGATTGGGGCGGCTCACCGGCGGGGACCCGTCACTGCTGCGGCGGATCAACTCCGCCGTGGTGCTGCACGCGCTGCGGACCGTGGAGTCCGCGACCCTCACGGATCTGGTTCGAGTCACCGGGCTTTCGCGCCCGACGGTCGAGGGAGTGGTCGAGGGGCTGACGGACAGCGGTCTGGTGGTGGAGACGCCCGCCGAGGAGGGCGAGGCCCGCCGGCAGGGACGCCCGGCGCGCAGGTTCCGCTTCCGCGCGGAGGCGGGGCACCTGTGCGGCATCGAGATCGGCCCGCACCGCGTCTCGGCGCTCCTGTCCGACCTCGACGGCCGACTGCTCGGCTCGGTGGCACGGGAGGTCACCGTGGCGGCCTCGGCCGACGAACGGCTGGAGCGGCTGCGCGGGGCCGTGGCCGACCTGCTGAAGCGCGCGGGCGTGGCCCGCAGTTCGCTGCGGGCGGTCGGCGTGGGCAGCCCCGGCATCGTGGACGCCGAGGGCAACGTGGCGCTGAGCACCGCGCTGCCAGGCTGGACCGGGCTGCCGCTGGGCGACCGGCTGCGCCGCTCGTTCCGCTGCCCGGTACTGGTGGAGAACGACGCGAACACGGCGGCCGTCGCCGAGCACTGGCAGGGCGCCGCGACCCGCTCCGACGACGTCGTGTTCGTGCTGGCCGGGCTGAGCCCCGGGGCCGGCGCGCTGATCGGCGGCCGGCTGCACCGTGGTTTCGGCGGAGCCGCCGGCGAGATCGGGGCGCTGCACCTGCTGGGCGGCGAGGCGCCGCCGGAGCAGGTCCTGTCCACCACCGGGGAGCCGCTGCACCCGCTGGACGAGGAGCAGGTGGCCCGCGTGTTCGCGCTGGCCAGGGCGGGCGACGCCGGGGCGCGGGCGGCCGTGTCCCGGTTCATCCGGCGCCTGGTGCACGACGTGACGGCGCTGGTGCTCGCGCTCGACCCGGAGCTGGTCGTGGTGGGCGGTTGGGCCGCCGGGCTGGACGGGGTGTTGGACCCGCTGCGTACGGAACTCGCCCGCTACTGCCTGCGCCCGCCCCTGGTGGAACAGTCCGTTCTCGGCGAGGCGGCCATCGCGACGGGCGCGCTCCGGCTGGCGCTCGACCACGTGGAGGAGCAACTGTTCGCGGTGGAGAGCACGGTCACGGCCCGCCGCTGACGGCGGGCCGGCTCCCGCGCCAGCCCCGCGTACGGGGCGGGTGTGCTGGCGCGTCAGCTCCGCCGGCGGCTCAGCGCTCACGGGTACGTCAGCGCCGCGCGCGCCCCGACCGTGGTGCCGGTCGGGGCCTCGCGCGGCGCTCGGTCTCCGCCGTCGCGGCGGCCGGGGGCGTGGGGTTCAGCTCGCCAGCAGGTCGGGCGCCGCGTCGCCGAAGGTCAGGCGGCAGGTGTCGGCGCGGTAGGTCGCCACGCTGACGGCCGCCGTCCGGCCCGCCGACAGGTAGCGGGTGGTCACGACGAGGACCGGGGCGCCGGGCAGCCGGTCGAGGGCCCTGGCGTCGTCCGCGCGGGCCGAGCCGAGTTCCACCGTGCGCTCCTGGCCGTCGAGTTCCAGCCGGTGCAGCTCGCGCAGGACCGAGCGGGCCCGGGCCGCTCCCCCGGCGGGCAGGGCGGTCGCGCCGCCGGGCGCGGTCGCGGCGTTCTCGTCGCCCGTCAGCTCGGGGACGGAACCGGCCGGCACGTACAGCAGCTCGGCGGCGACGGGCTGGCCGTCGGTGGTGAGCGCGCGCCGCACCGTGTACACGGCCTCGCCCGTCGCGGGCGCCAGCAGCCGCACCACGGCGGCGGGCACGTCGCCCGAGGTGCTGCCCAGCGTCTGCCACGGGTCGGCGACCGCGCCGGGCCAGGCGTGCCGGCTGTCGCCGACGGCAACGCCCATACGGGGCGGGGCGACGGTGGTACCGACGCCGCGGCGGCGCTGCAGCCGGCCCTCCAACTCCAGTTGTTCCAGAGCCTGTCGGAGCGTGGCGCGCGCGACGCCGAACCGCGCGGCCAGGTCGCGCTCGTTGGGCAGGATCTCGCCCACCGCGAACTCCGAATCGAGCGCGTTGCTCAGCACCGTCTTCAAGTGCCAGTACTTCGGCTCCGGCACCGTCTCAAGCTGCGTGGTCCCCACCCTGTCCTCCACGTTCGCCGTGTCCGGGCCGGTCTCGCACCGGCCGCGCGTCCCCGCTGAGCCAAGCGCGCCGCGGTGCGATCACCCCGCCCCACGAACCGACACCCCGCGCCGCGGGCTCGGCCAGCCCGTCTCGCGGGCTGAAGTTATGCGCGCTTCTTTATTAAAGGTTGTTTCAGTATGGGTGTGACGATAGGACGACTGGCTGGCTTGGTCAAGACCAATCCCCGAGCCGTCCACGATGTGGTCCGCGGACGGTGCCCGAGCACCGCCCCGTCACGGCCAGGACGGGTCGGACCGTCTCGCGTGCGCGCCGCCGCTGACGCTTCCACTGCCACTACCGCCACGGGCGACCGGTGTCGGCCGGCTCAGCCGGGGAAGCGTCCGGTGGGCCTCAAC
This sequence comes from Streptomyces buecherae, assembly GCF_014295035.1. Classification (GTDB taxonomy): domain Bacteria; phylum Actinomycetota; class Actinomycetes; order Streptomycetales; family Streptomycetaceae; genus Streptomyces; species Streptomyces youssoufiensis. Next base: position 395,442 of record NZ_CP060404.1, read on the forward strand.
TCCCTGCGCACAGCTCGGCGTTGGCCAGGTCGTCGCGCCAGCGGCGGCCCGCGACGCGGCGGAGCGTCGGACGCGGCAGAGCACCGGACGCGGCGGCGGGGAGGCCCGGCGGGCCACCGCGAAGCCGGGCCGGTCGGAGGTGGCCAGCCCGACCTCCACCACGCGCCGGTCACCACCACGTGGCCGGTGGGCCCGGCGATGGTTCGGGTTACCGCGCTCCCTCCTGTTCCGGGCCGGCGGGCGACGCCTGGCCGGGCCCGGCGGGTGGTGGTGCGGGCTGCCGGCCCGGTGGTGCGGGGGCGTCGGGTGGCGTGCCGGTGGTCTCGGCGAGCAGGCGGCGCAACTGGGTGGCCGCGTACGGTTCCAGGTCGGCCGCGTCCAGGTGGCGCAGGGACTGCCGGGCGAGCCGCGTGATCTTCGCCTGGACCAGGTCGCGGGCGCCGACGGCGACGAGCCGGGCCCGCAGGCCGTCCAGTTCGGCGCCGGTCAGGTCGGTGCGGCCCACGACGTGCTCCAGCAGGTCGAGCGCGGCCCGGTCGCCGGCCCTGCCGGCCAGGGCGTGGGCGACGGCCAGTAGGTAGGTGGGCTTGCCCTGCCGCACGTCGCCGCCGGTCGGTTTTCCGGTGGTCCGCGGGTCGGCGAAGAGGTCGTCCAGGTCGTCCCGGAGCTGGAAGGCCAGTCCGGCGCGGCGCCCGGCGAGGCGCAGCGCCCGGGTGGTGTCGGTGTCCGCGCCGGCCAGGACCGCGCCGAAGTGCAGCGGGCGTTCGACGGTGTAGTGGGCGCTCTTGAGGCGAGCGGCGCGGAGCGCGCGGGTCGGGCTGAGCGCGGCGGTGGCCTGGCCCTGTACGTCCAGGTACTGGCCGGCCACCATCTCGGTGCGCATGCCGCGCCACACCTCGTGCAGCCGGTGGGCGGTGTGCGGCGGGAAACGGCCGTCCAGCAGGAGGCCCGCGACCGCGTCGTCCGCCCAGACCAGGGCCAGGTCGCCGGCGAGCACGGCGGCCGAAGCGCCGAGTTGCCGCGCCGCGGGCCCCGGCGCCGCGCCCGCGTACTGGTGCGTCACGTCGGCGTGGAGCGAGGGAGCGCCGCGACGCAGGAGGGCGGCGTCCATCAGGTCGTCGTGGACGAGCGCGCAGGTCTGGATGAGTTCGAGCGCCGCGGCCATCCGCAGCCCCGCCCCCGCCCGCCCCGCTCCCCCGCCGCCGCACGCGCGCAGGGCCCACCACACGAGGCGGGAGCGGATGCGGCGCCCGCCCTGCACGGTGAAGCGGGCGATCCGCTCGGCGATGTCCTCGGCGAAGACCGGGTCCAGGTCGCGGCAGCGGGCCAGGCCAGCCGCGAACAACCGCTCGAGTTCGCGGTTGACGGCCCCCACCACGTCGTCGTCGACGGTGCACGGATCGTCGTCGCCGTCCCGCTCCGGCCGCGCGCTGCCGGAGGCGGGGCGGGCGCCGGACGCGGGGGCGCCGAGCGGCCCGGCGCGGGGCCCGCGCGGCAGGTCCGCCGCCATCCGGCCGATCACCTGGGTGGAGCGCATCGGGGATCCTCTCGCCCGTCGGGGAAATACCTCCGCCCTGACATATGCCGCGCGGGGCGCCTCGCTGGCTGCGCCGTTCGGGGGACTGGGCGACGGGCCGGTGGCCGGCCGCGCGACACGCGCGCGAGCAGCGGCGCCCGCGACCGGCGAGGGGAAGGCTGGCCGGGCCCGCTGGTCGCGGGAGAGGGGGCCCGTCGTGCACGTGGAGTCGGACGTGGCCAGCGTGGGCGCCGGCGCCGCCGGCCTCTCGCTGGCGCGGTGGCTGGCCCGGCCGCCGGAAGGCGCGCGGCGACTGACGGCGGTGTTGCTGGCGGCGCCGCCGGCGCCGGCCCGCGTCCCGCCCCGTACCTGGTGCTTCCGGAAAGCCGGGGCAGACCCCTACGGCGTGTGGGCGGCCTCCTGGCAGCGGTTGCGGGCGCGTTCGAGTGACGGTCGGACCGTGCGCGCCGACATCGCGCCGCTGCGCGACAAGATGCTGTGCTCGGAGGCGCTCGACGCGCTGATCGGCGGGGAGATCGCGGCCAGTCGCCGGGTGTCGCGCGTCGAGGCGGTGGTCGACCGGGTCGCGTCCGCGCCGGGTGGCGCCGTGGCGCACGCCCGGCGGGTGGGCGGCGACCGGCTGACCGTGCGCGCCCGCTGGGTCTTCGCCCCCCGGCCCCTGGCCGAGCCACCGCCCGCCCGCGCCGCCCTGTCGCAGCACTTCCGCGGTGGGTTCGTCCGCTCGCATCGGTCGGCCTTCGACCCCTCCGTGGTGGACCCGATGGAACTTCCGCACCCCGCACCCCGCAGCCGGCGCACGGCTTCTCGTTCGGGTAGGTCCTGCCGTACGGCCGGCACGAGGCCCTGGTGGCGTACACGGAGTTCTGCCGCCGCGCGCTCGACCGGGCGGAGTACGACGCGTGCTGCGGCACTACCTGGCCCGCGCGCTGGGCGTGGCGGAGTACGAGGTCACCGCGTACGGGCAGGGCGTGATCCCGATGACGAGCGCGGCCTTTCCTCGACAGGTCGGGTCGAGCATGTTCCGGATCGGGGTGTGCGCTGCGACCCGCCCGACCGGGGCGACGCGATCCGCCTCGGGGTACGCGTTCAGCGCCGTGCGACGGCAGACGCTGGCCGTGGCCGAGGCGCTGCACGCCGGGCGTCGGCCGCTCCGCCCCCGCCCGGCTGGTGGACGCGGTGCGCGGTCGTGGAGCTGCACGCGTACACCCGGCCCGAGGACGCCGGGCGCCCGGCCCGACAGGCGGAGTCGCTGGGCGCGTCGCACCGCGTCTACCCGGATCCCCGACGGGCCCGGGTGCTCGACGCCCGCTACGAGTCGACGCCCCACCCCCGGGCCTGGTGGTAGCGGACGACACGGTATGCACCGGCCTGCCAGTGGCGCTGAGGGAGCGGGCGGCGACCAGCGGTTTTCTGCCGCCAACGCCCTGCTGCGCCGGTGGGGGCTGCGCGGCCACGCCCTGTGGGCGGTGCCCGGTCGCGGGCGCGTGGCCGCCCCGCGACCGGGCGGCGGCGTGCGCCGGCGAACGCGGGTGGCGGTTGGTCGCCACAGTTGCGGTCACAGGTCCCGGCGGCTGGGGCCCGGCGGGCGGTCAGGCGCGGCGGTGATGGCGGGTGAACTCCTTCTCGGACTGGGCGAGATGCAGCCAGGGCCGGACCGTGTAGGCGCCGTCGAGCGTACGGAAGACGCGCCGGATGGTGTGCCGCTCGTCGGCCAGCGCCAGGGCCATGGCGAAGACGTTGAGGTCGTACTGCCAGCCCGGGCGGAAAACGTAGCCGGGGTGGAGGATGCTGTGGTCGACGGCGCGCCGCAACTCGGCCTGGATCTCGGGGGTTTCGAGGCATTCCCCGTCGTCCGCCTCGATCCAGTCGTGGATGTGCGCCATGGCGATCACGCAACCGAGGCGATGCCCGCGCGGAGCACGGGCGAGCGCGTCACGGGCGAAGGCCAACGCCTGGCCGGGGGCGCCGCCCCAGCGGGGTTGCAGGTGCGACAGCCACTCAAGGTGGGTCTCCAGGTCCAGCGGATCGCGGTGCAGGGCGTCCGCCAGTCGGGCCCCGTTGACCTCGGCGCCCAGCGACATGCCCCGGCCCAGGGCGAGGAGACGGCCCCACGGGGTGACCCAGTCCGGCCGTAACTCGACGGCTTCGAGGAGGTATTCCTCGGCGATGCGCAGACGCCGGAAGAAGGTCCGCCACTGTTCCGGCGTGACGTGCGCGGCGGCAGTGGCGGTGCGTGCCTCCCAGCCCCAGGCGACGTACCGCGCCCCGGCGATGAGCAGGGCCGACGCTCGGTCTTCTCCCTCGTCCTCGATGGCCTGGCCGATCCAGTCCTGCACGCCGTCCACCTCGGCCAGTTCGAAGAGGACCTGATGGTTGCGGCCGAGATCGACGAGGGGCAGTGCCGCCTTCAGCGCCGGCCAGTCCCCCGCCCCCGCCGCCTCCACCAGGGCCAGCACGCGCGCGTCCCCGAGCGCGCGCAGGGTGTACACCTGGCTCCGTCGCCTGCGCGGGGCGGGAAGGACATGCGGGTCCGCCACCGGTCTCTCCGCACCCCTGCCGAACAACTTGCCGAACATGCCGCGCCCCCCGACTCCGGTGATCATCCGATCGCAGCATAGGCGAGGCCGGGGGCGGGATCTCCACACGGCTTTCACCGCTGCTTCGCAACTCCGGCCCGCTCGATGGCACCGCGAAGCCGAGCGCTGGGCCCGGCCAGCGCCACGGTGCTCCACGGCAGTTGGTACGCCATCCGCGCCGCCGCCCGACCCGTGTCGGTTCGCCTGACCCGCCCGACCCAGACGTCCCTGGAGCACCGGTGTTCGCCAGCCAACCGGTCGCGTAGTCCACGCCACACCCGTCCGTCGCGCCCCACCCGAGACGACGCCCGGGCAGGATGGTGGCGGGTCGGACGGGGCTCGGGGCAACGGTTCGTGGCCTGTCCGGTGGCGGCGGGCGACCGGCCCGATGCCCCGCTCGCGGTGTCAGCGGCGTGGAAGGGAGTGCCCAGCGGTGGACGCGGTTGTTCCTGACGTCGGACCGGCCGGTGTGGGCCGAAGCGGGGTGGACTCGTCCGCCGGCCGGGACGTGGTGATCGTCGGTGGCGGGGCGGCCGGGACCAGCGTGTTGGTGCAGTTGGTCGACGCGCTCTCGGGCACCGGTGGGGCCGGGGCGCGCGCCGTGCGGTCCGTACGCGTGGTGGACCCCTGTCCGATGGGCTGGGGGTTGGCCTTCGGGGACAGCGATCCGCTGCTGATGTGCAACAGCGCGGTGGACCTCAACTCCGTGCGCGCGCGGCACCCACGGGACTTCGAGGACCACCTGCGGCAGCGTGGCTGGACGGGGCGGGCCCAGGAGTGCGTGCCGAGGTCGTGGATGGCCGAGTACTGCCACGCCCGCTCCGTTCAGGCCCGCGCGCGGGCCGCCGCGCACGGCGTCGACGTGGACCGACTTTCGGCCACGGCCCGCGCGGTGGAGGTACGCGCCGACGGCTACCGGGTGCTGCTGTCCGACGGCCGTCGACTCACCGCCGACGACGTGGTGCTCTGCACGGGCGTGCGCCGCCCCCGCGTCCCGGACGGCTTCGCCACCTGGCAGGAGCACCCCCGCTATCTGGACAGCCCGTACCCGAGCGCCCGGCTGCGCGAGGCGCTGGGCCAGCGCCCGCGCCGGGTGCTGGTGCTGGGCACGCACCAGAGCGCGGTCGACGCCGCGCTGTTGCTGTGCCGGGACGGTCACCGGACCACGCTGACCTCGCCCTCGGGACAACTGCCCGCGGTGCGTACCGCGCTGGCCGCTCCCCCGCGCCCCCTCCCGGCGCTGGACCGCGTCGCCGAGCTGGACCCCGCCGACCCGTACCTGGGCGATCGACTCCTGCGCCACACGGTGGAGGCGGTCCGGTCGGTCTCGCCGCTCCCCTGGCGACGGCAGGTCTCCACGGCCGCGGACCCCGTGCGGCGGTTGCGCGAGGAAACGGCGCTCGCCGAGGCCGGCGCCTGCCACTGGGCTCGGGTGTGCGCTCCGCTGATAGACGCCACCATCGCGCTGGGCGCCACGCTGTCCGGCGAGCGGCGGCACGCGCTCATGGCCCGCTTCGCGCCGTTCGTCAATCGCTACGTCACCGCGTTGGCGCTGGTCAACGCCCGCCGGTTGGTGGCGCACTGCGACGCCGGGCTCCTGCGCGTGGCCGCCGGCTACCCGCGCGCCGTCGCGTACGCCGGCGGGCGCTGGCGCGTGCGGTGGCCCGATTCCGCCGTGCGGGAGTACGACCACGTCGTCAACGCCACCGGCTTCCACCCACCGCAGCCGTACTGGGACGCCGCCGCCAGGACGCTGTACCTGGAGGCGCCGCCCGCGTCGGCCACCGCCCTTGACCATCTCGCGGCCGACCTCCGGGTGCGCACCGATCCGGCCGCCGCGCCGGAGCGCGTCTGGATCGTGGGCGTAGGCACCCACCTGCGCATCCCGTTCGCCAACCACCTGAACAACGTCGTGCGTCAGGCCGACGAGGTCGCCGGCCGCCTGCTCCGGGCTCCCAACCCGTCGACGTAGCGCGCCTGCTGGGCCGTGGCCACTTCGAAACCACCCTGGCCGGTGAGAAGTTGACACATGTGGGTTTCATGTGAAGATCAAGGCGATATCGCAACCGCCGAGGGCGCCAGCGCGCCCTCGGCTCTTGTCACCTTCCTTGGGGGGAAGCACACGTGACCTACCGCTTCGGCCATCGCGCCGGTCGGGCCCTGACGGGCCTCGCGACCGTGCTGACGGCCACTGCCCTGACCGGCACCACCGCGTCAGCGGCCACCCACGACCCGGCGCCCGTCGCCGCCGCGGTCCAGGAGGCGACCTCGTCGGTCGCCGCCGCCCCGGACGCCAAGCAGGGCACCCGCGCCGCCCGCTCGGTCGCCCCGCTGCTGCCGGTGACGGGCGTCACCCGGTCCGGCGTCCTGTACTGGTACTGGCCCGACGGCCGCGGGGGCCTGGGCCCGCGCGAGCGCTTCGAGGAGAGCTGGGCGGGCGTGAACGCCGCGTCCCAGGTCGACATGCACAGCAACGGCGCGTCGGCCGGCCTGTTCGCACGCATCGTCGACGGCACGCTCGTGTACTCCGACAGCAACGGCGTCGAGCGCGATCTCGGGCGGGGCTGGGACAAGTACAACGCCCTGTTCTCGCCCGGCAACCTCGGCGGGACGGCGCAGTCGGACCTCCTGACCCGGGACGGCGGCGGCACACTGTGGCTGCATCCGGCCAAGTCCGACGGGACCCTGTCCGCTCGCAAGAAGGTCGGCCCGGGCTGGAACCAGTACACCCAACTCGCCGGCCAGCACGACCTGACCGGTGACGGCCGCCCCGACATCGTGGCCCGTGACCGCTCCGGCGGGCTCTGGCTCTACAAGGGCACGGGAGACCTCGCCAAGCCGTTCGCCACCCGCAGCGCGATCGGCCCCGGTTGGAACGCCTACAACCACCTGGTCTCCACCGGGGACGTCAACGGCGACGGTCGCACCGACCTGCTCGCCCGCGACACGGCCGGCGCCCTGTGGCTGTACAAGGGCACGGGCAAGGCGTCCGCCCCGTACCAGAAGAAGACGAAGATCGGCAACGCTGGCTGGAACCAGTACGCGCAGATCTTCTAACCCCGGCCAGCACGCGTGGACCGTCCGGCACCCGGCCGGGCGGTCCACCGGCCGAGGCCACAGCGACGGCGGGCGCGCCTTCCGTGGCCCGCCCGCTATCCGCCGGGCCGTGGGGAGAGCGCGACGCCGAGGGCGTTCCGCTCGAACGCCAGCCTGCTGGCGCCCGCGTCCCCCGCGCCGCCGGGCGGCCGTCCCGGGTGCCAGTCGACCGTGACACGCCTGCACACGAACGAGTAAGTCCACGTCGCCACGGTGGCCAGGCGAGCGGCGACGCGCGGGTCGGCGGCCAGCTCCGGCGACAGTCGTACGTCGAGCGGGCGGGCCGCCACGATCTGTTCGGTCCCCACCAGCGTGTTCCGCAGGTCCACGTGGGACAGCACGGCGTCGGTGAGGGTGGCGCCGCCCAGCATGGCGTGGGCGAGGTCGCCGTTCACCTGGGCCCCGGTGAGGTTCGCGTCCCACAGCCTGGCTCCCGTCAGCCGCGCCCCGTGCAGATAGGCGCCCGTCAGGTCGGCCGCGTTCAACTCGGCGCCGGTGAGGTCGGTTGCGACCAACTGGGTACGGCTGAGGTCGGCGTCGTTGAGTCGGGCGCCGCTGAGATCGGCCCTGGTGAGCCAGGCGTGGGCGAGGTGGGCGCGGTCGAGCCGAGCGTCGCTGAGGTCGGCGTGGTCGAGTTGGGCGTAGTCCAGGCGCGCCCCGTCGAGTTCGGCCTCGGCCAGCTTGGCGTGCGCCAACCAGGCGCCGTTGAGGTCCGCGCCGGGCGCCCGTACACCGGTGAGGTCGGTGTGCACGAGGCGGGCGCCCCTGAGGTCCGCGTGCGGGAGGTCGGCGTAGGCGAGGTCCAGGTGGCTGAGGTCGATCACGGTGTCGGGCGGAACGTGGCGCCGTGACGCGGGGTGGGTCAACGCCGTGAGGGCCGCCTGTACGTCGGCCTCCGGGGCCGCGTGCGGCCGTTGGGCGGCGAGGGCGCGCGGGGGGCGGCGGCCGAGGGTGGCCCGGAGGGCCGCGGCGCCGACCTCGGGGCTCCGCACCCGCGGGGCGCGTTCGCGGAGGAAGGCGTTGAGGATGGACGCGGCGTGGGCGGCCTCCGCCGGCGAGTCCCGCACGAAGCGTTCCAGCGCCAGCACCCCGCCCAGGCGCACGTGGACCTCGGTCGCCCCGAGCCGTTCGACGGCCTTGGTGAGGCGGTCGGTGACCTGACCGCGCCGGGAGAGCCGGTAGGTGAAGCCGGTGAAGACCAACGCCGCCCCGGCGCCGAGCACCCCCATGCTCTGGACGGCGGCCAGCCGGAACTGCCCGAGCGCCGCCGATCGGGCGGCGCCGTCCATGCGCGACCACTCGGGGCCGCACGTCCACCGCACCAGCCACCGCCCCGTCGGGCTGTAGACCAGCGCCAAGAGCACGCCGACCAGCACCGCGCCGGCCACCGCCGCGCTGCCCCAGGTCGGTCGCCACCGTCGTCTCCACCGTGATCGCATGCCCGCACCGTGCCGGCACGACGGGGCGACACGGGGCCGATCGCCGCGTTTCAGAGCTTTCTCAGAGCTAACGCGGCAGCTCCTCAGAGCCCACGGCAGCGCGACCGTACGACCTCGCCCCTGTCACCACGGGCGCGCCCACCGTCGCGCCTCTCCCAGGCGCGCCGCCCGGCGGTCGGCCGGCTCCCTGGCCGCCCGCCCCGAACCGGGACCCGGGGCGGGCCTCGGGTAGCGTCGGATCATCGCACCGTACGGCCCGGTCGGACCCGGATCGTCCCGTCGCCGGGCCGCGGCGCGCCCTCGTGCGCGATGGCCTCCCGCGCGGGGTGGTGCGCGCGGAGTTGAGCCAAGGAGCGGGCAATGGACCAGGTCACGGTGGTAACGGGCGGCAGCAGGGGCATCGGCGCGGCCGTCGCCGTACGGCTGGCGCGGGCGGGACACCACATCGCCATCGGCTTCGAGCGCGCCGCGGACGCCGCCGACGCGACGGCGGCCAAGGTCCGCGCGGAGGGCGTGCGGTGCGTGACCGTACGGGCCGACACGAGCGACGCCGAGCAGGTCGACGCGCTGTTCGACACGGCGCGCTCGGAGTTGGGCGCCGTCACCGGGCTGGTGAACAACGCCGGGATCACGGGCCTGCTCGGCCGCTTCACGGAGACCTCGCCGGAGGCCATGCGGCGGGTCATCGACGTCAACGTGACCGGCGCGCTCCTGTGCGCCCGCCGGGCCGCCCGCGAGATGTCCACCCGGCACGGCGGCGCGGGCGGGGCCATCGTCAACGTCTCCTCGTCCAGCGCCACCACGGGCAGCCCCGACGAGTACGTGCACTACGCGGCGAGCAAGGCCGCCGTGGACGCGATGACGGTGGGCCTGTCCAAGGAACTGGCCGCGGAGGGCATCCGGGTCAACTCCGTACAGCCGGGCATGACCGTCACCGACATCCACGCCTCGATGGGCGACCCCGAGCGGCCGTGGCGCGCGGCGGACCGGGTGCCGATGGGCCGCCCCGGTGAGCCGGAGGAAATCGCCGGCGCCATCGCGTGGCTGCTCTCGTCCGACGCCTCGTACACCAGCGGTGCGGTGCTGCGCGTCGCCGGGGGCCTGTGACCTCGTGGCCTGCCGGGATCGCGGTGCCCGTCAGTCGTCGGCGCGGCCGAGCGTCCGCATGATGTCCTGGACGTTGCCGTACCGCTTGCCCTCGGGCAGTTCGGCCGCCGTGTCGATGAGTCGATCCGGCGCGTGGTGTTCGCGCAACGTGTCGATCACCTTCGCGCGGTCGGCCGGGTAGACGCTCCGCCCCAGGTGCTGGGCCAACTCCGTGCGGAGTTCGACGTTCTCGGGGGTCATGCCGGGTGGCGTCGACCCGGAGCGCGCGGTGTACGGCGAGCGGCTGGCGGCGGGCTGGTCCTCGCCCGGCGGCTCGGGTTCGAGCTCTTCCCGGGCGCGGGTGGAGTGGCCGCCCTTCAGCTCGCCCTGCATGCGCTTCTTGAGCTCGTCGTCGTGGAGCGGGCCGGTCTTGTTCTCGTGAGCGTTCATGAGGCTTCCTCGGGGCCGGCCGCCCGATGGGCGCCTGGCCGGGTCGCGCTGTGCGGTGGGTCTTCCCCCGTGTCCGGCTCGGGTTCCCCGCACGGCGCGCGTGACACGCGGGCCGTGCATGCCGGCCGTACCAACTCCCACAGCGGCCCAGCGGCCCTGGTCGGGGACGCCCGTAGGAGTGCCGCGGCGATTCCGACCGCACGAGGTCTACCCAGCGGTAACCCTTGCTGACATTCTGTCCAGCAACTCCCGCCGCGGAAGAAACGGAGCCCCCCATGGCCGAAACGATCTCCTTCGCCCATGACACCGCCACCGGCACCGTGCCCCTCGACATCGCGTACGAGCGACGGGGGGCGGGCCCGCCGGTCGTGTTGCTGCACGGCATCGCGCACCACTGGCAGGCCTGGGAGCCGGTGCTCAGCATCCTCGCCGCGGAGCGCGAGGTGATCGCCGTCGACCTGCCGGGCTTCGGCGCGTCGGCGCCGCTGCCCGCCGGCGTCGGCTACGACCTGGCCGGCGTGGTACCCGTGCTGGCACAGCTCTTCCGCGAGTTGGGCGTGGAGCGACCGCATGTGGTGGGCAACTCCCTGGGCGGGCTCCTGGCGCTCGAACTGGGCCGCACCGGTCACGCGCGCACCGTCACCGCGCTCTCCCCGGCCGGGTTCTGGACCGAGGCCGAGCGGCGCTACGGCTTCGGCGTGCTCCGCGTGATGTACCGCAGCGCCCGCGCCATGTCCGATCCCTTCGTCGCCCGGGTGGCGCAGACGGCGGCGGGCCGGGCCGCGCTGGTCGGCGCCGTCTACGCCCGGCCGGGCAAGCGCGCGCCGGAGCGCGTGGTGGCCGAGGCCCGGGCGATGCGCGAGGGCGCGGGGTTCGCGCCCTCGCTGGCCGCCGGGCGTGCGGTGCGTTACGCCGACGACCTGGCCGACATCCCCGTCACCATCGCCTGGGGCACCGCCGACCGGATCCTGCTGCCCCGGCAGGGGCCGCGCGCCAAGCGCGCCATCCCCGGGGCCCGGCTGATCAGGCTGCCGCGCTGCGGCCACGTGCCGATGAACGACGATCCGGCGCTGGTCTCCCGGGTCATCCTGGACGCCACGGCCACCGGCACATCCGCCGCCCCCGCCCCGGCCACCGCGACCGGCCGAGTGGCGGACGACGCCGGCGCGTTGAGTTCCGCGCCCTAGCGTCGGGGCGCGCGTCGTCGCCCCGAGGGGCGGCCCGGCGCGCGCCGCGCCACGGGCGTGCCCCGGGCGCGCGGCCAGCGGCGCGCCCGATGGCGGTCAGCCCTCGCGCGGGCCGGCGCCGCACGGCGCGCCGTCGCCCGGGGCAGGTCGTGCGGCGCGGGGCGCTCGTCCGGCTGGCGGCGCCTTCGCGGGAGAGCCGGTCGGGCCCGGCTCAGGGCCGGCCGCCGCACCGTCGCCGCCGCGCGCCGTACCGCGGCGCGCCGGCGCTGGCGCGGGGGCGTCCGCCGCGACACCGGGCGCGCCGGAGGCGACGACCCGCTCGCGCCGCCGCCCACGGAGCCGCTGGCCGAAGGCGCCGGAGCCGACGGCGACGCCGGTGCCGACGAGCAGGCTGCCCGCCGCCTGCGCCGGGCCGTAGCCACCTGCTCCCACGGCCGGCGCCGTGATGGCGGCGGCGACCGGGATCAGGCCGGAGAAGAGCGTGGCCCGCTCCGGGCCGATCCGTTGCATCCCCCGGTACCAGCAGACGAAGCCGATCACCGTGACGACCAGGGTCTGCCACAGCAGCGCGGCCCCCTCGCCCGCGTCGGGCATCCGCAGCCACCCCCGGCCGTCCATGAGGACCGCGAGCACCAGCGCCTCCACGGCCCCGACGGCCGAGGCGGCGGCCGACAGCAGGACGGGGCCCACGGTGCGCAGCACCGGCAGCGCGGCGAGCGCGAAGACGACCTCACCGCCGAGCGCGGCCACGGACCAGGCGATGCCCGGCAGGTCCGCCCGGCCCCAGCCCTGGACCGTGAAGGCGCCCGCCGCGACCAACAGGGCGCCGCATAGCACCGCGCGGGCGGGGCGGCGGCCGTCCAGCGCCGGGACGATGACGGCGATCACCACCGGGGCGCACCCCACGAAGACGCCGGGCACGGCGGGTTCGGAGGTGCGTTCGGCCGCGAGGACCGCCAGGTTGAAGCCGACCATGCCGACCCCGGCCAGCCCCGCCAGCCACCCCCACCCGCGCCAGCCCAGCGTCCGCAGCGGCGCGAGGCCGCGGCGCCCGACGAGCGGGAACAGCAGGAGGCTGGCGAGGGCGTAGCGGATGGCCTGGCCGCCGGCGTGTGGGAAGTCGCTGAGCACGCTGTTGGCGGTGAAGGAGGCGCCGACCAGCGTGCAGGCGAGGGCGGCGAGCAGGGCGCCGCGCCGCTGGTGTGCGGAGTCGCTGTGATCCATGGGGGCGACGCTAGGCAGTGCGGCGGTACGTCTTAGGGTCCAATCCGATGAGTGATTCGCAGACCACTTCGTCTCCTGCCACCGCGCACGGGGCGCCCACCGACCACGCCGCGCCCGCGAGCGACGCGGGCCCCAACGCCGCCCGGGCCGCCCGTGCGGCCACGCCCGCCTGGGAGTTGTTGCTGCCCAGCGTCGCGCTGCCGGCGCGACAGCGCGGCCGGGCCCTACAGCGCGCGCTGCGCGACGCCATCACCTTGGGGCGGATCGCGGGCGGCACCCGGCTGCCGGCGAGCCGCGAACTCGCCGCCGACCTCGGGGTCTCGCGCGGCCTGATCACCGACGCGTACGAGCAGTTGACCGCCGAGGGTTATCTGCGCAGTGGCCAGGGGGCGGGCACCTGGGTCAGCGGGGCCGTGCGCTGCGCCGCGCCCGCCGGGCCCGAGCGGACGGACGACGCCCGTGAGCCGGCGGTCGGGTTCCTGCCCGGCACTCCGGACCTGTCGCTGTTCCCGCGCGCGGCGTGGACGGCCGCGCACCGCAGGGCGCTGGCGAGGCTACCGCACGAGGCGCTCGGCTACCCCGACCCGCGCGGCCTGCCCGAGCTGCGGGAGGCGCTGGCCGGGCTGCTCACCCGGCGGCGCGGGGTGGTGGCCGACCCGGAGCGGATCGTCGTCTGTTCGGGCGTGGCCCAGGCGTTGACCCTGGTCGGCGCGGTGCTCGCGGGGCGGGGTGGTGGGCCGCTGCTGCCGGCGGGCGCCGCGCCGGCCCCGGCCCGCGGCGGTGCGGGCGGCGGCGGCCGGTGGGCCGGGGCCGCTGCCACCGAGACGGTGGGGGCCGTACAGGGTCGCGACGTGGCCGCCACGGTGGTGGGCCCCGCCCGCCCGGTAGTGGCCCTGGAGGACCCGGGCACCGCCGCCTACCGGGGGCTGTTCGCCGCGGTCGGGGTGGACGCGGTGCCGCTGGCGGTGGGTGCCGAGGGCATCGACCCGGCGGAGCTGGCGGCGACCGGGGCGCGCGGCGCGGTGCTGACGCCCTCGCACCAGTTCCCCTCCGGGATCGCCTACTCGGCCCGCCGCCGGTCCGGCCTGCTCGACTGGGCCCGGGCCGCCGACGGGTTGCTCGTCGAGGACGACTACGACGGGGACTTCCGGTACGACAGGGCGCCGGTGGGCGCGCTCCAGGGGCTCGACCCCGGGCGGGTCGTGTACACCGGTTCGGTCAGCAAGTCCCTGGCGCCGGGGCTGCGGCTCGGCTGGATGGTGGTGCCGCAGCCGCTGGTGGACGAGGTGGTGGAGCGCAAGCGGACGATGGACCTCGGCCACCCCGTGCTCGACCAGGCGCTGTTCGCCGATCTGATCGGGCGGGGCGACTACGACCGCCAACTGCGCCGCTGCCAACGTGCCTACCGGGAGCGGCGGGACGCGCTGGTGACGGCGCTGGCCGAGCACTTCCCCGGCACCCGGGTGACCGGCATCGCGGCGGGGCTGCACGTCATCGCCCACCTGCCGGAGCGGTACGGCCCGAGGGAGTCGTTCCTGGCGCGGGCCCAGCGCGCGGGGGTGGCGCTCGCCCCGCTGGACGCGTACGCGTGCGGCACCGCGCCGGAGCTGCATGCCCGCCCCGGGGTGCGCCTCGTACTCGGCTACGCCCACCTGTCGCCGAGCCGGATCGTCGCCGCCGTACGGCAGTTGCGTCACCCCGATCGCTGACGCCGCCGGGGCCGCGCGCGTCCCCCAGCGCCCGGCGCCACCCGGCCCGCCCCGCGCGCCGTGGCGCGGGAGCCGCGCGCGCCGCCGCGTACGGGTCCGGTACGCGATCCGTCCGCGTCCTGTCACAGCGCCCCACGGACCGCCCCGGGGCGGTCCAATGGGTCGGGCGCACCGTGGGGCGGCGGCCGGCGGTCGCCGCATGCACTGACCAGTTGTTCACCTCGCGTTGGGGCTCCGTCCGTATTGCCCAGGAATCCGGGGGCGATACTGCGGTGACAGGCGTGAAGTACGTGTGGAATGGGAATAGCAGGAGGTTACGCATGAGTCGGGACCCCGGGAACGCGATCGGCCGGCGCACCGTGCTGCGTGGATCGGCGGTCGCCTCGGCCGCGCTGGCCCTGCCGGCAGCCGCGGCGGCAGCCGCGCCGGCGCTGGTACTGTCCGGCCGCCCGCAGGCCCGTTGGGGCGCCCAGGTCGGGGACGTCACGGCGTCGTCGGGGCTGGTGTGGGTGCGCTCGGACCGCCGGGCCCGCATGATCGTGGAGACCTCGGCGACCGACTCCTTCCGGCGCACGCGCCGCTGGCACGGCCCGCTCGTGGGCCCGGGTACCGACTTCACCGGCCGCACCGCGCTGCACGGCCTGCCGCCCGGGGAGCAGATCCACTACCGGATCACCCTCGCCGACCCGCACGACCCGAGGCGTACCGGCGAGCCTGTCTACGGCACCTTCCGCACCGCCCCCGCGCGCCGCCGCGACGTGCGGTTCCTGTGGTCGGGCGACCTGGCCGGGCAGGGCTGGGGCATCAACCCGGACCGGGGCGGCTTCCCGATCTTCTCCGAGATGCGCCGGCTCGACCCGGACTTCTTCCTGTGCAGCGGCGACAGCGTCTACGCGGACAACCCGATCCCGCCCACCATCACGCTGCCCGACGGCCGCGTGTGGCGGAACATCACCACCGAGGAGAAGTCGAAGGTCGCCGAGACGCTGAAGGAGTACCGGGGCAACTTCCGGTACAACCTGCTCGACGCGCACCTGCGGGACTTCAACGCGCAGGTGCCCTCCATCACCCAGTGGGACGACCACGAGGTGCGCAACAACTGGTACCCGGGGCAGATCCTGGACGACGACCGGTACACCGAGAAGAACGTGGACGTGCTGGCCGCGCGGGCCCGGCGGGCCTGGAGCGAGTACTTCCCCATCTCGACGCTGCGCCCGGACGGGGCCGGCCGGGTCTACCGGGTGCTGCGGCACGGCCCGCTGCTCGACGTGTTCGTCCTCGACATGCGCACCTACCGCAACGCCAACTCGCCGGGCCGCCAGCCCGACGACGCCGTGGGCATCCTGGGCGCCGAGCAGCTCGCCTGGCTCAAGCGCGAGCTCTCCCGCTCGCGCGCGGTCTGGAAGGTGATCGCCTCGGACATGCCGCTGGGGCTCGTGGTCGCCGACGGGGGGACGAACTTCGAGGCGGTCGCGCAGGGCGACCCGGGCGCGCCGCTGGGCCGCGAGCTCCAGATAGCCGAGTTGCTGCGCCACATCAAACACCGTCGCATCACGGGAACTGTGTGGCTCACGGCCGACGTTCACTACACATCGGCGCAGCGGTACGTACCAACGCGGGCCGCGTTCACGGACTTCGAACCGTTTTGGGAGTTCGTGTCGGGGCCGCTGCACGCGGGCGGATTCCCGGCCGTCGGGCTGGACGGCACGTTCGGCCCCGAGCAAGCCTTCGTCAAAGCTCCGGCCAAGCCGAACGTCTCGCCGGCCGAAGGCGGTCAGTATTACGGCGAGGTGGAGATCGACGGCGGCAGTGCGGAACTGACCGTCCGGCTGCGGGAAGAGGGCGGCGCCGTCCTCTTCACCAAGGTGTTGCAGCCGGGCCGGGTCGGACAGTAGGGCCCGCCGGCGGCGGCACGACACAGGGACGACGCGCGCGGAAAGCGACGAGGGACGGACGGGGACATCAGGTGTTTGAGCAATGGACAGAATCGGGCGATAGCAGCCCAGAGCCGCCCTTAACTCATCAGTCACACACCGTTCGTGACCGCGCAACACCGCTCGCGCAGAGTGGAGCTATGAGTGACACGACCTTGACCAGGAGTGCCCGGACCCGGCGGACATGGCGGCAGCGCCTGGCGGAGCGCGTCGCCGGCCGCGACCTGACCTCGGACAGCGCCCGGCATAGCCACGCCCCGCCCGCGGGTCCCGCGAGCGATACCGACGCCACGGCGCCGGAGGGCACCCCGTCCCGCTCCGCGGCGGACGGCGGGGACGCCACGGCGCTGTGGCGGATGCGCACGACCGTACGGGACCGCCCCGGCAGCCTCGCGGCGCTGTGCGCGGCGCTGGCCGCGCAGCGGGTGGACATCCTCTCGTTGCAGGCCCACCCGCTCACCGACGGCACCGTGGACGAGATGCTGCTGCGCGCGCCGGCCGGGCTGAGCGCCGAGGTGCTCGGCGCCGCCGCCGACGCCGGCGGCGGGCGGGACACGTGGGTGGAGCGGGCGGACGCGCACGACCTGGTGGACGGCCCGACCCGGGTCCTCGGCCTGGCCACCCGGACCGCCCTGGACGCCGCGGAGCTGCCGGTGGCGCTGCGGCAGTTGCTGGGCCGCTGCGCCATCCGCTCGCAGCCGGCCAACCCCCCGTTCGGGCGGCGCTCGGCCGCGGACGAGGTGCCGGCCGACGGCGTCCTGGAGGGCACCCTCATGCGGCTGCCCGACCCGTCGGGCGGCTCGGTGACCATCGAGCGCCCGCACCTGCCGTTCACGCCGACGGAGTTCGCCCGCGCCCGGGCGCTGATCGAGCTGGACTCCCGGCTCGGCCCGCGCGTCCCGCCCAGCCAGGACGTGGTCACGCTGCCCGAGGGCAACGAGATCACCGTGCGCCGCGCCGACCTCGGCGACCTGGAGGCCGCCCGCGCGATGCACGACCGGTGCTCGCCCGCGACGCTGGCCATGCGCTACCACGGTCCGGTCGCCGACGCCGACCGCTACCTGGAGCACCTGCTCAGCCCGCGCTACGGTCGCACGCTCGCCGTGCAGACCGCCTCCGGGCGTCTGGTGGCCCTCGGCCACCTGCTCTGGGACGGCGAGGAGACCGAGGTCGCGCTGCTCGTGGAGGACGCCTGGCAGCGCCGCGGCATCGGGGCCCGGCTGCTGCGGCAGTTGGTGGAGATGGCGGCCGAGACCGACTGCGCGTACGTCTACGCGGTCACCCAGGCGGCCAACACCGGCATGGTCGCGGCCATGCGCGGCCTCGGGCTGCCGCTCGACTACCAGGTCGAGGAGGGGACGCTCGTCATCACGGCCCAGCTCGCCGCCGCGGCGCTGTCCGCGGGCCCGCGCGGCGAGGGCGGCTAGCTCCCGGCGCGACCCGGCCGCCGCCCACCCGCCGCCCGCCTGCCCGCCGCCTGCCGGGCCCGCCGGTCGACGCCGCCCGCCCGGGCAGGCGGGCCCGGGGGGGGGCGGCGCGGGTGCCCTTCCGGTCAGGGACGTTCCCCGGATCGCTAGTGACGCGACGGCGTCCGGCATACGAGGATGAGCCCATGTCCGAGATCCTCACTTCACCGTTGCCGCGCCAGGTCGCCGACGCCTACGTCGACGCCCTCGTCGCTCTCGACCCGATCACCGGCACCTACCTCGGTGTGCCGGAGAGCGCCCGGCGGCTCCCCGACTTCTCCCCGGCCGGCCACGACGCGCTGGCGGAGCTGGCCCGCGACACGCTGGCCCAGCTCGCCGAGGCCGAGCGCCGGCCCGGCGCCGACAGCGACGCGGAGCGCCGCTGCGGCCGGCTGCTGCGCGAGCGTCTGACGGCGGGCCTCGCCGTCCACGAGGCCCAGGAGCACCTGCGCGCCGTCAGCAACCTCTCCTCGCCGCTGCACTCGGTCCGCGAGTGCTTCCCCCTGATGCCCACCGACACCGAGGCGCACTGGAACGACATCGCGACCCGGCTGCGGGCCGTGCCGGACGCCCTGGAGGGCTACCGCGCCTCCCTCGCCACCGGGCTCGAACGGCGGTTGCCCGGCGGGCCGCGCCAGGTCTCCACCGTCATCGGCCAGTTGGACGAGTGGATCGGCACCGACGGCGGGTGGTTCGCCGAGTTCACCCGCAAGGGCCCGGCCGCGCTGCGCGCGGAGCTGGACGCCTCGGCCGCGGCGGCCACCGGCGCGCTGGTCGTGCTGCGCGACTGGTTGCGGGACGTGTACCAGCCGGGCATCGCGGGGGCGCCCGACGTCGTGGGCCGCGAGCGCTACCAGCGCTGGTCCCGCCAGTGGAACGGCACGGACCTGGATCTGGACGAGGCGTACGCGTACGGCTGGTCCGAGTACCACCGCATCCACGAGGAGATGCGCGCCGGGGCGGCCAAGATCCTACCCGGGGCCACCCCCTGGGAGGCGCTGCGCCACCTGGACACGCACGGGGCCGCGATCGAGGGCCCCGAGGAGGCCCGGGTGTGGTTGCAGCAGCTCATGGACGAGACCATCGCGGCCCTCGACGGCACGCACTTCGAGCTGGCCGACCGGATCAAGCGGGTCGAGTCGATGCTCGCGCCGCCCGGCTCCGCGGCGGCGCCCTACTACACGGCGCCCTCCATGGACTTCTCGCGCCCGGGGCGCACCTGGCTGCCGACCATGGGCGAGACCCGCTTCCCCCTCTACGACCTGGTCACCACCTGGTACCACGAGGGCGTGCCGGGCCATCACCTCCAGTTGGCCCAGTGGGTCCACGTGGCCGACCAGCTCTCGCGCTACCAGGCCACGGTGGGGCAGGTCAGCGCCAACTGCGAGGGCTGGGCCCTGTACGCGGAGCGGCTGATGGACGAGCTGGGTTACCTGACCGACGCCGAGCGCCGGCTGGGCTACCTGGACGCGCAGATGATGCGCTCGACGCGGGTCATCGTGGACATCGGCATGCACCTGGAGCTGGAGATCCCGGACCACTCCCCGTTCCACCCGGGTGAGCGCTGGACGCCGGAGCTGGCCCAGGAGTTCTTCGGGCTGCACAGCGGCCGGCCGGCCGACTTCGTGGAGAGCGAGTTGGTCCGCTACCTCGGCATCCCGGGCCAGGCGATCGGCTACAAGCTCGGTGAGCGCGCCTGGCTCCAGGGCCGGGACGCCGCCCGCGCGGCGCACGGCGACGCGTTCGACGCGAAGAAGTGGCACATGGCGGCCCTGTCCCAGGGCTCGCTCGGCCTGGACGACCTGGTGGCCGAGCTGTCCGCGCTGTGAGCCGCGTGCCGCCGGCGCCGCAGACCCCGACGTGCGGTGAGCGACGGCTCACGCGGTGAGCGATCGACGCGCGGCGGCGGCCGGGCGCCCCAGGGCGTCCGGCCGCCCGCGCGTGACGGCGCCTAGACGCCGAGGCGGTGCCGCACGGCCGAGCCCGCGCGGCCCTTGACGACCTCCAGTTGGGCCGGAACGCGCTGGCGCAGGTCGGCGACGTGGCTGACGATGCCGACCGTACGGTCCCGTTCGCGGAGCGAGTCGAGCACGTCGAGCACCTCGTCCAGGGTCTGCTCGTCCAGGCTGCCGAACCCCTCGTCGATGAAGAGCGTGTCCAGGCGCACCCCGCCCGCCTCGTCGGTGACCACGTCGGCCAGGCCCAGGGCCAGGGCCAGTGAGGCGAAGAAGGTCTCCCCGCCCGACAGGGTCGCGGTGTCCCGGCCGTGGCCCGTCCAGGCGTCGATGACGTGCAGGCCGAGCCCGGCCCGGCCGCGACCGCTGGTGCGGGCGTCGGAGTGCACCAGCGTGTAGCGCCCACCGGACATGTGGTCCAGGCGCGCGCTCGCCGCGGCGGCGACCTGTTCCAGCCGGGCGGCCAGCACGTAGGACTCAAGGCGCATCTTGCGTTCGTTCTCCGCGGAGGTGCCGGCGGTGAGGGAGGCCAGCGCGGCCACCCGCTCGTACTCGGCGCGCAGCGGACCGAGGGCGCGGGCCGCGCGGGCCGCCTGGGTGGAGAGCTGGTCGAGTTGGTCGCACCGCTCCCGGGCCGCGGTCTCGCGCGCGGACGCGCCGCGCAGGGCGTGGGTGGCCGCCTCGACGGCGGCCTCGGCCCGCGCGAGGTCGGCGGGCGGGCGCCCGGCCGCGGCCCGTGCCGCCGGGTCGGCCAGTTCGGCGGCGACCGCGGCCTCCTCGGCCTGCCACTGGTCGAGAGCCTGTTGCAGCGCCTCGCGCCGGGAGGCGTCGAGTACGGCGTCGGCCGCGTCCCGCGGGGACGGGAAGCCCGCGCGCTGGGCGGCGTCCGCCAGGCGTTCCCGCGCCTCGCGCAGCCGCCGCGCCGCCGACTCGCTGGCGGCTGCCGCCTCCACCGCGTCGGCGAGCTGTGTCACCTGGCGCTCCAGCCGGTCCGCGCGGGCGGCGACGGAGGCCGCCCCGCGCCTGGCCTCGGTCAACTGCGCCGTCAGCGACGCGAGTTCGCCGGCCAGTGTCTCGCGGCGGGAGGTGCGGGCCGCGACCCGGCGTTCGGCGTCCTCGCGCTGGGCACGGCGCCGCTCGTACTCGCGCTCCGCGTGCGCCAACTCCTCGCGCGCGGCGTGCGTCTCGGCCCCCGTGGCCTGCGCCGTGGCGTGCTCGCGCCGCAGTTCGCTCACGGCGTGGGCGAGTTCGGCGGCCGGCGTGTCGCCGGCGCTCGCGGTGGCGGCGGCCAGCTCGGCGCAGGCCGCGCCGAGCTGGCTCTCGGCCTCCTCGCGCAGCGCCTCGGTCTCCTGGTGGGCGGCCTGCGCCGCCTCCTCGGCCGCCCGGTCCACGTGGTCCTCGCCCGCCTGGGCCGGGGCGGGGTGCGCGCTGCTGCCGCAGACCGCGCACGGCTGGCCGGGGCGCAGCGCGGCGGCGAGTTCGGCGGCGATGCCGCGCAGCCGGCGCTCCTTGAGGTCGAGCCAGTGGTCCCGGGCGGCGGTGGAGCGCTCGGCGGCGCGCAGCCGTTCGGCGCGCAGCGCCTCGACGCGTCCGGTGAGCCGGTCGCGCAGCTCGGCCGCGTCGCGGGCGCGCACGGCGGGATCGATACGCGCGGCGAGTTGGTCGGCCCGGGCCGCGGCCTCCTGGCAGGCGTCGACGCGCCGCTGGTGGGCGAGGCGGCGCTCGCTCCAGCCGGCGAGCCACTCCGCCGCCTCGGCGATGGCGTCCTCGTCGGCCCGGGCGTCCCGATCGAGCGCGGCCAGCTCGGTGTCGATGTCCGACGCCCGGCGCTCCAGGCGGCGCGCCGCCGCCAACTGGCCCAGCTCCTGGCGCAGTTCGCGCTCCAGGGCGGCGAGCTGGTCGCGGTCGGCGGTGGCCAGGTGGGGTGGGAGCGGGGCGCGGCAGCGCTCCTCGGCGTCGCGAGCCGCGCGCAGGTCGCGCTCGGCGGTTTGGCACAGGTCGAGGGCGGGCGCCACGACCTCGGCGTCGCGCGCGCGCCGCAGTCGCTCGCGGGTCTGTTCGCGCTCGGGGGCCCGCTCGGCCAGCTCCGCGGCCCTGGCCCGGGCCTGCGCGTACCGGCGCTGGAGTCGGTCAAGTTCGGCGGCCTCCTCGGCGCGCCGGCCCGCCGCGTGGTGCGTGGCCTCGGCGGCGCGTACGGCCGCGAGCGCCACGTCCCGCCGCTCGCGGGCGCCGCTGCGGGCGATGGCGGCCCACTCCAACACGGCCGCCGCGAGGCCGGGTTCGCCGGGGGTGAGGTCGGGTAGCGGGCGCTCGCGGGCGTCGGGGTTGTCGCCGGCCTCCTGGGCGATCCGGTGGGCGAGGCGCAGGAGGTCCTCGTCACCGCTGGCGACCCGCCGCTGGGTGGTGCGCCGCAGTTCGGCGAGCCGGTCCTCGACGGCGGCGAAGCGGCCGGTGTCGAAGAGCCTGCCGAGGAGTTGGCCGCGCGCCTGGTCGTCGGCGCGCAGGAAGCGCGCGAAGTCGCCCTGCGGGAGCAGCACCACCTGGCAGAACTGTTCCCGGCTCATGCCGAGCAACTGGCCGATCTCCTCGCCGACCTCCTGGTGGGAGCGGCTGAGCGCCTTCCACTCCGGCCCGTTGGGCCCGGTCGTGACCTGTTCGCGCAGCAGCGTCTGCGCCTTGTCCCGGGTCATGCCGTCGCCACGCTTCTTCGGGCGGAGTTGCTCCGGGCGCCGGGTGATCTCCAACCGCCGGTCGGCGACGGTGAGTTCGAGCCGCACGCTGGTGGGGGTGTTCGGGTCGGCGTGGTGGCTGCGCAGGCTGAGCGTGCTGCCCTGGCGGGCGCCGGGGACGGCCCCGTACAGCGCGTAGCAGACGGCGTCGAGGATCGAGGTCTTGCCCGCGCCGGTCGGCCCGTGGAGCAGGAACAGGCCGGCGGCCGACAGGGCGTCGAAGTCGACCTCGTGGGTGCCGCCGAAGGGGCCGAAGGCGGTGACGGAGAGCCGGTGCAGCCTCATCGGGCGACCTCCGCGGCCCCGTCGCCGCCCGGGCGGGTCCGTCCGGCGCCGGCCGCGCGCATGCCGGGCACCCGGGGGCGTCGGCCGGGGGCCCCGGCGCCGTCGTCGGGAGTCCCGTCGTCCGCGCCCGGGCCCGCGTGCCCGTGCCCGGCCGCCGCGCGCACCTCGTCGAAGACGTCGCTGAGCACCACGCGCTCCTCTGCGTCCGCGGCCCGGCCGGCGCGCACGTGGGTCACGAAGTCCTCCGCGATCTGCTGGTCGGTGCGGCCACGCAGCCGCTGGGCGTACGAGGCGTGCGCCGCCTCCTCGGTGCGCTCGGGCGCGAAGGCGAGGCTGAGGATGTGCGGGAAGCGGCGGACGAGGCGGGCCATGGGTTCGCGGGGGCGGGCCGGGTCGGTGAGGGTGGCCTCCACCCAGGAGTCCTCGTGCGGCTCGTACCGGGGATCGGTGAGCAGGTCGTCGAGGCGGCCGGCGATGCGGGCCAGCGGGCGCGGCACCGGGCAGTCGAGGCGTTCGGCGTGCACGGCGCCGGCGGCGTCGAGGTCGATGAGCCACATGGACTTGCGGTGGTTGACCTCGGAGAACGAGTAGGCCAGCGGCGAGCCCGAGTAGCGCACCCGGTCCGTGATCCGCTGGCAGCCGTGCAGGTGGCCGAGGGCCACGTAGTCCACGCCGTCGAAGACCGACGTGGGCACGGCGGCGACGCCGCCCACGGTGATGTCGCGCTCGCTGTCGCTGCCCGCGCCGCCGGCGACGAAGGCGTGGGCGAGCACGACGGAGCGGGTGCCCTCGGGGCGCGTGGCCAGGTCGGCGCGTACCCGGTCCATGGCCGCGCCGAGCACGGCCGTGTGCCGGGCGCGGTCGGCGCCCACGGCGGCGCGCGCGAGGTGGGGCTCCAGGTAGGGCAGCCCGTAGAAGGCGACGTCGCCGTGCGCGTCGGGCAGCAGGATCGGCGTCCCGCACTGCGCCGGGTCGGTGCGCAGGTGGATGCCGGCCTGGCGGATCAGGCCGGAGGCGACGCCGAGGCGGCGCGCGGAGTCGTGGTTGCCGGAGATGAGGATGGTGGGGACGCCGCAGTGGGCGAGCTGGTGCAGCGCGTCGTCGAACAGCTCGATCGCGGCCAGCGGCGGCACCGCGCGGTCGTAGACGTCACCCGCGACGAGAACCGCCTCCACTTCCCGCTCGTGGACGGTACGCACCAGGTGCTGGATGAAGTCGCGCTGGGCCTGGAGCATGCTCACGCGGTGGAAGGAGCGCCCCAGGTGCCAGTCCGACGTGTGCAGCATTCTCACGTGTTCGCCCCGCCCCGCATCTCGTTCCCTTCGTCCGCCCCGCCCCGCCTCGGGTCCGGTACGGCTCCGACGACCGGCGGCGGCCACGCTTCGCGCCACCGCCCGACCGGTCTCCCACCGGTTACGCGGCTCAGCTTTTCATCCGCGCCGCGCGCGCGTGCCGGGAGGGCAGGCGCAAGCGTACGGCCTGACGGCGGGCGCGGGGCGGGCGAGTGGCGCGGGAGCGGCGGGGCGGCGGCGGTCGACGCGCCAGCGCGGTGTGCCGGGGCGCCGCGGCCGGCCCGCCGGGCCGGGGCCCGGGCGGCTCAGGCGCCGGGGGCCGTGCCGTACACCTCGTCGCCGATCTCCAGGCGCGCGGTGCCCGCCGCGCTGTCCGCGAGCCAGGCGCGGAACGCCTCGAGATCGGCGCCCGGCAGCCCGACCTCGATGGTGACGCCCTCGCCGTAGCGCACCTCGCGCACCGCGCGCCCCATGGCGCGCAGGTCGTTCTCCAGCTTCCCGGCCCGCTGGTGGTCGGTGACGACGGTGACGAGCCGGAACCGCTGGCGCACCACGGTGCCGAGGGCGTCCAGGGCCTCCCCCACCACGCCGCCGTAGGCCCGGATCAGCCCGCCGGCGCCCAGCTTGACCCCGCCGTAGTAGCGCGTGACGACGGCGGCGACGTACCGCACCTCGCGTCGCACCAGCATCTGGAGCATCGGCACGCCGGCGGTGCCGCCCGGCTCCCCGTCGTCGCTGGCCCGCTGGACGCCGCCGTCGGCGCCGATGACGTAGGCGAAGCAGTTGTGGGTGGCGGCGGAGTGTTCGCGGCGGACGCGCTCGACGAACTCCTGCGCCTCCCGCTCGGTCGCCGCGGGCGCCAGCGCGCAACGGAAGCGGGACTTGTTGATCTCGATCTCGTGCACGCCCTCGCGGGCCACCGTGCGGTACTGCTCAGCCATCTCGCCAGCCTATGCCGCGCCCGCCGCACACCCCCGCCGGGGCGGGACGGACGCGCGCGGGGGCCACCTTCGGTGGAGGCGAACCCGCGACGGCGCGGGCGGGAATGGTCGGTGGGCGGGGGTGGTTGAGCGGACATGTACGCAGACGATGAGACGGTTCGCACGATCTTGCGGGAGTCCGGCGATACCTGGGCCGTGGTGGGCCTGTCCGCCAACGAGGACCGGGCGGCCTTCGGCGTGGCCCGGGTGTTGCAGCGGTTCGGCAAGCGCGTGGTTCCGGTCCACCCCAAGGCGGAGACGGTGCACGGCGAGCGGGGGTACGCGACGCTGGCCGACATCCCCTTCCCGGTCGACGTCGTCGACGTCTTCGTCAACTCCCGGCTCGCGGGCCCGGTCGCGGACGAGGCGGTGGCCATCGGCGCCAAGGCGGTCTGGTTCCAACTCGGCGTCATCGACCCGGACGCGTACGCGCGCACGCGCGCCGCGGGCCTGGCCATGGTCATGGACCGCTGCCCGGCGATCGAGATCCCACGGCTGAGCTGACCACGGGGGCGGCGGCGGTCGTGCGGGGCGGGGTCCGCGCGGGCGGGACGGCCGAGGCACACCGGCCGAGTCCCTCCCGCGCCACGGCGGTGGGCTCGCGGGACGAGCGCCGCCGCGAACCCGCGTCCCGCCCGCTCAGCCGCCGAGCCCCTCCAGCACCCGCGCACCGGGCAGCCCGGGCAGCGCCTTGCCCGGCACGATGAGCTTGCCGCGCCGGCTCCCGCTGCCCAGCAACACGTACGGGATGTCGGCGACGGCGGCGTCCACCAGGAGGGGCCAGTCGGCGGGCAACCCCACCGGGGTGATGCCGCCGAACTCCATGCCCGTCTCGCCGATCGCCGTCTCCCGGGCGGCGAAGGACGCCTTGCGCGCGTCGAGTTCCCGCCGTGCGACGCCGTTGACGTCGACGCGGGTGGCCGAGGGCACCACGCAGGCGGCGAGCGTGGCCACCCCGCCGCGCTTGCCCGCCACGATGACGCAGTTCGCGGAGAACTCCATCAGCCAGGGCCCGTAGGTCTCCACGAGCGTGGCCGTGTCGGCGACGGCCGGATCGGTGTCCACGTACCGCACCTCGTCGACGGGCACCGGCCCGCTCCAGCCGCGCACCGCGTCGGCCACGGGCGGCACCAGCAGATCCAGACACTCGGTCGCGGGGCGGACGTCGGTGAATGCCTCGTGGGGCGTGCGCATGCTCATGCGCATCAAGCTAACAGCCCCTGTGACAGCGGCAGATGGCAGCCGAACCCGTCCTGGCCGCCCCTGCTCCACCCGCGTGCCCGGCCGATGGCCGCGACCCGGCGAACCCACCACCATGCGCCCCGCCCCTCGTCCCAGGCCGCCGCGCGCCACCTTTGGCGACCTGGCCAGCGGGCGGCCTCAGCCCACCGGCGGGACGGCCACCGCCATCAGCATCCCGACCGGAGCGTCGCCTCGTCGCGGTACGCGTGGGCCACGTCGGCCTCGAAGGGCACGGAGACGCCGGGCGGAGCCGCTCAGCGGTCGGCCGACACGTCCCGTGCGTCGGGCGACGCGGGCTGCGGCGGCAGGACGCCGAGCGCCAGCAGTTGCTCGTGCGTGACCCCCTCGGGGACCGGCATCGGGGCCGGCGTACGCAGCGGCGGCTGCCAGCCCGCCTCCGCGTCCCAGCGGCGCACGATCTTGGCCGGCGCACCGGCCACCACCGCGTGGTCGGGCACCTCGCCGCGTACCACCGCGCCGGCCGCGACCACCACGTTGCGGCCGAGACGGGCGCCGGGCAGGACCACCGCGCCGGCGCCGAGCCAACTTCCGGCGCCGATGCTGACCGGGGCGCTGCGCGGCCACTGCTTGCCGATGGGCTGGGCCGGGTCGTCGTAGGCGTGGTTGTCGCTGGTGACGTAGACGTACGGGCCGCAGAAGACGTCCCGCCCGAACTCCACCGGCACCGACGCCACCACGTGCGTGCCCCTGCCGAGCACCACGCCGTGCCCCACCCGCAGCACCGGGTCCGGGCCCAGGTCGAGCCCCGGCAGCATGCCGGCGGCCAGGGTGACGCCCTCGCCGATGACGCAGTGGTCGCCCAGTTCGATCCAGCCCTCGCCGAACACCGTGCCCAGCGGGAACGCCAGCCGGGTGCCGGGGCCGATCCGCCGGAACCGGTAGGGCCCGGGGCGCTCGGCGGTCACCGCGCCGGTCTGCTGCATCCAGCGCCAGCCGCGGTGCACCGCGCGTGAGGCCACGCGGCGCCGCCAGGCGTCGAGCGAGGAGAGCACGTGTCGATGGAGGGGCACCCGCCTACCGTACTCACCAGTAGCGAGGGTGCCCAGGTCGGCCCCCTCGATGCTCTGCGTCGCGGCGGCCGGGCCCGGGGCCAGGCCGCCGCGCGCCGGCGCGCGGCGCCGCCGCGGCCCGCCCCGCCCGCGCCGTGGGGAGCGCGCCCGCGCGCTCCAAAGCGCCGGCTCGTTTCGCCGGCCGCCGGTCGGACTGAACCCGGCGCCCCTGGGCACTCGTGCGGTCCGGGTGCGGCGCGCTCACCTCCCCCGCCGAGCGCCGCCGCGCCCGGGTCTCGCCAGCACGGCGGGCGGGGGCCGACGGCGGGCCGGCACGGCGGCTGCGGCGTACGGGCGAGCCGACATGCGTCCTCTCGGCCGAACTGGCAAGGTGACCGACGGGGTGGGCGATGGTCACAGCGAGCGGGTCCCCGGGGCAGGTCCATCGGGGACGGGAGTGAGGCGAGAATCTCATGTCGGTCTCCGCGCACGAGCCGGCCGCCCGACACGCGGTGCCGGGCGCCCCGTGCTGGGTGAGCCTGATGGCCCGTGACCTCGCAGCCGCCCAGGACTTCTACAGCGCCGTACTCGGCTGGACGTTCCAACCCGGCATGCTGGGCGGCGAGTTCTCGGTCGCGCTGTTCGACGGCCGGCCGGTCGCCGGGCTCGGCGCGCTCGCCCACGCGCTGCACGTCCCCGTCTCCTGGACGCCGTACTTCGCGGTCGCCAGTGCCGACGACGTGACGGCCCGCGTCCGCGAGCGCGGGGCCACGGTCGCGGTCGGCCCGCTGCGCTTCGCCCACGGTCGCGCGGCGCTCGCCGCCGACCTCGACGGGGCGGTCTTCGGGGTCTGGGAGGGGACGGTCCTGGACTGGTCGGTGGGGCGTGGCAGCGCCCCGGCCTGGCTCGAACTGCGCACCCGCGACGCGTTCGGCGCCGCCATCTTCTACGGCGAGGTGCTGCGGTGGGCCGTGCCCGGCGAGGCGGGGTGCGAGGTGGACTACGCGC
This sequence comes from Streptomyces buecherae, assembly GCF_014295035.1. Classification (GTDB taxonomy): domain Bacteria; phylum Actinomycetota; class Actinomycetes; order Streptomycetales; family Streptomycetaceae; genus Streptomyces; species Streptomyces youssoufiensis. The sequence goes on from NZ_CP060404.1 coordinate 423,647, forward strand.
AGGGCCAGGTGCTGGTCAGCGACGGGACGCACGCCGTGGCCGGGCTGCGCGGCGGCGCCATCGAGGAGGCCCCCGACCCGAGCATCCGGCCCCGCTGGCACGTGTACTTCCCCTGCTCGGACGTGGACACGTCGATGAAGGCCGCGGTCGCCGCCGGCGGTTCGGTCGTACAGCCGCCGCGGGCCGGTGCGCACGGGTACGAGGCGACCCTGCGGGACCCGGACGGCGGGCTGTTCACGGTGACCACGGTCCGCGGCCGGCCGAAGGAGTCCACCTTCGTCGCACCGGACGCCCGTCCCGCGTAGGGTGCCCGTCCCGAGTCGGCGCTCCGCCGCCGGCCGCGCGGCGGGCGCCCGGCCCCGTGGATCTCCCGATCGGCGCGTGGATACCGTGCGGTGTTCGCGCACCGAGTCCCGTGGAGGAGATCCCGATGGCACAGCAGGCACTGATCGCGGCGTTCGGCGGCAGGGAACCGCGGGTGGGCGCGGAGGTTTTCGTCGCACCGTCGTCGGTGGTGCTGGGTGAGGTGACGCTGGGGGCCGGTTCGAGCGTCTGGTACAACGCGGTGCTGCGGGCGGACTGCGGCCCCATCACCCTGGGCGCGGGCAGCAACGTCCAGGACAACTGCACCGTGCACGTGGACCCCGGCTTCCCGGTGACGGTCGGCGAGCGAGTGACGGTGGGCCACAACGCCGTGCTGCACGGCTGCACCGTCGAGGACGACTGCCTGATCGGCATGAGCGCCACGGTGCTGAACGGGGCCGTGGTCGGCGCCGGTTCGCTCGTGGCGGCCCAGGCGCTGGTCCCGCAGGGGATGCGGGTGCCGCCCGGCTCGCTCGTCGCCGGCGTGCCGGCCAAGGTCCGACGCCCGCTGACGGCCGAGGAGCGCGCGGACATGCGGGCCAACTCCGAGGTATACGTCGACCTCGCGCGCCAGCACGCCGCCACCCTGGGCGGCCCCACCCCCGCTGACACCGACACCGACGCCGCCCGGTAGCGCGACGACTGATAGCGCGACGACCGCCACGGCGGCGGACCCGGAGTCCCGGCCGCCCGCCGTTCCTCGCGCACGCGCGAGCCCCTGCGGACGGGGAGGGGCGCAGCGGACGGACGGCGTACGCCCCTCCCCTCCCGTGGGGCCCGTGGGGGCGTACGCCGTCGGCTGGGCCGCCCGCTCGTGGGCCCCTCACAGCACCACGAGCGTCGCGGCCCCGACATAGACGGCCTGGAAAACGGTGCGCCGGCCGAGTGGGTCGCCCTGGGCCACCTGGCGGCGGGCCGCGGAGACGTTGGCCGGGAACATGCCGATCATCAGCAGGGCGAGGCCGGCCGCCGCCCACCGCGACAGCGCCGGGACCAGCAGCCCGATCGCGCCGGCGATCTCCAGCCCACCCGTGAGGGTGACCAGCAGGTCGGGGCGTGGGAGCCGGGGCGGGACCATGCCGATGAGGTCGGCCCGGAGCGCCGGGTGGAAGTGGGCGAGCGCGGTGAACAGGAACATCACCGCCAGCCCTACGCACAGTGCTGGGTGCCAGGCGTCGAGCGCCGACACGCCGAGCAGGCCGGCGAGGCGCGCCGAGCAGAACCCGAGGACCAGGGCCACGAACGGTTCCATGATGGCCTCCATCGGTCGAACTTTCCACTGTCAAGATACGCTCACGACACCCCATCTTGTCAATGGAAAGATAGGGTGGGGGCCATGACGGAACGGTCGTATCACCACGGAGACCTGCGCCGCGCCCTGCTCACCGCCACCGCCGCGGCGATCGCCGACAAGGGCCCGATGGCGCTGAGCCTGCGCGACCTGGCGCGCCGCGCGGGCGTCTCGCACGCCGCGCCCGCGCACCACTTCGGCGACAAGGCGGGGCTCCTCACGGCACTCGCCGCCGAGGGGTACGCCATGCTGGCCGACGCGCTGAGCGCCGCCGGCGGGGACCTGCTGGACAGCGGCGTGGCCTACGTGCGCTTCGCCATCGAGCACCGGGCGCACTTCGAGGTCATGTTCCAGCCCGGCCTGTACCACCCCGACGACCCGGGGGTGGCCGCCGCTCGCGAGCGGGCCGACCGCTCGCTGTCCACCGCCCTCTCGACCCGCCCGGGCCACCCGCGCGACGAGGACGCGGAGGCCACCCAACTCGCCGCGTGGTCCCTCGCGCACGGCTTCGCCGCCCTGTGGCTCAGCGGCGCCCTGTCCACCACCACGGAGGGCGACCCCGAGGCCCTGGCGCGACGCGTCCTGGGCCAGCTCTTCCAGCAACCCTGACCCCGACCGGAGTGCGGGCCGCCAGCGACCGGCCCGCACTCCGGCCCGGTACGCGCCAACGCGACGCCCCCTTTCCGGAAGCACGCCCCGGGTCAAATCAGGATGTGTAATATCCAGGTTGCGAAGGGAGGCATGCGCACCCACCAACCCCGCCTGCCACCAGCCCCTTTCGACGCTCCAGCCTCCGCACCCCCGAGGCGTCGTACCCCCGAGGCGCCGCAGCGCGACACCCCGACCGCCACCCGCCCCGACAGGCCCTGCCCGGCGGTTCGCCCCACCCGCCCACACGGCGCGGATCACCCATCGCCCACCACCCAGCCACGCGCCGACGACCTGTCGCACGGCGCACACCCTCAGGGAGAATCTGGATGTCCGATGTCTCGGTTCCGACCGATGGCGCTCCGGCGACCGAGGCGGGGAAGGCCGGTGGCGGTGGCCTCGCCGCCACGTTCGTCCTCGCGCTCGGCACGTACGCCGTCGGGACGGACGCCTTCGTGGTCGCCGGCTTCCTTCCGGACATGGCCCGCGCGCTGCACGTCTCGTCGGCCACCGCCGGGCAGTCGATCACGGTGTTCGCCGCCGCCTACGCCGTACTGTCGCCCGTGCTGGCCACGCTGACCGCACCGCTGTCGCGGCGAACCCTGCTGGTCGGCGCCCTGGTCGTGCTCGGCCTCGCCAATCTGGGCTCCGCGCTCGCCCCCGACTTCCGGACGCTGATGCTCTCCCGCGTCCTGGCCGCCGCGGGCGCCGCCGTCTACACGCCGGGCGCCGGCGCGGTCAGCGCCGCGCTGGTGCGGCCCGAACTCCGCGCCCGTTCGCTGGCGGTGGTCGTCGGCGGGCTCACCGTCGCCACCGCCCTGGGCGTACCGCTGGGCCAGGTGGCCAGCGGGGCGCTCGGCTGGCGCGGCGCGCTCGGTCTGGTCGCCGCCCTGTGCCTGGCGGTCGCGGCCGGCGTCGCCTGGATCATGCCGTCGCTGCCCGGCAGCCCCCGACTCCCGCTCCGCGCCCGCCTCACGGTCCTGCGTCAGCCCGCCGTGCTGGCCGTGCTGACGCTGACCGTGTTCGGCATGGGAGCCAGCTACACCGTGTACGCCTACAGCGTCGAGGCGTTGGACGCGGTGGGCGTGGCCGACTCCCGGCACGTGTGGATGCTCTTCCTGTACGGGCTCGGCGCGGTGCTCGGCAACCTCGCCTCCGGGTTCGGTACCGACCGCTGGGGCTCGGCCCGCGTCCTGAGGACCGGGTACCTCACCATGGCGATCTCCCTGGGCGGGCTCGGCTGGCTCGCCTCGGCCCACTCCCCGTCGCTCGTCGTGGTCGGCCTCGTGATGGTCGGCTGGGGAGCGAGTACGTGGTGCCAGACCCCGGCGCAGCAGCATCGCCTGATCGCGGCGGCCCCACGGGAGGCGCCCCTGGTGGTCTCCCTCAACTCCTCGTGCATCTACCTCGGCATCGGCCTCGGCACCCTGGCCGGCGGCGCCGCCCTACCCACCGGCGTGGGCACCGTGTGCGCCATCGCCAGCGGGGTCGCCGTCGTCGCCCTGGCGTTCTCGCTGGCGACGGCGCGCGCGCCGGGCGCGTCAGCGACCGCACCCCGGGGCGAGCGCTGAGGACGGCGCGCGGCGTCGGCGCGCCGGTGAGCCGGTGCGCCGGGCCGCCGGCTGGCGGCGGCCCGGCCGCGGGCGCCCGTCAGGCGTTCGGGCGGAGCGTCCAGGTGATCGACATCTCGCCGCTGACGGCGCCGTCTTCACGGGTGATCTCGACGCGCACCGAGAACTCGGGCCGGCCGCCGGCGTCCAGCTCGGCGACCACGTCGGCTATCGGGCGTTCGAGCTCCGCGGTCGCGGTGATGACGCCCTTGGCGACCTTCCTGTACCCGATCTCGGCCCGTACGGCGAGCGGCACCGCGCGCGCGAGCTGGTCGCCGAAGGCGGACAGCACGATCGCCCCGCTCGCGGACTCGGCCAACGTGAACATCGCGCCGGCGTGCGGCCCCTGGATGTGGTTGTGGTAGTCGGGCTGGTCCGGCAGGCGCAGGACGGCGCGCTCGGCGCTCGTCTCGACGAACTCGAGGTTGAGCGTACGAACCATCGGCACGCTGGCCGTGAGCATCTCGCCGATCGACGGCATGGTCTCTGACATGCCCGAAAGTTACCAGCGGGTAGGAACTTGTGGGAAGGGTTGACGTAGCAGCCCGCAGACGGCCCCTCTATGGTTACTCGCCATGTGGCCAGGACAGCAGCCGCCCGGGGGCGAGCAAAACCCGCAGGACCAGAACCCGTACCAACAGCCGGGATATCCGCAGACCGGACCGCCGGGGCAACCGGGTCCGTACCAGACCCCGGCGCCGGGGCAACCCAACCCGTACCAGCAGCCGGTGCCGCCGCCCGGCGCGCAACCCGGCCCGCCCGGGCCGCCGGGAGCGCCGCACCAGGGCGCCCCGCAGCCGGGCCCCTACCAGCAGCCGGGCTATCCGCAGCAGACCCCGCCGCCGCAGACGTGGAACGCGCCGGCCGGGCCGGGCGCCCCGCAGCCCCCGCAGGGCGGCGGTGACAAGCGGAAGAAGACCATCGCGATCGTCACGGCGTCGGCCGTGGTGGCCGCCGCGGCCGTCGCCGGCGTGGTGATCTTCTCCGGCGATGACGGGGACGACAAGAAGGACAGCGCGAAGGAGTCGCCCAAGCCGTCGGCCTCCGCCCCGTCCCAGCAGCCGGGCGGCTCGCAGGCGCCGAGCGGCGGCCCGGACAACCCGCGCGGCGGCTCGGACAACCCGCGCAGCGGCGACCCCGCCGCCAAGCCCGTGATCCCGGGTTGGAAGACGGTCATCAGCGCCAAGCGCCACGTGGCCTTCGACGTCCCGGACACCGCGGACTGGAAGGTCGAGTCGGCGGGCCTGTCGGTCGGCTTCGAGAGCGACAAGGGCAAGCCGCTCGTCATCATGTCCAGCCCCGCCAAGTACAAGCAGGACGCGTGCTCGGTCAAGGTCGAGGGCAGCACCCGGCCGGACACCAGCGACCTCGGCGGCGTCGGCACCAAGGGCGCGCTGGGTGCCAAGAGCGAGGCGAGCGCGGCCGAGATCGAGGCCGAGAACTGGGTGTTCGCCGGCTACGACCAGAAGCAGACCGGCCAGCGCAAGGTCACCAAGGCCAAGCCGTTCCAGAGCGACCACGGGCTCAAGGGCTACGCCGCCTCCGCGACGGTCACCGGCGTCAAGAAGACCGACAAGTGCTCCAGTGACGGCAAGTCCTTCACGGTCGCCTACACCGACGTCAACGGCGACTACGCACTGTGGGTCCTGCACGCCGCCGCCGGCGTCAAGGACGAGTTGCCGAACGAGACCATCGAGAAGATCAAGAGCACCCTGCGCCCGCTCAAGTCGAACGGCTGACCCCGCCCGCGCACGGGCCGCGGGTAAACGGTTTGGCAGGGGGACCCACCCCCGGGAATAGTCCGCCTGTGACCACTCCCCCGGCTACACCGCACCGCCGCCCGGCCTGGGCCGGACGCAACTACACGCTCCTCACGACCGCCGCCGTGGTGACGGGCCTCGGGAACTCCGGGGCCCTCATCGCGGCGGCGTTCGCGGTCCTGGACGCGGGCGGCGACGGCACCGACGTGGGCCTGGTCGCCGCCGCCCGTACCGCCCCCCTCGTGCTGTTCCTGCTGATCGGCGGGGCCGTCGCGGACCGGCTGCCCCGGCACCGGGTGATGGTGGCCGCGAACACCCTGAACTGCCTGTCGCAGGCCACCTTCGCGGCCCTGGTGCTGTCCGGGGACGCGGCGCTGTGGCAGATGGCCGTGCTCGCCGGAGTGGGCGGCACCGGCCAGGCGTTCTTCGCCCCCGCCGCCGAGGGGATGGTGCTCAGCTCGGTCACCGGGGAGCAGGCCAGCCGGGCGTTCGCGTTCTTCCGGATGGGCGTAGGCGGCGCGAATATCGGCGGCGCGGCGCTGGGCGGGGCGCTGATCGCCGCCGTCGGACCGGGCTGGGTGTTGGCCATCGACGCCGCCGCGTTCGCCTTCGCGGGCGCGCTGCGGGCCTTCCTCGACGTCAGCCACACGCCCGCCCGCGCACCCGGGGGCGGGCTGTTGCGCGAGTTGGCCGAGGGGTGGCGCGAGGTCGCGGGACGCCCGTGGCTGTGGAGCATCGTGGGCCAGTTCGCGGTGGTCAACGCCGTGGTCGCGGCGGCGCAGTCGGTGTACGGCCCGCAGGTCGCCGAGGACCATCTGGGCGGGGCCAGGCCCTGGGGCGTCGCGCTGGCCGCGTTCGGGGCCGGCACGCTGGGTGGCGGGTTGCTGATGACCCGCTGGCGTCCGCGCCGCATGCTGCTGGTCGGCACCGTGTGCGTCTTTCCGCTGGCCCTGCCGTCGGCCGCGCTGGCCGTGCCGCTGCCGTTGGCGGGCCTGGCCTCGGTCATGTTCCTGTGCGGGGTCACCGTGGAGGTCTTCGGGGTCTGCTGGATGATGACGCTGCATCAGGAGATCCCGGAGGACAAGTTCTCGCGGGTCTCGGCGTACGACTGGTTCGGGTCGGTGGCCATGCTCCCGGTGGCCACGGCGCTCGCCGGGCCGACCGAGCGCCTGGTCGGCCGCTCGACCGCGCTGTGGGGTTGCTCAGCCCTGGTCCTGCTGCTGACGGCCGTGGTGCTCCTCGTCCCGGACGTACGCCGACTCCGGCGCCGCACCGACGCTCCCCGGCCCGCCGCCACCCCGGCGGGTTCCCCGCCCGTGAGCGCCACCCCGGTCGCCGGCCCGGTCGAGGGCCCAAGTGGTGGCCAGGTCATTGCGCGTGGGTCCGAGTCAGCGGGCGGGGACCCGGGCCGGGCGCCGGACGCGCGCCCGGGGCTCAACTGATGCTGAACGCGCCGCTCGGCGGCACGGGTGAGGGCGTCGCCGTCGCGTCCCTCACCGGTGCGGCCCCGGCCACCAGGCGCTCCAGCGCGGCGCCGTCGGCCACCCGCGCGGGGAAGGGGTCGGCGGCGGCGCGGCGGGCGAGCGCGGCGTACGGCAGCGGCTGCTGGCCGGCCACCAGGATCGCGTTGCCGAACCGGCGGCCCCGCAGCACCCCGGGCTCGGCGATCAGGCACACGTGGGCGAAGACGGCGGCCAGCGTCGCCGCCTGGGAGCGCAGGAAGGCGAACGGGGCCCCGTCCGCCACGTTGGCCGCGTACCGGCCGGTGGGGCGCAGGACGCGGGCGGCCTGCCGGGCGTACTCGACGGAGGTCAGGTGCGCGGGCACCCGCGAGCCGCCGAAGACGTCGGCGACGATCACGTCGGCCGACGCGTCGTCGGCCAGCGCGAGCGCTTCGCGGGCATCGACCGCCGCGACCTCGACCGCGCGGTCCGGGCCCAGCGGCAGCACCTCGGCGACGAGGCCGATCAGCGCCCGGTCGGCCTCGACCACCCGCTGGCGCGAGCCGGGCCGGGTGGCGGCGACGTAGCGCGGCAGGGTCAACGCCCCGCCGCCGAGGTGCAGGACGTCCAGCGGAGCGGCCGGTTCCGCGTCACCCTGGCCGGCCGTGTCCAGCACGTGGCCGAGTCGGCGCGCGTACTCGAACTCCAGGTGCAGCGGGTCGGCGAGGTCCACGTACGACTGCGGGGCGCCGTCCACGGTCAGCAGCCAGCCGTGCGGGCGGTCCACGTCGGGCAGGAGCTTGGCGGCGCCGAAGTCCACGGCACGGCTCACGGGTATCCGGTCGTCCACTCCCCCATTGTGCGGCCGAGCGCCCGCCGCCCCGCACCAGCGCGTCCCGCTCCGTGGGCCCAGCGGGGCCACGGAGCGGGACGAGGGTGCCGCCGCGCGACAGCCGGGCGCCGGCGCGCGGGCGGCCCGCGCGCCGGCGCTCAGCCCTCGATCGTGAGCACGGTGCCCGCGCCCACCGTCCGACCGCCGTCCCGGATGACGAAGCGCAGGTCGGGCTGGACGGGGGTGGCGCGGCTCAGCTCGACGCCCAGCGTGAGGGTGTCGCCGGGGCGAGCCGCGCGCGCTCCCGGCGGGTTGATCGCGCCGAGGACGTGGGTCGTCCGCAGGAAGAACTCCGGGCGGTACCCGGTGGCGAACGGCTCGGCCCGCCCGCCGCGCGCCCCCGGCAGCACGTGGACGTGCGCCGTGAATTGGCGTCGCGGCGTCAGGCTGCCGGGGGCGGCGGCCAGGTCGCCGCGGCGCAGCACGGCGTGCGGGACCCCGCGTAGCAACAGCGCGACGGTATCGCCCGCCTCGGCCCGGGTCAGCGGTCTGCCGAAGACCTCCAGGCCGGCCACCGCCATCTCGACGTCGGGGCCGACGACCTGCACCCGGTCCCCGCTGCGCACCGTGCCGCGCTCGATGGTCCCGGAGATCACCGCGCCCTCGCCGGCGCGCGGCAGCGCGTGGTCCACCGGCAGCAGGAACGGCTCACCCGGCTGGCGTTCCGGCGTGGGCACGACGGTGTCCACCGCGTCCAGCAGCGCCTCGATGGTGCCGATCCACCGCGGGACGCCCTCCAACGCCCGGAGCGCCGAGACGCGGATGACGGGCGTGGTGCCGCCCGGGTAGCCGTGCGCGTCCAGCAGCGCGCGGATCTCCCGCTCGGCGCGCTCCATCGCCGCCGCCTCGCCGGCGTCCACCTGGCTGAGGGCGACGACGAGGTGCTCGACGCCGAGTTGCCGGGCGATGAGCACGTGCTCGACGGTCTGGGCCTGGACGCCGGCGAGGGCCGAGACGACGAGGATCGCCCCGTCGAGCTGGGCCGCCCCGCTGATCACGTGCTCGATGGCGGCGGCCTCGCCGGGCATGTCCCGGTGGGCGTAGTGCCGGGTACCGGTCTCGTACTCGACGCGCGTGCTCTTCAGCGCGCCGCGCGCCGCGGCGTCCAGCGCCCGGTCGCTGCGCGCGGGCGGCGCGACGTCGACGGCGGTCCGCGCGCCGAGCAGGCGCGTGATGGCCGCGGTGAGCGTGGTCTTGCCGTGGCGGGCGTGGCCCAGGGTGGCGATGTTGAGGTGCGGCTTGGCGAGTACGGGCGTCTGCGCGGACATGGGTTCCTCTCGGGGAACGGAAGGGGGCCCGAGGTGTCGGGCCCGGTGGAGGGAGCGGTGCGGTACGTCGCGAGCGGCCCGCGGCCGGTTCGTGGGGCCGGCGCACCCGTGCCAGGGGGTGCCCCGAGGCGGTGTGCCGGGCGCGGCGGACGGGGACGGGCGTGGCGCGGGGAGCGGGCTGACGATGTGGCGAGCGGATCAGTCGGCTGGCGCGGGCCCCTGTGCCGGACCGACCCTCCCGCTGCGGGGCCCACCGAGATCGTCGGGGAGGGTCAGCTTCGTACGCCGCCCGTCGGGATGGGCGGGGCGGCTGGGAGAGGGGTGAGGGCAGCTCCGACGGCATCCGCGGCTGCGGCCACGAGCGCGTGCGGGGCATACCGGACCATGGCCTGATCATGTCCCTCGCCCCGGGTCCGGTCGAGCGGTTTTCCCAGCTCGGCCGCGCGGCCGAGGAGCGTCCCGCGCTCCCGCCGCCTCGTGAGCCCAGGCCACCCCGCTGCCCCCGAGCGCCCCGCCCCCGCGCGCCGCTTTCCCCGCCTTCTGCTCCGTTCCCCCATCACCCCGGTGGCCCACTGGCCCCTGTCGTCTCCGGCGCCCCAGGTGCCCCGTGGTGGGCCGGCCCGTGGGGTCGTCCCGGCCCTTCGGGTTTCCTTCGGTGGCGTTCACGGGACACCCGGGGCACACCGACGTCGGTTACGCTCCACCGGTGTTCGAACCTGCCGCGCAGTCTCCCCGCCGCCTCGCGTGGTGCGCCCGGGCGTTGCTGTCCCCGCGCGCCCGGCTCGGCCTGCTCATCCTGCTGCTGGTCAGCGCGGGCACGGCGGTGCTCATCCTCGAACCGCAGCGACTGATACGCGACGGCTGGCCACCCCAGATGTCGGGGGCAGCCGCCGTGGTGGTGTTCGCTGCCGCGTACGGGCTCTGCACCTCGGCCCTGGTGCCCAGACCGCTGCTCAACCTCGCGGCCGGGGCCCTGTTCGGCAGCCAGGCGGGGCTGCCGGCGGCGGTGGCCGGGACCGTGCTCGGCGCGGGCATCGCCTTCGGCCTGGGCCGACTCCTCGGGCAGGACGCGCTACGACCGCTGTTGCGGGCCCGTCCGCTGGCGATGGCCGACCGGCAACTGAGCGACCACGGCTTCCGCTCGATGCTGGCGCTGCGCCTCTTCCCGGGCATCCCTTTCGCCGCCGCGAACTACTGCGCGGCGATCTCCCGGATGGGCTGGCTGCCGTTCCTGCTGGCGACGGGGCTCGGCAGCGTGCCGAACACGGCCGCCTACGTCATCGCGGGCAGCCGCGCCTCGACGCCCACCTCGCCCGCCTTCCTCATCTCGATGGCCTTCATCGCCGTCACCGGGCTGGCCGCCGTGCTGGTCGCCTGGCGCAAGCGCGCGACGCTGCGCGACCGCCCCGCGCCGGCGCCCGAGGCGTCCACGGCGCGGGAGCAGGCCCCCGAGGTGCGGGAAGACGCGCCGAGGGCCGCCGCGGCGCCGGGCGCGTGACAGCTCGCGGGGGCGGGGAGCCGAGGGCTCTGTCCGCGGCTTCATGAACGGACGCTACGCTGCCCCCTGACTGGTGGATGATCGTGGTCGGGCCGTGACCCTGCCGGCCGCGCAGCCCACCGGTGTCCCGTCAGCTCACTCAGCGAAAGCCAGCATGAGTCCGGCCAGACCACTTCCCGCATGACCGCGCCCGCGCACGCGCGTCGCACGCCTGCCCAGAAACCGCCCTTGACCCGCATCCTTGCTGGTCAGAACGTGATCAGCATTTGGATGGCATAGATATCGATGTCTTGGTTTGAATCCTTCATCCTCGGACTCGTCCAGGGCTTGACCGAGTTTCTGCCGATCTCCTCCAGTGCCCATCTGCGGCTGACGGCGGCGTTCGCCGGATGGAACGACCCCGGGCCGGCCTTCACCGCGATCACCCAGATCGGCACCGAGGCCGCGGTGATCATCTACTTCCGCAAGGACATCGCGCGGATCGTCTCCGCCTGGTGCCGGTCGCTGTTCAACAAGCAGCTACGCGGCGACCACGACGCCAAGATGGGCTGGCTGGTCATCGTCGGGTCGATTCCGATCGGCGTGCTCGGCCTGACGCTCCAGGACGCGATCGACGGCCCGTTCCGCGACCTACGGCTGATCGCGACGACGCTGGTGGTGCTCGGCATCGTGCTCGCCATAGCGGACCGGCTGGCGGCCCGTGACGAGACGGGCGGCCGACACCGGGCGGTCAAGCACCGCAAGGGCCTGGACGAACTGACCACGCGGGACGGCCTGCTGTACGGCATCTGCCAGGCCATGGCGCTGGTGCCCGGCGTCTCCCGGTCCGGCGCGACCATCAGCGGCGGCCTCTTCCTCGGCTACACCCGCGAGGCCGCGGCCCGCTACTCGTTCCTGCTGGCCATCCCCGCGGTGCTGGCCTCGGGCGCGTTCGAGCTCAAGGACGCCGGCCAGGGCCACGTGTCGTGGGGGCCGACGATCTTCGCGACGGTCATCGCGTTCGTCGTGGGGTACGCGGTCATCGCCTGGTTCATGCGGTTCATCTCCACGAAGAGCTTCATGCCGTTCGTGTACTACCGCGTGCTGCTCGGCCTGGTCCTCTTCGCCCTCGTCGGCTTCGACGTCCTGAGCCCGCACGCGGGCGAGTCGGGCGACTAGAGGCCATGAGGAGCCTCATTTAGCCGACGATCTTCATGATCGTCTCCCATTTCTCTCCCATGGGAAAGGGAGCATCCACCGCCCCGCCCGCGCCGTCAGGCCGCGGGCGGGGCGTGGTGCGTGGCGCCCGTGGCTGCGCGGCGCCCCCCGGCACAGGGGCACGGCGGGCGGGCAAGGAGCGCGGGCGATCAGGAAGCGTGGAAGGTCAGGAGGTGCGGCGCTCGCGCCCGGCGCGCCAGCTCGCCACCACGTCCTCGACGTCGTACGGCACGAGGTTGAGCGGCGGGCCCTCCGGCGGGCGGGCCAGCGCCGCGCGGATCTTCTCGTTGATCTCCTCGACGATGCGGCGGGCCATCCGCTCGGACGGCGCCCTGGTCGCCGCCTCCCGCGCGTCCTCGGCCTCCTTGCGCAAGGCCAGGCTCGGCGGCAGGAACGAGAGCTGCTCGCGGGCCATCTTCTCCTTGATCCACCAGGACTCGTCGTAGGGCGCGTCCGGACGGTCGAGGGGCTTGCCGAAGCCGGGCAGCCGCTCGAACTCGCCCCGTTCGGCGGCCTCCCGAATCTGCTTGTCGACAAAGCTCTCGAAGTCGACACCGGGTGGCTTGCGCTCGGTCATGATGCGGCTCTCCCTCGACGCGTCGGGGTACTACCTGGCGTACTACCGAGGGTAAGAGACGCGCCCCGGGCGCCGAACAGCGCACCGAGGCCGCCCCGCCGCCCGCCCGCCCGCGCCCCACCACTCACCCGCGTCTCACCGCTCGCACCCCGTGCTCACCGCTGCCCGAACTCCGCCCGGATCGCCTCCGTGTGCGCGCCGAGCGCCGGCACCGCGCCCATGCGCGCCTCCCGCCCGCGCACCGTGACCGGCGGCAGCAGTCCGCGTAGCGGTCCCGCCGGCGTGTCGAAGGCGCGCCACCGGTCGCGGGCGGCCAACTGCGGGTGCTCGGCGAACTCGGACACACCGCGCAGCCGCGCGTTGGCGATGCCCGCCGCGTCGAGCCGGGCCAGCAGTTCGTCGGCGGTCAGGTCGGCGAAGGCCGCGTGCAGAACCTGGGTCAGCTCCGCGTCGTGCGCCCGGCGCAGCGGGTTGTCCGCGAACCTGGGGTCGCGCGTCAGGTCGGGCCGGCCCAGGACCCGCGCGCACAGCTGAACCCAGTCCCGGTCGTTCTGCACGCACAGGAACACCTCGCGGCCGTCGCCCGCCCGGTAGGGGCCGTACGGGGCGATCGAGGGGTGCCGGGCGCCGCTGCGCGGCAGCGGGCCCGCCCCGTACATCCCGTGGAACAGCGGCTGCCCCATCCACTCGCCGAGGGCGTCGAGCATCGCGACGTCGAAGGCGCTGCCGTGGCCGGTGCGCTCGCGTTCGTACAGTGCCGTGAGGACGCCGGTGTACGCGTACATGGCCGCCGCGATGTCGGCGATGGAGATGCCGGCGCGGGCGGGCGACTCCTGCGTGCCGGTCGCCGCCACCAGGCCGGTCTCGCACTGCACCAGCAGGTCGAACGCCTTGCGGTCGCGGTAGGGGCCGTGCTCCCCGTAGCCGGAGATGCCGCAGACGATCAGTCGTGGCCAGCGTTCGCGGAGCGCGTCGGCGCCGAGGCCGAGCCGGTCGGCGGCGCCGGGCGCGAGGTTCTGCACGAAGACGTCGGCGGCGTCCAGCAACCGGTCGAACAGGGCCCGGTCGGCGGCGTCCCTGAGGTCGAGCACGACGCTCTCCTTGCCCCGGTTGCACCACACGAAGTACGCCGACTGGCCCATGACCTCGCGGTCGTAATCGCGCGCGAAGTCCCCGCCGCCCGGCCGCTCCACCTTGATCACCCGGGCGCCCAGATCGGCCAACTGGCGGGTGGCGTACGGGGCGGCCACCGCCTGTTCGAGCGAGACTACGGTGATGCCCTCCAGAGGCGACATGCGGTCAACTCCCTCCTGTGTGGCGCCCGGACGCCCGTCCGCGCACCGGTCCCGGTCCGTACCGCCATCGTGCGGCGTCATCCCCCTCGCCGGCACCGGGGCCTTCGGCGCCGACCGGCCCGGCGGGGCCCGGGCCCATCCGACGCCGTACGGGTTCCGCGCCCCCGGGCCGGGTGGGGGCGCGGCGTTCGCCGGGTGCGCGACCGGCACCGCGCGCACACTGGTGCCCCGGCCGGACGAGAGACCCGCGAGGTGTTGATGCCACGGGCCCGCGCATACTCCTTCCTCGCCTCGCGGTGGGGCCGTACGGTCGCGGCCCCGGCGGCCGGGGCGCTGCCCGCGCTCGCGTTCCCCACCCCCGGGCTGTGGTGGCTGGCCTACGGCGCCCTGCTGCCCTGGCTGCTGCTCATCCGTTCGGCGCCCACCGGGCGCCGGGCGGCGTGCGAGGGCTGGTTGGGCGGCGCCGGCTTCCTGCTGGCCGTGCACCACTGGCTGCTGCCACTCCTGCACGTGTTCATCGTGGTGGTGGCGGTCGGGCTCGGGCTGTTGTGGGCGCCGTGGGGGTGGCTGGTACGCCGGCTGCTCGGCCCGGGGACGGCGGGTGGGCGGCGGGCGGCCGGTGCGCTGGTGCTGCTGCCCGCCGGCTGGCTGCTGGTCGAGCTGATCAGGTCCTGGCAGTACCTCGGGGGGCCGTGGGGGCTGCTGGGGGCGAGCCAGTGGGAGGTCGAACCGGCGCTGCGGCTGGTGTCGATCGGCGGCGTCTGGCTGGCCAGTCTGCTCGTCGTCGCGGTCAACACCGCGCTGGTCGTCCTCGTGGCGCTGCCCGGGGCCCGCAGGGTCGCCGTCGCGGGGCTGGCCGGCTGCGCCACGGGCGTCGCCGGCGTGTGGGCCTGGTCGCCGGCGCCGCGGCCCGCGGGCACGGTGCGCGTCGCCGTCGTGCAGCCCGGCATGATCGACGGCAGCAACCGTCGCTTCGACCGCCAGGAGGAGCTGACCCGGGGGCTGGCCGGACGCGGCGTGAGCCTGGTCGTATGGGGGGAGTCGAGCGTCGGCAGCGACCTGCGCGAGCGGCCCGACCTGCGGCGACGGCTGGCGGTCCTGTCCCGCGACGTGGGCGCTGAGCTGCTGGTCAACGTGGACGCCAGGCAGGCCGGCCAGCCCGGCATCTACAAGAGTTCGGTACTGGTGGGCCCTCAGGGGCCGACCGGCGACCGCTACGACAAGATGCGGCTGGTCCCCTTCGGCGAGTACATCCCGGCCCGCTCCGTCCTCGGCTGGGCCACCTCGATCGGCCAGGCGGCGAGCGAGGACCGCAGGCGCGGGGCGCGCTCGGTCGTGATGCGCGTGCCGGGCGTGAGCGCCGGGCGCCCGTCGGCCCGCCACGCGGGCGCGGGCACCGGCGCGACGCCCGCTCCCCTGAGCGCCGCCGGGCTGCGGCTCGGGCCGCTGGTGTGCTTCGAGTCGGCCTTCCCCGACATGAGCCGGCGGCTGGTCCAGAACGGGGCGCAAGTCCTGGTCGCGCAGTCCGCCACGTCCTCCTTCCAACACAGTTGGGCCCCCGAACAGCACGCCGCGCTGGCCGCGCTGCGCGCCGCCGAGACCTGGCGCCCCACCGCGCACGCCACGTTGACCGGCGTCAGCGCCGTCTTCGGCCCGCGCGGCACGCCCGTCGGCGGCCGGCTCGGCACCCAGCGCAGCGCGGCGGCCGTCTACGACGTCCCCCTGGCCGCGGGCACCAGCCCGTACGTGCGGTACGGCGACTGGCCGGCGTACGGGGCGGTCGCGGCGCTGCTGGTGGCCGCGGTGGCGGCCGGCGGCCGGGCGCACCACCGACGCACCCGCGCCGAGCGCCCCGTGGAACCGGCACCCGAGCACCGGGACACGGGCAGCCCGGTGGGCTCCTGAGCACGGTCGGGGCGCCGACCCCGGCGGGGAAGAGCCGGCGACGCAGAGCCGGTGGCGGTAAGTCGGCGGAGCTGGCCCGCGCGGGTCAGGTGGTGAGCGCCGCCGTCACCACGCGCTCGCACAACTCGTGCGTGCGCAGGGCGTCCTGCCCGTCGAGCAGCCGCTCTTCGCGCACGGCGTCCAGGAAGGCCAGCGTGATCTGCTCGATCCCCCGCTGCTGGGCCACCGGCACCCAGTCACCCCGCCGGCGCACGCTGGGCTGCCCCTTGTGGTCGATCACCTCCGCCAGGTTGAGCACCTGACGCTTGGCGCCCTGACCGGAGACCTCCAGGATCTCCTCGGTCGAGCCGCTCATCCGGTTCATCGTGCCGACGGCCGAGAAGCCGTCCCCGGAGAGCTGGAGCAGCACGTGGTGCATCAGCCCGTCGCGGATCTTCGCGCGGACGTCGACGTGCTCGATGGGTCCGGGGGCCAGGAACCGCAGGGTGTCGACGACGTGTACGAAGTCGTCGAACACCAGCGTGCGCGGGTCCTCGGCGAGGCCGACCCGGTTCTTCTGCATCAGGATCAGATCGCGCGGGTGGTCGGCGCACTGCGCGTACCCGGGCGCGTACCGCCGGTTGAAGCCCACCATCAGGCTCACCTCGCGCTCCGCTGCCAGCTCGACCACGCGCTGGCAGTCGGCCAGGTCGTAGGCGATCGGCTTGTCCACGTAGGTGGGCACGCCCGCGTCGATGAGGCGCGTGACGATCTCGGCGTGCGCGGCGGTCGGAGCGTGCACGAACGCCGCGTCGAGTCCGGCGGCCAACAGGGAGTCGAGGTCCGCGTGGCGCTGCGACGCGGGAACGCGCAGCGCGTCCCCGACGCTGTGCAGGGTGGCCGGGGTACGCGTCGAGAGGTGCGGTTCGACGCCCGGTTGGGCGGCGATGACCGGCAGGTACGCCTTACGCGCGATGTCTCCCAGGCCAATGCAGCCGACCTTCACGGGTCCTCCTCGTTGGCGCGCCCGCCGCGCGTCTCGTAGCGCCCGCGTGCCGGGGCTACGCGCCGCGGCGACGGCGCGGTGCTCGTGCGGTTCTCTGTACGGTGCTTGCTGTCTGCGGTTCTCGTGGTGCGTGTGATGCTTCTGATCTCTGTGCTGTCCGTGTTCTGCGCGGGCAGCATACGTGTCGGCGCCGCGTCGCTGACCAGCGGCTTGGCTCGCCACGAGATCGCGGGCCAGGCGCGCGGGCCACATCCGGACCGCAGCGGGCGACGGCGCACCCGACCACCCCGCGCGGCTCCGGCTGGGCGCCCTGGCAGCCGGATAATGCGTGGCTCGCGGACATCATGGCGGACCATGATGTCCGCCATGACCCTGCCTGAGAACACCTCCACCGCCGCTCCAGTCTCCCCAGTCACTCCAGCGAACCGCCGCGAGCCCCCGTTGATCGCGGAGGAGCGGCGCATGCTCGAAGCGTGGCTCGACTACCACCGCGAGACGCTGGCCATGAAGTGCGAGGGCCTGACCGAGGCCCAGGTGCGCGAGGCGTCCACGCCGCCGTCGCCCCTCTCGCTGCTCGGCCTCGTGCGGCACATGACCGACGTCGAGCGCACGTGGTTCCGCTGCGTGCTGGGCGGGTCGGACGCGCCCCCGCTGTACTGGACCGACGAGAACTACGACGGCGACTTCGACCTGACCGAGGCCGACTTCGCGACCGACATCGCCACCTGGCGCGCCGAGATAGAGCTGTCCCGGGAGGTGGCCGCGGGTCGCACGCTCGATGACACCGGGGAGCGCCGGGGGGAGCTGTACAGCCTGCGCTGGATCTACGTCCACATGATCGAGGAGTACGCCCGGCACAACGGCCACGCGGACCTCATCCGCGAGCGCGTCGACGGCGCCACCGGCGAATAGCGCCGGCCTGCCGCGTTCCCCTCGTCCTCGGCCGCCCGCCGCGACCGGCGCCCGGTGGCTCGGCCTCGTCGCCCGTGCCCTACGCCCAGGGGTGTTGACCGGGCGGCGGCGCGGGCTCGCCCGATGTTCCCGTCAGCCGCAGCGCCAGGCGCCCGATCGCCGCGCGCACCCCCTTGCCGTAGGAGTCGTCGCTCAGCGCCCCGGACGCCGCCTTGGCCAGGTCGAGCTGGGCGCGAGCCGCGTCCGGGCGGCCGAGCTTGACGTAGTCCGCCGCGAGGTTGAGGTGGAGTGACGGATACAGGCCGCGCACCGCCGCCACCGCCCGTCGCCGGTTGGCCTCCGCGGCCTCACCATCGCCCGGCTCCCCCGCCTCCACGCTCTCCTCCCCCGGCGCACACGGCCGTTCCCGTAGCGGTGGCCGCGGGGATCGCGCCGCGTGCTCCGTACCCTCCGCGACCGGCTCGACTGCCGCACCGTCGTGCTCGGCCCGTGTGTCGTGCTCGGCCCGTGCGTCGTGCTCCCGCATCAGCCGGTCGGCGACGGCCAGGGCCCGCAGGTCCCAGGCCAGCTCGTCGGCCGGGTCGTCCTGGGTGTCGGCCAGGTAGTGCGCCAGCGTGCAGTGGTGCAGCGTGTCGTCCTCCACGCCCAGCTCCTGCCACAGCTCCCCGAGCCGGTTCCGCGCCTCCTCGCGGTCTCCGCCCCGGTGCAGCATGACCGCCTGTCCGATCCGCGTGAGCACGGCGTCCGGCGACGCCTCCTCCTGCCGCTTGGCCACCATGGCCCGCCTCCCGTCAGTCCTTCCGGCGTCCCCCTGGTCGGCCCCGACGCTAGCCGCAGCCACCGGGAATACCGCTCAGGCGCCAGCGGGCGGACGGGGCCGGCCCGGATACGACCCGGGCGGCGTACGCCCCGGGCACGGCCCGGCGTGCGGCACGCGGCAGGCAGCACGCAACGGCGGCACGCGGCAGGCGATGAGGAGCCGGCGGCTCGGCCCGCCGGGAGGAGACCAGGCAGCCGTCCCGGACCGCCGAGCGGCCCCCGGGCGCGGCGACCTGGCCGAGGTGGCGGCAGGCCGACACGGAGTCAGCGCGCCCCGCCCCTCCGCCTCGCCCGGACCGGGCGCACCCCCGGGTACGTCCGCCGGCACGCCCGTCCGTCCGTCCGGCGTGACTAGGCGCCGAGGTCGGGTATCCGCCAGTCGATCGGCTCGTGGCCCTGCGCCGCGACGGCGTCGTTGATCTGCGTGAACGGTCGGGAGCCGAGGAACTTCCGGGCCGACAGCGGCGACGGGTGGGCGCCCTGCACCACCGCGTGCCGCTCGGTGTCGATCAGCGGCAGCTTCTTCTTGGCGTAGTTCCCCCACAACACGAACACGGCCGGGTCCGGCCGGGCGACCACGGCCCGGATCACCGCGTCCGTGAAGGTCTCCCAACCCTGGCCCTTGTGGGAGTTGGCCTCGCCAGAGCGCACCGTCAACACCGCGTTCAGCAGCAGCACGCCCTGCCGGGCCCAGGGCATCAGATAGCCGTTGTCCGGAATGGGATGGCCCAACTCGGCCTGCATCTCCTTGTAGATGTTCCGCAGCGAGGGCGGGGTCTTCACGCCCGGCCGCACCGAGAAGCACAGCCCGTGCCCCTGGCCCTCGCCGTGGTACGGGTCCTGACCGAGTATCAACACCTTCACCTGGTCGTACGGTGTGGCGTCCAGCGCCGCGAAGACCTCCTCGCGCGGCGGGTACACCGGGCCCCGGGCCCGCTCCTCCTCGACGAACTCGGTGAGCCGCGCGAAGTACGGCTTGTGCAGTTCGTCGCCCAGAGCGTCCTGCCAGGACTCGGGCAGCATGTCGGTCACTTGGGTGTTCCTCCGGTCCGTTCGTGCTTGACGCATACGAACGTACCCCCGCCCACTGACAACGGCCGCCGCACGCCGCACGCCCCCGCGCCCGCCCCGGAGCCGTCGCGCCCCCCGCCGGCCCCCACACCAAGTCGTCGGAGCGGGCGGGGCCGCCCCACGGCGCCACTCCCCGCCGCCCCGGTCACGCGGATCGCGCGCCCGGGGCGCCGTGGGCGTCAGACGCCGGCGTTCAGGAACAGGCCGCCGTCCACGATCAGGTTCTGGCCGGTGATCCAGGCCGATTCCTCCGACAACAGGAAGGCGGCGGCACCCCCGATGTCCCGGGGTACGCCGAGCCGGCCCAGCGGGTAGGCGGCAGCGGCCTCCTCTTCGCGGCCCTCGTACAGACTCGCGGCGAACTTCGTCTTGACGACCGCGGGGGCGATCGAGTTCACCCGCACCAGTGGGGCCATCTCGTGCGCGAGTTGCACCGTGAGGTTGATCATCGCGGCCTTGCTCATGCCGTAGGCGCCGATGAAGGGCGAGGGGGCGACGCCGGCGATGGACGCGATGTTCACGATCGCGCCGCCGTTCTCCTTCTGCCACGCCCGGTAGGTGCGCTGGGCGAAGCCGAGGGCGGAGACCACGTTGGTCTCGAAGACCTTGCGCGCGACCCCGAGGTCGAGTTCGGCGATGGGGCCGAACACCGGGTTCGTACCGGCGTTGTTGACCAGGTAGTCGACGCGGCCGAACGCCTCCATCACGCGCTCCACGGCCACCGCCTGGTGGGCCTCGTCGTGCGCCTTGCCGGCGACGCCGATCACTCGGCCCGCGCCGTCGGGGGCCGCGGCGCTCAGCGCCTCCACGGCCGCCGTGAGCGCGTCCTCGCCCCGCCCGGTGACGCACACCCGGTGGCCTCGGGCCACCAGCGCCTCGGCCACGCCGTAGCCGATGCCTCGGCTGCCGCCCGTGATCAGGGCGACCTTGTCGCTGTCCGCTGTCGTCATGAGCTGTCCTCCCTCGCGTTCTCGTGCCACCTGAGCGTCAGTTGAGCGGGCCGCCGGCCACGTACAGGACCTGGCCCGAGACGAACCCGGCCTCCTCGCCGGTGAAGAAGGCGATGGCGTTGGCGATGTCGTCCGGCTCGCCCACCCGCTGCACCGGGATCTGCGAGGCCGCCGCGGCCTTGAAGTCCTCGAAGCCCATGCCCACGCGCTCGGCCGTCGCGGCGGTCATGTCGGTGGCGATGAAGCCGGGGGCGACGGCGTTGGCGGTGACGCCGAACTTGCCCAGCTCGATGGCGAGGGTCTTGGTGAAGCCCTGCAGGCCGGCCTTGACCGCCGCGTAGTTGGCCTGGCCACGGTTGCCGAGCGCGGAGCTGCTGGAGAGGTTGACGATGCGCCCGAACGCCGCGTCCACCATGTGCTTCTGGCACTCCCGCGACATCAGGAACGCCCCCCGCAGGTGAACGCCCACGACCGTGTCCCAGTCGGATTCGCTCATCTTGAACAACAGGTTGTCCCGAAGCACGCCCGCGTTGTTCACCAGGATCACCGGAGCGCCGAGTTCCGCGGCCACCCGCGCGACCGCGGTCCGCACCTGGTCGGCGTCGGCGACGTCACAGCTCACGGCGAGCGCCGTGCCGCCGACCGCTGTGATGGCGTCGACGGTGCCCTGACAGGCCGCCTCGTCCAGGTCGAGAACGGCGACGGCGCGGCCCTCGGCGGCCAGCCGCACGGCCGTGGCCGCGCCGATGCCGCGAGCCGCGCCGGTCACGATGGCAACGCGCTGTTCGGTGGTGGACATGCGGGTTCTCCTCGCCTTCGGAAGCGTCGCCCGCGTCCGGCGCCGGCACCCCGACCCGAGGACTGAGCAACCGCTTAGTAGCTTCAGCAGACGAGACGCTAGAAGCCAGTCCACCACCTGTCAACGGGACCCTCGATCAACGCACCAGGAGGTCGAGCAGCCGCTCGACCTCCGCCTCCGCGTCCGTGGTCAGCCCGGTGTGTACGGGTCCCGGCTGCACGACCGTGCTGCGCGGGGCCACCAGCCACCGGAACCGGCGCCCGGCCGCGTCGCCCGCCGCCTGACCGGCCTCCGGGCCGCCGTGGCAGACCCCCTCGACGGCGTTGAGCGCGGCCCGCACGCCCGCCACGTCCGCCGTGGGGTCGAGCGCCCGCAGCCGGCCCTCGTCGAGATGGGTCCGCGCGGCGACCAGCGACCGCGCGTGGCAGTACAGGACCACCCCCGCGTTGATCAGCTCGCCGCGCTCCATCCTGGGCACCACGCGCAGCACGGCGTACTCGAAGACATCACGTCCGTTGTGCAGACCGCTCACTTCGCCGCCTTCCCCTCGGCCCAGACCCGGAGCCACGCGGGCGCCCGGGTGGGGCGCTGCGTCGTGGGCGGACCGAGCTTGATCCGCTCGTGGGTGGTCGCCACCCGGTCGAGCAGTCGCTCCACGTACGCGGCGCGCAGTCGATCGGGCCCGTCCGGACCCTCGAAGCCCGGCTCGTCGACCAGCCACTCGTCGGGTACGTCCGCGGCGACCTCGGTCAGCAGCTCCCGGGTGACCTTGGGGGCGAGCGTCTTGGCCGCCGCCGCGATGTCCGGGTCGAACGGTGCGAGCACATGGTCGGACGCGTCGTACGGCCTGGTCGCGGCCTGGGCGGCGGTGGGCCAGTTGTGATGCCAGATCATGGTCGCGCCGTGGTCGATGAGCCACAGCTCGCCGTGCCAGACCAGCAGGTTGGGGTTGCGCCAGGAGCGGTCGACGTTGTTGATCAGTGCGTCGAACCACACCACGCGCCCGGCGTCCAGCGGATCGACCGCGAAGGCGAGCGGGTCGAAGCCGATCGAGCCGGGCAGGTAGTCCATGCCCAGGTTCAGCCCACCACTGGCCTTGAGGAGTTCCTGCACCTCCTCGTCCGGCTCTGCCAGCCCGATGACCGGATCGAGCTGTATCCGCACCAGATCCGGCACCCGAAGCCCGAGCCGCCTGCCGAGTTGGCCGCAGATGACCTCGGCGATCAACGTCTTACGCCCCTGTCCGGCACCGGTGAACTTCATGACGTACGTCCCGAGATCGTCGGCCTCGACGATCCCGGGCAGCGAGCCACCCTCACGCAGGGGCGTGACGTAGCGAGTCGCTACGACCTCTTCCAGCACTTTCCCAGGCCACCCATCTCTTCAGCCTTGCAATCCACGGAATGACTTCACCGGGGCGCAGGGGCGGGCTTCGCCGGTCGAAGACGCTGGGGAGAATCCGGGGAGTCTCCGCTGGCGGGCCGGCCTCCCCGCTCCCCCAGCAGACCATCGATAGCGGCGCGCCCCCTACTGCCGGCCTCCGGCATGAAGTGAGCATAGTAACCAAGGGTGACCGCAGGCGAGGAGTGTCCGGGCCACCGCGCCAAGGTCACGACGAACTCTCCGGCTTCGAGCAGGATCGAGGCGTAAGTGCGCCGAAGCACAGGGAAGACGCCCTTCGGGGCCGCCGCCCGCTGCCAGGCTTTCGCCCCTGTCGCACGCGGACGCGCATATGACCTGCGTCACACACCATCAGGGCCGGGCCCTCGCAGAGGCTCATGGGGCCACAGTGTTCGGAGTTGAGGAAACGAGGTGGGGCCGTGGTGGCACGTCGTACGGTGGTCAAGGCGGCGGGCGGCGGCGCGCTCGCCAGTGGTCTCGCGGTGTCCGCCGCGGGCGCCTCCGGGACCGCCGCCCGGGGTGACGTGCTGCTGGTGGTGGAGAAGAGCAGCCACGCGGTCAGCTTCTACGACGTCATGTCGGGCCGGCGCCTGGGCTCCGTGCAACTGCCCGACTACCCCCATGAGATGGTCGTCGACTCGCGGCGGCGTTACGCCTACATCGGGCACTACGGCGTTCGCATGGCCTCCACCGTCGGCGAAGGCGGCGCCGCCGTCTTCGTGGTCGACCTCCACGAGCGGACCCTGTCCCGGACCATCGACATCCGTCCCTACAACCGCGTCCACGGCATGGGCATCGACGACCGGGATCGGTTGTACGCGCTCAGCGAGGAGAAGGCGGTGCTGCTCGGTTTCGACGACCCGGCCACCGACCAGGCACCCACCAGGGCAGTGCCGACACACGGGGTGAAGACCCACCTCTTTTCCCTCACCCGCGACGGCGAAAGGGCCTACGTCACCGGCCTGCTGTCGCACACGGTGAGCCTGGTCAGGCCATACGACGCTGCGGTACCCCCGGTCTTCGTGACCCCGGGACAGCTACCGGAGAGCAGTTGCCTGAGCACGGACGAGAAAACGCTGTTCGTCGGCGCCCGCCGGAGTTCCACCCTGGTCGCCGTCGATGCCCGCACCATGCGGGTGCGACGGAGCCGGAAGGTGGGTGGCGACCCGCTGCGGGTCTACACCCTCGACGAGGACCGGCTGCTCGTGACGGACATCGTCGGCAGCACCCTCACGGTGTGCGCCACCGCGGACCTGCGGCCCCTTCGCACCCTGCGGCTCGACGGAATCCCGGCCGCCGTCTCGCTCCACCCCGACGAGGCGGTGGCGTACGTGTCCCTGCTCGACCGCGACCGGATAGCCGTCGTCGACCTCGACCGCCTGGCCGTCACCGGCGGCTTCGCCACCCAGTCGGAGCCGGACGTCTCGGTACTGCTGCCCGCCGCCCGGACTTACTGAGGCTGTCAGCGCGTGTCGTGAGGGGGAGGCCGGTTGCGGCGCGGTGCGCGGGGCTGAGTTCGGGGTGGTACTGCATCTCGCGGGGTGTGCGGTGGATGACTGGATCAGGTGGTGTGGGTCGCTGGGCCGCTGGCGGGCGGCGCCGTCGAGGGCCCGGCCGCGTCTCCGAAGACGGGGGAAGGGCTCGACCGCCGCCGAGATGCTTCCACCCACGGCCCGCGGTCCGCGGCCACGTGTCCTTGGCCCAGCCGGTCGCCTCGTCCTCGTCACGCTCCAGGGCCCGCTTGGTCGCGAAGGGTCGGCCGCACGCGAGCGGAGGCGGACCGGAGGTCGGCTCAGCGACCCGCTGGGCACAGGCTCCACGTCAGCGCCTCTGGTGGAGGACTTCCAGAGAACTCACCCGCCGGGCAGGGGCGCGCCCTCACGTGACCGCTGCGCCGGGCGACCGGGCAGAGTCGCTGCTGGTCCGACCGGGCGGAAGCTGGTCTTCCGATCACTGGCCGGCGTACGTACGTGCGACAGGGGCACCCGTGTCCGGTGACCTCCGTTGATTTCCTCTTCGCCGTCTTCGGGGCGGGCACGCTGGCAGCGGCTGCGCTGCCGCGCCTGGTGGCCGGGCGTCCGCTCTCGATGCCGCTGATCTTCCTGCTCCTGGGCATCGGCCTCTACCTGCTGCCGACGCCTCTCCCGGACGTGGACCCGGTGGCGGACCGCGCGTGGGTGGAGCACCTCACCGAGGTCTGCGTCATCGTCTCCCTGATGGGTGCCGGGCTCGCCCTCAACCGACCCATGGGCCGCCGCCGATGGCGTACCACCTGGCGGCTGCTGGGCGTCACCATGCCGCTGACCATCGCGGCGGTGGCCGTGCTCGCCTGGTGGCTGCTGGACTGGCCTCCGGCCGCCGCGCTGCTGATCGCGGCCGTCCTCGCGCCCACCGACCCGGTGCTCGCCTCCGAGGTGCGCGTCGGTGCCCCCACCGAGTCCGAGCACGACGAGGACGAGGTGCGCTTCACGCTGACGAGCGAGGCCGGGCTCAACGACGGTCTCGCCTTCCCCGTGGTGATGGCGGCCATCGGCCTGGTCGCCGCCTCGGGCACGGGCCTGTCCGGCGGCTGGATCGGGCACTGGCTGCTGGTGGACGCCGGGTACCGGTGCGTGGTCGGCGTGCTCGCCGGGATCGCCGTGGGCAAGCTGCTCGGCTGGACCTTCTTCCGCGCCGGCTGGCAGGCGATGCGGCTGTCCGAACACCAGGAGGGCTTCGTCGCCCTGAGCGCCACGTTCCTCGCCTATGGCCTCACCGAACTCGTCCACGGCTACGGCTTCCTCGCCGTGTTCGTCACCGCCTGCCAGATCCGCGCCGCCGAGCGCGCCCACGGCTACCACGCCGTGCTGCACGATTTCGTCGAACAGATCGAGCGGCTGCTGACCGTCGTCCTGCTCTTCCTGCTCGGCGCGTACGTCGCGCAGGGCGCCCTGGCCTCCCTGACGTGGCGCGGGGCGGCCGTCGGCCTGCTCCTCCTGCTCGTGGTGCGCCCGCTCACCGGCTGGGCAGCCCAGCTCGGCACGGTCGCGGGACCGCGCGAGCGCGTGGTCACCGCGTTCTTCGGCATCCGTGGCATCGGCTCGCTGTTCTACCTCGCGCACGCGCTCGGAGAGGAGGACTTCCATGTTCCGGCCGAGGAACTGTGGGCGGTGGTGATCTTCACGGTGCTCTGCTCCGTCGTCCTGCACGGGGTGACCGCCTCTCCCGTCATCTCCCGCCTCGACCGGCTGCGGCTGCTCCGAGCCCGGCGCACCGAGCGGGAGCCGAGCGACCACCAGTTGGCGAAAGAGCGGCCGTGAGCCCCCGGATGCCGGCCTGACCGGCCAGCACGCGTGCCCGTACACCCCCGGCTACCGGGCGCGTCCCTGCCCGGCACCGGGATCCGCTGGCGGGAGACCAGCGCGTCGCTCAGCCCCTGCGTCAACGCGGCCGGCTCGACGACCTCGTGGGGGCACGCGCGCGGGAGCGCGGACGGGACGACACGCCGCCGTGAACCCGCGCCGTTGGGCCGCTGGGATGACCTTGGCCGGCCTCGGCGCCAGTCCGGGCAGGAATGAGCGCATACATGCCGGGGCACTCGGCGAGAGCACTGATGTGCGATCACCGAGAGTGAGAAGGAGTTGCGCATGCTTGGAATGCCAGCGAGGGCGGCTGAACCCGTCGACGCTGCTTACTCCCCGTCCGAGGTCGCCCACGCCGCTGACATGGTCCTCGAACGCGCCCTCGACGCGCGACTCCGTCAGTCCCACACCGTTGATCGCGTCTTCGCCCAGGACCTGGCCGGCCGACTGGCCGCCCTGATCGAGCACGGCGGCAAGCGGCTGCGTACGGCGTTCGCTCACTGTGGGTGGCAGGCCGCAGGCGGCTCGGGTGATCCCACGGCGGTGCTGCATACGGGGGCCGCCCTCGAACTGCTCCAGGCGTGCGCCCTGGTGCACGACGACGTGATGGACGAGTCCTCACATCGCAGAGGCGCCCCGTCCATGCATGTCGAACTCGCCCGCCAGCACTGGGCCGCGGGCATGCACGGCTCCGCGCGGTCGTTCGGGACGTCCGCCGCCGTACTCGCCGGAGACCTGGCGCTGGCCTGGGCGGACGACGTGCTGACGGAGACGGCGTTGAGCACGCCGCACGGCGCGCGGCTGCACGCGGAGTGGCGGGCGATGCGCACGGAGATGGTCGCCGGTCAGTACCGCGATCTGTACGCCCAGGCCGCGCGTTCCTCCGGCGTCGACGAGGCGCTGGAGATCGCCGTCCTCAAGAGTGCCCAGTACACCGTCGCCCGGCCCCTCGCCCTGGGCGCGACGCTGGCCGGAGCCGATGACGAGGTGCTGGACGCGCTGCGGACGGCCGGCCGGTGCGCCGGTCTGGCCTTCCAACTGCGTGACGACCTCGTCGGAGCCTTCGGTGTGCCGGCGCGGACCGGCAAGCCCGCCGACGATGACCTGCGGTCGCGCAAACTCACCTATCTGCTGGCCGTCGCGCTGCGACTCGCCGACGCCGCGGGGGACGGCAACGCCGCCGCGGCGCTGGCGCCGGACGCGGATTCGGGGTCCGCCCTCGCGGTGGAGCGGATGCGGGCGGCGCTGCGTCGCACCGGCGCTCGGGACCTGGTGGAGGCGAAGATCGAGGAGCTGGCGGGCCTGAGCCTTCGGCACTTCGAGCGTACCGGCGCGCCTCCAGCCGCGCGGCGCGAGTTCGAGGCACTGGTGCGACGCGCCACGGGCGTGGACCCGCGCCACGCCGAGGAGGTCGCGTGAAGCGGGTGCCCGGGCCCACCGACCACGTCGTGGTAGTCGGTGCCGGCCTGTCGGGGCTCGCCTGCGCGCTGCACCTGCTGGGCGCGGGTCGCCGGGTCACCCTCGTCGAACGGGACACCGGCCCGGGCGGCCGGGCGGGCCGTGCGCGGCTGGGCGGGTACCAGGTGGACACCGGTCCCACGGTGCTGACCATGCCGCACCTGGCCGACGAGGCGTTCGCCGCCGTCGGTGACAGCCTCCACCGACGCGTGGAGCTGACGGCCCTGCACCCGGCCTACCGGGCATGTTTCGCGGACGGTTCCTCGCTCGACGTACACACCGATGGCGCGGCCATGGAGGCGGAGGTCAGGCGCTTCGCCGGGCCCGCTGAGGCGGCGGGCTACCGCGACCTGCGGCAGTGGCTGGAGAAGTTGTACCGGGCTCAGATGCGCCGGTTCATCGACGCGAACTTCGACTCCCCCTTCCAACTGCTGCACCCGGACCTGGCTCGGCTGGCGGCGCTCGGCGGTTTCGGGCGGCTGGACGGCCGGATCGGCCGGTTCCTCTCCGACGAGCGCCTGCGTCGCGTCTTCTCCTTCCAGGCGCTGTACGCCGGCGTGGCCCCGGCCCGGGCCCTCGCGGCCTACGCGGTGATCGCGTACATGGACACCGTGGCCGGCGTCTGGTTCCCCAAGGGCGGCATGCACGCGCTCCCCCGCGCCATGGCCGATGCGGCGGCGCGGGCCGGCGCCGACCTGCGCTGGTCGGCCGAGGTGAGCGAGCTGGAACGGTCGGCGGGCCGGGTGCGCGCCGTCCGCCTGGCATCCGGTGAGCGCATCCCGTGCGACGCGGTGGTGCTCACGTGTGACCTGCCCGCCGCGTACGAGCTGCTGGGGCGCGCGCCCCGGCGCCCGGTACGGCTACGTCACTCGCCCTCGGCCGTCATCCTGCACGCGGGCACCGACCGCACCTGGCCCCACCTCGCCCACCACACGATCTCCTTCGGCTCCGCGTGGAAGCGCACGTTCCGCGAGCTGACCCGCACGGGCGAGCTGATGAGCGACCCGTCCCTGCTGATTACCCGCCCCACCACGCACGACCCCGCGCTGGCACCGCCGGGGCGCCATCTCCACTACGTCCTCGCTCCCTGCCCGAACACCACCGTCGGCCCCACGGCCGCCTCCTGGCAGGATCTCGGCCCGCGCTACCGCGACCAGTTGGTCGGCGAACTGGAGCGCCGGGGCCTGGACGGGTTCGCGGCCAGCGTCGAGGAGGAGCTCCTGGTCACGCCGCTCGACTGGACCGAGCAGGGCCACGCTGCCGGCACCCCCTTCTCGGTCGCGCACACGTTCGCCCAGACCGGACCGTTCCGCCCGCGCAACCTCGTACGAGAGGTGGAGAACGTGGTGCTGGCGGGGTGCGGGACCACGCCGGGTGTCGGCGTACCGACCGTGTTCGTCAGCGGGAAGCTCGCCGCCGCGCGCGTCACCGGAGGCGTCGCTCCCCGGCCCGTCCGAGCGCGGCCACCCGTGGTAGCGGCCGACGGGCCCCGCGTCCCGACCCCGGCAGGCGCCGATGACCCGGCGTGAGCTGGACGCGGCCGGCATCACCGATCCCGCGTTGCGCGCCGCCTACACCCGGTGCCGGCAGCTCAACGCCCGCCACGGCAGAACCTACTTCCTGGCCACCCGACTGCTGCCACCCGAACGCCGGTCCGCCGTGCACGCCCTCTACGGCTTCGCCCGCTGGGCGGACGACATCGTCGACGACCTCGACCAGCACCGGACGCCCGAGCAGCGCGACCGGGAACTGCGCCGCCTGGAGAGCGGCCTCGCGAGCTCCCTGCGTACCGGCGTCAGCGCCCAGCCGGTGGTGTGGGCCGTCGCCGACACCGCCGAGCGGTACGGCATCGGGCACCTGCTCTTCGCCGACTTCCTCTCCTCGATGCGTGCCGACCTGTCCGTGACGGACTATCCGACCTACGCCGACCTGCGGGGTTACATGCGCGGTTCGGCGGAGGTGATCGGTCTGCAGATGCTGCCGGTTCTGGGCACGGTCGCGCCCCTGGAGGAGGCGGCCCCGCACGCGGCGGCACTCGGTGTGGCGTTCCAGCTCACCAACTTCCTGCGGGACGTGGGCGAGGACCTCGACCGGGGCCGCGTCTATCTGCCCGGCGACCTGCTCGCCGCCCACGGCGTGAACAGGCCGCTGCTGGAGTGGTGCCGGCGTACCGGACGCACCGACGCTCGGGTCCGCGCTGCCCTGGTCGCCATGGAGGCCATGACGCGGGAGGTCTACCGGACGGCGGTGCCGGGACTCGCCCTGCTCGACCCACGCGTGCGTCCCTGCATCCACGCCGCGTTCACCCTCTACAGCGAGATCCTGGACACCATCGCCGAACAGGACTACACCGTGTTGCGGCGTCGCGCGGTGGTCCCCCGTCGGCGTCGCGCGGCCATCGCCGCGGTCGGTGCGCTGCGGGTGGCCGGGGCCCGGTGGCGCGCTCGCGCCCCGCGCCACCGGGCGGCGACGAGCACTCCGGTGGTCGAGCGGAAGGGGTCGCCGCGGTGAGCGGGCGAGGGGACGGCGAGCGCTGGTCGATCCCGTTGCGGTGGCGGCGGGCTGGCGTGGGTTGGGCGGCGCAGACGCCGACCTGGCGCCAGGCGCGACCGGCGCTGATCGCCGACGCCCTCAAGCGGGCACAGGCCCGCCCGTGTGGCAACTGGTTCGTCGTCGGCGCCTCTCGGGAGGTGTGCGCGGGTGGTCGCCCGTACGGCAGGACGGTCGGGGGTGTGGAGGTCGTGCTGTGGCGCTCGGACAGCGGCGTGCCGCACGCCGGCTCGGGCATCTGCCCGCACCTCGGCGCCCCGTTGCGCGACAGCCGGGTGGTGTGCGGGCGGTTGGTGTGCCACTGGCATGGCCTCACCCTGGACGGTTCCCCGTTCGCCGGCTGGCAGCCGTTTCCCGTGTACGACGACGGCGTGCTCCTCTGGGTACGGCTGGACGAGGTGGGCGGCGAGGAGCCCACCGAGCGGCCTTCGGTGCCCCCGCGACCAGCGTCGGGCGCGGGGGTGGACGCGGTGTTCACGGCGGTGGGGCGATGCGAACCGGAAGACGTGGTGGCCAACCGCCTCGACCCGTGGCACGGCTCGTGGTTCCACCCGTACTCGTTCGTCGACCTGTCGGTGGTGCGGGAGCCGTCCGGTGAGGGGGACGACGCCTTCGTCGTCGACGTCTCCTTCCGGGTGGCCGGGCGCCTGGTGGTCCCGGTGCGGGCCGAGTTCACCGCGCCCGGCCCGCGCACGGTCCTCATGCGCATCACCGAGGGCGAGGGGGCCACGTCCGTGGTGGAGACGCACGCGACTCCGCTCACCGCACCGGGTCACGCACACCCGCGCACCGCGGTGGTGGAGGCGGTCGTCGCCGCCTCCGACCGGCCGGGCTTCGCCCTCGCCCGGGCCGCCGCTCCCGTGCTGCGCCCGCTGATGCGGCGTACGGCCGGGCGGCTGTGGCGCGACGACCTGGCTTACGCCGAACGCCGCTGGACGCTGCGCGGCACCGGTCGCTTCCCCGGGTGAGCGGGCGGCCACTGCCTCCCCCCTGGCGGGCGCGGGACGACGGTCAGGGGGAGGGTCGGGGCGCCACGGCCGCCCCGAGCGCCCGCAGCACGCGGGAGCGGCCCGACCGCGGGACGGTCCACAGCGTCTGTCCCCGTACCCCCCAGCCGGCGAGCAGGGCGTTGGCCGCCAGGAAGCCGGTGGTGGCGGCTCGTTCCATGAGCGCGACCGGAAGGTCGCAGCGGATCGCGTCGCCGGCCAGGGTCAGCCAGGTGTGGGGGGTGCGGACGGTGGGGCGCCGTTGGTGGGAGCCGACCGCGAAGAGCGGGCAGTCGGAGCGCCACTCGTGCCGGGCACCGACGACGCGTGCCCCACGGGTTTCCGGATACACCTGGTGCAGTTGGTCGACGAGCATGCCCTGCACCCGCTGAGGGTCCGACGCGGGATCGACGGCGTAACCGTGCAGTTCCACCACCGAACCCCCGGCGCGTGCCGCCCAGCGGGCGGCTTCGCCCTCGTACCGTTCCAGGACGCTGACGTTGTCGAGGCCGCCGTAGCCGCTGGTGCCGAGGAACCCGGGGCGGTCGGCGTCAACCGGTCGGTCGAGCCACAGCCGGGAGACGAGGAACGGCGGGGCGGTACGCAGGGCGGCGACGTCCTCGCGCCAGGCGAGGGTCCCCAGGCCGCCTGACGCGGCGACGGTCTGCCGCAGCCCCCCGGTGTCGAGGGCGAGCACCACAGCCTGGTGAACGCTGGTGCCAGCGGCGGTACGCACTTCCGCGCCACCGCCGTCGCGGGGGCGCACTTCGTGGACGGCGGTGCCGGTACGCACGGCGGCCCCCAGGCGGTGCAGGTAGGCGCCGATCGGGTCCCAGAGGGCCTGCGGGAACGGCTCGGTCGGCACGTCGAAGAGGAGACCCTCGGCCGACCCGAGGAAGTAGATGTGGAACATCAGGAGCAGTTCGGCCGCGGACAGTTCACGGGGGTCGGCGAAGAAGCTGCGCGAGAACACCTCGAACGCCAGGTGGTGCGCGGCTTCCGGGAAGCGCACGCTGTGCAGGAAGTCGGTGGCGGAGGTCTCGTCGAAGCGCTCGTACACCTCGGGCACCCGCACGTCGAGGAGGGGCAGGGCGGCCCGGGCGTCCATGGCGACCAGGTCCCGCCAACCGAAGGTGGGACTCAACGCGACGAACCCGAGCGCGCTGAACGGCGGCGTCCTCGGTACGCGGGCGAAGCTGTCGGTCAGGCCGGCGCTGTGCCGCAGGGGGTAGTCGGGCAGCGGGGTCAGTCGCGCGAGGGCGGGATCGGTGCGGCGGAGCAGGCCGCGAAGGTTGTAGTACTGACGGAAGAAGGCGTGGAACCCGCGGGTCATGGTCACCCGCGACCCGTCCGACAGCCTGGTGGGCCAGCCGGAGAGCCGGCCGCCGAGTGCGCTGTCCTTCTCGTACAAGGTCACGCGGGCGCCGCGTTCGGCCAGCAGCGTGGCCGCCGCGAGACCGGCGATGCCACCGCCGACCACCGCGACGGACGGCTCGTCCCCGCGAGCGAAACGATCCCTCCCGGGCGGGGGCGCCAGGATCTCGGCCTTGCGGTCGCGGCCTCGTCGGGCGGCGCTGGCATGGCGGGCCGTCACTGGGCGCCCTCCCCGGTGGTGGTCGGCCGTCCCATGGTCGATCCACTGCCGGGGGCGCGGCCGTCCTCGGCGTGGGCGGCGTGGTCGACAGCGCGGACCAGGTCGTGGCGGTGCGGCGGGTTCATCGGTGGTGGTCTCCGGTTCTCGCGTCGGGTGCGGGACGGCGGGGTACGAAGGGCAGTTCGGTCGCCGTGCGGAGCATCGCCCGTACGGGGGTGCGCAGTCCGATGCTCCACTCCTCACGCAGCGAGGTGGCGCCGTCCAGGAAGCGCAACAGGCGCTCCGTCGGGACCTGGCGGAACAGGTCGGTGAAGAAGGCCGGGCCGTCGACCCGCCCGGTGTCCAGGGCGCGCAGCAGCATCGCGTCCATGGCAAGCGCCCGCCGCCCGTGCGGGGCGGGGGTGGTTTCCCGCCCGTCTCTCAGCGCGGCGGCGATGGCCCGGCTCTGCCGCTGCACCGCGGCGAAGGTGTAGCCGGTGGCCGGCCGGGTGGCGCCGCCCGCCGTTCCGATGCGGGCGACGGCGGTCCCGGCCCGGCGTGGAAAGCGGGCGTCGGTCATGGGAATGACCCCCTGCTCCGCCCGTTCCACGGTGAGCGCGCCAAGCCCGAGCACGTCGCGGCAGTAGTGGCCGAGTGCCGACTCGTACGCCCCGGTGGTCAGCGCGCTGCGGGAGAACTCGGTGTACTCCACGAGCGCCCGGTCGGGCGCCAGCGGCAGGACGTAGCCGAAGGCCAGACCGCGCGCCGGCTGGGGGACCCGGAAGTCCATCAGATCGGCGACCACGGGGTCGAACTGGTGGGTGGCGGTGCGCACGAACCAGCCGCGGAAGTGTTGCAGCAGGTGCGTACGGGCCGGGGGCAGCGCACGCAGCGGCCGTGAGTCGAACACCCGGCGGGCGCGCAGCGTCAGGGACCGGCCGTCCGGCAACGTGCACCGGACCTCGGCGCCACCGGGAACGCCGCGCACCGATTCCGCCGTCGCGCGCAGCACACGCCCGCCGCCCGAGCGGGCCAGCCGGCCCTGGACCAGTCGTTCGAGGTCGGTGGAGCGCACCATGCGGTAGGTGAGCGGCGCCGGTTCGACGGTGACCGGGCAGCCGTCGACGCCGTGCACCCGCAGCACGGGCCAGGACGCGCTCACGGCCTCGCCGAGGCCGTCGTCGCCCGCGTGCCAGTAGCACCAGGTACGCTCCGCCGGGCGCGGCGGGCCTTGCGGCGGCTCGACGACCGTCACGGGGGCGATGCCGGCCAGGTGGTGCGCGAGGCTGAGACCGGCGGCGCCTCCCCCGATGATGACGACGTCGGACGCCTCGGTGGCGGGGGGTGTCACCGGGCTCGCCGTGGAGCCGGGTGGGTGGCCACCATCGGGCACACCACGCGTTCTCCTTCGGCGGCGTCCGCCGCGCCGCGGGCCACGGCCCGCCCGTAGCGCGTCATCTCCGCCTCCCGAGGTCGGCGGACACCTCGCGCGCGGCGCGCGCCCCCGAGGCCAGGGCACCCTGCACCGAACCGGTCGCCCGGTAGTCGCCGCACACGTACCTGCCCGGGCCGAGGCGAGTGGTGCGGCTCAGCGGCCAGGGCGGAAGCATCGCCGGCAGGGCGCTCTCGACGGTGTAGGTGGCGACCCGCCCCCAGCCGCCCGTGTCGGTGTCGTACAGCTCGGCCAGCCGCCGGAGTACCGCCTCCGCTCTGCCCGGGTGGTCCGTTCCCAGCACGGAGGTGGAGACCAGGGCGGTGCCGGGGGGCGCGTAGCCGGGAGCGACCGCGCTGAGGACGCAGGTGTTCAGGATCGCCCCGGAGCTGTCCACCATCAGGGTTCGCCCGGCCGCCCGAACGGCGTCGGTGGCGTGGTAGTAGGTGGTGACGGTGCGGGTGTCCGGCACGGTCAGGGTCGGCACCAGGCGGGCGGCTGTCGCCGGGTCCACCGCCACCACGACGGCTCTCGCCGGCACCTCGCTTCCGTCGCCGAGCAACACTCCGGCGTCGGTGAGTCGCACGACGGGTGTCTCAAGGCGCAGAACACCGTCAGGCAGGCCGTCGGCGAGCTGGCCGGGAACAGCGCCGATGCCACCCGCCGGCAGACACAGGGTTCCTCGGGCCATGCTCCGCCAGACCAGGTGGAAGAAGCGTGCGGAGGTCTCCAGCCGGTCCTCCAGGAACACGCCCGCCAGGAACGGCCGCAGGACGTCGGCGACCACGGCGTCCGACAGCCCTGCCCGCGAGAGGGCCGTCGAGGTGGGCCGGTCCCGGCCCCGCCTGATGGCCGACACGGGCAGGACCGCGTCCCGCGCGCTGAGGACGGCGAGCGCGGCCAGATCGCGCGCGGAGAGGAACCGTCCAGGCAGCAGAGCACCCGCCGCGCGGGGCTCCCTGGTCGGATCGGCGAGGCGAACCGGGCCCTTCGGAGTGTGCGCGACAACTCCCGCGGTAAAGGGGCGCAGTTGGAGGCTCCGAAGGTCCACCCGCTGCTTCACCTGCGGGTACGAGGTGTTGAACACCTGAAAGCCGCGATCCAGCAAGAACCCTTCCCGCCGGTCCGTCCGCATCCGGCCCCCCACGCCGTCGGACGCCTCCAGCAGGGCCACCCGCCATCCGGCGCGGCAGGCGTCCAGCGCACACGCCAGGCCGGCCAGGCCAGCCCCGACGACGACCACGTCCGCCACCCGGCGATCCTCGGTCATGCTCCTCCTCAGTCAACGCCGCGCACGCCACCCGGAAGGCCGGGCCGGCCACTCGGCCACGCGTTGGCCAGTACCCTGATCAGGCCGATACAGGCCCGTCACGGCGTGTGGGCGGGACCGTCGCCGAGCGACGCGGCCACGACCGCCAGGCCAGCGGACCACGCTCGCCGGCCGACACCCAGGCGCCACGACCAAGCACGGTCGTACGACAACACCTCACGAGGACACCGGCAGCTCCACGTGGTGGCCCGAGAGCACGCCGCCCACCTCGGTCGGGCGGACCGGCCCTCCTCGACCGACGTCACGGTCGACGCTCGCCCCTCAGCCGCGCCCGCGCTCCGGCCGGACTACCGGGCCCGTGATCTCCCATGCCTCCCGGTCATCGGCCTTGCCGGTAGGTGGCCACCGCACGAGGTCGTCGTGGCCGGACCAGCGGCGGTCGATCCACTCTCGCGGCGACTCCGTCGTGCCCATGCTCGACTACGTACCGAACGACTCGTGTGGCGTGTTCCCCATAGCCGGCTCGACACGGACCCGCATAAGCCTCGCGGTCTTGCGGGATCACTCCCCAGTGGCATCGTCGCGACACAGGGCGTCGTCGGCTCCGTGAGGGGGTACCGGCACCCGCATGACCCTGTCGGCGGAAGTGCTTCCCGAGTCGACCCTGCGCGATGCGATCGGCCTGCTCGTCAGACTGGTCGAGTCCGCGGGCGCGCTGATCATCTTCATCGGCGCCGTGTGGGCGTTCGCGCAGTTCGTACGCGCGGGCATGCGCGGGCGCGGCAAGGTGGCGGGGTTCAACCGGATCAGGTTGAGTCTGGGGCGGTTCCTGGTGCTGGGCCTGGAATTCCAGCTCGCCGGGGACGTGCTGCGCACGGCCGTCGCACCGAGCTTCGCCGAGATCGGGCAGCTGGCGGCCATCGCGGCCATCCGGACGGCGCTGAACTACTTCCTCGGCCGGGAGATCGCCCAGGAACGGGCCGAGATCGAACGGAGCGAGACGACGCCCCCGCTTGGCGCCAAGGGCCTGCCGACGTGAACGCGTGGCTGCAGGCGGGGGCTGTGCTGACCACCGGGCTGGGCCTCGTCGCCGCGACAGCGGCCTGGCACCTGACGCGCGCCGTGCGAGGGGGACTGGCCGTGCTGCTGAACTTCCTGACCGCCGCCGGCCTGCTCCGGCTCGCCAGCGAGCCGTCGTGGGACAGCATCATCCTGGCAGCCGCCGTGATCGCGCTGCGCAAGCTCCTCGGCGCCTCCCTCCACCAGTCGAGCGCGAAGCGGACCACCCACGGTGGGGCTCGGCCGCTCAGCCCTGGTCGATGACGACTTTCGCGTCGCTGTCCTGGTCGGCGAACGCCTCGGCGGAGTGCGAGTGGCCCGACGGGAACCCGGACCCCCTGCGGTAGGCGTGGAACGACATGCTCGGCTTGTGCGCCGGCTGGCGTGACCGCCCCCGCTGTCGGGCCGACCTCCGCGGACCACGAGCCACCGCGAAACCGCTTCATCCCCGACCTGCTCCCCCGCCGGCGTCGAAGTGGCGACACGCACGGGCCCGTGGGCGCGAGCAGTTCCTGACTGGTTGTGCGATTGTGCGGCTGTGCGGGACGAGGGCGGCGCTGAGGACCCGTACGGGGCCGGGTAACCGCGCCGCGCGCTGAGGGTCTGCCGCGAGGCGTCCTCGCTCGGCGCCTGGGACACGCTGGGTCCGGCGTCACCACCCGAGTCGGCACCCTCCGGCGGGGCCGGTCACCGTGCGAGCTGGTGCCGCCTCGTAGGCTGTGGCCATGACTGCGAACCAGACGCCCCGCGACGCCTTCGAGCTGCTCATGGCCGGTAACCAGCGCTTCGTCTCCGGCACCCCCGAGCACCCGAACCAGGACGCTGCCCGCCGCACCCAGACGGCACCGTCCCAGCAGCCCTTCGCCGTGCTGTTCGGGTGCTCCGACTCCCGGCTGGCCGCCGAGATCATCTTCGACCGCGGCCTGGGCGACCTGTTCGTCGTCCGCACCGCCGGGCACGTCGCCGGCACGGAAGTTCTCGGCTCCATCGAGTTCGGCGTGAGCGTCCTCAAGGCGCCCCTGGTCGTCGTCCTCGGCCACGACTCGTGCGGTGCCGTCGCCGCGGCCTGCTCCGCCCTGCAGGACGGGCAGACGCCGGGCGGCTTCGTCCGGGACGTCGTCGAACGAGTGACCCCGAGCGTGCTGGCAGCCCGCGCCGCCGGACGCGAGACGGCCGAGGAGATCCTGGCCGAGCACATCGAGCACACCGTGGACCTGCTGCTCGAACGCTCCCGCGTCCTGGCCGATGCGGTGGCCGACGGCCGCCTGGCGGTGGTGGGACTGTCCTACCGCCTGGCCGACGGCAGCGCACAACTCGTCGCCGCCCGAGGTCTCGACGCGGTGGTCCCCGCCGCGTCCTGACCGTCCCGGCCGCGCCGCTCACCGAGGGGAGCGAGGTTGGGCCCCGCCGGCTGGCCCGTACGCTGACCGCGCGGTGGGCGGGCGCGGCCCCCACCGCGCCGGCTCGGGGAGTGCACGCTCATCTGGTCGCCATTCGGCATCTCGTCTGGGTGGCCACCGCGCCGGGCCCCGTAGGCGGCGACACCGACGGCAGCACGTCGCGCCAGGGTCTCGACTCGACTCGGGTGTTGCACACCGTTCGCCGCGATGCGGGTGGCCTGACACCGTACGGGTCCAGGCCACCCACCGCCGCACGCCTTCCACTTCGGATGCCGCGCCTTCGGGTCTGGGGCCGCTGAGCATCGGACGGGCACCAGAGCGCCCGCCGCTCTCGCTCGGTGGGAGCGATCAGTTCCTCGATTCGCTGGGCGAAGCCCGCGGTGGGCAGAGGGAGTCGACATCGTCGACGTACTCGATAGCGGTGGGCACGTAGCTGACGACGGCGGCGGCAACCTGCGGGAGGCCCATGTGCCTCCACATGACCGTCGCGGTCGGGGGCTGTTCGTCCAAGCCGGCGGCGAGCGTGGTGTACGGGGTGGACGGTCGCCCCTCTGGCCACAGCCCGAACCCCAGCCACCTGCTCCCCGCGCGCGGGGATGGTCCCTCGCCGCCGCCGCGTACCTGACCGCCGGCGTGCCGCTCCCCGCGCGGTCGACGAGGGCGGCGGCCTCGGCCCGACCGGCGGTTCAGCTCGCCACCGTGGCCGGTGCGCGGCCGAACGCCCGGGTCAGGTAGGCCAGGTCGACGGGTGCGGGGTCCGGCAGCCCGCCGGTGGCGGCGAGCAGGTTGGTCCTGTCGTACGTGCGGTGGTGTGTGCTGTAGACCAGCGGGTTCGCGGCGAAGTTGGCGGCGAGGCTCTCCGACGCCGTCGGATCGTCCAACGTCGGCGTCATGCTCACCCGCAGGCCCGGGAAGCGGGCCTCGATGGCCGCGGTGACGGTCGCGAACGACACGTTACGGGGGTGCGTCACGTGCAGCGTGCGCACGCCCGTGGCCGGTCGGGCCCGGGAGGCGGCCAGCACCATGGCGTGGGCGGCGTAGTCGGCCTGGAGCAGGTTGAGGCTACCGCTCGGGTCTCCCTGCACGCGGTACCGCACCGTCGCGGCCGGCAGTTCGAGCTCGCCGCGTGGACCGTGCGACGGGCCGGGCAGCACGCCGGCCTTGTCCGTTCGGTTGCCCACCACCTGCTCCACGAGGCGTAGCAGGAGATCGGTCGGCTGGTTGGGCAGTTCGCGGGGGACGGGCCGGTCGGTGACGAGCAGGCTGGGCCGGAAGACCGTCACGTCGCGTCGCCCGTCGCGGGCCCAGGCGTGGAGCATGCGTTCGGCGGTGTACTTCGACTCCTCGTAGGGGATGTGGAAGCCGTCGGCGTCACGCAGGTCGTCCTCCATGACGTGGCCCGTGCCGCGCCGCCCGGCGACGTAGGCGGTGCTCACGTGCAACAGGCGCGCGCCGGGGGCCTCCTCGGCCAGTTCCAGCAGGCGGCGGGTGCCGATGACGTTGGCGTGGTGCAGCGGTGCCGGGTCGCCTTCGAGTGAGAGCAGGGCCGCGCAGTGCCACAGCGCGGTGAGTCCGTCGGTGACACGGGCCCGCTCCTCACGGTCCAGGCCCAGATTCGGCCGCAGCAGGTCGCCGCTGACGTAGCGGACGGCGGCGAGGGCGTCGGGAGCCAGCGGCGGAGTGTCCAACCAGGTCACCGCGGCCTCGACGCGGGCGCGCAGTTCCCTCGGCGTGCCACGCCCCAGGACGGTGACGCTGTCCTGGCCGCGAGCCAGCAGTTCGCGCAGGAGGCGGCAGCCGAGAAATCCGGTCGCACCGGTGAGCAGCACGGACAACGGGGTCTCCTTGGGGAGCG
The DNA here is from genome assembly GCF_014295035.1 of Streptomyces buecherae. GTDB lineage: Bacteria > Actinomycetota > Actinomycetes > Streptomycetales > Streptomycetaceae > Streptomyces > Streptomyces youssoufiensis. The sequence goes on from NZ_CP060404.1 coordinate 463,254, forward strand.
GGACGGCGGGAAGAGCCCGGACGCTACGCGGTCGCGGCTCGCCGCGGAGGGCGGCGCAGGGCATGGCCGCGCACAATCACCCGCACGAGCGGCGGGCCGTGGGACGAGGCGGCAACACTCGTCCGCGTGGTTCGCGGAAAAGCCGGCGAGCGCGGTCACTGTGCGTACTCCCACAAGCGGCCATCGGCTACGGTGAGTTGCTGTCGTGTCGGCACAGCGAAAGGCTCCCATGTCCCAGCACCTGGCCTGTGAAGCCCCGGAGCGGGCGATCGCCATCGTCGGCGCATCGTGTCGTCTGCCAGGCGGCGTCCACGACCTCGACGCGTTGTGGGCTGCCCTGAGCGAGGGGCGTGACCTGGTGAGCGAGGTGCCGCCGGACCGGTTCGACGCGCGCCGGTTCGTCACCCACGACATGGCCCGCACCGACCGGAGTTACACCGCGGCCGGCGGTTTCCTGGACGACATCGCGGGGTTCGACGCCGGGTACTTCGGGATGTCCCCCAAGGAAGCCGCGCAGATGGACCCGCAGCACCGGCTGCTGCTGGAACTGGCCACGGAAGCGCTGGACGACGCGGCCATCGCCCCCGACCGACTCGCCGGAACGGACACGGCCGTCTACGTGGGCATCTGCGACACCTCCTACGGCACCCAGGTGATGGTGTCGGCACAGCAGATCAACCCGTACACGATGGTGGGCGCGGCCTCGTCCATGGCCGCCAACCGCCTGTCCCACGCGTTCGACCTGCGCGGTCCGAGCATGACGGTGGACACCGCCTGCTCGTCCTCGCTCGTGGCCCTGGACCGTGCCTGTCACACCCTGTGGGAGGGCACCAGCCGGGCGGCCCTGTGCGGTGGTGCCAACCTGGTGCTCAGCCCCTTCCACTATGTGGGGTTCTCCCAGGCGGGCATGTTGTCCAAGCGCGGGCACTGCGCGGCGTTCTCCGCGCGGGCCGACGGCTTCGTGCGCGCGGAGGGCGGGGGCCTGGTGGTCCTCAAAAGGCTGACGGACGCCCTGGCCGACGGGGACCGGGTGCTCGGGGTCATCCTCGGCAGTGGCAGCAACAGCGACGGACGCACGACGGGGATCGCGTTGCCCAGCGCTCGGGCGCAGGAGGAACTGCTGCGCCGGGTCTACGCGGAGGCCGGCATCGACCCGGACGAGTTGGTCTACTTCGAGGCACACGGGACCGGTACCCCCGCAGGGGACCCGCTGGAAGCCCAGGCCATCGGCCGGGCGCTGGGCGTACGCCGCATCACCGGCGCGCTGCCCGTGGGCTCGGTCAAGACCAACGTCGGTCACCTCGAACCCGCTTCGGGGATGGCCGGGCTCTGCAAGGCGCTGCTGGTGCTACGGCACGGTGTCGCCCCGGCCTCGCTGCACGCCGAACCCCCCAACCCGGACATCGACTTCACCGGGCTCGGACTGAGGTTGACGAGCGAGCGGCAGCACCTGACCGATACCGCACGGCCCGTCGTGGGCGTGAACTCCTTCGGCTTCGGCGGCTCCAACGCCCACGTCGCCCTCACCGCCCCGCCACCGTCTCCGGTCCGCCCGGCCGCGCCCGAACCGCCACCGGAGGGGCTGCCCCTGCTGGCCAGCGCCCGCACACCGGACGCGCTGTCGGCCGCGGCCTCGGCCATGGCCGAGCGCCTCGCACACGCGGGTGACGAGGAGTTCTACGACCTGGCCTACACCTCCTGCCTCCGACGCGGCCAACACGAGCACCGGGCGGCCGTATTCGCCCCCTCGCCCCGGGAGGCCGCCCGCGGTTTCGCGGCCCTGGCCGCCCAGGCGCGTACCGGCTCGACGGACGCCGCCCGAGAGGCCACCCTCCCGGACTCGGTGTCCGCGGCCGTCGGCGAGGCCGCCCGTGGCGGGCAGGTCGCCTTCGTCTTCTCCGGCAACGGCTCCCAGTGGGCCGGCATGGGCACCGAGTTGCTCGACGACCCGGTCTTCCGTGCGGCCGTGGCGGAGGCGGACACCGCACTCGCCCCCCACCTGGGCTGGTCGGTCACCAAGGAACTCGAACTGCCCGCCGACGACTGGCGACTTGAGGCCACCGACATCGCACAGCCGCTGCTGTTCGCCGTGCAGCTGGGCGTCGTGGCCGTGTTGCGCCACCGCGGGATCACACCGGCCATGGTGCTGGGCCACAGCGTGGGCGAGGTGGCCGCCGCCCACACCGCCGGCGCACTGACCCTCGCCCAGGCCGCCCGGGTGATCGCCGAGCGCAGCCGGGTCCAGGCAGCGACCGCGGGCCTGGGGCGTATGGCGGCCGTCGGCCTCACGCCCGATGAGGCGTCCGCGGAGATCGCCCCCTGGGGCCAGGCCCTGGAGATCGCCGCCGTCAACAGCCCCAAGGACGTCACCGTCGCCGGCCAGGCCGACGCCCTGGCCGCGTTGGGCGAACGGCTCACCGGTCGCGGCGTCTTCTTCCGCGACCTGGCCCTGGACTACGCCTTCCACAGCCGCGCCATGGACCCGCAGGCCGAACCGCTCCGCGCGGCGCTGGACGGCCTGACGCCGGGTGAGGGCGAGATCGCGCTGTACTCCACCGTGACCGGCGACCGTCTGCCGGGCAGCGCCCTCGACGCCGGGTACTGGTGGCACAACGTGCGCCGGCCGGTGCTCTTCGCCTCGGCCGTCGAACAGGCCGCCCAGGACGGCGCGGGCGTCTTCGTCGAGATCGGCCCGCACCCCGTGCTGCGCACCTACCTGCGGCGCGTCACCAGCGCCCGCCCCGGGACGAAGGCGGCTGCGGTACCCACCCTGCGCAGGGACAGCGACGGCCACCGCGCGCTGGCGGCCGTGCCCGCCGCGCTGCTCGCCGCGGGAGCCGACACCGCCTGGGACCGCTACTTCCCCCACCCCGGGCAGGTCGCGACGCTGCCCGCCTACCCCTGGCAGCGCGAGCGCCACTGGGCCGGCGACGAGCACGTGTGGGAGCGCTACGGCGCACTGGTGCACCCGTTGCTCGGCGGACGTGTCACCGCACCGCACCCGGTGTGGGCCGGCAGCATCGAACCGGGTCTGGTGCCCTGGCTCGACGACCACCGCGTCGCAGGCTCGGTCCTCATGCCGGCCACCGGCTACGCCGAGATGGCCCTGGCCGCCGGGCGCGAGATGCTCGGTGGCCCCGCCGAGGTGAGTCACCTGGACATCCAGTCGGCCCTGGTCGTGCCCTGGGCCGAGGCCCCCGCCACCAGCGTCCAGACGGCCCTGAACCCCGATGACGGGGTCCTGACCATCACCAGCACCACCGCCCAGACCCGGGAGCCACGCCTACACGTCCGTGCCCAGGTGCGGACCCTGCTGCGCCCCCGCCCCACCGACCTGGACCTCAAGGCGCTGGCCGGCCGTTGCCCGCGGCACCTCACCGGTGCGGCCCACTACGCCGCCTGCGCCTCCAGCGGTCTGGAGTACGGGCCGGCGTTCCAGGTGCTGAGCGCGGTGCGCGTCGGCGACCGCGAGGTGCTGGCGCGCTTCCACCACGACGCCCCGGGCCGGCCGTACGCCGTTCACCCCGCCCTGCTCGACGGCGCCCTACAGGCCGGTGCCCCGCTGCTGGAAGACCTCACTGACGACGGAGCCGCGTTCCTCCCCGCGTCCATCGGTGCCATCCGCGTCTGGGAGGAGCCCCCGCCCACCGGGGCGGTGTGGGTACGTGAACGCAGCCGCGCCGCGCACGAGGTGTGCTGGGACATCATGCTCACCGATGACGACGGACGTCCCGTCGCGCAGCTCGACGGCTGCCGGCTACGGCGGGTGGCCGGAACCCGCCGCACGCCGGTGACCGTCCACGAGACGCGATTGCGAGCGGCTCCGTGCACCGACGATCCGGCCGTCCCCTCCCCGTTGCCCTCCCCCCGGCGCGTCGGGGAGGCGGCCACGGGACGCATCGCCGCGCTGCGCGAACAACTGCCGGCCACCAGCGCGGACGCCGAGGCACTGGCACAGGAGGTGTGGGCGCGCCAGTTGGCGACGGCCGTCGCCAGCCTGCTGCCCGACCCCGCGCTCCCCTTCTCCACGGACGACCTGGTGGCCGCGGGGGTGCCGGAGAGGCGCCAGCGGCTGTTCGCACTCCTCTTCCTGCGGATGGAGGAGTTCGGTCTGCTCACCCCGGCCGGCCCGGACCGGTGGCGGCTCACCGCGCCGAGGCGCCCCACCGATGACCTGATGCGCGAACTCGCCTCCCTCGCCCCGGGTCACGGCGCCGGCATCGGCCTCGTCGCCCGGCAGTGCGCCATGGCCGAGGCCCTGCTGCGGGGCGCGGCGGAGCCGTCGGAACCACCGGTGGACGACCACTGTGCGCAAGCGGTGGAGCACTTCCACGACCTTCTGCCCCTCGCCCGGTTCCACCACCGCGTCGCGCAGGCCCTCGTGCGCGAGATGGTGGTCAGGTGGCCACGGGGGCGGGCCCTGCGCGTGCTGGAGGTGGGTGCCGGGACCGGCGCCACCACGGCGGCGCTGTTGCCCCTGCTGCCGCCCGATCGCACGCGCTACTGCGTCAGTGACGTGTCCACGTCCTACTTCCCTCGTGTGAAGAGCCGCTTCGCCTCTTTCGACTTCGTCGACTACCGCGCCTTCGACCTCGCGCGGGACCCCGTCGGCCAGGGCCTCGCCCCCCACAGCTTCGACCTCGTCGTGGCCGGCCACGCCCTGCACACGGCACCCGACCTCGCCGGCGCCCTGAGAAACGTGGCCGGGCTCCTGGCGCCCGGCGGGCACCTCCTGGCCATCGAGGCGCACAACCCGCTCGCCCTCATGCCCTACCTCGGGTTCCCGGACGGCCTCCCCGACCACACCGACACCGGGCTGCGGCCCCACTCACCGCTGCTGCCGCGCGCCAAGTGGCCGAGCCTGCTGCGCGATTGCGGCTTCACCGACGTACTGCACACCGGCCACGACACGGCCCCCGTGGCAGACGACCACTCGGTCCTGCTCGCCGCCGTCCCGTCCGACGCCGTCGCCGAGTCCCTCGTACACCCCGAGCCCTCCCTGATCCAGGAGGAGGCCGCCTCCTTCGTCCTGGCCGCGGAGTCCGCCGACGAGTCGGGGATGGCGACGGAGCTGGGCGCCCTTCTCACGCAGGGCGCCGGTACGGTCCGCACCGTGCCCATGACCAGCGACGAGGAGACGTGGGCGGACGTCCTGCGGCAGGCCCATCGGGAACCGGGCACCACACGTACCGCGGTCGTCCTGCTCCTCGCCGACGCGACGGCGGACGCCGCGCCCGGCGCCCGCACGGCCCGCGCCGGTCAGCGGGCCGAGGCCCTGCGGGCGCTGGCGGCGGCCATCGAGGCCATGGGAGCGAGCACGCCGCCCGAGCTGTGGCTCGTGACCCGGCCCTGCGGGACCGCCCCGTCCCTCGCCGTCACCCACGAGGCGGACGCGGCCCTGTGGGGCATGTCCCGCAGCCTGGTCAACGAGATCCCCGGGCTGACCAGCCGCCGCATCGGCCTGGAGCGCACCGCGGACACCACCGGCGCGGCCCCGCGGCTCGCACGGGAACTCCTGCGGCCCAGCGAGGAAGACGAGATCCTGCTGACCGCGACCGACCGTTTCGTTCCCCGCGAACTGCCCCGGCCGGCCGCCATGGTGTGCGACACGCCCGTGCCCTTCACCCTCCGGGTGAACAACCCGGGCCTGTCCTACCGCCTGGCCTGGCAGGAGCGGGACCCGCTCGTGCCCGGACCCGGCGAGGTCCTGGTCGAGGTGCGCGCCGCGTCTCTCAACTACCGCGACATCATGCAGAGCGTCGGCTGGCTGCCCCAGGAGGCCATCGAGGGCACCGACTCGGCGAAGGGGTGCGGGATGGAGTGCGCGGGCGTCGTCCTCGCCTGCGGCGAAGCGGTCACCGACCTGGCACCGGGCGACCGCGTGGCAGGTCTCGCACCCGCCTCGCTGGCCTCGCACACCGTCACCGACTCCGGCGCGGTGTGGAAGCTGCCCGACCGGATGGGCTTCACCGACGCGGCCACCATGCCCGTCGCCTACGCCACGGTCCACTACAGCCTCGACCGCCTCGCCCGACTGCACGCGGGCGAGACGGTCCTGGTACACGGTGCGGCCGGCGGCGTCGGGCTGGCGGCCATCCAGTACGCCCGCGCGCACGGGGCCCAGGTGATCGCCACGGCCGGCAGCGACCTGAAGCGCGACCTGCTGCGCTCCCTGGGCGTGCGACACGTACTGGACTCCCGCTCCCTCGACTTCGCCGTCCAGGTCAGGCAGCTCACCGACGGGCGGGGCGTCGACGTCGTCGTCAACTCGCTCGCGGGCGAGGCCATGGCCCACAGCCTGGAGCTCCTGCGGCCCGGAGGCCGTTTCGTCGAGCTGGGCAAGCGGGACATCTACGAGAACAAGCCGCTCTCCCTGCGGCCCTTCCGCAACAACATCGCCTTCTTCGGCGTGGACCTCACCAAGGTGCTGGACGACGAGCGGGAGTCCGCGGCCCTTGTCGCCGGCCTCGGTGAGGGGGTCCGGCTGGGCACGTACGAGCCACTGCTGCACACCGTGTATCCCGCCGCGCGCGTCGACGAGGCGTTCAAGCTCATGCAGCACTCGCGCCACATCGGAAAGGTCGTCGTCTCCTTCGACCCCCTGGACGAGCCGCCGCTGGTGGAGCGGCGTTGGGCCGCCCCCCGACTGGACGAGTCGGCCACCTACCTCGTCACCGGTGGCACCGGCGGCTTCGGCGCGGCCACCGCTCGGTGGCTCGCCGACCTGGGTGCCCGCCACATCGCCTTGGTCAGCCGGCGCGGCGACCAGGCCCCGGAGGCCAGCCGGGTGCGGGCCGTGCTCACCGCGCGAGGAGTGACGGCCACCGTGTACGCGGCGGACGTCGCCGACCTGGAAGCCATGCGCGACGTCGTGGCCACCATCGACGCCTCACGCCATCCGGTGCGCGGCGTGGTGCACTGCGCCATGCACCTGGACGACGCCCTGCTCACCGAGTTGACCGAAGACCGGATCGCCGCCGTCATGGCCCCCAAGATCACCGGAGCGGCCGTCCTCGACCTCCTCCTGCGCGACCGGGAGTGCGACCTGTTCCTGATGTACTCCTCGGAGTCGGCCACGCTGGGGAACGTCAAGCAGACACCGTACGCGGCCGGCAACCTCTACCTCGAGGCGCTCGTCCGCCGTCGCCGCCAGGAAGGCCGGCCCGGCCTGGCCATCGCCTGGGGAGCCATCGCTGACGTGGGATACGTGGCCCGCAACGGGCTGGGCCCGGCCATGCAACACATCGGGCTCGGTCTGCTGCCCGTATCCGAGGCGCTCGCCGCCGCCGGCACGCTGCTGGGCTCGGACGCCGAGGTGGCCGGTGTCATCCGCAGTGACTGGGGACGGGGGATGCGGCTGATGCCCTCCCTCGGCAGCCCCCGGCTGTCGCCGCTGCTGCCCCAGAACACCGCGGGTGACGGCCTCGACCACGAGGAACTGCTGGGCACACTGGCCCGCATGTCGGGGGACGAGGCGCTCACCCACCTGACCGAACGGCTCACCGAGATCCTGGCAGGCGTCCTGCAGATGGACCCCGAGGGCATCGACCCGCACGGCCGGCTGGACTCCTACGGACTCGATTCGCTGATGGCGACGGAGCTCCTGGTCACCCTCAACCAACGCTTCGACGTCGACATCCCGCCCATGGAACTGTTGCGCGGCAGCACCGGATCCCTCACCGACATCGCCCAGACGCTGTACCTGCGGCTCGGCCTGCGCCCCACGGAGACAACCGAACCTGGCACCACCGAGCCTGACACCGCCGAACCCGACACCGCCATCCCGCACCAGACACACCGCACGGGCGCCGAGCAAACCTCCGCTCCGACAAGCTGAGACGAGCGAAGGCCCACACTCTCGCACCACGCGAAACGACGGCCCCCGCCCCCGTCGCCGCACGGAGCTTCCGGGGTCGGCCGGCCCCGGCCGAAGCAGAGTGTCGAACGATGAGTGCACCCCGTCCCCCTCGCCATGGTGGTCCACGTGTGCGTGGGGGCGGCGGTGGCGAACTCGTCCGGGCCGTCGTGGCCGCGGACCACCAGCGCACTCGCGCCGCGTTCGGCGAGCACGGAGGCGAGGACTGGGGGCCAACGTGGTCGGTCGAGCCGGAGACCTCGTCGTGGTCTTCGGACGCGGCCGGCTCTTCGGCGTGAACCTCAGGAGCCATCAGCGGGTATGGACAACCGAGAGGACGTACACGAAGGGTGCGGCCGTCGTCGGCGATCGCGTCGTCGCACTGCGCGACAAGCCGGCGGGCGACAACCAGGTCGTGGCGTTGAGCGAGGCCGACGGCAAGGAATTATGGACCGCGCCCCGCTCGGGGCTCAGACTCTCCACCGACGCGGCCGTCACCGTGTGCGCAGGCCGAGCCGGGGTCGAGCACGGGTGGATCGCGGCGAACGCCGAGTCCCCCGCTGCCGCCGGCCTCGGCGCCGAGTAGGTGTGGTCAGCTACGGGCCCTGGCGGAGGCGGCCCCGTCGTGGGGAGATGGCTCGATCGGCTCATGACCGACCCATTCGCGCGCAGTACGCTGCCGACGCCATCTACGAGGGGAGGCAACGTGAGACGCACCCTGTTCGCTGTCACCGCGGCCGTGGGACTGGTGTTAGGTCTGCCCGGCGCCGCGAGCGCCCACAGCACCGACGACTGGTACACCGCGAAGGAACCACCGGCGAACCACACCTTCGCCGGCTGCTCCGTCAGCCACGTCAGCGGCGTGAACCAGGAGCTCTGCTGGGGCCGCTACGGTAACTGGTTCTCCATGGACGGCATGATCTCCGACACTGCCACCGACGGGTACTGCGCGACGGCACAGATCCGCTACGAGATCTACGAAAACGGAGCCTGGGCCGGGCACTGGCACTACCGCAAGGTGCCGGGCCACGACTGTACAACCGGAGGGCCGACCGACGGCACTGTTGTCGGGGAGTTCGTTTCCAAATACCAGATACGCAACGTCTCCTCACGGGCCTGCCACGCCGACTCCCAGGGCGAGATCATCCACTGTGAGTCGAATTGGCACGGGCTGGCGCAGTCGACAGCAAGCCACGAGGACCACGGACGACCCGCGAAATCCCCGTGGGTCAACGGTGCGTAACGCTGCCCCTTCTCCGGGATGCGCCGCTCCCCGCGCACGCGGCGATGGCCTCTCGGTCGCGGCCGGCGCGGGGAGGGCCGCGCGCAGGTGACGGGTGGTCAGGTGTTGCTGGTGTCGGTCGGTGTCGCCTCGCTGAGCATGGCGAGGGTCAGCACGTTGCCGGAGATGCCCCAGCCGCCGTCGGCGACCTCTTCGACCAGAACCATGGTGTTGTTGCGGGCGCGCTCGCCGTAGATCTCGACGTACAGCTCGGTGGTGCGGGTGACGATCTCCTCCTTCTGCTGCGGGGTGAGGGTCTTCTCAGGGACCTTGAAGTTCGCGAAAGGCATGGCTGGTGGTTCCTTCTCTCAGTGGGGCGTTACAGGGAGCTGCCTGCGGTGGGTGGGCTGTCCCGTTCGATGCGGAAGAAGTCGGCGCGGAGGGAGTTGGGGATCGCGGTGACGGCTTCGCCGCCGTCACGGCTGGGGCCCCCGATCGCCTACCAGGGGTCGGTGACGCCGGTCGTGGGTTTCCGCACGGTCGATGTCGCTGAGGGCGCGTGCCTCGCCGAGACAGGGCCTTTCCTTGATCGATGAGAGGGGCCGCAGGCGGTTCAGATGATTCCGCCGTTGACGCGGATGACCTGTCCGTTGATCCAGTGGCCGGCCGGGGAGGCCAGGAACGCGACGACTTCGGCGATGTCGGCCGGGGTGCCGAGGCGCTCCAGCGGGGGTTGGGCGGCCAGACGGGCGATGGTCTTTTCGTCCTTGTCGTCCAGGAACAGGTGGGTGGCCGTGGGGCCGGGCGCGACGGTGTTGGCGGTGACGTCCCGGCCCCGCAACTCCCGGGCCAGGATCAGCGTCAGCGCCTCGACCGCCCCCTTGCTGGTGGCGTACGCGCCGTAGCCCGGGAAGGCCAGCCCCACCACGGATGAGGAGAACGTCACGAACGCGCCACCGGGACGCACCCGTCGGGCGGCCTGCTGGACGACGACGAACGTGCCGCGGATGTTGGTGCGGTGCAGGTCGTCCAGGACGGCCAGGTCCAGCTCGGCTATCGGCGCCAGGTGCATCCGCCCGGCCGCGTGTACGACGACGTCGCCCCCGCCGAACTCCGCTTCGGCCGCGTCGAACAGTGCCGCGACCGCGCGTTCGTCGGCGACGTCCGCGCGCACGGCGATCGCCCGGCCACCATCGGCGACGGCCTCCTTGACGGCGGCTTCGGCCTCGTCCCGGTTCTCCGCATAGCCGACCATGACGGCGTACCCGTCGGCGGCCAGCCGGCCGACGGTCCGGCGGCCGATGCCGCGCGAACCGCCGACGACGATCGCGACACGGGGGGAGGCGGAGGGTCGGGCCGGGGCAGCGGTCCCGCCGAGGGACGCGGGGAGGGGCATGGCTGACTCCTGTGGTGGATGGGGGGCGGGCCGCGGCCTTGCCGTCGCCCTGCCGTGCCCTCCACGATCGACCGGCCCCTCGTCCCTAGCCAGGGCTGTGCCTACCCAGGGGTTGCCATCCCCTGGCTGCGCTCTGTCGCACGAGCGACCACGGAGGAGTGAACCTTCCAGAACTCGGCGCCTTCCTCAGGACCCGCCGCGACCGCATCCGCCCCGGCGAGGTCGGTCTCCCCCAAGGCCCGCGCCGACGCGTCCCCGGGTTGCGCCGCGAGGAAGTGGCACAGTTGGCAGGGCTGTCAGTCGACTACTACACCGAGCTGGAACGCGGCAGCGCCAAGAACGGCGTGCAACCCTCGGCCCAGATCCTGGCCGCCCTCGCCCGAGCGCTGCGCCTGAACGGCGACGAGCGCGACCACCTGTATCACCTGGCCGAACGGCCGATCCCGCCGTCCGCACACGGAGCATCAGCACACGTGCAGCCCGCGCTCCTCGGACTCCTGGACCGGCTCTCCAACACCCCCGCACGCGTCATCACCGACCTGCACGAAACCCTGGTGGAAAACGACCTGGCGCTGGCCCTGCTCGGCAGGTCCCCGGCACACCGCGGCCCGGCGGCGAGCTTCGTGTACCGCTGGTTCACCAACCCGCAGGCGCGCGAGATGTACCCGCCCAAGGACCACCCGCACCACTCACAGGTGTTCGTGGCCGACCTCCAGGCAGCGGCCGCACGGCGCGGCCGGGACGCGGAGGCCACGAAGATGATCGCCGTACTACGCCACCGCAGCCAGGAGTTCGCGGCCCTCTGGGACACCCACGATGTCGCCGTGCGCCGCATGGATCACAAGAGGATCGTCCACCCCCTGCTCGGCCTCATCGAACTCGACTGCTACAACCTCTTCAGCGAGGACGGACGCCAACGACTGCTGTGGTTCACCGCCCCGCCCGGAAGCCGTGGAGCCCAACAGTTGGAACTCCTGTCCGTCATAGGGACCCAAGAGCTGAACGTCACGGAGGGCACGGCACCGGAGAGGCTGTCCGTGGCCGAATCCGGAACGCAACGCTGACCCGTGCCACGGGAGGACGACCGTCCTCCCCACGCGGCACGGCGGCCCCTACCCCGCTGGTGGACCTCCCTGGTCAGACAAGCCGACACGCCTGTCGAGCCGTCCAGCTCCTCTCACAGCATTCGCCCGCCCATCTTCGGCAGGGAGGCCACAGAGGATGATCCCCGCCGCGAGGCGTGGGCAGGGCTCCAGTTCGGCCTCCCCCGAGCGCTGCTGCGACTGCGTGAGCTGGGCCTCATCACGGTCGTGCATCCGGCGGACGGTGCGGTGCGGTGCGGTGCAGCGGACGGTCTCGGTGGACTCGGCCGTTCCCGGGGCGGACTCACAACCAAGATCGATGTCGCCTGTGAGCGGCGCGGACAGGCCGGCGGCAGGCCGCCGGTTTTGGCCGCGAGGTCTACAGGGCCCGCAACGTGGGCGAACGCTGCTTCAACCGCCTCCAGCGGTTCCGTGCGATCGCCACCCGCTTCGACGAACTCGCCGCCCGCTACCGACTCGACCCCCGCCTGGCTCACCCGCTGGGGGCGGCGCCATCGCCACAGGGACGGCGACGGGGCCGTACCATACAGTACGGTACGGAGAGAGACCGCGTGGACGAGCCTCGGGGTCCGCCGTTCGACGGGTGGAGTGGTGCGCTCATGGCGGGGAAGCGGGACTGGCTTGAGGCGGGGCTGGCGGCGCTGGCCGCCGACGGGGCGGGGGCAGTGACGATCGACCGGTTGTGTGGCGACCTGGGGCTGACGAAGGGCTCGTTCTACCACCACTTCAAGGGCATCACCGGGTTCAGGACCGAACTGCTCGCCCACTTCGAGGCCGAGTCCACGACCCGCTTCATCGAGGCGGTGGAGGGCGTCTCCGGCCCGGCCGGGGCCAAGTTCGCCCGCCTCCTCGACCTGGCGCTCGCCGACGAGGGCGACCGTCCGGGGCTCGAAGTCGCCGTCCGCGCCTGGGCGCTGGGGGACGCCGAGGCCCGCGCGGCACAGCGGCGCATCGACGAGCGGCGTATCTCCTACCTGCACGAGTTGCTGTCCGAGAGCGCGGCCCCGGACGCCGCGACCGACGCGTGCCCCACCCCGTCGCCGGGTGCCGCGAGCCGTGCCACCGCCCCCGACGCGGCGGCCATCCCGTACCGGGCGAGCGACGCTCGCACCGGCGCGAACGACGGGGCGCGCGAGTGGTTGCCCCTGGCCCGGCTGCTCTATCTGGTGCTGGTCGGCGGAGGCCACCTCGTACCGCCGCTCCCCGCCGGCGAGCTCCGCGACATCTACCGGCTCGCCTCCCGGCTTGCGCCCGGCGGGCCCTGGGAGGAAGCGTGACCATCGACAAGCACAGCCACCACTTCTCCGACCGGCCCGCTACCAGCCCCGCGCCGGACGGCTCCGGTCCGGTCGACCCGCGACCGCGGGGTGACGGACCCGCCGTCCCCCAGCCGGTTGGCGAGTCCACCGGTCCCCGGTCGGGCGGCCACGCCCCCGCCGCGTCCGAACCGGCGGGTGCAGGGTCCGTCGAGGCCGACCGCGACGACGGCGGTGATTCCCAGGCTGCCGCCTCCCCGTCTGACAACCCCGTTGGCCGTGTTGGCCCGAGCGCTTCCGAGGTTCATGGTCGCGGGGCCGACGGTCGCGGGGCCGACGGTCGCGAGGCCCACGACCGTGGCCCCGATGGCTCCGGTGGCCCCGGCGGCGCGCGGCCGATCGGCGCGGTGGGCCGCTGGGTGCCGAGGCTGCTGATCGCGACGGCGGTACTGCACTTCGGTTGGGCCTTCGCCCAGCCGAACGCCTGGATGGACATCGTGCGGGACGGATTCGTCGGCACCGTCGTGGACACCGAAGCGGACGGGTACTGGCCGCGCGAGGCGTCCGTGTGGTTCATGGCGGCGGGCGTCACGCTGCTCGCGCTGGGCACCCTGACCCGGCACATCGTGCGCACCACCGGGCGGGTTCCGGTGCAGCTCGGCTGGTACCTGCTCCTCATCGGTGTCCCGACGGCGGCCATCTCCTTCCCCGTCACCGGGAGTTGGGCCCTGATCGGCATCGGCGCCCTCACGCTGGCGGACAGACGGTCCGCGCGCGCAAGCCGCGACCGCGGCTGACACCGGCGCACCTCACCCCGCCGCACGCCGGGCGGCGTCCGCCGCACCAGCACGCCGCCCCTCCCCCGTTTCGAGACCTGGACCAGGGCACGGGAGATGTGCTGGACAGCGACCGCGCCGGGTGCACGCCTCCCCGCCGACCAGCGGATCGGCGCTGTGACCCCTCGTGAGTGAGGCCCGGCAGATCACCGGGCGCGCTGGTAGATGTGGGGGCCTCTACCTGCCCCACCGGATGGTTCTGGACTCCTCATCACCCGCGACGCGGACCAAGACGTCGGCGGGTCCGTGCGCCGGCCACTGAACGTCTGACGCGCGACGCCGATGCGATGAGCGCGGCGCCCGTCTCACCGCCACCGGCCCGTTGCCGACGCGATCACCGGCGCCCTGGAGCGGCTTCGCGCCCTCCCGGGCCTCGACTGATCAGCGCCTTCCCCTCCCCGCGAGCAGACCGAGCCCACCGGAGCCGTGGTATCCGGCGCCCACCCGACGTGGCAGCCGGGCGCTCTCCCTGCCCAGAAATCACCATCAACATGCACCGCAGAGGGGTCAGCAAGCTGACCGGATTTCGTGAACGATCGAGGGCTACAGTGCCGAAGCTATCTGGAGTCCAACGATTCGGTTGTTCCCGATCTGTGGGAGAAATGGGGAGCTCTTGTTCCGTCGATTAGTTGCCGCAGTGGTGGCGGTGGCCGGGCTGGCAGCGACACTTGTCGTTCCAGCAACCGCCCATGCCACCGACTTCCCCGCGGCCAGCACGCCCCTGGTCTCCTGGAACATGCAGGGGGGTAACAACAGGGATGAGAACGGCAGCAAGTGGAACAACGGGGTCCAGCGACTGGCGATGCAGGTGCCGATCGTGATGCTGCAAGAGGCTGGCCCACATCCGCCGTCGAACAGCGTCGCTCAGCCCAGCCAGACCTTCACCACGGTCGACAGCCAGGGCGCCTCGCACCAGTTCACCGTGCTGCACCACACCTGGACCATCGGCGCCGGTTACCGCAATGCCATTCCGACCCGTGAGGTCTACTTCCTGCCGACCGAAGACGACGCGAGCAACCCGCGCCGGATCGGCGGCCGGGTCAACATCGCCCTCGTCCTGTCCGAGGCACCTGACGAGCTGATCGTCGTCGGTAACCCGGTCGACGCCGGCCGGAACGCGCTCGGTGCGCGGTTCGGCAACGAGTGGTACTTCACCGTGCACGGCCTGTCCGGCGGTGGTGGTGACTCCGGGGCGATGCTGAACGCCATCGACGACCGGGTCGAGGCCCTCGGGAACCAGCGTGGCGTCACCTATCACGCGACGGTCGGCGGCGATTTCAACGTGGACCCGGACCGCCTCGCCGAACGGGACGGCTACCCGCCGACCATGCGCATCCGCAGCTCGGGGCGGACGACCCACCAGAACGGTGGTGAGCTGGACTACTTCGTCACCACCCACTTCGACAACGAGCGGGCGGTCACGGTCCAGGACGGGCTCGGTTCCGACCACTGGCCGGTCCAGCACGGCCAGCTCAACGCGGCCGGCCCCACCTCTTCGATCGACGAGCTGCGGGTGATGCCGACCGGTGATGGCATCACGGCCGGCGTGCACAGCACCAACGACAGTGGCTTCCGGGACCACCTGAAGACCTCCGCGAAAGGCCTGACCTTCCTCGCGGTGCTCGGTGGCCTGGCTTCCGCGATCTTCAAGCGCACGGACTTCGTCGGTGAGCTGAAGAACGGCGAGGGCGGCGACCCCGACCACATGGGGTTCGACGGCAAGGGCATCGACGACATCAAAGCCGAGTCGATCCCCGCGCTGCGTAGACTGCGGCCGAACGTGATGACCCTGGTCGCGGGCACGGTCGACCTGGCCGGCGGCGCCGATGGCACGGCGACGGCCCGGAAGACGCAGGGCTTCCTGGAGGAGATCTACCGGGCCTCGCCCACGACCACGGTCCTGCTCGGAACCCTGCCGCCGTCGACGAACCCGACATACCAGGCCCGGATCGCGGACTACAACAGCGCGCTTCGCGCGATCGCCTACGCCAAGATCAAGAGCGGCGCACGGCTGGTGCTGGTCGATCTGGGCTCGGTCACCCCGCAGGACATCACCCACGAGATCTACCCGACCGACGCCGGACACCAGAAGATCGCGCACGCCTTCGCCCAGGGCCTTCAGATCGCGATCCTGCAGCGTATGCTCACCAGCCGCTCGTACGACTGGGAGCCGCTCGGCAAGATCCGGGACGCCGCGCCGGCCGGCTCGAAGATCGCCTTCCCCGACCTGAACGGCGATGGCAAGGCTGACTACGCGGTGGTCGGCACGGACGGCAAGGTCACCGGCTGGCGCAACGACGACCCGCGTAAGCCCGCGGTCTCGCTGGGCGACATCAGCCCGGCCGACCGCGGGGACAACCCGGACAAGGTCTACTTCGCCGACATGGACGGTGACGGCAAGGACGACTACATCCGCATCCTGTCGCAGGCCGACTCGCCGACGGGTGTCGCCGCGATGCGGGTGTCGCGGAACACCAGCAGTGGCGGCAAGGTGAGCTGGGGCAGCGCGACGATCGTCGCGAACAACCTCGGCTACGAGCCGGAGATGTACTTCAGCGACCTCGACGGTGACCACCGCGCCGACCTGGTCACGCTGAACCGGATGAGCTTCCCGAGCGCCTGGCTGAACAAGGGCAAGGGCATGCCGACACCGGGCGGTTGGGAGGACGTCGAAGGCTTTGCCACTCCGGGCGAGTCACCCGCCGCGCAGGTCGCCTTCGCCGACATCACCGGCGACGGCAAGGCGGACACGGTCCGGGTCGAGTACATGACCGGTGAGGTCCGGGCCTGGGAGAACACCGGCGCCCCGTGGACCGTCACCACCGGTTGGAAGTCGCTGGGTGTGATCCGCGACGACGACCCGTTCCCGGGCACCTTCGGGGCCTTCGCCGACCTGGACGGGGACGGGATCAAGGACTTCGTCGTCCCCCGCTCCGGTACGACGGCGAAGCCCGCTGCCAAGAGCACGGCGCAGACCCCACCCAAGACGGCGACCAAGGCTGCCGCGGCCAGCGGTGACGGCGACGTCGAGGGATGGCTGGTGCCGAGTTACGGCGATGGCAGCCGCACCGACGGCGGTGCCGGTGACCTCAGTGTCAACGGTGGTGTCGGTGACCCGATGGAGTCACACCCCGGTGGCGACGACGGCGGCCCGCGACCGGACGCGTCCGGCGACTGCCGGCCGGAGGGCCTGGCTGCCACGCCGGGCGTGGCGACGCCGTACTGCAAGGTCTACCAGAGTGACGGCCGGGAATGGCTCGGTCAGGGTCGGGACCGCCGGGTCGTGGGCTACTTCAACAGTGGCCGCACGGGCGCCGACGGCACGCCGCACTACCTGGTGAAGAACATCCCGTGGTCGAAGGTGACCCACCTCAACTACGCCTTCGCGTCGGTGGAGAACAACAAGATCAAGGTCGACGCGAACGCCACCCAGAAGGAGTGGCCCGGCGAGGCCGGCGCCGAGATGGACCCCTCGCTGCCCTACAAGGGGCACTTCAACCTGCTGACGAAGTACAAGCGCCTGCACCCGCGGGTCAAGACGCTGATCTCGGTCGGTGGCTGGGCCGGTTCCGGTGGCTTCTACGCGATGACCACCAATGCCGACGGCTCGGTCAACCAGGGCGGGATCGACACGTTCGCGAACTCGGTCGTGGAGTTCCTGCGGACCTACGGGTTCGACGGCGCCGACATCGACTTCGAGTACCCCACGGTCCTTGAGGACACCGGCAATCCGACCGACTGGGCGGTGTCGAACCCGCGCCGCAAGGGTCTGCCCACGGCGTACGCCGCGTTGATGAAGACGCTGCGGGACTCGCTGAACCGGGCTTCGGTCGCGGACAACAAGTACTACCTGCTCACCTCGGCGTCGTCGGCCTCCGGCTACCTGGCCCGCGGGATGGCGAACCAGACCTCGCTGGACTACCAGGACTTCACCAACCTGATGGCCTACGACTACCACGGCACCTGGAACGACGTCGTGGGTCCGAACGCGGCGCTGTTCGACGACGGCAAGGACCCGGAACTGGCCGATCAGTACGCCACTCCGGAGTACGGCAAGATCGGCTACTTCAACACCGACTGGGCGATGAAGTACATGCGCGGCGCGATGCAGGCCGGGCGCGTCAACATCGGTGTGCCCTACTACACGCGCGGCTGGAAGAACGTCACCGGCGGTACGAACGGTCTGTGGGGCACGTCGCAGAAGCCGAACGGCTGCGAACCGGGTACGGGCGTCAAGCGGCCGTGTGGTGACGGCGCCTTCGGCATCGACAACATCTGGCACGACGAGACCAACAACGGCAGCGAGCTGGGCTCCGGGACCAACCCGCTGTGGCACACCAAGAACCTGGAGAAGAACATCACGCCGCTCTACGCACCCAGCGTCGGGCTGAAGCCGGAGACCGACAGCACCGACCGGCGCACGGGCCAGTACACCCGGCACTGGGACGACACCACGAAGACGTCGTGGCTGTGGAACGCCGAGAAGAAGGTGTTCCTGTCCACCGAGGACGAGCAGGGCATCGACGCGGTCGCCGAGCTGGTCAAGTCGACCGGCGCGGGCGGCGTGATGATGTGGGAACTCGGCGGCGACTACGACTGCCCGGCGGAGATCCAGCCGGACACCCCCTGCGGGATGGGATACACGCTGACCACCCGGCTGAACGAGAAACTCGGCAACACCGGCGCCTACGACAACGACCTGCGCACCGGCAGCGTCGGTGTCGCACCGAAGGTGACCGCCAACCTGAGCGTCGAGATGGTCAACTACCCGACCGCCACGGCGAACCTGTGGCCGTTGCAGCCGACCGTCCGGATCGCCAACAACACCGGGCGCACGCTCGGCGGCGGCAAGGACACGAAGCTGGCGTTCGACATTCCGGCCTCGACGTCACCGCTGGTCAAGGACGCCAACTGGCAGACCGACGCCCAAGGTGGCCAGTGGAAGCTGGCGCCCGGTACGACGTTCCACCGGGTCAGCACGACGCTGGACTACTGCCAGATCATCCCGGCCGGGAAGTCGCTCGACCTGCCGATCATCTACTTCCTCCCGATCACCGGTCCGGTGAACACGAGCCTGTCGATCGGCGGCACGGCGTACGCGCCGGTGACCGACAACCTCAAGGGACTCGGTACGGCGACCCCGCCGGCCGGTGGCTGTACTGCCGCGAACTGGGACGCGACCAAGATCTACTCCCCGGCCAGCCAGCCGATCGAGCAGACCACGGTCAAGTACAACGGCAAGGTCTGGAAGGCCAAGTGGGAGACGAAGGGCAGCGCCCCGGGCACCGGGGCCGACGCCGACCACGAGCCCTGGAAGCTGATCGGCAGCGCCAGCTGACCGTTCCCAGCCACCCAGTCTGACACTCCGCCTCTTGATCAAACACCCGGAGAGTGCTTCCGACCTGCGTCGATGGGACCGTTCCAAGGTCCGGTTGGCTCACGGAAAGAAGCACTCTCCCGGTGCGCGAGCGTGTCGGGTCCTCCCCGCGTGCTCGTGTCGCGGGTGGTGGCGGTTGGGTGGCCTCACGGGCGGGGTGGGGCATGGGTCGAGACGTCAGCAGGGGGCGCTGACGGCCCCCTCGAACGGTCAACCCAGCCACTCGGCGAGAAGCGCGTAGTCGTCATCGGTGAGGCCAGTGCGGGCATCAACCCGGTGGACCACAGCGCGTCCCGCATGATGGGAGGCGATCCAGGCGCGATCCGTCTCCGTGACCTCGTCATCGACCCATACGAACGGCCGCCCCGCCGCCCAGTCGACAAGGGCACGGGTCTTCCAGTGCAACCCGTCGCGTTCGTCCTGATCATCGAGGTCGGACGGCTCTGGCCAGACCACCACGGCAAGCCGCTGAAGACCGAGCAGCGGAGCGATGCACTCGTTTGCCTCATCCATCCACGTGGTGGCCCAGACCACCTCACAGGGGAGGGCAGCCAGCCTGGCCCCGTGCTGGGGATCGATCCTGGTCAGTAGTGGGTTCGCACCGTCCCCCCGCAGAGCGGGACCCAGCTCATAGGTCGGGTACTGCTGCGGCTCCGCCCCGAACGGAATCAGCGGTCCGTCGACGTCGAGGAACAGCAGCGGAAGCCGCGCAGAGCCAGTCACAGCAGCAGAGGATAGCGGGGCGCCCACTGTTGGCCGCTTCACGAGAGGGCTGTTGAGCAGCCCCGCTGCTTGTCGGCACCGGCGATGTGATTGACCGCTCCTTGCTGACGGTCCTGCTGTGTCGCAGGTTCTGGGGGCGGAAAGTGCCGGAGCTTCGGGTTCTTCGCTCCGGATCAGTCCGGCCAGCATGGCGAGGGAAGGGCTCTCGGTCTCGGCGTTCAGCGCGTTCAGCCCCGCCTGTCACCGGCAATGACCCCGTCGAGCAGGCGGCCAGAACCTGGCCGCCGTCCGCTTCGGCACGGCCGCCTGATCTCAGTTGGGTGCCGTATCGGCGAGTGCGGGCTCCGCGGCAGGCGCCTCGACGTCGCGGGGTGTCTGGGTGCGGTAGGAGTGGCCGAGTTCCGGACCGAGCCCGAAGTAGTGGCGGAAGCTGTAAATGAGCGGGCTCCAGGCGGCGGGGTCGATGTGGTCGGTGCCCGGAACGACGATGCGGGAGTCGGCGTGCACCCTGCACACGACGGCCTCGACAATGACGAAGTCCCCGGAGGCATCCGGCTGCACCCGCTTGGCGCGGGCCTCCAGTTGGATCGGGCATCCGGCGACGCGAGGCGGCCGAACCAGATGGGACGGCTCGCTGGTCATGCCGGCCGCGGCGAACTTGTCCGGCTCGAAGCGGCAGCCCCTGGGCTTGGTCGCGGGCACCGGGTTCCGGCCGGTCAGCGGCGCCAGCCGCTCCACCGCCGGCCACTGGGCGGGGGCCGGCAGGTTGATGACCAGGTCGGGGCGGCTACCGAGGTTGTACGCGGTCTGCCCCTCACTGCCCAGTCCGATCACCACCGTCCGCCCGAGGGCCCAGGCGGAGGATATGGGGGCGAGGTTGAACGAGCCGTTCTCGTTCTCTGTCGACAGGAGCACCACTGGCGTCCCGAAGTACAGGATGCTCGGCTCGATCTCCAGGTGGGTGGCGGCTGTCGGTGCGGGCAGGGTGCTGGGAGGTGCGGTGTTCATGGCGAGCAGCCTAGGTTTCGGTTGTTTCGGCCGGTGCCGAAGTGTCCCAGGTGACGATGGACCACGTGGACAGAGCCGGAGAGCCGGGTGCGATGCCAGGCGACCGCCAGGCTTGAGAGGCCCTCACCGGCTGCTGCGCGGTACCGGCCACAACCGACAGCGAACCCCGCCACAGGTGATGTCCACTGAGGCACACCCACGCACCGCGGGTGCCGTGCGTGCCATGCGTGCCATGCGCACCGTGGGCGCCGGGCGTGCCGTGCGTGCCCGTCGATCGGTGCGTCATGAGTTGTGCGGGAGCGTCGAGGGGCTGCCGCCGCTCGCGCCGCACCCCGAACGACGCGCTCCGGCGATCGAGAGCCGGCGCGTACGCCCGGACCACCCGCCTCGGGCGAGGTCGCGTCGGCGTGCGACGCTCCGGCGTACGCCCGAACGTCGCGCGGGCCCGAGGCCGGGTTCGGATATCGGAGCGCTCAGGCGTGCGCGGTGGAGGGGCGGCCGGCGCGAGCGGGGCCGGGAGCCGCGTCGCCGGGGGCGCGGGCCGGGCGGGTGCAGGGAGAACGCGTCCGCGTGGGCCGGAGAGCCGGCCGGCAGTTTTGGCCCGCAACCGAGCAAATCGTAGTGGCCTCTGCCAGCCGACAACGTTATCCTTTCGCTTTTCTCCTGGGCGGCGTCGAAAATGCGACAGCCCCTCTCGGGAGGGGGCTCATGGCAGTACCGCAGCGCACCACCCGGCGCAAGATGGCGAATGCGGCCAGCTCATCTCCTGTTGACGTGCGACTTTCGATCGGGATCGCTCTTGACCGAATAATCTCCGTCCCCCCAAGAGCACTGGTCAGCGGGGCGCGCATCGACCACCGCACATCCTTTCGAGGGCCGTCAGCAGTCAAATACTTACGAGTAACGACTAGCGGGAAACCATCCGCATCGTCCGCAACAGAGGTTTCGATGCCTACTGCCGAGTAAGGAAATGGGGCACGAAATCAACCCCCACGTCACCAGGCAGTGTTGCGATCTCGCGGCGAGGCGTGAAGACTGTCCGCCGGGCTTGGGTGGCGTGAAAGCGTCGGAACGCTCATCGTTGGCACCATCAGACACACCCGCGTTCAAACCCAAGCGTTTTCGTCGGTCTTTTTCGGGCACTCTTTGCCAGTGCGTTGTGCGCTCAGCGTTCGACGGATTGAGCACGTACCGATTGATCGACGGGAGAGGACACCGCAGACACGTTTCGCAGAAGGGGGCTTCTGGCGGGGTGTGTGCGGGGAGGAGGCGAGCCGCGGTGGCGTGACCACCGCGTGCCCGTGGTAAGGGCAGGCCGAAGGAGGGGGCTTCGTCGGCTTGCGCGGTCCATGATCAGGGGTTCGGAGGGGATGGTCCCAATGGCATGCGCCACGGGGCGGCAAGGGGTTCGACTCAGGGAAGAGGAAGGGGGCGTGGCATGGGAGACCGCGCCCCCACCCGAGGGGTGAGCGGCAGGCGGGTCCGTATGCCGCGACCGCCGGCGAACGGGTGTCGGCGGCGCCGGCCGCGCTGACCGCGCTTCCGCGACGCCGGCGCCGGGGCGGTGCGGCGGCTTCGTCGAGCATCACGGCGTGGCACCGGTGGCGAATCGCCGACACCGGCGCACTCCAGTGCCGCCGGCGTACTCCGGTACCGCGTGCCACGCGGGCGCGCGGCGCGAAAAGGGTTCGGTCTCCCGTTCCAGCCGCCTATTCGACACATCTTTTTGCCGGGCGAAGATTTCCGCCTGCCCGTATTCGCTTTTCCGTCGCGCCGCTCTTTCGCGTACCACGCGACGGATATGCGGGAACACCGCCGCGTTCGTGGGCGTGACCGCATCTGATCGGAACGGCCAGCCCTGCCGTTCCATTCCCCTGTCCACTCCCGAGGAATCAAGCAGAAGTCGGGCAGATATGTGAACGACCTGTGATAAAAGTCTGTGGTGGAGGATGGCGTTCACATCTTTCGAGGTCCATCGGCGTCGACGACTGGCGCATGCGTCCAACCGGCGAGGCATCAGCCTCTCCGGAAGTCCACACTGAAGGGGGATCGGTGACCGGCAGCAGGGCGAGTGAGGCGCCGTTCGTGTACGAGGAACTGGTCAGCCGGTGGGAGGGCCTGCGGGAGGGCGCACCGGTGCGCTACGACGAGCAGCGGAAAACGTGGTTGGTGACCGATCACGAAAACGTCGCCAAGGTGCTCTCCGACCCGAAGGCTTTCTCCTCCGACTTCTCCGGGCTGACCCCCACCCAGGAGGACTTCGAGGTTTTCCGTCAGGGCAACTTCGTGGGCATGGACCCGCCCCGCCACCGCACCCTGCGTGCCCTCGTCAGCCAGGGCTTCACGCCCCGCGTGGTGACCGACCTCGAACCGAGAATTCACGCGATCACCGAGGAACTGCTCGACGCCGTCGACGGCCAGGACCAGTTCGACGCCGTGGACGCCCTGGCCTATCCGCTGCCCATCATCGTCATCGCCGAGTTACTGGGCATACCCGTCAGCGACCGGCCGCTGTTCCAGGAGTGGGCGACCACGCTGTTCGGCGGGGACGACCTCGGCGACATGCTGGACATGGCCGACATCGAGCGGGCGCTGAAGGCCATCGCGCCCACCGTGCGCGAGATGAACGGTTACTTCCTGGACCACATTCGCCACCACCGCAAGAACCCCGGCGACGACCTGACCAGCAAGCTGATCGGGGCCGAGGCGGAGGGAACGCGGCTGAGCGACCAGGAGATCGTCGGTTTCGTGGCCCTGCTGCTGGTCGCCGGGCACATCACCACCACCGCCCTGCTGGGCAACGCCCTGCTCTGCTTCGACCGGCACCCCGACACGGTCGCGCCGCTGCGGGCCGACCCCGGCCTGCTGCCCAGGACCGCCGAGGAGGTGCTGCGCTTCCTGCCGCCGTTCCCCGAGTTGGGCCGCCGCACCACCCGGGAGGTCGAGCTGAGCGGCGCGGTCATCCCGGCCGACGCCCTCGTGACGGCCCACCTGGGCGCCGCCAACCGCGACCGGGCCCGGTTCGCCGACGCCGAGACCTTCGACCCGGCCCGCGACCCCAACCCCCACCTGACCTTCGGCCACGGCATCCACTTCTGTTTCGGTGCCCCGCTGGCCAGGCTGGAGGCCCGGATCGCCCTGCGGCTGCTGTTCGACCGGTTCTCCGACCTCGCCGTAGCCGACCGCGACGCCGTCGTGACGCAGAACCCGGCCGTCATCGTCGGCGCCCGCCACCTGCCGCTGCGCGTGCGGCGGGCCCCGCGTCGTACCGCCGGATAGGCGGGTCCGCGGTCGTCGACCGGGCCCGCCCGAGGAAGGCCGGCCACCCGGCGGTGGCCGGTCGGGAGTGGCGTGCGCGCCGCGCCCCACCGGGGCCGCTGCCGCGCCAGGCGGGCGCGCCGCTCCCCTGAGTATCGAGTACCAGGAGTTTCGTCCCATGTCCCACGTCCCCACCATCCCGAGCGCCAGCCGGCGACCGCGCCCGATATCCGGCCCCCTGACGCAGTTACTGACCCACCTCGCGCACGCCCATCGGGTGCCCGGGGCCCAACTCGCCGTCCACGTCGACTCGGTGACGCACACCGCGCACACCGGGCACGCGGACGCCGCGACAGGCGAGCCGTTCACCGCCGAGACGGCGGTCCCGATCGGCAGCGTCACCAAGACCTACACGGCCACGGCCCTGATGATCCTGGTCGCCGACGGGGACATCGACCTGGACGACCCGGTGGCCGACCACGTGGCGGAACTGCGGCACGCGCCGCGGTTCACCGTGCGCCAACTGCTCGGCCACACGGCCGGGCTGCCGACCGGCCCCGACTCGGACGAGGCGGCGGCGCTGAGCACGGCGCGCTACCTGTCCGCGCACTGCGCCGCCGCGGACGCGGTGGGCGCGCCCGGCTCCGGCTTCTCCTACTCCAACGCCGGCTACGTCGCCGCGGGACGGGTCGTCGAGGCGGTGACCGGGATGCCGTGGGAACAGGCCGTGCGGACGTTGGTCCTCGAACCCCTGGGGACGGTCCCCGCGTTCGTGGGCGACCGGTCACCGCGCCGGCCGGTCGCCGGCGGGCACTCCGTCCACGCGTCAACCGGCCGGGCGCTTCCCGTACGGCAGACGCTGGCGCCGGTGGAGGCCCCGGCGGGTGCCCTGCTGGCGAGCGCGCTGGACCTGCTCGCCCTGGGCCGCGCGGTCGCCGGGCACGGGCCCGCCTCGGTGCTGGCGCCCGAGGTCGCCGAGGAGATGCGCCGCCCCGTGGCGGGGGCCGACCCCGGCGTCCTGGCGGACGGCTGGGGCTCTGGCCTCGCGCTCTTCCGGGAGGGCACCACGCTGTGGTGCGGCCACGACGGCAACGCGCAGGGCACCTCCTGTCACGTGAGGGCCGAGCCGGAGCTGGGCGCGGTGGTGGCCCTCACCTGCAACGGCGGGAACGGCACCGAGCTGTGGCACGCGTTGGCCGACGGCCTGGCCGACATCACCGGGCTGCGGGTCCCCACCGCCGCCAGGGTCCCCGAGCGGGGCCGCGCCGTGCCTCTCCCCCAGTGCGCCGGGACGTACCGCAACGGCGCACTGGAGTACCGCGTCACGGCGGACGCCGAGGGCGCGCTCGCGCTGTCCGTGGGCGGCGACACCCCGGCGCCGCTGGTCTGCTACCCGGACCTCACCTGTGACCTGGTCGAGCCGGATTCCGGCCGGCACCTGCCCGGCGGTCGCTTCCTGCGCGATCCCGACAGCGGCGCCGTCGACCGGGTGCAGATCTCCGGTCGCACCGCGCGCCGCACCGCCGACGTCTGACGCCCGCTCCCCGCCGCGCTCGGGACGATCCCCGGACACCGTCCCGCCCCGAGCCGGCCCCTTCGCCGAGCCCCCCGCCGTCCGCGACGGCTGCCGCGGGGCGCGCCGGCGCCACGCCGTACCTTTCGTCCCCGCCGAGAAGGATCACCGCCATGACGCACCTGCACGACATGTCAGCACCCGCCGCCCCGTCGCCCTATCCCACGGTGACCCACCCGGCCCCACCGCCCGGCACCCCGCTGGCGGCGTTGTTCGCCGCGTGGGTGGAGCGCGCGCCGGACGCGCCCGCGGTGACGGACGGGCGGCGCGACTGGTCCTACGCCGAGATCGACGCGTGGTCCGACAACCTGGCCCACGACCTCGCCGGGCGCGGGGTGCGCCCGGAGCGCGTGGTGGCGCTGGTGTTGCCCCGTTGCGTCGAACTCGTCGTCGCGGAGCTGGCGGTGGCGAAGGCGGGGGGCGCGTTCCTGCCGGTCGACCCCGCCTATCCGGCCGAGCGGCGCGCGCTGATGCTGTCCGACGCGCGTCCGGTCGTGGTCATCGACGACCCGGCGCTGGTGCGGCCGGCCGAGAGGGGCGGACGGTCCCGGGGCGGCGTGCGGCCGTCCGCGCCGCCGGACCCCCGGCATCCCGCGTACGTCATCTTCACCTCGGGGTCCACCGGTGCGCCGAAGGGCGTCGTGGTGCCGCACGCCGGTCTCGCCGGGTTCGCGGCGGCGGCTGCCGCGCGGTACGAGGTGCGGCCGGGCGACCGGGTGTTGCAGTTCTCCTCCCCCAGCTTCGACGCCTCCGTACTGGAGCTGTGCTCCTCGCTCCTGGCGGGCGCGACCCTGGTGGTGCCGCCGGGCGGGCCGTGGCTGGGCGAGGAGTTAGCCGCCGTGCTGCGTGAGCACCGCGTGACCCACGCCCTGATACCGCCGGCCGCGCTCGCCACCCTGCCCGCCCCCGTCGGCGCGGAGGCCCTGCCCGACCTGCGGACCCTGATCGTGGGTGCCGAGGCGTGCCCGGCCGAGCTGGTGGACCGCTGGGCCGGCGGCCGCCGGATGATCAACTCCTACGGTCCCACCGAGGCCACCGTCGTGGCCTCCTGGACCGGCCCGCTGGTGCCCGGCGGCGGCGCTCCCTCGATCGGCCAGCCGTTGCCGTACGCCGAGGCGCACGTCCTGGACGCGGCCATGCGACCGGTGCCGCCCGGCACCGAGGGCGAGTTGTACGTGGGCGGCGCCGGGGTGGCGCGCGGCTACCTGGGGCGCCCCGGTCTGACCGCGGCGCGCTTCGTCGCCGACCCCTACGGGCCTCCTGGCGCGCGCCTGTACCGCACCGGCGACCTGGCCCGCTGGAACGCCGACGGCGAGCTGGAGTTCGCCGGGCGGACGGACCGCCAGGTCAAGCTGCGCGGGTTCCGCGTCGAGCCGGGCGAGATCGAGGCGGTGTTGGCCCGGCACCCCCGGGTCGGCGCAGCGGTGGTCACCGTGCGCGAGGACGAGCCGGGGCTGCGGCGCCTGGTCGGCTACGTCACCCCGGGCGACCCGGGCCGCCGGCCGTCGGCCGCGGAGGTGCGCACGGCGGCGGCCCGCAGCCTGCCCGCGCACATGGTGCCGTCGGCCGTCGTCGTCCTCGACGCCTTCCCGCTGACGGCCCACCACAAGATCGACACCGGGGCGCTGCCCGCGCCCGGCCCGTCCCAGGGCACCGGCGCGGACGGCGTTTCGCCCCGGACCGACGCCGAACGGGCCCTGGCGGACATCTGGTCCGAGGTGCTGCGGGTGCGCGAGGTGGGTGTCGCGGACGACTTCTTCGACCTCGGCGGTGACTCGGTGCTCGCCGCCCGCGTCCTGTCCCGGGTACGGGAGACCTTCGGCACCGCGACGACCATGCGGGAGTTGTTCGGGGCCCGGACGATCGCCGCGCTGGCGCCCCGGCTGGACCGGCCGGCCGATGAGGGGACGCCGGCCCCGATCACGCCGGCCCGCCGCGACCGGGAACTGCCGCTGTCCGGGGCGCAGCGGCGGCTGTGGTTCCTGAACGACCTGACGGCCGGCGGCACCGAGTACAACACCGGTGTCGCCGTGCGCCTGACCGGCCCGCTGGACACCGAGGCGCTGGGCCGGGCGCTGGACCGGCTCGCCGCCCGGCACGACGCGCTGCGCACCACGTTCGCCCTGGTGGACGGGCGGGCCGTGCAACGGGTGGACGGGCCGGCGACGCTGCCGTTGCGTACCACCGACCTCGGCGGACTTCCGGCCGGGCGTCGCGAGGCGGAGGCCGAGCGGCTGCTGGCCGAGGAGTTGAGCCGCCCGTACGACCTGGTGAACGGGCCGCTGACCCGCGCGCTGCTGGTGCGGCTTGACGCGGAGGCGCGGGTGCTGCTGCTCGCCCAGCACCACATCGTCACCGACGGCTGGTCGGTGGGGGTGCTGGTGCGGGAGTTGGCCGCGCTGTACGCGGCAGAGGCGGCCGGCGCCGACGCCGGGCTGCCCGAACCATCCCTCCAGTACCCGGACTTCGCGGTGTGGGAGCGGGAGCACGCCGATGCAGACGAGCACGCCGGCGCCCTCGCGTACTGGCGGGCCCACCTGGCCGGCTCGCAGCCGCTCGACCTGCCGACGGACCGGCCGCGCCCCGCGGTGCGCACCACGGCCGGCGCGGCGCACCGCCACGTGCTGCCCGCGGAGTTGGCGGACCGGCTGACCGGGCTGGCCCGCGCCCGGGGCGCGACCGTGTTCACGGTCTTCGCCGGCGCGGCCTCGGTGCTGTTCTCCCGCTGGAGCGGACAGCGCGACATCGCGATCGGCACCGTCACCAGCGGGCGCACCCGGCGCGAGCTGGAGGAGATGGCGGGCTTCTTCGTCAACACGCTGGTGCTGCGCACGGACGTGGACGGCTCGGCCTCCGTCAACCAGTACCTGGACACGGTCCGCGCGACGCTGCTGGACGCCTTCGGGCACGACGCGGTGCCGTTCGACCGCGTCGTGGAGGAACTGGCGCCGCGACGGGACGCCAGCCGTACCCCGCTGGTGCAGGCCCTGGTGGTGCAGCAGACGGCCCTGGACCACCCGCCGCTGGCCGCGGGGGTGCGGATCGAGGGATACCCGCTGCCGCGCCCGGCGGCGCGGTTCGACCTGGTGCTGGAGTTCACGCCGCGTCCCGACGGCTCCGTCGAGCTGACGGTGGAGTACAACACCGACCTGTTCGACGCGCGGACCGTGGAGCGGCTGGGCCGCCAACTGCACCTGCTGCTGGACCGTATGGCCGAGGACCCGCGCCGCAGGCTGGCCGAGTTGCCACTGCTGAGCGAGCGCGAGCGGCGCACGATGCTCGACGACTGGAACACCCCGCACCGCGGCGGCCCGGATGCCACGCTGCCCGCGCTGCTTGAGGCCCAGGTCCGGCGGACCCCGGAGCGGGTCGCCGTCGTGTGTGGCACGGCCCGGCTGACCTACGCGGAGGTCGACGAGCGGGCCAACCGCCTCGCCCGGCTGCTGGTCGAGCGGGGCGTGGGGCCGGAGACGCTGGTGGGCCTGGCCCTGCCACGCTCGGCCGAGCTGGTGCCCGCGGTGTGGGCGGTGTTGAAGGCCGGCGCGGGCTATCTGCCGGTGGACCCGGGCTACCCGGGTGAGCGCGTCCGCTTCATGCTCGCCGACGCCCGGCCGGCCCTGGTGGTGGCCGTCCGGGAGACCGTCGGCTGCCTACCGGAGGGCACGGAGTGCCTGGTTCTCGACGAGCCGGCGGTCGAGGCGGAGCTGGCCGGGCGGTCCCCGTCGGGCCTCAC
Organism: Streptomyces buecherae; assembly: GCF_014295035.1. GTDB lineage: Bacteria > Actinomycetota > Actinomycetes > Streptomycetales > Streptomycetaceae > Streptomyces > Streptomyces youssoufiensis. Next base: position 492,594 of record NZ_CP060404.1, read on the forward strand.
CGACGCCGAGCGCGTACGCCCGCTGGACTCGCTGCACCCCGCGTACGCCATCTACACCTCCGGCTCGACCGGGCGCCCGAAGGGCGTGCTGGTGGCCCACCGCGGCGTGGTGGACCTCGCGGCCTGGGCCAGGGACCGGTTCGGTGTCCAGGGGTTGACCGACGTGGTGGCCTCCACCTCGCTCAACTTCGACGTGTCCGTCTTCGAACTGCTCTGCCCGCTGCTGTGCGGCGGGAGCGTCGTGCTGGTGGCCGACCTCACCGCGCTCGCCGAGGGCGCGGTGCCGGAGCGCGCCGGGCTGCTCAGCGGCGTGCCGTCGGCGCTGGCGCGGGCGTTGGACCGGGGCGCTGGGGTCGACGCCGGCACGGTGGTGCTCGCGGGCGAGGCGCTGCCGGCCCGGACGGTCCGGCAGATCCGGGAGGCCATGCCGGCGGCCCGGATCGCCAACATCTACGGGCCGACGGAGGCGACGGTGTACGCCACCGCGTGGTTCGCCGGCGACGAGCCGCCCCGGCAGGCCCCTCCGATCGGCCGGCCCGTCGCCCGGACGCGGGTGTACGTCCTGGACGGCGGCATGCGACCGCAACCGGTCGGCGTGGCGGGCGAGTTGTACATCGGCGGGGGCGGGGTCGCGCGCGGTTACCTGAACCGTCCCGGGCTGACCTCGGCCCGGTTCGTCCCCGACCCGTTCGCCGCTCCCGGTGACCGCATGTACCGCACCGGGGACCTGGCGCGGTGGACGGCCGACGGCGAGCTGGAGTACCTGGGCCGGACCGACCGGCAGGTGAAGGTGCGGGGGTTCCGCGTCGAGCTGGGCGAGGTCGAGGAGGCGCTACGGGGCTGCGCCGGAGTGGCCCGGGCAGCCGCCACCACCCAGGAGGGCGACGGCCACAAGCGGCTGGTCGGCTACGTGGTGCCCGAGCCGGGTGCGGAGCCGGTGCCCGGCGCCGTCCTGCGCGAGCTGGAGCGCGCCATGCCGCACTACATGGTGCCGCAGGCCGTCGTCGTCCTGCCGGAGCTGCCGCTGAACCCCAACGGCAAGCTCGACCGCGACCGGTTGCCCGCGCCGGACTGGACGTCGGCGGCCGGGGCGGACTACGAGGCCCCGCGCACCGCCACCGAGAAGGCGCTGGCCGCCGTGTGGGCGAACGTCCTGCGCGTGGAGCGGGTGGGCCTGAACGACAACTTCTTCCTGCTGGGCGGCGACTCGATCCTCAGCATCCACGTGGTGGCCCAGGCCCGGCAGGCCGGGCTGACCGTCACCTCGCGCGACATCTACCAGCACCAGACGGTGGGCGCCCTGGCGCGCCGCGCGGACGCGGCGGAGCCGCCCGCCGCCCGCGCGCGGTCGGTGGCCGACGCCGTCGGCGAGGCGCCGCTGACGCCCATCCAGCACTGGCTGTTCGAGGCGGGCGGGGCGTGGGCCGGCCGGTTCGCGCAGACGCTGTCCATGGAGCTGGGCGACCCGGTGGACGCCGACGCGCTCCAGGCCGCCCTGGGCGACGTGTGCGCCCACCACGACGCGCTGCGCTCCCGGTTCACCCGCGACGACGACGGCGCCTGGCACCAGCACATCGGCCGGGACGCGCCCCCGGTCGTGCTGGGGCGGCACGCCGGGCCCGACGACGACGCCCCCCACCTGGGCCCGTTCGACCTCACCCGGGGGCCGTTGCTGCGGGCCGTGCTGCACGACCGGGGCCGGGACCGCCCGGCCGTGCTGCACCTGAGCGTGCACCACCTGGTGGTCGACGGGGTCTCCTGGAGCGTGCTGCTCGAGGACCTGGACCGGGCCTACCGCGCGCGGCGCGCCGGCACCCGCCCCGCGCTGCCGGCGAAGTCCTCCTCGGTACGGCACTGGGCGCTGCGGCTGACCGGCCACGCCTCGGCCGGGGGCTTCGACGACGAGCGGGCCTACTGGGCGGCGTCGGCGGACGGCGGCGATCCGGCGCTGCCCACCGACCTGGCCGGAACCGACACCTACGCGTCGGCCCGCTCCGTGACCGTACGGCTGGGCGCGCGGGAGACCGCCACGCTGCTGCACACCCTGCCCGCCGCGTACCGCACCCAGGTCAACGACGTGCTGCTGAGCGCGCTGGCCCGGGTGCTGGGCGAGTGGACCGGGCGCGACCGGGTGCCGGTGGACCTGGAGGGCCACGGGCGGGAGGAGCTGTTCGCCGACGCGGATCTCAGCCGCACGGTGGGCTGGTTCACCACCCGCTACCCGGTGGCGCTGAGCGCGCCGGCGGACGCGGACTGGGGCACCGTCGTGAAGTCGGTGAAGGAGCAGTTGCGCGCCGTGCCCGGGCGCGGTGTCGGCCACGGCGTGCACCGCTACCTGACCCGGGCGCCGGAGCTGCCCACCGGTCCCGCCGCCGGCATCAGCTTCAACTACCTGGGCCGGTTGGCGCTGCCCAGCGGCGAGGACGGCCTGTTCCGCGGCCCGTACCGGGAGCTGGCGCTGGACGCCGACCCGGCGGCGCCGCGACCGCACGCCCTGGAGGTCGTCGGCCGGCTGGACGGGGACGCGCTGGAGTTCACCTGGTTCTACTCGGCCGAGCTGCACCGCGAGGAGACCGTGGCGCGGCTGGCCGACGCCTACGCCGAGGCGCTGCGCGGCATCGCCGAGCACGGCGAGCGGCCCGGCGCCGGGGGCCGCACCCCGTCCGACTTCCCGCTGGCGGGGCTGGACCAACCGGCGGTGGACCGGGTAGTGGGTGACGGCGCGGGCGTGGAGGACGTCCACCCGCTCACCCCCACCCAGGCCGGGATGCTCTTCCACCGGCTGTCGCAGGACGCGGGGGGCGCCTACTTCCAGCAGTTGACCTTCGTGCTGGACGGGGTGCCCGACCCGGACGTGCTGGCCGCCGCCTGGCAGCGGGTCGCTGACCGCACCCCGGTGCTGCGCTCGCGCGTGGTGTGGGAGGACGTGCCGGAGCCGCTGCTGGTGGTCGAGCGCCGGGCCGCGGTGCCGGTCGCCCGGCTCGACTGGAGCGAGCTGCCGGAGGACGAGCGCACCGAGCGGCTGCGGGCGTTGCTCGACGAGGACCGGCGGCGCGGGGTCGACCCGCGCACCGCGCCGCTGCTGCGGCTGACGCTGGTGCGGCTGTCGGGGACCGAGGTGCGGGTGGTGTGGTCCTTCCACCACCTGATCCTGGACGGCTGGAGCCTGTTCCAGGTGCTCTCCGACGTCTTCGCCTGCCACGCCGCGCTGCGCGACGGCGCCGAGCCGGCCGCCGCGGTGCCCGAGCGCCGACCCTTCCGGGACTACGTCGCCTGGCTGCGGCAACGCGACGCGGCGGAGGCCGAACGGCACTGGCGGGAGCGGTTGGCGGGGCTGACCGAGCCCACGGCGCTGCCGTACGACCGCGAGCCGAGAGAGGCGCACCGGGCCGAGTCCGGCGCGGCCGTACGGGTGGCGCTGACCGACGGGGCCACCCGCCGACTGGAGCGTCTGGCCAGGGACGCCGGGGTGACGGCGGGCACCGTGGTGCAGGCCGCCTGGGCGCTGCTGCTGGCCCGCCTCACGGGCCGCGACGAGGTCGTCTTCGGCACCACGGTCTCCGGGCGACCGCCGGAGCTGCCCGGCGTGGAGGCGATGAACGGCCTGTTCATCGCCACCCTGCCGACCCGGTTGGCCGTCCCCCGCGAGGGCACCCTGACGGACTGGCTGCGCCGGGTGCAGGAGGGGCAGAGCGAGGACCGGCGGTTCGACTTCCTCCCGCTGCCCCGGCTGCGCGCGCTGACCGGGCTCCCGGAGCGGGCCGCGCTGTTCGACAGCATCGTCGTGTTCGAGAACTACCCGGTGGACGACGCCCTGGCCGCCGCGCACGGGCTGCGGCTGAGCGGGCTTGAGGGCATCGAGACCACCAACTACCCGCTGAGCCTGGTGGCCTATCCCGGCGCCCGGCTCGCGCTACGCGTGGGCTACGACGCGCGGTTGTTCGACGCCGGCACCGCCGAGCGGATCGGCGAGTACCTGACCGTGCTCCTGGACGGCATGGCCGAGGGCGCGGACCGCCCGCCGGCCCGGCTGTCGCCGCTCGGCGCGGACCGCCGCCGCCAGGTCGTCGAGGAGTGGAACGACACCCGCGCCCCCGTGCCCGAGACCACGGTCACCGACCTGTTCGCGGCGCGGGCCCGGCGCACCCCGGACGCCGCCGCCCTCGACACCGGCGGCGCGGTGGTGACCTACCGCGAACTCGCCGAGCGCGCCGACGCGCTGGCGCGCCACCTGGTCACGCTCGGGGTGGGCCCGGAGCGGGCGGTCGGAGTGCTGATGGAGCGCTCCGCCGACGCGGTGGCCGCCCAGTTGGCGGTCGCCGGGGCGGGCGGCGCGTACGTGCCGCTGGACGGCCGGGCGCCGCGCGAGCGGCTGCGGCGGATGCTGGACGACGCCGCCGTGGCGCTGGTGCTCACCGACGCCGTCTGGCGGGAGACCGCCGAGGCGGTGGCCCCGGACGGGCGGGTGCTCGCGGTGGACGGCGAGGCGCCGCCGGGCGGGCCCGACGCGGTCCCGCTGCCCGTGGCGCACCCGGACAACGTGTTCTGCCTGATGTTCACCTCGGGCTCCACGGGCCGCCCCAAGGGGGTCGCGGTACGCCACCGGGACGTGGTGGCCCTCGCGTCGGACCGGGCCTTCGCCGGGCACGACCGGGTGCTGGTGCACTCCCCGCAGGCGTTCGACGCGGCCACGTACGAGCTGTGGGTGCCGCTGCTGCGCGGCGGCTGCGCCGTGCTGGCGCCACCCGGCGAGGTGGAGGCCGCGACGGTGCGCCGGGCGATATCCGAGCGGGGCGTGGGCTGCCTGTGGCTGACGGCGGGTCTCTTCCGGCTGCTGGCGCAGGAGGAGCCGGACTGCCTGCGGGGCGCGCGGGAGGTGTGGACCGGGGGTGACGTGGTGCCCTCCGGCGCGGTGCGCGCGGTGCTCGACGCGTGCCCCGGCATCACCGTGGTCGACGGCTACGGCCCGACCGAGACCACCACGTTCGCCACCCGGCGGATCTTCCGCGGCGGCGACCGGCTGCCCGCCGCGCTGCCCATCGGCCGGCCGCTGGACAACACGCGCGTGTACGTCCTGGACGAGGCCCTCGAGCCGCTGCCGCCCGGCGTCCCCGGCGAGTTGTACATCGCCGGCGCGGGGCTGGCCCGCGGCTACGCCGGCCGGGCCGGGGCGACGGCGCTGCGGTACGTGGCGGACCCGTTCGGGCCGCCCGGCAGCCGCATGTACCGCACCGGCGACCTGGTGCGCTGGAGCGGCGACGGCGAACTGCTCTTCGCGGGCCGCGCCGACGACCAGATCAAGGTCCGGGGATTCCGGGTCGAGCCCGCCGAGATCGAGGCGGTGCTGGCCCGGCACCCGGCGGTCGCCGAGGCGGTGGTCGTGGCGCGCGCCGAGACCGGACCGGCCCGGCTGGTGGGCTACCTGGTCGCCGCGCCGGGGGCCACGCCGCCGGACGCGACCGCGCTGCGCGCGCACCTGGCCGCCGAACTGCCCGACTACATGGTGCCCTCGGCCTTCGTGACGCTGGACGCGCTGCCCCTGACCGACAACGGCAAGGTGGACCGGCGGCGCCTGCCCGCGCCCGAGCCGGCGGCCGGCGCCGAGGGGACGTACCGCGCGCCGCGCACCGACGCGGAGCGGGTGCTGGCGGAGATCTGGGGCGCGCTGCTGGGCGTGGCACGGGTCGGGGTGGAGGACAACTTCTTCCACCTGGGCGGGGACTCGATCCTCAGCATCCAGGTCGTCTCCCGGGCCAGGCGGGCGGGGCTGTCCCTGACGCCCCGGGAGGTCTTCCGGCATCCCACGATCGCCGCCCTCGCCGCGGCCTCGGCCGAGGCCGCGCCGATCGCCGGCGCCGAACCGGTGAGCGGCGAGGTGCCGCTCACCCCGATCCAGCACTGGTTCCTCGATTCCGAGCCGCGCCACCCGGGCCACTTCGACCAGCGGATCGCCGTCGACCTGGCCGACGACGTCGAACCGCAGGCGCTGCGCCGGGCGTTGGGCGTGCTGTGGGACCACCACGACGCCCTGCGCTCCCGCTTCGAGCGGCGCGAGGACGGCACGTGGCGCCAGCACTGCCCGGCCCCCGGCGCGGCCGGCGCCGACCTGCTGCGGGAGCACGACGTGAGCGGGCTGTCCGACGCGGAGTACGCGGCGGCGGTGGCGGCGGCCACGGGTGGCGCGCGCGCCGTCTTCCCGCTGGAGATGGGGCCGTTGCTCGCGGCCGACCTGTTCACCGGCTCGGACGGCAGGCCGCCGCGGCTGGTGCTGGCCGTGCACCACCTGGTCGTGGACGGCGTCTCGTGGCGGGTGCTCCTGGAGGACCTGGTGAGCGCCTACGAGCGGGAGCGCACCGGCGACGGGGAGCCGCTCGCCCGCACCACCTCGGTACGGGAGTGGGCGCGGCTGCTCCGCTCCCACACCGCGGCCGGGGGGTTCGACGCCGAACTCGCCCACTGGGGCGAGGTGGCCCGGCACTGCGCGGCCCCGCTGCCCGTCGACGCGGCGGGCGGCAACACCATCGCCGACCTGGGCCAGGTGACCGTGCGCCTGGGCCGGGAGCTGACCGGCGACCTGCTGTACAAGGTGCCCGGCGTCTACCGCACGCGGATCGACGACGTGCTGCTCACCGCGCTCGGCCGGGTGTTGGCCGAGTGGACGGGGCGGCGCACGGTCGCGGTGGCCCTGGAGGGGCACGGCCGTGCGGACCACCTCTTCGACGGCGTGGACCTCTCCCGTACGGTCGGCTGGTTCACCAGCCTGTACCCCGTCGCCCTCGACGTGCCCGGCGGGGACTGGGGCGCGGCGCTGAAGGCGGTCAAGGAGGGGTTGCGGGCGGTGCCGGGCCACGGGCTCGGGTACGGCGCGCTGCGCCACCTGGCGGGGGCCGCGGGGCCGACCGCCGCTCCCCCGCCGCGGATCAGCTTCAACTACCTGGGGCGGTTCGACTGGCCGAGCGGCGACGGCCTGGTGCGGGCGGTGCGCAACGGACTCGACGGCTCGGAGTCGCCGGAGTCGGAGCGCCCGCACCTGCTGGACGTCGTCGCCCGGGTGGAGGACGGCAGGCTGGAGCTGACCTGGTACCACAGCAGGGCGGTGCACCGGGAGGAGACGGTGCGGGCGCTGACCGAGGGCATGGCGCGGGCGCTGGCGGAGATCGCCGCGCACTGCGCCCGGCCGGAGGCCGGCGGTCGTACCCCGTCCGACTTCCCGCTGGCCCGGCTGGACCAGCGGGCCGTCGACCGGGTCGTGGGCGACGGGCGCGCGGTACGGGACGTCCTGCCGCTGACGCCGATGCAGGCGGGCATGCTCTTCCACACCCTGATGGACCCCGGCTCGGACACCTACTTCAACCAGGTGCACCTCGTGCTGCGCGGGGTCACCGACCCCGGCGCGCTGGCCACGGCCTGGCAGCGGACGGCCGACGCCAACCCGATGCTGCGCACCCGCCTGGTGTGGGAGGAGACCGCCGAACCGCTGCAGGTCGTACACGAGCGGGCCACCGTGCCCATCACCGTCCACGACTGGTCGGGGCGCGAGGGCGAGGACGGCGAGGACGGCGAGCGGGCGTTGGAGGAACTGCTCGCCGCCGACCGGAAGAAGGGCCTGGACCTGGCCGTCGCCCCGCTGATGCGGCTGACCCTGGTCCGGCTGTCGGCCGACCGGGTGCGGCTGGTGTGGACCTTCCACCACATCCTGCTCGACGGCTGGAGCGCGGCCCAGGTCTTCGACGAGGTCTGCGAGCGGTACGCGGCGCTCACCTCGGGCCGCGCGCCCGAGGTGCCGTCCCGGGCGCCGTTCGGCGACTACCTGGGCTGGCTGGCCGGGCGGGACACCTCGGAGGCGGAGCGGCACTGGCGCACGGTGCTGTCCGGTTTCACCGCGCCGACGGAGCTGCCGCGCGACCGGCGACCGGCCGAGGCCCACCGCGCCTCCTCGTCGGGTTCGGTGCGCGTCCGGCTGAGCGCGGCGGACTCGGCGGCGCTGCGGGCGATGGCACGGCGGTACGGCCTGACGGTGAACACCGTGCTGCAGGGCGCCTGGGCGCTGCTCCTCGCCCGCTTCGGCGACAGTCCCGACGTGGTGTTCGGCACCACCGTCTCCGGGCGCCCGGCGGACCTGCCGGGTGTGGAGACCATGGTCGGCCTGTTCATCAACACGCTGCCCACCCGGGTCCGCGTGGCGGGCGACCGGGCCCTGCCGGAGTGGCTGCGCGCGTTGCAGGAGGCGCAGTCGGAGGCGCGGCGGCACGACTTCGTGTCGCTGGCGCAGATCCAGTCCTGGAGCGACGTGCCGGGCGGCACGCACCTGTTCGAGAGCCTGGTGGTGTTCGAGAACTACCCCTTCGACGGCGGCGCCCTGGCCCGGCACGGGCTGAGCCTGGAGGAGGAGCGGGACCTGGAGCCCACCAACTACCCGCTCAGCATGATCGTCGCCCCGGGCGAGCGGCTGACCATGGCCCTGGACTACGACCCGGCGGCCTTCGACGCCGCGACCGTGGAGCGGCTGGGCGGCTGCCTGCGGGTGCTGCTGACGGCGATGGCGGCCGGGCCGGAGCGCCGGCTGCGGGAGTTGCCGCTGCTGGACGACCGCGAACAGCGGCGCGTCGTCGAGGAGTGGGGAGGCGCGGTCGTCCCGGTGCCCGGGCGCGTGCTGCCCGAGGTGTTCGAGGAGCAGGTCGCCCGTACCCCGCACGCCCCGGCCGTCACGGCGGCCGACGGGCGGCTGAGCTACCGGGAGCTGAACGAGCGCGCCAACCGGCTGGCCCGGGTGCTGATCGCGGGGGGCGCGGGCCCCGAGCGCTTCGTGGCCCTGGCCCTGCCGCGCACGACCGACCTGGCCGTGGCGCTGCTCGCGGTGGCCAAGAGCGGCGCCGGCTACCTGCCGGTCGACCCCTCCTACCCGGCCGAGCGTGTCGCGTTCCTCTTCGACGACGTGCGCCCCACGCTCGTGCTGACCACGCCCGCGGCGGGTGAGCGGCTGCCCGAGGGGGGCGCCCGGCGGATCGAGTTCGGGCCGGCCCTGGACGAGCGCCTGGCGGCGCTGCCCGCCGGCGACGTCACCGACGCGGAGCGGGACGGCCCGCTGCTGCCCGCCCACCCGGCGTACGTCATCCACACCTCGGGCTCGACGGGCGTGCCCAAGGGCGTGGTGGCCACCCACGGTTCGGTGGTGGCGCTGGCCGACTGGGCGCGCGCCACCTTCGGCGCCGCCGGCCTGTCCCACGTCGTGGCCGCCACCTCGCTCAACTTCGACGTGTCCGTCTTCGAGATCTACGGCCCGCTGCTGTGCGGCGGCGGCATCGAGCTGGTGGACGACCTGCTGGCCCTGGCCGAAAGTGGCACCACGTGGAAGGCGAGCCTGCTCAGCGCGGTGCCCTCGGCGCTGGGCCAGTTGCTGGCCCAGAAGGCGGTGCGGGTCTCGGCGGAGACGGTGGTGCTGGCCGGCGAGGGGCTCGCGGCGCGCACCGTGGCCGAGGTCCGTGCGGCCATCCCCGGCTGCCGGGTCGCCAACATCTATGGCCCGACCGAGGCCACCGTCTACGCGACCGCGTACGACTGCGACCCGGCCGACCCGGACCGCACCCCGCCGATCGGCCGGCCGGTGACCGGCGCCCGGGCCCATGTGCTGGACCCGTGGCTGCGGCCGGTGCCCGTGGGGGCGCCGGGCGAGCTGTACCTGGCGGGGACCGGTGTGGCCCGCGGCTACCTGCGGCGGCCCGGCCTGACCGCGCGCCGCTTCCTGCCCGACCCGTTCGGCCCGGCGGGCGGGCGGATGTACCGCACCGGCGACCTGGTGCGCTGGGGCGCCGACGGTCAACTGGAGTACCTGGGACGCTCGGACGACCAGGTCAAGGTGCGGGGCTTCCGCGTCGAACTGGGCGAGGTGGAGGCCGCGCTGGCCCGGCACCCGGAGGTGGCCGAGGCCGCCGCGCGGGTGCTGGACGGCGGCGGACACAAGCGCCTGGTGGGGTACGTGGTGGGCCGCGACGGCACGCCTGTCGACCCCGCCGCGCTGCGCGCCTTCCTCGCCCGGGGGCTGCCCGACCACCTGGTGCCCGCCGCGATCGTGCCGCTGGAGCGGCTGCCGCTGGGCGCGACGGGCAAGCTCGACCGGCGCGCCCTGCCGGCGCCCGACTGGTCGGCGCCCGCGTCGGCGGACGGCCACGTCGCGCCGCGTACGGCCGCCGAGCGGGAGTTGGCCCGCATCTGGGCCGAGGTGCTGGGCGTGCGGCGCGTGGGCGTGCACGACAACTACTTCGCGCTGGGCGGGGACTCCATCCTCAGCATCCAGGTCGTCTCGGCGGCACGACGAGCCGGGATCGCGCTCACCCCGCGCCATCTGTTCTCGCACCAGACGGTGGCCACCCTCGCGGCGGCGGCCGACGCGGTGACGGCCGGGCCCGCGGGCGCCGAACAGGGCCCCGTGGTGGGCGAGGTGGCGCTGACGCCCATCCAGCACTGGCTGTTCGACGACGCCCCCGGTGACCCGGGCCGCTTCGCCCAGTCGCTGGCCTTCCGGTTGGCCGACGACACCGACGTGGAGGCGCTGCGCGCCGCGCTGGCCGCCGTGCTGGAACACCACGACGCGCTGCGCATGCGGTACGAGGACACCGGCGATGGCCCGCCGCGCCAGTACGGCACCGCGCCCGGCGCGGCCGTCGACCTGCGGGTCCGCGAGCTGCCGGGCGGGGCCCCGGAGGAGGTCGCGGCCGGGGTGCGCGCGCTCGCCGACGAGGCGTGCGCGGACTTCGACCTGGCGCGCGGGCCGCTGCTGCGGGCCGTGCTGTGCCGGCCGGGCGACCAGTCGCCGCCGATCCTGCTGCTGGCCGCCCACCACCTGGTGGTGGACGCGGTCTCGTGGCGGATCATCGCGGAGGACCTGGACAGCGCCTACCGTCGGCTGCGCGTCGGGCGGGAGGCCGACCTCGGGCCGAAGACCACCTCCTTCCGCGCCTGGGCCCGCAAGCTGGCCGACCACGCCGCCGCCGGCGGCTTCGACGACGAACTCCCCTACTGGGCCTCCGCCGGCGCCCCCGCCGACCTGCCCACCGACCGTGCCGGCCGGAACTCCGCGGACTCCGAGGAGACGGTCACCGTGCGGCTGGAGACGGAGGAGACCCGCCGGCTGCTGCAGGACGTGCCGGAGGTCTACCGCACCCGGGTGGCGGACGTGCTGCTGTGCGCCCTGGGCCGGGTGTTGGCCCGCTGGACCGGGCGGGCCCGGGTGCCGATCGCCCTGGAGGGCCACGGCCGGGAGGAGCTGTTCGACGACGTCGACCTCTCGCGCACCGTCGGCTGGTTCACCACCATGTTCCCCGTCGCCCTCGACCTGCCGCCGGACGCGGACCTGGGCACGGCGCTCAAGTCCGCCAAGGAGGGCCTGCGGTCGGTGCCCCGCAACGGCCTGGGGCACGGCGCGCTGCGCCATCTGCGGCGGGCTGCGGGCGCGTTCCCCGAGGAGCCGCGGATCTCCTTCAACTACCTCGGCCGGCGGGACTGGAGCGCCCGCGCGGACGGCGGCCTGCTGCACGCCCCGTACGGCGCGCTGGGCGGCGACATGGACCGGGGCGCCGACCGGCCGCACCTGATCGACGTCGTGGGGGCCGTGGCCGACAAGCAACTGGAGTTCACCTGGTCGTACTCGGCCAACCTGCACGAGCGCGCGACCGTGCGGCGGCTGGCCGAGGAGACGGCGGCCGAGCTGCGGGAGATCGTGCGGCACTGCGCGCGACCGGACGCCGGGGGCCGCACGCCCTCGGACTTCCCGCTGGCGCCGCTCGACCAGGCGACGGTGGACCGCCTGGTGGGCACCGGGCGGGACGTCGTCGACCTGTATCCGCTCACCCCCACCCAGGCGGGCCTGGTCTTCCACGGACTCGACCAGCCCGGCGAGGGCCTTTACGTGGAGCAGGCCACCTTCGTGCTGGACGGCGTGCCGGACAGCGCCGTGCTGGCCGCGGCCTGGCAGCACGTCGTAGACCACACTCCGATGCTGCGCGGCGCGGTCGTGTTGCGCGACGTGCCCACCCCGTTGCAGGTGGTGCACCGTCATGCCGACCTGCCGGTCACCGAGCTGGACTGGAGCGGTCTCGACGAGGCCGGGCGCGAGGCGGCGCTCGAGCGGCTGCTGGCCGAGGACCGGGAGCGCGGGCTCGCCCTGGACCGGCCGCCACTGCTGCGGCTGGCGCTCGCCCGGCTCTCGCCCACCGAGGTCCGCGTGGTGTGGACCTTCCACCACGTCCTGCTGGACGGGTGGAGCGTCTTCCACGTGCTGTCGGACGTGTTCGCCTGCCACGCGGCCCTGGCCCGCGGCGCCGACCCACGGCCGCCGGAGCGGCGCCCGTTCGCCGACTACGTCGCCTGGCTGGCCGCCCGTGACGGCGACCGGGCCGAGGAGCACTGGCGCCGTGCCCTGGCGGGGCTGGCCGCGCCGACCCCGCTGCCCTACGACCGCCGCCCCGCGCGGGGGGCGGCGACCAGGTCGGGCACCTGGCTGTCACAGCGGCTGGGCGAGCGGGAGAGCGCCGCGCTGCGGGACTTCGCGCGCGCCCACCACCTGACGCTGAACACCGTCGTGCAGGGCGTGTGGGCCCTGCTGCTGTCGCGCTGGAGCGGCGAGCGTGACGTGTGCTTCGGCACGACCGTCTCCGGACGGCCGTCCGACCTGCCCGGCGCGGAGGAGATCACCGGGCTGTTCATCAACACCCTGCCGGTGCGCTGCGTGGTCGACGGCGCCGCGTCCCCGGCCGGTTGGCTGGGCGCGTTGCAGGCCGCGCAAGCCGACGCTCGGGGCCACGACCACCTGCCGCTGTCCGACCTGCGCGCCCTGAGCGACCTGCCCCCGGGGGTGTCGCTGTTCGAGAGCCTGGTGGTGTTCGAGAACTACCCGATCAACGACGACGCCGCCACCACCCACGGGCTGCGGGTGCGGGACCTGCACGCCCTGGAGGCCACCAACTACCCGCTGACCGCGGTGGTCTCGCCCGGCGACCGGCTCAGCGTCGAACTCGGCTACGACCCGCGGTACTTCGAGGCGTCCACGGCACAGTCGCTGGCCGCCCAGTTCGCCCACGCCCTGGGCTCCCTCGCCACCGCCGGCGAGGGCAGCGCCGTCGACGCCGTCGCCACCCTGCCGCCGGCGGAGGCCGCGCGGCTGACCGGGCCGGTCGCGGCGCCGGCGGACGGCCGCCCGGTGCCCACCGTGGGCCTGGCGGCGCTGGTGGAGGCCGCCGTCGACCGGTGGCCGGACGCCACCGCGCTGACCGCGCCGGGCGTGCGGCTGTCCTTCGCGGAGCTGGAGGCGCGGGCCAACCGGCTCGCGCACCGGCTCATCGCGCGCGGCGCGGGCCCCGGCGACCTGGTGGCGCTGGCGCTGCCGCGCGGGGTCGACATGGTCACCGCCCAACTCGCGACCGCCAAGGCGGGCGCCGCGTACCTGCCGGTCGACCCGGACTATCCGGCCGAGCGGGTCGCGCTGATGCTGCGCGACGCCGCCCCGGTGGTCACGCTGGCGGAGGACGAGGCGCGCGAACTGCTCGCCGAGGGCGGCGGCGAGGCGCCCGGGCACCGGCCCACCGACGCCGACCGGCTCCGCCCGACGGCCCTGGACGACCCGGCGTACGTGCTCTACACCTCGGGCTCCACCGGCACTCCCAAGGGCGTGGTCGTCACCCACCGCGGGCTGGCGGAGTTCGCCGCGGCGGAGGCCGACCACTACCGGGTGCGGCCGGGCGACCGGGTGTTGGCCTTCGCCCGGCCCAGCTTCGACGCCTCGGTGCTGGAGCTGTGCATGGCGCTGCCCGCCGGGGCGGCTCTGGTGCTGCCCCCGCCGGGTCCGCTGCTCGGCGCGGAGCTGGCCGACGTGCTGCGCTCCGAGCGCGTCACCCACACCCTGCTGCCGCCCGCGGCGCTCGCCACCGTGCCGGCCGAGGCCGCGGGCACGCTCAGCGACCTGCGGACGCTCATCGTCGGCGCGGACGCCTGCGGCCCCGACCTCGTCGCCCGCTGGGCGCCCCACCACCGGATGATCAACTCGTACGGGCCGACCGAGGCCACGGTCGTGGCGACCTGGTCAGGCCCGCTCACGCCCACCGGGGCCGCGCCGCCCATCGGCCGGCCACGGCCGGGCAGCGGTGGGTACGTGCTCGACGCCCGGCTGCGCCCGGTCGCCGACAACGTGCCCGGCGAGCTGTGGGTTCACGGGCCGTCGCTGGCCCGCGGCTACCTGGGCAGGCCGGGCCTGACCGCCTCCCGGTTCACCGCCGACCCGTTCGGCCCGCCCGGCTCGCGGATGTACCGCACCGGCGACCTGGTGCGCCGGGACGCCTCGGGCGAGCTGCACTACCTGGGCCGCGCCGACCACCAGATCGCGCTGCGCGGCCACCGGATCGAGGCGGGCGAGGTGGAGGCCGCCCTGGCCGCCCATCCGTCGGTGCGGCAGGCCGTGGTGACCGTGCGGCGGGACGAGCCCGGCGAGCCGGTGCTGGTGGCGCATCTGCTCGCCGCTCCCGGGGCGCAGGTGCCGCCCGACGCGGAGCTGCGCGCGTTCGCCGCGCGCACGCTGCCCGGGCACATGGTGCCGACCGGCTTCGCGGTCCTGGAGCGCTTCCCGCTCACCGAGAACGGCAAGGTCGACCGCGCCGCCCTGCCCGCGCCCGGGGCGCGGTCGGCACCGGCCGCCGCGCGGGTGGTGCCCCGCACACCCACCGAAGAGGTCGTCGCGGACGTGTGGGCCGAGGTGCTGGACGCCTCCGTGGGCGCCACGGACGACTTCTTCGCCTTGGGCGGCGACTCGATGCGGGCGCTGGCCATCGCGGCGCGCGCCGGCGAGGCGTTCGCCCTGTCCCTCACCCCACGGGACGTGCTCACCACCCGCACGGTCGCCGCCCTGGCCGAGCTGGTGGAGGAGCGGGTGCTGCGGGAACTGGAAGACGCCGCGAGCGGCGACAGCGACCACGACGAACGATGAGGGCCGACGACATGACGTCTTCGAACTCGAAGCAGAACCGTGCCGCGGCCCTGCCGCGCGATCTCCAGGAGGCGCTGCGCCGGCGCCTGGCGGGCAAGGCCGGCCAGGCCGCCGGAGGCGGGGACGGCATTCCGCGCGCGGACCGCTCCCGGCCGCTGCCGCCGTCCTTCGCCCAGCAGCGGCTGTGGCTGCTCGACCAGCTCGAACCGGGCGACGCCCGCTACAACAGCGCGGTCGCGCTGCGGCTGACCGGCGAGTTGGACCGGGAGGCGCTCGCCGGGGCGCTGCGGACCGTCGTGGCCCGCCACGAGGCGCTGCGCACCACCTTCGACACCGACGACGGCCGGCCGGTGCAGCGGGTGCGCCCCGCGGGCCCGGTGGAGCTGCCCGTACGCGACCTGACGGCGGGAGCGGAGGCGGCGGACTCAGACGCGGACCCGGGGGCGGTGCTGGAGGCGGCGCTGCTCGCGGAGTACGCGCTCCCGTTCGACCTGCGCGGCGGTCCGCTGCTGCGGGCCGTGTTGCTGCGCGCCTCGGGCAGCGAGCACGTCCTGCTGGTCACCGCGCACCACACCGTCACCGACGGCTGGTCGATGGGCGTGCTGGTGGAGGAGGTGTGCGCCGCGTACGACTCCCTGGCACGCGGCGAGGAGCCGGCGCTGCCGCCGGTCGCCACCCAGTACCCGGACTTCGCCGCCTGGCAGCGCGAGCGGCTGGCCGGCGCGGCGCTGGAGGAGCACCTCGCCTACTGGACCAAGCAGTTGGACGGCCTGGAGCCGCTGGAGCTGCCGCTGGACCGCCCGCGCGAGGGCCGGGAGGCCGGGGACGGCGCCGTGCACACCTTCGCCGTCCCGGCGGCCACCACGGCCCGGCTGCGGGAGCTGGCGGCGGGGCAGCACACCACGCTGTTCGCCGCGCTGGTGGCCGCCTGCCAGGCGCTGTTCGCCCGCTGGTCGGGACAGGACGACATCGCCGTGGGCTCGCTGACGCCCGGCCGTGGGCGCACCGAACTGGAGCGCGCGGTGGGTCTGTTCGTCAACACGGTGGTGCTCAGGACGCCGGTGGACACCGCCCGCTCCTACCGGGAACTCCTCGCCGCCTCCTCCACCACGGTGCTCGACGCCTTCGCCCACGACGACGTGCCCTTCGAGCGGCTGGTGGACGCGGTGGGTGCGGCCCGCGAGGCGGGGCGCAACCCGCTGTTCGACGCCATGGTCCTGCTCCACCCCGCCCCGCCTGCCGCGCCCGCCCCGCGCGGCCTGGTGGCCGAGCCGGTCGCCGTGCCGCGCCGCTCGGCCACCTTCGACCTCAGCGTCGAGTTCGTACCCGACGGGGACGGGCTGGCCGGTCTGCTGGAGTACCGCACCGACCTGTTCGACGCGGCGACCGCCGCCCGCATGGCCGGGCAACTGGTGGCCCTGCTGGCCGAGGTCGTGGCCGAACCCGACCGGGCGCTGGGCGAGTTGGACCTGCTCTCGGAGGCGGAGCGGCGGCTGTTGCTGGTGGAGTGGAACGCCACGGCCCGACCGGTACCTCCGGCCACCTACCCGGAGCTGTTCCAGGCGCAGGCCGCCCGCACCCCGCGCGCGACGGCGCTGGTGGCCCGCGACGCCACGTTGGACTACGCCACGCTCAACGCCCGCGCCAACGCCCTCGCCCACCACCTCATAGCCCGTGGCGCCGGGCCCGAACGGCTGGTGGCGGTGCGACTGCCGCGCGCCGCCGACATGGTCGTCGCGATCCTGGCCGTGTGGAAGTCCGGCGCCGGCTACCTGCCGGTGGACCCGGAACTGCCCGAGGAGCGGATTCGGCTGCTGCTGGCGGACGCCGAACCCGCGCTGCTGGTCGACGAGGAGACGCTACGCGCACTCCCCTCATCGGGCCGGGAGGACGACCCCACCGACGCCGACCGGCTCGGACCGCTGCGCCCGGACAACACGGCGTACGTGATCTACACCTCTGGTTCCACCGGCCGCCCCAAGGGCGTGTCCGTCGAGCACCGTTCGCTGGTGAACCTGCTCGCCGCGCACCGTGAGGGCTTCGTCGCCGACGCCGGCGGCGGCCCGCTGCGGGTGGCCCTGACCGCGTCGTTCTCCTTCGACACCTCGCTGGAGGGCGTGTTGCTGATGGCCGACGGCCACCGACTGCACCTGGTGGACGAGGCCACCCGGCTCGACCCGGCCGCCCTGGTGGAGTACGTCGTCGAGCACCGCGTCGACTTCCTCGACGTGACCCCCTCCTACCTGCGGCAGTTGCTGCCCGCCGGGCTGCTCACCGACCCCCGCCACCACCCGCGGGTGCTGATGCTCGGCGGCGAGGCCATCGGCCCCGCGCTGTGGCGCGAGCTGGCCGGGCTGCCGGACGTGGCCGCGTACAACTTCTACGGGCCCACCGAGTGCACCGTCGACGCGCTGGCCTGCCGCGTGGACGGCGCGGTGCGGCCGGTGGTGGGCCGGCCGCTGGACAACGTGCGCGCCTACGTGCTGGACGGCCGGGGGCAGCCGGTGCCCGTCGGCGTCGGCGGCGAGCTGTACCTGGCGGGCGACCAGGTGGCGCGCGGCTACCTGCGCCGGCCGGGGCTGACCGCCGCGCGGTTCGTGCCCGACCCCTTCGGCCCGCCCGGCGGCAGGATGTACCGCACCGGCGACCTGGCCCGGTGGACCTCGGGCGGGCGGCTGGACTACCTCGGCCGCGCCGACGACCAGGTCAAGATCCGTGGCCACCGGGTGGAGCCGGGTGAGGTGGAGGCGGCGCTGACGGCGCTGCCCGAGGTGGCCGAGGCCGCCGTCGTGGCGGTCTCCGACGAGCGCGGCCACGCCCGGCTGGTCGGCTACGTGGTGCCCGCGGCCGGCGCGGGACGGCCGGTGCCCGCCGCGTTGCGGCAGGCGCTGTCGCTCACCCTGCCGCGCCACCTGGTGCCCGCCGCGTTCGTCGTGCTGGACGCGCTGCCGCTGACCGTCAGCGGCAAGCTGGACCGGCGCGCGCTGCCCGCCCCCGACCCGGACGCCGCGGCGGGCGAGCGGGAGTTCACCGCCCCGCGCACCGAAGCGGAGCGGGAGCTGGCCGGGATCTGGTCGGCCGTGCTGGGCGTGGCCCACGTGGGCGTCGACGACAACTTCTTCGAGCTGGGCGGCGACTCGATCCTCGGCATCCAGACGGTGTCCCGGGCCCGGGCCGCCGGGCTGCACGTGACCTCGCGGGACGTCTTCCGGCACCAGACCGTCGCCGAACTCGCCGCCGCCGCCGACCGGCGCGCCGCCCCGCCGGTCACCACCGCGCCGCAGCGGGAGGCCGGGCCCGGCCCGCTGGCCCCGATCCAGGAGTGGTTCCTCGCCACGCACGGGCCGCTGCGGCACTTCACCATGTCGATGCTGCTCGACCTGCCGCCCGAGACCGACCCGGAGGCCCTGGAGCGCGCGCTGCGCGCCCTGACCGCCCACCACCCGGCGCTGCGCACCCGGTTCGCCCGCGAGAAAGGATCCTGGCGCCAGTACCCGATGGCCGACGGCGGCGCGAAGACCCCCGGCCCGCTGGTCCACCGCGACGTGCCACGGACCGATGGCCCCGGCAGGGAGACGGCCCTGCGCGCGGTGGCCGACGAGTTGCGCGCCGGACTCGACCCGGCCGACGGCACGCTGCTGCGCGCCGCCCTGCTGCGCCCGGAGGCCGGCGAGCGCCCGCAGTTGCTGCTCACCGCCCACCACCTGGCCGTCGACAGCGTCTCCTGGCGCATCCTGCTGGCCGACCTGGAGAGCGGCTACCGCCAGGCCGCCGCCGGCACGGAGGTCCGGCTGGAGCCGGCGACCACGCCGTTCACCACCTGGACCGAGCGGCTGACCCGCTGGGTGGCCGAGGGCGGACTCGACGCGGACCTGCCGTACTGGACGCGGGAGAGCGAGCAGCCCCGTGTGTCGCTGCCCGTGGACCGGCCCGGGGTGCCGCTCGCCGGATCGGTGCGCACCGTGCGCGCCGAGCTGTCGCGCGAGGCCACCGAGGCGCTGCTGCGCCGGGTGCCCGCCGCGTACCGCACCCGCGTCGACGACGTCCTGCTCAGCGCCGTGTGCCGGACGCTCGCCGACTGGACCGGCTCCGACCGGGTGACCGTGGCCCTGGAGGGGCACGGCCGGGAGGAGATCGAGGACGGGCCGGCGACCGGGCGGGGCGAGGACGGGGCGGGGGAAGCGGGCGCCGCCGGCGCCGCGCCCGCCGTGGACCTGTCCCGTTCCGTCGGCTGGTTCACCGCCCAGTACCCGGTGACCTTCACGTTGGACGGGACGGGAGGGACCGAGCCCGACTGGGGCGCGGTGCTGAAGTCGGTGAAGGAGCGGCTGCGGGCCGTGCCCCGGCGCGGCTTCGGCTACGAGGCGCTGGCTCGCCTGGACTCGCCGCACCAGGCGGCGCGCGCGCTGCGCGAGGTGCCGCTGCCGCAGGTGTGCTTCAACTACCACGGCCAGTGGGACGCGGCGCCGGGCGGCGACTTCGCTCCGGCGGGCGAGGTGCCGGGCGGTGAGATGGCGGCCGGTGAACGGCTCGACCACCTGCTCGACGTCTCGGCGGTCGTGGCCGACGGCGTGCTGGAGACCACCTGGCACTACAGCGACCAGGTGCACGACGAGGGCACGGTGCGCGAGCTGGCCGAGGCCACGGTGCGGGCGCTGGCCGCCATCGTCGACCACTGCGCGCTGCCGGGGGCCGGCGGGCGCACCCCGTCCGACTTCCCGCTGGCCGGCCTGGACCAGGCGCGGGTGGACCGGCTGGCCGGTGACGGGCGCGCGGTGGAGGACATCCTGCCGCTGACGCCGTTGCAGGAGGGCATGGTCTTCCACCGCCTGCTGGACGGCGCTGCCGACGACGTCTACCTCGACCAGGCCGCTCTGCTGCTGGACGGGGTGGCGGACCCGGAGGGCTTCGCCCGCGCCTGGCAGCGGGTGGTGGACCGGACGCCGGCCCTGCGCAGCCGCGTCGTCTGGGAGGACGTGCCCCAACCGATGCAGATCGTCGACCGCCGGGCCGAGGTGCCCGTGGAGCACCACGACTGGCGGGAGTTGGACGAGGCCGGTCGCGCGCGGGCGCTCGCCCGGTTGAAGGAGCGCGACCTGGCGCGCGGCATGGACCTGGGCACCGCGCCGCTGCTGCGCCTGTCGCTGGCCCGGCTGCCCGGCGACGGCCTGCACCTGGTGTGGACCTCGCACCACCTGATCCTGGACGGCTGGAGCCTGGCGCAGGTGCTGACCGAGGTGTGCGAGGAGTACGCGGCGCTCGTCGCGGGCCGCTCGTACGCGCCGCCGCGCCGCCGCCCGTTCGGCGACTACGTGCGCTGGCTGGCCGGGAGGCAGGGCCGAGCGCGGGAGACCGAGGAGTTCTGGCGAACGGCTCTGGCCGGGTTCGCGACGCCGACGCCGCTGCCCTACGACCGGCCGCCCCGCGAGGCCCACCGCTCCCGCTCGGCGGAGGTGGTGGCCGCCGCCCTGCCCGTCGAGGTGTCGCGGGAGCTGGCGCGGGCCGCGCAGCGCCGCGGGCTCACCCTGAACACCGTGGTGCAGGGCGCGTGGGCGCTGCTGCTGTCCCGCTACGCCGCCGAGCGCGAGGTGGTGTTCGGCAGCACCGTGTCGGGCCGCCCGGCGGAGCTGGACGGCGTGGAGTCCATGGTGGGCATGTTCATCAACACGCTGCCCACCCGGGTCCGGGTGGACGGGGACCGGCCGGCCGCGGCGTGGCTGCGCCAGGTGCAGGACGCGCAGGCGGAGGCGCGCCGCTTCGAGGCCGTGTCGCTGGCGCGGGTGACCGCCCTCAGCGACGTGCCGACGGGCACCGCGCTGTTCGAGAGCATGGTCGCCTTCGAGAACTACCCGTTCGACGACGCCCGCACCGCCGACGCCGGGGTCCGGGTCCGGGAGGTGGCCTCGCGCGACGCCACCAACTTCCCCCTGGTGCTGCGCGCCTACCAGAGCGACCGTCTCGGGTTCGACCTCGCCTACGACCCCGAGCTGTTCGACCCGGCCACGGCGCGGGCCGTCGCCGACCGGCTGTGCCTGCTGCTCGGCGAGCTGGCGGCCGGCCCCGACCGGCCCCTGCGGGAGCTGGCCTGGACGACCGCCGACGAGCGCCGCCGCGTGCTGGTCGACTGGAACGGCGCCGAACGGGGGCACTCGGGGCGGACCCTGGTGGACCTGTTCGAGGCGCGGGTGGCCCGCACCCCGGACGCCGTGGCGGTGAGCGGCCCGGACGCCACCCTGACATACGCCGAACTCGACGCCGCGGCGAACCGGTTGGCGCACCGGCTCGCCGAGTGCGGGGCCCGCCCCGAGCGGTTCGTGGCGCTCGCCCTGCCCCGCTCGACGGAACTGCTGGTGGCGCTGCTCGCGGTGGTCAGGAGCGGGGCGGCCTACGTGCCGATCGACCCGGAGCTGCCCGCCGGTCGCATCGCCCACCTGCTGGGCGACGCGGCGCCGGCGCTGCTGGTGACGACGGGCGCCGTCGCGGAACGGGTACGGGACGCCGGCTGCCCCCGGCTGCTCCTGGACGACCCCGATGTCCGGGCCGACCTGGCCCGCCGGCCCGCCGCCGGGCCGGGCCGGGCCCACCGTCCACGTCCCGAGCACCCCGCGTACGTGATCTACACATCGGGCTCCACCGGTCTGCCCAAGGGCGTGGTGGTGCCGCACTCCAACGTGGTGCGGCTGCTGGAGCGCACCCGGGACTGGTTCGGCTTCGACGAGCACGACGTGTGGACGCTGTTCCACTCCTACGCGTTCGACTTCTCCGTCTGGGAGATCTGGGGCGCGCTGGCGCACGGCGGGCGGCTGGTCGTCGTCCCGCACGACGTGGCCAGGTCGCCGAAGGACTTCCTGCGCCTGCTGGTGGACGAGCGGGTGACGGTCCTCAACCAGACGCCCTCGGCGTTCCAGCCGCTGGTGCGCGCGGACGCCGAGCACCCGGAACTCGGCGACCGACTGGCGCTGCGCCGGGTGGTCTTCGGCGGCGAGGCCCTGGAGCTCGGGCGGCTGACCGACTGGTACGAGCGCCACCCGGACACCGCGCCGGTGCTGGTCAACATGTACGGCATCACCGAGACCACGGTGCACGTCACGTACGCGCCGCTGGATCGCGCCACCGTCACCGGGGCCACCTCCAGCGGCATCGGCCGCGGCATCGGGGACCTGCGGGTGTACGTGCTCGACGGCGACCTCGCGCCGGTGCCGCCCGGCGCGGTGGGCGAGATGTACGTCGCGGGCGAGGGCCTGGCCCGCGGCTACCTGAACCGGCCTGGGCTCACCGCCGCGCGCTTCGTGGCCGACCCGTTCGGCCCGGCGGGGACGCGCATGTACCGCACCGGCGACCGCGCGCGGTGGCGGGCGGACGGCACCCTGGACTACCTGGGCCGGGCCGACCAGCAGGTGAAGATCCGCGGGTTCCGTATCGAACCGGGCGAGATCGAGGCCGCGCTGACCGCGCACCCCGCCGTCGCCGACGCCGCGGTCGGCGTGCGCGAGGACACCCCGGGCGTGCGGCGGCTGGTCGCCCACGTCGTGGGCGCGGACCCGGCCGCGCCGCCGTCGGCCGCCACCCTGCGCGCGCACCTGCGGGAGCGGCTGCCCGCGCACATGGTGCCCGCCGCGTACGTGGCCCTCACGGCGCTGCCGCTGACCGTCAACGGCAAGCTCGACCGGCGCGCCCTGCCCGCCCCCGACCGGGACGGCTACGCCGCGGCCGGCGAGCGCGTCGCGCCGCGCACCGAGGCCGAGCACCTGGTGGCCCGCACGTGGTCGCAGGTGCTCGGCACGGGCGAGGTCGGCGCCGACGACGGCTTCTTCGCCCTTGGCGGCGACTCGATCCTCGCCGTCCGCGTCGCCTCCCGGCTGCACGCCGCCCTCGGCGCGGAGGTCTCCCCACGGCTGCTGTTCACCCACCCCACCGTCGCGGAACTGGCCGCGGCCCTGCCGGCCCCGAGGTCGGCCGGCGCGCCGGCCGACCCGATCCCGACGGCCGACCGCACCGGCCCGCTGCCGCTGTCGCCGGCCCAGCGGCGGCTGTGGTTCCTGGACCGCTTCGAGCCCGGCGGCACCACGTACGTGACGCTGTCGGCGCTGCGGCTGCGCGGCGCGCTCGACGTCCGCGCCCTGCGCGCGGCCCTCGACGGGCTGGTGGCCCGGCACGAGCCGCTGCGCACCACGTTCGCCGACGAGGACGGCCGGGCCCGCCAGCGCGTGCGACCGCCGCACCCGGTAAAACTGGCGCGTACCGACCTGTCGGCCACGCCGCCGGACGAGCGCTCCGCCGCGCTCGACGCACTGCTGGCCCGCGAGGCCGGCACCCCCTTCGACCTGGCGCGCGGGCCGCTGCTGCGGGCCGGGCTCGTACGGCTGGCCGCCGACGAGCACGTGGTGACGCTGGCCGTGCACCACATCGCCACCGACGGCTGGTCGGCGACCGTGCTGGGCCGGGACCTGGCCGAGCTGTACGCGGCGGCCCTGACCGGCCGCCCGCCGCGCCTTCCCGAACTGCCCCTGGCGTACGTGGACTTCGCGGCCTGGCAGGACGCGCGGGCCGCCGCCGCCGACGAGGCCGCCCTCGCCCACTGGCGGGAGCGGCTGGCGGGGGTGGCTCCGCTGGAGCTGCCGACGGACCGGCCACGGCCGGCCGTGCGCGCGGGCGACGGGGCGCTGCTGGAGTTCTCGCTGCCCGCCGCGCTGACCGACCGGCTCCGGGAGGCCGGGCGCCGGGCCGACGCCACCTTGTACATGACGCTGCTCGCGGCCTGTGAGGTGCTGCTCGCCCGCTGGTCGGGCCAGGAGGACATCGCGGTCGGCACGGTGAGCGCGGGGCGCGACCGCCCCGAACTGGAGCACCTGGTGGGCATGTTCGTGAACACCCTGGTGCTGCGGAACCGGGTGCGGCCCGACGCGCCGTTCAGCCAGCTCCTGGGCGAGGTGCGCGCGACGGTCCTGGACGCCTTCGCGCACCAGGACGTGCCCTTCGAGCGCCTGGTGGAGGCGGTGCGGCCGGAGCGGGACACCAGCCGCACCCCGCTGTTCCAGGTCATGGTCGCCCTGCACAACCTGGGCGGCCGGGAACCGGAGTTGCCGGGCCTGTCCGTCGAGGCGCTCACGCCGCCCGTGCGGCACGCCACCTTCGACCTGAGCTTCGACTTCGTGGCGGGCGACGACGGGCTGACCGGCTACGTGGAGTACGACACGGCCCTGTTCGACGAGGCCACGGTGGAGCGGGCGCTGGAGCGGCTGCGACTGCTCCTGGAGGCGGTCGCGGACGACCCGGACCGGCCGGTGGGGGCGCTGCCGCTGATGACCGACGCCGAGCGGCGACGCGCGCTCACCGACTGGCAGGGCGAGCCGCTGCCCGCGCCCGCGCCGGACGCGACGCTGGTGGACCTCTTCCAGGAGTCGGCGGCCCGTACCCCACGCGCCACCGCCCTGGTGGCCCGGGACGCGACGCTGGACTTCGCCACCCTCAACGCCCGCGCCAACCGGCTGGCCCACCACCTCATCGCGCGCGGCGTCGGACCCGAGCGGCTGGTGGCCGTGCGGCTGCCGCGCACCTCGGACATGCTGGTGGCGCTGCTGGCCGTGCTCAAGGCCGGGGGCACCCATCTGTCGGTGGACCCGGAGCTGCCCGAGGAGCGCGTGGCGCTGCTGTACGAGGACGCCGCGCCGCACGTGGTGCTGGAGCCCGACACGCTGCGCGAGGCGCCGCTCGCGGGACTCCCCGACCACGACCCCACCGACGCCGACCGGATCGCGCCGCTGCGCGGCGCCCACGCGGCCTACCTGAACTACACCTCGGGCTCCACCGGCCGGCCCAAGGGCGTGCTGGTCGAGCACCGGCACCTGCTCAACCTGTGCCGCGACCACCTGGCGGGCCTGGTGGCCCCGCACACCGGGGACGGCGGGCGGCTGCGGTTCGCGCTGAGCGCCTCGTTCTCCTTCGACACCTCCTGGGAGGGCCCGCTGCTGCTGGCCCTGGGCCAGCGGGTGCACCTGGTGGACGAGGACGTGCGGCACGATCCGGCGGCGTTCGTGGCCCTGGTGGCGGAGCACCGGATCGACTGCGTGAACACCACCCCGTCCTTCCTCCAGGAGCTGGTGACCGCCGGGCTGTTCGCCGGCGGCCACCGCCCCCGGCTGGTCCTGGTGGGCGGCGAGGCGGTCGGCGCCGCGCTGTGGCGGGAGCTGCGCGCCCTGGAGGGCGTGGCGGCGTACAACGTGTACGGGCCCACCGAGTGCACCGTCGACGCCGTGTACGGGTCCTTCGCCGAGCATCCGCGGCGCCCGCTCATCGGCCGCCCTGGCCGGGGCGTACGGGCCTATGTGCTCGACGCGGCGCTGCGGCCGGTGCCGGTCGGCGTGCCGGGTGAGCTGTACCTGGCGGGGGCGCAGGTGGCCCGCGGTTATCTGGGGCGGCCGGGCCTGACCGCGGGCCGGTTCGTGGCCGACCCGTTCGGGCCGCCGGGCACCCGCATGTACCGCACCGGCGACCTGGCCCGCTGGGGCGACCGGGGGCTGCTGGAGTTCCTCGGGCGCGCCGACGAGCAGGTGAAGGTGCGCGGGTTCCGCATCGAGCCCGGCGAGGTGGAGGCGGCGTTGCTGGCCGCCGGAGGGGTGCGGGACGCGGTGGTGGTGGCCCGGGAGCACGCGGGCCGGGCACGGCTCGTGGCCTACCTGGTGCCCGACGGGCCACGGCCGCCGGCCGCGGAGGAGCTGCGGCTACGGCTGCGGCGGAGCCTGCCGGACTACATGGTGCCCTCGGTGTTCGTCACCCTGGCGCGGATTCCGCGTACCAGCAGCGGCAAGACCGACCGCGGCGCCCTGCCCGAGCCGCCCGCCCAGCCGGACGGCGCGGGCGCGCACGTGGCGCCGCGCACCGAGACCGAGACGCTGCTCGCCGGCATCTGGGCGGAGGTGCTCGGCGTCCCCCGGGTCGGCGTGGAGGACAACTTCTTCACCCTGGGCGGGGACTCCATCCTCAGCATCCAGATCGTCTCCCGGGCCCGGCGCGCCGGGCTGGCCCTCACCTCCAAGGACGTCTTCCGCCACCAGACCGTCGCCGAACTGGCGCTGCGCGCCGGGCAGGCGGACCCGCGTGCCGGCGGCGCGCCGAAGGCGCCGAGCGGCCCGGCGCCGCTCACCCCGATCCAGCACTGGTACCTGGCGGACCGCCCGGTCGGCGACCGGATGCGCTTCACCATGACCAACCGGGTGGAGCTGGCCCCCGACACCGACGCCGTCGCGCTGGAGGCGGCCGTGGCCGCGCTGGTGGCCCGGCACGAGGGGCTGCGCACCCGGTTCCGGCACGCCGACGGCGCCTGGTCGCAGGAGGCGCTGCCCGCCGCGCCCGAGGCGGTGTTCACCCGGCACGACGTGCGCGGGCTGGACGGCGCCGCCCTGGAGGCGGCGGTGCGCGCCGCGGCCGACGAGGCGCGGGACTCGCTCGACCCGACCACGGGCCGCGTGGCGCGGGCCCTGTTCTTCGACCGGGGCGCCGACGGGCCGCCGCAGTTGGTGCTCACCGCGCACCACCTGGTGGTGGACGGGGTGTCCTGGCGCGTCCTGCTGGGCGACCTGGAGAGCGCCTACCGCGACGCGGTGGCCGGGCGGCCGGTCGAACTCGCTCCGGTGGAGACCGGGTTCGGGCAGTGGGCGCACCGCCTGGCGCGGTACGCGGACTCCGGCGCCTTCGACGGCGACGCGGCGTACTGGAGCGCCGTGTGTGCCGCGCCGGCCGAACTGCCCGCCGGCCGCGGCGGGCCCGACCCGCAGGGCGCTGCGCGCACGGTCACCGTCCACCTGGACCAGGCGGACACCGAGGCCCTGTTGCGGCGGGTGCCGGAGGTGTACCGCACCCAGGTGGCCGACGTGCTGCTCAGTGCCCTGGGCCGGACGCTGGCCCGCTGGTGCGGCCGGGAGACGGTGCTCATCGGCGTGGAGGGCCACGGCCGGGAGGAGTTGTTCGACGACCTGGACACCTCCCGCACGGTCGGCTGGTTCACCGCCGAGTTCCCGATGGCCCTGACCGTCGCGCCGGACGCGGACTGGCGGCGGACCCTGCTGTCGGTGAAGGAACAGGTGCGCGGCGTGCCGCTGCGGGGCCTGAGCTACGGCGCGCTGCGCCACCTGCGGCGACCGAGCCCGCTGCCCGCCGCGCCCGCGCCGCGCGTCGGCTTCAACTACCACGGCCAGTGGGACGTGGCCACCGGTGAACAGCCGGGCGCCGCCGGCCTGTTGCGGGCCGCGCTGCCGCCGGCCGGGCAGGACACCGCGCCCGAGGAGACCCGCCCGTACGCGTTGGAGGTGACGGGTGTCGTCCAGGGCGGCGTGCTGGAGCTGGGCTGGACCTACCCGCCCGCGGTGTACGACGAGTCGCTGGTGCGCCGGCTCGCCGAGGAGACGGTCGCGGCGCTGGGCGAGATCGTCGCGCACTGCGCGACCCCGGGCGCGGGGGGCCGCAGCCCCTCCGACTTCCCGCTCGCCGGGCTCGACCAGCGGCAGGTGGACCTGGTCGCGGGCGACGGCGGCGAGGTGGAGGACGTCCTGCCGCTGACGGCGCTCCAGGCGGGCATGCTCTTCCACGGCCTGGTCGACACGGCGGACGCCTACGTGGACCAGTTGGTGGTCCGTGTCGCGGGCGTCGCCGACCCGGGGGCGTTCGCGGACGCCTGGCGGGAGGTGGCCGACCGCACTCCCGCGCTGCGTTCCGCCGTCCAGTGGCGGGACCTGGCGCACCCGGTGCAGGTCGTGCGGCGGCGTGCCGCGCTGCCCGTCACCCGTCACGACTGGCGGTCCCTGTCCCCCGCCGACCGGGAGGCGGCGCTCGACCGGCTGCTGGCCGAGGACCGGGCGGCCGGCATGGACGTCACGGTGGCCCCGCTGTGCCGGCTGGCGCTCGCCGCGCTCCCCGGCGACGAGGTGTTGCTGGTCTGGTCATCGCACCACCTGATGCTGGACGGCTGGAGCACCGGGCAGCTCTTCACGGAGGTGTGCGCGCGGTACGCGGCGACCGTCGCCCAGGCCCCCGCGCACCCGCCCGCCCGCCGCCCCTTCCGCGACTTCCTGCACTGGCTGGGCGAGCGCGACCAGGCGGAGGCCGAGCGGTACTGGGCCGACGCCCTGGCCGGGTTCGCCGAGCCCACGCCGCTGCCGTACGACCGGCCGCCGGTGGAGGCGCACCGCGCCAGGTCGGCCGCCTCGGTGCACCTGGAGCTGAGCGAGGAGGTCTCGGGCAGGCTGCGGGAGGCGGCCGGCCGGGGCGCGCTGACCGTCAACACCGTGGTGCAGGGCGCCTGGGCGCTGCTGCTGGCCCGTTACAGCGGGCGCCGGGAGGTGGTGTTCGGCACCACGGTCTCCGGCCGGCCCGCCGAACTGCCGGGCGTGGAGGACATGGTGGGCCTGTTCATCAACACGGTGCCCACCCGGGTCCGCGCCGACGAGCCCGGCGGCGTGCTGTCCTGGCTGCGCGCCCTCCAAGAGGAGCAGAGCGACGCCCGGCGCTTCGACTTCGTCGCCCTGCCCCGCATCCAGGCGCTCAGCGACGTACCCACGGGCACCGCGCTCTTCGACAGCATGGTCGTCTTCGAGAACTACCCCTTCGACGAGCGGGCCGCGGCCGACGCGGGCATCGCGATCGTGGACGTACGCGCCGAGACCGCCACCACCTTCCCGCTGTGCCTGCGGGCCTACGTCGGCGACCGCGTCGGCTTCGACCTCGACTACGACGAGGCGCTCTTCGAGCGGGCGACGGTGGAGCGGGCCACGGCGCACCTGTCGGCGCTGCTGTCGGCCACCGCCGAGGCGCTGACGAGCGGCGGGACGCGCTCGCCTGGGGACCTGGAGCCGCTCACCGACGACGACCGCGTGCTGCTGCGCGGTTGGAACACCACCGCGCGCCCGGCCCGGCCCGGCTCGCCGGTGGACCTGTTCGCCGCCCGGGCGCGCAGCGCCCCGGACGCGGTCGCGCTGACCGAGGACGGCGGCCGGCGGCTCACCTACCGCGAACTCGCCGACTGGTCCGACCGGCTGGCGGCACGCCTGGTGGCCGGCGGGCTGGCCGTGGAGGACCGGGTCGCGCTGCTCATGGACCGCTCGGCCGAACTCGTCGTGGCCCAGCTCGCGGTGGTCAGGGCGGGCGGCGCGTACGTGCCCGTGGACGGCCGCGCGCCCGCCGGGCGTCGCGCGGTCCTGCTTGAGCAGGCGCGGGCGTCCGTCCGGCTGACCGCCGACGAGGTGGCCGCCGCCCGGACGGCGCCCCTCCCCGACCCGGCGGCGCTGCCGCCCGCGGACCCGGACCGGTTGGCGTACGTGATGTTCACCTCGGGCTCCACGGGGCTGCCCAAGCCGGTCGGGGTACGGCACCGGGACGTGGCCTCGCTGGCCACCGACGGCCGGTTCGCCGACGGGGTGTGCGAGCGGGTCCTGCTGCACTCGCCGGTCGCCTTCGACGCGACCACCTTCGAGGTGTGGGCGCCGCTCCTGGGCGGCGGCCAGGTCGTCGTCGCTCCCCCGGGGCCGCTGGACGCCGCCGTGCTGCGACGGCTGATCGCCGACCGGGGCCTGACGGCGGTGTGGCTGACGGCCGGCCTGTTCCGGCTGCTGGCGCAGGACGCGCCGGACGCCCTGGCGGGGCTGCGGCAGGTGTGGACCGGCGGTGACGTCGTCCCGGCCGCGGCCGTGCGCCGCGTGCTGGCCGCCTGCCCCGGTCTGGTGGTGGTCGACGGGTACGGGCCGACCGAGGCCACGACCTTCGCCACGTCCTTCGCGATGTCCGACCCGGCCGCCGTGCCGGACCCGGTGCCCATCGGGCAGCCGCTGGACGACCTGCGCGTCCACGTGCTCGACGCGCGGCTGCGGCCGGTGCCGCCTGGCACGGTCGGCGAGCTGTACCTGGCCGGGGAGGGCGTGGCCCGCGGCTACCTCGACCGGCCGGGGGCGACGGCCGGGCGGTTCGTCGCCGACCCGTTCGGCCCGCCCGGCGGTCGGATGTACCGCACCGGCGACCTGGCCCGCCGCCGCGTCGACGGCACGGTGGAGTTCCGGGGCCGGGCCGACGACCAGGTGAAGGTCCGTGGTTTCCGGGTCGAGCCGGGCGAGGTCGAGGGCGTCCTCGCCAGCCACCCCGGGGTGCGGGACGCGGCGGTGGTGGCCCGCGAGGAGCATCACGGCGCCAAGCGGCTCGTCGCCTACCTGGTGGGCGACGAGGGGTTGGACACCGATGACGTGCGCGCCCACGCCGAACGCGCCCTGCCCGACTATCTGGTGCCCTCGGCGTTCGTACGGCTGGCAGCGCTGCCGCTGAGCGCCAACGGCAAGGTGGACCGGGCGGCCCTGCCCGCGCCCGCGCCCGCCGTCGCGGCGCCCGGCGCGGTCGCCCCGCGCACCGAGGCCGAGGCCCGCGCCGCGCGGGTGTGGGCCGAGGTGCTGCGGGTGGAGGCGGTGGGCGTGGAGGACGACTTCTTCGCGCTGGGCGGCGACTCGATCCTCAGCATCCGGCTCGCCTCCCGCCTCGCGGCGGAGTTCGACACCGAGGTCACCCCGCGGACGGTGTTCACCCACTCGACTCCGGCCGGCGTCGCGGCGCTGCTCACCGGGCAGCGTGCCACGGGGCGGACCCCGATCGCGCCCGCCCCGGTGGCCCGGGACCGGCTGCCGCTGTCGTACGCGCAGCAACGGCTGTGGTTCCTGGACGCGTTCGCGCCCGGCGGCACCGAGTACATCACCCCGCTGGCGCTGCGCCTGCGCGGCCACCTGGACGCCGCCGCGCTGCGTACCGCGCTGGCCGGGCTGGTCGCCCGGCACGAGTCGCTGCGCACCACCTTCGACACCGTGGACGACCAGGGCGTGCAGATCGTGCACGCGCCGGGCGAGGTGCCGCTGCCGGTGCGCGATCTGTCGGCGCTGCCCCCGGCCGAGCGCGCGCGGCGGTTGGCGGAGCTGCTGGACGCGGAGCGCACGCGCCCCTTCGACCTGCGCCGAGGGCCGCTGCTGCGCGCCGGTCTCCTCCGGCTCGGCGCGAGCGAGCACGTGCTGACCCTGACGCTGCACCACATCGTCACCGACGGCTGGTCCACCTCCGTGCTCACCGGCGACCTGGCCCACCTCTACCGGGCGGCGCTGGGCGAGGACGTCGGCCCGCTGCCGCCGCTGCCGGTCGGGTACGCCGACATCGCGTACTGGCAGCGGACCGCCGGGCGGGAGGCGGCCGAGGAGCACCTGCGGTACTGGCGGCGGACCCTGGCCGGCGTGGAGCCGCTGGACCTGCCCACCGACCGGCCGCGACCGGCCGAGCGGGGCCGGGCCGGGGCGACGACCCCGCTGGTGCTGCCGCCCGCCACGGCCCGCGGGCTCACCGCTCTCGCCAGGGAGCGGCGGACCACGCTGTTCACCACGCTGGTGGCGGCCGTGCAGACGTACCTCGCGCGGCTGTCCGGGCAGCGGGACGTCGCCGTCGGCACGGTCACCTCCGGCCGCGAGCGCCCGGAGACCCAGAACCTCGTCGGCTTCTTCGTCAACACGTTGACCCTGCGCTCGGCCATCGCCCCGGACGCGTCCTTCCCGGACGTCCTGGACGGGGTGCGGCGGACGGTGCTGGACGCCTTCGCGCACCAGGACGTGCCCTTCGAGCAGGTGGTGGACGCGGTCCAGCCGGTACGCGACACCAGCCGCACCCCGCTGTTCCAGGCGATGGTCGTGCTGCAGAACGCGCCGGGGGCGGACCTGGACCTGCCGGGCCTTGAGGTGAGCGACATCGAGCCGGACACCCATCACGCCGGGTTCGACCTCACCTGGGAGTTCGCCGAGACCGACACCGGAGAACTGCGCGGGCTGCTGACGTACAGCACCGACCTGTTCGACGCCGCCACCGCCGACCGGATGGCCGGCCAGCTCGCCGCCTTGCTGGCCGCCGTCGCCGAGGACCCGCACCGCCCCGTCGCCGCCCTGCCGTTGGCCTCCCGCGAGGAGCTGGAGCGGCTGCCCGCGCCCGGCGAGGTCGCCGGCGACGCGGTGCCCCCAGCCACGATCGCCGAGTTGTTCGAGCGGCGGGCGGCCCAGGCACCCGACGCGGTGGCGCTCGTCGCCGGGGCGCGCGAGTGGACGTACGCCGAGGTGGAGCGCGCCGCCAACCGGCTGGCGCACCACCTCGCCGGCCGGGGCGTGGGCCCCGAGGACGTGGTGGCGCTCGCGCTGCCCCGCTCGGCGGAGACGGTGGTGGCGCAGCTCGCCGTGGCGAAGGCGGGTGCCGCGTTCCTGCCGGTGGACCCCGACTACCCGGTAGAGCGGCGGGAGTTCATGCTGCGCGACTCCGGCGCCGTCCTCGTCATCGACGACCCGGCGCGCGTGTGGCGCGCGGACGGCCCGGACACCGCCCCGACCGACGCGGACCGCCGCGCGCCGCTGGCCACCGGGCACCCGGCGTACGTCATCTACACCTCCGGCTCGACGGGCACCCCCAAGGCGGTGGTGGTCACGCACGCCGGGATCGCCGGCTTCGCCACGGCCGCCGCGGCCCGCTACGAGGTCCGGCCGGGCGACCGGGTGCTGCAGTTCGCGTCGCCCAGCTTCGACGCCTCCGTCCTGGAGCTGTGCGTCTCGCTGCTGTCCGGCGCCGCGCTCGTCGCGGGCGAGGAGGGGCCGCTGCTCGGCGACCGGCTCGCCCGGGTCCTCGCCGACCGGCGCGTCACGCACGCGCTGATCCCGCCCGCCGCGCTGGCCACCGTGCCCCCCGAGGCCGCCGGCGGCCTGTCGCGCCTGCGCACCCTGATCGTCGGCGCCGAGGCGTGCCCGGCCGACCTGGTGGAACGCTGGGCGCCCGGCCGCCGCATGGTCAACTCCTACGGGCCGACCGAGGCGACCGTGGTGGCCACCTGGACGGACGCGCTGGCACCGGACGGCGGCGCCCCGCCCATCGGCCGCCCGGTGGCGGGCACCCGCGCCCGGGTGCTGGACGCGGCGTTGCGTCCGGTGCCGGTCGGCGTGATCGGCGAGTTGTACGTCGCGGGCCCGCACCTGGCCCGCGGGTACCTGGGGCGCCCGGGGCTGACCGCGAGCCGGTTCGTCGCCTGCCCCGACGGGGAGCCCGGCGAGCGGATGTACCGCACCGGCGACCTGGCACGGTGGGGCGCGGACGGCCAACTGCGGTACGCGGGGCGGGTGGACGAGCAGGTGAAGCTGCGCGGCTTCCGCATCGAGCCGGGCGAGATCGAGAGCGCCCTGCGCCGCGTCCCGCTGGTGCGCGACGCGGTCGTCGCCGTACGGTCCGCCGACCCGGCCGGGCAGCGCTCCGCGGGCCCGGGGCGGCTGGTGGCCTACGTCGTACCGGCCGACGGGGCGCCGGACGGGCTGCCCGTCGCGGAGCTGCGCGACCACCTGGCCCGCGCGCTGCCCCCGCACATGGTGCCGTCCCTGTACGTCCCCCTGGAGCGGCTGCCGCTCACGGCCAACGGCAAGCTCGACCGGCGCGCCCTGCCCGACCCCGACCCCGCCGCCGGAGTGGCCGGGTCCGCCGGCGCGCGCCGGGAGCCGGCCACGGAGACCGAGCGGCGGATCGCGCGCATCTGGGCCGACGTGCTGGGCCTGGACGCCGTCGGCGCCGACGACAACTTCTTCGACCTCGGCGGCGACTCGATCCTCAGCATGCAGGTCGTCTCCCGGCTGCGCCGGGACGGGCTCCGGCTGGCCACGAAGGACCTGTTCACCCATCAGACGGTGGCCGCGCTGGCCACCGTGGTGACGACCGAGTCCACCGACGACGACGGCGGCCCGGTCACCGGCGACCTGCCGCTGACGCCGATCCAGGCGTGGTTCTTCGCCACGCCGCGCGCCGCACGCGACCACTTCAACCAGTCCGCGCTGCTCGAACTGGAGGGCCGCCCCGACCCCGTCGCGCTGCGGGCGGCACTGGACGCCCTGCTCGAACACCACGACGCGCTGCGCCTGCGCTTCACCGAGGAAGGCGGCCAGTGGCGGCAGCACAACCCGGCCCCCTCCCCCGTTCCGGACCTCCTCGTACGGCACGACCTGGCGGGGCTGTCGGAGAAGGAGGCCGACGCGGCGATGGAACGGGCGGCCGACGCCCTGCACGGCGGCTTCGACATCGGCCGGGGCCCGCTGCTGCGCGCGGCCCTGTTCACCGGGGCCGCCGGGCGGCCGGACTTCCTGCTGCTCGTGGCGCACCACCTGGTCGTCGACGCGGTGTCCTGGCGCATCCTGCTGGACGACCTGGAGAGCGGCTACCGGCAGGCCGTGGCGGGCGACGGCATCGCGCTCGGCAGGCGGACCACCGCCTACCGGGACTGGGCCCGGGGGCTGGCCGCCCATGTCGCGGCCGGCGCGCTGGACGAGGAACTGCCCTACTGGCGGCAGGCAGTGGCCCCCGCCCCGCTGCCCGTGGACCACGACGGGGACGCCACGGACGGCACACCCGGCGCGGTGGTCGCGACGCTGGGCGAGGAGGACACGGAGGCACTGCTGCGAGCGGCGCCCGCCGCGTACCGCACCCGCATCAACGACGTGCTGCTGGCCGCGCTCGCGCTGGCCCTGGCGCGCTGGACCGGGGACGACGAGGTCAGCGTGGACCTGGAGGGGCACGGCAGGGAGGAGGTGCTGGCCGACGTGGACCTCTCCCGCACCGTCGGCTGGTTCACCACCATCCACCCGGTCCGCCTCCGGGTGCCGGACGCCGCCCACCTCGCGCCGGACCGCGACTGGCGGGCGCTGGTGAAGTCGGTGCGGCGGCAGTTGCGGGCCGTGCCCGGCAACGGCATCGGGTTCGGCGCCCTGCGCACGTACGGCCCGGACGAGGTGCGCGCCGCGTTGGAGCGGCCCGGCGCGGGGCAGCTCGCCTTCAACTACCTGGGGCAGTGGGACGCCAGGTCCGACGAGGTGGCGGGCGCGCTGGTGCGCGCCGAGCACGGCTCCTTCGGCCAGGACCACGACCCCCGCGACGCGGGCGCCCACCTGCTGGAGGTGGTCGGCGCCGTGCAGGCCGGCAGGCTGGCCTTCACCTGGCGGTACCGGCCCGCCGTGCACGACGAGGCGACCATCCGCGCCGTGGCCGCGGACTTCACCGAGGCGCTGCGCCACATCGCCGGGCACGCCAGGGCCGGCGCGTGAGCGGGCGCGTCGCCGCCGCCCCGGCGCCGCGCGCCGGCGCCGGTGTCCGAGCGCCGCCCGGCCCGACCCCACGCGCCCCGTGGGCCGCCGCCGGGGCCGGGTCCCGGCGACGCCCCACCCGATCCGACATCCGATCCGCTTCTTTCGCACCCCGACTCCACGATGGGAGAACACACATGGACGAGAACGCCCGCTACCAGGTCCTGCGCAACGACGAGGACCAGTACTCGCTGTGGCTGGCCGACCTGGAGGTCCCGGACGGCTGGCAGGCCGTGGGCAAGGAGGGCACGCAGGACGAGTGCTCCGCGTACGTGGACGAGGTCTGGACGGACATGCGCCCGCGCAGCCTGCGCGAGCGCATGGACCGCGTCGAGTCCTGACGGCTGTGCCGCCCCCGACCGCCGCCCCGGCGGTGGGCCGGGGGCGGCGGCCGGGCCGCGGGACGCGCTGACGCCGGGGCGGGGCCGCGCGCCGCGCCCCGGCGTCAGCGCGGCACGCCACGAGGCGCCGTGGTGGCACCAGGCGCCCCGCCCCTCACCTCTCTCGTTCCGCTCCTCCGGCCCGGTGGCCGCCGGGCGCCAGGGCGGGCGCCATCCAGGAAAGGACCCGATATGACTCCGACACTGCGCACCGAGCGCATGACTCTCACCCCCTACCGACCCGAGGACGAGGACGCCTTCGTCGGACTGCTGCGCGACGAGGAGGTGTGCCGCTGGATGGGCCAGGAACGCGCTCCCGAGGCGGACCTCCGGGCCGTGTTCAAGGTGATCATGGACGAGATCTACCCGCAGAACCGGTTCGACCTGTGGGCCGTGTGGCTGGACGGCGCGTACGTGGGCCACGCGGAGATCAAGAAGACCGGCAACGTCGACGGCTACGAGATGATCGCCGCCTTCGTCCGCGACAGTTGGGGCAAGGGGCTCGGCTCGGAACTGGTCACAGAGCTGATCCGCTACGCCGCGCGGACGCTCCGGGTCGACCGGGTCTACGGCATGGTGGGCGCGGAGAACGCGGCGAGCCTGGCGCTGTGCGCGCGGCTGGGCTTCACGTTCGTCCGCGACGTGGTGGGCGACGACGGCTCGGTGACGAAGATGCTGGTCGTACCGACCGGGGCCGCCCCGAACGAGACCGCCCCCAAGGAGGCCACGGACCCGGCCGAGGGGGCACCGGGGCGCGAACCGGCGCTTCGGCCGAGCCCGCAGTCCTGAGCGCGTCCCGGAACCGGCCGCCGTAAGCCGCGACGCGCCACCACGCCGTGGCGCGGGGGCGGCGGAGATCCGCGCCGGGCGGGCGGGGGCGCACGTACGCGGCGTACGTGCGCCCACGCCCGCGCGGGCCGGACGGCGGTGCCACCGCGCGGCACCCGCCGACGGGGCCGTGGCCTCCGGCGCGGCGCGGCCCTGGCCGTCGTCCTGGCGGGGGCGTCGGCGCGGCGCTCACCGACGCCGTGCCGAGCCAGTCGGCGCTGCCCCGCGGCCTCGACACGGAACCGGGGCCCGGGTGCGGGCGACGCTCGTCGCCGGCGGTCCGACCCCGTCCCGGCTGCCGGGTTGACAGCCTCGTCCAAGACGACAGCGCTCGACAGCGCCGAAGGCGAAAAGTACCGCCACCGGCTCGCCAAGTGACATGACGTCAGAATCCGCGATGCCTACGCTGGCTCTACCACGCGCGTACCGCTCTCACGCCACGGACACCCAAGCGATCACAGGTATCTCGGGAGCCATCAGTGAAAAGTGCACGAATCGCGCTCTGTGCTCTGCTCGTCACCGTCACCGGGGCTGTCGGCCTCTCGCCCGCCACCGCCTCGTCGACCTCGGCACCCCGCGGCGCGTTCACCCTGACCAGCGCCGCGTTCGCCGACGGCGGCGTCATCCCCAAGGTCCACGAGTGCACCAGTGGCGGGGGAAGCGACCCCGGCAAGAGGAACGAGTCCCCTCCCCTGACCTGGTCGGGCGCGCCGACCGCCGCCAAGAGCTACGCGATCGTCATGCGCGACGTGGACAACTCCAACCTCATTCACTGGGTCATCTACGACATCCCGGCGAGCACCACCACGCTCCCCCAGAACGTCGACCACGCGTACCGGCCCTCGACGCCGGCGGGGGCCAGGCAGGTCTACTACCGGGGTAGCGCGAGCCTCTACGGATACCAGGGCCCGTGCTCGCCATCGACGGTGAACACGTACGACTTCGTCGTCCACGCGCTCGACCAGGCATCGCTGACCAGCCTGAACGCCAACTCGTCGACCCGGACCGCCGCCCGGGAGATCGCCGCGGCGTCGATCGGGTCAGCCAGGATCACCGGCGAGTCGTAGCACCGCCGCGCCGGCATGCCGTTCCGCCTCCCCAGCGACCCTGGCGGAACGGCCCGCCACCGGGCCGGCACCGGACTCACGCACCACCCCTGGAGCCCCGCCGTCGCGACCGGCACCCCGCCCTCCGGCGCGACCGACCGTCGCCGCTCACCGCACGGCGCTCGCCGCTCCTCAGCGCCGCAGGTCCACCGCGAGCGAGTAGAGCCGGGTCGACTGGCTCTTGCGGCCGTTGTTGTCGGCGACCAGGTACAGCGGGCGCGCGCCCTTGTGCTCGCCTTCCGTCCACTGGGGACCGAGGGCCATGCCCTCCACGTTCTGCAGGATCGGGTTGCTCTGCGGCTCGTCCGACGTCACCCCGCCGTCCGGGCACTTCCGCAGGTCGAGCAGCGGTTCCGACCGCTTGTGGAGCAGGGCGTCGGCCGTGCCCTCGTCCAACGCGTCGATGTCCGTGACGTCCACGGCGTCGGCCACGTCCACCACGTAGACGCGAATGCCGTTGCCCAGGCCGCGCAGGTAGCCGCGCTCAAGCGCCAGCAGCCGCGTGTCGTCCACGGCGATCAGGTCGCTGAGGTAGTGCCCCTCCTCGGTCTGGTAGGCGAACTGCCTGTCGGGCACGTAGTCGCCGCCCGGCCTGCCCCTGAGGCGCTGGATGCGGACCTGGTGGCGCCCGTGGACGTCCGTGTCGCGGATCAGCGGGCCCTCGGCGCCGGTGTACAGGTACGTGCCGCTTGCCGTGACGGTCAGGGATTCGAGGCTGCGCGAGCGTGGGGCCTCGCCGCGGGGCGGCGGGTAGAACGCGTCCGGCAACGCGAAGTCCCTGCCGATCTGCCGCCCGGTGGCCAGGTCGAACCGGCGCAGCGCGGGCCCCCGCTCGGCGGTGGCCAGCACGGTAGCCCCGCCCTTCTCGATGACCAGGCCCTCGCCGTCGAACTCGGTGAACTTCCCCCCGTCCGCCCGGTAGAGCCCGAGCACTCCCGTGACCTCCGGTCGCAGCGACTCCGGGGAGCCGAGCTGGAGACGGAACAACTGCCCCGGCTCCTCGTCGCGCAGCGCGATCGCCCCGACGTCGGCGCCCCCGGTGAGGGCCAGCGCCGACAGGCCCTCCACCTTGGTGCCCTGCCACTCGTCGTGCTCGTTCAGCGCGTCGGAGACGCTGAGGAGCGAGGCTTTGCCGCCCTTGCCACAGGGCCCGGTGAGCACCGGCGCGGGCTTGGCCTCGGGCGCGCGGGCCGGTCGGCCGTCATCGGCCAGTTCGTGGCCGGTGAGGCCGCCGGCCGCCGCGACACCGGCCAGCACCGCCCCGGCCGCGGCGAGCCGCACCCTGTTCCAGTACGGAACGTGGGGCGGTACCGGCTCCGCCGGGCTCAGCCGATTGCGGATGAAGGGAAGCTTGCCGACGTCGTGGGAGTCCTGCTTGCCGGGCAGCGGCATGTTGCGCTTGCCCAGCGACCGCCTGATCGCGGCGTAGACGTCGTCGAGGGAGAGGTGTTGTTGCTCGGCGCGGTCCGGCACGCCCTGCCGGATGACGTTGAGCAACTCCCCGGTGAAGGCCGTGTAGGGCTCCCCGCTCGGCGCCATCGCCAGGGCGTTGCGCGGCGTCGCGGTCATGACGTACGAGCCCTCGATGGCCACCAGGTCGTCCACCTCGTGGGAGGACAGGCCCTCGACCGCGTTGCCGCTGTAGCAGCAGTCGAGGATCACGACGCGGCGCCCGATGGTCGCACGGTGTTCCAGCAGGATGGCGCGGAGCGTCGCGTACCGCACCGCGGTCTCGCTGTAGTGCCGGTGGGTGGCTCGGTGGGTGAGGTGGAGTTCGCTGTTGCCGTGCAGGACGCCGTGGCCCGCGTAGTAGATCAGCAGTGTGTCGGTGGCCAGTTCGGCGGCCTTGCGGATGGGCAGGGTCACGTCCTCGACGGTCGCCGGGTCCGAGACCACCTTCATCCGCTCCGGCGGGATGCCCCACACGTCGGGGTCCCGTAACTCCCGTGCCAGTGCCTCGACATTGCGCGCCACGGAGGCGAGCCGTGGCAGTTCCCGCTCGTTGTACGTGCTGACGCCGATGAGGACGCAGGCCGATCTCGCGGGGTCGATCCGCTGGGCGAGCCCGTCCCGCGCCGGCTGCGCGCCCGAGGCCACCGCGGCATCCGCTCCCCTCATGCCGGGTCCTCGCGCAACAGCTCGTCCAACGCCCGGCGGACGGCGCCCGGGTCGCTCACGTCGACGCCGGTGAGCGTGACACGCCGGCCGTCCCGCTCGACGGTCAGCGATGACTCGCCACGGGTGGCGTGCGCGGCACGCCAGGTGGCGATGGCCACGGCGAGCGCCCCGAGCTGCACCGACGAGTCGAAGACGAACTGGATGACGTCGAAGGCCCCACCCATCTCGCCGGGCCTCGGCGCCGCGCCGAGTCGTCGTAGGTGAACGCCGTCGGCCCGCAACCGCGGTGCGGCGTCGCCGAGCCACTGGTACAGCGAGTGAGGGTCGTTGTCGTTGCTCGGGTTGTGCACCCGAAGCTGGATGTTCATGCCTTGCCCCCGTGATGTGAGCCCATCCGATGCTCGCACTCCACACCTACCCACCGAGCCGACTCCTCGCGCTCGCGGCACGGTCGACGGGTGGTGCCGTACAAGTATGCGACGAGGTCGACTGGCGGGCGCAACTCGTGTTCTCGCGCACGCACTTGGGGAGGGGTGGCGCCCGGACCGGGGCGGCACGGCCGGAAGCCGGCACGCCCCGAAGCTGTCAGGAACCGCGCACACGTCCGCCACCGCACGCATCGCCTCCCGCACGGTCACCCCCGACGCCGGAAGGTCCGACCACTACCCCGTGTACGCGAGCATCCCCCTGCCCGCCACCTGACCTCGGCCGACCTCGGCGAGCGGGGAGGTACAGGGCAGGGCAGGCGGCGCGGGTGGGTCGGCCAGAGCGCGGTCTGGCCGACCCGAGGAGGTCAACGGCCTCTCGGACGCCCCGAGAAACCGTTAACGCGCTCGCCGACCGCCCGCTCGCCTACCGGACCCGCGCCCACCACATCGCGAGGCCGATGACGGCGGTACCGCACGCGTACGACGCGCCGCGCAGGAAGTTGGTGGCGACGAGTCGGCCGTAGCGCCGCCATCGGACTGCTGGACGCTGCCTCATAGTCTGCACGTGGAGCCCCTTTCGTGAACACACGATTCGACGGTGGTTCCGCGCGAGGGAGCCCCACAGCCGCAGGTTGGTCGCCGGATGGCTGCACTCGGGCTCCCTCGTGCCCTGCCGAGCTTACGAGATTGCGCGCTTGTGAAATCACCCGGGGTGCCTCATCTCCCGACCGCGAACTCCCCACGGGCCAACGGGCGGTGGCGGCAGGAGCCGCCGCGAGAGAGAAGTGCCAGGTCGCGCCGTACGGGCCGGGGCGCCGCGACCCGCTCGCGCGTCGGCCCGTCGACACGTGTGGTGCCTGCCAGTCGTCGGCTCGTTCAACGCCCCGCGCTGCGCGAGCGGTTGCCCTGACGCGGGCCACGCGCACCGGGCGGGGTGGTGCTGGGAACACCTGAGGCTTGGGGGCGCGCACCCGTGTGCCGCGCGGGCCCGTACGGGAGCGTGTTACCCGTGCCAGACGGCACACGGGACACCCGCCGGGGCCGCGACCGACGCGGGCTCCACCATGCCAGGGGGAACACGATGAACCGCGTCCCGATACTCCTCGACCCCGCCCGCCCCCGACGGCCGGGCCCGGCCGACCCCCGCTCCCGGCGGGTTCCGCACCCGGGGCGCGAGGCGCCACAATGCCCTTGTCCGCGCGGATACACGGGTCCAGGACGCACCGCCACGACCGCGCCCAAGACCGGAGGTAGCGCGCATGACCAGTCAGTTCGACGGTCTGGCCGCCGACTACGCGCGCATGGCGCCCGAGCATCCGGTGCGCGCGTACGTCGAACGACACACCCTGCTGGAGACGCTCGGCGACGTGCACGGCACCCGGGCCCTCGACCTGGGCTGCGGCGCTGGCGTGTACACCCGGTTGCTGCGCGAGCGCGGGGCCGTGGACGTCACCGGCACCGACGTGTCCGAGGGCATGCTGGAGATCGCCCGCCGCCGCGAGCGCGCGGACGGACTCGGCGTGCGCTACCTCCGGCGGGACGCCACCAGGGCGGAGGACCCGGTCGACACCGCGCTCGACGGCGCCTTCGAGCTGGTCGTCAGCGTGTACGCGCTGCCGTACGCGGCCACGGAGGAGGAGCTGACCACCATGTGCCGCACGGCGCACCGGGCGCTCGACCCCTCCGGCGGACGCCTCGTCGCCGCCACGCTCGACCCGGACATCTCCGCGGAGCCCGGGTACTACGACGCGTACGGGTTCGAGGTCTCCGCGCTCCCGGACGCCGACGGCGCGGCGGCCGACGGGGCGCCGATCCGGCTGACGCTCCGGTGGGCGGACACCGTCATCCCGCTCGACGTACGCCGGTGGTCGGCGCCGACCATCGAACAGGCGCTGCGTCGCGCCGGGTTCGACACGGTCGAACGGGTCCGGCCACGCGTCTCCGACGAGGGGCGACAGCGGTTCGGTGACGCGTACTGGCGTGACTACCTCGACCGCCCGCACCTGCTGATCCTGGACTGCACGGCAGGCCCGACCGCGCCCCACACCGCCACCCCCGACCCGGACGTCCCCGCCCCGTGACGCGGCCGTGTGCCGTCCTGCGTCCGTTGGCGGCGGCGCGCTGCGACCGGGTGCGTGCGTGCGGGCGCGTGGGTGCGGATGCGCGGGTGCGTGCGGGGGCCTTCGTCACTGCTGCGGTCAGCACGCTGGTGGGGTAGGGTCGCGCCGAGCGTGACCTCTGCGGCACCCCGGAACGCGCAGTGCGCGGGGATGCCGGTCCCGCCGCCTCGGTGACCCGGATGGTGGTCGCCGACGGCACCACTCCCGGCCAGGAAGCCCGGTCGGCATCCGGCCCTACCGGTCCCGTCCGTACCGACCCGGTCCGACTCCAGACTGTCCGATCCGGGCTCGATGTGCCTCGATGACGAGCCGAGCGAACCGCCCCAACGCCTCACCCGTTGACGGACAAGTGGCTTCTTAGCAGGCGAGTTGGCCCGTGGGTCACGGCGTCATCGTCACGCCGGGGCCGTTCGCCGGACACATCGACAGGACCCCATCGAGCGCGTCCCACCAACGCGCACACCCGCCACGAAGGGAAACACCCGACATGAACGTGCCCACCCGCCTCACCGACTGCCCCGAGCGTCAGATGCTCGCGTACATCCTCGACCACACGCGGGCCGAACTGATCGACACGGTCCGCGGCCTCTCCGAAGCGGAGGCGCGCCAGCGCCGCGTCTCGTCCCTGACGACGCCGATCGGACTGATCAAGCACGCCGCGTTCGCGGAACGGAAGTGGTTCCAACACATTCTCGGTGGCCTGCCGGAAGCCGCGTGCGACGGGGCGATGGTGGGTGAGGACAGCTTCGTGGCCGGCGACGGTGAGACCCTCGCCGACGTGATCGCCGAGTTCGAGCGCGCCAGCGACCGCGCGCGGGCCATCGCCGCGGACATCGACCTGGACGCCACCCGACGCCACCCGTCCTGCGGCACCGTGAGCCTGCGTTGGATCTACCTGCTCATGATCCAGGAGTTCGCCCGCCACGCCGGCCACAACGACATCCTGCGGGAGCAGACCCTCGACAGTCGTGAGGCCGGTGACCGTCAACCCCGTTAGCCGCCGGGCCCGGGCCGATTCCTCACCCCCCGTCGCGGCAGCCGCAGCCGTAGCCACAGCCGTAACCGCGACCTCCAGGTGGTCGCCCTCCCGCGCCGGTCGGCGCCGCGCCGGCCGTGACCGGCGGGCTGACACCCCGCGCGACGCGGCCGGCCACGGCCTCAAGCCGAGGAGGACGGGGCCGAAGACGGTGTCGGGTACGGCACCACCGGGACGTGCGCCACGACGCGCCCCTCCTCGTCCTCCACGACCAGGGCGGTGATGGTCTCCTTGCGCAGAGCCGTCGTCATACGGGTGGACACGCGCGCGCCCGAGGTGGCGTTGACGCTGCCGCCGGAGGCGCGCGCCCCGTCGGCGTTGACGGCCATCAGCCGGTAGCTCTCACCCGACTTCAGCCCGGACAGGGCCACGGGTACCTCGGTGCCCCACGGGTGGCTGACCATCCTTCCCTCGCGTACCAGCGCCACGGACGCCGTGGGCGGCGGGTCCGCGTCCCCGGACCCGACCAGCGGGACGAGGGCCCCGGCCGCCACGATCAGGGCGGCGGCCACCCCCAGCGCGACGCGCCGGCGACGCGCGGGCCGGGCGGGCCCGGTGTCCGCCACGGCCTGACGGACGCGGGCGCCGAGTTCGCGCGCGGACCGGTCCTGCCGCGCGCGGGCCCGCTCGACCGACCAGTCCGCGCGCGGGTCCGCCCGGCGCAGCGTTCGGACCACGTCGTCGGTTTCGGTCTTCTCACGGGCGCACTCCGGGCACCGGTCGAGGTGTCGGGCCAGGTCCGTCGGCAGGGGTGTGCCGAGGAGCAGGTGCTCGGTCAGCGCGTGGCGGAAGGGCAGGCAGGGTTCGTTCATGGTGCCAACCACCCGTTCTCCTCCAGGATGAGCCTGAGCGCGCGTACGCCGTAGTACAGCCGGCTGCGCAGGGTGGACGCCGGTACGCCCAGCTCCGCACCCAGCTCGGCACAGGTACGACCGCCGAAGTACACCTCGACCACCGCCTCCCGGTGTTCTGGGCTCAGTCGCCGCAACGCCTCACCGAGTTGGACGCGTTCCAGTAGCTGATCGACGGCGTCGGCCTCCGATGGTCGTTCGGATTCGGCTACGGCGTCCCACACTTGGTCGCCAGTCAGCCGTCGCCCTGCGACTCCGGGCCGGGCGGCCCACCGGGCGTGCGCGATGGCCACGGTGGCGCTCGCCCGGTGGCTTCGGAGCGCTGCTGGGGCTGATCGTTCGTGCGCCGAAGTGCCGTGCCGCGTCCGCCCGTTCGCGATGTCTGTCGGCTCGTCGGCCGCGTTCACCAGGGGATACGCGGCGCCGCCGCGCGGTGTTGAAGGGGAGCGGATATGTCCGTCCCAGCGTGTCCGCGTGCGGGGCGGTGCCGGTCAGCCGAGGGAGTACGGGGCGGGCCGCGGGGCCCGCCAGGTGGGCGTGACCGACGGGCTCACGCCGTCGGGTCGGCGAACGCGGGCCGCGTGCCGTACTTCGCGACCGCCTCGGGGTCGAGGGTCACGCCGAGGCCGGGGCCGGCGGGGATGTCGAGGTAGCCGTCGACGTCGAGTCGCCAACCGC
Organism: Streptomyces buecherae; assembly: GCF_014295035.1. GTDB lineage: Bacteria > Actinomycetota > Actinomycetes > Streptomycetales > Streptomycetaceae > Streptomyces > Streptomyces youssoufiensis. Next base: position 537,266 of record NZ_CP060404.1, read on the forward strand.
CCGCGACGAGATCGTCCACGTAGGCCGACCCGGTCTTGTACTCGACGAGGTCGGTGGACACGAGCGCGGCGGAGAGGTGCAGGTCAGCGGCGAGACCGATGGCCGTGTTCCAGCCGTGCGGGATCAGTCGGATACCGAGGTCCTGGGCCTGCCAGCCGATCCGGCGTGACTCACTCAGCCCGCCTCCCTTCGTGGTGTCGGGCTGGACGATGTCGAAAGCGCGCCGTCGCAGGTAGGGGGCGAAGCCCTGCCTGCGGGTGAGGACCTCGCCGCCGCTGATCGGCACGGGCGAACCGGCCCGCAACTCGGCGAAACCGTCGAGGTCGTCCGGCGCGAGAGGCTCCTCGAACCAGGCGACCTCGTGGTCGGCGAGCATCCGCGCGGTGCGCTTCGCCCAGGCCAGGCCGCCCGGGAAGAATGCCTCGGAGCCGCCGGCGTCGACCGCGAGGAGGCGGTCGCCGACCGCGGCGCGGGCGGCGGCCACGGTGCGCTCGTCGGTGGCGGCGTCCACCCGGCCGAACTTCCACCAGCCGATCTTGAAGGCGGTGAACCCCTGCTCGACGAGTGCGGTGAGGGTGTCCGTCATCGGTCCGGCCTCGTCCATCAGCACCGAGGCGTAGGGGCGCACCCGGGTGCGGTGGCGTCCACCGAGCAGCCGGCCGACCGGCTGGCCCAGCGCCTGGCCCGCGATGTCCCACAGCGCGATGTCGATGGCGCTCGTCGCGTGCGTAAGCGAGCCGCCCCGGCCCATCCAGAACGCGGTCTGGTGCAGCGTTTCGGTGATGCGCTCGACCTCGATCGGGTCCTGGCCGACGAGGTGCGGAAGCAACAGGTCGATGGCGCCCCGGACGAGGTCCTCGGTGGTGAAGGCGCTTCCGACGCCCGTGACGCCCGCGTCGGTGTGCACGGCGACGAGCGTGTGGACGACGTCGTCCGGGCGCAGTTCGTTGGACCAACCGCCCTCGGGGGTCGCCCCGCGCAGACCGCATGTCTCGATCCTGGTGATTCTCATGAGTGCCTCTCGTGGTGGGTGCTCGCCGCCCCGGACGCCGACGAGGCGGGGGCTGTTTTCGGGACCGTACCCGACCCGGCAGGCAATTGTCGACAATCGACCATTGGGTTACAGTCTGCCGAGACGCCCGTCATGGGCGGGACCGACAGCACCCGGGCGGCGCGACACCATCCCCGCCCGCGAGCCCGCGAGCCCGCGAGCCCGCGAAACAGACAGCTCCACGGCCCCGCCGATCGCCGGAAGCACCTCTCCACCGACTCACCCCGCGGCCCCGGCTCCCCACCGACCCGAAGGAGCACGCTCGATTGTCGACAAAATACGATCCCTGTTACGCTGCGGCCATGTCCGGTCTCTCCGCGCTGCCCGCGCTCTCCTCCGCGTCCCTCGCCTCCCGCCGGGAAACCGTCGCCGACGTGCTGCGCGAGGCGATCACCGTGGGCCAGCTCCCCGCGGGCCAGAAGCTCACCGAGGCGGGGGTCGCCGCGCAGCTCGGCACCAGCAGGGCGCCGGTCCGCGAGGCGCTGCGCCAGTTGGAGCAGGAGGGGCTGGTGATCTCCTACCCGTACCGGGGCACGGAGGTGCTGGGCGTCTCCCAGGAGGAGATCGAGAACGTCCTCGTACCGGTCCGCGTCTCGCTGGAGAAGTTCGCCTTCCGCAAGGCGATGCCCCGGCTGACCGACGCCGACTACGCCCACCTCGAGTCGCTCGTCCGCAACATGGCTGCGGCGGCCGAGGCGGCGGACGCCGCGTCGCTCGCCGACGAGGACATCCGCTTCCACGAGGCGGTCGTGACCCTGTCCGGGCAGCAGCACTGCCTCCAGATCTGGCGCTCGATCCAACCGCGCGTGCGCTCCTACTTCCGGCGCGACGCGAGCCACTACGCGGACGCCACCGTGGTCGCCGAGCAACACCGCGAACTCGTCGACGCCCTGCGCGCGGGCGACGAACAGGCACTGGACCGCGCCGTCACCGCGCACATCAACACTCACTTCAAAGCCACCAAGGACCCCGCGGAATGACCAGGACGATCCTGATCACCGGCGGCGGCAGCGGCATCGGTCGCGCCACCGCTCTCGAGGCGGCCCGTCGGGGCTGGGCCCTCGGCGTTCTCGACCAGGACGGCGGGCGCGCCGCGCGGGTGGCGGCCGAGGCCCGGCGCGTCGGCGCCTCCGACACCTGGTCGGCCGCGTCGGACGTCACCGACGAACGGAGCCTGGCCGACGCGTTCGACGCGGCGGGCACCGCGCTGGGCCCGGTGGACGGGGTGATCGCGAGCGCCGGCATCGAGATCAACGAGCCCCTGTCCCGCATGTCCCTGGACACCTGGCGCCGCGTGCTCGACGTGAACCTCACCGGCACCTTCCTGACCGTACGCACGGCCGCCCAGATCCTCCGGGACGCCGGACGGCCGGGCTCGCTGGTGTGCATGTCGTCCCCGGCCGCCTTCGTCGGCTTCGCGGGCGGCTCGAACAGCGCGTACGGAGCGTCCAAGGGCGGGGTCTCCGCGTTCGTACGGGCCGCCGCCATCGACCTGGCCCCGCACGGCATCCGCGTCAACGCCGTCGTACCCGGTGCCACCGACACGCCCATGCTCTACTTCGGCCTCGGCGGCGCCGAGTTGGCGGCCGAACGCGCGCGCCTGAGCGACGCCGCGGCGCGCCAGATCCCGCTCGGACGGATGGCCGACCCCGCCGAGATCGCCCGCGCCGCCACCTGGCTGCTCTCCGACGACGCCTCGTACGTCACGGGCAGCCACCTGGTGTGCGACGGCGGCCTCATGGCCAAGAGCGCCAACGACTTCTGACGGTCACAGGCCGGCCCGGAGGCACCGGGTGGGCGAGCGCGATGTGCGCCAGGCCGAGGGACGCGGCGCGGCAGCGGGTCGTTGCCGGATCTCCCGTGGGCCGAGGCGAGGGGGCCGCCCCGGGCCCGCGCCGTTGGTCGACCTCTGACGGCGCGCCCGGGGTACGGAGCGGGGTGGGCCGGTCGAAGGTCGGTACGTGCCTGGGTTCCACTCGTCCGGCGGTGGCCGTGGACGGCGCATCGGGACGGCGCTCGCGGCCTCCGGCATTCCTTCGAGCCGTGCCGATATCGGCCGCCCTGGCCGCCAAATTCACCCGTTCGGATGATCTGTCCGTCCGACATCAGGTCGACATCGTCCGGCAGCCGGGCTTTCATACGGCAAAAGTTCCGGACACGTTCTGCAAATCGGTCGTTCGCAATCTCTCCTGAGCCATTGCGGGCCCCGAGACGATCGCATTCTGTCATGCGGTCAACCGCGCGACATCGTTGCCCGCGAGGCGCCGCGTTGACATCGGACGCCATGCCGGAACGGGCGAGTTCGCTTGCATGACGCGGGGCCGGGACCTGGGATTCGGTGGCGCCCCGGGCGTGATGCCGAGCGCTAGGGTCACCAACCGTTCGACTTGCGGATTGATTCGGCATCCGGGGAACACGACGTTCGCCCCACGCACCCGTTCCGTCCCAACCAATTCCCCCGCCAGCCACTTCCGTTCCCATCCCAGCCATCGCCTGACGACCTCGCGACGACCAAGGAGCCCCCGGCGTGCCCCCGTCCACCCCGCCGCCCTCGGCGCCCCGTTGTGCCTACTGCGACGCGGAGTTCACACAGCACACCGGCCCCGGGCGCCCCTCCTCGTACTGCGGCACCACCTGTCAGCGACGGAGCCAGCGACGGCGTGCGAAGCAGCGTGCCCTGCTGCACGACCTGGACGCGCCGCCCAGCGTGACGGAGCGGCTCCGGTTGCTCGTGGCGGAACTCGCGGACGCGGCGGAGGCGGACGCCGGGTCGGAACGCCTGGTGTCGATCGCGGGCAGGCTCGTCATCGAGGCGGCCCGATTAACCACCGCGCACGACGGCAGGCCCAGCAGGCCGGCGGCCGAGTCCGGGAGCTTGGCCGTCGAGGACGCCGTCGAGAACCTGGGCAGGGTACTCGCCACCCTGCACCGGTCCGCCGGGGAGCCCACGACAGGCGCGCTGGCGGACGCCACCGGCCTGCCGGCCCACGCCATACGCGCCGCCCTGGCCGGGAGTTGGGCGCCCGCCTGGGAGGCGACCGCCTCGCTGGCGCGCGCCCTGGACGCCCACCCGGGGTTGGTTCGGCCGGCCTGGGAGCGGGTGCACTACCAGTTCCTCAACACGCGGGACGCCTTCCCCGCCGCCGGGCTGCCGGCCCGCCGAACGCGTCCCACCCCCTGGACCAGGCCGTGACCGCGCGGCAGACCCGCGCGGCGCGGGACCCGCTGGACTTCCTCGCCTTCCGGGAACTGGTCTCGCGCGCCTACCTGCGTTACGCGCGGGCCCGCCTCGACGCACCGGCCCTGGCCCAGGCGGCGGTGGACGCGGCGTTCGCCGACATTCGCCGCTGTTGGCCCCAGGCCCTGAGCAGCGCCTCCGCCCCACAGGCCGCGTGGCGCCACCTGCGCCACGCGGTCACCCGCTACCCGGGCCACGAGGCCGCGTCCCAGCCATGGCTCGCGGGGGCGTGCGAGGACGCGGCCCTTCTCCACCGGCACGCGGGCATGTCGGTGGAGGACATAGCCAGTGTCATGGGGGTCTCCGTCGCCTGCGTCCGGGTACTCCTGGCCCGAGCCGACCGGGAATGCGCCGGGCGCGTCCGCTGAGCGCCGGGTGCACGGAATAGCCCCCGCTTCGCGCCGGTTTCCCCCCGCACCTCCGCTCGCTCCCCCGCGATCTCCGCCGGGACTCCAACTCTGCTTGTATCATGGCCACTTGCGGTGCGGAGACACTGCCGACTGGCTATCGGAGGACGTATGCGCGACGGGGCAAAACCCGATTTCCGCACCATCGACACGGCCACCCCCAGCGTGGCGCGGATGTACGACTGGTTGCTCGGCGGCATCGACCACTACGAGGCCGACCGGGTGGCGTGCGCGGACCTGTTGGAGATCGTTCCCGACTCACAGGCGCTGGCGCTCAACAACCGGGACTTCCTCCGGCGCGTGGTGCGGTACCTCGCCGAGGAGCACGGCATGCGGCAGTTCATCGACCACGGGTCCGGGCTGCCCACCATGGACAACGTCCACGAGGTCGCCCAGCGCGTCGACCCGAGCTGCCGGGTCGTCTACATCGACAGCGACCCCATCGTGCTCGCGCACGGCCGGTCCAAGCTCGACCGCAACGACCGGACGGCCGTCCTCAGCGCCGACATGCGGGACGTGGAGTCCACCTTCGCCCACCCCGACGTCAAGCGGCTGATCCGGCCCGACGAGCCGACGGCGGCCCTGTTCGTGTCGGTGCTGCACTGCATCAAGGACCACGAGGTGCTGCCCCTGCTCGACCAGGTCAAGCAGCGACTGGTGCCGGGTTCCCTCTTCGTCATCTGCCAGTTGGTGAGCGACCGCGCCGACGTCCGCGACCGGGTCACCGACCTGATGAGGGAGGCCACCCACGACACCTGGGGCCGGGTACGCACCAAGGAGGACGTCGTCTCCTACTTCGAGCACCTCGGCTTGGACGTCGTGGAGCCCGGCCTGATGAACGTCACCGGGTGGCGCGCGGTGTCCGACGTCGTGCCCCGCCAGCGCACGCAGGACTGGGAGGAGTGGGGCGGCGTCGGCATCGTGCGCTGACGCTCCTGGCGCACGGTCCCCGACCCGCGGAGGAACGGTGGGCGGCTACGCCTCGGCGGCGCCGCTCCCGTCCCTCAGTCCCGCGTACTTCTCGACGTAGTCGTCCAGCATCTTCTGGCTCTGTCGACGGGTGAGGGCGCCGCCTCGGGCGTGCAGCAGCCGCTCCCGCGTCCCCTCCACGTGTGCCTGCGAGGTGAGGTACACGGCCTTGTCGATGGTCTCGAAGTAGACCAGTTCCCTGGGACCGCCGTCGTCGTACACCAGGTGCGTCACCGGCTGGCGCGGTGCCAGCAGGCTGCCCCCGACGAACGGGTGGACGCGGAGGATGACCCGGGGGCCGCCGGCCACCTCCCGCAGGCGCTTCATCTGCTCGTGCATGACCGCGTAGTCGCCGACGACCTGACACAGCGCCGTCTCGCCGATGATGACCTCGAGGTCGCCTTCGGTGCGCTGCTCGAAGGCTTCCCAGCGCCAGAGTCGCTGCCGGACATGCCAGTTGACCGTCACCTCGTCGTGGGCGGCCTTCTCCGCCTCCAACTCGCTGCGGACCAGGACCCGTGCGTACGCGGGGGTCTGGAGCAACCCGGGGACGACGTTGCGCTCGAAGGTCGTGATGGAGCGGGCGTTCTCCTCCACCAGGATGAGCCGCTCCAGCCACTTCGGGGTGAGGTCGCTGATAGTGGTCTGGCCGTGCGCCTCACGGATCTTTCGGAACAACCCGGCGACGTGCTCCTGCTGTTCGGTGGAAGCGCGATAGTGCCGCAGCAGGTCCCGCAGGTCCCGTTCCTTGACCGGTGACTGGCCTCGTTCCAACCTGCTGAGTTTGGCCACGGACGCGCTGATCTCCTGGGCGTCCGTGGCCTCCTCCAACGTCATCCCCCGCTCCTGCCGTAGCTGCCGCAGCGCGGCGCCGAGCAGCCGGTCCGGGCCCTCGGCCGCGGCGGAGTGCCGCAAGGGCGTAACGGGGGCTATGGGCTGCGGTTCATGAGGTGATTCGGCGGACACGGAGGCTCCTCACAAGGACCCAAACAGGTGTCATGAGCAGGGATAAGCCAGTATTACAGCATCCCGCCCAGACGTCCGCCGAACTACCCTTCCAGCTAGTTGACTTCAGCCACAGAGGCCGTCAAACTCACCCTCCTTCGCGCCGGCCAGGAAGGCCCGGACCTCAGCCGCGGTGAAAATCAGCGCCGGCCCGGACGCGTCACGCGAATTGCGCATCGCCACGCCCCCGTCGGGGAGTCCGGCAACTTCGACGCAGTTGCCCACGCCCTCGCTCGCGCTGCTCTTGAACCAGTCGACGCCCGCGATCTCGTCCGCACCCACGCCGTTGCGGAATTCCATGCCCGACCCCTCTCACATGACCGGATCTCGCACACGGAGATCCGACCCCTTTGCATATGGCCTCCTACTTCTTTCCCGTATGCAAGGAGCCAATAACCCGAATGCAAAAGCGAGCCGGAGCGTCCGAGCATGAAGTGTCGCGAAGAAGCACACAGGGAATCACCAGAATTCACTTCCGTCACAGCCTGCGACACGGCTCCCGAACGACTCGGTGCGGGACGTGGCTCTCGCGCGCGTGGACACGAGCCCGGGACCGGTTGGCCGCGGCTCAGTACGCCGACGCCACGACGACCGAGGACACGGCGACGTGGATCATCGACGGTCGATTCGCGCTGCTGGAACGGCTCGACAGCGGGGGCGGGGCGCGTCTGGCTCGTCTGGCTCGTCTGGCAAGCGCGGGACACGGAGCCGCGCCGGAAGGTGGCGCTCAAGGAGGTGCGTCCGCCCGATCCCCGGTACGCCGAGGACGCGAACCGCGGCGCGGCGGTCCCGCGGGAGCGCGTGGTGCGCGAGGCCAGGGCCCTGGCGCGGTCGCGGCGTCCGCACGTGGCGACCGTCTTCCCCGTCGTCACCGGTCGGGAGGGCGGCTTCCCGTGGCCGGTCACGGGGTGGGTGCCGGGTGGACTCACGCGCGGACCGGCTTGACCGCTCCCCCTCACCCCGTCGAGGCCGCACGGTTGAGCCGGGGCCGCTCCCGGGGCTGGCCGCCGCACATACGGCGGGCATCGTGCGCCGCGACCTCAAGCCGGCCAACGTGGCGAGGCGCGAGGGTCGCAGCCCGGTCCTCACGGACTTCGGGATGGCGAGGCTGACCGGGATGACCAGCACCGGCACCCTCATCGGCGCATCCGATTACATGGCCCCCGAACGGGTCCGCGACGACTACGGCAACGCGTCGCTGACCGGCAACGTCAGGGGCCAGGTCACCGAACGCCGCCCCCGCACCACGGCGAGCGGGGCGACGAACGGCGGGTTGGGGGTGGTGGGAGGTCTCGGCGAGCCCATCGCTCGGGGCTCGCCCGGGAGCCGCCGCCCCGGTGACGTCAGGGTGAGGGCTTGCGCGCGAACACCCAACGGTTGCCCTCCAGCGCGTCGTTCGGCTCGGGCAGTGGGCCGCGTCCGTGTTCGCGGGTGAAGTCGAAGGGGGTACGCACGGTGGTGGACCACCCCCTCCCCGCGAGATCGCCCACGGAGTCGGGGCGTGGCTGGTCGTCGAACAACGTGAGGAGGTCGATGCCGATCTGCTGCCGTGTCGACGCGTAGAGCGGGCTGTCGCGGTACGCCCACAGGTCCCGCTCCAGCTTCACCTCGAAGGCCAGCGCGCTTCCCGCCGGGCTCAGCCGGTCCATCGCGCCGATCAGAGAGGTCTCCACCTCGCTCGGCAGGTAGAAGAGCAGCCCCTCGGCCAGCCAGACGGTGGGTGCGGCCGGGTCGAAGCCGGCGTCGATGAGCGCGCCGACCCAGTCGGCGCGCAGGTCGAGGGGGATCGGCACGCGTCTCGCCTTCGGCGTTGCCGACAGCCCTCCCAGTACTCGGTGCTTGAACTCCAGGACCCCTTCCCGGTCGATCTCGAAGACCACGCACCCCGCCGGCCAACCGAGTCGGAACGCCCGCGTGTCCAACCCGGCCCCGAGCAGCACCACCTGGCGGGCGCCCCCCGCGTGCGCCGAACGGAGGAGGAAGTCGTCCAGGACGCGCGTCCGCAGGCCGAAGTAGCGCGCGAACCGCCCCCACAGCGGGTCCTTGTCCCCGGCCGGGACCTGCTCCCTGCGCACCGGCCAGCGGGCGGAGGCCGGCGCGGCGAGGACGAAGTGTTCGGCGTACACGTCCCGCGCCAGGCTGTCGGGGCGGTGTGTCTCGATGGCCCGCGCGGCGGCGACCAGCAGGGCGGTCAGCCCGACGCCCCCGTCCACGCCTTCCACGTCCGCGTTTCGTTGTGCCGTGTCCACCATGTGTCCTCCCTTGGCGCGGATAGAGACCAGGAACAGCAGCGGGCAGGCCGACGACCGCCCGGTGGTGGGTGGTCACGGAGGTGGGGGAGGTCTCCCCCGCTCACCGCTCCCCCCTGTTCGGGATCAGGACGGGCTTGACCACGCGGCCCGCGTCGCAGTCCGCCTCGGCCTCGTTGACGTCGGCCAGCGGGTAGGTCCGGATGAGCTGGTCGAAGGGGAACCGGCCGGCCTGCCAGAGCGCGGTCAGCCGCGGGATCAGCAGCGCCGGTACCGCGTCCCCCTCGCAGATGTGGGAGATCCTCCGGCCACGGTCCAGCGTCCCCGGCCCCAGCGGCAGCGTGTCGTGGAGCCGCGCCACCAGGCCGAGGTGGCCGGTCGGCCGCAGGGCGCGCAGCGCGTCGTTGATCAGTCGGGCGTCGCCCGTGGTGTCCAGTGCGTACTGCGCGCCGCCCCCGGTTGACCGCCGGATCTGGGCGGGCAGGTCCGCCGACGCCGCGTGCAGCGGGAGCGCGCCGAGCCGTTCGGCGAGCGCCAGCCGTTCGGGGTGTCGGTCCACGGCTACGGAGACCGCCCCGGCGGAGGTGGCCGCCATCACCGCCGCCAGGCCCACCGCTCCCGCGCCGAAGACCGCGAGGGTGTCGCCGGGCGAGAGGCCGAAGGAGTGGAAGACCGCTCCGGCGCCGGTCAGGAAGCCGCAGCCGAGCGGGCCGAGCAGTTCGATGGGCAGCGAGGGGTCCACCCGGACGGCGTTGCGGGCCGCGACCACCGCGTACCGCGCGAACGAGGACTGGCCGAACCAGCGAGGGGCCAGCACGGTTCCGGTCGCGTCGGTGAACCGCGTGGCGTGCTCCGTGCGCCCGCCGAAGAGGTTCAGCGAGGCGAAGGAGTCGCAGTAGGCGGGGGCCGCCGCCCGGCAACTTCGGCACCGCCCGCAGGAGTCGAAGCTCAGCACCACGTGGTCGCCGACGCTCAGGCCGGTCTCCGCGCCGCCCGTCTCCACCACGGTCCCGGCCCCCTCGTGGCCGAGCACCGCCGGCAGCGGCGAGCGGCCGGCCGACCGCCGGACCGCCAGATCGGTCCGGCACATCCCACATCCCGCGATCTCGACCAGGACCTCGTCCCTGGCCGGGCCCGCGTTCAGGACCACCTCCTCGACGGCGAACGGACTCTCGTACGAGCGCAGTACCGCGGCGTCGAACCTCAACCCGTCGCCTCCGTCGGGCGGTGGATGACGAAGGGTCTGAGGTTCCCGTACAGCCCCCACGGCCCGCCCGGGACACCCACGCCGCTCTCCTTGGTGCCCGCGAAGGGTTGGGCCAGGGAGAGTTCGCCGTGGTGGTTGACCCACGCCGTCCCGCACTCCAACCGGTCGGCCACCGCCTCGGCCCGGTCCAGGTCGGTCCCCCACACGGAGCCACCCAACCCGTAGTCGGTGCCGTTGGCCGCCGCGATGGCCTCGTCGAGGCTGGTGTACGGCAGCACCGGGAGGACCGGGCCGAACTGTTCTTCGGTCACCACCGGGCTGTCCGGTGGGACGTCGGCCAGGATCGTCGGGGCGAAGAAGTGTCCGGATCGTGCCAGCCGCTGGCCGCCGGCCGCGGCTCGGGCGCCGGCGGTCAGGGCCGTGGTCGTGTAGCGCTCGACCCGGTCCAGTTGGGTGGCGTTGTTGACCGGGCCCATCCGCGTGTCGGGGTCGAGGCCGGCGCCGACGACCGTGTTCCGCGCCCGGTGCGCGAGGGCCTCGACCACCTGGGAGTAGAGCCGGGCCGGGGCGTAGACGCGCTTGACCGCCATGCAGACCTGCCCGCAGTTGCGGAACGCCGCCCAGAACAACCGGTCCGCGACGCGCTCCACCTCCACGTCGTCCAGCAGGATGGCGGCGTCGTTGCCGCCCAGCTCCAGGGTGACCCGGGCGAGCGAGGCCGCGGCGCCCCGTGCCACGACCCGCCCGGTGGCGACCGAGCCGGTGAACGTGACGTGGGCGATCCCCGGATGGGCCGCGAGGCGGGCACCGAGCGGTTCGCGGCCGGTGACCACGGTCAACACGTCACGCGGGAGCACGCCGGCCAGCACGGACCCCAGTGCCCGGGTGGCCAGTGGGGTGTACGGAGACGGCTTGAGCACCACCGTGTTGCCGGCCACGAGCGCGGGCGCGAACTTCGCCGAGGCGAGTTGCAGCGGGAAGTTCCACGGCACGATCCCCGCGACGGGCCCGAGCGACCGCCAGCGCACCTCGCTGCGCACCGGCCGCCCGTCGGTGATCGGTTGGGGCTCGGGGACCAGCTCCGCGAAGTACCGGAGCCGGGCCGCCACCCGGGCGACCTCCGCGTACGACTCCGCCAGGGGCTTGCCCTGTTCGCGGGTGAGCAGCGGCGCGAGATCGTCACCGGCGCGCTGCACGGCGTCGGCCGCCGCACGCAACGCGGCGGTACGGGCGGTGGCGTCGGTCCGCCAGCCACGCCACGCCTCGTGGGCGCGGGCCACCACGGCGTCCAACTCCTCCGGCCGCTGGTCGGGCGCCTCGGCGAAGGCTTCGCCCGTCGCCGGGTCGAGGACGGCGAAGTGCTCGCCCCGGGGTCGGGGACCGCGGCGGGCCGCGGTTCTCGGCGTACCCACCCTCAGCTCGTGGCCGCGGTGGCAGCCGCGTGCTCCAGGGCGTGCCGGCGCATCTCGGCCCGGAAGGCGGCCACCAGGTGCGGTCGAATCCGGCCGGCGTTCCGGTCACCCCCCTCGCACACCGCCCCGCGCACCCCCACGATGTCCGTGCCCATGCGGGTGAGGGGGCCGATGTCGCCCACCTTGACGCTGCCGGCCAGCGCCGCGAGCAGGTGGGCCTCGTGGGCCAGTCGCACGAAGTGCGCGCAGCCGTCGGGCGTGACGTGGTCGAACAGTCCCGTCCCGTCCTTCACCGCGGTGTCGAGCATGGCCGCGTCGGCGCCCGAGCGCCGGGCGATGTCGGGCAGCGCGAGCGGGTTGACGCAGCCGATCCGGTGGGCGTCGGCATAGCCCGAGGCGACGACCAACGCGTCGGGCCGGTGGTCCTTGACCGCCCGGACGACCCCCCGCATGACCTCGATGGCCTGCTCGGGCGTGGTGCATCCGTAGAGGCCGACCTTGATGTACGTGGCTCCGGAGACCACGGCGCCGAGCGCCGCCTGAGCCACCGTGCCGGGCTTGTACGGCACGTCACCCACGGTGGCCGACACGGGCTTGCCCGCCGGGACCACGTCGCGGATCGCCCTGATGACCCAGGGGAAGTTCGCCCCGAGCGAGCCCTCGTCGGGCTTCTTCACGTCGACGATGTCGAGGTGTTCCGCCGCCTCCGCACAGTCCTGGGCTTCCTCGACGCTGTCCGGCGAAATCAGAAGTAACAACCTGAACCCCCTCCACACAGGCCCACCCACCAAAAGTGGGCGAGCAAGGCCATGTACGACACCGGCGCACCGCGCATCCTTCTCAGGATTCCGCTCCACCGGCAGGGCGCACGAAGACCAAAGAAAGCACCGCCCCCACCGCCCACGCCCTCCAGCGCACTCCCGTACGCCCCCACAATCCGGCCACGCCCACACCGCTCGGGAGGCCAGCCACCGTGCCTCCGGCACCCGAACCCCCCGGCGCTACAACAGCGTTGTCAGTGGCGGTTGGCAGGATCGGCGGCATGACGGAGACAACCCACGTCACCTTCGGCCAACCGTGAGGCGACCAGCCCCCGCGACGACGCGCGGCGCCGCCCGCGCGCCGGTGGTGTGGGGTGCGCGAGTCGACGGGGGCGCGAGACCGCGGGCAGGTGCGTTCGCGGGTACGTGGGTCCGCACGGCCTGATCGCCGTGCGCCGGGCGACCGGGGGATGCGGCCGGCGCCGCCGGGCGGGGCGGGGGCGCGGCGGGCCGGGCAGGGGCACGGCGAGCCGGCCCGGGTCTCAGACGGTCTCGGAGACCAGCACCGCGGTGGTGCCGGGCTCCAGCGCGCGGAAGATGTGCGGCACGTCGGCGGGGTACGCGATGTAGTCGCCGGGGTGTAGTTCGACGGGCTCCGCGGCCACGCCGACGAGCGCCCGGCCGGTGCTGAGCACCACGTGCTCGACCACGCCGGGCGTGTGTGGGCTGGAGGTGCGCTGGCTGCCGGGTTCGGCGGTGATGGTGTAGAGGTCGCGGCGGGCTCCCGGCGGGCCGACCGCCAGCAACGTGGCCCGGTAGTCGGCGTGTTCGGCGGCGAAGACCGGTCCCTGACCGGCGCGGACCACCCGTACCCGGGGCGTGGGCAGGTCGAGCAGCCGGGAGAAGGGGATGCCGAGCGTGACGCAGATGGACCACAGCGTCTCCAGGCTGGGGTTGCCGGTCCCGGACTCCAGCAGGGAGAGCGTGGACTTGGACAGCCCGGCCCGGCGGGCCACCTCACTGAGCGAGAGGCCGGCGCGGCGACGCTCCTGACGCAGGGCCGGGGCGATGGTCGCCATCAGGGGCACCGGGCCCGAGGCGGGCGGCGGGGCGTCCTGCGGCGGCGGGGCGGGGGGATCTGCTGGCGACATGGGCATCCGTCGAGGTTGACCGGGCAATTCCGAGTGTTCATCATATTCAACATGCGATCGATTTGGCGAACCCTCGATCGGGACCTCCTGCGCGCCATCGTGTTGGCCTGCCTCGCGGTGGGCGCCATCGGCGTCTCCTACGGCGCGGTCTGCGTCACCGAGGGCTTCCCGCTGTGGTTCCCGGCCGTCGCCGCCGTGCTGGTGCTCGCCGCGTCGTCGGAGTTCCTGTTCGTCGGGATGATCGCGGCGGGCGGCAGCCCCGTGGCCGCGACCCTGGTGGCGTTGCTGGCCAACGCCAGACACCTGCCGTACGGGTTGGCGATCCCGCCCCAGGTGATCCAGCCCGGGTGGCGGCGGATCGTGGCCTCGCACCTGATGAACGACGAGAGCGTGGTGCTGGCCCTGGCCCAGCCCGACGTTCCGCGCCAGCGCGGCGCCTACTGGGTGTGCGGCCTCGGCATGCTGATCTGTTGGCCGGCCGGGGCGATGCTCGGGGCGCTGGCCGGGAACCTCATCCACGACACCGAGGCGCTCGGGCTCGACGCGATGTTCCCCGCGATCATCCTGGCGCTGATGTTGCCGGCCCTGCGCGAGCGCGCGATGCGCGGGGCGGTGCTGGCCGGGGCGGCGATCGCGCTGGCCACGACGCCCTTCCTGCCGGCTGGCCTGCCCGTGCTGCTGGCCCTGTTCGCCGTGTTCCTCAACCCGGCCCCCAAGGGGCCCCAGGAGGCGCTGTAGTGCCCTACTCCCCCACGGTGCTGGTGGCGCTCCTAACCCTGGCCGCCGGCACGTTCGTCTTCCGCTTCACCGGTCCGGTGCTGCGCTCCCGCCTGACCTTCCCGCCACGGGCCGAGCACCTGCTGAACACGTCGGCGATGGTGTTGCTGGGTTCGCTCGTGGTGACCGCCACGCTGGCGACCGGCCAGCACGTCGGTGGGGTCGCCCGGCCGATGGGCGTGGTGGTGGGCGGCGTGCTGGCCTGTCGGAAGGCACCGTTCCTGGTGGTGGTGATCGCCGCCGCGGCCGTCACGGCGGTGCTCCGCCTGCTGTCCGTGCCGTGACCCAACGGCGCGCTCAACTCTGGCGCACCGCCTATTGGGCCGGTGCGTATGGAGGCAAGCCGCTGCCCCGGACACCCGTGCCACGCGAGGAGGACATCGCGGCCATCCGCCTGTCCGACAACCGCGGCGATGGGCGGCTGACAGGGGGAACCGTACGGGAGAGACTGCGGCATGGAGTTCTTCTGCTATCACCGTGACCGGCCCGGTTCGCTGCCACTGCGCGAGGAACTGCTGGAAGAGCACTGGTCATACATGGACCGGTACGCGAAGGAGATGATCGCGCGCGGCCCGACCTTCGCCGACGACGGTGACACGCCCACCGGCAGCGTGCACGTAGTCGACCTGCCGGATCCGGCCGCCGCCCGCGCGTTCGCCTTCGACGAGCCCGGCTACCAGGCCGGCGTGTACCAGGACGTACTGCTACGCCGCTGGCGGAACCTGCTGGGACGCACCATGTGGGACTTCCCCGGCGGCCTGGTCGGAGGCGATCGGTACCTGGTCCTCGGCCTCGGCACCGGACAGAGCATCGACGCCACCCCTCTCCCGAACGCCGACGAGCTGATCGCCTACGGGCCACTGCTCTCCGACGACGGCACCACCTGGCTGGGTACGGCGGCGCTGGTCCAGGCGCCGGACCCGGCCGCCGCGCGCGCCACCCTCGCCCCGGGCCACCACGGTCACATCGAGGTCCACGAGTGGCAGTGCGGCGGCAGGCGCTGACCAACCGGAGCGTCGCGGGGCCACGCGGTGCTAGGCCGACAGGTCTCGCGCCGCGTAGTAGGCGCGCAGGGCCGCCTCACTGCCGGAGCCGATGGCGGTGGCGACGCGCTGGTAGCGAGCCGAGCGCAGGTCGCCGGCGATGCTGACGCGGGGGTGTTGGGCGTCGGGCGGGCAGTAGCCACTCGCGTCGCGCACCAGGTCACCGAGGGGCGCGGTGGGGGTGCTGCCGATGCTGAGGAACGCGGCGTCCGCCGGGACGGTGTGGTGCCGGCCATCGCGATCCACCACCTGGGCCACCGGCGCGCCCCCCGCGACAGGTGGCAGGGTGAGGTGACGTACCGGGAGGAGGGTGACGCGGGGGTCGTCGCCGATCTCCTCGACCTTGTAGTCGTCGCTCGCCGGGTACGCCACGAGCAGGCGGGTGCCCACCCTCGGGTGGGCCCGCAGGAACGTGCCGATGGGGCGGTCGCCGCCCAGGACGAGCAGGGTGCGCCCCTCGGCGTCGGCGGCGTCGACCGTCCACAGCGGCGGCAGCCGCAGGTCAGCGGGTGCCGTGAGCCAGGTGACGTCGCGCGGCTGCTGCGGGCCGACGCCGGTGGCGACGACGGCGTGCGGGGCCGAAAGCCGGGCGCCGGAGTCCAACACCACGGTGACCTGGTCGTCGTCGGCACGCAGGTGGGTGACCCGTCGGCCGAGTTCGACGCGGCAGGAGGCGGTGGCGCGCAATTCCGCGGCCAGCGAGTCAGCCAGCGCTGGGCCGCTGGTGTGACCGCCGGGGACGTTGTTCAGCACGGCAATGCGGTGGAGGGTGCCGCACACGGCGTCCGGTTCGACGAGGACCGAGCACAGCCCCACGCTGGCCGCCATCCGCGCGGCGGCGCAACCGGCCGGCCCGCCACCGACGATGACCAGGTCGGTGGCGCTCGTACCGGTCGTCCCCGTGCGGGGCGGCGTGCTGGTCATGTCGTTACTCCTTCAGGAACGCCGCGGTGCTCGACACGAACCGGTCGGCGTCGTCGAGCCAGGGGTAGTGGCCAGCGCCCGGCTGCACCACGAGCCTGGCGTCGGGAAACAGTGCCGCGAACTCGGCCGCCGAGCACGGCGGGCTGTTCAGGTCGAACTCCCCGGCGACCAGCAGAACCGGGACCGGGCAGTCGGCGAGCGCCGCGCGGGTGGAATCCGGTTGGAAGGCGCCGTCGGCGGCGAAGTGGGCGACGGCTTCCTCGTTCGTGGGCTGGCTGGCCGCGTGGTGTCGCCGCGCCGCGGCGTCCCAGCGACCCCAGAAGAAGGGAGCGATCGCCTCCCAGTCGCTGCCGGTGCCATCGGTGATCGCCTCCAGGGCGGCGAACGCTGCCGGAAACCACGGTTCGTGCGCGCGAAGCCGCGCCACCTCGCGTCGCGTCTCCGCCGTGATCGCCAACCCCACGGCGCGCGGGCTGGGCCCGACCAACACGAGCCTGTCGACGTGCTGGGGATACCGAGCCACGTACTGCGTCGCGATGTTCGTACCGGCGGAGTGGCTCAGCAGGTCGACGCGCGGGAGTCCGAGGTGTTCGCGTAGCGCCTCGACGTCATCGACCAGGCGGTCGCAGCGGTAGGACGAGACGTCCTCGGGCAGCGCGGACCCACCGGTGCCGCGCGGGTCCACCATGATGAGCTGACAGTGCTGGGAGAGGCCACCCAGATCGCCGAGGTAGCGCGCGGCTGTGGGACCTCCGGGGAGGCAGACGAGCGGCTCGCCGTCCCCGATCGCGCGGTAGGCGAGTTGGACTCCGTCGGGTGCGGGGAAGGTGGGCATGCCACGGACCCTGTCACCCGTCACCGGGTGGCCACAACCCACCACGGGCGTGGTGCCGCCCGCGGCTCGCGCCGGGCCGGGTCGGTCTCACCGGGCCGGGCCGGCTGCCCGGTGCTACGGCCGGCCGCCCGATGCTCCGGCCGACTGCCCGGAGAGCGCGTCCGCGCGGCTCAGCGCGCGGCGTGCGCGTACTCGCGCAGCTTCGCCGGTCTGAGGCCGGCCGCGTCCGCCGCCGCGAGCACACGCTTGAGGTCGCCTTCCAGTTGCGGGCCCATGTGCAGCAGCACGATGTCCCCACGGTCCAGCTCGGGTATGGGTGGCGTCCAGGAGCCCCAGGTCGTGAGGTCGTGGGTCCAGGTCACCACGGCCTTGGCCCCGCAGGCGGTGGCGGCGGTGCGGGTGTCGTCGTTGTAGTACGGCCACTGGTGGTCCTGGCCGCCGGCCGGGCGGAACAACTGTGGGCTGTCGCCGAAGGCGGACAGCTGCTGGTCACGGGCGCCACAGATCTCCGCCCGCTGCTCGGCCGCGCTCAGCGTGGTCATGTCGCGGTGGCTGACGGTGTGGTTCTCGACGCGGGCGGGGCTGTGGGCGAGCAGGGTGCGGTAGTAGTCCATGTCCCGCTGGTAGGCGCCGGGCAGCAGGAAGAGCGAGGCGGGGACCCGCCGGTCGATCAGCACCTTCCGGGCGCCGGCCGCGGATTCCGTGCCCCAGCCGTCGTCGATCGTGATGAACAGGACCGGGTCCTCGGTGTCGACGTGGGTGTACACGGGCGCGGGTACGGGCGCTGCCACCGCGCCCCCGGCGGCGTCGGCCGCCGGAGCGGCCATCCCCAGGGGCAACAGCAGGGCCGCGAGCGCGGCGAGCGTTCCACGGATTCTCGACATGCCCCACATGATTGGTTCAGACCACAGCACTGTCAATGGAACGCCGCCCCCACGGGTCGCCCCCCGTGCGCCGCCCCGGCAGCCCACCCCCCGCGGCGAGGTCGGCGACCGTGGCACCACCGCCCGTGCACGCGCCGCCCCCCAAACAAGCCAACTACCGCAGCCTTCGAGCAAGTTACGTGAGACAGGGCTCCTCCCCCACCCACGCGGCGCACGCGGCCTCGGCCGCCTTGCGGGAAGCGCTCGCGGGCGGCCAGCCTGTGGCCGGCCCGTTACGCACCCGCGTCGGCCGACGTTGCCAGAGCGCCCGTACTTCTCGAACCCTCATCCGGAGGCCACCGTGTACGCCGCACCGTCCCTCGTGCCAGCCGCCGCCGTCGCCGGCGCGCGCCTCCGACCGACCACCCCGCCACCCTGGCCCGCGTGCGCCGCCGTACTCCGCGCCGAACGGGGCCGGGACACGGCGGCCAGCGCACGGGGGCGCGGCCGTGCGTCCGGACGCACCCCGAGCACCGGGGCCGACGGGGGCCGGGGGTGGCGGGGTTGAAGCGGAAGCGGGAGTCCGCGGGCGGGGTCTCGGCGGCGGAACAGGAGCTGTTCGGCGGCCGGTTGCGCTGGAACCACGCGTACGTCGAGCACGAGGGCGCGCTCGCGCGCACCGGGTTCGGCCAGATGGCCTCGGCGCTGCCGCGCATGATGGCCGTGGTGCTGCGGGCCGGCTGGGCCGCGGACCGGCGGGCGTTGGTCGGGCTCGTGGTGGCCCAGGTGGGGCAGGGCGTCACGGGCGCCACGGGGTTGGTGGCGGTCAACGGGGTCCTCACCCACCTGTTCGCGGACGGCCCCACCCCCGACAAGCTGCGGCAGTCGTTGCCCGCGCTCATCGTGTTGGCGGTGGTGTCGGTCGGCACGGCGCTGCTGGCGGCCTGGTCGACCGCCATGTCCGGCCGCCTCGAACCACAGATCGAGCGGACCGTGTCCACCCAGTACTACCGGGCCGTCACGCGCGTGGAGGTGGCGGCGACCGAGCAACCGGAGATCCAACGACATCTGGAGGCAGGCAAGTTCGGCACGGACTCGGCGCGCCGCATGCTCGGCCTGTCGGTGGGCATCACGGGCGTCCTGATCAGCATGGTGGCCTCGGCCGCCGTGCTGGCCTCGCTGCACTGGGCGCTGCTGCCGATGCTGCTGGCGATCGCCGTCCCCAGGGGCTGGGGGGCGGTCCGTACGGCGCGCCGCGAGTACCTCTCGCGACGGCACTGGGTCGACCACCGGCGCGCGGTGGCCACGCTGTTGCAGTACCTGACGATGCCGCACGCCGCGGGTGAGATCAGGGCGCACGAGGCCGGCACGCTCCTGCTGCGCGGCTACGAGGAGATGTCGCGGCTGATGGAGACCGAGCAGCGGCGGCTGGCCCGGGCACAGGCACACACCGAGTTGGTCGCGGGGGCCTTCTCCGGCCTGGCGTCGCTGGGCTGTTACGGGATGTTGTGGTGGCTGCTGACCAGCGGCGGCCTGCCGCTGGCCGTGGGAGGCACCGCGGTGGTCGCCATCCGCAACTCGACCGCCGGGCTCACCTCGCTGGTGCGCCAGGTCAACCGCATGTACGAGGAGATGTTGCAGTTCAGCGACACCGAGGAGGCCACGCGGTTGGCGGCCGAGCACGCCATCCCGCGCACGGGCGCGCCGCTGCCGTCGCCGGTGCGGGCGGTGCGGGTGGAGAAGGTGTCGTTCACCTACCCGGGCGCCGCCGAGCCCGCGCTCACGGACGTGAGCCTGCGGGTGCGGCCGGGAGAGGTGACCGCGTTGGTGGGGATGAACGGCTCGGGCAAGTCCACGCTGGCCAAGATCCTCGCGGGGCTCGTGCTGCCCACGGAGGGCGCCGTGTGGTGGGAGGGCGTCGACGGGGAACGGGTCGAGCTACGCGACGCCGACCGGGCGCAGGTCTTCCGCTCCGTCGGCCTGTTGGCGCAGGACTTCCCGCAGTGGCAGATGACCGCGGCGGCGAACGTCGCCGTCGGCGCCGGCGACCGCGCCCGCGACATGGCGGAGGTCAGGTCCGCGGCCCGGGCGGCCGACGTGGACTCGCTGGTCGAGGGCCTGGCGCACGGGTGGGACTCGATCGTCTTCAAGGGGTACGAGCGCGGCGTACAGCTCTCGGGCGGTCAGTGGCAGAAGCTCGCCACCGCGCGCAGCCGCTACCGGGACGCGCCGTTCCTGTTGGTCGACGAGCCGACCTCGGCGCTCGATCCGCACGCCGAGATCGAAGCCTTCGAGCGGTTGCGTCAGCTCGCCGACGACGGCACGGCCGTGGTGCTGATCACCCACCGGCTCGCCGCGACCACCACCGCCGACCACATCTACGTCCTCGACGCCGGGCGCGTCGCCGAGGACGGCACCCACGACCAGCTCATGGCCCGGCCCGGGGGCCTGTACCAGCACATGTTCCAACGCCAGGCAGCCCAGTACGGGCACCCGCCCACGCCACCGCACGACCTGCCCACCGCCCGCCGGGCCGGCGCGCCCCACCCCGACGCGGCGGGCTGACCCCGCGTGGGCGCCCCGGCGACGCACCGACCGGGGCGCGGGGCGCGGGCCCACCGCGGTGGAGCGCGAAACGTGGTCGCCGGAGCGCGTGCCACGGGCGAGAATCGAGGCGCTACGCACGCGCGAAGGGGGCCGACCGTGGTGAACACCCTGAACCTGTGGCGGCACGGGCTCGGCACGGTGCCCGATGACGTCTGGCGGCGGGCCGAGCTGAACGTGCTGATCCTCGCGGACAACGGGCTCACGGACCTCCCGGCGGCGATCGGCGCGCTGCGCCGGTTGACCACCCTGGACCTCGGCCACAACGCGCTCGCCTCGGTGCCCGACGCGCTGGGTCAGCTCACCGGGCTCAACGGCTGCCTGTACCTGCACGACAACCGGCTCACCCGGCTCCCGGACGCGCTCGGCAACCTGACGCGGCTGCGCTACCTGAACGTGGGAGAGAACGCCCTCACCGCCCTGCCGGCGGCCCTCGGCCGCATGGCCGGCCTGGTCGAACTCCGCGCCCAGCACAACCGGTTCAGCACGCTGCCCGAGGAGATCGGCGGCCTCCGCGCCCTGCGCGAGCTCTGGCTCCGCGGCAACGCGATCACGCACCTGCCCCCGTCCGTGGCCGACCTGCGCGAGCTGCGCCACCTGGAGCTGCGCGAGAACGCCCTGTCCGCGCTGCCCTCGGCCGTGGCCGCCCTGCCCCGGCTCCGCCAGCTCGACCTGCGGAGCAACCGCCTGCGTCACCTGCCGGACTGGCTCTCCCGGATGCCCGCGCTGGAGAAGCTGGACCTGCGGTGGAACGAGGTGGACCCGGCCCACCCCCTGCTGGCCGCGTTGGAGCACCGCGGATGCGTCGTCCTGACCTGAGCGCCCGTACGCACGGGCCCCCTCGCGGCGACACCGCCATCGGCGACGTACCCCGCCGGCCGCTCCCCGCCGCGCACCACGACCAGTCGCCGCCGCTCCCGTCCGCGCCAGCCCGCCCGCGCGCGGCCTTTCCCGCCGCCCGCCTCCGCAGAACCCTCGCGCCACGCCGCGCGGGTCTGCTTCCGTCTTGTACGAACTCTGTCGCATACGAACGTGGAGGTGAGCAGTTCCGTGACGCACGACGTCCGCTTCCTGTCCGAGTCGCCCGCCAGTTCCCTCGCCGACGACGTGGCCGGCCTGACCGAACTCCTGCGGCGCGCGGGCAGATTGCCCGACGGCGGCCGGGTCGTGGCGGCGCGGGCGACGCCGGTGGGTGGCTCCGGCCTGGTGGGAGCGGTCGTACGGCTGCGGCTCGAGTACGCGCCGGACGGGCCGCCGGGGCCCCCGTCGCTGGTGCTGAAGACCGCCTCCGCCGCCTTCGCCGACGGCCCGCGACTCGCCGAGGTGGAAGCGGAGTTCTACCGTCACCTCGCTCCCCGACTGTCCGAACCGGTCGTTCCCCAGGTGCTGGGCAGCGGAGGCGAGGCGGGCGGCGGACCGTGCTGGCTGCTCCTCGAAGACCTGGGCCACCAGGGCTTCGTCCGGCAGATCGACGGCTGCTCGGCCGAGCAGGCCCTGGCCGCGGTGCGCAAGCTGGCCGCGCTGCACGCCGCGTGGTGGGGCCGCGACCTGCCGGCCGGCGCCCGGGAGATCACCGTGCCCGGGGACGCCGCGGTCACCACATTCTGCGCGCGCTGGCTGGGCTCCCACACCGGCGCCTGGCCCCCGGTGCTGGGCGACGCGCCGCAGCGGCTGCTGGCCGGCTTCGACCGGTTGGCCACCCGGCTGGCCGCGGCGCCCCGCACCCTGGTACACGGCGACTTCCACAGCCAGAACATCGCGTTCGGCGCGGGTGACCGACCCCGGGGCGTCCGGTTCATCGACTTCCAGTTCGCCCAGCACGGCTGCGGCCCGCTGGACGTGGCCCGCTTCCTGGCCACCAGCCTGACCCCGCGACTGCGGCGAACGATCGAGGCCGACCTCGTGCGGGAGTACCACCGGGCACTCCTCGCGCGCGGCGTCACCGGCTACGACCTCGACCGCTGCCGGCACGACGTGCGCGCCGCGCTGCCGTGGAACCTCGCCACCCCCCTGGCCCTGCACGTCATGGCCATCCAGCAGCGGGGCCGCGAGTGGCCCGCCCGGCTCCCGATCGTCGAACGCTGCCTGGCGGCCATCGACGACTGGGACGCCTGGGACGTCCCGTAGCGCCGGTGACCACACCCGGTCCCGCGCGACGGCCGCGATCGCACGAAGACCGTCGCCGCGGCCGTGACCGGGAGGGGAAGGTCGCGACGCGGCGGACATCCGACCGGTCAACGCACGGGAAGGGAACGGAAATTGGCGCGCGTCGGCGGGAGCACGAGGGCTAGCGTTCCGCCCATGAGGGAAGCGGACGGATACTTCGGTGAAGACGTGGCGGCTACCTATGACGCATCGACCGCGGAGCGATTCCAGCCGGAGGTGGTGGACCCCGCGGTCGACGTGCTGGCCGGGCTCGCCGGTGGTGGCCGGGCGCTCGAATTCGGCGTGGGGACCGGTCGGATCGCGCTGCCGCTCGCCCGGCGCGGGGTGCCGGTACAGGGCATCGACATGTCCCGTGCCATGGCGTCCCGGCTCGCTGCCAAGCCCGGTGGCGACGCCATCGACGTGCGCATCGGCGACTTCGCCAGCACCCGCGTGCCAGGCAGTTTCGCGGTGGTCTACCTCGTCTTCAACACCATCAACAACCTGACGACGCAGGAAGCCCAAGTGGCCTGCTTCCGCAACGCCGCCGCCCACCTCGCGCCCGGCGGCTGCTTCGTGGTCGAGGTCGGCGTGCCGGAGCTGCGCCGACTGCCCCCGGGCCAGGATGCGGTGCCCTTCCACATCGGTGCGTCCCAGTGGGGCTTCGACACCTACGACATCGCCACGCAGGCCATGAGTTCGCACCACGTCACCGTGACGGACGGGCAGGCCCGACACCGGTCCATCCCGTTCCGCTATGTGTGGCCGGCCGAACTCGACCTGATGGCGCAGCTCGCCGGCCTACGGCTGCGGGACCGCTGGGAGGACTGGTCACGGGCGCCGTTCACCAGCGAGAGCGAGCAGCACGTCTCGGTCTGGGAACAGCCGGGTTCGTGACGGCCGGCGAGGGGCGGGCGGCGGGTGCGGCGGGCGATGGTGCTTGCGGCTGGCGACCGCCACTGTCCGCGAGCGGGAGGGCCCGGTGGCACAGGCGGGCCCGGTGGTGCAAGCGGGTTCGGTGGCGCGGGCGGGTCCGGCGTGCTGAAGGGGAACGCGCCACGGGTTCACGCCCTGTCAGGGTGTCGGGATGAACGACGTGACGAACTTTCCCGCCCCGTACGCCAGGACCCGCCGCTTCGCGCTCGGCGTCCCCCGACACTTCGCCGTCGCCGACGACGGCAGCCGCGTCTTCTTCGTCCGGTCCGCCAGCGGCAGCGACCCGACGAGTTCGCTGTGGGTGTGGGAGGACGGCGAGGAACGCGTGCTCGCCGACCCACGGCACCTCACCGGCGCGCCCCGGGCGCTGCCCACCGCCGAGAGGCTGCGCCGCGAACGCGCCCGGGAGCCCTCGGAGGGCGTGGTCTCCTTCAGCATCGACCGCGGCGGACGGATAGCCACCTTCCCGCTCGGGGGCGCGCTGTGGGCGGTACGCGTCGACGGCGCGCCGTTCCCGGTGTCGGCCGCCGGCCCGGTGGTGGACCCGCGCCTGTCCCCGGACGGGCGGCGGATCGGCTACGTCACCGGGGGCGCGTTGCACGTCGTGGAACTGACGGCGCCGGACGGCACGGCGGTTGGCGGGACAGCCGCTACCGACGCGGCGGGCCCGGCCGCCGCTGCCCGGCGTGGGCACGGCGCGGGCACGGACCGGCTGCTGCTCGCGCCGGAGGGTCCCGAGGTCAGCTACGGGCTGCCCGAGTACGTCGCCGCCGAGTCGATGGGCCGCGACCGCGGCTTCTGGTGGGCTCCCGACGGGAGGTCACTGCTCGTGGCACGGGTGGACGTCAGCCCCGTACGGCACGTGTTCATCGGCGACGCGGCACATCCGGAGCGGCGGCCACGCGCGGTGCGCTACCCGTCGGCCGGCACCCCCAACGCGGACGTGTCCCTGCACGTCGTCGGCCTCGACGGCCAGCGCACCGACGTGTGTTGGGACCGGACCGCGTTCGAGTACCTGGTCACCGCGGGCTGGGAGGACGGAAACACCCTGGCGGGCGCGAACACGGGCGCGGGCGCGGATACGGGCGCGGGCGCCCCGGCGTCCGTCGCGGCGTCGGGCGCCGGCGCACGGCCGCGGCCCGTCCTGTCCGTACAGAGCCGCGACCAGCGCATCCTGCGGGTCCTCACCGCCGATCCGGACACCGGCGAGACCCACGTCCTGCACGAGCGACGGGACCCGGCCTGGGTGCAGATCGTGCCCGGCGTCCCGGCCCGTACCGCCTCCGGCGCCCGGGTCTGGCCGTGGGAGAGCGCCGCCACGCGGGGGCTACGTGTGGTCCCGGCCGGCTCCGGGGCGACTGGCGGCGCGGCGGGCCACGGGGGCGACGAGCCGGCCGAGGCGGGCGCGGGCGGCGCGGTGTTCGAGACCCCGGCGGGCCTCCAACTGGACGCGGTGCTCGGCGTCGACGGTGAGCGGGTGCTCTTCGCCGCCAGCACGGAGCCCACCGAGCGCCACGTGTGGTCGTACGCGCCAGGGGAGGGCCTGCGCCAACTGAGCCGGGGCCCGGGGGTGCACGACGCGGTCTGCGGCGGGGGCACCGTCGTCATCGACAGCCGCACGCCCGAAGGGGACACGGTCACGGTCGTACGGGACGGGCTACCGGTGGGGCGGATCGGCTCGCGCGCCGAGCGGCCGGTCCTCACGCCACGCCCCACCCTGCTGCGGCTGGGTGAGCGCGCGCTGCGCAGCGCGCTCTACCTGCCGTCGTGGCACACCCCCGGAGACGGCAAGCTGCCCGTGCTGCTCGACCCGTACGCCGGGCCCGCGCTCCGGGTCGTACGGCGCTGCCACGGGTGGTGGACGTGCGTCTCGCAGTGGCTGGCCGAGCAGGGGTTCGCCGTGCTGGTCACCGACGGCCGGGGCACCCCGGGGCGCGGTCCGGCCTGGGAGAAGGCCGTGCACGGCGACGTGCTGACGCCGGTCCTGGACGACCAGGTCGAGGCGCTGCACGCGGCGGCGGCCGAGCATCCCAGCCTGGACCTGGGGCGGGTGGCGATCCGTGGCTGGTCGTTCGGCGGCTACCTGGCCGCCGCTGCCGTGCTGCACCGGCCGCAGGTCTTCCACGCCGCCATCGCCGGTGCGGCCCCCGCCGACCAGCGGCTGTACGACACGCACTGGAAGGAACGGTTCCTGGGGCACCCCGACGAGCATCCGGCCGCGTACGACGACACGTCGCTGGTCGGCCACGGCCACCTGTTGCGTCGGCCGCTGCTGCTGGTCCACGGGCTCGCGGACGACAACGTGCTGGCGGCGCACACGCTGCGCTTCTCGGCGGAACTGCTGTCCTTCGGACGGCCACATACGGTGCTGCCGCTCCCGGGCGCCACCCACCTCCCCGTGGACAATGCGGTCACCGAAAACCTTCTGCGGTTCCAGGTCGACTTCCTCCACCGGTCCCTCAACTCCTCGGCGCCGGGCCCAGCACGTCCGCGTGGAACCTCCGCAGCGATCTCCAGCCGGGAGGCAGCACCATGACCCAGAAGCCGACGAGGACCAGCCCGAGCGTGAGGCGCCGCACCGTGGTCACGGCCGTCGGAGTGGCTGGCCTGTCCGCCGTGCTCGCCGCGTGCGGCGATGAGGGGGGTGGCGGCGGGGAGTCGTCGGGCGCCCGCGAGCTGGGCAGTACGTCCGACATCCCCGAGGGCGGCGGCGTCGTGTACAAGAAGCACAAGGTGGTCGTGGTCCAGCCCACGGCCGGCGACTACAAGGCGTTCTCGGCCATCTGCACGCACCAGGGCTGTCCGGTCGCCAGCGTGTCCGGCGGCACCATCAACTGCGACTGCCACGCCATCGCCGACGGCAGCGTCAAGGCCGGCCCGGCACGGCGCCCCCTCAAGGCGGCGAAGGTCACCGTCTCGGGCGACACCCTCACCCTGCGCTGACCCGCTCGCGCGGCCGGTCGTCACGGCCGGCCAGCGCGGCCGGTCGTCACCGCTGGTCAGCGCGGCGGGCGGGCGCCGCTCAGGACGGGCCCGGCTCGCCTTCCTCCGCCGCGCCGAGTTCCACCGCGGTCGCCCGCAGCACCTCCACCGCCGCCCGTATCGACGGGCGGCGGTCGGCGTCCGCGCGCCAGGCGGCGTAGATGTGCCGCCGCATGGTGTGCCGGACCGGCACCACGCGTACCCCGCTCGGAATCGGACCCCGGCCGAGGCGCGGGGCGACGGCGACGCCGAGCCCGGCGGCGATCAGGGCGAGCTGGGTGTGGTGTTCCTCCGCCATGTGGCAGATGCGGGGCTCGATGCCCGCGCCGCGCAGCGTGAGCATCAGCCAGTCGTGGCAGAACTCGCCCTTGGGCCAGGAGACCCACTCGTCGCCCGCGAACTCCTCCAGGTCCACCACGCTCCGGTCGGCGAGCGGATGCGAGGCGGGCATCGCCACGTCGGCGACGTCGTCCAACAGGGGCGCCTTGACCAGCCCGTCGGGCACCGGGAGGGGCTTGTTGTACCAGTCGAGCACCACGGCGAGGTCCACGTCCCCGCGCACCACCGCCGGGATCGACTCGTCGGGTTCCATCTCCCGTAGGTGGGCGCGGAGTTGGGGGTGTTCCTCGCGGAGCCGGGCCAGCGCCGTGGGGAACAGTCCGCGCGCCGCGGTCGGGAAGGCGCCCAGCACCAGCTCGCCGACGGCCTGCCCGCGCTGCGCCTCCAGATCCGCCTGGGCCAGCTCGACCTGGGACAGGATGCGCGACGCGTGATCGGCCAGCAGCCGCCCGGCATCGGTCAGCCGCACTCCCCTGCCGTTCTTGGCCAGCAGTTGCTGCCCCGTCTCGCGCTCCAGCTTGGCCAGTTGCTGGGAGACGGCGGAGGTGGTGACGTGCAGCCCGTCGGCCGCGGCGCTGACGGAGCCGTGGCGAGCGACGGCGTAGAGCGTACGCAGACGGTCCAGGTTCAACATGTAAGCGATGCTACGCGAAGGGTGCCACAAAATTTCGATTGTTCTAATCCGAGTCGACCGCCATCGTGATACCCATGCGCACGCCCCCCGCTCCTCGCACCACCGCGAACACCCCGCACGCGACCACCGCCCCTCCCCCGCCAGCCCCCGCTCCCGCACCGGCCCCGGCCCCCACCACGCGGGCCGAGGCGCCCGTGACGGCTGGGCACCCCGCCGAGCGCGAGCGCACTCGTGGCCGGCCGGGGTGGCAGCTGCGGTTCGCCGTGCTGTGCCTCATCTGGGGCTTCAGCTTCCTCCTCATCAAGGTCGGCACCGACGGCTTCGCCCCGCTGTACGTCACGCTCGGGCGGCTGCTGTTCGGCACGCTCGTCCTGCTCGCGGTGCTGATCGTCAAGCGGGAGCGGCTACCGCGCGGCGTCCGCACCTGGGGCCACCTCGCCGTGGCGGCCTTCCTGCTCAACGCCTTCCCGTTCTCGTTGTTCGCCTACGCGGAGTTGCACATCTCCTCCACGCTGGCCGGGATCTGCAACGCCACCACTCCGCTGTGGGGCATGCTGCTCTCGCTCGTCGCCCTGTCCGAGGACCGCCCCACCCGTCGCCGCATCGCCGGCCTGGGCCTCGGGTTCGTCGGCGTACTGACCGTGCTCGGCGCCTGGCAGGGTTTCTCCGGCCAGGACCCGGCGGGCACCGCGATGGCCCTGACGGCCTCGCTCAGCTACGCGGTCGGCTGGATCTACGTGCGCCGCACGCTGGCCCACACATCGCACTCCAACCTCTCCATGGCAGGCGGTCAGCTCCTGCTGGGCACGGTGCAACTCGGCCTTGTCACCCCCTTCTTCGCCGCCGCCCCCGACTCCCTGCCGGCGCTCCCCCTGCTCTCCGTGCTGGCCCTGGGCGCGCTGGGTACGGGCCTGGCGTTCCTGCTCCAGTACGGGCTGGTCGCCGAGGTCGGGCCAACGACGGCCACGCTGGTGACCTACTTCATCCCGGTGATCGCCACGGCGGCGGGCGTGCTGCTCCTCGGCGAGGCGCTGACGTGGAACACCCCGGTCGGAGCGGTCATCGTCCTCGCCGGCGCGGCCCTGACCCAGCGCGGGCCCCGACGCGTCGCCGCCGCGCGCCGGCCCAGCGAGTCGCCACGTCAGCCGTAGCGCCCCACGAGCGTCGGGCGGACCGCCGCCGCGACGGTGTCCGCGAGCTCCTCGACGTCATCGACGCCGATCGCGGATATGGTCAGCCGGATTCCCTGCGGGGAGGCCATCCGGAAGCGGGCTCCGGGGGCGACGGCCCAACCGGCGTGCAGCATGCGGGAGACCGCGCCGGTCTCGTCGGGCACCGGCACCCACACGTTCATCCCGCTGCGCCCGTACGCCTCGATCCCCCGCTCAGCCAGCGCCGCGATGAGGGCGTCGCGGCGCTCGCCGTAGGAGTGCGCGACCCGGTCCGGCTGGACGGCCTCCGTCTCCCACAGCCGTGTGACCACGTCCTGGAGCAGGTGGCTGACCCAGCCGGGGCCGAGCCGCGCGCGGCCTCCGACCCGGTCCACGGTGACCGGGTCGCCGGCGAGCGTGGCCAGCCGCAGGTCGGGACCGAGTGCCTTGGCCGTCGAGCGGACCAGCACCCAGTGGTCGGTGATCCCGGCCAGTGAGTGCAGGGGCAGGTCGACGATGCCGTGCCCGTGGTCGTCCTCGATCAGCAGCAGGCCCGGATGGTCGGCCAGTATCCCGCGCAGCTCGCGCGAGCGCCCGGCGCTGACGGCCGCGCCCGTCGGGTTCTGCGCGCGGCTGGTGACCACCAGCGCCCTGGCTCCCCGCTGCACCGCCCGCTCGACGTGCTCGGGGAGCGGGCCGTCGTCGTCGAGCGCCACCGGCTCGGGTCGCAGGCCCAGCGCCGGAATGAGGTCGAGCAGGCTACCCCACCCCGGGTCCTCGACGGCCACCACGTCGCCCGGCCGCAGATGGGCCGCGAGCACCCGCTCTATGCCGTCGAGGGCGCCCGAGACGACGGTGATCGGCCCGTCCGGCACCCCGTCGGCGCGCAGGGCCGCCCGCGCCAGCCGCGCGAGCTCGGCCGAGACCAGCGGCGCCCCGTAGAGCACCGGCCGCTCCGCGTACCGCGCGGCGGCCGACGCCAGGGCGTCACCGAGCGAGGGCAGCAGGGCCGGGTCCGGGTTTCCCATCGCCAGGTCCCGAACGCCTTCGGGGACGTCGACGCCCAGCAGCTCCCGGGCCGTGGTCGAGGGGCGCGAGCGCACCCGGCTGCCCCGACGCCCGGCCGTCTCGATCACTCCGCGATCGCGCAGCGAACGATAGGCAGCGGCCACCGTGTTGGGATTGACACCCAGCGAGACCGCCAACTCCCGCATGGGTGGCAGCAGTTCGCCGGGCGCGAGACCGCCCGCTCCGACGGCCCGCTCCACGCTGGCGGCAATATCAGCAGCGCGCCGCCCTTCGATCCGATACTCTCCTAGCACAATGACGAGTATGCACTAATACAAAGGAGAAGGCAATGGCCGCCGTCGAATCCGCCTCCACCTTCACCCCTGCGCCGGAGGCTGACAAGACCGCCGATGGCACACCCCCCGCCGCGTACGGCCCGACCAGTCGCACCGTGACCTCACGCGACCGCGACCGCGCCTCCTACGACCGCGAACTGGTCCATTCACTGCTCGACCAGTCCTACGTCTGCCACCTCGGGTTCGTCAGGGACGGCGCCCCGGTCGTCCTGCCGACGCTCTACGCGCGCGTGGGCGAGCGGCTGTACGTGCACGGCTCCACCGGCTCGCGCCCACTGCGCATGGCGGCGGCCAGCCCCTCGGCGGCCGGCAGCGACGGCGCGACGGCCAGCGACGGAGCCGGCGCCACCCCCGACGCGGCCGATCCGGGCGCGGCGTCCTCGGAGGATGCCGCGGACGCCGGGCAGTCACGGCCCGGCCTCGCGGTGTGCCTGACCGTGACCCACCTGGACGGCGTGGTCCTCGCGCGCTCCGCCTTCCACCACTCCATCAACTACCGCTCGGTCGTGGTGCACGGCGTGGCACACCAGGTCACCGACCCGCACGAGCGCACCGTGGCCCTCGACGCCCTGGTCAACCACGTCGTGCCGGGTCGCGCCGCCGACTGCCGGCCGGGGAACGCCAAGGAGTTGGCCGCCACCGCCGTGCTCCGCCTCGACCTCGAGGAGGTGTCGGCGAAGTGGCGCGACGGCGGCCCCAACGACGAGCCGGAGGACCTCGGGCTGCCGCACTGGGCCGGGGTGCTCCCCGTCGCGCCGCGCTACGGCACGCCCATCCCCTCCGACGACCTCGACCCGGCCATCCCGCTCCCCGACTACCTCGCCGAGCGCTGACCGGAGCGGGGTAGTACGGCACGACAACACCGCGGCAAGGCACCGCACGAAAGGCAGCGCACGGATGTTGATCCACCCCTGGGACGCCGCCCAGGACGACGCCGAATGGCAGTCCTGGCTGGCCCGTCACGACTTCGGCCACCTCGCGGCGAACGGCCCGCCCGGCGCGCCGCCGCTCGTGCAGCCCACGCACTTCGCCTACGACGAGGAGCGCCGGGAGGCCCTGCTGCACCTGGCCCGACCCCATCCGATCTGGTCGGCGATCGAGGCGTGTCCGCAGGTGTTGCTGAGCGTCGCGGACGACTACGTCTTCGTGCCGGGCCCCTGGCTGACCGACGCGGACGTACCGCCCCAGCACGGCGTTCCCACCACCTTCTACGCGGCCGTGCAGCTCAGTTGCACGGCACACATAGTCGATGATCCGGCGGCCAAGGCGGCCCTGCTCACCAGGCAGCTCGCGCACTTCCAGCCGGAGGGCGGCTCCGCGCCCGTGGCCGCCGACCAGGAGCCGTACGGCCGCTCGCTGGCCGGCATCCGCGGCCTGCGGCTTGAGGTGGTGGGCGTACGGGCCAAGTTCAAGTACGCCAACCAGCGGTCGGAGCGGGTCCGGCGGCGGACGGCGGACGCGTTGGCCTCCCGTGGCGCGCCCCGGGACGCGGCGGCGCGGGCCCACCAGGTGCGGCGCGGCGCCTGGACCGCGGCGGCGGGCTGAGCACCCACACCGCGCCAGCCACCACGCCGGCCACCGGCGGCCTTCGGCCGGGGCCCACCCGCTCGGGTGGGGCCGGCCGACCCGGGTGGGCCCGGCCGCGGGGGGCTCACCCCGCGCGGCCGGCCCGCCGCTGTCCCTCCGGCGCGGCGATCAGCCCGTCGGCGCCACGTCGACGCTCGCCGCCGGGGCGCTGCGCGCCTCGGCGAGCGCCAGGGCGACCACGGCGCACAGCAACACGGCGGTGCCCAGCACCGTCGCGGCCGTCAGCCGCTCGTCGAGCAGCGCGACGGCGATGACCGCGGCCGTGACCGGCTCGATCAACGTGATCACGGAGACCGTGGTGGCCCGCACCACGGCCAGGCCGGTGAAGTACAGGCCGTAGGCCAGTGCCGTCGGCACGGCGGCGACGTAGACCAGCAGGCCCACCGTCTGCCCCAGGTGCTGCGCCTGCGGCAGCGGCCCCTCCGCCAACGCGAAGGGCAACAGGCAGCCGGTGCACACGGCGAACGACGTCACCGTGGTGACGTACGGGTCCGTGCCGCCGCCGTCGCGGCTCAGGTAGCGGGCGTAGACGGTGATCGTGGCGTACCCGGCCCCCGACAGGAGCGCGAGCCCGACGCCCGCCGGGCGGACCGCGCCGGTGCCCTCGCTGCCGAGCACCAGGACCGACAGGCCGACCACCGCTCCGGCGACGGCGCACGCGCCGCCGACCCCGAGGCGCTCGCTGACGGCGACCCGGCCGACCAGCGCCACCATGACCGGCGCGGCGCCCAGCGTGACGACGGTGGCGACGGCCAGGCCGGTGGAGTCGACCGCCTCGAAGTAGGCGGCTTGGAAGACGGTCAGCCCCAGCCCCGTGACCACGATCCGGGTCGTACGGTCGCGGCGCGAGGGACGGACGTAGGCGCGCGGCGCGAGCGTCCGCGTACGGCGGGCGCGGAGCAGCACCACGGGGAGCATGAGGGCGAGGCCGCCCAGCGTGCGCCAGAAGGTGAGAGCGAGGGGGCCGAGGCCACTGGTGTCGTACAGCAGCGAGGCCGCCGCGCCTGCGGTACCCCAGGTGGTGGCGGCGAAGGTGATGTAGGCGAGCCCGCGCCCCACGGGCAGGGCGGAGCGCACAGGAGTGAGCACGAGGTTTCTCCCACGGAAGACAGCCCGATCGGGCTGGTGTTGGTCGCGTCGTCCCGTCTGCGGGCAGCGTCAACTCGTCCGGGGCCACGCCTCGGACTCGGTCTTCGGTGAGAGCCGCCCGCCCTAGTGGGCAGGAGGCGGCAGA
This sequence comes from Streptomyces buecherae, assembly GCF_014295035.1. Lineage (GTDB taxonomy): Bacteria > Actinomycetota > Actinomycetes > Streptomycetales > Streptomycetaceae > Streptomyces > Streptomyces youssoufiensis. The sequence goes on from NZ_CP060404.1 coordinate 570,134, forward strand.
ACAGTCATGGGCACGGTCGGGACCCTAAGTGGTCTGCGAGCCCTCGGACAACTCCGTATCGCCCTCCGGGACCGCCCCCGCGTCCGCCCGCCCACCGTCGCCACTCGCGAGCCGGCCCGCGGGCGATGCCGGTCCCTGCGCACCGTCGGCGGCGGGTGGCGATCCCGCGACCGGCGCCGCGGGAGCGCGCCGGGGCGCCGAGGTCTGCGCGATGAAGGCGCCACTGAGCACCACCAGACCGCCGAGCACCTGCGGCGCCGAAAGCCGTTCGCCCAGCAGCACCCAGGCCAGTACGGTCGCGACCACGGCTTCGAGGCAGGCGACGACGCCCGCCACCGGGGGCGAGAGGTGTCGTACGGCCAGGACGCCGGTCAGGTAGGCGACGACGGTGCTCACCAGCACGACCCAGAGCAGGAGAAGCGCGGCCGGAACACCCGTACCGTTCAGGTCCGCCCGCCCGCCGAGCACCGACCAGTCCGTCCCCCAGGGCCGGGCGATCACGGTGAGCACGAGCGTCCCGATCAGCAGCCCGTACGCGACCACGCCCAGCGGGTCGACCGGCTCCGCGTCGTCGCCGCCGTGGTCGGAGAGCAGGAAGTAGCCGACCTGGCAACAGGCGGCGCCCAGGCCCAGGAGCAGCCCGAGGGCGTCGAAGCTGAGCCCGGCCCAGAGTTCGACCACGCAGGCCAGCCCGCCGACGGCGAGCGCGACGCCGACGGCGGCGGCGCGGCTGACCGGGCGGCGCTGGACGAAGCGCACCCAGCCGAGCAGCAGGGCGGGCCCGAGGTACTCGATGAGCAGGGCGACCCCCACCGGGATGCGGGAGATCGCCGCGAAGTAACACGCCTGCACGCCCGCGACCGCGAGCAGGCCGAAGCCGACGAGCAGCGCCGGGCGCCGCACCAGCAGGGAGCGGTGGTGCCAGGCCACCGGCAGGAGCAACAGGGCCGCGCCCGCCGCGCGCAGCCAGGTCACCTGGAGCGGGTCGAGCCCCGCCTCGATGAGCGGCTTCGCGGCGACGCCGGAACTGCCGAAGGTGAGCGCCGACGCCAGTGCGAGTCCGAGCCCTGCGCTCCGCCTCTGAGACACGTGCATCGGCACATCATGTCAGCCCACGTCAGGAGCGTCACGCGGTTCGCTACTGGCACCTTCCCCGGCCAGCCGGGCCGATTCCTCGGCCACCCGCAGCGCCAGCGTGTCCAGGTCCACGCCAGCCCCGAGCAGCACCTCCACCGCGCGGCAGGCGCGGTCGTCGGTGAGCGCCACGAAGAGGTCGAACCCCTGGGCCTGCGCGGCGCCACGCGCCGCGGCCCGCTCGTCCGCCCGGGCCACGGCCGCCGCAACGGCCGGCGACCACGCGGCGCGCCCCGCCAAGACCACTGGCACGGCACCGGAGTCCTCCACGGTGCCGTGCCAGTTCAGTCCGTAGCCGATGGTGCGCTGCGCCAGGTAGCTCAGCACCCGTGCCACCTGCGGCGGCCCGCCCTCGAAGGCCGCCGCGGCGCGCGGGACGGTTTCCAGCACGGTGTGCAGCAGGTGCGCGGTGTCGATGTGTCGGTCGCCGTCGCGCGAGGCGCGTCGACGGGCCGCGGCGACCACCGCCGTGAGCTCGTCGCTGAGGGCGACGGCGAGGCCGTCGACGTCCACGGCAGCGGCATCGACACCGCCCGCGCCGGCCGGGCCGACGGCGCCGATGGCCTCACAGAGACCGCCCGAGGCAACCGATCGGGCCTGGCCAGGAAGGGGAGTACGATTTTGCACCCTCTCACCACATCAGCCCTGGTAGCCCGAAGCATCCACGCAGGGGATCATTTAGCCATCCAACGCTGGGTGGGCACCCGACCCATCGGCCTCCTCCTTGCGGATGAGATCCGTACGCTCAGGCGGCCTCACCGCGAGCCGGCGCACGCCAGCCCCGCCCCACGCACTCCCCCGGCGCGGGCTCGCCCGGTGGAACCTCACCCACCCGACACCACCGGCCGATGACGCCACGGCGCCGGCCGTCCAACCACCCTGCTCGGCAGCGGCTCAGTCCTCGTCGGCGAGGATCAGGTACAGCTTCTTACGCGCGTCGCCGACGACGGCGAGCGCCTTGGCCCGCTGCTCCTTGGTACCGGTCTTCCAGACCTGGGCCAGCGCCTCCATCACGCCGACGCCGGCCTGCCGGATCTCCTGCGCCGCCTCCCAGTCCACGCCGCGGCCCGCTTCCTCCCACGGAGCCTGCGGCCCGGCCTCGGCCTCGGTGCGCCCCTCCTCGGTCAGCGTGAACAGCTTCTTGCCGCCTTCGCTGACGCTGCTGATCAGCCCCTCGTCCTCCAGGAGTTGGAGGGTGGGGTAGACCGAACCGGGGCTGGGGCGCCAAGCGCCGCCGCTGCGCTCGCCGATCTCCTGGATCATCTCGTAGCCGTGCATCGGCCGGTCGCGCAGCAGCGCCAGGATCGACGCCCGCACGTCGCCGCGCCGCGCCCTCCCCCGCGGCCCACCGCGCCCCCGACCACCGAACGGCGGCCCCCCGAAGGGTGGCCCGAACGCCCCGAAGGCGGCCCGCCGCCCCTCGCCCTCACTCCAGCCGTGCCCGGACCCCCGCTGCCCGCGCCCATGGCCGTGTCCGAATCCGAATCCGTGTCCCATGATCTTGATCCTTCTGTTCGCGTCTGACGTTCACTTCCCTGTCGCGGCCGAAGCCAGAGCCACATCGCCAATCGGTCGCGATGCTTCGACGATATATCGGAACCGATCGGCCGACAAGACCCGTTCTCTCAACGGGCCGCATCCCGTCTAAGTCCACCTGGGATGAGGTGAGGCAACTGGTGCTGAGGAAGAAGGGCTCGCGTCGGATCACCGTCACTGGTGCGGCGTACCGGTGACGGGTACGCGCTGGCGTCCGCTGCCGCGGTGCGTGCGCCTGCGGCCGGTCCGATGTCGAGGCCCAACAGGTGGGCCAGCGGGGCGCGGTGCTCTTGGCGGCCACGTCGGCGTTCCCCGTCGTGCCCTCCGTGGTCGAGGCGGGCAGTCGCGCCGCGCTCCTGCCAGGGCGGCAACCCACGGGCGCGGGCCCCACCTTTCGCCCGACGGACCTGGTGAGCGCGGTACGCGTAGACCGAGCGAGCCGCGAGGGCAGCCGCCGCCCTCATCGCGTCGAGGAGCGGCGCGGTTGCGAGGCATCCGCGACCGGCGCGGGTCGTAGGCCCAGCGGCGCGTACCCGCTCCCGGTGGGCTACCCGCGCCGACGAGCCCGGCACCGCGCAACGGCCGACTGCCGGGCCTTCGAGCGCAGCACCCTCACAGTGACCAGCGGAAAACCGTTCGACGGGCCGAGCCGGACCCGTCATGATCCGCACTCGTGACGCCTTCCCAGCACCACCTGGTCCAGGCCGCCGCCCGCAACAACGCCGAATGGTGTGCGGCGATGAGCCGATCGCACGGGCTGCCGGGCGAGTGCGGGGCGGATGCCTGGACGGCTCCGGCCCGCACACCGCTGTACTACCCCGACGCGGTGACGCTGGCGCCGGGCGCCGACCGGGCCGCGCTCGTGTCCCGGATCGACACCGCAGTCCCCGGCGCCACGGTCAAGGACAGCTTCGCCGACCTCGACCTGGCGGAGGCCGGCTTCCACGTGCTGTTCGACGCGCAGTGGTTGCACCGTCCGGCGAGCGGGGCCGCCCGCGCGCCGGGTCTTTCCTGGGATGTGGTGCGCGATCCGGCAGCGCTGCGCGCCTGGGCGCTCGCCTGGGACGGTGGGGACGGCAACGCGGGCCTCTTCCGCCCCGCACTACTCGACGACCCGGCCACCTTCGTGCTCGCGGGACGGTCCGCCGATGGCCGGGTGCTCGCCGGCGCGGTGGCGAGCCGCAGTGACCAGGTGGTCGGGGTCTCCAACGTCTTCGGGCTGGACGGCGGCCCGGACGCGGCCTGGCCCGGCGTGCTGGACACCGTGCACGAGCTGTTCCCCACTCTGCCGGTGGTCGGCTACGAACAGGGCGAAGACCTGACGGTCGCCGTCCGCCATGGCTTCGAGCCGGTCGGCCCGCTGCGGATCTGGCTGCACAGCCAGTAGCCGGACCGACTCCGAGGGCGTGCCCCCAGCGCGTACGAACCAGCAAGCATTAACCCGCGCCGGCCCGCACGAGCCAAACAGCGCCCCCCGAAGCCCGTCCCGCCTGACTGTCAGTGCCCTCCCCTAGAGTCGCTCGCATGGCCGAACCCTCCTACCTGGCCGCGGTGCGGGAGTCGTACGACACCGTCGCCGCCGACTACGCGGAACGCGTCAAGTCCCCGGCGGAGCTGGACCCGCTGTCCCGGGCCATGCTGGTGGCCTTCGCCGAGACCGTACGGGCGACCGACCGCGGGCCGGTCGCGGATCTGGGATGCGGGCCGGGGAAGGTCACGGCGTACCTGGCCGAGTTGGGTGTGCCCGCGTTCGGCGTCGACCTGTCGCCCAGGATGGTCGCACTGGCCCAGCGGGCGTACCCCCGGGTGCGTTTCGCGGTGGGCTCGATGACCGCGCTGCCGATCGCGGACGCCGAACTCGGCGGCGCCCTGGCGTACTACTCCGCCCACCACACACCGCCGGACGTGCTGCCGACCGTGTTCTCCGAGTTCCGTCGCACGCTGGCCCCCGGCGGCCAACTGATGCTGGCCGGCTACGTGGGAAACGACGAGCGCGTACGTCCGACGCAGGCGTACGGCGGACATCCGGTGTCCTACGAGTCCCACCTCGTGCCGCCGGACCGGATAGCCGATCTGCTGGCGCGGGCCGGCCTCGTCGTCAGCGCGCGACTCGTGCAGGAGCCCGGCCAGAGGGCGAAGCGAACGGTCGCCACGTTCCTGGCCGCGAAGCCCGAGCAGGACCAAGCGCCGCTGTAGGGCGCCCGGATCGCGCGCCCGTCCGGGCGCGTGTCCTCGGGAGCGGCGCAGCCGCGGGCCGAGGGGGCGCGAGTCGGCCGGCCTCGAACAGGCCACGCGCGCCGCATTGGCCTCGGCGGACGTCGGGGGTGGCCGCCTAGGCTCGGGCCCATGCGCCTCCGGATCGTCGACGCCTTCACCGACCGCCCCTTCGCCGGCAACCCGGCCGCGGTCGTCCTCCTCCCCTCGGGCCCGTTCCCCGGCGACCGGTGGCTCGGGCAGGTCGCCGCCGAGGTCAACCTCTCGGAGACGGCGTTCGCCCACCCGCTCCCGGACGCGCCCGACGCGGACTGGGCGCTGCGCTGGTTCACGCCGACGACCGAGGTCGCGATGTGCGGGCACGCGACGCTGGCCACCGCCCACGTCCTGCACGCGACAGGAGCCGCCACGGGCACGATCCGCTTCGCCACCCGCAGCGGGGTTCTCACCGCGACCCCGACCACCCCCGCCAGCCCACTCGCCCCCGCGCCCACACCCACCACCAGCACCAGCACCAGCACCAGCACCAGCACCAGCACCAGCACCACTCAACCCTCCGGTGCCACCGCCATCACGCTGGACTTCCCCACCGCGCCGCTCACCCCGCTGGAGATCCCCCACGGCACCGGCGCGGCGCTCGGCGCTACCCCCTTGGCCTGCTACGACACCGGTCCGCAGGTGGGGGACCTGCTGGTGGAACTCGCCGACGAGGCCACCGTGCGTGGGCTGAACCCCGACCTGGCAGCGGTGGCCCGACTCCCGCACCGGGGAGTCATCGTGACCGCCCCCGCCCACACGCCCGGCGACCACGACTTCGTCTCGCGCTTCTTCGGCCCCGCGTCCGGCATCGACGAGGACCCGGTGACCGGCAGCGCCCACACCGCCCTGGCGCCGCTGTGGTCACCCCGACTCGGCCGCACCGAACTCACCGGGCTCCAGGTCTCGGCGCGCGGCGGTCGCGTCCACGTCCACCTGCGCGGCGACCGTACGCTCCTCACGGGCCAGGCCGTCACCGTCATCGACGGGGAACTGCTCACTGCTCCGGAAGCCAACTGACTCTGCCCTCAAGGAGTCCGTACCCGCCGAACGCCACGATGTCGATGAGCGCGTGGGCGGCGACGAGCGGCCCCACCCGCCCCCACCGCCGGTACAGCAGCACGAAGATCACGCCCATCACCATGTTGCCGAAGAAGCCGCCGATGCCCTGGTAGAGGTGGTACGAGCCGCGTAGCACCGCGCTCGCGGCCAGCGCCGCCATCGGGCCCCACTCCAACTGGCCGAGCCGCCGCAGCAGGTACCCCACCACGATCACCTCTTCAAGCACCGCGTTCTGCACGGCGGAGGCGACGAGCACCGGGTACTTCCACCACACGTCCGGCAGCGACTCTGGCACCACGGTCAGGTTGGCGCCCGCGGCGCGCGCCCCGATGTACAGCAGCAGCCCCGAGCCCCCGATGCACGCAGCGACCAGGGCTCCCCAGCCCAGGTCGAAGCGGCGGGCCCGCAGGTCGAAGCCGATCGCGCGGAGCCCCGAACCCTCGCGCAGCAGCAGGTGGGCCACCAGCGCCACGGGCACCAACGCGGTCGTGATCCCGAAGAGTTGCCAGGCGAGGTCGAGCCAGGGCCGCCCGGGGGCCGCCGAGGTGTTGAGGTTGGCGGTCTGGTCGCTGAGCCCGCCGGGTTCGGTCGCCGAGCCGATGAAGTCGATCAGCGCGGACACCCCGCTGGCCCCCAGCGACACCGCCAGCACCAACAGCGTCTCGGTGCCGAGCGTCCGTCGCGACAGCCCGCCGCCGCCCGGTGCGGGGCCGGTCACCTCACGCGCCTGCGACCGCACCACTGCCCTGCCTCCAAGACCTCGACCTACCGGATGGGCGCGATAGGCCACACGCTCCTCGCGGGCCACCTCACCTGGAAGGTCATAGCTTGCCTGACGTTCGCGTGGAGAACGACACAGGGGCCCGGAGGCCGGGACTCAGGCCATCGGGCGCGGCCCAAGCGGTCGATGCGGTCGGCGTGGCCCCGTCAGTCGTCCACCCCCACGGGCCAGGTGTGTACCGGCTCCCCCGTACGCATCAGCGTGCAGTAGCGGCGGGTCATGGCGGCCAGCGCGTCCTGTCTGGCCAGGCCGGCGTCCAGGGCCCGGTGGTAGGTGGCCGTCTGCCAGGACGCCCCGTTGACCCGTCGGCGACAGCGTTCGGCGATCACTCCGAGGTAGCGGTCACGGTCCGTCGGCTCCACGCCCCACGCGTCGAGGCCGGCCGCCGCCAACGGCAGCAGTTCCTCCTGGACGAGTCGTACGGCGGATACCCGGGTCAGCGCCCCGGACCGGCCCGGGCGGGGCCAGCGCAACACCGCGTCGATGCCGTCGCGGCAGGCGGTGTCGAAGTTCTCCGCGGCCACCGCGAACGGCATCCGCCGCCAGACCGGGCGCGGCTGGTCCGCCAACGCCCTGACCAGACCGTAGTAGAACGCCGTGTTGGCTATGACGTCGGTGACCGTGGGGCCCGCGGGGAGCACCCGGTTCTCCACCCGAAGGTGCGGCACGCCGTCGGTCACCTGGTACACCGGCCGGTTCCAGCGGTAGATGGTGCCGTTGTGCAGCGCCAGCTCGGCGAGTTCGGGAACGCCGCCGCCGTCGAGCACCTTCAACGGGTCCTCGTCCCCGCTGATGGGCAGCAGGGGAGGAAAGTAGCGGAGGTTCTCCTCGAAGAGATCCTGTGCAGAATCGATCCAGCGCTCTCCGAACCACGTGCGGGGGCGTACGCCCTGCTCGATGAACTCGGGCGGCCTGGTGTCGGTGGACTGCACGAAGAGCGGTGGTCGCGACTCGCGCCACAGCTCCCGCCCGAAGAGGAACGGGGCATTCGCCCCCACCGCAATCTGCGCCGCCGCGACGGCCTGCGCCGCGTTCCACACGTCCGCGAACCTGTTGGGCGTCACCTGGAGGTGCAGTTGCACCGACGTACAGGCCGCCTCCGGCGCTATCGACGCGGACGTACAGGTCAGCCGCTCGACGCCGGCGATGTCGATGGTGAAGTCCTCGCCCCTGGCGGCCAGCATCTCGTCGTTGAGCAGCCGGTACCGATCGCCCCGCGAGAGGTTCGCGGAGACCAAGTCGTGCGCGGCCAGGGTCGGCAGAATACCGATCATGACGATGCCGGCGGAGACTTCGCCGGCCTTTCTGTCGGCATATGCAAGGCCGGTGCGCAACTCCTCCGACAACTGGTCGAAGACCCGTCCGTGCATGCGGTGAGGGACGATGTTCACCTCAAGGTTGCACTGGCCAAGTTCCGTCTGGAAATCCCCGCTCCCGATGCGCTCTAGCACCTCGGCGTTCAGCATCCGAGGCATGCCGTCGGAGCCGGCGAGATTCAGCTCGATCTCCAGGCCCATGAGGTTCTTTGGGCGCTCGAATCGCTTCTCTTTCAACAGCCGGGCGAAAGCGTCCAGGCATTGGCTCAGCTTTTCGCGATGCCGTTGCCGATCGGACAGGTCAAACCCGCCTGCCACGATCTTCTCACCCATAGAAGCGTCCCTCCTCGACGGATCACGGCCACGCCAGCCACCCGAACCCGGCTCGGGGGCGCGGAGCCGGGATGAGTCACGGTCGATGATGCCCAGGCAGTGTGATCCATAACGCCCCGTCCAGGCTCTGGGACGACTAAGCTCCGAGTAGCGATACCGATGACCCCTCTAGACGGCGTACGTCGGCCTAGCAGCTCGGGCCTCTTTTCGAAGCAGAAAAGACAGGTGACTTTCAGCCTTCCGGCTCCGAGATAAAAGCCACGGTCAGCCTCTCAATAGACGGCACAGAAACGGATCAATCACCACAACCTAAGGTCCGGATATGACCTTGCCGAGTTGACCGCGAGAGCGTCGGCAAAGGTAAAGGGAACACCTGTCGTATAAACTCGCCAATGAGGCGGAGAGTGGCGACCCGGCAATCGGTTCCGGCCCACCTCCGACCCCGCGCACAGACAGTGCCGTCCGCACCCCCCGTAGCACCTGTCTCGAAGTGAGAGGCGACTATGCCGCTGCATGTCTCCCCAGCCCCGGCGCCCGCGTTACGCAGCGTCCTCGCGGCCCTCGGTTCCCCCACCGCCGTCCGCGAGGCCCGTACCCCGGCCCTGCGCTCCGCACCGGGTCCGCTGACCGCCGAGCACCCGCTCCCCCTCCACGTCCTGGACCGCGTGTCGCCGCGCGGTGGACGGGCGGCGGCGCCGACCACCCGGCTCGCCGGCTGGCGTTTTCTGATCGTCGGCGAGGACCACGCCGTCGCCGCCGCCGAGGCGATGCTCACGCCCGACGGCTGGGCCTTCTCGCACTTCTGCGAGGGCCCGTACGTGGCCTCGACCGAGAACGCCCTGCGGCGCGCGGAGGCGCTGCCCGCCGCGTACCAGCCCAGACTGCTGTCCGTACCCGAGTTGTACATGCTCACCCTGTGGCTGCACCGCGACACGACCGCCGCGGTCGACGCCGGCAACCCGGCGCCGACCGACCTGCTGGTGCCGCTCGCCCCCGCGCCGCCCGGCATCGCGCCCAACCTGCCGCACCGGGTCTCTGACCTGTTGCCCATGCTGACACTCCGCATCACCCCCGGCCCCCTGCTGGGATCGCCCGCCTGACGCTACGGAACGAGCCCGTTGCGCCCCGCGACGCCCCAGGTCGCGGGGCGCGCGGCATCCTGCTCGCCGACGCGCGTTCCCCCAAAGGACTAGTGCATGCCGACTACCAGGAACCACCCGTCGGGATGATGCGCCGCACGACAACCATCCCGACGAGTGACGCGTCTTCCACCAGAGAGAAGCGCTGCCACTAAATGCCTGCGAAATCACGCCCGCAGGACAAGACTGAGACCAACCAACAGTTACGGGGGGCGGCAATGGATACCGCACCGAGCCGCAGGACAGCTACCACGTCACAGCGAAAGATTCCTTCCATGTGCCAGCACCAACCACCGTGCCCGACAGCCGAATCCGCTGACCGGGAGGCGGCCCACCTCGTGGCCCACCATCCGGAACAGGGCTGGAGCCTGTTGTGCAACGGGGTCCTGCTCTTCGAGGACACCGGGGAGCTGCTGCCGGACGGCCAGGTCATCGACCCGCACCGACCGCTGAGCACCGAGCACGTCGTCACCGCCGCCTGACCCTGCCCGCGCCCCGCGGGCACCGACGGGCGAGCACACCGTCGCCGTACGGCAGGAGCCGCGCACGCGCGGTAGACCGTACGGCGGCGCACTCCAGCACCACGCGGGCGCGAGCACCGCACGGAGACGGCACCGACACGTGCGCCACGCGGGTACGACGCGCACACCGCGCATACGCGGCACGGACGAGCACAGCACCAAACACGACCAGACACGCAGCACGAAACACCAGGGGCCGGCCCGGCGTCACCGCCGAACCGGCCCCCTCGCATGTCCGTCGTGCGTCAGTCGTGCGGACGCACCACGCCGGGCCGCCTAGCTCTCGTAGCTCTCCGGGGGCGGGCACGAGCAGACCAGGTTGCGGTCACCGAAGGCGCCGTCCACCCGGCGCACCGGCGGCCAGTACTTGTCCGAGGCCGCCACGCCGGCCGGGAACACGGCCTCGTCCCTGCTGTACGGGTGGTCCCAGTCGCCACCGACCGTGGCCGCCGTGTGCGGGGCGTTGCGCAGCGGATTGTCCTCGGCCGACCACTCGCCGGAGCCCACCTTGGCGATCTCCGCACGGATGGCGATCATCGCCTCACAGAAGCGGTCGAGCTCGGGCAGGTCCTCGCTCTCCGTCGGCTCGATCATGAGCGTGCCGGCGACCGGGAACGACATCGTCGGCGCGTGGAAGCCGTAGTCGATCAGCCGCTTGGCGACGTCGTCCACGGTGACGCCCGTCTCCTTGGTGAGCCCGCGCAGGTCGATGATGCACTCGTGCGCCACCAGCCCGGCCGGGCCGGTGTACAGCACCGGGTAGTGCGGTTCGAGCCGCTTGGCGATGTAGTTGGCGCTGAGCACCGCGACCTGCGTGGCGCGGCGCAGCCCCTCGCCACCCATCAGGCGCACGTACGCCCAGGAGATGGGCAGGATGCCGGCCGAACCCCAGGGCGCGGCGGAGACCGGACCCACGCCGGTCTCGGGTCCGGCCTCGGGCTGGAGCGGGTGGTTGGGCAGGAACGGCGCCAGGTGCGCCCGCACGCCGATCGGGCCCACGCCGGGGCCGCCGCCGCCGTGCGGGATGCAGAACGTCTTGTGCAGGTTCAGGTGCGAGACGTCGCCGCCGAAGCGGCCCGGCTTGGCCAGGCCGACCAGTGCGTTGAGGTTGGCGCCGTCCACGTACACCTGGCCGCCGGCGTCGTGCACCGCGGCGCAGATGTCGCTGATGTGCTCCTCGAACACGCCGTGCGTGGACGGGTAGGTGACCATGAGCACGGCCAACTCGTCGCCGTGCTTCTCGATCTTGGCGTGCAGGTCCGCCGCGTCGACCTCGCCGTCGTCGCCGGTCTTGACGACGACGACCTTCATGCCGGCCATCACGGCGCTCGCGGCGTTGGTGCCGTGCGCGGAGGAGGGGATGAGGCACACGGTGCGCTGCTCGTCGCCGTTGGCCCGGTGGTAGGCGCGCACGGCCAGCAGGCCGGCCAGCTCGCCCTGTGATCCGGCGTTGGGCTGGAGCGAGACCTTGTCGTAGCCGGTGACCTCGGCGAGCCGGTCCTCCAGCTCCCTGATCAGCGTGAGGTAGCCCTGCGCCTGCTCGATGGGCGCGAACGGGTGCAGCCCGCCGAACTCCGGCCAGGTCACCGGCTCCATCTCGGTGGTCGCGTTCAGCTTCATGGTGCAGGAGCCGAGCGGGATCATGCCGCGGTCCAGCGCGTAGTCGCGGTCGGCGAGCTTGCGCAGGTAGCGCAGCATCGCGGTCTCGGAGCGGTGCTGGTGGAAGACGGGGTGGGTGAGGTAGTCGCTGGTCCGCAGCAGCGACTGCGGCAGCGCGTCGGTCACGGCGGCGTCCAGCGCCTCCACGTCGGCGTTGACGCCGAACGCTCCCCACACCGCGGCGAGCTGCGCGCGACCGGTGGTCTCGTCACAGGCGATGCCGACCAGGTCGGCGTCGACGAGCCGCAGGTTGACGCCGGCCTCGCGCGCGGCGGCCACGACCTCGCCGGCCCGACCCGGAACCCGCGCGGTCAGCGTGTCGAAGTACGCCTCGTGTACGACCTCCACCCCGCCGGCCCGCAGCCCCTCGGCGAGCACGGTGGCGTAGCGGTGCGTACGGCGCGCGATGGCGGCCAGGCCCTGGGGGCCGTGGTAGACGGCGTACATGCCGGCCATCACGGCGAGCAGGACCTGCGCGGTGCAGATGTTGCTGGTGGCCTTCTCGCGACGGATGTGCTGCTCACGGGTCTGCAACGCCAGCCGGTACGCCTTGTTGCCGTCCGCGTCCACGGAGACGCCGACCAGTCGGCCCGGCAGGCTGCGGGCGAACTTGTCGTCGACGGCCATGAACCCGGCGTGCGGGCCACCGAAGCCCAGCGGCACGCCGAAGCGCTGCGTGCTGCCGACAGCGATGTCGGCGCCGAGCTCGCCGGGCGAGGTCAGCAGGGTGAGGGCGAGCAGGTCGGCGGCGACGGTGACGACGGCGCCGAGCTCGTGGGCCCGCTCGATGACGGCGCGCGGGTCGCGCAGGGCGCCGGAGGCGCCGGGGTACTGGAGGAGGACGCCGAAGACGCCGCGCTCGGCGATCTCGTCCGGGATGCCGTCGGACAGGTCGGCGACGACGACCTCGACGCCGGTCGGTTCGGCCCGGGTCTGGATGACGGCGATGGTCTGCGGCAGGCAGTCCGCGTCGACGAGGAAGACGCCCTGCTTGACCTTGCCGACCCGGCGGGCGAGCGCCATGGCCTCCGCGGCGGCGGTGCCCTCGTCCAGCAGGGAGGCGCTCGCGGTGGGCAGCCCGGACAGGTCGGACACCACGGTCTGGAAGTTCAGCAGCGCCTCGAGGCGGCCCTGCGAGATCTCGGGCTGGTACGGCGTGTACGCGGTGTACCAGGACGGGTTCTCCATCACGTTGCGCAGGATCACCGGCGGGGTGAACGTGCCGTGGTATCCGAGGCCGATCATGGGCGTGACGACCTCGTTGCGGTCGGCCAGCTCGCGCAGCTCGGCGAGCACCTCCGCCTCGGTCCTGGCGTCGGGCAACCGCAACGACTCGGCGCTCTTGATCACGTCGGGCACGGCTGCCTCGGTCAGCTCGTCGAGCGAGCCGAAGCCGACCTGGGCGAGCATCTTGGCCTGCGCCTCGCGGTCAGGCCCGATGTGACGCTCGTCGAAGGGCGTGCCGCGTTCCAACTCGGTCAGGGAGATGCGGTGTGCGGTCATCTACGGGGGCCTCCTGGTCAAGCGACCTTGGGGGGCACCAAGACGCTGGTGCCCGTACGGCCTCCCCCTCTGTCATCTCAACCTGAGAGCTTCACCGGCCCGCGCAGCGATCCGGCTTTCACCGTCGGTGAGGAAGGGCTCCGGCATGTTGCCCGTGACCCGCCCTGCTTTCCAGAGTGACCTCGTCCGTACGGTACGTGTGCCTGAGAGATTCCGGGGAGGATTTGCTCCTTCGGCGCCCCCGCCAGCTTGCGACGGAGAGCTCTCCCGCACGGGGTCGACAGCCGTCTGCCAGCCTACCAGCGGGGATGTCGGCCAGCCCCTCAAGTGGCCGATGAGCGGGATCTGGCCTTACGTAGGTGTCATGGGGGCAGGCATGACCTTGTTGGAGGTGATGGACGGTGCACACGGACACCGACCCGCGGCAGTTGATAGGCCGCAAGGCGTTCGACCGCAACGGCACGAAGATCGGCACGGTGGACGAGGTCTATCTCGATGACGCGACGGGCGAACCCGAGTGGGCAGCCGTGCGCACCGGCTTGTTCGGGCGCGATGTCTTCGTCCCGCTGGAGCCGAGCGAGGTGGTCGGCGAGACGCTGCGCATCCCGTTCGACCGCGCGTTGATCAAGGACGCCCCCGACCTCGGTGTCGGCCGGCACCTCTCGCCCGAGCAGGAGGTCCAGCTCTACCGGCACTACGGGCTCGACACCTCGCGGCGCGACGGCCCTCCTCCCCCGGACACCGGGTTCGGACGCATCGCCGGCGCCGAGGAGAGGCCGGGCGGCTCAGCCCACGACGGCTGACCCGCCGGAGCCGGGGCCACCCCGCCGCCGGCCCCGACGTCCACGGCCGGGAGGCCGGCCGCCGGCGCCCCGGACGGTGTCTCCGGGCGCACCAACGGCAGGGGCTCGGCAGGGGTGAGGGCCGGGTCGTCCACGGCGAACGTCCGCACGCGGCCCGGCGCCGACCAGGGCTGCTCGAACCGCACGGTCACCCGCCCCACGCCGCTGCCCTGCACCCAGCCCGGGCCGTACTCCGCGTGCACGACGTCGTGTCCCGGCAGCCAGTGTCGGGGAAACTCGGCCGACGGCTCGGATATGGGGCTCAGTGGGGCGCTCTCCACTCCCGGCGCCGGCCCGTGGTCTGGCGCTCCCGCGGCCTCCACCTGGGCCCGCTGGGCCTCTTCCAGCGCCTCGCGCTCCATGGCGGCCTGGGCGAAGAGGTCCTCCTGCGTGTAGTCGGCCAGGCCGGTGACGCCGACGCCGAGGAGTCGCACGCCCTCGCTCGTCTCCACGCCGTCGATGAGCCGCCGCGCGGCCTCCCGCACCACCGAGGGGTCGTCCGTGGGCCCACGCAGCGTCTCGGAGCGGGTCAGCGTCGAGAAGTCGTAGCGCCGAACCTTCACCACGACCGTGCGCCCCGACCTGCCCGCCTCCCGCAGCCGCTCCACGCACCGGTCCGCGAGCCGGGCCACCTCGAACTGCACCCGCGAGCGGTCGGTGAGGTCCTCGTCGAACGTGTCCTCCACGGACACCGACTTGGTGTCCCGGTCGGCGACGACCGGACGCTCGTCCCGCCCGCTGGCCAGCGCGAACAGCGAGGCGCCGTGAGCCTTGCCGAGCAGCCGCACCAGCTCGGCCTCCCCGGCCTCGGCCGACTCCGCCACGGTGTGGATGCCGGCGCGCCGCAGCGCCTCGGCCGTCGCCGGGCCGACCCCGGGAATGGCCCGCACCGACATCGGCCCGAGCAGCGCCATCTCGGTGCCCGGTTCGATCACCACCAGGCCGTCGGGCTTGGCCTGCTCGGAGGCGATCTTGGCGAGCATCTTGGAGCCGGCGAGCCCGACCGATCCGGAGAGCCCGGTCGCGGCGGCGATGTCCCGGCGCAGCCGCTCCCCCACCGCGCGGGCCGCCTCCAACCGGGGCTCCACGCCGCCGGCCTCGAGATCGACGAACGCCTCGTCCAGACTGAGCGGCTCCACCAGCGGCGACAGCCTCGCCAACAGGCCCATCACCACGTCGCTGACCTGCCGGTACAGCGAGAAGCGCGGCGTGAGGTAGGCGGCGTTGGGGCACAGCCGGCGGGCCTGCGCCATGGCCATGGCCGAGTGCACCCCGAAGACCCGCGCCTCATAGGAGGCCGTGGAGACGACGCCGCGCGGCCCGAGTCCCCCGACGATCACCGGTTTCCCACGCAGGCTGGGCTTGGCTGCCTGCTCCGCCGCCGCGTAGAAGGCATCCATGTCCAGATGCAGGATTGTTGGCGCACCCCTCACACCACGATAGTGCCGTACGCCACTGACAATCGGGCTCAGACCGCGCGGTTGCGCCGCCTGGCCAGCTCGTCCCCGGGGTGGTGGCGGGTCAGCGTCTCGCCGGTGTCCACACGCTCCCCGTGCAACTGGGACAGCGCCGCCTCCACGTCCCGCCACACCACGCCGACGGCGATGCCGAAGACGCCCTGGCCGCCCTGGAGCAGGTCCACGACCTCGTCCGGCGACGTGCACTCGTACACCGTCGCCCCGTCGCTCATCAGGGTCATCTGCGCCAGGTCGGCGACCTCGCGCAGCCCCAGGTGTCGCACCGCGGTGCGGATGTTCTGGAGCGAGACGCCGGTGTCGAGGAGCCGCTTGACGATCTTGAGGACGACCACGTCGCGGAAGCTGTAGAGGCGCTGGTTGCCGGAGCCGTGAGCCGGCCGCACGCTCGGCTCCACGAGTCCGGTGCGCGCCCAGTAGTCGAGCTGGCGGTAGGTGATGCCCGCGGCCGCGCACGCCGTGGGTCCGCGGTAGCCGACGTCGTCGGACGCGGGCTCCTCGGCAGCCGTGGCGCGTGTCGCGACCGGCTGCCCGGGCGCCGACCCGGCCCCGCCTCCAGGAAGCGGATACGGACCGCCTGCCGCCGTGCCCTCGCCGGTGCTTCTCACGCCGACCTCCGTCCTTGACCTGCCTTCTCGACGGTAGGCAGTCACTCGGGGTGCGTCAACGATCGCCACACTCGGCACGCCGAGTGATAATCACCCTGGGAGTGGTTTACCACGACGCTTCGCCGGGAACGGCTGGCCGAATGCCCACCGCGACCACCGTCAGCGACTCACTGGCTGTTGGTGTCGAAGTCTTCCGGAGAGATCTGGTCGAGGAACTCGCGGAACTTCTCCACCTCGTCCTCCTGCTCGTCCGGGATGGCGATGCCCGCGTCGTCCAACACACCGTCGCTGCCGTAGATCGGCGTTCCGGTGCGCAGCGCCAGCGCTATGGCGTCCGACGGGCGAGCGCTGACCTCCACCCCGCTCGCGAAGACCAGCTCCGCGTAGAAGACGCCCTCCCGCAGGTCGGTGATCCGGACCTCGGTGAGTTCCTGCCCCACCGCTTCCAGCACGTCCTTGAAAAGGTCATGGGTCAGTGGTCGCGCGGGGGCCATGCCCTGCTGCGCGAAGGCGATGGCCGTCGCCTCCCCCGGCCCAATCCAGATGGGCAGGTACCGGTCGCCTCCCACTTCACGGAGAAGCACGATCGGCTGGTTGGAAGGCATTTCCACCCGGACACCCACGACGTCGAGCTCATTCACACAGCAACCCTAGGACCTGGTCGACCGGTTTGGGTAGTCGGGCACCGCGGCACTCAGTGCAACCTGACCCGCAGCGCGGCTTCCACAAGCGCCGCGTGCAGCCGTACGGACAGCCCGGCGAGCTCCCGGGCGGTGGCCTCCGCATGGGCTCTGGTCTGCGGGTTTCGATGCCGACGCAAGGGTGCGACGAGCTGCTCGACGAGCCCGGCCTCCCGATCGGCGGCGGCCTTGATCGCCCGAAGATGGCGCGGTTCGAGACCAGCCCTGCCGAGATCGGCGATGAGCCTGGCCACGGCAACCGCGCCAACGTCGTATCCGCCGTCCGAGGCGGGGCTGAGCAGCCCGTAGGACTCCCACTCGGCCAGTTCCGCCTCACCCACCTCGGCCGCGGCCAGCAGCTCCGCACGGCCCACCCTGGTCGCCGTCGGCTCGTCCACCGCCGGCGGCTCCCCGTCGAGCAGGTCGCGGGGCTGGGCGGGGGCGGGCAGCGGCACCTGTTCGCCGCGCTCCAGGGCGTCCAGGTGCTCCCGGATGACCTTGAGCGGCAGGTAGTGGTCGCGCTGCGTGCGCAGCACGTACCCGAGCCGCTCCACGTCCGCCCGGGAGAACTTCCGGTAGCCCGAGGGGGTGCGCTGGGGCTCGACCAGCCCCTCGGCCTCGAGAAAGCGGATCTTCGAGATCGTCACCTCGGGGAACTCGTCCCGAAGCAGGTTCAGCACGGCCCCGATGCTCAGCAGCCGGCCGTCCGCGGGGGCGGTGCCGTGTCCGGCACCGCCCGACGGTGAGTGACGCATGAACCTCCCTCGGCTCCCCTGGTCGCTCAGATGCCGAATCCTCGCTGGCTGGCGTAGAAGACCAGCCGGTACTTACCGATCTGCACCTCGTCGCCGTTGTTGAGCAGCACCGCGTCGATCCGCTCACGGTTGACGTAGGTGCCGTTGAGGCTGCCGACGTCGGCGACCGAAAAGCCGCCGTCCGGGCCGCGGCGGAACTCCACGTGCCGGCGCGAGACGGTGACGTCGTCGAGGAAGATGTCGCTGTTCGGGTGACGACCGGCCGTCGTCAGCTCGCTGTCCAGCAGGAAGCGGCTCCCCGAGTTCGGGCCGCGCCGGACGA
Organism: Streptomyces buecherae; assembly: GCF_014295035.1. Classification (GTDB taxonomy): domain Bacteria; phylum Actinomycetota; class Actinomycetes; order Streptomycetales; family Streptomycetaceae; genus Streptomyces; species Streptomyces youssoufiensis. Next base: position 588,050 of record NZ_CP060404.1, read on the forward strand.
CCAGCAGCGCCGACCCCGCCGGCAGCGCGTCCACCGCGGCCTGGGCCTCCGGCGTCAGCGACGGCAGCGGCGTCTGGCCGGTCGTCTCGGAGTCGTACGCCTCAAGGCCCGAGATCGAGATGGTGGACGTCGTCTCCGAGGCGCGCTCGGGCGTGGCTCCGGCCCGCAGCGGCGTGCCGCAGTTGGAGCAGAACTTGCTCGTGGCGCTGGCCTGGTGCCCGCACCTGGGGCAAACAGGCACCCCGGACCCTCCACCCGTACTCGAGCTTGATCGTTCCCCGAAACCTATGGGGCCGGCTCCGGCAGGGTCAACAGACGACGCGCCGTGGCCACCGGGCTGGCCACCGACCTGGTCCCGGAACAGCGGGCGCTCCTCCTGAGCCCCGCCTTCTTCGGCAGCGCGCCCTCGATGGCGAGCGGTGCCACCCTCCGGGCGTGCACTCTTGCCGAACAACTTCGCAAACAACTTCACGGGCGATTCCCCTTGACTGAAACAGACCCGCCCGTGGGGCAGGACAAACCCTCGATGCACACACCGGCTGACCCGGACACCCTCACAACGTCCGTGACCATCAGACAGTTTCCCTCACGCACCCCGTATCTGGTGCGCCGACCCCCCGCTGGCTTCCGCCCGCGGCACGGGGCCCCCATACGTCCCCCGGTCCTCACGATGACGACCGAGCGTAGTCAGGCCGCTTCGCCGATCGCAAGGCGTCCACGACGATCTTCTCGTGCCGCTTGATTGACACGTTCGCGCGCTCCTTCTCCAGAGTCTGTACCACCCCACCAGGAATGTTGAGCGCCGGCTCAAGATCCTCGGGTTTGCCGATGACGGTGAACTCGTAGGGCTGGCTCACCTCGTGGCCGTCGATCTCGACGCCCTTGTCCCCGTCGGCGAAGTACGTGTTGGCCACCACCCGCACCTCGTTGATCTGGATGGCCTCCGCGCCGGCCGCGCGCAGCTCCTGGATCGCGTCGAGCAGCATGTCGGCCTCCACCGCGCCACGCGTGTCGTCTATGCGCAGCGTGATACCGGGACCCTGCGCCGCAACCGTACCCGCGAGCACACCCAGTTGCTGCTCCTTCGCCTTGGTCTGCCTACGGGCCTCCTCGGCCTGGTCCGAGCTGTTCTCCAGCTCGGTGCGCTGGCCGACGAGGCGCTGCTTCTCGTCCTCAAGACGTTGGGTGCGGTCGTCGAGTTCATCCAGGATGCGCACCAGATCCTCCTGGCGTGCCCCGCGCAGCACACTGCTCTCGTTGGTCGAGCGCACCTGGATGGCCAGGCCGAGCCCGAGCACGCACAGCAGCAGGGCCACGGTGAGCTGCGGGCGGGTCACGCGCGGCGGCCACAGACTCGCCAGCAGCCGCCTACGGCCCGTCATCGATCCGTCGGGCACGGGAGGTTCGGGAAGCGGCTGGCGGTGCGCCGACGCCCGGGGTACGGGGCGCTCGGCGGGCAGCTCGCGTCGCAGCCCGCCGAAGCGGTAGCCGTGCCCCGTGCCGTCGCCCGGGTCCGCCTTCTCCGGCGGCTGCTCCGCGGCCCCGTCACCCCTCGGGGCGGCCGGCCGCGCGGGCTCCTGGTCCGCCGGCTCGGGGCGCGGTAGTTCGGACCGGTCGGGGGTCTCGTCGTGGGACATCGCGCTCACGCCCTGAAGATGTGCCGCCGGATCGCGGCCGCGTTGGAGAAGATGCGGATACCGAGCACCACCACGACACCGGTGGAGAGCTGCGCACCGACGCCCAGCTTGTCGCCCAGGAAGACGATCAGGGCGGCCACCACGACGTTGGACAGGAACGAGACGACGAAGACCTTGTCGTCGAAGATTCCGTCGAGCATGGCGCGAAAGCCACCGAAGACCGCGTCCAGTGCGGCGACGACGGCGATCGGCAGGTAGGGCTCAACCGCGTTGGGTACCACGGGGCGGACCACAAGTCCGACCACGACTCCCACGACGAGGCCCAGTACGGCGATCAAGATGTGCCCTTTCCTGTGTCGGTGTCGTTCGTGTTCGCGGCACCGGCATGTGGCTGCGCGCTGCGCACGATCAGGCTCGGGGCGACCGGAAGACGCGCCTCGTCCTGGATGGATGTCCGCACGCGAATGTCGTAGTTCTCCTGCAGCACCTTGAGGTACTGGCCGTCCGCGCTGTCCTCGAAGGCCGTGCGCAGCCGCTCTCCGTCGCCCACCGCGAGCACCGTATACGGCGGCACGAGTGGCCTGTTGTCCACCAGTATGGCGTCCCCCGCGGCCCTGATCGCCGAAAGGGCCGTCAGCCGCTGGCCGTTGACGGCTATGGCTTCCGCCCCGGACTGCCACAGCCCGTTGATCACACGCTGCATGTCCCGGTCCCGCACCCGTCCGGTGTCGGAGAAGCCGCTGCCCTCGCGCGGGCCGCCGCCCCCGCCGTCGGCGCCCTTCGCGTCGTCGATGACCAACTTGACCGCGGGTCCCCGCACCTCGGTCGCGCCGGCGAGCAGGGCCACCAGTTCGCCCCTGTCCCCGCCGTGTTCCTTCAGCGCCTCGCGCTGCCGCTCGCCGACGTCGTCGCGCAGCGCGTCGACGTCGTCCTCCAGGGCGTCGGCCGCCGAGGTCTCCGACTCGATCCGGTCGATGAGCTCCTGGCGCTCCTTGGCCACGGTGGGCGCGGCTATCCGCGTCTCGGCCGCGCCGATGGTCACCACGACGGTGGTGAGGATCAGCCCGACCGCCAGCCACGCCTTGGCGCTCGCCGTACGCGGCAGCCCCTGCCTCCCCTCGGCCTCGCGCCGGGCCGCCGCCTCGGCGTACCCGTCGTCGAGGCTGTGCTCCATCACGTTGGTCAGCAGCGACATGGAGGCGTCGGGACGCGGGCGCTGGGACGCGGTGCTCCGAATGGGGGGCGGCTGCGGCATGCCGCACATCGTCGCACGTCGGGAGCGCCGCCACCCAATGGCCCCACCGGCGTGCCGGACAGTGGCGCGAGTGCCAACGGCCCACCGTGACCAAGCCGTAGAAGACCCGCACGGGTCCGGTCGGGCGCCGCGCGAGCGCCACGTACCGGACCCGGCGGGCCCTGCGGATCAGCGACCCGCGGTGTCCACGACGTGCGCCCACTCGTCGAGGAGGGCCTCGGCGGACGCGTCGTCCGGGCCTTCCGCCCACAGATGGGTGACGGCCTCGGCCGGGTCGGGCAGCACCATGACCCAGCGCCCGTCGGCCTCCACGACCCGCACCCCGTCCGTGGTGTCCACCGAACGATCTCCGGCGGCTTCCACGACCGTACGCATCACCAGCCCCTTGACGGCCCACGGCGTGGCCAGATCACGCCGGAGCACGTGGGCCCGGGGGATGCGGGCGTCGATCTGGCTCAGCGTCAACTGGGTGCGCGCCACCAGACCGATGAGCCGCACGAACGCGGCCGTTCCGTCGAAGACGCTGCTGAACTCGGGAATGATGTACCCGCCACGCCCGTCACCACCGAAAATGGTGGTCTCGGCGCGCCCCACCCGGGTGAGGTCGTCGGGCGAGGTGGTCGTCCAGTCCACCTGCGTGCCGTGGTACGCGGCGACCTGCTCCGCGATCCGGGTCGTGGTCACGGGCATCGCGACCCGGCCGCTCCGCCGCTCGGCCGCGACCAGGTCGAGCATGACCAGGAGCGCCCGGTCGTCCTCGATGATGCGACCGCGCTCGTCCACCAGCGAGAGCCGCTCGCCGACGGGGTCGAAACGGACACCGAAGGCCGCGCGCGCCGAGGCGACGATCTCGCCGAGACGCACCAGTCCCGCCCGCCGGGCGTCAGCGGTCTCGGTGGGGCGCGACTCGTCGAGGCCGGGGTTGATGGTGAGCGCGTCCACCCCGAGCTTGCCCAGGAGGCTAGGCAGGACCAGCCCGGCGCTGCCGTTGGACGCGTCGACCACGACCTTCAGACCGGCCTCGGCCACACCGGTGGTGTCCACCGCGCGCAGCAGCGATCCGGTGTACGAGTCGAAGACGCTCGCGGGGAAGCGCAGGTCACCGATCTCGCCGGGGAAGGCGCGGCGGTATTCCTGGCGGGCGTACACCCGGTCCAGCTTCCGCTGGGCGGCCTGCGACAGGTCCGCGCCCCGCTCGTCGATGAACATGATGTCCACCGAGTCGGGCACGCCCGGCGTCGTACGGATCATGATCCCGCCGGCACTGCCGCGGGCGGTCTGTTGGCGCGCCACGGGAAGCGGCACGTTCTCCAGGTCGCGTACGTCGATGGCGCTGGCCTGGAGCGCTGAGATGACCGCGCGCTTGAGGGCCCGCGCGCCCCGGGAGTGGTCACGCGCGGTGGTGACGGTGGAGCCCTTCTTGAGCGTCGTCGCGTACGCCCCCGCCAGCCGCACGGCCAGCTCCGGGGTGATCTCCACGTTGAGAATCCCGGAGACACCGCGCGCACCGAACAGATGCGCCTGCCCGCGGGATTCCCAGATCACCGAGGTGTTGACGAACGCGCCGGCCTCGATCGTCTTGAACGGGTAGACGCGTACGTTCCCCTGGACGATCGATTCCTCACCGATCAGGCACTCGTCACCGATCACCGCCCCGTCCTCTATGCGGGCGGCCCGCATGATGTCGGTGTTCTTGCCGATGACGCAGCCCCGCAGATTGCACTGCTGCCCCACGTACACGTTGTCGTGCACGACGGTCTTGTGCAGAAAGGCACCGCTCTTGACGACGACGTTGGACCCGACGACGGTGTGTTCTCTGATCTCCGCGCCGGCCTCGACCTTGGCGTAGTCGCCGATGTAGAGGGGCCCGCGCAGGACGGCGTCGGGGTGGACGTCGGCGCCCTCGGCGACCCATACGCCCGGCGAGATCTCGAAGCCGTCGACCTCGACGTCGACCTTGCCTTCCAGAACGTCGGCCTGGGCCTTCACATAGCTCTCGTGCGTGCCCACGTCCTCCCAGTAGCCCTCGGCGACGTAGCCGTAGATGGGCTTGCCTTCCTTCATGAGCTGCGGGAAGACGTCTCCGGACCAGTCGACGGAGGTGTCGGCCTCGACGTAGTCGAAGACCTCGGGCTCCATGACATAGATGCCGGTGTTCACCGTGTCGGAAAAGACCTGGCCCCAGGTGGGCTTTTCCAGGAACCGCTCGACTCGGCCGTCCTCGTCGACGATGGTGATGCCGAACTCCAACGGGTTGGGTACCCGCGTGAGGCAGACCGTGACGAGTGCGCCCTTTTCCTTGTGGAAGTTGATCAGCTCGGTCAGGTCGAAATCGGTGAGCGCGTCGCCTGAGATGACGAGAAACGCATCGTCCTTCAGCGCCTCTTCCGCGTTCTTCACGCTTCCCGCGGTACCGAGCGGCTTCTCTTCGTTGGCATAGGTGAGTTCCATGCCGAGTTCTTCGCCATCACCGAAGTAGTTCCGCACCAACGAGGCGAGGAACTGGACGGTCACGACGGTCTCATTGAGACCATGCCGCTTGAGCAAACGCAGCACATGCTCCATGATCGGCCGATTGGCCACCGGCAGCAACGGCTTGGGCATGCTAGAAGTCATCGGCCGAAGGCGAGTTCCCTCGCCACCGGCCATCACGACGGCCTTCATGTCGGAAGCGTCCTCCTTGAAGAGACGACGGTCAGGCCGACCTCGCCCGTCCAGATGGGGCCACTGGAGTTCACGTCAGGGCAACTCGGCCCTACAGGGCTGGCGCATCAGCGGGCTCAGCCGGCCGCGGCGTCCGCCCTGACAAGACGGCGGACCTGAACCACATAGAGGACTCCTGCCCACCAGTAGAGGGTCGTACCCCATCCTGCGAACGCCCATCCGAAAATAGCAGCGAACGTCGCCAGCCAGCCACTTCCGTCGCTCAGAAGGAGGAGCGGGAATGCGTACATGAGGTTGAAGGTGGCCGCCTTGCCGAGGAAGTTCACCTGGGGCGGCGGATAGCCGTGCCGGCGCAGGATGCCGACCATCACTAGGAGCACGAGTTCACGAGCCAGAAGTACGACGGTCAACCACAACGGCAGGATTTCCCGCCAGGTGAGGCCGACGAGGGTCGAGAGGATATAGAGCCGGTCGGCGGCGGGGTCGAGAAGCCGGCCGAGGCTGCTGATCTGGTTCCAGCGGCGAGCGAGCTTGCCGTCGAGGTAGTCGCTGACGCCACTGAACGCGAGAACCAGCAGCGCCCAGCCATCAGCCTTGGGGCCGCCGAACTCGGGCAACAGGATGAGCCACAGGAACAGCGGAACGCCGACGAGGCGTGCCATGCTGAGGATGTTCGGGATGGTGAGCACGCGGTCGGTTTGGACGCGCGTCTCCTGGACCTCCACCCGGGGGCCTCCTGTGGATACGTGCCAATGATGCCCCCCGACTTTACCCGCCCGAGCAGGCACCACACGCACAGGGGTCTGCGTGACGCCTTTCCACACCGGCCGGCGCCTCCTACTGCTGGGGTGTTTCCCTCAGTCGGCAGGGCTGTTGCGGTGACACGGGCGAGGCATACACGAATAGACGCCGAAACGCAGAAGAGCCTTGTGACGGATCGAAATCCGTCACAAGGCTCTTCTAAAAGGAGTTCGGCGGCGTCCTACTCTCCCACAGGGTCCCCCCTGCAGTACCATCGGCGCTGAAAGGCTTAGCTTCCGGGTTCGGAATGTAACCGGGCGTTTCCCTAACGCAATAACCACCGAAACACTATGAAATAAACCAACCGGACAATGACACAGTCGTTATTTCAGAACCAACACAGTGAACGCGAGCAACTGAGGACAAGCCCTCGGCCTATTAGTACCAGTCAACTCCACCCCTTACGAGGCTTCCATATCTGGCCTATCAACCCAGTCGTCTACTGGGAGCCTTACCCCATCAAGTGGGTGGGAGCCCTCATCTCGAAGCAGGCTTCCCGCTTAGATGCTTTCAGCGGTTATCCCTCCCGAACGTAGCCAACCAGCCATGCCCTTGGCAGGACAACTGGCACACCAGAGGTTCGTCCGTCCCGGTCCTCTCGTACTAGGGACAGCCCTTCTCAAGACTCCTACGCGCACAGCGGATAGGGACCGAACTGTCTCACGACGTTCTAAACCCAGCTCGCGTACCGCTTTAATGGGCGAACAGCCCAACCCTTGGGACCGACTCCAGCCCCAGGATGCGACGAGCCGACATCGAGGTGCCAAACCATCCCGTCGATATGGACTCTTGGGGAAGATCAGCCTGTTATCCCCGGGGTACCTTTTATCCGTTGAGCGACGGCGCTTCCACAAGCCACCGCCGGATCACTAGTCCCGACTTTCGTCCCTGCTCGACCCGTCAGTCTCACAGTCAAGCTCCCTTGTGCACTTACACTCAACACCTGATTGCCAACCAGGCTGAGGGAACCTTTGGGCGCCTCCGTTACCCTTTAGGAGGCAACCGCCCCAGTTAAACTACCCACCAGACACTGTCCCTGATCCGGATCACGGACCCAGGTTAGACATCCAGCACGACCAGAGTGGTATTTCAACAACGACTCCACACACACTGGCGTGCATGCTTCACAGTCTCCCACCTATCCTACACAAGCCGAACCGAACACCAATATCAAGCTATAGTAAAGGTCCCGGGGTCTTTCCGTCCTGCTGCGCGAAACGAGCATCTTTACTCGTAATGCAATTTCACCGGGCCTATGGTTGAGACAGTCGAGAAGTCGTTACGCCATTCGTGCAGGTCGGAACTTACCCGACAAGGAATTTCGCTACCTTAGGATGGTTATAGTTACCACCGCCGTTTACTGGCGCTTAAGTTCTCAGCTTCGCCAACCCGAAAGTCAGCTAACCGGTCCCCTTAACGTTCCAGCACCGGGCAGGCGTCAGTCCGTATACATCGCCTTACGGCTTCGCACGGACCTGTGTTTTTAGTAAACAGTCGCTTCTCGCTGGTCTCTGCGGCCACCCCCAGCTCACACTGCAAAAGTGATCACCAGAAATGGCCCCCCTTCTCCCGAAGTTACGGGGGCATTTTGCCGAGTTCCTTAACCATAGTTCACCCGAACGCCTCGGTATTCTCTACCTGACCACCTGAGTCGGTTTAGGGTACGGGCCGCCATGAAACTCGCTAGAGGCTTTTCTCGACAGCATAGGATCATCCACTTCACCACAATCGGCTCGGCATCAGGTCTCACCCTCATGTCATCCGGATTTACCTAGACAACGGGCTACACCCTTACCCCGGGACAACCACCGCCCGGGCTGGACTACCTTCCTGCGTCACCCCATCACTTACCTACTACCCCCTAGGGTCAGCGGCTCCACCACTCCCCTCAACTCCGAAGAGATCAGGGCGGCTTCACGGCCTTAGCATCAGAAGATTCAGTATTGGGCGCTTCAAAGCGGGTACCGGAATATCAACCGGTTGTCCATCGACTACGCCTGTCGGCCTCGCCTTAGGTCCCGACTTACCCTGGGCAGATCAGCTTGACCCAGGAACCCTTAGTCAATCGGCGCACACGTTTCCCACGTGTGAATCGCTACTCATGCCTGCATTCTCACTCGTGAACCATCCACAACTCGCTTACGCGGCTGCTTCACCCGGCACACGACGCTCCCCTACCCAACCCAGCCCTCGTTGGAGGTACATGCTGGATTGACACGACTTCGGCGGTACGCTTGAGCCCCGCTACATTGTCGGCGCGGAATCACTTGACCAGTGAGCTATTACGCACTCTTTCAAGGGTGGCTGCTTCTAAGCCAACCTCCTGGTTGTCTCTGCGACTCCACATCCTTTCCCACTTAGCGTACGCTTAGGGGCCTTAGTCGATGCTCTGGGCTGTTTCCCTCTCGACCATGGAGCTTATCCCCCACAGTCTCACTGCCGCGCTCTCACTTACCGGCATTCGGAGTTTGGCTAAGGTCAGTAACCCGGTAGGGCCCATCGCCTATCCAGTGCTCTACCTCCGGCAAGAAACACACGACGCTGCACCTAAATGCATTTCGGGGAGAACCAGCTATCACGGAGTTTGATTGGCCTTTCACCCCTAACCACAGGTCATCCCCCAGGTTTTCAACCCTGGTGGGTTCGGTCCTCCACACGGTCTTACCCGCGCTTCAACCTGCCCATGGCTAGATCACTCCGCTTCGGGTCTTGAGCGTGCTACTCCAACGCCCTATTCGGACTCGCTTTCGCTACGGCTCCCCCACACGGGTTAACCTCGCAACACACCGCAAACTCGCAGGCTCATTCTTCAAAAGGCACGCAGTCACGACCATGCATGTAAACACACATAGCGACGCTCCCACGGCTTGTAGGCACACGGTTTCAGGTACTATTTCACTCCGCTCCCGCGGTACTTTTCACCATTCCCTCACGGTACTATCCGCTATCGGTCACCAGGGAATATTTAGGCTTAGCGGGTGGTCCCGCCAGATTCACACGGGATTTCTCGGGCCCCGTGCTACTTGGGTGTCGTACAAGCAAGCCATAGATGTTTCAGCTACGGGGGTCTTACCCTCTACGCCGGGCCTTTCGC
>NZ_CP060404.1:600000-2067500 GCF_014295035.1 Streptomyces buecherae
ACACTCTATCAGGTCTATTTCTTCTTTCTGACCACTCGATTTCTTGCGTGAAAGCACGCGCGAAATCATGGTTCAGAGAATTGAAGCAAGATCTCCATAGGTGCCGCCCTTGAACCACGTGCGGTTATCCGCAGTGTGTGTCCGTGGGCAGGGGTACGACAGTACAGCGGACCCTCAGGCGAGGCAAATCGGTTCAGCAGGGGGCTGGGGACGGCCCGTGCCGCGGGAGGACCGCCCCCGGCCATCAGGTGTCAGCCGTCGGTAGGCCAACGGAGGTCGTTGTCCGGGCGAGGTAGCGGGAAGCCCGCGCGGTAGTCGACGCCCGACTCCGGGGACAGGGGTTCGCCGGTGTCCGGGTCGGTGCAGTAGGCGCTGAACACCTGGGCCTCGGTGAGCGGGGAGAGCCAGTGGTCGCGGATCGCCCAGCCACGGACCGTGTCGCGCTGGTCATCGCCCGTGGTGCGCAGGACGACACCACCGGGCCTGGTGCCGGACAGGCCGACGGCGAGCGTCGCGCGGAACGCCTCCCTGTCGTCGTCGGGCAGGTGGTGCGGGGAACTGCCCGGCGGTTCCGACGCCTCCGCGCGCACGTGCAGGACCGCGATCAGCGAGCCGGCGTGCGTCGGGACGCTGCACACCAGGTGGTGGCGGCCCGAGCCGGCGCTGCGCAGCAGGGCGTGCACCGCCTGGCCGGCCCGGGTCAGCGCCGCGGAGGCGACGTCCTCGCCGCATTCGGCGCACTCCCCCATGCTGGCCAGTACCTGCACGGCTCGGGTCAGGGTGGCCTGGTGTTCTTCCGCGTCGAGCAACTGCGCGATGAGGTGGTCGAGCGACTGGCCCTCGTACGGCAGGGTCGGGCTGGTGGCCGGGGATGCCGCGGCGTAGCGGGCGCGGCTCGTGGGCTGGTCGGGGTCGAGGTCGGTTTCGGCGCAGAAGGCGCGGTAGGCCGCCGGGTCGAAGAGGGCCACGGTGGTGTGTCCGCCGTGGGCGGCTCGGGCTCTGAGCAGGCCCTCCACCTGGCGGAGGTACCGGGCGTGGTCGGCGAAGGGGAAGGACTCATACCGCCGCATGGCCGCGAAGTCCACCGCGTTGGCCAGCACGGCGATGGTGCTCGGGGATTCGCGGCGCAGTGCCCGGCGGGTCGCTCTGCGGGTGCTTCGCGCCGTGCGCACGCGCGTGGCACCGGGTCGGCGCTGGCCCTCGCGGCCTGGTCCGGTGGGGCCGCTGGGGCGCCCGGGGTGGGTGGCGCCTGGCCCGGCAGGCTGGCGCCTGCCGGGTCCGTGCTGTCCGTCGTCAGTGGGTGGGCGGTCGTGGGGCGTGGGTGTCATGGCTCCCCCTCGGCGGGTCGATCAATGCTCACTCACCGTAACCGAGGGGTCTGACAATGGTTGCTGGGTGTGATCGTCAGGTGTTCGTGGCGGAGCGCTCGCGGGCCAGTCGCTCGTAGAAGTGGAGCAGTTCGATGTTGTCCACCGAGCCGGCGTTGACCGCCTTGTCGAGTGCGGCGCCCTGGAGGAGACGCTTGACCGGGACCTCGATGCGCTTGCCGGTGAGGGTGTGCGGGACAGCCGGGACCTCGATGACCTCGTCGGGGACGTGGCGGGGCGAGAGCTGGGCGCGGATGACGGTCTTGATCTTGTCGCGCAGTTCGTCGTCGAGCGTGGCGCCGGGGGCGAGGTGCACGAAGAGGGGCATCCAGTAGCCGCCGTCGGGTTCCTCCACGCCGATCACGAGGGACTCGCGGATCTCGGGGAGGCGCTCCACGGCCTCGTAGATGTCGGCGGAGCCCATGCGGACGCCCTGCCGGTTGAGGGTGGAGTCGGACCGGCCGTGGATGACGACGCTGCCGCGGGAGGTGCGGGTGATCCAGTCGCCGTGGCGCCAGGCGCCGGGGAACATCTCGAAGTAGCTGTCGCGGTAGCGGCTGCCGTCGGGGTCGTTCCAGAAGTGCACCGGCATGGACGGCATGGGGTTGGTGACGACGAGCTCGCCGACCTCGTCGATGAGCGGCTGGCCCTGCGGGTCCCACGCCTGGAGGTCCGTGCCGAGGCCGGGTGCCTGGAGTTCGCCGATGTAGACGGGGAGGGTGGGGACGGCGCCCGCGAAGCAGCTACAGACGTCGGTGCCGCCGCTGACCGAGGCGATCCACATGTCGTCGGCGACCTCGTCATGCAGCCAGCGGAAGCCGTCGGGCGGCAGCGGGGAGCCGGTGGTGGCCACGCACCGTAGGCGGGAGAGGTCGAAGTCGCGGCCCGGGTGTACGTCGGCCTTGCGGCAGGCCATGACGTACGCGGCGGAGGTGCCGTAGACGGTCGCGCCGGTGCGTTCGGCGACCCGCCACTGGGCGCCGGTGTCGGGGTAGCCGGGGCTGCCGTCGTAGAGCACCACGGTCACGCCGGCGAGCAGGCCGGAGACGAGGAAGTTCCACATCATCCAGCCGGTGGAGGTGAACCAGAAGAAGCGGTCGCCGGGGCCCATGTCGTTGTGCAGGCCGAGTTGCTTGAGGTGCTCGACGAGGATGCCGCCCTGGGACTGGACGATGGCCTTGGGCAGCCCGGTGGTGCCGGAGGAGTAGAGGACCCACAGCGGGTGGTCGAAGGGGACGGGCTCGAAGACGGGCTCGGTGTCGGCGGCGGTGAGGTCGTCCCAGAGCAGGGTGCCGCCGGGGGCGGGAGTGCCGAGGAGCGGGATGTGGACGACGGCGCGCAGCGAGGGCAGTTCGCGGCGCAGTTCGGCGACGGTCTCCGCGCGGTCGTGTTCCTTGCCGCCGTAGCGGTAGCCGTCGATGGTGAACAGGACGACCGGCTCGACCTGCTGGAAGCGGTCGAGGACGCTGCGGGCGCCGAAGTCGGGGGCGCAGGAGGTCCAGACGGCGCCGACCGCGGCGCTGGCCAGGAGCGCGACCGTGGCCTGCGGGATGTTGGGCACGTAGCCGCTGACGCGGTCGCCGGGGCGTACTCCGAGGCGGCGCAGTTCGGCGGCGAGCGAGCCCACCTGGCGGCGTAGTTCCGACCAGCTCACCTCGGTGGGCTCATGGGTCTCGTCGACGTACAACAGGGCGGGCTCGTCGGCGCGGGCGGGGTCCCGCGCCGCGCGTAGGGCGTGCTCCGCGTAGTTGAGGGTGGCGCCGGGGAACCAGCGGGCGCCGGGCATGGCGCGCTCGGCGAGCACCGTCTCGTAGGGGGTGGTGAAGCGCACGTCGAACCACCGCGTGACCGCTTCCCAGAACTCCGGCAGCCGCTCCACGGACCAGCGGTGCAGGTCGGCGTAGCTGGCGACCGGGTCGCCGGGGGTGGCGGCGGGTGCCCCGTACCGCTCGGCCGCCCAGCTCTGGAAGCGGGTGACCTGGGCCTGCGCGATGCGGTCGGGGCCGGGCCGCCACAGGGGTTCCGGCTGGGCTGCTGACTGCGGTGCGGTGGTCATCTCGGCTCCCGGACTCGGCGCGTGGTGTGCGTCCGCTCGCGCACGGGCGCGGGCCCCGGTGCGTGGTGGGGCGCGCGGGCGTGACGCGGCTCAGCAGGACGATGCCATGTGATCGACATCCGCACCAGAGCAGTCCGGGTTCGGCGTCGGCGTGCGGGGCCGGTCGGCCCGCGATGGCGCGCGGGGCCGCGGGCGACGGGTGGCGGGGCGGCGGTCTCTACGGCGCGCGGGGGTGCGAACAAGCCGGATGCGGTTTCGGCCAGTTCATGAGGCGCGCCGGGGCGCAAGGTCACGGGTTGGTGTGGGGCTCGGGTGACAACGGGTGAACGGCAGTTGAACGAAGCGTCTGGCCGGTCCCGGCAATGGCAGGGTGATCAGCATGGATGCGCGTGACCTGGTGCGGTCGGTGAAAGTGATCGGTTCGGCGCGGGGGCGGCGGACCGTACGGGCCGCGTGGCGAAGGGAACGCGTGGACGCGGCCGGACTGCCCCGGTCGGGTCCCGAACGGGCCCGCGTGCCGGGTCTCGCCGAGGGTGCGGAGCCGCAGCCGGGTGGTGGCGTGGTGCGGTTCGCGCGTTCGTCGCTGCGGGTGCGGGTGGCGGCCGGGGGCGCGGTCTTCTGCGGCTGGGACGGGGCGACGCCCGAACCCTCGTACGCGTTGGCCGGATCGTGCCCCGAGGTGGACCAGCGCGCGTTCCTCGAACCCGACACGGAGGACGGGTGGCGGGTGGTGTCCGAGCGGGTGACGGTGACGGTGTCCCGGCACGGGGCGGTCGCGGTGCGCACGCCGGGCGGGGTCGTGCTGCGGCGCGAGTTGCCGCCGCGCTGGTGGGAGCCCGCGGCGGGGCCGGTCGAGGGGGCGCGGCCACGCTGGACGCAGCGTTCGGTGGTGGCGCCCGACGCCCGGTGCTTCGGGTTGGGTGGGCGGTCGGCGGGTCCGCGGCTGCGCAGCGGGACGTACCGGTTGTGGAACACCGACCCCGGCGGGGCCTTCGAGCCGCCGGACGACCCGCTGTACCTGACGATGCCGGTGCAGCTCGTGGTGGCCGACGCGGGCAGCCATCTGATCTTCCACGACAACACCTGGGACGGCGCGGTGACGCTGCGCGAGGGGGTGGAGGGCGAGGGGTCGGGGCACGACCGCCCGGGCCGCTGCGAGGTGCGGATGGAGGGCGGCCCGCTGCGCTACTGGGTGATAGTGGGTGCTCCGGCGCGGGTGCTGCACAGTTGGGCGCAGTTGACCGGCGCGCCCGCGCTGCCGCCGCCGTGGGCGCTCGGCTACCACCACGCGCGCTGGGGCTTCGGCGGCGAGCGGGAGGTGCGGCGGGTGGTCGCGGGCTATCTGGAGCGTGGGCTTCCGCTGTCGGCGGTGCACCTGGACATCGACCACTACGACGGCCACCGGGTGTTCACGGTGGACCGCGAGCGCTTCCCCGACCTGCCGGGGCTGGCGGCGGACCTCGCCGACGACGGCGTACGGCTGGTCTCCATCATCGATCCGGCGGTCAAGGCGGAGCCGGGCAACCCGGTCTACGACGCGGGGGTCGCGGCGGGCGCTTTCGTACGGGACGGGAGCGGGCGCGAGGTGCGCGGCGAGGTGTGGCCCGGCGAGTCGGCGTTCCCGGACTTCACCGACCCGCGGGTGCGCGCCTGGTGGGGCGAGTGGTACGCCGAGCGGCTCGCCCAGGGCTTCGCCGGCGTGTGGCACGACATGAACGAGCCGGTGTCCTTCGCCGCGTTCGGCGACCCCACGTTGCCGCTGTCGGCGCGGCACGCGCTGGAGGGGCGGGGCGGTGACCACCGGGAGGCGCACAACGTCTACGGGCTCGCGATGGCCCGCGCCGGCTACGAGGCGCTGCGTGAGCTGCGCCCCGAGCAGCGTCCGTTCCTCTTCTCGCGCTCCGGTTGGGCGGGGCTCCAGCGGTACGGGGGCACCTGGTCGGGCGACGTCAGCACCGGTTGGCCCGGGCTGCGGGCGTCGCTGGCGCTGGTGCTCGGGCTCGGTCTGTGCGGGGTGCCGTACTCGGGCCCGGACGTGGGCGGGTTCACCGGCTCGCCGTCCCCGGAGCTGTACCTGCGCTGGTTCCAACTGGCTTCCTATCTGCCGCTGTTCCGTACCCACGCGGCGATCACGGCGGGGCGGCGCGAGCCGTGGGAGTTCGGGCCCGAGGTGTTGGAGCACGCGCGGGCCGCGCTGCACGAGCGGCAGCGACTGGCACCGTACTTCCTGACCCTGGCCCATCTCGCGCACCGCACGGGCGCGCCGTACGTGCGCCCCCTGTGGTGGCGCTGGCCACGGGACCGCGCGCTGCGCGACTGCGAGGACGCCTTCCTGCTCGGGGACTCGCTGCTCGTCGCGCCGGTCCTGGAGCCGGGCGTGCGCCAGCGCACGGTGCGGTTGCCGCGCGGGCGCTGGTACGACCAGGCGACCGGGCAGGCGTACGAGGGCCCGGGGCGGATCGTGGTGGACGCCCCGCTGTCGCGGGTTCCGGTGCTGGTGCGGGCGGGGTCGGTGGTGCCGGTGGTGGGCGAGCGGGGCGAGACCGAGCTTGAGGTGTGGGCGCCGATGGTCGGGCGCACCGGCGGCGGGGTGCTGATCAGCGAGACGGGCGACGGCTGGGAGGAGCCGACGGAGGTGCGGTTCACCACGCGGATGCGCGGGGAGCGGGTGGTGGTCGAGCGGGAGGGCCCGGAGGACGTGAAGTACGCGATGCGGGTGCGCGGCGAGGCGGTCGGCCTGGTGACGCCCTGAGGAGCCACGTCGCGCGACGGGGTGACCCGTCACGGACGGGTGCCGGGGCCGGCTGGCGCCGGGGTCAGCGCCGGCCGGAGAGCGAGGCCCGCGAGACCGGGAAGTCGAAGTAGGTGTCGGGGAAGGGCTCGGGCTGGTACGTGAAGTGCCACCACTCCTCAGGAAGGTTGCGGAAGCCCGCCTTCTCCAGGGCGCCCTTCAGCAGCAGTCGGTGGGCGCGCTGCTTGCCCACCACGCGCGGATCCAGCGTGTGCGAGAGGGTGTCGAAGCAGTCGAAGCCCGTGCCGGTGTCCACGGCGTTGTCGGGGAAGCGCTCGGCTTGCGGCGCGTAGCAGGGGGCCAGTGGCTCGCCGGGGACGTAGGGGCGGGTGGGCTTGGCCGGCAGTTTGACGAGGGTCAGGTCGACGGTAGAACCACGGCTGTGCCCGGACTTCTCGGCGATGTACCCGTCCTCGAAGAGGCGGGTCTTGTCGATCCGTGGGTAGAACTCCGCCTTCATCCGCTGGTCGTCCAGGTCCTTCGCCCACCGCACGAAGTGGTCCACGGCACGCTGCGGGCGGTAGCAGTCGTAGACCTTGAGCGAGTAACCCTGGCGCAGCAGGGTGCGCTGGGCCCGGTGCAGGGCCCGCGCGGCGGGCGCGGTGAGGATGCACAGGGGCTGGCGGTAGCCGGCGACGCGGGTGCCCACGAAGTTGTGCGGCGTGACGTAGCGCATCTCCTGGCGGATGGTGGGGTCGACGTCCTGGAGGGCCACGAACTCCCTTGGCGCGCGGGGCTCGTGTGACGCCTGGGCCGCCGGGGGCGCGGCGACGACGGCGAACAGGGCGGCGACTCCCATGGCGAGCGTACGCACGGCGGCGTTCCATCGAGACATGCCCCAGGGTCTACCAGCCGACCGCGCTGGCCGAAAGGGGTGGTCGGCCGATTCCCGGGCATCGGGCCCGCACCGGGCCGCGTACGGCGCGATGCGGGCTCCTGGTACGCGGGGCGCGCGGAGGTCCGACCGCGGACCCGCCCGTGCGCGCGGGAGTCGCCGCGTGTGACCGGCCGGACGGAACCACCCCCGTGGACCCCGCCCGACCGGTCACGATGGAGTGGACGCGGCGGGCCGATCGCTGGTTGCGTCCACTACGGTGCGGGGATGGACGAGCAGAGCCCCGCCTCCTATGACGCGTTCTGGCCCTCCTACGTGGCGATGCACTCGCGTCCCGCGACGCGCTGGGTCCACCTGGCCGGGACACTGGGCGGCCTCGCCGTCGCGGCGTACGGCCTCGGCCGCGGGCGCCGTCGATGGGCGCTGGCCCTACCGCTGCTCGGGTACGGCACGGCCTGGCCCGCGCACTTCCTCATCGAGGGCAACAATCCGGCCACCTTCGGGCACCCGCTGTGGTCGCTGCGCGGCGACGGGCAGATGATCGCGATGATGCTGACCGGGCGGGACGCGGAGCTGTCGCGGATCGCGCGCGCGTGGCTGGCGGCACATCCCGAGCGGGACCACCGACGGGCGCGGGAATCGCGGTCGACGGCGGGAGCTGAGGGCGGCACGAGCTGAGCGCGGCGCGGGCTTGGGAGCAGTGGCGGTTGAGGGCGGCGCGTGCTGAGAACGGTAGGAGGGCGGTGTGGGCGCCGGCGTGCGCGGGGCGCCGGTGCGGTCGGTGTGGGAACTCCCGCGACATCCGGCGATCAGACGGGGCCGGGGTGACGGGTGGGTGGAGCGGGCGCGGCGGCCACGTAACGCGGCGGTGTGCCCAGCCTTGACGGCCCATCAGGGCGGGAGAACACTGCCCGTGGCAGGCGTCGTTCTACGCGGATAGCCTCGCTCCACGGCGAGTGGGGCGCACCCTGTCGGCGGTGGGCCGGGCCGGTGGTGAGCCGGTGTGCGGCTGCCCACGCTCCGCGTCGACGGCGCCCGCCTCGCGGCCCGCTGGGGTGGGGTGTCCGGGCTTCGCCCGGGCCCGCTCCGGCGCCGTGATCGCGGGTGATCCCCGCACACCGGGCCGGGGGCCGCGGCGCCTCGGGCGTGAGGGCTGAGGAGTTGCATGAGCTATTCCCAGGGCGACATCTTCGTCGGCGAGACCATCGGCACCGCCATCCTGATCCTGTTCGGAGCCGGGGTGTGCGCCGCCGTCAACCTCAAGCGCTCGAAGGCCAGGTCGGCGGGGTGGGTCGCCATCGCCTTCGGCTGGGGGTTCGGCGTCATGGCCGGGGCGTACACGGCGGGCCCGCTCTCCGGCGGCCACCTCAACCCGGCGGTGACCGTCGGCATCGCGGTGGACACCGGCGAGTGGGCCGACGCACCGGTCTACCTCGCCGGCCAGTTCGTCGGGGCGCTGCTCGGCGCCGCGCTCACGTACGTGGCGTACTACGCGCAGTTCGCCGCCAACAGCGACCCCACCGACGCGCAGCCGACGTTGGGCATCTTCGCGACGATCCCCGAGGTCAGACACCCGGTCGCCAACGTGCTGAGCGAGATCGTCGCGACCCTGGCCCTGGTGCTGCCGTTGCTCGCCTTCGGGCTCGACGACGGCATCGGCGAGTCGGGCACCAAGACGCTGCTCGTCGCCTTCCTCGTGGTCGGTATCGGCCTCTCGCTCGGCGGGCCGACCGGGTACGCCATCAACCCGGCCCGCGACCTGGCGCCCCGCGCGGCGCACGCGCTGCTGCCCATACCGAACAAGGGCACGTCGGACTGGGGTTACGCGTGGGTACCGGTGGTCGGCCCACTGGTCGGAGCGGTGTTGGCGGGGCTCGTCTTCAACGCGGCGTTCTGAGCGGGCGTACCCGGCGCGTCCGGTGTGACGGTGGTGCCGCGACGCGCGACGGCCCGCACCCCTGGTGTGGGATGCGGGCCGCTTCGTCGTGAAGCCGGTCAGCCGCCGGCTGCCTGCCGCTGTTCGGCGGCGATCTTCATGGCGTGCTCGACCACCGAGATGAGCACGCTCTTGGTGGACTCGCGTTGCCGCGCGTCGCAGAGCATCACGGGGACGTCGGGGTCCAGGTCGAGCGCGTCGCGCACGCTCTCCTCCGGGAACCTGGTCGCCCCGTCGAAGCAGTTCACCGCCACGGTGAAGGCGATGCCGCGCCGTTCGAAGTAGTCGACGGCGGCGAAGCAGTCCTCCAGGCGTCGGGTGTCGGCCAGCACCACCGCACCCAGCGCCCCGGTCGCCAACTCGTCCCACAGGAACCAGAAGCGGTCCTGCCCCGGCGTACCGAAGAGGTACAGGACGAGGTCCTCGCGGAGCGTGATGCGCCCGAAGTCCATGGCCACGGTGGTGGTCGTCTTGCCCTCCACCCCGCCGATGTCATCGACCGGGCGGCCGGCCTCGCTGAGCAGTTCCTCGGTACGCAGCGGCTTGATCTCGCTCACCGCGCCCACCAGCGTCGTCTTGCCGGCGCCGAAACCCCCAGCTACCAGGATTTTCAGCGTTACTGGGTCGACAACACCGGAACGGCCGCGGTCAGAGTGCCCGAAGACCATTGATCACCTCGCGCAGAATCCACTCATCCGGCAGTTCTGCCGGAGGTACGGGCCGGGACACGCGAACGAGCGCCGCGTGCAGCAGGTCGCCAATGAGGACACGGACCACCCCGACCGGAAGGTCGAGTTCGGCCGCTAGCTCAGCGACGGACTGCGGGGACTCCCGGCTCAGCTCGACGATGTCGAGATGCTCCGGGGAGAGGGTCTGATCGGCTACCGACCGGCTCCGAAGAGTGTCGGCGATGACGACCGCTATCAGGTCGAGCTTTTCCTCGGTCAGACTGCGGGTGCGACCACGCGTCATGGCGTACGGCCGGACAACCGGCCCCGCCGCGTCGTCGAACCAGCGGGCTGTGTCTTCCCCGTCTCCGTTCATGTCACACCATCACCCACTGGACCGCGGAGCGGTGCCAAGGTGGGTGCCGACCCGCTTGACCAGGAGCGTCATCTCGTACGCCACCTGCCCAACGTCGGAGTCGGCATCGGCGAGCACGGCCAGGCAGCTTCCGTCACCAGCGGCGGTCACGAACAGGAACGCGTCGTCCAGCTCCACGATGGTCTGCCGAACCCGGCCCACCTCGAAGTGGCGGCCGACACCCTTGGCGAGGCTGTGGAATCCGGAGGCGACGGCGGCCAGGTGCTCGCCGTCCTCCCGGGTCAAGTCCCGTGACGCGCCGGTGGGCAGTCCGTCGCCGGAGAGCACGAGTGCCTTGCTGATGCTTCCCACCCGCTCGACCAGCTCGTCGAGCAGCCAGCTCAGCTCGCTCGATGGCCTCGGCGCGGCGTTGAATGGTGCGGTCATCGACCGTCCCCCTCCCATGTCGTTCCTGGTGCTGTGCCCGCCGGGCCGTTGGAGTCGGCGGAGGTGGTGTGCTGCTGCCGGCCGCGCTGCCAGCCGCGCTGGAGCGAGGCCATCTTGGCCCGCGCCATCTCGGCATCGCGCTGGGGGTCCGAGTCATCCGGCTGCGGTTCCGGCTCCGCGTGGGCGGGCTCCTTCTTGAGCTGCGGGGCGAGGCTCGCCTGCCGGACCCGACGCGGCAGTCCGGCGGCGGAGGCCGGCGACGCGGGCCTGGCCGGGGGCTGCGCGGGGCGCTGCACCGTGAGCGTGGGCTCGGGGTCGGGCACCGGCTCCATGGGACGGCCCGGCTGGCCGCCGGGACGCTGGTCGCGCCCGGGGCGCGGGCTCTCCACCGGACGCCCGTGGTCGGAGACCAGTACGGGGTGCCGGCGCCGGGGCAGCGAGATCGGCTCGCCGGAGGGCGACGTGTAGTCGTCGCCCGCCTGCTGGTGCTCGGAGGCGGGGGTGGCATCCGGTCCGGGCTGCGGCACACCGCGACCCTGGAACCAGCCGCCCTCTACATCGTCCGGTTCTTCGTCCTCGAACGGCGTGATAGATGCCTCCAGCTCGACCGGTCCATCCAACGGGTCGTTGTCCAGGGCGCGGGCGTGCTTGCCCTTGCGCCCACCGGAGCCCTGACCGATCGCGGCGATGCCGGTCTCGGAGGGGCGCAGCCTGCGGGTCTCCTCGCCGGACGGCTCGTTGCCCTGGTCGACCTCGCCCTCGGAGAGCAGGTTCGCGGGGATGAGCACGACCGCGGTGGTACCGCCGTACGGGGAGGGCTGCAGGGAGACCCGCACGCCCTGCCGCTGGGCGAGGCGGCTGACCACGAACAGGCCCAGCCGGTCGGTGTCGGACAGTTCGAAGTCGCGGGTCTCGGCGAGGCGGAGGTTGGCCTCCAGGAGCGCGTCCGGGGCCATGCCCAGGCCGCGGTCGTGGATCTCCAGCGTGAAGCCGTTGGAGACCCGCTCGCCGTGCACCTGAACGGCGGTGTGCGGCGGCGAGAAGACGGCCGCGTTCTCCAGGAGTTCCGCGATGAGGTGGGTGAGGTCGGCGACGGCCGGGCCGTTCACGGCCAGGCGCGGCAGCCGGCGCACCTCTATTCGCTCGTAGTCCTCGACCTCGGCGACCGCCGCGCGGACCACGTCCATGAGCTGGATGGGCTTGCGCCACTGCCGGGAGGGGGCCGCGCCGGAGAGGATGACCAGGCCCTCGGCGTGCCGCCGCATGCGGGTGGTCATGTGGTCCAGGCGGAACAGGTCGGCCAGCTCGTCGGTGTCCTCGGTGCGCCGCTCCATGGCGTCGAGGAGGGTGAGCTGGCGGTGGAGCAGGACCTGGTGCCGGCGGGCGAGGTTGACGAACACCTCGGAGACGCCGCGCCGCATGTCGGCCTGCTTGACGGCGGCCTCGACGGCCGCGCGCTGCAGGGTGTTGAGGGCCTGGCCCACCTGGCCCATCTCGTCGCCGCCGTACTCCAGGCGGGGCGCCTCGGCCTCGACGTCGACCTGCTCACCGGCGGCGAGCCGGCGCATGACGCTGGGCAGGCGCACGCCGGAGACCTCGTGCGCGTCCTTGCGGAGCCGCTGGAGGTCGCGGATGAGGGCGCGGCCGATGCGGATGGAGACGAACAGCGAGGCGAGCAGGGCGAGGAAGCCGAGCACACCGGCCGCGCCGGCGCGGAGCATGACCCGCATCGCCTCGGGACGTACGACGTCGTCCTCGTAGCGGTCGGTGTACTCCTTGCCGAGACGGTCGTAGTCGTCGAGGGACGGGTTGACCGCGGCTTCCCAGCGCTTGCGGTCCACCACGTCGATGGTGCGCGAGGGGCCGGCGTTCTGAATGGCGTTCTCGACGTTGTACAGCGCCTCGGGGGCGGCCGACGTACGCCGGTAGTCCATGATGATCTTCTGTTCCTTGACCGGCAGCACCGGCAGGTTCGTGGCGTAGATCAGGTCGCGCTCGGCCCGCAGGTCCGACATCTTCCGCAGGTCCTGCCAACTGATCTTCTTCGCCGTGACGCCGGCGACGTACAGGGCGTCCTCGCGGGCCAGCGCCTCACGGGCACGGATCATCGCGACGATGGCGCGGCCGTGCTTGTCGATATCGGCGTTGGGCACGGTGTGCAGGGCGTAACGGAAGTTGTAGACGCCGTCCACCAGGAAGTTGTACTTCTCGAACGCGCTGGCGCGGCTGATGGAGTTGTTCTCCACCTTGCCGCGCAGTTCGTCCAGGCCCTTGGTGCTGTCGAGGAACGTGGCGAGCTGACTCTCCGAGTCGGAGTTCATGCTGTCGCGGGTGTCCTCGCTGCGCGCGTTGTCGCGCAGCTTGTCCAGCACCGTGTCCGTGGCGTGCTGCCGCTCGCGCAGTTGGGCGAGGGCGGTGGAATTGCGGTCCGCGAGATAGATGAGCGTCTGGCGACGCTCCTTCTGGATGGCCTGCACCGCGTCTTCCGCCGGTGTACCGACCTTGTCAATGACGTCGGCCGCGTCCATGAGCTGGATGGCCTCACGACTGGTGATCACTGTAGCGAAGGCCCAGATTGCCGTCAGCGAGACGAGCGGCACTAGCAACAGCGCCACGATCTTCCGGCGGATCGACTTACCGCGAAAGCGCATGGCCTCCCTAACGTCAACCCCGCCGACGCGGGGGATGTTCCGACAACAAGCGGCGCGAGCCTACTACTGTCGCGTGACCAACTCGAAGACACGTCCAGCCGCTGACGGCACATCAGGTGCGCCCTTGATCACTAGTTGTCCGCTGTTGCCCTGACTTTTCAGCTAGGCCCCCGACGACCGCGCTCCCACGGATGGCAGAACCCTGCCAGTTCGCGGTGGCTGGAAACGCGCGGGAGCCTGGGAACCTTCGTTCATCGTCGTACGTGATCCAAGGGGAAGCCTGGGCGGATTACGGCCGATGTCCCTCTTTTCGGAACCACGCAATCCGGGCACCCATGGAGAGGGGGAGATGTTGATGGAAAAGAATCGCGACATCCCGCAGGAGCGGCCTCAGTCGTTGTGGACGGAGGAGCCCGCGCGCCGTCTGCGGCTGCCCGATCCGGTGCGCACGGCGGCCGTTCGCGCCGTCATCATCATCGCGTTGACGCTGGTCCAGGCGATGGTGGCGGTGCTGTGCACGCTCGGCGAGTCATGGTTCGCGTTCCCGATGGTGCTCAGCTCCATAGCCAGCACCGTCGCGGCCACCTGGGGCGTGCTTGACGTGTGGGTGACCCGGCAGGTCTGGCGGCAGCGCAACGGTGTCATCTCGGTGCCGAGCAGTTCGGCGCGCACGGTGCGGCGCCCTCGTCGGCCGGGCCGGCTGTCGGGCGCCTGAGCCCCACCCTCACCCAACTCTTCGCGCGCCGTTCACCCGCTCGCGGCCCCAGGTCACGGTCCCGCCCACGCTCCACGGCGCCCGCGCCGGCGCGTCCGGGACCGGCGGCGGACCGCGGCGGCCCACAGATCCCACGCGGCGGGCGACTCGGGGCCCTCGGAGTGGCGTGCTGCCGCCCCCGACGCCCCTTGGACACCACCTCCGCCCTTCAAACGGCCTTTTACCAGCCACATCGGGCACCCGACCGCAGGCGTGATTGCGCCGCACCTCTTTCCGGTGAAACTCCGTGAAACCGCCGCGAAAAGCGCGAAGGGGCGCGTGGCGCGCTGGCGGCGGCCGGCAGCGGGCCGATCGACGCGTTCGGCGCGGGCCGGGGCACCGCCCCCACCCGCGCCGAACGGACCGCTCGCGCGGCTCGTCAGGGGGTGTCAGCCGCCGCAGCGGGCGGCGTCGGCGGTGGCGTGGTGCTCTCCGCCGCCGCCGGGGTGCGGGCCGGCGCCGGAGGGTACTCCGGGGCCGGGTCACGGTCCGGCGCCGCATCACGGTCCGGGCCCTGGTCCGGTGCCGGGGCCCCAGGGCGTGCCGGTGCGGGGTCGGGCGCCGGGTGGTCGAGCGCCGTGGGCTCGCCCGGCGCGGGCTCGGGGCGGCGGAACATGCGGGTGGCGGTGATCTCCCCGTGCACCTGTTCCGCGCCGGCCTCGGTCTGCGGCAGACCCGGGCGCAGGTGCTCCTCGACGCTGATGTACTTCAGCCCGGCCCGCAGGTCGGCGTCGTTACGCAACCGGATGACCAGCGGGAACTCCGCCAGGGCCGTGGTGTCGAACAGGCCGGTGGTGTAGAGGAGCTGCACGCCCAGCGCGTCGGCGACCGCCCGCTGGAGTTCGAGCAGGTACGTCGCGTTGGCCCGGCCGATGGGGTTGTCGAGGAAGAGCGTGCCCGCGTGCCGGTGCTTGTCGCGGCCCCGGTCATTGCTGCGCAGCGCGGCCATCGTGCAGTACAGGGCGATGGCCGCGGTGAGCAACTGGCCGCCGGAGAACACGTCGCCCATCTGCCCGACCGGCACCCGCTCCGCGCGCAGCACCGCGTCCGGCTTGAGGATCTCCACGGCCACCCCGCGCGGCAGCAACGCCGCGTGCACGCCGCGCAGCAGCAGGGACATGCCGTCCCTGCGCAGGTCGGAGTTCTTGCGCACGGCCGACCTGGTCGCCTCGTCGATGACCTCGCCCAGCCGCTCGGTCAGCGTCGCCTGGTCGGGGTCGTCGAAGCGGATGCGCAGGAACTCCTGGCCCGACCACTCCCCCAGCCCCTCGGGCAGCCGGGACAGGCGCTGCGCTGAGCGCAGCGTGGCCAGGCAGGAGTCGACCAGGCCGCGCAGCCGGTCCACGATGCTGTCCCGGTTGCGTTCGAGCTGCGCCAGCTCGTCGGTCAGCACCCGCAGCCGTGGCGCGAACGCCTCGGCCCAGGCCGCCGCGTGCTCCGGCAGCGCCGCCGCCGGAAGCTCCCTGATCTGCTGTCGGGCGGGGGTGCGCACCTGCTCGTAGCGGGTGGCGTTGGCGTGCCGTACGAGTACGTCGCACGCCTCGCGGACGGTCGCGTCGGCCGCCGACAGGTCGGTCGCGCAGCCGCGCAGCGAGCGGCGGGCCTCCGCCGCGGCCTGGCGGGCCTGCTCCAGCGTCCCGGCGTACGGCTCGGCGGCTTCTTCCTCGGAGCCGCCGCCCGGGTGCTCGCCCTCCTCGGCGGCAGCGCCCCGGATGAGGTCGCGCAGCAGCGCCCCGGCCTCCTCGAAGCCGCTGGCCGCGTCGTCGGCGGCCCGGTGGGCGCGCAGCAGTTCGGCGTGGGCCGCGCGGGTGCTCTCCAGCGCGTCGGTGCGGGCGCTGAGTTCGCTGGTGGCGGTGCGCAGCAACTCCTTGGCCTGCTCGGCGTCGGCGGGCACCAGGTCGTCGGGCAGGTCGGTGTGGGCCTCGCCGTCGGCGGGGGCCAGCCGTTCGGCCTCGCCGCGCAGCCGGCCGAGTTGTTCGCTCGCCGCCGACGTGCGCGACTCCAGCATCTGGACCAGCGACTCGGCGCGGGCCGCCGCCGCCTGCCGGGAGGGGCCGTCGGCGCCGTCGGTGCCCTCCAGGAGCTGGGCGGCGCGCGTGCGCACCTTGTTGGTCAGGCGGTCCAGGGTGGCCAGTGCCGCGCTCTCGTCGCTCTCCGCGCGGGCCTGTTCGGCGCGCAGGTCGGCGCCCACGCCGACCTTCTCGTAGAGCTGGGAGGCGGCCCGGTACGCCTCGCGCAGCGCCGGCAGCGACGCGGCCCGCGCTCCTTCCCGGGGCTCGTCGGGTTGTTCGGCGTCCGTCGGTACGGCGGTGACGTCGTCGGGGGCACCGGCGATCTCGGCGCGCTCGGCGCGCAGGGCGCGCGCGGTGCGGTGGGCGTCGTCGGCGGCGCGCTGGGCGGCGCGGCGGTCCTCGTCGGCGGCGCGCGCCCGGTCGACGCAGGCGGCGGCGCGCTCCTCGGCCTCGGCCGCCTCCTCGGCGAGCTCGCGCAACCGGGTCTGCCAGGTGGCGCGCTCGCGCAGCCGGTAGGCGAGCCCGGCCAGCGCGTCGGCGGCGCGGCGGGCGCGCTGCGCCTCCTCCTGCCGCTCGTCGCGCGCCCGGGCCGCCTCGGCGGCCAGTTCGTCGGCCTCGGCGCGGGCGGTGCGGGCGGCGGTCAGCGCGTCCTCCGCGGCCTCGGCCGCCTGCCGCGCCTCGGTGGCCGCGGCGGCGAGTTCGGCCAACTGGCCGGGCGGGCAGCCGGTGCGCCAGGAGGAGAGCCGGGCGGCGAGCGCCCGGTCGCCGGCCAGCCGGGCGGCGAGCGCCCTGATCTCCTCGTCGCGGGCGATGGCGCGGGAGCGCAGCGCCCGCCGCTCGTCGTCGGCGGCCAACTCGTCGTGCATGGCCGGGTTGGGCGGTACGAGGAAGACGGCGCCGTCGCGCGCGCCCGGTCCGGGCGTCGGCGCGAGCAGGGCGGCGGCGGTGCCCACGGCGACGGCGGAGCGGGGCAGCAGCGATGCCGAGGCCAGCGCCTCGCGGGCGCGGGCGTGCGTGTCGGGGTCGGTGATGATGACGCCGTCCACCAGCTCGGGGCGCGCGGCGAGCACCGCCGCGTGGTCGGCCGGGTCGACGGCCTGAGCCAGGTAGCGCCAGCCCGGCAGCGCCGGGATGCCGTGTTCGCCCAGGTACTCCACGGTGGCCAGCACGTCGGGACCGGGGGGCAGCAGGCCGCCGTCGCCGAGGGCGCCGAGGATGCGGGCGTCGTCGGCGGCTGCCGTGCGCAGCTCGAAGAGCTGGCGTTCGGCGCCGGCGACGCTCTCGTCGAGGAGTTCGCGCAGCGCGTCCGCGTTGCGGTCGAGTTCCCCGGCGCTGAGCGTGGCGTCCTCGGCATCGGGCGTGACGCCGCCGGTGGGGGCTTCGTCGGGCGCGGCGGCACCGGGCAGGCCGAGCAGTTCGGCGAGGCGTTGCTCGGCGCCGAGTGCCTCGGCGGTGCGGCGCTCGGCGTCGTAGCGGGAGGCGGCGGCGCGCGCGGCGTCGGACGCCCGGGCGGCGGCGAGGTCGGCGCGGCTCAGTTCCGCGCTCGCCTCGCGGGCCTGCTCGGCGGCCGACGCGGCGCGGGCGCGGGCGCTCTCCCAGGCGGTGGCCGCGGCCTTCTCGGCGTCGCTGGCGGTGAGGGCGGCGCGGGCCGGGTCGGCGTCGGGGGCCGAGTCGTCGAGCCAGCCGGCCCGTACCGCCTCGGCGGTCTCCTGCTCGACCTCGGCCAGCCGCTGGCGCAGGTGCTCGGCCTCGCTGCGGGCGCGCTGGGCGGCGGTGGCGGCGTGGGTGGCGTCCCGGTGGGCGGCCTCGCCGGTCTCCTGGAGGGCGGCGGAGCGTTCCTCCTCCTCGGCGGCGAGGCGTTCGCCGCCCTCGGCGGCGGCGTGCAGGGCGCGTACGAGGTCGGTGGCGGCCTTGGCGCGGGCGGCGAGCGCCGGGGCGGCGTCCCGCTCGGCCTCGCGGATCGCGGCGGCCACCCGTTGCGAGCGGTCGGCCGCGGCGCGGTGGCGCAGCACGGTCTCGGCGGCCTGCCAGGCGGCGTGCAGGGTCCTGGCGTCGGCCAGCTCGCGGCGCTGGGCCGCGGCGCCCTTCTCCGCGGCGGACAGCGCCAACGAGGCGTTGCGGTAGGCGAGTTCGGCGGCGATGAGGGAGCTGCGGCCCCGCTCGCGTTCTGCCTCGGTGACGGCGTGGGCGGCGGCGGTGACCTGCTGGGCGAGGTCGGCGCCGCGCTCACGCTCGGCGGCGCCGCGGGCGGTGAGCCGCTGGGCGAGGCCACGGGTGCGGCGTTCGGCCGCGCTGTGTACGTCGCGGGCACGGGCGCGGTCCTCGGCCGCCTCGCTGATCCGGGTGAGCAGGTCGAGCGAGCCGGCCGTGAAGTCGCGCTCGGCGGTGAGTTCGGCCCGTCGGCCCAGCTTGTGGGCGAAGCCGTGGACGAGGTCGGCGAGGCCGTCGGTGTCCCGGGTGTCGGTGACGGCGCGCAGCAGCAGGTCGGTGAAGTCGGAGTCGTTCTTGACCGCGAACAGGCCGGCGGCCTCGCCCTCGTCGGCGTTCATCTCCCGCTGGTAGCGGAAGAGTTCGGGGTCGAGGCCCAGGTCGCCGAGGTGTTCGTTCCAGCGCTCGTGGATCTCCTCCCAGGCGACTTCGAGGTGCGGATAGTTCTTGCCGGCCTCGGTGAGGGCGTCGCGAAAGCCCTTCATGGTGCGGCGCCGGCCCCGGGCCCCGGAGGCGCCGGAGGTCTCGGGTCGTACGAGGCCCTCGACCAGGGGGCGTACGGCGGTGGACTCGGCGACCGGCAGCGAGTCAAGGCTGAGTCCGGGGCCGGGCCGGAAGGAGTACCACGCCTCGGCGAACTTGCGCGGGTCGTTGGAGACCTGGCGACCGCGCCACTCGCTGACCTTGCCGACGACCACCGTCTCGCCGGTGACCGTGTGCTGCCACTCCAGCGCCACGTGGCCGCAGTCGTCGGCGAGCAGAAACTTGCGCAGCACGCCGGAGCTGGCACCGCCCAGGGTGTTGCGGTGGCCGGGCAGCATGACGGAGAAGATCAGCTTGAGCAGGACGGACTTGCCGCCGCCGTTCTCCAGGAACAGCACGCCGGCCGGCGCCGGGCGGCGGGGCGGGCCGACGGGCTCCTCCTGGAAGAACTCCGCCTGGGCGGGCGCGGGGCTGGGCACCGGCTCGCCGACTCCGCGCAGGTCGAGCACGGTGTCGGCGTAGCGCGCACCGGCTGGCCCGATGGAGTAGAGGCGGACCCGGGACAGCTCGTACATGGCGGACTCTCGTGGTGTGGTGGGCGAACGGGTGGCGGCGAGGGGTCGGGCGGGTGCGGCGTGGGCGTACGGGGCGGCCGGTGGCCTCCGGCGTACCGCCTCGGCCTGGGCCCGCTACGTACCGACTGGCGGACGGGGTGACCGCCGTGGGCGGGTCGGCCGGGGCGCCTGGTGTGGCGTCAGGACGGACCGTGCTGGTCGGCGAAGAACGGCAGGCCCGCGTCGGCGACCAGGTCGAGGTCGTCGCCCTCCGCGGGCGGCAGCAGCGTGGCGCTGCCGTCGCCCACCGGGACCACGCCCAGCTCCAGGAGTTCGGCCATCGCGGCGCTGCCGGCCATGTCGCGGACCTGGAGTTGGTAGCGGGCGGTGGTGCGGTACGCGCCGCCGGCGTCGTCGCCGGTGCGTTGGAGGAAACCGGAGTCGACGAGGAAGGCGACGGCCTTGCCGACGATGCCGGTGGTGGAACCGGCCAGGCGGCGCGCGTCCTTGGTGGCGCCGGTGGCGCTGCGCCGCGCGTACACCCGCCAGGCGGCCTCAAGGCCCGGGGCGTCCGTGGCCGGGTCGGTGTTCTCGCCCGACTCCGCGGCCCGCTCCTCCAGGCGGCGGCACGCCTGGCGCACGAAGCCGTCGACGCCGTTGACCGTGATGCGGCCGATGTAGCCGTCGTCGGCGAGGTCTTCGGGGCGGGGGAAGGCCATGGCGGCGACGGCGAGGTGGGCCAGGCCGTGCAGGAAGCGGTCAGCGGAGTCCGGGGCGGCGCGCTTGGCGTACTCGCCCATGCGGACCGCGAAGACCGAGTCGTCGGCGGCGGTCACGGCCATGCCGGCGCGCGTGGACACCTCCAGGACGACGAGGCCGAGCCCGGTGGCCACGGCGTCGGCTAGCCGGGCGAAGGCGGGGTCCTCGCGGTGCCGGCGCAGGAGTTCGGCGTACTCGGCGTCGCGGGCCGGCAGCAGTTTGGGCTGGAGGCCGAAGGCCACGAGGCGGGCCGCGTCGGCGGCGTCGGCCGGGGTGACGGAGCCGCCCGGCGTGCCGGAGCCGTGCGGGGGGCCGCCGCCGGCCGCGCCCCGGCCGTGCTCGTCCGTCCCGTACGAGCGCTCGGGCTGCGCGCCGTCGTCGGCGCGGTGATCGGTCACGGTCGCTGCTCCTCGGGGTGAAACGGTGCCGCCTCGCGGGCGGGTGCTGCGCGGTGCCGGGGCCGGTGGCCGCCTGCGGGGGAAACGGGGGTGCGGGCCGGGGTCCCGCCGGCGCGCGCGAGGGCGGCGTGGGGCGGCGGGCCGGTAGGCCGCCGGGGGTGGTGGGAGGTCGGGCCGGGCGGGGGCGGGGCGCTGGCGCGCGGGCTCCCCGGACGGGCGGGCGTGGGCATCACGCCACCTCCGTGCGGTCGGCGGCCATGCCCACGGCGTCCAGCAGCGCGGTGCCGACGATGAGGTCGGCGCCGCCGAACTCCGGGTCGTCCAGCTCGGTCCCGTCGTCCACGGCGAACAGCAGCCGTGGCTCCCCCTGCCGGTAGGCCGTGCCGACCGGGGGGCTGGCCGCGTGCACCGCGAGCAGCGCGACCAGGTAGGGCAGGGCGGGGTCGCGGCGGCGGGCCTCGGCGAGCAGGCCGGACAGTCGGCGGGGCGCGTCGGGGGGCAGTTCGAGCAGCTCCATGGCCGAGGCGAGCTGCTCCTCGCTGAACCGGTTGTCGTCGGGGGTGGCGATCAGGTCGGGCTCGGGCATCTCGGCGCCCAGGTGCTCGCGCTCCACCGGTGGCGTCAGCAGCAGGTCCACCAGGTCACCGACGCGCACCGAGGTGGGCGTGCGCAGCCCGGTGCCGCGCGCGAAGAAGGCGTCGGTGACGCGGATGGCACGCTCCACGGGGAGCGGCAGCAGGGGCGCGACGAGTTGGCCGTAGAGATCGATGCCGGCGCGCGCGGCGGGCGGGGCGAACGCCTGCCGGTCCTGCTCGGCGCGGAACATGGGACCGGCGTCCAGGAGTCGGGACTGCAACTGGGTGTGCCGCCGGATGCAGTCCTTGACGATGTCGACCAGCTCGGCGGCCTGCCGCTTGTGGTCGGGGCCGCGCTGGTCGACCGCCTCGTCGCGGGCCTTGCGGATGTTGGTGAGGATCGCGTTCTCGTGCCGGTACCGCTCGGCGATGTGGTCGAGCGCCTCGGCGATCATGTCGGGCACGGCCCGCAGCCAGTCCACCGCGCGCACGTTGCGCCGGGTGGCCTCCAGCGTCTTGCGGAGCGTCTCCGCGTACTGCACGGTGCGGTAGCGGGCCTGCTCCGCGGCCAGTTGGGCGTCGGCGAGCCGGCCGCGGCTGATCAGCACCTCCAGCTTGACCTCGGCCGCGATCTGCGCGCTGGTGACGTCCGTGTCCAGCGCGCCGACCAGGACGTTGACCGCCTCGTCGGTGGTGCGCAGGTAGACGGTGCCGCCGGGGCCCGGGACCTCCTCGATGAGCTTGAAGTCGTAGTCCCGGCGCACGTAGCTGCCGTCGGGGTTGAACGTGCCGTACGCGGCCCGGAAGCCGCGGTCCACGCTGCCCACGTTGATCAGGCTCTCCAGGACCCAGCGGGCCACCCGCTCGTGCTCGGCGGCGGGCCGGCCGGGGGCCTGGGCGGCGACCCGGGGCAGCAGCCTGGCCACGATCTGCTCGTGGTCGGCGCCGGTGTCGAAGTCCATGGTGAGGGTGACCAGGTCGATCGCGGCGAGGGCCACCTCCGCCATCGCGTACCCGCTGTACTCCCCCGCCAGGTTGGCCTTGCGCACGTCCAGGTCGTGCAGCGGCGCCGTGCAGGCGAGCGCGCGCAGCCGCCGAGCCAGGCCCTCGTCGGCTGCCGGGCCCGGGGCTGGCCGGGGTGGGCCACTGAGCTGGGGCGTAGCGGCCCCCGGGGGTGGAGAAGTCACGTCGCACAGAGTAGGCGGTCGCACTGACAACGGACGAAACGGCGCCAAGGGGCCGGTCAGTGTGTGGCACCGCCCACAGCGCGCAGCTCCGGCGTGCCGGCGGCGGCCGTGGCGGCGATGGCGCGCAGGGCCACGGCGCTGTCGGCGACCGCGAGGACGGGGGCGCCGCCGTCCGGCACCTGCTCGGGCGCGTACGGGACGTGTACGAAGCCGCCGCGCAGGGCGGGGCGTTCGGTGGCGATGAGGTGCATGAGCCCGTAGAAGACGTGGTTGCAGACGAAGGTTCCGGCCGTCTGCGACACGCTGGCCGGGACCCCGGCGGAGCGGGCCGCGGCCACGCACGCCTTGATCGGCAGCGCGGCGAAGTAGGCGGCGGGGCCGCCCGGAACGACGGGTTCGTCGATCGGCTGCGCGCCCGCGTTGTCGGGTATGCGCGCATCGTCCACGTTGATCGCCACGCGTTCGACGGTCACGTCCGGGCGTCCGCCCGCCTGCCCGACGCACAGCACGATGTCGGGCTCAGCGGCGGCGACGGCCTCGCGCAGCGCGTCGAGCGCGGCGCCGAAGACGCAGGGCAGCTCGGCCGTGCTCCACTCCACGCCGGGCAGCGGCTGCGCGGCGGCCTGTCGCACCGCCGACCACGAGGGGTTGACCGCGTCGCCGCCGAAGGGTTCGAACCCGGTCAGCAGGACGCGTCGCGGCCGGGTCTGACCCGCCCCGGCCGCCGGCCTCCCCGCGCCGCCCGGGTCCGTACCGGCGCCGCCGCCGGCGGTCACGGTGTCACCGCCGGTACGGGTCGGGGTCGAGGTGACCGGGACGGGCTGCGGCTCCGGCGGGAGAGCGGACATAGGTGGTGCCTCATTCGTCAGTGGTGGCGCGGTGGGAGGTCAGCGGTGCCTGGCGCGGCGGGGTGGTGCGCTGAGCGCGCGCCGGGGCGGTCGGGGCGGCGGGGCGTCAGAAGGCCACCGCGGACATGATCACGATGTTGCAGCCGAGGAGCACGACGGCGGTGGGCAGTTGGGCCTTGATCGGTCCGTACTGGTCCTTCAGCTCAAGGAGCGCGGCGGGCACGATGTTGAAGTTGGCGGCCATCGGCGTGACCAGGGTGCCGCAGAAGCCCGCCAGCATGCCGATGGCGAGGACCGCCGCGGCGTTGCCGTCGGCCTGTTCCACCAGGACCGGCCAGCCGACCGCCGCGGTCATCACGGGGAAAGCGGCGAACGCGTTGCCCATGATCACGGTGAAGAGGAACATGCCGGCGCAGTACACGGTCACGGCCAGGTAGAGGGAGTCCTCCGGCAGCACCTTGGTGGTGAGTTCGCCGACCTCCTCGCCCACGCCCGAGACGGAGAAGATGGTGCCGAGGGTGGCGAGCATCTGGGGCAGCAGCATGGCCCAGCCCATCGCCTCCAGCATCGAGCGCCCGGCGTGCACGGGGGTGGCGATCCGCTTCTCGCGCAGCATCACCATGCCCACGGCCAGCGCGACGACGGCGCCGATGCCCAGGCCCAGGATGGTCTCGCTGCCCTTCTGCAGCACCGGCTCGCCGCCGATGGACAGTTCCTTCACGCCGACCGCGCACGCCATGGCGACCAGCGGAATGGTGAGCGCGGGTACGAAGAGCCGGTTGCCCAGGCGCGCGGCGCTGGCCGTGCGCTCCGCGCCGGTGGTGGTGCGTACGGTGCCGCGCCCGGTGAAGCCGAAGCCCGCGAGGACGGCCATCGCCAGCACGGCGACGCCCAGCGGCTCGGCCGGGGCGCGGTCGTCCACGACCCAGGAGCTGTAGACGAAGCCCGCGCCGATCAGGCCCCAGAACGCCGCGGTGCCCACCCGCTTGGGGTTGCTGCGGTCGGTGATCATCTGGGCGGCCATCACCAGGAAGATGGCGCCGACGAGCCAGTAGAACCACTCTGCCTTGATCACTTCGCGGCCTCCTTGGCGGTCGGCTGGATGGCGTTGGCGGCCAGCAGTTCACGTTCCAACTGGCGGTCCAGGCGCAGCAGTCGCCACCCGTGCACGACGAAGGCGCAGATCGCGGTGGGGATCGCCCACAGGGCCAGGTGCAGGGGTTCCAGGTGGGTGTCGTAGGTGGTGTTCACGAAGCCGGTGATCAGCAGGATGGAGCCGACGGCGAGGAAGACGTCCTCGCCGAAGAACAGGCCCACGTTGTCGGCGCTCGCGGAGAACGAGCGCACCTTCTCGCGGGCCTTGTCGGTCAGCGGCCCGTGGGCGCGTTCGGCGGCGCCCTCGGCCATCGGCGCCACCAGCGGGCGCACCGTCTGCGCGGGTCCGCAGACGCTGACGAGGCCGAGCGCGGCGGTGACCTGGCGCAGCAGGAGGTACAGGGCGAGGAAGCGCCCGGTGGTGAGCTTGGTGAACCGGGCGATCAGGGTGCGGGCCTGTTCCTGGAGGCCGTAGCGCTCCAGGAGGCCGATGACGGGCAGCGTGATGGCGAAGATCGTCACCGCTCGGCTGGAGGCGAAGCCGTCGCCGAAGGCCGCGAGGACTTCGCGCGGCGACAGGCCGCCGAGCAGGCCGGTCACGATGCCGGCCACTCCTACGACCAGGAGGGGGTTGCGCCTGGTGGCGAATCCGATCACCACCACGAGGACGCCCAGGAGAACGAGCATGCGTCCGCCTTCCGCGTGGGACCCCACGGGGCGTGAGGAGAGTGAACGGGAGGTTAGGCGATTGTTCAACGATCCGACAAGGGGTCGAGAGGCAGACGTCACGGCGGACGGGCGCCGCCACCGCGCGTTCGCCCCGCCGCCTCGACCCCACACGGCGACTCCAGGCCCCCCGCCGCCACGCCTGGGCACCGCCACCCCACGCCGCCGTTGACGGCCGGCCGCGCGCCCGCGCCGGCGGCCACGCGGCGGCAGGAACGGCCGAGTTGCCCGGCCCAGCCCCAGGTCAGCGCGGGTCAGTCGGTCGCCATCTGCTGGGCGTACGCCCCCGAGAGCTGGCTGCGGGAGTCCGCCAGGTAGTCGGCGAGCAGGGCCTCGGCCTCCGCGACGCGCCCCGCGTCCAGTGCCTCCCAAACCTGCCTGTTACGGGTCAAATAGGGCGCGTGGAAGCGGCGCGGGTCGGCCATCACGTGGAAGACTAGGCGGAGTTCGGCGAGCACGCCGCGCATCAGGTCGTTCGTCCGCGGGCTGCCCGCCAGGGCGACGATGCCCTGGTGGAAGCGGATGTTGGCGGTGGACAGGTCCTGCCAGGCACGCCCGCGCGCGGCCTCCTCGCCGGCGACGACGGCCGCCTCGATCGCCCGCATCGCCTCGGCGACCGCGCCCGTGTACGGGGGCTCGCCCACGCCGCGTACCGCCGCGCACTCCACCAGCGAGCGAACCCGGTAGATGTCGCCGAGGTCCTCGACCGTCACGACGCGTACGAACACTCCGCGATTGAGCTCATGCACCAGCAGACGTTCGCGGGTCAGCAGCCGGAACGCCTCCCGGAGCGTGTTGCGCGAGATGCCGAGGGCCCCCTTGATGCTGTCCTCGGAGAGCTTGGTGCCGGGCGGGAAGAATCCCTCGGCGATGCGGTCGCGCAGCACGTCGGCCACCCGCTCCGCGGTGCTCGTGCGTCCGAGCAGCAGCCGGTCGGTCTCCAGTCCGGAAACGTCGATCACTGCCGTGAGCCGTTCGTCCGCACCGCTTGTCACGCTGGTTCTCCCTCACCCGGTGCGACCATCGTGGGATGACCGCGTCTGCCCTGTTGAGCGCGCCGGCGCTCGGCTCGGCGCGACAGAAGTCAAGCCGAGATACACCCACGATCACAACAATCCCTTGTCGGATCGTTCAACAATCGTCTACGTTGAGTGTCGGCCGGTCGGCCCGGTTGCACGACAGCGGAGAGTTCTACGGATGCGGGTCGACCGGTCCACGGCGTCAGGCTCCGCGCCCCGCGGGGAGCATGGCGTCGCCGGCGTCGGACCCGCCGGCCACCCCCGGCCCCGCGCGCCAGCGGCCACGCCCCGGCGCCCGCCCCTTGCCACGACGTCGCGCGCCGCACGGCGCGCCTGCCCGAACGGACGGACATGACCGACGACGCGGACCGACCTGCGATCGACCTCAACGCCGATCTCGGAGAGGGCTTCGGCCGCTGGCACCTGACCGACGACGACGCCCTGCTCTCCGTCGTCACCAGCGCCAACGTCGCCTGCGGCTTCCACGCCGGCGACCCGTCGACCATGCGGCGGGTGTGCGATCTGGCTGCCGAGCGCGGCGTGGTGATCGGCGCCCAGGTCTCCTACCGCGACCTGGCCGGCTTCGGGCGGCGCGCCATGGACGTACCGCCGCGCGAGCTGGCCGACGAGGTCGCGTACCAGATCGGCGCGTTGGACGTCTTCGCGCGCGCCGCCGGCGCCCGGGTGGCCTACGTCAAGCCGCACGGCGCGCTCTACAACCGGTGCGTGCACGACGAACAGCAGGCGGCTGCCGTGGTGGACGGCGTGCGCCTGGCGAGCGACGCGCCGCTGCCCGTCCTCGGGTTGCCCGGCTCGCTGCTCCTCGCGGCGGCCAGGGCGGCCGAACTGCCGGCCGTACCCGAGGCGTTCGCCGACCGCGCGTACACCGCGCACGCCACGCTGGTGTCGCGCGGCACCCCCGGAGCGGTCATCGACGATCCGAACGCCGTGGTCAAACGGTCGCTGACGATCGCCCGCGATAGAGCCGTGACCACCATCGACGGGGAACAGGTCGACGTGCACGCGCGGTCGCTGTGCCTGCATGGCGACACCCCGGGCGCGGCGGCGACCGCCCGCCGGGTACGGGCCGAACTGGCGGCGGCCGGCGTCAGGTTCAGGGCCTTCGCGTGAGGGAACACGCGCCGCACGCGCCCACGACGCGCCCGCCCTCGGGAGACGGCGGGCCGACCCCGGCACCCGACGCCGAGCACACCCGGCACATCGAGGAGGTGGCCGGCATGCCGCACCAGGCACCGGACCGCGCCGGCTTCGCCGTGCGCGGCCTGCCCGTGGGGGAGAACGCGCTGCTGCTCGAGGTGGACTCCGACGAGGCGGTCGAGGCCCTGCACGCCGAGGTGCTGCGGCAGCTCGGCACGGCGGAGTTGCCCGCCGTGCGGGACGTCGTCCCCGCCGCCCGCACCGTGCTCCTCGACGGCCTGGCCGACCCCGCGCGCACCGCCGCGCTGGCCGCCCGCTGGCACATCCCCGCGCCCACGCGCGGCCAGGGGACGGCCGTGGAGATCCCGGTGCGCTACGACGGCCCGGACCTGGCCGAGGTCGCGAAGGTGTGGGGTGTCACGCCCGACGAGGTCGTACGCATCCACTCCGGCACCGAGTTCCGCGTCGCCTTCTGCGGGTTCGCGCCCGGCTTCGGCTACCTGACCGGGCTGCCCAGCCGCTACCACGTGCCGCGCCGCGACACCCCGCGCACCCGCGTCCCGACCGGTTCCCTCGCCCTCGCCGGCCCCTACACCGGCGTCTACCCGCGGCCCTCGCCCGGCGGGTGGCAGCTCATCGGGACCTCGGACGCGGTGCTCTGGGACGCCACCCGCGACCCCGTGGCGCTCTTCGCCCCCGGCACCCGGGTCCGCTTCGTACCGTGCGACGACCGCCGCCCCGCGCACGAGGACGGCGCCGGCCCGCCCGGCGGCGCCCCCGCGCACCCCACGGCCGACCTGCCGGCCCCCGGCCGGCGCCCCGCGGTGAACGGAGCGCGCCGATGAGCGAGTTCACCACCCTGGAGGTGGTGCGCGCCGGGGCGCTCACCACTGTGCAGGACCTGGGGCGCGCGGGCCACGCGCATCTGGGCGTGCCGCGCTCGGGCGCCCTGGACGAGCCCGCGCACCGGCTCGCCAACCGCCTGGTGGGCAACCCGGAGCAGGCCGCGACCCTGGAGACGACCCTCACCGGTTGCGCCGTGCGCGTGGACCGACCCGTCACCGTCGCCGTCACCGGGGCGCCCTGCCCGGTCCGGGTGGGCGGCCGGCCCGCCCCCTGGGGCGCGCCGATCCGGCTGCCGGCCGGGGCCCGGGTGGACGTCGGCGCCGCCGCCCACGGGGTGCGCAGCTATCTCGCCTTCGCCGGCGGCGTCGACGCGGCCCCCGTGCTCGGCAGCCGCGCCACGGACGTGCTCTCCGGGCTCGGGCCCGACCCGCTGGCCGACGGTGCCGTGCTGCGGCTCGGCCCACCGACGGGCGCTGTGCCCCACCTGGACGCGGCGCCGGCTCCTGGGCCGGCGCGCGAGTTGGTGCTGCCCCTGCTGCTCGGCCCGCGCGACGCTTGGTTCACGGCGCGGGCGCTGCGCACGCTGGGCCGCGCCGCGTACGCCGTCTCCCCCGCGAGCAACAGGATCGGGCTGCGCACCGAGGGCCCGGCGCTCGAACGCGCGCGGGAGGGCGAACTGCCCAGCGAGGGCATGGCACTCGGCGCGCTCCAGGTGCCGCCGGACGGCCGGCCGGTGCTCTTCCTGCACGACCACCCGACGACCGGCGGCTACCCGGTCATCGGGGTCGTCCCCGAGCGCTGGTTGGCCGCGGCGGCGCAGGCCGTGCCGGGCACGCCGGTGCGCTTCGTGCCCCGCCGGGCGCGCTCGGTGGCACACGGCTGACGGGGGCGCCGGGGCCGCGTCGTACGACGACGGCCGGTGCCGTCAGGGCCGGGTGGTCGACATGTCGTCCGGGCCCGGTGGCTGACCTTTTCAAACGGCTCTAAGGATTTGTCGATACGGCCGCGCCCCGCGACGCTGGGCCGTGGATGGGGAATGGAGCCGCCCTTAGCGGCGATTCCCAGGGGGCATCCAGGGAGGGTGGAACGGCCCGTGTGCGGGGGACGGCCACACGTGCGGTGTTCAGGCACCGTGCGGCGTCGGCCCCCGAGCCCACACGGCAGTCGCCGCCAGGCGGCGAGCCTGGGCCGGCCATCGCTGCCGATGGGCTCCGCGCGCTGAGACCGCGCGGAGCCCATCCGCCCTCCCACCCGGCCCCCGCGCGCTGACGCGACGTCCGGCGGGTCCCCGCGAGCCTCGCCGAACCCGGTTCCCACGGGGCGCGCCGTCCGCCGACCGACCCAGGGGGCGCCTTCATGGCGCGCGCCCGGCCCCCGGTCGGCCGCCGCCTGACGGTTACCCGCCGATCTCGTTGTCGGCTATCCAGTTGCCGTGGAACCCGAAGGGGACGCGTCGCGGCAGGTGGACGCGTGCCACGGGAGCCGCGGTGACGTCGGCGGCGTCGAGCACGACCAGTTCGCCGCGACCGGTGTTGCCGTCGTGGACGACCGAGAGGATCCAGCCGTCGTCCTCGGCCGTGGCGCCGGGTCGCGCCACGAACGTCGGCTCCTGGGTCACGCGCCCGGCCCCGAAGTCGTGTGTCGACGCCTCGCCGGTCGTGGTGTCGAACTTGACCAGGGGGCCGGGTTCGAAGCTGCCGCCGAGGTCGCGGTTGACGTCGTCGGTCAGACGCAGGCTGGCGGGGCCGGTGCCGCCGAACCAGCCGTAGCGGTGCGGGCGCCCGAGCCACTCCGCGTTGATCCGGGGCCATTCGACGGCGCGGTCGGACATGATCTGCTCGGAGACGGTCCCCCGGTCCGGGTCGATGGTCCAGCGGGCCAGCGCGGGCAGCCCGTCGGCGGGTCCGCCGAACACGTCGCGGAAGACCGTGTCGTAGCGGACCACGTCCATGACGATCGAACCGCCCGGGGCGTCGTACGCGTTGAGGACGTGGAAGACGTAGCAGCGCGGCGCGTCGCACCACGTGACCTGCCGCGCCGTGCCGCCGCGCGGCAGCACTCCCACCCGCGAGGGGTGCTCCTCGTTCCAGCGCATCGGGAGCGCGTCGCCCGTCTGAGGCACCCCCGCCTCCAGGCGGCCGACGGCGTCCGTCGACAGGGTCACCGGCAGGTCGAGCAGCACGACCCGGGTGGCGGTCAGCGCCATGTCGTGGACCATCGGGCCTCCGGAGACGGGCAGTTCGGCGGTGTGCGTCGCCTTTCCGGTGGCGTCCAGGACGACGTAGCGCAGGTGCTCGGCGTCGGGCCTGATCAGGTAGTTGACGGCGTGCATCTCGCCGGTCACCGGGTCGATCTTCGGGTGGGCGGTGAAGCCAGTGCGTAAGGCCCCGTCGGCGTCCCAGGTCGCCATCCGGTTCAGGTCGGGGGCGATCGAGACCGGTGCCCCGCCGCCCTCGACGAGGGCGAGGAGCCGGCCGCCCTGGGCCAGGATGTTGGTGTTGGGCGAGTCCTCGGGAACGTCACCGTGCACGAACCGGTTGCGGTACCACTCGGCACGCCCGTCGCGCAGCCGGACGCCGTGCACCATGCCCCGCCCGACGAACCAGTGGTGGCCCCGACCGGTCTCCTCGGGCGCCGTGGGGTTGGGGCCGATCCGCAGGTAGCGGCCGTTCAGTTCGGGGGGCAGCACCCCGGTCACCGGCAGGTCGTCGACGCTGACCTCGTCGGCGACGGGGGCGAAGTTGCCGTTCAGGTAGGGGGTGTGGGTCGCGGCGCTCATCGGGACTCCGATCGTCAGATGTGACGGTGCAATGTGTACTGTTCGGATACTCCAACTCCCGGCGTCGCGTGTGCAATGCTGAGGTTCAGACCATCCGGATCGGGGCAAGGGATGCCAACGTTCTCCGCCAGCGCCTACGTCGTGCTCGGTCTCCTCGCACAGTCGGGTTCCGCCACGCCGTACGCGCTCGACCGCGAGATCCAGCAGAGCATCGGACATTTCTGGGCCTTCCCCAGGTCCCAGATCTACGCGGAGGCGGCCCGGCTCGTACGCCACGGGCTCGTCGTGGAGGAGCGGGAGGGCTCCGGGCGCCGGCGCCGGACGCTGTCGCTGACCCCGGCCGGGCGGGACCTGCTCGCCAGGTGGCTCACCGGCCCGGCGGATCGGCCCACGGAGATCCACGACGAGGGCCTGTTGCGGCTCTACTTCCAGCGGGACGGTTCGTCCGGCGCGGACCAGGTGCGACGCCTCGCCGAGCAGCAACTGCTCGCGCACCGCCGCAAGCTCGCCGAGTACGAGACGATCCTCGCGACGGCCCCGGCCGCGGACGAACTCCCGGCGGACCCGCCTGGGCTCGGCCTGACCTTCCAGCCCCCGCAGGCCGCCGCCCTGGCGTACGGCCTGCGGTTCGAGCGGATGGCCATCGACTTCTGGTCGGAGATCGCCGAGCGCGGCGCCGACGTGGTGGACCCGCGCGTTCCGGTGGCCGATGCGGATGGCGAGCAGTGATCGGAGGCTCGGTACGCGGGTGTCGGTGTGCCGAGGCGTCGGGTGTCACGGCTCGCGGTCGCCGATAGCGCGCCAGCTCCGAGGCGGTCCCGTGGAGGCTATTCCTCGGGCTTCCCGTAGCCCCCGCCCCCCGGCGTGTGCACCACCAGGGCGTCGCCCGCCGCCGCCCGCACCACGTCGCACCCGGCCAGCGTGCGCACGCCGCCGTCGGCGCGCTCCAGCAGGTTGACCCCGAGGGCGCCCGGCCCACCGCCGGCCATGCCGTACGGGGCGACCCTGCGGTGGCCGGAGAGCAGCGCGATGGTCATCGGTTCGAGGCAGCGGATGCGCCGGGTCACCCCGCAGCCGCCGCGCCAGCGGCCCCACCCGCCGCTCCCCCGCCGCACGGCGAAGGTCTCCACGCGCACCGGGTAGCGCCATTCGAGCACCTCGGGGTCGGTCAACCGGGAGTTGGTCATGTGGGTCTGGACCGCGTCGGCGCCGTCGAAGCCGTCGCCGGCCCCGGAGCCGCTGGCCAGCGTCTCGTAGTACTGCACCCGGTCGTTGCCGAAGGTGATGTTGTTCATCGTCCCCGAGCCCTCCGCCTGCACGCCGAGGGCCCCGTACAGCGCGCCGGTGACCGCCTGCGAGGTCTCCACGTTGCCCGCGACGGTGGCCGCCGGATACGTGGGGGCCAGCATCGAGCCCTCGGGGATGCGCACGTCGAGCGGGGCCAGGCAGCCGCTGTTGAGCGGGATGTCGTGCGCGACCAGGGTGCGGAAGACGTAGAGCACCGCGGCCATCACCACCGAGCTTGGCGCGTTGGCGTTGCCCGGCTGCTGGGCGGAGGTGCCGGCGAAGTCCACGACGGCGCCGCGCGTGCGGTGGTCGACGCGCAACGCGACCTGGATGACGGCGCCGCTGTCGGTCTCGTAGCGGTACGAACCGTCGCGCAGTCCGGCGATGATGGCGCGCACCGACTCCTCGGCGTTGGCCCGCACGTGGCCCATGTAGGCGTGCACGACGTCGAGGCCGAACTGGTCGACCATCCGGCGCAGTTCCCTGACGCCCTTCTCGTTGGCGGCGATCTGGGCCCGCAGGTCGGCCAGGTTGGTCTCCGGCGCGCGGGAGGGGTAGCGGGCCGAGGTGAGCAAGTGGCGCGTCGCGCGCTCGCGCAGCTCGCCGCCGCGCACCAGCAGCCAGTTGTCGAAGAGGACGCCCTCCTCCTCGATGGTGCGGCTGAAGGCGGGCATCGAGCCGGGGGTGCTGCCGCC
This sequence comes from Streptomyces buecherae, assembly GCF_014295035.1. Classification (GTDB taxonomy): domain Bacteria; phylum Actinomycetota; class Actinomycetes; order Streptomycetales; family Streptomycetaceae; genus Streptomyces; species Streptomyces youssoufiensis. The sequence continues at coordinate 632,490 of NZ_CP060404.1, forward strand.
GATGTCGGCGTGGTGGCCGCGCGAGGCGACGAGGAACAGCAGTCGCTGCCCGGCGTCGTCGAAGACCGGCGTGACCACGGTGACGTCGGGCAGGTGGGTGCCCCCGTGGTACGGGTCGTTGATCGCGTAGACGTCGCCCGGGCGCATCGCGCCGGTATCGCGCCGCAGCACCTCCTTGATCGACTCGCCCATCGAGCCCAGGTGCACCGGGATGTGCGGGGCGTTGGCGATCAGGTTGCCCTCGGCGTCGAAGAGCGCGCAGGAGAAGTCGAGGCGCTCCTTGATGTTGACCGAGTGCGCGGTGTTCTCCAGGCGCACCCCCATGTGCTCGGCGATCGCCATGAAGAGGCTGTTGAAGACCTCAAGGAGCACCGGGTCGGCGCCGGTGCCCGCCGCGACGGTGCGCGGTCGGGGGCGTACCCGGGTCAGCAGCAGGTGCCCCCGCTCGCCGACGCTGGCCCGCCAGTCCGGCTCGACGACGGTGGTGGCGTCCGCCTCCACGACGAGGGCGGGCCCGCCGAGCGTGTCGCCCGGGCGCAGATCGGCGCGCCGGTACAGGCGCGTCGGCCGCCAGCGGCCGGCGGCGAACATCCGGACGGTCGGCGGGGGTTGGGGCGCTTCCCCCGCGCCCGCCGCGTCCTCGCGCGCGGCGGGTCCGGTGCTCACGTGGGCGGGCGCCGCCGCGCACCTGGCCTCGACCGCGACGGCCTCCGCGACCAGCGGCTTGTCCATGGTGAAGGCGTAGCGGGCGCGGTGCTCGCGCGCGAAGTCGGCCGTCATCGCCGCGGCGTCGGCCAACGGCACGGCGATGGCCGAGTCGGTGCCGGCGTACCGCAGGTGGACCCGGGTCACGGTGGTGATCGCCTCGCCTGGCAGGCCGTCGGCGGCCAGCTCCGCCCGGGTGCGCTCGGCCAGTTCCGCGCTGACCGAACACACCCGGTCCATGCCCGCCGGGTCGTCGAGGCGGACCTCGACGGCCGCCTCGCGCATCGCGGTGGCGTCGGCCACCCCGATGCCGTACGCGGAGAGCACGCCGGCCAGCGGCGGGACGATGACGGTGGTGATGCCGAGCGCGTCGGCGACGGCGCAGGCGTGCTGGCCGCCGGCGCCGCCGAAGGTGGTCAGCGCGTACCGCGTGACGTCGTGGCCGCGCTGTACGGAGATCTTCTTGACGGCGGTCGCCATGTTGAGCACGGCGATGTCGAGGTAGCCGGCCGCGACATGTTCGGGCCCGCGACGGTCGCCGGTCGCGGCGGCGATCTCGGCGGCCAGCGCGGCGAACCCCTCGCGCACGGCCGCCACGTCCAGCGGCTGGTCGGCGTGCGGGCCGAAGACGGCGGGGAAGTGGTCGGCCTGGAGACGCCCGAGCATCACGTTGGCGTCGGTGACGGTCAGCGGCCCGCCGCGGCGGTAGCAGGCGGGGCCGGGCACCGCGCCGGCGGAGTCGGGGCCGACCCGGTAGCGCTGGCCGTCGAAGCGCAGCACCGAGCCGCCGCCCGCGGCGACGGTGTGGATGTCCATCATCGGGGCCCGCATCCGCACCCCGGCCACCTCGGTGCCGTAGACCCGCTCGAACTCGCCGGCGTAGTGCGACACGTCAGTGGAGGTGCCACCCATGTCGAAGCCGATGACGCGCTCGTGGCCGGCCTCGGCCGCCGAGCGGGCCATGCCGACGACGCCACCGGCGGGCCCGGAGAGCACCGCGTCCTTGCCACGGAAGTGCGCCGCCTCCCGCAGCCCGCCGTTGGACTGCATGAACATCAGCCGGATGCCACGCAGTTCGCCGGCCACCTCCTCGACGTAGCGCCGCAGGATGGGCGAGAGGTACGCGTCGACGACGGTGGTGTCGCCACGCGGCACCAGCTTCATCAGCGGGCTCACCTCGTGCGAGCAGCTCACCTGGGCGAAGCCCACCTCCCGGGCCACGGCGCCCACGGCCCGCTCATGCCGTGGGTACCGGTAGCCGTGGGTGAGGACGACGGCGGCGGCCCGCAGGCCGTCGCGGTGGGCGGCCCGCAGCTCCCGCCGCACGGCGTCCAGTTCCAGCGGTCGCACCACCTCCCCGTGCGCGCCGAGCCGCTCGGGAACCTCGATCACGCGGGCGTACAGCGCCTCGGGCAGCGCGATGTGCCGGTCGAAGATGCGCGGCCGGTTCTGGTACGCGATGCGCAGCGCGTCCCGGAACCCCTCGGTGACCACCAGGACGGTGGGCTCGCCCGAGCGTTCGAGCAGGGCGTTGGTGGCCACCGTGGTGCCCATCTTGACGACGGCGATCCGCTCGGCGGGCAGCGGCTGCCCGGGCGCGAGGCCGAGCGTGTCGCGGATGCCGGCGACGGCCGCGTCCCGCGCCCGCTCGGGGTGGTGCGACAGCAGCTTCCTGGTCACCAGGCGCCCGTCCGGCCGCCGGCCCACGACGTCCGTGAAGGTGCCACCCCGATCGATCCAGAACTCCCAGCGTCCCGTCGTCATCCCCGCATTGTCACAGCGCACAGCGGTACGGAGCGGGTACGCGGCCGGGGAGCGAGCGATCTGGACCGGTACGGGGTAGGGGCGCGGGGGCGCCTGTCGGGCGTCGCCGGGAACGGGAGGGACGGGGACGGGGCGGGGTCACGCCGCGCTGCCGGCGCGCAGGGCGCGCGCGGGCGCGCCACGGGTGGCCGTCAGCGCGCCACGGGTGGCCGCGCGCGCCCGCGCGTCCAGCAGGTGCGCGGTGCCCGTCAGGTGGTGGCCGCTCTCCAGGGCGGCCTGCCGGACCAAGTCCGGCAGCAGGTCGCGGCACCGGTCGAAGACCCAGCGCGTGCCGCGCGTGGCCAGCCACCAGGTGCCGTCGGCGAACGTCGGCGGCGGGCCGTCGGGCTCGACCGAGGGCGCGGGCCCGAGTCGCGCGCCCCGCCGGCCGAGCGCCGCGTGGAACTCCCGGGCCAGCAGCCGGTGGCCCAGCTCGCTGGGGTGCAGCCGGTCCACGCCGCGCGCCGCCCGGTCCGTCACCCAGGCGCACCCGGCCAGGTGCGCGTGGACCGCCCCGTACCGCCGGGCCAGCACGTGCACCACCGTGTTGAGGGCACGCGTCCGACGAGTCAGGGGCGCGGCCAGCGGGCGCGGCAGGCCCAGCGCGCGCCCCGGGTTGGGCAGGCAGGCGGTGAGCAGGACGGCGCCATCGGCGCGCAGGGCGCGCATCGCGAGGTCGAGCGCCCGCGCGAGCTGGTCGATGTCGAACGCCGCGCGCAACGTGTCGTTGCCGCCCACCACCACGGAGGCCAACTCGGGCCGCGACCGGCGGGCAGCTGCCCCTCGACCATCTCGGCGACCAGCGCCCCGCTACGGGCGAGGTTGACGAACTCCACCCGGCGCGGACGCCCGTCCAGCCGCCGGCCCACTCCGGCATACGGGCCGCCCGCCAGGTGACCGGACCGGGCCGGGCCCGGGTCCGCCCCGGCCGTGCCGGCGCACCCGCCATCGGGCTCGGCGGCGCGGTCCGGGGCGTCCTCGGGAACCAGGGCGCCCGCCAGCAGCGCGGCCCAGCCCCGCCAGCCCCCGCCGGGTGCGGGATCGCCGACGCCCGCGGTGAGCGAGTCGCCCAGGGCCACGAACCGGAACGGGGCCGCCCGGTCGGCGGGCCCCGGCGCGGCCGACGCGGGCCCCGCCGGGCCTCGGCCGGCCGCGATGTCGCGGCCGGCCCGGGCGCCGGGGACGGCCCGGGTGCCAGGGGCGGCCAGGGCGCCGGCGTCGGCCAGGGCACCGGCGTCGGCCAGGGCGCCGGCCTCGGGGGGCGGCGCCGTGGGTCGCGCGCCGGGCGCGCGCCACGCCGTCATGAGCCGCCTCCCCCCGGCGGCTTGGGCCCCCGCGCCGCCGCGACCACGGCGTCGGCCGTGGGCGCCGGCTCCGTCGGGGCTGGCGGCCCCGCGTCGTGCGCGGCCAGGAAGGCGGCCACCGCGAGCGGCCAGCCGAACTCCTCGGCGCGCGCCCGCGCGGCCTCGCGGCGGGCCGGCTCCGGACGGGCCAGCACGTCCTCGACGGCGTCCGCGAAGGCCCAGCCGTCGTCGGTGGCGCTGACGCCCGCCCTGTCAACGATGTCAGGCAGCGCCGACGAGGCACTGACCACCACCGGCGTACCGCAGGCCAGCGCCTCCAGCGCGGCGAGCCCGAACGTCTCGGCCGGCCCGGGCGCCAGCACCACGTCGGCGCTCGCCTGCCACGCGGCCAGCTCCGCCCGGTGCGCCACGTGGCCCAGGAAGGTGACCGGCAACCCCTCGACACGGGCGCGCTCGGCCAACCGGGGGCGCAGCGGCCCGTCCCCCGCCACCACCAGGTGCACGGCGACCCCGCGCCGGCGCAGCGCGGCCACGGCGTCCAGGGCCCGCCCCGGCCGCTTCTCCGGCGACAACCGCGAGCACATCACCAGGAGCCTGGCCGCCCCGCTCACGTGGCGAGCCCGCAGCGCGGCGCTGTACCAGGCGGGGTGGCACTTCTCCAGATCGACACCGAGCGGGGCGCGGACGAGGTTGCGCACGCCGAGCCGTACGAACTCCCGCGCGGCCCACTCCGTCGTGCACACCACGCGCGCGTACGCCCGGGCCGTGCGCAGGTTCAGCCGGTCGGCGGCATAGCCCGCGGCGGCCGGTGGGACGCCCCAGGTGCGCAGCACGGCGTCGGCGCTCTCGTGGGAGACCATGACCGCGGGCACGCGGGCCTGCCTGGCCCACTCCCCCGTCCACCGCAGCGTGGTGCGGTCGGAGACCTCAAGGCGGTCCGGGGCGAGGCGCTCGAGGAGTCGGGCCAGGTGGCGTCGGCCGGTGAGCACCCGGTAGCCGCCGGTGCCGGGCAGCTCGTGGCCGGGGACGGTGATCACCCGTCCCTGCGCGGTGGCCTCGTCGGAAGCCCGTTCGCCGGGGATGACCAGGACCGGTTCGTGGCCCGCGGCCCGGTAGCCGGCGCCGAGTTCGCGCAGCGCGGTGCGCAGCCCGCCGGAGGTCGGGGTGACGAAGTTGGCGAGCCGCACGATGCGCAGCGGGCGTAGGGGGTGCGGTGGGTGCGGGGCCGGGGGCACGGGAGCCGTGGACAGTTCGGGAGGCGCGGAGGGCGAGGGAGGCGCGGGGGGCGAGGCGTGTCGGGGGGAGTGGAGGTCCGTCATGCCGCCCTGCCCTCCGCGACCCGCCCCGTGCGCTCGGCCAGGACCTCGGCGTAGTGGTCGAGCAGGAGGTCGCCCACCATCTCCCAGGTGCGCCCCTCCACGGCGGCGCGCCCGGCCCGGCCAAGCTCGGCTCGCAGCCGCGGCGATTCGGCCAACAGCGCGACCGCGTCGAGCACGGCGGCCGAGTCGCCCGGCGGCACCAGCAGCCCGGTGCGCCCGTGCGCGATCAGGTCGAGCGGCCCGCCCACGGCGGGAGCGACCACCGGCACGCCGCTGGCCTGCGCCTCCTGCACGGTCTGGCAGAACGTCTCCTGTGGCCCGGTGTGTACGAAGACGTCCAACGAGGCGAAGACGCGCGCGAGTTCGTCGCCGGTACGGCGGCCGAGGAAGCGGGCCCCGGGCAGCGCCGCGCGCAGCCCGGCCGCGCTCGGCCCGTCGCCGACGACGACCAACCGCACGCCGGGCAGGGCGGCTACCGGAGCGAGCAGTTCGACGCACTTCTCGGGCGCCAGCCGGCCGACGTACCCGACGATCAGCTCGCCACCCGGGGCGAGGCCACGGCGCAGTTCGGGATCGCGCAGCGCGGGGCGGAAGCGGGCGGTGTCGACGCCGCGTGGCCACAGCGCGATCCGTGGCACGCCGTGCTCGGCGAGGTCGCGGGCGGCGGCGGTGGAGGGGGCGAGGGTGCGGTCGGCGGCGGCGTGCACGGCCCGTATCCGGCGCCAGGCGGCGGACTCGCCGGTGCCGAGGTAGGTGCGCGCGTAGCCGCCGATGTCGGTCTGGTAGACGGCGACGGCGGGGACGCCCAGCCGGGTCGCCGCGGCCATGCCGCGTACGCCGAGGATGAACGGGCTGGCCAGGTGGACGAGGTCGGCACGGTGCGCGGTCAGGGTGGCGGCGAGCCGGCGGCTGGGCAGGGCGACGCGCACCTGCGGGTAGCCGGGCAGCGGCAGCGAGGGGACGCGGACGACCGGGTAGGGGTGGGTGCCGTCGCTGTCCGCCGGGCAGTCGTGCGCCCCGGCCGGGGCGAGGACCAGGGGCTGGTGGCCGCGCCGGGCGAGGTGCTGGGCGGTCTGCAGGGCGCAGTGGGAGACGCCGTTGATGTCGGGGGGAAAGGATTCGGTGACGATGGCGACACGCATACCGGTGTTGTCGGCGCGCGGAACGTGACCCGGGCCACGTGGATCTTTCCGATCAGGAAACGTCCCATGAGCGTTCGCCGCTGGTGGGTGCGGGTTCTGCCCTGCCGGACGGGTCTGTCCGGAAAACGCCCCCACGGCACGTCGCCCCGACACCACCCGCGGCCCGGCGCCGCCCCCGCCCGCCGTGCCCACGGCACGTACGGGCGGGGCGTACGGGCGCGTCGAGGCGCCCGTGATCGGGGCGTACGGCATGGGCCTACGGCGTGGGCGCCCGTCGGCCCCGGGCCAGGCGCGCGGGCGTGCGCCGGGGCCGCGCTCGGAACCGCTCGCGATCAGTGCGGCGAGGGCCGGCGCCGGGGGGTCAGAGGGAGGCCGTGTCCGGGTCGATCCGGCTGCGCACGGCGGTCTGCACCTCGGCCTCCTCGGCCGGGTCCGCGGCGAGCCGGCGCAACTGGTCCACGACGCGGGAGTCGGCCGTGGCGGCGTGCCGGGCGGCGAGTTCGCGGGTCGACTCCTCGCAGTCCCACAGGCACTCCACCGCGAATCCGGCCGCGAAGGACGGGTCGGTGGCCGCCAGGGCCCGCGCCGACCTGCCACGGAGCTGCGAGGACGAGGTCTCGCGGTAGATGTGGCGCAGCACCGGCGCCGCGCAGGCGATGGTGAGCCGGCCCGCCCCGTCCACCAGGTCCCACAGCGGCGCGGCGTCGGGGCCCTCGGTGCGCACCACGCGGCGCAGCGCGCTCAGCACCACGGTGGCGTCGCGCTGGCCGCCCCTGCGGGCGAGGAGCGAGGCGGCGGCGGAGCCGAGCGCGTCGTCGCGGCGCGCCCAGCTTCGGGCCCTGATCAGCGAGGCGTTGCTGCGCATGCGCTCGAAGGCGCCGATGGCCGCGTCGGCCACCAGGGACGAGGGGGACTCGGCCGCCGCCTCGATGAGGGCGAGCGACTCGGGGGCGTGCTGTTCGGCCAGGTACCGCAGGGCGGTGGCGCGCGCGGCGTCGGGGCCGTGGGCGGCCGCGGCGACGATGGCCGGGTGGTCGTCGGGGCCGGCGACGGCCGTCAGGCAGCGGGCGGCCGGTCCCTGTCGGTCCTGGGTGGGGTGCTGGTCCTGGCCCTGCTGGGCCCAGTCGAGCACTTCCCGTACGCTCCAGCCCGGCCGTGGCCCGGTCGGCCGGAGCTGCCGCTGCCAGCGGTCGAAGCAGCCGCTCTCCAGGGCGGCGCGCACGCGGGCGGCGTTGCCCGGCTCGGACGTGTCCTCCGCCCACAGCCGCCAGGGGCGCGGCTCGAAGGCGTCCCTGGCCGCCGTCGCGAGCGCGGCCTCCCCCTCGGGGGTGTGCGGGAAGCGGGCCAGCACGAGGCCGCTGAGGGCACGCAGCCCACTGTCGTCGTCCCGCAGCGCCAACTCGTCGAGGGCCCACTGCCAGTTGCCACCCGTCGCGGCGTACCGGCGCAGCAGGTGCAGCGCGTCATCGCGCCCGTACGAAGCAAGGTGGCCGAGGACGGCGAGGGTGAGCCCGGTGCGCTCCTCGGCGGTGTCGATGAGGTCGTCCGGGTGGAAGAGGTGTTGTTCGATCTCTTCAAGTCCGCCGTCGAGCTCCATGCAGAGCCTGGCGTAGTACAGCGAGCGGTTCTCCACCTGCCAGTCGCGGCGTGGATCGCGCAGCACGCAGTGGTGCAGCGCTTCGAGCGCCTCGGCTCGCGGTGCCGCGAGGGCGTGCAGGGTCCCGTCACCGCGGCCTCGCTGGAGGAGACCGAGTAGGGAGCCGCTGGGCGCTATGTCTGGATCGAACATGAGGTCAGCATCCGGGGCGGGGGGTTGGACTGGCAACGGGATTTCCTTCGATCGGCATTCTTGCCGATGTCGGCGCCGGTATGCCTGATGAATGGCAGCGGCCACGCGTCCCGAGCGCCGCAGCCTACCCGGAAGCCCCGGCTCCGCGAATGTGCCCGGCATATCCACGGGAGGCCGCTGGCATATGTCAAGAGCACCACCGTATCGGGTATTGCCAAATCCCTTACAGTCCGTCGCAGCCTGTGCGACAGTCGTCACCGGCCCTTCCGTCCAATCTGGTCGCGCCGCGCCTGTATCGGAGTACGTCCCATGCCGTCGCCCCTCTTCGCGGACCGTCCCGCACCGCAGCCGCCCGAGCGCGGCGCTCTCGACGCACTGATCTCGCAGACCCGCCGGCTGCGCGGCGGCCTGGACGCCGTCCGCCGTGGGTCCGGGGTCGAGGACGAGCAGTTCGAGGATCCGCGCGCCCGCTGGCAGCGCGCCCTGTGCGAGTTGGCCGTCCACCACCTGGACGATCTCGGCGAGCACTTGGGCCAGCTTCGCGAGGGAGTGCCGACCGACCTCGAGGAGACGCCGCCCCGCGAGCGCCGCCCCGCCGCGCCGCCGGAGCCCGAGCACCGCTCGTTGCTGAGCCGCGTCGGCAGCGCCGAGTGGAACCTGCTCACCGACGAGGTGACCTGGTCGCCGGAGCTCTACGAGATCTTCGGACGGCAGCCGGCCGACGGCGGCCTCTCCCTGGACGAGCTGCCCTCCTGGGTACACCCCGCGGACCAGGCGGCGCTGACCGCGATGGTCACCGACTGTCTGGTGGACGGCACGCCGATCGACGGCGAGTTCCGCATCATGGGCCCGGGCCCGCGCGAGCGCACGGTGCACATGATGGGCGAGCCGGTCCTCGAAGCCGACGGAAGCACCGGCTCGATGTGGGCCGTGCTGCGCGACGTCAGCGCGCTGCGCCGCAGCCAGCAGGCCGTGCGCGAGTCCCGCGACTCCCTCCAGCGCGAGCGGCACATCGCACAGACCGAGCGCCGCCTCGCCGTCGAACTCCAGGAGGCCGTCCTCCCCCCCTGGCGCGGCTCGCTGCGCCTGCCGCACCCGACGGGCGAGGACTCCCTCGACCTCGCGGCCCACTACTTCCCCTCCGCCATCAGCGCGCTGATCGGCGGCGACTGGTACGACGCGCTGCACCTGCCCGACGGGCGCACCCTGCTCAGCGTCGGCGACCTGACCGGCCACGGGGTGGCCGCCACCTCGGGCATGGCCACCCTGCTCGGCGCGCTGCGCGGGATGGCCGTGGCCGGCGTGGAGCCGGGCCCGCTGATGGGGTTCCTGAACCACATGCTCGACGCCGCGCCCCAACCGGCGCTCGGCAGCGCCATCTGCGCCCTCTACGACCCCCGCGCCCACACCCTCACCTGGTCCCAGGCCGGTCACCCCGCCCCGCTGCTGTTCCGCGGCGGAGCGGGGTGGTCGCTGCGACCGCCGGAGGGCGTGCTGCTCGGCGCCACCTCCGGGGCGACGTACACCCAGCGCACCGAGGTGCTGGAGCCGGGCGACATGCTCGTCCTGCACACCGACGGGCTGGCGCCCCGCGGCCCGCTGGTCGGTGACGCGACGGGAGCCGAGCGACTGCTGCGCCTCGCCGACCGGTTCGCCTCGGCCCGTACGGCACAGGAGTGCGTGCGCAGCGTCGCCGAGACCTTCGGCAACGAGGAGCGCGAGGACGACGCGTGTGTCCTCATCGCCCGGATCGGCTCCGACGCATGAGCCGCCACCGCCCGCACACCGCCACGGCGGGGGTTCGTGCGACGTACGACCACACCGTCGGTCGTGCGTCGGCCCCGGCCACCCGGCACGGTGGTGGGCGCGCGCTGGTCACGCCACAGTGCCCTGTGGCGGCCGTGCCTGCCCCGCTCGCGGCGTCCGCGTCGCTGACCGGCGTGCCGTGCGCTCGCGTGGCCCCGCCCACCGGCGGGCTCGGACCTGGGTGACCCCGGGTCACCTCCCGCAGTCGGCTCGGCCATCGCGTACGGGCCCGCGTCGGCCTGCGTGACGAGGGCCTGGGGAGAGGGTGAAGGTCGTGCCGACGGGCCGTCAGACGGTGGTCCTGCGCTCCGGTCCTTCGCCACCGCGATGCGGCAGCGCCTCCTTGATCTCCTCCCGCAGGTTCCTGATCTGCGCCTGGCTCGCGTACTGGCCGGTGAGCCGGTACATCTCGCGCAGCCGGTCCCAGGTGCGCAGTGAGGATGTCTCGCCGATGGTGACCAGGGCCAACCGCGCGTAGCGGTCGCCTTTTTCCGGCTCGTCGTCGATGAAGCAGGCCGAGGCCATGGAGATGTGGTCGAAGATCTGCGACCGCTCCCGGCCCCCCACGCGCAGCCGCAGCGCCTCCTTCGCGTGGTGCTGCGCGACGACCGCGGCACCGGGCTCGTGTTCGGCGAGCGTGCGGTACGCCAGGGCCTGCATGCCGTGCAGGTCGGCCTCGTCGAACATCTGCATCCAGCTCGGCGGCGGCACGTCGCCCTTGTCCGAGACGAAGAGTTCCTCCGCCTCGCCCAGCGTGCGGCGCATGGCCTGGCCGCGGCCCATCGACGCCTGGGCCCACGCCTCGATGGTGTGCAGCATGGCGCGGGTGCGCGGCAGCGCCTCCTCGCCCGAGCCGGACTTGGCCAGCTTCATGAGGTCCAGGGCCTCGTCGGGCCGGCCCAGGTGCACCATCTGCCGTGCGGCCCGGGACAGCGCCTCACCGGCCCGGGGACGGTCGCCCCCCTCGCGCGCGGCGTGGGCGGCGATCACGAAGTACTTCTGGGCCGTGGGCTCAAGGCCCACGTCGTGGGACATCCAGCCGGCCAGGACCGCCAGGTTGGCCGCCACCCCCCACAACCTGCGCTGGAGATGCGGCGGGTGGTGGTAGGCGAGCATGCCGCCCACCTCGTTGAGCTGGCCCACCACCGCCTTGCGCTGGAGTCCGCCACCACGGGAGGCGTCCCAGGCGCGGAAGATGTCGACGGACTTCTCCAGCGCCTCGATCTCGGCGGAGCCCACGGGCGCCGCCTCGTAGCGGTCGAAGCTGGCGTGGTCGGCGGCGTGCGAACCGGGGTGGAAGGGGGCGTCGGTTGACAGGGCGGGATCGGCGTGCAGCCAGTCGTACATGGCGCTGCTGAGCACGGAGCCCGCGGTGAGCGCGGCTCCCGCGCCCACCAGGCTGCGTCGGTTGAACATGAGGTCCATTCCCGTGAATTCGGTGAGGACCTGGGCCGTACGCCCGGGCGCCCAGGGCAGACCGTCGTGGGCTTGCCCTTTACCCGCGCGTCCGTGGCGGCCGAATCCGAGGTCCTCGATGGTCACGACACGACCGAGTCGCTCGGTGAACAGGGCGGCCAACACCTTCGGTACGGGATCGCGAGGCGTCTCGCCGGTCTCGATCCATCGCCGCACCCGCGAGGTGTCGGTCGCCAGTTGCGGATGGCCCATGGCCGCCGCCTGCCGGTTCACGAGTCTCGCGAGTTCCCCCTTGGACCAGCCGGCGAGGCCGAACAGGTCCGAAAGACGGGTATTGGGTTCCCTCGTCACGTCAAGCCCCCAGGTTCTCGGCTGAGTTGACAGTAGCCCCAGGGGTGGGGGGTAGCGAGCATTCGCCAGGGTTCGCCAGGGTCCGCCAGATGGTGTGCCACCCGTGCGCGGGTGTCCTGTAGGAACGCGCCACCCTCCCCTGGCTTTCGGGCTCAGGTGACGCAACCACGTGCGGTGATGTCGCGGGCTTCGCGGCAGGGCGGCGCGTGGCGTGCCGGCTCCCGAGCCGGCGCGGCCCCTTCCAGGAACCGTCACGACAGTGCCGGGGCCCGCCACGGCGGCGCCACCCTGATCCGGGCTTGCGCACCGTGTCCGCGCGCCGGGGCACCAGCCCGGCAGGCGGACCGCATTCCCCAGGGTGCGGTCACCTCCGGGTCTGGAGCGCACGCACTTGCCGGCACACGAAGGGATCTGTCTCGCCCATGTACACAGCACCGTCCCCCGTGTCCGCCCCTCTTCGGCCGCATCGCCCACACGCCGGCGGCGGGCCGTACCTCGATCCCAGCCGCGGCGGACGGGCGCGACGCGCTGAGGGCGCCCTTCCCCAGCCGCTGAACGGGAGGCTCGACCTGTCCGGCCCGCAGGGGGCCCGGTTGCGGACGGCCATCGCGGCGGTGCACCGGGTCTGTCCCGAGTTCAACCCCGTCCAGGTGTTGCGTCGCGGCGGGCGCTCGGTCCTCCTGGTCGGCACGACGGGGCGGACCACGGCGGTCGCGAAGTGTCTGCTCGACCACTCCCCGGCCTGGGCGGACCGGTTCCATCACGAAATAGCTGCTTACCGGGCCTTCGTACGGCACCGCCCGCCGGTGCGCGTACCACGGCTCATCGCCGCCGACCCCGACAACTGCACGCTGGTCATGGAGCGCGTGCCGGGGCGGGTGACGACCCCGCAACGGCATCCGACCGAGACACCGCCGCGCACCGACCTGCGCAGCGCGCTCGCCGCGATCCACCGGGTCAACGCCTGGCGCCCGCCGCCCGGCCTGTTCGACGCTCCCATCGACTACGCCGCCCGACTGGCCCGCTACCACGAGCTGGGGTTGCTCACCGACCGGGACATCGGCGACCTCCAGAAGCTGCTGCGCGGCATCGCGCAGGCCCAGGGCCGGCAGACCCAGGGGCAGTTCTGCCACGGCGAGGCGGTGCTCTCGAACATGCTGTTCACGCCGTCGGGGGCGGCGCTGATCGACTGGGACCACGCGGGGTGGTACCTGCCGGGCTACGACCTGGCCACCCTGTGGGTGGTGGTGGGCGCCGACGCCGCGCTCGCGCGGCGGCAGATCTCCCAGTTGGCGCAGAGCGCGGGGTGCGCGGCGCGGGACGCGTTCCTGGTCAACCTCATGCTGGTGCTGACCCGGGAGATCCGCATGTACGAGACGGCCGTGCAGCGCACGATGCGCGATCCCGCGCCGGCGGCCCCCGGCGAGCCGGGCGCCGGAGCCGGTGAGCGGCAGCGACTGTTGTTGCGGCGGCTGCACGACGACTGCGCGCTCGCGCGGCGTGCCGTGCGCGCCGCGGTCGGCACGCGCTGAGCCGGCGCGGACCGTCACCGCCCCTGCCGGCGCCGCCGCGACACGGCACCGACAGGGGCAACGCGCCCTGGAACGAAGGTCAGTTGAGAAACCGGCTCGGACGTGATTGACGAGCCCCTCGCCAGCAGCTACCTCTAAGTGGGTTCAGCCCCGCACGCCCGATCGCTCCCGCGCGCCACCCCGCGTGGGAGCTACGGCTCAGCTTGAGGAGGCTGTGTTGCCAAGGTTGCCAGGATTCACCCGGAAACGAACGGCGGCGAGCGGCTACGCCGACCGTCGTGCCCGGCCGTCATCGCGCGCGTTCAGCGCCACGGCGTCGATCGCCCTGCTCCTGCCGCTGCTGGCCGCGGCCCCCACGGCCACGGCCGACCAGCCGCGCGGCGGCGGGCTCCAGCAGGCGTTCACGGCCGCGGCGGAGCGCTTCGACGTGCCGCGCGAGGTGCTGCTCGGCGTCTCGTACCTCCAGTCCCGCTGGGACGGCCACCGGGGCGCGCCCAGCGTCGGCGGTGGCTACGGGCCGATGCACCTCACCGACGCGGCCACGGCGCTGGCCTCGGCCACGCACCACGCGCACGGTGCCGAGGACCCGCGGGGGGACGACGCGCGAGCGCCCTGGAGGGCGGCCCCCGTACTGCCCGAGCCGCCCGCGGCGGACGACCTGCCGGCGCGCCTGCGCACCCTGGAGCGGGCCCAGCGGCTGACCGGGTTGCCGGCACGGGAGCTGCGGGAGAGCCCCGCGGCCAACGTGCACGGCGGCGCCGCGCTGCTCGCCGCCGCGCAGAAACGTCTCGACCTGCCGCTCAGCCCCGATCCGGCCCGCTGGTACGCGGCGGTTGCCGACTACGCCGGGGCCGCCGACACCGCGACGGCCAAGGCGTTCGCGGACGAGGTGTACGCGGTGCTGCGCACCGGGGCCCAGCGCACCACCGACGCGGGTGAGCGGGTGCGGCTCGACCGGCACCCCGGCCTGCGCCCCGACGTCGCGACGCTGCGCCGGCTCGGCCTGCCCGCCGGTGAGCGGGGGCCGGGCGTCGAGTGTCCGCGCGGCGTGTCCTGCGAGTCGGTGCCCGCGCCGTACCAGGAGCTCGGGGACGGCGACTACGGCAACCACGACAAGGCCGACCGCCCCGCGTCGCAGCGGATCGACTACATCATCGTGCACGACACGGAGGGCTACTGGGACACCGCGCTCAAGCTGGTGCAGGACCCGACGTACGTCTCCTGGCACTACACCCTGCGGGCCTCGGACGGGCACATCGCGCAGCACGTGCCGACCAAGGATGTCGGCTGGCACGCCGGCAACTGGTACGTCAACGCCAAGTCGGTGGGCCTTGAGCACGAGGGGTTCCTGACGGCGCCGGACGCCTGGTACACCGAGGCGATGTACCGGTCGTCGGCGCGGCTGGTGCGCTATCTGGCCCGGCGGTACGACGTCCCGCTGGACCGGCAGCACATCCTGGGCCACGACAACGTGCCGGGCACCGTCACCTCGTCCATCAGGGGCATGCACACCGATCCCGGCCCGTACTGGGACTGGGCGCACTACTTCCGGCTGCTCGGCGCCCCGCTCCGGCAGACGGCGGGGCCCGACGGCGGGCTGGTCACCATCCGCCCGGACTACGACCGGCACCAGCCGGACTACACCGACTGCGGTAAGCCGGGCCAGCCGTGCGCGCCGCACGGCTCCGGCGCCGTGCGGCTGCACACCGCGCCGCGCGCGGACGCGCCGCTGGTCTCGGACGTGGGGCTGCGCCCGGACGGGTCGCCGGCGACCACCGGGGTCAACGACACCGGCGCCCGCGCCTCCACCGGTCAGCGCTACGCGGTGGCCGGGCGCGAGGGCGACTGGACGGCGATCTGGTACCTGGGCCAGCGCGCGTGGTTCCACAACCCCGCTCAGCGGCCGACGGCCGTGCACGCCGCCGGCTGGGTGGTGACGCCACGTCCCGGCAGGAGCGAGGTGCCGGTGTACGGCCGGGCGTACCCGGAGCCGGCGGCCTATCCGCAGGGCGTGCCGGTGCAGGCGGTGTCGCCGCTGCCGTACGCGCTGAAGGCGGGCCAGCGGTACGCCGTGGGGCTGCGGACCCGGGGCGAGTACCTGTGGGCGACGACCTTCGACCCGGCCGGGCACAAGGTGGTGCGCGGTGAGGAGACGTACTACCAGATCCAGTTCGGGCACCGGGTGGCGTTCGTGCGGGCGGCGGACGTGACGGTGCGGCCCTCGGGGCGGTAGCCGGACGGGAGGGGACAGGCGAAGGCCCCCGGTGCGCCGATGCGCCGGGGGCCTCGTCGGATGTCGCGGGTTCGCCGTCGGGGGCTCGCCCGCTCGTGGCTCGCCTGTCGTCAGCCCTGCTGGAAGAGTTCCGCCGGCAGCGGCTTCAGGAGCCGGTAGAGGTCGTCGGTGATGGGCCGGTCCCAGCTCGCGATGGTGACCAGGACGCCGTCGCTGCGGTCGAACTGCACGCAGGAGACCCGGCTCTCGGAGAGCTTGATACGGCGCACGATCAGCAGGTTGTCCTCGTGCATCACCGGGCTGTCCTCGGACGAGACGACCCGCACGGGCTCGTCGTTGCCCAGCGCGTCCAGGAGCTGCGTCACCTCGAAGGGCACGCCCTCGCCCACCTCGCGGACGGGCGAGCCGGCCGGCAGGTTCCCGATGATCATCGCGGGCCCGCGTCCGCCGAACAGGTCGTACCGCAGGAACACGCCCTGACAGCTACCGTCCGGCGCGGGCAGCAGCCCGGCCCCCAGGTCGCCGGGCCAGTCCCCCGGGTCCATGGCGAGGACATCGAAGTCCGGACCTGTCGGCGTGGCGGCGCTGCGGCGGCGGAGAAACGACATGCCGACATGGTACGTGCCCGGAGGGAGGGCGTGCGGCGCCCGGGGAGTCGCTCAGCGCGATCCCTCGGCCACGAATTTCGAAGGTCGGAAGCCCCGGTTAATTTATCCACGACTACAGAAGAACCGGCGGTGCCGGACCGCTGACCGCCGGTGGCGGCGGGCTTCCGGTCGCCGGCTCGGCGGCCCGGCGGGCGCGCGGGCTCAGGGGGTGGCGCGCGGCCCGCCCGTGGTGCTCCAGCGGATCTCGCCGTCCACCACCTCGTCGGACGCGGTCAGGCCGAGCGCCCGGGCGACGGCCATGGAGGCGTCGTGGCGTGGGTGGATGTACGCGACCAGCCCGGTCACTCCCTGGTTCCGCAGCCAACTCGCCATCGCGAGCGCCCCCTCGCGCGCGTAGCCGCTGCCCTGGTAGGGGACGCCGACCACCCAGGCGAGCGACGCCTCCAGCCCTCCCGTGGTCGGGCGGTTCAGCGTCGCCTGGACGGTGCCGACCACCTGCCCGTCCGCTCTCCGGCGCAGCATCCAGTTCAGCCATCCCTGGCCGCCGTCCGGCGACCGGCCCACCTCCTGGCGGGCGTACCGGGCCTCGAGCCGCGCGAGCGAGCTGGGCGCCCCGCCGGTCCAGGTGTGCAGCCGGGCGTCGTCGAAGACGCCCACCGCCTCGCGCGCGTGCGCGCGCCGCAGCGGCTCCAGGCGCAGGCGCGGCGTCGTCAGCGGGGCCGCGGCGGGCCAGGGCGTGGGCACGGTCATGGAGGCACCCTAGGCAGACGGCCGCTGTGCGGATGGCGCCAATGCGGATGGCGGCGGTGCGGGCCGTGGATTGGCGTGGACGCGCGCGAGCTGCCCGGGCCGCTGGTGCGCGGCCGGGGCAGCTCGTGGGCCCTGACGCCGGTGCGGCGCCGGACGGGGTCCTGCGGGCCGGGCCGCGGGGCCCGGCGGTGGGCCACGGAGGTGGCCCCTGGGTCAGGTCAGGTCGAACTCGCCGTCACGCGCGCCGAGTACGAAGGCGCGCCACTCGGCAGGGGTGAAGATCAGCGCGGGGCCCTCCGGGTGACGGCCGTCCCGCATCGCGATGTACCCCTCCACGAAGGCGATCTGGACGTCACCCGATCCCTGGCTGCTCGACTGCCACTGCGCGTCGCTGAGGTCGAGTTGCGGCTTCTTGCCGCCCGCCAGTGCTTGTTCAGTGGTGCTGTCGGCCACGTCCGTGCTCCTCCCGGTTCGTCATCCGGAGTCAGCCTATCCACGGGTCGGGGCCGCGGGACAGGTCACTGCGGAAGATGCCCGACCGCACCGGGAGGAGCAGCCGCACACCCGTACGAGGTGCGGAGAAGTCGCGCCCAAGACGGGGAGGATCGGCAACCGAACGGCGACGGAGGCGTGATGGCCGGGCGACGACCGACCACACGACGCGACGCATCCCGACTACGGGGCTACGGGGCTACGGGGCTACGGGGCTACGGGGCCAGCGTCCGGCCGAGGCGGTGGGTGGTGGCGCGCACACCGAGCGCAGGGCGCGTGCGAGGGCCACGCCGTGCGGCCCGTCCAGCGCCTGGTCCCGGTGCGCGCGTGCGGCCTCGGGCAGCAGCGCGACGGGGCACAGCCAGGCGGTGCGGGCGGGCTCGGCGACGGCGATGGCGCGGACGAGGCCGCCGTTGATCCGGTTGATCTCCGCCCGGACCCGGGCCAGGTCGGGTCGTTCGGTCGGGGCCTGGTCCGGCGCGGCGCGCCACCGGCGGTGCAGCGCGTGCTGGACGAGCTTGTTCGCCTCGATCTGGTCCCGGAAGACGGCGACCGTCGCCACCGGTTCGCCGCCCACCTCGTCCGTCTGCCGGGCGGCGGCGGCCAGGACCTGTCGTTCGCGCTCCGGGTCGTCGATCGGCTGCCCGGTCTCCCACTTCGCCGCGGCGACCAGGTCGGCGGTCCGCAGCCGCCGCGCCGACAGCTCGGCCAGCGGTCGCAGCGCGCCGTGCGGCCCGGCCCAGGCCGGCGCGGGCGGGGCGTGGTTCGCGGTCTCAACGGCACGTGCCGCGCGTACGGATGGTGTTGGGCCGGGGTCGTGCGCCGGCGCGGCCGTCGCCGCCCGGGGCACGGCGGTGAGCGCGAGCACGGCGAGGGCGCCGATCAGTACGGCCCGCGAGCGGGGCGCGTCGGGCACCGCACGCATCAGGTTCCCGTCGTCGGCGCTGGGGTGTCGGCCGGCCCGGTCGCGGGCGGGGTCGTGGGCTCCAGCACGAAGACGGGGATCACGCGGTCGGTCTTCTCCTGGTACTCGGCGTACGGCGGGAACGCGGCGACCGCCCGCTCCCACCACGCGGCCTTCTCCTCCCCGGTGACCTCACGGGCCGTCATGTCCCGGCGCACGGCACCGTCCTGCAGCTCGACGTGCGGGGCGGAGGCGACGTTGGCGTACCAGAGCGGGTGGCGCGGGGAGCCGCCGTTCGAGGCCACGGCCGCGTACCGTCCCTCGTGTTCCACGCGCATCAGCGGGATCTTGCGGATCTTGCCGCTCCGCGCGCCGCGCGTCGTGAGGATGACGACGGGCAGGCCCGTGTCCCACAGCGTCGCCCCTCGGGTGCCGCCCGAACTCTCGTACAACTCGACCTGTTCACGCACCCACCGCACCGGATGCGGTGCGTACTCACCCTCAAGCGGCATCGCCTTCACCCCTCGTCGCGTACGGAACGTGTGGGGTAGCTCACCACAGGCGCCGCGCGGTCGCACCCCCGCTAGTCGTCGCGCGGGGGCTCGCCGTGGTGCAGGGCGGCTGCCTGGCGGTAGACGGCGACTGCCTCCTCGTGGCGGCCGAGCCGCTCCAGGCACTGGGCCTCGTCGTTGCGGCTGGCCAGGGTGTCCGGGTGGTCAGGGCCGAGGACGCGGGCGCGGGCGGAGGCGACCTCGTGGTAGGCCGTCAGCGCGTCCTGCCAGCGGTCGAGCCAACCCAGGCAGACGGCCACCTCGCGGCGGCTGACCAGGGTGTCGGGGTGGTCGCGGCCGAGCACGCGCTCGCGGATGGCGCACACGTCCCGCGCCTCGTCCAGCGCCTCCTCCCAGCGCCCGAGGCGGCCGAGGTTGACGCCGAGGCCGTGCCGGGCGCGCAGGGTCTCCGGGTCGTCGGCGCCGTGCACCCGCGCCCGGTCGGCGGTCAGGCCCTGGTAGAGCGTGAGGGCCTCTTCGCTGCGGCCCAGTCGGCCGAGGCTGATGCCCACCTCGTAGCGGGCCGCGAGGGTGTCCGGGTGGTCGGCGCCGAGCGCCTCCTCGCGGGCGGCGGCCACCTCCCGGTAGGCGCGCAGGGCCTCGTCGGAGCGGCCGAGTTGGCCGAGCGCGTAGGCCACCTCGTACCGGGTGACGAGGGTGTCCGGGTGCAGGGCGCCCAGCACCCTGGCCCGGGCGTCGGCCACCTCCCGCGCCATGCGGTACGACTCGTCCAGGCGGCCGAGGCGGCTGAGGTTGAAGGCCAGGTTGTGCCGACAGCGCAGGGTGTCGGGGTGGTCGGGGCCCATGACGCGCTCGCGGGCGGCGAGTACGACGCCGTACACCTCGTGCGCCTCCTGGTGGCGGCCGAGTTGGCTGAGCACGTACGCGCTCTCCTGGCGGGCCGCGAGGGTCTCGGGGTGGTCCGGGCCGAGGACGCGCTCGCGGCCCTCGGCCACCCGACCGTACTCGCGCAGCGCCTCGGCCGGCTGGCCGAGCCGGCTGAGCGTGAAGGCGACCTCGTAGCGGCTGGCCAGGGTGTCGGGGTGGTCGGGGCCGAGCGCCTGTTCCCGCTCGGCGGCCACCGCGCGGTGCACCTCGGCCGCGTCCTCCCAGCGGCCGAGGCGGGCGAAGCTGAGCCCGGCGTGGTGCCGGATGGCGAGCCGGTCGAGCACGCCCGGGGGCGGGGTGGGGCGCTGGGGTTCGGGAACGGGCGGGGCCTCGGGCAGGTTGGCGTGGGGGCCCGTCCACGCGCCGGTGAGGCCCGCGGTGCGGTCCAGCGGCTGTTCGAGGACCGTGCCGCTGCCCATGGCCTTGGTGCCGGTGGTGATGTGCCGGGCCCACCGGGGCAGGTCGGGGTCGACGGCCGGGGCGCTGGCGACCGGGGCGGTGGCCGGGCCGGCGGCGACGCGGGCGGCGGGGGCGCCGGCGGGCACCTGGCCGGCCGCCGCCATCCTGGCGCGGCTGGCGGCGATGCGGGTGGCGAGCGTGGCCGCGTCTCCCGGGCGCCGCTCCGGGGCCTTGGCCAGCAGGTCCAGGACGACGTCCGCGAACGGCGTGGGCAGCTCGGGGCGGAGGACGCGCGGCGGCTGCGGCGGGGTGTCGCGGTGGCCGACGAGCACGGCCCAGGCGTCGTCGTGGTCGAACGGCGGGGCCCCGGTGGCCAGTTCGTAGAGTACGCAGCCGAGCGAGTACAGGTCGCTGCGGTGGTCCACCAGGCCGCCGGCGATCTGCTCGGGCGACATGTAGTGCGGGGTGCCCATGGCGATGCCGGTGCCGGTCAGCCGGGAGGTGAAGCCGATGTCGTGGCCGAGGCGCGCGATGCCGAAGTCGCAGATCTTTACCGTGCCGTCGGTCAGCCGCATGATGTTGGCGGGCTTCAGGTCGCGGTGCACGATGCCCTGCCGGTGGGTGTAGGCCAGGGCGTGGCTGACCTGCTCGGCGATGTCCACCGTGTCGGCCACGGGCAGCGGGTGCGGCTGGCTGTCGTCCAGGAGTTGGCTGAGGTTGCGCCCTTCGAGCAGCTCCATCACGAGGTAGAGGATGCCCTCGTGCTCGCCGAAGTCGTGCACCACGGTCACCCCGCGGTGCTGGAGGGAGGCGGCCACCCGCGCCTCGCGGCGGAAGCGTTCGCGCAGCACGCTCAGGTAGGACGCGTCGTGCTGGGGGCCTATCGGCTTGAGGCACTTGACGGCGACGAGGCGGCCGAGCGAGGTGTCACGGGCCCGCCACACTTCGCCCATGCCGCCCCGCCCGATGATGTCGAGAAGCTGGTACCGGCCCTGGATCAGCCTGGTCTCCGCCATCGATTCCGCCATCGGCTGCCGTCGCCCCCGTCGTGTGGTGCCGTGCCTCCCCTGTCCGTCCAGTATGGCCGCCGGGCCGAGCGGCACGCAGGCGAGTAAGGGGCGGCTGCGCCGCCGCGGGCCGCGACGGCGCTTCCAGCGGGACCGACGGGCCGCGATTGCCGGCCTGTGGAGCCGGGTACACGGTCCGCGCGTCGCCGGGTGCCGTGCGGGTCAGGGCCGTGGCCGGCGGCGCGTATGGTCGGCCATGAGGCCGTGTCGTACGGCCAACGAACGGATGGAGGAGCCATGTCGGGCTTGCTGAGTCGCATCAAGGCGTTCGCGAGCAGCCCCCAGGGGCGCAAGTTGGTGACGGAGGGCAAGCGCGCGGCGTCCGATCCCCGCAAGCGGGCACAGGCCCAGCAGCTTCTGCGCCGGCTGCGGGGCCGGCGCTAGGGCGGTACGCGCCGGTGGCGCGGCGGCCGGTGCGCACGCGCCCGCCGGTGGGTGTTCGGGGGTGCGGGGGCGGCAGCGGGTGGCAGGTCGCGCCGGCGCCCGGCGTGGCGCGCCCCTCGGCGCGCCCGCCGGGCGCGCGGACGGGCGGGGCGACGGTCGCCGGGCCGGGGCCCGCCCGGTCGGCGTCACGCGCCGGCGCCACCGGTTCCGCCTGCTCCCTGGGCGTACGCCGAGTGCGGTAGCGCGCCGGGCCATCGTGGGTCGCCCGCCTCGGGACGGGGGGAGGCGCTACCGACGACCCTGGCATGACATACGCGACAACGCGCCGGCCCGTGATGGCCGGCGCCGCCCTGTTCGCGGCAGCGTCGCCGCAAGCGGCCGGTGCCGCAGGCCGGGTGATCGAGGAACGGCGCCTCGACGAGCGGCTGGTCGAACTCACCTCGCGCTCCCCCGCCCTGGGCCGCACGATTCCGATGGCCCTGCTCACCCCGCGTGGCTGGTACCGCCGCCGCCCGGACGACCGCTGGCCGACCCTCTACCTGCTGGCCGGCGGCCACGGCGACCACACCATATGGACCGGCATCTTCCGCGTGCGGAACCTGCCCGAGTCGCGGGACGTGTTGGTGGTCGTGCCCGCCATGCCCGTGTTCGGCTTGCGGACCGACCGGTGGCACCACAGCGCCGGCGGCCCGCCCCGCACCCGCACCTACTTCCTGCGCGAGGTCGTGCCGCTCGTGGAGCGCCGCTACGGCGCCGGGCCGCGCCGGCGGCGGCCGGCGAGTCGCGGGGCGGCTTCGGGGCCCTGGGGTTCGCTGCCCGGGTCCCCGGCCTGTTCCGCGCCATGGCCGCCTTCGGCTCCCCCACGCACCCGATCCAGCACCCGGAGGTATGGCTCTCGGGTGCGGCCTTCCTCGGCGTCGAGGACCCGTACGCGATCTTCGGCGACCGCTGGCGCCAGGGGCGGGTCTGGCTGGACTGGGACCCGTACCACCGGGCCGACGGCCTACGGGACACACGCCGCTCCACCTCAGCTCCGGCGGCGGCCGGCGCACATCCACCCCGGCACGCACTCCGGCGCCTACGGCCACCGCGCGTCGCGACACGCGTTGCCCCTGTTGCTCGGGGGGCTGCGCGGCTGAGGCGCGCGGCACGGGCTGCCGCGCCCGTGGCGGGCACGGCAGCACTACGTCCGTGTCACACACCCGCATCAGTGTGGTCCGACGCGCCCGAAAAGGGCTGCAGGACAAAGGTTCGATGCCCAAGACTCGGTGGGCCGGTCAAGCGCGGACCGTCGTCCCTCGCGGGAGGGGCAGCGCCCGTCGAGCCGAGGCGAACGCCGGGGCGTCGGCACGGAAGGGCGCATCGGCGCGGGCCGATCGCGGGCTCGGGCGGCGGACGCGCGCACGTCATCAACGGAGGACGAGTGACGTACAGCTTCCAGCACGGGGACGATCTGCCACGGGAAGAGCGGTTCGACTGGTGGTGCGAGGTGAGCAATCGCACCGTGTCACCGGCTCGTGTCAGCAGTGAGCACCTGAACGACTTCTCCGCCCACCTCGAGACGCTGGCCCTGGGCGGCGCGCGCCTCACGTCCCTGGTCTTCTCGCCGGTCAGGGCGCAGCGCACCGCCGCGCTCATCAACAGCAGCGATCCCGAGGAGTACGAACTCGTGCTCGCGGTCCAGCGCGAGCAGCGCATCGCGCAGGAGCGCCGCGACATCCTGCTGGCCGCCGGCGAGTTCGCCCTGCGCAGCACGTCGCGCCCCTACGACTGTCGTACGCCCGACCGCGGCGGGCCGGGGCGGGAGGACTCCCGCGTGCTGACCCTGCAACTGCCGCGCGGCGTGTTGCCGTTAGCCAGCGACCGGGTGGACCGCTTACTGGTGCGCAACATGTCCGCGACGCACGGGGGGCGGTGCTCGCCGACTTCCTGCGCAGCGTGTTGCGCCAGGGGCCGGCGCTGACGCCCGTGGCCGCGCAGCGGATCGGCGCGACGGCGGTGGAACTGGCCGCCTCCGTCTTCGCGCACCACCTCGACGCCGACGCCGAGCTTCCGCCGGAGGCGCGCCACCGGATGCTGTTGGCGCGCATCGAGCGCTTCATCGAGGAGAACCTCCCGCATCCGCACCTGACCCCGGCGGCCATCGCCGCGCACCACCACATCTCGCTGCGGTTCCTGCACGCCCTCTTCCGCGCGCGACAGCGCGCCGTGGCCGCGACCATTCGGCACCGCCGGCTGGAGCGCTGCCGTGCCGACCTGGCCGACGCGCGGTGGCGCGCGGTGCCCATCCAGGCCATCGCCGCGCGCTGGGGGTACACCGACGCGGCGGGCTTCAGCCGCGCCTTCCGCGCCGCGTACGGGATGGCGCCCAGCGACTTCCGGCACCGCGCCGACCGGGACGGGCAGCGCCTGTCGCGCGGGCCGGGTTGGGGTCCGGGCGGGTCGGGCGCGGTCTACCTGCGGCACGAGTCGGGGCGGGCGCCGCGCTCCCGGCGCGCGGACGACGGGTCGGCGGGTGGCAGCGGCCCGCGGCGCTTCCCCCGCGGATCGTGACCGCGGCCGGCACCGCGCGGGACGCGACCTGGCCACGGCGCGGGCGTGGCCGGGCATCCATGTGGGCGCGCGGCGCGCCGGGCCCGGCGGCCCGGGCCTCCTCACCCGATCGGCCGGTTCCGCGGGGGCATCGGCGGCGGGTTGGCCGCGCGGGGGAATAGCCGGCCCCCGCGCGTGGCTTGATCTCCGACATGACCGCTACCTCGTACGATCCGCGCACGCTGCTCGCCGAAAGCCGGCTCGGTGTCCTCGCGACCATCAAGTCGGACGGCCGCCCGCAGCTCTCGCCCGTGATGCCCTTCTACGACCGGGAGGCCGAGGTCCTGTACGTGTCGATGACCGAGGGCCGGGCCAAGACGGCCAATCTGCGGCGTGACCCGCGCGCGGCCCTGGAGGTCACCGGCCCCGATGGGTTCGCGTGGGCCACCGCCGAGGGGACCGTGACGCTGATCGGGCCGGGCAGCGACCCGCACGGCGTCGAGGTCGAGGCGCTGGTCGACTACTACCGCCGGGCGGCCGGGGAGCACCCGAACTGGGAGGAGTACCGGTCCGTGATGGTCTCCGACCGCAGGGTGCTGATGACGATGGCGGTCGAGCGCGTGTACGGCGAGAAGATCCGCTGACGGCCCGTCGCGGCCGGCCCGCCCTCCGGGGCCCGGGCCGGCCACGGCACCGGGAGGCTCACTCCCGCCTGGCGCCGCTGTCGCCGCCGTCGCCGATGTCGTCCCAGTGCTGGAGTGGCCGCGGCGGTTCGAGTACGGCGTCGGCGTAGTCGCCGTCAGCGACCTCGATCCTCATGGCGCGACGCGCGGAGAAGGCCCAGAACTGGTTCGGCTCGTTCGGCACGGGCAGCACGGCGGATCTCCCGCTTGAAGTCCGGGAAGTCGTCGAAGGTGTCGGACCAGGCGCTGAGCTTCGACGGTCCCTGGGCCACCACGCCCCCGGGCTCCGTGCCGTCGTGCAGGCGGACGCGTACGTACTCGCTCCCCGCGAACACCCAGACCTCGTTCGGCACGTCCGGGGTCGGCATGATGGCGTCGATGCCGTCCAGGAAGCCCGGCCGGCCGGCGAAGGCTTCGGCCCAGTCGTCGAGCGGGCGCGGTCCGGCGAGCAGCGTGTCCGCGTGCGGATGGCTCGCGCCGACCCTGATGCGCATGTACTGGTCGCCGGAGAAGACCCAGTACTGGTCCCGCTGGCCGGGGACGCGCAGCGTCGCGTCGATCCTCTTCGTGAAGCCGGGGGCTCGCTGGAAGGTGTTGCTCCACCCGCTCAGCGAGGTCGCGGAGGTGGTGTGCCTCTTGCGGAACGGAGCGCCGGAGGCCGCGACGTCGACCCGGGTGTACTGGTTGGCGGAGAACAGCCAGTAGGTGCCCGGGGCGGCGTGACCCAACTCGCCGGGGACGGGCATGACGGCGTCGACCGGTGTCAGTCGCCCGTTCGCGGCCGGGGGCGCGGCGGGCCGGGCCGCCCCGCCGGAGGGGGTCGTCGCGCCGGCGGCGGCCGACGAACCGTCCGGCGAGCGGCTCACCAGGACCGCGGCGACGACCGCGCCCGCCACGAGTGCGCCGATCACGGGAATGGCCCAGCGCGGCAGCCGGCGGCGGGCGGGTGCGGGCGTGGGTTGCAAGCTGGGGAACACGGCGTCGCGTACGGTGGCGGGCCGCTGCGGGGCGTCCCCCGCTACGGCGCGCAGGTGGGCCAGGATGGTGGGCGTGAGGGGGCGTGCGGCGGGGTCCTTGCGCAGCAGGGCCTCGATGAGGGGACGCAGCGGGCCGACGCTCGGCGGGATCTCCGGTTGGCCGTGGGCCACCGCGTGCAGTATGGCGGCGGCCTCCGAGCGCTCGAAGGGCGAGCGGCCGGAGACCAGCGCACACAGCGTGCAGCCCAGCGAGAACAGGTCGCTGGGCGGCCCCACCGGCTGGTCGACCAGGCGCTCCGGGGCGAGAAACGGGAGGGAGCCGACCACCTCGCCGGGCCCGGTGAGCGAGTCCGTGTCGCTGTCGGTGAGCACCGCGATGCCGAAGTCGCAGAGGACGACGTTGCCGTCGGGGCGCAGCAGCACGTTGGCCGGCTTGACGTCCCGGTGCAGCGCGCCGACGGCGTGCACCGCGTCCAGCGCCGCGACGAGTTGGAGGCCGACCGCGGCGGTCTGAGCGGGCGTCAACGGGCCGTTGGAGGCGAGGTACTCGGCCAGGGACGGGCCCTTGACCAGTTCCATGACGATCCACAGTCGCCCGTCGTGCTGCACCAGGTCGTAGACGTCCACCACATGGGGGTGCGAGATCCGGGCCACGGCACGGGCCTCGCGCATCGCGCGCCGCATCCGGTGGCTGAGTTCGGCTCCCGTGGTGTGCAGGGGGATCTCTTTGATCGCCACGGTGCGGCCCAGGAGTTGGTCCGTGGCACGCCACACTGTTCCCATGCCGCCGCTGCCGATGCGGGCGACGATTACGTATCGGTCAGCGATGGCGCGCTGTTCCCCATTACCAGTCACTCCGGCACCGTACTCACGCCAGGCGACGCGGTGTGCGCAATGGCCACTCTTCGTATGGGCCCACGAGCCCACGAGCCTCTTCGACCCCGGCCTCAGAGCGACGAGCAGCGCTTCGGCGCCGACGCCTCGGCCCGGCTGCCCGCCAGCGGCACCACACTCCGGGCGCCGTCGGCGCGGTCAGCCAGGACATCGCCTGGTCACGCGTCGCCCCGGCCGCCGGCGATGGCGCTGTGGACGCAGTCGCGGAGCAGGGCGCGGCGCCGGTCGTGTACGTCGTCGGGTTCCTGGCCACTGGCCGCGTACACGTTGCTGACCGGTGACCAGGCCATGGACATGGCGATGACCATGGCCATGATGTCGAACGGGTCGCCGGCGCGGACCCGCCCGGCGGCCTGGGCCTCGGCGATGGCCGTGAGCTTGCGGTCGTCGTGGTGCTGGTGGGTCTCGACGAGGTGTCCGGCGGGCCGACGCTCCAGTCGTGTCCAGGTCGCCAGCCGGATGAGGTCGGGGCGACGCAGGTACTCGTCGTAGAGGCGCACAGCCCAGTCCGCGAGATCGTCGGCGTCGATGGGCACCACGTTGGTGATGCGCTCCAGCGAGCTGAGGAAGATCGCGTCGAAGAGTCGCTCCTTGTCGCCGAAGTAGGCGTAGAGCTGGGCCTTGTTGGTGCGCGCCGCCGTCACGATGCGTTCGATACGCGCCCCGGCGATGCCGTGCTGGGCGAACTCTTCGGTGGCGGCGTCCAGGATGCGCTGGTAGGTCGCGGCGCCTCGCGAGGTCTGGGGCTGTTCCGGCATGCCGGCAGGCTACCAAACAGAACAGTTGGTTTACTTTGCGCCGCCGCCGCGCCTAGGCTCTGGCAAACCGAACAGTCTGTCTGAGGAGTTCCGCATGCGAACGACCACCGGATGGCGGGCGGCCGGCCCGACGACGCTGCGGCGTGCGCCACTGGAGCGCCGCGACCCGCGCCCGGACGACATCGCGGTACGCGTGGACTACTGCGGCGTGTGCCACACCGACCTGCACGCCCTGCGCTCCTACGACCCGCACGCGCGAACACCTCTGGTCCCCGGTCACGAGTTCACCGGCGTGGTGGCCGGGATCGGCCCCGAGGTGACCGCCTTCGCGGTCGGGGACCGTGTCGCGGTGGGCAACATCGTCGACTCCTGCGGCGCGTGCGCCATGTGCGAAGCCGGGCAGGAGAACTTCTGCCACGCCTTCCCGACCCTGACCTACGGCGGCATCGACCGGCACGACGGGTCAACGACCCTGGGCGGCTACTCCCGCGAGTACGTCGTGCGCGAGGCCTTCGCCTACCCGCTCCCCTCCGGTCTCGACCTGGCCGCGACCGCCCCGTTGATGTGCGCCGGCGTCACGGTCTGGGAGCCCCTGCGCTCCCTCGGCGTGCGCCCCGGCAGTCGCGTCGCCGTGGCCGGCCTCGGCGGCCTGGGTCACCTCGCGGTCAAGATGGCCGTGGCACTCGGCGCCACCACCACCGTCATCAGCCGCACCCAGGACAAGCGCGACGACGCCCGCGAACTGGGCGCCCACGACCTCGTCGCCTCCACCGACGCCCGGCAGATGGCCAGGGCACGCGACTCCTTCGACGTCGTCATCGACACCATCTCCGCCCCGCACGACCTCGCTCCGTATCTGAGGCTGGTGGCGATGGACGGCACCCTCAGCCTGCTCGGGTACCTGGGCCCCGTCACCGTGGAGACGACGGACCTGCTCATCGGCCGTAAGAAGCTCAGCTCCGCGGGCAGCGGAGGCCGCCGGGCGACGGCCGAGATGCTCCGGTTCTGCGCCGACCACGACATCACCGCCGACATCGAGGTCCTCCCGTCGTCCCAGGTGGACACGGCGCTCGACCGCCTCCGACGCCACGACGTCCGCTACCGCTTCGTCCTCGACATGTCCGACCTGGACTGAGCGGACGAGTCGACCGTCGGGGGTGGCTGCGGGGACCGGGGCGGGTCGCGTGGTGGTTGGCCTCCAGTGGGTCGGGGAGGCCCCGCGAGGGGCCCGGCGGGCCGGGCGAGTGATGGCCCGCCGGGGAGGGGCGGCGTTTACCGGTTCAGCGACGGACCGGGACGGGTCGGGGACGAGATACCGATCCCGCCGGGGAGGTCGGCGCCGAACTGTGCGACGGCCGCGTCCAGGTCGAGCGGCGCGAAAGCCTCGCGGGTCACCTCGTCGACCCTGTCGGCGGGCACCAGCCAGCACACTTCGAACTGCAGGCCGTCCGGGTCGTTGGCGTACAGCGACTTGGTGGTGCCGTGGTCTATCTCGTGGGCCAACTCGCCTGCCCGCGACAATCTGTCGCGGATCTGGCGGAGTTCGGCCAGGGTGTCCACCTCCCACGCCAGGTGCGCGAGCCCGGGCCGTCGCCCCGGGCCCCGCGGGGACGCCGGGTCCGCGATCCGCATGAGGGCCAGGTCGTGGTCGTTGGTCGATCCTTCGGCCTGCAGGAACGCGGCCTCGGGCACCCTGTCGCCGTCGGCGTGGAGGCGGTGGTTGACGCGGAAGTTCAGCAGGTCGGCGTAGAAGGTGACGCTCCGTTCGAGGTCGCGGACGTAGAGCACGGCGTGGTTGAGGCGCTGGACAGGCATGTCACTCCTCGCTTGGTTACGTTTGGTGCGTAACCCCACCGTAGGGAAGTAGCGGGAGCCTCACAAAAGGCACATTGATGTGCGCGAGGCACACCGCTGGCCGTATCCCCGGCCGCGACCGTGCCGCCGCTCCGCCGCCGCGCGACCGGCGGGCATCTCACGTCCGGGGTCGTCGAACTGCTCGACCGCCACGGCTTGTTCGGCGAGGTGAGGCGATGCGCGGAACCCCCTCGCGAGGGGACATGGCGAGGGCACGGACCGGTTGAGGTCCGCGCCCCGAGAGGCGCTCACTTTCCGCGATCGCGAAGCGTGAACCCTTCAGGGCCGGGCCCCGGAGGGGGCGGTGGCGTCGAGGCGGGAGCGGTTGGCACGGATCTCGTCGTGGTGGTCGGCCACCCAACCGACCAACTGCCGGACGATGTCGTGCAGTTCGCCGCCGAGCGGAGCGAGCGCGTACTCCACGCGCGGTGGCACCTCGGCGTAGGCGGTGCGGCTGACCAGTCCGTCGTCCGCGAGTTGGCGAAGGGTGCGGGTCAGCATGCGCTGGGAGATGCCCGGGATCTGGCGCCGCAAGTCCGTGTAGCGCATCGGGCCGCTCTCCAGGACGGCGATGACCAACATGCTCCACTTGTCGCCCACCCGGTCGAGCACCTGGCGGACGAAGTCCATGTGCTCGACGGGGATGCTCGCGCACGGCCCGACCGAAGCCGCCATCCCCGTATCCACGCTGTCCCGCATAGCGCCCCGCCTCTCCCCCACGCACACCGATGTGCCTTTTGTACGGCCTTCCATGCTGTCCCATCATGACGTGACGAACAATCAGCAGGGATCAGGGGTCAGGCCATGGAGGGTGAGACCTGATCCGAGAACTACGGCCCCCGATAGGGCAGTTGGGCGGTCATCGGCCGGATCAGGCCGTGGAGTGATGTGAGCGCAGCGGTCACGTGGAGGCGGCCCACCGCTCGCCCCCCTGACCAACGACCTCCCGGAGGGCCGGAGGCTTCGGGGGCACCACTCCTTTGCTCGACGTCTCGCGCCCGCCCGGAACGCGACCCACCCGACCGTCCCCGACGCCGACAACCACGCGGCGGCCCGCGGCCCGGACGGCCGCGCGACACCCGCCGCCCACGACGCCCACGCTCGACCCATCCATCCGATCCACACGCGCCGGGGCGCCCGAACTCCCCACGCCCCGGCGGCCATTACACGAAGGAGAGCCACTGTGCCCACTCTCGCCATCGTCGGCGCCGGTCCCGGCATGGGACTGGCCATCGCCCGCACCTTCGGCAGCCGCGGCTTCGACGTCGCCCTGGTCGCGCGCACCAGGGAGAAGCTGGACACGCTGGTCGCCCAGCTCGGACAGGAAGGCATCACGGCCGCCGCGTTCCCCGCCGACATCCTCGACCGCGCCTCACTCGTCGATGCCCTGGAAGCCGCCGAGGCCCGCTTCGGCGGCATCGACGTACTGGAGTACTCGCCGGCCCCGCACTCCCCGGTGCCCGGCCTCACCCTGGCCGCTCCGTCGGAGGTCACGGTGGAGAACCTGCAACCGATGATCGAGTACGGCTTCTACGGCGCCGTAGCGGCGGCCCGGGTCGTGTTGCCCGCGATGCGCGCGGCGGGCGCCGGGACCCTGCTGTTCACCACTGGCGGCGGTTCCGTGGACCCGGTGCCGATGTTCGGCAACGCCAACGCGGCCCAGGCGGCTCTGCGTAACTGGGTGATCAACCTGAACAAGGAGCTGGCCGGCAGCGGCGTGCACGCCGCCCACGTGGCGATCAACGTCTGGATCGGCGGGGGCGGCCCGGAAGGCGGCCCGACGGCCACCCCCGAGCAGATCGCCCCCCTGTACTGGGACCTGCACGAACACCGCGACCGCTCCGAGGCCGTCTTCAACGCCTGACGGGCCCCCTCGGGCCTGAACGGAGACCAGTGGACAAGTAGTTGACGTGTCATATAGAAAGATGACGCGTCAACCAAATGGTTCGTGCGCGCCCGCACTCCTTAAGGAGATCTCGATGAGCACGTCGCCGAAGGCCGGCCTCGAAGCCCTGCTGACCCCCGAGGAGAGCGTCCTGGTGCTGATCGATCACCAGCCGTACCAGTTCGCGAACCTGCACAGCCACGAGCCGATGATGGTCACCAACAACGTCGTGGGCCTGGCCAAGGCCGCCAAGGGCTACGGCGTCCCGACGATCCTGACCACGGTCGTGGAGGAGCGCGGGGGTCTGCTGATCCAGCCGTTGCAGGACGTCTTTCCGGACCAGAAGCCGATCAACAGGACCCTCATCAACACCTGGGAGGACCAGGTCGTGGTGGACGCCGTGAAGGCCACCGGCCGCAGGAAGCTGATCATCGCCGGCCTGTGGACGGAGATCTGCGTGGCCATGCCCGCCATCCAGGCGGCGGGGGAAGGCTTCCACGTGTACGCCGTCACCGACGCGTCCGGGGGCGTGTCGGCCGAGGCTCACGACATGGCGGTACGGCGCATGACCCAGGCCGGGGTCGTGCCGATCACCTGGTTGGCCGTGATGTCCGAGTGGCAGCGCGACTGGGCCCGGACGGACCGCGTCACGCCCGAGGACCAGATGGCCGTCCTGGAGCACACGGGCGCCACCGGGATCGCGACGGTCTGGGAGCAGCAGCTTCTGAACACCCCGGTCGCCGAGACGGCCACGGCCTGACGGCGCGGGAGCCGGGGGCGGTCTCGGCACGGAGTGCCGCCCCCGGCTCCCACCCATCACGCGACCGTCCAAGAGCCGCCCAGCCGTCGACCCGTCGGGGGCGGGGACGCCCCGGTCGCGCCGTCACGGCGGCTCGTATACCCAGCCGGTCCGGTGACACGTCAACCAGTTCACTACACTCACCCTCGTGACTGACGGGGTGAACTGGCTGACGGCGGAGGAGCAGCACGCGTGGCGGAGCTTCGTCCGGTTGCATGAGCGACTCATCGGCCGCCTGGCACATCTGCTCCAGACCGAGTCGCGTCTCTCGGCGACGGATTACGCGGTCCTGGTCAACCTGACGGACGTGCCAGACGGCCGCCGGCAGTACCAGGACCTCGCGCGGGCGCTGGAGTGGGAGAAGAGCCGGATGTCCCACCACATCACGCGCATGATCGGGCGCGGCCTGGTAGCGCGCGAGGAGTCCCCGCAGGACGGCCGGGCCGCCTACGCGGTGATCACGGAGGCGGGACGCGAGGCCATCGCCGCGGCGGCCCCACTGCACGTACAGGCCGTCCGGTCCCTCTTCCTGGACCACCTCGCGCCGGCGGAACTCCGCGCCCTGGCCGAGATCTCCGTCCGCGTGGTGGAGAAGCTGGACGAGAACGACGCCTGAGCGGAGCACGCCAGTCCCCCGACGGCCGCGTGTGGCTGTGGCGCCGGGGGCGCGACTTCGTGATCGCGCCCGGTGGCCTGGCCACGCCGTCGGCGGGGGGTGGAGCATGACCATCGCCCGGGTGGCCGCGCCGCCCGCCTTTCCCTCCCGTGATGCCGGTGCGGGCGCCCCACCGGCGCCTAGGTTTCCTAGCACAACGGCACTCGCCGCTTACGACCGTGGCATTCGTGCAGCACGTAATAGCGGTTCAGGCTCAGGTGTCATCGAAATATTCTTCATCTGTGCTCGAACGTGGACGATAATGCCATTCGCCTCCGCATTTCGGGGCCCGGTGTGCGAGATTCCGGAAACCGTCCCCTCGCGGCAGCCCATGGTCAAGATTGCCGTGCAGGAGTAGGTCCGTGCTGGGGGCACGAAATCCTCCCCTGGAGTCGTGCACCAGGCGGCCAACGGATATCGCTCCTCGGCTCGCCTCGACTTCCGATGCGCCCACGCGCAAGCCTGGTCCCGCGAAGCCGGACCGGCCAGGGTCCGGAACCGACCAGCAGTCGACCGTCCGGCAGACCATCGTCCTGGCCGAGGCCGGAATTCGAGGGCCCGGTCGCCTTCGAGGAGGAGGGTGGCACCTCCGGCCGCCTCCAGCCCCCGGCGCCCCGGGCTCTGGTCACGGCACCGTGCCGCGCCCGGATGAAGGGCACTTTCTGGCCGCCTGGTCGTGGCGGCACCGGGACAGCCCGAGCGTGGGCGTGAGAGGTGGCTCCTGGTCGGCTCCACGCGACGCGGGCCGGCCTCACGCACCCGCTCGGGCACTGCGGGCGCGCGGCCTCGATCTCCCGCCGCCCTGGAGTGATCCGACTGCCGGCCGAGGGCTGTTCTCCGCCACGAGGGGCTCTTCTTCGGCCGTCCTGCCGGAGCGCATCTGGCCGGTTCTCGAAGGCGCGTACGCGGGCGCCGCCGGCGCACTTTGCCTAGTCGTCACCGGTTCAAGCAAAGCGCGCCGTCGACGGCGCGAGCTTCGGGGCGACGGTTGTCGATCTCCGGCCGAGGCGCGATTCTTGCGGCCGCGGGCGGTTGGCCGATACGTGCGGTAGGGATTTGGGCAGCGTGGGGGACAGTGATACGACGGAAAAGGAAATGCCGGTGTCACTAAAAGGCGAACGCGCGCCGGTGCGGAATTCCGCAAGGCGCCCGCACTGACACCGAGTTACGGCGAAGAGCGTGTCGCGGGCCGCCGTGAAATGGCGCGCCAGCGATTCCTGGTGTAAGCGTGAATACGGAGCGCGATCTTCCGGAGAGTCCGGTGAACGAACGGCTGGCAGCGCCTCATCACCGCCTCTCCGAGTGAAAGGTGAAGACGGCACGGGAGATCGCCCTTCCTCCTCTCCCTTGATGACGGTACTTCCGCTCGTCCCGCGTGTGACGTGAGGTCCGAGCGTTCGGCGGAAGCGGCGCGTTCAGCGGGTTCAGCAGCTCTCCCGCCGCGCCCGGAGCCGGCCCGAGCACTGCGGTGCGGCGGCGTTCCGGCGCGGCACGACATCGACGCGGCGGCGCGCTCACACATCGACAGATCGACACGTCAACACGCCCGCGACGGCGACACATCGCGTCGTCGACGCATCGACAGGCCATGACGATGAGGTGATCAGTATGGAGTCGGGACCGGTCTGCACCTGTTGGCCCGGCGCGACAGTGTGGATCACGGGGCTGCCCAGCGCGGGCAAGACGACCATCGCCACCCTGCTCGCGACGCACCTGAGAGGGCGCGGACGCCGGGTGGAGGTGCTGGACGGCGACCAGGTCCGTGCCTGCCTGTACTCCGGGTTGGGCTTCTCCCGCGAGGACCGGCACACCCATGTGCGGCGCGTCGGGATGATGGCCGAGGTCCTCGCCCGCAACGACGTCCTGGTCCTGGTACCGGTCATCGCTCCGTACGCCGACAGCCGTGCCGCTGTGCGGGCACGGCACCACCGCAGCGGGACGCGGTTCCTGGAGGTGCACGTGGCCACCCCCGTCGAGGTGTGCGCGCAGCGCGATGTGAAGGGCCTGTACGCGCGGCGGTCGGCCGGCGAGATCTCCGCGTTGACCGGCGTGGACGCCCCGTACGAAGCGCCCGAGGAACCGGACCTGGTGATCGAGGCACACCGGCAGGACGTCGGCGCGTCCGTCGCGGCGCTGCGCGCGCTGCTCACGACGAAGGGGGTGGCATGACCAGCGCGGTGACCGGCACGCACACCGACGGCGACGGGCGTCTGGGCGGGAGTCCGTACGCGCTCTCCCACCTGGACGTGCTGGAGTCGGAGACGGCACACATCTTCCGGGAGGTGGCGGGCGAGTTCGAGCGACCGGTGCTGCTGTTCTCCGGTGGCAAGGACTCGGTGGTGATGCTCCAGGTGGCGCTGCGGGCCTTCGCGCCGCAACCGCCCCCGTTCGCCCTGCTGCACGTGGACACCGGGCACAACTTCCCCGAGGTGATCGAGTACCGGGACCGGGTCGCGGAGCGGCACGGGCTGCGGCTGCACGTGGCGTCCGTACAGGAGTTCATCGACCGCGGCGAGCTGCGCGAGCGGCCGGACGGGACCCGTAACCCGCTCCAGACGGTGCCGCTGCTGCGCGCCATCGAGCAGGACCGCTTCGACGCGGTCTTCGGTGGCGGGCGGCGCGACGAGGAGAAGGCGCGGGCCAAGGAGCGGGTGTTCTCGCTGCGGGACGAGTTCGGCGGCTGGGACCCGCGCCGGCAGCGCCCCGAGCTGTGGCAGATGTACAACGGGCGGCACACGCCGGGCCAGCACGTCCGCGTCTTCCCGTTGTCGAACTGGACCGAGCTGGACGTGTGGCAGTACATCGCACGGCGGCGCATCGAACTGCCGGCCATCTACTACGCGCACGAGCGCGAAGTCTTCTCGCGCGACGGCATGTGGCTCGCGGCGGGCGAGTGGGGCGGGCCGCGCGACGGCGAGCGGGTGGAGCGGCGCCTGATGCGCTACCGCACCGTGGGCGACATGTCGTGCACCGGAGCCGTGGAGTCGGACGCCGACACGGTCGAGAAGGTCATCGCGGAGGTCGCGGCCTCGCGGCTGACGGAACGCGGTGCCACCCGGGCCGACGACCGGCTGTCCGAGGCCGCCATGGAAGACCGCAAGCGCGAGGGGTACTTCTGACATGAGCACGCGCGATATCGCACTCGGGACCCAGCACGGGGTCGACCGCGAGGGCCGCCCGGAGTCGGGCGCGGGGCCCGGCACCGCGACCGTCACGGAAACCGGCCCGCTCGCGTCGGTCACCACGCTGCTGCGCTTCGCCACCGCCGGTTCCGTCGACGACGGCAAGTCCACCCTGGTGGGGCGGTTGTTGTACGACTCAAAGTCGGTGTTGACCGACCAGTTGCGGGCCGTCGAGGCGGCGTCCGGCCAGCGCGGACACGACGGCCCCGACCTGGCGCTGCTGACCGACGGGCTGCGCGCCGAGCGCGAGCAGGGCATCACCATCGACGTCGCGTACCGCTACTTCGCCACGCCCCGGCGCCGCTTCATCCTCGCCGACACCCCGGGCCACGTGCAGTACACCCGCAACATGGTCACCGGCGCCTCCACCGCCGAACTGGCCGTCGTCCTGGTCGACGCCCGCAACGGCGTCGTCGAGCAGACCCGCCGACACGCCGCCGTCGCCGCCCTGCTGCGCGTGCCGCACATCGTGCTCGCCGTCAACAAGATGGACCTGGTGGACTACGCGGAGCCGGTGTTCACCGCCATCGCGAAGGAGTTCACCGACTACGCCGCCTCACTCGGTCTGAGCGAGGTCACCGCCATCCCGATCTCGGCGCTGACCGGCGACAACGTGGTGACCGGCTCGTCCCGCACGGACTGGTACACCGGTCCGACGGTGCTGGAGCACCTGGAGGCGGTGCCCGTCACCCACGACCCGGGCCAGGAGGTGGCCCGGCTGCCGGTCCAGTACGTCCTGCGCACCCACGGCCCCGAGCGCGTCGAGCGCCGGTACGCGGGGCAGTTGGTGTCGGGGATGCTACGGGTGGGGCAGCCGGTGACCGTGCTGCCGGCGGGGCACACCAGCACCATCGAGGCCATCGACAACCTGGGCGATGCGGTGGACGTGGCCTGGGCCCCGCAGTCGGTGTCCCTGCGCCTCGCCGACGACCTCGATGTCGCGCGCGGCGACCTCGTCGTGCCACGGGACGCGGCGGTGGAGCCGACCCGGCGGCTGACGGCAACCGTCTGCCACCTGAGCGACGCCCCGCTGCGGCCGGGCGCGAGGGTCTTGCTGCGGCACGCCACGCGCACGGTCGCGGCGGTGGTCGAGGAGATCCCGTCCCGGCTCGTGCTCGCGGACCTGACACAACACCCGGAGCCGGGGGAACTCGTGGCCAACGACATCGGCCGGGTGGTGGTGCGCACCCTGGAGCCGCTCGCCGTCGACCCGTACGCCCTCTGCCGGCGCACCGGTTCCTTCCTGCTCATCGACCCGTCGGACGGGACGACGCTGACGGCGGGCATGGCCGGGCGCGCCTTCGGTGAGGCGGCGGAGGCGGACGCGCAGGGGGCCGGCGGCCGGGGAAGCGAGGCACCGGACCGCTCCCACATGACCTGAGCACCAGTCCGTGCGGGGCCGTGCCGCGCGCGGCGGCGCGGTGCGCCGCGCCCGCCCACGGCACGCCCCGACCACGACGCGAACAGGATGAGGAATGTCCGATCACTTAGTTGTCTTCGACTGCGACGGAGTGCTGGTGGACAGCGAGACGCTGTCCGCCCGGGTCATGCGCGACATGGCCAGCGAACTCGGTGTGACCTTCGCCGGCGATACGGCGCTCGCGATGATCCAGGGGCGCAAGGTCGCCGAATGGGTGGCGGAACTGGGTGAGTTGGCCGGCCGGCCCGTGTCCGACGCCTTCGTACCCGAGTTCCGCAGCCGCTGCGCCGCGGCGTTCGACCGCGAACTCCTCGCCGTCGACGGGGTCGACGAGCTGCTGTCCGGCCTGGACCTGGCGTTCTGTTGCGCCTCCAGCGCCCCGCTGGAGAAGATCCGGCACGTCCTGGGCCGCACCGGCCTGCTGCGCCACGTGCGCCCCGAACACCTTTACAGCGCCTACGAGATAGGGGTCTGGAAGCCGGACCCGGGGCTGTTCCTGCACGCCGCCCGGGCCCACGGTGTCCCGCCGGAGCGGTGCGCGGTGGTGGAGGACAGCACGCCGGGTGTCCGGGCCGGCCTGCGCGCCGGCATGACGGTGTTCGGCTACGCGCCGAACGGCGTCGCGGCGTTCGCCGAGGAGGACGTCACGGTGTTCCACTCCATGCGGGAGCTTCCGGAACTGCTGCGGCGTTGGCACGCGGCGCTCCCCGACGCCGCCACGCCCGCGAGGGAGGTGTGCCGGTGACCACGCTCCAGGGCTACTACGGCACCACACCCGCCGCCTGTGCGCACCACGAGGTCGACGACACGGACCGCAGCGTCCTGGAGAAGCTCCAGCGGGCGAACGCGTCCGCCGAGATCTGGTGGGACTCCCCGCCGCTGGACTTCCCCGCCTGGCGGGACACCGTCCTCGATCGCGCCCCCGACCCGCTGCTCCGGGCCCGGTGGGCCCGGCACTTCGAGCGGTTCATGGCCCTGGACGACCCGGAGCGCTCGCTGGTGCGCGGGGTGACGACCAACCCCTCGCTGGTGGCCAAGAGCGTGCTGAACGCGCCGCGGAAGTGGTCGCGCGAGGTGCGGCGGCAGGCGACGCAGCAACGGAAGTTCGACGCCGAGTCGGTGTTCCGGCTCATCTACCGGGGGGTCGTCGCCCAGTCCTCGCACGCGATGCTGCCGCTGTGGCAGCACACCGACGGCCGGTACGGCTGGGTCTCCGCCCAGCTCGACCCGCGCCTGATGTTCGACTGGCGCGGCATGCTCGCCGAGGCCCTGACGCTGACCGAGGTGAACCCCAACGTGATGGTCAAGGTGCCGGGCACGCCCGCCGGTTACGTGGTCATCAAGGAGCTGGTCAGCCGGGGCGTCTCGATCAACAACACGCTCACCTACACCGTGCCGCAGTTCCTCGAATGCGTGCGGGCGGTGGAGGAGGGGCGCGCGGTGGCGGAGCACGCCGGGATCGGCACCGACCGCTGGCGCGCCGTGATCACCCACATGATCGGCCGCTTCGGCTCCCAGGGCGACCTGCTCAGGGAGGCCGAGG
Organism: Streptomyces buecherae; assembly: GCF_014295035.1. GTDB lineage: Bacteria > Actinomycetota > Actinomycetes > Streptomycetales > Streptomycetaceae > Streptomyces > Streptomyces youssoufiensis. The sequence goes on from NZ_CP060404.1 coordinate 671,115, forward strand.
AGTACGGGGTGGAGCTGGGCCCGCTGGACGTGCGCTGGGCCGAGGTGGCGGTGTTGAAGCAGATCACCCGGTTGCTCGGCGACGAGCACCACCCGGTGAAGATGCTGCTGTCGAGCCTGGAGGTGGAGGACCCCGCGGCGGCCCCCGGCGTGCTGAGCATGCACCTGGAACAGACCGCCGGCGCGGACATCGTCTACACCTGCAAGCCCGCCTTCGTGGAGGCGGTCACGCGGCGCGAGGGCGAGCTGGCCCGGTTCGACCCGGAGGCCATCCGGCGCCCGGTCCCCGCCGACGTGCTGGCCCGGCTCAACCGACTGCCCTACTTCCGGTGCGCCGTCGAGCCGGGCGGCATGCGGCCGGAGCAGTTCGCCGACCACGGCGCCTTCGCCGCCACCCGTACCGAGGTGCACCGGAACACCTGCCGCCTCATCGACTTCGTCAGGCACCAGATCGACGAGCTGCCGGCCGGAGTGCGCGGCGGCTGACCGGCCGCCCGCCCGCTCGGCCGCGCCCCGAGGCACGAGCCGCGGCCACGGCGGCGGCAGCAGCGGAAGGAACCCGGCGAAGGAACCCGGCGGAAGGAAGAGGAGGAAGGATGTCACCGAAGGCCGCACAGCGCGAGAAGCCGCTGATCATGGTGGTGGGGTGCGGTGATCTGGGGTCGCGGCTGCTCACCATGCTGCTCCAGACGCCCGAGACCCAGCACGTGGTGATCACCGGCCGCGACGAGGAGAGGCTGACCCGGACGGCGAACCTCGCCCGGTTCACCGCCGCGAACCTGGGGCTCGTCGGGGAGGTGGGCGTCGAGCGGGTCGACCTCGAAGACGTCGACGCGACCGCCGAGACCCTGGCCCGGGTGCGCCCGGACATCGTCGTGATGACGGCGTCGCTCCAGTCCTGGCGGGTCATCACCCAGCTCCCCAGGGAGCACTTCGAGGCCCTGGACGAGGCGCAGTTCGGCCCCTGGCTGCCGATGCACCTCACGCTGAACCACCAGCTCGCGAAGGCCGTCCGGGAGTCCGGCACCGCGCCGGTGGTGCTCAACGCGGCGTTCCCCGACGCGGTGGGCCCGGTGCTGGACACGGTGGGCCTGGCCCCCACCGCGGGCATCGGCAACGTCGCCAACATCATCCCGGCACTGACCTTCGGCTTCGCCATCGAGGCCGGGGTCGCGCCGGCCGACGTGCGCGTACGCCTGATCGCCCAGCACTACTTCAGCCACTACGTGCCCCGGTTCGGCGACGAGGGCAACGGGCGCTACCACCTGTCGGCGACCGTGAACGGCGAACCCCTAGACGACATCCCGCACCGCGCGGTCTTCGCCCACCTCAGCGGGCGGCTGCGCAGGCTCGGTGGGGAGGCCGGCCAGTTGCTCACCGCCTCCTCGGCGATGCGGGTGGTGCACGCGCTGGCGGGCGGCGGCGAGCGGGCGGCGCACGCTCCCGCGCCGGGCGGGCTGCCTGGCGGCTACCCGGTGCGCGTCAACGCCGGCGGCATCGCGCTGGACCTGCCCGCCGACGTGCCGCTCGACCTCGCCGTGGCCATCAACGAGGACTGCCAGCGCGCGGACGGCATCGACCGCGTCGACGCCGACGGCACGGTCACCTTCTCCGCGCGCGAGATGTCCGTGATGAAGGAACTGCTGGGCTACGAGTGTCGGACGATGCGCCTGGAGGACAGCGGCGAGTGGGCGGAGGAACTGGGCGCCAAGTACCGCAAGTTCGCTGAGCGCGTCACCGCCTGAGGCGCGGAACGCCCCCGCGCTCCCCACCCGCCCGCACGCCGCCCCCGCGCCGCGCGGCCCGCCGCCCTGCCCGACACGCGCCCGGCACCGCCCGCGCGCCCCCGGCGCGCGCGTCCGGCCGTACCCGTGACCACCCGGTCGTCCACGATCCACCCGATGACGAAGGAGAACGCGATGACCACCCAGCCCCTGGGCAGCGAGATCGAGATCGCCTACGAGGACGCGAACAACGAGAACCTCACCCCCGGTGAGGACTTCGCGCGGGCCGTCGCCGCACGGACCGACGAGGACGAGGTCGTCGTCCCGTTCCAGGCGTACCTGCCCGCCTCGTTCCCGCTGCTGAAGACCCGCCCGCGCTACATGGTGCGGCACCTGCTGAAGGTGGGCCGGGTCCGCGACGGGAACGGCGCCTACCTGGAGGAGTTCACCCACACCGACCGGGGTCCCAGCGGCACGGCGTACCAGGCCACGCCGGAGTCCACCTTCAGCTCCGAGCTGCGGACAGCGCGGTTCACGGACGTGGAGATGACGCTGAACGTGCCGGTGGACTTCGTCCGCAGGCCCGGGTTGCTGGCCAGCTTCATCGACTACCGGATGTTCGTGCGCATGTGGACGCAGGAGAACGAGATACTCCTCTACGGCAGCAAGGACGGCCACGTCGAGGGCCTGATGAACATGAAGGGGCTGCGCAGGCAGACCGGCAGCGGGGACATCCACCGCGAACTGTCCCTCGCGGCCTGCGAGGTGGAGGAGACCGGCGGCTCCTGCGACGGCATCGTCGTCCACCCCGAGCTGTACTGGCTGGCCGCCGAGAGCGGCTTCCTAAACCGGTTCCGCAACGCGGGCGTGACGGTGTCGCGCACCAGGATGATGCCGCGCGGCAAGGCGCTGCTCGCGGACTTCCGGGCCGGGGCGACCCTGCTGAACCCGGGTGTGTCCACGCTGACGCTCAGCAAGGACCCGAAGGCGCCGGACCGCCGCGTCATCACCGCGCGCACCAGGCTGGGGCTCGCGGTGCACGTGCCGCAGCACTTCCTGCTGTACAGCCACGAGGGGTGAGCGGCGCGGTGCCGGAGGAGAAACTGCGTGTCCTGTACATCACGGGCATGATGCGGTGCGGCAGCACCTTCGTCGGCAACGTCCTGAACGAGATGCCCGGGGCGGTACACATCGGCGAGCGGTACTTCCTGTGGAAGAACGCGCTGCTCAGGGACGGCACGAACACCCTGTGTGGCTGCGGGCGCGACCTGCTGGAGTGCGAGGTGTGGTCCGGCCGGCTGCGGGACCCCGGCGGGTGGAAGGCCCGACGGCTGTGGGACCTGCAACAGCGCTTCCTGCGCACCCGGCACACCGCGCCACGGCTGGCGGAGCTACGCGGCCACCGCGACCCACCGCCCGAGGTCGCGGAGCTGGGCGACGCGATAGCCAACACCCTGCGCGGGGTCGCCGAGGCCAGCGGCGCCCCGCTGGTCATCGACAGTTCCAAGAACGCGGCCGACGCCGCCGTGCTCGCCCGGCGCCCGGACCTCGACGTCCGGCTGCTGCACCTGGTGCGCGACCCACGGGCCACGGTGACGTCCTACCTGGCGCCCAAGGACTACCTGGAGCGGATGAGCGCGGCGCGGACCCTGTCCTACTGGGCCGCGTTCAACGTGGCGTCCGAGGCCGTCGGCGGCACGCTCGGCGACAGGCGCTACCTGCGGCTGCGGTACGAGGACTTCACGCGCGCCCCGCGCCCGGCCATCGACGAGATCGCCCGGTTCGCCGGCACCGAGGACACCTCGGCGATCGACTTCGCGTCCGAGCGGTCCGTCGTGCTCGGCACCAACCACACGGTCACCGGCAATCCCGACCGCCTCCGGCAGGGCACGATCGAGATCAGGACGACCGAGCCGTGGCGGGAGACCATGTCGACGCCGGGCCGGACGGCCGCCTACGCCGGCGTGGCGCCGCTCATGCTCAGGTACGGGTACCACCGGTAGCGACCGCCGCCGTCTGGGACCCGTGACCAGCGGCGGGCCGGGCCACGCGCCCGGCCCGCCGTCGCATGGCCCCGTTCGGCAGGCCGGCCGGTCGCGCGGGGGTCGGCCGCGCCGTGGGCGGGAGCCGACCGGGTGGTCGCGGCGGTCAGCCGCGCCCCCGGTCGGCCGGGCCGCGCGCCCCGTGCGCGGACCGGGAGCCATCGGCACCGGCCCGGACGGCCTCGGGGGCGGGCGGCGCGCTGCCCTGGCTCTCCGGGGCGCGGGCGGGTTCGCGCGCCACCCGGTAGGTGGTCCAGGCGAGGGTTAGGACCGCGAGAACGGCGGTCAGCACCAGCAACGCGCTCACGGACAGCGCGTGTTCGGCGACCGCCAGCAGGTACGGCGCGCCGAAGCCGAGGTAGGCGATGGCCTGGAAGACGGCGGTCAGCCTGCCCAGGTTCTCCGGGCCCGCCATGCGCTGCACCTCCATCAGGCCGTACACCAGGCAGCAGCCGTACCCCGCGCCCAGTACGAGCGCCGCCGCCGCGACCAGCCACCAGCGCGCGTCCGCGGCGGCGATCGCGCCGAGCACCAGTCCGACGACCACGATGCCCAGCGCGGTGGCGATCAGGTACGGCTTGTCGGGGCGGCTGACCCGGCGCGCGAGCGGCTGCACGAGGATGCCGGCGACCATGGTCAGGGCGGTGACCACCGCGCTGAACAGCAGCGCGTCATCGCCCAGCTCCTCTCGTACCAGGCCGGGCAGATAGGCGAGCGCGATCGACGACGCGCCGAAGACCCACGGGGCCAGCGGCACCACCACGAGGCGGAAGCGGCGACCGCTCTCCCGGGACAGGCGCGGCCGGGCCCACAGCACGGTGTCCGCCTCCGCCTGCCGGGTCTCCGGGGCGCGCAGCACCAGCGGCAGGGCGACGAGGGCGAGCAGCACGTGCGGGACGTAGGAGGTGACGATCGGATGGGGCGCCCACTGCGCCAGCAGCCCGGCGACGAGCGGGCCCACCGCGAAGCCGGTGGTCATGCCGATCGTCGCGCGCCGGGCCCCGACGTGGGCGTCCTGGCCGGAGCCGTGGACCGTCAGCTCCTTGATCCACGCGGTGCCGGCGCTGAACGCCGCCCCGCTGGCGACACCGGCGACCAGCCGCCCGACGAACAACCAGGCCAGCCCCGAGTCCGCCAGCATCAGCAGGCCACTGGCCAGCGCCGAGACACCCAGCGCGGGTGCCAGCATGCGGCGGCGCCCGTACCGGTCGGACAGCGGGCCGCCCAGCAACAGCCCGGGAATCAGCCCGATCGCGTAGAGGGCGTACGTGGCCTGCACCGTCGCCGTGGAAACGCCCAGCTCGGAGCGGTACATCAGCAGCAGCGGCGCGAACTGGTTGGCTCCCCAGCCGACAGCGGCGACCCCCAGGGCGATCGCCAGCCAGGCGCGTCCGCCGGCCCCGGGAGGCCGGGCCTGACTGGCCGGTGGTTCACGGTCGACACGCGTTGTCTGATCGGTCATATACCGACAGTGACGGCGCCCACCACTCCTCGCAATGGGCCGGAATGCCAACACGCGTACAATTTGGGCCATGACCTCCGTGGCTCTGGCCGTAGTCGACGGGATGCCCCTGTTCGAGCTGTCCATTCCCTGCACGATCTTCGGCCCCGGCAATCCGGAAGCGGTCGGCGCGGGCTACGAGCTGACCGTCTGCGCCCCGCCGGGGGCCATGATCGGCGGCTGGCTGCGCGCCGAGACCTCACATCGGCTGGACGACCTGGTGAAGGCCGACACGGTGATCGTGCCGGCCTGCGACGACGCCATGGACCAGCCGCCCGCCGACCTGGTGGAGGCCGTCCGCGCGGCTCACGAACGGGGCGCGCGCATCGCCTCCATCTGCACGGGCGCGTTCGTACTGGCCGCCGCCGGACTCCTCACCGGTCGCCGCGCCACCACCCACTGGATGTACGCGCCGAGGCTCGCCGAGTCCTACCCGGACGTCGAGGTGGATCCCGATGTGCTCTACATCGACGACGGTGACGTGCTGACGGCGGCGGGGCAGGCCGCGGGGATCGACCTGTGCCTGCACATGGTGCGTACCGACCACGGGGCCGCCACGGCCAACCGGCTCGCGCGACGACTGGTGGTGGCCCCGCACCGGGCCGGCGGCCAGGCACAGTTCGTCGCGACCCCGCTCCCCGGCCCGGACGACGGCGCGCCCAGTACGAACCGGCACGACCTGGCCGGGCTGCTGGAGCGGACGCTGGAGCACCTGGACGAGCCGGTCACGGTCGCGGTGCTGGCCCGCAGGGCCGGTATGAGCCCGCGCCACTTCACCCGCCGGTTCGCCGCCGTCACCGGCACCAGCCCGCTGCAGTGGCTGCTCACCCAGCGCGTCCGCCGCGCCCAGGAACTGCTGGAGGTCACGGACGACAGCGTCGACCGGATCGCGGAGCGCGTGGGCATCGGCACCCCGACGACCCTGCGCCGGCACTTCCACCGCATCGTCGGCGTCTCCCCCATCGCCTACCGACGCGCGTTCACCGAGGCCCGCGGCCTGCGCCCGCCCACCACCCCACCCGCGCCGCCACCGGGCAGGGCCGCCACGACCGGTGCCACGGCGTCCGGGGCCACCGCATCCGGGGCGGACGCCGCCACCCGTGCCGCCCCGCGCACCGGCGCTCCGGCCGACCCCGCGCCGGCCCGTACGACCTGACCGCGATCAGCCCCCTGGCCCTCCGGGTCCGGCCCGCGGCCTCACGGCCAGGACCTCGCCCAGAGCTTCGTGCCACCGCCCAGCATGTGTCCATGGGCCGTTGGCTCGGTTGCGTAGCAGGCATTGGGTCCCGGTCGCGGTCGCGTACCGCGAGCGGGACGGGTCCCGGGCGGGGCACGCGATCCTGGGTTCACCGAGGACAGCCGGGACTCTCATCATGGAGCGGAGCCCATGCGTCAGAAGCTCTTCACAGGCCGCCCGGGTATCTTCGGCGTACTCCTCGCGCCGGGTGTGGCACTGCTGCTGACGGGGTGCGGGAGCGACGGGACGGACAAGTCCGCCCCGGAGCAACCGAGCGCGGCCCGAACGTCGGCGAGCACAGCAGCGCGTTCACCGGGCCCGAGCACGACGCCGACCCAGAGTCCGACCAGTTCGCCCCCGCCCCGCCCTACCGGTGAAAGTCTCCCGTCGGAGCCGGCTACGAGCGCGAGCGACTTCGTCGAGGAGGCGTTTGGCGCGGCGCGCGTCGGCGCCCTTCAAAGCGGCCTGCGCTTCATCGATCCGGCGCTCGGCGCGCCCGAGGACCTGGCCAAGGCCGATGCGCAGTGTGTCGACCTCCAGCGGAACGTCGACAAGCCGGACGAGGTCGCCGCACGGCGGTTCAGCACCGGGAACCACAAGGTGACCGAGGCCGACGGTAAGCGGATCAACACGCTGTTGCGCCACATCTACTGCGGTCGATGACCGTTGCCCGTGGCCGAGCGGGGCAGACCCGCTTGGGGCCCAATGCCCTTGCAGGGCCAGCCATCCCCTCGTGCCTCTTCGATCTCGGCTTCGACGGCTTCCTCGTGGTCGGCGTACAGGTCGACATGCAGAGACCCCGCGCCGGCGTGACAGCGCGGGTTCCCGGCATGGGCTGGTCCCGCAAGGCGGTCGCACATGGCACTCCCCTCGACACGGGACCGATCCCCAGGCTCCCCGGCTCCGGCCCCGCTCCTGGTCCTGGCCCCGGTCCTGGTCCTGATCCTGATTTCGAGTGAGCCAGTCGCTCGGCCTCCCAGCCGTCCATCCATGGCACGTGGCCGCGAGCTCTTGACCGATAAGTCCCGTAGCGCCACGGGCGCATCGCGTGAGGGGCGCTTGCGCGTACTGCGTAGGTCGCTAATATTTAGCCGCCGGCAACTATTGTTCGGCGCAGGAGGCACCCGCTCTTCCGCACCACTCGACTCCGACTCGTGACGGTGTGCTGGGCGTCGCAAGCGAGGAGCATCTGGTGAGTAGTAGTGAGACCGCCACGCGAGAGCGCGTGATCAACGCACTCGACGAGCGTGCCGACAAGATCGCCGATCGGTGGGTGCAGCTGCAACTACAGCGTAGCGAGGCCGGATCCGGGATCAGCGAAGCGGAGTTGCACGAGGAGGCGGACTCCGTGGTCGCCGCCCTCTCGGCGAGTCTGGCCGGCGGTCTGCCGGTGGAGCGCGTGGTGACGGCGCATCCCGAGTTGCACCGCGTGATCACCGAGCTCTCGCTGCGCCGCGCGCGGGGTGGGGCCTCACCCACCGACACGTTCCTCGCGGTCCTCACCCTCAAGGAGGCCCTGCTGGAGTCCGTACAGGAGTCCGTGCGGGCCGCTGACGACGCGCTTGCCGTCGCGCTGCTGATCAACAGGCTGCTGGACGCCGCTGGCGCACTCTCGTTCAACACCTACGTCGAGGGCCGGGAGGAGATCATCGGGCGGCAGAGCCGGCAGTTGCTGGAGCTGTCGACTCCCGTGGTCCGGCTGTGGCGTCACGTGCTCGCCGTACCGCTGATCGGGACCCTCGACACCGCACGCACCCAGGTGGTCATGGAGAACCTGCTGCAGGGAATCCAGGATCACGAGGCGCTCGTCGCGATCATCGACATCACCGCTGTTCCCACGGTGGACACGGCCGTAGCGCAGCACCTGATGCAGACGGTCAACGCGGTACGGCTGATGGGCGCCGACTGCGTCATCAGCGGGATCCGGCCCCCCATCGCGGTGACCATCGCCCAGCTCGGCATCGACCTCTCCTCCATCCTCACCCGGTCGACCCTCGCCGACGCCCTGTCCGTCGCCATCAAGATCACCGAAGGTGATCAGCTGAGGGCCGAAGCATCGGCAGTGCGATGAACGCCCGGCCCGTGGCGGGGGTGCCCATACTGCGGCTGGGCAACGTACTGGTCACCGGGCTCCTCGACGAACTCGACGACAAGGCCGCCCTGGCCTTCACCGACGAGCTCACCCAGCGCATCACGGCGGAGGACGCGAGCGGTGTCCTCATCGACATCTCCCGACTGGAGATCATCGACTCCTTCGTCGCCCGCACTCTCATGGAGCTCACCACCATGGCCAGGCTCCTCGGGGCCCGGGTGATCGTGGCGGGCATGCTTCCTCCGGTGGCGATCACCTTGGTGGAACTGGGTCTGCACCTGGAGGGGGTCGAGACCGCGCTCAACGCCGAACGGGGCATGGCTTTGCTCGGATGGCAACAAAACCGCCAGCTCCCCGAGGGGGCACCCAGTGCTGCGCTCCACTGACCCATCCGCTTCCTTCGACACCGCCCCCCGCCCCGACCCACGGCCGGGTGAGCCGCACTCGTACCCGGTGCGTACGGAGGAGGACCTGCTCGCGGCCCGTCACGCCGTTCGCGCGGCCACCCTGGCCCTCGGATTCGGCATCGTCGACCAGACCCGCATCGTCACCGCCGCCAGCGAACTCGTACGCAACGCCTACATCCACGGCGGGGGCGGCACCCTCACCCTCACCTTGCTCGAACGTCCGGGCGCGCGGGGCCTACGGCTCGTCATCAGCGATGACGGGCCAGGCATCCACGACGTCCAGCAGGCCCTCACCGACGGGTACACCACGGGGGCCGGACTGGGCCATGGGCTGGGCGGGGCACGACGGCTGATGGACGATTTCGGTATCGACTCGGCGCCGGGCCGGGGCACCACCGTCACGGCCACCCGATGGACGACACCGTGACACCGGCACCCGCCAGGCCGACCGTCCAGGTCCGTGTCGACCACCACAGCGCCGTCCAGCTCGCCGCGGAAGCCGCCCGCGCGGTCGCCGAGTCGAGCGGTCTGAGCGGTTCCCTCCCCGACCAGGCCGCCGTGCTGGCGTCGGAACTCGCCGGGAACCTCGCCAAGCACGCCACCGGCGGCTCGGTCTATGTGCAGCCGCTCCTCCTCGGAGGCGGAATGGAGATTCTCGCCGCCGATCGCGGGCCCGGCATCGACGACCTTCCCCGCGCCCTCACCGACGGATACAGCACCACCGCGACCCTCGGCGCCGGCCTGGGCGCCGTCCGTCGCATCGCCACGGACTTCACCATCCGCACCGAGCCAGGCACCGCGACCCTTGCCTGTGCCCGGCTCACCGAGGCCGACCACCGGCCGAGGGCTCATCAGGAGATCGGTTCCATCTGCCTTCCCATCGACGGCGAACAGCCCTGCGGCGACGCGTGCGCCTCGGCTGACACCGAGGATTGTCGTACGGCCTTCGTCGTGGACGGCCTCGGACACGGCCCTGAGGCATCGGAGGCGGCACAGGCCGCCCTGCGCGTGTTTCACCGCGCACCCGACCGCGCGCTCCACGACATGCTCTTCGCCGTCCACCGGGCGCTACGCCACACCCGCGGTGCCGCAGTCGGCGTCATGCGGCTGCACCACGACCGGACCGAGTACTGCGGCGTCGGCAACATCCGCGCCCTGGTCGTGACTCCCGAGGCCGCCCGCCACGGGATGACCGGCCTGCCCGGTGTCGTCGGGTGGAACATGCCGACCCCGCGTACACACACCCTGCCCACGGGCCCGGGAGTCATCGCTGTGCTGCACTCCGACGGGATCCACCCGCGATGGGCCCACACACCCTCGCGCTTCCTGCTCCGGCTGCCGCCCGCGCTGCTCGCGGCAGCAGTGGCTCACACTCACCGTTCGACGCGGGACGACGCGACCTTCCTCGCCGCCAGGGCACCCGGTGGCCGTTTTGTCTGACACCTTCCGGACGTTGCGCCCCTTGCGCCGCGCCCTGCGCCAGGTGGCCGACGCGTACGGCCTCCCCCTCGAAGTGCGCGCCCGGCTCGTTCTCTCGATCAGCGGCGTCGCCGGCCACGAACTGCGAGCCGGACGCACGGTCAGGCTCGGCTCGGCCTGTCAGCCAGGTTCCAAGGGGCAGCCGACGCTTCTCTCCGTCAGCCTGGTGTCGCCGGCGTCGCGGAGCCCGCTGCCGTTGGCCGGGCTCCCCCTTGCCGCGCAGGCGGTCTGCGACACCACGGCCACCTGGCACGTGCCTGTCCCGGAAGGAGCCGAGCCGCCCACCGGCGCACGCACACCGCGCGTGGTGCGGGAATCGGAGAACGAAGAGCTGGAACAGGAACTACGGGCCTCACTCGCGCGCGTGGACGCCTTCGCCGCCGAACACCGCGTCCTCAAGCACGAACTGGCCGAGACCAACAGTGGCGTACTCGCCCTGTACATCCAGCTCGAAGAACGTGACGAGCAACTGCGCCAGGCGCACGGGCGGATGCTGCAGGAGATGGAGAACGCCCTTCGGCCCCCTCCCCTGGCAGTGGACGGCCTGGAACTCGCCGTCCACTACGAACCCGCCAACACGCACGACCCCACCGGTGGCGACCTCTACGACTGGTTCCACCTGCCCGACGGAACCGTCCACATCACGGTCGTCGACGCCCTCGGACACGGAATCACCAGCACGCGGAGCGCCCTGAACGTGACCCACGCCGTGCGGACCCTGGCGCTGGACGGGCACCCGCTGACCAAGATCGTCAAGCGGGCCGACGAGATACTCATGCCTCTGGACAGCGATCTCCTGGCCACCGTGCTCCTGGCCCGGCTCAACCCGGCGACGGGCGAACTCCGCCTGGCCAACGGCAGCCACCCTCCAGCGCTCCTCGTCCGCTCGGACGGCCGGGCCGACTTCCTCAACGTACGAGGACGCGGCATCGGTTACCCGTTGGCCGGCAGCGACAAGGTGCTCCAGACCCGGATGGAACCGGGCGATCTGCTGTTGCTGTACACCGACGGCCTCACCGAGAGTCGCCGCGATCCCATCGAGGGCGAAGCGCGCCTCATCGACTCGGCCCGGAAGCGGTCACGGGACCCGACAGCGTCCCTTCCCGGAGCCATCGCGGGAGACATGCGCACGGTCGTACTGCACTCGGACGACACGCTCGCCCTCGTCGTGCGCATGGGCCGACCCGGGAACTGACCAGGTGCCCCGAACCGCCGCCTTCAGACGGTCGTCCCCATGTCCCCCGACGACTCACCATCCGGGTGCGTGGCGATCACCGCGCCGAACCGGCCGCGAGGGCCGCCCGGCCTCCGGACTCGGGTGGTGGGCACGGCCCGGATCGGCCTCCCGGGGCTGCGCTCAGCCGCTCTCTTCGACCAGCTGTTCCCGCGCGTACGGGAGGGGCTCGGCGACGGCTTCGCAGAGGGCGGCGAGGCCGGTGGCCAAGGCGTCGCGTGTGGCGGGGGTCATCCGGTTCATCGCCTGGCGGAGGGCTTGCTCACGGCGTCGCCGGATCTCGCGCAGGTGCGCGATGCCGGCGTCGGTGAGCGTCAGCTGCATCTCGCGGCGGTCCCCGGGGCGGGGAGTCCGGCGGAGGAACCCGGCGGCCTGGAGGCGGTCGCACAGGCGCGTGGCCGTGGGAGCGGCCACCGCCAGATGACGACGGAGGGCACTGAGATTGATGCCGGGCTCGCGTTCGATGATGTACATCACACGAATCTGTGCCGTGGAGACAGGGGCGGTGCTCAGGGCGTCCCGGCCCCGTTCCCAGGCGATCTCCAGGAGCTCAAGGACACGGCTGACCTCAGGCACGGCGGCAGTGGCCCGTTGCTGGAGAGCCATGGGGTCCTCGCGCATGTGACACTCCCGTGTGAGCGTTTTGTGCTCGATCCGGCTGGTCGGTGTAAGAAGCCGCATGAATGAAGATATGTCAAGGAAGGCAAGGTCCGGTACCCGTGGACAGACCCAGCGCGGTTGAGCGCCTGTTGCGCGAGGCTGCGCCCCATGAGGTTTTCGACGTGGTCCGCTCGGTGATCGAGCAGCGACACGGCGCCGTGGCGGTCGACCTCTTGATGGCCGACTATGCCATGACACAACTGCAGCCCGTAGGCGTTCTCCCGCACACCCACCATTCGCTGCCGGTCCATGACACCGCCCCAGGTCACGCCTTCATCGCCCAGGAAGCGCACTGCGTGCCCGGCGTCGCGTCGTCCACCGTAACGGTCTACCTGCCGGTCAGCGTCCGTGGTGACCGGCTCGGCGTGCTCAGCGTGCGGTTGCCCGGCGGTGAGAGCGATGTCGACCCCGGGACCCTGACGGACCTCGCGCAGTGCGCGGCCGCGCTGGCGCACGAGATCGCCGTCGCGGAGCGGGACACCGATCTCTTCCTGCAGGCCCGCCGCGCGGAACGGCTCACCCTCGCTGCCGAGATGCAGTGGCAGCTCCTGCCCGGGCGCTCTTGCTCGCGGCCCGAGTACAGCCTCGGCGCGCAGCTGGAACCCGCTTACGCGATCTTCGGTGACAGCTTCGACTGGTCGTCGTCCGCCGACGACCTCCTGGTGACCGTGAGCAACGGCATGGGCGAGGGCATCGACGCGGCCCTGCTCACGAACCTCGCGACCAACGCCCTGCGCAACGCCCGCCGCGCCGGGCTGAACCTCGCCGACCAGGCGTACCTGGCCGACCAGGCCGTCTACGGCCAGCACCACGGCCAGCAGTTCCTGTCCACGCTCATGCTCCGCTTCTGCCTTCCGACCGGAGACGTGGAGATCATCGACGCTGGCTCGCCCCGGATCTGGCGGCTTCGCCGGGACGTGGTCGAGGCCATCGGATTCGACGCCCAGATACCCCTGGGGATGTTCGAGGACACGACGTACACCACGCAGCGCTTCAAGGTCGAGTCCGGGGACCGGCTGTTGTTCATCAGTGACGGCGTCTACGACGCCCTCTCACCGGCAGGTGAGAAGTACGGCCAGCGGGCGTTGGCCAGAGCGATCACCAGTACCCGTCTCCTGCCCGCTTCCCAGGTACCCAGGACGATGCTGCAGGAGCTGCTGGGACACCGCGGCTCCGGGCCGGCGGCGGACGACGCCCTGGTCGTATGCCTGGACTGGCACGGCCGCCCGGGCACCGGCTGACACAGCCCTGCCGGGATCTCGACATGGGAGCGGCATCCGATGGCGAGCGAGGTGTGGGGGGGGCGGTCTCTGAACGTGCTCATGACGAACCTGCTCATCCAGGCAGGTCCGCGCCGCACGGCAACGGCGGGCCGAAGCGCGGCATGGGAGGCCGCCTGGAGTGGTGACGCCATCCTGGCCAAGGGACGCCCGCGCCTGATATTGGTTCGAGTGTTCGCTCTTGGAAACCCGGGCCCGAGCACCAACGCCTGACGCCTTGTCGGAGAGGTCGGCATCAGGATCGCCGGGAGTCGCTTCCACCGCCATGGAACACCAAGATTAAGAGTGGCTGGCACCCGCTCTGCCCTGCACAGACACAGCTCACGACTCCGTCTTTGACCTGCCGAGGAGAGACAGTTGAGGATGCTCATCAATGTGCCCGACACCGTGGTCGCCGACGCGTTGCGCGGGATGGCCGCCACGCATCCGGAGCTGACCGTGGACGTGGAGGGGCGGGTGATCGTACGCCGCGACGCGCCGGTGGCCGGAAAGGTGGCCCTGGTGTCGGGCGGTGGGTCCGGGCACGAGCCGCTGCACGGGGGGTTCGTGGGCACCGGGATGCTCGACGCGGCGTGTCCCGGAGAGGTGTTCACCTCGCCCGTGCCGCACCAGATGGTCAAGGCGGCGGCGGCCGTGGACAGCGGCCAGGGAGTGCTGTTCGTGGTCAAGAACTACACCGGCGACGTGCTCAACTTCGACATGGCCATGGAACTCGCCGAGGACGAGGGCGTACGGGTGGCCAAGGTGCTGGTGGACGACGATGTCGCCGTGACGGACAGCACGCACACGGCGGGCCGTCGTGGCACCGGGGCCACGCTGTTCGTGGAGAAGATCGCGGGCGCCGCCGCCGAGGAGGGCGCGCCGTTGGAGCGGGTGGAGGCCATCGCCCGGCAGGTCAACGCGTCGTCCCGGAGCTTCGGGGTCGCGCTCAGCGCCTGCTCGACGCCGGCCAAGGGCGGGCCGACGTTCGCGCTGCCCGACGGCGAGCTGGAGCTCGGGGTGGGCATCCACGGCGAGCCCGGCCGGGAGCGGCGGCCCATGATGACCTCGCGCGAGATCGCGGACTTCTCCGTGGACGCCGTCCTTGAGGACCTGCGGCCCACCAACCCGGTGCTCCTGCTGGTGGGCGGCGCGGGGGCGACGCCGCTGCTTGAGCTGTACGGGTTCGCCGCCGAGGTGCACCGAGTGCTGGCCGAGCGTGGCGTGCCGGTCCTGCGCAGCCTCGTCGGCAACTACGTCACCTCGCTGGACATGGCGGGCTGCGCGGTGACGCTGTGCCAGGCCGACGAGGAGTTGCTGCGCCTGTGGGACGCGCCGGTGCGCACGCCCGCGCTGCGGTGGGGGCTGTAACCCCGCGCGCGCCCCGCGCGCGGGGCGCGCGGCGGCGGGCGGTTGACGCGCGGGCGCTGCGTACGCTGGCGTAGAGCGACGGAGAACGACCGGCCCGGCCGGTCGTACGAGCGAAGGGACCCACCCGTGTCCGGCACTGCATCCGCCTCCAACAGCGACCCCTCTCCCGCGCGCGCCCACCCCGACGCGGGGTCGGGCGGCGGCCCCGACGAGGGGTTGGACGCCGCGTTCTTCCTGCGGTGGCTGGCGGCGGTCGCCGCCGCGGTGGACCGCGAGGCGGACCACCTCACCGAACTCGACGCGGCGATCGGCGACGCCGATCACGGCAGCAACCTGCGGCGCGGCTTCACCGCCGTGGCCACCGCCCTGGACGCGGACCCACCGGGCACCCCGGGAGCGGTGCTGGCGCTGGCCGGGCGGCAGTTGATCTCGACGGTGGGCGGCGCCTCTGGGCCGCTGTACGGGACCCTGTTGCGGCGTACGGGCAAGGAGCTCGGCGACGCGCGGCGGGTCAGCGTCGCCGAGCTGGGTGCGGCGCTGCGCGCCGGCGTCGCCGCGGTGGCGCAGCTCGGCGGCTCGGCGCCGGGCGACAAGACGATGCTGGACGCGCTGGTGCCCGGCGCGGACGCGCTCGGCGCGCCCGACGCGGCGGGCGACCCGTTCGGCGCGGCGCGGGCCGCGGCGGAGGAGGGCGCGCGGGCCACGGAGGCGCTGCGGGCCCGCAAGGGCCGGGCCAGCTACCTCGGCGAGCGCAGCGTCGGGCACCTGGACCCGGGGGCCAGCTCGTCGGCCCTGTTGTTCGCGACGCTGGCGGAGGTGGCGCGGTGAGCGCGGTGCAGCGGGTGGCACAGGAGGGGCGGGTCGGGGTGGTCGTGGTCTCGCACAGCGGGCCGGTCGCGGAGGCGGTCGCCGAGCTGGCGCGCGGGCTGGCCGGGCTGACGACGGCGCCGGTCGCACCGGCCGGCGGCACCCGGGACGGCGGTCTCGGTACGAGCGCGGACCTCGTCGTCGAGGCTGCGCGGGCGGTGGACGGTGGCGCGGGAGTGGCCCTCCTGGTGGACCTGGGCAGCGCCGTCCTGACGGTGAAGGCGCTGCTGGCCGAGGACGACGAACTGCCGGCCGGCACCCGACTGGTGGACGCGCCGCTGGTGGAGGGGGCGGTGGCGGCGGTGGTCACCGCGGCCACCGGCGCCGACCTCGACGCCGTGGCGGCAGCGGCCGAGGAGGCGTACAGCTACCGCAAGGTGTGACCCGGCGTCGGCCCCGGGGGCTCGGGGACCGGCGCACCACGGGCCCCTCCCCCGCACGTCCCACGGCGTCCCCGCCTCGACGCCCCGGGTCTCGCTGCCGATGCCTCGCCGCCGACTGCCTGGTGGGAGGCGTGCCGCCGCGCCGTGAAACATGATCGCGCGGCGCGGCGAGGGCTCCGTACACTGCCCGGCATGGCATGCCGCATCAGTGAGCTGATCCTCGAATGCACCGACCCCGAGCGACTCGCCGCCTTCTGGTGCGAGGTGCTCGGCTACGTGGAAATCGGCCGGGAGGACGACGGGGGCATCGAGATCGGTCCGCCCGACGTCGGTTTCGGCGGCCCGCAGCCCACCCTCATCCTCAGCCCCGGCGACGCCCCGCCGGCCGCGAAGCCACGGCTGCACATCGACGTCAACCCCACCGACCGCGACCAGGACGCCGAGTTGCAGCGGCTGCTCGCGCTCGGCGCCAGGCCCGCCGACGTCGGCCAGACGGGCGACGAGAGCTGGCACGTGCTGGCGGACCCGGAGGGCAACGTGTTCTGCCTGCTGCGCGCCCGCGTGCGGCCCGTCTAGCCACGGGAGTCCCGGGCGCCGGCCCGGGGCCGCGGTCACCGAGGGGGACGCCCCGTCGGTGACCGCCTTCCCCTGCCCCCGCGTTGTCCTCCGTCACGCCTACGAACGCGCGATCCGGGGCGCCGGCAGCGGGTCGAGGCCGCCGTGTTCGAGGCGGATGACCCGGGGCAGCCGCTCGATGGTGGTCTCGCGGTGGGCGATGACGATCAGGGTGCGGTCGGTGCGGAGCACGTCGATGGCCGTCTCCAGCTTGTGGGCCGTGCGTGGGTCGATGTCGGCCGTGGCCTCGTCCAGGACCAGCACGGCGGGGTCGACCAGGGCGGCGCGTACCAGGCCGATCAACTGGACCTCGCCGGCCGACAGTCGGCCCTCGCCGCCGCCGAGCCGGGTCGCCAGGCCGTCCGGCAGGCCGGCCACCCAGTCCTCCAGGTCGAGGCGGGCCACGGCCTGTCGGACCTCGTCGTCGGTGGGCCGGCGCGGGACCAGGGCCAGGTTGTCCCGGAGGGTTCCGCTGACCAGGTGCACCCGCTGCGGCACGAGGACGATCCGCCGGCGCAGTTCGCCGGGCGGCAGCGCGCGCAGGTCGACGCCGGCGTAGCTGACGCTGCCCGCGTCGGGGGTGTACAGGCCGGTGACCAGCTTGGCCAGGGTCGTCTTGCCCGCCCCGGTCGGGCCGACCAGGGCCACCCGGTCGCCGGCCGGGACGGACAGGCTCAGGCCGTGCAGGACCTCGGCGTCGGCGACGTAGGAGTAGCGCACGTCGCGCACCTCGAGGTCGCCCCGCTCGGGCGTCGTGGAGGGAGTCGGGGCCGTGCCGCGTACGGTCCGTCGCGGCCGGTCCGGCGGAGCCGACTCATGCGCGGGGGCCTGCTTCGGGGGCGCGTCCGAAGGATCGCGGGGGTGTGCGGCGTCGGACGGCGCGGCGTCGGGGGCGGGCTCGGTGGCGTGCGGGGCGGTCATCGTCAGCAGGTCGAGCAGCCGGGCCAGGCCGACCTTGGTGAGTTGCAACTGGCCGACGAGGTTGGACGCCTGGGTGGCGGAGTCGAAGAGCTGCCGGGTGGCCAGGATGAACACGACGACGGTGCCGACGCTGATCTGGCCGTCGGCGGCCAGCCAGCCGCCGAGCAGCAGCAGGACCACCGTGGTCAGGCCCTGCACGACGCGCGAGAGGCTGATGATGAACAGCGACTTCTGGGTGCGCCGCGCGGCCTGGTAGCGGTGCTCGCTGTCGGTGAGGAACCGCTGCCGCCAGCCGCCCACGCCGTTGTTGGTCTGCAGCATCTCGCGGGCCGTCACCAGCTCCCGGTAGGTGGCGGCGACGGTGCCGGCGGCGGCGGCCTCGGCCGCGAACGCCGGGCCGGCCGCGCGCTTGAAGCGGCGCAGCACCCACACGATGCCGGGCACGAACACCACGAGCAGCGCGAGGGTGAGCAGCGGCGAGTAGCTGAGCAGCAGGACGGTGGTGAACAGCAGGTAGCCGAGGACGGTGAGGACCTCGGGCAACTGGCTGCGGACGAAGTTGGCGAGGTCGGCGATCTCCGTGGTGGTGCGCCGCAGCAGATCGCCGGAGCGGTGTGCCTCGAGGAAGCGCAGCGGGGCCTGGGCCAGGCGTCGTACGGCCAGTTCGCGCAGGCCGCGCACGACGCGTTCGCCGACCGAGGTGAGCCAGATCTCGGACTGCCGGAACAGTACGAGGCGTACCACGACGAGGCCCACCAGCACGCCGGCGGCGGTGAGCAGGCCGTCGCGGTCGTCCTCGATGAGCTGGTCGACGCCGGCGCCGATGACGGCCGGCACGGCGACCGTGCAGGCGGTGGCCGCGGCGCTGCTGACCAGGGCCAGCACGATGCCGCGGCGCTCGGAGCGCAGGTACGGCCAGGCGCGGCGCAGGACGGCGGTCTGGTCGGGGGTCTCGGAGAGCCCTGGCTGCTCAGCCACCCGCGCTCACCCGCTCCTCCTCGGCCGCGGCCGGGGCGGCGGCGTGCTCCAGGGTGATGACGCGGTCGGCGGCGGCGAGCACCGCCGGGCGGTGGGTGGCGAACACGACGGTGAGCCCGTCGCCACGGCTGGTGAGTCGTTCCACGATGGCCTTCTCGGTTTCGGTGTCGACCGCTGAGGTCACGTCGTCGAGCAGCAGCACGGACGGCTTGCGCAGCAGCGCCCTGGCCAGCGCGAGCCGCTGGGACTGGCCGCCGGAGAGGGTGTTGCCGCCCTCCCCCAGCGGGGTCTCCAGGCCGTCGGGACGCTCGGCGAGGTAGTCGTCGAGCGCGGCGAGGCGGCACGCCTCGCGCAGCTCATCGTCGCTGAACTCGCCGCCGAGGCGCAGGTTGTCGGCGAGGGTGCCGCTGACGGTGACCGGCCGCTGCGGCACGTACGCGACGCGGGCCCGCAGTTCGTCGGGGGCGGCCTGGTCCAGGGGGACGGCCCCGTACCGTACGGTGCCCTCGCTCGGGGCGCTCAGGTGGGCGAGGACGCGCAGCAGCGTGGTCTTGCCGGAGGCCATCGGCCCGGTGAGGGCGACGAGTTCGCCGGGGCGTGCGGTCAGGCTGGTGGGGGCCAGGATCGTACGGCCCTCGCGGCGGACGGTGACGCCGTCGGCGACCAGGTCTCCGGTGGCGGGCAGCGGGGTGGGGTCGGCCGGCCCGGCCAGGGCGGGTTCGGTCGCGAAGACCTCCACCAGGCGGCGGGCGGCGGTGCGGGCCTGGCTGAGCTGGCTCAGGCGCAGGGTGAGCACGCCGACCCAGAGCACCAGCATGCTCATCCAGCTCGTGAAGGCCACGATGCCGCCGATGGACATGTCGTCGCGCAGCACCGCCAGGCCGCCGACGGCGAGGCCGACGCCGATGGCCAGGCCGGGCACGAAGGGCGAGGCGGCGGCCCAACTCGCGGAGATACGGGCCGTGACGAGGGTGTGCCGGGTGACGTGGGAGCTGCGCTCGTCGTGCCGTTCGACCAGCGCCCGCTCGCCGCCGAGGCCGCGTACGGCGGCGCTTGCGGACAGCAGTTCCTCGACGGCGTCGGCCCGGGCGCCGTGCGCGGCGGACAGGTCGGCGTTGGCCGCTCCGAACCACTTGGGGAACAGCACCGTGTTGATGACCACCAGCGGCGGTACGCAGGCGAGCCCGACGACGGCGAGCAGCGGGTCGAGCCCGAGGATGGCGATGATCATGACGGTGAAGCCGACGACGCCGGTGACGAAGGAGGCGAACCCCATCAGCCAGGTGCGCATCAGGTCCACGTCGCGGGTGCCGCGCATGCTCAGGTCGCCCTCGCCGTACCGGTCCAGGGCGGCCTCGTCGAGTACGCCGATCCGGTCGGCGAGGCGCAGGTAGAGCCGGTTTCCGGTGAGCGTCGCGCTGACGGTGGACTGCCAGCCGAGGACGATCTCGCCGAGCGCGGCGGCCACGCTGACCGCGGCGATGACACCGGCCCAGCGGAGCGTCGCGGGCGGGTCGTCCACCGTGATGCCCTGGTCCACCGCCCGTTCGACGCACCAGGGCAGGCCGATCAGGGCGAGTTGGTAGAGCAGCCCGCCGATGACCGCGACGGCGATGCGCCCCGCGTTGTCGCGCAGGCACCACAGCAGCAGGCCGCCGGGGCCCGACCGTTCGACGGAGGCCGCGGGGGCGGCGGAAGCCGGGGACTCCGGCACGGCGGCGGTCGGGGGCGTCATGTGCCGCTCCCGGTGGGGAGTGTGGGCATGGTCGGGTTGACCTCCGTTGGCCGTGCTGGGTGGGGGCGTCGCGGCTGCTGGGCGCGGGCGGGCCCGGGGGCCGGGGTGCCGGCTCGGGGGTGGTGGCTGCGCATGGGGCGGGCTCAGACCTCGCTGTCCTGGGTCTCGCCCCGCGTCCAGTACGCGGTGAGGTGGGTGTGCGCCCGGTCCATGCCGTGGGTGCGGACGTAGTGGTCACGCAGGGACCGGACGACGCCGCGTTCGGCCGCGCCCCACACCCGGCCGGCCCCACGCGGCAGGGGCGTCGCGAGTGCGGCGTCGTGCAACAGCTCCCCCGCGGGGCGGCCGTCGCGGTGCAGCCAGGTGATCTCGGCGTCCGCCGCGGTGGGCAGCGGTTGCTCCTCCTGCGCGTCGGCGACCTCGATGAGCACCCGGGCCCTGGCGCCGGCGGGCAGCGCGGCCAGCGTGACGGCGATGGCGGGGATGGCCGTCTCGTCACCGAGGAAGAGGTGCCAGGGGGCTTCGGCGTCGAGCGGGTAGGCGGGGCTGGGCCCGAACCAGATGCTCTCGTCGCCGGGCCGCACGGTCTCGGCCCAGCCCGACGCGAGCTGGTCGGCGCCGTGCAGGACGAAGTCCATGTCCACCTCGGCCTGTTCGGGGCGGTGGTGGCGGATGGTGTAGCGGCGCAGCCGGGGGCGGGCGACGGGCAGCAGGGCGCGGGCCGCCTCGGCGGTGAAGGGGCGGGGCAGTTCGACGTGTGGCTCGTAGAAGTAGAGCGCGACGTGCTGGTCGGTCCCGTTGCTCAGGAAGCCTGACAGGTCGTCACCTCCGAAGGTGATCCTGGTCATACGCGGGGTGATCCGGCGCACCCGGCGCACCCTCGTGACGTTCAGCCTGCCTGGCCGACGGCTCGCGTACTGGTGCTCTTGGGTCGACGCCCCGCTCATCCTGATGGGCTCCTCACTCCGCAACGGTGGCCAACTCCTTAGATCTTGCGGTCAAGGAGTAAGTTAGGCAAGCCTAACCTTTCGTGCGCGGCATCGTCGCGCCGCATTCGACGTGCGAGGAGAACCGAGATGACCCGATCCGCCATCCCGTTCACGCCTGTGAAGCGCCGGGCGTTCCTCGGCGGACTGGCCGCAGCAGCCGCCGCCGTTGGACTGACCGCCTGCGGGGTGAGCGGATCCGACGACGATGACAAGAAGGACGACAAGGGGGGCGAGGGCGGCGGGAAGCAGGGCACGCGCAGCGTCAGGACCGACAACGGCACCATCGAGGCCCCGGCCCACCCCCAGCGCGTCATCGCCTGCGAGAACTGGGACACCCTGATGCTCCTCGACCTCGGCATCGTGCCGGTGGGCATCCCCGACGGCATCGCGAACCCCGCCGCGCTGCCCGCGGACGTCTACCAGAAGCTGCGCCGGGTCAAGACGATCGGCGTGGCCGGCACGCCCAACGCGCAGGCGATCGGCGCGCTCAGGCCCGACCTGATCGTCGACCAGTTCTACAAGGACAAGACCGCGCCGCTGAAGACCATCGCCCCGGTCGCGTACTTCAACTGGTCCGACAGCGGGGCCCTCTGGTACGAGCAGCTCGACAAGGTCGCCGACGCGGTCAACCGGCGCGACGCGCTCACCGACGCCAAGTCGGAATACCGTCGGCGGCTGAAGGAGGTCAAGGACGCCTACGCCGCGCAGATCTCCAAGACCACCTGGGCGCCGCTCAGCGGCGGCCAGAACGGGGCGTTCTTCCTCGGCTCGCCGCTGCTGACCGTCATGCGCGACCTGGGCCTGCGGATCGGCGCGAAGATCGCCAAGGACGAGGCCGGATTCGTCCAGAAGTCGTACGAGGAGTTGGAGATCCTGGACGACTGCGACGTGCTGCTCTACCCGCAGCTCTTCGACGGCAAGGCCCCCGCCCTCACCCAGCAGTTGCTGGACAACAAGGTCTGGAAGGGCGTGCGCGCGGTCAAGGCCGGGCACGCCTTCCCGATCAAGCACTACACCGTGGGTTCCTACCGCTGGGCCAACGGCGCGGTGGACGAGATCGAGAAGATCCTGCGGAAGCTGTGACGCGCGGGCCGGGCGCGGAGGCGGCGACGACCGCCCCCGCGCCCGGCCGTCACGCCCCGCGCGGCCTCCCCGGCCGGGCGGGGCCCACGCATGCCCGGGGCGCTGTCTCGCCGCCGCCCCGGGAGGCCCGCCGGACCACAGGCGTCCCGGGGCGCGTCGTGTGTCCCCGGCGCGGTGACGCTGCCACGTCCCGCCGCGTACGGGTGGTGCGCCGGGGCGCGGGCCCCGGCGCACCACCCGTACGGCGCCCGCCCGTTACGCCAGCCCCTCCCCCGCGTCCGGTGCCATGTCGCCGAGGCCGGACAGGGCGCGCAGGGCCGTCGTCCACGCCTGGGCCAGCTCGCGGACGCTCGCCTCGGTGAGGAGTTCGCCCGGCCAGACCCACCCCGCGCTCAGCCTCGGCCCGTCCGGGCCGTCGACCGTGGAGGCGGTGATGTCCAGCAGGTAGCCCACCGGCATGTCCAGGTCCCGGCCGCCGCCCATGACCCCCGCCTCGGGGGCCGGGGCCCAGTCGCCGCGCCCGTCGGGCCCTGCGTCCGGCTGTTCGTCGGTGGCGCCGGTGCCGTCGGTGCCATCGATTCCGGCCGAGTCCTGCGCGCCGGGCGCGGTCGGCGCGCTGCCGGCGAACCTGCCCAGGTAGTTGAACTGCACCTCGGGCGTGCCGAGCGCGGCGAGTTCGGGACCGGTGCGCGGGTTGAGGTAGCGCAGCAGGCCGTAGCCGATGCCGTTGTCGGCCACCGCCGCCAGTTGGTCGCCGACCCGGCCCACCACCTCGCGCAGCGCCTTGGCCCCGCCGCCCCGCCCGGTCAGCGCCTCCGCGAGGTCCACGCCAGCCGCGTCGAGCCGTACGGGGTAGACGGAGGTGAACCAGCCGACCGTGCGCGAGAGGTCGGTGCCGGGGGCGATGTCCTGCTCGCGGCCGTGGCCCTCCATCGCCACCACCGTGCTCCTCGCCCGCGCGTCGCCGCGCTGCTCGCGCCAGTGCGCGAGGGCCACCGCGAGGGCGCCGAGCAGCAGTTCGTTGACGCTGGCGCCGGTCTCCCGCACGGCCGTCGTCAGCAGCGGCCCGGTGTGCTCGGGCGGCAGCTCGACGCTGAGGTGGGTCAGGGTGCGTACGGTGTCGCGGGCCGGGTCGAGTGGGCGGGCGGCCAGCGGGGTCGACGCGGCGGCGAGCGTCTCGCGCCAGTGCGGCAGTTCGCGCTCGCGCTCCGGGCGGGTCGCGGCCTCGGCCAGCGCGCGGGACCAGGTACGGAACGAGGTGGGCACCGGGTCCAGCGTCGCCCGCCCGCTCGCGCGCGCCGCCTCCCAGGCGGCGCGCAGGTCCGGGTGGAGCACCCGCCAGGAGACGCCGTCCACCACCAGGTGGTGCAGCAGCATCAGCAGCCGCCCCGGGCGGCCCGGGCCCGCGTCGAACCACACCAGGCGTGCCATCCGGCCCGCCTCCGGGTCGAGTTCGCCGACCGTGCCGAGCAGCTTCTCGCCCATGACGTGGGCCAGTTCGCGGCCGGGCGCGACGTCGGACACGTCGATCCGCTCGACCAGGTCCGCCGCCCGCACGGTCCCGGGCCCGGGGATGTCGAACTCCCACCGCTCCCCCGCCCCGGACGCCGGCTCGGCCGCGTGCCGCACGAGGCGGGCGCGCAGCAGGTGGTGCCGGTCGAGCAGCGCCTGGACGGCGTCGGTCAGCTCGGTCAGGCCGAGCGCGGCCGGCACCTGGAGGACGGTCGACTGGGAGTACTCGCCGATGGGGCCGCCGAGTTCGCGCAGCCACTCGACGATCGGGGTGCTCGGCGCGGTGCCCACGCCGGCGGACTCCTCCTCGGCCGCGCCGCGCGCCGCGCCGGTGAGCACCTCGGCGAGGGCGGCGGGCGTGCGCAGCAGGAAAACCTGGCGCGGCGAGAGCCGCCAGTCGTCGGCCCGCAGCCGGCTGACGAGTTGGATGGCGACGATGCTGTCGCCGCCCAGCGCGAAGAAGTCGTCGTCCGCGCCGATCCGGGGCAGGCCGAGCACGCCCGCCATGGCCGCGCACAGCGCCCGCTCCCGGTCGCCCTCCGGCTCCCGGCCAACGGCCGCGGCGCCGAAGTCGGGCGCGGGCAGCCGCTCCCGGTCGAGCTTGCCGTGCGCGGTCATCGGCAGCGCGTCCACGACGACGAAGGCGGCGGGCACCAGATGGGCCGGCAGTCGCTCGGCGACGTGCGCGCGCAGCCGCGCGGGGTCGGCGGTGGCGCCCGCGCGCGGCACGACGTAACCCACCAGGCGGCGCACGCCGGCGTCCTCGCGGGCGACGACCACGGCCTGGGCGACGTCCGGGTGGCCTGCGGTGGCCGTCTCGATCTCGCCCAGCTCGACCCGGAAGCCGCGGATCTTGACCTGGTCGTCGACGCGGCCCAGGAACTCCACCGCCCCGTCCTCGGTCCAGCGCGCCAGGTCGCCGGTGCGGTACAGGCGCCCGCCGGTGCGCGAGAACGGGTCGGCGACGAAGCGCTGGGCGGTCAGCGCGGGCCGCCCCAGGTAGCCACGGGCCAGCCCCGCGCCGGCGATGTACAGCTCGCCGCTGACGCCGGGCGGCACGGGCCGTAGCCCCGCGTCGAGCAGGTAGACCCGGGCGTTGTCCACCGGGTGCCCGATGACCTGCCGGTCGCTGTCCTCCACGCGGGCGAGGAGCGAGTCCACGGTGCACTCGGTGGGCCCGTACAGGTTGACGCCGCGGGTGTCGGGCAGCCGCCTCAGGCGGGTCCACTGCGCGTCCGGCACGGCCTCGCCGCCCACGCCCAGCAGCGCCAGCGGGCAGCGCCCGCCCTCGGTGAGGCCGGCACGCTCCACCTGGGCCAGCACCGAGGGGGCCAGCTCGATGAAGTCGATCCGGTGCGTGCGCAGGTAGTCGGCCATGGCCTCCGGGTCGCCCTGGAGCTCTTCGGAGAGGATGTGCACGGCGTGCCCGTGGAAGAGCCAGAGCTGCGGCTGCCAGGAGGCGTCGAAGGAGAACGACCAGGCGTGGCCCACGCGCAGCGCGGCCCGCCCGGTGGCGGCGACGGTCGGTTCGTACAGCGCCCTGCGGTGGCTGTGGAAGAGGTTGAGCACGTTGCGGTGCGAGATCAGCACGCCCTTGGGCGCGCCGGTGGAGCCGGAGGTGTAGATGACGTACGCCGGGTGCAGCGGGTGCAGGGGCCGTACCCGGTCGGCGTCGGTCGGGTCCGTACCGGGTCGGGCGCGCAACCGGGCGCGTACGGCGTGGGTGTCCAGGGTCAGCACCGGGACCGCCGGCTCCGGTCGGCCGGCCGCGACGCGGGTGGTGGTGAGCAGGAGGCGGGGCGCGGCGTCGGCGAGCAGGTAGTCGATGCGCTCGGCGGGGTAGTCGGGGTCGATGGGCAGGTAGGCGGCTCCCGCCTTGTGCGCGGCGAGCAGCGCGATCATCGGGTCGACGGTGCGCGGCAGCAGCAGGGCCACCACGTCCTCGGGGCCGACGCCACGGTCGATGAGTTCCCAGGCGAGTTGGTTGGCCCGGTGGTTCAGCTCGGCGAAGGTGAGGCTGACGTCGCCGCGGACCAGGGCGGTGTGGTCGGGAGCGGCCCGGACCCGGTCGGCCAGCAGCGCGGGCAGGGTCTGGTCGGCGTACGGGTGGTCGGTGGCGTTCCAGTCGGCGGTGATGCGGGTCCGCTCGGCCGGGTCGAGGATCTCCAGGCGCGCGCAGCGCTCGTCGGGCCGGGCGGCGAGCGTCTCGAGGACCCGGGTGAGGCGGCGCAGCAGGGTGTGCGCGTCGGCGTCGGTGAACAGGTCGGGCCGGTACTCCAGGGTGAGCCTGGCGTTGCCCGGGTCCACGGCCAGGGTGAGCGGGTAGTGCGTGGCGTCCGCGCTGTCCCCGCCGGTGACGGCGAGCGAGCCGGACTCCTCGGCCCGGCGCAGCCCGTCGGCGTCCACGGGGTAGCTCTCGAACACGACCAGGGTGTCGAAGAGTTCGCCGACCCCCGCGACGCGCTGGATGGCGGAGAGGCCGAGGTACTGGTGGGCCGAGAGCGCCGACTGCTCGTCCTGGAGCCGGGCCAGCGCCTCGCGCACGGTACCGCCGGGACGCAGGTCGAGCCGGACCGGCAGGGTGTTGATGAACAGCCCGGCCATGGTCTCCACGTCCTCGATCTCCGGGGGCCGGCCGGAGACGGTGGCGCCGAAGACCACGTCGTCGCGCCCGGTGAGGCGGGCGACGAGCACGCCCCACGCGAACTGGACGACGGTGTTGAGGGTGACCCCGCTGCTCCGGGCGAGGCCGGTCAGGGCCTGGTCGAGCGCGTCCGGGAGCTGGTACGGGAGGTGCCGGGAAAGCACCGGGCGGCGGGCCGGGTCGGCCGGGGCGAGCAGCGTCGGCTCGCTGACCCCCGCCAGCGCGGCCCGCCACGCCTGTTCGGCCTCGCCCGCCTCGCGCGCGACCAGCCAGGCGAGGAAGTCGCGGAAGGGGCGGCGGCGGGCCGGGCGCGGGGCGCCGGAGGTGCGGGTCGCGTAGAGCTGGAACAGCTCCTGCACGATCAGCGGCAGCGACCAGCCGTCGAGCACCAGGTGGTGGTTGGTGACCACGAGCACGCCGCGGTCGGCGGACAGGCGCACCAGGTGCAGGCGCAGCAGCGGCGGGGCGCCCGGGTCGAACCTGCGGGCGCGGTCGGCGCCGGTGATCTTCGCGAGGAGGGCGTCGCGCTCCTCGTCTGGCAGGTCGGACAGGTCGGTGACGGACCAGTCGGGTTCGACCTCGTCAAGCACCAGTTGTACGGGCGTGCCCGTGGCGGTGGACACGAACGCGGTGCGCAGGTTGTCGTGCCGGGCCAGGAGTTCGGCGGCGGCCTCGCGGAGCGCCGGGGCGTCGACGGTGCCGGAGAGGCGCAGCGCGAGTTGCATGGTGTAGACGTCCACCGGCGCGTCGTCCGGGTCCGCCGCGCCGTCGGTGCCGGTGTCGTCGTCGGCCATGCCGGCCAGGAAGACCAGGCCCTCCTGGAGCGGCGTCAGCGGCCAGATGTCGGTCAGCCCGGGGTGGCGTTCGTCGAAGGCGGCCACCTCGCGCTCGGTGAGGCGTACCAGCGGGAAGTCGGACGGGGTGTGGGTGGCCGGTCCCGCGTGGCCGGCGAGGCCGGTCAGGGCCGCCACCCACAGGTCAGCCAGCTCGGTCAGTTCGGCCCGGTCGAGGATGCCGGCCGGGCAGGACCAGCGGGCGCCGAGCACCGGCCCTTCGGGGCCGTCCACGGTGGAGGCGTTGATCTCCAGCGGGAAGAGGACGGGGAGCTTGCCGCGCCCCGGGCTCGGGGTGGGCAGGGTCTCGGGGGCCGGGGTCCAGGCGGCGGTGTGCTCGGGGTCGGTGGGGCCGTCCCCGGTGATGCGGCCGAAGTAGTTGAAGACCACGGGCGGGGTGGTGTCGGCGGTCGACCGGCCGGGCGCGGCGTCCACGGGCGCCGGGCCGGCGTCGGCCGCGGCGCCGGGCGGTTGGTCGCCGGTGGTGCCGGGCGGCTGGTCGCCGGTGGCCTCGGCGGCGCGCGGCGGGTAGCGCAGCAGCCCATAGCCGATGCCGTTCTCGGCCGGGGCCCTGAGCTGTTCCTTCATGTGGGCGAGCACGGTGCGGGCGGCGGGTCCGCCGCGCAACGCCTCGTCCAGGTCGGCGCCGGCGGGGTCGAGGACCACCGGGTACCAGGTGGTGAACCAGCCGACGGTGGCGGAGAGTTCGGCGCCGGGCACCGCGCTCTCCTCGCGGCCGTGCCCCTCCACGGCGACCACGTCCCGGCCGCCGCCCGCCTCGCCGCGCAGCGCGCGCCAGCGGGCCATGGCGAGGGTGAGCGCGGCCAGCAGCACGTCGGGCACGGCGCCGTGCACGGTCGCCGGCACCGTGGTCAGCAGGGCCTGGGTGAGGGCGGTGGGGAGCTGGCGTTCGACGTGGACGCGGGTGTCGGCGGTGTCGGTCGCCGGGTCGAACGGGCGACGGCCGAGCGCCGGCGCCGGCACCGCCTCCCGGGAGCGCCACAGTTCGGCCTCGGCCTGAACGGCGGGGCGGCGCGCGGCGGCGGCCAGGCCGAGGGCCCACTGCCGGAAGGAGGTGCCGCCCTCGGCGGTGTCCGGCAGTTCGCGCCCGGCGCGCGCCGCCGCGTGCGCGGCGGCCAGGTCGGGGGTGAGGACGCGCCAGGACACGCCGTCCACCACCAGGTGGTGGGCCACCAGGAGGAGCCGCCCCGGCACGCCGGGCCCGGCGTCGTACCAGACGGCGCGCAGCATGACGCCGACGCGCGGGTCGAGTTCCTCGACCGCGCGGGCCGCGTGCTCGGCCACCAGGGCGGCCAGCTCGCCGGGCCCGACGATGCTCGCGTCGACGCGGGTGAGCACCCGCGCCCCGGTGACGGCGCCCGGGGGCGGCACCTCCAGGGCGGGCTCGGTGTTCTCGGCGTCCGCCGGGACGAGCCGGGCGCGCAGCATGGGGTGCCGCTCCAGGAGCCAGTCCAGGGCGGTGGTCAGGGACGCCGCGTCGGCGTCCGGCGGGGCGACCAGGTGCGTGAACTGGTGCAGGTGGTCGATGTCGGCCCGTTCCAGGGCCCAGCGCATGATGGGCGTGAGCGGCATCCGGCCGGTCGGCGCCACGCGCGGCAGCGCCCGGGTGCTGGTGACGGGGGTGGCGGCGTGGGCCAGGGCGGCGGCGGTCTTGTGCTCGAAGACGTCGCGCGGGGTGATCACCAGGCCGGCCTTGCGGGCCCGGGCGACGAGTTGGATGGACAGGATGCTGTCGCCGCCCAGGGCGAAGAAGCTGTCCTCGACGCCCACCTCGGCCATCCCCAGCAGCGTGGCGTACAGCTCGGCCAGCAGCGCCTCGCGGGCGTCGCGCGGCGCGGTCCGGGTGGCGGCGCCGGCCAGGTCGGGCGCGGGCAGCGCGCGCCGGTCGAGCTTGCCGCTGGGGCCCAGCGGCAGCGCGTCGAGGACCACGAGGGCGGTGGGCACCATGTGGTCCGGGAGCCGGCGTGCCAGGTGGGCCAGCAGTTCGTCGGTGTCCACGGCGGAGCCGGCCGGGGCGACGACGTATCCGGCCAGGTAGCGCTGGCCCGGCTGGTCCTCGCGTACCGCCGCCGCGCACGCGGCGACCCGCGGGTGCTCGCCCAACACGGCCTCGATCTCGCCGAGTTCCACGCGAAGGCCGCGCAGCTTGACCTGTCCGTCGGCGCGGCCGACGAACACCAGGGCCCCGTCCGCGCGCCGTCGCACCAGGTCGCCGGTGCGGTAGAGGCGGCCCCCGGGCGGGCCGTACGGGTCGGCCACGAAGCGCTCGGCGCTCAGCGCGGGCCGGCCCAGGTAGCCGAGGGCGAGTTGGTCGCCGCCGAGGTAGAGCTCGCCGACGACGCCCGTGGGCAGCGGGCGCAGCCAGGGGTCGAGCACCAGGGCGCGGGTGTTCCACACCGGCAGCCCGATGGGTACGGCGCCCTCGTCGGCGGGCCCGGTGGGCCAGGCGGTGACGTCCACGGCCGCCTCGGTGGGCCCGTACAGGTTGTGCAGCGCGGCGCCGGGCAGGGCGTGGCGGGTGGCGGCGGCGACGGCCGGCGGCAGCGCCTCGCCGCTGGCGAAGACCAGCCGCAGCGTGCTCGGCGCGGCCCCGGCCGCCCCGGCGTCGGTGAGGTGGGTGGCGAACGCGGCGAGCATGGCCGGCACGAAGTGCGCGACCGTCGCCCGGTGGCGCTCGATCGCGGCGGCGACCAGGGCGGGGTCGCGGTGCGCCCCGTCCGGCAGGAGGACGAGCGCCCCGCCGGCGAGCAGCGGCAGGAACAGTTCCCACACGGACACGTCGAAGCTGGCCGGCGTCTTGTGCAACACCCGGTCGCCGGCGCCGATCGCGTACTCCTCGCGCATCCACAGCAGCCGGTTGACGGCCGCCGCGTGCGACACGACGACGCCCTTGGGCCGGCCGGTGGAGCCGGAGGTGTAGATGACGTACGCGGGGTGGCCGCCGGTCAGTTCGGCGGGTGGGCCCGCGAGGGGGACGGCGGTGGCGAGTTCGGCCGCGGTCTCGGGCGCGTCGAGGGGCAGCGGGTGGCAGGCGGCCGGTAGCCCCGGCGCGTGCGCGGCGTCCGTGAGGGTCACGCGCGGGGCGCTGTCGGCGAGCATGTGGGCGACGCGGTCGGCCGGGTAGCCGGGGTCGACCGGTACGTAGGCGCCGCCGGCGCGCTGCGTCGCGTGCACCGCGACGACCAGGTCGAGGGAGCGGGGCAGCACGATGGCGACCCGGGTGTGCGGGCCGACCCCGCGCTGGCGCAGCACGGCGGCGAGCCGGCCGACGCGGGCGTCGAACTCCGCGTAGCTCAGGGCGTGTGCGCCGCCGTCCTCGTCGTCGGTGACGAGGGCGGTGGCCCGTGGGTCGTTGGCGCATGCGGCGGCCACCAGTTCCGGCAGGGTCCGCGCCGGCAGCTCGCGGGCCGCGCCCGCCGCGCTGGCCAGGGCCTGGGCGTGCTCGTCCGCGCTGAGCTGCGGTACGCGGTGCAGCGGGGTGTCCGGCCGCTCGGCGAGCCGCTCGACGAGGGCGACGAACCGGTCGGCCAGCGTGCGCGCGGTGGCCTCGTCGAACAGGGCGCTCTGGAAGTGGAGCAGGCCGGCGATGCCCTGCCCGCCGGGCCGCTCGGCCAGCGTGAAGCCGAGGTCGAAGCGGGAGACGCCGGGGTCGGCGCCGAGCGGGGTGACCTCGACGCCGGGCAGCGTGACGGACTCGCCGCTGACGTTCTGGAAGACCAGCATCACCTGGAACAGCGGGTGGCGGGCGAGCGAGCGCTCGGGCGCGAGCAGGTCGACCAGCCGCTCGAAGGGCAGGTCGGCGTGTTCGAAGGCGGACAGGTCGGTGTCGCGTACCCGGTGCAGCAGTTCGCGGAAGGTGGGCCGGCCCGCGACGCTGGTGCGCAGCACGAGAGTGTTGACGAAGAAGCCCACCAGGTCGTCGAGGGCGGCGTCGCCACGGCCGGCGACGGGCGTGCCGATGGGGATGTCGGTGCCGGCGCCGTGCCCGCTCAGCAGCGCGGCCAGCGCCGCCTGCGCGGCCATGAACACGCTGGCCCCGGCCTCGGCGGTGAGCGCGCGCAGCGCCCGGTGGGTCCTCGGGGTGAGTTCGAAGGTGACGGCGCCGCCACGGTGGTCGACCACGGCCGGGCGCGGCCGGTCGTAGGGCAGGGCCAGCTCCTCGGGCGCGCCGCGCAGGGCCTCGCGCCAGTAGTCGGCCTGCCGGGACAGCAGGCTGTCCGGGTCGCTCTCGGAGCCGAGCACCTCGCGCTGCCAGCGGGCGTAGTCGGCGTACGCAACGGGCAGCGGCTGCCAGGCGGGGGCGGCGCCCTCGCGGCGGGCCGCGTACGCCGTGCGCAGGTCCTCGATCAGCGGGCGCATGGACCACTCGTCGCCGGCGATGTGGTGCAGCGTCACCGACAGGACGTGGTCGTCGTCCAGTCGCAACAGGCGCGCCCGCAGCGGGATCTCGTGCGTGATGTCGATGGCGGCCGTGGCGTCCGCGCGCAGCTCCGCGTCCAGGCGCTCGGCGCTGACCGGCACCGGGGTCAGGTCGCCGAGGGCCACGGCGCCGGCGGCGGGGTCGAGCACGTGCTGGTAGGGCACGCCGTCCGGGCCGCCGCCTGGTGTGGCGCCCTGGGTGGGGGCCGTGGTCTCGGGGAAGACGGTGCGCAGCGGCTCGTGGCGGGCGACGAGGTCGGCGAAGGCGGCGCGCAGCGCGTCCGCGTCCAGGTCGCCGGTCAGCCTGAGCGCGAAGTACAGGTTGTAGGTGGCGCTCGGCCCCTCCAGCCGGTGCAGGAACCACAGCCGCTGTTGCGCGAAGGACAGCGGCTCGCGCTCGCCGCGCTCCCCCGCTGTCAGGGGCGCGCGGCGCGTCCCGCGCGGCAGGACGACCTCGGCGAGCGCGGCCGGGGTCGGGTGGTCGAAGACGTCGCGGATGGCGACGTCGACGCCGAGCGCGGAGCGGACGCGGCCCGCGAGCCGCATGGCCAGCAGCGAGTGCCCGCCGAGGGCGAAGAAGTCGTCGTCGGGCCCGGCGTCGGGCTGGCCGAGCAGGTCGGCGAAGAGGCCGACGAGCACGGCCTCGCGCGGGTCGCGGGGCGCCCTGGTCCGTTCGGCCGCGGCCAGTTCGGGGGCGGGCAGCGCGGCCCGGTCCACCTTGCCGTTGGGGGTGAGCGGCAGCTTCTCCAGCGGCACCGTCAGCGAGGGCACCAGGTGCGCGGGCAGCCGGTCGGCCAGGAACTCGGCGAGCCCGCTGGGCGCCCCGGTGACGTAGGCGACCAGGCGCTGGGTGCCCGACGCGTCGGGGGCGGCGACCACGACCGCGTCCTCGACCCGGGGGTGCGCGCGCAGCACGGTCTCGATCTCGCCGGGCTCCACCCGGTGGCCACGGATCTTGACCTGGTGGTCGACGCGGCCGGCCACCCGCAGCGTGCCGTCCGCCTCCCAGGTGGCGAGGTCGCCGGTGCGGTAGAGCCGGGCGCCGGGCGGCCCGAACGGCGAGGCCACGAAGCGTTCGGCGGTCAGCGCCGGGCGGCCCAGGTAGCCACGGGCCAGTCCGGCGCCGCCGATGTACAGCTCGCCCAGGGTGCCGGCGGGCACCGGGCGCAGCCACGGGTCGAGCACGTGCAGGTCGGTGTTGCGCAGCGGGTGGCCGATGTGCGGGGCCTCGTCGCCGGTCAGGTCGCCCGCCGTGGACCACACGGTGGTCTCGGTCGGCCCGTACAGGTTGACCAGCCGCGCGCCGCGCGCGGCCAGCGTGGCCGCGAGGTCGGGGGCGAGCGGTTCGCCGCCGGACAGGACGCGCAGTCCCGTCAGCGCCTCGGGCACCGCTTCGGCGACCGCGCGCCACAACGACGGGGTGGCCTGCATGAGGGTGGCCCCGGTCCGCTCGGCCAGGCGGGCCAGCCGGCGCGGGTCGGTGACCTCGTCGCGGTCGGCCAGCACGACGGTGGCGCCGGTGCACAGCGGGACGAAGAGTTCGAGGGCCGCGATGTCGAAGCCGACGGTGGTCACGGCGAGCAGCCGGTCGCCCACCCCGGTGTCGAGCAGGTCGCCCATCGCCTCCAGGAGGTTGCCGAGGTTGTGGTGGGTGACGACGACACCCTTGGGCCGGCCGGTGGACCCGGAGGTGTGGATGACGTACGCGACGCCGTCCGGCCGGTGCGGCGCCCGCCGGTCGGGCGCCTGGGCCTCGTCCGGCTCCGGTGGGGCGAGCACCGGGGACGCCGCGTCGACCACGAGTACGGGGCGGACGTCGCCGAGCAGGTAGGCGATCCGCTCGGCGGGGAACTCCGGGTCGATGGGCACGTAGCCGGCGCCGGTGCGGGCGACGGCGACGAGGGTGGCGACCAGGTCGGCCGAGCGCGGCAGCGAGACGGCCACCAACCGCTCGGGGCGCGCGCCGCGCGCGAGCAGGCGGGCGGCGATGAGGTCGGCGCGCCGGTCGAGCTGCCGGTAGGTCAGTTCCTGGTCGCCGACGATCAGCGCGGTGGCGTCGGGGGTCGCCGCGACCTGGCGGGCGAACCGGTCGGCGAGCCCCGCAGGGGTGATCGGCTCGGTCGGGCCGCGCAGCCCCCGCTGGTCGGCGGCCGGTCGCAGCGCGGCCACGGGCGTGTCGGGCCGGGCGACGACGTGGTCGAGCACGTCGACCAGGTGCGCGCCGATCGCCTGGGCCCGCTCGCGCGGCAGCAGTTCGGGCCGGTGGTCGATGGCCAGGCCGAGCCGGTCGGTGCCGGGCAGGGCGACGAGCACCAGCGGGTAGTGGGTGGCGTCGTGCCCCTGGGCGCCGGTGACGGCGAGCCCGGCGCGCCGCTCGGTGGCGCGCAGTTGCGCGGAGTCGACCGGGTAGTTCTCGAACAGCAGCAGCGTGTCGAAGAGTTCCCGGTGCCCGCTGGCCCGCTGGAGTTCGGCCAGCGACTCGTACTGGTGGTCCATCATGCGGGCCTGCTGGTCGCGTACGGCGTGCACGACCTCGGCCAGCCGCTGGCCCGGGGCGAGCGCGACGCGGGTGGGGATGGTGTTGATGAACAGGCCGATCATGCGGTCGGCGCCGTCCAGGTCGGCGGGGCGGCCGGAGACGGTGACGCCGAAGACGACGTCGGTGCGGCCGGTGAGCCAGCCGAGCAGTACGGCCCAGGCCGCCTGGAGTACGGCGTTGACGGTGACGCCCTCGGCGCGGGCGAACGCCGTGATCCGCGCGGCCAGGTCGGCCGGCAGGTCCACCTCGACGCGGCTGGGCACGCTGGCGGGCGCGGCCGACGCGGCGGGCACCAGGAGGGTGGGCCCGTCGATGTCGGCCAGGGTGGCCCGCCAGGCGTCGGCGGTGGCGGCCCGGTCCCGGTCGGCGAGCCAGAGCAGGTAGTCCCGATAGGGGCGCGGGGCCGGCTCGGGCGTGCCGTGGTACAGGCCCAGCAGGTCACGGATGAGCAGCGGGCCCGACCAGCCGTCGAGCAGCAGGTGGTGCGAGGTGAGGGAGAGCAGGTGGGTGCGCTCGCCCAGCCGCACGAGGGTCAGCCGTGTCAGCGGCGGCACGTCCAGCGCGAAGCGCCGTTGCCGCTCCTCGGCGAGCACCTGGCGGGCCCGCGCGCGCACGGCCTCCGGTACGGCGTCGGACCGCGCCGCCGCCGGGGCTCCTGGGGCCGCGCCGTCGTCGGGGACCGTGCCGTCGTCCAGGCGCACCTCGCGCCAGGGCATGCGGAGCCGCTCCGGGATGACCTGCAGTGGCTCGGCGTCGGGCCTGGCGCGGAAGGCGGCGCGCAGGTTGGGGTGGCGGGCCAGCAGCGCGTCGGCCGCCGCCCGCATGCGCGCGGCGTCCACCTCCCCCTCGACCTCCAGGGTGAGCTGGGTGGTGTAGACGTCGGGGCCCGCGCCGTCGGCGCCGTAGGAGGAGAGGAAGAACAGGCCCTGCTGGAGCGGCGAGAGCGGCAGCAGCTCGGCGAGCGTGCCGGTCTCGGCCTCGATCGTCTCGATCTCCGGCTGGCCCACGGTCACCAGCGGGAAGTCGCCGGGGCTGTGCCCGCCGGCGCCAGGGCGGGTGCCGGCCGCGGCGATGGCCTCCAGGGCCGCGAGCCAGTGCTGGGCCAGTCGCTCCACCTCGTCGGCGGGCAGCAGCCGGGCCGGGAAGGTGAACGCGGCCTGGAGCCGTGGGCCTTCGGGCCCGTCCAGGGTCGAGGCGTTGAGCTGGAGGGTGTGCGAGGCGGGCAGCCTGTCGTCGGCGCCGCCGCCGAGCGAGCCGGTGAGCGCGGCGGGCGCCCAGTCGCGCTCGGCGGCGCCGCCGGCCCCGAAGCGGCCCAGGTAGTTGTAGCCGATGGTGGCCGTGGGCAGCGCGGCGAGCCGGCCCTGCGGGTCGGGGCGCAGGTGGCGCAGCAGGCCGTGGCCGATGCCACTGTCGGGGGCGGCCCGCACCTGTTCCTTGATCCGCTTGAGGGCGGCGCCCGGGTGGTCGGGGGCCGCCGGGTCGAGTCCGGTCAGGTCCAGGCGTACGGGGTGGACGCTGGTGAACCAGCCGACGGTGCGGGAGAGTTCGGCGCCCGGCACGGCCTCCTCGACGCGCCCGTGGCCCTCGATGTCCACCAGTACCGGCCTCGGCTGGCCGCGCCAGGCGGCCAGGGCGAGGGCGAGCGCGGTCAGCAGCACCGCGTCGGGGCCGGTGTGGAACGCGTCGGCGACCTCGGTCAGCAGCGACTGGGTGGTCGCCCGCGGCAGCTCGACGGCGACGGTACGCAGTGTGTCGAGGGTGTCCGTGGCCGGGTCCAGCGGCAGCGGGCTGATCCGGAGCGGGTCGCCGTCGGCCAGGGCGCGCCAGTGCGCGAGTTCGGCGCCGCGCCGCTCGGAGGCGGCCTCCGCGGCGAGGCCGGTGGCCCAGGCGCGCAGCGAGGTGCCCACCGGCGGCAGGGTGGCCGTGCGGCCGTCGGCGGCGGCGCGGAAGGCCGCGGCCAGGTCCTCGGTGAGCACCCGCCAGGAGACGCCGTCCACGACGGCGTGGTGGACGAGGACGGCGAGCAGGCCGGGGCGCCCGGTCCCGGCGTCCAGCCACACCAGGCGCAGCATGGTGCCGCCGAAGGGGTCGAGGGCACGGGCGGCCTCGGCGGCGTGCGCGCGCAGCGCCTCGATGTGCGCCTCGGGCGGCAGTTCGGCGGCGTCCACGCGCGCGACGAGGCCGGCCGGGTCGAGCGTGCCGGGCGCGGGGATCTCCAGTGCGGTAGGGGTGAGCGTGGCGCGCAGCGCGTCGTGGTGGTCGACGACCTGGCCCAGGCCCGCG
Organism: Streptomyces buecherae; assembly: GCF_014295035.1. Classification (GTDB taxonomy): domain Bacteria; phylum Actinomycetota; class Actinomycetes; order Streptomycetales; family Streptomycetaceae; genus Streptomyces; species Streptomyces youssoufiensis. Next base: position 707,942 of record NZ_CP060404.1, read on the forward strand.
ACGAGGTGGTCGAGCCGGGTGCCGGCCGGGGTGCGCAGGACGGTGGACTGGTGGTAGTCGGCGATCGGGCCGCCGCGCTCCACGAGCCAGCGCAGGATGGGCGTCAACGGGGCGCTGCCGGTGGCGGGCACGGTGGCCGGCGCGGGTTCGGCCGGCCGCTGTTCCACGGCGGCCAGGGCCGCGACGGTGCGGCGCTCGAACACGTCGCGGGGGCGCAGCCTGATGCCCTGTCGGCCGGCCGCGCCGACGAGTTGGATGGAGGAGATGCTGTCGCCGCCGAGCGCGAAGAAGCTGTCGTGGACGCCGACCTCGGCGAGGCCGAGGATCTCGGCGACCAGTTCGGCCAGCACCCGTTCGCGCTCGGTGCGCGGGGCGGTGCCCTCGCTGGCCGGGGTGAGGTCGGGCGCGGGCAGCGCCGTGCGGTCGATCTTGTTGGCGGCGGTCACCGGCAGCGTGTCCAGGGCGACGAACGCCGCCGGCACCAGGTGCTCGGGCAGCGCGTCGGCCACCCACGCGGTCAGCTCGCTGGCCGGCGCCGAGGCCCCGGCCTCGAAGACGACGTAGGCCACCAGGCGCTTGGTGCCGGCCGCGTCGGCGCGGGCGACGACCACGGCGCGGGCGACGGCCGGGTGGTCGGTCAGCAGCGCCTCGATCTCGGCGGGCTCGACGCGGAAACCGCGGATCTTGATCTGGTGGTCGGTGCGCCCGGCGTACTCCAACTCCCCCGCCGCGTTCCAGCGGGCCAGGTCGCCGGTGCGGTACATGCGGGTACCGGCCGGACCGAAGGGGCAGGCGACGAAGCGCTCCGCGGTGGTGCCGGGCCGGCCCACGTAGCCACGGGCGAGGCCGGGCCCGGCGACGTACAGCTCGCCGAGCACGCCGGGCGCCACCGGGCGCAGCGCCCCGTCCAGGACGTAGGCCCGCTTGTTGACGTCCGGCGGGCCGATCGGGATCGGGCCGCCGTCCCAGGAGGCGGGCACGAGCCAGGTGGCGGAGTTGACGACGGCCTCGGTGGGCCCGTACGCGTTGAACAGCCGGTGCCGGCGGGCCCAGGTGCGGACCACCTCGGCGGGCAGCGCCTCGGTACCGACGATCAGCGTCATGTCGGCGGGCAGCGTGGCCTCGGTGGGCAACGAGGCCACCACGGTGGGCGGGATGACGGCGAGCGTGATCCGGGCCCGCACCAGGAAGTCGGCCAGCGGCGCGCCGGCCCGCTCCTCCTCGTCCACGACGACCAGGGTGGCGCCGGCGAACAGGGAGTTGGCCAGCTCGCAGAAGGTGACGTCGAAGCTGGGCGAGGCGAACTGGGTGACCCGGTCGCCCGGCGCGGTGCCGAAGCGGGCGTGGGCCCAGGCGACGAGGTCGACCAGCGGCCGGTGCGCGACCAGCACGCCCTTGGGGGTGCCGGTGGAGCCGGAGGTGTAGATGACGTACGCGGCGTTCTCCAGCCGCAGCGGCGCCAGCCGGTCGGCGTCGGTCGGGTCGTGCGCGGGCCCGTCCTGCGGGAGGTCGGCCAGGCGGACGACGGGGGTGCCCCGCGCCCACGGGTCGGCGGACACGCCCGGGGCGGCCAGGATCAGGTGCGGGCGGGCGTCGCCGACCAGCGCCCGCAGCCGCTCGGCCGGGTAGTCGGGGTTGAGCGGCAGGAACACGCCGCCCGCCTTGCCGACGGCCAGTTGGGCGACGTAGACGTCGGCGCCGCGCGGCAGGGCCACGCCGACGGGCCGCTCGGGTCCCACGCCGAGCCGGACGAGCTGGTGGGCGAGCCGGTTGGCGCGCTCGTTGAGTTCGCGGTACGTCAACTCGACGGCGCCGTCGGCGACGGCTGGCCGCTCGGGCACCTCGTGCGCCCAGCGCTGGAACAGCTCGGGCAGGGTCCGCGGCACGACCGGGGTGACGTCGCTGTTCCAGTCGTGCGTGACCCGCTGGCGCTCGGCGGGGGTGAGCAGGTCGAGCTGGGCCAGGCGGCGGTCGGGGTCGGCGGTGAACTCCCGCACGGCGCGGCGCAGCCGCTCGGCGACGCCCCGCACCTCCTGCCGCGACAGCGCGTCGGAGCGGTAGCGCAGGGTCAGGCCGAGCCCGCCGGCCGAGCCGGGCGCGGCGACCAGGGTCAGCGGGTAGTGGGTGGCGTCCTGCCCGGTGACGGCGCTGACCCGCACACCGGCGAAGACGGCTCCCTCTCCGGCGCCGGCCTCCGGATCACCGGTCTTCGCGGTGGTCTCAGCGCCCGCGGTGCCTCCGGTGCCCGCGGCGTCTTGAGTGCCTTCAGTACCTTCGACGAGGTAGTTCTCGAAGACCGCGAGGGTGTCGAAGAGCGGGCCGACGCCGCCGATGCGTTGGATGTCGCCGAGGCCCAGGTGATGGTGGGGCAGCAGGGCGGCCTGTTCGGACTGGAGGCGGCCGGTGAGGGCGGCGAGCGTCTCCTCGTACCGCAGTCGGACGCGGATCGGGACGGTGTTGATGAACAGGCCGACCATCGACTCCACACCCGGCAGTTCGGCGGGGCGGCCGGAGACGGTGGAGCCGAAGACCACGTCCTGGCGGCCGGTGAGGCCGGCGAGTACCAGGGCCCACAGCGCCTGCACGACGGTGGGCACGGTGACGTCCAGCCGGCGCGCGGTGGCGGTCAGCGCGGCGGCCAGGTCCGGGTCAAGCTCCACGGCGACGCTGCCCGGCTCCGCCGGGGGCTGCTCCGCGGCGCCCGGGGCGATCAGCGTCGGGCCCTCGAGCCCGGCCAGGCCGGCGCGCCAGGCCCGCTCGTCCGCCTCCGCGTCCCGGGCCGCGGCCCAGGCGAGGTAGTCGCGGTAGGGGCGGACCGGCGGCAGGGCGGACGGGTCGCCGTCCGCGGCGTAGAGCGCGAACAGCTCCTGGATGACCTTGGCCGTCGACCAGCCGTCGAGCAGCAGGTGGTGGTGGGTCAGCAGCAGCCGGTGCCGCGTGGGGCCGAGGCGGACGGCGGTGCAGCGGATCAGCGGCGGGCTGGCCAGGTCGAACCTGGCCCGCCGGTCGGCGTCGGTGATCCGCGCCAGTCGCTCGCGCCGCGCGGCCTCGGGCAGCGCCGACAGGTCGGCCTCCTGCCAGGGCAGCTCGGCCTGGGCGGGGATCAGCGCGACCGGTTCGCCGTTCTTGCGCTGCCGGAAGGCCGCCTTGAGGTTGGGGTGCCGGGTCAGCAGGGCGCCGGCGGCGGCGCGCAGCCGCCCCGTGTCCAGTTCCCCGTCGAGGTCGAAGCCGAGTTGGACGGTGTAGACGTCGAGCGCGCTCTCGTCGTACGACGAGAGGAAGTACAGGCCCTTTTGCAGGGGGGACAACGGCAGGATGTCCAAAAGCCCCGAACTCGCCCTGCTCACAGATTCCTCCACTCGTCTTCGAACTCGTCGATCTCGTCCTGGCTCAGGGACACCAGTCCCAGGTCGGACGGTGTGTGCCCGGCCGTGGTGCCGCCCCGCGCGCTGTCGAGCAGGGCCTGGAGCGCCTCGCGCCACCACTGGTTCAGCTCGGCGATCTGGGCCGCGTCGAGCAGCAGGCTCGCGTGGTGCCAGGTCACCGACAGTTCGGTGCCGGTCGGTCGGCGCAGCGCGGCGATGCTCAGGTCGAGCGCGGTGTCCACGCCGACCGTCGCCTCCTCCCGCCACAGCGCGCCCGACTCGGCGGCCGGGGTCCACGGCTGCCCGTGCCCGCCAGCCGCGCCGGTTTCCGTCCCGCCCGTGGGGGTTGGCACCGGCTCGGCGGGGCCCACGTCGAAGCGGCCCAGGTAGTTGAAGCTGATCTGCGGGCGCGGTCCCTTGGCCAGTTCGGCGCCGGCCGCCGGGTCCAGGTAGCGCAGTTGGCCGAAGCCGACCCCGCCGGCCGGCACCGCGCGCAGTTGTTCCTTGAGGTGCTTGAGCAGTCGCCCGGCCGCCTCCGGGTCCTCGTACGGGGCCCTCGGGCCGACGCCGTCGGCGGTCAGCCGCACCGGGTAGAGGCTGGTGAACCAGCCGACGGTGCGGGCGGGTTCGTGGCCCCCTGGCAGTACCGCGTCGCTGCGGCCGTGGCCCTCCAGGAGCACCAGGACCGCGTCGCGCCCGGTCCGCCACCGCCGTACGGCCATCGCCAGCGCCGCCAGCAGCACCTCCTGCTCCCCGCAGTGGAAGGCGGCCGGTACCTCGGTCAGCAGCGGCTCGGCCAGCTCGGATGGCACGGTGACCGCGAGCCGGCGCACCGTCTGGGGCACGTCGCGCGCCGGGTCCAGTTCCCGGTCGCCGATGGCCGGGTCGGGGGCGGCCAACACCTCGCGCCAGTACGGGAGTTCGGCTGCGCGCTCCGGGGCCTGGGCGGCCAGGGCGCGGGCCCAGGTACGGAAGGAGACCTCGACCGGTGGCAGTTCCGGCGTCCGCCCGGCGCTGGCGGCCTCCCACGCCTGGGCCAGGTCGGGCAGCAGCACCCGCCAGGAGACGGCGTCGACCACCAGGTGGTGGGCGAGCAGCAGCAGCCGGCCGGGGGTGGCCTGGCCGAGGTCGAACCAGACGGCCGCGAAGACCCGGCCGCGCTCGGGGTCGAGCGCCTCGGTGGCGACGCGGGACTCGGCGCGCACGGCCGCGCGCAGCGCGTCGGGATCGTCGGGCGCGACGCGTACCCGGCGCAGGCACCGCGCGGCGTCCACCGTGCCGGGCGCGGGAACCTCAAGCGCCCAGGGGGCGTGTGGCGGCGCGTCGGGGCCGGTGGCCCGGAGGGTGGCGCGCAGCATGCCGTGGTGGTCGAGCACCGTCCGCACGGCGGTGCGCAGGCTCGCGTGGTCCACCGTGGCGGGCAGGGTGACCAGGAGCGACTGGCTGTAGGCGCGCGGGTCGCCGCCGCGCTCGAACATGGCGTGCATGACGGGGGTGAGCGGCACGGTTCCGGTGCCGTCGTCGTGCTCGGCCGCCGCGTCGCGCGGCGCGGGCTCGGCCACCAGCGCCAGGGCGGCGACGGTGCGGTGCTCGAACACCTGGCGCGGGGTGATCACCAGTCCGGCGCGGCGGGCCGCGCTGACGAGTTGGATGGAGGAGATGCTGTCGCCGCCGAGCGCGAAGAAGCTGTCGTGCGCGCCGACCGCGTCGAGCCCGAGGAGCGTGGCCACCAGGTCGGCCAGTACCCGTTCGGCGTCGGTGCTCGGCCGCGCCGGCGCGCCGGGCTCGGCCCGCCGGGGGGCGGGCAGCGCGGCGCGGTCCAGCTTGCCGCTGCTGGTGAGCGGGAACGCGTCGACGCCCACCAGGTCGGCGGGGACGAGCGCCGGCGGCAGCAGCGTCGCGGCGTGCCGCAACAGCTCGGCGGTGTCGATGGCGGGGGCGTCTAGGGCGGGGATGTCGCCCGGGTTCACGGGCCCGCCGGCCGGGGTGACGTAACCGACCAGGCGCGCGGCGCCCGGCGCGTCCTCGCGGACGATGACGGCCGCGTCGGCGACGGCCGGGTGGGTGAGCAGCGCGGCGCGCACCTCGGCCGGCTCGATCCGAACGCCGCGCAGCTTGACCTGGTCGTCGGCGCGGCCGGCGAACTCCAGCTCGCCCGCCGCGTTCCAGCGGGCCAGGTCGCCGGTGCGGTAGAGCCGGGTGCCGGGCGGGCCGAACGGGTCGGCGACGAACCGCTCGCCGGTGCGCACGGGTTCGCCGAGGTAGCCACGGGCGAGTTGGGCGCCGGCGAGGTACAGCTCCCCCACCACGCCGACCGGCACCGGGCGCAGCGCGGCGTCCAGGACGTAGGCGCGGGTGTTGTCGCCCGGCGCGCCGAGCGGCACGGTCCCTGGCTGGCCGGGTTCGGCGCGGCGCGCGGTCACGTCCACGGCCGCCTCGGTCGGCCCGTACTGGTTGATCAGCGCCGCGTCGCGGTCCCGGTACCAGGCGTCGGCCAACTGGCCCGGCAGCGCCTCGCCGCCGCTGAAGAGCCAGCGCAGCCCGCCGAGGTCGGCGGCGGCCGGCTCGGCGGCGAAGAGCGCGAGCATCGAGGGCACGAAGTGCGCGGCGGTGATCCGCCGGGTGCGGATCGTCTCGGCCAGGTACGCCGGGTCGAGGTGGCCGTCGGGGCGGGCGACGACGAGGGCCGCGCCGCCCAGCGGCGGCCCGAACTGTTCCCACACCGACACGTCGAACCCGGGCGCCGCCTTGTGCAGCATCCGGTCGCCGGGGCCGAGCGGGAAGCGCCGCTGGTTCCACACCAGCCGGTTGACCAGCGCCCGGTGCGGGACGGCCACCGCCTTGGGACGGCCCGTCGATCCCGAGGTGTGCAGCACGTACGCGGTGTTCAGCGGGTGCGGCGGGCGGGTCGCGGCCGGTGGCGTGGTCGGGTGCGCGGCGACCTCGGCGACCAGCGCCGGGTCGTCCAGGAGCACGGTGCGGGCGCCGGGCGCGGGCAGCGCCCCGGCCAGCGTCGCGGCGGTGGCGGCGTCGGTGAGGACCACCGCCGGGGCGGTGTCGGCGAGCAGGGCGGCCAGCCGTTCGACGGGGTGCGCGGGGTCCAGCGGCAGGTAGGCGGCGCCCGCGTGCTGCACGGCGTGCGCGGCGAGCACCGAGCGGGCCGAGCGCGGGAGCAGCACCGCGACGAGGCGGTCCGGGCCGGCGCCCCGGCGCGCGAGCGCGTGGGCGAGCCGGGCGGCCCGCTCGTACAGCTCGCGGTGGCTGAGCGTGCCGTCGTCGGCGATGACGGCGGGCGCCTCGGGCGTGCGGGCCGCCGCCTCGGCGAGCGCCTGCGGCACGGTGGCCGGTGCCACCCGGGTCGCGGTGTCGTTCCACTGGTGCAGCACGCGGTGCCGTTCGTCGCCCGTCAGCAGGTCGATCGCGGTGACGGGGCGGTCCGGGTGGGTGGCGAACGCGGCGAGCACGCGGGTGAAGTGGGTGGCGATCCGGCGCACCGTGGCCGCGTCGAACAGGTCGGTGCGGTAGGTGATGCCGCCGGTCAACGGCCCGTCCGCGCCCGGGTGTTGGACGAGCGTGAACGTCAGGTCGAACTTGGCGGTACGGGTGTGCACGGCGACCGGCGCGCTGTCCAGATCCGCCAGGCGCGGCCCGGCCGGAGTGCGCGTCTGGTGGTTCAGCATCACCTGGAACAGCGGGTGCCGGGCCAGCGAGCGTTCCGCGCCGAGCGCGTCCACCAGCTTCTCGAAGGGCACCTGGGCGTGGTCGAAGGCTTCCAGGTCGGCGGCCTTGACGCGCTCCACCAGCTCGCCCGGCGTCGGGTCGCCGCTCACGTCGGTGCGCAGCACCAGGGTGTTGACGAAGAAGCCGACGAGGTCGTGCAGCGCGTGCTCGTCGCGCCCCGCGATGAGCGTGCCGATCGGCAGGTCGCACCCGGCGCCCAGGCGCTCCAGAAGTGCGGCGAGCGCGGCGTGCGCCACCATGAACGGCGTGGCACCGGTGCGCCGGGCCAGCTCCCGCAGCCCACGGCGCACGTCGTCGGGGACGGCGAACTCCACGACCTCGCCGTCGTACCCGGCGTGGTCGCCGCGCGGCCGGTCCAGCGGCAGCGCCAGCTCGCCCGGCGCGCCGGCCAACCGCTCGCGCCAGTACGCCGTCTGCCGGCCGATGCCGCTGTCCGGGTCGTCCTCGGCGCCGAGCACCTCCCGCTGCCACAGCGCGTAGTCGGCGTACTGCACGGGCAGCGGCGTCCAGCGCGGGGCGTGCCCGGCCACCCGGGCGGCGTAGGCGCTGCTCAGATCGGTGAGCAGGGGCCGTACGGACCACTCGTCGCCCGCGATGTGATGCAGTACCAGGAGCAGGACGTCGCCCTCGGTGTCACCGTCGGTGTCGGTGTCGGCGGCGGCCTCGTCGAGGCGCGCGCCGGTGGCGGCGGGGAGCGGGCGCAGCACGGTGGCGCGCAGCGGCAGGTCGCGGGTCAGGTCGAAGGGGCGTACGGCGGCGGCGTGCAGCGCGGTGTCCAGCGCGGCGCCGTCCGACGGGGGCGTGGTGACGAGTTCGACCTCCACCCGGGCCTGGTCGGCGGGCACGACGTGCTGGCGCGGCACGCCCTCGGTGTCCGGGAAGACGGTGCGCAGCGCCTCGTGCCGCACCACCAGGTCGTGCAGGGCGGCGCGCAGCGCGGGCAGCTCCACGCGCCCGGTCAGCCGCAGCGCGATGGGCACGTTGTACGCCGCGGTCCCCGTGTCGAGCCGGTCGAGGAACCACAGTCGGCGCTGGGCCGGGGACAGCGGCAGCTCGGCCGGGCGCGGGCCCGCCACCAGCGGCGCCCGCTGGTGCGTCGCGGGCCGCAGCAGCGCGGCGGTGGCGGCGGGGGTGCGGGCGGTGAAGAGGTCACGCACCGCGAGCGAGACGTGCAGCGCCGCCCGTACGGTGCCCACCAGCCGCATCGCCGACAGCGAGTGCCCGCCGGCGGCGAAGAAGTCCTGGTCGGGGGCGACGGACTCGACGCCGAGCGCGTCGGCGAACAGCCGACACAGCAACTCCTCGCGCTGCCCGAGCGGCGCGGCGGGCACGGCGGTGGCCCGTCGCGGGGCGGGCAGCGCGGCCCGGTCCAGCTTGCCGTTGGCGGTCAGCGGCAGCCGCTCCAGGCAGACCACGGCCGTGGGCACCAGGTACTCCGGCAGCGTCCGCGCGAGCCGCTCGCGCAGCGCGCGGCCGAGGGCTTCGCCGTCGCCGGCCGGGGCAGCGCCCGCGTCGGCCGTCGGCTGGCCGGCCCGCGCGACGGCCGGCACGACGTACGCGACCAGGGCCGGGCCCCCCGGCAGGTCGGTGCGGGCCACGACGGCGGCGTCCGCGACCTCGGGCAGGGCCCGCAGCGCGGCCTCGGTCTCGCCGGGTTCGACGCGGTAGCCGCGCAGCTTGACCTGGTCGTCGGCGCGACCGACGAAGTCGAGCCGCCCGTCGACGCGCACCCGCACCACGTCGCCGGTGCGGTAGAGGCGCGCGCCGGGCGGGCCCGCGGGGTCGGCGACGAACCGCTCGGCGGTCAGCCCGGGTTGGCCCACGTAGCCACGGGCCAGTCCGGTGCCGCCGAGGTACAGCTCGCCGGGCACGCCGTCCGGCACCGGCCGCAGCGCCCCGTCCAGGACGCTGGCGGTCATCCCGTCCAGCGGGGTGCCGATCGGCAGCGCCGCGTCGGCCTCGATGGTGTCGGCCTCGACGGTGTCGGGGTCGGCGGTGGCGGGCTCGGCGGTGGCGGATTCGGCGGTGCCGGGCTCGGCGCTCCCGGGGTGCTCGTCTCGCCCGGCGTGCCCGGTGGTGAGCTGGCTCGACGTGGCGAAGGTGGTGGTCTCGGTGGGGCCGTAGCCGTTGACGATCCGCAGGTGCGGCGCGGCGGCGCGCACGGCCCGTACGGCGGCGGGCGAGACGACGTCGCCGCCCGTCCAGACCTCGCGCAGGCCGTGGAACGCCTCCGGTGTCTCGTGGGCGAGGAGCGCGAACAGGCCCGCGGTCAGCCACAGCGCGGTGGCGCCGCTGGCGGGCAACAGGGAGCGCCAGGCGGCCGGGGCGGTGTCGCCTTCGGGCGCCACGACCACCTCGCCTCCGCGCAGCAGCGGCACCCACAGCTCGTACGTGGCGGCGTCGAAGGAGTGCGGGGAGTGCAGCAGCACGGCGCGGTGCGCCGCGCCGTCCCAGCGGGTGTCGGCCGCCAGCGCCAGCACGGCCGCCTGCTCCACGGCCACGCCCTTGGGCGCCCCCGTGGAGCCGGAGGTGTACATGACGTAGGCGAGTTGCCCGGGATGCGCGGGCGCGGGCGGCTGCCACGGGGCGCCGACGACGCCGGGCGCCGGGCCGGCCGGCGGCGGGGGCAGGATCGGGAGCGCGCCCGCGGCCTCGGCCGCCCGGGCGTCGTCGGCCGCGGCGACCAGGGCGATGGCCCCGGCGGCGGCGAGCACGGCCCGGCAGCGCTCGGCCGGCCAGCTCGGGTGCAGCGGCAGGTAGCCGGCGCCGGCCCAGGCCACCGCGAGGAGGCTGGTGACCAGTTCGGGCGAGCGCGGCAGCAACACGCCGACCACGGCCTCCGGGCCCGCGCCGGCCGCGCGCAACCGCTCGGCCTGGCGGGAGGCGCGGGCGGCGAGTTCGGCGTAGCTGAGCCGGCCGGTGCCGTCCGCGCGCCGCACGGCGGTGGCGTCGGGGGTCGCCGCGGCCTGGGCGGCGAACGCGGCGGCGATGCCCGTTCCGCTCGCGTCACACGGGGTGACCGGTGACGCCTGGGCGAGGGCCGGCAGCGGGCGGGCCGGGGCGCCGGTCAGCCGCCAGCGCGGCGGGCGGTGCGGGTCGGCGGTGTCCACGGAGCCCACCGGGGCCTCGGGGGCGCGCGCCAGGTGGTCGATGGCGGCGGCCACGCGGCGGGTGATGTCGCGCGCGGCGTCGGCGTCGCAGAAGTCGGTGCGGTACTTCAGAGCGAGCCGCAGTCGGCCGGCCTGGGCGGTGGCGGAGAGGGTGAGCGGGTAGTGGGTGGCGTCCCGGCCGCCGACGCCGCGCACCGCGAGGCCGGCGGCGCGCTCGCTGCCGCTGAGGGCCTCGTCGTCGAAGGGGTAGTTCTCGAACACCATCATGGTGTCGAGGAGTTCGCCGTGCCCGGTGGCCCGCTGGATGTCGGCGAGGCCCAGGTGCTGGTGGTCCAGGAGCGCGACCTGCTCGGCGTGCACCTCGGTGACCAGTTCGCGCAGCGGGCGTCCCGGGGTGAGCCGTACGCGCGCCGGCACGGTGTTCACGAACAGGCCGATCATCGACTCGACGCCGGCCAGCTCGGGGGGCCGGCCGGAGACGGCGTTGCCGAACACCACGTCGTCGCGGCCGGTGAGTTGGCCGAGCACCAGGCCCCAGGCGGTCTGCGCCAGGGTGCTGAGGGTGACTCCGACGGCCCGGGCCGTGGCGTCGACGGCGGCCGTCGCCCGCGGGGACAGGGTCAGTTCCGTCTCGCCGGGGACGGCGGCCACGCCCGTGCCGCCCGCCGGCGCGACGAGCGTGGGCCGCTCGAACCCGGCCAGCGCCCGCCGCCAGGCGGCCAGCGCCGCCTGTTCGTCGCGCCCGGCCAGCCAGCGCAGGTAGTCGGCGTACGGGCGGCGGGTGGGCAGCGGCTGGTGCGCGTACGCGGCGAACAGGTCGGTCAGCAGCAGCGGCGCCGACCAGCCGTCCATCAGCAGGTGGTGGCTGGTGAACAGCAGGCGGTGCCGGTCGGGGGCGATCTGGGCCAGCGTGAAGCGCAGCAGTGGCGGCCGGTCCAGGTCGAAGCGTTCGACGCGGTCGGCCTCGGTGAGCTGGGCGAGCGCGGCGAGCGGGTCGGGCTCGGCCCGCAGATCGCGCTGGCGCCAGGCCACGGGCGCGGTCGCCGTCGTGTAGCGCACCAGGGTGCCGTCGCCGAGCTGTCGGAACCCGGCGCGCAGGCTCGCGTGCCGGTCCACGACGGCCTGCGCGGCCTGGCGCAACCGGTCCGCGTCCAGCGCCCCGGTCAGCTCCAGGTCGAGTTGGACGACGTAGACGTCGAGGGCGCTGGTGTCGGCGAGCGCGTGGTAGGCCAGGCCCTGTTGGAGCGGCGACAGCGGCAGCACGTCCGCCAGGTCCGGGTGGGCCCGCTCCAACTCGTCGATTTGCGCCTGGTCGAGGCTGACCAGCGGGAAGTCGGAGGGGGTGTGCCCGCCGTACGCGCCGTGGCCCGCGTGCTCGGCCAGCTCGCGCAGCGTCGCGGTGAAGCGGTCGGCGATACGGCGTACCCGCTCGGCGTCCAGCGGGCCCGGCGGGTAGGTCCAGCGGACGGTCAGGCTCGGGCCGTGTGGTCCACCGACGGCCGAGGCGTGCACGTCCAGCGCGTGGTCGGCGGGGAGGCGGGGGTCGGTGGGGGCGGTGACGGCGTCGGACTCGGGGGCCGGCGTCCAGCTTCCGGCGACCGGGTCGCCGCCGGGCGCGGCGCCGTCGAAGCGGCCCAGGTAGTTGAAGGCGACCTGGGCGCCGCTGGGGGCCTGCGCGTACAGCAGCCCGTAGCCGGTGCCCTGGCGCGGCACCGCGCGCAGTTGTTCCTTCACCCGCTTGACCGCGGCGGCGGTACCGGCCCCGCCGGGGGCGACGCGGACCGGGTACTGGGTGGTGAACCAGCCGACCGTGCGGGAGAGTTCGGCGCCCTCGACCAGTTCCTCGTGGCGGCCGTGCGACTCCAGGTCGATGAGGAGGGAGTCGGTGTCATCGCCGTCCGTGGCCTCCCGTTCCGCGACCACGGCCAGGGCGAGGGCGGCGAGCAGCACGTCCTCGGGACTGGCGTGGAAGGCGGCGGGCACCTCGCCGAGCAGCGGGCCGGCCAGTTCGGGCGCGAGGACGGTGCGCAGCGTGCGGCAACCGGCGGCGGTGTCGGTCACCGGGTCCAGGGGCCGCGTGCCCAGCGGGGGTTCGGCGCCGGCCAGGGTCGCCTCCCAGTGCGCGCGCTCGTCCTCGTGCCGGCCCGCGCCGGCGCGCAGTTCCCTGGCCCAGTGGCCGAAGGAGGTGCCGGGGGCCTCCAGCGTGCGGGGCGCGCCGGTGGTCGTGGCGCGCGGCCCGGTGCCGTCGCCCGGGTGGTCGCCGAGGAGGGTCGCGAGGTCGGCGAGCAGGACGCGCCAGGAGACGCCGTCCACGACCAGGTGGTGGATGGTCAGCAGCAGCCTTCCGCTCTCGCCGTGGCCGGCGTCGAACCACACCGCCTCGACCAGCCGGCCCCGCTCCGGGTCCAACCGTTCGACGGCGGCGGCCGAGTGCTCGGCGACCTGGGCGCGCAGCCGCTCGGGGCCGGCGTCGGCCGCGTCCACGACGGTCAGTCGGTACGTGGCGGGGGCGGCGCCCGCCTCCGCGTCGGTGGGCCGGTCGGCCGTGAGGGCGGGTGCGCCGGTGGCGTCGCGGACCACGGTGGCGCGCAGCATGCCGTGGGTGGCGACCAGTTCGCCCAGGGCGGCGGCGAGGGCCGGCTCGGTGAGCGTGCCGGGGACGCGGACCAGCATGGACTGGTGGAAGGTGCGCCAGGCGGCGGGCCGGCCGGCGAGCCAGTGCATGAGCGGGGTCAGCGGCACGGTGCCGCCCTCGCGGGCGCCCGCCGCGGCGGGCGCGGCGTCGCCAAGGGGGCCGACCACGGCGGCCAGCGCTCGCGGGGTGCGGTGCTCGAAGATCTGTCGGGCGCTCAGGGCGAGGCCCGCCGCCCGGGCGCGGCTGACGAGTTGGATGGAGGAGATGCTGTCGCCGCCGATGGCGAAGAAGCTGTCGTCACCGCCCGCCGGCGCGCGGCCGAGCACTTCGCCGAAGAGGGCGGCCAGCGTGGCGGCGGTGCCGTCGAGTGACCGCTCGTCGGTGGCGGTCGCGACGGGCGCGGGCAGCGCCGCGCGGTCCACCTTGCCGTTCGGGCTGAGCGGGAAGGCGTCCAGCTCCACCAGGACGGCCGGGACCAGGTAGTCGGGCAGCGTCCGGGCCAGCGCCGCCTGGAGCGCGGCGCTGTCCAGCGGGCCGCCGCTGCCCCGGTCGGCCACCAGGTAGCCGACCAGCAGCGGCCGTCCTGGCTGGTCCTCGCGGAGCAGCACGGCGGCCTGCCGTACGCCGGGCAGCGCGCCGAGCGCCGCCTCGACCTCGCCCAGTTCGATACGGAACCCGCGCAGCTTGACCTGGTCGTCCGCGCGGCCCAGGTACTCCAGGACACCGGCCGTGGTCCAGCGGGCCAGGTCGCCGGTGCGGTACATGCGGGCGCCTGGCGGGCCGTACGGGTCGGCGACGAAGCGCTGCGCGGTCAGGCCGGGGCGCGCGTGGTAGCCACGGGCGAGGCCGGTGCCGGCGACGTACAGCTCGCCGGGGGTGCCGGGGGGCACGGGTTGCAGGGCGGCGTCGAGCACGTAGGTGGCCGTCTCGGTGACGGGCCGGCCCACCGGCACCGGGCCGCCGCGCAGGGCGCCCGGGTCGCAGCGCCACAGCGTCGCGTCCACGGTGGTCTCGGTCGGCCCGTACGAGTTGAACATCGCCGTGTGCGGCGCCCAGGCGCGCACGAGTTCGGGCGCGCACGCCTCGCCGGCGACGATCACGGTGGTGCCGGGCGCGACGGCCCGCTCGGGGAGGGCGGCGAGCACCGCGGGCGGCACGGTCAGGTGGGTGATCCGGCGCTCGGCGACGAACCGCGCCAGGGGCTCGCCGAGTCGCCGCTCGGCGGGGACGATCTCCAGGCAGCCGCCGGACAGCAGCGCCATGACGATCTCCCACAGGGAGGTGTCGAAGCTCAGCGAGGCGAACTGGAGGACCCGGGAGCCGGGCCCGGCGCCGAAGCCGTCGATGACGGTGTCGGCGAGGGCGGGCAGCCCCGCGTGCGTGACGACGACGCCCTTGGGGCGGCCGGTGGAGCCGGAGGTGTAGATGACGTACGCCGCCGAGTCGGGGCGCAGCGCCCGCCACGTTCCGGGGTCGGTGGTCGGCTCGGGGTCGGTGGGCGTGGCGGGCAGGGCCAGTGTGGGCAGCCCGGCGGGGGTCGGCGGGTGGTGGCCGGGCGCGACGAGAATCAGGGTCGGCGCGGCGTCGGTGAGCGTGAACCGCACCCTCTCGGCGGGGTAGTCGGGGTCGACGGGCAGGTAGACGGCGCCCGCCTTGTGCACGGCGAGCAGCGCGGTGACGGCCTCGACGGTGCGCGGCAGGGCGACCGCCACCCGGTCGTCGGGCCGTACGCCGTGCGCGATGAGGGCGTGGGCGAGCCGGCTCGCCGCGTCGTCCAACGCGCGGTAAGTGAGGGCGAGGTGGTCGCCGGTGAGCGCGGAGGGGCCGGCGACGGCGGGCGCGGCGCCGTCCGCCGCGACGCGCGCGGCGAACAGCGCGGGGAAGGTCGCCGGACCGCCGGCGGGCAGGGCGGGGCCGCGCGCGGCGGGCCCGGTGGCGGCCGACCGGCGCGCGGGCGCGGCCGGCGCCGCGCCGGTCAGCGCCGCGCGCTCGGCGGCCGAGAGCACGTCGAGTCGGTGCAGCGGGACGTCGGGCTCGTGCGCCGCGGCGGTCAGCAGGCGCACCAGGCGGTCGGCGAGCGCCTCCGCCGTGGGCCGGTCGAAGAGGTCGGTGGCGTATTCGAGAATGCCGTCGATGCCGTCGGCGCCGGCCCGTTCGGCGAGCGTGAACGTCAGGTCGAACTTGGCGGCCTCGCCGAGCGCGGGCACGGCCGTGGTCCGCACGCCGGGCAGCCCGATCTCGGCGGCGGACCGGTTCTCGTAGGCCAGCATGGTCTGGAACAGCGGGTGCCGGGCCAGCGAGCGGTGCGGGCTCACCACGTCCACCAGGTGCTCGAAGGGCACATCGGCGTGGGCGTAGGCGGCCAGGTCCACGGCCCGGACGCGGTCGACGAGCGTGCGGAACGTGGGGTCGCCCGAGGTGTCGGTGCGCAGCACCAGGTTGTTGACGAAGAAGCCGACCAGGTCGTCCAGGGCGGCGTCGGCGCGGCCGGCGACGGGGGTGCCGACGACCACGTCGGTGCCGGCGCCGACCTTGGTCAGCAGGGCGGCGAGCCCGGCGTGGGCGGCCATGAACAGCGACCCGGAGGCGGCGCCGGCCACCTCGCGCAGGGCCCGGTGGGTGGCGGCGGGGACCCTGAAGCGCACGAAGCCGCCCCGGTAGCTGGGCTGGGACGGCCGGGGCCGGTCGGTGGGCAGGACCAACTCGTCGGGCAGCTCGGCGAGTTGGGTACGCCAGTAGGCGACCTGCGCTTCGAGGGGGCCGCCGGGCAGCGCCCCGTCCTCGGCCCAGCCGAGCACCTCGCGCTGCCAGAGGGTGAAGTCGGCGTAGCTGACCGGGAGCGGGGCCCAGGCGGGCGCGGCGCCCTCGCGGCGGGCGGCGTAGGCGGTGGCCAGGTCGGTGAGGAGCGGGCGGGCCGACCACTGGTCGGCGGCGATGTGGTGCACGACGAGGGCGATGACGTGCTGCTCGGCGCCGAGGGCGAGCAGCGTGGCGCGCAGCGGTATCTCCCGCTCCACGTCGAAGGCGGCGCCGGTGAGCTGGGCCAACTCGCGCTCCAGGAGCCCCGGCGCGACCGCGCGCACCGGCAGCACCTCGCCGATCTCGGCGAGCGGCACGACCGCCTGGTGGGGCCGCTCGTCCGCGGCCGGGAAGACGGTGCGCAGGCTCTCGTGCCGCTCAAGCACGTCGCGCACCGCGGCGCGCAGCGCTGGCACGTCCAGCGGCCCGGTCAGCCGGGCGACGAAGGGGATGTTGTACGTGGCGTTCGGGCCGTGCAACTGGTGCAGGAACCACAGCCGGCGCTGGGCCGGCGAGAGCGGCACCCGCTCCGGGCGCGGGCGCGGCACCAGCGGCGCGCGGCGGGAGCTGCCGGGCTCGGCGCGGCGGGCGAGCCCCTCGACGGTGGGCGCCTCGAACACGTCGCGCACCGACACGTCGGCGTCCAGGGCGGCCCGTACCCGGGAGGCGAGTCGGGTGGCGAGCAGCGAGTGCCCGCCGAGGGCGAAGAAGTCCTCGTCCACGCCGACGTGCGGGACGTCGAGCAGATCGCGGAAGAGGCCGGCGACGATCTCCTCCTGCGGGGTGCGCGGAGTGCGCCCGGCGCGCGCCCCGGCCCGCTCGGGCTCGGGCAGCGCCCGCCGGTCGAGCTTGCCGTTGCCGGTCAGCGGCCACCGCTCGACGCGCACGACGGCCGCCGGCACCAGGTAGCCGGGCAGCCGGTCGGCGACGCGGGCGCGCAGCCGGTCCACCTCCAGGTGGTCGGTGGCGGGGCGCACGTAGCCGATCAGGCGGGTGCCGCCATCGGGCCCGGGGCGGGCCAGCACGACGGCGTCGGCGACCTCTGGGTCGGCGGCGAGCGCGGCGCGGGCTTCACCGGGCTCGACGCGGAACCCGCGGATCTGCACCTGTTCGTCGGCCCGGCCCAGGTAGTCGAGTTCGCCGTCGTCGCTCCAGCGGGCCAGGTCGCCGCTGCGGTACATGCGGGCGCCCGGCGGGCCGAACGGGTCGGCCACGAAGCGGGTCGCGGTCAGCGCGTGCCGCCCCAGGTAGCCGCGGGCGAGCCCGGGCCCGGCGACGTAAAGCTCTCCCGGGTGGCCGGGGGCGACGGGCCGCAGCGCGGAGTCCAACACGTAGACGCCGAGGTCGTCGATGGGCCGGCCGACGGGGCTGAGCGGTCGCGAGGCAGCTCCCCCAGCGTGTTCGGCGCTCTCCCCGGCCTCGGCAGCCTCCCCGGCCCCGGCAAGCTCGGAAGCCCTTCCGGCCTCGGCAGGCTCGGCCTCAAGAACGTGCTGCGTGACATGCACCGTGGTCTCGGTGATCCCGTACATGTTGACGAGTTCGGGGCCGTCCGCGCCGTACCGGGCCTGCCACGGCGCGAGGCGGGGTGGCTCCAGGGCCTCGCCGCCGAAGACGACGGTGCGCAGGGTGAGCGGCGCGGCGTCGGCCGGAGCGGCGCACTCGACCTCGGCGAGTTGGTAGAACGCCGACGGGGTCTGGTTGAGGACGGTGACCCGCTCGGCGGCGAGCAGGGCGCGGAACTCCTCCGGCGCGCGTGTGGTGGCCGGGTCCACGACGACCAGCCGCCCGCCGTGCAGCAGGGCGCCGAAGAGTTCCCAGACGGAGAAGTCGAAGGCGTAGGAGTGGAAGAGGGTCCACACGTCGGCGTGGTCGAACGCGAAGAGTTCGCGGGTGGCGTCGAAGAGCCGCAGCACGTTGCCGTGCGGGACGACGACGCCCTTGGGGGCGCCGGTGGAGCCCGAGGTGTAGATGACGTACGCGGTGTGGGCGGCGGTCAGCCGGGGCGCGGGGGCCGGCGCGCCGGCCAGCTCGGCGAGGCGCGCGGCGGTGTGCGGGGCGTCCAGGGCGACGCGCGGCACGCCGCCGGGCTCCTGCGGGAACGTCTCGCCACGGGTCAGCAGCGCGACGGGGGCCGCGTCGCGGAGCACGGTGGCGGTGCGGTCGGCGGGACCGTCGGCGACCAGCGGCAGGTAGCCGGCGCCCGTCTTGAGTACGGCCAGCACGGCGGCGACCTGGTCCGTGGACGGCGGGAGGGCGAGCGCGACCAGCTCGCCGGGGGCCGCGCCGTGCTCGCGCAGCAGCGCCGCCAACTGGTCCGAGCGGGCGTCGAGTTCGCGGTAGCTGAGGTGGGTGGTGCCGTGTGTGACGGCGGTGGCGTCGGGATCGCGGCGGGCGGCGCGGGCGAAGCGGGCGGTGAGGGTGTCGTCGTCCGCCGGGGCTTCGGTGGTCAGCGGGGCGCCGTCGGACAGGGCGCGGCGGCGCTCGTGCGGGGCGAGGAGTTCGACGGAGCCCACCGGGCGGTCCGCGGCGCGCGCGTAGGCGCCGAGCATGCGCGCGTACGCCGCACCCAGTGCCCGCGCCCGCTCGGCGGTGAGCTGGTCGGGGCGGTAGCGCAGCGCGACGCGCGGGTTCGGTCCCGGGTGGACGACGACGGTGACCGGGTAGTGGGTGGCGTCCTCGCCGCGTACGGAGGCGACCCGTACGCCGCCCGCGGCCTGGGCGGCGGCCAGCCCGTCGGAGTCGACCGCGAAGTTCTCCACCACCAGGAGCGTGTCGAAGAGTTCGCCGATACCGGCCGCCTGTTGGATGCGGGCCAGGCCGATGTGCTGGTGGTCCAGGAGGCGGGCCTGGTCGCGCTGGAGGGTGTGGGCCACGTCGGTCAGCGCGCGGGCGCTGGGCGCGTGCACCACCACCGGCAGGGTGTTGATGAACAGGCCGATCATGGCGTCGGCGCCGTCGAGTTCGGCGGGGCGGCCGGAGACGGTGGTGCCGAAGGCGACGTCGGGGCGGCCGGTGTGCCGGGCCAACGTGGCGCCCCAGGCGGCCTGGTAGAGCGTGCTGGTGGTCAGGCCCTGCGCGCTGGCCAGCGCGGCGAGCCCGGCGCCGGTGCCCTCGGGGAGGGTGAGGTCGAGTTGGTGGGGCAGTTCGGGTACGCCGGCGAAGGGCCCGGGGACCAGCAGCGTCGGCTCGTCGAGGCCGGCGAGCGCGGCGCGCCAGGCGGCCTCGGCCGCCGCGTCGTCCTGTCCCGCGAGGTGGGCCAGGAAGTCCCGGTAGGGGCGGACCGGCGGGAGCGCGCTGTCCGAGCCGCCGGCCGCGTAGCAGGCGAACAGCTCCTTGCCGAGCAGCGGCACCGACCAGCCGTCGATGAGGATGTGGTGGGCGCACAGCAGCAGGTGCCACGCCTGGTCGTCGAGCTTGATCAGGGTGAGTCGCAGCAGCGGCGGCTCGGTCAGGTCGAAGCGGCGGGCCCGGTCGGCCGCGGTCAGCCGGGCGAGTTCGCTCTCTCGCTCGGCCGCCGGGTACGCCGACAGGTCGTGCTCGTACCAGGGCAGTTCGCAGTGGTGCGGGATGACCTGGACGGCGCGGTCCAGGCCGTCCTGGAGGAAGGCGGCGCGCAGGTTGGCGTGCCGGCGCAGCAGGCTCTGGCCGGCCGCGCGCAGGGCCCGGCCGTCGACGGGGCCGCGCAGGTCGAAGGCGAGCTGCAGGGTGTAGACGTCCAGGGCCCGCGCGTCGAACGCGGAGTGGAACAGCAGGCCCTCCTGCAACGGGGACAGCGGAAGGATGTCGTCCAGGCCGTCGTGCTCACTCACCGGTTCCTCCATCGTGCTTGGAGCAGGGCGCTCTGTTCTGGGCTGAGCGGGGAGAGCGGCGGCCCGGCGGGCCCGCGCTCGGGTGCGGGCGCCGGCCGCGGCTCGGCCGGCGCCGGCCGCGGCTCGGCCGGCGTCGGCCGCGCGCTCGCGGGCCGCGGCGGCTCGGCGCTGTCGTGCGGGTGCTGGTCGGCCGGATCGGCCGGATCGGCTGGGTCGGCTGGGTCGGCTGGGTCGTTCGGGTCCCTCTGGTCGGCCGGGTCGCCGTGGGCCAGGCGGGTCAGGGCGGCGAGCCACAGCGCGCCGAGTTCGGTCACCTCGGCCTCGGTCAGCGAGCTGGGCGCCCAGGTGAGCCGGGTGTGCAGGGCGGGTCCGCCCGGGGTCTCCCGGGTGACGGCGTTCAGCTCCAGCGGGTGGGCCATCGCCAGTGCGCCGTCGATGGCGCCGCCGAGCACGCCGGCCTCGGGCGCCGCCGACCAGGGCCGGTCGTCGGACGCGGCGGCGAAGCGGCCCAGGTAGTTGAAGGCGATCCGTGGCGTGGGGGCCTCGCGGAGCGCGGCCCGCCCCTCGGGGTCGAGGTGGCGCAGCAGCCCGTAGCCGATGCCGCTGTCGGGGATGGCGGCCGTCGCCTCGCGTACGCGGCGCACCGCCTCGCCGACGGGGCCGGTGACGGGGGCGTCCAGCAGGACCGGGTAGAGGCTGGTGAACCAGCCGACGGTGCGCGAGAGGTCGGCGCCCGGGCTGATGTGCTCCTCGCGGCCGTGACCCTCGACGTGCACCAGGAACCGGGCCCGCGCGGCGCCGCCCCACGCGCCGACAGCGATGGCCAGCGCGGTCAGCAACAGGTCGCCGACCCCGGCGCGGTACCGCTCGGTCGCGGTGGTCAGCAGCGGGCCGGTGGTCTCCGGTGGCAGCACCACGACGCGGTGCCGGGCCGCGCCCACGGTGTCGGTGACGGGCCCGTCGGCCCGGCCGCCCGGCAACCCGTCCGAGCCCGCCAACATCTCGCTCCACAGAGGGAGTTCGGACCGTCGCCGGGCGGCGAGGCGCGGCAGGTCGGCGGCCCAGGCCGGGAAGGAGGTGGGCACCGGCGGCAGCGCGGGGCGCCGCCCGGCGGCCACGGCCTGCCACGCCGCGCGCAGGTCGTCGACCAGGACGCGCCAGGACACGCCGTCCACGGCCAGGTGGTGGACGACCAGCAGCAGCCGGCCGGGGCGCGCGGGCCCGTGGTCGAACCACACGGCCCGCACCATCCGCCCGCGCGCCGGGTCGAGTCCGTCCGCCGCCGCCTCGACCGCGGCCTGGGTCGCGGCCTCGGTCAGCGGTCGCGCGTCGGCGACGTGCCGCAGCGGCGGTTCCGGGACCGCGTCGGCCGCCTCCGGTACGTCGAAGGTGCCTTGCTCAGCGCTCAGGTCCACGCGGGCCCGTAGCATCGCGTGCCGGTCGACCAGCGCGGCCAACACCGTCTCCAGCTCGGCGCGTTGGATGCCGGACGGCAGGGTGAGCAGCATCGACTGGCTGAACCGCCCGGTGGGCCCGGCGCGCTCGGCCAGCCAGCGCATGATCGGGGTCAGCGGGGCGGGCCCGGCCGGCGCGGCGGGCGCAGTGGTGGGTTCGGGCGCGGGCTCGGCCCGGTCGGCGACGAGTGCGGCCAGCCGGCGCACGGTGGCCTCCTCGAACACCTCGCGCGGGCTGATCCGCAGGCCCGCCGCGCGGGCCCGGGCCACCAGTTGCATGGACAGGATGCTGTCGCCGCCGAGCGCGAAGAAGCTGTCGTCGGCGCCGACCGTCGGCAGCGCGAGCACCGCCGCGAACAGTTCGGCGAGCAACTCCTCGGTCGGCCCGACCGGCTTGGCGTGCCCGATGGCCGCCGCGAAGTTGGGCGCGGGCAGGGCGTCCTGGTCGAGCTTGCCGTTGGCGGTCACGGGCAGCCGGTCCACCACGACGAGCGCGGCGGGCACCATGTGCTCGGGCAGCGCGGCGGCGAGTTCGGCCCGCAGCGCGTCGGTGTCCACCGCGCCGGCCCGCTGCCCGTCCCGGGCCTCGGGCTCCGTGGCCGGGACCAGGTAGCCCACCAGTCGCCTGGGGCCGCCGCCGTCGGCGCGGACCACGACGGCAGCCGCGCGCACCTGGGGCGAGCGGGTCAGGGCGGTGGTGATCTCGCCGAGTTCGACCCTGAAGCCCCGGACCTTGACCTGGTCGTCGCCCCGGCCGTGGTAGCGCAACTGGCCGTCGGGCCCCCAGGAGACCAGGTCCCCGGTGCGGTACAGGCGGGCGCCGGGCGCTCCGAACGGGTCGGCCACGAAGCGCTGCGCGGTCAGCCCCGGGCGCCGCAGGTAGCCGCGGCCCACGCCGTCGCCGCCCACGTACAGCTCCCCCACCACGCCGGGTGGCACCGGGCGCAGCAGCGGGTCGAGGACGTGCGCGGAGGTGCCGGGCAGCGGGCTGCCGATCGGGGGTGAGGCGGCGCCGGCGAGCGGCCGGCTCATGGTCACGCAGGCGGTGGTCTCGGTCGGCCCGTACGCGTTGACCATGCGCCGCCCGGGTGACCAGCGGGCCACCAGTTCGGCTGGGCACGCCTCGCCGCCGACGACCAGGGTGCGCAGGCAGTCCAGGCCGGCGGGTTCGAGGCCGGTGAGCGCGGTGGGCGGGATGAGGGCGTGGCTGACGCGGTGCTCGGCGATGGCCTCGCCGAGCGGTTCGCCGGCCAGCGGTCCGGGCGGCGGGACGACCAGCGTCGCGCCGGTGGCCAGGGCCATCAGCGTCTCCATCACGGAGGCGTCGAAGGAGGGGGAGGCGAGCGCGAGGACGCGGCTGTCCGGGCCGATGGCCAGCCGCTCGGCCTGGGCTCGCGCGAGCGCCGCCAGGCCGTGCTGCTCGATCACCACGCCCTTGGGCCGGCCGGTAGAGCCGGAGGTGTAGATGACGTACGCGGCGTCGCGCGGCGAGGGCGCGCCGCTCACCTCGCGCTCGCCCGGATCGGCGGACGCCGCCTCGCTTGTGGTCAGGTCCTCGATGTGCAGCGGGCGAGCGTCGGTCGCGGGCACCTGGTCGGCCAGGGCGCGGGTGGTGAGCACCAGGGCCGGGGCGGCGTCGGCGAGCATGAACGCGATGCGCTGGGCCGGGTAGTCGGGGTCGATGGGCACCTGCGCCGCGCCCGCGTACTGCACCGCGAGCAGCGCGACGGTCAGGTCGACGGAGCGCGGCAACAGCAGGGCGACCAGCCGCCCGCGGCCGGCGCCGTGCGCGGCGAGCCGCCCGGCCAGGTGCCGGGCCCGCGCGTCGAGTTCCCGGTAGGTCAGTTCGCCGGTGGGCCCGGCCACGGCGATGGCCCGTGGACGGGCCCGTACCTGGTCGCCGGCCAGGCGCGCCCAGGTGGTGGGGGGTGGCGCCGTGGGGCCCTGGCCGTGTTCGGCGAGTGCGGCCCGTTCGGCGGGCAGCAGCAGGTCGAGCGCGCCGACCGGGGTGTCGGGCGAGGTCACGACGGCCCGCAGGCCCGCTACGACGCGTTCCGCGATCCGCCGCACTGCCGTGGCGTCCAGCGCGTCGCCCTGGTACCTCAGCCGCAGCGTCAACGCGTCGCCGGGGATGGCGACGCAGGTGAGCGGGTAGTGCGTGGCGTCCCAGCCCTGGACCTCGGCCACGGTCAGGCCGGTGCCCTCGGTCAGTTCCGCCAGGTCGTCCACGGGGTAGTTCTCGACGGCCGTCAGCGTGTCGAAGAGGGTGCCGATGCCGGCCTCGCGCTGGATGTCGGCCAGGCCCAGGTGCTGGTGCGGCAGCAGGGTGGTCAGCTCGTCCTGGACGCGGGCGAGCAGCGCGCCGAGCGGTTCGCCGGGGCGCAACCGGACGCGGACCGGCACCGTGTTGACGAAGAGGCCGATCATGTCGGTGACGCCGGGGACCTCGGCGGGGCGGCCGGAGACGACGGTGCCGAAGACGACGTCGCCGCGGCCGGTGCAGGCCGCCAGGGTCAGCGCCCACACGGTCTGCACGACGGTGCCCAGGGTGAGTTCGGTACGCCGGGCGAACGCGGCCAACTCCGCGGTCAGGTCGGCGTCCAGGACCTGGGTCAGCTCCTCGGGCACCCCGGCCACGGCGCGCGCGGCGGCGGGCGCGAGGAGGGTGGGCTCGGTGACGCCGGCCAGCGCGGTGCGCCAGGCCGCGCCGGCCGCCGTACGGTCCTGGGCGGCGAGCCAGCGCAGGTAGTGCGGGTACTGCGGGGCGGCCGGCGGGCCGCCCACCGCCGGCGCGTCGCCGTCGGCCGCCCGTGCGCGGGCGTATCCCTGGAGCAACTCCCGTACGAGCAGCGGCATCGACCAGCCGTCGAGGACCAGGTGGTGGCCGGTGAGGACGAGTTCGCTGGTGGTGTCGTCGAGCCGGAGCAGCGTGCAGCGCAGCAGCGGTGGGGCGTTCAGGTCGAAGCGGCGCAGCCGGTCGTCCTCGGCGGCGCGCCGGGCGCGCCGCTCGCGCTCGCGCCGGGTGTACCGGCGCAGGTCCCGCTCGCTGACCTCGGCGCGTGCGACCTCGGCGGCCCGCTGCGTCCAGCCGCCGGCCGCCCCCGGGTCCTGGCCGGCGCCCGGCTCGGTGGGCGAGAACGCCGTCCGCAGCGGGGCGTGCCGGTCGACGACGCCGTCCAGCGCGGCGCGCAACCGCTCCGTCTCCACGGCGCCGCGCAGGCGCAGCGCGACCTGGACGTGGTAGAGGTCGAGCGCGCTCTCGTCGTACCGGGACAGGAACAGCAGCCCCTCCTGGAGCGGCGTCACCGGCCAGTCCGCGCCGGACGCGGTGGTCGGCGCGGCGTCCGGCGCGGCGTCCGGCTCTGTCACCGGTACGCGCACCGCGACGGTCAGCAGGCCGCGCACGGTGCGCTGGCGGAAGACGTCCTGCGGGGTGAAGCGCAGGCCGGCCCTGCGGGCGGCGCCGACCAGGTGGATGGAGAGGATGCTGTCGCCGCCGAGCGCGAAGAAGCTGTCGGTGGTGCCGGCCTCGGGCAGGTGCAGCAGTTCGGCGAAGAGCCCGGCCAACAGGTGCTCGTCGGGGGTCTCGGCCCGCACCCGGCCGGCCTCCTGGGCGAGGTGGGGGGCCGGCAGCGCGGCGCGGTCGAGCTTGCCGTTGCGGGTGACCGGCAGCGCCTCAAGCCCGATCAGGGCGGTGGGCACCAGGTGCGCGGGCAGCACCGTGGCCAGGTGGTCGCGCAGGTCGGCCAGTGCGGCGGCGTCCAGCGCGGCGTCCAGCGGGGGGTGCTCCCCCGGCGCCGGGTGCGCGGCCGGGACGACGTAGCCGATCAGGTGCGCGGCGCCGGTCGCCGGATCGGTGTGGGCGACCACGGCGCTGTGCGCCACGGCCGGGTGCGCGTCGATGGCCGCCTGGATCTCGCCGGGTTCCACCCGCAGCCCGCGCAGCTTGATCTGGTCGTCGGCCCGGCCGAGGTGGTCCAGGCTGCCGTCGCGCCGCCAGCGGGCCAGGTCGCCGGTGCGGTAGAGGCGGGAGCCTGGGGGCCCGTACGGGTCGGCGGTGAAGCGCTCGGCGGTGAGCGCGGCCCGACCCAGGTAGCCGAGCGCGAGTTGGCTCCCGGCCAGGTACAGCTCGCCGGGCACGCCCGGGGGCACCGGGCGCAGCGCGGCGTCCAGGACCAGGGTGCGGGTGTTCCACACCGGCCGCCCGATCGGCACCAGGACCGCGTCCGCGTCGGCCGCCTCGGTCTGCCAGGCGGTGACGTCCACGGCGGCCTCGGTGGGCCCGTACAGGTTGTGCAGTTCGGCGTGCGGGGCCAGGCGTCGCCAGGTGGCGACGGCGGCCGGCGGCAGCGCCTCGCCGCTGGCGAACACCCGGCGCAGGCTGGCGCAGTCGCCCGGGTGGGCGACGGCCGTGAACGCGGCGAGCATCGAGGGCACGAAGTGCGCGGTGGTGATCGCCCGGTCGCGGATGAGGGCGGCGACGGTGGCCGGGTCGCGGTGGTCGTCGGGGCCGGCGACGACGAGCGTGGCGCCGGCGAGCAGCGGCCAGAACAGCTCCCACACCGACACGTCGAAGCTGGCCGGCGTCTTGTGCAGCACCCGGTCGTCGGCGCCGATCGGGTAGGCGTGTCGCATCCAGCGCAGCCGGTTGGCGATGGCGTCGTGGGTGACGAGCACGCCCTTGGGGCGGCCGGTGGAACCGGAGGTGTAGATGACGTACGCGGCGTCGCCGGACCGCGGCGCGGTCAGCTCGGGTGCTCGCGCGTCGGCGGGGTCGGGTTCGGGTGGCGTGCCCAGCCGCAGCAGCGGCAGCGCGCCGCCGTCTGCTCCCGCGCCGTCGGCCACGGCCCACCGGCCCGCGCCCCTCGCCCCAGGGAACCACCGCTCGGCCAGTTCCGGCGTGGTCACCAGGGCTCCGGCGCCCGCGTCGGCCACCAGCGCGGCGGCCCGTTCGCGCGGCAGTTCCGGGTCGACGGGCAGGTAGGCGGCGCCGACGCGCTGCGCGGCGTGCACGGCCAGCACCAGGGCGGCCGAGCGCGGCAGCGCGACGGCCACCACGTCGCCACGGCCGAGCCGGGGGCCGTCGCCGGCGCCGGTGTCCGGGGCGGCGAGCAGGCGCGCGAAGGCGTCCGCCGCCGCGTCGAACTCGGCGTAGGTCCAGCTCTGTTCGCCGGCGACGAGGGCGGTCGCGGCCGGGGTGCGGGCGGCCTGCGCGCGGACCAGGTCGGGCAGGGTCGCGGGGGGCAGCGGATGGGCGGTGTCGTTCCAGTCGGTGAGCGCCCGCCGCCGGTCGGCGGCGGTCAGCAGGCTCGCGGCGCTCAGCGGCGCGTCCGGGTGGTGGCAGGCCCAGTCGAGCAGGGCGCACAGCCGGTCGGCGAGGGCCCGCACGGTGGCCCGGTCGAACAGCGCGGTGCGGTAGTTGAACGCCGCGCGCAGTCCGTGCCGGCCGTGTTCCTCGACGATGGCCAGGGTCAGGTCCCACTTGGCGCCCCGGGTCTCGACCAGTTCCACGGTGGCCCGCGCGGGGCCGAGCGCGACGGTGCGGCGCGGCGCGTTCTGGTGCACCAGGGCGACGTGGAACAGCGGGTGCCGGGACAGCGAGCGCTCCGGGCTCAGTCGGTCCACCAGGCGTTCGAAGGGCAGCTCGCCGTGGTCGAAGGCGTCCAGGTCCACCGCGCGCACCCGCTCGACCAGCTCCCGGAAGGTGGGGTCGCCCGAGGTGTCGGTGCGCAGCACGACCGTGTTGGAGACCAGGCCCACCAGGTCGGCCAGGGCCTGGTCGGCGCGCCCGCTGAGGACGGTGCCGATCGGCAGGTCGGTGCCGCCGCCGTGGGCGGTCAGCAGCGCGGCGAAGGCCGCCTGCACGACCATGAACAGCGTCGCGCCCGACTCGGCCGCCAGCTCGGCCGCCGCGCGGTGGGCCGGCGCGTCGATGGTGAACTCCGCCGAGTCGCCGCGCTGGTCCACCTCGGTGGGCCGGGGCCGGTCGAGGGGCAGCGGGATCTCCTCCGGGGCGCCGGCCAGCGCCGCGCGCCAGTAGTCGGTCAGCGCCTCCTCCCGGTCGGCCAGGGCCGCGGCCTGCCACAGCGTGTAGTCGGCGTACTGCGTGGCCGGCGCGGGCGGCGCCGCGCTGGTCGCGCCGGGCAGGCCGGCCGCGTAGAGCGCGGCCAGGTCGGCGACCAGCGGCCCCACCGACCACTCGTCGCAGGCGATGTGGTGCAGGACCAGCACCAGTACGCTCTCGCCGTCCCGGGTGCGCAACAGGTGGGCCCGCAAAGGGGGTTCAGTGGCCAGGTCGAACTCGTACGCGGCGAGCCGACGCACCTCGGCCGTGACCGCGTCGGCCGCGACCTCGCCGGTGTGCAGGGTGGGCACGGCCGCCTCGGGCGCGAGCACGCGCTGCGTCGCGCGGCCGTCGCGCTCGGGGAAGACGGTGCGCAACACCTCGTGCCGCGTGGTCAGTTCGGCCAGCGCGGAGCGCAGCGCGGCCGGGTCGAGCCGGTCGTGGGTGCGCAACACGAGCGGCACCGTGTACGTGGTGCCGGAGCCGGCGAGCCGGTGCAGGAACCACAGCCGCTGCTGCGCCGGGGACAGCGGCAGCGCGGCCGGCCGGGTGGGCGCGGCGGTCAGGGCGGGCCAGGGCGCGCGCTCGGCCCGGTCGGCGGCGGCGACGCGTTCGGCGAGCGCGGCGACCGTGGGGGCCTCGAACAGGGCCCGGAGGGGCAGGCGTACGCCGAGGTCAGCGTGGACGCGCCCGGCGAGCTGGGTGACCAGCAGCGAGTGGCCGCCGAGGGCGAAGAAGTTGTCGTCAAGACCCACCGGTGGGACGCCGAGCACCTGGCCGAACGCGGCGCTGAGCGCCTTCTCGCGCGCCGTGCGCGGCGCCCGTCCGGCCGCTGCCGGCGCGCGGGTGGGCAGCGGCAGCGCGGCCCGGTCGAGCTTGCCGTTGGTGGTGAGCGGCAGCCGGTCCAGGGTGACGAAGGCGGCGGGCACCATGTGTTCGGGCAGCGCGGCGGCGCACGCGGCGCGCAACGCGGTGGCATCCGGTCCCCCGGGGTGGCGGGTGGTGGCGTCGGCGGGGTCCGTCGGGTCTGTGACGACGTAGGCGACGAGGCCCTCGCCGGTGGGCAGGTCGGTGCGGAGCACCACGGCCGCCGCGCGCACGCCGGCGACCGCGAGCAGCACCGCCTCGATCTCGCCGCTCTCCACCCGGAAGCCGCGCACCGAGACCTGGTCGTCGGCGCGGCCCAGGTAGCGCAGCACCCCGTCGCGCGACCAGCGCACCAGGTCACCGCTGCGGTAGAGCCGACTGCCGGGCGGCCCGAAGGGGTTGGCCACGAAGCGGCTCGCGGTCAGGCCCGGGCGGCGCAGATAGCCGCGCGCGAGGCCGCCGCCGGCCACGTACAGCTCGCCGCGCACGCCCGGCGGCACCGGCCGCAGCCCGTCGTCGAGGACGTACAGGCGCAGGTCGTCGATGGCCCGGCCGATGGGGCTGGCCACCTCGGCGTCGGGTGCGGCCTCCTGTCGCCCGGTCAGCTCGTGTCCGGTGACGTGGACGGTGGTCTCGGTGATGCCGTACATGTTCAGCAGTCGTGGCCCGTCCGGCCCGGCCGGCCCCGCCGTCCAGGGGGTGACGCGACGCGGGTCGAGAGCCTCGCCGCCGAAGACGACCCAGCGCAGGGAGGGCGGTGGCGCGGCGTCGCCCAGCGCGTCGGTGAGCTGGTAGAAGGCGGACGGCGTCTGGCTGAGGACGGTCACGCGCTCGTCGGCGAGCAGGCGCAGCACGTCCGGGGCGGAGCGCGCCGTGTCGTGCGGGACGATGACGAGCCGGCCGCCGTGCAGCAGGGCGCCCCACAGCTCCCAGACGGAGAAGTCGAAGGCGTACGAGTGGAACATCGTCCACACGTCGGCGGGCCCGAACGCGAAGCGCTCGCGGGTGGCGTCGAAGAGGCGGGTGATGTTGCGCCGGGAGACCACCACGCCCTTGGGGCGGCCGGTGGAGCCCGAGGTGTAGATGAGGTACGCGGCGTGCTCGGGGTGCGCGGGGGCCGGGCCGCCGGCGCGCGCGGGCGCGGCGGCCTCGGGTGCGGCGGCCTCGGGCGCGAGGGGGTCGCCGTCCTCGGTCAGGGTCAGTACCGGGTGGCCGCGCAGGGCCTGGTCGTCGGCGTGCTCGGCCGTAGTGAGGACGGCCGCCGGGGCGGCGTCGGCGAGCGTGTACGCGATCCGGTCCGCCGGGTAGCGCGGGTCGATGGGCACGTACGCGGCCCCCGCGCGCAGCACGCCGACGATGGCCACGACCGCGAGCGGCGAGCGGGGCAGCAGCAGGGCCACGCGGTCCTCGGGGCCCACGTCCCGGGCAGTGAGCCGGGCGGCCAGGCGGCGGGAGGCGGCGTCGAGTTCGCGGTAGCTGAGGGTGCGCCCGGCGTGGCTGACGGCGGGCGCGTCGGGGTCGGCCCGCACCACGGTGGCGAAGCGTTCGATGAGGTCGGGCTCGCCGTCGTGCTCGCCGGTGGGGTTCCACTCGGTGAGCTGGGTGTGCCGCTCGGCGGCGGTGGTCACGGCCAGCCGGGACACCGGCGTGTGGGGCCGGGCGACGGCCGCGGCCAGCAGCCGGACCAGGCGGGCGGCGACGTCGGTGGCGGTGGGGCGGTCGAACAGGTCGGCGTCGTAGTTGAGCGCCCCGGTCAGCGCGCCCGTCCCGGCGTGGTCGGTGAAGCCGACGATGAGGTCGAACTTGGCGGTGTCCGTCTCGCGCAGCGCGAAGCCCACCTCGGCGCCCTCGGCCGTGAACGGCGGCTCGTCGCGGCTCTGGTAGGTCAGCATCACCTGGAACAGCGGGTTGGCCGCCGGGGAGCGGTCCGGGTTCAGCTCCTCGACCACCCGCTCGAAGGGCACCTGGGCGTGGTCGAACGCCTCCAGTGTGCCGCGCCGTACCCGGGCGAGCAGGTCGGCGAAGTTGGGGTTGCCGCTCAGGTCGGTACGGAGCACCAGGGTGTTGACGAAGAAGCCGACGAGCGGCTCGGTGTGGCGGTCGTCGCGGCCCGCGGTGGGCACGCCCAGCGGGATGTCGTCGCCGGCGCCGAGCGCGTGCAGCAACGCGGCGACGGCGGCCTGGGCCACCATGAACGGGGTCACGCCCCGCTCGCGGGCCAGCGCGCGCAGCGCCGTGGCCGTCGGCTCCGGCACCTCGAAGGGGACGAAGCCGCCGCGCCCGCTGGGCACCGCGGGCCGCGGCCGGTCGGTCGGCAGCTCAAGCACGCGCGGGGCGCCGTCCAACGCGGCCCTCCAGTAGGCCAGTTGCTCGTCCCAGGTCGGTCCGTCGAGGAGTTCGAGCTGCCAGGCCGCGTAGTCCGCGTACTGCACGGCCAGCGGCGGCAGGTCCGGCGCGTGCCCGGCGCGGCGGGCGGCGTAGGCGGCGGACAGGTCGGTGAGCAGCGGCTCGACCGACCACTCGTCGGCGGCGATGTGGTGCAGCAACAGCAGCACCGTCCACGTGCCCTCGCTCCGCAACACGCTCACCCGCAGCGGGAACTCCGTCATCAGGTCGAACGGCCGGCGGGCCAGCGCGTCGAGGGTGTCCTCCACCGCGTCGGCCGGCACGGTCCGCGTCTCGAACGGCGGTTGCCAGTCGGCGGCGACGCGCTGGTACGGCTGGCCCTCTTCGGTCTCCGCGAACACCGTGCGCAGCACCTCGTGCCGGCCCATCAGGTCACCGACGGCGGCGCGCAGCGCGTCGGGGTCGGCGTCGCCGGTCAGGGTGAGCACGAAGGGCAGGTGGTAGGCGGCGCCCGGGGCGGCGAGCCGGTGCAGGAACCACAGTCGGCGCTGGGCCGGGGACAGCGGTGGCCGCTCCGGTCGCGGGCGGGCGGTCAGCTCGGGCGCCGCCGGCCGGTCGGTGGCGACCAGCGCGGCCAGCGCGCGCACGGTGGGGGCCTCGAAGACGGCGCGTACGGAGACGTCGAGCCCGAGCGCGCGCGCACCGACGGCCAGCCGGGCGGCGAGCAGCGAATGGCCGCCGAGGGCGAAGAAGTCGTCGTCGGCGCCGACCTCGGGCAGCCCGAGCACCCGCGCGAACAGGCCGGCCAGTACCTCCTCGCGCTGGCCCGTGGGCGCGCGTCCGGTGACCGCGTCGAACCGTGGGGCGGGCAGCGCGGCGCGGTCCAGCTTGCCGTTCGGCGTACGCGGCAGCTCCTCCAGCGGCACCAGCAGCGCGGGCACCAGGTGGTCGGGCAACGCGGCGGCCAACCGCGCGCGTAGGCCGTCGAGCGCGCCGGCGTCGGCCGGCCCCACGACGTAGCCCACCAGGCGTGCGCCGCCGCCGTCGGGGGTGCCGGCCGTGGTGGCGACGACGGCCGCGTCGCGCACCCGGGCGTCGGCGCGCAGCGCCGCCTCCACCTCGCCGGGCTCCACCCGGTGGCCGCGGATCTTGACCTGCTGGTCGGCGCGGCCGACCACCTCAAGGGTGCCGTCGGGGCGCTGCCTGGCCAGGTCGCCGGTGCGGTACATCCGCTGGCCGGGACCGCCGTGCGGGTCGGCCACGAAGCGCTGGGCGGTGAGCGCGGCCCGGCCCAGGTAGCCGCGGGCCACGCCGGCGCCGGCCAGGTACAGCTCGCCGGTCAGGCCCGTGGGCACCGGGGCCAGCGCGCGGTCCAGGACGTAGGCGCGGGTGTTCCACAGCGGGCGGCCGACCGGCGGCGCGCCGGCGTCGCCGGGCCTGATGACGGCGGCGGTGGACCAGATGGTGGTCTCGGTGGGCCCGTACAGGTTGACCACCCGCCCGCCGAGGGCGACCAGTTCCGCCGCCAGGTCGGGCGGCAGGGCCTCGCCGCCGCTGAGCACGTGTAGGCCGCGCGGCGCTTCGGGGTCGGCCTCCAGCAGCGCGCGCCACAGCGAGGGCGTGGCCTGGACGAGGGTGGCGCCGCTGGTGCGCAGCAGGGTGGCGAGCAGCGCGGGGTCGCGCACCTCGGCGCGGCTGGCCAGGACGACGGTGCCGCCACGGGCCAGTGGCAGGAAGAGTTCGAGCACGGAGATGTCGAAGCCGACGGTGGTCACCGCGAGGAGCCGCTCGTCGCCCGTGAGGCCGAGTTCGTCCCGCAGGCAGGCGAGGAGGTTGGCGACGGCCGCGCGCGGCACCGCCACGCCCTTGGGGCGGCCGGTGGAGCCCGAGGTGTAGATGACGTACGCGCTGTGCAGCGGGTGCGCGGCGCGGGGCCGGGTCAGCGGCTCGGCCACGGCCAGCAGCGCGGCGGTCGACTCGTCGTCCAGCACGATCGGGCGCGCCGCGAACAGCGGATCGGGGCCCTCGGCCGGTGCCGGGCCGTCGGCGGTGGCGCGGTCGGTGACCAGGAGGGCCGGGGCGGCGTCGGCGAGCATGTACGCGATGCGCTCGGCCGGGAAGTCGGGGTCGAGGGGCAGGTAGGCGGCGCCGGTGCGGGCCACCGCGAGCAGGGTGACCAGCAGGTCGGCGCCGCGCGGCAGCAGCACGCCGACCAGGTCGCCGGGGCCCGCGCCGCGCGCGGCCAACAGGCCGGCCAACCGGGCCGCGCGGGCGTCGAGTTCGCGGTAGTCGAGCCGGTCGCGGCCGGCCAGCAGGGCGATGCGGTCCGGGGTGCGCGCCGCCTGGGCGGCGACCAGGTCGGCGATGCCGGCAGGGGGCACGTCGCGTTCTGCGCCGCCGGGCGCGGCCAGCAGCCGGCGCCGCTCGGCCGGGCCCGTGACGTCCACGGTGGTGACGACGGACTCGGGGCGCTCGGTGACCGCGTCGAGGAGGCGCAGCAGCGCGGCCACCAGGCGGCGCACGTCGGACGCCTCGAACAGGTCGCTGGCGTACTCGACCTGGCCGCTCGCGCGGCCGGTGGCCGGGTCCTCGGTCACCGTGATCTGCAGGTCGAACTTGGCCGTGCCGGTCTCCACCAGGCGCGGGCGCCCCTCCTGGCCGGGGAACGGCTCGTCCGCCGCGAACTCCTCACGCACCGCGAGCAGCACCTGGAACAGCGGGCTCAGCTCCCGGCCGCGCGTCGGGTTCAGCTCCTCGACCACGCGCTCGAAGGGCACCTCCTGGTGGGCCATCGCCGCCAGGTCCACGTCCCGCACCCGGGCGAGCAGGTCGAGGAAGGTGGGCTGGCCGCTCAGGTCGACGCGCGGCACCAGGGTGTTGATGAAGAACCCCACCAGGTCGTCCAGGGCGGCGTCGCCGCGCCCCGCGACCGGCACCCCGACGGGGATGTCCTGGCCCGCGCCGAGCCGGGACAGGGTGGCGGCCAGCGCGGCGTGCACCACCATGAAGGTGCTGGTGCGGGTGCGCAGCGCCAGCTCCCTGACCCGGACGTAGACCCGCGGATCGAGGGTGAAGCGCTCCACGTCGCCGCGCCCGGTGGGGTGTTGGGGCGTCGGCCGGGCCCACGGCAGGGCGATCCGCTCCGGGGCGCCGGCCAACCGCGCGCGCCAGTACGCGAGGGACTCGGCCTCCCGTTCGGCGGCGCCCGCGCGCTGCCACAGGGCGTAGTCGGCGTAGCTCACGGGCAGCGGAGCGGCGGTGGGCGCGGCCCCGGCCAGGCGGGCGCGGTAGCCGGCGGCCAGGTCGCGCAGCAGCGGCGGCAGCGACCACTCGTCGCCGGCGATGTGGTGCAGCACGAGCAGCAGGGTGTGCCGCTCGGGGGTGAGCGAGAAGACGTGGGCGCGCAGCGGCAGTTCCCGCTCGATGGCGAACGGCTGGCGCGCCGCGTCCGCGATGGCCCGTTCCAGCTCGTCCTCGGCGACGTTCGTCACGGTCATCGGGACGACGGCCTCCGGGACGGGCAGCACCCGCTGATGGGGCTCGGCGTCGGCGCCGGTCACGGCGGGGAAGACGGTGCGCAGCACCTCGTGCCGCTCGGTCAGGTCGCGCAGAGCGGCGCGTAGCGCGGCCGGGTCGAGCGGGCCGTTGACCCGCACCGCGAGCGGCACGTTGTAGGTGGCCGTCGGGCCGTCGGCCTGGTGCAGGAACCACAGCCGGCGTTGGCCGGCCGACAGCGGCAGGCGGGCCGGGCGCGGCTGGGAGGTGAGCGGCGCGCGGGCGGTGCGGGCCCGCTCCAGCTCGCCGGCCAGGGCCGCCGCGCTGGGGTGGTCGAACAGGGCGCGTACGGGCAGCTCCGTACCGGCCTCGGCGCGCAGCGCGGCCACCACCCGGGCGGCGGTCAGCGAGTGTCCGCCCAGGGCGAAGAAGTCGTCGTCGGCGCCGACCTCGGGCAGCCCGAGCACCCGTGCGAACAGGCCGCACAGCAGGCGCTCGGCGTCGGTCGCCGGCGCTCGGCCGGCGGGCCGCGCCCGCCGGCCGGGGGCGGGCAGGGCGTTGCGGTCGAGCTTTCCGTTGGGGGTACGGGGCAGTCGCGCGAGCGGCACCACGAGTTCGGGTACGGCGTACCCGGGCAGCGCGCCGGCCAGATGCGCCCGCAGCGCCGCGACGGCCTCGGCCGGCACGGGGCTCCCGGCACCCGCCTGCTCCGTCTGCTCCGTCAGGACGCAGTACGCCACCAGCGCGAGCGCCGCGCCCTCCTCCCCTCCCTCCTCGCCCAGCGGCCTGGCGACCACGGCGGCCTCGCGCACCAGCGGGTGGGTGAGGAGTGCCGTCTCGATCTCGCCCGGCTCGACGCGGTGGCCGCGGATCTTGAGCTGCTGGTCCACCCGGCCGCGCAGGTCCAGGGTGCCGTCGGCGCGCCAACGGGCGAGGTCACCGGTGCGGTACATGCGCGCGCCCGCGGGCCCGAACGGGTCGGCCACGAACCGCTCGGCGCTCAGCCCGGGCCGCCCGAGGTAGCCGAGCGCGACGCCGGTGCCCGCGATGTACAGCTCGCCGGTCGCGCCCGGAGGCAGCGGCGTGAGCGCGGCGTCGAGCACGTACAGGCGGGTGTTCCAGATCGGGCCCCCGGCGTGCGGCGCGGTCGTCGTCTCGGACGCGATGCACGGGGTGCGGCTCACCTCGCCCGCGCTGGACCAGATGGTGGTCTCGGTCGGCCCGTAGAGGTTGACCACCGACGAGCCGAGCCCGGCCAGCCGTCCGGCGAGGTCCGGGGGCAGCGGCTCGCCGCCGGTCAGCACCCGCAGGCCGACGACGGCCTCGGGCGCGGCGTCGGTCAGGGCCCGCCACAACGACGGCGTGGCCTGCATGACTGTCGGTTGGGTGGCGTCGATCAGGTCGCGCAGCAGGAACGGGTCGCGCACCTGCTCGGCGCCTGCCAGCAGCACGGTGCCGCCGGCCAGCAGCGGCGTGAACAGCTCCAGGGCGGCGATGTCGAAGGAGACGGTGGTCACCGCGAGCAGCCGGTCATCGGCCGTGAGGGGCAGCTCCGCGCGCAGGGCGGCCAGCAGGTTGGCCAGCGCGCGCCGGGGCACGACCACGCCCTTGGGCAGGCCGGTGGAGCCGGAGGTGTAGATCACGTACGCGGGGTGTTCGCCGTGCGCGGGGCCGGCCGGCGCCGCGTCGTCGCCGGGCGCGTGGGGTGCGGCCGGCGCGTCGGGGGCCGGCTCGGTGCCCAGCACCGTCCACGGGCCGGCGGCCACCGCCGCCGCGCAGGCCGCGCCCACCGCGTGCGGATCGCTGACCACGGCGACCGGGGCCGCGTCGCGCAGCATGTGCCCGATCCGGTCGGCGGGATAGTCCGGGTCGACGGGGACGTAGCCGGCGCCGCCGCGCACCACCGCGAGCAGCGCGACCAGCAGGTCGGGCGTCCTGGGCAACGCCACGGCCACCAGGCGCCCGGGCCCGGCCCCGTGCGCCCGCAGTCGCCGACTCAACGCATCGACCCTGCGGTCGAGTTCGGCGTACGTCACCACCTGGTCGCCGCCGCGCACGGCCACCGCGTCCGGCCGCTCCCGGGCCCAGGTGGCCAGGGCGGCGTCCAGGTCGGCGCCCGCCTGCCCGCCGGCGCCCGGCGCGTTGAACTCCGTGAGCACCTGGTGGCGCTCGGCCGCGCCCAGCGTTTCGACCCTGCCCGTGGGCGCCGTGGCGTCGGCCCGCGCGAGGCGGGCAAGGAGTGCGGTGAACCGCTCGGCGTGCGTGGCGAGTTCGGTCGCGGAGTAGAGGGCGGGGTTGGCGTCCAGGGTCAGCGCGAGGCCGCCGGTGGGCATGCCGCTGACGGTCAGCGTCAGGTCGTCGACGGCGCCGGCGGCCAGGTAGTGCGTGGTGCCGGTGGCGGCGCCGAAGCGCAGCTCGGGCGGGAAGGGCTTGACGTTGATCTGCGGCCCGACCAGCCTGCGGCCCGCGCCGAAAAGGCCGAGGTCACGACGGAGTTGTTCGCCTCGGTAGCGCTGGTGGCGGCGCTGGGCGCGCAGTAGTTCGGTCACCCGGCGCACCTGGGCGGCCAGCGGGGCGCCCTCGGTGACGGGGACACGCAGCGGTACGACGTTGACGGCGGTGGCGGGCACCCGGGCCAGCGGCGTGCCGGTGCGGTTCATCACCGGCAGCCCGAGTACGACGTCGTGGGTGCCGGTGAGGCGGGCGAGGTAGAGCGCGCTGGCCGCGAACACCGCCTCCGGCCACGAGGCGCGGCACGCCTTGGCGAAGCGTTCCAGCGCGGCGGCCTGGTCCGCGTCCAGCCGGCCGCGGTGGCGCAGGAAGGTGTGCCCGGGGGGCGCGGTGCGCTCGGTGAGCGAGGTCGGCCGGGGCCGGTCGGCGAGCAGGCCGTGCCAGAACGCGGCGTCGGCCCGCTGCCCGTCGGAGCCCTCGTACGCCTGGTCGGCGGCGATCGCGTCGCGGATCGACCCGAACGGGTTGGCGGGCGGCGTGGCGCCGGCCGCCAGCGCCTCGTAGACGGCGGCGACGCGCTGGGCCAACTGGAAGAAGCCGTAGCCGTCGAGGAGGATGTGGTGGCAGCGGTGGTACCACAGCCAACGCCGCTCGCCGACGCGCAACAGCGCGTGCCGCACCAGGTCGCCGCCCTCCAGCTGGACCGGCACCGCCCGGTCACCGTCCATCCACGCCGCGGCCACCGCGTCCGGGTCCGCCTCACCGCGCAGGTCGACGCGCAGCGGCGGCGCGGGCGGCGCTCCCCCCAGCTCCTGCCAGACCGCCGCGCCCCCGGCCCCGGGCAATCCGCCATTTAGCTGACCAGCCGTCAATTCCCTTTCGGGTGAAGCCTCTTCGGCCTCCGTGGTGAAGCGCACCGCGAGCCCGTCCGCCTCGGCGATGGCGTGCTCCAGCGCCGCGAGGAACGCCCGCTCGTCGAGGGCGCCCCGGATCTCGACGTACTCCGCGGTGAGGTAGGCGGGGCTGGCCGGGTCGAGTTGCTGGGCGGACCACAGTCCGAGCTGGGCCGCGGTGAGCGGCAGGCGGGTGGCGCGGCGTTGACTCATGCGGAATCTCCCAGCGGTACAGCTCGTACGGCCATGACGGAACGGGGCGCGGCGGTGGCCGGGCGCGCGGAGGGAACCGTCCGCCCGGGGGCGGGCGACGGGATGTGCGGTGGCGCCGTGCGGCGGTGGGTGGACCCGGGGGCTTCGGGGTTAGTGGCCGTGGGCCGGGCCGGCGCCGTGGCCGGGCGGCGCGGCGGCGAGCACCTCGGGCGGCATGATGACGAAGGGGCGCATCATCATCATGTCCTCGTGCTCGTAGATGTGGCAGTGGTGCATGAAGCGGCCCGCGGGGCCGGTGAACTCGGCGGCCACGTTGACCATTTCGCCGGGGCCGAGGCTGATGACGTCCTTGGGTCCGCGCTCGCCGGGGGTGAGCGTGCTGCCGCCCTTGCGCTTGAGGGGTGAGGTGGTGCCGGCGCCGTAGCCGCCGCCGGGCAGTTCGAAGAACTCGAAGGTGCTGACGTCGTACCGGTCCCGGCCGAGTGCCTGGAAGGCGACCGCGTGCAGGTGCATCGGGTGCGGGTAGCTGCCCTCGGACTTCTCCAGGCTGAGGAAGCTCCAGCGCTCGGTGGAGCCGCTGGGCACGGTGAAGCGCACCGGGTCCTCGAAGGTGTTGGAGACCCGCTTGTAGGTGTGCACGGTGCCGTCGGGGTGCTCGAACTGAATCACGCCGTCGATGGGGAAGGGCCCGTCGGGCGCCTTGACCCGCTCCATCTCCCACAGCTCCGGGTCCTTGGGGTAGACCGGCGTGACCACGACCATGCGTGGGGTCGCGTCGGCCACGTCCGCCTCGGTGCGCCGGCGGTAGGAGGGCGAGAGGGTCGCGCCCGGCGCGGGGGCGATGGCGCCGCCGTGGCTGGCGCGCGAGGCGACGCGGAACT
The DNA here is from genome assembly GCF_014295035.1 of Streptomyces buecherae. Lineage (GTDB taxonomy): Bacteria > Actinomycetota > Actinomycetes > Streptomycetales > Streptomycetaceae > Streptomyces > Streptomyces youssoufiensis. The sequence continues at coordinate 746,065 of NZ_CP060404.1, forward strand.
CCATCATGTCGGGCCTCGCGCCCGGCTCGGGCAGCGCGTTGACCAGCCGCAGCCTGCGTCCGCGCAGCGCGCGGAAGTCCACCAGCAGGTCGGCGCGTTCGGCCGGGGTGAGGGTGATGCCCTCCCCCAGCGGCACGGGCTTCGGCAGCAGGCCCGCGTCCCCGCCGATCTGGAGGAAGGCGCCCGCCGGGATGGGCTTGTCGTCCTCGTCCACGACGCGCAGCCGGTACGGCCGGTTGTTGGCGGCGTTCAGGGCCCGGAAGCGGTACCAGCGGGCCTCGACGTCCAGGTGTGGCCAGATCACCCCGTTGACGAGGGTGTAGGGGCCGGTGAAGGGCCGGACCAGTTCGTACGGGTCGTCGGCGACGACGATGCCCTTGTAGAGCAGGTCACCGGTCAGCTCGCCGCTCTCGTCGGCGTCGAGGTTGCGGTCGTAGAAGACCAGGGGTATCTCGTGCTCGCCCGCCGGCAGGTCCAGCGCGTCCTCCTCCTCGTCGCGGATGAGGTAGGTGCCGGCGCCGAGCCCGGTCATCACGTTCAGGTGCGTGATGTGCATGGCGTGGTCGTGGTACCAGAAGTGGCCGGCCGGTTGGTCGTTGGGGTACTCGGCCAGTTGGGCGTGTCCGGGTGATATCGCGTTCTCGGCCCAGCCGTCGTTGCCGCCGCCGGTGACCGCCCCGTGCAGGTGGACCACGGCCCACGGTGGGAGCGCGGCGACCTCCTTACGGGGCGTGCCGCCCTCGCGGCCCGGCCGGTCCCACATCAGCGGCTGTTCGGGGTCGTACGCGAAGGGGACCCGCACCGCGGTCACCGGGAAGTCGCCTTCGAGGTGGTTCTCCCAGGCGACCCGCAGCCGCCGGCCGCGCCGCACCTCGATGGTGGGCCCGAGGTGGCTGCCGCCGTAGGTCCACAGGTGGGTGGCGGGCAGTGCCCGGTGCAGCCGTACCCGGGCCCGCTCCAGCGGCAGCGTGAGCGTCTCGCGCGGGCGCAGCACGCGCGGGATCGGCAGCGGGTCGAGGAAGGGTCTCAGGGTGCGCAGGGCCGCCGCCGCCCGGGCCGCCCGGGCCGCGGTGGGGCCCGCCGGGCGGGTGGCCGGCAGGTTCGGCAGGTCCCGTACGGGGGTGCCGAGCGCGGCGGTCATCAGGTCGGGCCGGGGGCCGGCGGCGCGCGCCGCCGAGGCCCCCGGCACCGCCGCCGCGACCCCGATGGCGAGCCCGCCGACGGCACCGGCGCCGGCGAGGAAGTGCCGTCTGCCCAGGCCGCTACGGGGCTTCGGCGTAAAGCTCATGACGGGTCGTCGGCCATGCTCGCGATGAGGCTCTTGGGCCGCAGGTCGGTCCAGTTCTGCTCGATGTAGTCCAGGCACGCCTGCCGGGTGTCCTCGGGGTGGACGACGGTCCAACCCTCGGGTACGTCAACGAAGTTGGGCCACAGCGAGTGCTGACCCTCGTCGTTGGCGAGCACCAGGTACACCCCGTCTTCGTCCTCGAACGGATTGGTCACCGAAACCTCCACGTCGTCGGCCGGTCCGCGACACCCGGACCTGCAATTTAGGTAAGCCTAACCTTGCTTTTTCGTTTGCTTCAAGAGCCGCAAAGGAGTGCTGGTTCACATCGCGGAACGGCTAACGCCGTCCCTCGCCGCGCCGGTTGAACAGCACCCAGGCGAGATAGAGCCCGCCGAGCACGGCTGTCGTCACGCCCACCGGCAACTGGCTGTTGCGCTGGCTGTCGTCCACCACCGCGAGCCACGGCACCCGGTCCCCCACCCACGCCAGCACGGCGAAGAACTGGTTCGACGCCAGGTGCGCGGCCGACAGCAACGCGGCCCCCGTCACCCCCGCGGCGACCACGCTCACCCCGGGTGACCTGGTCAGCCGGGCGGCGATCTGCGGGGCGGCCAGGGCCACGAAGGGCACCGGCCCCGCGCTGGCCACCGCCACCCCGCACAGCCCGATGCCGAGCACCGTCAGCGCCAGCCGGGCCCGGTCCACCCGCAACCCGAGGCCGCTGGCCAGTTCGTCCCCCAGCTCCAGCACGCGCAGTCGCCGCCCGAGCAGCACGGTCGCCGGCAGCAGCACGAGCAGCGCGACCACCATCGTCCGCACCGAGCCCCAGGTCCGCCCGCTGAGCGTGCCGATGAGCCAGATGTGCGCGTTCTGCGCGCTGTTGAGGGTGGAGCGGGTGAGCAGGTACGAGTTGACGGAGCCGAGCATCGCGGTGACCCCGAGCCCGATCAGCACCAGCCGCACCCCGTGCACCCCGCCCTTGCTGGCCAGCAGGTACACCACCAGGGCCGTCAGCAGCCCGCCGCCGATGGCGCCCGTGGCCACCTGGGCCGCGCTGCCGCCGAAGGCGACGATGACCACGATCGCCCCGGTGGCCGCCCCGCTGTTGAAGCCGATGACGTCCGGGCTGGCCAGCGGGTTGCGGGACAGGCTCTGGAAGACGGCTCCGCTGATTCCCAGCGCCCCGCCCACCAGGATCGCGAGCAGCGCCTGCGGCAACCGCTCCTGGTTGACGAAGTGCACCGCGAGCCGGTCGCCGGTGCCGACGAACAGGGCCCGCGCCACGTCGGGCACCGGCACCGGATAGGCCCCCACGCACAGGCTCACGGTCAGCAGCAGCCCGCTGACCAGCAACCCGACGCCGCACACCCAGGCGGTGCGCGGGTGCGCACGGAAGGAGACCCGGCCCGACCACAGGCTCACCGGCCGGGTGCCCGCGCCCCCCTTCGCGGCCCGCTCGCGCGCGCGGGGCGCCACGTCCGTTGCCGTCACAGCGACACCTCCTTGCGGCGCCGCACCATCGCGATGAACACCGGCGCCCCGATCACGGCGGTCACCGCGCCGACCTCCAACTCCCCCCGGGGCAGCACGACGCGCCCCACGATGTCGGCGCCCAGCAGCAGGCAGGGCGCCAGCAGCATCGAGTACGGCAGCACCCAGCGCAGGTCAGGGCCGGTGAACCAGCGCGCGACCAGCGGAATGACCAGTCCCACGAAGCCGATCGGGCCGGCCGCGGCGGTGGCCGTACCGGTGAGCAGCGTCACCGCCACCACCCCGAGCAGTCGGGTCCGCGCGATCCTGGCGCCCAGCGCCCGCCCCAGGTCGTCACCGAGCGCCAGCGCGTTCAGCGGCCGGGCCAGCAGCAGCGCGATCACCAGCCCCACGGTCACGAACGGCAGCATCTGGGGCACCAGGTCCGAGGACCGCCCCGCGAGCGAGCCGACCATCCAGAACCGCAGGTAGTCGTAGGTGGCCGCGTCGAAGACGGTGAGCCCGGCGATCAGCCCGCTCAGGCTGGCGCTGATCGCGGCGCCGGCCAGCGCGAGCCGCACCGGCGAGGCGCCACCGCGCCCGGAGGCCCCCAGCACGTAGACGACGACGGTGGTCAGCGCGGCCCCGACGAAGGAGAACCAGACCAGCGTGGGGTAGCCGCTCACGCCGACCACGCCGAGCCCGAAGACCACCGCGGCCGACGCGCCGGCGTTGACCCCCAGAAGGCCGGGGTCGGCCAGCGGGTTGCGGGTCAGCGACTGCATGATCGCCCCGGCCGCGCCGAGCCCGGCGCCGGCCATCAGGCCCACCATGGTGCGCGGCAGCCGCAACTCCTTGATCACCTCGGTGGTGTACGAGCCGTCGTCCGACCACAGCGCCCGCCACACCTCGGCCAGCGAGGTGTCCTTGGTCCCCACCCACGTGCTGACCACCGTCAGCAGCAGGAGCAACCCACCCAGGGCCAGCAGTCCGCCGCCGCGCAGGGCGGCGCGGCCCGCGCCGCCGTCGGGCGCGGCCTCCCGGCCGCCGGCGGCGCGGGCACGGGCACGGTCACGGCCCGGCGTGGTGCTCCCGGGCGCCGGCGGCGAGGCCACGGCGCCCGGGTGACGGGCCGGGCCAGGCGGCCCGGCGGTTGACTGTGCCACGGCGTTGACTCACCCAGCCGTTTCCGGCTGGCCGCGCAGGTAGCCGCCCATGGTGCGGAAGTAGTCGGTCGCCGCCAACTCCGTACCGTCCTCGGTGCGTACGCGCCTGACCAGCAGCCCACGGCTGCGCCCACGGCGGGCCTCGGAACCGGCCACGATGACCACGCCGTCGCCCTCCTTGATGAAGATCCGCCCCGGCGTGCCGCCGTAGGCGCCCTTGGAGAGCCCCGCGGAGACGATACGCAGCCGCTGCCCCCGGTGGTAGGTGAAGGCGTTGGGGTACGGGTCGGACTGGGCGCGCACCAACCGCTCCAGGTCCTCGGCCGGCCAACTCCAGTCGATCCGGCTGTCCTCGAGGGCCCGCTTGTGGAAGAAGCTGGCCTTCGAGGGGTCCTGTGGCGTCCACTCCGCCTTGCCCGACTCGATGAGTTCGAGGGCCTCGGTGACGATCGGGGCGATCAGGTCCACCGTGGCGTGGAAGAGGTCGGTGGCGGTGTCGGTGGGGCCCACCGGCACGGAGCGTTGGAGCAGGATGTCGCCGGCGTCCAGGGTGGCGTCCATCCGGTGCGCGGTGACGCCCACCTCGGGCTCGCCGTTGATGAGCGCCCAGATGATCGGCGAGAAGCCGGCGTAGCTGGGCAGCAGCGAGTCGTGCACGTTCAGGGTGCCGTGCCGGGGCAGGTCGAAGATCTCCGGCGGTATCCAGGTGCGCCAGTTGTTGGCGACGATCAGGTCGGGGGCGCTCTCGCCGAGGGTCTCGACCAGTTCGGCGTCGGGCCGGTTGGCCAGCACGACGGGGACGCCGTGCTCGGCCGCCAGGTCGGCCACCGAGTCGTCCCACACCTTCTCGTAGACGTGGTCGCTCTTGGGGTGGGTCACCACCAGGCATACCTCGTGCCCCGAATCCAGCAGCGCACGCAGCGTGCGGTGCCCCCAGGTCTGGTAGCCGAACATGGCGATCCGCATACAGCAGCTCCCTTGGAGTTGGATGACGCTCCGTCATACGCCAGCCGGGATGGTGTGACCTGAACGAGCCACACCGTCGTTGCAAGGCAAGGCTAACCTTACCTAGGATTGCCCCGGCTAGGGAGGCGATGCTGCGTTGAACCATGTCAGCCGCGACACGGAAACCATCTATGACCTGCTAGGAATCGGCTTTGGGCCGTCCAACCTGGCGCTCGCCATCGCGATTGAGGAGCACAACACTCACGCCGGGACCCAGGACCACATCCGCGCCCGATTCCTCGAGAAACAGGCCACGTTCGGCTGGCACCGGGGGATGCTCATCGACGACGCGACCATGCAGGTGTCCTTTCCCAAGGACCTGGTCACGATGCGGGACCCCACCAGCGACTACAGCTTCCTGTACTACCTCAAGGAACAGGGACGCCTGGTCGACTTCCTCAACCAGAAGACGCTCTTCCCGCTCCGCATCGAGTTCCACGACTACTTCGAGTGGGCGGCCGGCCGGCTGGCCCCCCTGGTGGACTACTCGGCCGAGGTGGTCGCGGTGACGCCGGTGACGGTCGACGGCGAGGTGCGCTACTTCGACGTGACCAGCCGCGAGGGCGACGCCCTGCACGTGCGGCGCGCCCGCGACATCTGCCTGGCCACCGGCATGCGCCACCGCCTGCCGGAGGGCGCGCCGCTCTCGGACCGCGTGCTGCACAACCGCGATCTGGTGCCCCGGGTCACCGAGTTGACGGGCCAGCCGCTGCACCGCGTCGTCGTGCTCGGCGCCGGCCAGTCCGCCGCCGAGACCGTGGGCTACCTGCACCGCGCCTTCCCCGAGGCGGAGGTGTGCGCGGTGTTCGCCAAGTACGGCTACACGCCGGCCGATGACAGCCCGTTCGCCAACCGGATCTTCGACCCGGAGGCGGTGGACGCCTACTACCAGGCGCCGACCGAGGTGAAGGAGTCCCTGCTCGGCTACCACCGCAGCACCAACTACTCAGCCGTCGACATCGAGTTGATCGAGGCCCTCTACCGCACCCAGTACCAGGAGCGGGTCCAGGGCAAGGAGCGGCTGCGGATGCTGAACGTGTCCCGGCTGCGCTCCGTGGAGTCCGACGCCGACGGCCTGCGCGTGACCGTGGAGTTCCTGCCCACCGGCGAGCAACAGGTGCTCGAGGCCGACCTGTTGGTGTACGCCACGGGGTACCAGCCGCCGGACCCCGGCCCGCTGCTCGGCGAGGCGGGCGCGCTGTGCCTGCGCGACGAGCGGGGCGAGCTGAGCGTCACCCGCGACCACCGGGTGGCCGTCGCCGATCACGTGACGGCGGGCATCTACCTCCAGGGCTCCACCGAACACACCCACGGCATCACCTCCACCCTGCTGTCCCACACGGCCGTCAGGGTGGGCGAGATACGCGACTCGCTCCTCAGCCGCCGCCACCGACCAGAGCCGTCCAGGCCCCGCGTCTGACCCACCCCCAACCCCCACCGTCCGCCGCTCGCCGTACGACCGAACGGCGACACCCCACGCGGCCCGGCGCGCCCCACGCCCCTCCCCCACCAGAGAGGAGGCGGGGCGCGCCGACCCCAACACGCCTTTCCCGTGCGCCACTTGCCCGCACCGACCGGCAGGCCGCCGCACGCGGGGCTGCCCCCGTCCCACCCCACCACCGCCGTACGGTTTCGTCGGTCGGCGTACGGGGCAGGGCCCGCGCGGGCGCCCGCCGCGCCCGCGACCCGGCGCGCGCCCCGGCGGCGCCCCACCCCCAGCGAAGGCGAGCGACATGCTCGATCTCCGGCTCACCAACGGCACCTTCCACACCATGGACCGCTCCCGCCCCCGGGCTCGGTCGCTGGGCGTCTGGCGGGGCCGGATCGTCGGCGTGGACGAGGCGATCGCCGGCCTGCCCGCCGCGCACGAGGTGGACCTCGCCGGCGCCACCGTGCTGCCGGCCTTCATCGACGCGCACGTCCACCTCGCCTGGACCGGCCTGGCCGCCCGCGCCACCAGCGTCGCGGGCCAACGCGACGCGGCCTCCGTCCTGGCCGTCATCCGCCGGGCCGCCGCGCACGCGCCGCCCGACGCCTGGGTCGACGTCGCCGACTACGACCAGCGCCCACTCGGCCGGGACCTGACCGCCGCCGAACTGGACGAGGCGGGCGGCGGGCGAAAGGTCCTGGTCGCCCACCGCTCGGGGCACGCGTGCGTCGTGAGCAGCGCCGTGCTGGCGCTGCTGCCGCCCGGCACGGAGCACCGCGACGGGCTGCTCGCGGAGAGCGGCATGGCGGCGGCGCGCGCCGCGCGGATGCCGTACTCGCTCGCGGAGTTGACCGACGCGATCGAGAGCGCCGGCCGCGCCTGTCTGACCGAGGGCATCACCGCCGCCGCCGAGGCCGGCATCGGCGGCGGCCTGATCGCGCACAGCGCCATCGAACTCGCCGCCTACCAGCGCGCCCGCGACGCCGGCCGGCTGCCGCTGCGCATGCGGCTGATGGTCGCCGCCGACCTGCTACGCGAGGTGGCCGCCCATCCCGACGACGGGCTGCGCCACGGCATCGACCTGGGCCTGCGCACCGGGCTCGGCGACGACCGGCTGGCCATCGGCGCGCTCAAGGTCTTCACCGACGGCGGGATGATGCCGCGCACGGCCGCGCTGACGAAGCCGTACGTCGGGCTCGACCACGGCGGCGCGCTGTTCGCCGATCCGGCCGAACTGACGGCGACCATCGTGGCCGGGCACCTGGCCGACTGGCAGCTCGCGATCCACGCCATCGGCGACCGTGCCGTGGACGTGGCCCTGTCCGCACTGGCCGAGGCCCAGCGGCTCAGGCCGCGCCCGGGGGCCCGGCACCGCGTCGAGCACGCCGGCCTCGTGCGGCCCGACCAACTCCCGCGCCTGGCCCGCAGCGGGGCGACCGTGGTCGTCCAACCCGCCTTCCTGTGGAGCTTCGGCGACGACTACGCACAGCTCATGGGCGCCGACCGGGCTGACTGGCTCTACCGTGGCCGTGCCTTCCGGACGCACGGCATCCCCCTCGCCGGCAGCTCCGACCGCCCCGTGGCCGTGGGCGCCCCGCTGCGGGCCATCCAGTTCATGGGCGAGCGCCGGTCCCACTCGGGCCGGGTGATCGGCCCGGACGAGGGCCTCTCGGTCGACGAGGCCCTGCGCGCCTACACGATCGACGCGGCCCGCGCCTGCCACTGGGAACACGCGCTGGGCAGCCTCACCCCCGGCAACCACGCCGACCTCGTCGTCCTCTCTGACGACCCACACCGGGTCGCCCCGTCACGGATCGGCGCCATCGAGGTAGTGACCACGTTCTCGGCGGGCGTGCCGGTGTACGGCGGGGCCGGGCTGGGGCTGGGGTGAGGGCGCGGGCCTGGCCCATCGAGGAAGCTCACGTCGACACCTCTTGCCTCGCCGCCCTTCGGCGGGGTGACGGTTTACCGGAGCACCCCGCCGAAACCCCGCTCTCGCTGGCCTGAGCAGCACCTGTTGGCGGCGCGGCCGACGACGAACCCGGCATGCTCAGCCCAGGGTGGAGACCGACCAACCGCACGCTGTCGCGGGTGCGTGCACGCTTCTCGCCCCATGACTTCCTCGTGCAACAACCTGTCGTCTTGCGCCGCCGGTCGGTTTCTGACTTCACGCTTCGGGCCAATGCGACTAGCGTCGCCCACGAGTCATGCGAACGCTGTCACTCGCACGCCGCTTTTCTCGGGTGCGTCCAGTGACCGTGGAAGGACACGAGCACACATGGCAACCTCGTTACTCGCGCCGCCACCGCCCTCGGGGCAGGTCCTCAAACCCCGTACCGCCCTTATCCATTTTCTCGTCATCACGCTCGGGAGGCTGCTCAGCGCCTTGACCGTGCTGGCCGGCGCCACCGTGACACTGGCAGTCACCGTTGCCCGCGCCGTGCTGCTCCGGGACACGCATTAACAGCCTTCTCCTTTCCTGCGTGCCCGGGCCCGGGCACCGAAGGCGCCCTCCTCTCCGGTCGCGTTCCCGCGAGCGCGCAGGGCAGCGGGAAATCGGAAGCCTCGGTACCGCGAAACTCGACCAACTTGCCGCCGATGTCGAGGGCAACGACGAGGGGATCCAGGACCTACTACACGCCATTGACGAGTTCACATAGTCGACGGCCGCCCCGTGCACGACTGACACGATCAGGGCGACATCAGGCATTCAGGCTCAGTGGCGCGTGACGAATGGCCGAACACGCCTCCTCATGGGAACCGTCATCCAGAGCTGATCTGCGGTGTTGTTGATGCGCCGGGAGGTCATCGAGGCCAACAGCAAACCGGTGCCCCGAACCAGCAGGACTGACCATCTGTCCGTGACGCATTCGATCCCCTCTCAGCGACGTGAATCACGCCGCTAGACGAGTGCGCCCGAAACCGGGCGCTTTGCCCGTGAGACGCTGGCGTAAATTGTCACCACGCGTTTACCACCGTAAGTTTTTACTGGTAGGCTTTTTGCATCGATGACTTTCCTACCAAGGGGTAGACGCGTGCCAGTCGGGATTGTTTCTGTCTCCGGGTACCTACCGAAAAGGGTGATCAGCAACTCCGAGATCGCCAATGAGACCGGAGTGAGCGAGGAGTGGATCGAAAGCCGGACCGGCATTCTTGAGCGACGGTACGCGGCAGACGAGCTCGCGACGTCTGACCTCGCCGTTCGCGCTGCCGAACCCCTCCTGCGAGACGATTCGGTGCGGCAGGACGTAGGGGCGGTCATCGTGGCCACCGCCACGCCGGATCAGCCGCAACCCGCGACAGCCAGCTTCGTCCAGTCGGGCCTGCGCCTCCCGCCGATCCCCGCCTTCGACGTCAATGCGGTCTGCTCGGGTTTCCTTTACGCGCTGTCGGTGGGTGAAGGGCTGATGTCCGCGCACTGCATCACAGGGCATGCACTGATCATCGGTTCGGACAAGTTCTCCTCGATCATGGACAAGGCCGATCCACGCACCGTCAGCCTTTTCGGTGATGGCGCGGGAGCAGTTCTCCTGGGGCAGGTCCCCGACGGCTACGGGATCCAGGGACGGTCCTTGATCGCGGATGGCTCCGCATCGCAGTTCGTGCGGGTCGAGGGCGGTGGGTCACGTTCCCCTCTTGATGCCGAGGCTATCGCGTCAGGTGGTCGGTTCTTTCGGATGGAGGGTCGTGCCGTCAAGGAATGGGCGCTGCAGTTCGTCCCGAAGGCTGTACACGAGGCGTTACTCCAGGCCGGCTTGTCGATAGGCGATCTGGACCGGGTCGTCTTCCATCAGGGCAATACCCGCATGGTGCAGTCGCTCGCTGCGGAGCTGGGAATACCGACAGAGAAAGTCGCGTTGACCGCACCTCTTTGGGGAAACACCGCAGCGGCCTCGATTCCTTTGACTCTCGCCGGCGAGAACGATCGGCGTCGGCTGCGCCGCGGCGAGCGGGTTCTTCTGGCATCGGTCGGCGGCGGGATGACCGCCGCGGCCATGGGTTCTGAACCACTCAGAAGATCGTTACGGACATCGCTTTTCCGTCGCTATAGGAGGTCACCTTGTGTTGCCTGTTGTCAGCCGCGCATCCGGAGTTTTCGTGTTCGACACCGAGGGCAGGGAATATCTGGACGGTTGTTCCGGAGCCATCAACGTCAACCTGGGTCACGGTCTGCCGGACATCACCCAGCGCATGCACGAGCAGTTAGACCGAGTGAATTTCGTCTACCGCACCCAGTTCCGGTCACAGCCCCTGCTGGAGCTCACCGAGAGACTGGTGGATCTCGCCCCCGGGGATCTGAACCACGTGGAGTTCACCAACTCCGGTTCGGAGGGGATCGAGATGGCGCTCCGTCTCGTCACGCTCTTACACGCGCGCAAGCACAATCCGCTGAAGTGTGTCGTCCTGACCGAGGAGCCGAGCTACCACGGGATGACGGCCGGCGCACTGGGAGCGTCAGGGCATCCGCTGCGCAGGAAGGATCTACAGTCCCTGCTCGCCAACCAGGCGACCGTCACGCGGGTACGACCGAAGAACGGTGCTCTGCGAGCGAGCGTGGAGGACTGGCAAGAGGCAGTCGACAGGATCGGCCCCGCCCGGCTGGGAGCGGTGATCATCGAGCCAGTGGGCGGTGCGGCGAGTGGTGCGGCTCCCTGTGACCCGGAGGTGCTGCGCTTTCTCCGCCATGCGGCGGACGAGCGGCGGTTCGTGCTGGTGGCCGACGAGGTCATGACCGGGATGGGTCGCACCGGCCGCTGGTTCGGGTGTGACCACGCCGGCATCACCCCCGACGTGATGGTGCTGGGGAAGGGGATATCCGCTGGCTACGCGGCGATCTCCGCGGTGCTGATATCCGACAGGATCGTGCGGGCTTTGGACCGGCCGGTCAGCTCGTTGGTCTTCGGTCACACCATGGCGGGCGCGCCGCTCGCCGCGGCAGCGGCGCTGGCCGTCACCGAGTACCTGGTGACCCATGACCTGGCGGCGCGTGCCGCGGTGGCCGGTGAGCACCTGGCTGGCCTGCTGAAGCGGCTTTGCCAACGTCATCCGTTGGTGAAGGACGTCCGGGGCACCGGTCTTCAGAGGGGGCTGGGACTGCATGGCGATCCGGAGCGTTTTCCGGGCATCAGCCTGGACCTGACCGAGGCCGCGCGCGCCAAGGGGCTGTTGGTGTATCCCGCGGGCTGCACTCCGGTCACGGAGTCCGTACTCATCGCCCCGCCTCTGAGGAGCACCGACGCGGAACTCGACGAACTGGCTCGTCGGCTCGACGGCGCACTGTCGTGCCTCTCGCCGACCCCGGTCTCCTGACCCCCGTCTCCTGACGCCGGTCGCGTCCGTCTGCCGGCGTCCTTCCCCCGTGCCCCGCCCCTCCTCGCCCGGCACACCCACGTCCGAACCTCACAACGACCAAGGACACGCACATGATCAGTCATTTCGCGGACTCCGCCCTACGTCCCCGGTACATGGAGATGGCCGCGGATTCGGTGGGCAAGCGAGCCGAGAGCTGCGCCGCCGACGGCCGCCTGGACCGTGACTCGTGGCAAGAACTGAGCGATGAAGGGCTGTGGAGACTTCCTGTGCCCGTCCGGTGGGGCGGCACCGGAGGCACCTGGTGGGATTTCGTCGCCGCCTTCGAGGGGATCGCCGCCGGCGGCCGCGATCTCGGCTTCAACCTGTCACTGGTGGCTCAGGCAGGACTCATACGGTCGATTCTGCTCTACGGCACGGATGAGCAGAAAGAGACCTGGCTGCCTCCCCTCATGAGCGGCTCCGTCGGCGCCACCGCGCTCACGGAGACCACCGGGGGGTCCGACGTGACCCGGATACGCACGGCGGCCCGCCAGCACCAGGGGCACTTTCTCCTGAGCGGGCACAAGGACCACATCACCAACGGGCCCGTGGCGGACGTGGCCCTGACCCTCGGCCGCGTACCCGAGCACGGAGACCGGGACATCACCCTGTTTCTGCTGGACCTGCGCTCCGAGGGCGTCACCAGAGGCCCCGTCGAGAACATGATGGGCAACCGCACCAGCCCGACCGGCCCCATCACCTTCGACCAGGTACGCGTGGATGCCACAAACGTCATCGGTGGCATCGGCGCCGGTATCGAAGCCATCTACAACACGATCTCCCTCGACCGGCTGTTGTACGGCGTTCTCGCCGCCGCGTACCTCGACCCGCTGCTCGAGGACGTGCTTGCCTACGCACGCTCCAGAACCGCGTTCAACGTCCCCATCGCCGACCACCAGTACGTGCAAGGGCGCATAACCGACGCGAAGTTCGCGGTCGAGGCCACCCGCTGGGTCTCCTACGGGGCGCTCGACGCTCTCCTGAAGGAGTCGCCCCAGACGTCGCTGATGTGCTCGGTCGCCAAGTACCACGCCGGCGAGACCCTGAAGCTGGGCACCGAGACCGCGCTGCGGGTCATGGGTCATCGCGGCTACATGGAAGGCCCGCACACCCAGGCCCTCAAGGACGCTCTGGGGACGGTGATCGCCGGGGGCACGGCCGAGATACAGCGCAAGAACGTCTTCAACCAGATGCGCCGACTCTCCTCCACCCACTGACCCTTCCCTTGGAGTGATCATGAACTCGTCCCAGCCCGTCCCGCGCACCGATCTGACCGCGCTCGCCGGCCGCACGGCGACCCTGACCCACGTCGTCACCGAGGCCGACTCGGCGCGTCAGTGGGGAAACGACATCGATGTTCTCGCCACGCCCGTGCTGCTGTGGTTAAGCGAGATCGCCGCGATGAAGGTGCTCGGCGACGCCGTGACGGAACCCTCCATGACGGTCGGCCTCAGTCACGCTTCCCAGCACCTGGCGCCGACTCCCACCGGGGACACCGTGACCCTCACCGCCGAGCTCACCGCCGTCGAAGGCCGACGTCTGGTCTTCGACGTGGTGGGCCACGACTCCCTGGACACGGTCTTGCGAGGCCAGCACGAGCGGGCGGTCGTTGACCGCACCAGGTTCGTCGAGAAGCTCGCCCACCGCACGCATAGCTGACAGTCGTCCGTCGCACCCACGTCGCGTAGGAGCACACTGTGCGCCAGCAACTCGTTATCGGAAACGCCACCACCGAGTACACCTACCAGAGCTCGGTCGACTCCTTCTCGCCCAAGGTACTGAACAAGCGCCACGCCGAATCCACCCGAACGGCTTGGCTGCTGCACGAGGGCGACGCCATGCTCACCGACCGCCCTCTCACCCCTGAATTCCTCCAGTACCTGGAACGTGTTCTCGGCCTCGACCTGCGGACCGTCACCTTCCTGACCCATGACAAGAACGCTTCAGGCTCGGAGTTCCTGGACCATCCCAGCCTGTTCGAGCCCGGAATGCTCGAACGCCTGCGGCAGATCGTCGGCCCCGACTGGTCGCTGACGCCCTACATCCACGATCGGACGATCGCCACCCTCGGCAGACGGCTCGGCCTCGACAGTGAGGCGAACCCGCCGTTCTTCGCCGAGGGCGGGAGCGACATCTTCAACAGCAAGTCCTTCTTCCGCGCATGGAGCAGCGGTCTGGGCGTACCGGTCCCCCGCGGCCAGGTCACGCGCAACCGTGCCGCCACAGCCGCGGCGGTAGCCGAGCTGTTGCCCGAGACCGGGTCGGTCATCGTCAAGCAGGACTTCAGTGCCAGCGGCATGGGGAACGTCCTGTTCACGACCGACGGTGAGCTTCCCGGCATCGGGGTATCCATCGTGCACGTCATCGCCCCGGGAACCGTTGAGTCCGAGATCGACAGGCTGCTCGCGGAGTCCTTTCCGACGGTTGAGCAGACCAGGGACTTCCCCGCCGGTCTACGCCCCACCGAGGCCGTCGTGGAGGTCTATTACGGAAGGAGCCTGACCTTCTACAGCGAGGTCCACGTTCCCGCCCCGCCGAAGGAGCCGGAGATCCTCAACTGGGGCGGGATGCGCATGGAACCGGTCTGGAACGGCTTCGAGCTGCCGCCGCTGGACCTTCCGCGGGCGGTCGAGGCCGACATGTTCATGTGGTCGGCGAAGATGGCCAGTTACCTCCAGACCACCGGCTACCGAGGTCTGGTGAACTGCGACTCGATCCTGACTCCGGACGGAACGCTGTACTTCAGCGAGGTCAACGCCCGAGTCGGCGGCTGCACCCACCTCCACCACGCCGCGGTACGTGTCCTCGGACCTGACTACATGAGGAAGTACACCCTCCTCACGCGCAACGATCTCTCCTGCCGCGACTTCACCGCCCTGGCCAAGGCCATCGACGGTGACCCGCTGCTCAGCGGGGAGGACGGCCAGTCCGGGGCGCTCCTCCTGGTCGACGACACCCCGTACAACGCGGTCGTGCAGTACCTCGTCTACGGTTCGTCCGTCGAACTCGCGCAGGAAGCCGAGCGACGGCTACAGAACCTGCCCCGGTAGAGGCACAGAACGCCCAGGAGATCGCCGTCCGCACCGCGCCCCACGCGCGGGGGCGGTGCGGACGGCGGTTGGTCATGTGCGACACCGCCGGTCTCGAGGTAGCAACGTGGCCGGTGTTTCCACTCCGCACGGCGAAGCCCGCCCGACTCATGCGGACTGGCGACCGCGTGCCCGTCTCACCTTGGCGATGCTCCCGCAGGCACGGCCCGTGCTGCCCGCGTACATGCTGCACCACGTGCGGGAGTTGTTCCGGGACTGGTCGTAGAACACCCACTTGCAGTCCGGGCAGGACCGCAGACGTTTCCAACGGCCTTCCAGCACCGTACGGGTGGCGAGCCCGAGGAGACACGCCTGGGGGCTGCCGTCACCAGAGAACCCCAGCTCCCCGTCTACCACACGCACCCGCAGTGGGCACTTCTCCAGCCAGCCGTCCAACCGCCGGCTCGAGCCCTCGGCCACGTCGGCACGCAGGTCGTCGCGCAGCACGAGCAGTCCCGCGACCTGACGCCCGTCCGGCAGCGGAACCTTGGCAAACGCCTCGTGCCACGCTGAGGGATCTTCCACGAGGGCAGGAAGCGTCTCCGTTGGCGTCCGCGTGTCGTTCGGGATGAGCCAGCTGTTCAGAAAACTCCGCAGCTCCTGTGTGTCCTCGTCCTCAATCGTCGACGCAGTCATGCAACCAGGATAGGTGGTAAACAGAGCCGGCCAACAAGCGTTACCATCTATCGCTATGACCGGTAAACGTTCGTCGAGCGAACCACAGTCCAGCCTCCGTGCGGTTCTCGACCTCCCCGGGCACAAGACCTGGTACACGGCGTCCGCCCTCATCCGGCTACCTGTCGTCATGGCGCCCCTCGCCCTCGTGTTCCTCGGTCACGAGGCGCAGTCCTTCGCCGTCGGCGGCCTGCTGGCAGCGACCCACGCCATCGGCGAAGCCGCGGGCGCGCCTCTGATGGGCCGCCGTTTCGACACCCGCCCCTTCCTCGCACAACTGCGCCTTTCCCTGGGCGCCGAGGCTGTCGCCTTCGCGGTCATCGCTCTCGTCGCCGGTCACGTGTCCATCGCGCTCCTGGCCGCGATCGCCTTCCTCGCGGGCGCGGCGGCATCCGGAGCCCCCGGAGGAATGCGCGCACAGCTGTCCGCCGCGTCGCCGGAGCACCTGCGACCAGCCGCGCTCGGGCTTGAGGGCTCCCTCAGTCAGGCCACCTGGGCCGTAGCCCCACCTCTCGTGGCCGTCCTCTACACCTGGGCCGGGGCTTCCGGTGTCCTCCTGGTCATGGCGGTGTCCGCGGCCGCGCCGCTCCTTTTCGCCCGACACATCCCGCACGCCGATCCCGCGGCTCCCAGCGCCACGGAAACCGTCGCGGGGATGCGGGCCACCGAAGTCCTGCGCATCGTCTGGCCCACGGCAATGCTGTCCGTTGCGATCATGTTCCTCATCGGCACCGCGGACGTCCTGCTGCCTCCTCGCCTGGCGGACACCGGCGACTCACCAGCCCTCGCGGGCCCCGTCATGACCGCCTTCGCGGTCGCCAGCATCGTCTCCGGCCTCGTCTACGGGGCCCGGCGGTGGCCCGGCACACCGTTCGCCCAAACGGCATGGCTGCTCCCCGCGTTCGCAGCCGCATTCGCACTACCAGCGCTGACCAGCCAACCGTGGTCCTTCGCGTCCGCCTTCGCTCTCGGCGGCCTGCTCTTCAGTCCGCTGATGGTCATCCGCAACCTCGCACTGCAGGATCGTCTCCCCCAAGCGGCCTGGGCCACCGGGTTCTCCGTCCTGTACGCCGCGGCCGGGCTCGGGTACGGGGTCGCCGGCCTCATGGCAGCCGTGCTGCTGCACACCTCCACGCCCAGCACGGCATTCCTTGCCTGCGTCCTCACCACCATGCTCATCGGAATGCTGTCTCTGGCCGGCGAGCACGCCACGCGCGACAGATCCGCAACGTCGACCTTCGCCACCCCTCCCGAGCCGGACGGGACCACGCGACGAACAGACACACCACCGACCTGATACGCCGGCAGCCCTTCCCTTTTCGCAGGTCAGGGCGACAGTGAGGTAACGTTCGTGGTTGACGTGGCATCACGTGCGCGCGCCGCTCGTACCCGTCGGTCAGGTCAATGCTGACGGAACCACGCGGCTGGGCGGGCCTGCCCTCACCCCTCGTCGATGCCCTCGAACCAGGCCGGGCCCTCGCTCAGCGCCATCTTGATCCGCGAGGTGGCGAACTCCTCCAACTCGTCCGGCAGGGCGTCCAGGTCGAACCAGCCGACTTCGAGGTTCTCGTCGTCGTTGACCCGTGCCTCGCCGCCGACGGCGCGGCAGCGCAGGCAGATGTCCATGAACTGACACACGTCGCCGTTGGGGTAGGTGATCGGCTTCTCCTGGCTCTGCACCAGGACCAGGCGCTCGGGTACGCAGTGCACCGCCGTCTCCTCGTACACCTCCCGCACCGCCGTGCGTGCCGGCTGTTCGCCCGGCTCGGAGATGCCACCGATGATCGACCAGCGGCCGTTGTCCGAGCGGCGGGCCAGGAGCACCCGGCCGTCGTCGTCGAAGACGATGGCGCTGACGGCGGGCAGGAAGAGCAACTGTTGGCCGGCGCTGGCCCGCAACGTGCGGATGAAGTCAGGGGTAGCCATGAGCCGAGCGTATGCCCCCGACCGGCCTGCCCGGACCTCGGGGGCCCGGCCCGCGTCCGCGCGGCACGGCGGGCCGCGTCCTCTCCGGACTCGCGGCCCGGCAGCGCCGCCCGGCGACCCGCAGCGCGCGGGCGGCGCGCCGCGCGCGCTGTCCGTGGGCCTCGCGCGCCGGTCTCGGTGCGCGGGCGCGCACACCGGCGCCGCATCGTTTCTGCGCAGGATGTCCACAACCTCTCCCGCACCCGATACGGTGGCCCAAAGTCCGTGCCCGCAGGCGACGTTCGTCCCGCCGCGCGGTGCCCGCTTCGACTCGGGGGGTCGACGGGATGGTCTCTGCAGCCGTGTCTCCTGTGCTCACGACGCGCCATCGGTCCGACCGCGCCGGCGTGGTGATCCTCGGCGCGTGCGCCGCCTGGGCGCTGTTGTGCGCTGCCGGTCGCCCCGCGCGGCCGGAGGGCGTGCTGCTCGCCGTCCTCGCGGTGGCGGCGGGGTACGCGGGCGGCCGGATCGTCGGGGCGCTGTTGCCGGTGGTCGCGCCCGCGGCGGCGGCCGTGGTCGGCCTGGGGCTCGTGCTGGTGACCCCGCACTCGGGGCAGGCCGGCACGCCGGGGCCCGCGGGGCTGCTCGTCGCGTACGCCGCGCTCGCCGTCGGCGCCGCCTGCTGCGCGGCCTGGGCCAGCACGTCCACGCCGATGCGCGTCGGCTGCGCCCTGCTCGCGCTCGCCGTCGTGGTCGCCGCCTTCGGCGTGGGCTCGGTGCCCGGCGGCCTGGCCGGGACGGCGATCGCGCTGTTCTCGCTGGTGGCGCGGCGACCCCGGCGGCTGCTCGGCCTCGTCGGGTTCGCCCTGTGCGCCGCGCTGGCCACGGGCACCTCCTGGGCCACCGCCGAGCGCGCGCTGCCCGCCGGCCTGTCCACCTCGCTCCAGGGCCAGCTCACCGAGGAGCGGGTGCACCTGTGGCAGGACGCGATCGACATCACCGCGAGCCATCCGGTGCGCGGCGCGGGCCCCGGCCGGTTCGCCGAGCTGAGCCCCACCGCGCGACAGACGGCCGAGCCGGCCAGCCGCCCGAACTCCGCTCCGTTCCAGCAGGCCGCCGAGCAGGGCGTGCCGGGCGTCGCGCTGCTCGCCGCCGCCTTCGGCTGGGTGCTCTACGCGCTGCGCTGCTCATCCCGTACCACCCCGGTGGTGCTCACCGCGGGGGCGGCGCTGACCGCGCTCGCGGTGGCGGCGGCCGTGGGCAACGTGCTGAGCTTCTCCGAGGTCACCGCGGGCGCCGGGTTGCTGGCCGGGGTCGCCACGGCGCACCTGGTCAGCGAGGACGCGAGCGCGCGCAGGGAGTGCGCCGCCCACGCCTGACGGCCGCGGCCGGGGCGGCGGGGGCTGACTAGGCGGGCGAGGGGCGGCCGGGGTGGCCGGTGCGCGACCGGAGGCGGTCACGGATGACGCGTACGGCGGCTTCCGCGTCGTCGACGGTCACCGTGAAGACGCGGCCGTCGCCGAGCCTGAGCACCAGCCCCTCGCCGCGCCTGACCACCACGGCGGTGCCCTGCTCGGGCCGCCAGCGGTAGCCCCAGCCGCCCCACTGGCACGGGGTGACCCGGGGCGCGAACTCGGCCCCGATCACCTGCTCCAGCGGGATGCGGCAGCGCGGCAGCCCGATGTGCCCGCAGCGCACCTCCAGGGCCTCGGCGTCGACGCGGACGGCGACGTGGACGAAGGCGAGGGTGCCGAAGAGCATGAGCAGCCCGGCGGCGACGCAGCCGATCACGGACATGAGCAGCGGGACCGGGCCGGGGGTCCACGCGGAGTCGACGGCCAGTTGGATGCCGAGGGCCATGCAGGCCGCGCCGACGGCGGCCAGCGCCCACTGGAGCCGGTTGGTCGCCCGCCCGGTCCATACCTCGGCGTGCTGCCCGGCTGCCCGCGGCGGCTCGTCCTTGGAGTGGTGCCTCATGCTGCGCAGCCTACGCTCGGCGCCGCGCGCGGGCAGTGCGACCGGGCCCCCGACGCCGCCCGTGCCGCCGGCGCGCTACCGGGCCCGGCGGCGCTCCCCGGCCCAGGTCAGACGGCTCCCACGCGGACGAGCTGGCCGCCCTCGGGATAGGCCAGCGCCTCGGCCGGCAGCGCCGACTCGCGCCCGCTGGACAGCACCGTCAGGGCCCCGGTGGGGGCCGCGTCCGGGGCGGGCTGCGCGCCGATCCGGCGCAGCGCCTGCGCGGCCACCGCGGCGGCGGAGCCGAAGAGCGTCACCGGCTCGGCGGCCTTGGCCTGGACGGCGGCCCGGATGCGGTCGGCGAGCAGCTCGTAGTGGGTGCAGCCGAGCACGACGGCGCGTACGCCCGGTGGAGTGAGTCCGGCCGCCGCGCCGACGGCGGCGTCGATGCCCAGCTCGTCGGCGTACTGCACGGCGTCGGCGAGGCCGGGGCAGGGCACCTCGACGACGCTGACCCGGGCGGCGAACTCTCGGATCAGCCGGGTCTGGTACGGGCTGCCGGTGGTCGCCGGCGTCGCCCAGATGGCCACCGGGCCGCCGCCGACGGCGGCCGGCTTGATGGCCGGCACCGTGCCGATCACCGGGAGCGCGGGCTCCAGCTCGGCGCGGAGGGCGGGCAGCGCGTGCACGGAGGCGGTGTTGCAGGCGACGATCAGCGCGTCGGGGCGGTGCGCGGCGGCGGCCCTGGCGCAGGCCAACGCGTGCGCGGTGATGTCGTCGGGGGTGCGCGGGCCCCAGGGCATGCCGTCGGGGTCGCTGGACAGGACGAGATCGGCGTCCGGGCGCAGCCGGTGCACGGCGGCGGCCGCCGCCAGCAGGCCGAGGCCGGAGTCCATGAGCGCGATCTTCACTGCCGTACCGCCTCGCCTACCGGTCCGTCGCTGGGTGGGCCCGGCCGCTGTCGCGGGCGGCGGCGCGTGGCCCCGTGCGGCACGCCACCTGAGCGCGGCACTCGGTCACTTTAGTCGATGGGCCACCCCGCCCCGCCGGCGGATGCGGGCCGGGCCACGGGGCGAGCGCCGGCCGGACACGTCGGACACGTCGGGACACCGGCCCGCGCGAGCCCGCGCTGGCGCGCCCGCCGCACCGGATCGCGGGCACTGCCCCCGCGCACGGCGTTCACTGGGGCAGACTGCGAGGGGTGAGCGCGCTTACCTGGATCGCCCTGGCCTCGCTGGCCGCCTGGGCGTGGCTGCTGCTGGGGCAGGGTCTCTTCTGGCGTACGGACATCAGGCTGCCACCGCGCGGCGCGCCGGCGGACGGGGCGTGGCCCACCGTCGCCATCGTCGTCCCCGCGCGGGACGAGGCGCAGGTACTGCCGATGAGTCTGCCGTCCCTACTGGAACAGGACTATCCGGGTCGGGCCGTGGTCTTCCTGATCGACGACGGCAGCACCGACGGCACCGCGAAGACCGCGCGCGTGCTGGCCACCGACTGCGAGCGGGGGCTGCCGCTGGTGGTGGCCTCGCCCGGGGCGCTGGAACCGGGCTGGACCGGCAAGCTGTGGGCGGTGCGGCACGGCATCACCCTGGCCAGGGCCCAGCTCGCGCCGGAGTACCTGCTGCTGACCGACGCGGACATCGCGCACGAGCCGGACAGCCTGCGGGAGTTGGTGTGCGCCGCTCGCTCGCGCGACCTCGACCTGGTCTCGCAGATGGCACGGCTGCGGGTGGAGACGGTCTGGGAGCGGCTGATCGTGCCGGCCTTCGTGTACTTCTTCGCCCAGCTCTACCCGTTCCGCTGGGTCAACCGCCCCGGGGCGCGGACCGCCGCGGCGGCCGGTGGCTGCGTGCTGCTGCGCACCGACGCCGCCGAGCGGGCGCGCGTTCCGGAGAGCATTCGCCAGTCGGTGATCGACGACGTGGCCCTGGCGCGCGTGGTCAAGCGCGCCGGCGGGGGTCCGGTGGCGACGGCGCGCGGTGCGGGTGCGCCGGACGCACCGGGCGGGCGCGCGGCCAGGGGGCGGATCTGGCTGGGCCTCGCGGAGCGGGTGGACAGCGTGCGGCCCTATCCGCACCCGCGCGAGCTGTGGCGGATGGTCTCGCGCAGCGCGTACGCCCAACTGCGGCACAGTCCGGCGCTGCTGGCGCTGACCGTGGTCGGGCTCGCCGTGGTCTACCTCGCTCCCCCGGTGGCCGTGGGCGTGGGGGCCTGGCGGGGCGAGCGGGTGGCGTGGCTGGTCGGGGGGCTGGCCTGGGCGGTGATGGCCGGCACGTTCCTGCCCATGCTGCGCTACTACCGGCAGTCGCTGTGGTGGGCGCCGCTGCTGCCGCTCATGGCGGCGCTGTACCTGCTGATGACGGTGGACTCGGCGATCCAGCACTACCGGGGCCGGGGCGCGGCCTGGAAGGGGCGCACGTACGCCCGTCCCGAGGCCGCGCCGTGAGCGCGGTGAGGCGCGGCGAGCGCCGCCCCGCGCACCCGTCCGGGCCTGGTGTCACTTGCGGCCCGGCGTCCAGTTCATGCCCCAGCCGTACGCGCGGTCCAGGGTGCGCTGCGGGCTGACGCCCCGGTCGGGCACCAGGTAGCGGGCCTCGCGCTGGACGACGAGGTCGCCGTTGTCGTTGGTGATCAGCGCGAGCGCGCAGACGTTGGAGGGCACGGTGCACTCGTCGAGCGAGAAGTCCACCGGCGCGCCGTGCTGCGGGCTGAGGGTGACGGTGGCGTTGAGGTTGGCGAAGCTGCGGGCGCCCTCGTAGATCGTGACGAAGACCAGGATGCGGCGGAAGAGGTCCTTGGCGTCGAGGTTGATCGTGAGGTTCTCGCCCTCGCTGCGGGCGCCGGTGCGGTCGTCCGCGTCCAGGTGGATGAAGGGCGGCTGGTGCAGGGCGCCGAAGGAGTTGCCCAGCGCCTGCACGACGCCCTTGCTGCCGTCGGCCAGCTCGAAGAAGGCGCCGAGGTCCAGGTCGAGGTCGGAGTGCAGGGCCATCGCCTTGCCCAGCTTCTGGCCCCAGCTCTTGAACTGCTTGTGCTCCTGCCAGTTGAGGTTGACCCGCATCGCGCCCGAGGTGCCGCCCTGCTTGGTGAGCGAGACGGTGGGCGCCTCCTTGGTCAGCGTGACCTTGGTGAGCCGTACGGGCCCGCCGGCGGGGGCCGGGGCCGCGGGCGCGACGGGCGGCGCGGGCGCGGCCGGGGCGACGGGCGGGGGCGGCAGCGGGGCGGCGGGCGCGGTGGGCGGCGGGGGCGGGGCGGTCACGGGGGCCGCGGCGGGGGCGGCTGCCGCGGTGTCGGCGGGGCCGGGCCGCGGCTCGTCGACGCTGATGCCGTAGTCGGTGGCCAGGCCGCCGAGGCCGGTGTCGTACCCCTGGCCGACGGCGCGGAACTTCCAGGCGCCCTGGCGTCGGTAGAGCTCGCCGAGGACGAACGCGGTCTCCACGGAGGCGTCGTCGCTGTCGAACCGGGCCAGTTCGGCCCCGCCGGCAGCGTCCAGCACTCTGATGTGCAGCCCCGGCACCTGCCCGAAGGTTCCGCCGTCGGCGGAGGCGGCCAGCACGATGGTCTCGATGGCCGGCTCGACCTGGGTCAGGTTCACCGACAGGCTGTCGGTGACCTCGGCGCCGGTGCGCTTGCCCTCGTGGCGCACGGCGCCGGAGCTGTGCTCGGCCTGGTTGTAGAAGACGAAGTCCGCGTCGGAGCGGACCTTTCCGCCGGCCAGCAGCAGGGCCGACGCGTCCACGTCAGGAACTCCCGCCCCGCCGCGCCAGCTCAGTTCGATCCGTACCGCCGAGGCCGGCACGGGCACGTTCATGCCCTTGCGCATCGTCATGTTCCCCCACTTTCCTTTCACTCACCGGACGCCAAGACACAGGACAACTGCCGGCAACCCGTCCAGAACGCGCTCTTTACAGGATCTCAACGTACCCCGGCGACCGATTTTCCCGAATTCACGCGGATTGGGAACCACGGCCGGCCGGAACACGCGTAACAAGCTTCTTATCCGACTCCCCAACCGGCACATGGTGGGCTTAACTTAAGGGCTATGACCCTCCCCCGCAGCGGCTACGGCGGCGGCTACTATCCCGCGCCGAACTTCCCTGACACCCCGATCTACGACAGCCTTGTCGCCGAGCGGGGCACACCGCAGATCGCCCCCATCCGCGTCCCGTCGCCCTACGACGCGGGCGGCCACTTCCCGCCGGCCCTGCCGTCGGCGCTCCCCGCGCTCCCGGCCGGCCCCTCCCAGCACACCCCGCCGCCCTACGGCCAGCAGGGTCCGCCGCAGCCCGCCCTCCAGCAGGCGCCCGCACCCTACATCCCGCCGCAGGCGGGCGGCCCGCGCGGCTACCCGGGCCCGCAGCAGGCCCAGCAGCCGCGCCCGGCGGCTCCGAACGGGTACGAGGCCATGCGCCCGATCGCGGCCCGGCCCGCGGCCCCGCGCCCCAACCCGGCGCCCTACCCCGAGCAGTACGGCCGCCAGCACCCCGGCCAGGGTTACTGAGCCGGCCCGCCACCCCGCGCGGGCCCGCGCCACACCCGTCCGATCGCACCGCCGCTACGGTCGGCATCGCCCGCGGTCACGCCGCGGGCGATGCGGGGAACCGAGGGAAGTACCGCCGGCCCCAACGCCGCCGAGCCGCCGGCCGCCACGCACCACGTGTCGTACGCCACGTGTGCGGGCCACCCACCGACCCACCGGCTGCCGGGCGCGCGGGGCCGGCTGGCAAGATGGGGCCATGTCCGAAGCTCAGCTCAGCGCGGTCCACGTCTACCCCGTCAAGTCCGTCGGCGGGTGCGCACTCGGCGAAGCCGCCGTCGAGCCGTGGGGGTTGGCCGGTGACCGGCGCTGGCTGCTCGTCAAGCCCGACGGCACCTTTCTGACGCAGCGACACCTGCCGCGCATGGCGCTGGGCACCGCCGAGCCGCTGCCGGACGGCGGCATCGCCCTCAGCGCGGCCGGCCTGGAGCCCCTGACGGTGCCGGTGCCCGATCCGCGCGCGCACCGCGTCTCCACCGTGCGCGTCTTCCAGGACCCGGTCGAGCTGGTGTGGACCGAGGGTGCGGGCAGCGCGTGGTTCAGCGAACTCCTCGGCCGCGAGGTCTTCCTCGCCCACCTCGACGACCCCGCGCGGCGGCGCCCGATCAACCCGCGGTACGCGCGCCCCGGCGAGACGGTCTCCCTCGCCGACAGCATGCCCTTCCTGGTCACCACGACCGCCTCGCTGGCAGACCTCAACTCCCTGATCGCGCGGGGGGATCTCGCGCACGAGGGCCCGCTGCCGATGAACCGCTTCCGCCCCAACCTCGTCGTGGACGGCGTCGAGCCCTGGGCCGAGGACGGCTGGCGCAAGCTGTTGATCGGCGACGTCGCCTTCCGCGTGGCCAAGCCCAGCTCCCGCTGCGTGATCACCACCACCGACCAGCGGACGGCCGAGCGCGGCAGGGAGCCGCTGCGCACGCTGGCCCGACACCACCGGATCGACAACAAGGTGGTCTTCGGACAGAACCTCATCCCCGAACACACCGGGACCGTACGGGTAGGCGACCCAGTCAAGATCCTTGAGTAGTGACCAGTTTCGGGCAATTCAGATCAGAACAAGGGCGCATCGTCCTGTACGCCGTAGTGTCAGCTCTCGCTGAGAGCGCCCCCGCGGGCGCCGCGACGCCATCAGCAGCGCTGCCGACGCCGACAGGGGGCCGAGAGACAGATGCCTGCCTCGGAGGTGGAGGGCAGCCGCCTGATGCCCGTGCACCACATGCGACCTGGAGACCATGCCTTCGTGAGTTACGGAGACGGCGAGTCCCGTTCGCAGATCATGGCGACCTACGCCTGGCTCGGCGTCGCGCGCGGCGAGAAGGTGACGATCTACGCCGACCCCCGCCTCGACGAGCGGGAGATGCGGCACACGGTGCACGCCCGTGGCCCGTCCATGGCTCCCGCGCTCGGCCGGGGCCAGGTGGAGTTCAGCACGATGCGGGCGCTGCTCAGCCCTGACCGCGAGTTCACCGTCCGGCGCCAGCAGTCGCGGCTGGCCGAGGAGACCGAGCGCGCCCTGCACCAGGGGTACACCGGCTTCCGCGCCTTCATCG
Source organism: Streptomyces buecherae (assembly GCF_014295035.1). Taxonomy (GTDB): domain Bacteria; phylum Actinomycetota; class Actinomycetes; order Streptomycetales; family Streptomycetaceae; genus Streptomyces; species Streptomyces youssoufiensis. The sequence continues at coordinate 771,487 of NZ_CP060404.1, forward strand.
ACATGGCCTGGGTGGCCGACCTGAACGCCGACGTCGCGGTGGTCATCCACCGCGAGACCCACGCCGACCACCTGTTCGCCGACGGCCACTACAGCGAGATCTGCGCCTACGACCAGCGCTGGTTCGCCCGGGACGTGCTCGACCAGATGGCCGAGGCCCACCCCTGCCGGCTGCTCGACCGGCTCGGGCTGCTCAGCATCACCGCGGCCGAGGACACGCTGCTCGTGGTCGGCGAGGCCGACGTCAGCGGGCGGGCGCGCTTCACCGGCGGCGTGCGGGCCGCGCTCGCGCGCACCGACCGGTCGGCCCTGCTGACGATCGACCTGTCGCGGCTGCACTTCCTCTCGCTGGGGTGCGCGACCGACCTGTTGGCGCTCGCTGCCGTGGGCGGCCCGCGGCTGTCGGTCGCCTGCTCCCCGCTCGTGGCGCGCACGCTGCGCCGACTCGGCTCCGATGCCCTCCCCCAGCTCGCGTTGATCGAGGTGAGCCGTCAGTGCTAGCCGATTTCCGCCGCCCCTCCCACGGCGAGGCGGACGGACGCTTGCTGGACCGTCACTTCACCGCGCGCGACCTGCCGTTGCTGCGGGTCCTGGTGGAGGAGCGCGCGGCGTGGGCCGGGCTGCCCGAGGCCCGGCGCGGGGACTTCGTACTGGCCGTGGACGAGATCGCCACCAACGCGATCGAGCACGCGGGCGGCCGGGGCCACCTGGTACTGCGCCGCGTCGGCGGCGAACTGGAGTGCACCATCAGCGACAACGGCCCCGGCTTCAGCGAGGAGGTCATCCCGGACGTGCTCCCGGGGCTCGACGGGGCGCACACCGGGCGCGGCCTGTGGCTGACCCGACTCGTCTCCGACCGGCTCGCGGTCAGGGCGGGGAGCTTCGGCGCCGTCGTCACTCTGGCGATGCGCGTGCGCTAGCCCCGGCGCCGCCCGCGCGGAAGCAGGCGCGCGGGCGCGAAGCCGGCGCGCGGGGCGCGGCGAAACCACCCGAGCCGACGGTCGCGGACGGCGGCGATGACGGCGCACGGCGGCGCACCGAGGGCGCGCTGAAGCAGGGCGCCGCCGAGGGCGAGCCGGCCCGGATCGGGGCATGCCGGGCACCGGATGCGCACTGGTCAACTCCCCCACACGGCGCACGCTACGGTGGTCCTTCCGGTACACCACACGGCCGTACGCCGGTCGACGCACGCACGAGGTGGGGGCACGACAACACCATGGCTCAGGGCTCGGTCCAGGTGACGCACAGCGGCACGTCGCGGTGGCGGCGGCGCACGGGAGAGTACGCCTCGCTCACGGCGGCCCTGGAGGCGGCGGGGGACGGCGACCTGCTCACCGTGGCCCCGGGCACGTACCGGGAGAACGTGGTGCTGACGCGGGCCGTCACGCTCCGCGGCCCGGAGGGGGCGCGGGGCGCGGTGCGGATCGCCCCGACCGAGGGCGTCGCGCTCACCGTGCGCGCCTCGGCGGTCGTGCGGGACGTGCACATCGAGGGTCAGGACTCCGCGGCCCCGGCCCTGCTGGTCGAGGACGGCTCGCCGGACCTGGCGGACGTGCGGGTCGCCACGCGCTCGGCGGTCGGCATCGAGGTGCGCGGCACGGCCCGGCCCACGGTGCGCCGCTGCACGGTGGACAACCCGGCGGGCATCGGGCTGAGCGTGTTGGACGGCGCGGCCGGGATCTTCGAGGAGTGCGAGGTGGTCGCGGCCGGCCAGTCGGGCGTCTCGGTGCGCGGCGGCGCCCACCCGCGCCTGGAGCGCTGCCGGGTGCACCACGCCAGCGGCGCCGGGCTCTCCGTCACCGGCGAGGGCAGCACGCTGGAGGCCGTGGGCTGCGAGGTGTACGAGATCAAGGGCTCGGGCGTGCAGGTCTCCGCCCGCGCCGCCGCGCTGCTGACGGACTGCCAGATCCACCGCACCACGGCCGACGGGGTCAACCTCGACACGGACGCGGTGCTCACACTGGCCGACTGCGACCTGCACGACGTGCCGGAGAACGCGATCGACCTGCGCTCGCGCTCGGTGCTCACGCTGACCCGCTCCACGGTGCGGCGGTTCGGGCGCAACGGGCTCTCGGTATGGGACCCGGGCACCCGGGTGGACGCCAACCAGTGCGAGATCCACGACAGTACGGGCGACTACCCCGCGGTGTGGGTGAGCGACGGAGCCGCCGCGGTGCTGGACGGGTGCCGGGTGCACGACGTGCCGGACGCGCTGTTCGTCCTCGACCGCGGCTCCCGCGTCGACGTGGTGGACAGCGACCTGTCGCAGGTGCGCAACACCGCCGTGTCGGTCAGCGACGGCGCCAGCGCGCAGCTCGACGACTGCCGGATACGCGAGGCGGCGACCGGTGCCTGGTTCCGCGACCACGGCAGCGGCGGCACCCTGGCCGGCTGCACCATCGACTCCGTCTCGACCGGGGTGATCGTCACCAAGGGCGCCGACCCGACGATCGAGCGCTGCACCGTCACCTCGCCGTCCGAGGCCGGGTTCTACGTCTCGGCCGAGGGCCGGGGCTCCTTCCACAACTGCCGGGTGACCGGCAGCGGCGGCTACGGTTTCCACGTCATCGACGGCTGCCGCGCCACGCTGACCCGCTGCCGCACGGAGCGCTGCGCGCGCGGCGGGTACGAGTTCGCCGAGCCCGGGCCCACCAGCGAGGACTGCACCAGCGACGAGAGCGCCACGCACGCCCCACCGCCGCCCACCCCCGGTGGCGGCGTCGGCCCGACCGGCGCGTTCGGGCAGCCCGCCGTGCAGACGGTCGGGCTCCTCGGCGGCGTGCCGAGCCAGTCCGTCGCGGCCCCGCGGGCGGCTTCCGTACCGGAGCCCGAGCCGGTCAGGGCGTCCGACGATGTGCTGGGCGAGCTCGACACGCTGGTCGGCCTGGAGAGCGTCAAGCGCGAGGTGCGGGCGCTGATCGACATGATCGAGGTGGGGCGGAGGCGCCAGCAGGCGGGGCTCAAGGCCGCGTCCGTGCGCCGACACCTGGTCTTCACCGGCTCCCCCGGCACGGGCAAGACCACCGTGGCCCGGCTCTACGGTGAGATCCTGGCCTCGCTCGGGGTGCTGGAGCGCGGGCACCTGGTCGAGGTCTCCCGCGTCGACCTGGTCGGCGAGCACATCGGCTCCACCGCGATCCGTACCCAGGAGGCGTTCGAGCGGGCTCGCGGCGGGGTGCTGTTCATCGACGAGGCGTACGCCCTCTCGCCCGAGGACTCCGGGCGCGACTTCGGGCGCGAGGCCATCGACACGCTGGTGAAGCTGATGGAGGACCACCGGGACTCGGTGGTGGTCATCGTCGCCGGGTACACCGTGGAGATGGCCCGCTTCCTGTCCGTCAACCCGGGCGTGGCCTCGCGGTTCTCACGCACCATCAGGTTCGGCGACTACGGGCCCGACGAGTTGTTGCGGATCGTGGAGCAGCAGTCGGAGGAGCACGAGTACCGGCTGGCCGAGGGCACGGCCGAGTCGCTGCTCAAGTACTTCACGGCCTTCCCCAAGGACGCGGCGTTCGGCAACGGGCGCACCGCGCGGCAGACGTTCGAGGCGATGGTCGAGCGGCACGCGGGCCGGGTGGCGCAGCACCCGGACCCGAGCACCGACGAACTCACGCTGCTGTACCCGGAGGACCTGCCGGAGCTGCCCTAGCCTCCGGGCGGGTCACGGCGCGTGTGCCGCGCCGCGACCCGCCGTCGGGTCGCCGGTCGCCGCGCCCGACGCCGCGTGACCGGCCGCCCTCGCCCTCGGGCGGGGCACCCCTTCGCCGGCGAGCCGGGCCAGCAGGCCGGCGCGCTCCTGGGCGAACGCCGGGTCGGCCTGGTAGTCGGAGTGGCCGAGGATCGGCGCGGGCAGCGGGTGTTCGGCGGTGCGACCGTAGGCCAGCGGGTCCTTGAGCGCGCCCCGGTCGATGGGTGGTCGGCCGTCCCCGGGGCGGGCGTCGGGGAGGCCGGGGGGTTCGATGGGCCCGCCGATCGGGTCGGTGTACCGCCACAGGTTGCGCCAGTAGTGCAGTTCCCGGTGGAGGGCCGACAACTGCGCGGGCCCGAAGAACGCGGGGAACCAGCGCCCGTACAGCCGCTCCAGCGGCGAGCCGTAGGTGAGCAGGGCGACGCGGCCCCGGGTGCGCCGGTCGAGTTGCCACACCGCCGCGGCGGCCAGCACGCTGCCCTGCGAGTGGCCGGAGATCACCAGGCGGCCACCGGTCTTCGCGGTCCAGGTCTGCATGCGCCAGGTGAGGTCGGGGACGGCGCGCTCGGCGTAGCAGGGCGGCGCGAACGGGTGCGCGGCGCGCGGCCAGAAGGTGCCGACGTCCCACAGGATGCCCACCGTGCGGCGGGCCCCCTGGTCCCGGTAGGCGCGTCGGCCGGAGGCGAGGAGGACGGCGAAGGCGACGCCCACCAGCCAGGAGCCCATCGCCTGGGCGGCCTGCGCGGCGGCGTCGATGATCGCGGGCGCGCCGTCGGCGGCCCGTCCCGGCACCTCGCCGGTGCCCCAGGCCCCGGCCACCGCGAGGCAGCCGAGGAGCAGCGTCAGCGCCGCGACGGGGCCGATGATCCAGGGCACGGAGTCGGTGAGGCCGGCGCGGGCGATGGTGCCCGCGATCTTCTTGGTGCGTACGGTGTCGGGGCGCTCGTCCGGGTAGCCGTCGGGCACGGTGCGCTCCAGGTTCCTGCGCACCCGGTTGACGCGCCATGCGAAGGCCAGGAGCAGCAGCACCAGGATGACCAGCAGCGGCGGGATCACGGCGGCCTGCCAGGACAGCAGGATCGGCGGCCCGGTGATCGGGCCGTCGCCCATTCCGGGGGTGGCGCCGCCGTCGAGCCAGTCCGCGAAGCGCTGGGCCACGCCGCCGGTGAGCACGCCGGCGATGGCACAGGCGAGGACCGCGACGGCGGGGCCGGCGAGCCCGGCGAGCGGCGTGCGCACCCGCGAGGGCGGAACCGGCTCGTGTCCGTGCCGTGGGTCGAGCCCGCCGGTGTGGCCGTCGCGGGCGGCCGAGCGGTAGAGCGCCGCGGCGACCACGGCCAGCGCCAGGATGAGGGCGATCTGGGTGAGGGCGATGACGCCGAACGCCGGGTCGCCCGGCAGCCGTCCGCTCGACGTCCAGCCCGGGCGCGACCAGCCCGCGTGCAGCACGGACAGCGCCAGCAGGACGAGCGAGGTTGCGGGCACCACCTTGTCGGTGACGCGGTCCAGCGTGCGGTCGAGGGTGGTTTCGCTGCGGCCCCTGCGGCACACCGCGTACAGCACGGCGAGGCCGCTCGCCTGGATGGCCACGAGCAGCGCCCAGCCGGTGGCGTCGAGTACCGCGGAGCCGCCGGGCGCGCGGTCGTAGCGGGTGGCGGCGGCCGTCAGGACGGCGGCGACGGTGAGGAAGCCGGTGGCCGTGTGGACGGCCCGCAGTCGGGCCACGAGCCGGCGGCCGTACCAGAAGCCGGGCAGGTGCAGGGCGGGTCGGTGGGCGGCCGACGGGTCGTCCTCGTTGAGCGGGCGCTCGATGGGCGGGGCGGACTCGTACGCGCTCCAGGTGCGGGTGGACAGCAGCCACAGCAGCGCGATGACGGCCAGCGGGGCGACGGCGGCCAGGGCGATCCGGCGGCCGGGCTGGCTCCACCAGCCGCCGCCGGTCGGTGACGCGAAGCCCAGCCAGGACCGCCCGTCGGCGCAGGCGGCCGAGCCGGCGCACTGCCAGGCCGTCAGGTCGAGCGCCACCTCGCAGACGGCGGCGACGAACAGGACCGTCAGGGTGAGCGCGATGAGCCGCACCAGCACGCCGTACAGCCGCACGGTGCGCTCGCGGCGGTCGGCGGCGGGGCGGGACCAGTGCGCGAGGTTGATGACCATGAACGGGAGCAGCAGCAGCCACAGCGCGCGGCTGCCGTCGCCGGAGGTGAGGCCGGACCAGCAGTACGCCTCGGGCACCGGGCGGTCACGGTAGTCGGCGGGGCGCGCTTCCGCGTCGGCGTCCTCGGTACGGCGGTAGACGCCCGCGGTCTCGTCGCCGGTGACGCGGTGCACGCGCGGGTCGTCGTCGAGCATCGTCGACGGGGTGGCGCCGCCGACGCCGTGCACCAGCAGTTCGAGCGCGAGCGCGTCGGAGGCGGGCGCCGCGTCCGGGCCGAGGATGGCGTCGGGCGCGGCCGGGGCGGCGGGCGGTACGGCGTGGGCCGCGATGGGTGGTGGCGCCGCGGTGCCGGCCCCGGCCACCGCCTGCGCACGCGTTGGGTTGGTCTCGTCGTCGGGTCGCTTCGTCGGCGCCACCGTGTCCCCCGATCCGGTGTGGGTGCGGGAATGCCGCGCTCGATGGGACGCCGCGGCGGACGGCGGCGGTTGCGGTACGGCGCCGCTGATCGGGCCCGCGGGTGGTCCCGCTGTCGCGATTGTGCCCGCTCCGGCGGTCGCCTACCCGCGTGCGAAGATGTGCGCGGACATCGGCGGCTGGGCGGAAGGGACGGGCGGGGTGAGCGAGAATCAGAACCTCCTCGCGGAGCAGCGACGCGCCCTGATTCTCGATGAGGTCAGGCGGCACGGTGGGGCGCGAGTCAACGAACTGACGCGCAAGCTCAAGGTGTCGGACATGACGGTGCGCCGTGACCTGGACGCGCTGGCCCGGCTCGGGGTGGTGGAGAAGGTGCACGGCGGTGCCGTGCCGATCGCCGAGGCGAGCACGCACGAGCCGGGGTTCGAGGCGAAGTCCGGGATGGAGCTGAGCGCCAAGGAGGACATCGCGCGCGCGGCGGCTCCGCTCGCGGTGCCGGGCTCGGCCATCGCGCTCTCGGGCGGTACGACGACCTACGCGCTGGCGCAGCACCTGGTGGACGTGCCGGGGTTGACGGTGGTGACCAACTCCATGCGGATCGCGGACGTGTTCCACAGCGCGCGGCGGGCGGCCGACGCCGCCTCGGAGGGTGCGGGTGGCCGGGAGCGGTCCTTCGGCGCGGCGACCGTGGTGCTCACGGGCGGGGTGCGCACGCCCTCGGACGCGCTGGTGGGTCCGGTGGCGGACGCGGCGATCCGCTCGCTCCACTTCGACGTGCTCTTCCTCGGGGTGCACGGCGTGTCGGCCGAGGCCGGCCTGTCGACGCCGAACCTGGCCGAGGCCGAGACCAACCGGCACTTCCTGCGGTCCGCGCGCCGGGTGGTCGTGGTGGCGGACCACACCAAGTGGGGCAAGGTGGGCCTGAGTTCGTTCGCCACGCTGAGCGAGGTGGACGTGCTCGTCACCGACGCGGGGCTGCCGCGCGCGGCGCGCGAGGAGATGGCGGAGCACCTGCGCGAGCTGGTGCTGGCCGGCGCGTAGGCGCCCCACCGCCGGTGCCCCGCCGGCGCGCGCCCCGCCGGTGCGCGCCCCCGGCGGGCGCGGCGCGCACGGCCCGGGCCACCGGCGGGGGCGTACGGGCCGTGGCCCGGCCAGGGGATGCGCTGTCGCGGTCGAGGGGCCTGGCCGGGTGTTGGCTCAGCGGCTGGCGGCCTCGGCGGGGTGACGCTCCAGCGGCGGTCTGGGGTAGGCACCCAGTGCCGCCGCCGCGGTCGGCCGATCGCTCGCCGGGCCGGCGCTGGGCGGGCCCAGCGGCAGGGCGGCCTGGCGGGCCGGGCGCCGCGTCGGCCGCGGGGTGGTCTGCGCGGCGGGCAGCGTGAACCACACGGTCTTGCCGCCGCCGTCGGCCGTCCCGCGCACACCCCAGCTCTGGCTGAGCGCGGCGATCAGGGCGAGACCCCGTCCGTGCGTGCCCAGCGGATCGAGGGTGGGCGCCGCCAGCTCGCGCGCGTCGCGGTCGCGGACGGAGACGGTGAGCCGGTCGAGGGCCCACTCCAGGTCCACGGTGCAGCGCTTGTCGGGTTCGGCGTGCAGATGGACGTTGGTCAACAGCTCGGAGACGCCGAGGACCGCCGACTCGATGAGCTGTTCCAAGTGCCAGTGGCGCAACTGCGCCGATACGATCCTGCGGACCTGGCCGATCCGCTCCGGGAGAGCCTGGAGCTCCACGGTGCAATGCCTGCTCGGGCTGCTGATCACGGCCGCAACTCCCTGGAAAAGTAGGGCTAGCCTGCATCAGGTGCGAGCGGGAGTGGGGCGCGCGGGACTACCCGCCGCGCCCGACCAGCGCGCTGGTTCGCAGCGTAACCACTGGTGAACTCTCGGTGACACCGATGCGCGTCCAGCGTCCCGCCATCGGCGCGACCGCGCAACTCGCGATCAGCTCGTACGGGGCTCGCCCTGCGCCGAGCGGATCACGTCCAGGAAGCGCCGAGCGGCGGCCGGGCCGTCCGTCGCCCCCGACTCGCGCTGACCGAGCGTCAGCACGTAACGGGTGCCGTTGACGATGGCGCGCGCCTGGTCGCGGGCGGCGAACCAGGGTTTGCCCGCCTGCACCGAGCGCAGCGGGGCGCTGTCGATCTCGCTGCCGTAGCTGGTCAGCAGCTTCAGTCTGCCGTCTTTGATCAACACCTGTCCGGCGCGGGTCACCGAGCGCAGCGAGCGCTCGATCCGTACCCCGGTCGCGTTGAACTCGGTCTCCGCCACGATTCACGCCTCCCCATCGCCCGGGCGCCCGTGCCCGCCGGCCATCCGCTCATCGGACTCGCCGTCACCCTACGTCCAAGGGGCAGTTTGCCTGCCGTACGAGCCGGGCACCAGAGCCGCTTTATGATCGAAATCGGGTCAGGTCCACCACCGGTCCCGGGAACAGCACGAGGAGTGGCATGGACAGCACCGAGACGATCGACGTGGACCGCACCGACCCGCACTACCGCGCCTGGCTGGGCGAGGCCGTGCGGAAGGTCCAGGCCGATGCCAACCGTTCGGCCGACACCCATCTGCTGCGCTTCCCGCTGCCCGAGAGGTGGGGCATCGACCTCTACCTCAAGGACGAGTCCACGCACATCACGGGCAGCCTCAAGCACCGCCTGGCGCGCTCGCTGTTCCTGTACGGGCTGTGCAACGGCTGGATTCGCCCGGGCAAGCCGGTCATCGAGGCGTCCAGCGGTTCGACGGCCGTCTCCGAGGCGTACTTCGCCAGCCTGATCGGGGTGCCGTTCATCGCCGTGATGCCGCGGACGACCAGTCGCGAGAAGTGCCGCCTGATCGAGTTCCACGGCGGTCAGTGCCACTTCGTGGACGACCCGCGGACGATGTACGCGGAGTCCGCCGCGCTCGCCACGGCCACCGGCGGCCACTACATGGACCAGTTCACCTACGCCGAACGGGCCACCGACTGGCGGGGCAACAACAACATCGCCGAGTCGATCTACCAACAGCTCCGGCTGGAGCGCTACCCGGAGCCGAGCTGGATCGTGGCCACCGCGGGCACCGGCGGCACCTCGGCGACGATCGGCCGGTACGTGCGCTACATGCAGCACCGCACGCTGGTGTGCGTCGCCGACCCGGACAACTCGTGCTTCTTCGACGGCTGGGTCAGCGGCGACGCCGACGCGTGCGTCGAGCGCAGCTCGCGGATCGAGGGCATCGGCCGCCCGCGGATGGAGCCCAGCTTCGTACCCGGCGCGATCGACCGGATGATGAAGGTGCCGGACGCGGCGAGCGTGGCGGCCGTGCGCGCCCTGGAGGCCGCCATCGGCCGCAAGGCGGGCGGCTCCACCGGCACCGGGCTGTGGAGCGCGCTGCGGATCGTCGCGGAGATGGTCGCGGCCCAGCGCACCGGAAGCGTCGTCACCCTGCTGTGCGACCCGGGCGACCGCTACCTGGACAAGTACTACTCCGACGCCTGGCTCGCCGAGCAGGGCCTGGACATCGCGCCGTACGCCGCCACCCTCGACCGCTTCCTGGCGGAGGGCGTCTGGCGGTGACGGCGCACGCCTCTCGACGTGCGCCGTCACCGCCTGGTCGCGCCGGCTGGCCTGGGCCCGCGCTCGGGCCGGGGGGCTACTCGGTGGCGATGGCGCGCGGTACGTCGAGCCGGGCGGCCCGGCGGGCGGGGCGCAGGGCGGCCAGCGCGCCGGCGCGCACGCCGACCAGGGCCACGACGACCAGGTGCCCGGGCGGCAGGGCGAACGTGCCCTCGCCCGAGTTCACCGCGACCTCGACCGGGGCCCAGCCCAGGAAGCCGCCGAGGGCGAGCCCGCCGAGCGTGCCGAGGGCGGCGACCAGCAGTGATTCCCGGCGCACCAGCGCGCGCAAGCGGGCGCGGGGCTGGCCGACGGCGCGCGGCAGGCCGAGTTCGCGGGTGCGCTCGTGTACGGCCAGGGTGAGCGTGTTGGCAATGCCGAGCAGGGCGGACAGCACGGCGCGCGGGAGCAGCGCGTAGACCAGTGTGAGCATCATGTCGATGCCGCCGGCCGAGGCCGCCGCCCGCTCGTCGGGTCCGCACAGCGGGGTTGCCCCAGTCGACGGCGACCCGTCGCACGGCCCGCTTGTCGTCGGCGGTGGCCACGCCGTCCTCGAAGGTGACGGCGACCAGGATGTCGGCGTCCTGGGCGCGGTGCGGGGCCCACGCCTGGCGGGTGATGACGTAGTCGCCGGCCAGGCCCTTCTCCTCGTACACCGCGCGCACCGGGTACGCCTGCCGCGCGCCGTCGGCGAGGGCGAGTGGGATGGTGTCGCCCACCCGCCAGCCGTGCCGGTCGGCCTCGTGCGTGGAGACGGCCAGGCCGCTGGTGCCCAGGTCGGCGAGGTTGCCGCGAACGGTGCCGAGGTTCGGTACGGAGGCAGGCTGATGTTCTCGGCCACGGTCAGGGTGAGGAGCAGGTTGAACGCCTGGAAGACGGAGCCGACGCGCTGCCTGCGCAGCAGGGTCAGGCGGCGGTCGTCGAGCGCGCCCAGTTCGGTGTCCGCGAGGAACACGGCGCCCGAGGTGAGGGGGCAGGCCGGCGGCGCAGTGCGTCAGGGTGGACTTGCCGGAGCCGGACGGGCCCATGATCGCGGTGAACCGCCTGGCGGGGAAGCCGACGCTCACCCGTCCAAGGCCCGCACCTCGGTCTCGCCCGCCCCGTGGGCCTTGACGGCGTCGGACACGCGGGCGGCGTAGGCGGTGTCGTCGGTCGCGGCACGGTGTGCGGCGACCGACGCGGCGGTGGGGTGGGGGGTCACGCCGTACCACCCCGGTGGCCGAACTCCTCGCTCAGGACGGAGAGTCGGCGCCAGTACTCGTCCTCGTCGATCTCCCCGGCGGCGAACCTGCGGCCGAGGATGGTCAGCGGCGAGTGCGCCCCGGGGGCGGCCGGCGCCTCGGCCCGGGTCCACGGCCCGCGGCCACGCCGGACGGCGCGCCGCCACAGGGCGATGCCGCCCCCGATCACCAGGGCCCAGACGAGGGGGAACAGCAGAATCCAGGGGCCGGGTCCCCCGCCGTCGCCCCAGCCGTGCGCGAGCGTGTTCATGGTGAGCGGACTCCTCGGTGGGATGGGCTGTGCCTGTCACGATCGAGCCTGCTGCGCGGCGGCCCTCCCGTCGTCGTACGGCCAGCGGCACCTGGCGTACCCCACGCGGAGTACGCGCGCGGGGCGCGGCTACATCGCTCGGCGGCGCGGGGGCGACACGGGGATCCGGGCCGGTGGCGCCGTGGCCGGAAGAGGGTGATCGCGGGCGGTCAGCGCGTTGTACGGTGAGTGTTCTTGCTTGAGGGGAGCGACGGCATGGGCACGGAGATCGGGCTCGCGCGGGCCATCCGCGGACTGCGGGCGGAGTTGGCGGAGGCGATGGCCGACGGCGAGGACGAGGCGATCAGGTTCCGTATCGAGTCCATCAGCCTCGATCTCCAGGTGGCCGTGGAGAACGCGCGCGAGGGACACGCGGGGCTCAGGTTCTGGGTCGTGTCGGCCGATGGCGGCGCCTCCTCGTCCACCGCCACCACCCACTCCCTGTCGTTGCAGCTCGCCGCCGAGACGGCCACGGGTGATCACGTGCGGATCGCCGCCACGCCCGAACGGCGGCCTGACTGACGGTGGTTGGGGAGGGCAATGGCGTGCGGGACCTGCCGGACCGGGCCGTCGAGGTGGTGCGGGTCAGCCGCGCGGACGGCGGCGTGCACTACGGCGGCTCCGGCTTCCTGTTGACCGGCGAACTCGTGTTGACCGCGCACCACGTCGTGGACGACGGGGCGTACGCGTACCGGGTGTTGCGGCCCGAGCCACGCCGGGGCGCGAGTGCGGCCGACGTCGAGTTGGTGGTGCCGCACGGGGAACTCGACCTGGCGCTGCTGGTCCTGGACGAGGCGGTGGACGCGCTGGCGCCGATGCGCTTCGGGCGCCTGCCCCACGCGCTGGACACGGTGCCCTTCCACGCCATGGGCTTCCCCCGGTACGCGCGCGAGGCGGGCCGGCCGCGGCGCCGGCAGGCGACCGGCACCATCCAGCTCGCCTCGCGGCCGGGCACGGGCGGCCTCGACCTGTGGCACGAGAGCGCGCAGCCCGCGGACCTCCCCGGCGCCGGCTCGCCGTGGCAGGGGTTCTCCGGGGCGGCGGTGCTCGCCCCGCGCGGGACCGGCCCGCGCGCGGAACACCTGGTCGTCGGCGTGTACACCTCCCACCTCACCCCGGCCGGCGCCCGCTCCACCATCGCCACCCGCGTCGACTCGCTGGCCGACGCCGGCAAGTTCACCCGCTACCTGCGCGCCCACGAGGTCACCCCGGAGCCGGTGGACGTCCCGCTGCCCGGCGGCGCGCCACGCGGCCTGCCCAGCAACGTGCGCACCCACGAGAGCGTGCTGGCCAGGTTGCGCGGCACGCGCAGCTACCTGCTGCCCGAGCACCTGCCGTTCGTCAGCCCGGGACCCGGCAACGAGGCCGCGCCGCGCCGTCTCCTGGAGCGGCTGGTCGACTCCGAGCGGGGGCGCGGGGTGCTGCTGGTGGGCGCGGCGGGCACGGGCAAGACCCGTACCTGCTTCGAGGTGGCGCAGGCGGCGCACGACGACGGCTGGCACGTCCTGCACGTACGCACCGACCGGCAGCGCTCGCTGACCGTGTCCCACCTCGAACAGGCCGTCTTCGACGCCGGCCAGTCGCGGGTGCTGCTGGTCCTGGACTACCTCGACACCTGTGCGCAGCTCGATCTCGGCGCGCTGGCCGACGAGTTCATGCTCGGCGCGGCCGAACGCGGCATCCGGGTCGCCTGCGTGGCCTCGACCCGCCCCGGCACGCTGCCCGTCCTGCGCAAGCGCGGCGTGCGACAGCACTTCGACGAGGTGACGTTGCGTCAGGACAGCGGTCACCAGGCCGCCGTGATCGACGCGATGCTGCCGGTGGTCGCCCCGCGCGCCCTCGACGGCCTGGGGCGGGCCGCGCTGCGGGCGGCGTGCGGCAACCGGCCGATCATCGCGCTCCTCGTCGCCGCCCAGATCGAACGCCGCTACCTGGCCCGCCAGGACCTCCCGCACCTGACCGGCTGGCGCAGCGACGACCTGCTGGCCTGGCTCGACCCCCGGCTCCAGGAGGACCGGCTGCGCCCCCCGGAGGCCACCGACTGGGACGCCGACGCGGACGGCGGGGCCCCGCGCCCGCCCAGCGACCGGCAACTGGCCGCGACCGTGGCCGCCTACGCCTGCCCGCAGCCACGGGACGCCGTCGTCGCCACGGTGGACGCCTTCCTCGAAGGCCGGGACAGCGGGCTCGACGGCGAGTACGTCGTGCGCAGCCTGACCGAACTCGGCTGGCTTGAGGAGCCGCACGAGGACCAGCTCATGGTGGTCCACGACATCGTCACCGACGAGCTCGTACGGCAACTGCTGCTGCCCGCCGGGCCGGTGCACCCGGACGCGTTGCACGCCGTGTTCTCCACCTCGTTGACCAGCGCCCGCACCTTCGGTGGCTTCGCGGGTCACCTGGCGCGGCTGGCCGCCGACCTCGACGACGCGGACGGCCGCCAGGTGGCCCGCCTCAGCGGCGAGTGGCTGCGGGCCGCGGCGCCCCGCGTCGGCGCGCTGCTCAAGCGGGCCGGTGAGGAGGGCCGGCAGGCGCTGCTCACGCTGCTCAGCCGGCGCCCCTGGCAGGCGTCGGCGGACGGGGTCTGGGACGAGGTGGCACAGCCGTGGCTGGAGCGCGAGAAGTACTCGCCCACCGCGCGGACCCTGCTGGCCCAGGCCGTCGAGTCGGCCACCGGACCGGTGCCGGAGCGGCTGGTGGAGGCGGCTCTGACGTGGCTGTACCGGGGCGGGCCCGAGGCCGAGACCTCGCATCACGTGCTCCACGCCCTGCTGGAGCGCCGCGACCTGAGCGCGCGGGACGAGGTGCGGGTCACGGACTACGCGCTGGCCTGGCTGGGGCTGTGGAAGCGGCACCGCTCGGCCCGGTTCGTGATCGGCGCGCTGCTGCGCGAGGACCGGGCCCTGGGGCCGCAGCGGCTGGTGGCGGCCGTCCAGTACGCGTTCAGTTGGCTGCACGTCCACGCCACCACCGATGCCGCCCACGTGCTGCACCGGCTGCTGGCGCGCGCGGACGTGGACCGGCCCGCCGCGCGGCGGGCCGTCTCGGCGGCGCTGACCTGGATCGGGCACGGCCACGGCACGCAACGCGCCGCCAGCCTCGTACTGGCCCCGCTGGTCGCCCATCCGGAGCTCAGCCGCCAGCAACAGAAGCAGACCGCCGGGCTCGCGCTGACCTGGCTGGCGCACAACGAGGCGGAGCCGGTGGCCCGGTTCGTGCTGCGGGCGCTGCTGCGGCGGGAGGATCTGGCGGAGCTGCGCGCGGGACGCGCCGTGGACCAGACCGTGCTCTGGCTCCAGCACGGGCACGCCGCCACCCTCGCGGCGGCCCAGGTGTTCGGGCCGCTACTGCCGCACCCCGCCCTGACCGGCGGGCAGCGCGCCCTGGTGGTCGAGATGGCGTGGGAGTGGGTGGGCGGCTACGGCGACTCGCTCGCCGCGGGGCACGTGCTGCGCCCCCTGCTGGCCGACGCCGCCGACCTCGGCGAGCGCGCGGCCGACCTGGCCGAGCGCGCGCTGGCCTGGGCGCAGGCCCACCCGCGGGCGCCGGAGGCCCCGGCGGTGCTGAGCGCGCTGCTCGGCGGCGCGGCCCCGGGCGACTGGTTGCAGCGCAGCGCCGACTTCGCCCTGCACTGGCTGGAGTCGTACGGCACCGAGGCC
Organism: Streptomyces buecherae; assembly: GCF_014295035.1. Classification (GTDB taxonomy): domain Bacteria; phylum Actinomycetota; class Actinomycetes; order Streptomycetales; family Streptomycetaceae; genus Streptomyces; species Streptomyces youssoufiensis. Next base: position 786,522 of record NZ_CP060404.1, read on the forward strand.
GACGGCGCGGTCGTACACCGGGCCGCCCTCGCCTGCCGGGAGATGCGCCGCGACCAGGTCCGCCGTGCCGCCGACGCGGCCCTGGACTGGCTGCGGACGCACACACCGGCGCAGCCGCCCGACGCTCTCGACGCCGGCGCGTCCGTGACGGGGGCGGCGGGCTCGCTCCTCATCCCGGCCGCCGAGACCGAGGAAGACACGACGGGCCCGGGCGCGCGATTCGGTGCCCCGGGAGGAGAGTTGGGGGTCGACGAGCCGGCGGACGGCCAACGGCCGGCCGAGGGACTGGCGGATGCCGGGCTGGCGGACGAGGTGGGGTCGACGCTGCGCCTGCTGCTGGCCACGGCCGGGTTGCGCCCGACGCAGGAGGCGCGCGCGCTGGAGCACGCGGCGGACTGGCTCGGCCGCCCCCGCCGCCATCGCGACCGTGGGTACCTGTGGTCGCGGGTGCTGCGGGCGCGCGGCTGGAGCGGCGGCAACCGCGGCTGGCCCCAGGGCAACGGGCCGCTGCCCGAGCCGGACCTGAGCGACCTCGCGGCGCTGCTGGGGCAACCGGAGCTGACGGCGGCCGAGGCGGCCCACCTGGCCGACCGGGCACTGGCCCTGAGCGCCGAGGGGAGCGCGCCCACCCGTGCGGTGCGCGCCGCCGTCACCGCCGTACTGCGCCTGCCACGGCTCACCGCGCGGCAGGAGGCGGGCGCCGTGGAGTTGGCGACCCGCCTGGTGGCGGCGGAGCGCTCCGCCGGGACGCTGGGCCCGCTGCTTGCGCTGCTCGACCGCCCGCTACCGGAGGCCGCCCACGCGCGGGCGACGGCCCTCGGGTGCGGCTGGCTGGCCGCGTGCGAGCGGCTCGCCGACGCGCCCCGGGCGCTGTTCGCGCTCGCCGGGCGGCCGGGGCTCACCGACGACCAGCGGCGCGCGTTGAACGCCCACGCGCTGAACTGGTACGCGGTCAACCCCGAGCGCCCGTGGGCCCCGGAGGTCCGCGCCTTCCTCACCGATCACGGGGACGACGGTTTCGGCGCCTGGTTACGCGGCGTGGAGGAGACCCGGGCCTGGCTGCTGGCGCACCCGGACGACCCGGAGCGCGGAGCGGTGCTGCTGCGCCTGCTGGCACGGCCCGACGAGACCCGCCCCGCCAACGTGCCGGCCGCCCGGTCAGACGACGCGACCGACGCGGCGGGGGGCCCGGGCGACGACGGCCCGGGCGACGGGCCGGGCGGCGGGGCCTGGGACCGGCGGCTCATGCTGTCCGCCGTGCACGCCGCGCTGGCCACCGTGTTGAGCTGGCGGGACTTCGTCGCACTGTTGGAGAACGAGGGCCTGCGGCCCGAGCAACGGCGGGCGGTGGCCGGACAGGCGCTGGCGTACCTGCGGTCGTCGGGAGCGGTCAAGACCCGGCTGGTGATCATCGCGCTGCTGCGCACCACGGACCTCACGGCCGAGCAGCGGTGGGACGCGGCCGAGGAGGCGTTCGCGCTGCTGACCCGGACGAGCGGCCGGACGTTCAAGACCCGCCCGGTGCTGCTGGCCCTGCTGCGCCACCGCGAGCTGTCCCACGAGCACGAACAGGCCGCGATCGAACGGGCCCTGCGGCAGGTCGACGGGGCCGAGACGAGCGAGGCCAAGCCGCTGCTGCGGCTGGTGTTGAGCAAGCGGCTGACCGCCGAGCAGGCGGCGCGCGCCATCGGCCACAGCCTGGACTGGCTGCTGGGGCGCGAGCCGACGGGCGGCGTCGGTTCGCTGGTGGAGGCGTTGCTCGGGCGCGCGGAGTGCACCCCCGACCAGCGGCGACACGCCACCGCGTACGCCCGGCGCTGGCTCGCGGCCAACCCGGAGCACACCGTGGCCGAGCGCGTCGCCGCACACCTGGCCGCCCAGCCCGAGGAACCGTGCCCCGCCCCGGACCCGCGACGCACGGCGCCGACACCAGCACCGGCACCGGCACCGGCACCGGACGCGGCCTCCCCGACCGGCGGCTGACGCCCGGGCCCACGGTCGCCGCGGCTGGGCACCGGCCGTGGCCCGCCACCTGGCGTACGCCGGCTCGCTGGTACGCCGGTACGGCACCACCCGGTGCACACCCGCGCCGGTACGCCGATACGGCACCACCCGGCGTACGACCCACACCGCGCTCCGCGTCCGCGCACCCGGCGTGCGCGGACGCCCGACGCGCGGCGCCGAGCAGCGGTGCCCCGCCGCGTTGGCCGTATCAGGCGCCGAGCGCCCGCAACGGGTCGTCGAGGACCGGCTGCCACGCGAGTTCGGCCGCGCCCACCAGGCTGTTGTAGTCGAGCGTGCACGGCAGCAGGGGCACACCGCCGCTGCGACCCCACAGGCTGCGCTCCGCGACGACCGCGCGCAGCCGCTCCGGGTCGGCGTCGAGCAGGTCGCGGTGGAGCCCACCGAGAATGATCCGGTCCGGGTTGAGGATGTTGACCAGACCGGCCAGGCCGCGGCCGAGCCGGTCGATGAGCAGGTGGGCCGCGGCGCGCACGGACGGGTCGGCGTACTCGTCGCGGAGCAGGTCACGGGCCTGCTGGAGGAGGGACACCTCGGGGCCGGGCTCGCGTCCGGCCGCGGTGAGAAAGGCCAGCGGGTCGGCCTCGACGTCGAGACAGCCACGGCCGCCGCAGTGGCAGGCGCGCCCCTCCTCGTGCACCGTCAGGTGCCCGACCTCCAGGGCGAGCCCCGAACTCCCGGTGTGCAGCCGCCCGTCGAGCACCAGGGCGCCGCCCACGCCACGGTGGCCGGTGGCCACGCACAGCAGTTGTCGGGCGCCACGGCCCGCTCCGTGGCGGTATTCGGCCAGCGCCGCGAGGTTGACGTCGTTGCCGGTCTGCCCGATCGGCGCACCGGGCGCCGAGTCGGCGGCCGGGGGCCCGGCGGGCACGGCCGTGGCGTCGCCGGGTCCGGGGACGCCCGCGCGGGCGAGGCTGCGCCGGAACAGCTCCCGTACCGGCGCGCCGGCCTGCCAGGCGACGTGCAGCGGGTTCAGCGCGGTGCCCTCCGGCTCGGCGACGGCCGATGGCACGGCCAGTCCCGCGCCGAGGCAGCGGCGCCCGCTGGCGCGCAGCAGCCCGGCGCCGGCCTCGACGACGGCGTCGAGCACCGCCGCGGGGTCGGCGGGCACCGTCATGCAGCCCGGTGCGGTGGCCACGATCCGGCCGCCGAGGCCGACGAGCGCCGCCCGGAACCCGTCCACGTGCACCTGCGCGGCGAGCACGACGGGGCCGTCCGGGGCGACGGTGAGCCGGTGCGAGGGGCGGCCCTGGGTGCCGGCCGCCGCGCCCGGCCGCGAGTCCACCCGGATCAGGCCGAGCGCCTCCAGTTCGGCGGCGACGGCGCCCGCGGTCGCGCGGGTCACGCCGAGCTCCGCCGTGAGCACCGCGCGCGTGGGGGCGCGACCGGTGTGTACGAGCTCCAGCGCCGGGCCGAGTGCTCCCCGGCCCCGCTCCAGTCTTGTCCGTGTCTGGGTCACGCCCCTATTCTGGCTTTGTGCCGACGCTAAACAAAATACGGACGGCCACTCCGTGGGGGCGGAGCAACGCCACCGTAGATCCCGCCATCCGTCGCCTGCGGGCGGCGCTCACCCTCTTCTTCGCCCTGGACGGCTTCGTCTTCGCCGGCTGGGTCGTCCGCATTCCCGCCATCAAGCAACAGACCGGCGCCTCGACCGGCGACCTCGGGCTCGCCCTGCTCGGCGTCTCCGCCGGCGCGGTGGCCACCATGGTGGTCACCGGCCGGCTCTGCCAGCGGTTCGGACACCAACCGATGACCGTCGTCGCCGCCGTCGTGATGTCCCTGAGCGTCGCGCTGCCGGCGCACACCCACTCGGCGCTCGCCCTCGGCCTGGTACTCCTCGTCTTCGGCGCGGGCTACGGCGGTCTCAACGTCGCGATGAACAGCGCGGCGGTGGACCTGGTGGCCGCGCTGCGCCGACCGGTCATGCCCACGTTCCACGCCGCGTTCAGCCTCGGCGGCATGCTCGGGGCGGGCCTCGGCGGCCTGGTCGCGGGGCGACTCTCAGCCACCACGCACCTGACCGCCCTCACCGCGTGTGGGCTCGCCCTCACGGCCTTCGCCGGCCGCGCTCTCCTGGCCCACCCGGTGCCCCGGCGGCTACACGAACGGCCGGACACGGCGCCCCGTAGCCGCCCGCCACAAGCCGACGCGACCGATCCCGCCCACCGCCCGTCGTCGGCGCGGGCCGCATCCGTCGAACGAGGCGAGTCCGTCGGGCAGGCGGCGGGCCGGGGCGCGGCCCGGCGTACGCGCCGGCTGGTCGCCGTCTTCGGGCTGATCGCCCTGTGCACGGCCTACGGCGAGGGCGCGTTGGCCGACTGGGGCGCGCTCCACCTGGAGCAGGATCTCGACGCGCACCCGGGCGTCGCGGCGGCCGGCTACTCGGTCTTCGCCGCCACGATGACCATCGGCCGGCTGTCCGGCACGGCGCTCCTGGAACGCCTCGGCCAGACGCGCGCCCTGGTGGCGGGCGGCGCGACGGCCGCCACCGGCATGCTCGTCGGCTCCCTGGCCCCCACGGTCTGGCTGGCCCTGCTCGGCTTCGCCGTCACGGGCCTCGGGCTGGCCAACATCTTCCCGATCGCCATCGAACGCGCCGGCGCGCTCAACGGCCCGAGCGGCGTCGCCACCGCCTCCACCTTCGGCTACGGCGGCATGCTCTGCGGCCCGCCGGCGATCGGCTTCGTCGCCGACTGGTTCTCGCTGCCGACGGCCCTGACGACGGTCGCCCTGCTCGCGGCGATCGCGGCGGTCGTCGCCTACGCCAGCCGCAACGCGCTCCGCCCACCCGCGGGTTGACCGCGCGCCCGCACGGGGCCTCCCGCCCGCGCGTTCCCCGGGCCGACGGAACCCAGCGGGCCGCACGTATAGTCTGAGGAACCGCTACGACATGTAGATGACCGGTGAACCTCGGAGGATATGGTGCTGACTACGCCGTGTTTCGGCCCCGATGTCCTCGGCGTCGCCGACCAACTCACCGATGCGTACGTCGACGTCTTCACCGCCCCGCCCTGGGAGGACCGCGACGCGCGGGCGACCCGGGCGGAGTTTCGGGAGCGGCTCGCGACGGACGCGCACCGCCCGGGTTTTCGGGCCGTGCTGGCCACGTCGGACGATGGCAGGGTGCAGGGCTTCGTCACGGGGTGGACCACTCAGGCCCCGTTTCGCACTGACCGTGCCTACGGGAAGGTGACCACGCGGCTCGGCGCCGAGCGGGTGAACGAGTTGCTGGTGGGCGCCTTCGAGGTCGACGAGCTGGGGGTGCGGCCAGACGTCCGCGGTACCGGTTTGGGGCGGCGGCTGCTCTCCGCCCTCGTCGACACCGCGCCCGGCGGCCGGGCGTGGCTGCTGACCTGGAGTCAGGCGCACGAGACGCTCGCGTTCTACCGCCGCATCGGTTGGCGGGAACCCGCCCCCCTGCCGGGCAACGAGACGGACGTCGTCGTGTTCCTCTCACCGGGCGGGCCCGGTGACTCCTCCGTGGCCACGGACGGCGACCGCAACGGCCTCAACTCCGACCAGAATTCGGGAGCCCGCCGAGGCCCGGGCAGCTGAGACCCGAGCCGCGTCCTGCTCACGCCACAGGGTCTCCACCGGCACCGCACCCGCGTCCGGCTCGCCAGCCGGCAGACTAAGAGCGCCCGTAGTCGCGCCCCTGTCCGGTGCACGCCGGTGGCACCGGTACACAGCCGCGCGGTCCTGCGACCACGTGGGCGCCGTCCGCACCGGACAGTCCGACCCGACGGTCCCGGACCACCGTGAAGCAGGATCGCTGCCGGCCGCCGACTCGCGTCCCCCGCCTCGTCCGCCCTCGGGCTGGCAGGCGCGCCGGAGCGATGTCAGTGGCGGCTGGCACACTCCCGGACATGGAGTACGGGAAGCTGATCGAGGTCGTCGACCCTGAGGGGATGCCGCTCGCCGCCGAAGCCCGGTTCCGGGCCCGCGTACCAGGCGAGCGGAATCGAGACGGGGCTCCGCGTGGCGCGGCGCACACCGGACGAGAGGTCGGGCTCGCGTCGTCGCACGACTGCGCTGGTCGTGGCGGCACGATCGACCGTTCGCCGATGCCCACGCCCACGCCACGGCGACCAGGGGCCCGGCCATGAGCGATGACCGCGTGCCGCGCGAGCCGCGATCCGGCGACTCCGGCTGGCGGTGCGCCGGACTGCGCTGGGGCCTCCCGGCCGAGCCCGCCCTGCTCTGGCGCCACCCCGAGCGCGGCGAGCGCGCCTCCACCCTGTCCCCGGGCCGACCCATCGCCTTCACCACGGGCGCGGCCCGGCGCTGCGTCGGAGTGCGCAGGGGCGACCGGCACACCGCCTGCCCGACGGCCGCGGCGATCCCCCCGACGGCGGTGTCCGCCCAGTGCCCCGAGTGCGCGCGGCTCGACCGGTCGTACTCCGTGGCGGCCGACACCCGCGCCGACGACCCGCGCCCCTACGACGTCTACCTCGCCTGGTTCGGGCCCGGTTGGGTCAAGGTGGGCATCACCGCGACCGAGCGCGAGGGAGCCCGGCTGCTCGAACAGGCCGCGCTCTCCTACGTGCTGCTCGGGCGCGGCCCCCTGATGGCCGCCCGCCGCGCCGAGTCGGTGCTCGGGGCGGCCCTGGCCGTACCCGACCGGATTCCGTACGCGGCCAAGCGGGCGGCCCGGGAGGCCGTGCCGCCTCCGCCGGAGCGAGCGGCCGAACTGGCCGAGCTGCACGCGCGGGCCCGCGCGCTGACCGCGCTGCCGGAGTCGCTCCAGGTCCTACCGTGCGCCCCGGTCCACCACGACGCGGCCTTCGCGCTCGACCGACCCCGGCCGCCGGGACCGGTCGGCCTCGTCCAACTCGCCCCGCACGCCACGGTGGCCGGCACCGTCGAGGCCGTCGCGGGCCCCGACGTCTCGCTCCGCGACGCGGACGGCCGCGCCCTGATCCTCGACACCCGCCAACTGGCGGGGTGGCCGCTCACCACAGCCGACCCGTCCGCCCCCACCACCGCGCCCGTGCGCCCGACCGAGCCCCCACCCTCGCCTCCGGCCCCGGAGCCCCTGTTCTGAGCGCCGCCGTTCCCGCGCCGCCACGCGCCTGTCCGCCCCGGGCCCACGCTCGGGCATCAGGCGGGTGCCCACGGCCCATGCCGGCTCGGCCCACGTCACCCGGTCCGGCGCACACGGCGGGCGGGCGACGCCGCTCGGCCCGCTCAGCCCAGCCAACCCGGGCGTACGAGCCCCGACTCGTAGGCGAGGACGACCAGTTGGGCCCGGTCGCGGGCGCCGAGCTTCACCATGGCGCGGCTGACGTGCGTCTTGGCCGTGAGCGGGCTGACGACGAGGCGCCGGGCGATCTCCTCGTTCGACAGTCCGATGCCCACCAGCGCCATCACCTCGCGTTCGCGGTCGGTGAGTTCTGTGAGGCCGACGGCGACAGCTGGCTCCTTGGAGCGCGCCGCGAACTCCGCGATCAGGCGGCGGGTGACGCCGGGCGACAGCAGCGCGTCGCCCGCCACGACGGCCCGCACGGCGCGCAGCAACTCCTCCGGCTCGGTGTCCTTGACGAGAAAGCCCGAGGCTCCGCATCGGATCGCCTCGAAGACGTACTCGTCCAGCTCGAAGGTGGTGAGCATGACCACCCGGACGGCGCCGAGCGCCGGGTCCTCGGTGATCCGACGCGTGGCGGCGAGGCCGTCGAGCACCGGCATGCGAATGTCCATGAGGACGACGTCGGGCCGCAGTTCACGGACCTGCCGCACGGTGTGCTCGCCGTCGGCGGCCTCCGCGACCACCTCGATGTCGGGCTGGGCCGCGAGCAGCGCCCGGAAACCGGCGCGGACCAGCAGTTGGTCGTCGGCGAGCACGACGCGGATCACGGTGTCTCCTCGGGTGGCAGGGGGATGCGGGCCCGAACGCGGAACCCACCGTCGGGGCGCGGCCCCGCCTCGACCGTGCCGCCGAACGCGGCGGCCCGCTCCCGCATGCCGACCAGTCCGTTACCGCCGGACACGGCGTCCGCGCGCCCACCGCCGGCAGCGGAGCTGGCCGGCCCGTCGTCGTCGACCGACACGTACAGGGCGTTCGCGCCGTGGCGCAGGACGACGCGCGCGGCGCGCGCTTCCGAGTGCCGGATGACGTTGGTCAGGGCCTCCTGGACGATGCGGAAGGCGGCGAGGTCGGCGCCGGGCGGCAGATCCGCGCGGCGGCCCTCGGTGCGCACCTCGACCCGGAGGCCGGCGGCAGCCGCCTGCTCGGTGAGTTCGGGTACGCGGTCGAGTCCGGGGGCCGGCGAGCGGGGCGCGCTCCCCGGCGTGCGCAGGCTGTCGAGCACCTGTCGCACCTCGCCCAGCGCCTCCTTGCTGGCTCCCTTGATGGTGGTCAGCGCGGCCCGCGCCTGTTCCGGGTCCTGGTCGAGCAGCGCGAGGCCGACGCCCGCCTGCACGTTGATCACCGAGATGCTGTGCGCCAGGACGTCGTGCAGTTCGCGGGCGATGCGAAGCCGCTCCTCGTCGGCGCGGCGGCGTTCGGCCGCCTCCCGCTCGACGCGCTCGCGCACCAGTCGCTCCCGGCGCAGCCGGGCGAGCTCGGACAGCGCCAGGACCACCAGCACCCAGGCGGCGATGCCCATCTCCTGCCACCAGCCCGCCGCGCCGTCGCCCCCCGGCGGGAGCCACCGGTAGAGCCAGTGCGTCACCAGGGCGTGCGCCAGCCAGGTCAGGCCGACCGCGCTCCAGGCGGCCCGCCGATGGCCCGAGGTGACGGCGGAGAAGCAGGCGAGGACCACGCTCAGGAAGATCGGCCCGTACGGGTAGCCGGCCGCGAGGTAGGCCGTGACCACGGCACAGGTGCCGAAGACGGTGACGCGCGGGTAGCGGTGTCGGATCACGAGCAACGCGGGGCCCCACACCAGCAGCAGCCAGGCCAGCGGGTCCAGATCGACCCGGTCGGCCTGCCGGTGGGAGGCGAAGTTGGTGCCGACGCACTGGAAGACCGCGACGGCCAGCGAGGACAGCCACGGCAGCCGCCCGGAGGACGCGGCGCCCCAACGGCGCCACGGTGGCCCCTGGCCCGCCCACCGGCCGGACGCCCGCCCGTCGCCCACGCGGTGGACTCGTTCCGTGCTCATGCCGCAACGCTAGACCGCGCCACGACGCCCCGCGTCAGCCCGACGCGGTGCGCGCGTCTACTCCCCGGGGAGTAGACCGACCTGGCGGGCCAGCCCGGCGGCGGCCTGGTCGAAGAACTCGTCCCGCGCCTCGACGACGTGGTTGAACTGCCCGAACACCTCGAAGTTGACCAGCCCGAACAGTTGCGCCCAGGTCGCGGTGAGGCCCGCCAGCGCCGGTGCGGGCAGGTCGACGCCGAGTTCGACGCCGAGTCGCCGCGCGTCCTCCTGCACCGGTGCGGGCGCCGCCGACGCGTCCGTCGGGTGCAGCTCCCCCGCCTCGTGCGCGTCGCGGAGTACGGATATGAGGGCGAGGCCGACGCGGGCGGCGGGGCCCGTGGTGTCGCTGGGGGCGGTGTAGCCGGGGACGGGCGTGCCGTAGATCAACGCGTACTCGTGCGGATGCGCGAGCGCCCACTCGCGGACGGCACGACAGACGGCCGTCCACCGCTGGTCGGGAGAGCCTCCACTGGCCGCGGCGAGCGCGTCCTCGGCCGCGGCGCCCAGCGCGTCGTACGCGTCGATGATCAGCGCGGTGAGCAGGTCGTCCCGGCTGGGGAAGTAGCGGTAGAGCGCGGAGGAGACCATGCCCAGCTCGCGGGCGACCGCGCGGAGCGACAGTTTGGCGGCGCCCTCGCGGGCGAGCTGCCGCCGCGCCTCTTCCTTGATCGCTGCGGTCACTTCGTCGCGGGCCCGCTCTCTGGCCCCCTTGATCGCACTCATGCGGGCCAGTGTGCCACCGCGACGGAGCAGCAACCAGAAAAGAGAGCACCGCTCTTGCTTCGGGGCGCCGATCCGTGCACACTGATCTCAAGCGAGAGCACTGCTCTCTCGGTCGCGAGGCCCTGCCGCGCAGACTCACCTCTCCTAACGGAAGGCTCACCATGACGCACTACGCGAAGCCCAGTTGGTTCGAGGCCCGGGTGATCGGCGGCGGGATCGCCTGGCTGGCCCGGCGCGGCGTCTCGCTGTACGGCAGCGCGGAGCTGTCGGTGCGCGGCCGGACCACCGGTGAATGGCGCAGCGTTCCGGTCAACCCGCTCCAGCTCGACGGGGCGCACTACCTGGTGTCGGCCCGAGGCACCACGCAGTGGGTGCGCAACATGCGGGCGGCGGGTGGCGGGCAGCTCAGGAAGGGGCGCGGCGTGCGGCCGTTCCGCGCGATAGAGCTGCCCGAGGGCGCGGAGAAGACCCGGGTCCTCCGGGCCTACCTCAAGCGCTGGGGCTTCGAGGTGGGCAGGTTCTTCGACGGCGCCACGGGCACATCGAGCGACGAGAAGCTGGCCCAGGTTGCCCGGCAGCACCCGATCTTCACGTTGACCTACGCGGACGATGAGGCATGGACAGCACACTCTCCCCGGCGCGCGCCCGCCGCGAGTTCACGGCCGAGCACCCCGGACGACGCCAGCGACGCGCCAGGACGCGTCACCCACACCGCCCCCGAGCCGCTGAGCGCCACGCGCCCCTGACGGCCCGGCGACGCACTCCCGACGCGGCCCAACGCTCCCAAGCGCCCCTACCGACGGCCGCCGCGCACGCCCGCCGGGCCGCCGCCACCCACCGCCCCAGCACCCGCCAGCCGCTCGCCGCCCTCGCCCGCGCCGCCGCGCAGGCGCTGAGGCTGAGGTCGCGGAGTCGTCTCGTTCCCGTGCGCTGGCGCGACCGGCCCACCGGCGGGCTGGGCAGCGCACCCCGCACGCACCACGACCCGCTGCCCAGCGGCGGAGCCAGCCACCCACCGGTCGACGCGGCGGAAGCCCACCCGCGTCGCGCCCTGGGCACGGGGCCGACGCGTCACGACGCCCCGCAGCCCTCCCCGTGGCGGAGCAGGGTCGGCGCGTTAGCCGCGGTCGAGCACCATCATCAAGCGACGTGCGGAGGGGTGGGTGCGGACGATCTCGGCAAGCGTGGTGGTACCGCGCGTGATCTTGGCGAACGCCCGCCAGGCCGGGCGGAGACCGGTGATCGCCGCGTGCACCATGCCCGGCCGCCGCTCGTAGGCCAGCAGCAGGCGGCGCCCCACGCCCATCTCCACGCCGAGGCCCGACTTGATGGCGAAGGCGTAGTTCAGCGCCTGCCGCCGCGCGTCCACCGCGTCGTGCGCCTCCGCTATGCGCACGGCCCACTCCCCCGCCAGCCGGCCGGAGCGCAACGCGAAGGAGATCCCCTCCCGAGTCCACGGCTCCAGCAGCCCCGCGGCGTCGCCACAGACGAGTACGCGGCCCCGCGAGAGCGGCGAGTCGTCGGAGCGGCAGCGCGTGAGGTGGCCGGAGGAGATGCTCGGCTCGAACCCCGCGAGGCCCAGGCGCGCGATGAAGTCCTGGAGGTAGCGCTTGGTCTCGGCACCCTCGCCGCGCGCCGAGATGACGCCCACGGTCAGGGTGTCGCCCTTGGGGAAGACCCAGCCGTAACTGCCGGGGATCGGCCCCCAGTCGATCTGCACCCGGCCCGCCCAGTCCTCGGCGACGGTCGGCGGCACCGGGATCTCCGCCTCCAGGCCGAGGTCCACCTGCTCGACCTTGACACCCACGTGTCCCGCTATCCGACTGGCACTGCCGTCCGCCCCGACGACGGCCCGGGCGAGCACGGTCTCCCCGTCGCTGAGCACGACGGCGACGGTGCGCCGGTCGGGTACGGAGGGCCCGTGCTGCTCGACCCGGGAGACGGTCACGCCGGTGCGCAGGGTGGCCCCGGCGGCCGTGGCCGACTCCACCAGCGCGGCGTCGAACTCGGGCCGGTTGATCAGCCCGAAGAGCATCTGCTTGGACCGCCGAGTGCGCGAGAGCTTGCCGTTGAGCGAGAAGGTCACGGCGTGCACGCGATCCCGCAGCGGCATCTCGAACCCTGGCGGCAGGGCCTCGCGCGAGGGCCCGATGATCCCGCCGCCGCAGGTCTTGTAGCGGGGCAGCTCCGCCTTCTCCAGGAGCAGCACTCTGCGGCCCGCGCACGCCGCGGCGTGCGCGGCGGAGGCGCCCGCCGGGCCCGCCCCCACGACCACGACGTCCCACACCGACTCGCCGTCGTCGGCCGCGTCGCCGCCGTGCAGACCCATCTCGCCGCTGTTGTCGCTGCTCACGATGTACTTCTACTCCCGCTCGACCACTCGCTTCGGCTACCGCTCGCATCCTACGGCGCGCCGCTCGGCGGCCCCGCTGTGGGAAGATCGGTGCACCCTTCGCCCGTACGTACGGACATAACGCCGCGCCCACAAGGAGCGTTCCATGGAGCAAGCCTCCGTCCGCCAGCCCGACCACGCCACGCTCGCCCAGACCGTGGCCGCACTCCAGCCCCGGGCCCGCGCGGAACTGACCGAACTGGTCGCGTTCAAGTCGGTCGCCGACCCGGCCCAGTTCCCCCGGAGCGAGTGCGAGGCCGCCGCGAACTGGGTGGCGGACGCGCTGCGCGGCGAGGGCTTCCAGGACGTCGCCCTCCTCGACACCCCCGACGGCACGCAGTCGGTCTACGGCTTCCTCCCCGGCCCCGAAGGCGCCCCCACCGTCCTGCTGTACGCGCACTACGACGTACAGCCCCCGCTGGACGAGGCCGCCTGGCTCTCGCCGCCCTTCGAGCTGACCGAGCGCGACGGCCGCTGGTACGGACGCGGGGCCGCCGACTGCAAGGGTGGCCTGATCATGCACCTGACGGCGCTGCGGGCCCTCAAGGAGAACGGCGGGATACCGGTTCACGTCAAGGTGATCTGCGAGGGCTCCGAGGAGCAGGGCACCGGAGGGCTTGAGCGGTACGCGGAGGCCCACCCCGAGCTGCTGGCGGCGGACACCATCGTCATCGGGGACGCGGGCAACTTCCGGGTGGGGCTGCCGACGGCCACGGCCACCCTGCGCGGGATGACGCTGATGCGCGTGCAGGTGGACACGTTGGGCGGCAACCTGCACTCGGGCCAGTTCGGCGGCGCCGCCCCGGACGCGCTGGCCGCGCTGATCAGGGCGTTGGACTCGCTGCGCGCCGAGGACGGCTCGACCACGGTTCAGGGCTTGGCGTCCGACGCGAGCTGGGAGGGGTTGCAGTACGCGGAGGAGGAGTTCCGCAAGGACGCCAAGGTGCTCGACGGAGTGGAGCTCATCGGTTCCGGCACCATCGCGGACCGGATCTGGGCCCGCCCCGCGGTGACCGTGCTCGGCATCGACTGCCCGCCGGTCGTCGGCGCCACCCCCTCGGTGCAGGCGAGCGCCGGCGCGCTGGTGAGCCTGCGCGTGCCGCCGGGCGTGGACGCCGCCGAGGCGACCGACCTGCTCGCCGCGCACCTGAAGGCGAACACCCCGTGGGGCGCGAAGATCGCCGTGGAGCAGGTGGGCCAGGGCCAGCCGTTCCGCGCCGACACCAGCAGCCCGGCCTACGCGTCGATGGCCAAGGCCATGCGCCTCGCCTACGACGGCCAGGAGATGCAGATCTCGGGCATGGGCGGCTCCATCCCGCTGTGCAACACCCTGGCGTCGCTCTACCCGGAGGCCGAGATCCTGCTGATCGGGCTGAGCGAGCCGGAGGCGCAGATCCACGCGGTCAACGAGAGCGTGTCACCGCAGGAGTTGGAGCGGCTCTCGCTCGCGGAGGCCCTGTTCCTGGTCGAGTACGCGGCAACCGACGCGGCCTGACACGGCCACCGCCCTCCGACCGACGACGCCCCGCCCGCCCGCGGCGACGCACTGAGTCGCAGCGGCAGGAGCGGCACGCCCCCGGCAGTCCCGTGGTTACGGGCCCCGGGGGGCGTTGTCGGCAGACCGCACGGCTCGGCCCGCCGAGAGTCCGGCGCACGGGCGGGCGAGCGGACGGGCCGGCCGACCTCGTCGCGCCCTGCGCCGGGCGCCAGAGGCACCCGGCGCGGAGCGCGGCACCGCCGCGCGAGTGCGGCACAGTGAGGCTCCGCCAACGCGAAGACGCAGTTCAAAGGGCTGGTATGACCGGTTCTCGGGGTGCTCACGCTGGTCGTGGGCGGCGGTCTGAGGAGTAGATCGTCCGTCAGCGGTTGACTTCGCGGTTCGTCAGAACGAACAGGGCGCGCAGGAGGTGGGTAGCGCACGCGGGATCGCTGCGGTGCTTGGTGAGGATCCGCCAGTTCTTGAGGTGAGCGAAGCCGTACTCGACCGGTGCCCGTCCGACGGCGAGGGTGCGGTTGGCGGTCTTCTCGCCAGGGGTGAGCTTGTGGGTGCGGCTGGCGTGGAAGCCGGTGACGGCCACGGGATCGAGTACGTCGTTGTCCAGGGCGCGAAGGCCCATGTCTGCCAGGGCCTGGAGGTCGGCGGCGCGCAGGTGGGCCAGGACGTGGTCCCGGCAGGCGGCGATGTTGTCATGGGTGCGGCCGGACCTGGCGGCAGATATCCAGAGCAGCCGACCCCGCTCGTCGGTCAGGGGCGGGGAAGTGCGGGCCGTGATGGTGGTGTTTGCCGAAGTAGTTCCGCCGGTCGGCCTTTCCGGTGCGGCGCTGGGTGGCGATGCGGGTGCCGCCGATCAGGACGACCTCCCCGCCTTGCTTAGCGATCTTCTTCCGTGCGCGGTTGCAGGCGCGGGGCTTGCCCGGCGAGCAGGTGATCAGCTCGTCGCGCCGGCGGCGGACGGTGGTCTCGGACATTTTGTCGCCGCCGGCCCTGTCGGCCAAGCGCTGGTCGTGGCGCAGCACGGCCAGGACGAGCACCGCGATCTTCCCGGCGGCAGGATCCGCCACCTGGACCGGATCACTTTCCGGTGACGTCGCGGCAGATCAGCGCGGTGGTTGACGGTCTCCGTGGACAGCGGCAGGCGGCACTGGTGAGCAAGCGGGCAGGTGCCCTCGGCGTACCTTTGGCTTTCGTCACGCGATCCCAACGGTCGTCGGGGGCACCGGAGTTACGTGCGCGCCGCGCCACTCAGGGCTGCTCTTCTCGGGCTCGCTCTGGGCGCGATGCCAGTCAGCAGGTCCGTTGATCCCTGTCGCCGGCCTGATCGGCCGAGTGAAGCAGTTCGATGACACGTTCCTCGTACCGGACGCGGGCCGGGGAGAAGTCGTACGGCATCTTGCCGATGGCCTCCATCACGCTCATCCTCGCCCCCTCTTCTTCCTCGCCGGCGTGCTCGTCCTCCCGGTCCAGGAGGTCGTTGAGGGCCTCTTCCAGGCCGGATCCTTCTATGGCGGCTGCCAGGGCGGTCTCGTGATCACATCGCTGGGCGGCCAGGTCCTCGATGCGGGGGTCGTCGGGGGACACGGTGTCATCCAGGGCCGCCTCGGCCTCGGCCAGTCGGTCCTCCTCGGCCCGCAGCTCGGGGTGGGTGGCCAGGACGATGAACCGGTCGGCCTGGACGGCGGCGCCCAGGGGGCCGAGGACGCGCTCCGTGACCAGGAGGGTATCGAGGTCGGCGGAGCGCAGGGCTCCGGGCGGCAGATCGCGCAGGCGGCCAGTGGCCAGCGGTGAAAGCAGGCCAAGAGGGCTGCCCACCTCGCGGAGACGGTTGACGGCGGCCCGCTGGGCCTCGATGGCGGCAGCCTTGGAGGCGAGGGACTCCTCCAGACGGGCCAGGGACTGCTCGATGCCGCTGGTGCCATCAAAGGCGGCGTGGATGTCGTCCAGGGAGATACCCGCATCAGCCATCCTGCGGACCCATAGCAGGCGGATCATGTCGTCGTATCCGTAGCGGCGGCGGTCGTCGCTGCCGCGTTCCGGTTCGGCGAGGAGCCCGATGGCGTGGTAGTGGCGGATGGCGCGGGGTGTGGTCCCGGCGAACGCGGCGGCATCGCCGATCTTGACCCGGCGGGGGATCGCAGGAAGGGGCATGTGAGGGAACCTCTCGATGTCGTGCTCGCCGCCTACTGGACCACATGCCGCTACGGCACGTGCAAACCCCTCTGTCGTGGGGCGCGTACCGGGACTTCCGCACCGTCAAACCCGTACGGACCGCCGCACGGGTAGAGAAGACGCACCAGATGAGTAGCCCTGGGGAACAACTCGGGGGTGGGGGATGCGATCAACAGGCGCCATCAGGGCGGCAGCGTCCCTGGGCACGGGCGAACGGTGAACCGGCTTCGGGCAGTTCTCGAAGCCAGCCGCGGTCGGCCAGCCTGACCAGTTTCCCGCGCAGCGACTCCAGTCCGGCCCACACGCTGAAGTCCACCCCCAGCATCTCGCCGACCTGCCGGGCCGTGACCGGCCCGGCGCCCTGCCACACGACGGCGAGAACGCGCCGGTAGCCCGACGGCCGAACCCCCTCCGCCACGCCGGACGTGCGGTGCGGTTGCGGGATCAGCGTCACCGCCCGGCCGCCCACCTGCCCGGGCGTCGGTGCGGTCGAAGCACGCTCCCCGGCGAGCCGCTCACTCACCGCGCAAGAACCCTTCGGCAACCGGGAGTTCGTCACGCTCGGCTCGTCCCGCCGCTAACTGCTTGGCCAGATGTTCTTCGGGTTCGTCCAGCCCCGCGCGCCGGGCGGTGATGCGTTCCATCAGCTCGGGACCAGGCGCCGGATCGTAGAAGGCCACCAGGCCGCAGCCAGCAGGAACCGGCGAACCGACCGCGCTGACGCACGATCTATGCCGTAGACCGCCGCCCATCGCCAGCACGAGCACCCCAAGACCGTCACGCCAAACCTTTGCCCCGCACTTTCAAGTTGGTGGAGGCTCACTGCACTGCACTGACCGACGCCGCGCGGGGGGTCAGGTGACGGGGAGGCCCTGCTCCAGGTTGATGGGGCAGCCGCGTTCGCGGGCGCGGAGGGCCCAGCGCAGTCGGTGCCAGCGATGCGGGGGCAGTAGGTCGGCCGCCTCGTCCTCCGTGACGAAGCGCCAGCCACGGAGTTCGTCCGCGGGGAGCAGCAGTTCGCCCGCCTGACTCTCGCTGAGCCGGCCGCCGTCGAAGAGCAGGCGCAGTCCGCCGTATCCCGGCGGGTTCGGCGGCTCCCAGTCCACGACCAGCAGTCGCAGCGGATCGGCGAGGCGCATGCCCAACTCCTCGGCCACCTCGCGGACTCCGGCGCGGGTGGGGGGTTCGCCGGGCTCCACCACGCCGCCGGGGAACTCCCAGTCGGGCTTGTAGGTGGGATCGACGAGCAGGACGCGGTCGTCCTCGTCGAAGAGCAGAACCCCCGAGGCCACCGTCTCCGCCGTGGGGTGCGGAGTCTGCACCATCGTGCAGGCACCCGCGCCGTCCCGTACCGCGTCGGCCACCAACTCCGCAGCCTGGCCCGCGGTGAGTCGGTCGGTGCGGATGACGTGTGCGTCGGCGGTGAGCCAGGACAGTGCCCCGCGGTAGGGCTCAAGGTGGTCCAGGCACCACTTCCGGGTCGACGCGTCGCCCTCGGGCTGGTCGGGAACGAGCGCCCGGCCCTCGATGCGCTCGCGAAGGATCGTTTCCTCCGCATGGAGGAGGATGTGCTGTACGGGGATGCGGCGGGACGCCAGGCCGCCGAATATCTCGTCCCGGTAGTCCTGTCGCAGCAAGGTCATGGGCGTCACCAGCACTCCGCCCACCTCCGCGAGGAGCGCCGCCGCGGTGTCCACCACCAACCGCCGCCAGGAGGGCAGGTCCTGGTAGTCGCCCACCTCCGCGAGGCGCTTGCTCGGCAACATCGTGCGCAGGCCGGTGCCGATCAGTTCGGGGTCGAAGAACGTGCTGTCGGGCAGCAGCTCACACACCTCACGGGCCGTGCTGGTCTTCCCCACACCGAACGTGCCGTTCAGCCAGACGATCACGGGTTCCCCCTCCTCCGTAGCCCCCAGACAGTTGCCCGCATCACCGTGCCACGAAAACGTGTGCGGTTCGGAGGGGGCGCGCCCGGGCCGACGGCGGACCGTCGAGTGGGAAGCGGGGGCCGACGGCGGGGGTTACGGACCCGGCGCGCGGCGCCCCGGCGCCGGCCGGTCCGTGCCGGCCGGCCGCGAACCCCTGGCTGCACCGCCGCCCCACCGTCCCCCAGGAAACCGCCGGTCACGCGGCGGTCGGCGGTGGGCGGGCCGGGGTTCGTGGCAGTACCGTCCGGTGCCACCGCGCGGGCCACGCGAGCGCGCGCCGGGGCCGAGCGGCGGCCCGCCGGGGCGCGCCGTGCGCCGCCGCGTGAGCCTCGCGACGCCGTGGCGCGGGACGGACGGGCGCGCCATCGCACCACGGCCTCGGCGGGCCCGAGCGGCAGCCATCCGCCCAGGCCCGCGCGCCTGCGCTCCTCCGTACGCGCCCCTGCGCTCCGCGACTGCACCAACGCGCCCGACACCGCGTCACTTCGCCGTGTCGTTTCCCGCCGTCAGACACCCCAACGGCACGGAACCGCCACCGGACGGCTCGGCTCCGGGTCCGGCGGCCGATGCCGATGCCACTGCCGACGCCGATGCCACTGCCGAGGCCGGGCCGGGCAACAGCCCCGGAGCCGGGTTCGGAGCCAGGGCGAGCCAAACCGGCGCGGGGCGGTCAGCACACGGGCAGTCCCGGGACGGGCTGGTCGTTGGCTCCGCCCTTGACGTACACGACGCTGACGTACACACCGGCATTGCCGCTGTCGTCGTCGGTCTTGGCCCACCACACGTTGGTCCACGCGCCCGACGTCTCGCGGCGGCCCAGGTTCTCCTGGCAGAAGAAGTAGTTGGTGCCCTGATTCAGGGTCCCCACCTGGACGCCGTCGCGGGTGTAGGAGGAGGCGGACTTCCAGACCGTGCAGTCGTGCTTGCCGGCCCCGGCGCCCGACGGGTGGCACGCCGGCGCCGGGGCCTGGGACGAGGCGCCGGGCCCCGGCTCGGACGCGCTCGGCCGGTCACGGCCCTCGCGCTCCTCCCCCGCCGCGTCCCGATCCGCGTCCTTAGCGCCGTCCCCCTCGCCCTTGCCGTGCTCGTCGGCGTCGTCCTCGTCCCGCTCGTCGTCGCCCCGCTCCGTGGACTCGCCCGAAGCCGTGGGCGTCGGCGACGCGCTGGCTCCCGCACCGCGCTTGCCCTTGGCGCCGCCCTGTTCGGGATCGCCCGCCCCGCCGTTCGGGTCGACGGCGCCCGGCTCGGCGTCGTCGGTGGGGTGCCCGGAGGACCCGCCGCCCGCTCGCGTCTCGTCGCCGCTGCCCCGGTCCATCAGCGCGTACGTCAGCCCGCCGCCCACCAGCACGGTGGCCGCAGCCACCGCGGCCAGCGTGCCGCGCCGGGCGCGCCGGCGAGCGGGCAGCCGCCGCGTGGCCCTACCGCCGCCGGCCACCAGCGTCTCCCCGGCGCCCCCACCGTGCCCGGGCGCCCCACCGGCCCCCTGCGCCTGCCGCGCTACCCCAGCCGCGCCAAAAGCCCCCGCCGCACCAGCGGCCCCCGCCACCCCGGGCACCCCCGCACCCGCACCCGCACCCGCACCCGACGTACCGGAAACCCCAACCGCCCCTGGCCCACCAGAAACCCCCGGCCCGCCAGAATCGCCCGGTCCGCCCGCGGCCCCGGCCACGCCCGAACCACCGAACCCGCCCAACGCGCCACCCGCGCCCGCCGCGCCAAGGGCCGGGCCCGCGCCGTACGCGCTCGCCCCGCTCCCCTTGGCCGGCGCGCCGAAGGCGCCGGGTCCGGGCGCCTGCTGGCCGGTGCCGGCGGGCCGCTGGCCCCAGTCCCCGCCCGATCCGTGCGCCGGAACTCCCGGCGCCCCGTACGCACCGCCCGGGCCCGCGGCGAGCGGTGCGGCGTGCCCCGCGGCCACCGCGTCGAGCATCGCGGCGGCCTGGGCGGCCGTCGGGCGGGCCGCCGGGTCCTTGGCCAT
The DNA here is from genome assembly GCF_014295035.1 of Streptomyces buecherae. Lineage (GTDB taxonomy): Bacteria > Actinomycetota > Actinomycetes > Streptomycetales > Streptomycetaceae > Streptomyces > Streptomyces youssoufiensis. The sequence goes on from NZ_CP060404.1 coordinate 806,374, forward strand.
CAACGCCCACAACACCGGGGTCAGCGGCCCCGCGCGGCGCGGCTCGGGCAGCGGCTCGGTCACGATGGCGGTCAGCGTCGACCACACCGAGGTGCGGCGGAACGGGGAGGAGCCCTCGACGGCCGCGTACAGCGTCATGCCCAGCGCCCATACGTCGGAGCCCGGGCCGGGTTCGTGTCCCTGGGCGCGTTCGGGGGCCAGGTAGTCGAGCGAGCCGATGAGTTCGCCGCTGCGGGTGAGCTTGGTCGCCGCTCCGTCGTCGGGGGCGTCCATGCTGGCGATGCCGAAGTCCGTGAGGACGACCCGGCCGGCGCCGAGTTGGGCCGAGGCGCCGTACGCCCCCGGCGTGCTCGCGCGGTCGAGCAGCACGTTGCCCGGCTTGACGTCGCGGTGCAGCACGCCCACCTCGTGACCGGCGCCAAGGGCCTCGGCGACCCGCGCCCCGATGGCGGCCGCCCGCGTCGGGTCCAGCACGCCCTCGGCCGTCAACACGTCGTCCAGCGAGGGCCCGTCGATGAGCTCCATCACGATGATGGGCAGCCCGTTCTCCTCCGCGACGTCGTGCACGGTGATCACGCCGGAGTGGCGGATGCGGGCCGCCGCGCGCGCCTCGCGGCGCATACGGGTCCGCAGGTCGGCCAGTTCCGCCGGTCCGGCATCGGTGAAGGCGCGGAGCACCTTGACCGCGACCTCGCGGCCGAGCACCTCGTCCACGGCCGCGCAGACCACGCCCATGCCACCGCGCCCGAGTTGCCGTGTGACCCGGTATCTCCCGCCCAGCACCCTGCCGGTCAGGTCCGCGCCGTCCCCCGTACTCACCGTGCTGTTCCCCTCACGCACTCGTGCCGCGCCCTGGTCCGTCCCGCGCGTCCCGCGCGCGGTGGCGCCTCGCGCGGGTGTGCTGGCGCCGCGTGGGGCTCAGCTTAGGCCCCGAGCCGTCGCGAACCTCGTGGCCCCACGCACCGCTCGGAGCGCCCCTGGGCCGCCGCGCCGAAGCCGGCGACGTCGCTGGCCCGCGCGGCAGCCGCGGCCGCGCCGACCAGGCCGGCGTCCGTACCCATCTGGGCTGGCACGACGGACAGCTCCCGGACGAAGGACAGCCGCGCGTAGTCGCGCAGGGCGCGGCGCAGCGGGGCGAAGAGCACCTCACCGGCGCCCGCGACGCCGCCGCCGACGACCGCGAGTTCGACCTCCACCAGGGTGGCGGTGGCCGCGATGCCGGCCGCCAGCGCCTGTGCGGCGCGCTCGTACGAGGCGCGGGCGACGGGGTCGCCGGCCCGGGCGGCGGCGGCCACGGCGGCGGCCCCCGCGCCCTCGGGCCCCGCCCGCCAGCCGTCCGCGACGGCCCGCGACGCGATGTTGGGGCCGCTGGCGATGCGCTCGACGCAGCCCTGGCTGCCGCAGGGGCACGGGTCGCCGTCGAGGTCGACGCTGATGTGCCCGATGTGCCCGGCGTTGCCGGTGGGGCCGAGGTGGGGCCGACCGTCGAGGATCAGGCCGCCGCCGACGCCGGTGGACACGACCATGCACAGCGCGTTGGCGCAGCCGCGTGCCGCGCCCTGCCAGTGCTCGGCCGCCGCCATCGCGACGCCGTCGCCCACCAGCGTGACCGGCAGCCCGCCCACGGCCTGGCGCACCTGACTGACCAGCGGATACTCGCGCCAGCCGGGGATGTTGACCGGGCTGACGGTGCCCACCGAGGCGTCCACCGGGCCCGCGCTGCCGATGCCGACGGCGACCACCCGCGACCACTGGGGGCTCGCGGTCAACTCGTCGAGCACGGCGCGCACCGCGGCCATCACGGTGGGCCCGGATGCGCGCGCCGGCGTGGCCCGTCGTGCCCGTACGGTCAGCGCGCCGGTCTCCCGCACGAGCGCGCCCGCGATTTTGGTGCCGCCGATGTCCAGCGCGGCGACGAGCTCATCTGACATGGGGCGGTCTCCTGACAGGCGATGAGGGGCTGGTTGGCGTACCCGGAACGGTCCTGCGGGACGGGCGGGAGCCGAATGTACGCGGCCCGGCGGCGGGGCGTGGGCGTGCGCACCCCGGTTCCGGTCATAGTCTCCGCCGAATTTGACAACGTTGTCTAGAGGCTATGCTCAACCCGACGCCGCCAACAGACAATCCAGCGACAGGACGAGCGCACCGTGACTGACCCGGCCCGGGGCACCACACAACGCAACGGCACCACCTCTCCTCGCTACGGCAACAGGCCCACCATGAAGGACGTCGCGGCCCGCGCGGGGGTCGGCCTGAAGACGGTCTCCCGCGTGGTGAACAGCGAACCCGGGGTGACGCCCGACACCGAACGCCGCGTACAGGAAGCGATCACCGCCCTCGGCTTCCGCCGCAACGACAGCGCCCGCATCCTGCGCAAGGGCCGCACCGCGAGCGTCGGCCTGGTCCTCGAGGACCTGGCCGACCCCTTCTACGGGCCGCTCAGCCGGGCAGTCGAGGAGGTCGCCCGGGACCACGGCGCGCTGCTCATCAACGGTTCGAGCGCCGAGGACCCGGCTCGGGAACAGGAGTTGGTGCTCGCGCTGTGCGCCCGCCGGGTGGACGGCCTGGTGGTCATCCCGGCCGGCGACGACCACCGCTACCTGGAGCCGGAGATCTCGGCCGGCGTCGCCACCGTCTTCGTGGACCGCCCGGCCGGCCGGATCAACTGCGACGCGGTGCTCTCCGACAGCTTCGGCGGCGCCCGGGACGCGGTGGCCCACCTGATCGCGCACGGGCACCGGCGCATCGGCTTCATCGGCGACCAACCCCGCATCCACACCGCCATCGAGCGGCTGCGCGGCTATCGCGCGGCGATGTCCGTCGCCGGCCTGCCCGTGAACGAGGCGTGGATGTCGCTGGGCGCCACCGACCCGAGCCGGGTGCTGGCCGCGGCCGAGGCGATGCTGTCCGGACCGGAGCCGGTGACCGCGCTGTTCGCGGGGAACAACCGGGTCACGGTCACGGCCGTACGCGTGCTGGCGGCCCGGCCCGGCCGGGCCGCGCTGGTCGGCTTCGACGACTTCGAACTCGCCGACCTGCTCTCCCCCGGGGTTACCGTCGTGGCGCAGGACGCGGCCCAACTCGGCCGCACCGCGGCGAACATGCTCTTCCGCCGCCTGGAGGGCGCCGACGAGGAGCCCCGACAGGTCGTGCTGCCCACCCGGCTGATCGCCCGCGGCTCGGGCGAGATCCCGCCCGCACACCGCGTGACCTCGTAGCGGCCGACCCCGGCAGCGGCGCGGCCGGCTCCGGCGGACCGCGCGGAGGAGGCCCTTCCGGACTCCCTCGCTAAGGTTCCCGACATGCGTCTACCCACCGAAGCACCACGCTCCCCGGTCACCCCGGACGACCTCGAACAAGCCGTACGCCATGCCGTCACCACGCTCCGGCAGGCGCCCGCCGCCGCGTGGGAGAGCAAGGCCGGCACGCTGGAGTGGGACTGCTGGGAGACCGTGGAACACCTCAGCGACGACCTCTTCGCCTACGCCGCCCAACTGGGCCCCGCCACACCGCCACTGACCGGCGACGTCCCGTTCGTCTGGGAGAGCCGCAGGCCCGGCGGCCCCGCGAACGCCATCCACGCCGACCGCGCGGCGGGGCCCGACGGCCTGTTGCAGGTGCTGGAGGCCAGCGGCGCGCTGCTGGTCGCCATGGTGCGGACGAAGCCACCACAGGTACGCGCCCACCACGTCTTCGGGGTCTCCGACCCGGAGGGCTTCGCCGCGATGGGGCTCGTGGAGACGCTGGTGCACACCCACGACCTGGCCGAGGGCCTCGGCCTCGACTGGACCCCACCCGCCGACGTGTGCGCACGGGTACTGGCACGCCTCTTCCCCGACGCCCCACGCACCACGGACCCCTGGCCCACCCTGCTCTGGTCCACCGGACGCGCCGAACTGCCCGACCACCCGCGGCTGACCAAGTGGCGCTGGTACGGCGAGCCCCGCTGACCCCGTGAGACGGGGACCGCGCGCGGGTCCGCCGTCACTGCCGGCGGACCCCGCCTCTCCCCGCGTGACGAGCACGGCTCGACGCACGACAGCGGACGCAGATTCCGTTGGGCCGAGCCCGACCTACTCCAGGAACCGGTCGTCGTCGAACTCGTCCGCCTCCCCGTCCGGGAGCGCCTCGGCGCCGGTGTCGGGCGTGGCGTGCGGGTCGGGCACGCCGAGCAGGCGCCTGGTCAACGCGTCCTGGTCGGAGAGCAGTTCGTCCAGGGCGGCGGAGAGGTCGGTGGCCGTCACGGTCGCCGCCTCGCGCTCCGCGGCGAACAGCGCGGTCCTGCGCATCAGCTCCTTGGCGAACGAGGCCGTGGTACCGGCGGTGCGCGCCACCGCGTCCGTCAGCGCCGCGTCGGGCAGCCCGAGCCCGGCCCCGTACAGGTCGAGCAGCCGGCGCCGGCCCTCGGCGTCCGGCAGGGGGATCTCCACGGCCATGTCCACCCGGCCCGGGCGCTGGGCCAGCGCGGGTTCCAGGATGTCGGCCCGGTTGGTGGTGAGCAGGAAGGCCACGTCCACGTCGTCGCCGAGTCCGTCCATCTCGTTGAGGACCTGGAACAGCAGTGGCTGCCCGTCGTCCACGAAGTCGCGGGACTCCGCGATGAGGTCGCAGTCCTCCAGGACGACCAGCGCGGGTTGGAGGTGGCGGGCCAGCGAGCAGGCGTCGGCGACGTGTTGGATGCTCGTGCCCGACAGCACGACCACCGTGAACTCGGGCAACTGCGACAGCAGATAGCGCACGCTGTGCGTCTTGCCGGTGCCGGGCGGCCCGTACAGGAGCAGCCCGCGGCGCAGGTGCTGGCCGTGCGCGCGCAGCCGCTCGCGGCGCCTGGCCACGCCCACGACCTGTCGCTCCACGCGCGCCAACAGCCCGTCCGGCAGCACGATGTCGGTGGCGGCGAGCGCGGGCCTGGGGTGGAACCGGAAGGGGCCGATGCCGTCCCCGAAGGGGCTGTTCTGGAAGGAGAGCACCTTGCCGCGGAAGACGTTGTGTTCGTGGATCAGCCGGTCCACGCCCGCCAGCAGTCGCTTGGCCGCGTCCCGGTCGGCGGTGAGCACGTCGAGTTCGACCTTGTTCCGCCCGTACTCCTCGTCGGGGCCGCGCAGCAGCACGACGTACGGCACGCCGTCGTCGGTGCCGAGGTAGATGCCGAAGGCGACGCAGGCCAACTCCTCGTCGGTGGAGATGGGCAGGTACGCGTAGTCGACGGCGCCGACGGCGTGCCGGCCGTAGCGCTGGGTCGCCTCGACGATCTCCGCGAGGGAGTCCCCGCGGTAGCTTTCGGAGGCGACGCCGATGAGCTCGTGGCTGCGGCCGGGCTCGGTGAACCAGCGCTCGACGGCCAGGTGCACGTTGGCGTGGTCGTACGCCGGGTAGCTGGCCTTGACGATGGGCGCCTCCTCCGGCGGTTGGCCGAGGTGGTCGCGGAGTCGAAGGTCGAGCGAGCGTGCCGGGTCCACGTGCTCGCGGTGGACGACCTGGTCGAGGAACTGCCTGAAGAGCTTGCCGAACTCGGCGATCTCGGTGTTGTCCATGCCTGCGCCACTCCCCCTCCGCGGCGCCCGTGGTCCCCCCGGCCTGTCCCGGGGCCGCGCGCCGCCGGCCAGGTGGTGCGCGACCAGCGAGCACCACCCCGCGCATCGTACGGGTCGGGCGGCGGGCCGGGCCGCTCCTTTTATCGGCGCTGTACGGGCTGGTCAGCGCCCGCGCCGGGCCCGCTCGCGACGCGCGGGCCCGCCCCCGCGTCCCGGGCCGCGTCGGCGGTCGGGGTGGGCCGGCCCGCGAGCCGGTCCAGGTCGGCCCGGTCCAGGCCGGTCAGGCGGCTCACCTCGGCGCCGTCCAGCGCCCCGCAGTCCAGGCCGCGCAGCAGGTGGCCGCTGAGCGCCCGGGCCGTGGCGGGCTCGTCCAGTACGGCGCCGCCCGCGCGCCGTGCGTACGCCGCGAGGCGGCCGGCGGCCTCTTCGAGCCCCTCCCGGTAGAAGGCGTAGACGGCGGCGTACCGCGTGGGGAGGTGGCCGGGGTGCATGTCCCAGCCCTGGTAGTAGGCCCGGGCCAACGAGCGGCGTACCAGGGCGTAGTGGAGGCGCCAGGCGTCGTGCACCCGTGCGGTGGGGCCGACGGGCAGCACGTTGGTGGACCCGTCCGAGAGGCGCACGCCGGTGCCGGCCGCGGCGGCCTGCATGACGGCCTTGGCGTGGTCGGCGGCCGGGTGGTCGAGCGACTGGTGGGCGGCGCTGACGCCGCAGGAGGCGCTGTAGTCGAAGGTGCCGTAGTGCAGGGCGGTGGCGCGGCCGGCGGCGGCGTCGATGAGGCGGGCGACGGTGGCGCGGCCGTCGGGGCCGACGATGGCCTGGGTGGTCTCGATCTGGATCTCGAAGCCGAGGCGGCCCGCCGCGAGTCCGCGCGCCCGCTCGAACTCCTCGCACAGCCGGACCATGGCACGCACCTGCTCGGGGTGGCTGACCTTGGGCAGCGTGAGCACGAGCCCGGCGGGCGGCCCGCCCGCGTCCACGAGTGCGGTCAGGAAGACGTCCAGGGTCCGCACGGCCCGCTCGCGTACGGCCGCCTCCAGGCACTTCATGCGGATGCCGACGTACGGGGCGGCCTCGCGGGGCCCGGCGCCGGTGCTGGCGGCGGCCACCAGGCGCGCGGCGCGGGCGGCGGCGGCGTCCTCCTCGGCGTCGGGCCGCGTGCCGTAGCCGTCCTCGAAGTCGACGCGCAGGTCCTCGACGGGCTCGCGCTCCAGCTTGGCGCGCACCCGCGCGTACACCGGCTCGGCGAGGTCGTCCGGCAGCCCGAGTACGGCGGCGAGGGCGGCCGGGTCCGGGGCGTGTTCGTCCAGGGCGCGCAGGGCCTGGTCGCCCCAGGAGCGCACGGTGTCGGCGGCGAAGGCGTCGCCGGGGACGTAGACGGTGTGCACGGGTTGCCTGGTGCCCGGGTCGCCGGGGTAGCGGCGGGCCAACTCCGCGTCCACGTCGGCGAGCGCGGCCCCGATCTCCTCGCGTACCGAACGCGCCAGAGTGGTGGCGACCGCCTCGTGCTGCTCCATGCCCGCACCCCTTCCCTGCTTCCGCAAGACGAAATGCAACATCCGCGCAGCGAAGCTATCCGCGCCCTCCACCCGGGTCAACACCCCCTCTCCCGCCGGCGACCGGGGGAAACGCGCCAGGCCCCGCGCGGGCGTGCGCGGGGCCTGGTGTGGTGGAGCGGTCACCGGTCGCGGAGACCGGTCGACGGGGTCAGCCCTTGCGGGACTTGACCTCTTCGGTGAGCTGCGGGACGACCTCGAAGAGGTCGCCGACCACGCCGTAGTCGACCAGCTCGAAGATGGGCGCCTCGGCGTCCTTGTTGATGGCCACGATGGTCTTCGAGGTCTGCATGCCGGCCCGGTGCTGGATGGCGCCGGAGATGCCCGCGGCGATGTAGAGCTGCGGGGAGACCGACTTGCCGGTCTGACCGACCTGGTTGGTGTGCGGGTACCAGCCCGCGTCCACCGCGGCGCGCGAGGCGCCGACGGCCGCGCCGAGCGAGTCGGCCAGGCCCTCCACGATCGGGAAGTTCTCGGCGCCGCCGACGCCACGGCCGCCGGAGACCACGATCGCGGCCTCGGTCAGCTCCGGACGCCCGCTCGACTCGCGCGGGGTGCGCGAGACGACCTTGGTGCCCTTCGAGCTGTCGGCGACGGTGACGGCGAGCTGCTCGACCGTGCCGGCGGCCGGGGCGGCCTCCACGGGGGCCGAGTTCGGCTTGACGGTGATGATCGGGGTGCCCTTGGTGACGCGGGACTTGGTGGTGAAGGCCGCGGCGAACACGGACTGCGTGGCCACCGGGCCCTCGTCCCCGGCCTCCACGTCGACGGCGTCGGTGATGATGCCGGAGCCGACGCGCACCGCGAGGCGGGCGGCGATCTCCTTGCCCTCGGCCGACGACGGGACGAGCACGGCGGCCGGCGTGACGGCCTCGTACGCGGCCTGCAGCGCGTCCACCTTCGGGGCGACCAGGTAGTCGGCGAACTCCGGCGCGTCGGCGGCCAGCATCTTGACGGCGCCGTGCTCGGCCAGCACCGCGGCGGCGGTGTCCGCGCCGGGGCCCAGGTGCACGGCGACGGGCTCGCCGATGCGGCGGGCCAGCGTCAGCAGTTCGAGGGTGGGCTTGCGGACGGCGCCGTCCACGTGGTCGACGTAGACGAGTACTTCAGCCATGGATCTGCTCTCCTGCGAAGAAAGTGCGAGACGATGAGGGGGCGTGGGCTGTGCGCCCCGCCAGGGGCCGCTGCCGCCGGCCGCGCCGGCGGGCGCCGATCCGCGGGGCTCGGGCCCGCAACGGACCGCGCGCCGCCTGGCGGGCGCGTGCGCGACCTAGATGAACTTCTGGCCCGCGAGGAACTCGGCGAGCTGCTTGCCGCCCTCGCCCTCGTCCTTGACGATGGTGCCCGCGGTGCGCGCCGGGCGCTCGGCCACGGCGTCGACGGCGGTCCAGGCGCCCGCGAGGCCGAGGTCGTCGGCCTCCAGCTCCAGGTCCTCCAGGTCCCAGGACTCCACCGGCTTCTTCTTCGCCGCCATGATGCCCTTGAACGAGGGGTAGCGGGCCTCGCCCGACTGGTCGGTCACCGACACGACCGCCGGCAGGGCCGCCTCGAGCTGCTCGCTGGCGCTGTCGCCGTCACGGCGGCCGGTCACCTTGCCGTCGGCCACGGAGACCTCGGACAGCAGCGTCACCTGCGGCACGCCCAGGCGCTCGGCCAGCAGCGCGGGCAGCACGCCCATCACGCCGTCGGTGGAGGCCATGCCGCACACCACCAGGTCGTAGCCGGCCTTCTCGATGGCCTTGGCCAGGACGAGCGAGGTGCCCAGCGCGTCCGTGCCGTGCAGGTCGTCGTCCTCTACGTGTACGGCCTTGTCGGCGCCCATCGACAGCGCCTTGCGCAGCGCGTCCTTCGCGTCCTCGGGGCCGACGGTCAGCACGGTGATCTCCGCGTCGTCCGCGTCCTCGGAGATCTGGAGAGCCTGTTCGACGGCGTACTCGTCCAGCTCGGACAGCAGGCCGTCCACCGCGTCGCGGTCGGTGGTCAGGTCCTCGGCGAAGTGCCGGTCGCCGGTGGCGTCGGGCACGTACTTCACACAGACAACGATCCTCAAGCTCACGCCGGCTCTCCTACTGCATCGTCTCTTCGCAAACTGCCGTGTGCTGGCAGCATAGGCGCCTTCAGGGGCAGATCCCGATCGGGGCGGTTCGCACCCTCGAACGAAATATTACTCGTCAGTACACCCATGGTTTTCCCCGTTCGCAAGGCCGTTGAACTGTGACCTTGCCAACGGCACCACGGGCCGTTCAGTCCCGCAGCGCGTTGAAGCGTCCCTGGTGGTACAGGAGCGGACGACCCGCCCCGACCGGGTCGCCGGCCACCACCCGCGCGATGACCACGCGGTGGTCGCCGGCGGGCACGCGCGCGCTCACCTCGCACACCGCCCACGCCAGCACGCCTTCGAGGATCGGCACGTTCTCCGGGCCCAGGCGCCAGCGGGTGGGCGGGGCGAACCGGTCGACGCCGCTCGTCGCGAACGTGGTGGCCAGCCCCCGCTGGTGCTCGCCCAACAGGTGGACGCCGACGTGGCGGGCCGTGGACAGGACCGGCCAGCTCGACGACCCGGTGCCCACGCCGAAGGAGAGCAGCGGCGGCTCGGCCGAGACGGACGTCAGCGAGGTCGCGGTCAGCCCCACCGGGCGCGACCCGTGAGCGGTGATCACGGCGACGGTGGCGGCCTGGCGGCGGAAGAACGAACGGAAGACGTCCGTGGCGGCGAGCTGGGACGTGTCGAGTTCGGGCGAGGCGGTCATGAAGGGTTCCTTGCGCTGCGGGGAGTGCTGTCGTCCACCAGTGCCCTCACTCTCGGACCGGGCCCACCGGAGTGTCCTGCCGTCGGCGCTCAGGGAGGCGGACAGCACGCGCTCACACGGCGGACGGGGTCCCCGTGGGCGCGTCCGTACAGAACGAGACGAGGCCGCATCACGTCAGGGTGACCAGGCACGCACGCCGCGGTCAAGACCGTGCCGGTCGGTGCGAGATCCGTCACGGACCGTCAGACGGCCCGGCCGATGGCGGCGATGACGTCCGCGGTGCGGGGCTGCCCCTCGGCCGTGGAGACCACTCGGCCGTCCGCGTCGAGCACCAGGACGGTCGGGGTGCGCCGCACGCCGAGGCGCCGCACCAGGGACAGCTTGGCCTCGGCGTCGATCTCGACGTGCGCGACGCCGTCGACCAGCGTGGCGGCGTGGGCGAGCACCCGCCGGGTGGCTCGGCACGGCTGGCAGAACGCGCTGGAGAACTGGACCAGCGTGGCGCGCTCACCGAGCCGGGCGGTCCCCAGTTCGACGGCCGTCAGTCGTTGCGTCATACACCAAGCATGCGGCACGCGAGGCGGGGCAGGTGTCGTCACAGCGAAAGGCCGATCGCGTGACGGCGTTTTTGGTTGCCTCCCGTGATGAGGATCTCTCACCCGGGCCCTCCAGAGGCTGGCCGCAGCGCCCGACATCAGGCACGATCAGCGGAAAGCCCGTACCTACGGCCGCGTAACTTCCGCCGGGAGAACCCTCCCAAAGGAATGGCAGAAGGGTCCCTTGATGGCAGAACTCGTCTACCCACCGGTGATCGGCATGGCCCGCACCATGTTCAAAGCGCTCGACCTGCGCTTTGACATCCAGGGCACGGAGAACATTCCACGCCGTGGCGGTGCGGTCCTGGTGAGCAACCACATCGGGTACCTCGACTTCGTCTTCGCCGGGCTGACCGCGCGCCCGGCCAAGCGCCTGGTGCGCTTCATGGCCAAGGAGTCGGTCTTCCGCCACAAGGTCTCCGGGCCGCTGATGCGGGCGATGAAGCACATTCCGGTCGACCGCAAGCAGGGTATGGACGCCTACCGGCACGCGGTGAAGTCGCTGCGCTCCGGCGAGATCATCGGCGTCTTCCCGGAGGCGACGATCTCCGAGTCGTTCACGCTCAAGACGTTCAAGTCGGGCGCGGCGCGCATGGCGCAGGAGGCCGGCGTGCCGCTGCTGCCGATGGCGCTGTGGGGCACGCAGCGGCTGTGGACCAAGGGCCACAAGCGCGACTTGGGCCGCAACCACTTCCCGATCACCATGCGGGTTGGCGAGCCGATCTCCGCGGAGCCGGGCGAGTCGGCCGACTCCCTCACCGAGCGGCTGCGCGCCCGGGTGCAGGAACTCCTGGAGGCGGCGCAGCGGGCCTATCCCGTACGCCCCAGGGACCCCGACGACACGTGGTGGGTGCCCGCGCACCTGGGCGGCACTGCGCCGGCGCCCGTACAGCCGGCCGGCCACTGACGGCAGCGGGCCACTGACGGCGGCAACGAGCCGCCGCGACGTGCGACGGCCGACCGGACGCGAGGCGTCCGGTCGGCCGTTGAGCTTGCCGGGTTGGCCGGGCTACCTGCCCAACTCCTCCTTGAGCGCGGTGACGAAGCCGTCCACGTCCTCCTCGGTGGTGTCGAAGGAGCACATCCAGCGCACGTCGCCGGCGGCCTCGTCCCAGAAGTAGAAGCGGTAGCGCTGTTGCAGCCGCTCGCTCACCTCGCGCGGGAGGCGGGCGAAGACCGCGTTGGCCTGGACCGGGTGGAGGATCTCCACGCCGTCCACGCCGCGCACCCCGTCGGCGAGCCGCTGGGCCATGGTGTTGGCGTGTCGGGCCTGGCGCAGCCACAGGTCCTTGGCCAGCAGCGCCTCCAACTGCACGGAGACGAACCGCATCTTGGAGGCGAGCTGCATGGACAGCTTGCGCAGGTGCTTCATCGCGCGTACGGCGTCCGGGTTCAGGACGACCACGGCCTCGCCGAACAGCATGCCGTTCTTGGTGCCGCCGTAGGAGAGCACGTCCACGCCCGCGGCGTAGGTGAACGCCCGCATCGGCACGTCGAGCGAGGCCGCGGCGTTGGCTATCCGGGCGCCGTCCAGGTGCACCTTCATGCCGCGCTCGTGGGCGTGGTCGCACAGGGCGCGCACCTCGTCGGGCGTGTAGAGGGTGCCCAGTTCAGTGCTCTGGGTGATCGAGACGACCTGCGGCATCGCCCGGTGCTCGTCCTCCCAGCCGTACGCCTCCCGGTCGATGAGCTCGGGCGTGAGCTTGCCGTCCGGGGTGGGCACGGTGAGCAGCTTGAGACCGCCGACCCGCTCCGGGGCCCCGCACTCGTCGACGTGGATGTGCGCCGAGTCGGCGGCGATGACCGCGCCCCAGCGGTCGGTCAGCGCCTGGAGGGCGACGACGTTGGCGCCGGTGCCGTTGAAGACCGGGTAGGTCACCGCCAGCGGGCCGAAGTGGCTGCGCATGACGTCCTGCAGGTGGACGGTGTAGTCGTCCTCGCCGTAGGCCACCTGGTGCCCCTCGTTGGCCAGGGCGAGGGCGGCCATGATCTCCGGCGGGGCGCCGGCGTAGTTGTCGCTGGCGAAGCCGCGTACCCGCGGGTCGTGTCGGCGACGGGCGTCGGTCGTGCGGGGCGTTACGGCTTCGCGGTCAGCCACAGGCGGTTTCCGTTCACCTCTCGGGCGGGCTGCTCCCAGACTCCGGCGATGGCGTCGGCCAGCTCCGTGACGTCCGTGAAGCCCGCGAACTTCGCGTTCGGGCGCTCGGCTCGCATGGCGTCGTGCACCAGCGCCTTGACCACCAGGATCGCAGCCGCGGACGAGGGGCCCGCCTCGCCCCCCTCCTTGCGGAAGGCGTCGGCCAGCGCCAGCGTCCACGCCTCGGCGGCGGCCTTGGCTGCGGAGTAGGCGGCGTTGCCCGCGGTGGGCTTGCTGGCCCCGGCGGCGCTGATCAGCAGGTACCGGCCGTTGGCGCTGCGGCGCAACCCGTCGTGGAAGGCGAGCGAGGTGTGCTGGACGGTGCGGACGAGGAGGTCGTGCAGCAGGTTCCAGTCGTCGAGGTCGGTCTCGGCGAAGGTCGCGGAGCCGCGCCAGCCGCCGACCAGGTGCACCAGGCCGTCGATGCGGCCGAACTCCTTCTCGGTGCGCGTCGCCCACTCGCGGGCGGCGAGCGGGTCGAGCAGGTCCACCGTGTCGCCCGTGACCGTGGCACCGCCGTGCGCGTACCGCGCGGCGTCCACGGCCTCGGCCAGCCGGGCCGCGTCCGCGTCGGCGGCGACGACGGTGGCCCCGCCCTCCGCGAGCCGCAGCAGCGCGGCGCGCCCCGCGGGGCCCGCGGCTCCGGCCACCGCGACGACCGCTCCCTCCAGCGCTCCCCTGCCCTGTGCCGCCGCACCGGCCGCCGTGTTGTCGGTCATGATCGTCGCCTCCTGGTCGGACTGCTCGGACGGGGTCACGCGGCCACCCGGTCCGCGTTCTCGGCCGTGATGCCCTTGGTCGAGGCGATCACGGTCTTGAGCTTCTTCGCGAGGGCCTCGTAGAACATGCTCAGCGGGAACTCGTCCGGAAGCACGTCGTCCACCAGCTTGCGGGGCGGCAGCGACAGATCGAGCGCGTCGGGCCCCTTGGCCCACGTGGAGCCGGGGTGCGGGGCGAGGTACGAGGCGACCAGTTCGTACGCCTTGAACCAGTGCACGAGCTTGGGCCGGTCGATGCCGTCGCGGTAGAGCTTCTCGATCTCACCGCAGAGCTGGTTGGTGACCTGCGGCGCGCGGTCCCAGTCGATGTGCAGGGTGTTGTCGGTCCAGCGTACGACGTCGTGCCGGTGGAGGTAAGCGAAGAGGAGCTGGCCGCCGAGGCCGTCGTAGTTGCGCGTCCGGCCGCCGGTGACCGGGAAGCGGAACATCCGGTCGAAGATCACCGCGTACTGCACGTCGCGCGCCTGCTGGTAGCCCTCGGCCTCCAGCTTCACCGCCTCCTTGAAGGCGGTCAGGTCGCAGCGCAGCTCCTCAAGCCCGTACATCCAGAACGGCTGCCGCTGCTTGATCATGAACGGGTCGAACGGCAGGTCGCCGTGGCTGTGCGTGCGGTCGTGGACCATGTCCCACAGGACGAACGCCTGCTGGCAGCGGTGCTGGTCGGCCAGCAGGTCGCGGGCCTCGGCCGGCAGGTCGATGCCCAGCGTCTCCACCGCCGCCTCGCTGACCCGGCGGAAGCGCGCGGCCTCCCGGTCGCAGAAGATGCCGCCCCAACTGAACCGCTCGGGCGCCTCGCGCACGGCGATGGTCTCCGGGAAGAGCACGGCCGAGTTGGTGTCGTAGCCGGAGGTGAAGTCCTCGAAGGTGATGCCGAGGAAGAGCGGGTTGTCGTAGCGCGTGCGCTCCAGCTCCGCCAGCCACTGAGGCCACACCACGCGCAGGACGACGGCCTCGAAGTTGCGGTCGGGGTTCCCGTTCTGCGTGTACATCGGGAAGAGCACGAGGTGCTGGAGGCCGTCGACGCGCTGCCGCGCGGGCTGGAAGGCCAGCAGGGAGTCGAGGAAGTCCGGGACGCCGTAGCCGGTGTCGGCCCAGCGGCGCAGGTCGGCGGCGACCGCCTCGTGGTACGCCGCGTTGTGCGGGAGCAGGGGGGCCAGCTCGCCGATGGCCGCGACGCAGCGCTCGACCTGCTGCCGCAGGGCGTCGGCCGTGGGCGCGCCCTCCGCCGTGAGATCGACCGAACCGTCCTTGGACTGCCACGGCCGGATGGTCTCGACGGCATCCTTCAGCACGGCCCATGCCGGGTGCTCCACCACGCGCTCCGCGGACAGAACGCCATCGATCGCCGTCTCCGGCGCGAGAATTTTCGTCATGATCACTCCTCCACGGAAGAACCTCGCGTGGGGCCACCGTATCCACGGAGCGATCACCGCCTCAAGTGGGGCCTCGAAAAATTATCCTGCTCACACCCGGTTTAGACCGCCGATTTTCCTGTCACGGGCGGGTCCGATGATCAAGATCAGCCGTCGGAGCCCTCTTCCGCACCACGCCCGCCCACCCCGCGTCAGCGGTTCGGGACGGGCCGCCCGGCGCCGTTCCCCGATGGTTTCGCGCCGTACACCGTCCGTACGAAAGGGACCGTTAGGCTGACCGCCGCCCCGCGCGCGGAGCGCGGCGTAGGCCCCGAACCCGGCCTAATCGGGCGCCCCGCGCCCACCGCGTCACCGCCCCACGCGGAGCGCCGCCGATCCCCAGGAGCCAGCGTTGACCTTCCTCACCATCGGACACCGCGGCGTCATGGGCGTCGAGCCCGAGAACACCCTGCGCTCGTTCGTCCGCGCTGATCGCGAGGGGCTTGACGTCATCGAGCTGGACCTGCACCTGAGCAAGGACGGGGCGCTGGTCGTCATGCACGACGCCGAGGTGGACCGCACCACCGACGGCTCCGGGCGCATCCGCGACCTCACGCTGGCCGAGCTGCGCGAGCTGGACGCCGGCCAGGGCGAGCGGGTCCCCGTCTTCGAGGAGGTCGTCGACGCCGTCAAGGCCCCCATCCAGGCCGAGATCAAGGACGCGGCGGCGGCCCGCGCGCTGGCCGACGTGCTCACCGAGCGCGGCCTGACCGACCGCGTCGAGGTCATCTCCTTCCACGACGAGGCCGTCGCCGAGATGGCCACCCTGCTCCCCGACGTGCGCACCGGCCTGGTGGCCAGCCGCTACGGCCTCGACGTGATCGACCGCGCCCTGGCCGCGGAGGCCGGCCTGCTCGCCCTCAACATCCGCCGACTCACCCTGGAGCTGGTGGACCGGGCGCACGCGGCGGGCCTGCGCGTGACCGCCTGGACCGTCAACACGCCCGAGCACCTCCAGGTCGCGCACGGCATGGACCTGGACGGCATCACCACCGACTACCCGGAGCTGAAGAACACGCCGCGCGACCCGGCCTGACCTGGCGGCCTGACCTGGCCCCCGGCCCCGCCCACCAGCACGCTCGCCCGTCCACGACCGCCCACTGGCGGGGGCGTGCGCCGAGCGCGGGCGCGCGCGAGCGGCGCACGGGGCGGATGTCGTCAAGGGGGCGATTCCGGCCGCGCTACGTCGACTGACGGATTCGCCCGCATTCGCGCCGTCGGATGCGTAGGGTCACGAGCATGGTGCATGTGCTGAGCAGCCGCGTCCTCCTGCGGCCCACCGACCCCGAGCGTTCGCGCCGCTTCTACGGGCGCGCCCTCGGCCTTGAGGTCGCCCGCGAGTTCGGCACCGGGCCCGAGCGGGGCACCGTCTACTTCCTGGGCGGCGGCTTCCTCGAGGTCTCCGGACGCTCGGACACCCCGCCCGCGCCCGGCCTCCAGCTCTGGTTCCAGGTTCCGGACGTGGCGGCGGCGCACAAGGAGCTGTCGGAGCAGGGCGTGGAGGTGCTGCGCCCGCCGCTGCGGGAGCCGTGGGGGCTGGTGGAGATGTGGATCGCCGACCCCGACGGCGTGAAGATCGTCTTGGTCGAGGTCCCCGTCGACCACCCACTGCGCTACCGCCCCGGTCTCTGACGTCCAGCTTCCCCCGCCCCGGCACGCCCCGCGTCCAACCCCGGCCCCCCGTCACCCCCATCACACCCACACCGCCCCCGGAGCTTCCCCAGGTACGCTCGCGAGAGAGCCAGCGCGCCGACACCTCGTGCCGGGGCGGCTCGGCCGCCGCAGTCACAGGGGAGGTCACGGTGTTCAACCTGGTCGACGAGTTGTTCGCACCCGGCCGCAAGCACGCCCAGGACGAACGCGACCGGCTGGAGCTGTGCCTGGACGACATCGGCGACGGCGACCCGGGCCGGGGCCCCATAGACCTCGCCTCGGGCCGGGTGACGATACGCCGCGCGCCGGGTCCGACCCGCTAGCGCGACCCACCCGACACGCACACCACTCCGCAGCCGTGCCCCGACGCTCGCCGCGGGGGGCGCCGCCGCGCGGCGGGTCGCACGCGGAGGCTTGCACTCCGCAACCCGCCACCCCGCGTGTCGTGCGTCACTTCGGCGCTGTGACCGTACCGGCGCCCGTCCAGCCCCTCATAGGCTGAGCGACATGATGGTCCCGCTGGCGCTGCTGGCGCTGGGAGCAGTGGCCGCGGCCCTGGCGCCGCGCATGCTGACCCGCTCCGACTGGCCCGACCGCGAACCGGTGCTCGCCCTGTGGGTGTGGCAGTGCGTGGTGGTCGGCGTCATCATGTGCTGCGCGCTGGCCATGTCGCTGAGCGCGGCGGCGGCCTGGGAGGCGGTGCGGGGCAACATCTTCGCCCCGGCGCCGAACGGCGTCATGGAGGCGTACGCGCTCACCGCCTACGGGCCGTGGGCCGCGCCGGTGGCCGTCGTCCTGGCCTGCGGCGCCGTGTGGACCGTCGTCATGCTCACCCGAGAGGTGCGCGGCTCGCGGGCGCAGCGCAAGCAGCGCCGCGCGGACCTGCTCGTCCGCTCCCCCCAACTGCCCGGCGAGGAGTCCAGCGGCAACCGGCTGGTCGTCCTGGAGGGTGACCGCCCCGACGCGTGGTGGCTGCCGGGTACGGCGCCACAGTTGGTCATCACGACGGCCGCGCTGCGCCGGCTGAACAAGCGGCAGCTCGACGCCGTGCTGGCGCACGAGGAGGGGCACGCCCACGCCCGCCACCACTGGCTGTTGAACGCCTCGTCCGCGCTGGCCGGCGGCTTCCCGCAGGTGCCCGTGTTCGCCGCGTTCCGGGACCAGGTGCACCGGCTGGTGGAACTGGCCGCCGACGACGTCGCGTCACGTCGCTTCGGCCGACTGGCCATCGCCCTCGCGCTGGTCGAACTCAACGAGGAGCGCGGCGTCTTCGGCCCCTGCCCCGGGGTCGCCGAGGTGCCGCGCCGGGTCAACCGCCTGCTGGCTCCCGGGCAGCGCTTCACGACGGCCCGCCGCTGGCGGATGACGGCTGCGGCGGCCCTAGTGCCGGTGGTCCCGGTGCTGGTCACCCTCGTACCGGCGCTGCGCGCACTGGGTTAGCCGACTCGACGCGGCGATGTACGCGGCGCGCGGGACGGTGAGGGGCCGCGCGGCACGCGAGTGACCCGATACCCGTACGACCGGCTGCCGCTCGCCCCTCCGATCCGCGATCATTCCTCCATGCGACCGCCGCCCCGCCCCGCCGCCCGCCGTCCCGCCCGTCCCACACCCCGGCCGCCCGTGCCACGACGTGGCTGGGCCGTGGCCGCGGCGGTGTGGGGTGGACTGTTCGCGGTGCTGCTCGTGCTGGTCGCCGCCGAGTGGGGGCCGCTGCTGTCCGTGGACCGCGACATCGCCAGCGGACTGCACCGCTCCGCCGTGACGCACGACGACTGGACGCGGACCAACCGCGTCTTCTCCGACTGGGTCTGGGACCCGTGGACCATGCGCGCGCTGCTCGCCGTCGTGGCCGGCTGGCTGCTGTGGCGGGGCCGCTGGCCGGTGGCCCTGTGGTTGGCGGCGACCGCCGCGATCGGCACGGCTCTCCAACAGGGCTTCAAGGCCGCGGTCGGCCGCGAGCGACCGAGGTGGCCGGACCCGGTGGACTCCGCGCACTACGCCGCCTTCCCCTCCGGCCACGCCCTCACCGCGACCCTGGCCTGTGGGCTGCTCCTGTGGCTGCTCGCGGTGCACCCGGTCCGCCGCCTGTGGCGGGGACTGGCCGCGGCGACGGCGGCGGTCTCCGTGCTCGGGGTCGGCTTCACCCGGGTCTACCTGGGCGTGCACTGGGCGACCGACGTACTGGCCGGCTGGCTGATCGGCCTGGCGCTCACGGCGGTGGCCATCCTCCTGTACCCGTACGCGGCGGACCCGGCACCCGACCCCGCGCCGAAGGCGGACGCGCCAGCGCCGGACCGCGCCACGGAGCACCCGACTCCGCGCGCGGACCGACCGCACGGCACGTAGCGCGGCCACGCGCGACACGGGCCGTACCCGGCCACCCCGACCCAGCGACGCCGGCCGACGGCCCGCCACCGCGAGCCGTACGCGTCGGTCTCACCCGCCGCGTACACGACCACGCCCGGCGGCCCCTCCGGACGGCGCCGGCCGCCGTCGGCCCCGCGTCGCGACCGCTGCTCGACGGCGCCTTCGGCGCGGGGCGGTGGCGTGGCAGAGTGCTCCCCATGAGCAACCTGGATCTGCGTCCCGCCCCGACCGTCTGCGGCGGGCGCGCCGACGTCACCGCGCGACCCGTGCGTGACCTCCTGGCGGCCAAGCCGGTCATGCTCGGCGAGAGCACCGAGGTCCGCCGGCTGCTGCCCAGCATGGGGCGGCGCATGGTGGGCGCGTGGTGCTTCGTCGACCACTACGGGCCCGACGACATCGAGCGCGAGCCCGGCATGCAGGTGCCGCCGCACCCGCACATCGGCCTGCAGACGGTGAGTTGGCTGCACGACGGGGAGGTGCTGCACCGGGACAGCCTGGGCAGCGAGCAAGTCCTGCGGCCGAGGGAACTGGGCCTGATGACGTCGGGCCGGGCCATCGCGCACGCCGAACAGTCCCCGCGCGAGCACGCGAAGCTGCTGCACGGCGCCCAGCTCTGGGTCGCCCTGCCCGACGCCCACCGGCACACCGCCCCGTCGTGGGAACACCACGCGGAGCTGCCCCAGGTGAGCGGCGGTGGCGGGCTCAGCGCCACGGTGATCCTCGGCGACCTGGACGGCGCCCGCTCCCCCGGCACCACCTTCACCCCGCTGATGGGCGCCGACATCACCCTGGCCGCCGGCACCGACACCCGCCTGCCGCTCCAACCCGACTTCGAGTACGCCGCCTTGACGATGTCCGGCGAGGCCGAGGTGGACGGCGTCCGCCTGGCCCCCGGCTCCCTGCTCTACCTCGGCTGCGGTCGCCGGGAACTGCCCCTGCGGGCCACGGTCGACAGCGCGTTCATGCTGCTGGGCGGCGAGCCGTTCGAGGAGCGCATCGTCATGTGGTGGAACTTCGTCGGCCGCACCCACGAGGACATCGCCCAGGCCCGCGAGGACTGGGTATCCGGCACCCGCTTCGGCGAGGTCAGCCCGTACGAGGGCGCGCCGCTACCTGCCCCCGAGCTGCCGCCGGTGCCGCTGAAGGCGCGGGGGCGTACGCGCTGAACTGGTGTTTTCTGGCTTCGAGCCGTAAGGCGGCGGCTGCGCGTCGCAGACGCAGGTGGATCGACCGCCTGTGCTACCGCACGGCATGTACGTCGTAACGGGTGAAGTCAGCGGCAACACAGATCAGGCGCGAACACCTCCCGCTCCCTGAACCGCCTGACCGCCCCGTGGGCGCGCGACCGCCGGGTGACGGCCGAGCTGAACGTCTGGATGCCGTCGGTGCGCTTGGCCAGCAGCCGGCGCCGCCGCCCCTCCCGGGGACCGGCGAGGTGGCGCGGGATTTATCGGGGACCGGGCGGGTCGTAGCGCAGGGGTGTGATCTGCTCGATGTCGTACCGGGCG
Organism: Streptomyces buecherae; assembly: GCF_014295035.1. Classification (GTDB taxonomy): domain Bacteria; phylum Actinomycetota; class Actinomycetes; order Streptomycetales; family Streptomycetaceae; genus Streptomyces; species Streptomyces youssoufiensis. The sequence continues at coordinate 826,663 of NZ_CP060404.1, forward strand.
CGGAGGGCGTCGATCGCGGCCTCGCGCTCGGCGGGTTGCGCGCCGGAGGTGAGGATGTCGAGCAGTTCCTCGAAGTAGCGCTCGTGGGCGGGCGGTGGGGAGGACTGGAACAGCATCTTCGCCGTCGCACCGCTGGTGTTGGCGAAGGCGTGCGGACAGCCCTGCGGCACGTGGATGAGGGTGCCGGGGGTGGCTCTCGTTCTCCGTTGTCCCGCGTGCGACTCCCAGGAGCGCCAGTTGTCGGGGGTGCGCACCCGAGGTTCGAACGCGAGCACGTCCAGTTCGCCCTCCAGCACGTAGAAGAGTTCCTCGCTGTGGGCGTGGGCGTGTGCGCCGACATCGAAGCCGGGCGGCACCAGCACCTCGAAGGTCGAGGCGGCGGCGGAGTGTTCGCCGGTCACCTTGTACGTGACGTGCTGGGCCTTCGCGGCCAGGACGCGACCTGCGCCGGGCGGTACCACGAGCCCCTGGCCGCTTCCCGTCCTCAGGCCGGGGCCGGTCATACGAGGGCCCCCTGTCCGTCGAGGTCCTCGCTGTCCGCCAGCCCGTCTTGGAGCCGGTTCAGGGTGCGGGCGGCGGCTTCGGCCCTGGTCCAGGTGCCGAGTGCGACCTCGGCGGTGATGCCGGGGCCGAAGCCCGCGATCATGCCGTGGGCGCCGACGCCGGGGCCGCCCTCGGCGAAGAGGCGGCGCAGGGCGTCCAGCACGACGGCGCTGGCGATGTTGCCGTACTCGGTGAGTGTGGCGCGGCTGAAACGGAACGACGTCGGCGGGACCTTCAGATGGGTGCACAGGTCGTCGAGGATGCGCGGGCCGCCCGCGTGGATGATGTAGAAGTCCATGGCGGAGGCGGATTGGCCGTGTTGGCGGGCCAACGAGGCCAGAACCGGAGCGAGTTGCTCCATCGTGCCGGGCACCCGTTTGTCGAGCATGAAGTGGAAGCCGGTCTCGCGGACGTCGTAGGCGATCCAGTCCTCGGTGTCGGGCACCAGGTGGCTGCCGTTATGGCGCAGCTCGACGCCGGTGCCGCCTTCGCCGCGCACCACGGCCGCGGCGACGGCGTCGCCGAACAGCCCGTTGGAGAGCAGGTTGCCCACGCCGAGGTCGGTGGGTTGGTAGCAGAGCGAGGAGAACTCGCAGGCCACCACGAGGGCGTTGCGGCCGGGGTAGGCGGTGCAGAAGTCGTGGGCGCGGTTGATGGCGGCGCCGCCTGCCGCGCAGCCCAGCTGGGCGATGGGGATCTGCCGGGTCTCGGGCCGGAAGCCCATCGTGTTGATCAGCCAGGCGGTCGGCGAGGGCATGGTGAAACCGGTGCAGGACACGAAGACGATGAGGTCGATGTCGCGCGCCGTGAGGCCCGCGTGGCCGAGTGCCTCTTCGACCACCGCGGGGACCCGGGCCCTGGCCTGTGTGACGTACATGTCGTTGCGGGCGCGGAAGCCGGGGTGCTGGAGGATCTCTTCGATGGGGCGCACCAGATGGCGCTCGCGCACCCCGGTATTGCCGATCAGACGCAACGCGAGTGGTAGCTGCGGATGATCGTGGTGCAGTCTGCGCGCCAGGGCGAGGGTCTCCCCCTGGGTGATGACGAACTCCGGAACGGCGACGGCGGGACGGCACAACGTGGGCATGGGATCACCTCGGGCGATGGGGGCGCACGCACGGCTGTCGCCGCGCCCGGGAACGGGCAGGACACCCCACCCTCGGAACATTTGCTGACATTCACACAACAAGCGCATATGGAGGGGCGTGTCCACCGCTCGCGTCCGCTCGGCACGACGGAGGGTGGGGCGGCGGAGTGCTCCGGCCGCACAAGGGTGGTCTCTGCCATGTGTTTGCATTAGAGCACGAGTTGACCGGGTAAGGTAGCATCTGCACCTTTCCGGGTGAGGCAGGCGTGTGGCGGTCCGGTACGCGACGGCCGCCCCGCCGTCACCGAACGGCGGCGGTGAACGAACGCATGACGGCGAGGAGTGGTGGCGTGAGCGAGGGCCTGATGAGCGGAACGCAGCGTCCGGACGAACCGGCGCACGCCTGCCCCGCGTCCGGGGTACGGACGTACGACGCCCACGACCTCCCGGCGCTCGACTTCGACCCCTTCCTCCGCGCCTCCCTGACCGACGCTCCCGTCTCGCGCATCCGGCTGCCGCACGGCGAGGGCGACTGCTGGCTGGTCACCCGCTACGAAGACGTCCGCTTCGTGACGTCGGACGCCCGCTTCAGCCGCGACATCGTCGGCCTGCCCATCCCCAAGATGACCAAGCACTTCATTCCGCTGGACCGGGCTGTCAGCTTCGTCGATCCGCCCGACCACGCCCGGGTCCGGGCCGTGGTCGCATCCGCCTTCACCCAGCGCGCCATGGACCGGCTGCGCCCCCGCCTGCAGGAGCTCGTGGACGGCCTGCTGGACGCCGCCGAGGTCGCGGGACCGCCCCTGGACCTGGTCGGCGCGGTCACCTCGCCCTTCCCGCTCACCGCCATCGGCGAGGTGCTCGGCATGCCCACCGCGGATCTGCCCCAGGTACGCGACTGGGCGCAGATCCTGCTCACCCGAGCCTCCGACGCGGCGGCGGCCGAACGGGCCCGCGAGGTGAAGGAGCACGCCCGAGAGTACTTCCGGCGACTGGCGGACCAGCGTCGCCACCAGCCGCGCGAGGACCTGATGAGCACCATGGTCGCCGCCGTCGACGCCGGACGCATCGACGAGGAGGAACTGCTCGCCCTGGCCACCTTGATGGGCCTCAACGGCTGGCACGCCGTCTGCAACAACACCTCCAACATGGTCTTCGCCCTCCTCACCCACGACGGCCTCGCCGACCGGCTGCGCGCCGAACCCGCCCTCGTACCGCGCGCCGTGGAGGAACTGCTGCGCTGGATCCCGCACAAGCACGGCGTCGGGCAGCCCCGCGTCGCCACCGAGGACGTGCGTGTCGGAGGCACGCTGGTCCGCAAGGGCGAATTCGTCTACGTGTCGTACGTGGCGGCCAACTGGGACGACCAGGTCTACCCCGAACCCGACCGTATCGACTTCGACCGCCAAGGCCCCCCGCACCTGGCCTTCGGGCACGGCCCGCACTTCTGCATCGGCCCGCTCCTCGCCCGCACGGAGGCCGAGATCCTGCTGGCCGCCCTACTCGCCCGCTGGCCCGGGCTTCGACTGGCCGTGCCGCCCGAGGAGGTGCCTTGGCAGACAGAGGTGCTCATCCGCGGACCCGAAGCGCTCCCGGTGCGTTGGTGAGGACCCGCTGGAGCCCCGGTCCCGGTCCCCGGCGAACCGGCACGGCGACGCCCCGCTCAGGAAAGCCGCTCGCGAGGCCCCGACGAGCTCGCTCCCGGCGAGGGCTCCGTCCGCTTCCACCGAGACGGTGATCGCCGCGGCTGCCACGGGCCGGCCAGTGCTCCGCCCAGGCCGGTGACCACCGCACGGATCCGGCGTTCGGTCGCGATCCGGTGGTACTCCTCGGCCGGTCGCCGTGGGCGGGGATGGCGTCGACCGCCACGACCGCGCAACCGGGCTCTATCACAGAGCGGCGTGCACGGACCAGGATGCCTGGGGCCTTCTGCTGCTGATCGCCGCCCCAACCCGCGCCCGCCGCCGCCAACCGTCGCGCCGGTGCTCCGCGGAGCTGGGGACACGTTGCCGCAGCGGTCGTCCGGCGTCCGTCGGCCAGGGCCCGCACCGCTGCCTCGGGGACGGGCCGCCGCGGGTCTCCCCGGGAGCGACGCCTCACCGTCGGGCGCGGCGACGCCCGGCGGTGAGGCGTCGCCGCGCCCGGGGGGCCGGTCGGCCGGTTCAAAGAAGGCGACGCACTCGACGCGGTGGGTCATCGGAAAGATGTCGGTCTGAATGGATCAGGCAAAAGCCCAGGTCAGAGTGAGGTTCTCAGCTTATCCACCTTCGCGCAGGCGCCCAGAGCGTCAAACGAGCGTCAAGGCCGAGAGTCCGCCCCACTCAGGACGCAGCAAACTGCGGCAACCAGCTCACCCTGCAGGCTCCGCCCCCGCTCACTCTGGACGCTGGGACACACATCGTGACCCGCGCCACGTCTCGGGCCTCCGGACTTCCCTAGCTCGCCTCCCACCGAGTCCGCAGCGCCGGCACGAGGTCACGATCAATGAGGGCGGTACTGGCCGCTGCCCCGCGTCGTAATGTGGAGAACACACCTGGCCTCGCCATGCAGATTACTGCCGCCGCCCCTGCAATCGCCTACACCTCTGGATGGCCTCATCGCGCCCAGGTTCGGTTGGGAGAACCCGAATGGGCGAGGGGAAGCGCTCCGACGCTGCTCATCGGCTCTACCTTGGTGGTCTGCCCGCAGCTCGTCGAGGTGGAGCCGAAGCTCGTGAAGTACACGCTGACCGAACAGCAGGCTGACATGCTCCGCCAGATTGCTGCAGCGTCCGGTGCCGTGCCCATCGCTCCCAAGAGTTCGAGCACGGCTTGGGCGCTTGAGCAGCGTGGGCTGATCAAGCGGAGCTGGCGCGGTAGCGGGCACGTCGCAGTGGTGACTTCGGACGGCCGCTACTTCCTCAAGCACGGCAAGCATCCCAAGGAGGTCCAAGCCGAGAAGGAGCGCCTGGCCGGTGATGCCGAACAGGCCGAGCACGCTCCTGCCGACGGATCCGAGCTGATCGCTCGCCTCCAATCCGCCACCACCGGGAAGCTCACCGTTCCTGATCCAGGACCGCGGACCCGAGGACGGTGGCGTGCGGCCTACTACGACGCGCTCCATCACGGTCACGTACCGGGAGAGCACAAGCTGCGCTGGACCGGACGGCAGCGTGGTGACTGCGTCTTCACGTTGGTCGACGAGGAAGCCGAGAAGGCTGCGCAACCGCCGCCAGTGCCCACCATCGACGTCCCCGACGTACTGCACCGTCCTCATCAGCTCGTCCGGGCCACACGCAAGGCCCTCGGGAGGTCCAAGACCGTAGTCGACACCCGCGGGACGCCCGAGGCTATCCCTCTGCATGTGTCACGGGAGCAGGCCGACCGTGCCCTGCGGATCATGCACGCCCTCCTGACCGAGGCGGAAAGCCGCGGCTACCAGGTGGAGACCCGGACCGAGCACCATCGCGGCCAAGCCGAACACCAGATGGTCATCGTCATCCGCGGACACGCGCTCCCGCTCGCGATCACAGAGCAGACGACCAAGGTGCCACACGAGCCGACCGCTCAGCAGATCCGCCAACAACAGCGCAATCCCTGGACTCGTATCCCCAAGTTCGACCACAAATTCAACGGACGCCTCGAACTCGGTGCGCCTGCCAAAAGCTGGTACCAGCATTCGTACACCCACAGGGACAGCGCACGGTGGACACTGGAATCCCGCCTGGGACACCTTCTGCACGATCTCGAACAGCGTGCCGCGGCGGCCGAACGCCAGCAGCGGGAAGAGGAACTCCGCAAGGCCGAGCAGCGACGCCGCTGGTACGCGGCTGTTGCGCACGCGCGGGAGCGGCAACTCGAGCGGCATCGAGCGGGTGTTCTGGTCGAGCAGGTGAGGGCACGGCTTCGGGCCGATGAGATCCGCGCCTTCTGCCGCGCCGCCCGCACGAGGGCCGACGGCGCGTCCGCTGCGGCGGAAGAACTGGAGTGGCTGCAGTGGGCTGAGGCATACGCAGACCGGATTGATCCACTGTGCGCGCCGCTGGTGGCTCCGCCCGATCCGCCGGCCAGCCGCGAGGCTCTGCGCGAACTCCTGCAGGGCGATCTCTACACCCATCCCTGGCCGTTCGACGGCAAAGGGCGCTGGATGCCGCCCGAAGAGGAGGTCACACAGTACCCCTGATCAGGCAAACGCCTCCGCCCTGTCCGTGAAGGGACAGGGCGGAGGGTCATTCATGCGGCGATGGTGAGCGGAGCGTCGAGGCGCTCCCAGGCACCGAGTACGGCCTTGTGCGCATCCGGTTGAAGGTGCGCGTAGCGCTGGGTCGTTTGGAAGCTCTCGTGCCCGAGGAGGTGCTGGACCTCGTAGAGCGAGACTCCCTTCTGGACCAGCCACGAGGCGCAGGTGTGGCGCATGGAGTGTGGCGGGAAGTGCGGGACGAGCTGCTGCTCGCCGTCGCTGTCGAAGTAGTAGGCGCCTTCGACGGTGGGCCACCAGGTCTGCCGGCGCCAGTTTCCGTCGTCGAGGCGTCGGCCGGACCGACCCTTGGTGATGGTGGTGAAGACGAGCGCGTCACGGTCGAGCCGGTGGATGTGGCGTTCGAGTGCCTCCAGGACGTGGGGCGGGAGCGGGACCTCTCTACGGCTCTTGGAGCTCTTGGGATACTCCTTGATGCCGCTCTTGGTGTTGACCTCCACCACGAACAGGCGCGAGCGGCGCTGGTCGATGCGGTGGCTGTGCAGGCCAGAGAGTTCTCCCCAGCGCAGTCCGGTGTAGAAGCCGAGCAGGCACATCGTCCGCCATGCGGCGGGGAGTTCGTCCAGGATGCTCTGCGCCTGGTCAAGCGTGAACCACTGCGGCGGCTTGACCGCGATCTGAGGCAGGTCGATGCTGCGGCATGGGGTTACCGCCAGGACGTCGTCGTCGACGGCCGCGCGCATGATGGAGGACGTCAGGTTGTAGGCCCGCTTGATCGCGGAGGCTCCCGTGCCCTTCTCGACCAGGGTCCGGATCCAGCTCTGGACGTCCATACGGGTGACGGCCCGCATCTCCCAGTCCGCCCAGTAGGGCATGACGTGATTCTTAATGCTGGAGGCGTCACCGCGCAGCGTGTGGGGCTCAACGATGCGTGCGTTCCACCACCGGTCGTGCCACTCGCGGAACGACATTTCACCGGCCCGCGGGTCGCGCATCCCCCCGCGGGCGAACTGGGTCTCCAGCTCGATGCCCCAGGCGCGGGCCTGCGCCTTGAGGGGAAACGACTCGCTGAACCGGTCTCCTGCCCGGTTGCGTACGGTCGCCTGCCACTTGCCGGACTTCAACTTGCGGAGGTACGAGGCTCTGCTCCTTGTTCAACGGGGCCGGGATGGCATGGGTCAGCGGCGGGCTGTCGGCGGTACGACGGCGCGGCGGCTGATGAACTCGTCGAGGCCGGCCACTGGTACCCGTACTCGGGACCGGCCTGATCCGGTACGGAGGTCGACGACAGGCAGGTCGCCGGCAGCGATGAAGCGGTAGACGGTGCGACGGTCGACGTCCAGGGCGGCGGCGACAGCAGGGATGGACAACAAGCGTGCAGGCATGGAGGTGACCTCGAGGTGAGAGTGGGCTGGGCGCCCGCGAAGTCGGCAGGGGCGTCGGGGCTCCAAAGCGGTCAACCAGCCCTGCCAGGGCAGTGGGATCGCGTCACGAAGGGCCTCCGACGAAAGGGAGGATGATCACGTGACGGCTTCGTGGGAGCGAGGACGACCGATGTAGGAGAGATGAGCTGGTGGCGCACGGGCTCGGGCTGTCAGCCAGAGCGCGGGGCGAGAATTACGACTTGAGCGCGTCCGAAAGAGCCATGGCTTCGGCCAAGTGACCCCAGTCGATTTCGACCTTCTCCGTGCGGAAGCAGTGGGGGTAACGCAGCGCCAGCCAACTCGGGGTCACGCCGGCCCACTCAGCAACCGTGACGGCAGAGGTGCCCATCCTCAGCCACTTCACCAGGCAGGAATCACGGAGGATGGAGATGGGCTCACCCAGGCGCCACGAGTACAGCGCGTCCCTTGGCAGGACGACCTCCTGGGCCTGTCGCCACATCTGCTGACATACGGAAGCCGAGACCGGCCCACCTCGCATACCGGGGAACAGCAGATCGGCGTCATGCAGGCCAGACTCACTGATCCACTCACGCAGGAACACGGAGACCTGCGGCTGGAGGGGAATCTCCCTCGCCATCCCGTTGTTACGGGCCGCCAACTTACCCAAGTCACGCTCCAGGAACATCACGTCACTCACTCGCAGGGCGCGAGCCTCGCTCGGACGCAGAGCCTGCTCGGCCACCATGCGCATGAAGGGGTACACCGAGCGATGAGCACCCGCCTGCCCACGCACCCAACCGAGCAGTGCTCGAACCTGCTCCTCAGAGAGCAACCATTCTTCGTCCATGACCTCGACAGACACGGCTCTGACTCCTCAGGGGAAATGACTGAATGCGTCACGCGTGGGATCAGCGCGACAGGTTCAATGGTCGGAGGAATCGCCGGTTTGGCTAACCGGCGATCGTCGGCTATGTTGCGCCCGATACGGCGCTCACTGCATCCAGGCGTATGCAGGAATGGCTGGTCGTAGCCGCGCTTCTCCAGACCGTTCTAGGTTTGCCTGCTTCGCCGCGTCATTCCAGTCCGTTGCGCCCTAAACGTGTCTGCCGTCGGCGAATCAGCACGCCCCAGCATCATTTGGACCGCCACCATCAACACGCTCGGCTGGCTGTCCACGGCGAGGAACAGAGCAGGCGCCTTCTAAGCGCCTGCTCTATCACCCTGAGCGGGACTACGCCTTCGCCCTGCCTCAACAGTCAAACGCCTCGCCGTCGAGGGAATCGGCATGCCAGGCTCATGGCCCACGATTGAGCCAGCCACCTTCACTTCTCCGGCCGAGCTGCGTCTGTAGCGGCACGGACGCGGAGCGAGGCTGATGTTCTGCACGACCGTTGCTGTTCTGGGTGACGCGGTGATCTACTGCATGCTCCGAAGTGGCTTTTGGGGGAACTGTGCGTGCAGGCCATTTTGCCGTGAATCGAAGGTCCAGTGCCGTGCGTCAGTGCACACGAGGCGGCCGTGACCCTCGCGCCTGCTGACGGCGGCCGCCGGAGCAGGCGGGGGTTCGCATATCAGGATGCCGTCACGTTGCTGGACTGCCTGGACATGCTTGAAGGGCAGTGGACGGCGGTCTCGTGGGAGGACCTAGAGGACATCCTGTGTCATCGAGACGGTGCACCTGTATACCGGCAGGTCAAGACGGTCGAGGAAGCCGGGACGCGCCACAGTATCGCCAACGTTTGCCGACCGGAGGAGAAGAAGGCCGCAGACAGCAGCTACCTGGGCAAGCTGTTTCTGGGCAAGCCGCTGCCGGACGGCACTCGGTTCACCTTTATCGTCAACGAGACGCCTCAACGGGACCTTTATGAGTTCGTCGCGGAACGTGATCGTCCTCGCGGCCCTGTGAGCGCGGACGCCCGCGCGGACATCGTCAGGAGACTCGGAGGCGTACAACTGCCGGACAGCAGGGACATCGGATGGTGTGTCGACCGTCTGGATGTTCTGGTAGAGGCGCGCACCATCGACCAGGTCGAGGCCGAGGCCATGACGAGACTGGCGCCACTGGTGGAAGCATGCCTGGGCGAGAAACCGCTGTACGAGGAAGTCGAGGAGGTCATGATCTGGCTGATCTCCCGGTACATAGCCCGCAGCGCACTTGAGCTGCGCCCGAGAACCTTCACTGCGGACGACTTCGGCCGCGCACTGGACGACAGCGTGCGCAGAGCAACTGGGCGACGGCGAGACGGTTCCACCGAACTGTTGATGAAACTCAAGTTCAAGTTGCGGGCTGCCGAAATACCGGAGCCCGAGGCGGAAGCCCAGCACGATGCCATGCTCGCCTACCGCCGGACCTACCGCGCCAGTGTCGGTACCCGGCGCCGCGCGTACGACGATTTAGCCGATCAGATCAACGCCATCTGCACGCTCACGATGGCGAAACGACGCGCCGGACGTCTCGACGCCGGCTCGGCGGCGTACTTTGAGACGCTTGTGGCGGTGAGCGAGCTGCCCGAGGTGACCAGCCGGCAGTTCACCCTCGCTGAGGCCCACGCGGTGCTTTCCGACATCACGGCACGCTGCCAGAGCAGGTACGCCGATGCCTCATAAGATCGGCAGCAGCGTGGTGCCCCCGCTGTATCGCGCCTGGGACCCGGACGACTCCCCTGACTTTCACGCAACACGGCTCCTGCTGCTCATCTACCTCTGTGGTGAGGAGCCCGGTCCCTACATCGAGGGACGGACGAAGTTCGCCAAGCTTGATTTCTTCGTGCGCTACCCAGGATTCCTGGAGCGGGCCCACACCGCGATGCCGGAAGCCGTCGATACCGAAACCGTGTTTCTCGCCCCCGACTCGTCCGAGGTCGAGGCACCGATGATCCGCTACCGCTACGGGCCCTGGGACCAGCGCTACCGGCAGTTCCTCGCCTTCCTCGTTGCCAGGGACCTCGTGACCATCACAAGCCACCGGGTTGAACGAGTGAAACTCAAAGCCGCCGGCAAGAGGACCGCACAACGCCTCACCGAGGCCGCCCAGTTCCAGCCGCTGGTGCGGCGCTGTCAGGCCATGCGAGGAAATCTGGCTGCGATGTCGGGTACTGACCTGAAAAACCTGATCTACGACCTGTTCCCAGACGAGGTCGGCAACGCGCCCTTCCGCCAGGAGATCCGGCCATGACAAAGCCCGTGACCGCCCACCCCGACCGCGGGATCAGGATCGGCTCCGTCAAGCTCGTCCACAACACCGCAGAGATCGACGAGTACGCCTTCGGAACCGGCGTGCTGAACATCCTCAGCGGGCCACGCAACAGCTCCAAGACCACCACGCTGAAGGTCATCGACTACTGCTTCGGCGACCGTGGCGGGATGATCGATGCTCTCGGTGCCGCCGTATCCGACGAGTACATCGAGGTCTCCACCGCGATACGGCTCAACGGCCACCCTCGCGTCCTGACTCGTCTCCTCCAGCACGGGCGCATGAACAAGGTGTACGTCGACGGAGACGAGCTGACCGACGCCGACTTCTCCGACTGGATCCTGCGCGACCTGGGCTGGCCCAACCTGCGCATACCCAAGGGCCTTCACCCGGCTACAGCCAGTGAACTGACGCCCCTATCCTTCCGGAATCTGCTGCGCCACTTCTACCGCAACGAGGAATCCTGGACGACCTTCGCCAACAAGGAACAGGAATTCATCCGGCGCGGCGCCGTCAGCATGCTCCTCGGCTTCGCCCGCTCCCGGTACGACACCAAGGACTTCGCCGTCGCCCAGGCCAAGCGGCGCCTTGCCGTAGCCCAGGCAGTGGAGCGCGACGTGCAGGACAGCACCTTGCAGGCCGTCACCGCCATCTCTGAACGGCTCGGCATCCCCGTCGCCCGCACCCTCGACCAAGTAGCGGCCGCCCGGGACGAGGTCACTTCCCAACTCGACGGGGTTCGCCAACGACGTCACGAACTAACGCAGGAGATCCACAGCCTCTTGCAGGGAACGTCTACTACCGAGACGGCAGCTGGATACGACTCGTCCCTGACGAGCTTGTATGAAGACATATCCAGGCGGCTGCAACTCGCGGTGGACGAAGTCGTCGCGCTCGAACAACTCGGCAGCGAACACGCCTACTCCGCCCAAACGGTCACCTCTGAGGTAGCCCGCATGGAACGCCTCATGGCCTCCATGGAGATCTTCGACGCCCTCCCCGTACGGCTCTGCCCGGCGTGCGAGCAACGGGTCGACCCACACCGAGAACACGACGAGAGCGCCTGCTACCTGTGCTTCCAACCGGTCAACGACGACCAGCGTCGCCGTCGGGCACAAGTGGAGATCCGGTCGCTCAAGTCGGAACTCGCCGACCTCGAAGACATCATCGCCCGCACCGCCGTCGATCTGCACACAGCCCGCACCCGCCGAGCGGAGCTTCAAGAGGAACAGATACGGCTCGCGCACCGCATCAATGAACAACGCGCCGCGCAGCTGGCTCCTTTCATGGCCACTCTCGAGAACCTGGCCGGCCAGATCGCCCAGCTCGAACAGAAGATGACAGCCTTTCCCGCTATCGAAGAAATCCTCCAACGCCGCTTGGTAGCCAGTCAGGCCGTCACCGCTGCACAACAAGCCGTCGACGCGCTCGACCAAGAGCCAGCCGCCGTTGCCACGGCTTCGCTCACCTCTGTCGAACGATGCGCCGTGTTCGCCGAGCGCATGAACGAATTTCTTCACCGCTACCGTGAACGTGGCTGGGTCAAGGGCGCCATCACCATCAATGACAGTGACCTCACCTTTTACGTCGGCACCCGCCCCTGGGATCAAGCCCTTGGGGCAGAGACAAAGGTGCTCTTCTTCTTGGCCTACAGCTACGCCACTCTCTTCCTGGCATCTGACCTCGACGAAGAAGCCGCCTTCCCCGGCCTGCTGCTCCTGGACAACCCATACCAGCAGGGCATCGGCAACACCGTGGTCGACGACGTCCTGCGAGATCTGGCAAACGCAGCTCAGGCCACGGGCACCCAGGTCATCAGCACCCAGGCCGTTCCGGTACCGCGGGACCCGGCGACCATTCAGGTAATCCGCATGCCCACGGAGTATGAGGCGCCGTAGGCAGACTTGCAGCAGTGTTGATGTCTTCGCGGTCGACCTGCCGGATACTCCCGGGTCCTGCGACGCCTCCGGCTGCGTTGACCGCGAGTTCCGGGCAGGATGCTCTGGCACAGCCCTGCGACGCCGAAGATTGCTGAACCGTGTGATAGCTCCCATCGGTGCAGATCAGAGGGGGTCCCTGGTTGCCGTGACCGAACGCGCAAAGAAGGAGATAGTGCGGAGCGGACGAAAGGTGACGCATTCGCCGCTCCTCCGCCGTGTCGTTCGTGGAGGTGACACCGTGTTGCGGGAGACATGCGGACCCGCCGCAGGTCAGTTGGCGACAAGGTTGTCGTCCGTCACGTCGTAAGGGCCTTCGTCCAAGTCTTCGACGGCCCGCATGGAAATGTCGGAGAGTTCGGGCATCTCGAAGGCGTATCGGCCCTTCATGTGGATGTGCCGATAGAGGAAGGGGGACAGGCTCCGGACGACTTCGTCGGGAACGGGCCGCAGGTGGCTGGCCTTCTTCTGGAGGAACAGGTCGATGTAGGCGGTATTGAACAGCACCACCATGTTGACGATCAGCCCGAGTGCACCAAGCTGTTCCTCCATCCCGGTCTGGTAGCGGTGGATGCGGTCTTCGGTGCCGTGATAGATCTTCGCGGCCAGTTCGTGGCGTTGGCCGTGGCGGCTGCTCTGTGTTTCGATCTGACGGCGGTAATCGGGATTGTCGATGAGATCCAGGATGTGTGCGGTCTTGAAGATCTTCCCGTAGTGGGCGAGTGCCTTGCCCAAGGGGGTGGGGCTGCCGTTTCGGATCACCATGCGGATCGCGTCTGCGGACCGCACGCGGCCGAGGTGAACCGCTCCGACGAGACGCAGCATGTCGTCCCAGTGTCGTTCGATGAGAGCGGAGTCGATCTTGTTGCGGGTGACGTGCTGCAGGGGGCCGTAGTCCTCGTCAGCCGCCGTGTCCATACGAGCGAGGCTCATGTCGGTGACGTCGGCGGCTGTAGGGGTGTAGGTGTAGCCGGAGAGTGCGAGCAGGCCGAAGATGATCTCTTGGTGTGGGCTGGCCTCTGCGACGATCTTCTGGTGCTCCTGCTGACGGTTCTGACTCCGAGTACTGGTGGCCTTGAGGGCGCTGGTACGGCGGTCGTTGAGGACGTCGAGTACGTGCAAGCAGGTGTGGACGGATCCGGCGACGACCTTGTTCGTGAGTCCCATGGCCTGATCCGACAGGAGGGTGAGGTGAGTGACGTGGGCGGTGCCGTGTGGCGACAAGCGGGCCTGGATGGCGCTCGGAGGTGCAACCATGCGCTGGCCGTCCACGGATGCCATGTGGCCGCCGTTCCACGATGCGGCGACCGCGAGCTGTGATTGCCGAGCCAGCAGGCGGTTGTTCAATGCTTCGAGATAATCCGGTCGCAGGAAGTTGTCGATGACGTAGGTGATGTGCCTTCTGTCGAGTGCGGGGAAGTTGCCGGCGACCGCCTCGACGCCAACGTTGCAGCCAAGAGCGACCAGTGCGGCGGACAGGGTGATATCGAAGTCGCATTGCCGTGGGGGCTCGCCGCTTGGTGTCGTGAAGACCTCGGTGCCCTTGGTCCAGGTGAGAACTTCCAGGATGAGTTGCGGAAGGTCCCCCTTGGGCAACCAGCCCGCGAGTTCCGCGGTCACCTTGCGCAGCCTAGGATCTTGGGGAAGAGGCGCCGTGGACAGGACAAGCCGGCCACCGTCACTAAGTTGGAACTGTCGGTCTTTCGGCAGGCGCTCCGCGATCGCGCGGGTCTTGGTGTGGAGCTCTTGGCCCAGTCGCTTCAGGTGGGCGACCGCGTCCAATGGAAGCCCCAGGCTCTTCGAAACAGAGGCCCGCAACGCCGCCCACTCCGTCGGCGACGGCAAGTCCGCTTCCGGGTTACCCCACTTCGATGCACCCTCGACGAAGATCTCGCGCCGCTGGAGGCGGGAGTAGAACCGCTCCACCACGCAGAAGGCGTAGGCGGCGGTGTCAACCATATCGGGCGATAGGTGCGGCGCACGGAGGGCCAACTCTTTCCACGACCCGGTCAACAGGCGCTCGTCGGCCTCGGCCCGGCTGATGGCGGGGCGGTCGATCAGGTCGGTCAGCGACCACAGAGCGTCCAGCACATGTCTGGCTTCCGGCGTGCCATGCCGATACGCCAGCCCTCCGACGATGTGCGGCAGGTACGTCTTCAGGAGATCGATCCGCTTGATCATTTTGGTGCGGCGAGCCTCCTCCGAATCCGATCCCATCGCAGGAGCCAGTTCGCCCGCCACAGTGACGGCTGCCTCGAACGCGGGCAGGTCCTCAAGTTGGTCGAGGAATTCGCGCACCGTCATGGTGTCTGCCACAGGAGGGATGATCTCTCCCGTCTCGGTGTCAACCTTTTCGTGTCTCGCGTCAAGCAGGTCTTTCCCTACCTCCCTCATGACGGCGGCAGAATGGGCCAGGTCAGGAAAGATCGCGGATCGCTCCTTCTCGGTCTTGCGTCGCGCTCTTCCGATCAGGTCATTGGCGATCAGGTGCACCAGCATGTCGACCGCGTCGTCCGCAGTGGTCTCGGTCAAGCGGGCAACTGTTGCCACCGTCGCGGCACGCCGCTTCGTCCTCTGCACCTCATGTTCTGTGGCAAACCGGGCGAGATACGACAGGCGTCGGGGAGAGAAGACGCGGGTGTCCGCGGGCGGCAGCCCCAGCGATTGGACCTCGTTGTTCCGGGCGAAGGCGCGCGCGAGGTTCGTCCAGGCGGGCTTGCCCGGCCCTCGCTGCAGTTCAGCCAGCGGCGACTTTCGCTCGTTGTCCGGGACTGCGGTCAGTCGATCGAGCTCGGACAGCCGGTCCACGTACGGGGCCAAGAGTGCCTGCCACATCTCTTGGTCGGTCGCCCCTCGTACTGATCGGACCAGATCGGTGAGGGTTCTCTCGCCGGGCAGTTCGATGCGCTGTTCCCGCAGCCAGGCGACCGCGCGCCGCAGGAGGGCCTTGACTCCTTCCTCCGTGTACGTGGCGCGCGACACCAGCATGCTTTTCAGCGCTGCCTCGCCCTTGCTGTATGGCTTCCAGCCGCAGGCCGACCGGATCTCCTTTGCATGGCGCCGCGTCAGCCCGTCGTGCGAACCGTACGTGCTCAGGACGGCCACGCCGTCGCTGATGTCGAGCTGGGCCGCCACGTGTTCCACGACCGGCCGTGGCAGGGAAGCGATCTCCTGCGGTTTGGGGAGTCGGCCCAGGGACCGCAGGCAGGTGAGCTGGATGGCGAAGCCCAAGCGGTTCTGCGGCCCGCGTTTGGTCAGGATCAGTTCGACCTCGGACTCGGTGAGGTCGAAGAAGGCCAGCAGGCCCGCTGGCAAGCCTCCTTCGGGGATCGACGGGTAATCCCGGCCCAGGGGATAGCTCGGGCTGGTGCTCATCTTGTACGCCTCGCTGCAAATCCGACTACGACGACGAGCAGATTCAAGGCATGCGGCGCGGTCAGTCAAACGGCTGCGCCACCGGTTCAGCGCCTAGCACACGGTTCTGCAATATTCGTCGTCGAAGAAATTTCGGCTGGTCCGATCCGGGGATACGTGGCGCCCACGGCAGCTGGGGCCGCTTACGGTCCTCGGCCATGGAGAACGTATGGATCCAGCCGGGCGGGACCACCGGTCCCGGCTACACCGAGGATCAGCTCAGACGCGCGAGAACCTTCGCCGAGACGGACATCCGGGCATCACGGGCACAGTTGGCGGCCCGCTTTGGCCTCGGTGACGTCTGTGCCGAGATCGCCGACGGGACAGCACCCGGCGCAAGCATCGCCTTGGAACAGCTGGCCCACCAGCTCGGGTACGCGACGGAGACACTGGAGAAATACCTTCGGGTTACGCGCCTCGCAGGAACCGCACTTCGCGAACGCCTGCTCGCCTCCGCCGTCCACGTCCCGTGGAGGTGCGTGACCACCGCCTGCGTCACCGATCCCCAAGAGCGGGCCCGACGCATCACGTTGCTGCTCGAACTACTCGACACTGCAGAGCGGGCGGGATGGCCCGTTTCACTGGATGCGGCACAGTACCGCCTGACATTGGGCCTGGCGAGCGGAGCCGAGCCTCCCGCAGAGATCGTTGCGCAGCTCGACCGAGAAGAAGTTCGCGAGGCCGTCCTGGCCGAGCTGACCAAGAGTCCGGCGGCAGTGCTGGCCGTGCTGCGGGAGCCCGCAGTGCGGGAAGTGCTGAAGGACCAGGACGTCGCGCGTTACGTCCGCGCACAGATGCGACCGGCTCCCAGCGCGGACGAAGCCCTACTCGATGAGCTCGTCGGCAGTGAGGAACGCGACCCGCACGCCGACTGGACCATCCGCTACTTCGGACTGGTCCACAAGGCCAGAGAAATCTTGCTGCTCGGTCCTGAGGACTTCGTGGACGTCAACGACCCCGAGGTCTGGGAGTCCGTCGAGTCCATCCGCGACTCGGTCGCTTCCTGGGCCGACCGGGTCTTGCAGCAGCGTCCCCGCACCATCCGACTCCTGGCAGGAAAGTAGAAACAGATGCCCAGCGCCGCAGGCCGCTACTCCAACAACGTACGTGACGTCCTCGACCGTGAAGCCCTCCGCTGCATTCTCGCCGGCGGGAGCGAGGGTGAGCAGTTCTCCCGGCTACAGGGGATCGTCCGATCGAAGATCAAAGTGCTGTCGGCCGAGTACCACGCGGTGTTCGACCGCGCGGTGAAGTCGATGTGCACCACCTCCTTCAACAAGGTCACCAAAGAGATCCGACTCGCTGCCCTGGCCGGACCGCCCGGCCCTTCGCGCACCGAACCCACCCTCCAGGGCCCCGGCTGCGGCACCACCCCCACCGCCCCGGACGACGCCAGCGTTCCCGGTCCACGCGCCGGCGCCACCGACGACCAGGTCGTCGCGAAAGTTGTACTCGGCGAGGGGGGCGAACTGACGGAGAAGACCGCTCGGCAACTCGTACTGCAAGACCTCGACCGCATCATCGACGTCTTGCCCTCTCTTGCCGAACGCGACTTCAGGGAGGCCGACCGACTCGACCAGCAGGCCAAAGAGTCCACCCAAGGTGCAAAAAGGCACCGGGCGCGTGGAAACCGCATCCTCGCCCTAGTCAAACGCTACGACCGTCTAGTCGCCGGCATCGACAGCCTTCCTGGCATCTTCACAGTCGCCGACTTGCTCACCGAAGTCGGGCCGCAGGCCCTCGGCCTGGACGAGGACGACGCCGAACTCCTCCTCTATGCAGGCGCCCTATGACCGAGTCTGCGTGGCACAAGGAGATCAAAGGATGGGGCGTGGCCACCGAGATCTCCCTCGGCAACCGCCGCGCCGACTGCCAACTGCACTGCGGGAAGCGGGCTGAGGTCCAGGCCCGCCCGCTTCCACCCGCCGAAGTCGCCGGCCGGGAAGCACACGCCGACTTGTGGATCCTGGACTGCCGTGACGCTCACCGCTCGCAACGCCTGATGGTCTGGAACGACTCGCGGTTCGGCACCCTGTTGCGCTGGGAACGTCCGTGGCAGGGCTTCGGCGTCGCCAAGCGTCCGGTTTTCCTCAACCTTGAGCTCGATCTCCGCACAGGCCACGGCACCTTCGTGCAGGTGAACCGCTGGGTCTTCGATAGCCGCCAGGCCACGGGTACTGGTCAGATCCACACCGCCTGCACCCTCAGGTTCTGGATGCGCTACGGCCTACCGCCGCAGGAACACGTGGCGGTGGCACTATGAGCCTGCTCCACTCCCACGGCCTGCGCCACCGCACGGTCACGATCGAACTGGATGGTGTCCTAGAACAGCTGCCAGTCGAGTACCACCCAACTGGTCCGCTCGTAGGGCGCATGGTGACCGCCCCCGCCTTCCACGCCCGGTCCCGGTTCGACGAATGCCCCGTGCCGGTCTCAATGCCGCTGCACCGCCCAACAGCCCTCACCGACCGGCGGCTGATCGTCGTAGACAACCTGTCCGAGCAGTGGGTCATGGGTTTCAGCGTCCACCATCACGGACAGCTCTACCGCATCACCGGCTTCTACCCCAAGTAGCGGCCCCATCAGCCTTTGCAGTCATCGGACGCAGGAACTGCACTCACCCTGAAGCACTCGCCGGGTGCCAGACGCGCCCCTAGGGTCGATTTACAGTCCAAATCAAGCGCCCCACAGCAAGGGCCGCCTCGTGCAGTGCTCCCGTCAGCGCCTGCCGACGGGAGCACGCCGACGACCAAGGGGCTTCGCCACCGCAATACTGAGTCATCTACACCGGCGCTCGGCACAGACCTTCTCGCTTTACGAGAGTCTCTCCGCAGCCCGGCAGGTGGTCTGAACAGCAGCGGAAGTCACCTGACATGCCATCAGAACGAGCGTCAAATGAGCGTCACGAGCGTCATTTCAGCGTCAAGATATCGCCCGTAACGCCCACACCGCACATAATGCGCACGCACAAAACCGCAGGTCAGGAGCCCTTCGAGGCCGGTTCGAGGATGGCCACACACTCCACATGCTGCGTCATCGAGAACAGGTCGACTGTCACGGTACCTTTCCTCGTCGAACAGGCACTGAGACCCAGCAGCTCTCCACGGGCGGCCGCGCTTCATCGCATTGCCTCCTCCAGCGGCGGAGCCCCTGGGGGACCGGCCGCACAAGACCGTGCGGCCGCGAAGAGCCGGGAAGACGCGTTAGCGCAGGGCAAGGCACTGTTCTGGTGGTAACCCCTGGTGAGCAGGTGCGGTAGGCGCTTCGCTTTCGGGGGGGGTGCCTCTATGTCTTTCGTCAAGCGGTGCGGGGGGTTTTGGGTTGGTAGAAGGTGCCGTCGCGGAGCATCGCGAACAGCACGTTGATCCGTTGGCGGGCTAGGCGGAGCAGTGCTTGTGTGTGGGTCTTGCCCCGTGCCCGGCATCGGTCGTAGTAGGTGCGGGATACGGGATCGTGCAGCGCAGCGAAAGCCGACAGGAACATTGCGCGTTTGAATTGACGGTTGCCGCCTTTGGGTGCGTGTTCGGCGTGGATCGAGGTCCCCGACGACTTGGTCGTCGGGGCAAGGCCGGCATAGGAGGCCAGGTGGGCAGCGGTGGGGAAGCTGGTGCCGTCGCCGACGGTGACGAGCAAGGTGGCGGCGGTCCTGACCGCGACTCCCGGAATCGAGGTCAGGACCGCGGAAAGAGGGTGGGCCTCCAGCAGTTGGCCGATTTGGGTTTCCAGGGCTCGTCGCTGTTCGTGGACGGCCGCGAGGGAACGGGCCAGGGACGGGATCACGAGGTCGAGGGTGCCGGTGCCCGGGACCACGACGGTCTGCTCGTCGAGCGCCTCGAACACCTCGTCGATCAGCCGTTGGGCCATGCGTGGAGCCTTGGGTCGGATCACCTCAACCAGCTTGCGGCGTCCGGCTTTGCGCAGGGCGAGGGGGGAGCCGTAGCGTTCCAGGAGCCAGGTCACCGCAGGGTGGTCCAGGCGCGGGCCCAGAACACGTTCCAGGCTGGGATGGAACTGGGTGAGCAGGCCGCGTATCCGGTTCGAGGTGCGGGTGGCCTCGGCTGCGAGATCTTGGTCGAAGCCCACCAGCACGGTCAGCTCGGCGGTGATCTCGTCGGTCAGTTCCAGCGAGCGCAGGGTGTGCGGCATGGTGCGGGCGGCGTCCGCGATCACCGCGGCGTCTTTGGCGTCGGTCTTCGCCTCGCCCGGGTAGAGGTCGGCGATCCGCCGCATGGATAGGCCGGGCAGGTAGGCGACCTTGCAGCCGGCGTCCCGGGCGACTGTGAGGGGGAGGGCTCCGATCGAGGCGGGCTGGTCCACGATCACCAGCACGGTGCCGAACTTGGCGGTCAGTTTGTCGAAGACGGCCCGCAGCTTGGGCTCGCTGTTGGGCAGTTGCCTGTCGAAGACCTTCTTCCCGGCCGGGGTCAGCCCGTGCCCGTGATGGGCGCTCTTGCCGACGTCTAGGCCGAGGAAGACGCCCGCATCGTCGGTGTAGTCCAACCCATCCTCCCGAAGGGGTTCATGCGGTGCTGGCCAGGGCGTTGGCGTCGTATGCGCGCATCCACGTTATGCAGACCTGCCGCCTGCAAGCAGCCTGGCATTGCGCCAGGCCAGGCGGTAGTCGGACCTCTCATCAGCGTCTCCAACGGCGCCTCCCAGACCCGGTGACACCACCCCCCAGGTCATCCGTTCGACAGGGGGGAACAGTCATGCCGGGCCCGGAGGCCAGCAGCCCTCTTGCAGGACCGCAGAAAACATAACGGGGGTGAGGGCACCGCATCGCAGGTCGCGAGGAGTGTTCCGTGTGCGGGACGCCGGCTCTCGCCGGTCAGCAAGAGGCGGAGTCGAGCCGCAGCCTGCGCTCGCACCTCGGCACCATGGCGGGTCGAGCGCGCAGAACCGCCCACCAAAACGGCCGCACCGACACCCCGTCGGTGTTACTGCCCGTCGTGGACGCCAACGCCCTCTTGAACACTCACACCGCACCTCACACGCATGGACAAAAGCGCCGGTCGAGATCTCTTTGTGGCCGGTTCAAGAATGGCGGCACACTCCGCGCGATGCGTCATCGACAATGTGTGCCGGCGTGTCCCCCTTTCCGTCGCTATCGGCGGTGTCGGGGAGCGGAGCCGTGGCTGTTGAGTACCCAGGCGATCGCCTCGGCGCGCCCGCTGACGCCGAGCTTTCGGTAGACCATGTACAGGTTGTTCTTGACGGTACGTTCAGCGATGCCCAAGCGGCGCGAGATCGCTCTGTTTGAGGCGCCGGTGATCAATATGTCCAGGACCTGGCGTTCCCGGCGGGTCAATTGCGGATTGTTTCTCCGGGGCCGCTGTCTCGCTGATGTTGTGTCGTCATACGGGTCCGCAGCAGAGCCCGATCCCTGGGGCGACGTGGGACGGCATGGGCCGTGCTCGGCGATGCCGCGAAGCAGGTCGGCTATCTCCTCGAGCGTGGTGATGATCTTTTCGTCGCGGGCATGCCGCGGCATGCCCGGTTCGGGGGGCGTGGCCATGGCGACGGATTCTCCTTCAAGGATGCCCTCTTGAGTGATTCGGAAGCGGTTGCACTCAGCGCCCCGGAGGGACGAGCCGAGCTGGGAGCGGTGCCGGTGGTATACCCCACCCTCGTGTACCAAACCGGTAGGCCATCGATCGGGAGATCACCTCTTCCATCGCGTCTCTCCGTTCAGAGATTCAGGTGCATTCCGGTACCGCCGTTTCGGGGGCAGCCAGCAGCGACGGAGGCCGTGCGTTGCGTCCCGAAGTCACCGGTACCAGCCCGAAGGGACTATGTTCTCGGCCGTTTCGCATGAGGTCGAGCCGTCAACTCGGGATGCGCACAGCGTTTTCCACAACGAGCGCGACGAAGAGGAATCATGGAATTACCGGCGCCACAGCAAGAAATCGGGAGCACAGCAGAAGAACTGATCCGGGAGCTCCGCAATCGGCACACGCGAAACACGCGTCAAACAGCCGAAGCACACCCCGGGCAGGACACCCAGGACTCGTCGTACGTCCGGGACAACGCCCTGCTGGACCTCGCCCGTCGCGGCGAGTTGACGAGGGAACACCTGCGCCGGCTGGTCACCGTGGATGCCCAGTGCCAGCGCACAGAACTCGCCGCGTACGCGCTGATGGCCACGCGTTTCCCACACCACCCGGCCTCCGATCTCTACGCCGGGTTGATCGGTCTGGTGGGCGCCGCCCAACCGTCCCTGGCCGACTGCGCGAGGTCCCTGGGCATGTCCGAGGACGACTTCCGGCGCGCCCCCAGGTCGTACCGCACCTACGCCTTCGACGCCATGCTGTCGTGGATCGCGCTCCAGGCCAGCCAGGCCGGCACCGGCCTCGCCCTGCACTCGGATCTCACCGTCTACCTGGGTGGTTGCGCGGAACTGGTACGGGCGGTCCGCATGTCGGGGATTCCCGCGCCGGACGAGTTCCTGGCGCGTTACGGAACCGCTTCCGCGCCCGACCTCCTCGCGCTGGCCACGGAAACCACGGACGACGGTCTGGGTCGCGGTGACGATCCCAGGACGGCCCTGCACACGGCATGGCTGTTGGAGAAGAGCATCGAGGACTTCTGGCGCGCCGCCGCCGAGCCCGCCACCGGCTGATCCGCCCATCGCCCTCGCACCGCCCGACAACCGTTCACGGATGAGAGGAACTCATGTCCAGCATCGGCCACGACCAGCCCTTCCCCCGCCTGCCCCACCACGTCCTCGCCTGCAACGACGTCGGCTGGGAATATCCCCAGGACGCCACGTTGAACGGGCGGTTCGCCGAACAGGCGGCCCGGACCCCGCAGGCGCCGGCCGTCGCGTGGGACGACGGCCAGTGGACGTACGAGGAGCTGTGGCAGCGCGTACGGCGGACCGCCGCGCTGCTGCGCGAGCGCGGCGTCGAGGACGGCGACCCCGTGGGCGTTCTGTTGCCGCGCTCGGCGGAATGGGTCGTCGCGGCCCTGGGCGTGCTGACCGCCGGAGCGGTCTACCTTCCCCTGGACCCCACGCACCCGGAGAGCCGGCTGCGCGGCATCCTCGACGCGGCCGACGTCCAGCATCTCGTGACGGGCCCTGACGGCCCGTCGCAGGCTACCGAGGGCCGGACCTGCCTCACCGTCGACGACCTCGCCGCTCCCGCTCCCACCGACCGCCCCGAAAAGGAACCGCACGCCCCGGACGAGGGTTCCGCCGAGGACCTCACCGCCTCCGTTGACAAGCCGCGACAGGGCGTCGACGACCCTGCCTACATCATCTTCACCTCCGGCTCCAGTGGCGCCCCCAAGGGTGTGGTGTGTGCTCACCGCGGTCCTCTGCGGCTCACGCTGGGCACCGGAGATCTGCGGCTGAAGCCAGATGACCGGCTGCTGGCCACCACCAACCCCACGTTCGACGTCTCCTGCTACGAGTTGTTCGCGCCGCTGCTGAACGGTGCCTGTCTGGTGCTGCCCGACCCGCGGACTCTGCTGAGCACCGACGCCCTGGCGGCGTTGCTACGCCGCGAGCGGATCACCGTGCTGTGGCTGAGCGCCGGGCTGTTCCACCAGCACGCCCAGGCCCAGCCGGACATGTTCGCCCGCCTGCGATGCCTGATCGCGGGCGGTGACGTCCTCAACCCGGCCGCCGTACAGGCCGTTCTGTCCCACGACGGGCCAGAGATCTTCCTCAACGGCTACGGCCCCACCGAGAACTCGGTACTCTCCACCGTCCACCGGGTCGAGAGCCTGCCGCCACAGGCCGACTCCGTGCCGATCGGCCGCCCGGTCACCGCCTCGACGGCGTACGTGGTACGCCCGGACCGCAGCCTCGCCGAGATCGGCGAGCAAGGCGAACTGTGGGTCGGCGGCGACGGCGTGGCGATAGGTTACTTGAACGACGAAGACAAGACCGCCGAGCAGTTCGTTTCCGACTCCTTCGGCACCGAACGCGAAGCCCGAGCCGGAGCCGGGCGGCTGTACCGCACCGGTGATCTCGCCAGTTGGCGCGAGGACGGGGTGCTGGAGTTCCACGGACGCCAGGACCGCCAGGTCAAGATCCGCGGCTACCGCGTCGAACTCGACGAGATCGAGTCGGCGATGAAGGCGCACCCGGATGTCACCGACGTCGCCGTGGACGTCGTGGGCGAGGGCGCCGGGCAGCGACTGGGCGCCGCGGTGATCATCAGTGCCGACGCCGAGCCGGACGGTCTCGTGCAGCGCCTGCGCGAGCACACCCGCGATCGGCTGCCCGCACACATGGTGCCCGCCCGGGTCGTCGTGGTGGACGAACTGCCGCTGACCGACAGCGGAAAGAGCGACCGGGCCCGGCTCATGGAACTGGTGGAACAACGCCGAACCGGGCCGGGTGATGAAACCCGGGCCCCGCGCGGCGAGGCGGAGAAGAAGGTCGAGGAGGTGTGGCGCGACACGCTCGACGTGGACCGGATCGACCGCGACGACGACTTCTTCACGATCGGCGGCACCTCGCTGCGCGCGACCCAGGTGGCCGGTGCCACGCGCCGCGAGCTGGACATCAGCCCCGCCCACGGCGCCGACCTGGTCGGCTCCCTCCTCTCCAACCCCACTCTGCGGGACTTCTCGCAACAGGTCGACCGGCTCAGCCGCACCTCAGAGCCGGAGAGCGAGGACGGCACCCCGCCCACCGACGGCGAGGGCCGCGCCCCCGTGGACTTCACGGCGGAGACGGCGTGGCCGGAGGACCTGCGCTTCGACGCGCCCGCGGCCGGCGACCCCCGCCGCCCGCGCACCATCCTGCTCACCGGTGCCACCGGATTCCTCGGGGTACACCTGATCGCCCAACTCCTCGACCACGGCGCGCAGAAGATCCTCTGCCTGGCCAGGAAGGCCCGTACGCCGGAGGAAGCACTGGACCGGATCACCGCGCGGATGCGGCGTTATGGACTGGACCCCGCGCACTACCAGGAGCGGCTGACCGCGCTGCCCGGTGATCTCGCCGCCCCTCACCTGGGGCTGGACGACGCCGACTGGCAGCGACTGGCCAGGGAGTGCGACACCATCGTGCACGCGGGCTCGCACGTCAACTTCGCCTATCCGTACGCCGCGCTCGCGCCCGAGAACGTGGGCGGCACCCGTACCGTCCTGCGACTGGCCGCCGCGGAGCGCACCAAGCCCGTGCACTACATCTCGTCGATCGCCGTCATCGCCGGCTTCGGTACGGCCGGGGTCCGGCACGTCCACGAGGACACACCGCTCGAGTACGCCGAGCGCATCTCCCTGGGCTACCCCGAGACCAAGTGGGTGGCCGAGCGTCTGATGCGCCAAGCCGCCGAACGCGGGCTGCCGGTGAGCATCCACCGCCCGTACGAGATCACCGGCACCACTGACCGCGGCGTCTGGAACACCGACACGATGATGTGCGCGCTGTTCCGCACCATCGCCGAGACGGGCACCGCGCCGAGGATGGCACTGCCGCTGGACTTCGTGCCGGTGGACCATACCGCGGCCGTCATCACTCGCGTCATCACCCACGAGGAGCCCGACGGGCGGGTCTACCACATCACCAACCCGCGGCCCGCCTTGCTGGACCTGGCGGTACAGCGGCTGCGCGCGATGGGGTACCCCGTGCGGGAGCTCCCGTACGACGAGTGGGTCGCCTCCATCGACCGGCTGGCGGCCGGCAACCCGGAACACCCGATGGCGCCCTACCTGCCGATGTTCATGGAGCCGGCCCAGGACTGGGGAGCGTCGGTCAAGCAGATGTACTGCGAGGACACGTTCCCCGCGTTCGACCGCGCCAACGTCGAGCGGGCGCTGGCGGGCAGCGGGCTGCGGTGCCCCCCAGTGGACGACGACCTGCTCGACCTCAACCTGCGCTATCTGCGAGAGAGCGGCTTCCTCCCCCAGACACCCACGGAGTGAACCCTCTTCCGCGTTCCGCTCCGCGAGCACAGAAAGGCCAACCCATGCGCATCGCCGTCATCGGCGCCGGAACCGCCGGACTGACCACGGCCTGGCTCCTCTCCCCTGATCACGACGTCACGGTCCACGAGGCCGAAGCCCAACCCGGGGGCGTCGTACGCACCCATGTGCTCGACACCGACAGGGGACCCGTACCGCTGGACCTCGGCGCCCAGCACCTGTCTCCCGCCGACTTCGTCGCTCACCGGGCACTGCGCCGTCTGGTGGGCATCGACGAGGACGAGGAGATGACCGTACCGCTCACCCTGACCGTCACCGCCGCCGACATGAAGCCGCTGCTGGTCACACCGGACGCCGCCCACGACGCGGAGCACGGGCGCACACCGGTCACCGGAACGGCCTGGGAGCAGATCGGGGCCTTCCTGACCGCCGCCGCGGGGCAGCGGCCCAGGAGTGACCCCGATGACGGCTCCGGCGAGTCTGTCGCCGCGCCTCTGCCCTCCGAAGCCACGGTCGCCCAGGCGGCGACCGCGGCCGGGGTCGACACGGAGGTCCGTGACCAGATCCTCCTGCCGTGGCTCGCCTCGTACACCGGCTGTCGGCTGGCGGACGCCGCGGTGATGCCGGCCCGGTACGCCGCCGCCTGGGCGCTGCGCACCCCGCCCGGCCGTCCCGAGGACGCGGCACTGTGGACCAACCTTTCCGGCAGCCTGTACACGCTGACCGCCCGGCTGGCGAAGGCCCTCGGCACTCGCCTGCGCCTGTCCGACCCGGTCTCCCGGATCAGCGCCAACGGCCCCGGCGGCTCGGCCCCGCTGACCGTGCACACCACCGGTGGAGACGCACCCCTCTACGACCGGGTGATCGTCGCAACCCCCGCCTGGGCAGCCGCTCGGATGCTGACACAGGACCCGGTGCTGGCCGAACGCGCCGTCCTGTTGAACCGCCTGCCGTACGAGCCGGTGACCGTCGCCCTACACCGCGACGCGCGGTACATGCCACCGGAGCGCCGGCACTGGTCGGCCGTCACGGTCCACGCGCACGACGGCCGGGGCGAGCCGACGTACTGGTTCCCAGCGGCCGGCGGACCCGACGTCTTCAAGAGCTGGATCACGCACCGCGAGGAGCCAGCCGATGTCCTGCGCATCGCGCACTTCCGGCTCCAGGTCCTCACCGTGGACGCCATGGCCGTCCGACGCAAACTGCACGACCTGCGGCTCAGCCCGCACCTGCAACTGGCCGGCAGCTACCTGTACGACATCGACAGCCAGGAATCGGCCGTCCGTTCGGCGCTGAGCGCCGCGGAGAGCATCGACGCGTCCGCCGACCGGCCCGCCCGGCTGCGCGCCGCCCTCAAGACGGAGGCCCTGTCGTGACCTCCGTCGTACGACCCGGGCGCGACGCCCGCCCGGCTCGGCGGGTGGCCGCCGCCGGCCGTCACGGGCTGCGCGGCACGCTGACCGACGAGGCCCGTGAACTGTCCGTCGACGGCCGCCCGATCATCGACCTCGGGCTGGGCGATCCGGCGGCGCACGGCATACCCGCTCCCCCGTCCGTGCTGGCCGCGTTGCACGAGCGGATCGACGACGCCCGCGGCTACAGCGACGCAGCCGGGCACCTGACGGCACGGACCGCCGTCGCCGAGCACTTCCGCACCCGGCTGGCCCTGCCGAGGGTCACCCCGTCGGACGTGCGGCTGGGCAACGGCGTCTCCGAACTGGCCCTGTTGGCCCTCCAGGCACTCCTGGGCCCCGGAGACGAAGTGCTCGTACCCGACCCCGGTTACCCCATGTGGGCGGCGTACACCAGCCTCTGCGCCGGCACCGTGGTCCCCTACCCATGCCCCGAGGCCAACGGCTGGCGTCCGGATCTCGACTCCCTGTCCCGGCTGGCCGGTCCGCGGACCCGTGCCCTGGTCGTCATCAACCCGGTCAACCCCACGGGCGCCGTCTGGCCGCCGGAGACCCTCGACGGCCTGGTGGCGGTGGCCCGCCGGCACGGCCTGGTGCTGTTCTCCGACGAGATCTACGACGGGATACGGTTCGTGCCCGACCCGCACGTACCGCTCGCCGCACTGGCGCCGGACCTGCTGTGCCTGACCTTCGGCGGACTGTCGAAGCTCTCCCGACTGCCGGGCCTGCGAGCCGGGTGGGTGGTCGCGTCCCACCCACCCGGAGTCGGCCGCGCCTACCTCGACGCGGTAGCCTCACTGGCCGCACTGCGGCTGGGTCCCAACTCGGTGGGCCAGTACGCGATTCCGGCCGCCCTGTCCGCGCCCGCTCTGCGAGACGCCGCCGCGCTGACCGAGCCGGGCGGCGCACTC
Organism: Streptomyces buecherae; assembly: GCF_014295035.1. GTDB lineage: Bacteria > Actinomycetota > Actinomycetes > Streptomycetales > Streptomycetaceae > Streptomyces > Streptomyces youssoufiensis. The sequence continues at coordinate 854,603 of NZ_CP060404.1, forward strand.
CACCAGTCCCGGTCGGCGGCCCACACCGCCATCGATCGCCAACCAGGTCTGCGGTGCACCCCGCAGGACGGGACCTTTTACGCCTTCCCGCGATTGGACCTCCCGCCCGGCACCACCACCAACAAGTTCGCCCGGCGGCTGCTGCGGGAGAAGTCGGTACTGGCCATGCCAGGCCAGCAGTTCGGCAACCACAGTGACCTCAGCACGTACTTGCGGCTGACCACCCTCGCACCGCCCACGCAGACCACATCGGCCATCGAACGCATCGGCGACCTGCTCGCCGAATCGTGGACGGACCACACCGGGAGGAGCGAAGCGACGGCCCGGCCGAAGAGGTCGTGACCAGGTGCCGCGGGAGTATTCGCCGCAGGGGATGGCGTGTGGTCCTCATCAGCCCAGGAGGGTTCGCGACAGCCCGGCCGCACGGGTGTACGCCTGTCGGGCTTGTCATCGTCTACCGTCGCGGCTCGCATGCTCGCTAGTCGATCGCACGCCGCAATTCCCCTTCGCGCCCCAGGTGACCAGTCAGGTTGCCCCGCTGCGGGATCGGTTCTGCGGCTCGCCGCCCCGGGGTGGCTGGTTGGTGGCTGGCATCTGGTGGTGAGGGGGCGGGGCCGGGGCATTGCTGGTGAGCACGTGGTTGTCGAAGACCGCGAGAACCGGGCGAGGCCGCGCCCGTACCCCGTGTCTTCCGGGACGGGCAACTGCCCCTGCCTTACGTGCGCTTCGCCTCGCAGCACGCCGCTGAACCGCGGTGTTCTCCCGTTCGGACCGCCTGCTCCACGGAGCCCGCGATGCCGAGAGCGAGGCGGAGTTCTCGCGGCGCTTCGCCCGCCGCCTCAGCTACGCAGTCGACCGGACGACGGTGCGGCCGAGTTCAGGCCAGCCAGGGGGCAGCACGACGCTCCCGGGGAGGGGAGAGTGAGCGTGGGGGGGCGGTGGCGACCTCGTCCTCACGTGCCCTGCCCTGCCTCACGGCCGTTGTGAACGGGTGCCGGAGCGGGGTGCCGTGGGTCCGAGGCGGTAGTGGGTGTCCGCGTGTCACAGCGAACGCCACGCCGTGCACAGCGACCGGCGTCCGCGACAGCCGTACGGACCTATTCCGAGTGGGCCCGGAGAACGTGCCCTCGCTCGTCTGTGCCACGATGCGACGGTGGAGATGGCCGACGTCACGCGCGCGATCGCGGCTGCGATGTCGGTCGCCGCATCGCTCGACCTGCCAGCCGACGACGCCACCGTCCTCCACAACTCGAACAAGCTGACACTGCGGCTGACGCCATGCGATGTCCTTGCCCGGGTCGCCCCGATGGGGCAAGAGGTCGCACGGTTCGAAGTCGAGCTCGCCCAGCGGCTCGCCGGGGTCGGATGTCCGGTGCGTCCCTTGGAACCTCGGGCGGACCCGCGGGCGTACGCGCGCGACGGCTTCGCAGTGACGTTGTGGACCTACTACGAGCCCGTGGCATCCCCCACCTCTCCAGTCGACTACGCCAAGGCGCTGGAGCGGTTGCACGCCGGCATGCGCGAGGTCGACGTGCCGAGCCCGAGGTTCACGGACCGTATCGCGGAGGCGGCCGAAGTGATCGCCAACCCGGATCGCTCGCCGGAACTCAGCGACGCGGATCGCGTGTTTCTCAGTGGCAGGCTGGCGAGCCTGCGACGAGCGGTCGACGAGCGCGACGCCGTGGAGCAGCTCCTCCACGGCGAGCCGCATCCAGGCAATGTGCTCAGCACGAAGAACGGCCCGATGTTCATCGACCTGGAGACGTGCTGCCGAGGGCCTGTCGAGTTCGATCTCGCCCATGCCCCTGAGGCGGTCTGCGCGCATTACCCGGGCGTTGACCAAGAGCTGTTGGACGCGTGCCGGCAGCTCGTGATCGCGATGGTCGCCGCGTGGCGTTGGGAGCTTGGCGACCAGTTTCCGAACGGGAGGCGATTCGGAGAGGAGTGCCTGCGCTTGCTGCGCGCGGGGCCTCCGTGGCCGGCACTCGACACAGTGACCAGGCAACTGGATGGTTCGTAGAAAACGCCGCTATCGCCGTCGCACCCCATGGGCGCCCGCCCCGCTGCCGCGCCGCTCCATGGGACCGGTGCGTACATACGCAGCAACTCATCGCACACCCCGAGAGACCTGTCCAGGCGGCGCCGACCAGCACAGCCAGGCACCCGGGCGCCCCAAACCAGGTCACGCGGCCCGGCGAGTGCCACGACCACCGTGGCCCGGCACACCGACCGAGGTACCGCCGAGGTCCGTCGCTAGGGCCCGGCACCATGACCAGTGGTCTCGGGTTCGCCTGCGCGTGCTGCGGGGCCCACCACCCTGAGCCGCCGATGAACTACACGGCCGAGGCCCCCAGCGTGTGGGACCCGGCCTTCGCCGGCGCCGGCGACTGCTTGCTCTCCAACGATCCCGGAGACACCGTCCTCCACGCCGCTGACGGCGAGCGGCGGTAATGGCTGACCAGCCCGTATCACCCGTCCCGGTCGCGCCTGCCGGCCTGAGCCGCAGGGCCCAGCGGTCCATCGCGGCGGAGCCGCCACGGTGGCTGACCCCGCGGCCAACGGGCCTGAGCACCCACCGTGAAGCCCCAGCCCCAGTCCTGGCCCGAGGCGCCAGCCGCGACCGCGTTCACGACCGCGGACTAGGGTGCCCGCATGTTGCTGGTGGGAAGAGGAACCGAGCAGGCGCGGGTTCAGCGGCTGCTGGCGGGCGCGCGCGACGGGCGTAGCGGGGCGCTGGGGTTGCGGGGCGCGCCGGGGATCGGGAAATCGGTCCTGCTCGACCACGCTGTGTCGATCGCCGAAGCCGAGGGCATGCGGGTGGTCCGCGGGGCTGGGATCGAGTCCGACCACGAGCTGGCGTACGGCGGCCTGCACCACCTCTTGTTTCCCCACCTGGGCCGGTTGGACGCCCTGCCCGCTCCCCAGGCGACGGCGCTGCGTCGCGCTTTCGGCTTGGCCGAGGGGGACGACGCGAACCGGTTCCTGATCTCCGCCGGCACGCTGTCGTTGCTCGCCGATCTGGCCGAGGACTCCCCGCTGCTGTGCGTGGTCGACGACCTGCAATGGCTGGACCAGGGTTCCGTGGAGGCGTTGTTGTTCGCGGCCCGCCGCTTCGTGGCCGACCCGATCGCGATGCTGTTCGCGGTGCGCGACACGGCGGTGCCGGCCGTGATCGCGGGCGTCGAGGTCGTGGATCTGTCCGGCCTCGCCGCTTCCGAGGCCGCCCGGCTGCTCGACGGCCACGCACCGGAACTCGCCGAACGGGTGCGGAACAGGGTTCTCGCGGAGTCCGGCGGCAACCCCCTGGCGATCATCGAACTCGGGTCGTCGCGGCTCGCGGCCCGCGATGGCGACGAGTTGGACCCGGCCGAGCAGGTCGGCCCGCTGCCGGTGACCCGCCGCGTACAGGAGGCGTTCCGCCACCAGATCGTGGAGCTTCCCGACCCCACCCAACGCGCCCTCCTGGTGGCGGCGGCCGACACGGCGGCGCCCCTCGCGACGATCCTGCACGTGGTCGAGTCCCTCGGTGGCGCCGCCGGCGACCTGGCACCCGCCGAACGTGACCGGCTGGTACGGATCGACAGCCGGATAACGTTCCGCCACCCCCTGGTACGGGCAGCCGCCTACCAGGACGCGCCGCTGCACCGGCGGATGGAGGTCCATCGCGCGTACGCCGAGGCGCTGCGCGCGGACGCCGATGCCGACCGTCGGGCCTGGCACCTCGCCGCCGCCACCACCCAGCCCGACGAGGCGGTGGCCGCCGAACTCCAGGGCGTGGCGGAGCGGGCCTGGCACCGAGGCGGCGCGATGGCGGTGTCCGCCGCCTACGAACGCGCCGGTCGGCTCAGTACCGACCGGGAGCGCAAGGCCCGGCGTATCGCCCGGGCCAGCCAGGCCGCGTTCGACGCGGGCAAGGCCGACCGCGCCGCCCGGCTGGCGGCCGAAGCGCTCGCGCTCACCGCCGACACCGGCGTCCGGGCCGACGCCATCTACACCCGTGGCGCCGTGGAGTACGAACGCACCTCGCCACGGGCCGACGCGGAGCTGACGCTTGAGGCCGCCGCCCTGGTGCGCGACACCGATCCGGAGCGCGCCGCGCTTACGCTCTACGAGGCCGCGCACGCTGCCCGGCACGGGGCATCGCACGACCTCGTGCGGCACGCGGCGGACCTGATGCGCGGGTTCACCCCGCCGGAGCCCTGGGCACCGGTCGTCGGCGCCCTTCTCGGGTGGGCGGAGCTTTTCGCCGGGCGTCCGGAGCTGGCCGTTGGCCCGATGCGCGCTCTCCACACCGCCACACACGGTGACGCACACGACCTGATGCGTCGCATCACCGCCGGGTTCGGCGGTCTCATGATCGCCGACGACGACAGCGTCGTCGCCGAGACCGAGGACATGCTGGCCGTGGTGCGGGCCACCGGGGCGTTGGGGTGGGTCCCGTACACCCTGAACGTCCTGGCCGTGGCGCGGCTGTTGCGCGGCGAGTTCGCGGACGCGCGCGCCTGTGTGGCGGAGGGGGTGTCCGTGAGCGACGAACTCGGGAACACGACCGAGAGCCTGGCCCACCGGTCGGTGGAGGTGTGGTTGCGCGCCGTGTCGGGTGACGAGGCAGACTGCCTGGCTCTGGCCGATGAGGTGCTCCCGCGAGCCCGAGCCCGGCACCGGGTCAATGCGGAGATCGCGGCCTGGGGTGTTGGGATGCTCGACCTTTCCGCCCGGCGGTTCGGGGACGCGTTCGACAGGCTTGAGCAGGTGTGTCGGGGGCCTGCGAGCCGCGACGTCCTGGTGCGGGCGGTGCCGGATCTGGTGGAGGCGGCCGTGCGCGGCGGCCTGCCGGATCGCGCCCACGGGCCGCTGGCGGCCTTCCTGCACTGGGCCGAGCACGTCGACCGCCCGGTCGCCACCGGGCTCGTTCTGCGGTGCCGGGCCCTGCTGGCCGACGAGGGCGACGCCGACGCGCTGTACGCCGAGGCGCTGCGGCTCCACGAGCGGCACGGCGGCCCGTACGAGCGGGCCCGCACCCAACTCGTCTACGGCGAGTGGTTGCGGCGCCGTCGTCGCCGCGCCGAGGCCCGTGGCCATCTCGCGGCGGCGGTGTCCTCGTTCGAACGCCTGGGCGCGCGGCTCTGGGCCGAGCGTGCGCGCGGCGAACTGGCCGCCTTCGGCGAGCGGGGTGACGAGCCGCGGAGCAGCGGCCCGCTCACCCTGCTGACCCCGCAGGAGCTACAGGTCGTACGGCTGGCCGCCAGCGGTCACACCAACAAGGAGATCGCCGCCCAGCTCTTCCTCAGCCCACGGACCGTCGGCCACCACCTCTACAAGGCGTATCCGAAACTCGGCGTCACCGGGCGCGCCGAGCTGGCCCACCTCGTCCGGTAGCCGACGCCGGTCGTCGGTCTCCCGGACACCAGTCACGATGACTGATACGTCAGCGGTACGCCCCGCCTAGCGTTGCGGTCATCGAGGCAGCGGCCGTCGGCCGAGGGCCCTACGACGAGGAGACGACCATGACGAAGTACTTCCTGAGCCTCCCGCACGACTCCGCCGAGGAGCCGACGATGGAGAGCATGGACCCCGCGGAGCTGCAGGAGATCATGGCCGCGGTCGGTGCGTTCAACACCGCCGTGCAGGAAGCGGGCGCGTTCGTGACCGCCGGCGGCCTGCAGCCGCCGTCGAGCGCGACCACGGTGGACTACTCCGGAGACAGCCCTGTCCTCACACCGGGCCCGTTCGTCAAGGCCGATGAGTACCTCGGTGGCTTCTGGATCATCGAGGCCGAGAACGACGACGTCGCGATCGAATGGGCCAAGCAGGGCTCGCGGGCGCTGCGCAGCAAGGTCGAGGTGCGTGCCCTCCAGGAGGAACCCGGCGCCTGACGATCCACGCCGGGCACCATCCTCGCTTCTCCCGACGCCCGACGCCCGACGCCCGACGCGGCGACCGACGCCGGCGGTGACGTGCGGCCCGGCCCCACGCCCGGGGCCGCACGGCGTCCCAGCCGGCGCCGGAGACACGGGGCGTACGCGCCGAGCCGCGTTCCTCCGGGCGGGCGGCGGCGCCACGCGCCGCGCTGCCGGGGCCCTGGCCGAGCCGATACGGGCCAGGCCCCGGCGCCGCCGCGCCGGGGCATCGCACGCTTCGGGATTCGGGTCGCCCCCTCCCCCGCGTTTCGACCTGTGTGACGCAACCGCGCCACCGCTTAGGCGGACCGAGCGGCGTTGATTAGAATCGCTTCCCATGTCGAAGCCTGACGAACTGCTTGTCGATGTCGCGACCTTGGTGGAGTCCGAGCGCAGCAACCAGATGACTCTGACCGTGGTCACCGGTGGTGCTGTCATCACGGGTCGACTGGCTCCCGAAACTGTCTGGAGGCAGCGGGTGTCCGAGGTCCTGGCGGACTCGGCCCAGCTCAGTCAATTCTCCGCCGCCTTCACCGCCACGAAGGGTGAGGAGAAGGCGCCCACGCATCTGCATTTCCATGTGGCGCGCATTCTGCAGGGCACGGTGGGCATCCCGGAGACGGGCGGGATGTACCGCGTGGCGATCGAAGACGTCAGCGCTTGGACCGTGGGCGACTTCAGCTACTCCGACCAGTGAACACGACGCCGCGCTGACGAACCACGCGGCAACGGGACGAGGGTCCGACCGGCATCTGCCGGTCGGACCCTCACTGTCGTTCTGTGGCGGCTCTCGCCTGCCCGTCGATCAGACGGCGGCCGGGGTGCCGAGCAGCGCGGAAGCCTGCTGGAGCGGGCCGGGGACGCGCTGGGGCGCGGCGGTCTGGTGGGGGTCGGGGCAGGTGAAGCCGAGCTGGGTCATGGCCCGGACAACCTCACCGGCGGTGAAGTCGCGGCGGTCCTGGCGCGTGATGACCTGCCCGACCTGCTTGGCCGGGTAGGTGCGGCGGCCGATGATCACGGATTCGCCGATGACCGGTTCGGGCTTGACGCCCCTCATGGTCTCCAGGACGCCACCCTTGGTGAGGTGGAACGGAAAGCGGGCGATGACGCAGCGCATGGTGCCTCACAGGGAGAGGAAGGGGATGGTCCTACGGTGGTGAGGTGGTTCAGTGGGCGGCAAGGGCGAGGGTGCCCCGCGCGTTGTCCTGGTCTTCGACGACCGGCGGTGCCGCGAGCCGGCGGCCCGGCGCCGCGTGCCCGGCCTCGGCGGTCGTGGGCACGGCGGGGGAACTGGACGGCTCACCGCCGTCGAGGATGTCGCGCAGTTGGAGCCGGTCCGTGTACGCGGGACTGTCGCGGACCGCGGTGAGCTGGCCCAGGGTGACCTGTTGGGTGCGCGGGCCGTCGTCGTCGCAGACGACCAGGTGCCCGGTGCGGGCGCCGGCCATGACGGACAGCGCGACTTCGACGGTCATGTCGTCACAGACCCGCGGTACGCCGGTGTCCACGGCGTCTGCCACGGTCCCGTGCGCGGGGGCGACCTCTGTCGAGCGGGACCGCGAACGAACCAGCGTCAAAAGGTGCCTCCTGCAGTGGTAGGTCAGTTTCCTGATCACGGGGTCGTCAGGCCGCCGCGGCGTCGAAGGAGGTCTGCCGCGTGGTCCTGCGCAGGGCAGCCGAGGCGGGGCTGCGCCGCCCGCGTGAGGCCGCGCCGCGCTTGCGCCGCTCGGCCACCGGCGCGGTGATCGTGACGGGGATGCCGGAGGGCGCCTGGGCGCCGGTGATCTGGCTCAGGGCCTCTTCACCGAGGCGGACCTGGGTGGTCTGGGGCACGATCCCGGCGGAGGCCATGAGACGGCTCATGCCGCGGCGCTGATCGGGGGTGACCAGGGTGACGACCTTGCCCGACGCGCCGGCCCGCGCGGTACGGCCACCGCGGTGGAGGTAGTCCTTGTGGTCGGTCGGCGGGTCGATGTTGACGACCAGGTCGAGGTTGTCGACGTGGATGCCACGGGCGGCGACGTTCGTGGCGACGAGCACGGTGACGTGTCCGGTCTTGAACTGGGTCAGCGTCCGGGTGCGCTGCGACTGCGCCTTCCCGCCGTGCAGGGCGGCGGCGCGGACACCGCTGGCCAGCAGGTGGTCGGTGAGCTTGTCCACGGCGCGCTTGGTGTCCAGGAACATGATCACCCGGCCGTCGCGGGCCGCGATCTCGGTGGTCGTACGGTTCTTGTCCGCGCCGTGTACGTGCAGCACGTGGTGCTCCATCGTGGTGACCGCGCCGGCGGACGGGTCGACGGAGTGGACGACCGGGTCGGTGAGGTACCGGCGGACCAGCAGGTCGACGTTGCGGTCGAGGGTGGCGGAGAACAGCATCCGCTGGCCCTCGGGGCGCACCTGGTTCAGGAGCGCGGTGACCTGGGGCATGAAGCCCATGTCGGCCATCTGGTCGGCCTCGTCCAGGACGGTGATCGCGACCTGGTTCAGCCGGCAGTCACCACGGTCGATGAGGTCCTTGAGCCGACCCGGCGTGGCGACGACGACCTCGGCGCCGCCCCGCAGCGCGTTGGCCTGTCGGCCGATCGGCATGCCGCCGACGACGGTGGCCAGGCGCAGCTTCACGGCGCGGGCGTAGGGGGTGAGCGCGTCGGTCACCTGCTGGGCCAGCTCGCGCGTCGGGACGAGGACCAGGGCCAGCGGCTGGCGGGGCTCGGCGCGCTGGCCGGCGGTGCGGGCCAGCAGGGCCAGGCCGAAGGCGAGGGTCTTGCCGGATCCGGTGCGCCCGCGTCCCAGGGCGTCGCGGCCCGCGAGGGTGTTGGGCAGGGTCGCGCCCTGGATCGGGAACGGGACGCTCATGCCCTGCGCGGTCAGCGCGGCCAGCAGTGGGGCGGGCATGTCGAGGTCGGCGAAGGACTCGACCGCGGGAAGCGCGGGAGTGATCGTCTTCGGCAGGGCGAACTCGCCCGTGGGCGCGGCGGGCCGCCGACCGTGGCCGCCGGAGCGGCTCGGGCCCCCTGAACGGCTCGGGGCGGGTGAGCCGAAGCGACCGCCCCGGCTCGAACCGGCGCTGGAGCCGAAGGCGGGGCCGCCGGAGCGACGGGGACGGGAGGTGCGGCCGTTCGTGCGTGTGGGGTTCATGTGGGAACCTTCCTCGATACGGCTCGTATCAAGGCATTCCCGCAGCGGAAGAACAGCGCTGGGAATCACAAGAACGGGCCGAAATGGAATGCGAAAATGAAAGCGAAAGCGCAGCCGCCGTGCGATGAATCCGGGGCGCGGTGCGGGAGCTGCGGTGGGGACGTCGTACGGGCGTCAGAATCCCGGACGTCGACGGGCGCGGCCCGGAAAAGGCGGGCGTCACGGGAGAAGATCTGGGGCGCTTCTGTCCCACGGCTGGTGTGACCGAGGGAAATGCTCGTAGCTGGGGCCCGCACCCCGAGGGATGCGGGCCCCAGCTACTACGCGTCAGCGTTAGGCGGGAACGATGTTCTCGGCCGTCGGGCCCTTCTGGCCCGCAGCGACGTCGAAGGTGACCTTCTGTCCCTCGGCCAGCTCACGGAAGCCCTGGGCGGCGATGTTCGAGAAGTGGGCGAACACGTCGGGGCCGCCACCGTCCTGCTCGATGAAGCCGAAACCCTTGGCCGCGTTGAACCACTTCACGGTGCCAGACGCCATGTCATATCTCCTTGTGGGGCAGTACGCCGGTATCCGCGATTCACGGACACCGGGTCGCCGCGATGATGCCCCGCCCGGAGAAAACCGGAAATACAAGACGCTTGCCACGGCTAAATGCCGAGGTAAGCGTCGAAGTTTTGGGAACCACAACTGCAACTGAGAACGACAGTAGCACGCCAGAAACGCGTTCGTCCGATTGCTGAGCGCACTCTGCCAACGCCGAGAGAAACGCTCCGCACGCGGTACGCCAAAACCTCATTCGGCCGCGACAGATAGGCGAGTACCGCGGTGAACTTCTTTCACGGCGCGCGGCGGGCTTGGCCGTCGCTGGTCAGGTAGCTCCCAGGAAGATGGCCGTGTAGTGCGCGGAGAACGCGGCGATGGTGAGCGAGTGGAAGACCTCGTGAAAGCCGAACCAGTTGGGTGAGGGGTCAGGGCGCTTGAGGCCGTACACGGCCGCGCCCGCGGTGTAGAGGAGACCGCCGGCGATGATGAGCGCGACCACGGCGGCGCCGCCGGCGCGCGCGAAGTCGGGTAGGTAGAAGACGGCGGCCCAGCCCAGGGCGATGTAGCACAGGGTGTAGAGCCAGCGCGGGGCGTTGATCCAGAAGACGCGGAAGGTGATGCCGGCCGTGGCTCCGCCCCAGACCAGGGACAGCAGAACCCGCTGCTGCCCCTCGGGCAACAGCATGACCGCCAGGGGCGTGTACGTGCCGGCGATGATCAGAAAGATGTTCGCGTGGTCCAGCCGCCGCAGGACGGCCTCCCCGCGCGGACCCCATGTCCCGCGGTGGTAGAGCGCGCTGGTGCCGAACAACAGGCAGGCCGAGAGCGCGTACACCGAGCAGGCGGCGACCGCCGCCGCCGAGCGGGCCAGGGCGATCAGGACGATGCCGCCGGCCAGCGCGAGGGGGAACACCCCGGCGTGCAACCAGCCCCGCATCCTCGGTTTCAGCACAGCCGCCGCGCGCCGAAGGGCGTCATCCGGGGCGACGGCGCCTGCCCGCCGGTCGGGTGGGTCGGGCGGCGAGTCGACCTCGAGAAGGCGGTCGGCGCCGGAGCGGTGCTCGGGTTGGCGGCTGTGCGCCACCGGACGGGCGTCTTCAGCAGTCATGTACTCATCCAGAAATCGGGACGCGAAGGATGTCGAAAGGTTGCCGCGACCGGGTCAGTCGCCGGTCGCGGACTGGGAGGCGGTGCGGCGGTGCTCGGCGTTGATACGTCGGGCCTCTTCGAGCTGGTCTTCGAGGATGACGATGCGGCAAGCGGCCTCGATGGGCGTGCCCTGGTCGACGAGTTCCCGGGCCCGGGCGGCGATGCGCAGTTGGTAGCGGGAGTAGCGGCGGTGGCCGCCCTCGGAGCGGAGCGGGGTGATGAGGCGGGCCTCACCGACGGCGCGGAGGAAGCCCTGCGTGGTGCCGAGCAGTTCGGCGGCCCGGCCTATCGTGTAGGCGGGATAGTCGTCGTCATCGAGACGGTCGAACGAGTCATTTGCTGTCATGTACACCTCTTCGCGGAACGCGTGGAGGGGCCCGAGTGCCACACGGCACCCGGGCCCCGAAGGAACAACTACACCATCTGCCGGCCCTGGTACTACGCCGGCCTTCTGTTTCCGCTCACCCGAACTGAATTCTGTCGGGGTCGCGGGGATCGCGGTTGCTTGACCGGAGACCACCTCACTATCGATGTCCTGCGGTACCCGGGCTCAAGTCTCCGCCCGGGCGATCCTGATGGCGCCTCGTCCCTCCGTTCTTCCCTCTGGGATCGATCACTTGCCTACACCTGGTACTGCTGTCCTGCACACTGCTCAGTGGCCTGTGTCAGCACCACTCTCCGGCAGCCAGCCCCGTTGCCCGTCCTGCGTCTGCTCTGGCTTGGAACCCCACTGCCGAACCTCCCGGCGCGCGCGTCCGCAGCCGACGCCTTCACCGAGGTGCTGCTCACCTTCGCTGCTGGGTACTGCTCCCGCGTGAACCGCGGGTACTGCTCACGGCGGCCCCTGATCACCGCGGGCCACCCGGTCCGGCCGTCAGTCCCGTCGCCATCCTGCAACCACTCCGGCTTCGAAACTCCACCGCCGCACCGTCTTGCGAGCTGCAACTGCGGGCACTACCGCCCGGCAGTTCGTCTCTGCCGGGCCCTGCTGACTTCCTTGGCTACGAGAAAAACCATAGCCACGCCACCGCCCAATGTCTACTCCAGCCGGCATAGATTTTCGCGACCCGGAGGCACGGGTAGTCGGCATCGATCGCGGGGCGACTGCGCGGCGGTCTCGCTCCAGCCGGGACTCCCTACCGGATGCGCCCACCTGCCCTCCGGATGCACCGCCAGGGCCGGCGGCTGATGTGATCACGTCCATGCCCGCGCGGCAGCGGCTGCCGCGATGCCGGCGTCGGTGTCACCGTGGGCGAGGCAGCGGCCGGGGTCCACGTCCAGGAGGAGGGCGGCGTGGAGACAGCCGTCGGGGGCCGCCCCCGCGGGGAGCTTCTCCGCTCTCGCGTCACCGTTGGTCAGTGGCGCGAGAGCGGGTGCCGGGGCTTCACCACGCGAGGGGCGGTGCCGACGTTCGGTTCGGCCTCAGCGTGACGACCTGCGTCACCGGGGCCGGCGCGGCTGGAAGCGGGTGCGGTGTGGCGAACGTGCGTGCGATGCTGGAGGTGTGGCCGCCCCCGCCGGCTCCTTCGCGGGCCAGGGCGACCGCTGACGCCGGGAGATTCCCCTCCGGTCTGGGCCGTGGCCCCTGGCGCCGCACATTCTGACCGATGCCGACGGCAGGCCCGTAAGACCTGCGCGAGGGGCTTTTTCCATGGCACACGACGACGACCTGCATGTGACCGATTTCCTTCTGGAGACCGACTCCCTGGAAGGGTTTCTGGACACCCTGGCCGACCACGCGCTGGCCCGTACGCCCGCAGCGGACGGCTGTGGCATCACCCTGAGCCGCGAGGGCCGGTTCCTGACGGTGGCCAGCGCGGGACGCAGCGCTCGCGACCTGGACGAGAAGCAGTACGGCCTGGACGACGGCCCCTGTCTGCAAGCCCTGCGTAACGGTGAGGAGTTCATGGTCACCGACATGCTGGGTGAGCAGCGGTGGGACCCCTATCCCGCCCACGCCGTCGCGTGCGGGACCCGCTCCTCGCTCTCGCTGCCGATCGCCGCGCACACCCACACGGCCGGCGCGCTCAACCTCTACTCGCCCAAGCCGGACAGCTTCGCCGAAACGGACCTCACCGGGCTGCGGTTGATCGCCGCGCAGGCCACCGGTGCGATCGCGCTGGCGCAACGGATCGCCGACGCCCAGGAGTTCGCGAACGATCTGGAGACGGCGATGCGCTCGCGCAGCATCATCGACCAGGCCATCGGAATCATCATGGGTCAGCAGCGCTGCGACGCGGAAAAGGCGTTCGGCATCCTGCGCGGCGCTTCGCAGACCCGCAACATCAAGCTTCGCGACCTGTGCCGCGACCTGGTCACCAGCGTCGGCGGCCGACCACCTCAGGACGGCGGGCTGCGGCCCCGGCCCTGACCGGCCCACTGCCGCCAACCTCGCCGCAGCCGCCTGCCGCGACCACCGCCGCCAGAACGTCCCCCTGTCCCAGCGCCCACTACGGCTCCCTCGTTCCCCGGGGCCGCAGAGGCCCGTGAGGTGAGGGAAACCGAAGTCTCCTCACCGGGAACTCGCGGGTCGGTCCGACAAGCACGGCCGGCCCGCGCGTCGACGCCCAGGCCATGCGTCACCGCGGCGATACGGCCGAAGCCGCTCTCACCGCCGCGCTGGCCGAGTCGTCCGCGCGGGCCGCGTCGTGGGGAGCGCCTCTGCGCCGGCCGGGGGCGGGTGATCGTGGCAGGTGCGCGAGGCGGCCAGTCGGGCGGCCTCGTGTCAGCCGTGGGGCTGAGGGGGTGCGGCGGGCGCCCGGGGAGTGCGTGTGGTGTCAGTCCTTGCCACGGCCCGTCAGGGCGTCCCGGAGGCGGTCCACCATGCCCGCGCCGGGGGCCAGCAGTTTGTTGGCAGGCGGCGTGTCGGGGGCCGAGGGGTGAGGGCGGGTCGGCGCCGTCTTCTTGGCCTGGCGCACCTTGTCGCCCAGCTTGGCCAGTTCCTCCGCGGAAGCCGCCGTCCGCAGCCGGGGAAAGAGGTGGTCCTCCTCGTCCCGCACGTGTGCGCGAATCTCCGTCATGAGATCGTCCACGAGCCGGTCGAACCGGGAATCGTCGGCGTCGGCGCCTTCGAGTTCCTTCATGATTCGCTCGGCCTTGGCGTGGTCCTCGATCTCCTTGTCGGCGACCGCGTCCCCGTCCGGCAGGAATTCGCGCACGGCCGGGTACAGATACGCCTCCTCGGCCACCGAGTGGCGCACCAGCTCAATCACCGCCTTCTCCGCGTACTTCTTGCGCCGCTCGTCTCCCGACGGCAGGGCCTGGATCTTCCCGAAGAACTCCTCGACCTCCTGGTGGTCGGTGGTCAATTCCGCGATGACGTCTCCGCCGTGGCCCACGTGCATTCCTCTCTCGGGTGGTGACCGGGTTGCCTCGACCGTGTATCCACGCTTCCACGCGTACAAACGGGAAAGGAATCGCGGCAGGCAGTGGGTGGTCTTCTCCAGCCCCGTCCAGCGGCCATCGCCCAGCGCTCCCGTTGGCCCCGGTGGCACATTCCACGGCCGCCTGGCGCGCAGCCGGCCGTGTCCAGCGGATGGCGGAGCACCGGATACGGAGGGGGCAGTCCGCGTTCCCCGCCCACAGCCGTACGCCGGGCAGGGCCTGTTGGGCCGAGCGCGTTGGCTCGTCCAGCAGCCACGCCAGCCGCTGAGCCGCACAGCACGGCCCGGCCGGACAACCCCGTGTGGGAGAGTCCCCCCTCACGGCGCTGCCCGGCCTCTGGTGAGCACCGGCGGGCCGTCCCTCAGCCGCCGGCAGCCCGGTGTTGCCGCGGATGTCGGCGGGGAACGGGGCATCAGCCCAGCACGGTGTGTCCGATCAGGCCCTCGGAGATCTGCCCCTCGCAGTTGACGTCGTTGGTCTCGAAGTGCTGACGGTCGGAGCGCGTCAGACAGCGGTACAGCGGCAGCGTGGCCACGCCGGCCGGGGGCGTGCTGTAGGCCCAGCCGAGGCGGCCGACGAAGGTGTAGCCCGGGCCCTCGCAGTCGGCCCGGGTGCTCACGTAGTGGTCGCCTCGGTCCGCGCACGAGTAGAGCGCGTGGGTGCCCTGGACCGGCGCCGTGTACAGGCCGCCCAGGCTTCCTTCGAGGCGGTAGCCGGCGGGAGCGCCCCAGACCGTGCTGCGGTGGTCGGTTCTGGAGAGGTAGCGGTCGAGGCTGACCGTGGGGGTCGCCGACGCCGCGGTGTCGGCCGAGGTGGCGTTGGCCGTTCGTGTGGGCGTGGCGTCCGCCATGGCGGGGGGCGTGGAGACGAGCAGCACTGACGCCACGGCCAGGGTGGCGAGAGAAGCGGCCTTGATTCGGCGCATGTTGAGGAGATCCTTTGTGTCGAGTGGATATCGAGCGGATGCGTTCCGCCGCCCCCGCCCGGTCTGTTGTCTTCGGGGTGGCGGGCGCCCCGGGCCCGCGTCGTGCCGAGGCCCCGACGGCCCGCCGACCGGGCTGGAGGTCGGGCCGGTGGGCACTTTTCGCCGGGTGAGCGCGGTCCCTTGGCGAGGCACATCCCAGCAGGCTCATGAGCCGCCGCCAATCTTCTGAAATTCTCTTAACCCATTGATGGATCAACCACGTTGACTCGGCGCGGACGCATGACCGGAATCTCCCTCACCCGGCTCTCGCGCACATGGGATTCTGGGTGGATCATCCGCAGGTGGGGGGAACCGTGCTCCAGCCGTCGGCCGCCGTCGCGCTCGAACCACTCCACTCGCTTCGGGTGTCCGTGACCCATCACCCGGGAACCAGCCTGTTCTGCCTGTTGATCGACGCGCTGGGCATGCCGGGGCAAGGAGTTCCGCCCACGCTTCGTCAGGCCGTCCGATCAGCGATCCCGGCCGACGACATGAACCGGCTGACCCCCCTGTTGGAGCGCTACGGGTTCCCCGACTGCTTCGCCCCGCTCGCCGGACCCGATCTGCCCAGCGGCCTGGAGCGACTCCGTGAGCAGGACCTCTCGGAGGTGAGCGAGCAGGCACGCGGTTGGTACGAGTCGTCGCCCGCCCCGGCGGCCGAGTGGGCCCGCGTCATCGAGCGTCCCGCTCCCTACCTCGCGGCCTTCGCACGGGTCTTCTCCGCCATCTGGGAGGCTTACGCGGTCGTCTGGCAGCGGGCGCAGCCCCTGCTGTGGCGGGAGACCGAACGCGTCGGCACCGCGACGGTGACCGGTACGCTCGATGTCGTGCTCGCCGGACTGGCCAACCCGTGCTGGCGTGTGGAGCACGACACGCTGTACTGCCCGCCCCTGCACACCGCGCGGACGCCTTGCCGCGAGGCAGGCCAGGGCCTGGTGCTCGCTCCGCTCGTCTGTGGCAGCGCCACCTACTCGATCAGTTCGGACGGTTCCGCGGGAACGCGTCTGTCCTACCCCGCGCCCGGGCTCGCGCTGATCCCGGGCGGCCAGCCTGTCCAGCCCGCCGCCGACTCCCTGTCCATCCTGCTCGGGCCCGCGCGGGCGGCCATCCTGCGCCTGGCCGCGCACACCCCGACCGTGGGTGAGATCGCCACGGCCCTCTCCTCCGGTTCCGCGACCTACCACTGCCGCTTCCTGGAGTCCGCGGGCCTCCTCACCCGCCGGCGCCGGGGCCGCGAGGTCCGGCTGCACCACACGCCGCGCGGCCGGGCCCTCCTCGACCTGATGTCCTGAAGAAGACGGACGGCGCCACGCGATCCCGCGGTGGGGCAGCCAGAACGGCAGCCGTCTCGCCAACCGAACAGGGTGCGCTCCGCGAAGGTCGCGGCAGAACGGCAAGGCGGTATGTCGCGGCTTTCCTGGCAAGTACCTGCCGCACACATCGACCCGGCGCCCGCCCCGCCTTCGCGGGTGGTACCAATGTCAGACCAAATCTTCTCGGTTACCGAATGCCACCACTCGCTATCGAGCCGGGGCATTCTGAGCAGCTATCCCGGAATATTCGCTACTGGAGAGAACTATTCGGGCGAATGGCGTGAGAATCCAGTTCCGTACGCGGTAGGGCGGCCCCACGTGTGCAAGCCGACCGTGCGCCCCGGCCATGGTCGGGGCGCCCAGTTCACCTGTAGTCACTGAGCAGACCGCTGACGTTGACGACCTCGTGGCACCCCTGCGCCCGTTGTCCCGTCGCCGGCGTGCCCGGCTTCGCGCAGGTTATCTGGGCCCGCACGGTGGCGTTCTCGGTGATCCGGATGGGAGTGACCCAGTGGTAGTCCAGGTTGCGGAAGGTCTCCAGTGCGATCGTCGTGATCTTGCGGTTACCGAAGTGGATGGTCAACACCCCCTCGTCGCCCTGGTAGTTGGAGACGACGATGTCGGTGACCTCGAACATCTTGCCCTTCTCCACCTTGTACGGGGTGGCACCCACCGCGCCCGCGGGCGCCTCCACGTCGAGCGTGGCCGAATGCTGTTCCTTGCCGCCGGTCGTGTCACCGCCCCTGGCCTTGCCGTCGCCACCGTTCTCGCCGCCGGCCCCGGGACCCTTCTCGCCACCGGGCTGGGTGTCCGTGCCCCCGCCGGGCTGGGCGTCCGTACCGCCCCCGGGCCGCTGGTCCGCGCCGCCGCCGGCCCCCTGTTCGTCCTGGCCGGGCACGCTCGGTCCGGGCGTCGGCCGAGGGCGCACGACGTCGTTGGCCGCGTCCTTGGCCGCACTGCGCACGGTGGGGCGCACGAGCAGGAGCCAGGCCAGGATCAGGGCGAGGAGGGCCGCCAACACGGCGAGCAGCCACTTCGGGAAGATCGGGATCTGGACGAACTCCACGTCCAGCGACGGTTGGACGGCCGCCGGGCCCAGCTCGTCCTGTCGGTCCTGCCCGTCGCCGGTCGTCGCGGACTCGGCGACGACCACCGTGAAGGGCCAGACCACGGGTTCACCGAACCACACCGGCTTGCCCGTACGGACCCGCAGGCCCACGTGCGCGGCCTCGCCCGGGGCCAGCTCCCGCGTCGTCGGCCGGAAGTCGAAGGCGAGTTCCTCGCCCGGTTGGTCGGGCGTGAAGCCCACCCGTACCGGGGTGTTGCCCTCGTTGCGCACGGCCAGTTGGTACCGGCCGCGCAACCAGCCACGGCGGCGGCGCGGGGCCACCTCGGCGCGCAGGTGCCGGAACTCCTCGACGCGGACGGTGGTCTCGGGGACCCGTACCGCCTCGGGGTGTTCGGTGGGCAACACCCGTACCGCCAGCGGGTAGGCGCCCGCGCGCACCTCGGAGGAGCGCGGTGGTGCCAGGTGGATCGTCACCGTCTCGGAGGTGCCCGGGTAGAGCGAGACGCGCGCCGGCTCCGCGGTGGACCAGGCGGCGCAGTCACCCACGATCTCCAAGGTGTACGCCTCGACGATGTCGCTGTCGTTGCGAACGGTCAGTGTGGTGGACGCGGTGCCACCGGGCATCACCGACACTTCGGGGATGTCGAGACCGGCTGCACCTGGACTGGGGGAGGCTGTTGGAGACGTCACACCTCGACGCTAAGACGCCCCGCCGACCGCCACGAGGGGCCCGAGGGCAAGGCCGCGGACAGTAGCGGTGCCTTCGGAAGCTCCCTCCGGCTCCCTTTCCCGACCGCCGCCGACCGATCGCCGCCGCGATCGCGCCCCGGCCGGCGGCCGTGTCGCTCCGTCGCACCACCCGCAACTCCTGCCCGTGCCCGCATGTCTCATGGAACAGGTGCCTGCCCATGCCATCGACCCAGATGATCAGCCCCGCCGCCGCGTTCACCACGGTGCGCCAGGAACCCGACCGGGCGGCTGGCCAGCCCGCGCGCTGGCCCGCCCACACGGTCAGCTCCGAGCGCGTCAGCGTCGCCGTCTACGCCCCGGACCCCATCCTCTACGTGGGGACGGTCCAGCAGTTACGACACCGCCCCGAGATCGAACTCGTCACCGACGCCCACCTCGACACCGCGCGCGTGTCCCTGGTGGTCGTGGACGTGGTGGACGACGAGACGTCCACCCTCCTCAAGAGACTGCGGCACAACTCCGCCACCCGCACCGGGGTCGTGGTCGGCACCTTCGAGTCGGGGGACGCCCTGCAACGCACGCTCAACCTCGGGGTCGCGGCGGTGCTGCGGCGCGCCGAGGCCGACCAGGACAAGTTGATACGCCTGGTGTCGGCGATAGCCAACGGCGAGGGCGTGCTCCCCGGTGACCTGCTGGCCAAGCTGCTCACCCACGTGGGTGGCCTGCAGAGTTCGTCGCTCGACCCGCAGGCCGTGTCCCTGTCGACCCTGACGGCCCGCGAGGCGGAGATGCTGCGCCTGGTGTCGGAGGGGCTCGACACCCGGGAGATCGCCCGCAAGACGGCCTACTCGGAGCGGACCGTGAAGAACGTGCTGCACGAGGTCATCACGCGTCTCCAGGTGCGCAACCGCGCCCACGCCGTCGGCTACGCGCTGCGCAAGGGCCTGATCTGACCCACCCGCCCGTGCCCCGACCGGCCGCCGCCGTGCGCGCGCTGCCCTCGAACACACCGGTCTCTTCCCCCGGCTTCGGCCCCGCGGCCCTGCCCCGCCTCCCGGGGCGGGCCGCAGGCTGGTGGCCGTATGCGCAGAGCCGGCGTGGGGACAGTGAGGTGGGCCGTGAGGGGCACGGGTAGCACGGGCGGTTGGCGGCATCGCTGGAGGAGCATCGGCCTGGCGTTGTTGCTGATGGCTCCCCTGCTGGGAGTAACGGCGGCCAACCGGCCGGTCGCGGACGAGGTCACGGTGCGGCCGGCCGACGCGCCCGACACGCGCGTCGCGTACGCCGGGACCCGGCACCGGAGCCTGGGCAAGGAGGATGACAACAAGAAGAGCAGTCCGCTGTTCGATGTGGGGATCGCCCACTACGACGTCCAACCCAACGCCCTGGGCGACCAGTTGGTCTTTGTGAGTCGTCGGGACGAGCGGCGGCCCCAGGTCTACCTGCGGGCGGCCGACGGGTCGGTGCGCCGGCTCACCAGCGGCCACGACG
This sequence comes from Streptomyces buecherae, assembly GCF_014295035.1. GTDB lineage: Bacteria > Actinomycetota > Actinomycetes > Streptomycetales > Streptomycetaceae > Streptomyces > Streptomyces youssoufiensis. The sequence goes on from NZ_CP060404.1 coordinate 874,244, forward strand.
CCGCGCATCCACGGCTGACACCGGACGGGCAGGCGGTCGTCTTCGACTCGGCGGAGTCCGCTGGGCCCGGCGACCGCAGGCAGCGTGACCTGTGGCTGGTGCGCGCCGACGGGAGCGGCCTGACCCGGCTGACCGACACCCCGGCGAACGAGGAGTGGCCGACCGTCTCACCGGACGGGCAGCGGCTGGCGTACACCAGTGACGCGGACCCGCTCGTGGGCCGGCAAGCCTACGTACGTCCGCTGGCGGGCGGCGCCGCCCAGCGCGTCACTGACCCGGCGAACGGGACGGCCAGCGAACTCGCCTGGAACCCGGTGGTCAACGGCGCGCACCGGAGCAAAATCGCCTATACCGCCACCGGCTCGGAGGGCCCTCGACTGCGCTGGACCACCGAGAGCGGGGGCGGTGGCGATCTGCTGCTGTTCGACGACGAGGACGGTTGGCAGGCCCGCGGGGCAGCGTGGTTGCCCGACGGGGAGGGGTTTCTCTTCATCAGCCCTGAGAAGTCGTGCGTCTGCAAGACCGAGTGGGAACACGTCTACAAGATTCCCGATATCGACCATCAGCCCGCCGAACCGGAGCTGGTCCTGGACGAGGACCGCGAGGTCGGGACGGCCACCTGGCTGGAACCGCTCGCCGGCCGGAAGGTCGTGGTCGACCGCACCACCGCGGTCACCAAGCACACGGCCGGGCTCCAGGACATCCGCATGGACGGCTCCGACCCGCGCGACCTGGGCCAGGACGTCCTCACGGAGGACCCACGGGCGGACGGTCCCTACGGGTCGGGTGAGGACCCACTCTTCCAGCCCAGACCCCAGTACCACCCGTGGTTCGAACGGCAGAACTACACGCCCGACGGCCGGCAGATCGCGTTCACCCAGTTCAAGGGCGAGAAGAACGAGCGAGCCGAGCGGATACTGATCGCCGGTGCCGACGGTTCCCACGCCCGGCCCCTTGAGCTCGCGGGCCGGGGTGACTACGGCTGGGACACCGATCCCACGTTCTCCCCCGACGGCACGTCCCTCGCCTTCTCCCGCACGTCCCCGGACGGCACCGGCGGCAGGACCGCGAGTCGCGTCCTGATCGCGGACGCGGCGACCGGCGCGATCCGCCACACGATCACCCCGCCCGACGCATCACAACAGGACGCCCAACCCACCTGGTCACCCGACGGCGCCACGCTGGCCTTCACCCGTACGCACGCCACCGACAGCGACAAGGGCAGCAAGCACATCTGGACGGTGCCGGTGAACGCCCTGGACCAGCAGCGTGACCTGAGCGCCACCGTGTGCCCCGACCCCTGCGCGGTCATCGACGACAGCCCGGCGTTCTCGCCGGACGGCACGACCATCGTCTTCAACCGCAAGGACGTCAGCGGTAGCGACAACGAACACGACGGCCTCCTGCTCACCTCCGTGACGGGCGACGACTGCCGGGTGCTGTTGCCCGCCAGCGTGCGTGACCAGCCGGGCGCCTGCGAGCGACCGCTGCCCGACACGAGCGTCACCGGCCCCTTCCAGCCCCGGGACGCCGCGTGGACGGCCGACGGCGAGAACCTGGTCTTCAGCTCGCGCGCCGACTCGCCCGCCTACAGTCCGGAGAAGCTGCGGCTACTCGACATCGAGTCGGGCGAGGTGACCTCGCTCACCGACGGGCTGCCCGGTCGTCAGAAGGAGCCGACCGTGCAGCGGTCGGTGGACCTCGCGGTGCGGGCGCCCGACGCCACCCCCGAGGTCACCGTCGGCCGCACCCGTACGTTCCAGGTCGACGTCGTCAACCACGGCCCCGCCGCGTCCCCCGGCACCCGGCTGACCGTCGCGCCGGCCGGCGGGGTGCGCCTGACCGGCCTCAGCGCGCCCGGCCGCTCCTGCGACGCCGCGACCCTCACCTGCGACCTGGGCGTGGTGAGGCCCGGCGACGCCGTGCCGGTGACCGTGTCCCTGGCCGGGGTCGCGCCCGGGCATCAGCCGGTCGACTGGTCGGTGACCGGCGCCGTCCTCGACGCGAACCCGAGCGACAACGCCGACCGGACCCTGATCCCGGTACGCGAGGCCCCCGTGCCGCCCGAACCCACCCCCACGCCCACCCCGACACCCACACCCACCCCCACCCCGCCGACCCCCACCCCGACCACGGCGCCGCCCAGCACGCCGCCGCCGTCCACACCGGCGCCGCCTCCGCCGCCACCGCCGCCACCGCCCACGCAGCAGCCTCCGCCCCCGCCGTCGCCGCCGCCGCCCCCTCCTCCGCCGCCGCCGGTGGAGCCGCCCGCGCCCAGGGCCGGGCCGGCCGTCAGCGTCAGGGCGCAGCCCAACCCGGGTTACGTCGGTGGTCGGGTCGTGGTCACGTACACCGTGCGCAACGGCCGCCAGGCACTGGCCACCGGGTTGCGCCTGCGCATCGGCCTGCCCGCGGGCGTGCCGAACAACGGACCGCCCCCCGGCTGCGACGCCGACTGGCGGTGCGCGCTGCCCGACCTGACGCCCGGCGCGCGCACCGTGCTCCAGATCGTCCTGAGTCCCAGGAAGGCGCTCACCACCCAGGTCACCGGGGAGCTGACGACGACCGGCACGGACGCCGACCTCGGTGACAACAGTGACCGCGAGCGGCTGCGCATCCTGCGACCGCGCATCATCGCGGTGCCCGCCGTCGGCAAGCCCGGCTTCGTGACCTCGGTGCGCGGCAGGGACTTCCCGCCCGGCGTGCCGGTGCGCTTCCGGTGGAAGCCGGGCATCACCGCGGCGGCGGCCCCGACGATCCCCAAGGCCAACGGCACCTTCATCGGCCAACTCCTCATCCTGGCCAAGGACCAGACGGGCCCGCGGACCATCACCGCGAGCGGTCCCGGCTTCTCGCCGGCGCGGACGGACTTCCTCGTGATCTACGGCAGCATCCAGCCGCCCGACGAGGTGATCCGCCGATGATCCACGAAGTCGACGAGGCGCTGAACCGCCTGCTCGACGAGTCCGGGTTCGCGGCGTCGGGCGTGGAGGTCGTCTTCGACGCGCCCACCCGCGACTGGGCGGCGCGGCGCAGCGCCCCGACCGTCTGCGTGTTCCTGCACGACATCCGCGAGGACGGCTCGCGGCGCGGCACCGGCGGCGGCGAGGTGTACGACGCGGACGGGCTGGTCGTCGCGCGCCGCGCGCCCGCGCGCTGGTTCGACCTGACGTACCTGGTCACCGCCTGGGCCAGCCGCTCGCAGGACGAACACCGGTTGCTAGCTCAGGTGTTGACCACGGTCACGGCGGCGGACACGCTTCCGGCGCGGCTGCTGACCGGCACGCTCGCCGAGCTGGGCCTCGCGGTCGGTCTCGACCTGGTGGGCGGCGACCCCGACGCGCCGGCCGCCTCCGACGTGTGGTCGGCGCTCGGCGGGGAGCTGCGACCGTCGTTGGAGGTGCGGGTGCGGGCACCGCTGCGGGGCCCACACCTGGCCGCCGCGCCGCCCGTCACCGAAGGGCTGGTCGTGCGGGCCGCGCCGGAGGCCGACCCGCGAGACCCGGAGCCCGCGCGCCGGCTACGTTACGAGGGGGTCGGCGACGCGGGCGCGGAGGGTTTCGGCGCGCCACGGGAGCGGCCGGCGACGCCCGCGCGCCGACGGCGACGAGGGGGCCGCCAGCCGTGACGTACACCGTGGAGCCGGCGTCCCCGCCCGGGGAGGACAGCGCGCCGTTCCTGTGGCGACGGCTGCGGCTGGTCGAGGAGCGGGTGCGCACGGCGGTGGCGGCCAGGTACGCCAGCGACCCCGATCCGCAGGACCCCTACCGGGGCCAGTACCTCTCTCCCGAGGCGGTCGCCCGCGTGCTCGACGCGCCCGCTGACCGCTTCGGGCTGCCCGCGCTGCCGGCCTCGGCCCCGCCGCCCGGCTCGGTGCTCGACCTCCTCGCGCGGGACTTCGGCCTCTCCCCGCTGGACGTGGACCTGCTGCTGGTCGCCGTGGCGCCGGACCTGGACGCCCGGTTCGAACAGCTCTACGGCTACCTCAACGACGACCTGACGCGCCGTCGGCCCACCGTGGGCCTCGCGCTGGAACTGTGCGGGCACAGCGGGATGTCCCCGGGCCGGTTCCGGCTGGCCGCGGGCGCTCCCCTGCGCGCCGGTGGGCTGTTGGACGTCGTGGAGCCGGAGCGCCCGCCGCTGTCGCGCGTGGTGACCGTGCCCGACCGGATCACCGCCCACCTGCTCGGCGACGGCACGCCGGACGCGAGCCTGCTTCCCGTACTGGGCGAGGGCGGCGCCGACCCGGCGGCCGACCCCGCCCTGGTCCGGGCGGCCATCGCCGCCGCGGGCACCGGGACCGGGCACGTGCACCTGTGGGCCCAGGGCGGTGCCCCCGAGGGCCTGGCGGGTGCGGCCCTGCGCGAGGCCGGGCGCCGCTCGCTGGTGCTGGACGCGGCGGCGCTGGCCCAGCGGCCGGGCGAGCTGGCCGGCACCGCGGCGGTCGCGGCCCGCGAGGCGCGGCTGACCGGCGCCGGGATCGTCCTGGGGCCGCTGGAGGCGCTGCCGGACCAGCCGTCCGAGCGGGCCCGCGCGTTGCGCGCGCTGTGCGCGGCGGCTGCCGGCGTCCCGTTGTTCACGTACGGGTCGAACGCCTGGGACCCGGTGTGGGCGACCGCCACGCCGGTCACCCTGGCCGTCCCGGCCGCCTCGCCCGAGCAGCAGGTGGCGCGGTGGCGGCACGCGCTGGGGCGGGCCGGTGGCGCGGCGGTGCCGGAAGCCGACGCGCTGGCCCGGGCGGTGGCCGCGCACCGCCTGGACTCCGGCCAGTTGCGGCGGGCCGCCGGCGCGGCCGTGCGGACGGCCGCGCTCGCCGGGCGGCCCGTGGGCCCCGGCGACCTGCGGGACGCCGTGCGGGCGCAGAACGGCGCGGGGCTCGCCCGCCTCGCCCGCCGCGTGGCGCCCGCCGTGGGCTGGGACGACCTGGTGTTGCCCGCGCGCACCCGGCACGAGCTGCGCGAGCTGGCCGTACGGGCCCGCCACCGCGACCAGGTCCTCGGGCAGTGGGGGATGCGGCCCGGCGGCGGTCGCGGGCACGGCGTGATCGCGCTGTTCGCGGGCCCTTCGGGTACCGGCAAGACCATGTCCGCCGAGGTCGTGGCCGCCGATCTGGGCATGGACCTGTACGTGGTGGACCTGTCCACGGTGGTCGACAAGTACGTCGGGGAGACCGAGAAGAACCTGGAGCGGATCTTCACCGAGGCGTCGGCGGTCAACGCGGTGCTGTTGTTCGACGAGGCCGACGCGATCTTCGGCAAGCGTTCGGAGGTCAAGGACGCCCACGACCGGCACGCGAACATCGAGTCGGCGTACCTGCTCCAGCGCATGGAGTCGTTCGACGGCATCGCCATCCTGACGACCAACCTGCGGGCCAACGTGGACGAGGCGTTCACCCGGCGCCTGGACATCGTGGCGGAGTTCCCGGTGCCGGACCGGGCCCAGCGGCTGGCCCTGTGGGAGCGGTGCCTGAACGGCCGGGTGCCGCGCGACGGCGATCTGGACCTCGGCTTCTGCGCGGACCGCTTCGAACTGTCCGGGGGCTCGATCCGGGCCTGCGCGGTGACGGCCGCGTACCTGTCCGCCGCGTCGGGCACCCGACTGACCATGGGCCAGGTGGTGACGGCGGTCGCCCGCGAGTACCGCAAGCTCGGCCGGCTGGTGCTGGAGAGCGAGTTCGGGCCCTACCTGGCCGAGGCGAACGGGCGCTGAGCCGGCCCGCTCACGCCGGTTCCGTACGGTCCGTTCGCCGCCCTCGCGCGCCCCGTGCGCCACGGTGGCTGCACGCGCCGCGCGGCGGCGGCGGCCGCGCGGGCAGGGCCTCTGCCCCCGGGCAGGGCCCGCGGTCCGCTGGCACCGGTGGTGGCGGGCGGAAAGCTGTGCCTGCGACCGCCCGGGCCCCGAGTCCGTGGCCCCCGTCCCCCAGCGTGAAGGAGCGAGCATGCCGACGTACCTCACCCCAGGCGTGTACGTGGAGGAGGTGCAATCCGGCGCTCGCCCGATCGAGGGGGTCGGCACCGCCGTCGCCGCGTTCGTCGGCTTCGCCGAGAACGGGCCCTTCCACACCCCGACCCTCGTCACCAACTGGGAGCAGTACAGCCAGCAGTTCGGCGGCTTCACCCGGGGCGCCTACCTGCCGCACGCGGTGCACGGCTTCTTCTCCAACGGCGGCGGCGCCGCGTACATCGTGCGCATCGGCGGCTCCGCCACCGACACGTCGGCGCCGGCCGGGGAGCAGAGCGCGCCGCAGCCGGCCCAGGGGGCGACGGTGGAGTTCGGTGGCTTCCTGGTCGCGGCCCGGCCCGGGGTGAGCGGCGTGTCCGTGGAGGTCGCCGACCCCGACGGGGAGAACCCGCCCGACGACCGGTTCAAGGTGCTGGTCCGGCAGGGCGGCCAGGTGGTCGAGACGTACGAGGCGTCCACCCGCAAGAACGTGAAGGGCTACCTCCTCAACCAGACCCGGGCCTCGAAGCTGATCGAGGTCACCGAGCAGCGCGGGGCGACGCAGAGCCGGCCCGTGGCGCAGACGGTGGCGGTGCCCGACGCCCCGGCGGCCCCGCCCACCGCGCCGGGCGGGGTCGCGCGGTTGGACGCGGCCGAGTACCTGGGGGATTCCGAGGCCCGCACCGGTTTCGCCGGTCTGGAGTCCATCGACGAGATCACCATGGTCGCCGTGCCGGACCTGATGAGCGCCTACCAACGCGGCGACATCGACGCCGAGGGCCTGCGCACGGTCCAGCTCGCCGTCATCTCGCACTGCGAGCAGATGGGCGACCGGGTGGCCCTCCTCGACTCGCCGCCCGGCCTGACCGCCCAGCAGATGCGCGCCTGGCGCAAGGACGAGGCCGGCTACGACTCCCGCTTCGCGACGCTCTACTACCCGTGGGTGCGGGTCTTCGACCCGGCCGCCGGTCGCAACGCCACGGTGCCGCCCAGCGGCCACATCGCCGGCCTGTGGGCCCGTAGCGACGCCGAGCGCGGCGTGCACAAGGCCCCGGCCAACGAGGTCATCCGTGGCGCGACCGACCTGGAGCTGCGGCTCAGCAAGGGCGAACAGGACCTGCTGAACCCGATCGGCGTGAACTGCGTGCGTGCCTTCCCCGGCCGTGGCATCCGCGTGTGGGGCGCGCGCACCCTCTCCTCCGACCCGGCCTGGCGCTACCTGAACGTGCGCCGCCTGTTCAACTACCTGGAGGAGTCCATCCTGCTGGGCACCCAGTGGGTGGTCTTCGAGCCCAACGACGACCGGCTGTGGTCGAGCATCCGCCGCAACATCAGCGCGTTCCTCTCCGAGGAGTGGCGTCGGGGCGCGCTGTTCGGACGCACGGCCGCGGAGGCCTTCTACGTCAAGTGCGACCGCGACAACAACCCGCAGGAGTCCATCGACCAGGGGCGCGTGGTCTGCGAGATCGGCGTGGCCCCCGTCAAGCCGGCCGAGTTCGTGGTCTTCCGGCTGGCCCAGTTCTCCGACAGCACGAGCCTGATCGACGAGTGATCAGGACACAGGAAAGAGGGGACACACAGTCATGGCAGAGGGCGATGCTCTTTCCACCCATATCTTCGGCGTGCAGCTCGGCGGCTACCTGGTCGAATCGATCCAGGAGATCAGCGGGCTGAACGTCGAGGAGGAGGTCGTCGAGGTCCGGCAGGTCAGCGCGGAGGGCAAGCAGATCATCCGCAAGCAGCCCGGCGCCCGCCAGGCCGGCGAGATCACCATCACCCGGGGGCTCGACAAGAGCAGCGAGTTCACCACCTGGATCAAGGAGACGCTCAACAACGGCGCCGTCGACACCGCGCGGCAGAACCTCACCATCGAGATCAAGGACTCCACCGGCGAGACCGTCCGGCGCATCCAGCTCATGCAGGGCTGGGCGTCCAAATGGGAGGGCCCCTCGCTGAAGGCGGGCGAGTCGTCGGCCGCCACCGAGACCGTGACCATCGTGTTCGAGGAGATCGTCGTCGAATGAGGCGCCGTACGGTCACAGCGGGCAACCTGGAGGAGATCCTCCAGGCCACGGCGCCCGTGGCGAAGGCGGACGAGCAGGCGCCCGGGCCGCCGGCCGCCGTGCCCGGAGCCGTCCAGGAGCAGGCGTGGCGCACGGAGTTCGAGTTCGAGCTGCCGCGCGGGTACCTGGACGAGGCGGGGACGGTGCACCGGCACGGCGCGATGCGGCTGGCCACGGCCCGCGACGAGCTACGCCCCCAGATCGACCTGCGGGTCAAGGAGAACCCGGCGTACCTGAGCGTGGTGCTGCTCAGCCAGGTGATCACCCGGATCGGCGCGATCACCGACGTGCACGCCGGCATCGTGGAACGGATGTACGCGACCGACATCGCGTTCCTCCAGGACTTCTACCGGCGCGTCAACAGCGAGGGACACACGCGCGCGGCGGTGACCTGCCCGCACTGCGAGGGCGGCTTCGAGGTCGACCTCTCGGGTGGGCGCCTGGGGGAATCGTGACGTACGCCCTCCCCCGGCTACGGGAGGAGATCGCGTACATCGCCTACCACTTCCACTGGCCGCGCGAGGAGATCCTCGACCTGCCCCACGGCGAACGTCAGCAGTGGGTGGCCGAGATCGCGCAGATCAACACCCGGGTGAACGAAGGCGGTTGAGGCATGGCATGGCGGGACAGGTGGCGCAGGCGCCCGGCCGGGGGAGGCGGCGCACCGGACACGCGGCTGCCCGAGACGGTCGCCCCGGCGCAGGGCGTCGCTGGGCAGGGCGTCGCTGGGCAGGACGCCGGCGCTGTGCGGACGCCCGCCGTGCCGGCCGGCTGGGACGGCGGCTGGCGGCACACCGAGGCCGCGCGACTCACCATCTCCCGCTCGCCGTTGGCCGTCGGTGACGGCCTGGTCTTCCGGTCGACACTGGCGGCCTGGCGCAACCCCCTGTTCGACACCGGCCTCTCGCACGCCATCGACTCCGCCGCCCCGTCCGGCCTCGTGCGCGGGGTCATCGGCGCGCCAGCGGCGCCCGCCTCCCACAGCGGCGGCGGCCCGCTCCTGCTGCGCTCCGCGCTCCCGCCCGCCGACGCCACCGAGGACGGACCGGCCGAGACCGCGGGCGGCCGGCCGCCGCGCGCGTCGGGCGCGAACCGACAGCGGGGCGACGGGGCCCGGCGACAGGCCACAGCGCGGGGCTCGCGCGACGCCGCCGGCAGTGGCCACCGTGCCGGCCCCGGCGCACTCTCGACCGGGGGCGCCGTCCAACGCCGTGCCGCCTCCGGTCGCGCGACGGGCCCGGCCACCCCACGTTCAGGCCCGACCACCCCAGGCTCCGGCTCGGCGACGCCCGGCCCGGAGCCGACCGGCCCCGGAGTTGGCCTGACCGGCTCGGGCTCGGCCGCGCTCGGCGCGGGCCCAGTGGTGGGTGCGTCGGGTGGCGGTTCGTCGGCCGGCGCGGGCGAACGGGGCGCGGGCGGCCAGGGCGGGGTGGGCCCCGTCGTCGCGCGATCGACGGCGGGTGGCGGCTCGCGCGCCGGCCGGGCCGGCCGGGGCCATGGCCCGGCGGGCCCGAGCGGCGCGCCGCCGGCCGGCCCGGCCGCCGACTCGGCGGGAGAAGGTGCCGCGTCGGCGCGCTCCGGCGCGGGCGGCGGTGTACCCGCACGTGGTGTCCCGGTTGCTGGCGCTGTCGGGGGTGCCGGGACCCCGGGCGGTGACGCGTCCCCGCCGACTCCCGCGTCCACCGAACCGGTCGGTGGCGGAGGTCCCCGGGGCGGGCCGGCCCCGGCGTCTCCGTTGCCTCCGGCGCGCGGCCTCGTGTCCGAACGGCCGATACCGGCGCGCGGCACCACCGCGCCGGGCACCCCCCAACGGGCCGTGGCGCCGGGCGGGGACGGCGCGGTGCCCGCGTCGGCCGAACCGGCCCCCCGGCCCGCGCTCCCGCACTTTCCCCTCGTACGTCGCGTCGCCGTGGTGGCCGACGCGTCGCCCCGTCCCGCCCCCGGGCCCGACCGCGCCCGGACGGCAGCGGCACCGGTCACCGGGCGCGCTGGCACCGGGCCCGCCGAGCGCGGCGGACGCGCCGATAGCGCCGGACAGGCGCGAACCGCAGCCGCCGGACCGGCAGTTGCCGACTCCCCCGGCCCGGCGGCAGGTGTCGGGGGGCCGGGCCACAGCGTGACGAGCGGCGCACCGCGCGCCGACGGGGCGCACCGGGCGGCGACCCCGACGGTCCGCGCCCGCCCCGTGGGGCGTCCGCTGATCGTCGCCCGAGCGCCGGTGCGTACGCCACGGCGCGTGCTTCCCGTACGCACCAGCGCCCCGTCCGGCCGGCACGGCGAGTCCGCCACCGCGCCGCCCGCCACCACCGCGCGGCCCGTCAGCACCGCGCGGCCCGCCGTCGAGGCCGGTGGCGCGGACCGGAACGCCGGGGTGTCGGGCCGGGACGCCGGGGCGTCGGCCACCCGTCCGCCGCTCGGCGCGCCGATGGCCAGCCTGCCGGCCACCGCCGTGCCGTTGCCGCCGAGCGCCCCGACGGCCCGTGAACCGGTGGCTGGCGCGCTGCCGGTGGTGCAGCCTCGTGCGGCAGGCCCCGTCGAGCGCCCGGCGGGTTCTCCGGGCCGCGCCGCCGGCCCGGCCCCGGGGGCCGCTTCGTCCGCGCCGACCACGCCGGCCACGCCGCAGGCCCGTGGTCGGGCTCCCGGCGCCCCCTCCGTTCCGGACGGGGCGGCGCACCCCCACACCAACAGCCCCACGGCTCCCACCCCACGACGCCCCAGCCCCCGCACCGGGCTCGGCGCCCCGCTGTCCTCGCTGCCGCCCAGCGCCGACCTGTCGGCGCCGGTGCAGCGCACCGCCACGCCGGGCTCCCGTACGGAGAGCCAGCGTGCTCCGGAGCGGTCGCCGAACACCGCGTCCCCGACCGGCGCTCCGGCCACCGCCTCGCCGGCGCCCACCGCACCGCCGGCCCGCTCGCCGCGAACGGGTGCCGAGGCCACGACATCGGGCCACGCGCCGTTGCTGGGAGCCGTGAGTCCGCGCCAGGGCGGCGAGGCCCGTCGCGAGGGACCGCGGACCTACGGCGTGACCGTGTCCCCCGCGCTCGTCCAGCGCGTCGTGGCGCCCGCGCCCACGGCGCCCGCGAGCCGCCTCGCGCGGCCCGCGGCCAGCCCGACCGTGGCGCCCGATGCCCCGCACGGACCAGGAGGCCGGGCGGCCGGTGTGGAAGGCGCGGGCCCGGACGCGGCGCGACCGGCGGTGCGTGGCGCCGCCCCGTCCGCCGCGCCCCGCGCGGGCGGGCGGGTCCCGTTGGTCATGGCCCGGCCCGTGCCCCGCGCGGGAGGCGCGAGCGGCGGCGTGGGCGATCCCGTGCCACGGGCGCTGCCCACCACTCATCTGCCCACCGCCCGTCTGCTCGCCTCGCGTCCGCTGGTGCCCGGCATCCGCGCCACCGCCGAGGCGGCGCCACCGCGCGCCACCCGCCCCGTGGTGGCGCCCCGTTGGCCCCGTGCCACGCCATCGCTCACCGACCAGTCGCCAGGCCCGCCCCCGCGACCCGCGCCGCACGCCCCGCCGGTCGCCGGGGCGCCCGCCCCCGTCCAGCGGGCGCCGGCCACGCCCACCGGGTCGGGGCACGGCACCGCCGGCACGGCCACGTTCGCCGACGCGCCCGGCGCCCCGTCTCCATCCGGCGCTCCCCCGCTCGTACGGCCGAGCGCCCCGGTGGTCAGGCCGGGGACGACGGCGGCCGGCGGCGGGCTCGCGCCGGTCGGACCGCTGCCCGTGACAGCGCCGCGCGCCGAACCGGGCGCGGCGCGGCCTCCGGTGGGGAGCGCCCCCGTCGTACCGGTACGGGCCGCGCCCCGCGCGGCGGCCGGGTCGCCCGTGCTGGCCCGCCGCCCGGCCGTGCCCCCGGCGCCGACGGCGACGGCGAGGCCGCCCGGCGCGCCGGTGATCCAGCGGGCCCCGGGTGGTTCGACCGAGGGCGGCGGCGGGCCGGACGGTCACCCGCCCGGGGTGGCGGCGCCCCACCCGGCGCGGCCCACGGAGCGGGGCGAAGGCGCCGCGCAGCAGGCCGCCGCGCACCAGAAGGCGGCGCCGCCGGGGCCCGACATGGACGAGCTGGCCCGGCGCCTGCTCGATCCGGTGGCCCGATTGCTGCGCACCGAGTTACGGCGCGGTCGCGAGCGGGCGGGCAGGCCCTTCGACGGGCGCCGGTGAGGACGGGCCAGGGAGGCCCCGCCCCCGAGGACGGGACCGCGGGGAGACGCGCGACGGACGAGGAACGAACGACGGGACCGGTGGACGCATGACGGACAAAATCTTCGCGACGAGCGTGTTCTTTCGCCTGGCCATCGGCGGCAACGACCTGGGCGCCTTCCACACCTGCTCGGGCATGGGCGCCGAGGTCGAGATGGAGAGCTACGCGGAGGGCGGCAACAACGGCTTCACCTGGCAACTGCCCGGCCGGGTGTCCTGGTCCAACATCACCCTCACCCGGCCCGTCACCGCCGACACGGCGAAGATCGGCCGCTGGCTGGACGAGACCCTGCGCCGGGTCGAGGCCAAGGACGGCGAGATCGTGGCGCTGCGGCCGGACCTGAGCCAGATCATCAGTTGGCAGGTGTTCGGCATCGTTCCCGTGCGCTGGCAGGGCCCGTCCTTCGACCCGAGCAGTTCGCAACCGGCCGTCGAGACCCTGGAGATCGCCCACCAGGGCCTGTCACCGAGCTGACGGCGCCGGCACCGAGACGACGGCACCGCGCCGCCCCAACGGGCCGGCGAGCCGGCCCACCCGTCCGACGCACCGCCCGAAACAGGAAGGCACAGCATGTCCCCAGCGGTCCGTGCCAGCCGGGCCAGGGCCCAGCTCACGCTCAAGGAGCCGCCGACCGCCGTCGGGGCCAAGCCCGGTGGCGTGATCGCGCGGCTCAACCTGCAGTTCAACCCGTCCACGCTGCAACTGGGCAAGACCACCGAGTGGCGGCGTACGCCCTCGCGGATGGCGGGCGAGTCCGCCCTGCCCGAGTTCGTCGGCAGTGGTCCGCGCACGCTGAGCCTGGACGTGTTCCTGGACGCCACCGCCCGGCACGACGACTCGGTGGAGCGGGCCGTCGAGACGCTCATGAAGGCGTGTGTGCCGACCCCGACCAGCCTGGGCCGCAAGAAGCCGGCGAGCCCGTGGGTGCGGTTCGAGTGGGGCACCGCGCGCTCCACCTCCTTCGACGGGGTGCTGTCGAACCTGTCGGTGTCGTACACGCTCTTCGACGTGGACGGAACGCCCCTGCGGGCCACGTGTTCGCTGTCCATCGAGGAGGCGAGCGTCGGGCCCGCGGGCCAGAACCCCACCTCGGGCGCGCGCACCGCGCGCCGCACGCACACCGTGGTGGCCGGCGACAGCCTGGCGATGCTGGCCTGGCGCGAGTACGGCGACGCGACCGTCTGGCGCGTCATCGCGGAGGCCAACGACATCGACGACCCGATCGCCCTCGTCCCCGGCAGCGAGGTCGTGGTGCCGGCCGTACGGGGCGGCTACGAGGAGGAGGCGTCGTGAGCCCGTCCAAGGCGAGCGGCGGCCGGTCGTTCGCCGCCGACCCCATCGTCGAGGCGCCCGCCGAGCTGCCGCAGGCGTGGGCCGCGCAGTTGGTGAGCTGCGTCGTCGACGAGAACGTCGGCCTGCCCGACACGGCGGTCCTCACCTACCGCGACGACCGGCACGAGTTCCTGTCGGCCAACGGCATCACCATCGGCACGCCCCTTCGGGTGTCGGTGATGACCGCGAAGAACCAGGCGCGCCAACCGCTGTTCAGCGGCGAGGTCACGGCCCTGGAGCTCGACCAGGACGGCACCGGCGCCTTCACCGTCCTGCGCGCCTACTCCAAGGCCCACCGCCTCCAGCGGGGCCGCAAGGTGGTGGCGTACCGGAACATGACGACCGCGGCGATCGTCCGCAAGGTCGCGGCCGGGGCCGGGCTCGCCTGCGGCAGGGTGCAGGCGCCGGCCATCACCCACCAGCAGTTGTCCCAGGCCAACGTCTCCGACTGGGATTTCCTGCAGTACCTGGCGCGTGAGAGCGGCGCCCACGTGCGCGTCGACGACAAGGGACTCCTCCAGTTCACCCAGCCCGCGAAGGCCGCCCGCGCGCCCGCGCCCACGACGTCGGCCGGGCACAACCCGTTGGTCTTGCAGTTCGGGAGCAACCTGCTGGCGCTGCGGGCCGGGCTCTCGGCCGCCGACTCGGCCGCCCGGGTGCAGGTCCGTGGCTGGAACACGACCACCAAGAAGCCCTTGGTCGCCGAGCAGCCGTCCGTGGTCAGCGGGACGGTGGCGCCCGGCCTGAAGCCGGCGACCGTCGCCACCAAGTTCGGCAAGGCCGCCCGGGTGGCCGTCACGGACACGCCGTACCGCACCCAGGCGGAGACGACGGCGGTGGCGCGGGCGACGGCGGAGCAGGTCGCGGCAGGGTTCGCGGAGTTGGAGGCGGTGGTCGAGGGGAACCCGGAGCTGCGCGCGGGCAAGCCGATCGCGCTGGGCAACGTGGGGCAAGCGTTCACCGGCCGGTACACGGCCACCGCTGTGCAGCACGTCCTGGAGCCGCACGGCGGGTACCGGACCACCCTGTGGGTCAGTGCCAGTCCGGACCGCTCGCTGAACGGCCTGGTGACCGGCGCCAACGCGCCCGACCGTGGGCCGCGCATGCCGGGGCTCGCCATCGGCGTGGTCACGGACGTCCGCGAGCCGAACCGGTCCGAACGCGGCGCGGTGCGGCTGAAGTTCCCCTGGCTCGACACCACGTACGTCTCCGACTGGGTGCGCACCGTCCAGTGGGGCGGCAAGGGCGGGGGCGGCGTCGTCAGCCCCGAGGTCAACGACGAGGTGCTGGTGGGGTTCGAGCAGGGGCTGCTGGACAGCCCGTACGTCATCGGCGGCCTCTACAACGGCGTGGACAAGCCGTCACCGCACGACGTTCCCCTCATCGACAAGGTCAGCGGCAAGGTCAACCGCCGCTCCGTCGCCTCGCGTTCGGGGCACCGCGTGGAGTTGCTGGACGCCCCGGCGCCCGGGCCCTCGGGGTTGCGCCTGGTCACCGGGGACGAGCGCCTGGAGGTGCGCATGGACGACCGTCGGGACCGGATCGAGGTGACCGTGTACGCGGGGCCCAAGCGGGCCGCGACCTCCGTCGTCCTGGACCGGCGGAGCATCACGTTGGACGCCGGGCAGGGAACCGTGACCCTCAAGGGCCGCCAGGTGGACATCAGCGGCAGCGCGGGCGTCAACATCGACGGGACCAGGGTCGGCGTGTCCGGCAGGACCCAGGTCACGGTCGACGGCGGTCTGCTCGGCGTACTCAAGGCGAAGCTCATCCGCATCAACTGAGGCCACGGCCCGACCCCTTCCGGTCCCCCGGCCCCGGCCCCGGCCCCCGTACTCCGTCCCGTCCCCTCCACCGGCCTCCAGCCTCTTCGACCCAAGGAGCACCCCATGCCCGCCGCAGCCCGCACCGGCGACGCCACCGTCCACGGCGGCCGGATCACCACCCCGCCGCCCCCGGCCGCCGCCACGGTGGTCCGCGTCCTGATCGGCGGCCGACCGGCCGCGGTCGTGGGCAGCCTGCACGTCTGCCCGCTCCTGCCACACGCGGCGATGGGCCCGGGCAACGTGGTCACGCCCGGACCGGGGGGCGCCGCCGGCGGCCTGGTGCTCATCGGCGGGCTGCCCGCCGCGCGGGTGGGCGACCGGACCACGTGCGGCGCGCAGATCATCACGGGCGCGCTGGACGTGCAGATCGGAGGGGCGCTGTGAGCGAGCGGTTCATCGGCCGCGGCTGGGCCTTCCCGCTGCGGGTCGGGCCCGCCGGGGGCATCGCCATGGTCGAGCGGGAACGGGAGATCGAGGAGGCCATCCGGCTCGTGCTCGGCACGGCGCCGGGCGAGCGTCCGATGCGGCCCGAGTTCGGCTGCGGCATCCACGACTACGTGTTCGCGCCCGGCGACGGCGCCACCGCCGGACGCATCGCCCAACAGGTGCGGGAGGCGTTGGAGCGGTGGGAGCCGCGGATCACGGTGACCGACGTGCTCGTGGCCTTCGACTCGGTGCGGGTCGGCACCCTCTACATCGACGTGCGCTACACGGTGCGCGCCACCAACGACCGGCGCAACCTGGTCTTCCCCTTCTACACCATCCCCTCCGACGAGGGCGCTGAGGAAACGGTCCCGAGCTGATGGCCCTGCCTTCCCCCAACCTCGACGACCGGCGCTTCCAGCAGCTCGTCGACGAGGCCAAGCGGTACGTCCAGCAGCGTGCGCCGGAGTGGACCGACCACAACGTCTCCGACCCCGGCGTCACGTTGATCGAGACCTTCGCCTACCTCGTGGACCTGACGCTCTACCGGCTGAACCGGGTGCCGGAGAAGAACTACCTGGCCTTTCTCGACCTGTTGGACATCCGGCTGTTCCCGCCCGGAGCCGCGAGCGCCGAGGTCGACTTCTGGCTGTCGGCGCCGCAGCCCGAGGCGGTGGTGCTCGCCGCCGGCACCGAGGTGACGACCGCGGCCGGCGAGACGGAGGAGGCCGTGGTGTTCGCCACCACGGACGAACTCCGCATCCTGCCCAGCGAGTTGACGCGCCTGGTGAGCGCGCCCCGCACGGGCGAACAGGCCGACCTGACCGGCGCGCTCGCGGAGGAACGCGACGTGCCCTGTTTCCAGGCCGCGCCCGAGCCGGGCGACGCGCTGCTGTTCGGCCTGCCGACGGCCGTTCCGCGCTGCGTGGTCGCCGTGCGGCTGGACAGCCGCGTCGAGGGCGTCGGGGTCGACCCGCGCCAGCCCCCGCTGGTGTGGGAGGCGTGGGACGGCGGACGCTGGCAGCGCTGCGAGACCGGCACCGACACCACCGGCGGCCTGAACCGGCCGGGCGAGGTCATCGTGTACGTGCCGGCCGCGCACACGGCCTCGGTGATCGGCGGCACCCGGGGCGGTTGGCTGCGCTGCCGGGTCGTGGAGCCAGAGCCGGGACAGCCCTTCTACTCGGTCTCCCCCACCGTGCGCGAGGCGACCGTGTTCACCGTCGGCGGCACCATGACGGTGGAGCACGCCGAGACGGTGACCGACGCGGCCCTCGGGATCTCGGAGGGGGTCGCGGGCCAGAGCTTCCGCCTTGACCGCCCACCCGTCCTGCTCGACGGCCCACCCCCGGTGGTCGAGGTCTCCACGGCCGACGGCTGGCAGCGCTGGGAGGTCGTCGACGACTTCGGCCGCTCGGGGCCCGATGACCGCCACGTACGCGTGGACGCCACGCGCGGTGAGTTCACCTTCGGCCCGGTGCTGCGCGAGCGGGACGGCACACTGCGCGCGTACGGCGCCGTGCCGCCCAAGGGAGCGCACCTGCGCGTGGCCCGCTACCGCACCGGCGGCGGCCCGGAGGGCAACGTGCCCCGGGGCGCCATCAACGTGCTGCGCAGCTCCGTCCCGTACGTGACGCAGGTCGACAACCGCGAGGCGGCCCGAGGTGGGGTCGCCGGGGAGAGTGTGGCCAACGCCCGGCTGCGCGCCCCGCAGGCGCTGCGGACGCAGGGGCGGGCGGTGACGGCGGAGGACCACGAGATCATCGCCCGCCAGGCGGCCCCCTCCGTGCGCCGCGTCCGGTGCCTGCCCGCGGCGGACTCGCCGGGGGCCGTCCGGGTGTTGTTGGTGCCCGACGCGGTCGCCGACGAGGGGGACCGGCTCAGGTTCGAGCAGTTGATCCCGACCGACCAGGTGCTCGCGTCGGTCACCAGGGCACTGGACGAGCGGCGCCTGATCGGCACCCGCCTCGTCGTCGAGCCCCCCGTCTACCAGGGCGTCACCGTGGTGGCCCGGCTGTCCGCGCGCGCCGGTGACGAGACCGACCAGGTGCGCGACGCCGCGCTCGCCGCGCTGTTCCGCTACCTCAACCCGCTGCACGGCGGGCCGGAGGGCGCCGGCTGGCCGTTCGGCCGGCCGGTGCAGTACGGCGAGGTGTTCGGCGTCCTCCAGGGCGTCGTGGGGGACGCGCTCGTGGAGGAGATCCGCATGTTCGCCGCGGACCCGATCACCGGGCGGCGCGGCGCGCCCGTCGACCGCATCGACATCGGACCGGGCGCGCTCGTCTTCTCCTACCGGCACCAGGTGATCGTGGGCCCCGCCGCGCCGGAGGGCCCGTCATGACCCGCGCCGCCGTGCCCGGCCTCCCCAGCCGGCACCCCATCGGAGCCCAACTGCCCGCCCTGTACGCCGACGACGACCTGGCCCAGCGGTTCACCGCCGGCCTCGACACGGTGCTGGCCCCCGTCTTCGCCACCCTCGACAACCTGCACGCCTACTTCGACCCACGGCTGACCCCGGCCGACTTCCTGAGCTGGCTCGCGTCCTGGGTCGGCGGGATCGACGACGTGAACTGGCCGCTCGCGTTGCGCCGCGAGGCCGCGACGCGCGCCGTGGAGCTGCACCGAGGTCGCGGCACGCGGCGCGGGCTGACCGAGGCACTGCGCCTGGTGCTCGGCGTGGGGTCGGACGTCGTGGGGGACGGCGGGGCGGTCTGGTCGCGCACGGCGGGCTCCGCGCTGCCTCCCCCGCCGGCCGCCGAGATCGTGGTCCGGGTGTGGCCTCGGGGAGCGGCGGCGGTCGAGGCGGAGCAGGTGCACGAGATCGTCCGGGCCCTGGTCCCCGTACACGCGGCGTACCGCGTGGAGGTCCTGGCCGGGCCGCCGTCGGACGAAGGAGGGTCAACGTGACGCGCGCGTGTCCGGCCTGCGGGGCCGCCAACGAGGACAACGACGACTTCTGCGGGAACTGCGGCGGCTACCTGGGCTGGTCCACTCCCCCACCGGCGGCGGGCGCGCGGAGCGCGCCAGGCGGTGCGGCGCCCCACGGCGCGGACGGCGCCCCCGGGGACGCGGACGCGGCGGCCCCGCCCCGCCCCCACGACCGCGACCCGGCCACGGACGCGGACGCGGGCCCGAACGCTCCCGACCCCGCTGCGCCCCAGGGGCACGCGGCCCCCGACCGCGCGGCACGGGCCGCCGAGTCCCCAGCCGGCTCGACGCCGTCGCGCCCCGGCCCGCCGCCCACGGACGCCCGACGCACCGCACGGGCGGCACGCTCGAACCCGGCGCCCGAACCCACCCGGCCCGGCCCGGCGAGCGCCCCGCCCGAGAGCGAGGCTCCCCGGCCGGTCAAGCCCGCGAAGGCGGTCGCACCGCGCCCCACCGTGCGGCCGGTCACGACGGACGACCCGACGACCGGCATCCCCTGCCCCGCCTGCCGCGCGCCCAACCCGCCCCACCGCCGGTTCTGCCGCCGCTGCGCGGCGCCGCTGGCCTCGGCCGCCGCGCAGGCCCCCCTCCCGTGGTGGCGGACCCTGTGGCCGCTGCGTCGTCGCAGCAGGGCGAGTTCGGGCCGACTGGTACGGCTGTTCGTGATCCTGACCGTGGTCGCGGCGCTGTGCGTCGGTGGCTACCTGCTGCTCCCCGTCGCACGGCACGTCTTCGAGGACACCCGCGACAAGCTGAAGAAACCCAAGGCGGTGACGCCGACGCGTGCCTCGGCCTCCGCGGAGGTGGCGGGCCACCCGGCGGGCAACACGACGGACGAGTTGCGCAACCGCTACTGGGGCGCGCCCTCGCCCGGCGCCACCGTCACGTACACCTTCGCCAAGCCGTTCCGACTGGTGGAACTGATGGTCACCAACGGCGCCTCGGCCTCCCGAAAGGAGTACACCCGTCAGGGGCGGGCGCTGCGCATGGACATGGAGGTGGTGGCCAAGGACGGTCAGATCACCCACAAGCGACTCGACCTGGCCGACAAGCCCGGGCCGCAGACGTTCCACGTCGGCGTCAGCAACGCGACGAGCATCCGCCTCACGCTCGCCTCCCCGGCCGGGCTGACCGCCGGCCGCCATCTCGCCCTGGCCGAGGTGGAGTTCTTTCGGCGCCCGTGACCGCGCTGACCCTCGGGTGCCGGCCGTCCGCCGCGCGCGGGCCCACCGCTGGCGCGGACCCGACCCACCGGGCGGGGCGCCGGCCGGTGTGCCCCGCCGACCGGTCCGGCGCACGGGTCGGTGCGCTGGCCGGCGGGGCGTCAGCCGGCCCGTGGTCCGTGGGTCAGTCGTCGAGCGCGTCGAGCACCGGGCCCAGGTCCACGAACTTGAAGTTGGTGGCGGGGCGATCGGTGGCGCCCGGTGTGTCGTGACCGTCCTGGACGACGAGCAGGCCGTGCGGGTACCGGCGGCCCAGCGGTTCGTTGAGCACGGCCGCGCCGTCGCACTCCTGCGAGCCGTCCAGCGTGGCGGAGGCCGCGCCGACGCGGAAGCCGCCCTCGTACTCGTTGCGGTCGGACAGTTCGCGGTCGTAGGCGGCGAAGGTGTCGTCGCCCTGGCTGGAGGCCAGCAGGTAGCCGTCGCCGTCCGCCTCACGCAGCAGCGTCAGGCCCTCGACGTCGGCCGCCAGGCGCTCGCCCCCGAAGCCGGGGTCGGCGCCCGCCACGCACTCCTCGCTCTCCTCGTCGTACGTGCCGGGCACGCCGTACTCGCGCACCTTGTCCACCAGGCGCGGCGTGCCGGTCAGGTCGGCACGCAGCCGCCAGATGCCGACGTCCTCCTGCCCGGCGTACAGCGTGCCGTTGGCCGGGTCCACGACCATGCCCTCGACCTGCGGCAGTTCGCCCGGCTCGGCGCACGGGGACCAGTCGGTGCCGTTCGGCAGCCGGAAGCTGGCCGGCAGGTCGAGCGTGCGCACCGGGCGGTAGCCGACCGTGCCGTCGGGGTTCGCGGTCAGTTCGAGGAGGCCGATACGGGTCCGCTCGCGCTGGCTGACCAGCGCGTAGCCACGGCCGGTGGCGGGGTCGGTCCAGGTCGCGAGGCCGTAGGCGGTGCGCTGCTCGTTGATCTCCTGCTGGGAGGCGGAGAAGACGGGCGGGGCCTTCGGGTCGGTGACGTCGACCAGCGGGCCGCCGACGCGGCGCGGGTCGACGCGGTAGACCCGCAGCCGGTCGCTGCCCCGGTCGCTGGTGACGGCCAGGTCCGCGCGGCCGGTCGACAGCCGCAGGCCGTGCACCAGGTCGACGTTGTTGAACCGGCCGGGCGCGTCGTCCGGACCGGGCGGCGGGGGCGCCGGCACCGACTGCACCTCGCGCGCGTCCAGGTCGTACACGCGCAGCCCGCCCTCCTTCGCGGTGGCGATGACCAGGCTGCGGTCCGGGTCGGCGGCGTTGCGCCAGATGGCCGGGTCGTCGGCGTCGGCGTTGCCGCCCGCCTCGTCGTCGTGGAGGGCGGGGGTCTCCGCGACCGGGACGACCGAGGGGAGCGCGGCGGCGTGGGCGCCCGGGGCGGACACGGTCGCGGCGAGCGCCGCGAGGGCGGCGGTGAGGGCGAGTCGGCCGAGGCGGGAGCGGGCTGCGCGGGTCTGGGCCATGGAGCGGAGTCCTTCCATGTCGCGAACATGACTAATCCACCCTGTGGTCGCCCCGTGAAGTCCTCGCGTCCGGTGAGGGGAGTTCAAGCTGTCCAGGGCATGAACGGCCGGCCCCTGCGATCCCGCCGCCGGCACGGTACCGGCAGCCGCTCCCGGAACCGCGCGGGCCGTGGGAGCGGCCGGCGGACGCAGCCCGGAGGCCCGCTGCCGGCGTTGGTAGGGTGCGCACCACCAGCGGCGGCAGCCCGTCGCCGGCCAGGCCCAGGGGCCCGGAGCCCCGCCCCGGATCGCCGGCCCCAGGCCGCACTCGGCCCCGGCCCCGACTGGCGCGTGCGACGGGTCAACGCCTCCCACGGACCGAAACGGGGACGTGGCCGACGACGCGGGCCGGCCGTCCGGGCGGTCGCGGCGCAACCGCCGGCCCCGCCTCGCGACGGCCTGCCGCCGAGCCCCCGAAACCCTGGAACCCCGAAACCCCCGACGACAGGTGCCAGCCATGCCCTCCGTACCCCCCGTGCCCTCCACACCACCCACCCCGACCACGTCATCCGCGCCGTCCGGGGAATCTCGCGGCGCCGCGCGCCCCGGCGGTTCGGCCGCCGACCTCGCCGCCGTGTGGGCGGTGTTCACCGACATGTACGAGGCGTACCTGTCGGGCGACCGGGCCCGGATCGACGCCCATCTCGACCCCGAGGCCACCATCTGGGACTCGGCCACGCCGCAACTCCTGCTCGGCAAGCCGGATCTCGACCGCATACGCGCGCGCCGGCCCACCGCCGAGGGGGCCGACGGCGGCCCCGTCGAGGCCGGACTGACCGCGTACGACCAGGTCGTCGACGTCTTCGGGGAGTTGGCCGTGTGCCGGCACTGGGTGCGCGTCGACTACCACGACCGGCCGTCGGCGCTGCTGCGCAACACCGCCGTACTGCGGCGCGCCGACGGGCGCTGGCTCATCACGCATCTGCACGAGGACCAGCAGGGCGCCGGCTGACCACCCCGCCCACCGGCGCGGGACACACGCCCCGCACGCCCCGTGCGCCCGTCGCGCGGGGGCGGCCAAGCCCCGGCCTGGTCGCCCCCGCGCCGGCACGGCCGCCGCCGGACACCCGTGCGAGCGTCCGCCGCGGGGGGTGCGGAGAGCACGGGCGGAGCCCGGCCGACTGTGCGGCGGGCACAGGGCGGCGTGCGAGGCACCTTCTAGCTTGCGGAGCAGGTTCCGCACTCAAGGAGGGTTCATGACCCGCTACCGCGTGTCCATGGACATCGGAGGAACGTTCACCGATGTCGTCACCTACGACGAGGAGACCGGCAGGTTCGCCGCGACCAAGGCGTCCACGACACCGGACGACCTCAGCCGCGGCGTCCTGTCCGGGCTGGCGTCGGTCGTCGCCTCCCCCGGCGACATCAGCTTCATGGTGCACGGCACCACCCAGGGGCTCAACGCCTTCCTGGAACGGCGCGGCGTGCGCGTCCTGCTGCTCGCCACCGAGGGGGCCGAGGACACGTACCACATCGCCCGCGGCCCGCGGGCGCGGCTGTACGACGTGCACTACCGCAAGCCGGAGCCGCTGGTCCCGCGCCGGGACGTGGTGGCGATCGGCGGGCGGCTCGCGCAGGACGGCTCGCAGGTGCGGCCACTGGACGAGGAGGCCGTACGGCAGGCCGCGCGCCGGGCGCGCCGCGAGGGGCACGGCGCGATCGCCGTCGCCTTCCTGTTCAGCTACAAGAACCCGGCGCACGAGCTGCGGGCCCGGGAGATCGTGGCCGAGGAACTGGGCGAGGACTTCACGGTCTCGCTCTCGCACGAGGCGGCCAAGGAGTGGCGCGAGTACGAGCGCACCTCGTCCGCCGTCATCGAGAGCTACACCGGGCCCGTGGTCCGCCAGTACCTCAGCCGCCTGGAGGAGGAGCTGCGCCAGGGCGGGCTGGCCGTCCCGCTGCACGTCATGCAGTCGTCCGGCGGCGTGCTCACCGCGCGGTCCGCGCGGCGGCGCCCGCTCCAGACGCTGCTGTCGGGCCCGGTCGGCGGGGCGATGGGCTCCCACGAACTGGCCCGGGTGACCGACCGGCCCAACCTCATCGGCGTCGACATGGGCGGCACCTCCTTCGACGTGTCGCTGATCGTGGACGGGGAGCCGGACGTGGCCGCCGAGGCCCGCCTGGAGGGCCTGCCGATGCTGATGAGCGTGGTCAACATCCACACCGTCGGGGCGGGCGGCGGCTCCGTGGCGTACGCCGAGGCGGGCGGGCTCCGGGTGGGCCCGCGGTCGGCGGGCGCGAGCCCGGGGCCGGCCTGCTACGGGCGGGGCGGCACCGAACCGACCGTCACCGACGCCAACCTGGTCCTCGGCCGGGTCGATCCGGAGGGCTTCGCCGCCGGCCGGATGACGTTGGACCAGGAGGCGGCGGTCAGCGCCGTCGACCGGCTCGCCGGCGAACTGGGCCTGGGCACCACCGCCATGGCCGAGGGCATCTGCGACGTCGCCAACTCGAAGATGGCGCAGGCCATCCGCACCATCACCGTCTCCCGTGGCACCGAGCCACGCGACTTCAGCCTGGTCGCCTTCGGCGGCGCCGGCCCCATGCACGCGGTCTTCCTCGCCCGCGAACTGGGCATCGCGGAGACCATCGTGCCCCGGTTCCCCGGCGCGTTCTCGGCCTGGGGCATGCTCCAGACGCAGATCCGCAAGGACTTCTCGGAGCCGTACTTCTTCCTCGACGAGGACCTGGACAGCGGCGACATGGCCGCCAGGCTCGCCGCCATGGAGGAGGAGGGCCTGGCCTCGCTGGCCGGTGAGGGCGTCGTCGCGGACCAGCGCACCGTCCAGCACGCCGTGGACATCCGCTACGCCGCCCAGGAGTACACCCTCACCGTGCCGCTCACCGACGCGGCCGAGCCCCGGCGGGAGGACTTCAGGACGGTGATGGCCGAGCGCTTCGCCGCGATGCACCACAGCCGCTACGGGCACGCCAACCCCGGGGCGCCGATCGAGTTCGTCACCCTGCGCGGCACCGCCCTCGGCGACCTCGGTCGCGCCGAGCCCGAGCCGCTGGAGAAGGCGGACGGGCCAAACTTCCCGCACCGCACCCGCCCGGTCGTCTTCGGCGGCCGGGAGACCGAGTCCGTCGTCGTACACCGCGACGACCTGCGGGCGGGGCACCGCTTCGAGGGGCCGGCGGTCATCGTCGAGGCCACCGCCACCAGCGTCGTACCGCCCGGGTACGACGTGAGCGTGGACGAGATCGGCTCACTGATCATCCGAGTGAAGGGCAAGTGATGACCACCACCACGGCAGTCGACCCGGTAACCGTCGAGATCATCCGCAGCGCGCTCAACTCGGCTGCGGAGGACATGAACGCGACGCTCATCCGCTCCGCGTACACGCCCATCATCTACGAGTGCGGCGACTGCGTGGTCGCGCTGCTCGACGCCCACCACCAGGTGCTCGGACAGTCGGCGGGGCTGCCCATCTTCCTCGGCAACCTGGAGACCTGCACGCTGGCCACCGAGGAGCGCTTCGGGCGGGAGGTGTGGCAGCCGGGGGACGTGTGGATCCTCAACGACAGCTACCTGGGCGGCACCCACCTCAACGACGTCACCATCTTCGGCCCGGTCTTCCACGAGGACCGCCTGATCGGCTTCACGGCCTCCCGGGCGCACTGGATCGACGTGGGGTCCAAGGACCCCGGCGGCTCGATGGACTCGGTCAACATCTTCCAGGAGGGGCTGCGGCTCGGCCCGCAGAAACTGGTGTCGGGCGGCGAGTTCGTCCGCGAGATCATCGACACGATCAGCACCAACGTGCGCTTCCCGTACCCCACCACGGGCGACATGCACGCGATGATCGCCTGCATCCAGATGGGTTCGGCCCGGCTGACGGAGATCGTGGACCGGTTCGGCCTGGACACCCTGGAGGGCGCCAGCGCCGAGATCTTCCGGCAGACCGAACTCCTGGAGCGCGAGGTGGTCGCCGCCATCCCGGACGGCGTGTACACGGCCGAGGGCGTGCTCGACAACGACGGCGTCGACCTGGCGACGCCGGTGCCGATCAGCCTGCGCGTCACGGTGGCCGGCGACACCATCGACTTCGACGTCACCGACTCGGCCGACCAGACGACGGGCCCCGTCAACTGCGGCGTCTCGCAGGCCGTCTCGGCGCTGCGGGTCGGCTACAAGCTGCTCGTGAGCCCGGACGTGCCCGGCAACGGCGGCTCGTTCCGCACCATGACCACCCAGGTGCGGGAGGGCTCGGTGCTCGGCGCCAAGGCCCCCGCCGCCTGCCAGTGGTACTTCTCGCACCTCGGGTTGCTCATCGACATGGTGGGCCGCGCGCTGGCGCCGGCCGTGCCCGAGCGCGTCGCGGCGGCCAGCCACGGCGACTCGATGATCGTGCTGCTCGCGGGCTTCGACCCGCGCGTCGCCCGGGAGTACGTCAGCCTGGAGGCCACGCTGGGCGGTTGGGGGGCCTGGCGCGGCTCGGACGGCGAGAGCGCGCTCATCAACAACGTCAACGGCTCCCTCAAGGACGTGCCGATCGAGGTCTTCGAGACCCGCTACCCGTTCCGCGTCACCTCCTACGGCATGCGGCCGGACAGCGGCGGCGCCGGCCGCTGGCGCGGCGGCAACGGCGTCGTCCGCGAGTACGAGGCGCTGGCCGACTGCACCGTGTCGCTGTGGTTCGAGCGCTCCCGGCAGCCCGCCTGGGGCCTGTTCGGCGGCGCCGACGCGATCGGCCCCGACGTCGTCATCAACCCGGGCCGCCCCGACGAGCGCCGGCTGCTCAAGGCCAACGGCCTGAGGCTGGCCCAGGGCGACGTCGTACGGTGCGCCACCGGCGGCGGAGGCGGCTTCGGCGACCCGGCCGAGCGGGACGCGGAGGCGGTACGCGCCGACGTCGCCGACCGGTACGTCAGCCCCGAGGCGGCGCTGCGCCAGTACGGCGTCGGCGACTGACACCCCACCCGGCCCGCGCGGGGCGGGCGCGCGGCACAGCGGTGACCCCCGCCGTCGGGCGCCCACCCCGCCGCCACACGGCCCGGCTGGCCGGCCGGCTACCGAGCCTGGCCCGGCCCGGTGGCGGGCGGCGGCGCCTCCGACTGCCGGGCGTCGCCCGGCCCGTCGGCCGCCAGCGCGTGGCACAGCACGTGCACGGCGAGCGGCCGGCCGGGTCGTCGTAGGCCAGGCCCAGTTCCTGCGCCCGCTTCAACCGGGCCAGCACCGTGTTGCGGTGCACCCCGAGCCGCGTCGCGGCCTGGTGCAGCGAGCCGCCGTGGTCAAGCACGGCCAGCACGGTCCGTACGATCTGCTCCCGGTCGCGGACACCCGCCAGGGCCGGGAACACCAGGTCGGCGACGGCCACCAGGCGGTCCACCGGCAGCGCGGCCAGCGCGGCGGCCACCCCCGCGTCGCCGAACTCCCGTACCCCACCCGGCCCGTCGGCCGCCGCGGCGCCCGCGGCCAACCGGGCCTCGCGCAGCGAGCGCAGCAGCCCGGCGGCGCCCGGCAGCGGCGAGCCGACGCCGACCGCCGCGCCGTGCGCGCGGGCCACGTCGCCGACGAGGGCGCGCAGCCGCTTCGGCGGCCCGCCGCCCGGTGCGCCGCGCGGCTGGTTCCACCAGCTCAGCCAGCCGCCCTGGTCGGCGACGAGCGGCAGGTCCGGCAGTCGCTCGGCCCACGCAGCGCGCACCATCGTGGTCCGCTCCGGTGCCGGCGAGCCCTGGGCGCCGGCGGGGTCGGCGATCCACACCGCCATGTTGACCCCCTCGACGCGCCACCCCAGCTCGCTGGTCCACACCGGCGGCTCCCGGTCGGGCGGCGCCGCGCCGGCGGACGGCGGCTCCCCGTCCACCGACCGCCCGTGCTCGGCGCTCTCCCGCAGCAGCCGGAACGCCGCCTGCTCCCGGGCGGTCCGCCGGGCCGTCTCGATACGCCCGCGGGCCGACGCCGCCAGCAGCGGGGCCCGCGCCAGCCGCAGCAGTGTGGGCACGTACTCGGCGTAGCCGTCCGACGGCTCGGGCACGGCGGCCACCAGCTCGGCCCAGCGCCGCCCGCCCGGCCCGGGAACGTCCACCCGTACGTCGGTACGGCCACGGCCGGGCCGCAGGGCGGCGGCGCGACCGGCGACGAGCCCGCCGTCCACGAGCAGGGCCACCGGAACGCCCGCCAACTCGGCGTTCAACACGCTCAGCACGCCGCGCACCGTGGACTCGCGCGCCAGCAGTTCGGCGCAGGCGGCCACCCGGCGGGCGCGTTCCGCCTCGGGCCGCGCCACCTCGGCGGCCAGGGCCAGCGCCACCTCCACCGGGTCCCGGTCGACGGCGAGCACGGTGATGCCCAGCCGCCGCGCCAACAGCGCGGCGGAGCGGCTGAGCGCGACCCGTGGGGTGACCACCGCCGCGGCATGGCGCTCCCAGGCCATGTGCAGGGCGCTGGCCAGCGACCAACCCCCGCTCGCCGCCTCGCCGTGCAGCACCACCACGGTGTCCGGCGCCAGCTCGCGCAGCCTCGGCAGCTCCCCGGCCAGCACCAGGTGCTCCACGGGGCCACCGCCGTCGGCCAGGAACACCTCCTCGGCGCCGCGCAGCGCGCCCACCGTCAGCATCTCGGCCACGGTCAGCCGGGCCCGCGGGCCGGTGGGGTGCGCCCTCACCGGGCCACCCGGGGGTGCTCGACCGGCAGGCCGAAGGCGCGCGGGCCCGCCAACGCGAGCCCCGCCGGGGAGTACCAGACCGGCGCCGCCGGCATCACCAACACCTCCACCACCTCACCACCGCCCAGGCTGTCCAGGCCGACGACGCCGCCCCGTACGGCGTCCAGCAAGCAGATCACGTCCGGTACGGCCGCCGTCAGCGCGCCGTCGGCGAGGACCAGCAGGATGTCGTTCTGCAACTCCAGTTGGAGCAGCCGCCCGGCCCCGCCGGACTCGGCCACCAGCACCGTCGAGGCGTGCGCGGGCTGGGCCCACTCCATCGGCCGGGTGAGCTGCTCGACCTCGACCACCCGGCCCCGCCCCACGCTGCGGCAGCCGGTGACGGCCGACAACTGGCTGACCACCCGGTCCACCGGGCCCCCCGCGAGCAGGACACGGCCCGCGGCCAGCAGCCGGGAGACCGTGCCGTGCAGGCCCGCGCGGCGCAGCTCGGCGGCGGCGCACGGGTAGCTGGCGGTGGCCGCCCAACCGCCCATCAGGTGCACCTGGGCCCGCAGCATCGTCTCCACCCGGTCGGCGGACGCCGCCTCCACGGTCAGGCTCTCGCCGGCCGGCCCCGCCGCGCACACCGGGCCGACCGGCAGGCCAGCCAGATGCAGCGAGGTGTACTGCACCAGCGGAAAGACCCGCCCCATGCCGTCGCTGTCGATCAGCGGCAGCCCGCGCAGGCAGGCCGCCACCAGCGGCGTCAGGGCGTTCAGGGCGGCGGCGGCGAGCGGGAACACGGCCTCGACCCGCTGGCCGAGCCGCCGTTCGATCCCGCTGAGCGCCGTGGTGAACTCGTCCCCGACGGGCGGCAGTTCGGCCAGCGCCGTGCCCGAGCCGACCAGGCCGAGCGCGGCGCACCGGGTGTCGGGCGGCAGGGCCTCGGCCCGTACCAGCGGGACGGGGCCGTGCTCGGCCAGCAGCGCGGTCACCCACTCCCGTAGCCCCTCGGCGCCGTCTTCGCCGAAGGCGGGGGCGTAGAACTGCGCGCCAGCCCACAGCGTGGGCACGTCCTCGGCGCCGATGGCCCGCACCGGCCCCGCCCCGCGCGCCGTCACCGGGACCCCCGCGGGCGCCGGCCACCGTGCGCGCCCTCGGCGGCCCGCGCGCCACGCCCCTCCCCCGCCCGGCGGGCCACTCCCGCCTCCCCCGCCTCCCGCGCCTCGCGCGCCCGCTGGCCGCCTACGCCTGATCGGCCCGCCACCCGCTCGTCACCGGCTCCGGACCCGTCTGGGGCGGCGTCGCGGGCGGCGTCGGGAGCGGCGGCCTCGTCGGCGGTCCACGGCTCGGCGTCACCGACGGCCCGCAGGTGGACCCGCATGGTGCCGGCCGGGCTGAACGGCAGCGCGACCACGGTGGTCTCCACCAGCCGCGCGCTGCCCGGCGCCGCGCCCTGCGCGGTGACCATCGCGATGGTGCGCTCCTCCGCGTCCCGCCGCACCGCCGCCAACTCGCGGGCGTCCTTGACCTGTACGACCTCGTCGACCCAGGCCATCGGCGGACACAGCGCGGTCCCGATCAGCGCCAGGTCGGCCGGCGGCGACAACGACACCCGCCCGTCGCGCCACGCCACCCGGTGGCCGGCCCTCGGATCGAGGCCGGAGACCGGCCCGGTCGCGGCGCCGGCGTCGGAGACCGGCCCGGTCGCGGCATCGGGACCGGCGGCCGGGGCGGGACGCGCGGGATGCCCGTTCCCGGCGGCGACCACCACCAGCGGTGGCTCGCCCCCGTCACCGTCACCGTCACCGGCCTCGGCACCGGCATCGGCGCTGTCGGCACCGCCGCCGGCCCCGTCCAGGGCCGTGCCCTTCGCGGAGAGGATCGCCATCGGCACCGAAAGACGCACGCCCCAGCCGGGCACCCGCCCCGGCCGCACCAGCGGCACCCCGTTGCGTACCTCGCCGAGCAGCGCGCCCTCCGGTCCCGGCAGCAGTACCCGGCACCGCTCACGTCCCGCCAGGCGCGCCGCGCCCAACAGCGCCGCGGCCTCGGCCGCGCCCACGGCCACGACCGGCAGCGTCCGCGCCCTGGCCAGCGGGGTGCGACCGCCGTCCCCGCGCGCGACGCCGTGCTGGGCCCGCGGGACGACCCGGCCGGCGGCGGCCTCGCAGGCGTCCAGCACTTCCTCGGCGACGTCGGCGAGCGCCGCGTTGAGCACGGCCGACGCCTCCCGGCCCGCCAGGTCCTGGCCGCCGAACTCGTGGGAGAGCGAGATCCGCAGGCCCGGGACGGCCGCCAGCAGCCGCTCGCCGACCGTCCGTTCGTGGGCCGGCGCGGCCAGCGATCCGCAGCCGGCGACGGCGACGGCGCGCGCACCGGTCGCGGCCAGCTCACGCGCCAGCTCCCCGACCCGCGCCTCGTCCAGCGCGGCCAGCTCGCGCCCCAGCAGGTCGTGGCCGCCCGGCAGGGTGACCGAGCGCGCCACCAGCCCGGCGATCGGCGCCGACGGGTGCCGGGCCAGGGCGGGATGCCGGGCCGGCCGGGGCGCGATCCGGACCGCGACCACCGGAACGGTGCGCGCGGCGCCCTCGCCCGACCCGTGCCCAGGACCGTCGGCCGGCTCCCGCACCGCCGCCAGCAGGGCGGGCCCGACGTCGAAGGTGACGTGCCGTACGGCCGCGGCGTGCGCGCCGCACACCTCGGCCAACACCCGGGTCAAGGCCGCTCGCCCGCGCCCCGGTGCCCGCGCGGCGGCCAGCACCCGGGAGCCGCTGAGCAGCACGGCGGAACACCCGTCGGGCCCCCACCTGGCTCCCACTCGCATGCCGCCGCGCGCCGCCTCTCCCTGCCCGTTTCCGCTCCCCGCCGTCCCACCCGGTGCGGGCGATCGTACCTTTCGGTGCGGGGCTGACCTGGTACGTCGCCGAGTACGCCGCGAAGGCCGGCGTCCGCGACCGGGCCCGCGCCGGCCGCGCGGGCCCGGGTCCGTCCCCGCGTCAGTGGAGGGGCCGCCAGTGCTCCAGCGCGTCGTCGAGCAGCGGCGCCTCGGGGTCGTCCCAGATGAGGCAGCCCCACACCAGGCCGGGCACGTCCGGGCCCATCGCGTCGGCCGGCCCCTCGGTGAGCGTGCGGTGCACGGCGTCGAGGTAGCCGGCGATCGACGGGTAGCTGGGCGGCCCGAAGCCCAGGTCGTCGGGGAGCGCCCAGGAGCCGACGCCGGCCGCGCCCACGTAGTGCCCGGACTCCGGGCCTGCCTCGTCGCGGGTCAGCCACGGCACCACCGGGGCGCCCCACACGTCGCGACGGCCGACCTCGGGCAGTCGCGGCCCGAGCGCCTCCGTCGGGCCGAGCAGGATCCCACCCGGCAGGAAGGCCCCCGAACCGACCTCGCCCTCCTCCTCGTTGGCCTCGATGTACTGGTGCTCCACACCACCGCACAGCCGCCACAGCTCGGCCAGCTCCGCGGGCAGCCCGAAGTCCGCGTGCCGTCGCAGTTGGGCGTCGGCGGCCTCGATGGCCCGCTCCGGGGCGGGCGGGAGCAGCGACGCGTACGAGAGCGGGGCGTGCGCCTTGAGCCAGGCGGTGAGACGGCCCCAGGCCGCCGCGGTGTTCCGGTGGTTGCTCATCCCGTCAGTCACCACGGCATCCTCCCCCACGCCCACCCAACGAGGGGGGTCAGCCCCGGGCGCCCGTCACCGGCCCCTGGCCAGCCGGGGGCTGAGCAGGTCGATGACCTCGTCCACGGCACCGAGCTTCCGGGACTGGTCGGTGGTGATGGTGTGTCCATCATGCGTGAGCCGGTACACGTACCGGTCGCCGCCGATCTCGCTGACGCTGCGCCGCGGCAGGTCGGCGAACCCGACCTCGCGCAGCAGGGCCCGCAGCCGGCTCAGTTCCGGGCCGGTGAGCCGGCCCTGGCCGCCGCGGGCGCCCTGGTGCTCGGTGCGCAGGGTGCCGTCGTCGTACACGGTGACCTGGTCCCAGTGGCCCGCGTAGCCACCCTCCCGGTGCAGGGAGACGAGTCCCCCGGAGTCGGCGGGCTCGTCCGCCAGGGCGCCGCAACCGCTCGCCGACACCGTGAGCAGCGCGGTGGTGATCAGGACGAAGAGCCAACGGAAGGGCACGCTTCCGGTCACGCGGGCGGTGGGTCGTCTCACGACAGCTCCTCAACCATGTGGTCCAGCGCTTCCGACACCGCGTCACCGCCCGGGTGGGGGCGTCCCTCGGGCCGTGTCCGCCGCGCGGTGGTGCGTCGTCCGCATCGTACGGGCCTGGGGCGGCGGGACGGGGCGGTTGGCGTGAAGGCGTGCCGACCGCCGCGCGGCCGTCACCAGATGGGACGCAGGGGCGGGACCGAGTCGCCCGCCATGATCCGGATGATGGCCGCGAGTTCGGCGCGCGGAACGCGCAGGCCCACCTCGTGCAGCCGCTCGGTCAGTTGCGCTTCCTGCTCGTGCAGGATCCTTCCGGCCACCGTCAGATGTTCCCGCGCCTGTTCGAGGCCGAGGTGGAGGGCAGGACCGAACAGGTCGGGGCGGGCCAGGCGCTCGTCCTCGGCGCCGGCGCGGTGCGGCGGCTGAGGACCGTCGGCGGCCCGGCGCAGGCCCTGGTCGCCATGGCCGTCGGCGGCCAGGCCACGGTGCCGGGCGGCGACGAGAAGATTCCGCTTCCCTGGGCGCGGTGACCGCGCCCTCCCGGCCGGGCCGCGCGGTGTGACGGATGCCGGCCCTCACGGCCGGACCCCGCGCCCCGCCGTCAGGTGTCGTCCGTGGTCGTCGGCATGCCCGAGGCGCGGGCGATGTTCTCCACTTCCCGCTGGTCAAGGGCGCGCTGGCGCTGCTGGGCGTCGAGGCGGTCGCGCATGGCGCGCAGGCGTTCGGGGTCCGCGGCGATGTCGGGGGGCACCAACGACATGGCACCCTTGGCGTGTTCGCCGTCTCCGAGCTGGGCCACCACGTGGTCGGCGCGGTCCTCGTGGCCGGGTTCGAGCGCCCCGATCAGCCCCATGAGGTTGAGCAACTCCTGCTGCATGGCCTGGGTGAACAGTTCCTTCTCCGGGCCGTCCAGGCTGAGCCGGATGGTGCCGCCACCGTGCTCGGCCCACATCCGGATCACCTCCATGAGGAGGTCGAACTGTTCCTTGGGCATGCGGGCGCGGAGCGTGTCCACGTAGAGCCGGTAGCGCGCCAACGCCACCTCGTGCGGGTCCTCCTGGTCCGCCACGACCGTCCCTCCTTCCAGCACCGTGCGGGGAACCGCGCCCTCCGGGCCCCGGGCCGATGCCGTCCTCGACGTCCCCCGACCGTACGGCACGACGCGCGGCACGGGTGCGGATTCGGGGGATTCAGGGGGATCGGGCACCGGGGCCTCGGGAGGGCGGCGGGCGGGCCCCGGTGCGAGGGCCCGCCGTGGCCCGGGTCGGGTCAGCGGTCCGCGTCGAGCAGGGCGTAGGCGCGTACCGGGAAGGTGCCCATGCCCTCGACGGGCGGCGGCACGGCGTGGAAGCGGAAGCCGCGCGGAGGCAGGTGCTCCAGTCCGCGCAGGTGCTCCACGATGGGGATGCCGGCCGCCAGCAGCGCGGTGTGCGCGGGGCGGGCGCCGTCGTCCGTGTCGTCGATGTTGAGGGAGTCGATGCCGACGAGGGCGGCCCCCTGTTCGACCAGCCAGTCGGCGGCTGCCGCGGTGAGGAACGGGTGGCCGCCCCCGTACTCCTCGGTGCCCCAGTGCCGCGCCCAGCCGGTGTGGATCAGCACGGCCCGGCCCGCGACGTCGTGCGGCAGCAGCGACTCGCGGCCCAGCGCGCGCCCTTCGTGGCCCGTCACCCGCACGACCACCCCGTCCAGGTCGGCCAGCTTCTCCAGCGGCAGGCCGGCGAGGTCGGGGCCGTCGGGGAAGCGGTGGAACGGGCTGTCGAGATAGGTGCCGGTGTTGGAGACCATCGTGATGCGGCCGATG
Source organism: Streptomyces buecherae (assembly GCF_014295035.1). Lineage (GTDB taxonomy): Bacteria > Actinomycetota > Actinomycetes > Streptomycetales > Streptomycetaceae > Streptomyces > Streptomyces youssoufiensis. The sequence goes on from NZ_CP060404.1 coordinate 908,200, forward strand.
GCGAACTCGGTTCCGGGCGCGTAGTGGTCGCGCGACGCCCGCCGCGAGAGGTGGTCGCCGATCTCGGGTCCCGGCAGGCCGGGGTAGGTGGTCATGCCGTGCCGGACGGTGTGGCTGAGTTCCACGAACCGGCGCTCCCCTGCCCGGCCCGCGCCCGTGGCCCCGCGCGCGTCGGCCGCGGTCCGCAGCCCCCGGTGCGGCTCGCGCACCGCCTCGCGTCCGCTGATCCGCACCTCGGCCACCATCAGCAGGCCGAGTTCGCGGACGAACAGGTCAGCCAGTGCCCGGTCGTCGATGTCCGGCGCCGGGACGTCCAACAGGAAACCCCGCGTCTGGAGGCCGCCCCCGTTACCGAAGGACACTTCGGCGTCGAACCGTACTCGCCACTGCTCAGCGCTCTCATCCATGATCCGATCCTCCGTGCGGGGCGGCGCGCGGACAAGCGTGTTTCCGGTGCTCGCCGCCGCACCGACCGCGTCCGGGGGCGGTGGGCGCGAGGGCGCCCACCGCCTCGCCCTGCCGTGGCTCCCTCTTTCAGCGCCGGCCCGCCCAGAGTTCGCGCGCGTCCGCGGCGGGGTCGTCGCACACGGCGGGCGCGGCGTCGCCCAGGAGCATGACCGACCGCCGCTCGCCGTACGCGGGCCAGGTCGGCGCCGCGTCGCCGCTGGTCACGGCGTCGGGGCGGCCGGTGCGGGCGAAGGAGATCCACGCCGCGCGCATCCGGTCACAGAGGTCGCGCGGGGCGTCGGGCCCGACGAGCGGGTCGGTGAGGTTGCCGAAGACGAAACCGATCTCCGCCATGTGGCACGCCCCGAGCGCGCCGTCCATGGCGGGGGACGGCCGGGTGAACTCGTACACGAAGGTCTCCGCTCCCGAGGCGGCGCGGGCCTCGGCGACGCGGACGGCGGGGACGCGGTAGGCGTGGTCGGTCATGGCGGCCGAGAACAGGTCACCGGGCGAGGCCCCGGGCCGGGCGGCGGCGTAGACGGCGCGGGCCTGGTCGGGGTCGAGGCCGAAACCGGCGAGGAAGCCGTGCAGCACCTCGTCCGTGATGCGCGACTGGATCCCCAGCGGGACGAGGAAGAGCCGGAACTCATCGGAGGTCGTTCCGGTGAGCACGTCGACGTCGCGGCCCGCGCCGGCGGCGATGGCGTCGATCGGCCGCTTGGGGAGGGTCGCCCCGTCCACCACGGGCAGCACGGTGGTGCCGCCGCCCGCCGACTCGCCCCACCGCGCCGGGTCCGTGTCCTGCGCGATCTCCCGGCTGAGGGCGGCGTCGGCGGCGACGAGGCGCTCGGGCGGCACGGCGGCCAGCGCCTCGCGCGTCGGCGCCACGCCGGCCAGGGCGGCCAGCCGCTCGGTGACGCGCCGGGCGATGTGTTCCGGGTGGCTGTGGTGGCCGGCGCCGCTCTGCGTGATCACGCGGCGGAACAGCCCGCGGGCCCGGGGCATGGTCAGGAGGGCGGTGATGCTGATGGCACCGGCGGACTGGCCGAAGACGGTGACGTTGTCGGGGTCGCCGCCGAAACCGGCGATGTTGTCCCGGACCCACTCCAGCGCGGCGATCTGGTCAAGCAGGCCCAGGTTGCTCGTGCCGTCGGGCAGCAGCAGGAACCCCTCGGCGCCGAGCCGGTAGTTGAGGGTGACGCAGACGACGCCGTCGGCGGCGAGCCGCGCTCCGTCGTAGCTGGGCAGCGAGCCGGCGCCGTTGCGGAACGCGCCGCCGTGCACCCAGACCATGACCGGCAGCCCGCCCTCGGCCCGGCCCGGGGACGGCGTCCACACGTTGAGGCTCAGACAGTCCTCGCCCACCTCCCCCGCCTCCCCCAAAAGGCCGACCAGCGCGGGGTGGTAGCCGGGCTGGGGTGCGGACGGGCCGGGGGCGAACGCGTCGCGCACGTCCGACCACGGTTCGGGTGGCTGGGGTGGCCGCAGCCGGCGCGGCCCGAACGGCGGCGCCGCGTACGGGATGCCCGCGAAGGCCGCGACCCCTCCCTTCCGGCGTCCGCGTACCGAACCTGCGGTGGTGGGGATGACGTCCATGGGGCCCTCACGGAGGAGACTGGTGCTTTCCCCGCCATCCTCACCACGCGCTCGCCGACGGGCAACACATTTACGCCGCTGACCAGGGCACATGCCCGGGCGCCCGGCCCGTACGCCGGAGCGCGGGCCGGCACGTGGGCCGAGCGCCGGGCCGCCGTGGGTCGGGCCGCCGTGGGTCGCCCCGGCGACCGCGCGGCCCCGTGGGCGCGCCGCGGTGGGCTTCGCGGTGGCGCCCCGCCGTCCGAGCCTGGCGTGGCGCCACCGCGAAGCCGGCGCTCGGGTCAGCCGTCCTTGCCCATGGCCTTGCGTACGGCGTCCTTCGTGCGGTCCATCAGGGCCGCGACGGGCCCGAGGGCCATGTTGGCCGCTCGGGACTCGACGCCGGGGTGCGGGCGGGTCGGGGCCATGGCCTCGGCCGCCTTGACGCCCTTGGCCATGGAGGCCAGGCGCGCAGTGTCGGCGCTGCGGCGGATGTGGGTGAACTCGTACCGTTCCTCGGCCCTGGCGTGGGTCTGGACGCTCTCGCGGAGCACGCGCAGCCGGGGGAGGAACTCCGGGTCCTCGGTGTCCAGGTCCTCCAGGGCCGCCAGGCTCTCCTTGGCCTTGTGCTCCTCGGCCAGGCGCTCGTCGACGACCTCCTCGGCGCCGGGGAAGGCGCGGCGGGCGAAGGGGTGGACCACCTCCTCCTCGGCCGTCTCGTGCACGGCGAGCAGGCGTACCAGGCGCCGGAAGGCGTCCTTGCGGTCATCGCCGGTCGACGCCTCGACCTCGTCGAAGAGGTTGCGGATATCGCCGTGCTGACGCATGAGGAGCGTCACCACGTCGGTGTCGGCGGCGTTGTCGTCGCCGGCGTGTGGTGTGTGGGTGTGTGTCATGGCGGGATCGCCCCTCACTGGTTCTCGGGCAGTGCGGCGACCGGGTGCTCGCCCTCGGTCTCCAGGCGGTACTGGCGGCCGAACACCTCCTGGTGCTGGTCCATGACCCGGTCGCTCGGCGCGGCCTCGCCCCCGTGGATCCGTGCCTGCATCTCCTCGAACCGCTCGTGTGCCTCACGGACGTACCCGGCGCCCAGGGTGGTGAGGTCGATCTGGGTGGCGAGCAGTTCCCGCAGGTAGCCCTTGTTCGGCTCGAAGGTGAGCACGTTGGGCAGCTCGGGGGCCAGCACCTCGGCCGGGTCGCGGTTGTCGTGGCGACGCATCAGGTCGCAGGCGATGTGCAGGTGCTCCAGTTCCATGTTCAGGTGCAGCTCCCACAGCGCCTTGACCTTCGGGTCGCTCTCCTGCTCCATGAAGGAGTAGTACAGGTAGCACTCGTTGTACTCGTGGTTGACGAGCTGCTCCCACCACGTCTCCCCCGGGTCGACCAGCGACTCGTAGTGCGTGACGTGCTCCTCCTCGATGAGCCCGATCTCCTGGTAGAGCTGTCGGGCGATCGGCTCCATGTAGGTGGGGCCGGTGTTCATGTAGAAGTTCATCGTCTGCTGCTCGGCGGAGAGGATCGTCAGCGCGTGCAGCTTGGAGAGCGGGTCGGTGCGCGTGCGGTCGTAGGGGTCGCGGACGTTGTCCACCGGGTTGCGGTGGTGGAGCCGGGTGGGCCGGCCCGGCATGACCTCCGTGAGGCCGTCGACGATCGCCTCGGCCTTGCGGTGCTCGATCATCTCGTACAGGTTCGCGTACCGGTACAGGTGGTCGAAGTCCTCCAGCACGCCGAACTGGTACGCCTGCTTCAGGTACGGGTCGGGCTCCATGCGTGCCACCCAGGCCGTCAGGTCCACGGCCACCTGCTCGTAGGCGATCGTCGTCTCCAACACCGACGACACCCCGGGGAGCAGCCAGTTGACCGCCTTCTGCTGCTGTGCCTCGACGTAGCGCGTCCGTGCCAGTTGCCGCTTGACCTCGGGGTCCTTCGTGTGGCGGGCCAACTGGTGGCTGAACATGATGGCCTCGACCTCGATGCCGTTCATGGTGATGACGCGGCAGCGGGTGTACGGGTCGCAGTGGTCCGGGTCGATCGGTTCGACGTTTAGCTCGCGCCAGCTTCTGACCTGGCGGTCCAGCGGGATTCCTCGATGCTCCAACGGGTTGAACGGCACCTGGATCTCCTCGTGGTGTGGGGCGGAATCTCCGAAGTACCCGCGAATGCCCGGCGGAACCGGCGGAGTGTGGGGGGACGCCGGGCCATCCTCGGTCTGGCCGACCACCCGGGCTCGCTGCCATGCCCTCGGGCCACGTCGACGTCACTCGACCGGCCCGCGTCCCCGCCTGGCCGACGGCTGCCGCCGCCGTCGGCCCGGGGTGGGGCCGCCGAGCGCGCGGTGGGCGGCCCTGGCACCGGTGGCCGGCCCCCGGGGCGCGGTCCGGCGCGGACGTGCCCCGGGCGGCCGGCCTGGCCGGGTCGCCCCGGCCGTGCGGCCTGACGCCGCTGGCCCGCCCCGTCGCGGCACGGGGCGGGAGCGGCGGCCGGTGGGTGGTTACCGGGTGACGACGTAGCGCTCGTCGGGGACGCAGTGGGTCATGGTGAGCCCGGACACGTCGCGCGGCGGGTTCTCACCCAGCCGGCTCAGGCGTTCGCGGTCCTCGTCCGTCAGGCTCTGGCCGGGCAGCGGTTCCAGGTGGGTCACGTCGGAGGGCCCGATGCCCAGGCCCTTGCCCACCCGGAGGCCGAGGTCGTTCTCGACCAGCAGGAAGTGCCAGACCATGCGTTCCTGCACCCGGCGGTCGCACTGGGAGATGAGGTTGACGAAGTTGGTGACCAGGTCGTCGCGCTCCCAGTCCTCCAGCAACAGGTAGCGCTGGCCGGCCTGCTGGTAGTCGTTGGCCAGCGGGATGCGCTTGCGGGTCAGCCGACCCCTGATCTCCGGGCCCTGGTCGTCGTGGGTGGGGTACTGGGCCTCGTGCAGTCCGCCGGTGATCGACGGCTCGTAGTTGACCTCGGGGTTCGCGTTGGCCGCGCGGTTGTCGTAGGCCATGAACCCGTCGCGCTGGTTGGTGCGCACCTCCGTGTTCTTGGCCTGGTTGACCGGGAGTTGCAGGTAGTTGGGGCCCACCCGGTAGCGCTGGGTGTCGCTGTAGGAGAACGTCCGGCCGACGAGCATCTTGTCGTCGGAGAAGTCGAGGCCATCGACGAGGACGCCGGTGCCGAAGGCGATCTGCTCGTTCTCCGCGTAGTAGTTGTCGACCGTGCGGTCGAGCACCAGGCGGCCGACGGGCTTGGGTGGGAAGTCCTGTTCCGGCCAGGTCTTGGTGTCGTCCAGCGGGTCGAAGTCCAGCTCGGGGTGGTCGCCGTCGGCCATCATCTGCACGAGCAGTTCCCACTCGGGGTACTCGCCCCGGCGGATGGCCTCGTACAGATCCTTCGTGGCGTGGCCCAGCTCGCCCGCCTGGACGTTCGCCGCGTCCTCCTCGGTCATGCTGCGCACGCCCTGCTTGGGCATCCAGTGGTACTTGACGAGAACGGACTGCCCCTCGGCGTCGATCCACTTGTAGGTGTTCACCCCGAAGCCCTGCATGTGCCGGTAGTCCGCCGGGATGCCGCGCGGGCTGAACAGGTTGACCAGCATGTGCATGCTCTCCGGCGTCTGCGACATGAAGTCGAAGATGCGGGCGGGCTTCTGCTCGTGGGAGACCGGGTCGGGCTTGAGGGCGTGGATGACGTCGGGGAACTTCACGGCGTCCCGGATGAAGAAGACGCCGAGGTTGTTGCCGACCAGGTCCCAGTTGCCGTCCTCGGTGTAGAACTTCACGGCGAAGCCGCGCGGGTCGCGGGCCGCCTCCGACGAGTCGCGGCCGCCGATGACCGTGGAGAACCGCACGGCCACGTCGGTGCGCTTGCCGCGCTCCTGGAACAGCTTGGCCCGGGTGTACTGGCTGATCGGCTCGTCACCCCAGGCCCCGTACGCCTCGAAGTAGCCGTAGGAGGTCACGCCCCGGGCGTGCACGACGCGCTCCGGGATGCGCTCCCGGTCGAAGTGGCTGATCTTCTCCAGGAAGTGGTAGTTCTCCAGGGTGGCCGGGCCGCGGGCGCCCACCGTGCGCTGGTTCTGGTTGTCGTAGATCGGGTGGCCCTGCCGGTCGGTGAGTACCGTCTGGGGGTCGTCCTCGGGTGAACCCAAGCTGGAAACGTCGGTCATGCCATTGGCTCCTCGGCGAGTGTCCGTGCGCCCGTACGCCCGCGTGCCGGACGGCGTACGGGCACGGTGGTTCCGTTCCAGTACCCACTTCGTCCGCGATCGCGCAGCGGATGTGAGCCCACGCGCCTGCCCGCGCGCGCAGGAGGCCGGCACCCGGCCCTGGGCTTACCGCAAGGCTGCGTCAGCGGGCCGGGGTCCGCATTCCGAGGACGCCGCGCCGATGGCCCGACCGGGGGGCGGGCGGAGGCGGTCGCACGGCCGGCGGAGGACGGAACCGGCGGGCGCGGGCGCCGGGGGCCGCGCGATCGGGAGGCGGGGGTACGGGCCCGTCGCGGCCGGCGAAACGGGCCGCCACCTGCGATCACGGCGGGTGGGGGCGGGCGCGGCAGGTGGCGGTGCGCGGGGCGCTGGCGGGCGCCGGGGACGCGGTCGCGGCGCGCCGGCAGCGGCCCGGCCGCGCGGCCTCGTAACGGCGCGGCGGCGTGGGCCGCGTGCCGCAATCGGGTCACGGCGGTGGCGCCGGGCGCGGGGTGAGGGCGGTGAGCGGGGTACCCGGGGTGGCCGGACGCGCCGGCCAACGCATCCGAAAAGCGCCGGCCGAAGTAGACCGGTGGCTCCAGCGGACGACGGGTGGCCTGCTGGTCTCGACCGGCCTCGCCCAGACGGCGTCCGGACGGCCCGACACGCGTCGTTCGTCCCCTGACCGGCGAGGGCACCCGGGGGCCGGAGGTGGTCGTCGTGCCGGAACCTGGAAGCAAGAAGTACGACACCCGGCGGGCGAGGCTGCGCAAGGACGCGGAGCGGTCGGGGATCTCCGACCAGGACGCCAACGAGGCGGCCAACGAGACCCTGCGACAGGACCCCGAGTACCGCAGCCGTGGCCCGCGCACCGAGCGGGGCCGGAGCCCCAAGGGCGAACGCCCCAAGGACACCGACTGACGCGCCCGCCGACCGCGCCGCGCGTCCGCGCGGAGGCCGGCGTCCGCGCGCCACGGATGGCGCGCGGACGCCGGCCTCATGCCACGGCAGCCGCGCCGTCGGGCGCGTCCCGCGCCGGTCTCAGCGCGGCAGGCCGGCGCCCGGTCGGGTGCGGGTCGGCGCCTTGGCGGCGTCGGCGGGCTCGCGGTCGCCGGTCTTCCCGTCGCCGCCGGGCGTGCGGGAGGTGGACAGGCCGCGCGCCTGGAGTTCCACCGCGAGGGGGGCCGCGGTGAACATCGAGGAGTACGTGCCGACGGCCACGCCGATCAACAGCGCGAGGGCGAAGTCGGTCAGCGAGTCGCCGCCCACCAGGGCGAGCGTGGCCAGGATGCACAGGGCGCCCATGCCCGTGTTGACGGTCCGTGGCACCGTCTGGACCAGCGCGGTGTTGGTCGTGCGCGCGTACGGCTGCTCCGGGTGGCTGGCCTGGAGCTGCCTGACCCGGTCGAAGATCACGACGGAGTCGTTCACCGAGTAGCCGATCACCGTCAGCAGCGCGGCCAGGAAGATCCCGTCGATGGGCTTGCCGAGCCAGGCGAAGGCGCCCACCACGATGAGCGCGTCGTGCACCATCGCCACCACGGCCGAGAAGCCGAGGGCGAAGCGGAACCGGATGGCGAGGTAGAGCAACTGGGCTCCCACCGCCAGCGCGAGGGCGATCAGCGCCCCGCGCCGCAGCTCATCGCCCATGCTGGGCCCGATGAGCTCGTCGCGGACTTTCTCCACCTTCTCCCCCGCGAGGGCCCCGATCGCCTCGCCGACCCGCGCTTCCTCGGCGTTCGACATCCCACCGGTACGTACCGTCAGCTCGCCGTCGCCCGACGCCTGCACGACGGCGCGCGGGAAGCCGACGTCGGCCACCGCGTCCCGGGCCCGGTCGACGTCCACCGGCTTGGTGGTCGCGTACTCCACGAGCCGGCCCCCGGTGAACTCCACGCCGAAGTCGAGGCCGCGCACCAGGATGCCCGCCGTGGCCAGCACCATGGCCACGGCCGAGCCGGCGAGCCAGCGCCGCCGGCGGCCCATCAGGTCCGGGTCGCGCCGGGTGAGGCGGGCGCGGACCGCGCCGATGTGGGCGATGCCGGTGATGCCCGGCCGCCGCCGCACCGCGCGCCGGGCCACCGCGAGGTCGGCCAGCGCGCGGGTGATCACCAGCGCGCTGACCATGGACGCCAGGACGCCGATGCCCAGCGTCACGCCGAAACCGCGGACCGGGCCCGAGGCGAAGAGGAACAACAGCGCGGCGGCGATGAGCGTGGTGATGTTGGAGTCGGCGATGGCGCTCAGCGCCTCGCGGAAGCCGGCCGCCAGCGCGGAACGCGGGGTCTTGCGTTGCCGTGTCGCGGTCGCGTACTCCTCGCGGGCCCGCTCGAAGACCAGCACGTTGGCGTCCACGGCCATGCCGATCGCCAGCACGAAACCGGCGAGCCCGGGCAGCGTGAGGGTGGCCCCCAGCCCGACCAGGGCGGCGTAGGAGATGACTCCGTAGCAAGCGAGGGCGATGACCGCCAGGCCGCCCAGGAGGCGGTAGACCGCCATGATGAACAGGCCGGTCAGGGCGGTGCCGATGATGGCCGCCCGCGCGCTCGCCTCGATGGCGGCGGCCCCCAGGGTGGGGCCGACGGTGCGCTGCTCGACGGCCTCGACCGGCACCGGCAGGGCGCCGCCGTTGATGAGCAGCGCGAGTTCGCGGGCCTCCTTACGGTCGAAGTCCCCGGTGATCTGGGTCGAACCCCCCGCGATGCCCTTGCCGCACTGGACACCGGGGTCCACCTGCGGGGACGAGATGACCTCGTCGTCCAGCACGATCGCCACCCGGCGGACGGGGTCACCCGGAGCGGCGCAGGCGGCCTCGCCGGTCAGGTCGGCCCACTTGCCCTTCCCACCCTTGTGGAAGTCGACGCTGACGAACCAACCGAGGCCCTGCTGCGGTTCGATGCGCGCCTCGGCCTCGGCGACCTCGCCCCCGTTCAGCGACGACGGGCCCAGCCGCAGCGGCCTGCCCTCCTCGTCGGGCAACACCAGCTCACGCCCGCTCCTGCCCGCCTCCTCGGCCTGCCCCGCCTTGCTCGCCTTGTCCGGCTTGCTCGCCTTGTCCGGCTTACCTGACTCACCCGGCTCACCCGGCTCACCTGGCTTACCTGATTCGCCCTTCTTGCCCGGCCGGTCCACGGTGTCGGGTGGCGCCTCGCCGAGTACGGGGTGGAAGGCGAGTTGGGCGGTGCGGCCCAGGACGTCGGCGGCCTCGCGCGGGTCCTGCACGCCGGGCAACTCGACGATGATGCGTTGGTCGCCGGAGCGGGTGAGGGTGGGTTCGGTGATGCCGAGCGCGTCCACGCGGCGGCGCAGTACCTCCAACGTCCGGTCGGTGGCCTCGGAGTCGGCCGTTGCGGTGGGTGTGTCACGGGTTTCGAGCACGATCTGCGTGCCACCCCGTAGGTCGAGGCCGAGACGGGCGGGCACGGTCACGGCGATATAAAGCGACAAAGCGACGATGGCGAGGGCGAGCAGGGCCCGCACTCGCATGGAGCGCGTCAAAGGATGCCTCCGGCAGGCATGCCGCGGCCGCGCGAGGCGGCGCGGAAAGGAAAGGGGAAAGGGTCAGCTGCCGAGTGGCGGCGGCGGTGCCCGTCCGGAGTAGGGAGTGAGGTGGCGCGTGTCGGGGGCGGTGTACGGCGCCGTCGGCGGCGCACGCCAGCCGACGGGCGGGGTGAACACCACCGGCACGGGCAGCAGCGTGGCGCCCGGGGGCGCCACGGTGTGCCGGGTGCCGGAGTGGTCCGCGTACAGCCGTGGCCAGGTGCCGCCGGGCCGGCCGTGCGACCCCCGCACCTCCGGCTCCGGCCCGCGGGTCTGGTCCGCGTCGCGCCCCACGGAGGCCGACCCGGCGGTGGGGCCAGCGGGGGCGGGGCCACCCGGGTTGGTAGCGCCTGGGTTGGTGGCGCCGCGTGGCGCGGGGGTCTCGACCGCGCCGGGTGAGCCCGTCGCGGCGGCGGCCTGCGTCGTGAAGGACGCGGGCGACAGCGCGGCGGAGGCATACGCGGGCTGGGAGGCCGACGACAGCAGGCCCAGGACGCCGACGAGGACGGCGACGACGGCCGCCCTCAGCGCCCGCGCCCGGTCCGCGCCGGCGCCCACCGGGCGGCGCGAGACGGCTGCCGTACGCCGTGCCATGCCGCCTCCCCTTCCGTCGGGCCCACCCGGTCGTCGCGTTGCCACGGGCCCGGGGACGGCGAACGCACGCGGGCTGACGAGGCTGCCGTCGCGGCCCCACCAGGTCAACGCCGCGGCGATCCGGGCGGCCATCGGCCCGGCCGCGCTGGTCGGGCCTGGGCGCTAGGTTAGCCCGCCGCCGGACGGCGGGGGCGCTACCACGGCCCCCGGCCGCTCTGGCACCGGGGACCGCCCCGCGCGGCCGGCTCCCGAGGTGGGCGCGCGGGGTGGCGGGGTCAGCGGCTGGCGAGGGCCAGTTGCAGGCCCAGGCCGACGAAGGCCGCGGCGAAGGTGCGCCGCATCCAGGCCAGCACCGTGGGGCGGGAGACGATGTGGTCGCGTACGGTCGCGGCGAAGGCGCCGTAGATCACGAAGACGACGAACGTCATGACCATGAAGACGGCCGAGAGCGCCAGCATGTGCGGCAGGGAGTTGTCGCTGTCGGCCGGGACGAACTGGGGCAGGAACGCCAGGAAGAACATGGACAGCTTCGGGTTGAGGAAGTTGATCAGAATGGCGGTCCAGGTGACGCGCGCCGCCGAGTTCTCCTTCGACGAGCCCCCGCCGTCCGTGTCGATCTTCATCGCCCCCTTCTCGCGCAGCGTCTGCCAGGCGAGGAAGAGCAGGTAGCCGACGCCGGCCCACTTGAAGCTCTCGAAGGCCAGCGCGCTGGTGTGCAGCACGGCGGCGAGCCCCGCGATGGCCGCGGCCAGGTGCGGGACGATCCCGAGGGTGCAGCCGAAGGCCGCCACGACCGACATGCGGAATCCGCGCGTCAGGCCCGTGCCGACGGTGTACACCGCTCCGGTTCCCGGCGAGACCACGATGATCAACGCGGTGATGAAGAACTCAACGCTCATGGGCAGGCGCTCCCTTGATGGCCCGGCAACTCGGCGGCGTCCGTCAGGGGTGACACTACTGCGGGTCTTCGCCGGTCGTTGGCGGGTACGCCCCCGGGGCGCCTGTGGCCCGGCGCGCCCGGAGCCCGCGCGCTCCGATGCCCACGCGCTCTAGGCCCGCTCGGGGCCCCACCGGCCCGGAGGGGTCATTCGGGCCGGCGGTCGACAGTATTGCGCCACTCGCTTAGGCTCGCCTAAGTTTAGTTGGCTCGCCCCGTCGGCGTGCTCGTTCCCCCTGCCCTCTCGCGGGTGGCGGGCTGAACACGGGCCCACTCCGCACGGCTTCGCCGGGCGGGCCAGCGCGCGAACGGTGGCGTGTCCCCGCCCGGTCAGGGCGGCGGGCGCCCAACTGGCGGGGCCCGGCAGACCGAAGGAACGACGAACCTCGACATGAGCACGACGACAGTGGAGCGCCCCGCTCCCAGCGGCCTCACGGCCGCCCGCCGACGGCGGAGCGTGGGCCTGGGCGCGCTGGTGGTGGTCCTCGTCGTCGCCGCGGGGCTCTCGTTGGCGGTCGGCGCACGCGCGCTCAGTCCCGCCGAGGTCTGGCACGGGCTGTTCGGGTCGCCCGACGCCGATCAGCGGCTCACCGAGATCAGGCTCATCATGCGCACCGTGCGGGTCCCCCGGACGGTGCTCGCGGTCGTGGCGGGTCTCGCGCTGGGGGTGGGCGGGGCGCTGATCCAGGGGTACACGCGCAACCCCATCGCCGACACGGGCCTGCTGGGGGTGAACGCCGGCGCCTCGTTCGCGGTGGTGACGGTGATCGCGGTGTTCGGGTTCACCGACCCGCTCCAGTACGTCTGGTTCGCCTTCGCCGGGGCGGCGGTCGCCGGCGTCATCGTCTTCGGCCTGGCGAGCATCGGCCGCGGGGCGGGCAACCCCCTGACACTCGTCCTGGCCGGACAGGGCATCACCGTCTTCCTCACCGCGATGACCACGGGCATCGCGCTGTCCGACCAGACGTCGCTGAACGCGCTGCGGTTCTGGAACTCGGGCTCGGTGGCCGGCGTCGGATTCGACGTCATCTGGCCGGTGGCCGGGTGCGTGGCCGCCGGCCTGGTGCTGGCGGCGATCACCCTGCCCGCCCTCAACCTGCTCAACCTGGGTGAGGACGTGGCGCGGGGGCTCGGGGTGAACATCGCGGCGAGCCGGACCCTCGGCATCGTGGCCATCACCCTGCTCGCGGGGGCGGCCACGGCGGCGTGCGGACCCATCGCGTTCCTCGGCCTGATGGTGGCCCACGTGGCGCGGTACCTGACCGGCCCGGACTACCGCTGGCTGGTGCCGTACGCGGGTGTGCTCGGCGCCGTCGTCCTGCTGGTCTGCGACATCGTGGGGCGCCTGGTGGTACGGCCGGGCGAGTTGGACGCGGGGGTGGTGGTCGCCCTCCTCGGCGCCCCGTTCTTCGCGGTGTTGGTGTGGCGAGGGAAGTTCAAGAGCGCATGAACGCGGCAGACGTGAAGACATCGGTGGCGCCGGGCGTGCGGCTCGGCCCCCTCTCGTTCGTGTGGCGGCCCTGGCTCGTACTGGTGACGCTGGTGCTGGCGGCGGCGACGTTCCTGCTGTTCTGCCTGTCCATCAGCGTCGGGGACTTCGCCATCAGCCTCCCCCGGGTGATCGCCACCGTCTTCGGTCGGGGCGAACAGATCGACGAGTTCGTGGTCATGGACCTGCGCATGCCGCGCGCCCTGGCCGGGGTCGTGGTGGGGATCGCGCTGGGGGTCTCCGGGGCGATCCTCCAGTCACTCGCGCGCAACCCGCTCGCCAGCCCGGACGTGCTGGGCATCACCGGCGGGGCCAGCGCGGTCGCGGTGTTCCTGGTGACGGTCTCCGGCGGCACCACGGCCGCGGTCGTCAGCTCGGTCGGCCTGTCGGCGGCGGCGCTCGCCGGCGGCCTCGGCACCGGGCTGCTCGTGTACTTCCTGGCCTGGCGGCGCGGGATCGACGGCCTCCGGCTCATCCTCATCGGCATCTCGGTGAGCGCCGTCATGGAGGCGGTGACGACCTGGCTGCTCGCCTCGGCAGACATCAGGGACGTGGCCAAGGCCCAGGCGTGGTTGGTCGGCTCGTTGGACAACCGCTCCTGGAGCGAGGTGCGGGTGGCGCTGTGGTGCACGCTCGTGCTGTGCGTCGTCGTGGCCGCGGTCGCCTTCCAGTTCAAGCCGATGCACCTGGGCGACGAGGTCGCCGCCGGCCTGGGCGTGCGGTACGGGCGGGTGCGGGCCGTCCTGATGTTGTGCGCGGTCCTGTTGGCCGCCGCCGCGGTGAGCGCGGCGGGACCGGTCCCGTTCGTCGCGCTGGTGGCGCCCCAGGTGGCGATGCGGCTGGCGCGCTGCCCGACGCCGCCGATGGTGGCCTCCGGCCTGGTGGGCGCGCTGCTGCTGATCGGAGCCGACCTGGTCGCGCGCACGGCCCTGCCGATCTCGCTCCCGGTGGGCGTGGTCACCGCCGCGATCGGCGGCCCGTTCCTCGTCTACCTGCTCGTACGGGCGAACCTCAGATCATGACAAGCGGCAATGGCGAAGCTCAGCAAGGGGGGCTTGTGGACGCTCAGTTCGGCACCACGACCGAGTCCGGCGCCGGGGGCGCCGTGCGGTTGGCCGCCAGGGACATCACGGTCGGGTACGGCGGCCAGACGGTCATCGACGGCCTGGACGTGGCGATCCCGCCCGGCGTGGTCACCACGATCATCGGGCCCAACGGGTGCGGGAAGTCGACCCTGTTGCGCACCCTGACGCGGCTGCTCAAGCCGGCCAGGGGGGCGGTCGTGCTGGACGGCGAGGACATCGCCAGGCTCAGGACCAGGGACGTGGCGAAGAAGCTCGGCCTGCTGCCGCAGGCGCCGGTCGCGCCGGAGGGACTGACGGTGTCCGACCTGGTCGCCAGGGGGCGGCACCCGCACCAGAGTTGGCTGCGGCAGTGGTCGTCGGACGACGCGGACATCGTGGAGAAGGCGCTGGCCATGACCGGGGTGTCCGAGTTGGCGCAGCGCCCGATCGACTCGCTGTCCGGCGGGCAGCGCCAGCGCGTCTGGATCTCGATGACCCTGGCCCAGGGCACCGATCTGCTGCTGCTCGACGAGCCGACCACCTACCTGGACCTGGCGCACGCGATCGACGTGCTCGACCTGGTGGACGACCTGCACGAGTCCGGGTGCACCGTGGTCATGGTGTTGCACGACCTCAACCTGGCCACGCGCTACAGCGACCACCTCATCGTGATGCGGGCGGGCTCGATCCTGGCGCAGGGGACCCCACGGGAGGTGATCACCGCCGAACTCCTGGAGGAGGCGTTCGGGTTGCGCGCCAAGGTGATCGACGACCCGGTGGGCGACCGGCCGCTCATCGTGCCGATAGGCCGTACGCACGTCCGGCTCGATCCGTAGGCCCGGCGCGCGGCAGACCGCACCCCGGCGGCCGGGCGCGCGAACCAGCCACCCGTACGACCGCCGCCGGCGGCCCATCCACGCCGACCGCCACCGGACTTGGCCTGGCCACGGGCCGGAACGAGCCCCCTGGGCGGGCCGACAGCGGAGGGCACCCGTTAGGCTAGGCTGGCCTAAATTAACGGCATATCGTATGGCCGCCCCGCGGGGTCGCCGTGGACAGTGCGAAAGCAAGGGATGACGCATGCCTTTCCCCCGAACGATGCTGGCAGGCCCACGGCGGCGGATAGCGGCGGCGCTGTCGGCCGCGGCCCTCGGCGTCACCCTTCTCGCGGGATGCGGTTCCGACACCTCGGACAAGGAGAGCGACGCCGGCCCGGCGGCCGGTGGCGGCACCTTCCCGGTCACCGTGGAGCACGCCTTCGGGTCCACGGAGATCACCAAGGCCCCGCGCCGCGTCGTGACCGTGGGCTACACGGACGACCAGGCCGTCCTGGCGCTCGGCGTCAAGCCGGTCGGCATGGTCGACCAGTACCCGAACCCGGCGGGCAAGTCCCCCGACATCAACACCCAGTGGCCGTGGGTGAAGGACAAGTGGGGCGACACCCGCCCCGAGGTCATCATGGAGAACGGCGACTCGGGCCCCAACTACGAGAAGATCGCCTCGCTCCGGCCCGACCTGATCATCGCCGTCTACTCGGAGATCGACAAGGCCGCCTACGACAAGCTCTCCAGCATCGCCCGCACGGTGGCCCGCACCAAGGGCGAGAAGGAGCCGTTCAGCGCCCCGTGGCAGGACAACGCGGTGCACATCGCCAAGGCGCTCGGCAAGGAGGACGAGGGCACCAAGCTGGTACGGGGCATCGAGGGCAAGCTCAGCGCGGCGAAGAAGGCACACCCGGAGTTCGCGAACCAGAAGGCCGTCGTGATGTCCTGGTACAAGGACTCGGTGGCCCCCTTCACCTCCACCGACGTGCGCGGACGACTGGTGACGGGCACCGGCTTCACGTACCAGACCGAGATCGACAAGATCGCCGGCGGTAGCTTCTCCACCGTGCTCTCCCCCGAGCGCATCGACCTGGTGAACGTCGACCGCATCTTCGTCATCAACGACAAGGCCGACACCGAGGCGCTCAAGAAGTTCAAGCTGTTCGCCAACCTGCCCGCCGTCAAGCAGAACAAGGTGTCGTACCTGTTGGACAGCGAGGGCCCGGCGGTCGGTGCCGCCATGTCCCAGGGCACGCTGCTGTCCCTGCCGTACGCGATCGACGAGCTCGTCAAGTCGGTCAAGTAGGGATGGCACGCCAACCCCTGGGCCGCCGGCCCGGCCCGGTGCGGGGATGACCGGCGCCGACCCCGGTGTCGCCGCGGCGACGCTGCGTACGGCGAGCGGGCGCGAGGCCACCCGTTGGGTGGCGGCGCACTGCCGACAGATCCCGTGGCTGACGGCCGCGACCGCTGCCACCACGGTGGCCGGGGCCGCGCTCCAGGTGCTGCCGCTGCTCCTGCTGGGCCGGGTGGTGGACGGGGTGGTGGCCGAGGAGTCCCGCTCGGTGCTGGTCACGGTCGGGGGCCTGATGGTGGCCGCCGCGCTGCTCGGCGCGGCGGCCACGGCCGCCTCGACCTACCTGATCGGGCGGTTGGGCGCCGATCTGCTCGCCCACCTACGTGAGGGCGCTGTCCGCGCGGTGCTCGGGATGCCGAGCGCGCGCGTCGAACAGGTCGGCCGGGGCGACGTGCTCTCCCGCGTCGGCGACGACGTGGCCATCCTGTCCAAGGGCATCCGCACGGCCGTGCCCACGGTGTTCTCGGCCGGCGTGCTGGTCACCATCGCCACCGTGGGCATGTTCGGGTTGGACTGGCGACTCGGCCTGGCCGGCGCCGCCGCGCTGCCCGCCTACGCCCTGGCCCTGCGCTGGTACCTGCCCCGCTCCGCGCCGCTCTACCGGCAGCAGCGGATGGCCCAGGCCGACCGCGCGCAGGCGTTGATCAGCGGCCTGAACGGGATCGACACGGTCCGCGCGTACCGCCTTGAGGACGCCGTCCGCGAGGAGGTGACCCGCGCGTCGTGGCGGGTGCGCGACCTCGGCGTCGAGGTGTTCCGCTTCTTCGGCCGGTTCGTCGGCCGGGAGAACCGCGCCGAGTTCATCGGCCTCACGCTGATCGTGGTGGTGGGTTACGCCCTGCTGGAGGCCGACGCGGCCAGCCTGGGCGAGGTGTCGGCGGCCCCGCTGGTCTTCCACCGGCTCTTCACTCCGCTGGGCGCCATCATGTTCACCTTCGACGAGGCGCAGAAGTCGGGCGCCAGCCTGACCCGCCTGGTCGGAGTGGTCAAGGAGCCCGCGGCGGACCGGTTGGTGGGTCACGCCGCACTCGCGCCCGCCGACGCCGGGCCCCAGCCGGTGACGGTACGCGGGCTGACCTTCCGCTACCCCGACACGGAACAGCCGGTGCTGCGCGAGGTGAACCTGACCATCCCGGCGGGCGGTTCGCTCGCCCTGGTGGGGGCGACGGGCGCGGGCAAGTCGACACTGGCCGCGCTGGTCGCGGGCATCGGCACCCCGCAGCACGGTTCGGTGCGCGTCGGACCGTACGACCTGGCCGAGTTGGACGAGGCGGGGGCGCGGGCGCTGGTGAGCATCCTGACGCAGGAGACGCACGTGTTCTCGGGCACGCTCGCCGACGACCTGCGGCTCGCCGCGCCCGAGGCCAGCGAAGCCCGACTGCTGGCCGCCCTACGCACGGTCGGCGCCGACGGCTGGGTGGACCTCCTCCCCGACGGGCTGCACACCCTGGTCGGCGAGGGCGGCGAACGCCTCGACGGCACCAAGGTCGCCCAACTCGCCCTGGCCAAGCTGACGTTGAACGACTCCCCGGTGGTGGTGCTCGACGAGTCGACCGCCGAGGCCGGCAGCGAGGGCGCCGCCGGCCTTGAGCGGGCCGTACGGGCCGCGTGCGCCGGCCGCACCGCGCTGTTCGTCGCGCACCGGCTGACCCAGGCGATAGCGGCCGACCGGATCGCCGTCCTCGACGCGGGGCGCGTGGTGGAGGAGGGCACGCACGACGAGTTGGTGGCCCTGGGCGGCCAGTACGCGCGGCTGTGGCGCGCCTGGCGCGAGGGCGGCTAGGTGCGGCCCCCGCGCACAGCGCCACCGAAGGCCGGGCCCGCCCGGTGGCCCGACGCCCGCACCCGACCCACACCGCGCACCCCGCACACCCTGGAGGCGATGGCCCCGTGCTGAAGACCGCTGCCCGCCGGCGGCCCCGACCCGGGGCGGACATCCTGCGGACCGCGCTGCGCCGCAACCTGGGCGCCATGGCCGGGGGCACCGTCCTGATGGGCCTGTACCAGGCGGGCGAGACGGCCTTCCCGATCGCGCTCGGCCTCATCGTCGAGCACGCGCTGCGGGACCGGAGCCCGGCCGCGCTCGGCCTGTCGATCGGCGCCCTCGCGGTGATCATCACGACGGTGTCGCTGTCGTGGCGGTTCGGGATGCGCGTCCTGCAGAAGGCCAACACGACCGAGGCCCACCACTGGCGCGTCCGGGTGGCCGGCTGCGGGCTCCAGCCAGTGGCCAGGGACGTGGACCTCAAGTCCGGCGAGGTGCTGACCATCGCCACCGAGGACGCCGACCAGACCGCCGACATCATCGAGGTGGTGCCGCTGCTGGTCAGCTCCCTGGTCGCGGTGGCGGTCGCGGCCGTCGCGCTGGGCCTGGCCGACCCGCGACTGGGCCTGCTGGTGATCGTGGGCACCGTCGCGATCCTGTCGATCCTGGCCGTCATGTCGCAGCGGATCGGCGCCAGCACCCGGGAGCAGCAGACGCGGGTGGCGCGGGCGGGCGCCAAGGTCGCGGACCTCATCATCGGCCTGCGCCCGCTGCACGGCTTCGGCGGCAACCACGCGGCGTTCGCCTCCTACCGGAAGGTCAGCACCGACGCGCGGGAGCAGGCGATCACGGTCGCCAGGGTGCACGGCGCCTACGAGGGCGTGGCACTGGGCCTGAGCGCGGTCCTGGCCACCGCCGTCTCCCTGACGGCGGGCTGGCTGGCCTTCGGCGGCCAGATCACCATCGGGGAGCTGGTCATGGCGGTGGGCCTGGCGCAGTTCATCATGGAGCCGCTCAAGCTGTTCTCGGAGATGCCCAAGTACGTGATGATCGCGCGCGCGTCGGCCGAGCGGATGGCGCTGGTGCTCACCGCGCCGCCGGCGATGGTGCCGGGCACCCGGCGCCCGG
Organism: Streptomyces buecherae; assembly: GCF_014295035.1. Taxonomy (GTDB): domain Bacteria; phylum Actinomycetota; class Actinomycetes; order Streptomycetales; family Streptomycetaceae; genus Streptomyces; species Streptomyces youssoufiensis. The sequence continues at coordinate 927,088 of NZ_CP060404.1, forward strand.
CCCCGGGTGGTGGGCTCGCCGTCGACGCCGTGCGCTACGGGTCGCTGCGCGGGCTGACGTTCGAGGTGCCGGCCGGCGACTTCGTGGCCATCGCCGCCTACCAGCCGCGCGCGGCGGCCGAGTTGGCGTCCGTCCTCGCGGTGCGCGTCGCGCCGGGGGCGTACGAGGGGGTGGTGCGGGTCGGCGGGCAGGCCCTCGCGGACCTCTCGATCGAGGCGGTCCGCGCGCACCTGCTGGTGAACCCGTACGACGGGGAGGTCTTCGCCGGCACCCTGCGTACGAACATCGACCCGTCGGGCACCAGCGCGTTGGTGGCCGAGGCCGTCGAGGCGTCCCTGCTGACGGACGTGGTGGCCCTGCACCGCGACGGCCTGGACTACGCGGTCCGCGATCGCGGGGCCAACCTCTCCGGCGGTCAGCGGCAGCGGCTGTCCCTGGCCCGCGCGCTCGCCGCCGACGCCGACATCCTGGTGCTGCACGACCCCACGACGGCCGTGGACGCGGTCACCGAGCAACTCATCGCGCGCAACCTGGCGCGGTCGCGCCGCGGCCGTACCACGATCGTCATCAGCGGTAGCCCGGCCCTCCTGGACGTCGCCGACCGCGTCCTGGTCCTGGACGACGGCGTCATCGCCGCCGAGGACACCCACCGCGCCCTGCTCGCCAACGACGCGCGGTACGCCGCGGCCGTCGCCCGCTGACGTACCCGTGTTCCTCGGGGAGTTGGCCGGGCTTGGTCACCAGGGCCGCCGCGCGAGGGGCCCCGCCGCCACCGCGGGTGGCGGCGGGGTGGTTCCCGCGAGCCGGCGGTCGGGCGGTCAGTCCTGGTGCCTGACGCGCACGTCGCGGATCTCGACCTCGCCGTAGTTGTCGTCGGCGCACGGGGACGAGTTGCCGCAGTGCGCCTGGGTGTAGGCGCCGGTCTTGAAGTAGTTGCTGGGGTCGGAGTGGGCGATGGTGGTCTCCAACCTGCCGTTGAAGTACACCTTGACCTTGCCCTTCGCGACCACGTAGCGGACGGTGAAGACCGTGCCGAGCTGGTAGTCGTCGGTGATCAGGTGGTGGTGGGTGGTGTCACCCTTGGTGACGTAGAGCTTGGTGCCCTCCAGGCGCAGGGCGGTGACATCGTCGTCGCCACCGTGGATCTGGGCGCCGACGACGTGCGGCTTGTCCTCGGGCAGGTGGGTGAAGGCCTCGCGGACGGTCATGGTGTGCTTGCCGGAGGTCGATGACCACTCGATCTCGTCCGAGCCGTCGCTCTCCATCTCCCGCAGTTCGGTACGGGGGTTCTTCGACCCGCTGGTCGTCACGCCGTTGACCGGGGCGCGGAACCTGACCGCCTTGCCGGACCTGGTGACCGTGAAGTATGGGTCCTTGGAGTAGCCGTCGAGTTCGGGTTGGAAGATCTCCGTGGGCTTCTCCTCCTCCCCGATGGGCAGCGTCACCTTCCAGTTGCCGAGGTCCAGCACCTCGGACGGCAGGTCGGCACGGCCGCCTTGGGTGGTGGCCCGCGCGCCGGGGCCGGCCGGCGCGTCGGCGGCCTGCACGGACACCGGCGCGACGAGCGCCGTCGTGAGGGCCGCGACCGGCAGGGCGGACACGAGAGCCAGCCGGCCGCGCCTGCCCCACCCAGAGCGTGCGGAGTCGTTGTGTGTCACGGGGTCTGTCCTCCGTCGTTACGAGGGGGATGTCGCCCCGGGTGGGCCTGCGCCAGGCCCACCCGGAACGTGTCGGGGGTGACGTTAGGACCGGGTGGTGGGGACGGGTCCCAAAACGCCGACGCCGTGGCCAAGGTGACCGGTGCGCGGGCGTCAGCCGGCGCCGGGGGCCTCACCGACGCGGGAGCTGGGCCACCCGAACTCGTCCTCCATCAGCTCCAGGTCCGGCGGCACCAGGGTGGTCGAGGCCACCAGCCCCCGGAGCAGGTTGTGCAGGAGGCTGTTGTCGGACGGGCGCTCCTCGGGGTTGTCGTGCATCAGCGGGTACTTGAAGCCGGTGCGATGCAGCCGGCGGCGTACGGCCTCCACCCGGTACTCGATCTTGCGGACGGTCCACCCGGCGTCCGGGCGCAGATAGGCGAGCTGCTCGGCGGCCCGGCCATACGTCAGCGGGCGCGGGTCCGGCTCGTACTCCAGGTAGTGCTGGCCCAACACGACCAGCAGCAGCCGCTCGTCGTCGCTCAGCGCCCACCGCTCCGGCTGGACGGTGTCCGCCGACCGGCTGGAGACGGGCCCCCGGTCGTCGTGGTCGGTGACGTACAGCTCGACGAGGTGTTCCCGATGGCCCGAGCCCTGTACGAACAGGGGCGTGTAGCCGGTGGCGAGCGGGATCGGCTCGGAGGTGGCGTGCATCATCCGGCCCCGGGGCAGCCGCACGAGCTGTTGCCCGATGTTCCGCAGCCACCAACCCCCCTGCCGGTACGTCAGCTCCCCGTGGCGCCGGCTCACCCGCCGGTCGTCCACGCCCACGCCCAGGTCCGTGCCCGGCTTGTCACCGCGTCCGAAGCGCACGGTCAGGCCCAGCCGGGGCGGGGCGGTGAGGTCGCCGCTGACCGTCCGCGCGTGCAGGGTGCCGGGCCGCCCGGGCGGGACACCGCGCGCCAAGCTGTCAGAGCCGCTCATCGCCCTCTCCTCAAGGTCGTCGTACCGCCTGAGCAAGGCGTCCGGGTCATGGTCCACCCGCCGTCGCGGGACCCCTCCCGACGGCGCGTCTCCCGGCCGGCGGACCCCACCCCTGACGGCGAACAGGGGTGTCCCCCTCGCAGTGTGCCAGCCGATCATGGCCCCGGGTGAGGGCCTGTTCGCCACCATGTGAGACACGCTCCGGGCCGATTGGGACAGGTGTGCCCAGGCACGGTGCGACAGCCCGGGGAATTACGTCGGAAACGGAGAGTGCCGCGCCCTGTACGCAGTACATTCGGTCCGCACCCGTGGCCCGCGTACCGGTCAACACCAGTGGTTCCGGCCTTTCGTGAGGGGAGTGTCGCTGTGCACCCGGGGGAGAAGGTGGGCAAGTACCGGCTCACGATGGGACCCGTGGAAGGCGGTCGGGGGGCCGTCTGGTTCGCCGTCGACACGGAGTTGGCCCGCAGCGTCGTCCTCAAACGCGCCCGGCTGGAGAACAGCGGCCCCGGGGCCTTCGAGGAGTTGCTGGCCGAGGCGCGCGCGCTGGCCAAGTTCAGCCACCCGCACGTGGTGACCCTCTACGACGCCGTCCGCACGGGCCGGGACAAGCGCGCCACGTTCTGGCTGGTGATGGAGCACGTGCGGGGCGGCAGCCTGGACGTCCCGGTGAAGCTGGCTCCCGAGCACGCCGCGGCCATCGGCGCGCAGATCGCCGACGCGCTGGCCGCCCTGCACGCCAAGGGGCTCGTGCACTGTGACGTCAAGCCGGGCAACATCGTGCTGACCGAGGACCGCGTGGCCAAGCTGGCCGACTTCGGCGCGGCGCACCGGGTGGACTCCAGCGCGACGATCACCCCCAACGGGCCGCTCAGCCTCACGCCCGCCTACGCCGCCCCCGAGGCGTTCCGTGGGGCTCCCGAACGGGCTTCCGACGTCTTCTCGCTCGGCGTCACGCTGTACGTGCTGACGACCGGGACCCCGCCGCTGCGCGGCCCCGGACACGTGGTGCGGCTGGAGGCCATCAGCCCGCACATCGGGCCGCTGAGCGCCCTGATCACCGCGATGCTGCACACCGACCCGCGGGCCCGGCCCACCGCCGCCGCGGCGCACCAGGCACTCACGGACCTCGCGGGCGGAGCGCGGGACCTCGCCACCCTCCCCCTGGGCCTGGTCGCCAGGGACTGGCCCGACCCGCCCGACGGGTCCACCCTTCCCGCACCGCCCCGCCTGCTCCCGCCGGCCGCCCTACGGCGCAACCCGCTGCTCGCGTTCGGCGCGCTGGCCGTGGCGGCACTCGCCGTCGCCGTTCCCCTGCTGTTGCTGAGCCTGTCCGACGGCGACGGCAACGGCGCCGAGGCCCAGGCCGCGCCGTCGCCGAGCAGTCCGTCCGCCACCGACCCGGCCTTCCTCGGCGAGCCCCGGACGGCCGACCCCTGCGCACTGCTGGACGCCAGGGGGTTCGACGCGTACGAGGCCACCGAACTCGACCGCCACCAGGGCAACTTCAACCGCTGTGACGTGCTCCTGCTTGAGGGCAACGACGACGTCGTGGACGTCCGGGTGGAGCTCGACGCCGACGAACTGCCCGAGGGCGAGAAGAGTCGCACCACGGGCCGGGTCACCGTCGTGGAACCCGCCGTCGAGCGGGACAAGTGCGAACGGGCCCTGTCGGTCACCGGCGCCCGCGACAGCAGCCTGCGGGTCACCGTGGCCGCGCGGGAACCCGACCAGGTCAAGCAACACCTGTGCGACACCGCCGAGATCGCCACCCGGTACGCGGTCAAGGTGCTGAACGACGGGGAAGTCCCCCGACGGGACGGCGACTTCGCGGCCAATTCACTGGCCCACCAGGACGCGTGCACGCTGCTCGACGTGGCGGCCCTGGCGAAGGTGCCCGGCGTCGACGCCGGGGACCCGGACGCCGGGTTCGGCCACTGGGCCTGTCAGTGGAAGTCGACTACCGCGGACATCGAGGTGGACCTCCAGTTCGACCAGGGCAGGCTGCCGAGCGGCAAGGACACCGAACGGACCAAGGTGGGCGACCGCTCGGCCGTCGTCCTGCCGGACTACGACGGCGCCGGCTCCTGCCGCATCGAGGTGGTCCACCGCCCGTACATGGGGCCGGATCGCATGGAGGGTACGGAGCGGGTGGCCCTCACCGCCAAGGGAGACGACCTCAAGGGCTCCGCCCCCTGCACGCTGGCCAAGGACCTGGCCCGTTCGGTCGTCGCGTCCCTCCCCCCGGCCTGACACCCCACGCGCCCGCTCCCACCCGCACGCCTCACCCCGTCACGGGCAGGGTCACCTGCCCGCCGCAGCGGTCACACCTCGGCAGGTAGGGGTTGTCGCTGGCCGCCAGCGCGCACGCGGAGCAGAGCAACTGACCGCACGCGGTGCAGATCAGGGCCACGCCCTCCAGCGCGCCGTCGTGGCTGACCGTCACGGACGACGCGAACTGCGGCGCGACCCTGAGCGTCCTGGCGCACCGGCCGCACTCCACGGTCTCGCCGTCGGCCAGGCCGTGGTCGACCCACGGCCTGGACCCGGCCGTTTCCCCGGACGGCGCGGGGCGCCTCTTCTTCCCGTTCCTCCGAAACAGGCCCATGGCTTCCTCCACTTGGTCGGGGGCCCATCACAGCCGCACCCGCTCGGGACCGGTCCGCAAGCCGGTCCCCCGCACTTCCGCGCACTCCCCCGAAACCCTCCACGCCCCGGCCACCGCTCGGCCGACGGCTGTTCACGAGCGGGGGCACAACTGTGCCGCTGGACAACTCGTCTCACCGGGTGACCACGAGCACCGTCGCGCACCGCATCCTCGAAGGGGCCCCACCGCATGCGCACTCACCGCACTCTCGCCGCCACAGCCGCCCTCACCCTCGCCCTGGCCGGCGCCACCCTCGCCGCGTCGGCCGCCGCCCAGGCCACCACGGCCACCACGGCCACCACGGCCACCACGGCCAGCGTCGTCCACCGGGACGGCGAACTCTGGTACAAGGCCACCCCCGGGCAGCGGAACGAGCTGACGGTGCGGGAGGAGATCGAGGACCGCGGGGAGTTCGAGTCGTACTACGTGCTCACCTTCCACGACCGCTACGAGATCGCCATCGACGCGAGCGCCGCGAGCACGGACGAGTGCGCGTACCCGACACCGGGCGACCGGACCACCGTGCGCTGCGCGGTCCTGATCCCGCAGAACTCGGACGACTCGGACAGCTACGACGTCAGCCTCGGCGACCTGGACGACACGGCCACCCTGGAGCCGGACAGCCACGCGTGGGCCGGGGTCTACGGGGGTCAGGGCAACGACGTGCTCAGGGCCTCCGCGTCCGCCATGCTGTACGGCGAGGAAGGCGACGACCGCCTCGACGGCGGCGGCGGCCCGTTCGGCTTCGGCTCCGACGGCGGCCCGGGCGACGACACCCTCACCCGCTGCGGGCAGGACTGCTTCGGCGGCCCCGGGAACGACGCCCTGACCGGCACCCACGAGGAGAACACCCTGCACGGCGACGACGGCGACGATGTCCTGCGCGGCGGGGGCGGCGCCGACGTCCTCTACGGCGGCAGGGACGACGACCAGCTCCACGGCGAGGCGGGGAACGACACGCTGTGGGGCAACAGCGGTGACGACGTCCTGTGGGGCGGCCAGGGCACCGACAAGCTCTCCGGCGGCCCCGGCCGCAACGAGCTGCACCAGGACTGAGCGACGACGACCGACGGGCGGGCGGTTCGCGGCGGGTGTGCTCGCCGGTTGGCGGATGTCGGCTGCCCCCTGCCCCTTCCTGCTTCCTGCGACCCGTAGCCCGTCCCCCGGCCGCCTCCCGCGTGGCCGCGGTCACGGGCTACGGGTGATGGGCTACGGGTGATGGGTTACGGGTTACGGGTTACGGGTTACGGGTTACGGCAGGGTGGGCGGGGACGCGGGGTGTAGGCGCGCGGCCGGCGGCAGCGGCGCGGGGGTTCCCGCGTCCGGCGCGGCGCGGAACGCCTCGACCAGGTAGGCGGCGAAGCGGCGGGAGGCCGCGAGGCGGGTGGCGGGCGGCGCGTCCTGGACGCCCCGGTGGGCCATGAGCATGAGGACCAGGTCGTCGACGACGAAGTCGGGGCGCAGTCGCCCGGCCCGCTGGGCGCGGCGGGCCACCTCGGTCACCGCGCGCAGCGTGTGCTCCCGGTCGGCGGCGAAGTCGGCGGCCTCCGGGAAGGCCGTCATGAAGGCGTCGGCGAACCCCCGGCTGTGCGCGTGGAGTTCGCAGATCCGCTCGACCAGCTCCCGGAACCCCTGCCACGGGTCCGGGTCCGCGAGGGCGTCCCGGACGGCGGTGTGGCAGGCCCGGCGTTGCGCGGCGAAGGTCTCCGCGATCAGCGCCCGCTTGGTCGGGAAGTGCCGGTAGAGCGTGGCCGGGCCGACGCCGGCGCGCCGGGCGACCTCGCGCATGGGCGCGCCCAGGCCCTCGTCGCCGAAGACCGCGCTGGCGGCCTCCACCATGCGCGCTCGGTTGTCGCGGGCGTCGGAGCGCGCCGGGTGAGACAAATGACCGGTCATCCCTTCTCACTTTAGCCAACCGGACGGGGGCGCCGGTTACGTTCGCGGCGCGGTGCCACCCCGCCCGCGCCGTGCGGTGCCGGGGTAGGACCGACGCGCTCCGCGCACGACCCTCTCGGCCGTGCGCCGCCCCCTTCCCCCGCTTCGAGGAGTCGCCATGCAAGCCGTCGTGATCAGGACGTTCGGAAGCCCGGACGGTCTGGAGGTGGTCGACGTACCCGTGCCCGACCCCGCGCCGGGCCAGGTGCGGATCGCCACGGAGGCGATCGGGGTGGGCGGCGTGGACGCCGTGATCCGCCGGGGAACGCTGGCCGCTCACGGCTTCCGGGCGGGCCACCTGCTCGGCAGCGAGGTCGCGGGCCGGGTGAGCGCCGTGGGAGAGGGCGTGGACGCCGCGTGGACCGGGCGGCGGGTATGGGCCTTCACCGGCCTGTCCGGTGGCTACGCCGAGCAGGCCGTCGCCGCGGTCGAGGAGGTCCTCCCGCTGCCCGCCGGCCTGACCTGCGCCGACGCGGTGACTCTGGGCGCCTCCGGCGTGGTCGCCCACTTCGCCCTGGACCGGGCCCGCTTCGCGCCCGGCGAGACGGTGTTGGTGCGCGGCGCGGCGGGCAGCATCGGGCTCACGACGGTCCAGCTCGCGGCCGGCGGCGGGGCCGGTGCGGTGGTGGTCACCACCGCGTCGGCCGAGCGCGGGGCCCGCCTGCGGGAGTTGGGCGCGACGCACGTCCTGGACCGGTCCGGCGCGGGAGGTCCGGACGCGCCGCACGGCTTCGACGTGGTGATCGACGTCGTGGCGGGCCCGCGACTCCCGCACTTCATCGACCGGTTGAACGCCAACGGGCGGTACGTGGCGGTCGGCGTGGTCGGCGGGCAACCGCCGGCGGACTTCGGCGGGCGGCTGGTGGACGCCTTCCGCAGGTCGCTGTCGTTCGCCACGTTCAGCTCCGACACCGTGCCCGGCCCCGCCCGACAGGCCGTGCGGTCGGCCCAGTTCGCCGATGCCGCCCGCGGGGTACTGCGCACGGTCGTGCACGAGGTCCTGCCGCTGAGCCGGGCGGCGCTGGCCCACCACGCGATGGACGCGGGCACGGTGTTCGGCCGGGTGGTGCTGACCCCCTGAGCGCGGCCGACGCGGCCCGTACGACCCGCGTCGTGCTCGGCCGGGCCACCACGGGTGCGCGTACGGCGTCTCGGCGACTCTTCGGAGGGCCCGGAAGAGACGCGGGGCCGCCGGGGAGTTCGCGGGCTCGCCGCCGGCGCGGGTCAGGGGTCGAGGTGTCGGAGGGTGAACTCGGGCAGGGCGTACGGGCCGGCCTGGGGTGCGGTCGGGTCGGCGGGGAGGTCGGCGCCGGGGATGTGCTCGCGGTAGCGCTCGGCGTCGTCGACGGGGACGTAGTCCAGGACCGCCGGGTCGGGCAGTTCCCAGAATCGGCGGGTGTTGGCGGACACGGCGTACACCGAGGCGAAGCGGGTGGTGGGTGGGGCCGTGAGCGCGGCCCGGACGTAGCCGACGGCGTCGCGCGGGCTCAACCAGGTCGCCAGGTGGCGGGGCTCGCTGGGCGTGGTCTCGAAGCTGCCGATCCGCAGGCAGACGACGGACAGGCCGAACTTGTCGGCGTAGAGCCGCCCGAGCGCCTCGACGGCCACCTTGCTCACGCCGTACAGGCCGTCGGGGCGCACCGGCTCCCCCGGGCCCGTGTGGTGGCCCGTGGGGTAGAAGCCGGTCACGCGGTTGCTGCTGGCCAGCACCACCCGCTCGATCCTCGCGTGCCGGGCCGCCTCCAGGACGTGGTGGGTGCCGAGCACGTTGGCCTCCACCAGGTCCGGCAGGGGCGCCTCGTCGGGGACGCCCCCCAGGTGCAGCACGCTGTCGGCCCCCGCGAGAGCCGACCGCATGGCGGACGCGTCGCGCAGGTCGACGGTGCGCACGTCCTCGTGCGGGCGCTCCGCCCGCAGCGGGACGCGGTCGATGAGGACCAGGCGTCGCGCCTCGTCCCGCAGGGCTTCCCGTACCACGGTCCCGATGGTCCCCGCGGCACCCGTGATCGCCACCGTTCCCAGTTCCACCGCGCCTCCCGGCGTTCGACACCTCCCGCATCCTCGCCGCTGGCGCGTTCGCCGGCAAGGCGGGCGCGGGGCGAAACCGGCAGGCTCGGGCCGGGCGGGCACGCGCATCAGCGCATGTCTGACACCGTCGACACCGTCTGCCGTGGCGCCGCACCCCGATGCCATGATGATCGGCTACGGCGGACCTCCGTGGGCGGGCGCCCGGCCGACCGGCGGTGGCGCCCGCCCACGCGCCCGCCTCCCGGACCGTGCCGCCCGACGGAGGAGAGCTACGTGACAGACCTGAAGCGACAGGAAGCGGCGAGTCCGGAGGTGCGGCGGCGCGTCCAGGAGAGCTTCGACCGCCAGGGGTTGATGAGCCACCTCGGTGCGCGGATATCGCACATCGCGCCGGGCCGCGTGCACATCGTGCTCCCGGCCCGCCCCGAAGTCACCCAGCAGAACGGCTTCTTCCACGCCGGAGCCACCAGCGCCATCGCCGACAGCGCCGGCGGCTACGCCGCGTACACCCTGTTCCCCGAGAACGCGGACGTGCTCACCGTCGAGTACAAGGTCAACCTGCTCGCGCCGGCCACCGGCGACCACATCGAGGCGGTCGGAACCGTCATCAGGTCCGGACGCACCCTGACGGTCTGCCAGTTGGAGGTGTTCGGCGTCCAGGGTGACGGCGAGCGAAAGCCCGTCGCCCACGGGCAGCAGACACTGATCCGGCTGGATCGCCCCGCGGAATAGGCGGTCGGCGCGGGCTGGGCAGGTGGGCGCCCGGCCGTGGGGCGGACTCCCGCGCGGGCCGAAGCGCCGTGGGTCACGCGTCGACGGGGTGCCAGGTGGGGCCGTCGTCGCCCGGGCGCACGCGTCCGAACACCACGTCGGCGAAGTGGACGCCGAAGCCGATCGTGCCGGGCTCCTGGAGTTCGGCGACAAGTTGGCGGCGGAAGTCGGCGGACTGCGCGCTGTCGTGGTCGGACCAGACGGACCACTCCGGGTGGCCGATCTGGATCGGCGAGTGCATGGCGTCGCCGAAGGCGATCAGCCGGCGTCCGCCCCCGCTGACGACGTAGGCGGTGTGGCCGGGCGTGTGGCCGAGGAGGAAGCGGACCCGGACGCCGGGGAAGATCTCCTGGCCGTCCGTCACCGTGCGCACCCGCGGCTCCAGCGCGGCCAACGTCTCGGGGCTGGTGCCGTGCGCCGCCAGCAGGTCGCGCTGGGCCCACTCGGGCTCGGCGACCAGGTAGTCGGCCCCGGTGAAGGCGGGCCGGTCGGCGCCCGGCGCGCGGTGCGCGGCCCAACCGAGGTGATCGACGTGCAGGTGCGTGAAGGCCACCGCCTCGATGTCCGCGGGGCGGTGGCCGAGGCGGGCCAGGTTCTCCAGGAGGGCGCCGCCGTACGTGGCGCCGATCGGGCCGTCCGGCTGGGCGGGCAGCGACCGAGGGCCGAATCCGGCGTCGATCAGCAGTGCGCGGCCCTCCGCCTCCACCAGCAGCCCGCCGATTCCGGCCACGAGGTAGCCGGCGTCGTCCAGGTACCCGGGGTGGGTGGCCCACACGTCCTCGGTGGTGTCGGGCAGCCAGCCGCGCGGGGCGAGTTGGACCGCCCCGTCCGGCACGTACGTCACCTTCGTCCCGCCCAGCTCCAGCGAGCGGAGTTCGGACGGCCGGCGCAGCCGCTCGGCCTGGTGCGATGCGGTGGTGCTCATGGGTGCTCGTTCCTTCCCGCGGACGACGTCTCCGCGAACGACTTCTGCGCACACGACAAGGGCGATCACCGCCGGCCGTTGGCCCGCTGGGCATCGGCCGGCGACGTCCCGGAAACCGTATGCATCAAGCTTGAACTATGCAAGCTTGCAATATTCAGGCTGGATGCTTTTGCTACGATTGGCCGCATGACACACCCGGAGACGCAGGCCATCGCCGAGCGGGAACTGTGCGGCCTGATCAACGGGATGGCCCACCAGATCGCGGAGCACGTACGGCAGCGCGCCGTCAGCCTGGGCCTGACCGCTCCCCAGGCGACGGCGCTGCGCGAGTTGACCGGGCCGATGACGATGCGCGAGCTGGCGGAGCGCATGAGTTGCGAACCCTCCAACGCCACTTTCGTCGTGGACAAGTTGGAGAAGCGGTCGCTGATCGAGCGCCACCCGCACCCCACCGACCGCCGCGCCAAGCAACTGGTCCTCACCCCGCAGGGCACCGCGCTGCGCGAGCGACTCCTCGAACTGCTCAGCTCGGAATCCCCGCTCGCCGGCCTGTCGCAGGAGGAGCGAGCGACCCTGCGACGCCTGCTCGCCCAGGCCACCACCCACCCCTGACACGACGCCGCCAGCGACGTCACGAGCGACGTCGCGAGCGAGCGCCGCCAGGTGGCCGACGCCAGGAGTCGCCGACGCCGCCGGCCGCGCCCGGGCGGCCGAGATCGCCGCCCGGCCGTCCGCGGCGCCCAACCCCGGCGACGCCCACACCTCTTCCGTGGATGTGCGAGGTCCCCACGGGCCCGCGATAGTTTCGGGATGTTCCCCCGCCCGCCCCAGAGGCCGGGGGTGGTGAGCGCCCGACCACCGGTCCGTACGGCCCCTTGGCGTCGACGCCGAGGGGCGCACACCGGTCCGGTAGATGCCCCAGACGTCCTCCCCTTCACCGACCTCTAGGCGCCTCCGGGGCCGTGCGGTCGAGCGGTCGTGTGCGTGGCGTCAGCCGGTCTCGTCGTGCAGGTATTCGGTGAGCGCCTTGCCGGGGCGGAAGGCGGCGGTTCCGTTCTGGTCGTGGAAGCTTCCGAAGCTCCCGAGGGTGACCGTCTCGCCCTCTCTGAGCGCGCCGGCGATGACCCCCGGGCGGTCCATGGTCCCGAAAACCGTGTCGAGTACCCGCTCGACCTCTTCCGGAGCGAGCCGCCGCCCGCCGCCGTCAGCGGCCGTCTCACCCGTGGTGGTGCTGACCAACTGGGACTTGTCCATCCGTGGCACCCGCTCCCGATCCGTCGTAGCCGTACGCCTTGCGCTCCACGATCGCGGCCGACCGGCCGCCGCGCACCTTCGACCGGGCGTGCGGTGGGACGCCAGGGCCACGAACGACGCCCGGGCCGGGCACGCCCCCGCCCGTGTCCGGCCGCGCGACGATACCGGGCGCGGGCGGGGCCAATCGGCGGATGTCGCGATGCGGGACCTTCCCCGGTGTGGCCAAGGTGGTCGTGTGCCGCCGGGGTCGGGTGGCCCGGTCGCGGAGCGTGGAGTGGGAGTCGCCGGTGACGAACATGAGCCCCTTGCGGGGACGGCTGGCCGTGGTCACCGGCGCCGCGCGCGGTGTGGGGGCCGCCACCGCGCGCGCGTTGGCGCACCGCGGCGCCCGGGTGGCGCTGCTGGGCCGCGAGGAGTCGACGCTGGCGGCGGTGAGCGGACCGTTGCCGGGCGATGTGCGGTGCTGGGAGGTGGACGTCACCGACGACGCCGCCATGGCGCGGGTCGCCCAGGACATCCGGGGCCGGATGGGCCCGCCGTCGGTGGTGGTCGCCAACGCGGGGATCGCCGAGGGCGGACCGTTCGTGACCTCCGACCCGGTGACCTGGCGCCGCACGGTCGAGGTCAACCTCATCGGCAGCGCCGTCACCGCCCGCGTGTTCCTGCCCGCGCTCCTCGACACCCGCGGCTTCTTCCTCCAGATCGGCTCCCTGGCCTGCTTCGGCACCTCGCCCCTGATGAGCGCGTACTGCGCCTCCAAGGCCGGCGTGGAGGCCATGACGCACGCGCTGCGCGCGGAAGTCGCGCATCGCGGAGTGGACGTGGGCATCGCCTACCTGAACTGGACCGACACCGACATGATCCACGACGCGGACCGGCACGCCGTGCTGCGGGAACTCCGAGCCCACATGCCGCGCCCGGCCCGACGGATCCATCCCGTCGAGGTGGTCGCCGCGCGGTTGGTGGGGCAGATCGAACGGCGGTCGGCCACGGTGTACATCCCCGCCTGGCTCCGGGCCGTACAGGTGGTGCGGGCCGCACTGCCCCCCGTGGTCACCTGGGTCTCCCGACGGGAGCTGCCCCGGCTGGAGCGGGAGTCGCACCTGGAGGCCACCGGCCCGCTGGGCCCCGGCGGTCACGCGGCCCGCGAGCGCGGCGGCTCCCCGGCCCCGCGCGGATGACGGGCCGCAGCGGCCCGGCCGGCCCCTGCGCCAGACCCCGGGCGCAGGCGCGCCCGCACGGGCAACCCGCGGGTTCCGCCAACCGGTGACAGGAGGAGCCCCACGCGAAAAGGGGAACCCGCGGCGTGTCCGGCCCGTGGGGCAGGAGGGTCCTGGCCGGGCCGACCGGGCCGCTCGTGTCGGGCGCGGTCGCCGTGCTGGTGCGCAAGCGCTGCTGAGCCGGTGGGTCAGCATCCGTGGGCGTCCCGTTCGCGGACTACGGCACCGTCAGGGCGCCGGACGGTGCCGCGGCTCCCACCCGACTGCGTTGTTTGCGGTGTGACCGGGCGGAAACCCGGCTGCCCATGACTACATGGCGACATCACCCTCGAATGCGGCAGAACCGTCTGCTGTGGCTGCTGGACCGTCTCGAACGGGAGCCACGGGCCGACCCGCTGATCGACCTCCTCGGCCGGGCAGTGCGTGCCCTGCCGCTGGGGCGCGGCCGGGACGCGCTGCACGGCACATGGCTCGGGCACCCGGTCCATCCGCTGATGGTCCAGGTGCCGATCGGTAGCTGGCTGTCCGCGGCCGTGCTGGACCTGCGGCCCGGCCGCTCCCGCGAGGCGGACCTGCTCGTGGCCGTCGGACTCGCGGCGGCCGCGCCCGCCGCGCTGACCGGCTCCGTCGACTGGGCGCGGCTGCACCGACAGCAGCAGCGCGTCGGACTGGCGCACGCCCTGTCCAACACCACGGCCGTCGCCCTGTACGCGGCCTCGCTCGCCTGTCGCCTCCGCGGGCGGACGGGACGCGGCCGGACGTACGGCTTCCTGGGGCTGACGGCGGTCGGCGTCGGCGGCATGCTCGGCGGCCACCTGGCCTATCGGCAGGCGTCCGGCGCCAACCACGCCGAGGAGGTCCCGCACGTCATCACCGAGGGCTGGCACCGGATCGGGACGATGGACGAGTTCCCGGCCGGCCGGCCCGTGCGGCGCAGCGTGGACGACGTGCCGGTCCTGGTGGTGCGCGAGACCGGCGGTACGGTCCACGCGCTGGCCGACCGGTGCAGCCATCTGGCGGGGCCGCTGTCCGAGGGCACGGTGGACGACGGGTGTGTGCGGTGCCCGTGGCACGGCAGTGTCTTCCGGCTCTCGGACGGCTGGAACGTGCGCGGCCCGGCGACCGCGCCCCAGCCCGCCTTCGACACCCGGGTCGTCGACGGCCACGTCGAGGTGCGCCTGCGCCGGCAGGACCGGGCGGAGCGGGCGAGCGACGATCGGGAAGCGGGCCGGGGCGGGAGCGTGGTGGCGCCATGAGCACAGGCACTGACGGCCGCCTCCGACGACGTGTGCGCGGGGCCCTCCGGCGCACCGAGCAGGACTACTCGGGTGCGCGCGACCGGCCGTTGGGCGGATACCTCGCGGCCATGGCGGGGTTCGGGGTGTACACCGCGGCCTGGGCGACAGCGGTGCGGCTCCGCGGGCGGCCCGTACCCGACCGGCCCGAACCCTGGGACGTGGTCCTGACCTCCGTGGCCACGTTCCGGCTCAGCCGGCTGCTCAGCAAGGCATCGGTGACCAGCCCGCTGCGGGCCCCGTTCACCAGGTACGTCGGTCCACGGGGCCCGGCCGAACTCCACGAGGAGGCGCAGTCCGAGGGCGGCAAGGACACGGTCGGCGAGCTGGTGACCTGCCCCTTCTGCGTGAGCGTCTGGGTGGCCTCGACGCTGACCGCCGGCCAGTTGCTCTGGCCGCGCGCGACCCGCACCACCATGGGCGCGCTCGCCGCGCTGGCCGGGTCGGACGCGTTGCAGCTGGCGTACGCCGCGCTGGTGGACAAGACCACCGGAGACTGAACTCGTCGCGGCGCGGTCGACGGTCCCGCGCCGCGGCGGCTGCCGGTGGAGCCCGCCAGGAGGGCCCGGGCGGCCTCCCGAGGACGTCGGCGGCGATCTCCGCCAACGTCCGCCCGGTGCGGAACGCCTCGGCACGCACGAGAGCCAGCGCGTCCTCGGGACCGACCCCCGGGTGCTCCGCCGCGAGGCGCTCGGGGGTGGCGCGGCAGTTCCCCTGGCCGCCGTCTCCCGCCCCGCCGGGGGGGAGGGCTCCCCGTACGTGACACGGCCGGAAGAGCGCGCCGCGTCTCCCGTCGGCCCGACCGCGCTTCCCGCCCCGGGTGACGCCTGGGTGAGTGGGCGCCCCGTCGTGGGGACAAGAGACGTATGCAGACATTTCTCCCCTATGCGAACTTCTCCGACTCCGCGGCCGTCCTGGACCCGAGGCGTCTTGGCAAGCAGCGCGTCGAGGCGCTCCAGGTGTTCCGGGGGCTGACCGTGCCGACGTACGGGTGGCGGCGGCACCCCGCGGTGCGGATGTGGGCCGGGTACGAGGAGGCCCTGGTGCGGTATGGCCTGGATGTCTGCGACACCTGGACGGCCGAGGGCCGGGCCGACACCTGTTCCCTCACCCTCGTCACCGACTACCGCGCCTGGCGCCCGTCGGCCGAGGTGCGCGAGCAGGCCGGGCTGGCGGCGGCGGGTGAGCTGCCACCCTGGCTCGGCGACCCCGCGTTCCACCGCAGCCACCAGTCGGCACTGGTGCGCAAGGACCCCGCGTACTACCGCCCCCACTTCCCCGACGTACCGGACGACCTTCCCTACCTCTGGCCGGCCTCCGACCGAGCCGGCGACGGCCAGGCGGAGTGATGGCGGAGACTTCGTAGACTGGGGCAAACGCCTCGGTATCGGTCACGGCTCAGGAGGCCGGGGAGGCGCGCGAGGAAGCGGAGTGGAGTGAACATGGGACGACCTCCCCAGGAGCCGGCCGGCGAGTCCGAGGGCCTGTTCGGCATGGCGGAGCTCATGGCCGCGGCCACGCCCACCCGAGCACGGGAACACCGGCCGTTCCGCGACGGACCCAAGGCGCGCGAACTGCTGCGGGTGGGGGAGATCCACGCGGAACCGGCCGCCGCCGCGTCCTGGCGGGGCCGGCAGATCATCGCGCGCTTCCCCGACGCCCGGGTCGTCGAGACGGACTCCCACTGGCGCATCCCGCACCTCCACGGCAACCAGGGAAACGTCGAGCGTTGGGTCAGGATCAAGCGGGAGACACTGGTCCTCGGCGAACGCACCTCCCTGGCCGTCCGCCCCAACGGACGGTCCGCCGACTGGATCGCCCCCGGCCTGTCCAACGGATGCGCCATGGCCTGCGCGTACTGCTACGTCCCGCGCCGCAAGGGGTTCGCCAACCCCATCACCGTCTTCACCAACGTCGACCGCGTCCTGAACGCCATCGGCCGTCACCTCGCCGCCACCGGGCCGAAGAAGGAGCCCAACCAGTGCGACGAGCGGGTCTGGGTCTACGACATCGGCGAGAACGGCGACTGCTCGGTGGACGACCTGATCAGCGACAACACCGCCGACCTCGTCCGCGCCTTCCGCCGCTGGCCCACGGCCAAGGCGTCCTTCGCGACCAAGCTGGTCAATCCCGACCTGTTGCGGCTCGACCCGCAGGGTCGCACCCGCGTCCGCTTCTCCCTCATGCCGCCGGACGACTCCCGCCTCCTCGACATCCGGACCAGCCCCGTCCCCGCCCGCGTCGAGGCGGCCGCCGACTTCCTGGACGCCGGCTACGAGGTGCACTTCAACCTGTCCCCGGTGGTGATCCGCCCCGGCTGGCGCGCGGCCTGGGACGACCTGCTGCGCATGATGGACGATGTCCTCCCGCACCGGGTGAAGGAGCAGGCCGCCGCGGAGATCATCATGCTCACCCACAACCAGGACCTGCACGAGGTCAACCTGGGCTGGCACCCCCGCGCCGAGGACGTCCTGTGGCAGCCGGACCTCCAGCAGCCCAAGAGGTCCGAGAACGGCGCCCTGAACGTCCGCTACCGCAGCACGGTCAAACCCCAGGCCGTCGAGACCCTGTCCCGCATGATCCGGACCCGCGCGCCCTGGCTGCGCGTGCGGTACGCCTTCTGACCACCTGGGAGAACCGGGCCCCGACCGCACACCCTCGGCGCGTCACACGCACGCTCCCGTAGCGAAAGCCCACGTCGCAGGGGTGGTCCCGCCGGCCGTCGGTGACCATGGTCGCGAGCGCGTCGACCGCCTCGGCCGCGGCCACCGAGGCGGGAGGAAACCCCGGGTCAGCGCGAGCCCGATGGAAGTGCCGCCCCTTCGTGGCCCCCGGATGGCCCGGAGTGACCAGGTCAGGGCGGCGAACCGTCGAGCCGGCGGGCGTTCCTCGCCGGCCGACGAGAGAGCGGCCGAGCGAGGGCCAGGCGGCCGGCCACCGTCGCGGGGTTCTCCGGCGTCCACCACGTGAGCCGAGGCGTGCCCGGTCCCCCGCCCCCGAGGGGCGAGGTGGGGCGGCGGCGCCGGGCCCGGTGGCCGCGTCAGCGCGGCCCGCACCCGCCACGAGCCTCGGCGGCGACCTTCAGGTCGCTCAGCCACGCCTTGAGCCCGGCCCCGAGGAGCGCGGTCGCGGTGGGGACGTCGGCCTCGACCTGGGCCCCGGTGTGGGTCTCCGCGGTACGCACCAGGACACCGCCCCTGACCTTGGTGAAGGTCCACACGTGGACGCCGTTGTCGATGCGTAGCCCCTCGCCGACGGCGGGGCCGGTCCAGCGGATGCAGGAGTGGCGCTTGAGCTGCTCGACGGTCGAGGTGATGCCGAGGGTGGTGTCGGGGATCGAGGGCACACCGCGTACGGGTGTCATCCAGTGGAAGGCCGAGCCCTCCCGGAACCGGCCGTGGTCGAGGCGGTCGGCGGTCTCGACGGGGCGCTGCCAGGACGGCCAACGCTCCACATCGGTCTGCACCTTCCAGATGGTGCTGAGCGGCGCGCGGATCACGGTCTCGGCCTGGTAGCGCACGACGGCCTTGGGGTCGACGCCCGCCCCGCGACACGTGACGGCGGCGCCCGGGCGCGACTCGCCGGACGGGGCCGCACCCGACTGGGGCGCGGTCGGCCGCGACGCGGCCCCGGCGGGCGTCGCGGCGGCGGCGAGGACGCCCGCGACGGCGAGCGGGAGGGCGAACAGGGCGGTGCGGGTACGGGTGTCGCGCGTGCCGGGCATGGTGGTCCCCTTGTCAGGTTTCGGTGCACAGGACTTGCGGGCGCGGGCGGGGCCACGGGGCGTCGATGACCGCCCCACCACCACCTACGGAACGCGCCGGGCGACCCGAGGGTGAGCCGCTCTGCCGTTCGTTATAAGTTCTAACTTCCGCGAATGGCTCACGTCAAGGGGGTGGGTGAGAACCTCTCACGGGAGCGCAGGCCCGTCACGCGGGCGGGCGGAGACGGCACGAGCCACGCCGTCGACTCCGCGGCACCGCCCCCGACTCCGGACGCCGACAGCCGACAGCCGCTCAGGCGTGGTCCCGCGGCACCGGGCCCGGGTGCTGGCGCAGGGCGTCCAGCACGGCGCGGACGGCCGGGCGCGGGGGCGTGCCGCGCCGGATGGCCGCGGTGATCGTGCGCGTCACGGGGGTGGCGAGCTGCCTGGTGGCGACGCGGTAGCGGCTGTGGTCGACGGCCAGGCCGGGCAGCAGCGCGATCGACAGCCCGGCCTCGACGTGTTGCAGGGTCATCAGGTAGTTGCCGAAGCGGCACCGCACCCGTGGCTCGAACCGGGCCTGGCGGCACAGCCGTAGCGCGAGGTTGGCCATGTACGACTGCGGCATGTCGAACGACCAGGGTTCGTCCGCGTACGCCGCGAGGTCCACGACCTCGTCCTCGGTCGCGGGATGCCCGGGCGGGACGACCAGCAGGATCGGGTCCGTCGCCAGCGGCACCAGGTCGAGGTCGGGCCCGAGCGGCAACTCGTCGAAGTCCGTGGTGGTGATGATGAGGTCCGCGTCGCCGCCGCGCAGCGCGGGCATGCTCTCGTGCGGCTCCAGTTGCAGCAGTTCCACGTCGAGGTGCGGGTGGGCGCGCGCGAGCCGGGTCACCGCCGGCACGGCCATGGTGTGGATCGCGCTCTGGAACGATCCGAGCCGCACCAAGCCGGCGGGCTCCGCGCCGAAGCCGCGCAGCTCCGCCTCGACGGTGCCCATGTGGTCGATGATCGCCCGCGCCCGCCGCGCCAGGATCAGCCCGGCCGGGGTCAGCCGCACGCGACGGCCGGTGCGCTCGATGAGCTGGGTGTGCGTCTCGGCCTCCAGCACGGCGAGTTGCTGGGACACGCTCGACGGGCTCAGGTTGGCGGCCTGGGCGACCGCGCGCACGGTGCCCAGCGCGTCCAACTGGCTGAGCAGCCGCAGCCTCCAGGGGTTCAGCACTCCGCCATTGTTGTGCGGCTTCGCCGAACAGGACAGTCGGAAGGCTGAGATGGACGCCCCGTGGGCCCCGCGCCTACCGTCGGCGGCATGGCTGCTACGACCCCCACCCCGTCGCCCACCGAGACCTTCTGGACCGACGCCGAGCGCCACCTCGTACGCTACGGCGGCGAGTTCACGCCCGAGATCATCGAGCACGCCGCCGGCAGCTTCCTGCGCACCGCGGACGGGCGGCGGATACTCGACTTCACCTCCGGTCAGATGAGCGCGATCCTCGGGCACTGCCACCCGGAGATCGTGGCCACCGTGCGACGACAGGTAGCGGACCTCGACCACCTCTACAGCGGCATGCTCAGCCGCCCGGTGGTCGACCTCGCCCGCCGCCTGGCCGGGACGCTGCCCGCCCCGCTGGAGAAGGTCCTGCTGCTGACGACCGGCGCCGAGTCGAACGAGGCCGCCGTCCGGATGGCCAAGCTCGTCACCGGTCGGCACGAGATCGTCTCGTTCGCGCGCTCCTGGCACGGCATGACGCAGGCCGCCGCGTCCGCCACCTACAGCGCGGGACGGAAGGGTTACGGGCCGGCCGCGCCCGGCAACTTCGCCATTCCGGCGCCGAACACGTACCGGCCCGACTTCACCACGCCCGACGGCGGGCTGGACTGGCGCCGCCAGCTCGACTTCGCCTTCGACCTGATCGACGCCCAGTCGACCGGCAGCCTCGCCGCGTGCCTGGTCGAGCCGATACTCAGCTCGGGCGGCATCATCGAGCCGCCGGTCGGCTACTTCGCGGCCCTGCACGAGAAGTGCCGGGAGCGCGGCATGCTGCTGATCCTCGACGAGGCCCAGACCGGCCTGTGCCGCACCGGGACCTGGTACGCGTTCGAGCGCGACGGCATCGTCCCCGACATCCTCACGCTCTCCAAGACGCTCGGCGCGGGACTCCCGCTGGCGGCCGTGGTCACCAGCGCCGAGATCGAACGGGAGGCGTACGAGCGCGGGTTCCTGTTCTTCACCACGCACGTGGCGGACCCGCTGGTGGCGGCCGTCGGCAACACCGTCATCGATGTCCTGGTCCGTGACGGGCTCGACGCCCGCGCGCGGGCGCTCGGGGACCTGCTCCGCCAGGGCCTGTGGGACCTCGCCGACCGGCACGCCGTCGTCGGCGACGTCCGTGGCCGGGGACTGCTCGCCGGGCTCGAACTCGTCGTCGACCGCGAGACCAAGGAGAGTTCGAGCGAGCTGGGCGCGCGGGTCACCCGGCGGTGCCTGGAACTCGGCCTGCACACCAACATCGTCCAGCTCCCCGGCATGGGCGGAGTCCTGCGCATCGCGCCGGCGCTGACCGTCACCGAGGACGAACTCGCACTCGGCCTGGACATCCTGGACCGGGCGATCGGCGCGGCCACCGCCACCCGCTGAGCCCGGCCCGCGCCCGCCCGCCCCGCACTCTCTCGCTGCCGCCGAGCCGGCCGGGGCGACCGGGGCGGGCGGCGCCCCCGCTCCCGCTCACAGCGGTGGCGACCAGGCCCTCCGCCACCGGGGCGCCCCCTTCCGCGCCGCCGGTCGGTCTATCCGTCGTGATCGTGCGAGCGGTAGCTTCTCGACCCCGAGCCACGAGCAGGCCGTGATAGCTTCTCACCCAAGCTTCAGCTTGTAGCTCCATGGGACCGGGAGGGTGGCAGGCCATGGCGGAGACCCACGCGACGACGACCCCGCGCGAGCGCTACCGCGCCCAGGTGCGCGCGGAGATCAAGGAACGCGCGTGGGAGCAGATCGCCACGACGGGGGCGTCCGCGCTGTCCCTGAACGCGATCGCCAAGCAGATGGGTATGAGCGGGCCCGCGCTCTACCGGTACTTCGCCAGCCGCGACGACCTGATCACCGCGCTGATCCGGGACGCGTACCGCAGCCTGGCCGACGCCTGCCGGCTGGCCGCCGAGGCCGGACCCGGCCCGGACCTCGCCGCCCTGGCGCACGCCCTGCGCGGCTGGGCCCTGGCCGACCCGCAGCGCTACTTCCTGGTCTACGGCACGCCCGTGCCCGGCTACCACGCGCCCGAGGACACCACGGCGATCACCCACGAGATCATGACCCTCATGCTCGACGCCTGCGCCGCCCTCCCCCCGAGCGGGCCCGCCTCACCGTTCGACGCGCACCTCGCGGACCACCGCGCGTGGACCGGCGACCATCCCGCGCCCCCGGCGGCCCTGCACCGGGCCCTCTCCTTCTGGACCCGCCTGCACGGCCTCCTCTCCCTGGAGCTCGCCGGCCACTTCACCGGCATGGACTTCGACCCCGCCGAGATGTACGCGGCCGAACTGGACGCCCTACTGGCGGGCTAGTTTTACCGCCCCGTGAGGTGGGGAAAGCGGCTGGCGGGTGGTTGGCCGGCTTCGCCGTGGATCCCGTGTCCACCGCAGGCGGATCTTGATGATGATGCGCCGCTCGGCGCGGGTGGGGGCCGGCGGGGGCGGCCGGAGCGGTCTGTCACGCCCGCCTTGCCCAGTCGGCCGGTAGCGCTCGGCCCACCGCTGCGCGATAGTGGGAGAAATCTGGAGGCGTTCAGCGGCTCGCCGTAGCGGCCAGTGCTCTTCGACCAGGCAGCGGGCCAGACGCAGCCGCCCGGTCTCGGTCAGGGGGCATGACGGTGGGGCACGAGGGCCTTTCCGGTCGGTGTTGACGGCGCGATCCACACCGAACCCGGAAGGCCCTCACCCATTCAAGATCGGTTCGCGCACGCGGTCGCCGTGCTGAGGGAGACCGGCCACCGCCTCGTACACTCTGTCGTCGCCCCCTTGGACCGGCTACGGCCCGCCTCCGCCGGGCATAACGTGGGCAGGCCCGGCGTCGGGGGGCTCGCAGCAGAAAACACGCGCCTTTCGTGCATGCCGGACACAAGACGGGGTACTCGGCTCCATTCGACGCGTGAACAGAGGAGGGACATGGACGACGTCGCCGCTCTCGGCAGGGACAGTGCTTCCCGGTCCGGGCATCAGGCGCGTTCTCACGCCCTGCTCGGCGGAACGCTGGAAAACCTACGGGCGTCCGCCATCACGGTCGATGACGATGGCCTCATCGTCGCGGTCAACAACGCGGCCCAGAGCCTGCTGGGCAGGGACGCCTCGGAACTCGTGGGTCAGGACTTCCACGACCTGCTGCACCGGGACAGATACGGGCACTCGGTGCCGCGCACGCGCTGCCAGATCAGGGAGGCGCTCCTCACGGGCGACACCAGGCATGGCGACGCCGAGTGGTTCGCCCGTGGGGACGGCACTCTTGTCCAGTTGTCCTGGCTGATGATGCCCTACTCACCCGATCGGGGTGGGACAGGTGGGCTGGCGCTGCTGTACGAGGCCAAGCAGCCAAACGATCGCCACAGCGACGGTGGCCACTCCGCGCCGCTGACGGAACTGGACCGACTGGCCCTGCTCGCCGAGACGACCACGCAGCTCACCTCCACCCTGGACGTCGACGAGGCGCTGCACCGGCTCGCGGCCCTGACCGTGCCCCGGCTCGCGGACTGGGCGGTGTTCGACCTGCTCACCGAACGTGACGAAGTGCGACGTGTTCTCGTGACGGAGCACAAGGACGGCATTCTCGTCGAGCGGGACGACCTGCAAGGCCCTATGCCTCCGGTGCCGACGGAATCGCCGATGCCCCTGTCACGGGCCCTGCGCGGCGCCGCCTCCTCCCTCGCCGGTCCCGCCACCTACCAAGGTCCGCCCGACTCCGGCATCGCCGTCGAGCAGCAACGCCTGTTCACCGCGACGGGTATGCACTCCGCCGTCATCGCGCCCATTCGGGGCCTGCGCGACGTACTCGGCGCCCTGACCCTCGGCCGCGCCCAGCGCCACGACGCCTTCACCTCTGCCGACCTGCCGCTGCTGGAGGACCTCACCCGCCGGGCGGGCCTGGCGCTGGACAACGCGCGCCTGTACCAGCGCCAGCGCAAAGTCGCCGAGACCATGCAACGCCACCTGCTGCCCCAACTGCCCGTCCTGCCCGGGCTGGAGATGACCGCGCGCTACCAGCCCGCTCCGGACGCCTCATCCGTTGGGGGTGACTGGTACGACGCCTTCGCCCTCGGCGCCCACGCCCACGCACTGGCCATCGGCGACGTCGTCGGACACGACCTCGACGCCGCGGCCGGCATGGCACAGGTCCGCAACATGCTGCGCGCCTTCGCCTGGTCCCATCCCGAGGCCCCGCCCAGCGCCGTCGTCACACGGCTCGACGACGCCGTGATGCACATAGCCGAGGTGTCCATGGCTACCATGATCTTCGCCAGGCTCACCCTCGGGAACGACGCACTGTGGCGCCTCCGCTGGACGAACGCCGGCCACCCGCCGCCCCTGCTCATCACCGACGACGGTCGGACCAGCTACCTCGACGGGGCTCACGGCATACTCCTCGGGACCGGAGTCACCAGACCCCGCCCCGACGCCGTCACCGTCCTGCCCCCACGGGTCACCCTCGTCCTCTACACCGACGGGCTGGTCGAATCCCCGCACCACTCCATCGATCACGGTCTTGACCGCCTGCGCCGACACGCGGCCTCCCTCGCCCACCGCCCCCTCGACTCCTTCTGCGACTTGCTGCTGGACCAGGTCCGCCCCAGCGACAACGACGATGACGTCGCCATGATCGCGCTGCGCACGCCCCCTTCCCCTGAACCTGTCTGACCCGCGTGGGGGGCAGATCGAGGAGGCGGAACGGGAGACAGGCGAAGCTCCTGAGCCGGTGGGCTGAGCGCCCGCCCCGGCATCCGCAGGCGCACTCAGCGGCCGGTCCGGCCGTGACTGCGCCGAGTCACGGCCTGACTCGCGGCCCGTCGCGCGAGCGGAGCGATCACCAGGAGGACTTGGTAACCCCGGGCAGGAAGCCGGCGTGGGCCTGCTCACGCACGCGGACGCGCGAGAGTCCGAACTTCCGGAGGTGACCGCGCGGTCGCCCGTCCACGCTGTCCCGGTTACGTACTCGGGTAGCGCTGGCGTTGCGGGGCTGGCGCCGCAGTTCGTCCACTGCGGCCTGGCGTTCGGTTTCGCTGGAGGACGGCCGACGGATGATCTCCTTCAGCTCCGCACGGCGGGCCGCGTATCGCTCGACGACCGCCCTGCGCTTCTCGTTCTGCGCGATCTTGCTCTTCTTGGCCATCAGACCTTCCCCCCTCGGGCGCGAATACGGGCCACGGCGGCCTCGATGCCGATGCTGTCGACGGTCTTGATCGCCTTAGCGCTGAGCGTCAGCCGGACATGCCGCCCCTCGCTGGGCAACCAGTAGCGCTTGCGCTGGATGTTGGGGTCGAAGCGGCGCGAAGTGCGCCGATGCGAGTGGGAGATGGCGTTGCCGAAACCCGGTTGGGCGCCGGTCAGTTGGCAGTGGGCGGACAAGGTCGCACCTACCTCTCATCTGGAACGGTAAGGAGAACGCCTTCACCAGGCGCTCGAAAACCTCTGCTGCGCCGCGGCCCGCAGCCGCGGACGGTTCTGGCTCGCCGACCGCCCCGGCACCCTGCTCGCCTGGGACGCGGCGCCGGGGGGCACCGGACATCCCCGGTGGCCGGGTGAGGGCAGGGGGTGGGCAGAACGGAACGCCCGCCGGAACACGGCTCGGCGGGTGTTCCCCCCTCGGACCGCTCGGCAGTCCGTGGAATCCTGGAGCGGGACCGGTCAGTGACCGACCACCGTGCCGGACAGTTCGTTGGTGCCCTTCGGCAGCGTCACGGACTTCCGCTTCTCGCCCGACTCCAGGTCGAAGGAGTGCAGTTGGCGCTTGCCCGGGTCGGAGACGTAGGCCGTGTGGTCACGGACGAACAGAGTGGGCCTGGGCTGCTGCCAGTCCAAAGGCTCGGTCCAGTCGCCGACGGCGTCGATCTTCTTCTCGACCTTGCCGGTCTCCGGGTCGATGACGTGCAGGACGCCGTTGGTGCCGAGCACGAGGGCCTCACCGTGCGGGCCTCGGGCGAGGGAGCGGAAGGAGTAGCTGGTGCCGAGGTCGACCAGCTTCATCTTCGCGGTGCGGGTGTCGATCAGGGATATGCGCGTCGGCCGCTCCAGCTCCGCCTCCGGGTCGGTCTTGTAGTCGCCCAGGAGGATCGGGGAGGCGTCGCTGCCCGCCTGGTTTCCGGTACGGGCGTAGTCACCCGGCGCGTCGACCTTGGTGAACCTGCCGTCCTTGTAGAGCAGTACGCCGTCCTCGCAGCCTAGGCCGACCACCTCGCCCTTGGCCGCGGCCTCGCCGTGCACGCCAGGGCAGTCCTCGGAGCGCGCGATCTCCTTGTCGCCCTTGTCCAGGACGAGGGCGCCGGTGCGCTTCTCCTCGGTGCCGAGGGTGGTGACGAGTTCGCCGTCGGCCAGTTCGATCGCCACACCGTGGTGGGGCTCGGCGGAGGTGTAGCTCCGGGTCTCAGGCCGCTTACCGCCGGCCAGCTCGGCGGGGTCGAGGACGTTCACCTCGCCCGTGCCGTCGGTGAACAGGGCCGTCTTGCCGCCGTGCCGCACGACGTGGCCCGGTTTGGCCCCCTTGAACTCGGCGTCGGTGAACTCCTGCCGGGCGGCGTCGAACACGCGGAAGCCGGTGTCGGTGGAGATGACGACGTGGTCCTCGTCCCCGGCCGGGTTGACCCGGTTGAATCCGGGCAGCTCGATCGTCTTCGCCAGCTTGAGGGTCTCGCCATCGATGACGTAGAGCCCCCCGTCGTAGGAGGCGACGACCGGGTTCTCGACGGCGGCGGCCTCGCCGCTCTTCGGCTGCTTCTTCGGCTCGGCGTCGGACGAGGCGTCGTCGTTGCCGCCGCAGGCGGTCAGCGCCATGGCCGTCGCCAGGGCGAGTGCCGTGCCCGTGAGCGTTCTGGCGCGTGTCGACCTGTTCATCGCGTGTCTTTCCTCTCCGGCCCTGAGGGCGCGGGGTTGTGTGGTGGATCGGTCGGCGTGTTCGGTTCGCCGGTCCGCGGGGACGCTTGTTCAGTCGCCGGTGAGGCCCTCGGCCATGGCCGAGGTGTTGGCGCGCATCATTTCCAGGTAGGTGCCGGCGCCCTTGCCCTTCTCGGTCAGCGACTCGGAGTAGAGGGAGACGACGTCGACATCGCCGCCCATCTCCTGGCGGAGGACCTCCGCGAGCTTGGTGGGCTGGGAGGAGTCGGCGAAGACAGTGCGCACACCGGCCTTCTCCATGGCCCGGGTGAGGGAGCGCAGGTCGGAGGAGCTGGGTGAGGCGAGGGTGGTACCGCTGGGGATGACGGCACCGATCACGCGAAAGCCGAAGCGGTCGGCGAGGTAGCCGAAGACGTGGTGGTTGGTCACCAGGGCGCGCCGGTCCTCGGGAACGGCGGCGAAGGACTTCTCCATCCAGGTGGTGAGATCGGCGAGTTGTCCGTCGTAGCGTGCCGCGTTGTTCCGGACGGCCTTCTCGTCCACGCCGTCCACGTGTTCGGCGACCTGGTCGGCGATCAGGCCGGCGGCCTTGCGCACCCGGTCGGGGTCGGTCCAGAAGTGCGGGTCGGGTTCGCCGGCCTGCTCCTCGGGGCCGCCCTCCTGCCCGATGTGGAAGGTGAGCGGGTCGGCCGCCTCGCCTGCCGCGAAGGTGGCCACCCCTGACTCGCGGGCCGCTTTCACGTGCCGCAGTACGTTCTCCTCCAGTCCCAGCCCGTTGTAGACGACCAGGTCCGCGTTCTCCAGCTCCGCGGCCTGCACGGCCGACAGGCCGAAGGAGTGCGGGTCGGCGTTGGGCTGCATCAGGACACTGACGTCCGCCTCGTCCCCGACGATCTCCCGGGTGATGTCGCCGAGAATGTTGGTGGTCACCACGATCCGGGGCCACGCGTCGTCGCCTCCCGCGCAGCCGCTGGTCGTGGCGGCGAGAACAGAGAAGCTGATCAGTGTCACCAGCAGGGCGCGGACCCGTGCCGCACCCACGCGCACGCTCATCGGCCCGTCTCCACCATCAGAGACGGCCGGACGTCCAGGTCGAACGTGCGGGCCACCCGGAGGTCGTCGTTGTAGTCGATCTCGTACACGCGCCTGCCCTCGGGGTCGTTGAGGTAGGCGCGGCTGCGGTCCACCTCGATCAGCGGCACCGCGGTGGCTCCGGACCCGGCTTCGGGGACGTCCTTCAGCAAGGGATCGGTGACCGTGATCTCCTTGCCCGCGGAGACGTCGTAGCCGTGCAGGGCTCCGTCGCTCTCCAGGACCAACAGTGGTGCGCCTTCGCCGGCCGTGTTGGCGGCGACCACCCGGCCGGTCTCCACCCGGGTCCAGGCACCCTCGGTGACGTCCAGGACCCAGACGGCGTCCTCACCCGCGGGCGCCGTGAGCGTGCTGCTGCCCGGACGGTGCCTGAACTCCGCGGCACGCTCCGCCTTCGGCACGTCCTCGCCGTAGGGGATCTTCTCGGCGGTGAAGGCGCCGTCGTCCTCGTGGACGAGCAGGGCGCCGTCGGCGCAGCCGAGGACGATCCCGCGCCGGGTGACCGCGTCACCCCCGGGGTCCTCGCACTCCGCCTGCGGGGTGGCGACGCGCTTGCCGGACCGGTCGAGCACGGCGACCTCAGCGGGGCCGCCGCTGTCGCCGGTGAGGGCGATCAGATGGTCCGCGTACGGCACGACGGCACCGGCGTAGGTACCGGGGAGCCGGGCGGGGGCGCCGAGGGAGCCCTTCTCCAGCTCCGCGCGCGGGTACACGCTCGCCTTCCCGTCGGCCGACGTGACCACGGTGACGCCCGCGTCGCCACGGACCTCCGTGCCGGTGCCGCCCGGAAGCTCGCCGACCTCCTGGATCTTCGCGCGGTAGTAGTGCACGTGGTCTCCGTGGTCGACCATCCACGCGCCGCTGTCGATGACCTGGATGCCGTCCGCGCCGTGGAAGTAGCCGAAGCGGCCGTCCGTCGTCAGTGCGGTGACACCGGCTCTGCGGGCGGAGTCGTGGACCTTGCCGGTGGTCAGGTCCAGCACCTGGGTGTCGCCGCTTTCGGGGTCGCCGAGCAGGAGTCGGGACTGCGGTTCGGCCGCCTCGGTGGCACCTTCCACGTAGCCGTGCGGGGTGGCGGAGGAAGCGGGGCTCCCGGCGCCGGACTTGGCGTCGTCCTGGCCCCCGCATCCGGCGGCCAGGATGGCCACGGCCACGAGTGCCGGGGCGAGCAGTGTGACGTTTCTTCGGACGAGCAACGGGATCGCCTCAGGTTTCGTTCGGTCGGGACGTGGTGGCCCTCGGGGCCAAGGGGGCCGCCGGGGCGAGGACGCCGTCACGGCGCGCACGGCGGCGGTGCTGGAGTCCGGACGCTAGGTGGGACAGGAAGAAGAGGCAGACGGCGAGGGCGGAGACGGTCGCTCCGGCCGCGGTGCTCAAGTGCCAGGAAAGGAGCAGGCCGCCGAAGGTGGCGGCGGCGCCGACGACCGCGGCCAGGACCATGACGCCGCCCACGCTGCGCGCCCAGGGCAGGGCCGCCGCCGGCGGGGCGATGAGCAGGCCCAGGACGAGCAGGGTTCCGACGACATGGAAGGAAGCGACGATGGCCAGCGCCAGCAGCCCCAGCAGGACGGCGTGCGCGAGCCGGGGGCGCAGACCCAGCGTCCTGGCCTTGCGCTCGTCGAACGCCAGCGCCAGGAAGGCCCGGTGCCCGAACGCCGAGACGCCCAACGCCAGCAAGAAGGCCACACCGAGAAGGGTCAGGTCGCTCTCGCGCACGGCGAGGACGTCGCCGAAGAGGAATCCGGTGAGGTCCACCGCGAAGGACTGCGAGCGGGACACGATGATGACGCCGAGCGACAGCATGCCGACGAACAGCAAGCCGATGCCGGTGTCCTGGGACAGCCTCGGAGCGCGTCCGATGACTGTGACGCCCGCGGTCATCACGGCCGCGCTCACTACCGCCCCCACCAGCAGGTTGCCCCCGAGCAGCGAGGCGACCGCGACGCCGGGAAGCAGTCCGTGGGACATGGCGTCGCCCAGGAAGGCCATCCCCCGGAGCACCACCCACGTCCCGGCGAGGGCGCATATCGCCGACACCAGGATCCCGGCCCACAGGGCCCGCTGCACAAAGGCCACCTCGAAGGGGACCGTCAACCACTCCATACGAGAACCTTATAATGACAATCATGTTCAACAACAACCCCCTGTCGCCGCCGGACGGCGAACCGAGGAACGAGCGCGTACGGTTCCACGAGCTGAACGCCGGCTATCCAGGCCGCCCCGTGCTCCACCAACTCAGCGCGGGAGTACCGGCTTTGGCCGTGACCGCACTCGTCGGGCCGAACGGGAGCGGCAAGTCCACGCTGCTGGGCGTCCTGGCCGGAGTGATCGCTGCCACATCCGGGCAGGTGCGGTACGCGGAGGGCTCGCCGCCGGCTTTCGTCCCGCAGCGCGGCGCCGTCGGTGACACGCTCCCCCTCACGGCGCGGCAGACCGTGGAGATGGCCCGCTGGGGCGAGCGTGGACTGTGGCGGCGGCTGGCCCGGCAGGACCGGACCGTGGTCGACTCCGCCATGGAGCGACTGGGCGTCGCCCACCTCGGCGCCCGTCAGCTCGGCGAGTTGTCGGGCGGCCAGCGCCAACGGGTCCTGATCGCGCAGGGCCTCGCCCAACAGTCCGACCTGCTGCTCCTGGACGAGCCGACCACCGGGCTCGACCCCGAGGCGCGGGAGCGGATCACGGCCCTGCTCACCGCCCTGGTCGCCGACGGCACGACCATCGTCCAGGCCACGCACGATCTCGAGGCCGCCCGCTCCGCCGACACCTGCCTGCTTCTCAGCGACGGACATCTGGTCGCGGACGGCCCGCCCGCAGCGGTACTCACCCCTCAGACGCTCTCCAGGATCTGGCAGCCGATGTGAGGACCGGGACCGGACGTGTGGCGGTCGGCAGGTG
Organism: Streptomyces buecherae; assembly: GCF_014295035.1. GTDB lineage: Bacteria > Actinomycetota > Actinomycetes > Streptomycetales > Streptomycetaceae > Streptomyces > Streptomyces youssoufiensis. Next base: position 957,568 of record NZ_CP060404.1, read on the forward strand.
CGGATCACCGCGGCCTCGGCAGGCTGGGCTGGCCGGTGCCGCACGGTGGTCGTCGAACGGTGGAGCGCGTGACGTACGCGATCAGAAGTACGCCGGGGGGCGGGGCGGGCTCGCCGGCGCCGTACGCCTCACCGTGCGGGTGAGGGTGGATGTCCTGCTGGGCGGGGTTCGCTCCGCACGATCGTCACGGTCGCCGGCGTGCTCGGCCCGATGCTCGCCCTCGGTCTCCACACGCCTCCCGTAGCGGCCTGGTGGACGGTGTTCACCGCCGCCGTCCAGGGGGTGCCGTTCCTCCCGCTCGCTGCGCTGGCCTCCGCGGCCGTCGGCACGCTGGTTCCCGAACGGGCCTTCGCCCGCTTGCTGCCGCGCGGTCCCGCTCTCTCGGTACCCGTGGCGGGTGCGGCCGGGATGGGGCGGCCCGGGGTGCGAGTGCGCGTCCGTGCCAGTGGCCGGCGGTCTCCTGCGGCGCGGAGCGGCCCCGGCGGCAGCCCTCGCCTTCCCGTTGTCCGTGCCTGCGGTCAACCCCCTGGTGCTCGTCGCCGCGTCCCTCGCCTTCCCCGGTGCACCGATATCGGTGGTGGCCCGGTTCGCGGCCTCGCTGGTCCGCGGCTCCTGGGACCACCAGTACGTGAAGTAGCCCCCGCCCAGGGCGACGCGGCCCCACCCCACCCGGCGGACCGGGCGGGGTGGGGCCGCGTCGCGGCCGGCGGGTGCCTGGTCAGCAGCCGTTGAGCACCGAGGCGAGGGCGTTCTTGTCCGTGGCGTCGACGGACAGCCCGTAGTCGTGCTTGACCTGCACCCACGCCCGGGCGTACGTGCAGCGGTAGGCGGTGCGGGAGGGCCACCAGCTACCGGGGTCCTGGTCTCCCTTGGACTGGTTGACGTCGTCGGTCACGGCCAGGAGCTGGGGGCGGCTGAGGTCGTTGGCGAGGGCCTGCCGCTTGGAGGTGGACCAGGACCAGGCGCCCGAGCGCCACGCCTCGGCCAGCGGTACGAGGTGGTCGATGTCCACGTCGGAGGCGGCGTACCAGGTGGCCCCGTCGTACGGGGAGTACCAGCTTCCCGAGGTGGCGGCGCAGGAGGAGTCGGTCACCACTCCGCTGCCGTCGCGCTTGAGGACGGTCTCGCGGGTGTTGCACGCGCCGCTGATGGTGATCCAGTGCGGGAACAGGTCACGGCTGTAGCCGGTGAGGGAGTGCTCGGCGGTGGCGGGCATGGCCGCCAGGTAGGAGCGGGCGGTGGCGGCGCTGACCGGGGTGGGCAGAGCGGCGTGCGCCGTCGGGGCGGTGGCCAGCAGGGCGGCGGCCGAAGCCGTGGCCACGGTCGCGGCGAGGACACCGCGGCGGAATATCTGCATGAGGGTCGTCAACTCCCGTACGTCGAGGGTGGGGAGGCGGCGTCGCTCATCGTGGCCCCGCTGGGTCTATGCGGGTAGAAACGCCCCGGTGAACTCTTCATGAGCAGTAGCCCCGGCGGGGCGGCGGGCCGGCCGCGCGTCCGTCCTGATCGCGTGCGCGCTGACAAGGCGTACGCCTCCCGCAGGAATCGCGCCTATCTGCGCCGCCGCGGGATCCGTTGCACCATCCCCGACACGGCCGACCAGGTGCGCAACCGCCAAAAGCTTGGCTCCCGCGGCGGCCGGCCGCCGCGTTTCGACCCGTTCGACTACCGGGAGCCTCATGCGGTCGAGTGCGGGATCAACCGCCTCAAGAGGCATCGTGCCACCGCCACGCGATACGACAAGCTCGCGGTCCGCTACGAGGCGACCGTGCTCATCGCAGCCATCAACGAGTGGCTGTGACGCTCGGCCGTCACACGGGGGATCCACGTTCCACCACCGCGGGCAGATGGCCGGCTGGAACAGCACCTGACGGCCACTCCGGCCGCTGCTTGACCTGAACCTTGGTTGATGTACGAGAGTCGTGTCATCGAACGGCGAGACGAGGAGATTCCGATGACACAGCCCAGGATCCTGGTGACCGGCGCGACTGGAAAGGTCGGCGGCGCGGTGGTGGCCCAACTGCACGCGGCAGGCGTGCCCGTGCGGGCGCTGGTGCGAGGGGAGGCGGACTTCCCGGAGGGTGTGCAGGCGGTGCGCGGCGATCTCGGTGATCCCGCGTCGCTGGGCACGGCCCTGGAGGGCGTCGATTCGGTCTTCCTGGTGTGGCCGTTCCTGGGCGCTGAGGGCGCGTCGGAGGTGATCGACGCGATCGGGAAGCACGCTCGACGGGTGGTGTACCTGTCATCCGCCGGGGTCGGGAGCGAGCAGGAGAAGCCCGGCGAGGCGGTCACCATGTTCCACACGGAGCTGGAGCGGCTGATCGAGGCATCGGGCCTGGAGTGGACGGCGCTGCGGCCCACCGGGTTCGCGAGCAACACGCTGGGCTGGGCGGAGGAGGTCCGCACCACCGGTGTGGTACGGGCGCCGCTGGCAAGGCTGGCCCGCCCGCTGATCCACGAGGCGGACATGGCTGCGGTCGCCGTTCAGGCGCTGACGACCAACGCCCTGCTCGGCGCCCGCCCCTTGATCACCGGCCCCGAACTGATCACCCAGGAACGGCAGGTGGCCCTGATCAGCGAGGCGATCGGGCGACCGGTGCGGTTCGAGGAGGTCGCGCTGGACGAGGCCATCGAGCAGATGAAGGCCGCAGGCTACCCGGCAGAGCTGGTGGAGGCCGTGTTGCCGGCCCAGGCGGAGATGCTCGACAATCCGGAGCCGGTCAACGATGAGGTGGAGCGCATCACGGGCACCCCGGCCCGATCCTTCCAGGAGTGGGCGGTGGACCACGCGGCGGACTTCCACTGAGAGGGACGTCAATACACGTTGACATAGGCGACCGAAGCACCGGATCTCGACTCCGTCGCCCACACGCTTGACGCCGAGGTCGAGCCCCTGCTCAGGGAAGCCCCGAGCGGTCGAACCGTACAGGTCGGCACGTCATCTCATGGCTATGGCGTGCCGTCACTCAGAAGGATCCGCACCCATCCCAGAAAGCCATCTCCGCAAGAGTTCTTGAGCACTTCCGACACAGGCCCTAAGCGGAGCCGCCGTTGCTCTGCAGCAGTTGCCCGTTCATCCACTGGCCGCGCGGCGAGCACAGGAAGTCCACCAGGTGGGCGGTGTCCTGCGGGGTGCCGAGGCGGCCGAGCGGTGTCTCCGCCGCGCACGCCTCGCGCAGTTCCTCGGACATCCACCCGGTGTCGACGGGGCCCGGGTTGATCACGTTGGCGGTGACGCCGAGGTGGGCGAGTTCGTGCGCGGCGGCCAGGGTGACGCGGTCCAGGGCACCCTTGCTCGCGCCGTAGGGGAGGTTGCCCACGGTGTGGTCGCTGGTGAGGCTGATGATCCGACCCGTTCCGTGGGCGCCGCCAAAGCGCCGCCCGTACTCGCGGATCAGCAGCCAGGTGGCTCGCGCGTTGACGGCGAAGTGGCGGTCGAAGCTCTCGACGGTGGTGTCGAGCAGGCCGGAGTCGACCGATTCGCAGTGGCACATCACCAGGGCGGTGACGGGGCCGAGGTCGCGCTCCGCCGCGTCGAAGACGCGCGCGGCGGCCTCGGGGTCGGCGAGGTCCGCCTCGACGGCCACGGTGCACGCGCCGCACGCGGTCAGCGCGCGGTCGATCGCGTCGGTCGCCCCGGACTCGACGCCCCAGCTCATGCGCTGGTCGTACGGGTGCCAGTAGGTGAAGGCGATGTCCCAGCCCGAGGCGGCCAGTTGCCGGGCGACGCCCGCGCCGATGCCGACGGTGCGGCCCACGCCGGTCACCAGCGCGAGCGGGCGGGGCGTGCGGGGGGCGGTCGTCTCGTTCTCGTCGATGGGGTGCACGGGAGGAGATCCTCCAGCCCGCGGCCGGAGCGGGCAACCGCGTTTCATCCGGACGCCACCGCCAGTCGCCACTCCCCCACCGCTGGCGCCACCGCCCCGGCAGGGCGGCAGCGCCAGCGGCGGGGACCGACCCCGTTACGGGGCGCGGCGGCCGGCGGCCGGGGTGCGGTAGACGTACGGCACGCTCGCCGCGGACGCCCGGGCGCGCTGGCCGGGCGCGGCGAGCGGCAGGGGCTCGGTGGTGGGCGCGGCGGTGTCGCGGGGCGCGTCGACAGCCGCGCGGACCAGGGCGTGGTCGGGCGAGAGCGCGCAGGCCGGGTCCGTGCGGGCGGCGTCGCCCGTGAGCGCGTACGCCTGGCAGCGGCACCCGCCGAAGTCGATCTCGCGGCTCGGGCAGCTCCGGCACGGCTCGGGCATCCAGGCCGTGCCCCGGTACCTGGTGAACGCCGGCGATGAGTCCCAGATCCACTCCAGCGACCGGTCGCGCACGTTCGGCGGGTCCAGGTCGGGCAGCACCGAGGCGGCCGGGCAGGGCAGCACGGTGCCGTCCGGGGCGACGGTGAGCGAGACCGCGCCCCAGCCACCCATGCACGGCTTGGCCACGCCGTCGAAGTAGTCCGGCATCACCCACACCAGCTCGATGGTGCCGGCGAGTTCGGCGCGGCGGCGCTCGATGGCCGCGCCGGCCCGCGCCAACTGCTCCCTGCTCGGCAGCAGGGCCTCCCGGTTGCGCAGGGCCCAGCCGTAGAACTGCGTGTTGGCCAGCTCGATCCGCTCGGCGTCCCAGGCCACCGCGAGGTCCACGATGGCGTCCACGGCGTCCAGGTTGTCGCGGTGCAGCACCACGTTGACGCCGAGCGGCAGCCCGGCCGCGCGGATCAGCGCCGCGGCCCGTTCCTTGGCGGCGAACGCCCGGTGCCCGGCGATCCGGTCGGAGCGGGCGGGGTCGGCGTGCTGGACCGAGAGCTGCACGCTGCGCAGCCCGGCGTCGACAAGGGAGCCCAGCCGGTCCTCGGTGAGCCCGACGCCGCTGGTGACCAGTTGCGTGTAGATGCCGGCCGCGTCGGCGGCGGCGACGATCTGCTCCAGGTCGACGCGGAGCAGGGGCTCGCCGCCCGACAGGTGGGTGTGCACCACGCCGAACTCGCCGGCCTGCCGCATCACCTCACACCACTCGTCCGTGCTCAACTCCGCCGACCTGCGGACGAGTTCGAGCGGGTTGGAGCAGTACGGGCAGTGCAGCGGGCAACCGTGGCTGAGTTCGGCCAGCAGGGCCCAGGGGCGCTGCGGTGTCTCGCTCATCGCAGCCACCCCTGTTCACGCAGCCTGGCCAGGAACGCGGGCACCTCGTCCGGCACCGGCGCGCCCGGGAAGCGGTCCGCCAACTCTCCTACGATCGCGGCGACCTCGCGCCGCCCGTCGCACAGCCGCACGATGTCGGCGGCCCGGCCGGTCAGCACCACCACCCGCTCGGGCAGCACCAGCAGGTCCGCCTCCCGCACCCGGTCCCGGCGCAGCATGATGCCGGGGGACAGCGCGGGCCGCCACGCGGGGTCGACGGCGGTGGTGACGGCGGGTCCGGCGGCGGGGGCGGGCCGGGCGTCGGTGCGCGTGCTAGCGCCGGGTGTCCGGCTCACGGCCGCCACCTGACCCGGTCGGGGCCGGTGACGGGGTCGGCGGTGTCGGCGTGCGCCACCGCGTCGAGCAGCGACCAGAGCACGTCGCACTTGAAGCTCAGCGCCGCCGCCGCCCGGTCCTGGTCGGCGGCGGTCGTAGCCCAGGACAGCACGAGGTCCAACGCCTCCCCGCTGTCCCGGCGCCCCTCGCGCTCGCGGTTGCGGAAGTAGGTCAGCCCGGCCGGGTCGATCCAGCGGTAGTGGCGTTCGAAGGCGTCGATGCGGGTGAGCATGATGCCGGGCGCGGACAGTTCGGTCAGCGAGGCGGCGACCGCTTCGAGCGGCGAGCCCAGCCGACAGAAGTTGACGTAACCCTCCACCGCGAGTCGTACGCCGGGCAGCACCTCGTCGCCGGAGAGCAGCAGGTCGCGGTCGAGTCCCACGGCCTCGCCGAGCCGCAGCCAGTTCTCGATGCCGCCCTCGCCCTCGGCCCCGCCGTCGTGGTCCCGCACCCTGCGCAACCACGTCCGGCGGTGCTCGCGGGTGTCGAACTTGGCCAGGACCAGCGCGTCCTTGATCGGGATGTGGCGTTGGTAGTGGAAGCGGTTGAGGACCCAGCGGCGCAGTTGGTCGGGGGTCAGCCGGCCCTCGTGCATGGCCACGTTGAACGGATGCCGGTCGTGGTAGCGCTCCCGGGCGATGGTCCGCAGCCGCGCCTCGAAGGCCGCGGTGCCCACTCCCCCAGCGCCGGCCTCCGGGCCCGGCGCCGGTCCCGTTCTCTCGTCCTCGGTGGCTCCCGGCCCGTCGCCGGTGCGCAGCGCGGTGTTGCTCACAGCTCGATCACCATCCCGTCGGCGGCTACCTCGATGCCCCACTCGGCCAGCCGGCGGTGCTCCGCCGCGTCCGGGTCCACGAGGGGGTTGGTGTTGTTGAGGTGGGTGTAGAGACAGCGGGCGCGCAGCGCGGCCAGCCGTTCGGCCGTGCCGCCCGGCCCGACGATCGGCAGGTGTCCCATGCCGGTGGCGGTCCGTGGGCCGATGCCGGTGCGGATCGGTTCCTCGTCGTCCCAGAACGTCCCGTCGACGATGAGGCAGTCGGCCTCGGCCGCCGCGTCGGCCAGCGCAGCGGACCAGGTGGCGACGGCCGGGGCGTACAGGGCGGTGGCACCGCTGGCCCGGTCGGTGATGCGCAGGGCGACGGACCACCCCGCGCCGTCGTGGCCCGGGTCGGCGCTCCCCGGCCGCGCCGTCTCGCCCGGCGCGGCGTGCGGGCCGCCGGCGCCGGGGCCCTGCCCGCCGTCCGCCGCCGCGTACCGCGGGCGTTTGCCCGACACGGGGATGGCGCTGACCTCCACCAGGGGCTTGCCCGTGGGCGCGGCGGTCGGGACTGCTTCTGGTCGCACGGCCGGTCGCGCGGTCGGCTGCCCGGGTTCGGGCCACGGTTCGGGCCCGAGGGCGATTGGGCCCGTGTGGGGCAGGTCGCGCCAGCGCACCTCGGCGTAGGGGGCCAGCGTGGTCCCGAGGTGCAGCCGGGTGCGCAGGGCATCGCGTACGGCGGCGGTGGCCAGCACCTCGAAGATGTCGGCCTCGCGCAGCCGGGCGATGCCCAGGGTGTGGTCGAGTTCGGCGTCGGTCAGGATGATCCCGGCCACCGGGGTCTGTCGGGTGCCGGGTCTGGGCAGCAGGGGTGGGCAGTCCTCGATCTGGTCCCCGATGTCGGGGGTGGCGTTGACGACGTACCAGCGGTCGTCCGCGGCCTGGACGGCCAGCGAGGCGTGGCGGCGACGCCGGGCGGGGTGGGCGCGTGCCCCGGTGCAAATGGGGCACGCGCAGTTCCACTGAGGTATGCCTCCGCCCGCCGCGGTGCCGAGTACCCGCAGCAGCACGCCGGTTAGCGCTTGCTCAGCGAGTACGCGGTGACTTCGAGCGCGGTCTCGACGACCGTGTAGTCGGGCGTCTGCCACCCGCCCGGGCCCTCGGCCGCCGGGTCAACCGGTCGCGACTGCTGCTCGACCGCCTGCTGTACGGATTCGGTCATGATCCATACCTGCCCTTCTTCGCTTGCGCTGCGGTTGCCGTACGTTCTTCGCTCTGCTCGCTCGGTGGTGCCCCGTCGCCGCACGCCCGGGTTCGCGGGCCCGGCCCCGGGTGGGTACCGGGTGGGCTCCGCCGCGCTTCGCGCGCGTCGCGCCCCTGGTCCGCCGCCCGCCGTGGCGGCCCGCCCGGTCGGCGTGGGCCGTTGGGCGGGTGCGCGCGGATGGGCCGTACCGCACGGGCCCGCGCGGGAGCGGCGGGTGGTCACTGGTGGCGGACGCCGCGAACTCGTGGCGGACCGGGGCGCGCCCGGACCGCGTCGTGGCGTGTGCGGGCGTGAGCCCGTGCGCGTGCGCGGAGCACGGAGCACGGACGCGTGCCTGCTGGACGGACCCCGTTGACGGTGCGTGAGGACGGCTCGGCTGATGCCGACGTACGGTGCTGCCCGGCCGGGTGTGACGTGTCGACCGGACCGTTACCCATGATGCGGGTCGGGTTCAACTGTGCCTAGGGGGCCTGGATTTCACGCCGGATGCGCCCAGGGGGCTCCCGTTGCAGAATCGCGATCCGTGTGACGCCAGTCAAGTGCTGTTGACGGTCAGGGAAGCCTTCCTTACATTTCCCACGACCGCACACTCGCACGCCCGGCGCCCGCCCCGGTGGTCGCCGGCCAGGCCCGAAACGTCGTCACCCAACGGCCCACCAGCGCCACCTCGGGCCGCGCCACCCACCCGGTCAGGGCAGGTACGACGCCCGTCCAGGCGGTGCCGCGGGCCAGCGCACCGCGGCGGTACCCGGCGCACGCGGCCGTGTCCCGTGACGACGTGACGAGCCGTTCCGGCACCGCCCACGAGCACATCGCCACCGCAGCGCACCGCCCCCGCCACCGTGCACGAACTCCCATCCGCTAGGAGGAACGTTCCATGGCCAGGGCCCCCCATCCCTTCCGGCAGACCCGCCGGCGCACGCTGCTCGCGCTGACCGCCACGACCGCGCTGTCCGCAGGGCTGCTCACCGCCACCACGGCGACCGGCAACGCCGCCACCACCCACCGGTCCGCTGGTACCAGCCACGCGGCCACGGCCGGTTCCGGCCAACTTCCGTCCACGGCCGACGCCGGGGCGGTCACGCTCCCGGGTGGCCACCACGGCCGCTCCGTCCCGTCCGCCATCCGCACCGTCTCCGAGGGCTGGTCGATCCCGTGGGGCCTTGACTGGCTGCCCGACGGGTCGGCGCTGATCACCGAGCGTGAGACGTTCAAGCTCTTCCGGCTGACCCAGGCGGGCAAGCGCGTGGAGATCGGCACGGTCCCCAACGTGGTGACCACCAAGGGCGAGGGCGGGCTGCTCGGCCTGGCCGTCTCGCCGAACTGGAAGCGCGATCACCACATCTTCCTGATGCACTCGGCCGAGGGCGACAACCGGATCGTCCGGATGACGTACGACGGCACCACGCTCGGGGAGTACACCCCGCTGGTCACCGGCATCAAGAAGTACAACTACCACAACGGTGGCCGGCTCCAGTTCGGCCCCGACGGCTACCTGTACGCGACGACCGGTGACGCCTTCCAGGCCGCGCTGGCCCAGGACAAGACGTCCCTGAACGGCAAGATCCTGCGCATGACCACGGAGGGCAAGCCCGCCCCCGGCAACCCGTACGACTCCCTCGTCTACTCCATCGGCCACCGCAACCCGCAGGGGCTGACCTGGGACGCCCAGGGGCGGCTGTGGGAGGCGGAGTTCGGCAACAACGCCTTCGACGAGCTCAACCTGATCAAGCCGGGCAAGAACTACGGCTGGCCCACCTGCGAGGGCCAGTGCAGCACGCCGGGGATGACCAACCCCGAGCGGCAGTGGAAGACCAACGAGGCGTCGCCGAGCGGTCTCACCTACGCGGACGGCGCGGTCTACCTCGCGGCCCAGCGCGGCCAGCGGCTGTGGCGGGTGCCGATCACCCGGACCGGAACCGGCACGCCCGAGGCGTACTACACGGGCGACTACGGCCGGTTGCGCACGGTCGAGAAGGTGCCTGGCGCGAAGGCGCTGTGGCTCACGACGACCAACGCGGACCTCGGTGGCGGCCAGCCGGCCGGCTCCGACAAGGTGCTCCGGGTGGACCTGCGCTGATCCTGACCCACACGGCTCGGGAGCCCGGTGCGCACCCCGCCACCGGGCTCCTTCGCCTGCCGCCGGGCCTGTCCGGCAGTCGCGGCCCGGCCCGCCGACCGGCGCCGGTCCGGGCCCGTCCGGCAGCCGCGGCGCGGTCCCCTGGTGGGGGCGCGCCGCGCGCCGGGTGGGTCAGTCGGTGACGGGGCAGTAGCGGCCGGGGGCGATGACGCCGGCCGGGTCGAGCGCGGCCTTGAGCTGGCTGATGACGCCCCACGGCGCCGTGTCCTGTTCCGTCAGGAACTCCATGGCGTCGATGCCGACCCGGTAGAAGCGGAAGCCCTCCGCGTACAGCCGCCGGTACAGCTTGTCGTTGCAGGCGTGTGCCGCCCGCGTCTGGTCCGGGTCGGTACGGTCGAAGTACAGGTTGATGACGACTTCGGCGTAGTCGGCGTTCATCGGGTTGATGGCGAGGGCGGGCACGATGGCGTACTCCGCGCAGACGCCCTCCACCAGGGCCACCAGTTCCTGGGCCGCCGCGCCGTCCACGGCGATGACCGGCATGCAGGCCAGGTAGCCGATGGTGGAGTCGTCGAGGGCGTCCACGGTCGCGGCGTCCGGCACCGTGGTGGCGCCCGTCGCCTGGTGCAGGCCCTCCAGGAACGCGGTGGACGGGCGCCCGGAGTGCACCGCGTACATCGCGCCCAGCAGCGGATCGGCCGCCTCGCCGGCGACCGTCTCCGCGCTGACCTCCCGGGGCGCGGCCCCGGCGGCGGCGAGCGCCGCGCTGGCTTCCGCCACCGTGAGTGCCACCTGGGCCCGCGACCCGTCGATGGCCACCACTCCGGTCCAGGTGGGCACCTGGGTGCTGGCCGACATCGACAGGATGCGCTTGTCGTTGAAGACATGCGTGATCGACCGGAGCACGTCCGCGGTGAACAGCTCGCCGACCGTGTCGAAGACGCCCGCCAACACCTCCTCGGAGAAGGAGAACATCAGCAGCCGCAGCTCCTCGCGGCGCGGCAACAGGTCCACCACGGCGGCCGTCACGACGCCCAGGTTGGACTGGACGAACAACCCGTCGAGCCCGGGGCCGAGGCCGTGCCGGTAGTGGTGCGCGTGGCGCGCCCCGGGGTCGGCCCACAGGCCGGTGCGTACCAACTCGCCCAGTCCGATGACCGCCTCCAGGCCGCGCACCTCGTCGGCCCGGTGTCGGCGGAAGCCCGTACCGCGCTCGAGGAGGTTGCCGATCACCGAGGAGTTGGGGGACGAGCCGGTCACGTTGGCGACCAGCGTGGGGGCGTGCGTGGCCAGGTGGTCGGCCAACTGTGCCTGGGTGACGCCCGGTTCCACCACGGCGTACCGGCCGCGGGTGTCGACGGAGCGGATGCGGTTCAGGCCGGACAGGTCCAGCAGCGCGCCGCCGGGCCGGACCGGGAGCTTCGAGCCGAGGCCCCAGTTGCGCCCGGTGCTGATGGGGTACAGCGGCACGCGGTGTTCGCGCGCCACCCGGACGACCTCGGTGACCTGCTCGGCCCGCGTGGGGCGCAGGATGGCGACGAGGTGGCGGGGCGGGAAGGCCGAGGTGTTGCGCTCCGCGGCGGCCAACTCCTCCGGCGCCCGCACCAGCGCATCGGTGCCCAGGATCTCGCGCCACGCCGCGATCGCCTTGTCCTGGTCCGTGTGGTCCAACGTCTCCCCATGGGGGTGATTCATCTGCTCCGCTCCAGATCCGTGAGTGAGGGGGCGGTCGGGGCCCGGTGTGGGGCGCCCGTCCGGATGTCGGGGCGCCGGGGCCCCGGCGCGGCCCGGCGCGCGCGGCCCCGGCGGGGTGGGTCGCCCTCGGCTGGCCGCCTGGTCCGCGCCGGGTGGCTTCGGGGCGGGCCGGCGGCTGCCGTGGGGCGGCCCGGGCGCTGGGTGCGCCCGGGCCGGCCCGTCAGGTCCTGGCGGGGCGCAGCACGCGAAGCAGCCGCAGCCCCGGCCCGGTCATGGCAGTGGTGACGAGGGTGACCACCACGAGCGCGACGAAGAGCTGGGTGCCGATCACGCCCGCCTCGTGGCCGATGCTGAGGACGACCAGTTCGGTCAGGCCTCGCGTGTTCATCAGGATTCCGAGCTCCAACGCCTGGGTGCGCGAGAGCCCGGCCACATAGCCGGCCAGGCCCGCGCCGACCACCTTGGAGACCGTGGCCAGCACGAGCAGGACGACGAGCAGCACGGCGCCCTCGGCGCTGAGGGAGAGGTCGCCGAGGTCGAGGGAGAGGCCGAAGCCGAGGAAGAAGAACGGCAGGAGCAGTCCGGCGATGGTGGCCACCGATGTCAGCGCCGCCTCCCCGTTGCCCCGCTTGGTGGCGCGCGGCCAGGCCAGACCGAAGACGAACGCGCCGATCAACTGGTGGATGCCGAGGGCCGCGGTCAGCCCCGCCGAGGCCGCCACGCCCGCGACGCACAGCGTACTGACGACGGCCGGCGAGTACCGTACGGGACCGTCGAGCACCCGCGCGAGCCCGGTCCTGACGGGGCCGAGCAGCATGGCCGTGGTCCCCGCGAAGACCAGCAGCTTCCACCACTGGTCGCCCGCGCCCTCCCCGGTGGCGAGCGCGAGCGCCGCGGTGAGCACCACCCAGCAGGCCCCGTCGCCCACCGCCGCGGCGTAGAGGCTGAGCCGGCCGGTGCGGCTCTTGAGCAGGCCGAGTTCGGTGAGCACGCGGGCGAGCACCGGGAAGGCGGTGACGCTGAGCGAGCACCCCAGGAACAGGGCGAAGGCCAGGGGTTCGCCGGCGCTGCCGCCGTGCTCGTCCCACAGCCACAGCGCCGTGGCGGTCCCGATGGCGAACGGTACGAGGAAGGAGGAGAGGGTCACCAGGGTGAACCCGCGCTCGATCCGGGACTGCTGCACCTGGACCAGTTCCTGCCCGACCCCGAACATGAACAGCACCAGGCCGAGTTGGGCCAGCGCGTCCAGGCCGGTCACGACATCGGGCGGGAAGAGCCAGTCGGAGACCTCGGGGCCCAACTCGCCGAGGACCGAGGGGCCCAGGGCCAGGCCCGCGCAGATCTCGCCCATGACCCGCGGCTGGCCGATGCGGGCCGCGAGCGCCCCCGCGCCGAGCGCGACCGCGAGGACGCCCGACGCGGCGAGCAGCAGGGTGGCGGTGGAACTCTTCGCGCTGTGCCCCGCCGCCGCCGCGCCCGAACCTCCGGGCGCGGCGACGAGCGCGATGACGCAGCCCACGACGGGGAGCGCGACGAGGACGACATAGGCCAGCACGCGCTGGCGCCTGCCGACCCGGCGGCCCCCGTCGGGGTCGGCGTCGGTGGTCTCGCTGGCCTCGGTGAGGCTCATGCGGCCACGCCCGCACCACCCAGGTCGAGCATGCCGGCGTGCAGCAGACGACGGACGAACCGCTGGCCCGCGTTGTCCAGCGAACCGATGAGTTCCTGCCACCCGACGGGTCCGTTGTTGAGCCGCTTGGCGATCTCGGCCGCGCCGTCCCAGGTGTCGATGCCGCGCACCTGCGGGCCGTCGGGGTCGTTCTGGAAGAAGAACCGGTGGCACGGCAGCGTCCGGCCGAGCGAGGACGGGGTGATGTCCGCGTAGCGGACCGGGTCGCTCCAGTACGTCGCGGCGGCCTTCTGCTCCTCCTCGCTCATCAGCTCGGGGATCGGCGGGACGGCCGCCTTGAACCCGGGCACGTCGAGCCCGAGCCCGGAGGTGACCGTGACCCCGGCGGCCAGCCTGACCTTGGCGTCCGGGCCCAGGTTGAGCGAGTTGGCCTCGGCGTACGCGGTCATGAACGGGCCGTCGATGTCGAGGCCGTCCACTCCCTCGCCGTCCGAGAGCACCTGGAGCAGGTCCGGCGTGAAGGCCGTGTTGAGCAGGGCGTGGAAGGTCTGGTCGGTGGTGAGGCCGAGCGAACCCGCCTTGCCGCGGCTGTTCCAGTAGACGCTGTCGGGGTTGTCGCTGCCGATGGCGTAATACCACTGGTCGATGGAGAGCGCGAAGGTGGCGGCCATGCCGTGCCACTCGGAGTCGTAGTCCCGCCACATGCCGCGGACATCCTGCTCCGGCACGTCCCCGCTCGCCGTCTGGCCCAGCAGCGTGGCGGTCGCCACGGCCTGGTTGGTGGCGAAGGCCACGCCGGAGGAGAAGAGCGGGTCGACGAAGTAGGAGGCGTCGCCGAGCAGCACCCAGCGCTCGTCGAGGTTGGCGAACCTGTCGTTGATCATCGAGTAGTTGGTGGCCGTGAGCATGCGCTCCGGATCGACCGCGCGCACGTCCTGGATCAACTCCCGCAGCTTGGGCACCTCCTTGACGGTGCGCAGGAACAGCTCCGGATCGGTGAAGTCGCAGTCGGGACGCTTCAGGATGGCCGGATCGGTGACGATGCCGATGGAGTGCGTCACGACGCGCTCGCCGTTGATCACCTTCGGAACGGGGATGTACCAGGCCCAGCCGTCGCGGAAGGCGAAGCACCCGATGGGCGAGATGTCCTTGTCCCGGAAGATGTTCCAGTCTCCCGGCAGCGACTGGGTCGTCTTCCCACCCAGGTAGTGCTGCCAGATGGCGATGTTGCGGTAGCCCGACAGCCAGTCCCGCTTCTTGTTGGTGACGATGCTGTTCCGCCGCCCCGAGGCGTCCACGAACCAGCCGGCGCGCACCGTGCGGCCGTCCTTGAGGGTCACCTCGCGACCGGTGCCGTCGGGCAGTAACTCGCACTTGGTCACGGAGGCACCCTCGAAGACCTCGGCGCCAACGTCCGCCGCGTGGTCCAGCAGGATCTTGTCGAATTCGGAGCGGTTGACGTGCATGGCCCAGCGGTGCACGCCGTCCCGGACCGTGTTGACGTGGTCGAAGTAGGCGACGTGCGGGTCCTCACCGCGCCACTGGAAGATCCCGCCGAACTTCTTCACCCAACAATCGCTGGCGAGGACCTTGTTAAGCGCCCCGCTCTCCTCCAACACCGGTATGAGGGGGTGCGCGAAGGACTCCCCGATGTGCTCCCGGGGGAAGTGCTCCTTCTCCATGACGGCGACACTCAGTCCCCCCTGCTTCATGAGGAGCGCCGCGAGGGTCGAGCCGCCAGGCCCACCACCCATGATGACCACGTCGTAATAGGGCTTCATTCGGTCATGCCTCTCTTACGGTTCTCAGGTGCTCGTACGGGATACCGGCCGCGCGCGCCGCGCGCGCCGGTCCCCGCCGACGGCGGCAGGCCGCACGGCGGGTGGTCAGCCAACGGGCAGGGCGGAGCCCGACCCGAGCCGGGCGCGCCGACTCCCGTGGCGCGCCACGGCCCGACCGCCCCACGGTGGGGCGGGGCGGCCCGCAGCGCCCGCGCCCGCGTCGGGCTCGACGGGCGCGGCGAGGCCAACGGGTCGCGCGGGCGCGTCCGTTGGCCGCTGTACGGCCGGCCGCCGCCACCGTCGGCACGCGGTCCGCCCGGCCGGATGGCGACCCGGGCCGGGGCGGTGGTCGGACGCGGGGCGTCGTACGGAATGGCGATGATGACCCCCTTGGTCTCGTGTTCTCTCAGCCACGGGCCTGTGGGCGGCGCGGTGGGCTACGCCGCGGGAGCGGCCGAGTATCGGGCGCGCCCTCCCCGTGCGTCGGGAGGCGGGCGGCCCGGGAGGGCGGGGCGGGGCGGCCGAGGGAGTCGGCCCGGACGGGACGGCTGGAACGGTCGGGAGTTGCGCCGTCGGCCACGGGCCCGGGGACGTGAGCACGCCGATGTGCACGGCCCAAGGGGTTGCGTGGTGGAAGCGGGGGCAGGACGGCGAACGGTTCGGGAACGCGGCCGGAGGGACGGACGGAGCCGCGGGGCGGGCTCAACGAGAGCCGTGCACCGCGAGGTTGGCGCCGGGGTCGGGTCGCCGAGGTGGGAGGGGCGACGAGCGACCACCGGTACGGCGACGCGCGGCCGGCGCCGGAGGGGGTCGGAGGGACGGACAACGGGTGTGCCACGGCGCCACAGCGAACCGACACGGTTCCCGCCGGCGCGACGGAGCCCGACCGGGGACCACGGGCGCGCCGCGCGAGCGTTCTCGCTCGTCCGTCAGCGGCCGGGCGTCGCGGGCCCACGGAGCCGGGTGCCAACGATGTCAGCGAAGCGTCAGACGGCGCGACCGCCGCCGGGATCGCGATCGGGGCGCGCGGCGAGGGCAGCCGTGAGGCTCGTGGGGCATCCCTTCTCGATTGACTGGCGCATAACTTTATGCTCAACAAATGGGTACCACACTTTTCTGCGCTGCGGGAGGACCATTCGTCAATTCACCGCCCCACGACGTCGATTCGATCGAGTTCCGATGAGTCCCAGTGAACGCAATGCTACTGCGCCCGGGTCACGGTGCGCGTTGCAGCTTCTTGCCACTACCGGGGAGCGGAATTCCCGCCCCCATATTCGGCACCTAGGTGACACATCCCGGCCACGACTCAACCAGGCCAACAGGAACGGAACATTCAGCTTCCACCGCGCCAGTTCGGCCACGCCCGGGAGAGCGCGATCCCGCCGCCCCACCGGCGGGAAGTGATCGGCCGTGCCCCGCCTCGTCGCGAACATCTCGATGGCACGCACCACGCGGTTCCGCAACCCCGCGTATAAAGCGGAATCCTCCGCCTTCCCTGTGGATTGACGATGGTGAGCGGAATTCCCCTTTCCGGGAAGAAAAACCTGCGCGATGATGACCGGTTCGGGTAGCGCACACGGACCGATACGTTCCGGCGCCGGCCCGCCCCGGCTTGGTCCGCTCCCCCTCCGGGGCGCCGCCGGCGACGCGGGTGGTGGGCGAACGCCTCCGAGCCCCGGCGCGGCCAGCGCGAACGGCACGTACCGAGCGGCGCGGCGCCCGGGTGGCGCGTATGGGCCGGTAGGGCGTACGGGCGGCGCCGGCACGGTGCGGCCCATGGGCGACGGGGCGGACTCGTACGGGAGGGGCGGTCCGGCGGGGCCTGCCGGCTGGCCCCGGCCGGTCGCTTCGGGGGCAGCGGAGTTCCTTCCGGCGCGCGAACGGGGCGATTGCGTGGTTTCCACACCTCATTCCGCTCCGCTTTTCGGGAGCGGGCGATACCCACGCCGTATCGCGCGGCCGAGAGGGGCAGTCATTCCACGAGCCGCCAACGGCGGCCCCATACGCCCCTCGCGTGCAGCACTCTCAGTGCGGCGCGCGGACGAGCGCTACTCGAATTCGCTTCGCGGTGTGAGAGATGTGGTGTGGCGGCGCTCGGTACGCACGCTTCTCTTCGTACGGGCGGCGAATCGGGTGGCCGGCAGAGCGGCGCGCACGCGAACGAATGAAGGCGCGTCACCGTGATCAGCCCGCCGAAGGGAAACCCAGCGAGAGGGGCGAACGCCCCTTGGTGGGAATTCGCGTCGGCCTCGATTCGGTGGCGTCGTTCACGTCACTTCCGCTGCCGCCTCTCGGGCCTCGACCATCGCATTCCCTCTCGGGAACTGACTGTATGGACCACCCGGTGTCGCGCTCACTGCGCTCGATCGCCGTTCGGTATCGGGCGGGTGGCATCCCCGTTGCGCGCGGCGTACTCATGGGCGCGCTCGCCGCCGTACCGCCTGACGGCGCGCGAGGCTACCCCGCGTAACCCTTCGGACGCGGTGCGGAAGGGCCCGCCGGGCCGGGCTCGCACCGGGCGCGGCAACGCGACCGCGAGGCTCGCGATCCTTCCGCGCGCTCCCTCCGGGCCAGCGGCGCAGAGCCTTTCGGTAAGCGCGAGGCCCCCGATGTGGTGCCGGTATCCGCGTCTACTCATCCCTGCGCGGCCCGCGCACGAAAAGCCAGCCGGGCTCCCAATCCCCCGCAATGCGGCTCCCGTTCGACGCCGTCCGACATCGGCAGGGCCGGTCGCCTCCGGGGCGCGCACCGCGACATAGCCCTTTCCTGGGCGCATCGCGGGCATCGCCCCGCATCGTGGGTTACCCGACTCATCACAATGGCCGCGCGCACCCGAAGAAACGTGCGAAGGAAATATCGAAAGAGCACGCCACACCGCGCGGCGAAGGACGCACGTCGGGCGAACAGCCAGCCCGTTTCCCGGGCGTGACGTGCACGCGAACTCGCGCCCACCACACGGGTTCTCCGGTGTGCGCGTGTCGATGCCCGGCCCCGGAAACCCCGTACCTATACGTCGGATACCGAACGCGTTATCCGGACTTCCCACGCGGATTCGGAGGAATCCGCGAGATGGGCACGAGAGCGACCTCCTCCGGATGATCCACCCGCCGCTTCCCCCGATACCGAATAAGCCCTCGCCGCCCCGGAGTTCTCGCCACTCCCGCCGCCGCCCGGTGGGCCCGTGGTGGCGAGCGGCGGCAGGCGGCAGGCGGCCGTCGGGCGCCGCGCGTCGTGACGTGCCGGCCGGGGAGGTGGCGGCGCACCGCGCGGCTGGCGGTCCCGGGCGTGCAGGCCCGCAGCGTATGTGCGGGCCGCTGCCGCTGTGCGGGCTGCTGCCGCGCTCCAGGTGCGGCGGGAGTACGGCCAGTTCGTCAGGGGCATCCGCGCCGGCGCGGCCGTTCGGGCGGCCCATGGTCACGTGCGCGGCCGGTCTCCTCCACACGTCGCACGACGCGCTGACCCGGCATGAGCCGGCGCCGGACGCGACGGCGTCCGGCGCGTCGATGCGCAGGCCCTACCGGGGCGGGATCGACGGGCCGAGGGCCGGCCCCACCGGGTCCCCCTCAGCGGGACGCGGTGGCGGACCACTCCGGGGATCGGCCGAGCGATGTCAGGACGAGGTCGAGGGCCGATCCGTCCGGGCGGGCGGGCAGCGCCGGCCGGAAGAGGGCCCCGGGGCCGGTGCGCCCTTCGTCGTCCGGCACGCGCTGCGCGATGGCCCCCGCGGCCCGTACGGTCTCCTCGTCCAGATCGAGGGGCACTCCCAGCGCGCGGGCCACGTCCCAGCCGTGGACGACGTAGTCCAGGAAGTGGAAGCCGATGGCGAGGGACGCGGGGAAGCGTCGGGTGGCGCTGATCTCGGGCAGGAGGAACTCGGCGCTGAGCACGCCGGGGCGGGCGAAGGCGTGCAGCACCGTCTCGGCGGCGGCGCAGTACGTCGCCAGCGGGTCGTCACCGAGTTCGCTGGGCTGCCAGTCGGCCAGGTCGGTTCCGCCACCGGTGGCCGCGGCGGCGAACCCGTGGTGCTGGCCGGCCATGTGAGCCACCAGCTCGCGCAGCGTCCACTTAGCGCACGGGGTCGGCCGGTCCCAGTCGCGCGCGGACGCCTGGCCAAGCACGCGCACGGTCTCCAGGACAGCCGTCCGGTCGAGCTTGCGGATATCCATCCTGCCCCCTTGGTCGAGCGGTTGCCTCGTGGAAAACATTAGCACGACCGTACGTTTAGTTATGAGTGGCCGAACGGCCCGACCGCCGCCGGCCGGGCCCCGGCGCCGCCTCACGCGTCCGCCGTCGCCACCTGCGCCTCGATGAACCGGGCGAGCCGTCCCACCCCCTCGACGATCTCCTCGCGGCTCAACGCGCTGCACGAAAGGCGTAGTTGGTGCTCGCCGCCGCCGTCGAGGAAGAAGTCGGCCATCGGCGTCCACAACACGCCGAAGTGGCGCGCCGACCGCTCCAGCGCCTTCGCGTCCGCGACGAACGGCACGTCCACGACGAGGAAGAAGCCGCCCGCCGGCTCGTTCCACCGGACGCCCAGCGCCCGCCGCCGCTCGGCCGGAAAGTGCCGCGCCAACTCTTCGAGAACCGTGGACAAGTTGGTGCGGTAGTGGGCGATGGAGGCGGCGTTGGCCTCTCGCAGCCGACAGCCCGACTCCACGAGCAACCCGCCGATGACCGCCTGGCTGACGGCCGAGGTGTTGACGGTGGTCATGCTCTTGATCTTGGACAGCTCGTCGGCGAGCAGCGAACGCCGCCCCGCCGGGTCGATGACCTCCTGGTCGGCGACGACGTACCCGACCCGCGCGCCGGGCAGCGCGGTCTTGGCGAACGAGCCGAGGTGCAGCACCCGCCGCTGCCGGTCCAGGGCCTTGAGGGTGGGCCGGGCCGAGCCCGCGCGCACGAAGAAGCCGTACGGGTCGTCCTCCAGGATCAGCAGGTCCTCCTGGGCCGCCACCGCGAGGAGCCGGCCGCGGGCCTCGACGGTCATGCTCGCGCCCGACGGGTTGGCGAAGTCCGGCACGACGTACAGGGCGCGCGGACGCCGGCCCGCCTCCCGGGTACGGCGCACGGCGGCCAGCACCTCGTCGGGGTCGGGGCCGTGCGCGCCCTCCGGGACGGGTTCGACCGCGATGTCGAGCAGTCGGGCCGCGCCGGTGACGCCGACGTAGCAGGGCGAGCTGACGAGAAGGGTGTCGTCGGGCCGGGCGAACAGGGCCCGCAGGGTGATGAGCATCGCCTCCTGACAGCCGGTCGTCACCACCACCGACTCCGGGCTCACGTGGATCCGCTCGTCGTTGGCCAGGGTGCGGGCGATCAGGTCGTGGATCACGCCGTTGGTGCGCCCGTACTGGAAGAGTTGGGTGCGCACCCGCTCGGGCGACCAGCCAAGCTCGCCCTCCAGGTAGTCGGTGTAGGAGCGCAGGTAGTGCGGCAGGTCCGCGACCTCGAACGTCCCCTCGGCCGGTCGGCCGGGGGCGAAGGACAGCGCGTCGGGGAAGCGGGCGACGACCTCGTTCAGGAAGTTCATCGCGTCGAGCAGCGGGTCGGTGAGCGAGGCGTGCAGGTCGCCAATGGCCAGCGGTTGTAAGGACGCCACGGGCGCGCTGGGTTCGGTCACGGCTCAGTCCTTGGTCGCGGGGTCGGCGAGGGCGGTACGCAGGTACGCGGCCACCCTCGTGAGGGCGTGCCGGCCGGCGGGAACGGTGCCGGCCATGGCGAAGAAGCCGTGGGTGACGCCCGGGTAGCGGACGGCCTCGGCGCTCACCCCGCACTCCCGCAGCCGCGCGGCGTACCGCTCGCCCTCGTCGCGCAGCGGGTCGTACTCGGCGGTGATCACCAGCGCCGGGGGCAGGCCGGCGTGGTCGGTGGCGCGGAGCGGCGATGCCAGCGGGTGGTCCCCGTCCTCGGCGGCTGGCAGGTAGTTGTCCCAGTACCAGCGCACCGACTTGTCGTTGAAGAGCAGCGGGTCGGTGATCTCGCGGCGGGACGGGGTGTCGGCGCGGTGGTCGGTGTTGGGGTAGACGAGCACCTGGGCCCGCAGGTCGGGACCGCCGGCGTCGCGGGCCAGCAGGGTCACGGCGGCGGCCAGGTTGCCGCCCGCGCTGTCGCCGGCGACGGCCAGCCGACCAGGGTCGCCACCGAAGCGCGGGGCGTGCTCGGCGGCCCAGCGCAGGCCGGCGAAGCAGTCGTGGGGCGCCGCCGGGAACGGGTGCTCGGGCGCGAGCCGGTAGCCGACGGCGACCGTGAGGCAGCCCGCCGCGTTGGCCAGGCTGCGGCAGATCGCGTCGCTGGTCTCCAAGGAGCCCAGCGTCCAGCCGCCGCCGTAGAAGTAGACGAGCACCGGTAACGGCCCCTCGCCCGCCGGGCGGTAGACGCGCACCGGCAGCGGGCCCGCCGGACCCGCCAGCGAGGCGTCGACGATCCGCTCGACCGGTTCGAGGTCGCCCGCCTCGGCCTGGATGGCGGCCAGGTCGGCCGCCCTGGCCTCGGCCAGCGTCATGGCGTACAGCGGGCGGACGTCCCGCGCGGCGCGCCGGTCGTACAGGGCCTGCGTGTGTGGCTCAAGGGGCATGGTCTCTCCGTGTCGTGGCAGCGGCCCGGGAGCGTGGGCCGTAAGGGCGCGGTGCGGTGCGGTCGCGGGGCGCGTCAGGGTGTGTCGGGGAGGAGCGTCGGGTCGGTGGCGACGCTGAGCAGGCGGTTGCGGATGCCGTTGGTCGCCCGTTGGTAGCAGGCGAAGTTGTGGTGCAGGACGGATTCGGCGTTGGCCGTCTCCAGCAGGGCGACGAGTTCGAAGGCGAGTTGGGGAATGTCGGTGTCCGTACGGACCTCGCCGACCTCTCGGGCGTCGGCGATGACCCCCTCCAGCAGGGAGAACCAGTTGCCGTGCGCCGCGGTGACCGCGTCGCGCACCTTGCCCTCGCGCGCGTCGTACTCGGCCGAGACCGAGTAGAAGAAGCAGCCTCCGGGAAAGACGCGCTGTTCGGAGTAGGTGAGCCAGTTGACGCACAGGCGCCATATCTGGCCGATGCCGGCGGGCAGATCGCGCGCCGGCCGCACCACGTGCTCGACGTAGATCTTGATCGCGGTGCGCACGGTGGCCAGTTGCAACTCCTCCTTCGAGCCGAACAGGGCGAACACGCCGCTCTTGCTGAGCTGGAGCTCGCCGGCGAGCCGGCCGAGTGAGAGCCCCTCCAACCCTTCGACCGATGCGATGTTGACGGCTCGTTCGAGGACCAACCGCCGCGTCTGGTTGCCGCGTTCGATCCGTCCGTCCGGGTGCGTCGTCGTCAAGGGAAACCTCCTCGATGCCTCCCACCGGGGCTGCCGCTGCGTCCCGCCGAGCGCCCACCCGACTAAGTGGACGACCGTGCGGACATGTGGGAGAGTTCGGTTAGTGTACGCACGTGCGGTTAGTTGGCGTACAGGGTCGCAGCACGCGAAGCGAGTGACGGCGGGGGGATGCGCCAGTGGAGTCGACGCTCTACGACTACGAGACCGCAGCCAGGGAGCGATTACCGCGTCCCGTATGGGACTTCCTCGCCGGCGGCAGCGGGACCGAGTCGATGCTGGCCACCAGCCGCGAGGCGCTCGACCGGCTCACGCTGCGCCCGAGGTGCCTCGTCGACGTCTCCGACTGCCGCCCCGACACCGCGCTCCTGGGCTCCCGGCTGCCGGCCCCGCTGGGCATCGCCCCCATGGCCTACCACCAACTGGCGCACTCGGAAGGCGAGTTGGCCACGGCACGGGCGGCCGGCGTGTCGGGCACACTGCTGACGGTCAGCATGTTCGCGAGCCGCACCCTGGAGGAGATCGCGGCGGTGGCCGGTGGCCCGCTGTGGCTCCAGCTCTACTGGCTGCGGCGGCGGGAGCCGATGGTCGATCTGATCCGGCGGGCCGAGCGGGCCGGCTACCGCGCGCTCGTCCTCACGGTCGACGCGCCCCGGATCGCCCACCGCCCGCGCGACGTACGCAACGGCTTCGCCCTGCCGGCGGGCATCCGCGCGGCCAACGTCGACCCCGCGGTCATGACGGCCACCCACAGCGCCGCCGCGGGCCAGTCCGCCATCGCGCGCCACG
The DNA here is from genome assembly GCF_014295035.1 of Streptomyces buecherae. GTDB lineage: Bacteria > Actinomycetota > Actinomycetes > Streptomycetales > Streptomycetaceae > Streptomyces > Streptomyces youssoufiensis. Next base: position 980,352 of record NZ_CP060404.1, read on the forward strand.
CCCGGGAACAGTTCGACTCCTCGATCACCTGGAAGGACCTGGCCTGGCTCAGGGAACGCACCGAACTGCCCCTGGTCCTGAAAGGCGTACTCACCGCCGAGGACGCCGAACTCGCCGTGCAATACGGCGTTGATGCCCTCGTCATCTCCAATCACGGCGGCCGACAACTCGATTTCGCGACGCCCGCACCGGACGCCCTGCCCGAGATCGCCGACGCCGTCGCCGGGCGCTGTCAACTCATCCTCGACGGAGCCATCCGCCACGGGGCGGACATCGCGAAGGCGCTGTGCCTGGGGGCCGACGCGGTGTTTGTGGGCCGCCCGGTCCTGTGGGGTCTGGCGCACTCCGGAAGCGACGGGGTCGCGGCCGTCCTGCGCACCCTCATGTGCGAGTTCGACGAGGTCATGGCCCTGATGGGGGCGCCTGACGTGCAGGCGTTCCACCGCTCGGGAATTGCGCGGAAATGAACTGACAACCCCGGAGGGTCAACCATCCCGCATTCCCTTTCACCACCTGGTGAAAGGGAGTTTCGGGCTGCCCGCTTATCACTACCCAATCAAGCAAAGGGGTTCGCGGAGAACTTCGCTTGATTACTGAAAGGTAGTGAGCAACGATGAATCTGCCGCCGGGTGGGGAAACATGGCGGCGCACGCATCCGTATTCGCCAAAGGACGGCGTTGTCCCCTGGCGGCTCGGATAGTTCGACATCTGCTACAGGGGAGAGATTCCGGTGGGGGAAGCTGATAGATCGGCGTCCGAACTGCCTGTTGGTGGTGGCGGGGAATGGGTCGATGACGTACTGCTCGGGGGCAGTGGGCAGGACGTCGCCCTCCACCTCGGCGGCCCGGTCAGCCGAGCGGAGTTGCGCCGGCTGGTCGCCGACGAGCAGCGGCGGCTGCGCGCCGCCGGCCTGGCGGCGGGCGGTTCGCTGGCCGTCCGACTGCCGCCGTCGTTGAGCTGTGTCGTCACCATGCTGGCCGGGTGGCGCTCCGGTGCCCAAGTGGCCTTGCTCGACTACCGGTTGACGCGTCACGAGGTGGACGAGGCGCTCGCGCTGCTCACCCCGCAGGTGGTCGCGGAGCCGACCGACCCGGTCACCGGCACGCTGCGCGGGTACGTCGACGTCCGCTCGCGGATCGCCACGCCGGCCACCGGCCGCCCGGCCGCCACGCCGCACGCCCTCCTCCAGTTGAGCTCCGGCTCGACCGGCCCGTCCAAGGTCATCGGCCGCACGGTCGAGAGCCTGCTGACCGAACTCGACCGGTACGCACGGCTCGACGGCTACCCGGCCCGGGGCGAGCGCACCGTGGTGCTGGCCTCGATCGTGCACGTCCTCGGGCTCGTCGGCGGGTTGCTGAGCGGGCTCGCGGCCGGGTCGCAGGTCGTCCTGCCCCGGACCCACACGCTCGACGGCATCGTGCGGGCCGTCGCCACGGGAGAGGAGCCGACGACCCTGCTCGGCGTCCCCTCGCAGGCCGCGATGCTCGCCGCGGCCGGGGCACCGCCGAGACTGCCGCGGCTGCGCCGGATGATCGTGGGCGGCGAGCTGGTCAAACCCGGCGTGCGGGAGCGCTTCACCCGCGCGTACGGCGCCGAACTCGGCGTCATGTACGGCATGACCGAGGTGGGCGTCATCGCGACCGACGTGAGCGGCGCGCACACCCCCGGGCTCGTTCCGGTGCACGGCATGCGGGTGCGGATCGAGGACGGCCAGATCCTGCTGGGCCTGCCGGCCAGCCCGTACGTGGGCCGCACCGATCGGACCCGGTTCGTCGACGGCTGGCTGCGCACGAGGGACGCGGGCGGCATCGACCCGGCCAGCGGGCTGCTCACGGTGCACGGCCGGCTGGACGCGCAGGTCTCCGTCGGCGGCCTCAAGGTGGACCTCGCCGAGGTGGAGGCCACCCTCGCGGCGCTGCCCGGCGTCATCGACGCGGTGGTGGTGCAGGGGACGGGCATCGAGGGCTTCGTGACCGTGCGCGAGCCCGGCGCGTTCGCGGCCCTCGCCGACGCGCTCGCCGCGCGCCTGGCCCCGTACAAGAGGCCACGCACGCTGCACCTGCTGCCCGCGCTCCCGCGCACCGCGACGGGCAAGCCGGTGCGCGACGCGGAGGCGCTGCGCGCCGCGGTGCGCGCGGCGGCCTCGGTCGGGGCGGCTCAGGCGTAGTCGGCCGCGTCGACCCGGCGTACCCGGGTCCGGACGGCACCGGCCCGCACCGCTCCCACCCACGCCAGCCCCAGGACGTAGCGCCCCTCCCCCACGATGACCGCCGACGAGGTCAGGTGCGCGGCCCCCAGCAGGGGGCGCGGCGTCAGCGACGCGGCGGGCGGCCACCGCTCGGGCAGCGGCACCGGTCGGCTCATGCCGCCGCGCCGCAGCCCCTGGCCCCTCGCCTTGCCCACCGACTCCTTCTGCGTCCACAACCACAAGAAGGCCACCGACCGTTGCCGTTCGGGCAGGCCCGCGACCCACTCCGCCTCGGCGGGGTGCAGCCAGGACCGGGCCAGCGCGTCGGCGCGCAGCTCGCGCACCACCTCCACGTCCACCCCCACCGGGGTCCGGTCGGTCAAGGCGACGGCCAGTGCCCCGCGCGCATGAGCAAGGCTGACCCGCGGCGCCTCGGCGACCCCGCCGATGACGGGGCGACCGCCGGGTTCGTGGTCCAACCGAAGCCCGGACACCGGGACTCGCAGCGTCCGCGCCGCGGCCCGGAGCAACAGGGTGTGCGCCGTGCGGCGCTCGTCCCCGTCCGTCGTGCACCACAGCACCGTCACCGTGTCCGGGGCCGGCCCCGGGTGCCCATCCATGAAGAGGGAGTCAATCAAATGTCCGCAGAGGTTGAGAAGTTCGTCATCGAGGCCCTCGACAACATGAACTACGACGTCACCGGCGTGACCGCCGAGACCCCGCTCGGCCCCTCCGGCCTGGACCTGGAGTCCCTCTCGGTGGCCGAGATCGCCATTCAGGTGGAGGACACCTACGGCGTGAAGTTCGACGAGGACGAGATGGAGTCCGTCGCCCTGCTGACCGTCGGCGGCCTGGTCAAGGAGATCGTCCAGCGGGCGTCGGCCGCGACCGCGACCAAGTGAGCCCCGCCCGCCGCTGACCCGCGCGACCCGACGTGCCCGCCCTCCCGGCCCAGGCGCCCTGCCGCCGGCCGGGAGCGGCGGCAGGTCGTACGCGATCCGTCCGATCGAGAAAGCGAAGACACCGGCAATGAATCCCCAGAACGAGCGCGCGGAACTCGCGGCCGACCAGCGGTTGGGTGTCGGCAACGTCCTGACCACCCTCGTCGAGCGCGGCACCGGCCTGGCCGCGCCGACCCTGACCTTCGACACCCCGGTGGACGGCCACCCCGCCTGGCAGGCCCTGTCGCTGGCCCAGCTCGGGCAGCGGGTGGCGGCCCGGGCCGCGGCGCTGCACGCGCTGGGCGTACGCCCCCGGGACCCGGTCGCCGTGTGGGTGGGTGCCGCGGCCGACCAGGTGCTCAGCTATCTGGCGCTGGTACGGCTCGGCGCGATCCCCGCGCTCGTCAACGGCCGGCTGCCCGCCGAGCAGGCGGGCGAGTACATCGCGCGGCTGCGGGCCGTGGGGGTGATCGCCGACGGCCCGCACCGCGAGGCGCTGTCCCAGGTCGGCTGCGCGACGGAACACCTGGCGGACCCGGCCACGTTGGGCGCGGGCGAGGCCGCCGCGGCGCCCGCGCCCTACCGGCACCACGGCAGCGAGCCCGTGGTGATCACCCACTCCTCGGGTACCACCGGCCTGCCCAAGGCGGTGACCCACTCGCACCACAGCCTGTTCGCGGCCATCCGGCACCGCCTCTCGCTGCCCAAGGGCCAGGGCCTCGACCGCATGTTGGGCGTCCTGCCGTCGGCGCACGCGGCCACCGTCATCGCCGTCAACCTCGCGCTGACCAACCGCAGCCAACTCGCCCTGCTCTCCCAACAGGACGGCGGCCCGGTCCTGGACGCCGTCGAGCGCTGGCAGCCGCACAGCGTCCTCGGCTTCGCCACCACCTGGTCGGAGCTGGCCGGCGCGGACCTGGCGGCCCGCGACCTGGACTCCGTACGCACCTGGTGGAACACCGGCGACTGCGCGCACGAGGCGCACATCCGCAAGTTGGTCGCCGCCGGCGCGCGGGAGGCCGTCACCAGTGCGGGCCGGGTGCGCCGGCCCGGGTCGTTCTTCGTGGACGGCCTGGGCTCGTCGGAGATGGGCCACTCCCAGTTCTTCATCACCCACACGCCCGACACCAGCCGCTACGGGCGCTGCATCGGCAAGCCGCACGCCTTCTCGGACGTGGCCGTCGTCGATGACGCGGGCCACAAGCTCGGCCCGGGCCGGGTGGGCCAGTTGGCGATCAACGCGCCGACGCTCTCGCTCGGCTACTGGAACGACTCGGTGACCACTTACCGCACCCGCCGCGACGGCTACTTCCTCACCGGTGACCTCGTCTTCCACGACGCGGACGGCTACTACTACCACGTCGACCGGGCCGTGGACGCGGTGGACCTGGGCGACGGCAACCGGCTCTACACGATGCTGTGCGAGGAGCGGGTCCTCGCGGGCTGCGCCGACGTGTGGGAGTGCACCGTGGTCGCGGTGCCCAGCCAGGGGCGGGTCATCACCTCGGTGCTGCTCGTGCTCGACCCGGGGGCCGACCAGGAGGCCGACCGGGCGCCCGAGGTGCTCGCCGCCCTCGAACCGCACGTCGCCGACACCGTCGAGCGGGTCGTGGTGGTGAGCCCGGAGCGCATCCCGCTCGGGGCGACCGGCAAGGTGCGCAAGTTCCTGCTGCGCCAGCGCTTCCTGGACGGCGAGTTGCTGGGCCGGGAGAGCGTCGCCGGGCAGGTGACCGCGTGAGCGCGGACACCGGGCGGGCGCGGCCCGTCGTCACCGGGCTCGGCACCTTCACCCCGCTGGGCCGTGGCGCCGACAAGCTCTTCGACGCGCTGTGCCGGGGCGCGTCCGGGCTGCGCAGGCCGCCGCCTGGCCACCTCCTGGACGGCACCGTGGGCGCGGCGGGCATCGCCCCGGAGATCGCGGCGCGCGAGGTGCTGCCGCCCAGCGAGGGGCGGCTGGTCGACCGGTACGTCCTGATGGCCATGGCCGCCGCCGACGACGCGGTCGCCGACGCCGGCCTCACCGTCGGCCGGGACGTGGACCCGCACCGGGTCGCGGTGGTCATCTCCAGCGGCGCCGGCGGGCTGACCACCTACGAGGAGCAGACCCGGGCACGGGCCGAGCGCGGCCCGACCGCGGTCAGCCCCTACCTGCTGCCCGGCATGCTGCCGAACATGGCCGCCGCCCGCATCGCCATCAAGTACGGGGCGCGCGGCTGGAGTTCGGCCATCGCCACCGCCTGCTCGGCCGGCGCCCACGCGGTGGCCGAGGCCGCGCGGCTGATCCGCTACGGCGAGGCCGACGTCGTGATCTGCGGCGGCGCCGAGGCCCCGCTCAACCCGACGTCGGCGCTGGCCTTCGCGCACGCCCGGGCCCTTGCCAGCGGCTGGGACGACCCGGAGCGAGCCAGCCGGCCCTTCGACCGGCGGCGCAACGGCTTCGTGCTGGCCGAGGGCGCGGGCGTGCTGGTCGTGGAGCGGGCCGAACACGCGGACGCGCGGGGCGCGGCGGGCTACGCCGACCTCGTCGGCTGGGGCGCGACCACCGACGCGTACCGGCCGACGGCGCCCCGGCCCGACGGCGAGGGGGCGGCGCACAGCATGCGCGGCGCGCTGGCCACGGCCGGGCTCACGCCGGCCGACGTCGGCTACGTCAACGCGCACGGCACGGCCACCAAGCTGGGTGACATCGCGGAGACCAAGGCGGTGCGGGCGGTCTTCGGGGACCGTTCGCCGGCCGTCAGCAGCACGAAGTCGATGACCGGTCACCTGCTCGGCGGCTCCGGCGCGGTGGAGGCGGTCGTCTGCGCCCTCGCCCTGACCCGGGGCGCGCTGCCGCCCACCCACAACCTGGACGAGGTGGACCCGCGCTGCGACCTGGACCACGTGCGGGGCGCGGCCCGGCGGCAGCGCGTCGAGGCCGTGATCTCCAACTCGTTCGCCTTCGGCGGCCACAACGTCAGCCTGCTCCTCGCCACCGCGAGCACCCGGAAGAAGCACCCGGCCACGACCTCAGAGAAGGGCTCACCCGCGTGAACATCGGAGCTGTGGACCACGTCGAGTTCTACGTCGGGGACGCGCAACAGTCGGCCTTCTACCTCTGCACCGCGTTCGGGTTCCGCCTCTGTGGCCAGTCGGGGCCCGAGACCGGCCGGCCCGACCAACGCTCCCTGTTACTGCGCCAGGGAGGCATCGACGTCCTGCTCACCTCGGCGCTGACCCCGGGCCACCCGGTGGCCGAGTACGTGGCCCGGCACGGCGACGGCGTGGCCAACATCGCCTTCGCGGTGGACGACGCGGCCCGGGCGTTCGCGACGGCCACCGAGCGGGGAGCGGTCGCCGTCGAGGAACCCGCCTCGCACCGGCGGGGCGACACGGAGGTGGTGACCGCCGCCGTGCTCGGCTTCGGCGACGTCATCCACCGGTTGGTGCAACGCACCGGCGACCGCACCGACTTCCTCCCCGGCACGCTGGACATCTTCGCCGAGGACCCGGACCCCAGCCAGCAGTTGCTGACCACCGTGGACCACGCGGCGATCTGCGTGCCGGCGGGCCGACTCGGGCCCACCGTCGCCTTCTACGAGCGGGTCTTCGGCTTCCGCCAGATCTTCGAGGAGTTCATCGAGGTCGGCGAGCAGGCCATGGACTCCAAGGTGGTGCAGAGCCCGTCCGGCCAGGTCACCTTCACCATCATCGAGCCGGTGCCCGACCGCCGGCCCGGCCAGATCGACACCTTCCTGGCCAGCCACGGCGGCGCCGGCGTGCAGCACCTGGCGCTGCTCACCGACGACATCGTGGCCACCGTGCCCGCCCTGAGCGCCCGCGGCGTCAGGTTCCTGGACACGCCCGACGCGTACTACGACGACCTGACCGGCCGCCTCGGCAGCCCCGACCTGCGCGTCGAGGACCTGCGGCGCACGGGCGTCCTGGTGGACCAGGACCACTGGGGTCAGGTCTTCCAGATCTTCACCCAGTCCCCGCACGTGCGGAAGACCTTCTTCTGGGAGGTCATCGACCGGCACGGCGCCCGCACCTTCGGCAGCGGCAACATCAAGGCCCTCTACGAGGCCGTGGCCCGCGCCGAGGTCACGGCCTGAACCGGCCCGCCACGCCCCGGCAGCGCCCCGCCGACCCCACCGCGCCCGGACCCGCACCCGCACCCGCACCCGTCGTACGTTAGGAATCCCGTGACTGTTCAGGACGCAGCCGAGTTCACGCTGACCGACGAGGAGCACGCCCTCCTGCCGTCGGACGAGGACGTCGCCGCCTACGCCGAACACGGCTGGTACTTGTCAAAGAAGCTGTTCACCGACGAGGAGACCGACCTCCTGGTCTCGGCGAGCGAGCGCTTCTACGGCGGCCACCGCGACCGGAGACTACCCGTCCGGCCGCCCAGGCTGGCGTACTGGGAGCCGGCGGACGGCCCCGTACAGCGGCACAACGACTACATCCACTACGAGGACGACACGATCGGCCGCGTCCTGCGCAAGCCGCTGCTGGGCGCGGTGGCGGCGCGCCTGGCCCGGGCGGAGGCGATCCGGGTCTTCCAGTCCACGCTGATCTACAAGCCGCCGGTGGCCGGTGAGCCGTCGAACGTCGTGCCCTGGCACTTCGACCGGCACTACTGGGCCACCTCCACCTCCGAGCGGATGCTGACCGCGTTCATCCCCTTCCACGACTGCGACGAGGAGATGGGCACGATCACGATGGTGGACGGCAGCCACCGGTGGCGCGAGACCGCGGCCAACGACGCGACCTCGCTGCACTTCGCCGACCGCGACCGCGACGAGCTGGAGGCCATGTTGGAGGAGAACGCCCGCTACAACGGCGTGCGGGTGCGCAAGGTCCCGATGCGCATACCCAGGGGCCACGTCAGCTTCCACCACTGCCGCACCTACCACGGCAGCGGCCCGAACGTGAGCGACCGCCCCCGACGGGCCGTCTCCCTCCACCTCCAGGACACCGAGAACCGCTACCGCGCCTTCACCCGCTCGGACGGCACGCCCGTCTCGTACAACCACGACGTGCTGGTGCGCAGGACGGCCGACGGCAGGCCCGACTACGGCGACTCGGAGTTCCTGCCGCTGCTGTGGAGCAGCCGCTGACGCGCGCCGTCGGGCGGGGCGGCGCCGGCCCCGCCCGCGCGCCGGAACGGCCGCCCCGCACCGACGCCCCCAGGCCATCGCGAGATCGCAGCACCACGACGTGACGAAACGCCGCACCCAACGAGGAGAGAGCTGAACCGATGCGGAATCCGTCCCCCACTCCCGAGGCGCGCGCGTGAGCCGCGCGGCGCCGCTCGTCGGCGCGGCCCTGAACGCGCTGGCGCGCCCGGCGCCCGAGCTGGCCGGGCGGGCGGCGTACGCGCTGTTCCGCCATCCGCTGCGGCGCGGCAAGGTGCTGCCGCGCGAGCGCGCCGTCCACGAGCGGGCCGCCGTCGAGGAGTTGGTGGTGGCCGGCAAGCGGGTGCGGTGCTATCGCTGGGGAGACGGCGGCGCGCCCGTGCTGATGCTGCACGGGTGGCAGTCCCGGGCCTCGCGGTACGCCGGGTTCGTGCCGCGCCTTGAGGCGCTGGGGCTGACGGGGCTGTCCTTCGACGCGCCGGGCCACGGCGCGTCGGCGGGGCGCGACACGACCGTGCTGGAGTACCGGGAGATCATCGGCCAACTCCAGGAGCGGTACGGCAGGTTCCACGCGATCGTCGCCCACTCGCTCGGTGCCACCAGCGCGTTCCTGGCGCTACGCGGCGGCGCGCGGGCCGAGCGGCTGGTGACGGTCGCGGCGGTGCGGGACTTCGACCACTTCCCCGACGCGTTCGCCCGGCTGCTCGGGCTGTCGCCGAGCCTGCGGCAGGACCTGCGCGAGCGGATCGAGCACCGACTGTTCGGGCACGTGGCCGACCCGTGGGCGCTGTTCGACGCGGTGCGGGCGGCCACGGAGATCGACGTGCCGGTGCGCCTGATCCACGACGCGGACGACGACCTGGTCCCCCTCGCGCAGGCGCACGCGCTGCGCGCGGCGTACGGGGCGCGGGCGGAGTTGGTCGTCACCCGTGGCCTCGGCCATCGGAAGGTGCTGGGCGAGCCGGCCGTGATCGACAGCGCGCTGGAGTTCATCGGGCCGGCCGCCCGGCGGACCACCCTTTAAATTGAACGCACGATCGTTTAGTTTTATCGGGCGTCGGCGGCGCCTCGATGACCGCAGCGGCGCTCCGATGACCGCCGCGCGTCCGACGACCACCGCGCGTTCGATGGCGAAGGGACCCCGCATGACCACCGCCTCACCCCACTCACCAGACGCCAGCCCGCCACCGGAGGCGGCGCCGCGCGACGAGCGGCTTCGGCCGGGCTCCGCCCAGGCGGCGGCCACGGCCAGGCTCGCGCTGCTCGTCGCGTCGGGGGCCACGTTCCTCGCGGTACTCGACACCACGATCGTCAACATCGCCTTCGCCGACCTGCGGGCGGACTTCACCGACGCCTCGCTGTCCCAACTGACCTGGGTCATCACGGCGTACACGGTGGTCTTCGCCGCGCTGCTCGCGGTCGCCGGGCGCACCGCCGACGTGCTCGGGCGCAAGAAGCTCTTCGTCTGGTCCACCGTGCTGTTCACCCTCGCCTCCGTGCTGAGCGGGCTCGCGGTGGGCGTGCCGATGCTCGTGGCCGCCCGCGCGCTGCAGGGCGTGGCGGCGGCGGGGATGATCCCCTCGGCGCTCGGCCTGGTGCTCCAGCACACGCCGGCGGAGCGCCGACAGGTCGCCGTCGGCGTCTGGGGCGCGGTCGGCAGCATGGCCGCCGCCGTCGGCCCGAGCCTGGGCGGCCTGCTGGTGGACGCGTGGGGGTGGCGCAGCGTCTTCCTGATCAACCTGCCGATCGGGCTCGCCATCGCGGCCGTCGCGGTGCGCCTCACCGGCGACGCGCCCAGCGGGCGCCGGCTGCCCGACCCGGTGGGCACCGCGGCCCTGGCGCTCGGCATCGGCGGCATCGTGTTCGGCGTGACGCAGGGGACGGAGTGGGGCTGGGGCAGCGGCCGGGTGCTGGCCCTGCTGGCGGCCGGCGCCGTCCTCCTCGCCGCGGCCCTGCTGGTCTCCCGGCGGCACGCCGCGCCCGCCGTCGAGTGGGACCTGTGGCGCAGCCGCGCCTTCGCCGCCACCAACGTGGCCTCGCTGCTGTTCGGCGCGGCCATGTACGCCTATCTCCTGAGCACCCTGCTGTTCCTCAACGCCGTCTGGGGCTACTCGGAGTTGAAGGCGGGCCTCGCGGTGACGCCGGGCGCCTTCGCCGCCGCCGTCGGCGCCACGGTGGTCGGGCGCCGGGTGGGACCGCGGGCCCAGTGGGCCGCCGTGGCCATCGGCTCCGCGCTCTTCGCCGCCTCCTGCGCCGCGATGTACCTGCTGCTGGGGACCGAGCGCGCCTACCTGACCCTGTGGCTGCCCATCGGCGTCCTGGCGGGGCTCGGCATCGGGGCGGCCCTGACCGCGATCTCCAACGCGGCCACGGCGTCGCTGGAACCCCACCGTTTCGCCTCCGGCTCCGGCCTGCTGATGACGACACGCCAGGTCGGCGGCGCGCTGGGGATCGCCGCCCTGGCCGCGATCCTGGAGCGCCACGGCCCCCGGGACGACCAGGGCTACCTGCACGTGTTCCTGGCCTGCGCGGTCGGCTCGGTGGCCGCCATGGCCGTCGCGCCCACGATCCGCGCCCGGGCCACGGGGCACCGTCCACACCCGGAGCGCTAGCGGGCGACCCCCGCCGCGCCCGCGACGCGAGGAAGCGAGCACCATGCCACCCATCGACCGATCCGACCGCACCGCGGCCCGCGCCGAGCACGCGCTGCTCGCCGAGCTCCAACCGGTGGTGGAGCACAACCTCCACCGCCATCTCGACGTGGCCAGGGAGTGGTTCCCGCACGAGTACATCCCCTGGAGCGCGGGCCGGGAGTTCGACGGGCCGCTCGGCGGGCGCCCGTGGACGGCGGACGAGGCCACGCTGCCCGAGGTGGCCCGCCTCTCGCTCGTGGTCAACCTGCTGACCGAGGACAACCTGCCCGGCTACCACTTCGCGGTGGCCGAGTTCGGCAAGGACGGCCCCTGGGGCACCTGGGTCGACCGCTGGACGGCCGAGGAGGCCCGGCACGGCGCGGCCCTGCGGGACTACCTGCTGGTGACCCGCGCCGTGGACCCCAGGGCCCTGGAGCGCGCCCGGATGGCGCACATGTCGGCCGGCTACACCCGGCCCGACGGCTACAGCGCCCTGCACGCCATCGCGTACGCCGCCTTCCAGGAGCTGGCCACCCGCATCTCGCACCGCAACACCGGCCAGGCCAGCGGCGATCCGGTCTGCGACGCGCTGCTGGCCAGGATCGCCACGGACGAGAACCTGCACATGGTCTTCTACCGCAACCTGGTCGAGGCCGCGTTCGAACTGGCCCCGGACACCGCCATGGGGGTCGTACGCGACGTCGTCGTCGGCTTCGAGATGCCCGGCTCGACGATCAAGGACTTCGGGCGCAAGTCCGCGGAGATCGCCCTGGCCGGCATCTACGACCTGCGGCTGCACCGGGACCACGTGGTCCTGCCGATCCTGCGCAAGCTGCGCGTCTTCGAGCGGTCGGGCCTCGGACCGGCCGGCGAGGCCGCCCGGGAGGAACTCGAAGCCTTCCTCACGCGGTTGGAGGCCAAGGCGACCTCCTTCACCACGCGGCGCGAGGGCATCCGGGCGGCGCGCGCCAAGCGCGCGACGACCACTGTCTGACCGGCCCCGTTGGCGGCGCACCCGCGCGGGTGCGCCGCCAACGGTCAGTCGAACCAGTCCGGGTCCGCCGCCTCCAGGTACGCGGCCAGCACGGCCGGATCGCGGTGGGCCTCGCTCAGCAGCGCGCCCAGGCGGCGCAGCGCGCCCGCGTCCGTGCCGTGCGCGGCGAACATGCCCGCCTCACAGTCGTACGCGACGCGCTCCGCCAACTCCGGGGCGCGCGAGCGTATCGCGGAACGGGCGACGGCCTCCCAGTCGTACCCGCCGCCCTCGTGACCGCGCTCGCCGAAGGCCGCGGCGGTGGAGACCATGTGGTCGTCGCTCAGGATCAGCCCGTAACTGCCCGGCGCGGAGTCGTACTCCAGGAACATCAGCGGAGCGAAGCTCTCGCGGTCGGTCGGCTCGGTCGGCTCAGTGCTCATGTGGGCATCGTAGGCAGGGGGTACGACAACGCCGGCGCCTCGCGAGTAGGCGCGGGCCGCGAGTGGGGGTCAGCCGATCGAGCGCCCCGGCAACCCCCCACCCGCGCCCCTACCGCGCGGGGCTCGCCCCCCGGTCGAGCCCCGCGCGGGCGGCTCCCCCGCCCCGTACGCGCGCGCCCGCCCACCGCGCCCGCTCGACGCCGGCCGGCGCGCCGTGGTCGCGGGCCCCCTCGGGCGTCCGCACCGCGACCGCGCCCCGGGCGTGTCCGACCGCGCTCACCGTGGCGTCGCCGGCTCGGGCCGCGCGAGGTGGCCGCCGCGGGCGTCCGCGAGGAGTTGGGCGTCGATCACGGAGTCGAGGTGGTCCTTGAGCCACTGGTTCGGGCCCGGCGGGCGAACCGACTCCTGGTCCGCTCGGGGACAGGGCTGCGCGAGCGCCATCTCGCCCTCCAGGGATGAGAGTTGACCGGTCGTACGGAGACTGAATACTAGCACGACCGTGCGTTCTCTTTTATAACCCGTGACGCCTTACCGCCGCCGAGTGGAGTAAATATAAGCGAACGATCGTGCTAGCATCTCGTTCACTGTGATCGCATCGGGAAGGCGTGCCATGGACCATGCGACGCCCCGCGTCGAGGCGCCCCTCAGCGACGAGGGACAGCGCCTGTTCGACCTCTTCCGCCGGCCCCAGGGGCGCAGCAGGCCGCGACCCGGCGAGCGCGCGGCCATGGAGGGCGCGCGGTGGGGCCGGCTGACCGTGGGCGACACCGCGGTGGCCACCTACCGGTGGGGCGACGGCGCACGCCCGGTGCTGTTGGTGCACGGCTGGGAGTCGCGCGCCTCGCGGTACGCCAAGGTCGTCACCCGCCTGCTCGAACTGGGTTACAGCCCGCTGGCCTTCGACGCACCGGGGCACGGTGAGTCCGACGGCGACAGTACGACGTTGATCGAGTACCGCGACGCCATCGGCCAACTCCACGAGGCACACGGCCCGTTCGAGGCCGTGGTCGCGCACTCCTTCGGCGTCACCGCCTCCTTCCTCGCCCTGCGCGACGGGGTGCGCGCGCGGCGGGTGGTGGCGATCAGCTCGGTGCCGGACTTCGGCTACGTGGTCGACGCGTTCTGCGCCCACACGGGGCTGACGCCGCGTCTGCGGGACGAGTTGCGGCACCGGATCGAGCGGGACCTGTACCCGGGCGAGGCCGACCTGTGGGCGCGCTTCTCGGTCCTGACCGGGGTCGCCGACCCGCGCCCACCGCTCCTGTTGGTGCACGACGAGGACGACGAGGCGGTCGGCCCCGAGCAGGCGCGGCGCATCGCGGCGGCGTACGGCGAGCGGGCGCGGACGCTCACCACCCGCAGGTTCGGCCACCGGCGCATCCTCGGCTCGCCCCAACTCGTGGCGGCCGTCGGCGACTTCGTGAGCACGGGCGCCGTCAGCGGCGGGCTTCCGGGCGCGGAGGCGGCGCGGTGAGCGGCCTGCTCGCGGGCAAGCGCGTCCTGGTGACCGGCGTCCTGCTTGAGTCCTCGATCGCCTTCCACACCGCCCGGCTGTGCCAGGAACAGGGCGCCGACGTGGTGCTCACCGGCCACGGGCGGCTCAGCCTGGTCGAGCGGATCGCCCGCCGGCTCCCCGAGCCCGCTCCGCTGATCGAACTCGACGTCCAGAACCAGGCCCACCTGGACGGCCTCGCGGACCGGGTACGGGAGTCGGCGACCGGCGACGCACGCCTGGACGGCGTGGTGCACTCGATCGCCTTCGCGCCGCCCGACGCGCTCGGTGGCGACTTCCTCGCCACCCCGTGGAGTTCGGTGGCCACCGCGGTCGAGGTGTCCGCGTACTCGCTCAAGGCCCTGGCCATGGCCACACTGCCGCTGATGCGGGAGCGCGGCGGGGCGATCGTGGGGCTGGACTTCGACGCGCGGACGGCGTGGCCCGCGTACGACTGGATGGGCGTGGCCAAGGCCGCGCTCGAGTCGACCTCGCGCTACCTCGCCCGCGACCTCGGCCCGCACGGCATCCGCTGCAACCTGGTGGCGGCCGGGCCGATCAAGACGATGGCGGCCCGGTCCATTCCGGGGTTCGAGACGTTCCGCGAGGTGTGGCGCACGCGCGCGCCGCTCGACTGGGACCTGTCCGACCCCGAACCGACCGCCCGCGCGGTCGTCGCGCTGCTCTCGGACTGGTTCCCCCGCACGACGGGCGAGATCGTGCACGTGGACGGCGGGGTGCACGCCATCGGAGCGTAGAGCTGTCGGGACGTGACGCGCGGCGGCCGAGCGCACGGCGACGGCGGCCCACCCCCGTGGTGCGGGCCGCCGCGCCGGCTCGGCGTCGCCGTGGGTGCGCTACGGCGCCTCGGGGAGCAGCGCGGGGTCGGTGACCACCGCGCGCAGGCGGCTGGCGATCGCCTTGGCCGCCATGTCGTAGTACGTGGACTCGTCGTGCAGGACCGACTCCGCGTTGGCCATCTCCAGGAGCGCCACGATCTCGAAGACGAGCTGCGGGACGTCGGCGTCGGCCGCGATCTCACCGGCCTGTTGGGCCTCGCGCACGGTCTGTTCGAGATAGGCGAACCAGTTGGTGCGGGCGGCGGCGAGGGTGTCGTGGACCTTGCCCTCGCGGGCGCCGTACTCGGCGGATACCGAGTAGAAGAAGCAGCCGCCGGGGAAGACCCGCTCCCGGGAGTAGGTGAGCCATCCGGTGCACACCCGCCACAGCCGGTCCACGCCGGGCGGCAGGTCGCGGGCCGGCTGGACGACGTGCTCCAGGTAGACCTTGATGGCCGCCCGCACGGTGGCCAGTTGCAGGTCCTCCTTGGAGCCGAACAGGGCGAACACGCCGCTCTTGCTCAGCTTGAGTTCGCTCGCGAGGCGGCCCAGCGAGAGCCCTTCGAGGCCCTCGACGGAGGCGATCTCCACCGTGCGCTTCAGAATCGTCTGACGGGTCTGGTTCCCGCGCGCGATCCGCCCGTCGGTATGTGTCGCCGTCGCTGCCATGCCCGCGTCTACCTACTTTCCGGTGCCGGACCCTCGTGGTCACCAGAGCCGCGCACGTGCTGGTGGGGGGACCGCCCAGTGTAGCCAATGTGCGGACGATCGTGCGGTTTGCGTCACACGGGCCCGCGCCCCTCAGTCCGCGGACGCCGTCCGCGCCCGCGCCGTGCCGATCGCGCTCGGGCCGTGCTCGACGAAGTCCAGCACCGTGCGCACCACGTCGGCGTCGCCCAGGATGCGCCGGTGCCCGAGGTCCCGCGTGATGATCAACTGGGCCCGCTCGCCGAACGCCGCGGCGATCCGGCGCCCCTGGGAGACGTCGATCCGCGTGTCGCCCTCGTCGTGGACCACCAGCAGCGGCGCGTGCACGGAGCCGACCGCGTGCGTCACCGAGAAGGGCGTCCGCTCGCTCGGCACGTCGGGGAAGAGCCGCCGGTCGACCTGGTGGCGCAACCGCTCCGTGAGCTGGTCGCGGAGCCGGAGTTCGGAGCTGAACTCCTCGATGAGGAAGTCGAAGTCGCACACCCCGCTGACGGTCACGATCCGCTCGGCGCGCACGCCGTGGTGCAGCGCGTAGAACGAGCCCAACACACCCAGCGAGTGGGCCACCAGGCCCTCGAACGTGCCGTACCGGTCGTGCAGGGCGGTGACGATGGCGCGGTAGTCGAGGATGGTGGTGCTGCGACCGGTCGCGTCGCCGTGGCCGGGCGCGTCGAAGGTGATGACGCTGTAGCCCCGCTCCAGGAGCCCGGGGACGAACTCGGACAGCCGCGACCCGCGCGACTGCCAGCCGTGCACCAACAGCACCGGCCGGGTCCCGTCGCCCCACCGGTAGGTCACCGCGCGCCCGCTGTCGACCGCCAGGTGTTCCACCGTCGCCGTCGCGAACAGCTCGCGCTCGAGGCCCCGCAGCTTGCTCCGCGCGAACGGCATGTGGAAAAGGCGGAACGCACCGGCACCCGCCAGCCGCCCGGAGACCCGGGAGACGACGTTGAGGGTGGTGCTCGCGACTGCCTCGATGGGCTGCATCCCGCTACTCCTCGATCGACGCCTGGAGCCTGCTACGTTAGCACGACCGTCCGTGCAGTTTTATGCCCGAGCGCCCACCCGGCGTCCGCTCGGGCGAGGGGCCGCCCAGCGGCTCAGCAGCCGAGAAGGCCAAGGAGGCCGCCGTGTCGAGCACCATCTGGTTCGCGCCGTGGAAGCCCGGCCCGGCCGACCTCCCCCGGTCGGCGGGGGCGGGGGGCGGCCCGGTCCTCGTGAGCGTGACCGAGTTCACCGCCCACCGACCGTGGACCGCGCCCGGCGTGGCCCTGGCGGGGCTGGCCCTGCGCCGGTCCTGGGACGGGTTGGAGGGCGCGGTGGGCCTGTGGCTGTGGGCGGCCTCCGACGTGGCGCGCCCCCGCTCGGGCTCGGTCTCCGTCTGGCGCGACGCGCGGGCCCTGAACGGTTTCGTGGCCCGCCACGACCACGTACGGATCATGCGCGCGTACCGGGACCGGGGCACCCTGCGCTCGACCAGTTGGCGGGCCACCACCTTCGAGCACGACGCCACCCTGCGGGCCGCCCGCTCCCTGCTCACCGGGGAGTCGCCCTGGCCCACCCAGGAAGCGACGACCGACCCCGGGGCCGCGGGGCCGACCCACCCGGGCCAGTGCTCCGGCCGGGCCGACGCCTGACGCGGGCCGGCTCCTCGGCGGCGGACTCGGTCGGCCTTGGCGCCGGGACCGGTCGCGGGGTTACGGGCACACGCCCGAGCGGCGCCCGACGGGGTACGTCGGGCGCCGCTCGTGAGGGCTGTGCGAGATGGCGGGGCGCGGGATGGCGCGCCGCCGGGTGGGGCTAGACCTGCGGGGCCGGGTAGGTCGGGTACTCCACCCCGGAGACGTGCTGGACGACCCGGATGACCTGGCACGAGTAGCCGAACTCGTTGTCGTACCAGAGGTAGAGGATGGCGTCGTCGCCCTCGACCTTGGTGGCGCCGGCGTCGACGATCGAGGCGTGGCGCGAGCCGATGAAGTCGCTGGAGACCGCGTCGGGGGCGCTGATGAAGTCGATCTGACGCTTGAGCGGCGAGGTCAGCGACACGTTGCGCAGGTAGTCCAGGACCTCCTCGCGGGTGGTCTCGCGCGCCAGTCGCAGGCTCAGGATCGCGATCGACACGTCCGGCACCGGGACGCGGATCGAGCTGCCGGTGATCCGCGCGTTGAGGTCGGGCAGCGCCTTGGCGACGGCCGAGGCGGCGCCGGTCTCGGTGATGACCATGTTGAGCGCGGCGGAACGACCACGTCGGTCGGACTTGTGGTAGTTGTCCAGCAGGTTCTGGTCGTTGGTGAACGAGTGGACGGTCTCCACGTGGCCGCGCAGCACGCCGTACTCGTCCGCCATCGCCTTCAGCGGCGGGACGATCGCGTTGGTGGTGCACGACGCGCAGGACAGGATCCGCTCGTCCGGCTTGACCGTGTCGTGGTTGACGCCGTGCACGATGTTGGGGACGTCGCCCTTGCCCGGCGCGGTCAGCACGACCTTGGCGACGCCGGGGCGCAGGTGCTGCGAGAGGCCCGCGCGGTCGCGCCACTTGCCCGTGTTGTCCACGAGGATGGCGTCCTTGATGCCGTACGCCGTGTAGTCCACCGAGGACGGGTCGTCGGCGTAGATCAGCTTGATCTCGTTGCCGTTGGCGATGATCTTGCTGTTCGCCTCGTCAACGGTGATCGTGCCCTGGAACTGGCCGTGGATGGAGTCCCGGCGCAGCAGCGACGCGCGCTTGACGATGTCCTGGCCCGCTCCCTTGCGGACCACGATGGCGCGCAGCCGCAGGCCGTTGCCCGAGCCGGCCTTCTCGATGAGGAGGCGGGCGATGAGGCGGCCGATGCGGCCGAAGCCGTAGAGGACGACGTCGCGCGGCTCCCGGCACTCGATCTTGTTGTCGCCGGTGGCCCCGGCGACGGCTTCAGCGGTGAACTCCGCCACCGACAGACCACGGTCGTCGGTGCGGTACAGCGCGGCGAGCATGCCGATGTCGATCTGGGAAGGGCCGAGATCGAGCGCGGCGAGCGCCTGGAGGAACGGCAGCGTCTCGGTGACCGAGAGCTCCTCACCGGCGATCTGCCGAGCGAATCGATGCGTCTTCAGGATGCTGACGACCGATTTGTTCACCAGGGAGCGGCTGTGCAGCAGGACGGTGACGTCCCGCTCGCGCTGCAGCTTCCCGATGATCGGGATCATCGACTCCGCGATCTCCTCGCGGTTCTTCCAGTCAGTGAACGAGTCCTCATTGACAGTCACAGATTTATCTTTCGAGCTAGGCGGTGCTCACATGTTAGCCCTCCGCCGTTTGGCTGGTTCATTCGGTGCTAGTGACATGCGCCATGCCGCCGCGCAGCCGCCTCTCGCGTACGGCGTACGGGGCGCGTACGGCGTACCAGGCTGGTGAGAGCGCCACACTCGGGCCGGCCGGGGCTCTCGCCGCAGCGGCCGGCGGTGCGCCTGAGGTGCGCGCGGTGCGCGCGGTGCGCGCGCGAAGCCTGGGGCGACCGGTTTCGGTTGGTCGCCGGCGCTCGGGTACGTGGGGTGGGCTCGGGCGGCGGGTCGAGGGCGCCGGGGCACTGGTCCCCAAGCGGGAAGTCCGCGTCCGGCGCCACGGAGACGCCGCCGTTGGTACCCAGCACGAAAAGCGTGCCAGGCCGAGCGGCGGGGGCCGTGCGACTGAGGCTTCCGATGACCTGGGGCAGGACGCCGACCTTGCTCGTCATGGCGTGAGCCCTTCCTCGTCGACGGCCCCGACCCTGGGCAGAAGACTCGGGGAGGGGGCCCGAAACGCCACCGCGCCGCTGACGTCCATCGGGTACGGCGCCGAGCCCGCCCAGCAGCCGGTGGCTCCCCACGTGCCGCGGATCACCGGGCAGCAGCGACTCCGCCGGTGCTCCCCTCCGCCGTCCCCACGCCGTACGCGATCGACCGCGGAGCCGTCGTCTCCCGCATCGGTCACCCCACCAACTACGCTCCCCCACAAGGACATTGCCGGCTGTAGCCGGATGTCGGGCGCGGCGGGACGGCCTGGTGCGGTGACCGGTGGCGGTCACGACGCCGGGCGGCCCGCCGGGCGCGGCGCCGCCCCGACGGCGGGTGCCTGCCGTCGGGGGCGCGGCCCGGGCGTGCGCGGGGCGCGCCCGGGTGCCGGGCGCGCCCCGGCTGGCGCCGCGCGCGGGGGCGGGTGCTCAGGAGCCGCCGGGTACCGAGGGCAGGAGTCCCAGCTCCACGGCCCGAGCGCCGGCCTGGAAGCGCGAGTTGGCCCCCAGCTCGCGGATGATCTCGGCGACGTACCGGCGGTAGGTACGCACCGAGATGCTGAGCCCCCGGGCCGCCGCCTCGTCGGTGCGTCCCGAGCTGAGGGCCAGCAGTATCTGGCGGGCCGTGTCGCTGCGCACGTGGTCGCTGAGCCGCCGGTAGTCGGCGAGGGTGGGGCTGTTCGTCCAGGAGACCTGGAAGAGCGCCCGCAGGTTGCGCAGTACGTCGGGGGCGCGCACCACGGCGAGGCCGCCGATCGACGGGCCGGTGCGCGACCAGGCCACGCCCACGGTCCCGTCGGCGAGCACCGCTTCGTGCAGCGACTCGCGGACCAGGCGCACGCGCACGTCGGGCGCGTAGGTGTCGAGCAGTTCCATGAAGAAACGGTGCTCCAGCAGGGCCATCCCGGCCAGCAGCCGGACCTCGACGCCCCGCGTAGCGGCCTGTCCGAGTCGCGGGACGAGCCGGGCGGCTTCGCCGTCGCCGCATTCGGAGAGGATGACGACCAGCGACCGCTCCGCCGCGTCGATCGCGCGGGCCACGGCCCCGGCGCCCTCGGCGGGGTCCAGTGTGGCCAGGAGTTGTTCGTCGGCATCGCGTCGATCGGCGACGGATTCGAAGAGTCCGCGGGTCCGCACCGCCGTTCGCTCTCGCCCAGCGGCGGGCATTCGGCCCGCCGTGGGTAATTCCGCGCCGCCGGGACGCCGTGGGCCGGGAACGGTGGGGTCAGGGCCTCCGGAGGAATCCGTAGCGCCGTTGACTTCATTGACAGAGATGCTTGGCACAGCTCCCCCTAAAACATGGCCATTTCTTCGCCGCAACGTTCCGTTGCCGAGGTAGGGCCACCGTCTCGGACGCATTCCGGGGTGCGGGGTCCCATGAAGAGAAGGGGCGCGAGTTGACCGGCCGCCCGGTTTTCGCATTGCGGCAGGACCACGTTCACACTTCCCCCGCTCCGCACGCATGCCATTCACGGAGAGCACGACCGGTAGTTGCCGTGACCATTTCCGCAAACCCCCTCACCATGGCGGCGACGCTACTCAGCGAATATATGAAAAGTCAAATACTTCGCCGCGCGGCAGAAATACCTGCCGAATAACATGCGATCGGGCAGCTCGAATAGCCGCCGACACACCACACCGCAAGGCGTTCGATCATCCGGCGCAATCGCTCGCGACGCGGCGTTCACGGCATTCACGACAGGCCCGCCGAGCACGACGGGGCAGCTCCGTACGTGCTTACGTGAGTGGACGCGTAGGACGACTCCCATTGGCTCGAAGGGCACGTTCCGAGAATTTCCCCCGTCAACTGGCGAAAGATCGGGAACACCGATGACCATCCGGTTCGCGGAGCACGTTCCGGCCGCCTCGCTTTCCGTAACCAGGCCGCGTGGAAGACGCCCCGCCCGGGGCGTCCGAGTGGCGTTCAATTGCACTCTGCCGAGCCCGCTCCCATGGAAACAAGGGTGGGATAAGGGCCGAAAATGCGCCTACCAAACTGCCCGAACGGGCGCTGAAACCCACCCGTTGCGAGGAATGACGCCGAGCTGGGTTCCGCTTTTTGCCCGAACCGGGCAGCCAGGGCGGGGGAACGGACACAGTCCCCCTCCGAAAAGAGAGTGACATACCTCACACTCGCCAGGGCCCTCCCCGCTGAGCTGGGCTTTTGTCAAAACGGACGGTGACAGAAAGCTGTCACAAACTGTCACCGCAGCGGACTGACCACCACACCGCGCGCCACACGGTGCTCACACACCACTCACGAGCCGCCCGTTCGACGCCCGTTCCCAGGCCCCGCGCTTCCGCCCGCGGCACCCGACCCGGGCCCGGGTCGGATACCGGAAGGCGTGAGTGCCTCACACATCAAGCCGCACCCTCGGTGCCCGCACGGCAGCGGGACCGACCTCGACCACGCGGTGGTCGAGCGGTCCGTGGAGCGCGCCGCGGGCACCTCCGACCTCGCTCCGCCACCGGCGGGCCCGCCGCCGCACGTCCTCGTGGTGCACACGGGGCGCTCGACCAACCTGCGCTGGTCGGCGGACGGCACCCCGCGCAGGGAGCGGTTCCACATGGGCGAGGCGCTGGTCAACCCGGCCCACTGGGCGTCGCGACCGCGCTGGCAGGACGATGTGGAACTGCTGCTCCTGGGCATCGAACCCGAGTGGCTGGAGAAGCTGGCGGCCGAGGGCGGGGCCACCGGCAAGGTCGAGCTGGTCCCGCGCTACCACTTCACCGATCCCCTGCTGCGGACGCTGCTGGAGCGGCTGGTGGCCGAGTACGCCGGCCCCGGCCCCGTGGACCCGTTGTACGCGCAGTCGCTGGTGCAGGCCGCCGCGGCGGTGGTGTTGCGCGTCGCGGGCCAGGGCGGGTCCGCCACGGCCCGGGCCGGCGGCCTGACGCCGCGCCGGCTGGCCGAGGTGGTGGACTTCATCCACGCGCACCTGGCCCGCCGGGTCACGCTGGCGGAGCTGGCCGCCGTGGCGGGGGTGAGCGAGTCGCACTTCACCCGGGCCTTCAAGGCGTCGACCGGCGACTCCCCCCACCAGTACGTGCTCCAGCGGCGCCTTGAGCACGCGCGGCGCGAGCTCGTACGGACCGACCGGCCGATCGCGGAGATCGCGGCCGAGGCGGGGTTCGCCGACCAGAGCCACCTGACCCGGACCATGCGCCGGCACGACGGAGCCACGCCGCGCCTCCTGCGCCACGACGGGGGCCGCTGACCCCGCCCGCCCGCGTCGTGGCAGCGGGTCGTCGTCGGCCCGGGCGCGCGGTCGTGAGTGGTTCGTTCCACCGATGAGCGGAACGTTCAAGATCGATCCGTGCGGTCGCGGCGAGGCTGGGGGCGTGGCACGGTCGGCATCCACCGGCCTGTCCCTCCCAGCCACTCCCCCAGGAGGCCGTCATGGTCAACACCCCGGACACGACACTCAACGGCAAGGTCGCCTTCGTCGGCGGCGCCTCGCGCAACCTCGGCGGGCTGATCAGCACCACGCTGGGCGCCTCGGGCGCCCGCGTCGCCGTGCACTACAACAGCGCGTCCTCGCGGGCATCGGCCGAGGAGGTCGCCGAGCGGATCAACGCCGGCGCGGGCGAGGCGTTCACCCTCCAGGCCGACCTGACCCGGGTGAGCGAGGTCGAGCGGGCCTTCGACGAGGTCCTTGGGCGCTTCGGCACGCTCGACATCAGCGTCAACACCGCCGGCATGGTGCTCAAGAAGCCACTGACGGAGATCACCGAGGAGGAGTACGACCGGATGTTCGCGGTCAACTCCAAGGCCGCGTTCTTCGTCATGCGCGAGGCGGCCCGCCGCATCGCGGACGGCGGCAAGATCATCACGATCCTCACCTCGCTGCTCGCCGCGTACACCGGCCTGTACTCGTCGTACGCGGGCAGCAAGGCCCCGGTCGAGCACTTCGCACGGGCCCTGTCGAAGGAGTTGTTCGGCCGGAACATCTCGGTCAACAACCTCGCCCCCGGGCCGATGGACACCCCGTTCTTCTACCCCGCCGAGGACGAGGACGCCATCGCCTTCCACAAGTCCTCCGCCATGAACGGCGACCTCACGAAGATCGAGGACATCGTGCCCTGGGTGCGGCTGCTGCTCACCGACGGCTGGTGGGCCAACGGCCAGACCCTCTTCCTCAACGGCGGCTACACCACCCGCTGACCGATCGACGCCCGGCCCGGGAACGCGGCGGCCCAGGACACGCGCGCCTCCCGGGTCAACCGGGCCCCGCCCCGCCGGGGTCGGCGGGCGCCGGGCGGGGGGCGCGGGTCCGGTAGTGGTCGGCGGCGATGCGGACGAAGGAGCGTACGAGCGGCGTGGGGCGCTCCGCCCGCCAGGCGATGACCAACCGGCTCGGCGGCGCGTCGGTCAGCGGGACCACCGTGAGCCCCGCGGGCAGGGCGTGGCCGAGCGGAGCCAGGCCCACCGAGCCGCTCCACAGCACGGACTGCAGGCACTCGTGGACGGTGCGCACGACGGGGCCCGGCCGACGCCGTTCCGGCTCGCTCGTCGCGGCCCAGAACGCCTGCCACGCCGGGTCGGTGCCGTCCGGGAAGCGGAACCACGGGCGGTCGGCGACGTCGGCCAGGCACACCTGGTCGCGGCCGGCCAGCGGGTCGTCGGCGCGCAGGACCACTCCGACCGGGTCCGAGCCCAGCACGTGGGTGGCGATGCCGTCGCTCGCGAACGGCGCCCGGGTCAGGGCCACGTCCACGAGGCCGGCGCGCAGCCCGGCCGTCGGATCGGCGAAGTCGGCCTCGCGGACGGCGACGCGTACACCGGGGTGCCGGTCCCGGAACGCGGCGGCCAGCGCCGCGCCGGTCTGCTCGACGCTGTCGGCGAGGGTGCCCAGCGTCACGGTGGCCGCCCCGGCCGCGGCGACCACCCGGGCGCGGGCCCGTTCGGCCTGTGCCAGCAGGGCCCGCGCCTCCTCGTACAGCAGCGCGCCGGCGGGGGTGAGGGCCACGCCGCCGGGCGAGCGGCGCAGCAGGGCGCAGCCGAGGTCGGTCTCCAACCGCTGGATGGCCCGGCTCAGCGGGGGCTGGGTCATCTGGAGGCGCGCGGCGGCCCTGCCGAAGTGGAGTTCCTCGGCCACCGACACGAAGTAGCGCAACGTGCGTAGCTCCATCAGCGGCGACGATACCCGTACGGCATGGGGCATGCCCGATCGGTGTTGGACGCCCCGGTGGGCGAGGCGGTGGACTGGGTCGGGCCGGAACCGCCGGCCGACCGCGTCCGCGACCCGGGCGCCCCCGTCACCGCCCCGCACCCCAGGAGTCCCCGTGTCCGATGCCGTGTTGTCCGCCTCGTCCGAGCCCCTCGTCCATGTCGCGGGCGCCCGGGAGATCGCCCGGGATGTGCTGGTCATCCCGGACCGGCGGGTGCGACTGGTGCCCAACATCGGCCTGATCGGCGGCGAGCACTCGGTGCTGGTGGTCGACACGGGCCTGGGGCCGGGCAACGCGCGACGGGTGCTGGACTTCGCGCTCGACTACGCCGGGGGGCGCGAGCTGTACCTGACGACCACGCACTTCCACCCGGAACACGCCTACGGGGCGCAGGTCTTCGCCGGGGCGGCGACGTACCTGGTCAACCGGGCCCAGGCCGAGGACCTCACGGTGAAGGGCGCCGGTTACCTGGAGATGTTCCGGGGGCTCGGCGAGCCCGTGGCGCGCCAGCTCGCCGGCGTCGAACTCCCCCGGCCCGACGTCGTCTACGGCCAGGCCCACCGCCTGGACCTGGGCGGCCGGGTGGTGCACCTGCAGGCCACGGGCCGGGCCCACAGCAGGGGCGACCAGGTGGTGACGGTGCCGGACGTGGGGGTGATGTTCACCGGGGACCTGGTGGAGGCCCGGCAGTTCGCGATCTTCCCGTGGTTCCCGCCGCACGACATCGACGTGTCGGGCACCCGTTGGCTGGCGGTCGTGCGGCGCCTGGCGGCCGAGGCGCCGCGCGTCGTGGTCCCCGGCCACGGCGAGGTCGGCGGCCCGCGACTGCTGGCCGACGTGCGTGACTACCTGCAACTCCTGTGGGACGAGACGTGGATGCGGCGCGCCGGGGCCGCCAGCGAGCAGACGCACGTCGAGGAGATCGAGGCGCTGATGGTCCAGCGGCACCCGGACTGGTCCGGCCGCGAGTGGATTGCGAAGGGCGTCGCGTGCCTGTGCGCCGAGCACACCGGCTGACCGCCGCGTACGCCCCCGGGCGCGGGTCGCGGGGCCGCTCGTTGGGCGCCCCC
The DNA here is from genome assembly GCF_014295035.1 of Streptomyces buecherae. Taxonomy (GTDB): domain Bacteria; phylum Actinomycetota; class Actinomycetes; order Streptomycetales; family Streptomycetaceae; genus Streptomyces; species Streptomyces youssoufiensis. The sequence continues at coordinate 1,005,680 of NZ_CP060404.1, forward strand.
GCAACCACGCGGTGACGGGCTGTTCTACAGTGCCAAGGTCAGTACCGTCACCTGGTGGCCCGAAAAGGAAAAAACGGATTATGCCGACAGAGACGTTCGAGTTTCAGGTGGAAGCGCGCCAGCTTCTCCAGTTGATGATCCACTCGATTTACTCGAACAAGGACGTGTTCCTGCGCGAACTCGTCTCCAACGCCTCCGACGCGCTGGACAAGCTGCGTCTCGAAGCGCTCCGCGACGACTCGCTCGACGTGGACGTGTCAGACCTCCACATCGACATCGAGGCCGACAAGAGCGCCCGTACGCTGACCGTGCGGGACAACGGCATCGGCATGTCGCGCGAGGAGGTCATCAAGCTCATCGGGACGATCGCCAACTCGGGCACCGCGGCGTTCCTGCGCGAACTGAAGGAGGCGCAGGACGCCAAGGACGCGGCGTCGACCGAGGGGTTGATCGGCCAGTTCGGCGTCGGCTTCTACGCCAGCTTCATGGTGGCCGACCAGGTCACGCTGTTGACCCGGCGGGCGGGCGAGAGCCAGGGCACGCGCTGGACCTCCGACGGCGAGGGCACGTACAGCATCGAGGACGTCGCGGACGCGCCGCAGGGCACCTCCGTCACGCTGCGGCTCAAGCCGGAGGACAGCGAGGACCGGCTGCACGACTACACCGCGCCGTGGAAGATCAGGGAGATCGTCAAGCGGTACTCGGACTTCATCACCTGGCCCATCAGGATGGCCGCCGAGCCCGCCGCGACGGCGAGCGACGACGCGGCGGACCCCGATGACGCCAAGGACGCCAAGGACGCCAAGGACGCCGACGACGCCGCGAAGGCGACCGAGCCCGAGACGCTGAACTCGATGAAGGCGCTGTGGGCGCGGTCGCGGGACGAGGTGAGCGACGACGAGTACCACGAGCTGTACAAGCACATCAGCCACGACTGGAACGACCCGCTCGAAACCATCCGGCTGCACGCGGAGGGTACCTTCGAGTACCAGGCCCTGCTGTTCATCCCGGCGCACGCGCCGCAGGACATGTTCATGCAGGACTTCAAGCGCGGCATCCAGCTCTACGTGAAGCGCGTCTTCATCATGGACCACTGCGAGGCGCTGCTGCCGCCGTACCTGCGCTTCGTCAAGGGCGTGGTCGACGCGCAGGACCTGTCGCTGAACGTCTCGCGCGAGATCCTGCAGCAGGACCGGCAGATCCAGTTGATGCACCGCCGGTTGGCCAAGAAGGTGCTCTCCACGATCAAGGACATGCGCGCCTCGCACGCCGACCGGTACGCCACGTTCTGGCGGGAGTTCGGGCCGGTCCTCAAGGAGGGGCTGCTCAGCGACTTCGAGAACCGCGACGCGATCCTCGGCGTCTCCTCGTTCGCCTCCACCCACGACGCGCAGGAGCTGACGACCCTGCGGGAGTACGTGGAGCGGATGAAGGAGGGCCAGCAGGACATCTACTTCATGACGGGCGAGTCCCGGCAGGCCATCGAGAACTCGCCGCACATGGAGGCGTTCCGCGCCAAGGGCATCGAGGTGCTGCTGCTGACCGACCCGGTCGACGAGGTGTGGGTGCAGGCCGTCCCCGAGTTCGAGGGCAAGCAACTGCGCTCGATCGCCAAGGGCGAGGTGGACCTCGACACCGAGGAGGAGAAGGCGGAGGCCGACTCCGCGCGCGAGAAGCGGCAGGAGGAGTTCGCGGACCTGCTGACGTGGATGAAGGAGCGGCTGGGCGAGCACGTCAAGGAGGTGCGACTGTCCTCGCGCCTGACCGTCTCGCCCGCCTGCGTGGTCTCGGACACCCACGACGTCACCCCGGCGCTGCAGAACATGTACCGCGCCATGGGCCAGGAGGTGCCGACCGCCAAGCGCATCCTCGAACTCAACCCGGACCACGCGCTGGTCAGCGGCCTCAACAAGGCGCGTGCCGCCCGCGAGGGCGACGACGGCCTGGCGGAGACCGCCGAGCTGATCTACGACATGGCGCTGCTGGCCGAGGGCGGGGAGCTGACCGACCCCGCGCGGTTCGTCAAGCTCATGGCCGACCGCCTGGAGCGCGCGCTGTGAGCCAGCCCGCGAGCCGCTGACCCGGGTCCGACCGCCGCGCCGCCCCGCGAGCCCCTCCCACCGGAGGGCGCCCGCGGGGCGGCGTCGTGTACCGGCTCGCGTCGGACGGGGCGGATGGTCGACCCTACGGGGATGAGCCAGCCCAGAATCCGCGTCGCCGCCTACGTGCTCCGCCACCGCGCCGCCCGCCCGGAACTCCTGGTCTTCGACCACGTCGGCCTGCCGGAGGCCGGCACCCAGGTCCCGGCGGGCGGGGTCCGGCCGGGCGAGAGCTTCGAGGAGGCGGCGCTGCGCGAGGTCGCCGAGGAGACGGGGCTGCGGACGGCCACCGCCGTCCGCGAGCTCGCCGTCGAGGACAAGCCACACCCCGAGACCGGGCAGCCGCGCAGGACCACCTTCCTCCTGCTGCGCGCACCGGCCGACGCCCCCGACGCCTGGCGGCACCACGTCACGGGCACCGACACGGACGCGGGCCTCACGTTCGCGTGCCGCTTCCTGCCGCTCCCCCTGGCCCGGCCGCTGGCCGACGACCAGGACGCCTGGCTGGGCCGCGTCGACCCGCGGCTGGCGACCGCGCCGGGGGGCGGGCGGTAGGGGCGGGGTCCGTGCGCGGCCCTGGGCGCGTCAGTCGGCGGTGCAGTGCTTCTGCGCGTCCTTGCGTACCGTGCGGCCGGTGAACTCCTCCAGGATGGCGATGTTCTCCGGCGCGTAGTTCGTCGCGGTGATCTTGTCGGCGTCGGGGCCGCCGACCACGCCCGTGTAGGGCGCCGACTTCTCCAACCAGTACGCCGTGCGCAGGAACTGGGTGAGCACCAGCTCGCGCAGCTTGGGCTCGGCCTTGATTTTTGCCCAGTAGTCGGGGTGCTTGGTCTTGGCCACCCGCAGGTAGAGCAGCAGGTAGCGCAGGTTGGTGGCGGCGATGTCGCGGGCGTTGCTGGCGCCGACGCCCTTGATGTACTCGTGGACGACCGTCACGGCCGGCAGACCGGTCAGCCCGGCGTTCTGCTCGGCCAGCACGCCCTGCAGGCGGTAGGTGCCCTGCGTGGCGTCGCGCAGGTAGGTGTTGTCCATGGAGGCGGTGAGCCGGTCCTTGATCAGCGGCAGGATCTCCTTGCGCGGGAACCCGCCGTGCACGGGGACCTGTGTCGCCTGCTGCGAGCCGTTGATCCAGGCCGCGATGGACACGTCCCACTTCGTCCGGGACGGGTCGAGGTCCCACATGTGGGTCTCCTCGTGGATGGCCACCATCATCGACTCGGCGAAGCCCTCGAAGCTGCGCTTGTTGACGAACTGGTCCCAGTACTTGTCCTTGGCCTGGGCGATGGCCAGCTTCTCGCCGCTGGGCCAGCGGCGCTGGTACATGGCCTGGAGGGTGCGCATCCAGTTCGACGCGTTGAAGGCGGCCCGCAGGTCGCTGACGTCGGCCTGCGGGTTCGACGGCTCGGAGTAGCAGAAGGGTTCGGCGGCGCCGGCGGGGCGGGCGGGGGCCGGCTGCCCCGAGGGGGCGGGGGCCGCCGAGGCCACGTAGCCCGATCCCAGGGACAGGGCGAGACAGCCGGTCAGCAGGCGGAGGGACCATCGTCCACGGCTCACGGGGACACCTCGTCTCAGAACGGACGGTAGGGGGACGGCAGGTTCCGCACGCCGGGCCGCGCGGCGCCGGGCCGCGCCGGACCGGCGCGCGTTTGTCGTGGACACAACGTATGACCGACGCGCGCCCGCGCCTACTTCCATGGCGTCATAACACCCGGGAAGGGTTCGGCCCCCGCCGGGGAGCGCCGACGCCGGGCCGCGCGGCGGGGCCGCCGGTCGGCCGGCCAGGGTGGCCGGGAGGGATCGCCCTGCAACCATCTCGCAACCTCGCGCCCAGTTAGCTGGTGTCGCCCGCGGGCCGGTGCGGCGACCACCGGCCGCGGCGCACGCGCGGCGACGGGGCGCGCGCCTGGGGAGTCGGCACTGCGGGTGGACGGTACGGCGATGAGGTGGGGAGGGCGGGATGGGCGACGCGTACGGCGTCTCGCGCATCGCACTGACCGACGCGGCACGGGAGTTGCTGCGGCGGCTCACCCGCGTGCACGGGCCGCTGATGTTCCACCAGTCGGGCGGCTGTTGCGACGGCAGCTCGCCCATGTGCTACCCGCGGGGCGAGTTCCGCACCGGCGACTCCGACGTGCTGCTCGCCTCGCTCGCGGTGGACGGGCTCGCCGAACGGATCGACTTCTGGATGGCGGGCCCGCAGTTCGAGCGCTGGCGCCACACGCACCTGACGGTGGACGTGGTGCCGGGGCGGGGCAGCGGGTTCTCGGTGGAGGCCCCCGAGGGCGTGCGGTTCCTGATCCGCTCGCGGCTCTTCACCGACGAGGAGCAGGCCCTCCTCGACGGGTGACTCGGCCGCGATCCGGCACCGGGCGGCGGCCCGGTGCCGCCACGACGGCGGCTGGCGCGGACGGTGCGTCAGCCGCTTCGCCGCCGGCGGGCCGGCCGCTCACGCGGCGAACGGCCGGCCCGCTGGCCGGGCGGGCGCGCCCGCCCCGCCCGTACGGCCCTCCGTCGCCCGGCCCTTCGCGCGGCGACGGCGCGGAGGCCGCCGCGAGCACGGGGCGGCTCGCCCCGGGGCCGGCCGCCGGGGTGTCAGCCGCTGGCCACGTCCGTCAGGGCGAGTTCGTGCAGCCGGTCCGGCGGGCCCGGCCGCGCGTAGTACCAGCCCTGGGCCGTGTCGCAGCCGAGCATCCGCAGGTGCTCCGCCTGCGAGCCGGTCTCCACGCCCTCCACCGTCACGGCCAGGTCGAGCGTGTGGGCCAGCGAGACGATGCCCTCCACGATCTTCACGTCCACCGGGTCGGCCGGAGCGCGCTGCATGCCCAGTGTGAAGGACCGATCCAGCTTGAGCGTGCTCACCGGAAGGCGGCGCAGGTACGCGAGGTTGGAGTAGCCCGTCCCGAAGTCGTCCAGGGCGATGTCCACGCCGAGGTCGGCGAGTTGCCGCAGCGGGCGCAGGGCCTCCTCGTCCGCGCCGATCAGGTCGTTCTCGGTCACCTCAAGGCACAGCGCCGCGGGGTCGAGGCCCGCCTCGTCGAGCACCGCGACGGTGTCGGATACCAGGTCGGGGTAGCGCAGTTGGCACGGCGACAGGTTGACGTTGACCCGCAGCGGCTCGCCGTCGTCGCCCGCGTCCCGCCAGGCCCGGGCCTGCCGGGCGGCCTCGGCGAGCACCCAGCGGCCGAGCGGCACGATCAGCCCGGTGTTCTCGGCGAGGGTGATGAACTGGTCGGGGCCGAGCACCCCGTGGACCGGATGCAGCCAGCGCACGAGGGCCTCGGCGCCGCGTACGGTGCCGTCCTCCAGGCGCACCAGCGGTTGGTACTCGATGAAGAACTCGCCCTTCTCCAGCGCGGCGGGCAGCCCGTTGGTGAGGCTGTGCCGGGCGATGACGCGGGCGTCGGACGCGGCGTCGGCGACCTCGTACCGGTTGCCGCCCGCCGCCTTCGCCCGGTACATCGCGATGTCCACGCTGCGCATCACGGCGGCCCGGGTGGTCTCGCCGCGGGTTCCGCTGGCGACCCCGATGCTGGCGCGCACCAACAGGTCCCGGTCCTTGATCCGGACCGGCTCGGCCAGCGCCCGCAGCATCCGCTCGGCGAGGTCGATGGCGTCGCGCTGGGCGGTGGGCCCGGCGGTGAGGGCGAAGAACTCGTCACCGCCGGGGCGGGCGACGATCTGGGAGGGCGAGGTCAGGCACCCCTGCAACCGTTCGGCGACGGCGATCAGCAGGTGGTCGCCGACGATGTGGCCGAGGCTGTCGTTGACGGCGCGGAAGCCGTCCAGGTCGAGGTAGCACATGCCGAACCGGGCCGCCTCGTCCGCCCCGCGCCCCGCGCCCGGCACGCGACCGCCCGCCTCGCGGTCGGTGGCCGGCTCGTCGGGCGGGCCCGGGGGCCGCGCGAAGTCGCCGGGCCCGTAGGCCGCCCCGGGCGCGGGCGCGGCGGCGCCGTTCGTCCCCCGGCGCCACGGTCGCCGCTCGTCGGCGGCCGGGCCGTGCTCGTCGGGTACGGGGGCGTGGTCGGTGGCGGCCGGGCTGGACGACCCCGGTATCGCCTCGGCCTCCGCCTCCGCCAGGGCCGCGGCCTCCCAGCCGGCCCCGGCCGGGTGGTCGCGGTCCGCGTCGGCGGTGTGGGGCTCGGCGAACCCGGTGGACTCGGCGGCGGCCGGGCCCGCGATCACCGCGTCGAGGCGCTCGAAGAACAGCGTGCGGTTGGGCAGGCCGGTCAGCTCGTCGTGGGTGGCCTCGTAGCGCAGGCGGTCACGCAGCCGGCGCTGCTCGGTGATGTCCTCCATCAGGGCGAGTTGGTACTGCGGCTTGCCGTGCGCGTCCCGCAGCAGGGTGACGGTGAGGTTGGTCCACAGCACGCTGCCGTCGCCCCGGTAGTACGGCTTCTCCATCCGGAAGTGCTCGCGCTGACCGGTGATCAGCTCGCGGTAGATCTCCATCGCGGCCGGGGCGTCCTCCGGGTGCGCCCAGTCCACCACGTTCTCGCCCAGCAGGTGGTCGCCCGGCCGGCCGAACATCCGGGCCACGGCGTCGTTGACCAGCAACACCTGACCGTTGAGGTCCGCCACGCCGACGCCGATGACCGCCCCGTCGAAGACCGCCTGGAAGCGGGCCTCGCTGTCGTGCAGGGCCTGTTCCGCGGCGGCGCGCGCGGCCAGCGCCTCCCGGGAGACCGACTCCTGCTCGCCCTTGGCCCGCTCACTCAGCGCGTGCGCGAAGCCGGCGGCGAGCGCGTGCTGGAGCCTGGCGCACCGGGCCCGGCTCTCCTCCGCCGGCATCGGTCGCCTGGGCGGGCAGTACAGCACCAGGTAGGCGTCGAGCACGCCGAGCGTGACCGGCAGCCCGCCCGCGACGTCGCACCGGGCCGCGACGAGCGCCTGGCCCACCTCGTAGGCGGGTTGGGTGTTCAACGGCATGGTGCGCAGCGCGTCCCGCAACCGGCGCGCGAGGGGCACCAGGTGCTCCACGAACTCGCCCTCGGGCATGGAGATCGCCGTGGACGGGCGAATGGCCCGACTCCAGATCCTGGCGAAGCGTCGGAGCCGATCGTCCTCGCTCTCCGGCCCCGTACTGTACGGCTCCGCGTCCTGTGTCCCGCTCGGCCTCGCGGTCACGCCTCGCGCCTCACTGCGGCCCGCTCCATCAGTACTCTCCAGATCTCCCGGGGGGTGTGGTCCGGCTCCGCGCACCGTTGCTGAGCAGACATTACTGATCGCCCGTTCGAAGGGAAGACGCAAACGGAAATCCACGATCCGCATCTGGCCGCGGGCCAGGGGGAATTCTGCCGTGCCCAGCGTGGTCGCGTCGCCTGGTGCGCGTGTGAAGTGGGCCTGATGAGGTAGAGGAGGCTCACAGGTACGGACGTGGCGTACCAATGCAGCGCCGTGGCCGAGGTGTTTCGATGTGCGGCCATTTTCCGTCGTACGTCCGTTCCCGCTGTGGCGCCTTACCGCCACCTCGCCGCCCGTCGCACTCTGGTGCGCGGGGTTCCGGAGCGCCGCGGGGCGCCCGGGCGCTCCGCCCGTACGCGCCGGAGCGCGACCCCGCGCAACCGCCGTTCCACACAACACGCCGCCCGTGCGCCGGCGTTGCGGTCGGGTGCCACCGCCCCGGCCGGCGGGGGCGGCGAGGGGCAGGCGCGGGCTGGGGCGACGCGCGTGCGGCGGGGCGCGGTGAGGCGCGCGGCGGTTCACGGTGGGGCGGGACCGGGGCTCTCGCGGGGCTTGCGGCGTGCGGTGCTTGCGGTGAGCAACTCGTCTCGACGGGCGGGTCGTTCAGTCCTCGGTGGTACGCCGCGCCGCGCCGCCCGTCGCGGCCTCGTCGCGCGCGTCGGGGGTCGAGTGCGGGGCGGCGCCCGGGGGCCACGGTGCGCCGGCCAGGTGCTGGGCCACCGCGGTGGCGAGCGCGCGGGCCCGGGCCGCGGCGTGACGCGGGCCCGTGCGGCGGCCGGGGCCGGCGGGGTGGGGCAGGCCGCCGACGGCGAACACGCCGGGGTGTGAGGTGCGGCCTTCGGCGTCGACGGCCGGGCGCCCGAGGTCGGCGGCGACGGCCAGGCCCGCGGCTGCGGCCAGCTCGTTCTCCGGGACCCAGGAGCCGCAGAACACCACGGCCGCGCAGTCGAGTTGGGCCATCGCGCCGTCGGCGCGGCGCAGCCGCACGCCCGTGACGCGCCCGCCGGCGCCGGTCAGTTCGGTCACGGCGGCGTCGCCGAGCACGGGGACGCCCCAGCCGAGCCTGGTCAGCGCGCGCCACGGCGACGGGCCGAGCGACGGCGCGCCGACCAGCGCGACGGGCCGGGTGCCGGCCTGCCGCAGGGCGTCCGCCACCCGGTAGCCGGCGTCGTCCGCCGACCCGACGACCACGGCGGTGGCACCGAGGAGTTGGCCGGGTTCGTCGAACGCGCGCAGCGCACCCTCGCCGGTGAAGACGCCCTCTCCGCGCGCGCCCGGCACCCCGCGCGCGGCGCGCGGGCGCTCCCTGGCGCCGGTGGCCAGCACGACGGCCCGCGCGGTGATCAGCTCGCGCCCGCCGGGCCCGGTAGCCGCCAGGGTCAGCGGGCCCGCCCAGCCGGTGACGGTCCAGCCGGTGCGCACCAGGGCCCCGGCGCCGGTGGCCGCGTCGAGCAGGCGCCGCGCCGCCTCCCGGCCGGCCGGGGCACGGCGCGGGGCGCGGGGGTCGGGCCAGGCGCCGCAGGCCCACGGCGCGTAGCGCAGCACGCCACCGGCCGAGGGCTGTTGCTCAAGCACCTCCACCCGGCCGACCCCGGTCGCGGCCAGCGCGCCCGCGGCGGCGAGGCCGGCCGCGCCCGCGCCGACCACCAGCACGTCCACGCCCCGCTCGACCGGCCCGACGGCGTCCGCGTCGTCGGGCGCGGTCGCGGGCGCGGGGCGGGTGGCGGCGGTGTCGTCGCCAGTGGCGGCGGTCGGTGGTCGGGCCTCGCACAGGGCCCGTACCGCCGCGGCGCACCGGGTGCCCTGGCACCGGCCGGCCGCCACCCGGGTGCGCCGGCGCAGCCCGTCCAGGCCGGCCGGTGGCACCGTGCTGGCCAGCGCGTCCCGCACCTCGCCCCGGGTGACCCGCTCGCAGGGGCAGATGACGGTGCCGTACTCCGGGTCGGCGGCGATGAGTTCGGGGCGCTCGAAGGGGCGCGGCGACGCGTCGCCGAGGGCGGGCATCCGCACCGGCGGCAGTTCGCGCGGGGCGCCGAGGGTCAGGCCGCCGGCGGCGAGGAGTCCGACGACGTGGGCGGCGATGGCCAGGGAGCCGGTCAGGCCGGTGGAGCGGATGCCGCCGACCGTGACGTAGCGCTGCTCGGGGTGCGCGTGGATCTGGTAGTCGTCGTGCTCGGTGGCGGCGCGCAGCCCGGCGTAGACCGCGGTGACCTCCTCGGCGAGCAGTTCGGGCAGGACGCGCGCGCCGTGCGCGCGCAGGAACGCCAGCCCCGCCTCGGTGGACTGGGTCGCGCTCTTGTCGGCCAGGTCCTCGGCGGTGGGGCCGAGCAGTACGTTGCCGAAGACGGTCGGCGCGACGAGCACGCCCTTGCCGAGTGCCGTGGGGACCGGGAGCACGATGTGGCGCACCAGGCGGTGGGCGCTCTTGTCGAAGACCATGAGTTGGCCGCGGCGTGGGGTGACCGTGAAGGCGTCGTGCCCGAGCAGCCGGTCGATCTCGTCGGAGCGCAGGCCCGCGGCGTTGACCAGGTGGCGGGCGCGCAGCGTCCCGCGGTCGGTGAGGATCTCGTGCCAGGGCCGGCCGCCGCTCCCCCGGTCCCGCTGGCCGCCGACGCCGTGCACCCGGCAGCCGAGGTGCAGGTCGACTCCGGCGCGTACGGCCTGCGTGGCGTAGCCGATGACCGTGGTCCACGGGCAGATGACGCTCTCATCCGGCACCTCGAGGGCGCCGAGCGCCCCCGGGCCCAGGTGGGGTTCGCGGCGGCGCAGCTCGGCGGCGTCGAGCAGGCGGGTGGCGTGGTAGCCGTTGCGCTCGGCCTTGGCGGCGAGCTGGGGCAGGGCGGCGAGTTGCTCCGCGTCCCAGGCCACGAGCAGCGCGCCGACCCGGCGCACCGGGATGCCCGCCTCGGCGGCGTACCCGGACAGCAGCCGGTACCCGTCGCGCACCAGGCGGGCCTCCAGGGTGCCGGGGGTGGCGTCGAAGCCGGTGTGCAGGATCGCGGTGTTGGCCTTGGACGTGCCCTTGCCGACGTCGTCCGCCGCCTCCACGAGCGCCACCCGCAGCGGGTGGCGGGCCAGTTCGCGCGCGATGGCGCAGCCGACGACCCCGGCGCCGACGATCGCGACGTCGTACCCGGTCTCGTGCGCGTCGCGCGGCAGTCGGCCGGTGGTCGTGACGGTCATGCGGTCCCTCGCTGGTCGCTGGTGCCGGGCGCGCGTGGCCGGCCGTTCGCCCTCGCCCGGGATGCCCTCGCGGGCGGCTCACTGGGCGGGGGCCCGGCCGGCTCGCACGGTCAGGCTACGGGGCGCGGGCTGCGGGGCGGCGGGGCGCGACGGTGCGGGTGGGCCGGCCGGGGCGCGTGGTGGCCAGGCGGTTACGGGGTGCGGGCCAGCAGCGTGGCCACGGCCGCGCGGAAGGTCGCGCGTCGCTCGGCGGCCCGCTCCGCGGGGATGCGGGGCTCGTAGACCGCGGCGGGCCGCCAGGCGGGGAGCGCCTCGGGCACGGTCAGCCGGGGGTCGAGGCCGAGCCTGGCCACCGCGCCGACGCCCAGCGCGGTGGCGTCCGGCAGCGCCGACACCTCGACGGGGCGTTGCAGCAGGTCGGCCTGGGCCTGCATGAGCAGGGCCGACCGGGTCAGGCCGCCGTCCACGCGGAGCGCTTCGAGCGGCGCCCCGAGGTCGGCCGCGGCGGCGTCGGCGATCTCGGCGACCTGGGCCGCGATGCCCTCGCACAGCGCGCGGACCAGGTGCCCGGGCCCGGTGTCGAGGCCGAGCCCGGTGAGCGTGCCGCGCGCGTCGCCGCGCCACCAGGGCGCGGCGAGGCCCGCCAGCGCGGGCACGAAGGTCACGCCGCCGGTGTCCGGTACGGTGCCGCCGACCCGGTCGATGTCGTGGGCGCCGGCGAGCACGCCGAGTTCGGTGAGCCAGCGCACGGCGGAGGCGGCGGCGAACACCTGGCCGTCCAGGCAGTAGTCGGCCCGCCCGCCAAGCCGCCAGGCCACGCAGCTCACCAGCCCCGACGCGCCGCGCCTGGGGCGGTCGCCGGTCGGCGCGAGCAGGAAGGCGCCGGTGCCGTAGGTGCACTTGGCGACGCCCGGCTCGGTGACGCTCTGGGCGAGCAGCGCCGCCTGCTGGTCCACCAGCAGCCCGGTCAGCGGCACCTCGGCGCCGAAGGCGGTGGTGCCGCCCACGTGGCCGTCGGCGTCCACGATCTCGGGCAGTTGCTCCCGCGCGAGCCCGAAGACCTCCAGGGCGGTCCTGGACCAGGTGAGGCTGTCCAGGTCCAGGAGCCCGGTGCGGCCGGCGGTCGCCGCGTCGGTGACGAAGGCACCGGTCAGCCGGTGCACCAGCCAGGCGTCGCTGGTGGTCACGACGCCGTCGCGGGTCAGGTGCCGGCGCAGCCAGGCCATCTTGGGCGCGGCGAAGTACGGGTCGAGCGGCAGCCCGGTGATCTGCCGTACGGTCGCGGCGTGTTCGGCCAGTTCCGCGCAGAGCGGTTCGGCGCGGCGGTCCTGCCACACGATGGCGTCGGTCAGCGGCTCCCCCGTGGCGGGGTCCCAGGCCAGCACGGTCTCGCCCTGGTTGGCGAGTCCCACGGCCACCACCGGCTCGCCCGCGTCGGCCAGCGCCCGGCGCCCGGCGTCCAGCACCGACGCCAGCAGGGCCCGCGGGTCGGCCTCGGCCAGCCCGCCCGCCGCGTACCGGGGGCGCAGCTCCGCGTACGCCGTGCCGATCACGCCCCGCTCCGGGCAGATGACCAGCGCCTTGGTCCCGGAAGTCCCCTGGTCCACGGCGAGTACGGGCCCGCTCATCGCTCGCCGCCGCTCACTGGCCTACCACTCACTGGCGCACCTCGCCCTTCGCCGGTGTGATCACGTCCGCGTCCTGCCGCAGTGTCGACGCCCGGTGGCGGGTCAGGCAACCGTGCGGGTCAAACGGTCCCCGGCGGCGGTGCCGTGGAGTGCCGCGGGCCGGTCGGGGACGCGGGCGGTGTGGGCGAGGGCGCGCGAGCGAGGGTGGCGTGGTGCGCGCCCGCCCGTCGCCTTCGTGAACGATGTTCGCGTGGTGGCGAGTTGTGCGGGCATTCGTCCGCGAACTCCGCGCGGGGCGCCCGTCGGCGCCTTCTCGCCGGCCTGGCCCGCCGCTGGTTGATTAATCAAGCGTCGAGTTCTCGAATTTCCTCGCACTATCCACATAACGCCACCACAAGTGGGCCGCGTGCGCCCTTCGGACGGAAATGCGCGCGCCCAGTCGGCCATCGCGTGGCGGGATTCCGCCCGCTTTCGACAATCTGACGGCCCGTAGGTTTTCCCGATCACTGGATTAGCGGGCCTCTTCCCTGTACGAATGCCATCCGAGTGTCAGAACATCAGGCAGACCGCCGCTCCGGCACGGTGTCCGACCGCGGACCGTACGGCTGTTCGCCGCCCCGTAGCCGTACCGCGCGCCGACCACGCCGGTGTGGCAGCCGCCGCACACCACGCACCCTGAAGGACCGATGACCCCCACGCCACGACCCGAGCACCGCCCCCGCGGCGCCCGGGCGCGCTCCTTCCGCACCTCCTCCGCGCCCCCGGGCCGGGGCACCTCGCCGGGGGCGCCCCGTGGCGACTGCGGGCCACCGGGGCCGGGCGAGGGGCCCGGGGCCCGGGCGTGTCGCGCGGTGGTGGCCTGATGGCCGACGAGGAGTTCCGCCCGGTCTACCACCCGGCGGGCCACGACAGCGGTCTGCGGAACGCGATCCAGGACGTGCGCACGGGCCGCTGGGTGGCCATGCGCGACCTGCTCGCCTCGACCCCCGACTGGGGACTGTGGACCCAGCGCACCCAGGTGCTGGCGGCCACGGCCGCGGGCACGGACGTGGTGCGGGCCTGGCGTTCGGAGGAGCCGGACAACGTCGCGGCGCTGGTGATGCACACCCGGGTGCTGGTGGAGCGCGCGGTGCGCGCGCACCGCGCGGGACACCGGCACACCAGGGAGTTATGGCAGGAGGCGTGGGAAGCCTGCCAGCTCACCGCCCACAACGCGCCCGCCGACCCGGTGCCGTGGGTGTGCCTGGTGGCGCTGGCCCAGTTGGACGAGGGGCAGCGGCTCGCCGAGCACCGGGCGCACCCGCCGGAGCCGATGCTCTTCCCCGGCCCGTGGGGGCTGTTGACGGAGGCGCACCGGCGCGACCCGTACAACCGCGAGGCGTACCACCGGATGCTCCAGTTCGTGCACGCCCGGCGCGGTGGCGGCTCGCTGTCCGAGGCGGTGAACTTCGCGCGCTGGGCGTCCTCGCGCGCCCCGGTCGGCCCCGCCGTGCACGCGCTGCCGCTGTACGTGCAGGTGGAGCGCTACCGCGAGGAGCGCGGCCACCAGCGCGCCCTTGACCTGCACTGGACCACCGACGAGGCGCTGCGGGACGCCGACCACGCCCTGCACTACTGGTTCGCCCACACCCCGCCCGAGCGGTGTTCGCTGCTCGACCTGAACTACCTGGCGCACGCGCTGTGGGCGGCCCTGCGCTTCACCGAGGCGGCGCCCGTCTTCGCGGCGCTCGGCCCGTACTACACACCGATGCCCTGGGCGAGCCGCGGCCAGGGCGCCGGCGGCCCGGACGCGGCCGAGGAGGTGTTCCTCCGCGCGCGCGGCCGGTGCCTGGCGGCGGCGCGGCGCTCGGGCCCCTGACCGCCGGCGCGCCCGCCCCACCCCGCGACGCGCCCCGGCGCGAGCCCGGGCCCGACACGGTCCGCGCGCCCTGCTCCGCGCGCCCCCTCGGCGCTTCCCTCGTCCTCCCACCCCCGTACTCCCCCGTTCCCTACTCTCCCCCGTGTTCCCCCTTCGGAAGGTACGTGTCATGGCCCCTACAAAATGGTCCCGTTCGGGCTCCGCCGCGCCGCACGAGGCGGCGCAGCGCGACGAGGAGCAACGGCTGCGCGAGCTGGGCTACCAACCGGTGCTGGCCCGCCGCATGGGGCACTTCGGAAACTTCGCGATCAGTTTCTCGGTCATTTCGGTGCTCTCCGGCTGTATGACGCTCTACGGCTTCGGCCTCGGCACCGGCGGCCCCGCGGTGATGTTGTGGGGCTGGATCGGCGTCGGACTCTTCGTCCTGTTCGTCGGCCTCGCCCTGGCCGAGGTGACCAGCGCCTATCCCACGTCGGGCGCCCTGTATTACATGGCCGACCGCCTGGGTGGCCGTAAATGGGGCTGGTACACGGGATGGCTCAATCTCCTGGGTCTGCTCGGCGCCATCGCCGGAATCGACTACGGCGCTGCCCTGTTCACCGGCGCCGTACTCAACCTGCAATGGGGATTCGATCCGACGCCCGAGTCGACCATGCTGATCTTCGTCGCCATCCTGCTCGTACACGCCACGCTGAACCTGTTCGGTGTGCGGCTGGTCAGCGTGCTCAACTCGATCAGCGTCTGGTGGCACCTGGCGGGCGTGGCCCTCATCGTCATCGTGCTCACGGTCGTCCCCGACCACCACCAGTCCGCCGACTTCGTCTTCACCGAGTTCGTCAACGACACCGGCTGGGACAACCCGCTGTACGTCACCGCCATCGGCCTGCTCCTCGCCCAGTACACGTTCTCCGGCTACGACGCCTCGGCGCACCTGTCCGAGGAGACCTCGCACGCGTCGGTCTCCGCGGCGCGCGGCATCGTGCGCGCCATCTGGGTGTCGTGGATCGCCGGCTTCGTCCTGCTGGCCGGTCTGACGTTCGCCATCCAGGACTACGCCGGGGCGCAGAACAGCAGCACGGGGGTGCCGCCCGCGCAGATCATGCTGGACGCGCTCGGCAACACGGGCGCGGTGCTGCTGCTCCTCGTGGTGATCGTGGCCCAGTTGTTCTGCGGCAACGCCGAGGTCGCCGCCGCCAGCCGGATGGTGTTCGCCTTCAGCCGGGACGGCGCGCTCCCCGGCTCCGGGCTGTGGCGCCGGGTGAGCGCGCGCACCCAGACGCCGGTGCACGCGGTCTGGCTCTCGGTCGCGGTCGCCTGCCTGCTCGCGCTGCCGTCGCTGTACTCCGAGACCGCCTACGGCGCCGTCACGGCCATCAACGTCATCGGCATCACGCCCGCCTACGCCATCCCGATCTACCTGCGGCTGCGCGCCGGCGACCGGTTCGAGCCCGGCCCCTGGCACCTCGGGCGCTGGAGCAGGCCGGTGGGCTGGGTCGCGGTGTGCTGGGTGGCGATGGTCACGGTCCTGTTCTGCCTGCCCCAGTCCCGCCCGGTGACGGTGGACTCGATGAACTACGCCGTGATCGCGCTGGCCGTCGTCCTCACGCTGGCCACCGTCTGGTGGTACGTGGCCCGCCGCTCCTACGGCACGCCGGCCGCCTACGGAACGGCCCGGGAGCAGGCGGAGATCGCCGAGGACATCGTCTGACCCACCCGCGCCCGCTCATCTCGTCCGCCCCCACCGCGCCCCGCCGCCAGCCCGCTCACCAGGCGGCGGGGCGCGCCCGCGCGCTCGTACGGCGGCCGTGAGATGAGCGGGCGCGGCGCGCTGGTGGCGTACGGCCGGTCTGGTACGCGCCGCGCCGGCTGGCCGCGCCGCTGGGAAGCGCCGGGCGTCGGCCACCGCGGGCCCGCGCGAGATGTCCGCAAAGAGGCTAGGAGCCGGCGGCGGCCCGCCCGAGAGTTGGGGCCGCCAGTACGGGGCGCCGGCGGGCGCGCCGCGGACCGGGGGCCCGCGCGCGACGGCCCGCGCCCGGCGCCCTGCCCCCGCGCAGGCCCGCGGAGTCGCCCCCATGACCAGCGAAGTCGCCACCGCGCACGGGCTGTTCGCCGCCCAACGCCGGGCCCGAGTTGGCCGCGTTCCCGCTGGAGGCCGCGGCGCTGCGGCGGGCCGCCGCGCCGGGCCGGCCGGCGCTGGCCGCCTACGGGGTGGGGAGCGAGTGAGCACCGAGGCCGGCCCGGCCCACCCCCCGCCCGCGGGCACCTTCTTCCTGGCCGGGACGATGCGGGGCGCTCACGCCGGCGCCGAGGTGGCCGACCAGTCCTACCGCGCGGCGCTGGCCGCCCGCATCGCCGCGCGGCGGCCCGGCGCGGTGGTCCACGCCCCGGGCGCGCTGACGCGCGCGTGGCTGGCAGAGCACCCCGGCGCGCACGCCGCGCTCGCGGCGACGCCCTCCGTGCGCCGTGCCGGGCTCGCCCCGAACTGCTGGCGCTGACCGCGGCCTTCCATCGGCTCACCCGGCTCGCGGCCGAGAGCGAGGTGTGCGTGGCCTGGCTGCCCGGGCACGAGCCGAGCACGGGCACGGCGGCCGAGATGCTCAGCGCCCACCGCGCGGGGCGCACCGTACTGGCCGTCACCGCGATGCGCCAGACCCGGCGGTGCTCGCGTGCGCCACCGTCATCGTGCCGGACCTCGACGCGTTCGACGCCTGGCTCGCGCACCCGGAGGGCGGCGGATGAGCCGACCCGCGCCGCCGCCGGGTCCGGCCGCCGGCGGCGCGCGGGCTCGGCGGCGCACGCCCACCGCGGGCGGGACCCGCCGTCGCCGGGCCGTCGGCCGACCCGGGTCCTGTCTCACGCCTCACGCCGTATCAGGACACGACGGCGCCGCCGATCGGCGCACACCGGTCGCGAGCCCGCCGGTCACCGCATCCGGGTGAGCGGCCCGAGGGCTTGGTGGCAAAGTGCCGTCCGGCGGGTACCCGCAACGGCATGATCAAGCGCGCACTGTGGCAGGGACTGATCGCCGGCACCGCCGGAGGCGTCGTGATGACCCTCGGCGAGAAAGTCGAACAGACCATCACCGGCCGGCCCGACTCCCACGTACCCGCCCGGGTCCTCCAGCGCCTGACCGGCCTGCCCAAACGCTCCGGCAAGCAGCCTCTGTTGGCCAATTGGGCCATGCACTTCGGCCAGGCCGCCCTCCTGGGTGTGCTGCGCTCGGTGATGGCCCAGTCCGGGCTGCGTGGGCCGGTCGCCTCGGCGAAGTTCACCGTCGTACGCCTGACCAACGACCAGATCCTCGAAAACGCCACCGGAGTCGGCGCCCCGCCATCGACCTGGCCCCGGCGGGAACTCGTCATCGACGTACTGCACAAGAGTGTCTACGCCTTCACCACCGGCGTCATCGCCGACGCCCTCGCCCACCGAAGCGCCGGCCCCGGCCCAGGACAACGCCACGCCCACCTCCGCCCCGGCCGCCACCCCGACATCGGGCCCCTCCCCCGCCAGGACGCCTACGGCAGGTAGCCCGGCTACCGCACGCCCCGCCGCGTCGCCAGGGGCCCGGCCGGCGCCGGGAAGCCGCGCGGTAACGCGCGGCTTCCCGGGTGCCCGGACTCCCGGCAGGCGGACGCCAGCGGCGGACCGGCCCGGCTCGCCGTCACGTCCCGGCCAGGCCAGGCGGCAGCGACGTGGCACACCGTGGGCGACCACGCCGCCGGGTCGAGGTCGCCGACGGCGTCCCGACCGCCCCCGGGCCTCCTGAACTACTCCGCTGCGGCGACCTGAACCGTACGGTCCTCGGCGAGCGAGCGCCGCGCGGCGTCCAGCACGCGCACGATCTCGTAGCCGAAGTCCACGTCGCACGGGTGGTCCCGGCGGCCGTCGGTGACCATGGTCGCGAGCGCGTCGACCGCCTCGGCCGCGGCCACCGAGGCGGTGGTGAAGCCCCGGGGCAGGGTGTGCACGCCCTCCTCCCCGACGGCGGTGGTCACCACCTGGCGGGCGGCGGGTGGCACGGTCAGGCTCAGCGCGGCGGTGCCGGTGGCGCCCGTGGCGTGCCGGGTCGTCAGGTGCACGGTGTCGCCGCGTCCGGCCAGCGCCGTGACCTGTTCGACGGGGCCCAGGAGCGGGGCCAGGAGGGACAGGGCGTGCGGGCCGATGTCCCACAACGCGCCCTCGCTCCGTCGCCAGTCGCCCGGGGCCGGGCGCTCTCGCGGGTCGTAGAGCGGGACGAGCCAGACGGCGGAGGCCGTGTGCCAGCCGCCGGTACGCGCCGCCGCGTCGATCCACACGCGTTGCTCGGGTCGGAAGCGGCAGGTGAGGAAGGTCAGCGAGGCGACGTCGGAGGCGCGGACGGCCGCGCGGACCCGGGCGGCCTGCCCCGGGTCGACCGCCACCGGCTTCTCCAGCAACAGGTGGCGGCCCGCGCGCGCGGCGCGCTCGGCGAGGTCCGGCTGGACCGTGGGCGGGACGGCGAAGGCGACGGCGTCCACGTCCGCCACGAGCGCGTCGAAGCTGTCGTAGGCCGGCACCCCGAGCGCGTCGGCGGTCCGCGCGGTCCGCTCGGGCGACCGCCCCCACACCCCGGCGAGCACACCGCCCGCGCTGGCCCGCAGACCAGCACCGTGCGTGTCGCGCGCCCACGCGCCCGTGCCCACCAACCCGAACCGCAGACCCATGTCAGCCCAGCCCCTTCCGCACCGCCGTCGTATCCGAACAGTGCCACCATGCCGCACCGGCCCCCACCGCGCCCGAACGCCCTCCGTCACGATCACGGTGGGCCTGTCCGGCCACCTCACCCTCGACGGCGCCAAGGGCTGCCGTCAGGTCACAGAGGTCACGTTCGGGCCGCACACGTGCCGAGGACTCCCAGCTCCGCGAGCACCCAGCGCTGAGCCGGTGTCGGCCTGGCCGGGAAGTACAGGTAGCACACGCCGCCCGAGCCGCTCACCACCTTGCCGCTGGCGTTGTACCGCTTGGTCCGCAGCCAGATGTTCTCGAACTCGCGCCGCTGGTAGACCCGGCGCACCGCCTCGTTGGTCTCGCTGTTCGGGTCGTTGGCGACGACGTCGCCCCGCGCCGTGAAGCCGATGACGGTCATCAGGTGGCCCGCCGTGCCGTATCCGGCGCCGGTCAGCTCGCCGGGCAGGAAGGACTGCGAGGTGATCAGCGGGATGCCGGCGGCGATCAGCATCTCGGCGTCGGTGAGCGTGTCGAGGCGGGTCACCACGCCGGTCAGGTCGCGGTAGGTGGCCGCGTAGGCGGCGTTGAAGGGCCAGTTGCCGCAGCCCTCGTACTGGTAGTCGAAGGTGAACCGGGCCGCGTGGCAGACCTGCGGATCGGCGTAGTCGGGGTTGACCCAGGCGAGGTCCGCCCGGCTGGGCCTGCGGCCCCAGTACTCGATGATCATCTGCGACGAGGTCGGGCTGCACCACGCCTCGCCGCCGTTGTCGTACTCCGGGTACTGGCCCTTGTGGACCTCCTGCGAGTACCTCGGCACGGTCAGCTCGCGGCCGGTGGCCATGTCCGGTTCGGAGGCGGGCACCGTGAACCGGTCGGGCACGTCCGAGCCCATCGCCCCCACCCGCCACACCAGCGGCGTCAGCGCGGTGCCGGGGCGGCGGTGGAGGGTCAGCCGCAGCCGGTACGCCGCGATCCGCAGCCCCGCGCCGGCCGGGTCCGCGTCGACGGCCAGCGTGTCGGTGGCCACCGTGCTCTTGCCGTCCCGCTGGCCGTCCACGGAGGTGCGCCGGATGTCCTGGTCGCCCGCGGCCCAGCGGCCCATCACGTACCAGGGGCTGAGCCCGCCGTCGGTGTAGGTCACCCGCAGCTCGACCTGGAGCCAGGTGCCCTGGGGGGTGTGCGCGTTCCAGGAGGCGATGACCTCGCCCGCCGGGGTGGGCAGCGTGTGCACCGGCCCGGTCCAGGTGGCGTACTCCCAGGGGGCCGTGGTGCCGGTGTGCGGGTCGGCGTACTCGGTCGTGCCGGCCGGCTCGGCGATCACGATGCCGGGCCGCGCCCCGTCCCGCACCCGCACGCCCCGCACGGCGCCGGAGCGCCAGTCCGCGCCGCTGGTCCAGGCCCGGTTGTCCACGGTGGAGCCGGCGCGGGCCCCTGTCGCGTTCGGGACGCCCGGGGCGCCGGCGGGCGCCGCGCCACGCGCCGGGGAGACGGCGGCGAGCCCGGCGGTCACGCCGAGCGCGGCGGTCAGGAGGGTACGGCGTGGGGTGGGTCTGCTCATGGTGAAAGGCCCCCAGTCATCCGATACGACGGCAGGTGCACGACAGATGGCCCCACTATGACCGCTGTGCCCGGCCGGGGGCCAGTGATGTGCGGTACGGCGCGTCACCGCTCGGGCACGCCCGCGTGACCGGCGGCCCGCACGCGGCGCGGACGCGCCCCCGCCCGTAGGGTGTCCCGGTGATCGACCGCACCGACCCCTCCCTCGCCGACCTCGCCGAACGGCTGCGCGCCCTGCCGCCGTCGCTGGGGCCGGTGCGGCTGGTCGCGGTGGACGGGCACGCCGGGTCGGGCAAGACGACCTTCGCGGCCCGCCTCGCCGCGGCGCTCGACGACGCGCCGGTGCTGCACACCGACGACCTGGCCAGCCACGCGGCGCTGTTCGACTGGCAGGCCCGGCTCATCGACGAGGTGCTGGAGCCGCTGGGGCGCGGCGCCGTCGCGGACTACGCCGTCTACGACTGGCACGCGCGCCGCTTCGCCGAACAGCACACGCTGCCGCCCGCACCGGTGGTGATCATCGAGGGCGTCGGGGCCGGCCGTCGGGAGGTGCGGCCGTACCTGGCGAGTCTGCTGTGGATGGAGTTGGCGGAGCGTGACTCCTGGCGCCGGGGGCAGCGGCGCGACGGGCCCGGGATGTCCGCCTTCTGGGCGGGGTGGTTCCCCGCCGAGCGCGCGCACTTCGCCGCCGACCCGTCGCGTCCGTACGCCGACGCGCTGGTCTGTCAGCCGGCCACGAGGTCCGAGGGGTATCGCGTACTACCGGGCCCCGGGGGCACCATCTGACCCACCGCCAGCCTCACTCTGCGTGACGCGCACCGGTCATGCCGGGGATCATGGCGACTTCCCACAAGACCCACCCCTCAACTCCGCTTGACCTGGGGGCCATACAGGTCTTACGTTCTCAATGTGCGGCTCGTACGGGTCGCCCGCAGACACGAAGCCCCCGATTGTTCCCCCGTGATCGGGGGCTTCGTTCTGCCCTCCGCGCCGCGATTTGCGCGCTTTGCGAGACTTCACACTCACGCTGGGTAACCGGTTCCGGAATCGCCTTCCGCACATCGCGAAACGACCCGCCACCAACCGAATCACGCCCTTCCCCAACGAACAGCCGTGCGCACCCTTCGGCCGACACCGTCTTCGCAGGTACGATGCCCATCAGTGCCGCCGGCGGGCGGACGCACCAGCGCACTGGTCAATCCCCGGTCGCGGCACGGCGGTTCGGCGAAGCGGCGACCGGGCACCCGCTCGGCGCCACACCACGGGGGCTCGGTTTGTGGGGGATGGGATGGATTTCGGCATCCAGGGCTCGCACGCCCCGGCCGAGCTAGCCTGGCTGCGCGGCGTGGACGCGTACACCATGGGCGCGTACCCGCAGGCCGAGGAGGAGTTCCGGACCGCGGTCGAACTCGACCCCGGCATGGCGGACGGCTGGCTCGGCCTGCACGCCCTGCGTGCCGACACCGCCACCGCGCTGCTGCGCATGTACCGGCACCGCGACCGGTTCGGCGAGCAGCGCGCCCGGCACCGACGCTCGCTCAACTCCTGGTACTGGCTCGGCTGGTGGGTGCAGCCGGTCCTGGAAAGCGGTCGCGACCTGCTCCTGGCGCACGCCTCGCACTGGCTCGACGGCCGACACGTCCCCGAGCTGGACCGCGCGCTGGCGGGCTGCCCGCCCGTCGAGGCCGACCCGCAGGCCCGCTTCCTGCACGCCTGCCGGGCCTACCTGGTCAAGGACTGGGAGCAACTCGTACGGCACACCGAGCCGCTGCTCCAGGACCCGCTCCTCGGCATCGAGGCCGGCCTGTTCGGCGGCATGGCCCGGGTCCGCCTCGAGATGTACAGCCAGGCCGAGCCGCTGCTGTCCGCGGCGTTGATGCGCTGCCGCAGCGAGCAGCCGCAGCGCAAGGAGTTGCGGTACTGGCTGGCGCGCGCCCACGAGGGCATCGGGCGCAGCGCGGCGGCCCTGCCGCTGTACCGGGCGGTGCACCGCATCGACGCGACGTTCATGGACACCGCCGCCCGGCTCGCCGCCATCGCGGAGTCCGACGGCTTCGACGACGGACCCGACCTGGCCCCGGTCTCACTGGCCGGCGCCGGCCAGGACACCGCCGACGGGTTCGACGGCGGCGACGCCGAACCGGTGCCGACGGCCGACCCGCCCGAGGGCCGCGAGCTGCGCCCCGGCCCCGAGGCCCCGCTCGGCACCGGTCCCCGGCCCACCGACGGGCCGCGCGACCGCGTCGTCGCGCCGCGCCAGTCCGACGCCGACCTGCCGACCGGTCCGGCCGATCCGCAGCTCCTCGCCGACACCCTGGGCGAGCTGGACCGGATGGTCGGCCTGGAGCCGGTCAAGCGTCAGGTGCGGGCGCTGTCCGCGCAGTTACGCATGGCCCGGCTGCGGACCGGACAGGGGCTGCCGGTGCAGCCGCCGAAGCGGCACTTCGTCTTCTCCGGCCCGTCCGGTACCGGAAAGACCACCGTGGCGCGCATCCTGGGCCGGGTCTTCTACGCGCTCGGGCTGCTCGGCGGCGACCACCTGGTGGAGGCCGGCCGGGCCGACCTGGTCGGGGAGTACCTGGGCCAGACGGCGGTCAAGGCCAACGAGCTGATCGACTCGGCGCTGGGTGGCGTGCTCTTCGTCGACGAGGCGTACAGCCTCTCTAACTCCGGCTACACCAAGGGCGACGCGTACGGCGACGAGGCCCTCCAGGTGCTGCTCAAGCGCGCCGAGGACAACCGGGACCGACTGGTGGTCATCCTCGCCGGCTACCCCGAGGGCATGGACCGGCTGCTCGCCGCCAACCCCGGCCTCGGCTCCCGCTTCACCACCCGGGTGGACTTCCCGAGCTACCGGCCGCAGGAGCTGACCGCCATCGGCGAGGTGCTGGCCGCCGAGAACGGGGACCGCTGGGACGAGGAGGCCGTCGAGGAGCTGCGCAGCATCAGCGGCCACGTCGTCGACCAGGGGTGGATCGACGAGCTGGGCAACGGACGCTTCCTGCGCACCCTGTACGAGAAGAGCTGCGCCTACCGCGACCTGCGGCTCTCCGGCTGGAGCGGCACCCCGGGCCGCGACGACCTGGCCACCTTGCGGTTGCCGGACCTCATGCAGGCGTACGGCGAGGTCCTCTCCGGCCGCGGCCCGACCGACCGCGACCGCAAGGACCCCCCGTTCGGCTGAGCCCGTGGCCCAGGGGTGACGCGGGCCCCGGCGGCCGGCCGCCGGGGCCGGCGTCAGGGGCGGACCGTGGCGTGTGAGCCCGGCCGGTGCGCGGGGTCGCGGACCTCGCCCACCAACTCCTCCAGCACGTCCTCCATCGCCACCAGGCCGAGCACCCGGCCCGACGCGTCGCTGACCGCCGCCAGGTGGGCCGCCGCCCTGCGCATCACCGTCAGGGCGTCGTCCAACGGCAGTTCGGCCCGCAGCGTCTGGATGGGCCGCCACACGTGCTGCGGCACGGCGCGCTCGGGCTCCTCCAGTTCCAGCACGTCCTTCACGTGCAGATAGCCCATGAAGGCGCCGCCCGGGCCGCGCACCGGGAAGCGCGAGTAGCCGGTGCGTACGGTCAGCTCCTCGACCTGGCGGGGCGTCACGGCCGGGTCCACCGTCACCAGGCCCGCCGGGTCGAGCAGGACGTCGGTGACCGGGCGGGTGCCCAGTTCGAGGGCGTCCGCCAGGCGCTCCTGCTCGTCGGGGGCGAGCAGGCCGGCCTGCCGGGAGTCAGCGATCAGGTGGGTGAGCTGCTCGCTGGTGAACACCGCCTCCACCTCGTCCCTTGGCTCCACCCGGAACAGCCGCAGCACCAGGTGGGCGCAGGCCCCGAACAGGGCGGTCACCGGCCGGCACAGCCGGGCGAAGGCGACGAGCCCCGGGGCCAGCCACAGCGCGGTCAGCTCCGGCGCGGCCATGGCCAGGTTCTTCGGCACCATCTCGCCGATGACCAGGTGCAGGCAGACCACGGCGGCCAGCGCGATGGCGTAGCCGATCGGGTGGATGAGCTGGTGCGGGAGGTGGACGGCGTGGAAGCCGGGCTCCAGGAGGCGGGCGACCGTCGGCTCGGCCACCGCGCCGAGCGTCAGCGAGCACACGGTGATGCCGAACTGCGCGGCGGCCATCATCTGCGGCAGGTTCTCCAGCCCCTGGAGCACGGTGCGCGCCCGGCTGGAGCCGGCCGCCGCCTGGGGCTCGATCTGGCTGCGCCGGACCGAGACCAGGGCGAACTCGGCGCCCACGAAGAAGCCGTTCGCGCACACCAGGAGCAGGGCGAACAGCAGTTGCAGCGCGCTCATCGGCCCGTCCCCCCGGCCGCCGCCCCACCCACGGGCGTACGGTCGTCAGCGGCCCGACCCGGCGCCCGTGCGGCCACCGGCGCGTCGACCGCCGCGCGGGCGGCGCCCGTCGCGACGGCGGCCTCCGACGGCCGGTCGGCGCCGGGCCGCCCGGCCACGCACAGCGCGGGGCTCAGCTCGGAGCGCGGGCCCGGCGCGGCGACCCGTACGGCCGCCGCCTGGCCGGTCCGTACGACGCGGACCCGCTCGGCGCGGTGGTGGCCGACCTGGCGGACCGCGAGCCTCCAGCCACCGGGGAGTTCGGCGACGTCACCGGGGGCCGGGATGCGGCCGAGCAGCCCGGCCACCAGGCCGGCGGCCGTCTCGTACGGTCCCTCCGGGGCCACCAGGCCGATCCGCGCGAGGGTGTCCACGCGGCAGCTCCCGTCGGCCTCCCACACCAGGCAGCCGTCGTCGCCGGCCACCTGGACCAGCTCGGGCTGGTCGGCCGTGTCGTGCTCGTCGCGCACCTCGCCGACCAGCTCCTCCACGATGTCCTCCAGCGTGATGACGCCGGCCGTCCCGCCGTACTCGTCCACGACCACGGCGATGGGCTGGTCGCGCAACTGCTTGAGCAGCGGCTGCACCGGCAGCGTCATCGGCACCAGCAGCGGCGCCTGGGCGATGGCGTCGACCGGGGTGTGCAGCCGGTGGGCCGCGGGTATGGCGAGCGCGTCCTTGAGGTGCACCATGCCGACCACCTCGTCGAGGCGGTCGCGGTAGACGGGGAAGCGGGACAGGCCAGTGGCGCGGGTCAGGTTCAGGACGTCCTGGGCGGTGGCCGTGGCCTGGAGGGCGCTGACCCGTACCCGGGGCGTCATGACGTGCTGCGCGGTCAGCCCGGCCAGCGAGAGCGTGCGTACGAACAGGTCGGCGGTGTCCTGCTCGATGGCGCCGGCCCGGGCCGAGTGCCGGGCGAGCGAGACGAGTTCGCCGGGCGTGCGGGCCGAGGCCAGCTCCTCGGTGGGCTCCACGCCAAGGGCCCGCACCAGGCGGTTGGCCACCGTGTTCAGCAGGGCGATCAGCGGTCGGAAGAAGCGGGCGAAGGCGTGCTGTGGGCCGGCCACGAAGCGGGCGACCTGGAGCGGGCGGGAGACGGCCCAGTTCTTGGGCACCAGCTCGCCGATGACCATCTGCACGGCCGAGGCCACCAGCATGCCCACGGCCACGGCGAGGCCCGGCACGGCGCCGGAGGGGGCCCCGGTGGCGGTGAGCGGGCCGGTGAGCAGGTGTCCGAGGGCGGGTTCGGCGAGCATGCCGACGACCAACGAGGTGATGGTGATGCCCAGTTGGGTGCCGGAGAGCTGGAAGGAGAGCTCCCGCAGGGCCTCGACCACGGTGCGGGCCCGACGGTCGCCGTCGGCCGCGGCCCGTTCCGCCTCCGCCCGCTCCACCGTGACCAGGCCGAACTCGGCGGCGACGAAGAAGCCGTTGGCGAGGATGAGGAAGAACGCCGCGGCGAGCAGCGACAGGGAAACGGTGGGACTCATGCCGCCGCCTCCCGGGGACGTGGAGAGGCGGCGCGGGTACTACAGGACGAACCGTCCATCGCTGGAGGAACTCACTCCTCGGATCGCAGGAGCCGCTTCGGCACGCGCGCGGCGCGTTCAGCCACCGAAAGGGCGGGGCGCGGGCGCGCCTTGGGCACCAGGGTAATCAAGGAGTGAGCGCCTCGGGCAGGGCCGTCAGCGCGTGTGGTCGCCCGTTCCGTGGGCCTCGCTCAGGGCCCGCAGCGTGCGCGCGTCCTCGATCGCCTGCGCCTTCGCGATGCCGGGCTGGATGCCGAGCGCGGGCATGCTGGTGCCGTCGGCGAGGTCGAGGAAGACCCAGGGATCACCCGGTCGCAGGTTGACCCGCAGGATCTCGGGCCACTCCAGGTGCCGGCGCGTGGTCAGGTTGGTGACGGTGACCCCGTCCGGCGCGGCGACGACCTTGGGCCGGGCGAGCAGCGCGAGCACGCCGCAGAAGAGCAGGCCGGTGAAGATGAAGCTGATCCGCTCCCCCGGGCTCAGGCCCGGCAGGGCCAGCGCGATGACCAGCAGCGTGATGAACAGCAGGACGCCGACCGCCAGCAGCACGACCCGGGTGCGGGTCGGCCGGAAGGTGATCGGCAGCTCGGGCAGGGGCGCGGGGGCGGACACTCGGCGGGCCTCTCAGATGTGCGGGGGGTGGTCACCGCGGGTGCGGCGACCGGGGGCGGCGGGGTGTCGGCCCCGCCGCCTCGCGGTCGGTCACCGGCCGGGCCCGGTCGGTCACCGGCCGGGCCTCGGCCCGCGGCGGGGCCGCGACGTCACAGCCGGCAGGCGTGGATGCCGGTGGTCAGGATCGCGCGGGCGCCCAGGTCGTACAGCTCGTCCATGATGCGCTGGGCCTCGTTGGAGGGGACCATCGAGCGGACCGCGACCCAGCCCTCGTGGTGCAGCGGGGAGACGGTGGGCGACTCCAGGCCGGGGGTGAGGGCCACGGCGCGCTCCACGTGCTCCACGCGGATGTCGTAGTCCATCATCACGTACCGGCGGGCGACCAGGACGCCCTGCATGCGCCGGAGGAACTGCTGCACCTTGGGGTCGTCGACGGACTCCCCGGCGCGCCGGATGACGACCGCCTCGGACTCCAGGATCGGCTCGCCGATGATCTCCAGGCCGGCGTTGCGCAGCGTGGTCCCGGTCTCCACCACGTCGGCGATGATCTCCGCGACGCCGAGCTGGATGGCCGTCTCGACGGCGCCGTCGAGGTGGACGACGGCGGCGTCCACGCCGTTGTCGGCCAGGTGCTTGGTGACCAGGCCGGAGAAGGAGGTGGCGACGGTCATGCCGCCGAAGTCGCGCACGCTCTGGGCGGTGCCGGGGCGGGTGGCGTAGCGGAAGGTGGAGCCGGCGAAGCCGAGCTGCATGATCTCCTCGGCCTGCGAGCCGGAGTCCAGCAGCAGGTCGCGGCCGGTGATGCCGATGTCGAGGCGGCCGGAGCCGACGTAGACGGCGATGTCGCGCGGGCGCAGGAAGAAGAACTCGACCTCGTTGGCGCTGTCGACCAGGACCAGCTCCCGCCGGTCCTTGCGCTGCCGGTAGCCGGCCTCATGGAGCATCGCCGACGCAGGCTCGGACAGTGAACCCTTGTTGGGGACGGCGATGCGCAGCATGAGGTCAGCTTCCTTTACGCGGGAGGGAGGGCTTCGCGGATACGTGTCGTGCGTACGGGTCTCGCACGGGGCGGGGAGCGGAGGGGGAGCCGCGGCTGCCCGGGGTGTCCGGGCGGTGCCGCGCGGCGGACGCCGTCGTGGGGTCCGCCACGCGTGGCCGCGTCACAGATGAGCGTATACGTCGTCCAGGGAGATGCCGCGGGCGACCATCATCACCTGAACGTGGTACAGGAGCTGCGAGATCTCCTCGGCTGTGGCGTCGGCGCCCTCGTACTCGGCGGCCATCCACACCTCGGCGGCCTCTTCGACGACCTTCTTGCCGATGGCATGCACGCCCTTGCCCACGAGCTCGGCGGTGCGCGACGTGCTGGGGTCGCCGGTGGCGGCCTTGTGTTGGAGCTCGGTGAACAGCTCCTCGAATGTCTTGTTCGCCATGGTGCGACTTAGCCTACGGGGTGCCGGGCGCGGCTTCAGCGCCAGGGCTCGGAGATCGAGCGCAGGGTGGTGGCGGTGGCGACGGCGGCGGTGACCGCCTCGTGCCCCTTGTCCTCCTTGGAGCCCTCAAGCCCGGCCCGATCGAGTGCCTGCTGCTCGTCGTCGCAGGTCAGCACGCCGAAGCCGATGGGGACGCCGGTGTCGACGCTGACCTGGGTCAGGCCCTGGGTGACGCCCTGGCAGACGTACTCGAAGTGCGGGGTGCCGCCCCTGATGACGACGCCGAGCGCCACGATCGCGTCGTAGCCCCGGCCGGCGAGCACCTTGGCGACCACCGGGAGTTCGAAGCTGCCCGGCACCCGCAGCAGGGTCGGCTCGTCGATGCCCAGCTCGGTCAGCGCGCGGAGCGCGCCGTCCACCAGGCCGTCCATCACCTGCTCGTGCCACTGTGCGGCGACGACGGCGACCCGCAGGTCACCGCAGTTCTTCACGGACAGTTCGGGGGCGCCTTGGCCGCTCATGTCTCTCCTCGTGCGCTGTGCTGAACACTTGCTGAACGCTGTGCTGGTCGGTGTGCGCCCGGCGCCGTCGACCGGGTGTCGAGGCGGCCCGGACGCTTGGACGCGGCGCGGGCCGGGTGGCTCACTGGTCGCAGGTGGTGACCGGCTCCCCGTCGAGCCAGGGCAGCTCGTGCCCCATCCGGTCGCGCTTGGTGCGCAGGTACCGCAGGTTGTGCTCGCCGGCCTGGACCGGCATCGGCTCGCGCCCGGTGACGCGCAGGCCGTGCTCGGCCAGGGCCGCCGCCTTGTGCGGGTTGTTGGTCATCAGCCGTACGGAGCGCACCCCGAGGTCGATGAGGATCTGCGCGCCGGCGGCGTAGTCCCGCGCGTCGGCGGGCAGGCCGAGCTCCAGGTTGGCGTCGAGGGTGTCCCGGCCGCGCTCCTGCAGTTCGTACGCGCGCAGCTTGGACAGCAGCCCGATGCCCCGGCCCTCGTGGCCGCGCAGGTAGAGCACGACGCCGCGGCCCTCGGCGGTGACGCGCTCCAGGGACGCCTGGAGCTGGGGGCCGCAGTCGCAGCGCTGGGAGCCGAAGATGTCGCCGGTCAGGCACTCGGAGTGGACGCGGACCAGCACGTCGTCGCCGTCGCCGAGGTCGCCCTGGACCAGGGCGATGTGCTCGATGCCGTCCACGGCGGAGCGGTAGCCGTACGCCCGGAAGTTGCCGAACGCGGTCGGCAGCCGGGTCTGGGCCTCGCGGCGCACGGTGGGCTCGGCCGCCGCGCGGTAGGCGACGAGGTCCTCGATGGAGATGATCGCCAGGCCGTTCTTGCGGGCGAAGGGCACCAGCTCGGGCAGGCGCAGCATGGCGCCGTCCTCGCCGGCGATCTCCACGATGGCGGCGGCGGGGCGCAGCCCGGCGAGCCGGGCCAGGTCCACGCCGGCCTCGGTGTGCCCGTTGCGGGTGAGCACGCCGCCGGGGCGGGCGCGCAGCGGGAAGACGTGGCCGGGGCGGACGAAGTCGGCCGGGGCGCTGTGCGGGTTGGCCAGCAGGCGGATGGTAACGGCCCGGTCGGCGGCGGAGATGCCGGTGCTGACGCCGTGCTCGGGGCCGGCGTCCACGGAGACGGTGAAGGCGGTGCGCATCGCCTCGGTGTTCTGCTCGACCATCTGCGGCAGGTCGAGCCGGTCGATGTCGGTGGCCTCCAGCGGTACGCAGATCAGCCCGCGGCACTCGCTCATCATGAACGCCACCAGCTCGGGGGTGGCCTTCTCGGCGGCGATGACGAGGTCGCCCTCGTTCTCCCGGTTCTCGTCGTCGACGACGACCACGGGGCGGCCGGCGGCGATCTCGCTGATGGCCCGCTCGACCGGGTCGAGGGTCAGGTCGCCGTCGGACAGCCCGGCGAGGGCGGGGGCGTGCGGGCCGGGCCAGTTGAGTGAGGTGGTCATGCGGGCGCTCCTTCCAGGGCGGGCGCGCCCGTGCGGGAGCGCAGCCACCAGTCGCGGGCACCCCACAGGGCGAGCGCGAGGTAGATCACGTAGACCAGGCCGGAGAAGGCCAGGCCGCTGCTGAAGGCGAGCGGGACGCCCACCAGGTCCACGAGCAGCCAGGCGAACCAGAACTCGACCAGGCCGCGGGCCTGGGCGACCATCGCCGCGAGGGTGCCGACGAAGATGTACGCGTCGGGCCACGGGTTCCAGGACAGCTCGGGCACGGCGGTGAACAGCCCGCCGACGGCGAGCGTGCCCGCGGCGGTCGCGCCGACGAGCGCGGCCCGTTCCCGCCAGCTCGCGAAGCGCACGGCTATCTGGCCGCCGCGGTCCTGGCTCCCGGTGTGCCACTGCCGCCAGCCCCAGGCGGCCACGGCCATGACCAGGAGCTGCTTGCCGAGGCCGCCGCTGAGCTGGGCGGAGGCGTAGGCGGTGACCAGTACGGCGCCGGCCACGAACTGCACGGGCCACGTCCACACGGAGCGCCGCCAGCCGAGGGCCAGGGCGCCGAGCCCGAAGAGGTTGCCGATCATGTCGGACCAGATGACGTGCTGGCCGAGGACGGTGAACGCCTCGTCGCGCAGGCCGTCCCCCACGCTCTGCCACAGGCTCACGGCGCGACCCCCTCTCGGGCGTGCGCCGCGCCCCGCGCGGGGCCGGGCGCGGCGGGGTCCTGCGGGCCGGGCACGGGCAGGCCGGCGCCGGGCACCATGCCGTGCGCGAGCAGTCGCTCGACGTACTTGGCCAGCACGTCCACCTCCAGGTTGACCGGGTCGCCGACCCGCTTGCCGCCAAGCGTGGTGAGGGCCAGCGTGGTGGGGATGAGGCTGACGGTGAAGTGGTCGGCGCCGGCCTCGACGACGGTCAGGCTGATGCCGTCCACGGTGATGGAGCCCTTGTCGACCACGTACCGGGCCAGGTCGGGCGGCAGCGAGATGGTGACGACCTCCCAGCGCTCGCCCGGCACCCGCTCGGTGATCACGCCGGTGCCGTCCACGTGGCCTTGGACGAGGTGGCCGCCCAGTCGGCCGCCGAGTGCCATCGGGCGCTCCAGGTTGACCGGGGAGCCGGGCGCGAGGGCGCCGAGGCTGGAGCGGCGCAGCGTCTCGGCCATCACGTCCGCGGTGAACTCGCCGTCGGCCGCCTCCACGACGGTCAGACACACCCCGTTGACGGCGATCGAGTCGCCGTGCTTCGCGTCCACGGTGACCCGCGGCCCGCGGATGCGCAGCCGGGCGGAGTCGGCGGTGGCCGCGCCGGGGGTGGTCGGGTCAGCCTCGCCCAGCTCTTCGATGGCGGCGATCTCACCCAGTTCTTCAACGATTCCGGTGAACACGTCAGCTCTCCTGAGAGGTGGTGGGACGGGCCGGCCGCTCGGGCACGGCCGTCATCCGCAGGTCGGGGCCGATGCGGGCGACGTCGGTCACGCCTAGCCGCAACGCCTGCCCGATGGTGGTGATTCCGGCGTCGGCGAGGGCCGCTGGCCCCGCGCCGAGAAGGGTGGGGGCGAGGTAGCCGACGACCTTGTCGACCGCCTCGGCGGCGAGGAAGGCGCCGGCCAGCGTCGGGCCGCCTTCCAGGAGTACGGAGCGCACGCCTCGGGCGTGCAGGGCGGCGAGCAGCGCCGAGACGTCCAGGCCGCGCCCGCGCGGGCCCGGCGGCAGCCGCACCACGTCGGCCAGCCCGTCCAGGTGGCGGGCGTCGGCGTCCTCGCCGACGGCCACCAGGGTGGGGGCGACGTCGTCCAGGACGCGGGCGCCGGGGCGTACGGCGGTGGCATGGGTGTCCACGACGACGCGCAGCGGCTGGGTCGGCCGGGCGCCGGGGTCCGGGAGGCGGGCGGCGAGGTGGGGGTCGTCGGCGCGGGCGGTGCCGGAGCCGACGACGACGGCGTCGGCCTCGGCGCGCAGCCGGTGCACGTCGGCGCGGGCCTGCGGTGAGGTGATCCAGCGGCTGGTGCCGTCGGCGGCGGCGCTGCGCCCGTCCAGGGTGGCGGCGTACTTCCACAGGACGAACGGGCGCCCGGTGCGCACTGCGGTCAGCCACGCCTCGTTGCCCACCGCGGCCTCGGCCCCGAGCAGGCCGCTGGCGACGGTGACGCCGGCCGCGGCCAGGGTGGCCGCGCCGCCGGCGGCCTGGGAGGTGGGGTCGGGCACGGCGTAGACGACGCGGGCGACGCCGGCCTCGATCAGGGCCCGGGTGCACGGCGGCGTGCGGCCGGTGTGGTCGCAGGGTTCGAGGGTGACCAGGGCGGTGCCGCCACGGGCCCGGTCGCCGGCGGCGCGCAGGGCGTGCACCTCGGCGTGCGGTCCGCCGGCGCGCTGGTGCCAGCCCTCGCCCACGGGCGTTCCGGACGCGTCCAGGACGACGCAGCCGACGACGGGGTTGGGGCTGGTGTGGCCGAGGCCGCGGGCGGCCAGCGCGATGGCGCGGCGCATGGCCGTCGTCTCGCTCGCGATCGCCTCGTGGGTGGCCACCGGGTCCTCCTGCCTCTTCGGGCACGGACTCCGGGGCTGTCAGAACGACAGGACAACGGACGGAACACGCCGGATACGCCGAGGCAACGACGCGGCCCACCCCCAAGGGATGAGCGCCGGTACGACGGCGCACCTGTGCTCGCCCGTCGCGCACTGCCTCCCATCCGGACTTTAACCGTCGGTCCAGGAGTTTCACCTGGTCAACCGGCCGCTGGCGGCGGACGGGTCGCGGACTGTAACCGCCGGTTCGGACTTTCACCGACCCCGGAGTGCGCTGACGTCACTGGTACGGCATCCAGTCTGCCACGGGTGGCCAGGGGCGCGCGGGCCGGATTCTGTGGCCTGACTCACAGGAGGCGCGTCAGGGGCCGCCCGGAAGCTGGCTGGAACTGATCGAAAACAGCCGTCCGAATCGCCGTCATCGCGGAACTCTCGCGCCTGCCCCTCGCGTTGATATTGGTCCATACCTATTGACGCTTTGGTCTAGTCCTCTTAGCCTCTGCCACACCTTTGAGCAATCGAACCGGGGTGTGCGCACACCTCGGGCCCCCTCTTCACCTCCCACCACCTCCCACAGCGCGCGCTTTGTACGCCCCCCACGGCACGGATCACCCCCGCGAGCTCCACCGAGCCCCTTCCTGGAGGAACCGATCGTGTTGTCCCGTACCCGAGCGAGAGCCACGCTGGCCGCGTCGGCCGCCGCTCTCGCCGGACTCCTCGTCAGCACCCTCTCGGTCGCTGAGTCACACGCCGAGGACCAGTCCACCTGTCGCCCCGACGGCATGTACCGCACCCCGGGCGTCGACGTCCCCTACTGCTCCGTCTACGACGCCGACGGCCGCGAGAAGATGGGCGCCGACCACCAGCGCCGCGTCATCGGCTACTTCACCAGTTGGCGCACCGGCAAGGACGGCACCCCCGCCTACCTGGCCAACAACATCCCGTGGGACAAGGTCACCCACCTCAACTACGCCTTCGCGCACGTCGACAAGGCCAACAAGCTCTCCGTCGGAGCGGATTCGGCCAACAACCCCGCGACCGGCATGACCTGGCCCGGCGTCGAGGGCGCGGAGATGGACCCGG
Source organism: Streptomyces buecherae (assembly GCF_014295035.1). Classification (GTDB taxonomy): domain Bacteria; phylum Actinomycetota; class Actinomycetes; order Streptomycetales; family Streptomycetaceae; genus Streptomyces; species Streptomyces youssoufiensis. Next base: position 1,039,330 of record NZ_CP060404.1, read on the forward strand.
CGTTCCCGTACAAGGGCCACTTCAACCAGCTCAACAAGTTCAAGAAGAAGCACCCCAACGTCAAGACGCTGATCTCGGTCGGCGGTTGGGCCGAGACCGGTGGCTACATCGACGAGAACGGCCAGCGCGTCAAGTCCGGCGGCTTCTACTCGATGGCCACCAACGCCGACGGCTCGGTCAACCAGGCGGGCATCAACACCTTCGCCGACTCCGCCGTGGACTTCATCCGCCAGTACGGCTTCAACGGCGTGGACATCGACTACGAGTACCCGACATCGATGAAGGACGCCGGCCACCCGCAGGACTGGCCGCTGGCCAACGCCCGGCGCGGCGGGCTCAACAAGGGCTACGCGGCGCTGATGAAGACGCTGCGCGAGAAGCTGGACCGGGCCAGCGCCGCCGACGGCAAGCACTACCTGCTGTCGGTCGCCGCCCCCTCCTCCGCCTACCTGCTGCGCGGCATGGAGACGTACCAGACGACGAAGTACCTGGACTACGTCAACATCATGTCCTACGACCTGCACGGCGCGTGGAACGAGTTCGTCGGCCCCAACGCCGCGCTCTACGACGACGGCAAGGACGCCGAGCTGGCCAAGTGGGGCGTGTACACCGCCTCGCAGTACGGCGGCATCGGCTACCTCAACGGCGACTGGTCCTACCACTACTTCCGCGGCTCGATGCCGGCCGGCCGGATCAACCTGGGCCTGCCGTACTACACCCGCGGCTGGAAGAACGTGAACGGCGGCAAGAACGGGCTGTGGGGCACCTCGAAGGCCAGCTCCTGCCCGGCCGGCTCGGGGCTGACCGAGTGCGGTGACGGCGCCGTCGGCATCGACAACCTGTGGCACGACAAGGACGACAACGGCAAGGAGTCGCCGGCCGGCTCCAACCCGATGTGGCACGCCAAGAACCTGGAGAAGGGCGTCGTCGGCGACTACGTCACCCGCTACGGCTTCCCCGCCGACACCAAGCTCACCGGCGCCTACACCCGCAACTACGACTCCACGCTGGTCGCCCCGTGGCTGTGGAACGCCGACAAGAAGGTGTTCCTGTCCACCGAGGACGAGCAGTCGGTCAAGGCCAAGGCCCAGTACGTGGTCGACAAGGGCCTGGGCGGCACCATGATCTGGGAGCTGGCCGGTGACTACCAGTACAACGCCGGCAAGGGCCAGTACGAGCCGGGCAACACGCTGACCAACACGCTGTACGACGCGTTCAAGGCGGCGCCCGGTTACGGCGCCAAGCGGGCCACCACCAACCTGCCGGCCGAGGCGCTCGACCTCGACGTGAACTTCGGCGAGTTCCCGCTGGGCGACTCGAACTACCCGATCAGCCCCAAGGTGCGCATCACCAACAACACCAAGACCACCATCCCGGGCGGCGCCGAGTTCCAGTTCGACTACGCCACCGCGTCCCCGAACAACGCCAAGGACCAGAGCGGCTGGGGCCTGAAGGTCATCCGCAGCGACCACACGGGGAACAACGTGGGCGGCCTGAAGGGCGACTACCACCGCACCTCGTTCAAGTTGCCGAGCTGGCAGTCGCTCGCGCCCGGGGCGTCCCTCAGCTTCGACCTCGTGTACTACCTGCCGACCTCCACGCCGTCGAACTGGACGGTCTCCTTCGGCGGCAAGTCGTACTCGCTCGCCGGCGACCTGGCCCGCGGCACCAAGATCGTCGACCCCGGTGACGGGACCAGCGGCGGCACGGGCGGCACCGGAGGCAACAACGGCGGCAACGGCGGCCAGTGCACGGCGCCGGCCTGGGACAAGACCGCGGTCTACAACGGCGGCGCGGCCGTCTCCTGGAAGGGCCACAACTGGACGGCCAAGTGGTGGACCCAGGGCCAGGAGCCCGGCGTCGACGGTGTCTGGCAGGACAAGGGAGCCTGCTGACCCCCTGATCACCCGGCGGCGGTGAAGTGTGGCGTCACCCGCCGTCGGGTGCGCCACCGGGCCGGGCCCCCTCTCAGCGGCGGGGGCCCGGCTCGGTGGGCCAAACGAGAAGCGCGCCGGGTCCCGGTTTCGGGGCCCGGCGCGCGGGCGTTTCCCTATGGAGCGGGAGTGGGCCGTCGACGGCGTCGGCCCCCCACTCTCGTTGGCCCCTCTGGTCTCACCGATTCACCGGATTCACCGGTTTACCGGACTCACCGGACTCACCGGCCGAGCTCCCGCTCGGAGGCGACGACCACCCCGAACAGGTCGGCGACGGTGGCCAGGGCGGCCCGGTGCACCTGGTCGGCGGGGACCTCGGCGCCCGCCACCGGCAGCGCGCGGGTCGCGCAGGCGTCGGCGACGACGGTCGGGCGGTGGCCGGCGAGGAACGCGCCCTGTGCCGTGGACGCCACGCACATGTGCGTCATCCACCCCGCGAGCACCACGTCCTGACCCGGGCGCAGGCAGGTGGCCAGGTCCGTGTCCACGAACGCGTTCGGGACCCGCTTGACCACCACCGGCTCCCCGTCGAGCGGGGCGACGTCCGGGTGGATCCGCCCGACCTCGGCATCGATGTCGTACGGGGTGCCCGGGCCGCCGTCGTTGATCACGTGCACGACCCGCGCGCCCTCCCGGCGGGCCCGGGACAGCAGTCGCGCGGCGGCGTCCAGCGAGGGCCGCCAGCCGTCGAGTTCCATGACGCCGCGGGTGTAGGTGTTCTGGAGGTCGATGAGGACCAGCGCGGCCTCGCCGAGGATCGCGGGCGTCTGGTCGAGGCCGTTGAGCTCGCGCAGGGTGGTTCTGGGCATGGGTGTACCGCCTTCGGCATGCGGGTGGAGGGGCGGCCCGAACGGTGAGTGGGCCATGCGGGTAAAACTAGGAGCCGGCCATCGATGTCGGCAATGACGTCTCACCCGCAGATACCGACATGCCACAGCGCCCTGCCCACACCCCTGGGGGACCCGTGCCGGACACCGTCCGCCGTCTCGTCGTCATCATGCTCTTCGACGGCGTCGACCTGCTCGACGTCACCGGGCCGCCGGAGGTGTTCTCGCTGGCTCTGCGCGAGACCGAGGAGGCCGCGGGCTACCGGGTGCTGCTCGCCGCCGCGACCACGGACCCGGTCACCACCGGCGCCGGGGTGCGCGTCCTGCCCGACACCACCTTCGCCGAGGCCGCCGCCGGCGCCGTCGACACGCTCATCGTGCCCGGCGCGGTGGAGGTCGACGCCGAACGCCGCGTCCATCCGCTCGTCGACCCGCGCCTGGTGGAGTGGGTCCGGGTGCTGGCCGCCCGCGCCCACCGGGTCGCCTCCGTGTGCGTGGGCGCTCACCTGCTGGCCGCGGCCGGCCTGTTGGACGGCAGGCGCGCCACCACCCACTGGTCGACGGCGCCGCGACTGGCGGCCGACCACCCGGCCGTCACGGTGGACGCCGACCCGATCTTCATCCGCGAGGGCGACGTGTGGACCGGGGCCGGGATCAGCGCCTGCCTCGACCTGTCCCTCGCGCTGATCGCCGACGACCTCGGCGAGGCCGTCGCCCTGCGGGTGGCCCGGCAACTGGTCATGTACCTCAAACGCCCCAGCGGCCAGAGCCAGTTCAGCGCGCCGCTGGAGCAGGTCTCCACCACGCGCCGCGTCGAGGACCTGCGCCACCACGTCCTGCGCCACCTCGACGCGCCCCTGACCGTCGCCGACCTCGCCGCGTACGCGCACGTCAGCGACCGGCACCTGACCCGGCTCTTCAAGACCGAACTCGGCATGACCCCGCACGCCTACGTCGAGTCGGTCCGGGTGGAGAAGGCCCGCCAGGAACTGGAGTCGTCGGACGCGACGCTGGAGCGCGTCGCCGCGCTCTGCGGTTTCGGCACGACCGACACCCTGGTACGGGCGTTCCGTCGGCGCCTGAACACCACGCCGACGGAGTACCGGCGGCGGTTCCGGCTACCGGCGCGGCACTGACCTCAGCCCTCCGGCGCGAACAGGTCGTCCTGGGCCGCGTCCATGGCGGTCAGCACGGCGCCCCGGAGCACCGCGCGGCCTCCCACCGTGCCGGCCCGCACCTCCAGGCGGACCGGGGCCATCCGGGCCACCCGCTCCGCCACGCGCCGGGCCAGCTCGTCGCCGCCCGCGCGCCCGCACTCGCCCCCGATGACCACGCAGCCCGGGTCGAGCACGGCGCTCACGGCCGCGACCCCGATGGCGACGCCGTCCGCGTACGCGTCGAGGAACGCCTCCGCCGGCCCGACCGGCACCCCAGCGCCCCCGCCCTCCTCGCGCTCGTCCCGCTCGCCCCGGCTCTCCCGTACGGCGGCCACGGCGGCGCGCAGCGCGCGCTCGGCCGCCTCGACGCCCGTGCCCTCGACGGGGAGGCCGTGCCGGAGCGCGAGGTCGCACAGCGCGGGGCCGCCGGCGAGCGAGTGGAATCCCCCCTCGCAGCCGCTCGCGCTGGGCAGCCCGCCGGTGCCCGCGACCGGCAGGAACCCGATCTCCCCCGCGCCCCCGGACGCCCCCCGGCGCAGCGCGCCGTCCAGCACGACCGCCGCGCCGGTCCCGCCGCCGAGCCACAGCAGCACGAAGGTGTCCCGGTCGCGGGCAGCGCCGAGCCGCTGCTCGGCGACGGCGGCGAGGTTGGCCTCGTTCTCCAACAGCAGCTCGGCCGGGAAGTGCGCGCGCACCGCGGCGACCAGGTCGGCGTGCCAGCGCGGGAGCCAGCCCGTGTTGCTGCCCAGGGCGCCGGTGGCCGGGTCGAGCAGGCCGGGCGCGCCCACCCCGATGGTGTGCAGCGAGGTCGCCCCGGCCCGCGCGGCGGTGCTGGTCAGCAGGTCCACGGCCGCCGCCACCGCGGGCGGGCCGGCGGCGGGCCGGCCCGGCTCGCCGGTGGCCCGCGGGGCGATGGGCAGCGACGCCTCGGCCAGCGTGCGGCCGAGCAGGTCGGCTACGCAGACGGTGACCCGGTCGGTGCGCACGTCGATCCCGGCCAGGTGGGCGCGGTCCGCGACGATGCCGTACAGCCGGGCGTTGGGTCCGCGCCGCTCGGCGCCCGCCTCACCCACCACGGTGATCAGCCGGGCTCCCCGCAGCCGTTCCACGAGGTCGGCCACGGTCGGCCGGGACAGCCCGGTGAGCTGCTTGAGCTGGCCGGCCGTCAGCGGCCCTTCGCGTTGCAGGAGGGCCAGCGCCAGGCGGTCGTTGATGGCGCGGGCGGTGCTCGGGGAGGCGGTCTTGCCGCCGGAGTGCACACGCGTCGGGGACATGCCGGAATCCTTGCACGCCCCGTGGGAAATCGGTTATTTATCAGGCAGGGTTCCTGATAGTTTCTCGGCGCGCCGGGGAACCCTCCCCGGAGGCCCCGGGATCGGGGCCGACTTCGAGGCTGGGAGGGCCGGGCAGCATGGTGGACGCCGGGACAGGAACGGGCGCCGGGAAACCGGCCGCCGGGCAGCGGCTGCGCCGGGCGCGCGTCGCCGTCGCGCTGGTCTTCGCCGTGCACGGCGCGGTCACCGGCAGCTTCGCGACCCGCGTGCCCTGGGTGCAGGACCACACGGACGCGAGCGCCGGCCAGCTCGGCCTCGCCCTCGCCTTCCCCGCCATCGGCGCCTCGGTGGCGATGCCGCTGGCCGGCTGGGTCAGCCACCGGTTCGGCGCCCGGACCGCGCTGCGCGGGATGCTCGCGCTGTGGACCCTCTCGCTCACGCTGCCCGCCCTCGCGCCCAACCTGGTCGCGCTGTGCGGGGTGCTGCTCGTCTACGGGGCCACGGCGGGCATGTCGGACGTGGCGATGAACGCGCTCGGCGTGGAGACCGAGGAGCGCCTGGGCCGCTCGATCATGTCCGGGCTGCACGGCATGTGGAGCGTGGGGGCGCTGATCGGCTCGGCCGCCGGTACGGTCGCCGCCCACGCGGAGGTGGACGCCCGCGCGCACCTGGCGGTGACCGCGGCCGTGCTGACCGTGCTCGGCGCGCTGGCCTGTCGCGGCGTACTCGACCTGCGCAGCGCCCCGGACGAGCACCCGCCGCCGCACTTCGCGCTGCCGCCGAGGTCGGCCCTGGTCATCGGCGCCGTCGGGTTCTGCGCGGTGTTCGCCGAGGGCGCCAGCCTGGACTGGTCGGCGGTCTACCTGCGGGACGAGCTGAACACCTCGCCGGGCCTGGCCGCCGCGTCCACCACGGCGTTCGCCTGCACGATGGCGATCGCCCGGCTGGCCGGGGACGCGGTGGTGACCCGGTTCGGGGCGGTGCGCACGGTGCGTACGAGCGGGGTGTGCGCGACGCTGGGCGGCCTGCTGGTCGTCACGGCCACCCATCCGGCCATGGCCCTCGGCGGCTTCGCGCTGCTCGGCCTCGGGGTGGCCGTGGTGGTGCCGCTGGCGTTCGCCGCGGCGGGACGCAGCGGCCCGGCGCCGAGCCAGGCCATAGCGGGCGTGGCGACCATCACCTACACCTCGGGCCTGATCGCCCCCTCGGCGATGGGCTCGGTGGCCGACCTGACCTCGCTGACGGTCTCCTTCGGCCTGGTCACGCTGCTGGCCCTGGGGCTGGTCGTGGGCGCCGGGGTGCTCCGCTCGGCGGGCCGGGTGACGCCGGCCACGGGCCCGACCGAGGCCGGCGGGGTGGACGGGGCGGGGGCGCCCGGCGCGGCGGACGCGGCGCCGACACGGGACGCCTGAGCAGACGCGGGGGCCCGGGCCGACACGGGACGCCCGAACCCGCCGCGGGGCCTGCGTCGACGCGAGACGCCTGAACCCGCCGCGGGGCCTGCGCCGACGCGCGGCCCGAGCCGCGCCGGGCCGGCGGCCGGGCGGGGCGGTCGCGCGGGCCCGGCGCCCCGGGCGGCCCGGCAGCGACCCGAGGTGTCGGCGAGCGGACCGGGGCGGGCCGGGCAGGGGTGGCGTTACTTACCGGTTTCCGTGTCGTACTCCGTGGTGCCGCCGTCGAGGAGGGCCGGGCGGTGGGTGCCGGCGGCCTTGGACAGCCAGCGCAGGGCGTGGTAGCCGGTGAGCACGATCAGGGTGCCGAGGGCGATGCCGCTCAGTTCGAAGTTGTCGGTGAACTTCAGCGAGACCCCGCCGATGCCGATGATGACGCCCGCGGCGGCCGGCACCAGGTTCAGCGGCTGGGAGAAGTCCACCTTGTTCCGTACCCAGATCTGCGCGCCGAGCAGGCCGATCATGCCGTACAGGATGACCGTGATCCCGCCCAGCACGCCGCCGGGGATCGCGGCTACCACGGCACCGAACTTGGGGCAGAGGCCGAAGAGGACCGCGAAGCCGGCCGCCGCCCAGTAGGCAGCCGTCGAGTAGACCCGGGTGGCGGCCATGACGCCGATGTTCTCGGCGTACGTCGTCGTGGCCGGGCCGCCGACCGCGGTGGACAGCATGGAGGCGGTGCCGTCCGCGGCGATCGCGGTGCCCATCCTGTCGTCCAGCGGGTCGCCGGTCATCTCGCCGACCGCCTTGACGTGGCCCGCGTTCTCGGCGATCAGGGCCACCAGGACGGGCAGCGCCACGAGGATCGCGGACCACTCGAAGCTCGGCGCGTGGAAGGTCGGCGTGCCGAACCAGTTCGCGTCGGCGACGCCGGAGAAGTCGATCCGCCAGTGGTCGGTCACCTTGCCCGAGCCGTCCGCCGAGTGGATCTTGCCCGTGGTGCGGTCCAGGACCCAGGAGAGCACGTACCCGAAGACCAGGCCGAGGAAGATGGCGACGCGCGCCCAGAAGCCGCGCAGCACCACCAGGGCCAGGCCGGTGAAGAGCATCGTGGCCAGCGCCGTCCACTGGTCCTGCGGCCAGTAGGTGCCCGCGGTCACGGGCGCCAGGTTGAAGCCGATCAGCATGACCACGGCGCCGGTCACCGCCGGCGGCAGGACGGCGTGGATGACCTTGCCGCCGATGACCTGGATGATCACGCCACAGAGCGCGAGCGCCGCGCCCACCACGAACAGGGCGCCGGTCAGCGTGCCGACGTCACCGCCCTGGCCGGCGATGACGGCGGCGACCCCGACGAAGGAGAGCGACGACCCCAGGTAGCTCGGAATCCGCCCCCGCGTCAGCAGCAGGAACAGGATCGTCGCCACGCCCGACGCCATGAGGGCCAGGTTCGGGTCCAGGCCCATGAGGACCGGGGCGACGAAGCAGGCGCCGATCATCGAGACGACGTGCTGGGCACCGAGCCCGGCCGTACGTCCCCACGACAGCCGCTCGTCCGGCTTGACGACTTCCCCCGGCCGCAGGTTCTTGCCGTCTCCGTGCAGCTTCCATCCGAAGCCCGCCATGCTCACGCTCCACATTCGCGACACTCTGCGCGACGCAGAGCCGGGGTGATGATGAGCGGCCCACCCCACCGGAGGCAAACCGAGCCGAAAGCGACCCATCGCCCCGGACGGCCGAGTGAACGGCCCGTCGCACGCTTTTCGTACGTACGTTCCCACGACCGGGAGGCGACCCTGCCGGCACCGGCCCACGTCCCGCGTGGCCACCCTGCTGACCTGCGAAGGCGTCAGTTCGCCGACGTACGGGAGCAGTTGCGCGCCGCGCGCCGACCGAGCCTTCTCCGCCCGCCGCGACCGGCCCGCACCCGGACGACCGGCCGTGGGGCCGCGCCCCGGAGCCGCGACGGCGCACCCGGATCACGCCGCCACCCTCCGCCGTCCCGCCGCCCCCGCGCTTCCGTATCACGGAAGCCACTGCCCGCGATCAGGGTGCCGGCTGCCCGACTCGCGCCCGTACGCGCCCGCCATCGATCCCCGCCGAAGCCGTGGCCGACCCGACACGAGCCGTAACCAACCCCCCTCGGCCTGCTCCCTCGGCCAGGCTCCGCGCCTGTGGCAACCCTCCAGCCACGGGGGCCGAGTCCGGTTCATCCGTTATGAGGAAGGAACAACCGAGGGCTCCCCGGCGGGCGTTCGGGCTGGGACGCTGGCCGCATGACGCAGGCCGAACAGCGATACACCACTCGCCCCGCCCCTCGGCGCGCCGCTCCTCCCACCGTGGAGCAGGCGCTGCACCGGATGACCGCGTTGGAGCGCGCGCTGCCCGGGCGGGACGGGGTCGCCGTGTTCAACGGCGTGTACCTCTCGGTGACCCAGGAGGTCGAGGACCGGCTCTCGGCGGGTCACTTCCACCACGGGCCGGCGGCCGAGGAGCTGACGGCCCGGTTCGCGGCGCGCTATCTGGCCGCGGTGGACGCGGCGGCCCACGGCGGGCGCCCGTCCCCGGCCTGGCGCCCACTGTTCGACCTGCGGCGGCATCCGGCGGTTCAGCCGGTGCAGTTCGCCCTGGCCGGGATCAACGCGCACATCGGCAACGACCTGGCCCTCGCGCTCCGCGACACCTGCGTCTCGCTCGGCTGCGAACCGGCCGCGCTGGAGGCCGACTTCGACCGGGTGGGCGACGTGCTGACCGGCCTGGAGGAGCGGGTACGGGAGGAGCTGATGCCCGGGCCCGACCTGCTCGACATCGCCGATCCGCTCACCCACCTGGTCGGGGCGTGGAGCCTGGACCGGGCCCGCGACGCGGCGTGGGGCGCCTTCCGGGCACTGTGGGGGCTGCGCGAACAACCGGACCTCGCCCGGGAGTTCGCGGAGCGGGTCGACGCCGGCGTCGGTCTGGTGGGACGGGTGCTGCTGACGCCGCTCAGGCCGTGCGACTGACCGAGGCCGCGCCCTCGCCCGGCCCACGGGTGACCGGGCGGGGCTGGCTCAGTCCTCGGGCAGTGCCACCGGCGCGATCGCGTCGTAGACGTCCCCCGGGCCGGGGTTGGTGGGGTCGGTCGCGCCGCCGAGGTGGTGCATCACGCCCCACACCGCGTTCAGCGCCGTCTGCACCGCGCCCTCGGCCCAGCCGGCCGTCCACGAGATGTCGTCACCGGCCAGGAAGATGCCCCGCTTGTCGGCGGGCAGCCGGTCCTGCATGAAGTGGGTGAACAGGCGCCGCTGGTAGCGGTAGTGGCCCGGCAGGTTGGCCTTGAAGGCGCCCATGAAGTACGGCTCGTTCTCCCAGGAGACGGTCACCGGGTTGCCGATGATGTGCTGGCGGATGTCCACCTTGGGGTAGATCTCGCGCAGCGACTTGAGCATGACCTCCATCCGCTCGTTCGCGGACAGCGGCAGCCACTTGAGGCTGTCGTCGCACCAGGTGTAGGAGAGGCAGATCACGGCGGGCTGGTCCGGGCCGTTGTCGAGGAGGTAGGTGCCGCGGGTCATGCGGTCGGTGAGCGTCATGCTCATCACGTCCCGCCCGGTCTCCTCGTCGGTGTCCAGCCAGAACGGCCGGTCCACGGGGACGAACAGCTTGCTGGACTCCATGTAGTGGGTGCGCTCCACCGCCGTCCAGTGGTCGATCGGGAAGAGCGCGTCGTCACAATCGATCTTGGACAGCAGCATCCAGCTCTGCGCCGTGAAGATCGCCGAACGGTAGGTGCGGATGTCGCCGGACGCGTCCGTGACCGTGATCCGGTTGCCCGCCGTGCGGTGCAGCCGGGTGACCGCGGGGCGCGGCGCGCCCTCGTGCAGCGAGCTGAGCGAGGTGCCCTGCGCCCAGTACGTGATCTTCTGCGGTGCGCGCTCCCACAGCCGCTCGGGCAGTTGCTGGCTGCCACCGACGATGCCGCGGTGGTCGTCGTCGGCGCCGGTGTAGACGACGCGCAGGATCTCCAGGATGGAGTTGGGGAAGTCGGTGTCCCAGCCGCCGGTGCCGAACCCGACCTGGCCGAAGATCTCCCGGTGCCGGAAGGACGCGAAGGCCGGGGAGTCGCAGAGGAAGCCGTAGAACGTCTGGTTGTCCAGCTTCTCCACGAGCTGGGACCAGATCGCGCGGATGGTGGGGATGTCCCGTTCGCGCAGCGCCCGCTGCATGGCGGAGAAGTCCGCGCCCTCCTCCAGGCAGGCGTTCCACGCGTCCATCACCTGGTGGTAGACCTCGGGCAGGTCCTCCAGGGTGCGCGCGTAGTGCGACTGGCCCTTGAGGTCCACGACGGTGGAGGGGGTGTCGGGGGCCAGCGGGTTGGGGAACGGCCGGGTCTCCAGGCCCACCAGGTCGATGTAGTGCTGGAGGGCGGTGGAGCACGGCGGGAAGCGCATGGCGCCCATCTCGGCGGTCAGCGGCTGGCCGTCGTCGGTGGTGCAGCCCTCGAAGCGGTCGGTGCGCAGCCGGCCGCCGATCCGGTCGGCCTCGTAGACGACCGGGCGCAGCCCCATCTTCATCAGCTCGTAGGCGGCGACGATGCCGGACAGGCCGCCGCCGATGACCGCGACCTCGGTGCCGTGCTCGGTCGCGGGCACCTGCCCGAGGCCGGCCGGGTGGTCCAGGTAGTCGTCGTACGCGTACGGGAAGTCGGGCCCGAACATCGTGAGCGGCGGCTGGACGGGCCGCGTCGGCTGCTCGTCGTGGGCGGCGGTGGGCACCGTGGACGTCATGGGGGCGGGCTCCTTGCGTGCGGGCGCGGCGGCGCGCGCTCGGGCGGGCACGGGCGGCGGGCCGTGCGGGCGGTGAAGGTGACGGTGAGGGGTGGCGGTGGGCGCGGGACGGCAGGGCGGAGCCGGGCCGTGGCGGACCGACGGCGGGCGACGGTGGGGCGGGGCGAGGGAGCGCGCGTACGGGGTGGGCCTGGCCGCCCCGTACGGAACGGGTCAGCTCAGGGCGGTGTACAGCGCGGGGCGACGGTCGCGCAGATACGGGTTGGCCTCGCGCGACGCGGCCAGGAACGCCGCGTCGACGTCGGCCATCACCAGCTCCGTGCCCTGACCGGCGCGGGCCCTGGCGATCCCGTCGGGCCCGGCCAGGCAGCTTCGACCGACGAAGTCCAACCCGCCCTCGCGCCCGCAGCGGTTGACGTACGCGATGTAGAGCTGGTTCTCGAACGCGCGGACCGGGACGAGGGATTCGGCGACGAACTGGAACGGGTGCATCTGCGCGGTCGGAACCAGCAGCAGGTCGGTGCCGGCCAGCGCGTGCGCGCGGACGTACTCCGGGAACTCCACGTCGTAGCAGATCATGACGCCGACCCGGAGCCCGTCCAGCGCGGGGAGTTCGACCTGGGCCACGGGCGGGTTCCCGGGCGTGAACCAGCGCTCCTCGAACGCGCCGTACAGGTGCGCCTTGCGGTAGTTGAGCAGGCGCTCGCCGTTCGGGTCGATCAACTGGGCCGAGTTGTAGATCAGCTCGCCATCGCGCTCGGGGTAGCCGTAGCAGATGGCGACGCCGTGCCGGGCGGCCGTGCGCGCGACGGCCTGGGCGGACGGGCCGTCCGCCGGCTCGGCGAGGTCGGGCATGCGCTTCCCGATCGCGTACCCGGTCAGGAACAGCTCCGGAGCGGTGAGCAGTCGGGCGCCGGCGGACGCGGCGCGGGCGACTGCGTCGTCGAGGAGGCCCAGGTTGTGCTCGACCTCGCCGGGTCGTCCCGACGTCTGCAACAGGGCGGTGCGCGGCGTGGTCATGGAACCCCTCGGGCGGTGATGCGGGCACAGGGCCACGGCGGACGGTGCGGCTTGCGGGCGGCCATGTAGACGGTACGGTCTGCCCCCGAGACCGGACAAGACGGCTCCATTGCGCGCCCAGGAGAGATTCGTTGCGTGTTCAAGCCTTTGTGCGGCGTTTCGTTGCGCACCGCGTTCACGCAGGTGGGAGCGGAGGCGTCAGCCCGTGGGGGGACGGCGGGGGCTGCGCCGCTACCTCTGGGGTCGTATCCCCGGGTACGGGGGGACGACCGCGCACGTACGGATGATCAGCCCGTGGAGCGATGTGCGCGACCCGGGCCCGGCGGCAGGCTGGTGACCGTCAACACGACCAGTCGCGCTGCCCGTGCGGCCACCGCCCCGGAAGGGTCGCCATGAACCGTTTCTCGCCCCGGATGTCCGCCGCCACGCCCACCCGGGTCCGCCTCGCCGCGCTCGGCGTCGCCGTGCTGCTGGCCGCCGGCGCGGCCGGCGCCGCGGCGGCCTCCCCCGGGAGCGGCCCGTCGGCCGACGCCACGACCGCCCCGGAGCGCGCGGGGCCCGTCGAGCCGGGCGGCTCCAACGGCGCCGACCCGTGGTTCCCGTTCGCCGCGTACGAGCTGCCGGACGGGGACCAGGGCACGATCAGCCCCCGGCCGGTCGGCGCGACCGATACCTCTCCGATAGCCCCGCCGAACGCGGCAGGCTGACGGCGCTCCCCTGCTCCCGTCCCGGTCTATCGGCCGTTCGCGGACGCCACCGCGCGGCGGCCACGCCGCGGCACACCACGCACCTCCCGAAACCCCCGGCCCGGGTCCGTCGTACTCCGTGCCGGGAGACCGGACGACAGGTCCGCACGATGGCCGGCCGCTCCCGCGCCAGCGCCGCGGACCGGGGCAAGCACCGGAGGTGGGCAGCCGCCCGGAGCACGGCTGCCGCTTGGCCCCGTCGCCCACCGCTCGCCACCCTCCGGAGGCGACACTCATCGGCGACGTCGTCCACACGGCGGCCACCACCGCGCGCACGGATCGCGCCTCGCGGTGGTCGCCGTACCGCCCGCTCCCCCCGCCCGTCGGCCCCACCGACCGCACCACCACGCCCTGGCCCGGCCACGGCACGGCTCGCTCGGCCCGCCTCGGCGCGGGGCGCCGGAGGCCGACCGGTCCTGCCGTGGCTATGTGGGGGCGCCGGAGCTGAAGCGCCGCAGCAGCGGAGAGAGGACCAGGACCGACTTGGTGCGCTCGACGAACGGCTCGCCCGCGATGCGTTCCAACACGCCCTCGAAGTGGCGCATGTCGGAGGCGAAGACCTGCACGATGGCGTCCGCCTCGCCCGTGATGGTGGAGGCGGACACGACCTCCGGGTAGCGCGAGAGGCCGCGGTGGATGTCCGTGGGCGAGGTGTTGCGGCGGCAGTACAACTCGACGAAGCCCTCGGTCTGCCAGCCGAGCGCCACGGGGTCCACGCGCACCGTGAAACCGGTGATCGCGCCCTCGGCGCGCAGCCGGTCCACTCGCCGCTTGACGGCGGGGGCGGACAGGCCGACTTCTGCGCCGATGTCGGCGTACGAGCGGCGGGCGTCCTCGGCGAGGGCGTGCACGATGCGTTCGTCGAGCGGGTTCAGTCGCACTGCGGGTGGGTTCATTTCTCTGCGGCGCCCGGCCGCGGGCGGCCGGTGGGCGGAACGGTGGATCAAGGCCCATCGTCACACGAAACGCGCGATGCGGCTGTTGATCTTCCCTGGGCCCCAGCCTGGGCTCGATCCCGGCCCTGCCCCGGCCCCCCGATGTCGCCCCCGCCTCGCCGGCTCGCCTCGCCGACTCGGGTATCGGGCTGCCGCCCGCCCGTCCGATCGTCCGCCCGTCCGATCGTCACGGCCCGCCCTCGATGCAGATCCCGGCACCGATCCCGAGACCGGCTCGGCCGGTGTCTCCCCCGCTGTCACCCCCCGCACTCCTGCCCCTCTCCCCCTTCTCGCTCACCCGGCGCGGTCGCTCGATGGCGGCCTGGGGCGGGCTCAGGTCACGGTCATGGTGTTGCGGAAGGAGCGCCAGTGCAGCCACGTCAGGTTGGCGAGCGTGGGACACAGGTCGCGCTGGGCCACCGGCGCCTCCCGGCGGTCGGCGCCCATCCGGAAGCAGCCGAGGGCGTGTGCCCTGGCCACGACCGCCGTGACCTCCTGCGCGCTCCGCTTCTCGTCGACGAACTGACCAGCGGGAAGCTCGCCCTCGATGTGCGCGTACGCCGCGTCGGCCACCTTTCGGGCGGCGGTGAGCGCCTTCCCACAGGCCACGGCGTCCCAGGCCGCGTCGCCGCACGCGGAAGCGTCCACCGCGTCGTAGCGGGTCCTGTGGGTCGCTAAGAACTCGGCCGGGCTGGCGGGGGCGGGTTTCGACGGCCGGGAACTGTCGGCGGCGAGAGCGCCGGACCGCGACGCCACGAGCCACCCGGTGGAGTTCGGCCGAGCGACGGCCACCCGTCGTTCCCCGCGTCCCCCGCCCCCGTCCCGCTCGCCGTCGCTGCCGCACCCGCTCAGCGTCAGCGCCGCCGCACCCGCGGCGACCCAGGCAACGTACCGGGGCATGATCATGCGTTCTCTCCCTTGTGCTGGTGACCTGGGGCTCGGTACCCACGCCGCGCGGGCACGCGTCGCGTCGTACGCCGCAGGTTCGCGTGCCGGGCGGGGCACCGGGCTCAGACCGCCGTTCGTGTCGGTGGCCGTCCGGTGCTCAACAGTCCAGCACACCACGGGCGGTTCGGCGGCCCCACCGTGCCCGCGAAGCAACCCGCTCACCCGCAACCAGCACATCCGGAGGCCCTGCGTCCCTCCACCACCGTGCGGCAAGCTGGGCTCGCGGGGCCCGCGCGCCAGGCGCCGCGGCCACAGCGGGAGACCGCCGGAGACAGCCAAAGACAGCCGCAGAGGCCAGCGGTGGGGGGACAGCGCATGTTGGTGCTCGTCGAGTTGCTGGTGAACTTCCACCCGGCCAAGGTGAAGTCACGCGCCGCGTACGCCTTGTCGGCCGTCGTGATGACACTCATCGCACTGTGCGGCTCAGCCAGCGTGTGCCGCTGCTTCGGCCAGCCCTGGCCGCAGGCGCTGACGTGGGCCGTCGTCGCCGCCGGCTGTGTCGCCGCCGCGTACGTCCTCGCGTACCCCTTCGTCAGAGGGCGGTTGACCGCTCGCTGACCCGCGAGCAAGGGCCCTGCGGGTTTCGACAACCGAAGCGCTGTAACCTCAGCCGCGCGGCGCCGGCACGGCGCGTGCCCAACTGTGGTCATCCGTCAGGTAGGCGTCCAACGCCAGACCAGCGGCGGCGAGTTCGGCCTCGAACGCGGCGTCCGGGAGGACGCGGGAGACGAAGGAGTGGCTCCACTCGGCCCCCTCGTACGCGTACTCCATGCGCACCGCGACCCGGTCGGCGCCGCGGTGTTCCACCGAGGCCATGCGGATGCGCAGCCCGTCGCGTTCCCAGGTGCGGGGCACCGTGGCCGCGTCGTGCCAGCGGTCGTTCTCGCGCTGGAGCAGTACGCAGCCGTCGGGCGCCACGTGCCGGGCGCAGGCGCCCAACAGGGCCGCGCCCAGCGCCCCGTCCGCCGTGTTCACCAGGAACGAGGCGAGGAGCACGGCGTCGAAGCGCTCGCCCAGGTCGAGGCGCTCGATGGGCGAGCACACCGTGCGCGCGCCCCTGACGTGCGCCAGCATCTCCGGCGACTCGTCCACGGCGACCACCTCGAAGCCCCGCTCCACCAGCGGCCTGGTCAACCGTCCCGCGCCGGAGCCGAGTTCGAGCAGCCGCGCCCCGGCCGGTACGTGGGCCGCCACGATCTCCGGCTCGTCACCCGCCGGCAGGCGGGCGTACATCTCCACGGCGCAGCCGTCCGGCGTGATGGCCCCCGGGCCCGTCCCCTCGTGTCCCTCGCGTCTCGTGGCGTCCATCCCGCCATCACAGCACGCGCCCCGTCCTCGGCGACAGACGTCGGCGGGCGCTTCCCGCGTGCGGTAGTGCGGGAAGCGCGGTCGTGCGGGAAGCGCGGTCGTGCGTCGTGGGCGCGAGGAGGGGCCGGCGCGGTCAGGCGTCGGGGGCGGCGCGTCCCAGGTCGCGCACGAGGTCCAGCATCTCCGCGCGGTAGAGCGCGGCCGGGTCGTCGTACACGGGGCGCAGGTGGCCGTGGATCTCCAGGGTGACCAGGCCGTGCAACCGCGCCCAGATCCGCAGGGCGCGAGCGGCCACGGCGGGCGTGAGGTCCGGGGCCTCGGCGCGCACCCGGGCCCGGTAGGCGGGCGGGAAGTCGGACCAGTCGTCGTCGGGCTCCGTGGGCGCCGGCCGGCTGGCGCAGGCAGCCACCAGGCGGTTGAGCCCGCCGCAGATCCGCAGCGCCGCCTCGTCAACCGGCCCCTCCCCCGGCGGGGGCTGGTAGCCGGGGAGCGGGTCGCCGTAGACGAGTTGGAAGCCCTGCGGGTGGGCCAGGGCCCACGCGCGCAGGGCCTCGCCCCAGGCGAGCAGCCGCCGCTCCGGGTCGGACGCGGGCGCCTCGTCCCGGGCCCGCTCCAACGCGTCGGCGAGCCCGTGGCCGAAGGTCCGGATCAGCTCCGTGACCAGGTCGTCCCGGGTGGGGAAGTAGCTGTAGATGGCGCGCGGTGTCATGCCCATCTCGCGGGCGATGCCCCGCAGGGAGAGCGCCCCTGGGCCGTCGACGGCCATCTGCCGCAAGGCGATCTCCATGATCTGTTCGGTCGCCTCGGCCCGCAGCCGCTCCCGTCGGCTCGGCTCTCGCCGCGTCGCCTCGACCATCGCGCCACCCCTCGTCGCCCGGCCCTCCGGTCGCGGGCCCTCTTCATGATCCCGCATTGCCAAATCGCCGGCGTTACAGAAGTATACGGCGTGTCATTTTTCTTCACCGCGACATCTTTCCTCGCCGCATCACGCATCGCTCCTCTTCGCCGGGTCGCCGCCACGCGCGCGGCCGGCATACCACTGGGAACGGAGTCCGCCATGCCTGCCTACGTGCTCGTCGACGCCGAGGTGTACGACCACGAAGCCGCCGACCGCTACCGCGTGTTGGCCGAGGAGTCGATCGCCCGGTACGGGGGGCGCTACCTGATCCAGGGCACCGTCCCCGAGGCCGCCGAGGGCGGTTGGCCGGCGGGCCGGGTGGTGACCACGCTGGAGTTCCCCGACATGGCCCGCCTCCGGGAGTGGCACACCTCGCCCGAGTACGCGCGGGCCGCGGCGATCCGGGCGGGCGCCATCGACGTGCGCATGCTGTTCGCGGAGGGCACGGCGGCCTGACGAGGGCAGCCCGCCCTCGGGCCGTGGGGCCCCGACCCCGCCCCGGCGCCCGCCGCCACACGCGTCGGCCCGCCCGGTGTGATCGTGACCGACATCGGTCGGGACCACACCGGGCGGGCCGGTTCGCGGACTGTCCGGGTACTGGCTACGGGAACGCCGCCACGCGGGGGCGCCGCGGGCGCGCGCCCGCTACCAGCTCGCGTGCAGCGGCTTGCCCTCCGCGTATCCGGCGGCGCTCTGCACGCCCACCACGGCCCGCTGGTGGAACTCCTCCAGCGAGTCGGCGCCGGCGTAGGTGCAGGCGCTGCGCACGCCCGCGATGATCGTGTCGATCAGGTCCTCGACGCCGGGGCGGGCCGGGTCGAGGAACATCCGCGAGGTCGAGATGCCCTCCTCGAACAGGGCCTTGCGGGCCCGGTCGTAGGCCGACTCCTCGCTGGTGCGGTTGCGCACGGCGCGGGCCGAGGCCATGCCGAAGCTCTCCTTGTACAGCCGCCCGTCGGCGCTCTGCTGGAGGTCGCCGGGGGACTCGTACGTACCGGCGAACCACGAGCCGATCATCACGTTGGACGCGCCGGCCGCGAGCGCCATCGCCACGTCGCGCGGGTGCCGGACGCCGCCGTCCGCCCACACGTGCTTGCCGAGCCTGCGGGCCTCGGCGGCGCATTCGAGGACGGCGGAGAACTGCGGCCGGCCGACGCCGGTCATCATGCGGGTGGTGCACATGGCGCCGGGGCCGACCCCGACCTTGACGATGTCGGCGCCCGCGGCGACCAGGTCGCGCACGCCCTCGGCTGCGACGACGTTGCCCGCGACGATCGGCACCCGCGGGTCGAGCCCGCGCACCGCGTGCAGCGCGTTGATCATCGACTCCTGGTGGCCGTGCGCCGTGTCCACGACCAGCGTGTCCACGCCGGCGTCGAGCAGGGACTTGGCGCGCCCGGCCACATCGCCGTTGACGCCGACGGCGGCGGCGATGCGCAGGCCGCCGGAGGCGTCGGTGGCGGGCGTGTACAGGGTCGCGCGCAGGGCGGCCTTGCGGGTGAGGATGCCCGCGAGCTTGCCGTCCCGGTCCACGGCGGGAGCGAGCTTGCGGTGCGCGGCGTCGAGCTGGTTGAAGGCGAGGCGCGGGTCGATCTCCGCGTCCAGCACCATCAGCTCCTTGGACATGACCTCGGACAACTGCGTGAAGCGGTCCACGCCGGTCAGGTCGGCCTCGGTCACGATGCCGACGGGGCGACCGCCCTCGACGACGACGCCGGCGCCGTGCGCCCGCTTGGGCAGCAGGGCCAGCGCGTCGGCGACGGTCTGGCTCGGGGAAAGCACGATGGGCGTGTCGAGCACGACGTGCCGCGTCTTGACCCAGCCGATGACCTCGGTGACGACGTCGATCGGGATGTCCTGCGGGATGACGACGAGGCCGCCACGGCGGGCCACGGTCTCCGCCATCCGCCGGCCGGCGATGGCGGTCATGTTCGCGACGACCAGCGGAATGGTGGTTCCGGTTCCATCCGGCGAGCTGAGGTCCACGCTCTGCCGGGAACCGACCGCGGAGCGGTTCGGCACCATGAACACATCGTCGTACGTCAGGTCATGGGACGGTCGCACGTCGTTCAGGAATCGCATGCTAACTCTCTCACCTGCGGTTTTACGGAAGGGCGGGTGGGGAGTCAGCGTCGGGCCCAGCGCCTTCGGCGCCTCGGTCCGGGCTGCGGCTCCTACGCCATCATCGCCGATACGGCGCGCAAGTGGCGAACCCGCGTTCGTATCTGTGTACCTTCCACCGAGGCACCCGGGCGTACCTTCGTAGCTTCGCACAAGGCGTGAGCCGCGTCCCGCCCGGGCCGCACGCGACGGCCCGGCCGACCCGCCGGCCGGCAGTCGCAGCCATCCCGGCACCACCACCGCACCGCGCCGCTACGCCGTCGCCCGCTCCCGCACGTCGTCCACGACCGAGGCGTCGAGCGCGGCCCGCACCAGGCCCGCGGCCAGCGCCGCCGTGTCCTCGGTGGGGACCAGGCGGGCGAGACGTTCCGGGCGGTCCGGCAGGCCGAGGCGTTCGGCGCCCCGCAGCGCCTTCGCGTCCAGGTAGGGGGCGAACTCGGGCCAGACCCGCTGCACCTCACGCAGGAAGATGTCGGCACCGGTCGGGCCGAGGCCCGGCACCTCCTGGAGCAGCGCGCGCACCTTCTCCACGTCGCCGTCCGCCTCCCGGCGCATCCGGCGCAGGTCGCTGCCGTAACGGTCGCGCAGCAGTTCGGCGCCGTCGCCGAGCTGGGTCGCCGTGCGCTCGTCGTAGCGGCGATAGCCACCCTCCCCGAGCGCGTCCACGCGCTCCTGCCAGCTCGCGTCGGCCATCCGGCGCGGGTCGCGCAACCCCGCGTCGGCCAGGGCCCGGGCCGTGGAGACCGCCACCGAGGCCCGGATACGGGCGCTCAACAGGTCGGCCAGCACCAGGAGTTGGTAGAGCGGCTGCGGCGTGTCGCGCAGCCGGATGCCCGCCTCCGCCGCGTAGGTCCGGCCGTGGGTGTCGAGCAGGGCGCGCACGGTGGCCCGCTCCCCCGGCTTCTTCTCGCGCGTCTTCGTCATGGCTCAACCTCCCGCCACCCGGGGCCGCGGGCCCCGCGCCCGCGCGCGTCCGCTTCCGAAGCGCCGGCCCGGCCCGCGGGCGGGTGCTAGCGGCCGACGGCCTTGGCCAACTGGTCCTTGTTCATCGACGACCGGCCCTCGACGCCCTTGCGCTTGGCCTCCTCGTAGAGCTGGTCGCGGGTGGGGCCGGCCGCGCCGCTGTGCGAGCGCTTGCCGCCGCGACGGCTGGACGACATGTCCTGGGTGGACGTGCGGCTCGCCGTCTTGGCCTCGCCGGTGCGCGCGCGTTCCTTGTTCACGGTCCGGGCCGCGATCTCCTTCGCCCGCTTCGTGCTCGTACCGCGCTCCTCCTGGCTCTCCTTGATCTTCTCGTACTGCCGCTCACGCTTGTCGCTCGAACCTCGGGGCATGGGGTGCTTCCTCCTCGGTCGTCGTGGGCGCGGGCGCCAAGCCCGCACACCACCTCACTCTGGGAACCTCACTCTGGGACATTTCTACCGGCGTCGCGACACGGCCACGGCCCACGGCCAGCCGCGCCTCGGGGCCGGTGCGCCGCCGGGGCGCGCCGGCTACGCCCACCCGGCCGGGGTCCGGGCCGGGGCCGGTGTCGCGGCGCGGTCCTCATCCCGGTACCCGAGATCGCTCCGGCGAATCGGGTACCCGCGCCCCGGCCGGCGCCCCGGCCGGCGCCCACCGCCACGGTCGGCCGCCGCCCGCGCCGGCCCCCGCGCGACGCTCGCCCCGCACCAACCCGTCCGCCCGTCCGCAGGTTTCCGCGGGCCACCAGCGGCTACCCGGCCAGCGCGAACGAGGACTAGCGAGGGCGACACACAGCTCAAGGAGGCCGGATGACGACGTACGGCTGTTTCCTCGCGTGCGAGGAGCACGGGCCGCGCGCGCTGGTCGAGCAGGCGCGGATGGCCGAGCAGGCGGGGTTCTCGGCCCTGTGGCTCTCCGATCACTTCCATCCCTGGAACGACGAGCAGGGCCAGAGCCCCTTCGTGTGGTCGGTGATCGGGGCGCTGTCCGAGGCCACGTCGCTGCCGGTCGCGACGGCCGTCACCTGCCCGACCGTACGCCTGCACCCGGCCGTCACGGCGCAGGCCGCGGCCACCAGCGCCGTGCAGCTCGGCGGGCGGTTCCGGCTCGGCGTCGGCAGCGGGGAGGCGCTCAACGAGCACGTGCTCGGCGACCGCTGGCCCCCGGCGGCCATCCGGCTGGCCATGCTGGAGGAGGCCGTACAGGTGATGCGGCGGCTCTTCACTGGCGAGGAGGTCAACCACCACGGCACGTACTACACGGTGGAGAACGCCCGGCTCTACACCGTGCCCGAGACGCCCGTGCCCATCGACGTCTCCGGCTTCGGCCCGGCGGCGACCGAGCTGGCCGGGCGGATCGGCGACGGTTACGTCACCATGGCCCCCGACGCCGAGTCCGTCGAGCGCTTCCGCCGCGCGGGCGGCGGCACCAAGCCGGTGCAGGGCGGGCTCAAGGTGTGCTGGGGCCCGGACCGGGAAGAGGCCGTGGACACGGCGCACCGCCTGTGGTCGAGCGAGCAGTTGCCGGGCGAGCTGCCGCAGGTGCTGCCCACGCCGAGCCACTTCGAGCAGGCGACGACGCTGGTGCCGCGCGAGCGGGTCGCGGCGAACGTGCCGTGCGGGGACGACCCCGAGGTGCACGTGTCGGCGATCCGCGCGTACGTGGACGCCGGCTTCGACGCCGTGTACGTCAGCCAGATCGGCCCGGACCAGCGCGGTTTCTTCGACTTCTACCGCACCAAGGTCCTGCCCCGGCTCCCGGGCTGAGCCGCGACCGCCCGGCACCACCGGGCCCGCGCTCCGGCCGACCGGGACGCACGGTGCCGACCCGGGCACGCGGCGGCCGGTGGCCACCGCTCCGGCGGCGGGCCGATCCATTCCGCGTGACCGTGTTCCGTCTGATCACGACGGGGCACTCGGGTCGGGAGCCGCCCGACATCGCGAACGCAAGGAGGCAACATGCGCCTTTCGGATCTCCGTCCGGTCCTCCCCCACTCCGGCCCCTGGGCCTCGGTCTACGTCGACACCTCGCACACCACGGAGGACGCGGCCAAGCACCAGGAGCTGACGGCCCGCGCCGCGACCCAGCAGCTCGCCGAGCTCGGCGCGAGCCCCGCGGCCCGCGACGCGGTCTACAAGGCCCTGTTCAACGGCCCGGACGCCGGGCCGATCGGCCGCCCCCCGACGTCCGGCAAGCGCGCCGGACGCGCCGTCTTCGCCACGGACGGCGAGGTCGTGCTCGACGTGCCGCTCCCGGGCCCGCCGGCGACCCCGATGACCACCTGGTCCGCGCTGCCGAGGGTCACGCCCCTGCTGCGGTCCATCGGCGACCCGACGCCGTGCCTGGTGGCGTACGTGGACCGCACCGGGGCCGACTTCGAGGTCCGCGACGACGCCGGACGGCGAGAGACGGGGCAGGTCAGCGGGGCCGACTGGCCGATACACAAGACCGCGTCGGCCGACTGGTCGGAGCGGCACTTCCAGACGGCCGTGGAGAACACATGGGAGCAGAACGCGGCCGAGATCGCCAACGCCGCCCACGAGATGTGGCAGCGCTGCGGCGCCGAGGTGATGCTGCTGGTCGGCGACGCCCGTGAGCGCAAGGCGGTGCGCGACCGGCTGCCCGGACCGCTGCGGGCGGTGACCGCGGAGAGCGAGCACGGCGCCCGGTCGACCGGCTCCGGCAGCGCACGGCTCGAACGCGACATCGCCCAGGTACGGGCCGCGCACGAGACCGAGCACGTGCGGGAGGTACTGGACCGCTACCACGCCGCGACGCACGACGACGGCGGCGGCAACGCCATCTCGGGAGTGCCCGCGCTGGTGGAGGCGGCCCGCGAGCACCAGATCGACACGCTGTTGGTCACCCCGGACGGCCAGGACACCGGCCGCGAGGTGTGGATCGGGCCGGAGGGTGACCAACTGGCCGTCCGCAGCACCGAGTTGCAGTACCTGGGCGCGGCGCGCCCCGCACCGGCCCGGGCGGACGACGCGCTGGTGCGCGCGGCCGTGGCCAGCGGGGCCGAGGCCGTCGTCGTCAGCGACCCGACCGCCGCCCCGGTGGGCGGCCTCGGCGCACTCCTGCGCTGGCCGGCCAACCCCCACTAGCGGCGGGGCCACCCGTCCGCGCGTCAGCGAGGCGGCGCCCCCGCACCCGGCGTGCGACCGTCCGGCGTCGCCGCGGTGGCGTCGGACGGCGCGGGGTCGAGGGCCACGTCGAGCACGTCGACGAGTCTGCGCAGCTTCTGCTGCGCGCGCGGCGCGTGGGCGCGCGGCACGCGGATCACGGCGGTGGTCACCCTCGCCGGCGCGGCGGTGGCCCCGCTCGCCGAGGCCCCGGCGGACGCGCTCGCGTCCGCCGGGGCCGCCGTGTACGCGAAGTCCGACACCTGGTGGTGGTTGAGGATGGCGGCGAGCCGGGCGAGGGTGCCACGGCCGGGGCGGAGCGTGACGGTGAGCCGGATGTGTTCCATGCGTGGTGGTCCTGTCTCTGGGTCCGGAAACAGAGAAGACCCCTCGCGAGGCGCGAGAGGTCTGCGTGCGGGCGGTGAGTACGGGGAGGTCACTTCCCCGGGCTCGGTGCCGGCACGCCGCGGCTAATGATCCGCTGCTGCATGGCGGGCATGCTGGCAGAAACCGACCACATCCCGGAGGGGCATCTCATACTGCGGACGGGCCGGGGCGTCGGCGGGGCGGGCGCGGGTGACGCCGCGCGGTGCGGGGCGCCTACGGCCGGGGTCACGGGCGCCGGGCGCACTCGGCGCGCAGCCCGGCCGTCAGGACGCGGATTCCGAAGTCGAAGCGCGCGTCGAAGTCGACGAACCGCTCCCACGGGGTGGCGGCCAGCCGCGGGTAGCGCCCGCCCCGTACCGAGGCCGCGAGCAGTTCGGTCTCGCCGCCGGTCGCCCCCTGCTGCTCGAGCACCTCGCCGAGCACGTAGCTGAAGAGGGTGGTGGCGGCCCACAGCGCCTTCTCCGGGGGCAGTTCCGCCTCCCCCAGGATCGCCAGCATGGTGTCGGCGAGGGTGAGCGTGGCCTGCTGGGCCGTGTAGGTGCCGCCGACGATACGCGCGCCGTCCCGTTGCGCGAGGAGCGTCTCGCGCAGCGCGCGGGCGAGGGCCGCGGCGCGCTCCTCCCAGGTGTCGCCGGTGAGGTCGGCGCGCGCGAGGACACCGGCCAGCAGCGTCTCGGCCGTCTCGTCGAGCAGTGCCTGCTTGTTGTCGAACAGCCGGTAGAGCGTGGGTAGTTGCACCTCAAGACTCGCGGCGAGCCGACGCATCGTCAGCGATTCCAGCCCGCCGGAGTCGACCAGCGCCAGCGCCGTCCGCGCCACCGTCTCGGCCCGCAGCGGCGTCCTGGCCCGGCTGCGGTCCCCCTGAGTTCTCATTGACACGTTAACAACGTTATCACTACCTTGAATTCACTGGTGATAACAACGTTAACGTTTTTTTGGGGGTGGCCCATGCGACAGGTGGCCCCGGCTCGCCCGCGCACACAGGCGGACGAGCTGGCGATGGTGGTACGGCAACTGCGGTGGGAGGCCGTGGGCGTGGTCTCCGTCGAGCTGGCCGCGGCGGACGGGGGCGACCTGCCGCCGTGGCGCCCCGGCGCCCACATCGAGCTGGTCCTGCCCACCGGGATCGCCCGCCAGTACTCGCTGTGCGGCTCGGTGGCGGACCGCTCCCGCTACCGCGTCGGAGTGCTGCGCGAGCGCGGCAGCCGGGGCGGTTCGGAGTACGTGCACGCCTTCCTACGCCCGGGACAGCCGGTGCGGGTGCGCGGCCCACGGGACAACTTCGGCTTCCGCCCGGAGCCGGCGTACCTGTTCATCGCGGGCGGCATCGGCATCACGCCGATCCTGCCGATGGTGCGGGAGGCCGTGCGCCGGGGCGTGCCGTGGCGCCTGGCGTACGGCGGTCGCACGGCGGCCTCGATGGCCTTCCTCGACGAACTCGCGCCCCACCGCGCACACGTGTGGCGCTACCCGAAGGACGAGGCGGGCCGCATGCCGCTCGACGACTGGCTCGCCCGGCCCCGCCCCGGCACCGCCCTGTACGCCTGCGGTCCCGAGTCCCTGCTGACCGCGGTCGAGGAGGGGAGCGCGCACTGGGAACCGGGCGCCGTGCGCATGGAGCGGTTCGCGGCGCGGCCCAGGCCGGCCGGGTCACGGGCCGAGGTCGAGGTGGTGTGCGCGCGGTCGAAGGCGACGGTGACCGTGCCCGGCGACCGCTCCGTTCTGCGCGCGCTCGAAGCGGCCGGTGTGCCGGTGGTCGGCTCCTGCCGGGAGGGCGTCTGCGGTACGTGTGAGACCCGGGTGCTCGACGGCGAACCCGAGCACCTGGACGACATCCTCACGGCGGACGAGCGCGCGGCCGGCGACCGCATGTACCCCTGCGTCTCCCGGGCGCGCGGGAGACGGCTGGTGCTCGATGTGTGACCGCTCGACGGCTGACGGGGCGGCGCGGTGCGCGCCGCGAGGAGGACGACCATGACCGAGACCATCGACCCGCCGCGCGGGGCCGCACCGGCCCGGACGGCGGCCGACGCCTACCGGCCGATCGACCTGGCCCGGGTGCGCGAGGTGCTGGGCCACCCGCTGCCCTTCATCGCGGAGAAGAAGGAGCCCTACCTCGGGGAGTTCGCCACCCGCTTCATCGCGCACAGCACCTTCTGCGTGGTGGCCTCCGCCGACGAGCTGGGCCAGTTGGACACCAGCCCCAAGGGCGACCCGCCGGGTGCGGTGCGGGTGCTCGACCCGTGGACGCTGGCCCTGCCCGAGCGCCCCGGCAACCGGCTCGCCGACACCTTCGAGAACGTGTCCCGCAACCCGGCCCTGGGGCTCGCGTTCTTCGTGCCGGGGGTGCGCGAGGTGCTACGGGTGAACGGGGACGCGTTCATCACCGACGACCCCGAACTGCTCGACCGGCTCGGCGCCGAGGGCAAGCCCGCGGTGCTCGCGACCATCGTGCGGGTCCGCGAGGTGTTCGGGCAGTGCGGGAAGGCCGTGATCCGGGCCAGGCTGTGGGACGGCGACGCCCGCGGCCTCGCCGAGGCCCTGACCCTCGGCAGCAGCTTCTCCGCCCTGACCGTCGCGGAGAACGCCGGCAAGATGGCCCGCACCCTCGGCGACCAGGTCGGCTCCCTGGACGCCACGCTGGAACACCACTACGAGAACGACCTCTACTAAAAGGCCCGCCGCTCCCCGCGCCCACACACCCGACGCCCCGGACCCTGCCGGTCCGGGGCGTCGGGTCCCGCCGCGACGTACGGGCTAGCTCGCGCCGCCGGGACCGGGCTGGCTCACGCCGTCCGGGTCGGCCCGGTCGAGGGCCGGGCGCGGGCCCGGGCCGGTCTCAAGCAGGAGGTAGTCCGCGACGGCCGTGTCCGTGACGAGGCTGGTCACCAGGCCGGAGCGGAGCACCGCGCCGATCGCCTCGGCCTTGCGCAGCCCGCCCGCGATGGCCACCACCTCCGGGATGCGGCGCAGCCGGTCGGCCTCCACCGTGATGCAGCGCTCCCCGAGGTCGCGGCCGATGCGGCGGCCCTCGGTGTCGAAGAGGTGGGCCGACATCTCCGCGGCGGCGCCGAGCGAGGCGTACTGCGCCCGCTCCTCGTCGCTGAGCATGTCGTAGACGGTGGAGATGCCCGGCGCCCAGGAGCCGATGGACACGGCCGCCACGGTGACCTTGTCGAAGTACTCGAAGGCGCGGGCGATGCCGGGCTGGCGGCGCAGCGCGGCGGCGGTCGCCGAGTCGGGCAGCAGCATCGGCGCGTAGATGGGGTGGGCCTCGCCACCGGAGACGGCCGCCGCCCGGCGCACCGCCTCGACCGAGCCGCGCTCGGCCGTGCCCGCGTCGTACACGCCGGTGAGCTGGACGACGGTGCACGGCGGGAGACGGTGCAGGGCGGCGGCCATGTTGATGGTGGACCGGCCCCAGGCCAGACCCAGCACGTCGCCCTCGTCGACCAGCTCGCCGAGCAGGTCAGCGGCCACCTCGCCGAGGTTCTCCGGGTCGGTGGGGGCGGTCGTCGCCGGGCCCGCCGCGTCGTCCAGGCCGTCCGTCAGGGCCGGCGCGGACTCGACCACCACCGCGTGGCGCAGCCCGTAACGGGCGCGCAGGGCGTCCGAGCGCTCGGCGTCGAGCTCGGCGGGCACCCGGATCTCGATGCGCACCAGATCGCGGTCGAGCGCGGTCTCCAGCACCCGGGCCACCTTGAAGCGGCTGACGCCGAACTCCTCGGCGATTTGAATCTTGGACTTGCCCTCCAGGTAGAAGCGGCGCGCCATAGCCGCCGCCTGCACCAGCTCGGCGGGTCCCATCCGCGTGGCTGAACGGCCCGTCGACACCGCGTTCTCCTCACTGTTCACGTTCTGGACTCAACCGTCATCCTGTCAGAAACGGCGGTCCTTGGTTCGCCCTTTACCTTGGCGTTCACCAAGCCGTGGCTCAGTGTCCGCACGCCCACGCGGCGGTGGCGGTCGCCTCCTGCGCCTGGGCCCGCAGTCGGCGTACGGCGCCGGCCGGGTCGTCGGCGCCGTAGACGGCGGAACCGGCGACGAACACGTCGGCTCCGGCCTCAGCACAGCGTTCAATGGTCGAAGACGAAACCCCTCCGTCCACTTGCAGCCACATCTGGAGGCCGTGCCGCCCGATCAACTCCCGGGTGCGGCGGATCTTCGGCAGCATGATGTCGAGGAACGCCTGCCCGCCGAAGCCGGGTTCGACCGTCATGACCAGCAACATGTCGAGTTCGGGCAGCAGATCCTCGTACGGCTCGATGGGCGTCGCCGGCTTGAGCGCCATGGAGGCGCGCGCCCCCTTGGCCCGGATCTCGCGCGCCAGCCGCACCGGCGCGCGCGCCGCCTCGACGTGGAAGGTCACCGAGGACGCGCCGGCCTCCACGTACTGCGGGGCCCAGCGGTCCGGGTCCTCGATCATCAGGTGGCAGTCGAGCGGAACGCCCGACGCCTTGCCGAGCGACTCGACGACCGGCACACCGAGCGTCAGGTTCGGCACGAAGTGGTTGTCCATGACATCAACGTGCAACCAGTCGGCGCCGTCGGGGCCCGACACGGCTGCGGCCTCCTCCGCCAGTCGGGAGAAGTCGGAGGAAAGGATGCTGGGACTGATCTGAACGGCCATGCCGCCAAGCCTGCCACGCCGGGCGCCCACGGGCAGCGCCGGGATCACCGCGACGCCACCGCCCGGGCCTCTCCGGGCGGCCGGGCGGCCAGGTCACGCGCGTGCGCCCGCCCGCTGGCGCGGGTCGCGGCCGGATGGTCGGGGGGGCCGGGTGGTCGGGCCGGGGGGACGCGGCGCGGGCGACCAGCGCGCGGGCCGCGAACCGGGGGTCGCGCGCGGCTCGTTGTCGGCCGCACCGGGCCAACTCGCGGGCCGGCCCGGGCCGCCGGCCGGGTGCCCTACCGGGTGGTGACCTTGTGGACGGTGGTGTCGTCGGGGCGCAGCGGGCGCCCGTCCAACGACTGGACCTCCAGCGCGCGCAGGCGGTGCCCGTCGCGGCGGTCGACCAGTCGCGAGTGCTCCTCGCCGGGGGCGAAGAAGTGCGCCTCGCCCCACTGCCGCAGCGCCACGATGACGGGGAACAGGGCCTCGCCCTTCGGGGTCAGCACGTACTCGCGGTAGGCGCTACCGTCCGACGCCGGGACGGACGCGAGGACGCCGCCGGCGACCAGCGCCCGTAGCCGCGCGGTGAGGATGTTCTTCGCCACGCCCAGACCGCGCTGGAACTCCCCGAAGCGGCGGCTCCCGTCGAAGGCGTCGCGCACGATCAGCAGGGACCACCAGTCGCCGATGGCGTCCACCGACCGCGCGACGGGGCAGTCGCTGTCGTCGAACCGGGTCCTCGTCACCATGCCGTCCTCCACTCCCCGCGCTTCCACTCTGGTTGCAACATGCTACCGGCAAGGCTAGCGTGCCGACTGGTAGCAAGTTGAAACCACATGTGGAGGGGTACCGAATGGCCACCGACCGCGCGCCCGCACCGCCCCCGACCTCGGCCCGGGCCACGCCCCGGGCCGAGGAGGCGCCCGGGTACGTCCTGTCCCGTGGGGTCCTGCTGCTCTTCGCCGTCGCCTGCGGGACCGCGGTGGCCAACGTGTACTTCGCCCAACCGCTCCTGGTGACCGTCGGCCAGGACCTCGCCATGAGCCCGGCGCTGGTCGGCGGCGTCGTCACGCTCACGCACGTCGGATACGGGCTGGGCCTCTTCTTCCTCGTACCGCTGGGCGACGTGGCCGACCGCCGGCGGCTCGTCGTGGTCCAACTGCTGCTCCTGGTCGCGGCGTTGGCGACGATCGCCGTGGCCCCCACGGCGGCGGTCCTGCTCGCGGGCATGGTCGCCATGGGGCTGCTCGCCGTCGTCACCCAGACGCTGGTGGCCTTCGCGGCCTCGCTGGCCCCGCCCGCCCAGCGCGGACGCGTCGTCGGCCTGGTGACCAGCGGCGTGGTCAGCGGCATCCTGCTCGCCCGCACCGCCTCCGGCGCCATGGCCGACCTCGCGGGCTGGCGCTCCGTCTACCTCGCGTCGGCGGTGCTCACCGCGCTGCTCGCGCTGGTCCTGCACCGCGTGCTGCCGCGCCACACCGGCGCCCCGCCGGCGGCCCTGGGCTACGGGCGGCTCCTGCGCTCCACGGTCACCCTCTTCGCGCGGGAGCGCCTGCTGCGCCTGCGGGCCGCGCTCGGCCTGCTGATCTTCACCGCGTTCAGCACGCTGTGGAGCGGCGTCGCGCTGCCGCTGAGCGAGGCGCCGCACTCCCTGTCGCACACCGCGATCGGGGCCTGGGGGCTGGTCGGAGTGGTGGGCGCGCTGGCCGCGACGGTGGCGGGCCGGCTGAACGACCGCGGACTCGCGCGGTGGACCACCGGCGCCGCCCTCGCGCTGCTCGCCGTCTCCTGGCTACCGCTGGCCCACACCCGCGACTCGCTGTGGGCGCTGGCCGTGGGCGTCGTCCTGCTCGACCTCGCCGTGCAGGCCGTCCACGTCACCAACCAGACCCTGATCCACGCCCGGCACCCGGCCGCGGGCAGCCGCCTGATCGGCGGGTACATGGTCTTCTACTCGATCGGCAGCGCCACCGGCGCCATCGCCGCGACCACCCTGTACGCGGCGGCCGGCTGGGGCGCCGTCTGCGCCTTCGGCGCCACGGTCAGTTGCCTCGCGCTCGCGCTGTGGGCACTCACACGAGAGGACGCCCGGAGCCGGGCCACCGAGGAAGGCGACGCCTGACGGCGCGAGGCCGGCACCTCAATCCGTACGGCGCAGCAACGCCAGGTACATCGCGTCCGTGCCGTGCAGGTGCGGCCAGAGCTGCACGTCGGGGCCGTCGCCGAGGCCGGGGACGTCGGGCAGCAGGGGGCGGGCGTCGATCCACTCGGCGCCGCCGGCCGACTTCAGCACGTCGTCCACGACGGCCCGGGTCTCGGCCAGGTGCGGCGAACACGTCACGTACGCCACCACGCCGCCGACCCGCGCCGCGGCCAGCGCCTCGCGCAGCAGCCCGCGCTGGAGCGGGGCGAACCCCTCCAGGTCCGCCGGCCGGCGCCGCCAGCGCGCCTCCGGGCGCCGGCGCAGCGCGCCGAGGCCGGTGCACGGCACGTCCACCAGGACCCGGTCGAAGGAGCCGGGCCGCCACACCGGACGGGTGCCGTCGGCGGTGACCACCTGGTACGGGCCCGGGTTGCCGGCCAGCGCGCGGGCCACCAGGCGGGCCCGGTGCGGCTGCTTCTCCGCCGCCAGCAGCGTCGCGCCGCGTTGCGCGGCGAGCGCCGCCAGCAGCGCGGCCTTGCCGCCGGGGCCCGCACAACCGTCGAGCCACCGCGCGTCGGCGCCCTCGACCGGCGCGTTGGCCAGCGCCATGGCCACCAACTGGCTGCCCTCGTCCTGCACGCCGGCGCGCCCCTCGCGGACCGCGTCCAGCGCCCCCGGCTCACCGCCGTCCACCAGCCGCACCGCGTACGGCGACCAGCGACCCGGCAGGGCCCGGTCCTCGCCCGCCGCCGCCAGCAACTCGTCCGCGCCCGAGCGCCCCGGGCGGGCGACCAGCGTGACCTCGGGGCGCTCGTTGTCGGCCGCGAGCAGGTCCTCGATCCCGGCCCGGCCGCCGCCCAGCGCGTCCCACAGCGCGGAGACCACCCAGCGCGGGTGGGCGTGCATGACGCCCAGGTGCGCCTCGGGGTCCTCGTCGTACGGCGGGGCGACGCGGCGCAGCCAGCCGTCGAGGTCGTCCGCGGCGATCTTCCGCAGCACGGCGTTGACGAACTTGGCCCGCCCGTCCCCCAGCACCACCCGCGCCAGCTCCACGGTCGCGCTGACCGCGGCGTGCGTCGGAATCCGGGTGCCGAGGAGCTGGTGCGCCCCCAGGCTGAGCACGTCGAGCACCGGCGGGTCCACCTCGCGCAGCGGCCGGTCCACGCACTCGGCGACGATCTCGTCGTACGTGCCCTGCCAGCGCAGCGTGCCGTACACCAGCTCGGTCGCGAGCGCGGCGTCCCGCGCGTCGAACCCGCCGTCCTCCCTGGCCTTGCGCAACAGCGGGGGCAGTACGAGGTTGGCGTAGGCGTCACGCTCGTCGACGGCCCGCAGCGCCTCGAAGGCGAGCACCCGCACGGGGTCCTTCTTCGGTCGGCGGTAGGGCTTGGCTGGACGGCGGCGATCGTTCACGAAAGGTGCTCCGGAGCTGGGAAGACGAACGCTCCCAGCGTACGTGCCGCGGCGGGCCCCGCGCGCTGCGCGCCCCCGCCACGGCCCCGGGCCGCCCCGGGCGGGTCGGGGCCGGGCGCGGCCGGCGTCACCCGACCGCCGGCCGCACCACGTCGTGGATCAGGCGCAACTGCTCGTCCACGCTGGCCACCCCGGCCAACTCCCGCCCGGTGAACGCCCCAACCAGCGTCTGGTCGGTGATCGCGCAGATCACGTGGTTGATGCCGGCGGGCACGAGCTGGGTACGGATCGCCTCCGCGCACTCCTCGGGCGTCCCGGCGATCGACAGCCGCTCGACCACCTGCGGGCTGGTCAGCTCGATGCCACGGGCCAGATCGCCGGCGCGCACCGCGTCGAGGACGGGCCGCAGCTCGCCCGGGTCCACTCCGTTGCGTCGCAGTTGCTCGTCGGGCATGGCCGACGCGTACAGGCCGACCATGCTGCGCGCGGCCTCCTTGGCCGGCGCGGACTCCGGGCCGGTGGCGAAGACGACCCACGCGCCCAGGTCCAGGCTCCGCCAGTCCCGCCCCGCGCGCTCCGCGCCCGCGCGCACGTGCTCCACCGCGTACGTCAGCGCCTCGCGCGTGCAGCTCATGGCGTGGTGACAGCCGTCCGCCAACTCCCCAGCGGCCTCGAAGGACTTCGGCCCGCGCATCGCCCCCAGCTTGAGCGGCAGGTGTTCCTGTACGGGACGGGCGAAGGTGAACAGCCCCTCGTAGCTGAAGAACTCGCCCCGGCGCGTGATGGTGCCCTCGTCCAGGAGGGTGCGCACCACGCCGAGCGCCTCCTTCACCCGCGACAGCGGGCGGCCCCTCGTCCCCTCGATGCCGTACTGCGCCAACAGCCCGAAGTTGCCACTGGCCAGCACTGCCTCGGCGCGCCCGTGGGAGAGTTCGTCCAGCGTGGCCAGCGCCTGGGCGATCAGCGTCGGCTCGCGCAGCGTGACCGGGGAGGCGCTCGGGCCGAGTCGGATGTTCCGGGTCTGCCCGGCGGCCACCGCGAACAGCGACCACAGGTCCTTGTGCCAGGTCTCGTCCGCCGCGTAACACGCGTGGAAACCGAGTTCGTCGGCGAGCCGGATGGAGGCGAGGGAGTCCTGGAGCGGATAGTCGGGAAGCAGGGCGTAGCTGAACCGCATGAGCGCCACCTCATCTCGTCGGGGACGACCAGCGCGGGCGTGAACCGCCGCCACTCCCAGGGGAGTTGGGCCCGCCGCACCGCCAGCAGTCTGGACAGCCGGTGGCACGCTGTCCAGGGCGCGACCGGGCCCCGCCGAGCCGAGCCGACGCCGGCCCCGCCGCGCGTGAGGCCGGCGCGCGTGAGGCCGACGCGCGTGAGGCCGACGCGTCTGGGCCTGACGCGGCGGGCGCCGCCTGGCTACGCCTCGAACCGCTCCCCCGCCGCGATGCGCACCCCGCGCGCCCAGTCGGCCCCGGCCATCGGCTTCTTGCCCTGCGGCTGCACCCACAGCAACTCGACGGCGTGGCTGCCGGTGCCGGCGAACACGGCGTTCTTCGTCGCGGCGATCTCGCCCGGCGCGAGGTCGGTGCGGTCGGTGACCAGCCGTACGGACTTCACCTTCAGCCGCTCGCCACGGAAGACCGTCCAGGCACCCGGGGCCGGGGCGCAGCCGCGCACCACCCGGTCCACGCGCAGCGCGGGCACCGCCCAGTCGATCCGGGCGTCCTCCACCTCGATCTTCGGCGCGAGCGAGACGCCCTCGGCCGGCTGCGGCACCGGTCGCAGGGTGCCGTCCTCGATGCCGTCCATCGTCGCCGCGAGCAGCCCCGCGCCGGCGAAGGCGAGCCGGGTCAGCAGGTCACCGCTGGTGTCGGTGGGGCGCACCTGCTCGGTGAGGACGCCGTACACCGGCCCCGAGTCCAGGCCCTGTTCGATGAGGAAGGTGGAGGCACCAGTCATCTCGTCACCGGCGAGTACGGCGTGCTGCACGGGGGCCGCCCCGCGCCAGGCGGGCAGCAGCGAGAAGTGCAGGTTGACCCAGCCACGGGCCGGGATGTCCAGCGCGACCTTGGGCAGCAGCGCCCCGTAGGCCACCACCGGGCAGCAGTCGGGCGCGATCTCGCGCAGCCGGGCGAGGAAGTCCTCGTCGCGCGGTTTGACCGGCTTCAGCACCTCGATGCCGGCCTCCTCGGCGCGCTGCGCCACCGGGCTCGCGACCAGGCGCCGGCCGCGCCCGGCCGGCGCGTCGGGCCGGGTGACCACGGCCACGACCTCGTGCCGGTCTGACGCGAGCAAAGCGTCCAGGGCGGGTACGGCGACCTCGGGGGTACCGGCGAAGACGAGCCTCATGTCTGGCGGACTACCTCTCACACGCTGCGGAACGGCGCCCCAGTCTAGGCCGCCGCCTCACCCGGAGTCCCGCCGCCGGGGTCCGCTCGAACCCACCCGATCAGGGGGCGTACGCGATCGGCGTCGCGCGCCCCGGACCGTGACCACGAGGGCGGCTGTGGCGTTGGTCAAGTCAGATTGACCGAATCGGGCCGCTCCAGCGGCCCGATCCTTTTCCCAAGCGACTTCAACGCCGGTTCGAGAGGCTTGTTCATGGCCGACCACGCAACCCACGACGCCCAGGCTCGGGCCAGCCTGCATCTGCTGGTCCGGGACATCGAGCGGGTCCGGCGGCAGGTGGACGCACTGCGTACCCTCACCGCCCAGCTCGGCAACGTCTACCGCCCGCGACGCACCAGTCCGTCCGCGGGCTTCGTCGTCTACGGGCGGGCGCCAGCCCCCACGGTGCGGCTGGCGCAGGAGCTGCGGGACAGCATCGAGACGCTGGTGACGGCCGCGGTGGACTTCGACCGTTCGCTGGGCTTCTCGTGGGACGCGGTCGGCTCGGCGCTCGGCGTCACCAAGCAGGCGGTGCACCGGCGCTACGGCAGCCGCCGGTCCACGGCGACCGGCGGCGCCGAGGCCGGCGGCGAGGCGCTGCGCACGGCCGAGCGGCCGGCGGACGCCACGCCGATCGTCCCCGCCGCCCGCTCGATGCCCTCACTCCCCGCCCCGGCCGGCAGCCCGGCCCCCGCGCTCCGCGAGGACGCCCGCTCGGGCGCGCTCCCCGGACCGCGCAACGGCTGACGCCGCGACGCGGACTCCCCCTCTCCACCTGGCCCGGCGGCTCACCCCCGCCGGGCCAGCGTGGTGTGGGGCCAGCGCCGCACCGCCCCCGGCCGGCGCGCCCGGCCTCAGCCGATGTCGGGCGGGTCCACCCGCACCCACACCGGGTCGCCCTGCTTGCGCGTCAACCGCTGGGCCTGGGCCGCCTTGAGCGCGCTCGCCAGGGCCGCCCCCTGGCCCGGCCGCACCCGGATCAGGGCTCGCTCCCAGCCCCCCGGCTCCTCCGGCGCGCCGAGTCGCGGCGCTGACGGCTCGGCGCCCGCCGCGCGCGCCGGCCCCGGGCGCGGGTCCGCGGCCGGCACCGGGCCGAGGACCTCCGCCGTGTCCGGCAGCTCGACCAGGCGCAACAGGCCGGCGACCGCCGCGGGCGGCCCGGAGACCGCCGCCATCCGGGACACCGGCGGAAAGCCCAACTCCGCCCGCTCGCCCAGCTCCCGCGCCGCGTGCCCGGCGGGGTCCCAGCGCACCAGGGCCTGCACGGGGCGCAGCGTCGGCTCGGCCACGATGGTGACCACGCCGCCCGCGTCCTGCCCGCGCACCAGGGCCGCCGCCGTCAACCAGCGCCGCAGCGCCTCCTCGCTGGCGCGCAGATCCGGACGGGAGAGCAGCGCCCAGCCGTCGAGCAGCAGGGCCGCCGCGTACCCGGGGCCCGGGGCGATGGGCTCGGCGCCCGGCGTGGCGACCACGAGGGCGGGGCGGTCGGGTACGGACTCGCGTATGTGATCGCGCCCCGAGGCCAGCACCGGCACCTCGGGAAAGGCCCGCCCCAGCTCCTCGGCCGTGCGCTGGGCCCCGACGACCTGCGCCCGCGTACGCCGTCCGCCGCACTCCGCGCAGTGCCAGTCGGGGACCTCGGTCCCGCACCAGCCGCAACACAGCGCGGCGCCGGCGGCCGGCGCCTGCACCGGCCCCTGGCAGCGCCCGCACCGCGCCGGCGTACGACAGCTCGCGCAGGCGAGCCGGGGCACGTAACCCCACCTCGGGACCTGTACGAGGACCGGCCCGTGCCGCAGCCCCTCGCGCGCGGTCTGCCAGGCGAGGCTGGGCAGCCGGGCGGCGCGGGCCCCGGCGTCCCGCCCCAACTGCTCGTCGCCGACCGTGCGGATCAACGGGGCAACCCCGCGGGCCACTTCGCGCTCGGCGGCGAGCGGCAGCGCCCAGCGGGTCTCCACGAGCTGGGCCGCCTCGACCGTACGGCTGACGCTGCCCAGCAGGAACGCCGTGCGCTCGTGCGCGCTGCGCAGCAGCAGCACCTCGCGGGCGTGCGGCTGCGGGGCGTGCCGCTCGCTGTGGTTGCTGTCGCCGTCCTCCCAGATCGCGACGAGGCCCAACCGGTGCACGGGGGCGAACATCGCGGCCCGCGTGCCGACCACGGCGCGCAGCGCGCCACGGTTGATCGCCAACCAGCGGCGGTAGCGCTCCTCGGGACCGCTGTCGGCGGTGAGCAGCACATGCTGTCCGGGGCCGAGCAGCTCGCTGAGGGCGGCGTCCACGCGGGCCGCGCTGCGACCGTCGGGCAGCACGGCGAGCGCGCCACGGCCGGCGGCGAGCGTGGCGGCCATGGCACGGGCCAGCTCCATCGGCCAGCCGGGCCCCGGCAGCGCGGTCCACACCGCGCGCGGGGCGTCTCCCCTGGCCAGCGCGCGCAGGAAGCTCGGCCCGTGCGGATAGCGCGCCCAGCTCCCGGGCTCGGGCGGCGCGGGCGGCGGCAGCGGCGCGGGGGACGGCTGGGCCTCCACCCGCGCGTGCCGCTGCGGCACGGCGAGCTGGAGCACGTCGGCCAGCGACCCCGCGTACCGGTCGGCGACCATGCGGCACACGGTGAGCAGCTCGGGCCGCAGGGCCAGCTCCGGCGAGAGGACCTGGGCGATGGCGGCGAGCGGGCCCTGGTAGTCCGACTCGGCGACGCGGTCCAGGATGTACCCGTCGAGGAGCCCGCCGCCCTCGCGCCGCCCGCCGCGGACCTGCCCGGTGCCGGCGCCGAACCGCACCCGCACCCGCACCCCGGGCTGCGCGGCGGCGTCCAGCTCGGCCGGGACCGCGTAGTCCCACAGCTTGTCCAGGTGTACCGGGCCCTTGTCGACGAGCACCCGCGCCACGGGCCGCTCCCTGGCCAGCGGCGCGCCGCGCCAGGTGCGCGGCTTGGCCTTGGGCGCCTTGGTCCTGCGCACCGTCTCGCGAATCAGCGCGAGCTGCTCCCCGGCCCCATCGCCCGCGCCACGCCCGTCGCCGGTCGTCTCCTCCCCCGCCCGAGCGCCCCGCCCGGCCGCCGCGTCACCAGCCCTCCCACCGCCGCGCCCCGCACGCGCCGGCTCGTCACCCGACTGCCCGTTCTCGCTGCTCACAGCATCAGTCTTAGCAGACGGCACTGACAGGGGGCCGGGCCGCGCACACCACGCCGGCCAGGCCAACCGCTCGCACCGGGCCGTGCCACGACGCCCGCCACCCGGCCCCGGCACAACGCCCGCGGCCCCGAACCCTCAACGGGTCCGGGGCCGCGGGCGTGCTGGACGGGCCGGCGCGCGAGCGCGCCGTCAGGCGTCGCTACGTGCCGCTCAGAGGCCGGCGGCCTGCCGCAGCGCGTCCACCCGGTCCGTGCGCTCCCAGGTGAAGTCCGGCAGCGGGCGGCCGAAGTGGCCGTACGCGGCGGTCTGGGCGTAGATCGGGCGGAGCAGGTCGAGGTCGCGGATGATCGCGGCCGGGCGCAGGTCGAAGACCTGGGTGATGGCCTGCTCGATGCGCTCGGCGTCGACGGTGGCGGTGCCGAAGGTCTCCACGAAGAGACCGACCGGCTCGGCCTTGCCGATCGCGTACGCGACCTGGACCTCGCAGCGCGAGGCGAGGCCCGCGGCGACCACGTTCTTGGCGACCCAGCGCATGGCGTACGCGGCCGAGCGGTCCACCTTGGACGGGTCCTTGCCGGAGAAGGCGCCGCCGCCGTGCCGGGCCATGCCGCCGTAGGTGTCGATGATGATCTTGCGGCCGGTGAGGCCGGCGTCGCCCATCGGGCCGCCGATCTCGAAGCGGCCGGTCGGGTTGACCAGCAGCCGGTAGCCCTCGGTCTCCAGCTTGATGCCGTCGTCCACCAGGGCCTTGAGCTCCGGCTCCACGACGAACTCGCGGATGTCGGGGGCGAGCAGCGAGTCCAGGTCGATGTCGGAGGCGTGCTGCGAGGAGACGACCACGGTGTCCAGGCGGACGGCCTTCTCGCCGTCGTACTCGATGGTGACCTGGGTCTTGCCGTCGGGGCGCAGGTACGGGATCGTCCCGTTCTTGCGCACGTCGGACAGGCGGCGCGAGAGCCGGTGCGCCAGGTGGATCGGCAGCGGCATCAGGTCGGGGGTCTCGTCGCAGGCGTAGCCGAACATCAGCCCTTGGTCGCCCGCGCCCTGCTTGTCGAGGTCGTCGTCCTTGTCCCCGTCGGACGAGCCTTCGACCCGGGCCTCGTACGCGGTGTCGACACCCTGGGCGATGTCGGGCGACTGCGCGCCGATGGAGACGGAGACGCCACAGGAGGCCCCGTCGAAGCCCTTCTTGGAGGAGTCGTAACCGATCTCAAGGATCTTGTTGCGCACGAGGGAGGCGATCGGCGCGTACGCCTTCGTCGTCACCTCGCCTGCGACGTGCACCAGTCCGGTGGTGATCAGGGTCTCAACGGCGACCCGCGAGTGCGGGTCCTCCTTGAGGAGGGCGTCGAGGATGGTGTCGCTGATCTGGTCAGCGATCTTGTCAGGGTGGCCCTCGGTCACAGACTCCGAGGTGAACAGGCGGCGGGACACATCGCTCCCTGGGGTTGCAGCGGCTGCTGGCTGAGCATGGGCGGAGACGCACGGGAGCTGCGCCCACGCGAATCCGAGGTCAGTTTATCGGTCGTTCTCGCCGATTGGGCCGCGTGTCTCGCAACACGGGCGCAGGGTGACTTGTCACACACACTTGCGTGGGGTGAATGAGGTGTTCGGCAACACACTGGGGGGCTTTTTCACGCCGACTTCGGTGACACCCGGTTGACCGGGGATCTCGCGTGCTCCCGCCGGCTCCGGCGGTACGTGGAAGAGGTCGGGGCCCGGGGTGCGCCCGCCGCCCCGCGCGCGCCGGGCCTGGGGCGCGCGGGGCGGCGAGGCGGGGTTCAGGCGTCGGTCGCCGGGGGCAGCGCGCGGGCGACCAGGTCCCAGACGGTCTCGGCGAGCGCCTCCTTGGGCCCGTACGGGACGGGGGTCTCGCTGCCGTCGGCGCCGAGCACGACGGCCTCGTTCTCCTCCGCGCCGAACGTCTTGTGCTCGCCCACCTCGTTGACGACCAGCAGGTCACAGCCCTTGCGGGCGAGCTTGGCCCGGCCGTTGGGCACCACGTCGTCGGTCTCGGCCGCGAAGCCGACGACGAGCTGACCGGGGCGGGCGCGTTCGGCCGAGAGCTCGGCGAGGATGTCCGGATTCCGCACCAGCGCGATGGGCTCGGGCTCCTGCCCGTCCCGCTTCTTGATCTTGCCGGTCGCGTACGTCGCGGGTCGGAAGTCGGCCACGGCCGCAGCCATGACCACCACGTCCGCGTCGGGCGCCGCCTTCAGCATGGCCTCGCGCAGTTGCACCGCCGTACCCACGCGCACCACGTCCGCGCCGGCCGGGTCGGGCAGCGCGCTGTTCGCGGAGACGAGGGTCACCCGCGCACCACGGGCCACAGCCGCGCGGGCCAGCGCGTACCCCTGCTTGCCCGAGGAGCGGTTGCCCAGGAAGCGCACCGGGTCCAGCGGCTCCCGGGTGCCTCCGGCGCTCACCACCACGTGCCGGCCCGCGAGGTCGCGCCGGGTGCCGGCGGCCGGGCCGGCGGCCAGCACGCGGCGACAGACCTCGAAGATCTCGCCCGGGTCCGGCAGCCGGCCCTTGCCGGTGTCCACGCCGGTCAGCCGGCCGACGGCGGGCTCGATGACCACCGCGCCGCGCCGCCGCAGCGTCGCCACGTTCTCCCGCGTCGCCGGGTGCTCCCACATCTCGGTGTGCATGGCCGGCGCGAAGACGACCGGGCAGCGGGCCGTGAGCAGGGTGTTGGTCAGCAGGTCGCCGGCGAGCCCGTGGGCGGCCTTGGCCAGCGTGTCGGCGGTGGCCGGGGCGACCACGACCAGGTCGGCCGCCTGCCCGATGCGTACGTGCGCCACCTCGTGCACGTCCGTCCAGACCTCCGTGGAGACCGGGTGGCCGGACAGCGCCGACCAGGTCGCCTCGCCGACGAAGTGCAGGGCGGACGCGGTGGGCACCACCCGTACGTCGTGGCCCGACTCGGTCAGGCGGCGTAGCAGCTCACACGCCTTGTAGGCGGCGATGCCGCCGCTCACGCCCAGCACCACGGAGGGCTTGCGGGCCGCGCCACCGGCTGCCGCCGGCTCGCCCGCCCCGGTGTGTGGTTCCCGCCCCGCGCCCGCCGTCGCTTCGGCCGCCGGCTGGTTGGTGGACTCTTCCATCGCTCGCTTCTCCCCGCGCTCTCGCATGGGCCCATGACACACCACGGGCCCGGCAGCCGCTCCCCCGGCCTGCGCCGGAGGCCCGCTGCCGGGCCCGTGGTGTGAGAAAAACCTACCGCTCGCGCGGCTACTGCGCCGGGCCCTCGATGGCCTCGGAGGTCAGCAGGCCCGCGTTGATCTCGCGGAGCGCGATCGACAGCGGCTTCTCGTGGACGTGGGTGTCCACGAGCGGGCCGACGTACTCCAGGAGGCCCTCGCCGAGCTGCGAGTAGTACGCGTTGATCTGACGAGCACGCTTGGCGGCGTAGATCACCAGGCTGTACTTCGAGTCGGTGGCCTCAAGCAGCTCATCAATCGGCGGGTTGATGATGCCCTCGGGCGCGGTGATGGAAGAGGACACTCTCTGCCTTCCGATCGGGTTCAGCGATGTCGCGGACGCCTTCGGCGACCGCGTCGGTGACGGTGTCACCGGGCGTGTGTCTGATGGCATCTGTTGCGCACGGCGCTGGTCACATAGCGCGCCGTACTGATCGTCAACGACGATAACGGCGGTGTGATGCTTGCCGTACCGAGCGTTGACGAGGGTCGAAGAAATCAGAGCAGATCAGACCACTCGCATCAAGGCTAGCAGCTCAGCGCTGACGTCCTCGACGGAGGTGTTGACCAGGGTGGTGTCGAACTCGGACTCGGCGGCCAGCTCGACCTTCGCCGCCGCCAGCCTGCGCTCGATCACCTCCGGCGGCTCGGTGCCCCGCCCGGTCAGGCGGCGCACCAACTCGTCCCAGCTCGGCGGGGCCAGGAAGACCAACTGCGCCTCCGGCATCGACTCGCGGACCAGCCGGGCGCCCTGGAGGTCGATCTCCAGCAGCACCGGCTCCCCCGCCTTAAGGCGGTCGAGGACCGCCCGGCGCGGGGTGCCGTAGCGGTTGCCCGCGAACTCGGCCCACTCCAGCAGCTCTCCGTTGGCGACGAGCTTGTCGAACTCCTCGTTCTCGACGAAGAAGTACTGGACGCCGTGCCGCTCGCCGGGACGCGGCTTGCGGGTGGTGGCGGAGACCGAGAGCCATACCTCGGGATGGGCCTGGCGCAGGTGCGCGACGACCGTGCTCTTGCCGACCCCGGAGGGGCCGGAGAGCACGGTCAGCCGCGGACGTGCGTCCGGAGGTACGGGGGATACCGCCTGCGAAGCGAGAGGGCTGGTCGCCCCCTGGGGATGTGCTGCCATGCGGCGATTATCCAGGTTCCCGGGAGCGCCGGAAAACGTCAGGCGGCCTTGCCGCCGAACTCACGCTCCAGGGCGGCGATCTGGTTGGAGCCGAGACCGCGCACCCGGCGGCTCTCGGAGATGCCGAGCCGCTCCATGATCTGCTTGGCACGAACCTTGCCCACGCCAGGGAGGGACTCAAGGAGCGCGGAGACCTTCATCTTGCCGATGACGTCGTCCTGTTGACCCTGCTGGATGACGTCGTGCAGCGAGGCACCGGAGTTCTTGAGTCGATTCTTGACCGCGGCGCGCTCCCGGCGAGCCGCGGCGGCCTTTTCGAGCGCGGCTGCGCGCTGTTCAGGGGTAAGGGGCGGAAGAGCCACGCCTACGTCACCTCGGATATCGAACTGTCGGATACGGACCGGTGAGGAACCTAGTCGCCCCTCACCAGGGTGAGCAACGCGCAACACACCTGCGCGTTGTGCTCTCGTCGGAGACTAGCGGCCACGGCCGCTCCAGTCAGCGAGAACAGACGAAAAGTCCTGGTCAGACTCGCTCGACCAGGACTTTTCGGGGCAAAAACACCGGGTTCTGAGGTACTTATTTCACGGCTACCCGCACGTCGTCGGCGATTCTGGCCGCCGCGACGCGCAACGCGGCGGCGTCCGGACCGTGGCGCAGCACCCCACGACTCACGCTGGGCACCACGTTCCCCACCGCGTCGCCGAAGACCGCCGGGAGGTCGGCGGGGGTCGCGCCCTGGGCGCCGATGCCCGGCGCGAGGAGCGGCCCGTCGATGGCGAGCGAGCCGCCGGCGGCGGCGAGCGCGTCGCCCAGCGTGGCGCCCACCACCGCGCCGAAGGAGCCCAGCGGCCGGCCCTGACCCTGCCAGGCGGCGCGCTCGGCGGCGTTGCGCTCGGCGAGGTGGCCCAGCACCGTGGCGGCGACACCGCGGCCGTCGGCGCGCACCGCGTGCTGCACCTCGGCGCCCTCCGGGTTGGAGGTCAGCGCCAGCACGAACAGGCCGCAGCCGCTCGCGCGGGCCAGCTCGACGGCCGGGTCGAGCGAGCCGAAGCCCAGGTAGGGGCTGACGGTGAGCGCGTCCGAGAACAGCGGCGAGGCGGGGTCGAGGTAGGCGGCGGCGTACGCGGCCATGGTGGAGCCGATGTCGCCGCGCTTGGCGTCCATCAGCACCAGGGCCCCGGCGGCGCGCGCCTCGGCGACGGTGCGCTCGAGCACGGCCACCCCCCGCGAGCCGAACCGCTCGAAGAACGCGGACTGCGGCTTGAGCACGGCCACCCGGTCGGCCAGGGCCTCCACCACGGTGCGCGAGAACCGCTCCAGGCCCGCCACGTCGTCGCCCAGGCCCCAGTCGGCGAGCAGCGAGGCGTGCGGGTCGATGCCCACGCACAGCGGCCCGCGGGTCTCCATGGCCTGCCGCAGCCGGGCGCCGAAGGCGGCGGGGGCCTGCGGGCCGCCGGTGACGTCCGTGGCCTGCGGGGTCGGGGTGTCGCTCATGCCGCCTGCTCCTTGGTCTCGGCCCCCACCGCGTCGGCCAGGGTGGCGTACGGGCTGGCTGCCAGGCGGGCGGCCAGCCCCTTGTGCAGGGCGCGGCACCACAGCGGGCCCTGGTAGATGAAGGCGCTGTAGCCCTGGATCAGGGTGGCGCCGGCCAGGATGCGCTCCCAGGCGTCGTCGGCGTCCTCGATGCCGCCCACGCCGACCAGGGTGACCCGGTCGCCGACGCGCCCGTACAGCCGGCGCAGGACCGCGAGCGAGCGCTCCTTGACCGGGGCGCCGGAGAGGCCGCCGGTCTCCGCCACCAGCGCGGGGTCGCTGGTCAGGCCGAGGCCGTCGCGGGCGATGGTGGTGTTGGTGGCGATGATGCCGTCCAGGCCGAGTTCGACGGCGAGGTCGGCGACGGCGTCGATGTCCTCGTCCGCCAGGTCGGGGGCGATCTTGACCAGCAGCGGGACGCGGCGGGTGGTGACCGTGCGGTCGGCCGCCTCGCGCACGGCGGTCAGCAGCGGGCGCAGGTGTTCCACGGCCTGGAGGTTGCGCAGCCCGGGGGTGTTGGGCGAGGAGACGTTGACGACCAGGTAGTCGGCGTGGCTGGCGAGCCGCTCCGTGGAGGTGACGTAGTCGGCGATGGCCTCCGCTTCGGGGACCACCTTGGTCTTGCCGATGTTGACGCCGACGGTAGCCCTGAAGGCGGGGCGGCGGGCGGCGAGCCGGGCGGCGACGGCGGCGGAGCCCTCGTTGTTGAAGCCCATCCGGTTGATCAGCGCGCGGTCGCCCACCAGGCGGAAGAGGCGCTTGCGCGGGTTGCCCGGCTGGGCGTGGCCGGTGACCGTGCCGATCTCGACGTGGTCGAAGCCGAGCATGGTCATCCCGTCGATGGCCATGGCGTTCTTGTCGAACCCGGCGGCCAGCCCGAACGGGCCGTGCATCCGCAGGCCCAGGGCCTCGGTGCG
This sequence comes from Streptomyces buecherae, assembly GCF_014295035.1. Lineage (GTDB taxonomy): Bacteria > Actinomycetota > Actinomycetes > Streptomycetales > Streptomycetaceae > Streptomyces > Streptomyces youssoufiensis. The sequence continues at coordinate 1,083,602 of NZ_CP060404.1, forward strand.
CAGCTCCTTGTACCGGGGGGCGAGCACGGCGGCGACGAGGGTGCGCAGGACGGGGACGCGGGCGACGAGCCTGATCCAGCCGAAGGCGAGGTGGTGGGCCCGTTCGGGGTCCATCCGCTGGAAGAGGAGTCGGAACAGGAGCGGGTAAGGGTTCATGCGGGCGCGGGCTTTCGCTAGGCCGGTACGGGCAGGGCTGGGAGCGGGCCGGGCGGGGCGGCGGGCCCGCTCGGCCCGGGCGGGGACGGGGGTCTGGGCGGGCGCCCGGGGGCCGGCGGGTGGCCGGCCCCCGGGGCGCGTCCGTCCGCTACTTCGCGTCGCGGGCCGCGATGAGCTGCCCGGCGTGCTCCTGCAGGGAGCGCACCCCGACCTCGCCCCTGGCCAGCGCCTCGATGCCCTGGACAGCGGCGGCGAGGGCCTGGACCGTGGTGAGGCAGGGCACGGCGCGGGCGACGGCCGCAGTGCGGATCTCGTAGCCGTCCAGCCGGCCTCCGGTGCCGTACGGGGTGTTGACGATGAGGTCGATCTGCCCCTCGTGGATGAGCTGGACGATCGTCTTCTCGCCGTTCGGGCCCTCGCCCTCGCTCTGCTTGCGCACCACGGTGGCGTCGATGCCGTTGCGGCGCAGCACCTCGGCGGTGCCGGAGGTGGCCAGCAGCTCGAAGCCGTGCGCCACCAGTTCGCGCGCCGGGAAGATCATCGAGCGCTTGTCGCGGTTGGCGACCGAGACGAAGGCCCGGCCGCCCCTGGGCAGCGCCCCGTACGCCGCGGCCTGGGACTTCGCGTATGCCGTGCCGAAGACCGAGTCGATGCCCATGACCTCGCCGGTGGAGCGCATCTCCGGGCCCAGGATGGTGTCCACGCCGCGGCCCGAGGCGTCCCGGAAGCGGGTCCAGGGCAGCACGGCCTCCTTGACGGAGATCGGCGAGTCCAGCGGCAGCGTTCCGCCGTCGCCGGTGGCCGGCAGCAGGCCCTCGGCGCGCAGTTCGGCGATGGTGGCGCCGAGCGAGATGCGGGCGGCGGCCTTGGCCAGCGGCACGGCGGTGGCCTTGGAGGTGAAGGGGACGGTGCGCGAGGCGCGCGGGTTGGCCTCGAGGACGTAGAGGATGTCCCCGGCCATGGCGAACTGGATGTTGATCAGGCCGCGCACCCCGACGCCCTTGGCGATGGCCTCGGTGGAGGACCGCAGCCGCTTGATGTCGAAGCCGCCGAGGGTGATCGGGGGCAGCGCGCAGGCGGAGTCGCCGGAGTGGATGCCGGCCTCCTCGATGTGCTCCATGACGCCGCCGAGGTAAAGCTCGTGGCCGTCGTAGAGGGCGTCGACGTCGATCTCGATGGCGTCGTCGAGGAAGCGGTCGATGAGGACCGGGTGCTCGGAGATCAGGCCGGCGTGCCGGGTCAGGTACTCGGCCAGCGAGGGCTCGTCGTAGACGATCTCCATGCCGCGCCCGCCGAGCACGTACGAGGGGCGGACCATGACCGGGTAGCCGATCTCGGCGGCGATGCCCTTGGCCTGCTCGAAGGAGAAGGCGGTGCCGTGCTTGGGGGCGGGCAGCCCGGCCTCGGTGAGGACGCGCCCGAAGGCGCCGCGCTCCTCGGCGAGGTCGATGGCCTCGGGCGAGGTGCCGACGATGGGCACCCCGTTGTCCTTGAGGGCCTGGGCGAGGCCGAGCGGGGTCTGCCCGCCGAGCTGCACGATGACGCCCGCGAGCGGGCCCGCCTGCCGCTCGGCGTGCACGATCTCCAGGACGTCCTCCAGGGTGAGCGGCTCGAAGTAGAGCCGGTCGGAGGTGTCGTAGTCGGTGGAGACGGTCTCCGGGTTGCAGTTGACCATGACGGTCTCGTAGCCGGCGTCGCTGAGCGCGAAGGAGGCGTGCACACAGGAGTAGTCGAACTCGATGCCCTGGCCGATGCGGTTGGGCCCGGAGCCCAGGATGATCACCGCGGGCTTCTCGCGCGGCGCGACCTCGGACTCCTCGTCGTAGGCGGAGTAGAAGTACGGGGTGCGCGCGGCGAACTCGGCGGCGCAGGTGTCCACCGTCTTGTAGACGGGGCGGATGCCGAGCGCGTGCCGCACCTCGCGGACCACCTCGGGGCCGAGGTCGCGGATGGCGGCGATCTGTACGTCGGAGAAGCCGTGCCGCTTGGCCTCGCGCAGAATCTCGGGCGAGAGCTGGTCAGCGGCGGCGATCTCGTCGGCGATCTCCTTGATCAGGAAGAGTTGGTCGACGAACCAGGGGTCGATCCGGGTCGCGTCGAAGACCTCCTCCTGGGTGGCGCCGGCGCGGATGGCCGCCATCACCGTGTTGATCCGGCCGTCGGTGGGGACGGCCGCCCGCTCCAGGAGCGCGGCCTTGTCGCCGGGCTCGGAGACGAAGTCGAACTGCGAACCCTTCTTCTCCAACGAGCGCAGCGCCTTGTTGAGCGCCTCGGTGAAGTTGCGGCCGATGGCCATGGCCTCGCCGACCGACTTCATGGTGGTGGTCAGCGTGGCGTCGGCGGCCGGGAACTTCTCGAACGCGAACCGCGGGACCTTGACCACGACGTAGTCGAGCGTGGGCTCGAACGAGGCGGGGGTCTGCTCGGTGATGTCGTTGGGGATCTCGTCCAGCGTGTAGCCGACGGCGAGCCGGGCGGCGATCTTGGCGATCGGGAAGCCGGTGGCCTTGGAGGCGAGCGCGGAGGAACGGGAGACCCGGGGGTTCATCTCGATGACGATGACCCGGCCGTCCTCGGGGTTGACGGCGAACTGGATGTTGCAACCGCCGGTGTCCACGCCGACCTCGCGGATGACGGCGATGCCGATGTCGCGCAGGGTCTGGTACTCGCGGTCGGTGAGCGTCATGGCCGGCGCGACGGTGATCGAGTCGCCGGTGTGCACGCCCATGGGGTCGAAGTTCTCGATGGAGCACACGACCACGACGTTGTCGTTCCTGTCGCGCATCAGCTCCAGCTCGTACTCCTTCCAGCCGAGGATGGACTCCTCCAGGAGTACCTCGGTGGTCGGCGAGAGGGTCAGGCCCTGGCCGGCGATGCGGCGCAGTTCCTCCTCGTCGTGCGCGAAGCCGGAGCCGGCGCCTCCCATGGTGAAGGAGGGGCGGACCACGACCGGGTAGCCGCCGAGCTTCTCGACGCCGTCCAGGACGTCGTCCATCGAGTGGCAGATGACCGAGCGGGCGGACTCGCCGTGACCGATCTTGGCGTTGACGGCCGCGACGACGTCCTTGAACTGGTCGCGGTCCTCGCCCTTGTTGATGGCCTCGACGTTGGCGCCGATCAGCTCGACGCCGTACTGGGTCAGCACGCCCGAGTCGTGCAGCGAGATCGCGGTGTTCAGCGCGGTCTGGCCGCCGAGCGTGGGCAGCAGGGCGTCGGGGCGCTCCTTGGCGATGATCTTCTCGACGAACTCGGGGGTGATCGGCTCGACGTACGTGGCGTCGGCGATCTCCGGGTCGGTCATGATCGTGGCCGGGTTGGAGTTGACCAGGATGACGCGCAGGCCCTCGGCCTTGAGCACGCGGCACGCCTGGGTGCCCGAGTAGTCGAACTCGGCCGCCTGCCCGATAACGATCGGTCCCGAGCCGATGACCAGGACGGACTGGATATCGGTGCGCTTAGGCACGGGGGCCCTCCATCAGGGAAACAAAGCGGTCGAACAGGTAGGCCGCGTCGTGCGGGCCGGCGGCGGCCTCGGGGTGGTACTGGACGCTGAACGCGGGCACGTCGAGGCACTCCAGGCCCTCCACGACGTTGTCGTTCAGGCCCACGTGGGCGACCCGGGCCCGGCCGTAGGGCGTGTCCACGACCTCGTCCAGGGGCGCGTCCACGGCGAAGCCGTGGTTCTGCGCGGTGATCTCCACCTTCCCGGTGGTGCGGTCCTGCACCGGCTGGTTGATCCCGCGGTGGCCGTACTTGAGCTTGTACGTGCCGAAGCCGAGCGCCCGGCCGAGCACCTGGTTGCCGAAGCAGATGCCGAACAGCGGGGTGCGCCGGTCCAGGACGCCGCGCGCCAGTTCCATCGGGTGGTCGGCGGTGGCCGGGTCGCCGGGGCCGTTGGAGAAGAACACGCCGTCGGGCTCGATGGCGTAGATCTCCTCCAGGCTGGCGGTGGCCGGGAAGACGTGGACCTCTATGCCGCGCTCGGCCATCCGGCGCGGGGTCATCGTCTTGATGCCCAGGTCGATGGCGGCGACGGTGAAGCGCTTGGTGCCGACCGCGGGGACGACGTACGTCTGCTTGGTGGTCACCTCGCTCCACAGGTCGGCGCCCTTCATGCCGGGGGCCGTGCGCACCCGCTCGACGAGCGCGGACTCCTCCTCCAGGGCGGTGCCGGAGAAGATGCCGACGCGCATGGCGCCGCGCTCGCGCAGGTGGCGGGTGAGGGCGCGGGTGTCGACCCCGCTGATGCCGACGACGCCCTGCGCCGCCAGCTCCTCGTCCAGGGTGCGCCGGGCACGCCAGTTGGAGGGCTTGCGGGCGGGGTCGCGGACGACGTAGCCGGAGACCCAGATGCGGCCGGACTCCGGGTCCTCGTCGTTGACGCCGGTGTTGCCGACGTGCGGTGCGGTCATGACGACCACCTGTCGGTGGTACGAGGGGTCGGTCAGGGTCTCCTGGTATCCGGTCATGCCGGTGGAGAACACCGCCTCGCCGAAGGTCTCCCCCACCGCCCCGTAGGCGCGGCCACGGAAGGTGCGGCCGTCCTCCAGAACGAGCACGGCGGGGACCCTGGCCCCCTGGGTGGAGAGCGTCATCATGTGCCTTTCTCGGGGGTTGCGGGGGTCGCTCCCCGCGGTGTCGCAGCCTCGGGGGTTGCGGGGGTCGCTCCCCGCGGTGTCGCAGCCTCGGGGGTCGCGGGGGTCGCCCCCCGCGGTGTCGCAGCGCCGGCGGCCACGCGACCGTCCTCGTCACGCTGCGTGGCGGTCGCGTCGCTGGGGCCGCCGGTGAGGTCGTTGATCGCGGTGACCCAGGCCGCGTGTTCGGCGGCGTGGTCGGAGCGGAAGCCGGAGTCGATCGCGCTGTCGCCGAGCTGCCAGGTGATCACCAGCAGCCCGCCCTCGGTGAGGACCTTGCCGGCGATGCCCTTGTCGAGCCGGGCGCCGCGCAGCGCGCTGGTGGGCACGTGGAAGTCCCGGGCGCCGGGGCGCCGCACGGTCAGTCCGGCGTCCGTCAGCGTGACGTCGGCGCGGCTACGGACGCCGAGGCCGTGCGCGACGATGCGCTCCAGCCACTGCCCGGCCTTGGTCGAGCCGTGGTAGCGCCCGGCCATGGTGAGCCGGGGCTCGCCCGGGTCGGCGGGCACCTGCGCCAGCTCCGGCAGGTCCGACTGGAGCAGCCCGCGCCACTTCCAGCCCTCCCGCATCAGCCAGTACAGCAGCACGATGACCAGCAGCAGGCCCACGACCCAGCCGGTGCGCGCGGCCCAGTCGCCCGCGTTCTGGGTGTCGTCCGCCGCCAGAAATGTCACAGGTGTCACGTCAGCTTCCCGTCCACGACCGTTGCCCGGCCCCGCAGGAAGGTGTGTGTCACTCGGCCCGGCAGCTCGCGCCCCTCGTAGGGCGTGTTACGACTGCGGGAGGCGAAGCCCGCGGGGTTCACCACACCACGGTATGCCGCGTCGAGCAGGGTCAGGTTGGCGGGCTCGCCGGCGGCGACGGGCCGGCCGTGGCCGGCGAGGCGGCCGATGGCGGCGGGCCGGAAGGACATCCGGTCGGCGACGCCGGCCCAGTCCAGGAGGCCGGTGTCCACCATGGTGTGCTGGACGACCGAGAGCGCCGTCTCCAGGCCCACCATGCCCATGGCGGCGGCCGCCCACTCGCAGTCCTTGTCCTCGTGCGGGTGGGGCGCGTGGTCGGTGGCGACGCAGTCGATGGTCCCGTCGGCGAGCGCCTCGCGCAGCGCGAGCACGTCGGCCTCGGTGCGCAGCGGCGGGTTCACCTTGTAGACGGGGTTGTAGGAGCGTACGAGTTCGTCGGTGAGCAGCAGGTGGTGCGGGGTGACCTCGGCGGTGACGTTCCAGCCCTTGGACTTGGCCCAGCGCACGATCTCCACCGAGCCGGCCGTGGACAGGTGGCAGATGTGCACCCGGGAGTCCACGTGCGCGGCGAGCAGGACGTCGCGGGCGATGATCGACTCCTCGGCGACGGCGGGCCAGCCGCCGAGGCCGAGTTGGGCGGAGACGACGCCCTCGTTCATCTGGGCGCCCTCGGTGAGCCGGGGCTCCTGCGCGTGCTGGGCGATGACGCCGTCGAACGCCTTCACGTACTCCAGGGCCCGGCGCATGATCACCGCGTCGTCCACGCACTTGCCGTCGTCGGAGAAGACCACGACGCCGGCGGCCGACTCGTGCATGGCGCCGAGCTCGGCGAGCTGCGCGCCCTCGAGGCCGACGGTGACGGCGCCGACCGGCTGCACGTCGCAGTAGCCGGACTCGCGGCCGAGCCGCCACACCTGCTCGACGACGCCGGCGGTGTCGGCGACGGGGAAGGTGTTGGCCATCGCGTGCACGGCGGTGTAGCCGCCGACGGCCGCGGCCTGGGTGCCGGTCAGCACGGTCTCGGAGTCCTCGCGGCCCGGCTCGCGCAGGTGCGTGTGCAGGTCGACCAGGCCGGGCAGCAGGATCTGGCCCTCGGCCTCGATGACCGTGGCGCCCTCGGCCGACAGGCCCTGGCCCACGGCGGCGATGGTCTCGCCCTCGATGAGGACGTCGGCGCTGTCGCCGCCGATCAGTCGCGCGCCGCGCAGCAGGGTCTTGGTGGTCTCGCTCATGGCGTGCTGGTCTCCTCGGTGCGGGCGGGCTTGTCGGCGGGGGCGCTCGGGGCGAGGGCGGGCTCGTTGCCGCCGAGCAGCAGGTACAGGGCGGCCATCCGGATGCTCACGCCGTTGGTCACCTGCTCCACGGCGGTGCAGCGGGGCGAGTCGGCGACCTCGGCCGTGATCTCCATACCCCGGTTCATCGGCCCCGGGTGCATGACGATGGCGTGTTCCGGCATTCGGGCCATGCGGTCGCCGGTCAGGCCGTAGCGGCGGGCGTACTCACGCTCGGTGGGGAAGAACGCGGCGTTCATCCGCTCGCGCTGGACGCGCAGCATCATCACGGCGTCCGAGGTGGGCAGCACCGCGTCCAGGTCGTAGCTGACCTCGCAGGGCCAGCTCTCGACGCCGATGGGCACCAGCGTCGGCGGGGCGACCAGGGTGACCTCGGCGCCGAGCGTGGTGAGCAGGTGCACGTTGGAGCGGGCGACGCGGCCGTGCAGGACGTCACCGACGATGGTGACCTTGCGGCCCGCCAGGTCACGGCCGGTGCCGTCACCCGGGCCGCGGTGGTGGGTGGGCCCGCCGTCCGCGGCGCCGGCCAGGTGGCGACGCATGGTGAACGCGTCGAGCAGCGCCTGCGTGGGGTGCTCGTGGGTGCCGTCGCCGGCGTTGACGACCGAGCCCTTGATCCAGCCGGAGGTGGCCAGCCGGTGCGGGGCGCCGGAGGAGTGGTGCCGGATGACGACGGCGTCGGCGCCCATCGCCTCCAGGGTCAGCGCGGTGTCCTTGAGGGACTCGCCCTTGGAGACCGAGGAGCCCTTGGCGGAGAAGTTGATGACGTCCGCGGACAGCCGCTTGGCGGCGGCCTCGAAGGAGATGCGGGTGCGCGTCGAGTCTTCGAAGAACAGGTTGACGACGGTGCGCCCACGCAGTGTGGGCAGCTTCTTGATCGGCCGGTCCGCGACGCGGGCCATCTCCTCGGCGGTGTCGAGGATCAGGACGGCGTCGTCGCGCGTGAGGTCGGCGGCCGAGATGAGGTGACGCTTCATCTGTGGGCTCCGTGAGGTAAGGAGTGGTGGGGCGTGCGGGCATGCGGGCACGCGGCGGCACGGCCCGGGGGCCGATGCCGTACGGGGGGCTACTGCCCGGCGTCCGCGCGCTCCCCTTCGGCGCCGCCGCGGGGGCTTGTGGGGCGCACGCCAAGGAGCACGCTGTCCCGGCCGTCCAACTCGGTGAACTGCACCTTCACCGTCTCGCGGAGGGAGGTCGGGAGGTTCTTGCCGACGTAGTCGGCGCGGATGGGCAGCTCGCGGTGGCCTCGGTCGACCAACACGGCGAGCTGCACGGCGCGCGGGCGCCCGATGTCGTTGAGGGCGTCCAGGGCGGCGCGGATGGTGCGGCCCGAGAAGAGCACGTCGTCGACGAGGATGACCAGCCGGCCCTCGATGCCCGCCGTGGGGATCTCGGTACGGGCGAGCGTACGGGCGGGGCCGAGCCGCAGGTCGTCGCGGTACATGGTGATGTCGAGCGAACCGACCGGGATGGCGCGGGAGGTGATCTCCTCAAGCTTGGCGGCGAGCCGCTGGGCGAGGAAGACGCCGCGCGTCGGGATGCCCAGGAGGACGACGTCGTGGGCGCCCTTGGCGCGTTCCACGATCTCGTGGGCGATGCGGGTCACGACCCGGGCGATGTCCGGGGCCTCGAGCACGGGCCGGGCATCGATCTCCGAGCCAGAGCTATGGCCAGAGCTTGTGGTCGATGCGGGGCCAGGGGGCTGGCTGGGTGCGTCCATAACGGAACGGACCTCCTTCTCCGCCTCACGGGACGGACCTTAAAGGACGTCGGATTTACGTTATTGACGGTACCAGGACCGAAAAGGTGCGCAGTCGTGACCCCCACCCGAGCACGCGTACGCAACTTTCGGCTTGACGAAGCCAGATTACGCTGCGTAACCTCACAGTGAGTTACCAGTCTTCGTCCGGGGAGCTTTATGTCCAGCGAATACGCTAAACAGCTCGGAGCCAAGCTCCGCGCCATCCGCACCCAGCAGGGGCTCTCCCTCCACGGTGTCGAGGAGAAGTCCCAGGGCCGCTGGAAGGCCGTGGTGGTCGGTTCGTACGAGCGCGGCGACCGCGCCGTGACGGTGCAGCGCCTGGCCGAGCTGGCCGACTTCTACGGCGTTCCCGTGCAGGAACTCCTGCCGGGCACGACGCCGGGCGGTGCCGCCGAGCCGCCGCCGAAGCTGGTGCTCGACCTGGAGCGGCTGGCGCACGTCCCGGCCGAGAAGGCGGGTCCCCTGCAGCGGTACGCGGCCACGATCCAGAGCCAGCGCGGCGATTACAACGGCAAGGTCCTCTCGATCCGCCAGGACGACCTGCGCACCCTCGCGGTGATCTACGACCAGTCGCCCTCCGTGCTGACCGAGCAGCTCATCGGCTGGGGCGTGCTGGACGCGGACGCCCGTCGCGCCGTGCAGCACGAGGACCTGTGACCGACCGCCGGTGACCGGCTGCCGGTAGCGCCCGCGACACCTCGGGCGCGCCCTCGGGCCCCGGCTCGCACCTCATCGCCGTACGCACCCCCGCCCGCCGGGGTGGACACCCGCTGTCGCGGAGTGCCCGCCCTCGCGGCGCGGGGGTCTGTGGCGTGGAGCGACACGCAGCGTTGACCCGCGTCCGCTGGTCGGCCGTGGCCGGCCGCCGGCCGTCACTCGTTCGGGCGTACGCGGTCCGACCGCGTCAGGGCTCCGCACATGCCGCTGCCCCTGGCGACCCTCTCGGGTCGTGCCAGGGGCAGCGGCATGAGGCGTACTGGTCAGCCTTCGCGGCGCAGGCTGGGCTTGAGCTCCTTGAGCCGCCCCAGCAGGCCGTTGACGAACGCCGGGGAGTCGTCCGTGGAGAACTCCTTGGCGAGCTGCACCGCCTCATCGATCACCACCGCGTCCGGCGTCTCGTCCTCCCAGATCAGCTCGTAGGCGCCGAGCCGCAGGATGTTCCGGTCGACGACCGGCATCCGGTCCAGGGACCAACCGACCGCGTAGGTGGCGATCAACTCGTCGATGCGGTCCGCGTGGTCGGCGTACCCCTCGGTGAGCTGCATCGTGTACTCGTTGACCGGCGGCTGCCGGTCGTCGGACCGCGAGTGCCTGATCCAGTCCGCGAGCACGGTCGGCACGGCGGTGCCGCGCTGATCGGCCTCGAAGAGGATCTGGAAGGCACGCTTGCGGGCCTTGTTGCGGGCAGCCACGGTTAGCTGTTCACCCGACCGAGGTACTCACCGGAGCGGGTGTCGACCTTGATCTTCTCACCGGTGGTGATGAAGAGCGGGACCTGGATCTCGTAACCGGTCTCCAGGCGGGCGGGCTTGGAGCCACCGGTGGAGCGGTCACCCTGGACACCGGGCTCGGTGTACTCGATGACCAGCTCGACGGAGGCCGGCAGCTCGATGTAGAGGACGGCGCCCTCGTACATGGCGACGACGACCTCGTTGCCCTCGAGCAGGTAGTTGGCCGCGTCGCCGACGGTCTCCGGCGTCACGTTGATCTGGTCGAACGTCTCCGTGTCCATGAACACGAAGTCGTTGCCGTCCTTGTACGAGAACTGCATGCCGCGCTTGTCGACATTCGCCGTCTCGACCTTCACGCCGGCGTTGAAGGTCTTGTCGACGACCTTGCCGGACAGCACATGCTTCAGCTTGGTGCGGACGAAGGCGGGGCCCTTACCGGGCTTGACGTGCTGGAACTCGACGACGGACCAGAGCTGGCCCCCGTCGAGCTTGAGCACCAGGCCGTTCTTGAGGTCGTTCGTGGATGCCACGGTTGCGGAATCTCCTGGACTGAAGCTGGTGGAACCAGGGGTGCGCGCTAGAGCGCGAGCAGCTCCTTGGTCGTGATGGTGAGTAGCTCGGGGCCGCCGTCTGCCTCGGGGCGAACGACGAGTGTGTCATCGATCCGGACGCCGCCCCGCCCCGGGAGGTGGACCCCCGGTTCGACGGTGACCGGCACACGAGCGTCCAGTTTACCCATGGCTTCCGGCGCCAGCCGAGGGTCCTCGTCGTTTTCCAGGCCCACCCCGTGCCCGACCCGGGCCCCCAGCGTCGCATCGCAGCCCGCGGCGGCCAGCACCTGCCGGCTCGCACGATCCACCTCGCGGTAGGCAGTGCCCGGCGCCAGCGCCTCCCGACCGGCCCGCTGGGCGGCGAAGACCACATCGTACAGTTCGATCTGCCAGTCAGCCGGCGAGGTTCCGATGACGAAGGTCCGGCCCACCTCGCAGCGGTAGCCGCGGTAGCCGGCGCCCAGGCAGACGGTGAGGAAGTCGCCCTCCTCGACGCGGCGGTCGGTGGGCAGGTGCCCGAGGCGGCCCGAGTGCGGGCCGGTGCCGACGGAGGTGGCGAACGTCGGGCCGTCCGCGCCGTGGTCCACCAGGCGGCGCTCCAGCTCCAGCGCGAGGTGCCGCTCGGTGCGGCCCACCAGGATCGATTCGAGGAGTTCGCCCAGCGCCTGGTCGGCGATCTCGGCGGCGATGCGCAGGGCGGCGATCTCGTCGTCGTCCTTGACGATCCGCTGCTGCTCGACGGCGCAGCCGAGGTCGGCGAGGTCGAGCCGGGGCGCGGCCGAACGCAGGGCGCGGTGCCGGTCCACGGTGAGGTGGTGCTCCTCGACGGCCAGCCGCGCGGCGCCCGCGGCGGCGGCGAGGTCGGCCGCGGCGACGGCCGGGTCGCCGTGCGGCTCGGTCAGCTCCCGCACCGGAAGGTCATCCTCGGGCCGGGCTGGCGCGGGCTCGGCCGCCCGGGCGGCGGGACGCAGCAACACGTCCTCGGTCGGCCCGAGCAGCAGTACGGCCCCGGGCCGCGTCTCGCCGCACAGATAGCGGACGTTGGCGGGCCGGGACACGAGCGCTGCCGCGTTCCCCACGGCCGCGCAACGCTCGCGCAGGCGGGTACGTCGCGTCGCGAAGACCTCGGACATGCTTCGAGCCTAGGCGCGCCGCGCCCACTCGGCCGGTCGGGCGCGTCCGAGTGGGGACGACTGGCGCCCGGCGTGGGTCCGGACGCGGAGCCGGGGCGCGGGGTCAGGCGACGCGCCAGGGCCCCGGACGGCGGCCCGGGACGCCTCGGGAAGGGGGAGTTCGCCACGGCCGGCCCCGGGCCCGACCAGCGGAAAGGTTCCGACGGCCGGGCCCTGGTGGCTACCAGGTGGGCGGGCTCGCGATGCTGCGCGCGACGGCCTCGTCCAGCATCTGGGCGGTCTGTGCCACGTCGTACTGCGAGTTGTCGATGATCGGCAGCCCCGACCCGTACCAGCCGGCCATCCTGCCGTGGATGCGGGCGACCTCCTCGTCGCTGAGCCTGCGGTTGCCCGAGCGCGCCGCGTTGCGCTCCAGGACGACCTCGAGGCCCGGCAGGAGCACCACGGGCAGCAGCCCGGGGCCGACGTGCCGCTTCCAGCCGCCGAGGCCCACGACCGGGCGGTCGGGGAAGACGGCGTCGTCCAGGATGCAGGAGATGCCGTTGGCCAGGAAGTTGCGGGCCGCGAAGCCGCAGGTGCGGCGGGCGAGCCGGTACTGCGCCTCGGAGTTCTCGTTCCAACCGGACTGCGGGTTGGCGAAGCCGGACCTGACCCACTCGCGCACGTCGTCGAGGCTGATGTGCGCGGTGGGCACCCGCCGGCTGTCCGCCCACAGCCGGGCCACGGTGGTCTTGCCCGCGCCGGCCGGCCCGATGAGCAGCACGGCCACCGCGGTGCGGGACGCGTCGATCACGGGCTGGTCCCGCGACGCGTCGGGCAGCGGTACGGGAGCGCCCGGGGGCAGCGTCACCGGCCCGGTGGTGCCGTCGGTCGCGGGCGGCGGCCCGGAGGGGGCCGACATCGGCGGCGCCGGGTGCGGCGGGGGCGCCGGCGCGGGGAGCGGCGGGCTCCCGGGCCAGCCGGGCGTGGGGGCGGGGCCCGGCGTCGGATGGGGGCCGCCGGCCACGGGCGGCGACCCGGGTGGCGCGGGGTGGCCCGAGTGCTGGGCGGCGCCCGCCGCACCCTGCCCCTGGCCGTGGGACGGGGGCAGCGGAACTCCCACTGCGTGCTGCATCCGGTGGCTCTCCGTCTCGTACGGGCGGCTGACGTGTGTAGACCCGGCCGCGCGCGTGCGCCGGCCGAGTGCGCTACCGAACGGTACTCTCCCACTTCCGGGTGAACGGCGCCTCACCCGGCCCGTCGTTGGCCGGTGCGCACTCCCCCACCGGCGCCGACCGCCGGCCCCGGGCCGCGCCGGGCCCGACCGGCCGGGCGCGCCGCGCCCCCGGGCCGAACGCGCGGCGCCCGGGCCTGGCACCGGGCCTCAACTCGCCGGACGGATACGGGAGTTGAGGTGACCGTCACGCGACGGGGCGTGTGGCGGCGGCGCCTGCTGGGCCCGGGGCGTCGCGCGGGTCGCGTCAGGCGGAGAGCTGGTCCGCCAGGGCCCGCAGGGCGAGCCGATATGACCCGATTCCGAACCCGGCGATCGTGCCGCTGGCGACGGCGGCGATGACAGAGTTGTGACGGAACTCCTCGCGCGCGTGCGGGTTGGAGATGTGCACCTCGATCAGCGGCGCCGTGCGCTGCGCCGCCGCGTCCCGCATCCCGTACGAGTAGTGCGTGAACGCGCCCGGGTTGATCACCACCGGAAGGGCGCCGTCCGCGGCCTCGTGCAGCCAACGGATCAGCTCGCCCTCGTCGTTGGTCTCGCGCACCTCGACGTCGAACCCCAGCTTCTCGCCGAGCGCCGTGCACTGCTCGACCAGACCGGCGTAGGACGTCGCCCCGTACACGTCGGGCTCGCGGCTGCCGAGGCGGCCCAGGTTGGGCCCGTTGAGCACCAACACCCGGCGCCGGTCCGTCACTTGGCCACCTCCCCGTAGGCGGCGAGCAGCACCGCCGGGTCCGGGCCCTCCAGGACGGTGGGCTTGCCGAGCCCGTCCAGGACGATGAAGCGCAGCAGATCGCCCCGGGACTTCTTGTCCACCCGCATCGTCTCCAGGAGCCGAGGCCACTGGTCGGCCCGGTAGCTGAGCGGCAGCCCGACGGAGTCCAGGATGGCGCGGTGCCGGTCGGCCGTGGCGTCGTCAAGGCGCCCGGCCAGCCGGCCGAGTTCGGCCGCGAAGACCATGCCGACCGAGACGGCCGCGCCGTGCCGCCAGTTGTAGCGCTCGTTCTTCTCGATGGCGTGCGCCAGCGTGTGCCCGTAGTTGAGGATCTCGCGCAGGCCCGACTCCTTGAGGTCCGACGAGACGACGTCGGCCTTGACCTTGATCGAGCGCTCCAGGAGTTCCGCGGTGTGCGGGCCCTGCGGGCTGCGGGCGCCGGCCGGGTCGGCCTCGATCAGCTCCAGGATCACCGGGTCCGCGATGAACCCGGCCTTGATCACCTCGGCGAGGCCGCTGACGTAGTCGTTCACCGGCAGCGAGTCGAGCGCCGCCAGGTCACACAGCACCCCGGACGGCGGGTGGAAGGCCCCGACCAGGTTCTTGCCCTCGGCGGTGTTGATGCCGGTCTTGCCGCCGACCGCCGCGTCCACCATGCCGAGCACCGTGGTCGGCACCGCGATCCAGCGCACCCCGCGCAGCCAGGTGGCCGCCACGAAGCCCGCCAGGTCCGTGGTGGCGCCACCGCCGACGCCGATGATCACGTCCGAGCGTGTGAACCCGGTCTGGCCCAGCGCCTTCCAGCAGTACGCGGCGACCTCGGCGGTCTTGGACTCCTCCGCGTTCGGCAACTGGATGGCGATGGCCTCGAAGCCCTGCTCCGCGAGGTCGGCGCGCAGCGCCTCGCCGGTGGCGGACAGCGCCTCGGGGTGCAGCACCGCCACGCGCTTGACCCCGGAACCGATGAGGGCGGGCAGCTCGCCGAGGAGTTGGCGGCCGATGAGCACCTCGTACGACGCGGTTCCCGCGCTGCCCGCGACCTGGACGCGGGTCGGCTGCGCGGGGTCGGCGGGCGCTGCGGTCTTGGACGGGTCAGTCATGCGTTCCTCACTGCGGGATGCGGCGTCTGCGGGATGCGGGTCACACGATCACTTCTCAAGCTCCAGCGCCCCCGCCACCTCGCCGGCCACGTCCTCGGGAGTGCGGTCGTCGGTGCTCACGACGGCGCGGGCCACCTGCGTGTACAACGGGCGGCGCGCCTCCATCAGCTCCCGCCAGCGCTGTCGCGGGTTGACGGCCAGCAGCGGGCGCGGCGCGTCCAGGCCCACCCGGCGCACGGCCGCGGCGAGCCGCACGTCGAGGAAGACCACGGGCAGGCCGGTCAGCAGCGCCCGGGTGTCCTCGTCCATCACCGCGCCGCCGCCGAGCGAGAGCACACCCTGGTGCTCGGCGACCGCGGCGCGCACCGCGGCCCGCTCAAGGGCGCGGAAGTGCGGCTCGCCGTGCTCGAAGAAGATCTCCGGGATGGGCTGGCCGGCGGTCCGCTCGATGTCGGCGTCGGTGTCGCGGTAGGTGGTGCCCAGGCGCTCGGCGAGCAGCGCGCCCACGGTCGTCTTGCCCGCGCCGGGCGGGCCCACCAGGATCACGACGGGCCCGCGGCGCTCGCCGGCGCCGGGCGCGGCGTGCTGCTCCGCGCCGGTCACCGGATCTGCAGGTGGTCGAGGAAGCCACGGACGTTGCGGCGGGTCTCGGGGACGCTGTCGCCGCCGAACTTCTCCGCCACCGCGTCGGCGAGCACCAGCGCCACCATCGCCTCGGCGACGATCCCGGCGGCCGGCACGGCGCACACGTCCGAGCGCTGGTGGTGGGCCTTGGTCGGCTCTCCGGTGGTCACGTCGACGGTGGCCAGCGCCCGGGGCACGGTCGCGATGGGCTTCATCGCGGCCCGCACGCGCAGCAGCTCGCCGGTGGTCAGCCCGCCCTCGGTGCCGCCGGAGCGGCCGGTCGCCCGCTTGATCCCGTCCTCGGTCGGCAGGATCTCGTCGTGCGCCTGCGAGCCGGGGACCCGGGCCAGGTCGAACCCGTCGCCCAGCTCGACGCCCTTGATGGCCTGGATGCCCATGAGCGCCGCCGCGAGCCGCGCGTCGAGCCGCCGGTCCCAGTGCACGTGCGAGCCGAGCCCGACCGGCACGCCGTACGCCAGCACCTCGACCACGCCGCCGAGGGTGTCGCCGTCCTTGTGCGCCTGGTCGATCTCGGCCACCATCGCCTCGCTGGCCTCGGGGTCCAGGCAGCGCACCGGGTCGGCGTCGAGACGCTCGACGTCGCCGGGGGTCGGGTAGACGCCGTACGGGGCCTTCGCCGCGGCCAGTTCCACCACGTGCGAGACGATCTCGATGCCGGCCGTCTCCTTGAGGTAGGAGCGGGCGACGGCGCCGAGGGCGACGCGGGCCGCGGTCTCCCGCGCGGAGGCGCGCTCCAGGATGGGCCGGGCCTCGTCGAAGCCGTACTTCTGCATGCCGGCCAGGTCGGCGTGGCCGGGCCGGGGGCGGGTCAGCGGCTCGTTCCTCGCCAGCCCCGCCAGCACCTGTGGGTCGACCGGGTCGGCGGCCATCACCTGTTCCCACTTGGGCCACTCGGTGTTGCCCACCATGATCGCCACGGGGCCGCCCATGGTCAGGCCGTGCCGTACGCCGCCGATGAACGTGACCTCGTCGCGCTCGAACTTCATCCGGGCACCGCGGCCATAGCCGAGCCGCCGCCGCGCGAGGGCGTCCGCCACCATGTCGGTGGTGATCGGTACCCCGGCGGGCAGCCCCTCCAGGGTCGCCACCAGTGCGGGGCCGTGCGACTCCCCCGCCGTCAGCCAACGCAACCTGCTCAACGGTGCTCCTTAAAACCTCGCGCCCGTGCGACTTCTCAGCTCCGATCCTCCCATGAGCTGCGACGGAGCCCGTTCGCCCGTCCACGCTACGGACGACGGCCCGCGCCGGTCCCGGGGCGGCGCGATGTTCGGGCAGCGTCCGCACGGCGCACCGGCGCCCGACCGCGCGCGCCCCCGGTGGCCACCGGCCGGGCGCGCGCGGAACGCCGCCGCGCGGGCCCGAGCCGCTACGGCGCCGTGGCTCGCTGCCGCGCCGCGAGCGCGGCCTCGCCCGCCTCCCGCATGGCGGCCAGCGGTGCCGCGCCGCCGGTCATCCGCTCCACCTGCAACACCGCCTGGTGCACGAGCAGGTCGAGCCCGCCGACGACGGCGCCGCCGCGCGCCGACCAGGCTGCGGCGAGCGCGGTCGGCCAGGGGTCGTAGAGCACGTCGAAGAGCGCGCCGGGCCGCTCGGGCACGGCGGCGGCCAGCGCGTCGGTGCTGCCGGCCGGCGTGGTGGCGAACACCAGCGGGGCGCTCATCGCCTCGGCGGCGTCCGCCCAGTCCGCGATGCGCACGCGCACCCCGAGCCGCTCGCCCCACTGCCGCATCTCGGTGGCCCGGGCCGCCCCGCGCACGTACGCGGTGACCTCGCCGACCTGGATGCGGGCGAGGGCGGCCAGCGCTGAGGACGCCGTAGCCCCGGCGCCCAACACCGCGGCGCGCTCCACCCGTTCCACGCCGCGCTCGCGCATGGCCGCGATCATGCCGGGGATGTCGGTGTTCTCGCCGACCCGCCGACCCTCCTCGGTGAACAGCACGGTGTTCACCGCCTCCACCGAGGCCGCGGTCTCGCTGATCTCGTCGAGCAGCGGGATGATCGCACGCTTGAGCGGCATCGTCAGCGAGAGCCCGGCCCAGGTGCGGTCCAGCCCCTGGAGGAAGGCCGGCAGCCCGGCCTCGTCCACCTCGTACCGGTCGTAGCGCCAGCCGGTCAGACCCAGCTTGGCGTACGCGGCCCGGTGCAACACCGGCGAGAGCGAGTGCGCGATGGGCGATCCTAGGACCGCCGCCCTGCGGTCGTCCGGCATCTGTCTGTCCCCGCCCCCTGTGTCAGTTACCGCCGCCGCGCGTCTTGTTGAACTCGTCGACCAGCTTCTTGTGCTCGGCGTAGGTCTTGGTGAACTTCGTCGTCTTGAGGTCGACGGAGACGAAGTAGTACCACCCGCCCCGCTCGGGCTTCAGGGTGGCCTTCAGCGCGTCCTCCCCCGGGTTCCCGATGGGTCCGGGCGGCAGCCCCTCGTCGTGGTACGTGTTGTAGGGGTTGTCGTACTTGCGCAGTTCCTCGATCGTCAAGTCGATCTTGCTCTGGTTCTTGATGTAGTTGTACGTCGAGTCGAACTCCAGCAGCCCGTTGGTCTGCACGTTGTCGGGCTTGAGGCGGTTGTAGACGACGTCGGCCATCTTGCGGAAGTCGTCGTGCGTCATGCCCTCGGCGTTGACGAGGCTGGCCACGGTGACGATGTCGAGCGGCGACGACAGGCCCAGGCTCCGCGCCTTGGCCTCGTCGATGCCGAGCTTCTCGTACTCCTTGTTGGCCTGCTCGACCATCTTGCGCAGTACGGCGGCGGGCTTGGCGTCCTTGCCGACGCTGTAGCGGGAGGGATAGAGGAACCCCTCCAGCGGGTCCTTGATGTCGGGGTTCTTGTTCGCCCAGGCGGGGAGCCCGAGGTTGCGGTACTCCTTCCGGGCCACCTCCAGGGTGGTGCCCTCAGCGGCGCCGATCTTCTTGTCGATCGCGGCGTAGACGGCGCGGTTGCGCATGCCCTCGCTGATGATCAGGGAGTTGAGCGCCGCGGGGTCGGTCATCATCGTGACGGCCGCGTCCCCCGACATCCGCTTGTTGAGCGTGTACGTCCCCGCCTGGATGCGATCGCCCTTGGGGCTCTCGTTGGCGGCGTCCACGAACGCCCGGCTGCTCTTGACGACGCCTTCGCGTTTGAGAATCTCGCCCATGGCGGCGACGCCGGTGCCCTCGGGGATCTCGATCTGCACCTGCTCGTCGGTGCCCTCGCCCGCGAAGTCCGGCGCGGCGCCGAAGTGGCTCTGCCAGAACTGGTAGCCGAAGTACCCCACGCCACCCACGACGCCGCCGAGCACCACCGTGACCACCAGACACGCCATGCCGCTACGGCGCTTGGTCTTCTTGTTCCGCCGCTCCCGGGACTGCCGACGCTCCTCGCGCGGGTCGCTGACATCGTCGTCATACGCGTCGTCGAACCCGCCCTCGTGCTCGGCGCCCCGGCCGTCGCCGCGCCCCGGCCCGCGTCCGTCGCGCCCGCCTCGGCCGGCGCCGTCGGCGTCGTCGAAGAAGGAGTTCTTCTCTTCCGCGAAGAAGGGGTGGTCGGGCTGGCCCGGATCGGGCTCGTTCTCCGCCCGCCAGTCGTCTACCGGCTCCTCCGCCGGAGGGCCCGCCGGAGACCGTCCGCGCGTCCGCTGCCGGGGCTCCTGCCCCGCCTGTCCCTGGTACGCCGGCTGCTGCTGGGGGTGCTGGCCGTGCGGGGGCGCCTGCTGCTCGGGCGCCGGATAGCCGTCCGGCGTCCCGTGGTAGTCGGCCTGCCCGCCGCCGTAGGGGTGACCGTGCTGACCGGAGGGGTAGCCGTCGACCGGCTGGCCGTGCTGGTCCGGCGCGTAGGGCTCGCCGGGCTGCGCGTGCTGACCCGTCCCGTACGGATCGCCCGACTGGGCGTGCTGACCCGTCCCGTACGGGTCACCGGACTGGGCGTGCTGACCCGTCGGGTAGGCGTCACCGGGCTGGGCGTGCTGGCCCGTCCCGTAGGGGTCGACGGACTGGTTCGGCTGTTGGCCGTGCTGCTGGCCCGGCTGTTGGCCCTGCTGCTGGCCGTGCGTGTACGGGTCGCCCGGGCCGCCGCCGTACGGGGCGCCCGAGCCCGGCGCGCCGTCCCAGCCGTACTGCTGCTGCGCGAAAGGTTCCTGCTGCTGCGCATACTGCTGGGCCTGGTCACCGTAGGGGCTCTGACCGCCCGCGGCCTGCTGCCCGTGCCACCCCGGGTCCCCGTACAAGGGGTCCTCGGGGTCCCACGGTTGGGAGCCGGAGCTCCGGCCATACTCAGTCATCAATCCCCTAGTGCCGCGCTGCGGCAGCCGGTACGCGCGTGGGGCGCGGGGTTCGCTCCGCCGGGCTATCACGACGCCCGGGATTCGAACGGCTGCCATGCCGCGCGGAACGTTACCGTATCGCGATCAGATGACCACTTCGACGGCCTCTCCCGGCGGGCGGCCCGAGGCGCGCTCCGTCTCCAGCGCGTTCTGGAGGATGATGACGGCGGCGGCCTGGTCGACGACCGACCGCCCCTTCTTGCTCCTGACCCCCGCGGCGCGCAGCCCCTGGGTCGCGGTGACCGTGCTCATGCGCTCGTCGACCAGTCGTACCGGCACCGGCGCAACGGCCCGGGCCAGCTCGTCGGCGAAGCCGCGCACCTTGGTCGCGGCCGGACCCTCCGTACCGCGCAGGGACCGTGGCAGTCCGACGATGACCTCGATCGGCTCGTACTCCTCGACGATCGCCACCAGCCTGCGCCGCGCGGCCGGCACGTCCCGGCCCGGCACCGTCTCCACCGGTGTCGCGAGGACCCCGTCGGGGTCGCACGAGGCCACCCCGATCCGGGCGTCTCCGACATCGACGGCGATCCGTCGCCCGCGTCGCATGGGCCGTTCCTCGCTCACGCCGCCTCGTCCCCGCTCCCGCTCGACCTACCGCTCACGCCGGAGCCGTTGTTCCACCATCGGGGCGACGTACTTCCGTCACCCCGTCCGTTCCCGCGCCCAGTCGAGTGCACATCGCACCGGTCCGGGCGGTCATCGGCCGGCCGGGTGACGTCCACCCGGCCGGCCGACCACTCCTCCCACCACGCGGCGGCCCGCCCGCGCGTCACGCGCGGCGCGGCCACCCGCCGCGCCCACTCAGCCGCGCGGCCCGCCGGCTCGGCCGGTCCGCACGCCTGGTCGGCTGGTGCTCACGCCCGCTGGGCCGCTCCTCACGCCTGCTCGGCGACGAGGCGCTGCACGGCGGCGACCGCGTCGTCGATGGCGGCCGGGTTCTGGCCGCCGCCCTGCGCGACGTCCGGCTTGCCGCCGCCGCCTCCGCCGAGCGTCTTGGCGGCGGTGCGCACCAGCTCGCCGGCCTTGAGGCCGCGCTCGCGGGCCGCCTCGTTGGTGGCGATCACGGTGAGCGGGCGCTCGCCGGCGACGGCGAACAGCGCGACGACGGCTGGGCGACCGCCCTGGATGCGCCCGCGCACGTCGAGCACCAGCTTGCGCAGGTCGTCAGCGCCGGTGCCGTCGGGCACCCGGCCGGTCACCAGCGCGACGCCCCGCACGTCCTGGGCGCCCTCGGCGAGGCCGGCGGCGGCCTGCAGCACCTTCTCCGCGCGGAACCGCTCGATCTCCTTCTCGGCCTCCTTGAGCTTGGCCAGCATTCCGGAGATCTTCTCCGGCAGCTCCTCGGGACGCCCCTTGACCAGGTCCGTGAGCTGCGAGACCACCGTGTGCTCGCGAGCGAGGAAGTTGTACGCGTCGACGCCCACCAGGGCCTCCACGCGGCGCACCCCCGAGCCGATCGAGGACTCGCCGAGCAGCTTCACCAGGCCGAGCTGGGCCGTGTTGTGCACGTGCGTGCCACCACACAGCTCCTTGGAGAAGTCGCCGATGGTCACCACGCGCACCCGGTCGCCGTACTTCTCGCCGAACTCGGCGATGGCGCCCTGCTTCTTCGCCTCGTCCATGCTCATCACCTCGGCGGTGACGTCGAGTTCGCGGGAGAGCACGTCGTTGATCTTCTGCTCGACGTCCGTGAGTACCGTGCCGGGGACGGCGGCGGGCGAGCCGAAGTCGAACCGGAAGCGGCCGGGCGAGTTCTCCGAGCCGGCCTGGGCGGCCGTCGGGCCGAGCGCGTCGCGCAGCGCCTGGTGGGTGAGGTGGGTGGCGCTGTGCGCGCGGGCGATGGCCCGCCGGCGGGTGACGTCGATCTGGGCGTACGCCCCGGCGCCGACGACGACCTCGCCGACCTGCACCACGCCCTTGTGCACGCTCACGCCGGGCACCGGCTGCTGCACGTCGCGCACCTCGACCACGGCGCCGGTGTCCAGCCTGATCCGGCCCGTGTCGGCGAGCTGACCGCCGCCCTCGGCGTAGAACGGCGTGCGGTCGAGGACGACCTCGACCTCGTCGCCCTCGTGCGCGGCGGGCGACGAGACGCCGTCGACGAGCAGCCCGACGACGGAGGACTCGCCCGCCGTCTCCGCGTACCCGGTGAAGACCGTGGTGCCGGAGGTGTCGGCGACCGCGCGGTAGGCCGAGAGGTCGGCGTGGCCCTGCTTCTTGGACTTGGCGTCCGCCTTGGCCCGCTCCCGCTGCTCCTTCATCAGGCGGCGGAAGCCCTCCTGGTCGACGGTCAGCCCCTGCTCGGCGGCCATCTCCAGGGTCAGGTCGATGGGGAAGCCCCACGTGTCGTGCAGCAGGAACGCCTTGTCGCCGGCGAGCGTGGTGGAGCCGGCGGCCTTGGTCTCGCTGACGGCCGTGTCCAGGATGTTGGTGCCGGACTTCAGCGTCTTCAGGAACGCGCTCTCCTCGGCCAGGGCGACCGTCTCGATGCGCTTGCGGTCCTCGAGCAGCTCCGGGTACTGCTGGCCCATCGTCGTGAGCACGACGTCCACGAGCTGCCCGACCACCGGCCCGGTGGCGCCCAGCAGGCGCATGTTGCGGATGGCGCGGCGCATGATGCGGCGCAGCACGTACCCGCGGCCCTCGTTGCCCGGGGTGACGCCGTCGCCGATGAGCATCACCGAGGTGCGGATGTGGTCGCCGACCACGCGCAGGGCGACGTCGGTGTCCGTGCTGGTGCCGTAGGCGACCCCGGTCAGCTCGGTGGCCTGGTCCATGACGACCCGGAGGGTGTCCGTCTCGTACATGTTGCGCACGCCCTGCAGGATCATCGCGAGGCGTTCGAGGCCGAGGCCGGTGTCGATGTTCTTGCTGGGCAGCTCGCCGAGGATCGGGAAGTCCTCCTTGCCGGAGCCCGGTCCGCGCTCGTACTGCATGAAGACCAGGTTCCAGATCTCCACGTACCGCTCGTCGTTGACGGCCGGGCCGCCCTCGGGGCCGAACTCGGGGCCGCGGTCGTAGTTGATCTCGGAGCAGGGGCCGCACGGTCCGGGCACGCCCATGGACCAGTAGTTGGGGCCCATGCCCAGGCGCTGGATGCGCTCGGCCGGCACGCCGATGACCTCACGCCAGATGCGCTCGGCCTCGTCGTCCTGCTCGTAGACCGTGATCCACAGCTTCTCCGGGTCCAGGCCGTAGCCCCCGTCCGCCTGCGAGCTGGTCAGCAGCTCCCAGGCGAGCTTGATGGCGCCTTCCTTGAAGTAGTCACCGAAGGAGAAGTTGCCGCACATCTGGAAGAACGTGCCGTGCCGCGTGGTCTTGCCGACCTCTTCGATGTCGGGCGTGCGCACGCACTTCTGCACGCTGGTGGCCCGGTCGAAGGGGGGCTTGACCTCACCGAGGAAGTACGGCTTGAAGGGCACCATGCCCGCGGGGACCAGCAACAGCGTCGGGTCGTCCGCGATCAGCGACGCCGACGGCACGACGGTGTGCCCCCGCTCCTCGAAGAAGCGTAGCCAGCGGCGGCGGATTTCGGCCGACTCCATCAGTAGTCCTCTTTCCGATCGTTCCGGTCGGTCTTCCGGTCGTTTTCCCGGTCGTTCCAGTCGTCGCCCCGGCGGGTGTCCGGATCGCCTTGGGCGGTCAGGCCCGCGGGGCGGTAGGTCTTCGACTCCAGCACCTGCGCGTGCCGTACGGGCAGTTCCCGGGCGTCGGGCCCCCCGTTGAGTCCCAGCGCGTCGTTCAACGCCGCCTCACGGTCCGACATTCCGACCCGTACGTCCAGGGCGAACTGCTTCAGTCGGTGTCCGGTCTCCACCGCCTTGTCCGCGGCCTGCGCGGCCAGACTCTCGGGGGTCAGCTGGCGCAACTTGCGGTTGACCTTCGTGGTGGCCCACACGCCGGCTGCGGCGCCGGTGGTGAACCAGAATGCGCGGCGGAACATCGCGATCAGTCCTTCTTGCTCCGGTCATTGCTCCGGCTGGTGCTCCGGCTGCGGCGGCCACCGCGCCGTGCGGACGGCACGGTCTTGCCGACGACGACGGTCGTACGCTCCGGAGCCTCGCCCTTGCGGCCGATGGCCCGACGTACCCCGTACCCGAACGCGGCCACCTTCACCAACGGTCCGCCGAAGGCCGACGAGACGGTGGAGGAGAGCGCGGACGCGTTGGAGGTGACCTCCTGGACGTCGGCCGCGATCGAGTCGACGCGCGCGAGCTGCGTGTTGGCGTTGCGCACCGTGGCCGACGCCTCGCTCAGCAGCGGCACGGCCTGGTCGGTCACGTCCGCCACCAGCTTGGTGGTCGCCCTGAGCGCCTGCGCGAGCCTCACCAGCGCGAGGGCGAGGAACGACACCAGGATCGCCCAGAAGACGGCCACGAGGATCCCGGCCACTTCACCACCGGACACGTCGCACCGCTCCCTGCTGATCGTTGACTCGTCATGGGCTGTGCTCGTTCAGCACGTCCCGCCGCCGCTTGCGGGCGGTCAGACATCGCGGGCGCGGGCGGCAGACACCGAGCCTATCGCGCCGCGGCTCGTCGGCCGTACCGCATTGTCGCTCGCCACAGGCCGCTTCCGACGGGGGCGCGCGCCCCGGCCGGGTGGCACGGACGGGGATTGTACGGCCCGCATACCGTTGAGTACGCTCCGTGTTTTATGCGACATGTTCCGCGCCCCGGATCAGCGAAGCCCAGCCCCTCCGCCCAACCCAGCAGAGCGGGCGCCCTCCCCGCCGAAGTCAGCCGGTTCGTCGGACGGTCCGCGGAACTGGCTCAGATCAAGCGACTCCTCGCCCGAACCCGCCTGGTGACGATCACGGGCGTCGCCGGAATCGGCAAGTCCCGGCTGGCGCTGCGGGCGGCCAGGCGGATGCGGAATCGCTTCTGCGACGGCATGTGGCTGGTCAGCCTGGCCGAACTCCCCGCCGACACCCGCCCCGACGAGGCGGTGCTGGGCGCGCTCGGGCTGACCGTGTCCAGCGGGCGGAGTCCGCGCGAGGTGCTGGTGCGGCGCCTCGCGCAGGGCGAGACGCTGTTGGTGCTCGACGGCTGCGAGCACCTGAGCGAGCCGTGTGCCGCGCTGGTGGCCGAGCTGTTGCGAAGGGTGCCGGGGCTGCGGGTGCTCGTCGCCAGCCGGCGCCCGCTCGGGATCACCGGCGAGCGGCTGCTGCCGTTGCGCCCGCTGCCGGTGTGGCCCGACGCCGTCGAACTCTTCGCCGACCGGGCCTCGGCGCTGCTGCCCGCCTTCACCGCGGCGGCCGGCCGCGAGGCGGTGAGCGAGGTGTGTCGGCGTCTGGACGGCGTGCCGCTGGCCATCGAGCTGGCGGCGGCGCAGTTGCGCACCCTGTCCCTGGAACAGCTCCTGCTCCGGCTCGATGACCCGCTCCGGCTGCTGACCAGCGACGGCCACAGCATCCCCGACCGGCACCGTTCGCTGTCCACCGCGATCGGCTGGAGCCACGAGCTGTGCACGGCCGGCGAGCGGTTGCTGTGGTCGCGGCTGTCGGTCTTCGACGGCGGCTTCGACCTGGACGCCGTCGAGTACGTGTGCTCCGGCCCGGACCTGCCGGCCGACGAGGTGCTGCCGGCCCTGTCGGGCCTGGTCGCGCAGTCCGTCGTGGTCCGGGACGACCCGCCCGAGGGCGCCGGCCAGGCCCGCTACCGGCTGCTGCGCCCGGTGCGCGCCTACGGCGCCCGGTGGCTGGCCGAGCTGGGCGAGACGGAGCGGCTGCGCAAGCGGCACCGCGACTGGTACCTGGGGCTCGCCACCTGGTGTGAGCTGGACTGGTTCAGCCTGCGCCAGATCGAGGTGGCCCAGCGCGTGGAGGCGGAGCTGCCGAACCTGCGGCTCGCGCTCGAGTACAGCCTGGAGAGCCCCGAGGACGCGCACATCGGCCAGTACCTGACCGGCACCCTGTGGTTCTACTGGGTCGGCTGCGGGCGGCTCGCCGAGGGCCAGCGCTGGCTGGAGCGCGCGCTGGAACTCGGGGGCGACCAACCGGAGCCGCGCGCGAAGGCGCTGTGGGCGGTGGGCCTGACGGCGGCGGCGCGCGGGGACGCGGTGGCCGCGCTGACCGCGCTGCACGAGTGCCGCGAGCTGGCCGACCGGTGCGGCGACGAGAGCGCGGCGGCGCTGGCCACCCAGATGCTGGGCGCGACCGCGCTCGCCAACGACGACCTGCCGGGCGCGGTGGCCCTGTTACGCGAGTGCCTTGAGCGCTATCGCGCCCGGGGCGAGTTGAACGCCCTGGTGCTCCTCGCCCAGGTGCAGCTCGCGCTGGCGCTGGCGCTGATCGGCGACGCGGAGGCGGCCCTGGCGCTGGCCGAGGACGCCCGCCAGGTGGCGACCGACAGCGGGGAGCGGTGGGTGCGCTCGTACGCCCTGTACGCGCTGGCCTGCGCGCGGGCCGAGCGGGGCGAGGACGAGCAGGCCCGCGAACTCCTGGTGGCCTGCCTGGAAATCAAGCGGGAGTTCGGCGATCTGCTGGGCATGACGCTGGCCCTGGAGCGGCTGGCGCCGCTGGTGGTGCTCGACGCGCCGGAGTGGGCGGCCGAGTTGCAGGGCGCCGCCCTCACCGGCTGGCGCGACCTGGCCGGCGAGCCGCTGCGCTCCCCGCTGCTGCGCCAGCGGCACGAGCGCTGCGCCGCGCGGGCCAGGGGCCTGCTCGGCGACGCGGGGTACGAGGCGGCGCGGCGCGACGGGCGGCGCGGGGGCCTGGACACGGCGGTGGCCCAGGTCCTGGAACGGGGCCGCGGGCGCCCGGCCAGTCTGGTCGGGCAGGCGGGCGGGGTGGCCGGGCGGCCCTGGCCCGAGGAGGACCGGGCCAGCGAGGGCCGGGCGGCCGAGGAGTGGGCCGCGGGCGCGGCAGCCGCGCTGCGCCGCAAGCAGCCGGCCGGCCCCCCGCCGGCCGAGGCGGACGAGGAGCCCGGGGGCTAGGTCCGGCTCGCCCGGCCTGGCACGCGAAAGGCCCCGCCCTCGCGGGCGGGGCCTACCTGCTGAGCTGTGCTTAGCGGGCGTAGTACTCGACGACGAGCTGCTCGTCGCAGATCACCGGGATCTCCTTGCGGTTCGGGTCCCGGTCGAGGCGGAACGCGAGCGCCTTGAGGTTGACCTCGAGGTAGCGCGGCGTCTCACCGTCGGTGTCGTAGCCACCCTCGCGAGCGACCTGGAAGGGGTGCTTCTCGCGGCTGCGCTCGCGGACCATCACGACGTCGCCCGGGCGGACGCGGAAGGACGGCTTGTCGACCTTGCGGCCGTTGACCTCGATGTGACCGTGCACGACCATCTGGCGCGACTGGTAGATGGTCCGGGCGATGCCCGACCGAAGGACGAGCGCGTCCAGGCGGCGCTCAAGCTCGATGATCAGGGCCTCGCCCGTCTTGCCGTCGACCTTCCGAGCGCGGTCGTAGGCACGGGCCATCTGGCGCTCGCTGATGTCGTACTGAGCGCGCAGACGCTGCTTCTCAAGGAGTCGGACCTTGTAGTCGCTGTTCTGCTTGCGGCCACGGCCGTGCTCACCCGGCGGGTAGGGGCGAGCCTCGAAGTACTTGACGGCCTTGGGAGTCAGTGCGATGCCGAGCGCACGCGACTTCTTGACCTTGGGGCGCGACTGGTTCACGTGGAACGAACCTCCGTGTAAGTTAGGTTAGGCTTACCTTAGCCGAGGAGAACGCATGTTTCGACCTGGGAGCCCCACATCAAGCACCGCCCAGGGCAGGGAGTCAGACGACTCCGGGCCTGAAGGCACTGAGGTGGGTCAGCCGCGCCCCGCGGAAGACGCCCGGCAGCCCACTGCCGCCGAGCGCGTACGAACCCTCGTGGAGTCCAAGGCTACGGCTTCTCTCGCGATTCCTGGAATCGAGGAGCCGGAGGACTTCGCCGCGGGCATCCCGACGGCCCGCACCGTCATGCCCGACGGAGACGTGCTACTGCTGGTCCCCGGCGACTCTCCGGCGGCCAGAGCCGCAGCGTACGCCCAGGATGACGACCTCACGTGCGTGATGGAGATCACGGACGTCGCACCCGTTTCGGTGCCGTATCGCGTGCGCGGGCGCGCCTGGGTCGCCGGCTGGCTCACCCCGGTACGCAACGAGGAGCGGGCCGCCTGCGCCATGCTGCTCGCCGAGCGCCACCCGGTGGGCGAGATCCTCGGCATGGACGACGCGCTGCAGCCGCCCACCGCGAGCCGACCCGGCGGGCGTCCCGCCTGGGTACTGCTGCGCCTTGAGGTCGGCGAGGCGTGCGTGGACGACCTGTGGGGCGCCGAGGGCGTCGAGCCGGACGCCTTCGCCGCCGCGGCACCCGACCCGCTGGTGGCCCACGAGGCCGACCTCCTCCAGCACCTGCACTCCGCGCACAGCGAGCAGGTCCAGATGCTCTGCGCGCTCATCGGGGAGCGCGCCCACTGCGGAGCGGCGCGGGAACCTGGCGCACCGCAGCAGGGGGAGGCGCGCGTGTCGGCCGGACGCGCCGTGCGGGCGGTGCCCGTCTCCCTCAGCCGCTTCGGCCTGCGGGTCCGCTTCACCGACTCCACCAGCCGCTCCTTCGACGCCCGCTTCGACTTCCCGGAGCCGGTGCGCGACGTGACGGAGCTACGGCGCGCCATACACACCCTCTTCGAGGCCGCGGCCGAGTAGCCGACCACCGCGCCCGAGCACCCACACCCGCGTGCCCCTCCGCGCCCGCTCACCCCGTACCCCCTCCGACCATCTCGGCGTCCCGGGCACACCCGACCGGTGCGCCCCTCCCCAACTCCCGCACACCTGGCGGGAGTCGGGCGCGTGACGACGGTGCGGCGAACCGGCCGCGCCGGCTGGCCGGCCAAGCCGCGCCGCGTGACCCCGGGCGCCGATCGCGCCCGCCGGGGCGGCCTGGCTCCCGCGCGGGTCGGGTTACTCGGCGGCCTTGGTCTCCGGCTGCTCGCCGCGCGCGGGCGGGGGCGGCGGGTCGCCGCGCAGCCGGGCCCTGACCCGCTCCACGACGTCGGCGTAGCGCGCCTCCGCCCCGTACCGCGTCGGCTCGTAGTACCGCTTGCCGTGCACCGCGTCCGGCGCGTACTGCTGCGCGGCGATGCCGCCCGGCAGGTCGTGCGGGTAGAGGTAGCCCTGCGCGTGGCCGAGCTTCTGGGCGCCCTTGTAGTGCCCGTCGCGCAGGTGTGGCGGGACGGGGCCGGCGAGGCCGGCGCGCACGTCGGCCAGGGCCGCGTCGATGGCCAGGTACGCGGCGTTGGACTTGGGCGCGAGCGCGAGCGCCACCGTGGCCTGCCCGAGCGCTATCCGGGCCTCGGGGTAGCCGATCAGGGCCACCGCCTGGGCCGCGGCCACCGCCGTCTGGAGCGCCGTCGGGTCGGCCATGCCGATGTCCTCGCTCGCCGAGATCATCAGCCGCCTGGCGATGAACCGGGGGTCCTCGCCCGCCTCGATCATGCGGGCGAGGTAGTGCAGGGCCGCGTCCACGTCCGAGCCGCGGATGGACTTGATGAGCGCGCTCGCCACGTCGTAGTGCTGGTCGCCGCTCCGGTCGTACTTCACGGCCGCCCGGTCGACCGCCTCCTCCAGCGTGGCCAGCGTGATCTGCGGCTCGCCCTTGGCTATCGCCGAGCCCGCGCCCGCCTCCAGTGCCGTCAGCGCCCGTCGGGCGTCGCCACCGGCGATCCGCAGCAGGTGTGCCTCCGCGTCCTCGGGCAGCTCCACCACACCGCCGAGACCGCGCTCGGCGGCCAGCGCGCGACGCAGCAGAGACCGCAGGTCGTCGTCGGTCAGCGGCTCCAGCGTGAGCAGCAGCGAGCGGGAGAGCAGCGGGGAGATGACCGAGAAGTACGGGTTCTCCGTGGTGGCCGCGATGAGGGTGACCCAGCGGTTCTCCACGGCGGGCAGCAGCGAGTCCTGCTGGGCCTTGCTGAAGCGGTGGATCTCGTCCAGGAAGAGCACGGTCTCCCGGCCGTACCCGCCCGAGCTGCGGCGCGCGCCGTCGATGACGGCCCGCACCTCCTTGACGCCGGCGGTGATCGCCGACAGCTCCACGAAGCGCTTCTTGGTGGCCTGGCTGACGACGTAGGCCAGCGTCGTCTTCCCGGTGCCCGGCGGGCCCCACAGGATGACCGACGAGGACCCGGCCGGGCCGCCGCTCCCCTCCCCCACCAGCCGGCGCAGCGGCGAACCGGGACGCAGCACGTGCTGCTGCCCCACGACTTCATCGAGCGTGCGCGGACGCATCCGGACGGCCAGCGGGCTGGCGGCCGGGTCCTTCTCCTGGCGCTCCTCGGCGGCGGCGGTGAACAGGTCTGGCTCCACGTGGGAAGCCTATGTCACCGCACCGACAACGGGCCGGGGCGACCAACGGGAAGCCGGGCCCACCCGGGGTTCGCACCCAGGGTGGGCCCGGCCGGCCCGGCGTCTTCGGTCAGGCCCAGAGCTGGCTCTTCCACTTGGTGAGGATCAACATCGCGATGACGCCCATCCACAGCACCGGCAGCACCCAGTGGAACTCCAGGAACCCGCGGCGCAGTCCCTCGGGCGCCGGCAGGAAGCGGTGCTTGACGTTGAACCACGTCACGTAGGAGAACATCAGGATGGTGGCGGCCCAGGCCAGGCAGCACCACAGGCACAGCGCGCCGATCTCGTACAGCGACTGGTACTGGAGCCAGGTGCAGAAGCCGACGCCGAACAGGCAGCCGGCGTTCAGGGTCAGCCAGTACCAGCGCGGGAAGCGCGCGCCGACGAGCACGCCCACGCCCACGGCGATGACGATGCCGTAGGCGATCAGGCCGAGCATGGGGTTCGGGAAGCCGAACGCCTCGGCCTGGTCGCTCTCCATGATGCTGCCGCAGGAGACGATCGGGTTGATGCTGCAGCCGGGGGTGTAGGTCTTCCCCTCGGCCTTCGCCTCCAGGATGTGGTTCTTGTCGAGGGTGATGATCCAGGCGGCCAGCAGGCCCGCGGCGCCGGAGAGGATGAGCAACCAGGCGAAGACCCGGCCGCCGCCGACGGCGCCGCCGGGGGTGGTCTTCTCCGCGTCCCCGTCCGTGTCAGAACGGTGAAGTGCCGAAGTCGTCATAGCGCCATTCGTCTCGTCAGTCGGTCATAGCCCGGTCATTGTGCACCAGGCACCTGTGAATCAACCGCGCCGTGCGCGCAGTTCCTCCACGACGGCGTCCAGGGCGACAGGTGTCTGGTCCCCGCTCTCCAGATCCTTCAGCTGAACGACGCCCTCGGCAAGGTCGCGCTCCCCCGCGACCAGGGCGAACCTGGCGCCGGAGCGGTTCGCGGACTTCATGGCGTTCTTCAGACCCTTGCCGCCGAAGGCGAAGTCGGCGGCGACGCCGGCCCGGCGCAGGGCTGTGACCAGGTCGAAGAGCACGTCCCTGGCCGCATCGCCGAGCGGCACCGCGTACACCTCGGTGGCCGCCGGCAGCTCCAGTTCCACGCCCTCGGCGCGCAGCGCGAGCACCGTGCGGTCCACGCCGAGCGCCCAGCCGACCGACGGCAGGGCCGGGCCGCCGATCATCTCGGACAGGCCGTCGTAACGCCCGCCGCCGCCCACCGCGGACTGCGAACCGAGCCCGTCGTGAATGAACTCGAACGTGGTACGCGTGTAGTAGTCGAGCCCGCGCACCAGCTTCTCGTCGTCCTCGAAGACGACGCCCGCGGCCGTCAACAACTGGCGTACGCGCTCGTGGTAGACCTTGCACGCCTCGCACAGGTGGTCGCGCAGCGCGGGGGCGCCGACGAGTTGCTTGCGCACGGCCTCGCGCTTGTCGTCGAGCACCCGCAGCGGGTTGATCTCGATCCGCCGCCGGGTCTCCTCGTCGAGGTCGAGCCCGCGCAGGAAGCCCTGCAGCGCCTCGCGGTAGGCCGGCCGGCACTCCTTGTCGCCCAGCGAGTTCAGCAGGAGGCGGAAGTCGCGCAGCCCCAGCGAGCGGTAGGCGTCCACGGCCAGGATGATCAACTCGGCGTCCAGGGCCGGGTCCTCGGCGCCGATCGCCTCGGCGCCGACCTGCGAGAAGTGCCGGTAGCGGCCCGCCTGGGGGCGCTCGTAGCGGTAGTACGAGCCCGAGTACCAGAGCTTGACCGGCAGGTTGCCGGCCTTGTGCAGGTTGCGCTCCAGGGCGGCGCGCAGCACGGAGGCGGTCCCCTCGGGGCGCAGCGCGAGTTCGGTGCCGCCCTTGGTGGTGAGGGTGTACATCTCCTTGGTCACGATGTCGGTGGACTCACCGACGCCGCGCGAGAAGAGTTCGACGTGCTCGAAGCCGGGGGTCTCGATGTAGCCGTACCCGGAGCGGCGCAGCGGGGCGGCGAGCGCCTCGCGGACCGCGAGGAAGGTCGCGGAGTCCGGCGGGGTCAGGTCGTACGTGCCCTTGGGGGCGGTGAAGGCGTTCACGGGGTAGGTCGTCACATTCCTCGTCGCGGGGCGGCCGGGCCGCCTCCGAGGCCGGCGGCCACCTGCCGCAGGTACGGGTTGGTGGCGCGCTCCTGGCCGATGCTGGTCTGGGGACCGTGACCGGACAGCACCACGGTCGAGTCGTCGAGCGGCAGGCACACGCGGGCCAGCGACTGGAGGATCTCGGCGTGGTCACCGCCGGGCAGGTCGGTGCGTCCGATGGAGCCGGCGAAGAGCAGGTCGCCCGAGAAGAACACCGACGGGATGTCGGCGCTCTCGGGCAACCGGAAGGTCACCGACCCCTTGGTATGGCCGGGCGCGTGCGCGACGGACAGCTCGAGACCGGCCAGGTTCAGGGCCGCGCCGTCGGAGAGCTCCTTGACGTCGTCGGGCTCGCCGACGGTCAGCTCCCCCATCAGCGGCATCCCGATGGAGCGGCCGAGCGCCTTCTCCGGGTCGCTCATCATGTAGCGGTCGGCCGGGTGGATCCAGGCCGGTACGTCGTGCGCCCCGCACACCGGGACCACCGAGGCCACGTGGTCGATGTGGCCGTGGGTGAGGATGACGGCCACGGGCTTGAGCCGATGCTTGGCGATGGTCTCCGCGACGCCCTCGGCGGCCTGGTGGCCCGGGTCGATGATCACGCACTCCTCGCCGGCGGCGGGGGCGACCAGGTAGCAGTTGGTCCCCCAGGCCCCGGCAGGGAACCCAGCAATGAGCACGATCGTCCTTCAGGTGGTCCGGCGGTCGGCGCGGTGGCCGTGACGCCGGGGCGGAAAGTCGGCGTGCGAAGAGCCTACCTGCGGCGCACGGGCCACAGCGAACCGCTATACGGTACGGCCATGCGCCGGCGGACGGCCGCCAGCGGGCGGCCCGCGCTACCGGCGGGCGGGGCGGACGGAGGACCGTCACGGACCCGCGAGCACGGCACCGGCCAGCGCCGGGAAGCCGCGCCGGGGGACGCACACACGGCAGACGCCGCGCGGCAATGGCGCGGCGTGACAGTTGGAGGAGTAGACCCGGTGGTCAGTCAGGAGCAGCGGCGACGACAGCTCGCCCGCGAGAAGCTGGAGCGTCAGCAGCAGCGCAAGGCCGCCGCCCGGTCGAAGACGCAGAAGCGCAACGCCGCGATCGCGGGCGGCATCGTCCTGGCGCTGGTCGCCGGGCTCGTGGTGGCGGCGGTGGGCCTCTTCGACTCGGACGACAACGGCAAGGACAAGAAGGACACCGTCGCCGACCCGTGCGCCAGGCCCGCCCCGGGCACCCCGTCGGGGCAGACCTGGAAGAAGGAGCCGAAGCTCACCATCGACAAGTCGGCCGACTACACGATGGAGCTGGCGACCACCTGCGGCGACATCACCATCGGGCTGGACGCGAAGAACGCCCCGCACACGGTGAACTCCTTCAACTTCCTTGCCGGCAAAGGGTACTTCGACCACACCAAGTGCCACCGCCTGACCGACCAGGGCATCTACGTGTTGCAGTGCGGCGACCCCAAGGGCGACGGCACCGGCACGCCCGGCTACACGATCCCGGACGAGAACCTGAAGGACCCGAAGCTCAAGGGGAACGTCTACCCGGCGGGCACGATCGCCATGGCCAACCGCTACAACCCGCAGCCGCCCAAGGGTGAGAGCAAGAACGAGGACAGCGGCGGCAGCCAGTTCTTCATCGTGTACCAGGACAGCGAGCTGCCTCCGTACTACACGCCGTTCGGCACGCTCAAGGGCGGCGAGGACGTGCTGAAGAAGATCACCAAGGCCGGCGCGACGGCCCCCGACCCACAGACGGGGAACACCGCGCCGATCGCCACCGTGGTGATCAACAAGGCGACCGTCAAGCGTTCTTGACGTCGGTGCCGGGCGCCGGCGCCGCCCGCGCGGCGCTCCGTCCGCATGCCCGCGCGCTCCCGCGCGGGAGCGCACTGACGCGCGTACTGCGAAATTTCGGTCGCGCTGGATACGGACAGCCGGGCCACCGGTCGCCTATGTTTGCGTTGTGTAGGGTGCCTGCTCCGACGGCTGCCGCCCTGCCGAATCGGTACCCCAGCAGCTCGTCGGACCGGCCCGGCGCTGCCAGGCCGGGAGTAAACCGTGGACGATGCCCGCGGGCCGCGCGCCCGCGCCGGCATCATGTGGAGGAGGCGCTGTGAGCAGCGACCCATGGGGCCGCGTCGACGAGACGGGGACCGTGTACGTGCGTACGGCCGATGGTGAGCGGGTCGTCGGTTCCTGGCAGGCGGGCTCCCCCGAGGAAGCCCTGTCCTACTTCGAGCGCAAGTACGAGGGCCTGGTTGTCGAGATCGGCCTCCTCGAACGTCGGGTGAAGACCACCGACCTATCGGCGAAGGACGCGACCGCCGCCATCGACCACCTGCGCCAGCAGGTGGACGAGCACCACGCCGTCGGCGACCTGGACGCGTTGCGGCAGCGGCTCGACAAGCTGGTGCAGACGGTCGAGGCGCGCCGCGAGGAGCGCAAGGCCGCCAAGGCCAAGCAGTCCGACGAGGCGCGCAAGGCCAAGGAGGCGCTGGTCACCGAGGCCGAGGAGTTGGCCGCCAGCGAGCAGTGGCGGGCGGCGGGCGAGCGGTTGCGGGCCCTGGTGGACACCTGGAAGGGGCTGCCGCGTCTGGACCGTAAGACGGACGACGAGTTGTGGCACCGCTTCTCGCACGCCCGCTCGGCGTTCTCCAAGCGCCGCAAGGCCCACTTCGCCTCGCTGGACGCCCAGCGCGAGGAGGCCCGCAAGGCCAAGGAGAAGCTGGTCGCGGAGGCGGAGGCGCTGTCGAAGTCCACGGACTGGGGCCCCACCGCCGCCCGGTACCGCGAGCTGATGACGGACTGGAAGGCGGCCGGGCGCGCGCAGCGCGAGGCCGAGGACGATCTGTGGAACCGTTTCCGGGGCGCGCAGGACGTCTTCTTCCAGGCCCGTGGCGAGGTGTTCGCGGAGCGCGACGCCGAGCAGCGGGAGAACCTGACGCGCAAGGAAGAGCTCGTCATCGAGGCGGAGAAGCTGCTGCCGGTCACGGACCTGAAGGCGGCGCGGGCCGCGTTCCGGTCGATCAACGAGCGCTGGGAGGCCATCGGCCACGTGCCGCGCGACGCCCGGCCGAAGATCGAGGGCCGGATGCACGCGGTCGAGCGGGCCATCCAGGAGAGCGAGGAGTCGGAGTGGCGGCGCACCAACCCGGAGGCCCGGGCCCGCGCCGCTGGACTGACCGGCCAGCTCCAGGCGGCCGTGGACAAGCTCCAGGAGCAGGTGGACAAGGCCAGGGCGGCGGGCAACAACGCCAAGGCGGACAAGCTCGCCAAGGAGCTTGAGGGTCGCCAGGCCCTCCTTGACCAGGCCCTGAAGGGGCTCCAGGAGTTCGGCGGCTGACGCTGCCGCCCGCCCCCGCGGGCACCAGAGGGCGGGCACGACGAGGGTCCCGGTACGCGATGGCGTGCCGGGACCCTCAGTGCGTGCGGGCGCTGGTAGCGCGCGGCCGTCGCGCGTGCCACGGCCCGGGCGGGCCGGCGGGGTGCGGCCCGTACCCGGGCACGCGCGTCCGCGCGGACGGCTCGGCGTGCGATGGGCCGGCGGGCGCCCCGGGTCCGCGAGGGCCCGGCGGCGGGTAGTCGATGTGCTCGCCACCGGGCCTGACACCCCCTGTCACGGCCCTGACGCGCACGCCGCCACGCGCTGACGCGGTCCTACGGGCACGCCGGTTACGGCGATGGGCCAGCGCCGGCCCGCACGCCATGGCCTTCGCGCCACGCGTACGCCCGCGCTCGCCCGAGGTTCTCAACAGGCGCCGGGATCAGCCTCGTTGGATGCGTTCGGTCTGTTCGCTACCGACCTCGGTGATACGGCGCAGGTACCGCTCGATCACCGCGAGTTCCGGGTCGGTGAAGTCGTCCAGGGCTCGGTCGAAGGCCCTGCCGGGCTCCGCCCAGGCGGCCTCGACGTCCGGGGCGCGGTGGACGGTGAGCGTGACCAGCATCTTGCGCCGGTCGTCCGGGTCGGGTTGGCGCGCGACGAGGCCGGCCCGCTCCAGCCGGTCCACCAGGCGGGTGGCCGAGCCGGAGGTCAACCCGGTCAGCTTCGCGATCTCGCCGATGGTGCGCGGCCGGGGCTCCAGGCCGAGCAGGCTCACGCACTGCAGATCCGTGGGGTGCAGGCCGAGCCGCTCGGCCATGGCCTGGTTGAACAGGGTGTAGGCGGCGTGGTGCCGCCGGGCGGCGGCGGTGACCGCCGCGAGCGCCTCCGCGCGGGTTGACACACAGACCTCCGTGGGGCTTATATCTGCGTCACGCAGATGATGTGTGATGCAGAACTTTCTACCACGCCTCCCAGGAGAACCCGTGTCCACGCACTCCCCCGAGCAACTCCGCGCCCTCTACGACCGCTGGAGCCAGTTGTGGCGCGGCGACTTCAGCCACGCCGCCGACATCCTCGACCCCGGCCTCGTCGTCCACCAGGCACGCCCCGACGGCAGCGACTCAGAGGCGACCACCGGCCCGGAGCGGCTGCTGCCCGAGATCGAGCAGACCATGGCCGCCTTCGGCGACGTGGACCTGAGCGTCGACCTCGGACCGATCGTCGAGGGCGACCTGATCGCCGCCCGCTGGACGCTGCGCGCCACGTACACCGGCGGCATCCCGCACGCCACCGCCCCCGTCGGCACGAAGATCGCCTTCAGCGGCCACGACCTGCTCCGCGCGGCCGACGGCAGGCTGTGCGAGTACTGGACCTGCACCGACATCCTGGACGGCCTGACCCAGCTCGGCGCCGTCTCCGGCCCGAACGGCCCGGCCCGCCCCTGACCCACGCGGGAGACCCGCCCTCGCGCTCCCGCGCTCGCGGCACACGGCGTGCCGGTCGTACGGGAGGTCAGGGCCGGCGGGCCGACGTCACCCGGTAGACGTCGTAGACGCCCTCGACGCCCCGGACGGCCTTGAGCACGTGGCCCAGGTGCTTGGGGTCGCCCATCTCGAAGGTGAAGCGCGAGGTGGCCACCCGGTCGCGGGAGGTCTGCACGGCGGCGGAGAGGATGTTGACGTGCTGGTCGGACAGGACCCGGGTCACGTCCGACAACAGCCGCGACCGGTCGAGCGCCTCGACCTGGATGGCCACCAGGAAGACCGACGACTGGGTGGGCGCCCACTCCACGTCGAGCATGCGCTCCGGCTGCTGGGACAGCGAGTCCACGTTGACGCAGTCGGCCCGGTGCACGGACACGCCACTGCCGCGGGTCACGAAGCCGATGATGGGGTCGCCCGGTACCGGCGTGCAGCAGCGGGCGAGCTTGACCCACACGTCCTCGACGCCCTTGACGACCACGCCCGGGTCGGCACTGGAGCGGCGCTTGGTGCGGGAGCGCAGCGGTGTGGACTCCGCTATGTCCTCGGACGCCGCGTCCTCGCCGCCGAGCGCCTGTACCAGCTTCTGCACGATGTTCTGCGCGGTGACGTGGCCCTCGCCGATGGCGGCGTACAGCGAGGAGATGTCCGAGTAGCGCATCTCGTGCGCGAGGGTGACCAGCGAGTCGCCGGTCAGGATGCGCTGGATCGGCAGGTTCTGCTTGCGCATCGCGCGGGCGATGGCGTCCTTGCCCTGCTCGATGGCCTCGTCCCGGCGCTCCTTGGAGAACCAGCCACGGATCTTGTTACGGGCCCGGGGCGACTTGACGAAGCCCAGCCAGTCGCGCGAGGGGCCGGCGCCCGGGGCCTTGGAGGTGAAGACCTCCACCAGGTCACCGTTGTCCAGCGTCGACTCAAGGGGCACCAGGCGGCCGTTGACGCGGGCGCCTATGGTGCGGTGGCCGACCTCGGTGTGCACGGCGTACGCGAAGTCCACCGGCGTCGCGCCCGCCGGCAGCGCTATGACGTCGCCCTTCGGCGTGAAGACGAAGACCTCGTTGCGGGAGAGGTCGAAGCGCAGCGACTCCAGGAACTCGCCCGGGTCCTCGGTCTCCTTCTGCCAGTCCAGGAGCTGCCGCAGCCACGCCATGTCGTTGACGGTGTCCTGCCGGTCGCCCTTGCTCCTGGGCACGTCGGTGCGCACCTTCGAGGCGCCGGCGACGGCCTCCTGCTTGTACTTCCAGTGCGCGGCGATGCCGTACTCGGCGCGGCGGTGCATGTCGAACGTGCGGATCTGCAGCTCGACCGGCTTGCCGCTGGGCCCGATGACCGTCGTGTGCAGCGACTGGTACATGTTGAACTTGGGCATCGCGATGTAGTCCTTGAACCGCCCGGGCACCGGGTTCCACCGCGCGTGGATGGTGCCGAGCGCCGCGTAGCAGTCGCGGACGGTGTCCACCAGGACCCGGATGCCCACCAGGTCGTAGATCTCCGCGAAGTCCCGGCCGCGGACGATCATCTTCTGGTACACCGAGTAGTAGTGCTTGGGTCGCCCGGTGACGGTCGCCTTGATCCGGGCCGCCCGCAGGTCGCCCTGGACCTGGTCGGTGACGACGGCCAGGTACTCGTCCCGCTTGGGGGCGCGCTCGGCCACCAGGCGCACGATCTCGTCGTACATCTTGGGGTAGAGGATCGCGAAGGCGAGGTCCTCCAGCTCCCACTTGATGGTGTTCATGCCCAGCCGGTGCGCCAGCGGGGCGTAGATCTCCAGCGTCTCGCGGGCCTTCTTCTCCTGCTTCTCCCGCTTGAGGTAGCGCATGGTGCGCATGTTGTGCAGCCGGTCGGCCAGCTTGATGACCAGCACCCGCGGGTCCTTGGCCATGGCCACGACCATCTTGCGCACGGTCTCGGCCTGCGCCGCCTCGCCGAACTTGACCTTGTCGAGCTTGGTGACGCCGTCCACCAGGAGCGCGACCTGGTCACCGAAGTCGCGGCGCAGGGTGTCCAGGCCGTACTCGGTGTCCTCGACCGTGTCGTGCAGCAGGCCGGCCATCAGCGTCGCCGGGTCCATGCCCAGCTCGGCGAGGATGGTGGTGACGGCCAGCGGATGCGTGATGTACGGGTCGCCGCTCTTGCGCTTCTGACCCCGGTGCCACCGCTCGGCGACCTGGTACGCGCGCTCGATCTGGCGCAGCGTGGAGGTGTCGGCCTTGGGGTCGTTGCTCCGCACGATCCGCAGCAGAGGTTCCAGGACCGGGTTGTACGGGCTGGAACGCTGCACGCCGAGCCGGGCCAGGCGGGCGCGCACGCGGTTCGACGAGCCCTGCCGGGGCGTGGGCCCGGGCGGCTGGGGACGGGCCGGCACGCTCGTGTTGGGCCCCCCGGTGGGCAGCGCCGCCGGAGGCTTGGGCCCCGGCTTCGGCCCGGGGCTGGACGCGCCGCCGCCCTTCTTGGGCGCGTTTTCGGCCGCCCCGCCGCCCGCGGCGTTCGGCTCGGCGGGGTGTGCGGCGGTCAGCGGCTTGGCCTCGTCTGGCAAGAGCACTCCTCAAGCGGGACCGGTCCGAAACGGGAGTCGGACGGCCATGGTATCGATCCCGCCACACCCATTGTCCCGCCACGGCGCCCACTCCGGCACGCCGAAGGCGGGTACCCGGGGCTTGCCGGGTACCCGCCTCGTAGCGATTCACGCAGGTCAGACGGTGGTAAGCGCCTCCAGCGGGGCACCGTCCAGGCTGGCCTGAAGCCGTTGCCTGCCGTCGAGGAATCCGAGTTCCAGCAGGACCGCGACGCCCGCGACCTCGGCCCCGGCCCGCCGGATGAGGTGCAGGGACGCCTCGGCGGTGCCGCCGGTGGCCAGAACGTCGTCGATGACCAGAACTCGATCACCGGGGCGCAGGGCGTCGGCGTGCAGCTCGATCTCGGCCGTCCCGTACTCCAGGTCGTACGCCTGCCGCAGGGTCGCCCCCGGCAGCTTGCCCGCCTTGCGCACCGGCACGAAGCCCACACCGGCGCGGACCGCGACCGGTGCGGCCAGGATGAAGCCGCGGGCCTCCAGGCCGACGACCTTGTCCGCCCGGTAGGTGCGGCACAGGGCCGCGAGGGCGTCGGTCAGCGCGCCGAAGGCGGCCGGGTCGGCCAGCAGCGGGGTGATGTCCTTGAACACCACCCCGGGCCGCGGGTAGTCCGGGACGTCGTGGATGCGGCTGAGCAGCAGCGTCCGCAGCTCGTCGGGGGCGAGCCCGACGGCCGCCGGCGGCTCGCCGGCGCCCAGGTCGGTGACCTCGGCCCCGGTCATCGGCGCTTGCCCGACGGACGGCCCCGACCGCGGTTGCGGCCCGGCTGGTTACGGGTGGACGACTGCGGGCGGGCGGGCTCGGTGCCGCGCTGGCCCACCACCCCGGCGGCGGCCTCCTCGCGCTCGGCCTCCTCGTCCACCGCGTCCCGCGGGTCCACGTCCTCGGGGTCCTCGTCGTCCGCGTCATCGGCCGGCGCGGCCTTGCCGGACGACTCGGCCCGGGCAGCCGCCGCCGCGCGCTTGGCGCGCACCCGGGTGGCCAGGGCCTTCATCTGCGGGTCCCGCTCCTTCAGGTCGGCGACCAGCGGAGTGGCGATGAAGATCGAGGAGTACGCGCCGGCCGCGAGGCCGACGAAGAGCGCCAGCGAGATGTCGTTGAGCATGCCGGCGCCCAGGAAGCCGCCGCCGATGAACAGCAGCGCCGCGACCGGCAACAGCGCCACCACGGTGGTGTTGATGGAACGCACCAGGGTGCCGTTGAGGCTGCGGTTGGCGATCTCGCTGTAGGTGTAGCGGGTCTGCTTGGTGAGGCCCTTCGCGCCCTCGCGAAGACCGTCGAAGACGACGACGGTGTCGTACAGCGAGTAACCGAGAATGGTCAACAGACCGATCACCGTACCCGGGGTGACCTCGAAACCGACCAGCGCGTACACGCCGACCGTGATCGTGAGGTCGTGCACCAGCGCGATGAGGGCGGCCAGCGCCATCCGCCACTCGAAGGCGATGGCGAGGTAGATCACCACCAGGAGCATGAAGATCGCCAGGCCCTGCCAGGCTTTCTTGGCGATCTCCTCACCCCAACTGGGGCCGACGAGCTGGGTGTTGATCTTCGAGCTCTCGACGCCGAGTTCCTTGGCGAGCGCCTTCTGGACCGGCTGCGCGGCCTCCGTGTCCAGATCGCTGATCTGGATGCGCAGGCCGCCGTTGCCGAGCTTCTGGGCGATGGCCGTGTGGCCCTCGGCGGACTCCTCCGCCTTGTCCCGCGCCTCGTCGGCCGAGATGCTGGTCTTGGGCGTGGTGAAGACCGCGCCGCCGGAGAACTCGATGCCCATGTGCAGGCCGCGCACCGACAGGCCCACGATGGCCGTGATGGTGATCAGGATGGAGAGGCCGTACCAGATCATCCGCTTGGCGACGAAGTCGTAGCCGACCTCACCGCGGTAGAGCCTGGCGCCGAGACTGCCGAGTCGAGACATCTCACGCCTCCTTCGTGTCGGCGGGGGCGGCGGGGCGGCGGCGGGAGCGCAGCGGCGGTTTGGCGCCGAGCCGCTTCGGGTCGAGGCCCGACCAGGGGTGCCCGGTCGCGAAGAACTTGCGGGTGGCGAGGATCGTCATCAGCGGCTTGGTGAAGAAGAAGACCACCACGACGTCCAGCAGCGTCGTCAGGCCCAGCGTGAACGCGAAGCCCTGCACCTTGCCCACCGTGACGATGAAGAGCACCGCGGCGGCCAGGAACGACACGAAGTCGGAGACGAGGATGGTGCGCCGGGCGCGGGGCCAGCCGCGCTGCACGGCGGGCCGCAGCGTGCGGCCCTCGCGGATCTCGTCCCGTACGC
The DNA here is from genome assembly GCF_014295035.1 of Streptomyces buecherae. Classification (GTDB taxonomy): domain Bacteria; phylum Actinomycetota; class Actinomycetes; order Streptomycetales; family Streptomycetaceae; genus Streptomyces; species Streptomyces youssoufiensis. The sequence goes on from NZ_CP060404.1 coordinate 1,125,368, forward strand.
GCTCGAAGTACACGATGAACGAGTCCGCGGTGATACCGATGGCCACGATCGCGCCACAGACGGCCGGGAGGTTCAGGGCGAACTGGATCGCCTCGCCGAGCAACACCATGAGCGAGTAGGTGAGCGTGGCGGAGACCGCGAGGCTGGCGATGGCCACCAGGGCCAGGCCCCGGTAGTAGATGACCATGTACAGGATGACCAGCGCGAGGCCGATGGCGCCCGCGATCAGGCCGGCCCGCAGCTGCTCCTCGCCAAGCGCGGAGGAGACGGTGGTCTCGTCGACGATGTCGAAGGTCAGCGGCAGCGAACCGTAGGACAGGATGTTGGCCAGGTCCTCGGCCTCACCCTGCTTGAAGCCACCGGAGATCTCCGCCTTGCCGCCCTTGATCGCGAAGGTGACCTCGGCGTTCGAGGCGACCTCGCCGTCCAGGACGATGCCGAACTGGTTCTGCGGGGACTGCTGCTTGGCCAGCTCGCCGGTGATCTGGCCGAACTGCTTGCCACCCTTGCCGTCGAAGTCGAGCTGGACGATCCAGCCGGAGCCGCCCTGGGCGCTGAAGACCGCGGAGGCGTCCTCGACGCGGTCGCCCTCAAGTTCGACGGGGCCCAGGATGAACTTGGCCTGGCCCTTGCGGTCACACGCGACGATCGGCTGGTCCGTCGGCCGGCTCGCGGCCTTCGAGCTGGCGGCGGAGCGGGCCTTGGGGTTGGTGCAGTCCAGCGCCGCGAACTGCTTCTGCAGCTCCTCGGCCTGCTTGGCCTGGTCGGCTTGTTCCTTCGTCGGCTTCTGCGGGGCGTCGCCGGTGGGCGTCGGCGTGGGGGTGGGCGCGGTGGGCGCCTTCCGCAGCGCGCTGGGGACGGCCCGACCCTGGGTGGTGGGGGTGGAGGTCGGCTTCGCGGCGTCGCTCTTGTCGGAGTCCCCGTCGCCCTTGTCGCCGTCCTTGTCGCCCTTGTCCCCCTGCGGGGGCTTCTTGCCGTCGTCGCCCTTGTCCGGGGTCTCGTTCGGCTTGGGGACGCCGCCCGGGTCCTTGGTGGGCGTGGGGTCACCGATGGACAGCACCGGGCGGAAGCCGAGCTTGGCCGTGGTGCCGACCTGCTCCCGGGCCTGGTCGGCGTCCGTGCCCTTGGGGATGTTGACGATGATGTGCTTACTGCCCTGGGTCTGGACCTCGGCCTCGGACACACCAAGCCCGTTGACGCGCCGCTCCATGATGTTCACGGCGGTGTCCATGTTGGCGCTGGTGATCGCGTTGGGCTTGCCGGGCTCGTTCTTGGCCTCCAGCGTGAAGCTGGTGCCGCCCGCGAGGTCGATGCCCAGCCGCGGGGTGGTGTTGCCGGAGAGGAACATCCCTCCGACCAGCGCCACCATGGCGACCAAGATCCCGACGAGGGCACGACCGGGCCTGCCTTGGGCCCCGGGGGACCTACGGCCCTTCTTCGGTGCTGCCACCTTTTCGTTTCTCCCTGTCCAACCGCCCGGCTACGGGTGTGCGCCGGGCGGCCACGAAGTGATGTGGGGACGTGCCCCCGCCGGAGCCTAGACCGTCTCGTAGCCGCTGCGCACCGAGCGGTGGTGTCACGCGGCGTCCGAAGCGCGACTACTTCGCGTCGTCGCTGCCGGACCCCTTGCGGTCCTCCGGCTTGGCGTCAGCGTCCTCGGGTCGGGACGCGTCGGCGTCGGCGGCACCCGCGGCGCCGGTCTCGTCCGCGGCGTCACCCTTGGTCATGTCAACTCGCCGGTCGTCGTCGCCCTCGGCCCCGGTCAGGGAGGAAGCGTCGTCGGGAACCACGGGGGCGTCGTCGTCGTGCTCGGACTCGATGCCGTGCACGATGCGGTTGTACTCGGCGTCGTCGAGAACGGCACCCACCGAGTTCTTCGCGTAAATGGCGTGCACGCCCGGCGCGACCTCAAGCAGGAGCGTGTCGTCGTGAACCTCCTTGACCGTGGCGTACATGCCGCCAATGGTCCGGATGCCGGTGCCCGGCTGGATCTGGTCACGCATCTGCGCCGCCTGGCGCTGCTTGTTCTTGGCCGATCGGGTCATCAGGAACATGGCCCCGATGATCACGATGAACGGCAGGAGAGTCACGATATTCACGGGACGGGATTTCCTTCGCACGACCGCGAATGCACGGCCTGGTATACGGGGGTGGGTGCGCCGCACTGAACGGACGGCATCGGCGGAGTCTAAGCGAGCCCGCGCCTAAGGAACAACGCCCAGCATGGCACCGGGGTTCCTGACCGGACCACTGTCCGCGCCGTCACCCGTCGAACAGTCCCGACTGCACGCCGCCGCTCCCCGTCCCCTGCGGCGGGGTGAGGCCCAGGTGGGCCCAGGCCGCCGGGGTGCCGACCCGGCCGCGCGGCGTGCGGGCGAGCAGTCCCTCCCGTACGAGGAAGGGCTCGGCCACCTCCTCGACCGTCTCGCGCTCCTCCCCCACCGCGACCGCCAGGGTGGACAGGCCCACCGGGCCGCCGCCGAAGAGCTTGAGCAGTGCCGTCAGTACGGCGCGGTCGAGCCGGTCCAGGCCGCGCCCGTCCACGTCGTAGACCGCGAGGGCCCGGGACGCGATCTCCTTGGTGATCACGCCATCGGCCTTGACCTGCGCGTAGTCGCGCACCCGGCGCAGCAGGCGGTTGGCGATGCGCGGCGTGCCCCGGGACCGGCCGGCGATCTCGATGGCGCCCTCACCGTCGATCTCGACGTCGAGCAGCCGCGCGGAGCGGTGGATGACGCGCTCCAGCTCGGGGGCGCCGTAGAACTCCATGTGCCCGGTGAAGCCGAAGCGGTCGCGCAGCGGCGGCGGCAGGAGGCCGGCCCTGGTGGTGGCCCCGACCAGGGTGAACGGCGGGAGTTCCAGCGGGATGGCGGTGGCGCCAGGGCCCTTGCCGACGATCACGTCGACGCGGAAGTCCTCCATCGCCATGTAGAGCATCTCCTCCGCGGGGCGCGACATGCGGTGGATCTCGTCGAGGAAGAGCACCTCGCCCTCGGTGAGGGAGGAGAGGATCGCGGCGAGGTCTCCGGCGTGCTGGATGGCGGGGCCCGAGGTGATCCGGATGGGGGCGCCCATCTCGGCCGCGATGATCATCGAAAGAGTGGTCTTACCCAGGCCGGGTGCGCCGGAGAGCAGGACGTGGTCGGCCGTGGCGCCGCGCTGGCGGGCGGCGCGCAGCACCAGGTCGAGCTGTTCGCGGACGCGTTCCTGGCCGACGAACTCGCCCAGGTCCTTCGGTCGCAGCGCGGCCTCGATGGCCTGCTCCTCGCCGTCCGCCTCGGCGCCCAACAGTCGATCGGCGCCCGGGCCGACGGGGCCGGTCGGCCCGGTCAGCTCCGTCGCATGCTCGCCGTGGGTGTCGTCCCCGTTCATGACGTCCTTTCTCGGTGTGCGCGCGGTGCCGGGCCGGTGGCCCTCAGCGACCTCGGCCCAGGGTCTGCAGGGCGGCCCGCAACAGCGTGGCCACCTGGGGCTCGGCGCCGCTGGCCACGGCCTGGTCGGCCTGCGGCGCGACGGCGGCCACGGCCTCGTCGGCCTCGCGGGTGGCGTAGCCGAGGCCGATCAGCGCGCCGTGCAACTGGTCGCGCCAACTGGCGGTGACCGCGCTGCCCACGCCCACGCCGCCGGCGCCGCCGGTGGGGTCGCCGAGTCGGTCCTTGAGTTCGAGCAGCAGCCGTTGGGCGCCCTTCTTGCCGATGCCCGGGACGGCGGTCAGCGCCTTCTCGTCGCCGCCGGCGACCGCCCGGCGCAGCGCGTCGGGGGCGTGCACGGCGAGCATGGCCTGCGCGAGCCGCGGCCCGACTCCGCTGGCGGTCTGGAGGAGTTCGAAGACCTGGCGCTCGTCGTCGTCGGCGAAGCCGTACAGGGTCAGCGAGTCCTCGCGGACCACGAGCGAGGTGGCCAGCCGGGCGGGCTTGCCCACGCGCAGCGCGGCCAGCGTGGCCGGGGTGCACTGCACGGCCATGCCGACGCCGCCGACCTCGATGACGGCGAGGTCGGGGGCGAGGGCGGCCACCTGTCCTTGGACGAACGCGATCATGCGGGGCCCTTCCGGGTGCGAGCGGAGGCGGGGGCGGGGGCCGCGCGGCGGGCGGCGGCGCGGCGGGCAGCCGGCGGTGCGGACTGCGGGGGTGTGGCCGGTCGCTCGGCCGGCGCCTGGGCCTGTCGGTGCGCGGCCACGGCCTGCTGGAGGCGGTTGGTGGCGGGGGCACGCCAGATGTGGCAGATGGCCAGCGCGAGGGCGTCGGCCGCGTCGGCCGGCTTCGGGGGCGCGTCCAGCCGCAGCAGGCGGGTGACCATGGCACCGACCTGCGCCTTGTCGGCGCGGCCCGAGCCGGTCACGGCGGCCTTGACCTCGCTGGGGGTGTGCAGCGCGACCGGCAGTCCGCGGCGGGCGGCGCACAGCATGGCCACGGCGCTCGCCTGGGCCGTGCCCATCACGGTCTGCACGTTGTGCTGGCTGAACACCCGCTCCACCGCGACCAGTTCCGGCTGGTGCGTCTCCAACCACTGCTCGATGCCGCGCTCGATGAGCACCAGGCGCTCCCCGATGTCGGCGTCGGCCGCGGTGCGGATGACGCCGACGTCCACCATCCGCAGCGGGCGGCCCGCGACGCCGTCGACGACGCCGATGCCGCACCGGGTCAGCCCCGGGTCCACGCCGAGCACCCGCATCGCGCGCCCTCCCCCTCACTGACGTATGCGTCGCACATCTGTGGGGGTGTCCCCCCGAACAGGCACAGTAGCCGCTGGCTGTGACAACGCGACGGGCCGACGGGGGCGTCCCGTCGGCCCGGTGGCGGCTGCGCCTCGTGCCCCGGACGGTGCGGCTGGGCCGCGGCGCGGGTTCGGCCGCGCTGGCTCAGTCGTACGGCCCGATGCGCAGGCTAGGCGTCGACCTTCTCCATGACCTCGTCCGACACGTCGAAGTTGGCGAAGACGTTCTGCACGTCGTCGCTGTCCTCCAGCGCGTCGATGAGCTTGAAGATCTTGCGCGCGCCCTCCTCGTCCAACTGGACCTGCATGGTGGGCACGAAGTTGGCATCGGCCGAGTCGTAGTCGATGCCCTCCTGCTGGAGCGCGGTGCGCACGGCCACCAGGTCGGTGGCCTCGCTGATCACCTCGAACGTCTCGCCGAGGTCGTTGACCTCCTCGGCGCCCGCGTCGAGCACGGCGCCGAGCACGTCGTCCTCGGCCAACTCGCCCTTGGGGACGATCACTACGCCCTTGCGGTGGAACAGGTACGAGACCGAGCCCGGGTCGGCCATCGAGCCGCCGTTGCGGGTCATGGCCACGCGCACGTCCGAGGCCGCGCGGTTGCGGTTGTCCGTCAGACACTCGATGAGCACCGCGACGCCGTTCGGGCCGTAGCCCTCGTACATGATCGTCTCGTAGTCGGCGCCGCCCGCCTCAAGACCCGCACCGCGCTTGACCGCGCTGTCGATGTTCTTGTTCGGCACGGAGCTCTTCTTGGCCTTCTGGATGGCGTCGAAGAGGGTCGGGTTGCCGTCCGGGTCGGCTCCGCCGGTCCGCGCGGCGACCTCGATGTTCTTGATCAGCTTCGCGAAGAGCTTGCCGCGCTTGGCATCGATCACGGCCTTCTTGTGCTTCGTCGTAGCCCATTTAGAGTGGCCGGACATCCGCCTGTCTCCTTCGCGTAACCAAATTCCTTACCAACGCCTGCGATCCTACCGGGATCACCGGGCCCGGCCGTGCCCGGAGTCCGGGCGGGTCTTCGCGGGGGTTCGAGCGGGCTCGGGCCACTCTCCCGGCGCGGGGCGCGCGGGGCCGGGCCGGGTGGCGGGGCTCAGCGCTCGCGCACCATGTCCACGAACAGGGCGTGTAGGCGGTGGTCGCCGGTCAGCTCCGGGTGGAAGGAGGTGGCGAGCACGTTGCCCTGGCGGACGGCGACGGTGTGGCCGTCGTGCACGGCCAGCACGTCGACCGAGGCGCCGACGGACTCGACCCAGGGCGCGCGGATGAACACGCCGTCCACGGGGCCGCCCTCGACGCCCTTGACCTCGACGGCCGCCTCGAAGGAGTCGTTCTGCCGGCCGAAGGCGTTGCGGCGCACGGTCATGTCGACGCCGCCGAGGGTCTCCTGGTCGTCCCGGCCGTCGAGGACCTTGTCGGCCAGCATGATCATGCCCGCGCACGTGCCGTACATCGGCAGCCCCGCGCGTACCCGCTCGCGCAGCGGTTCCAGCAGGCCGAAGACGCCGACGAGCTTGGACATCGTGGTGGACTCGCCGCCGGGGATCACCAGGGCGTCCACCTCGTCCAGCTCTTCGGGGCGGCGTACGGGGCGGGCCAAGGCGTCGGCCGCGGCCAGCGCGATGAGGTGTTCGCGGACGTCGCCCTGGAGGGCGAGGACGCCGACGGTGGGGGTGCGGGACACGGGGTGGGACCTCGCAGGAGTAAGCGGGTGGGACAGCGGTCGGGGCGCGGGGCCGGGACCGCGGTGGGCGCGGGCGGCGGGGTGGCGGCCCGCCTGTTGGCGCGGCGCCGGGGTGGCCCCGCGCTGGGGCGGGGCCACCCGCCGCTCACATCGGCCGGGGCCGGCTCACCAACCGCGGTTGGCGTAGCGCTCCGACTCGGGGAGGGTGTCGCAGTTGATGCCGACCATGGCCTCGCCCAGGTCGCGGGAGGCGTCCGCGATGACCTTGGGGTCGTCGTAGAAGGTGGTGGCCTTCACGATGGCGGCGGCGCGCTTGGCCGGGTCGCCGGACTTGAAGATGCCCGAGCCGACGAAGACGCCCTCGGCGCCGAGCTGGCGCATGAGCGCGGCGTCGGCGGGGGTGGCCACGCCGCCGGCGGAGAACAGCACGACCGGCAGCTTGCCCAGCTCGGCGACCTCCTTGACCAGCTCGTACGGGGCGCGCAGCTCCTTGGCGGCGGCGAACAGCTCGTTGTGGTCGAGCGAGCGCAGTCGGCCGATCTCGCCCTTGATCTGGCGCAGGTGGCGCACGGCCTCGACGACGTTGCCGGTGCCGGCCTCGCCCTTGGAGCGGATCATGGCCGCGCCCTCGGCGATGCGGCGCAGGGCCTCGCCCAGGTTGGTGGCGCCGCAGACGAACGGGGTGGTGAAGGCCCACTTGTCGCTGTGGTTGACCTCGTCGGCGGGGGTGAGGACCTCGGACTCGTCGATGTAGTCCACGCCGAGCGACTGGAGCACCTGGGCCTCGACGAAGTGGCCGATGCGGGACTTGGCCATCACCGGGATGGAGACGGCGCTGATGATCCCGTCGATCATGTCCGGGTCGGACATCCGGGCCACGCCGCCGTCCTTGCGGATGTCGGCCGGGACGCGCTCCAGGGCCATCACCGCGACGGCGCCCGCGTCCTCGGCGATCTTCGCCTCCTCCGGCGTGACGACGTCCATGATCACGCCGCCCTTGAGCTGCTCGGCCATGCCGCGCTTGACGCGGGCGGTGCCGGTCTCGGGGTGCTGGGAAGCGGTTTCAGGCGTGCTGGGGGACGTGCTCGACACGGTGTGACCTCACTCGATACGAATAGCGCGAATGGTCCTATCGTAGGCCCGTTCGAAACGAGGGTCGGAATGGCCTTCCGGTCCAGGTTCGGGCCGATAGTGCTACACCTCTGACAAAACCCGCTGGTGGCCCCTGGCGGCAAGGGCCAATCCGGGGCGGGTGGCTCGTTGACTGGTCGGGGCGGGCCCGGCGGGCCGCGCCGACCGGAGGCCAGCCGCCCGGTGGAGGCGGCCCGTGCCCGGCCCCGAAACCCCCCGCCCTGGGGCGTTGCCTCTGCCCCTGGGACAGGGGGCACAGTGGCCGCGTGAACGAGGACGTGAACGAGGAACTGGCCACCGGGGAACTGATCACCATCGGGGAACTGGCGGGCCGCACGCGGCTGAGCCCCAAGGCACTGCGGCTGTACGGGGACCGGGGGTTGCTCTCACCCGCGCACGTCGACCCGCGCACCGGGTTCCGCCGCTACGGGCCCGACCAGGTGGAGCGGGCCCGCCGCATCGCGCTGCTGCGCGCGGCGGGCATGCCGCTGGCCCGCGTCGCCGAGGTGCTGGACGCCGACGACGCGCGCTCGACGCGGCTGCTGGACGCCTACTGGCGTGAGCGCCGGGCCGAGCACGCCGCCCGCCGGGCGGCCGTCGCCTACGCGCGCCACGTGCTGACCGGCGACGGCCCCGCCCCGTACGCCATCGCCGAACGCGACGTGCCCGAGCAGAAGGTGGTCTGCGTCCGCCGGCACGTGGGCGCCGCGGAGTTGCCAGGCTTCCTCGCCAAGGCCACCGAGGTCCTCTTCGACCACCTCCGGCAGACCGGCGCCTGCCTGTCGGGGCCGGTGTTCGCCGCGTACCACGGTCTGGTCGGCGAGGACTGCGACGGGCTGGTCGAGGTGTGCGTCCCGACCCGGAGCCCGGTCGAACCGGGCCCGAGGATCGCGGTGCGCGTCGAGCCCGCCCACCGCGAGGCGTACACGGCCCTGGCCCGGCGGGACACCGGGTACGCGGCGATGGCCGCCGCCCACGACGCGGTCGGCGCCTGGCTCCACGCGCGGGGGCACGCCCGCGGCGGCCCCTCGCGCGAGGTCTACCACCCGAACTGGGCGACGGCCTCGTGCCCCGACGAGCGGGTGGCGGACGTCGCCTGCTCGTTCGCCCCGGCCCCGGGAGGCGCCGGCGCTCCCGCCGGCGGCCGGACCGAGCCCAGTCCGGCGGCGGCCGACGGACGGGCGCCGGGCGGGCGGGGTTGGCCGGCGCGCCTCACGCCACCCGATCGGCCAGCGCGGCCGGCAGTTCGTCGTCCATCTCGAAGGCCAGCGGGAACGGCGCGTGGCCCGCGAGCCGGAACCAGCGCACCTTGCGGTGCCGGCGCAGGGCCCGCGCCGCGCGCACCGCGTCGTTGTGGAACCGCCTGGCCATCGGCACCCGGCGGACCGCCTCCACCAACTCCCCCATCGCCGCGTCGCCGCCCGGCGCCTGTTGCACCGCCTCCACCTGGGCGGACTCGGCGAAGACCGCGCGCAGCGCCTGGCTCAGCTCGCTCTCGGCCACCTCCCGGTGCTCCTCCTCGGCCTGCCGCGCGGCCTGCGCCGCCTGGTACAGCACGATCGAGGCGGCCGGGTCGAGCAGGCTTGAGGTGGCCAACTCCTGGGCCACCGAGGCGCGCCGTAGCAACTGCGCGTCGAGCGCCGCGCGGGTCGCGTCCAGCCGGGTGTGCAGCCGGTCCAGGCGGCCGGCGGTCCAGAGCAGATATCCGGCGATGGCGAGGAGAACGACCGCGATCCAGATCAAAGTGGTCACGCGGGGTCACGGTACCGGCTTCCGAGCACCGCCCGAGCCCACGCGCGACCCGCCCCGGCCCCGCGTCCGCCGGGCTCGCGGCTACTCGCGGCTGAGCCCGAACCGGAAACGCGGCGTCGAACGCTCGTCGGTGGCCACCGACGCCGCGCCCGCGGTGACCGTCTCGTACACGGCCAGGATGTCCGCGCCGACCGTGACCCAGTCGAAGCGGCGCACGTGCCGGGCGCCACGGGCGCGCAGCGCGGCCCGCCGCGCCGGGTCGGCCAGCAGCCGCACCGCGGCCTCGGCCAGCGCGCTCGCGTCCTCGTTGCGGAACAGTTCGCCCGCCTCACCCTGGTCGAGCACCTGGGCGAACGCGTCCAGGTCGCTGGCCAGCACCGGCGCGCCCGCCGACATCGCCTCGACCAGGATGATCCCGAAGCTCTCGCCGCCGGTGTTGGGCGCCACGTACAGGTCCACGCTGCGCAGCAGCCGGGCCTTGTCCTCGTCGCTGACCATGCCGAGGAACTCCACCCGGTCCCGCATGGCCTCGGGCAGGTCGGCGACGGCCTCCTCCTCGTCGCCACGGCCGGCGACCAGCAGGCGGGTCCCCGGGCGCTCGGCGAGGATCTCGGGGAGCGCCCGCATCAGCACCGGCAGCCCCTTGCGCGGCTCGTCGATGCGGCCGATGAACCCGATGGTCTCCCCCTCGGCGCCGCCGTTCGACGCGCCGGACCACTCCCGTTTGGGCTCGGCCCGCGCGAAGAAGTCGACGTCCACGCCGTTGGGGATGACCACGGCGTCGCCGCCCAGGTGCTCGACGAGGGTGCGCCTGGCGTACTCGCTGACCGCGATCCGCGCGCTGATCTTCTCCAGCGCGGCCTGCAGGATCGGGTACGCGGCGATCATCGCCCGCGAGCGCGGGTTGGAGGTGTGGAAGGTGGCCACGATCGGGCCCTGCGCCGCCCAGCACGCCAGCAGGCCGAGCGAGGGCGAGGTCGGCTCGTGGATGTGGATCACGTCGAAGTCGCCCTCGTGCAGCCAGCGGCGCACCCGGGCGGCGGACAGGAACCCGAAGTTCAGCCGGGCGACCGAGCCGTTGTACGGAACGGGTACGGCCCGGCCCGCGGAGACGGCGTAGGACGGCAGGGGCGTGTCCTCGTCGGCGGGGGCGAGCACCGACACCTGGTGCCCGCTGCGGATGAGGTGTTCCGCCAGGTCACGGATGTGAAATTGCACGCCGCCGGGGACGTCCCACGAGTACGGGCAGACGATCCCGATTCTCAACTCGGCTCCGTTCCGGGGCTGCCGGGGTTGTCTGGGCGGGGGTTGTCTGGGCCGGGGTCGAGATCGCTAAGCCACAGCGGTTGCAGCATGTGCCAGTCGTAGGGGTGGCTCGCGATGCCCTCGGAGAAGACGTCGGCGAGGCGCTGGGTCATCACGGCACTCCGCTCGGCGCGGGTGCCGGTGCCCGGGTCCTCGATGGCCGGGTGCAGCCGGCCGTGCATGACCGGCGACCGGTCGTACCAGAGCGTCACCGGCAGCAGCAGCGCCCCGGTGCGCACGGCCAGCGAGGCGGGCCCGCCGGGCATCTTCGTGGTCTCGCCGAAGAACGACACCTCGACGCCGGACGCCGACAGGTCGCGGTCGGCGACCAGGCACACCAGGCCGCCGGCGCGCAGCCGCCGCGCGAGCGCGCCGAACGCGCTGCCGCCGGTGTGCGGCAGCACCTCCATGCCCAGGCTCTCGCGGTAGGCGACGAACCGGTCGTAGAGCGTCTCGGGCTTGAGCCGTTCCATGACGGTGGTGAACGGCGCCCCGAGCCTGGTGGCGACCCAGGCTCCGGCCAGGTCGTAGTTGGCCATGTGCGGCAGGGCGACGACCACCCCGCGGCCGCTGGCCAGGCCCTCCTCCAGGTGGTGCACGCCGGCCGGCGCGAAGCTGTCGCGGATGCGGTCCTCGCCCCAGGTCGGCAGCCGGAAGGACTCCAGCCAGTAGCGCGTGTACGAGCGCATGCCGAGCCGGGACAGCGCGGCCAGGCGGCGCGCGGTCGGGTCGGGCACCACCCGCGCCAGGTTCGCCTCCAACTGGCGCACCCCGGCGCCGCGTCGGCGCCACACGGCGTCGGCGGCGTGCTGGCCGAGGCGGGTGACGACCGGTTCGGGCAGCGCCTTCAGGGTGCTCCAGCCCAGCCCGTAGAGCCCGTCGGTCAGGCGTTCCCTCACGCCCGCTCGCTCCCCCCGCGGGCCGAGGCGCCGGCCGCGGTGGTGGTCTCCGAGGCGTCGTCGCCGTCCTCGGCGTCCGCCTCGAGCGCCTCGCGCCGCACGGTGATCACGCGCTGGATCAGGGTGACCAGGCTGCCCACGCCGACCGCCCACAGCGCGATGGGCAGCAGGATGTCGATGTGCGGGACGCCGAACGTGTGCAGCCCCGACAAGCCGCACGCCACCAGCGAGACGACCAGGCGCTCGGCGCGCTCGACGAGGCCGTTGACGTTCACCGGCAGCCCGATGGACTCGCCACGGGCCTTGGTGTACGACACGACCTGGCCGCTGGCCAGGCAGAAGATGGTCACCGCGCACAGCGTGATGCTGTCGCCGCCGCCGGCGTACCACAGGGCGAGCCCGCCGAAGATCGCGCCGTCGGCGACCCGGTCGAGCGTCGAGTCGAGGAAGGCGCCCCACCGGCTTGAGCGGCCGAGCTGGCGCGCCATGTTGCCGTCGACCAGGTCGGAGAAGACGAACAGGGTGATGACCACCGTGCCCCAGAAGAACTCGCCCTGGGGGTAGAAGACCAGCGCGCCGGCCATGACCCCACCGGTTCCGATGAGGGTCACGGCGTCGGGGCTGACCCCGAGCCGGATGAGCAGGGCGGCGAACGGCGTGAGAACACGCGTGAAGAACGCACGCGCGTACTTGTTCAGCATGGCCTTCCCGAAGGGTCGAAATGGGCCGCGTGGTCAGCAGGCCACCGGCTGGCCCATCGTAGCCACGCGGCATGGCGCGCCGCGCACGCGCGCCATCGCCCGGCGACCTGGGGCACCACTGCGGGCGGCGGGCGGGCCCCGCGACGGGGCGCCGACCCGCACCAGCCGCCCAGGCCGACCGCCCTCCCCCGCCCTCCGTCCACCCCGCACGCCGGGTCCGCCGCTCGGCCCGAGGCAGGCGCCGGCGCGCTGGTGGCGGGGTGGCGGGCGGGTGCGGGGCGGGCCCGGCGTGCGGGGTTACGGGGCCATGTGCGACGTATGGACGCGCCATGACCGCGGTGGAAAGCTCGAAGGACGCGGGTGTCAACCGGGAGGTCGAGACACATGGGCGAGAAGACGAGCACGCATCCAGGGGCCGCCGGCAGGGCGACGACGGCCGACCATCCCCGTGCGATCCGGAACGTGGTGCTGGTCGGCCACAGCGGGGCGGGCAAGACGACGCTGGTGGAGGCGTTGGCGCTGGCCACCGGAGCGGTGAACCGGGCCGGCCGGGTCGAGGACGGGGGCTGCCTGTCCGACTACGACGCGATCGAGCACCGGCAGCACCGGTCCGTACAGCTCTCGGTGGTCCCGGTCGAATGGGGCGGAATCAAGATCAACCTACTGGACACACCAGGCTACGCCGACTTCGTCGGGGAGCTGAGGGCCGGTCTGCGAGCCGCGGACGCGGCCCTTTTCGTGGTGTCCGCCGCGGACGGCGTGGACGGTGCGACGCGCATGGTGTGGGAGGAGTGCGCCGCCGTCGGCATGCCCCGGGCCATCGTCATCACCCATTTGGAGGCAGCGCGCGCCGACTTCGACGAGATGACCGAGACCTGCCGCGACGCCTTCGGCGGCGACGACCCCGACGCGGTGCTGCCGCTGTACCTGCCGCTGCACGGCGACGCCGGCCCCGACGGGCACCGCCCGGTCACCGGGCTGATCGGGCTGCTCTCGGAACAGGTCTACGACTACGGCTCGGGCGAGCGCACCCCGCGCCCGCCGGACGCGGAAGAGGCACCGTTGGTGGCCGCGGCCCGCGACCGGCTCATCGAGGGCATCATCGCCGAGAGCGAGGACGAGACTCTCATGGACCGCTACCTCGGTGGCGAGGAGATCGACGTCGGGACGCTCGTCGAGGACCTGGAGCGGGCGGTGGCGCGCGGCTCCTTCCATCCGGTGCTGGCCGCCGCCCCGGCCGGGGACGGCTCCCGGCAGGGACTCGGCACCACCGAACTCCTGGAACTGATCACCGGCGGCTTTCCCACGCCGCTGGAGCGCGCGGCCCCGCCCGTGACCACGCCCCAGGGCGCGCCGCGACCGGCCCTCACCTGCGATCCCGCGGGTCCGCTGGCCGCCGAGGTCGTGAAGACCTCGTCCGACCCGTACGTCGGCCGCGTCTCGCTGGTGCGGATCTTCTCCGGCACGCTGCGCCCCGACGAGACGGTGCACGTCTCCGGGCACGGCCTTGAGGACCGGGGCCACGAGGACCACGACGTGGACGAGCGCGTCGGCGCCCTCTCCGCGCCCTTCGGCAAGCAGCAGCACACCGTGCCGCGGGCGATCGCGGGCGACCTGGCGTGCGTGGGCAAGCTGAGCCGGGCCGAGACCGGCGACACCCTCTCCGCCAAGGACGACCCGCTCCTGATGGAGCCGTGGGTGATGCCGGAGCCGCTGCTGCCGGTCGCCATCGAGGCACACAGCAAGGCCGACGAGGACAAGCTCTCGCAGGGCCTCGCCCGGCTGGTCGCCGAGGACCCGACGATGCGCCTGGAACACAACCCGGACACCCACCAGGTGGTGCTGTGGTGCCTGGGCGAGGCGCACGTGGACGTCGCGCTGGAGCGGCTGCGCGCCCGGTACGGGGTGCGCGTGGACGCCGTGCCGCACAGGGTGTCGCTGCGCGAGACGTTCGGCGCCACGGCCAGCGGCCGGGGCCGGCACGTCAAGCAGTCCGGCGGCCACGGCCAGTACGCCATCTGTGAGATCGAGGTGGAGCCGCTGCCGGCCGGCTCGGGCATCGAGTTCGTGGACAAGGTCGTCGGCGGCGCCGTGCCACGGCAGTTCGTGCCCTCCGTGGAGAAGGGCGTGCGCGCGCAGGCGGCGCGCGGCGTCGCGGCCGGCTACCCGCTGGTGGACGTCCGCGTCACGCTGGTGGACGGGAAGGCGCACTCGGTGGACTCCTCCGACGCCGCGTTCCAGACCGCCGGCGCGCTCGCGCTGCGCGAGGCCGCGGCCGACTGCCGCATCGACCTGTTGGAGCCGGTGTGTGAGCTGCGCGTGAGCATCGCGGACGAGTACGTCGGGGCAGTGATGAGCGACCTGTCCGGGCGTCGGGGCCGGGTGGTGGGCACCGAGCAGACCGGCTCCGGGCTCACGCTGGTGCGGGCCGAGGTACCGGAGTGGAAAATCAGCCGTTACGCCGTGGACCTCCGCTCGCTCTCGCACGGCACGGGCCGCTTCGAGCGCTCGTACGCGCGCCACGAGCCGATGCCCCCACAGCTCGCCGAGCGCATGCGCGAACCGGCGGAAAGCCAGGCATAGTACGCGCGCCACCGCCGCCAACGGCCCTGCCACGGACGGCTTTCGAGGCGGTGAGGACAGGCGGCACCCGCCACGGATACGCTGGAGGGCGGTTCAGCGGCGAGCCGCTGCGGCGCGGGACACGTGCCGAGGATGCCAGTCGGGAACAAGCCGCAGCAACGCAGGTCTGTGGCATTGGGGGCGGTAGTGACGGCGGATGGATTCGACTTCAGTCCCGGGGCGCAGGTGCCGCTCTCCGGGGCGGCCGGGCAGACGGCCGCGACACAGGCGCTCGCCTCGGCCGCCTACCGCGACAGCGAGGTCAGCAAGCTGCTCGACGCCAACTCCGAGTGGACGGTCTCCGAGGTCAAGCCGCCGCGGTTCTCCCTCTTCGAGCCCAACCTCGGGGAGGCGTTCTCGCGCGCCGTCCAGGTCCGCATGCTCGGCGGCGCCCGCAACCAGATCATCCAGTCCTTCGGCATAGAGCCACAGACCGTGGTCGAGCACTGCCTGGCGGCCAACCGCATCCGCAAGACCCGGGACGCGCGGCTGACCGTGGTCATGGTCGTCTTCGGGCTGCTGTTCCTGCCCGGCGTGCTGCTCTGGCTCGCCGCGTTCCAGATCCGGCGCACGCTGGCGGGCTCGAAGAACAAGCGCGCCGGTGCTGTCGGCATCCTGCTGGCCCTGGTCGCCGCCGGCCTCGTCGTGTTCGGGATGATCGAGGCGCCGACGGACGACTTCTGGTGGATCTACGCCCGGGTGATGCTCGTCGCGCCGGTGGTGGGCTGGTTCATCGCGAAGCAGATCAGCGAGCGCACCGCCAAGGACCTGCGCGAGCGCTGGACCGCGCTGCTGACCGGCGGCGGCCTGGGCGCCAAGGTGCCCGAGGCCGTGCCCCGCAACCCCGGCGAGACGGCGGCCGAGCAGTTGCGCAAGAACCTGGAGAAGCTCACCGCCGAGCAGCGCAGCAACATCGTCTTCTACGCCGGGCCCAAGGGGATACTGGGCATGGGCACCCGCTGGGGCACCTGGCAGCTCGCCGAGGACCTGGTGCCCAGCGAGGCGGACAAGGAGATCAACCCGTTCCGTAGCTGGGACGTCATAAAGGCCATCCACGACCAGCTCAAGCTGCTGGAGCGCGGCCCGCTGCACACCGGCGGCTTCCCCACCCCCTCCGTGCGGCACTGGGTGGTCTCCGCCGTCGGCGAGGGCGCCAAGTCGGTGGCCCGCAGCGGGAGCACGGAGGAGGAGGGCTTCCAGGTCAAGGGCGTCGAGTTGCAGCGCATCTGCAACGACCAGCAGTTCGACAGCGGTGACCGGCACTACCTGGGCGTGCAGTTCGTGCTCTGGGACGGCCAGCTCGTGATCACCATGCTCATCACCGTGACCGTGCTGCACAAGACGCTGCGCATCGAGGTGACGGGGCACGCCCTGGGCCCGGTGCACCCGCTCTTCACGACCAAGCCGTCGCCGAAGACCAAGACGGTCAACAAGACCATCAAGTTCTGGGAGACCCGGAGCATCCCGCAGCCGCTGGTCGAGGCCAGCGAGGTGGTGCGGCTCGCGGCCCGGGCCCCCTTCACCTGGTACCCGCCGCTCCTCGACTACCTCGGCGGCAAGCTCACCCTGCCCGAGCCCTTCGGCCTGCGGCACGCCTGGGCCGACAAGCCCTGGCGGCACCGCTTCATGGCGGACGACGCGCTGCGCGCCGCGACCCCGGTGCTGCGCGTGGTGCACGACGCGGCGCTGCGGGTGCTGCGCGACAACGGCGTGGACACCGAGCGCTTCGGCAACCGCTCGCTCGCCCTCAGCGGCGCGGTGCAGGACGCGACGCCCCGCAAGGCCGACCTGTACGACGCCTGACGTCCCCCGGCCAGGCTCCGACCGGCCTCACGCGAACGCACACCCGCGGCCCGCTCCCGGTCATCCGGGGGCGGGCCGCGGGTGCGTTGCCGCCCGGGAACCGGGTGGCGGGGCGGACGGGGGCGCGGGCCGTCGGCCCGCGCCGTGGGACGGGCCCGGCCAGGTCAGGACAGCGGCCAGACGTCGGCGAGCAACTGCCGGGTGTCGCCGAGCAGTTGGGGCAGGACGCGGGTGGTGGCCACGATGGGCATGAAGTTCGTGTCGCCGCCCCAGCGCGGCACCACGTGCTGGTGCAGGTGCGCGGCGATACCGGCCCCCGCGACGCTGCCCTGGTTCATGCCGATGTTGAAGCCGTGCGCGCCGGACGCGGTGCGCAGCGCCGTCATGGCGGCCTTGGTGAACTCGGCGAGCTCGGCCGTCTCGTCGGCGCGCAGCTCGGTGTAGTCGGCGACGTGCCGGAACGGGACCGACATCAGGTGCCCGGAGGTGTACGGGTACAGGTTCAGCACCGCGTACACGTGCTGGCCCCGGGCGATGATCAACCCGTCCTCGTCGCTCTTGTCGGGGATCGTGCAGAACGGACAGCCGTCATCAGCGCCCGGACCGGTCGGCTTGTTCTCGCCCTGGATGTACGCCATCCGATGCGGCGTCCACAGGCGCTGGAAGGCGTCCTGGGTGCCGACTCCGATCTGCTGCTCCGGCTCACTCGTCATGCGCGCCAGCATATTCCCCGGTGGGGCGGTGGCGCGGGGCGCCCCGGGCGGGCCCGCCGCCCGCACGGCCGGCCCGACCAGCAGCGGCGACGCCGGGGCCCCCGCCGCCCCGCCCGGGGAGGGCGGGGCGGCGGGGGCCCGGTCGGTCATACCTGGACGCGACGCTCCACGGCGTCCACGATCTCCGCGATGGCCTCCGCCCGCGGGATGCCGTTCTTCTGCGAGCCGTCGCGGTAGCGGAAGCTGACCGCGCCGGCGGCCACGTCCTCGTCGCCGGCGATGACCATGAAGGGGATCTTCGCCTTCTGCGCGTTGCGGATCTTCTTCTGCATCCGGTCCGACGAAGAGTCGACCTCGATCCGCAGCCCCCTGGCCTTGGCCTCGGCCGCGAACTCCGCCAGGTAGGGCACGTGCCCGTCACCGATCGGGATGCCGACCGCCTGCACCGGGGCCAGCCAGGCCGGGAAGGCGCCCGCGTAGTGCTCCAGGAGCACCGCGAAGAACCGCTCGATGGAGCCGAACAGCGCCCGGTGGATCATGACGGGCTGCTGCCGCGAGCCGTCGGCGGCCGTGTACTCCAGGTTGAACCGCTTGGGCTGCTGGAAGTCCACCTGGATGGTGCTCATCTGCCAGGAGCGCCCGATGGCGTCCTTGGCCTGCACGGAGATCTTCGGCCCGTAGTACGCCGCCCCGCCCGGGTCGGGCACCAGCGGCAGACCCTGCTTCTCGGCCGCCAGCCGCAGCGCCTCGGTGGCCTCCTCCCACTCCGCGTCCTCGCCGATGAACTTGTCGGACTCGGGGTCGCGGGTGGACAGCTCCAGCTCGAACTCGTTCAGGCCGTAGTCGCGCAGCAGGTTCAGGACGAAGGTGAGCAGGTCGTCCAGTTCCTGCGGCATCTGCTCCTTGGTGCAGTAGATGTGCGAGTCGTCCTGCGTGAAGCCACGGGCCCGGGTGAGGCCGTGCACCACGCCCGACTTCTCGTACCGGTAGACCGTGCCGAACTCGAACATGCGCAGCGGCAGCTCCCGGTAGGAGCGGCCACGGGCCTTGAAGATCAGGTTGTGCATGGGGCAGTTCATGGCCTTGAGCCGGTAGTTCTGCCCGTCGAACTCCAGCGGCGGGAACATGCCGTCGGCGTAGTTCGGCAGGTGCCCCGAGGTCTCGAAGAGCTTCTCCTTCGAGATGTGCGGGGTGTTGACGAACTCGTAGTCCGCCTCCTCGTGCCGCCGGCGCGAGTAGTCCTCCATGACCTTGCGCACCACGCCACCCTTGGGGTGGAAGACCGCGAGGCCGGAGCCCAGCTCCTCGGGGATGGAGAACAGGTCCAGTTCGGAGCCCAGCTTGCGGTGGTCGCGCTTCTCGGCCTCGGCGAGGAACTCCAGGTGCGCCTTGAGCTCGTCCCTGGTCGGCCACGCGGTGCCGTAGATGCGCTGGAGCTGGGGGTTCTTCTCGCTGCCCCGCCAGTACGCGGCGGCCGAGCGCATCAGCTTGAAGGCGGGGATGGCCCGCGTCGACGGCAGGTGCGGGCCGCGGCACAGGTCCTTCCAGCACAGCTCGCCGGTCTTGGCGTCGAGGTTGTCGTAGATCGTCAGCTCACCGGCGCCGACCTCGGCGGACGCGCCCTCGGCGGCGTCGGCCGCGGAACCCTTGAGCCCGATCAGCTCCAGCTTGTACGGCTCGTCCGCCAGCTCGTCGCGCGCGGCCTCGTCGCTGACCGCCCGGCGCGAGAACCGCTGGCCGCGCTTCTGGATCTCCTGCATCTTCTTCTCGATGCGCTTGAGATCGTCGGGGTGGAAGGGGGTCTCGACGTCGAAGTCGTAGTAGAAGCCGTCCCGGATGGGCGGGCCGATGCCGAGCTTGGCCTCCGGGAACAGCTCCTGCACGGCCTGCGCCATCACGTGCGCGGTGGAGTGCCGCAGGATGTTCAGGCCGTCCTCGGAGGTGATGTCGACGGGCTCGACGGCATCGCCGTCGGCCACCTCGTACGCCAGGTCCTTCAGCTCGCCGGCCACCCGGGCGGCGACCACGGAGCGCTCGCCCTCGAAGAGCGCGGCGGCCGTCGTGCCCGTCGTGACCACGCGTTCTTCCCGCTCGGAATCGCGTTGGATGATCACACGGACGTCTGACACCGGTCTCTCCTGACGTATGGGTCGCGCGACAGCGAACACTGCGCGACTCGAATCGTACCGAGCGGGGCACCCCTCCCGCGAAACGGTTCGCCGCACCCCCGCCCCTCGGCCGGGCCCCGCCCCCGGGACGATCACGCCACACACCGCCCCCCTCCCCGCCCTGACCCACCACCCCCTCGCGCCCCGCGCTCCCCCAACTCCCCGACGTACGAGGCGGGTTCGAGGCCACACCACCGGGATCACCCGAGGAGGCGCGGCCGGCCAGCACGCGCGAGGGGGCGGCTCAGCGCTCGGCCCGACGCGCGGCGGCCAGCCCCACACCGGCCGCGAGGGCGCAGACGCCGGTCAGCACGCTCAACACGGTCTCCGTCCCGCCGCCGTCGAGCACCACGGTCAGGATCACGTTGGCCCCCAGGCACAGCCCGAGCATCAGCCACAGCACGCCCTTGGTCGCACCGCTCATCTTCGCCACCTTCCTCGCCACCACCCGGCCCGTCCCACCGGCTTTGTCGCGGTTCACGGTAGGGAGGCGGCGGTGGGGCCCACCATGGAGCACTCCCCCATGTCGGGGTGTATCCAGCTACACCATCGAGGAATGCGCGAGGGGCAACGCAAAGCGCCGCACTCCTCATGGAGTACGGCGCCTTATCGATTCCGGGTGGGCGATACTGGGTTCGAACCAGTGACCTCTTCGGTGTGAACGAAGCGCTCTCCCACTGAGCTAATCGCCCGGCTATTCGGCGGTTATCCCTGGGGGCTTTCCCGCGAACGAGTTGAACAATACAGGTCGCGACGACCGTTGTTCAAACCGCGTTCGCTACCCGGGCCCGACGCCCAGCAAGGCCCGCAGCCCGCGCTGGCCGCCGCGCATCATCAGCGCGTGGTTGAGCACGAGGAACGGCCGGCACGGCAACCCCAGGCGCCGCAGAAGAGGCTTGCACAACTCGACCTCCTGCTCGAAGAGCGCCCGACACCCCTCACCCCGCGCGCCGGCCCGCACGGTCCACCGCGCCCAGCCCTCCAGGTCCCCGGTCATCGCGATCTCCAGCACCCGGGCCACGGGATCGCGCCGCGTCGCCCGCGCGGCGAGGAGGAGGTCGTACGGCAGGAACGAACGAACCCGCATCGACCCACTGAGCTCCCCCTCCGCCTCGGCCGCGCGCACCTGCGGCCACCAGGCCGGATACTCCTCGGCCCGCTCCAGCACCGCGTACACCGCTTCGGGCGGCGCGGCGAGCGTCCACGAGCTGCGAAATCGATAGTGATGCCAACCAACCATGCCCACCAGCCTGCCCCGCACGACCCCCCTCAAGGCCCGAATCTCCCGCACGAAGCCCCGCCCCCGGCGACGGGCAGCCGAGCCACCCCGCCACCTCACAGCCGAGCCCGCGCCCACCCCGCTCCGACGAAGCCGAGCACCCCGGCCGTGGCGAAGCCGAGCCACCCCACCACCGCACAGCCGCAACCAGGCCCACCCCGCTACGGCGCAGCCGAGCCACCCCGCGAGGGCAAGGCCGAGCCACCCCCGCGATGGCGAAGCCGAGCCAGCCCCACCCCGCTCCGGCGAAGCCGAGCACCCCCACCCCACGCCGCGGCCCCACCCCGCCGGGCCCCGGGGGTGCGGGTGGCGGAGCCCCCGCCCGGCGAGGCGAAGCCGAGCAGAAACGACGAAGGCGACCCGGTCCGCGCTTTCCGCGGACACGAGTCGCCTATCGCCTTCGTGGGCGATACTGGGTTCGAACCAGTGACCTCTTCGGTGTGAACGAAGCGCTCTCCCACTGAGCTAATCGCCCTCAGCCCGGCCAACATTACCGCATGTCAGGCCGTGCCTATGACCACGGGTGGGTCACTCCTCGATCTTCCACGGCATGACGATGCCGAACTTCCAGACGTACACCGCGAGGGCCGCGGCCACGATCACCAGGCCGATGACGGTCAGGATGATGTTGCGGCGGCGCACCTTGGGATCGAGGGCGCGCTGGGTGGCTTCGCTGACCTTGCGCTTGGTCCAGCGCAGGACGAGCTGGGCCCAGACGAACTCGGTGGCCCAGATTCCTATGCCGCCGAAGATGACCAGCCAGCCGGGCCCGGGGAGCGGCAGCATGATGATGCCCACGATGACCACCGCGAGGCCCACCACGAAGACGCCGACCTGCCAGCTCAGATGCAGGGCGCGCGACTTCTTGATGAAGTGCGGCGCCCGTGAGCCGAGCACCGGCTCGGCCTTCTCGCGCTCTTCGGTATCCCCCGTATCAGGTGGCGTGGGCGTTACGGTGCCCATCTGCCGCCCGTCACTCTCCGCGTTCATACTAGCCAACCTACCGGATCGCACAGCTTCACTGGAATGGCGGATTTAAGCGAACGAGGGGTCGGCCAGCCGAGCGACCCGAAGACCCGCAAAACGGGCAGAGGGGTTTACAACGGCACCGTAGGTGGCATGTCGATTTCGCCGACGTGCGAATCCCCGAGCGCACACTGAGCGAAAGGCCCTGGCGCTTATGAACACCACGGTCAGCTGCGAGCTGCACCTGCGCCTCGTTGTGTCGAGCGAGTCCTCACTGCCTGTACCCGCGGGCCTGCGGTATGACACGGCCGATCCCTATGCCGTGCACGCCACCTTCCACACCGGAGCCGAAGAGACGGTCGAGTGGGTGTTCGCCCGCGACCTGCTCGCCGAGGGCCTGCACCGGCCCACGGGCACCGGCGACGTCCGTGTCTGGCCGTCCCGCAGCCACGGTCAGGGCGTCGTCTGCATCGCCCTGAGCTCTCCGGAGGGTGAGGCACTGCTCGAGGCCCCGGCGCGGGCCCTGGAATCCTTCCTGAAGCGAACAGACGCCGCCGTGCCGCCAGGCACCGAGCACCGGCACTTCGACCTGGACACGGAGCTGTCGCACATCCTGGCCGAGAGCTGACGTCGCGCACGGGCTGACGTCTCGCGGTCACGCATCGCGACGCGCCGGCTCCCGCCCGCGTGGGGCCGTCCGACTCGGGGAGACGGTTCGCGACACGGCGGGCACTCGACAACCGCATACGAGAGACGGCGGTGCCGTCGCCCGGTTCTGACCGCGGCGACGGCACCGTCGTCGCTCCCAGCCGCTAGAGTCACGGGAGTCGAAGGGCAGCCGCCGACCCAGCCGGCCAGGGAGCAGATGGTGCTGATCAACCACGACACCCGGTGCGCGCTCGACGCGGTCGTCGATCTGGTGAACACGATGCCCGAGGGCGCCGCGCCCGACGGATTGCCCGATGTGGCGGCGCTCGGCGACTTCGTCACCCGGCACGCGATCAGCGACGTGGGCGCCCTCGGCAAGCGCGACCTGGTGGCCGTGCACGCGACGCGGGCGCGGTTCGTCGAGGTCTTCGCGGCCACCGACACACCGACCGCCGCGGCCCTGCTCAACGCCATGGTGGCCGCCGCGGGGACCACGCCGCAGCTCACCGACCACGACGGCTACGACTGGCACGTGCACTACTTCGCGCCGGGCGCCTCGATCGCCGACCACCTCGCCGCCGACGGTGGCATGGCGTTGGCGTTCCTGCTGGTGGCGGGTGAGCGCGAGCGGCTGCGGCGGTGTGAGGCCCCGGACTGCCAGCGGGCCTTCGTCGACCTGTCGCGTAACCGTTCGCGCCGCTACTGCGACAGCCGGACCTGCGGAAACCGTCTGCACGTGGCCGCCTACCGCGCCCGGCGTCGGGAGGCCGGGGTCTGAGGCGACCCGGGCCGCACGCGCGGCACGTCGCCGGGCCGGGCGGGTCGGCGGGGGCGGGGGCAGGCCGCGGCGGCGGCTCACCAGCGGTAGAGGTCGTGGACCGCGGCGAGCAGGAGCAGGGTGGCGATCACGCTGAGGAAGAGCATCAGCGGCGGCTGGGACAGTGCGTACAGGCAACCGCGCGCCTCCTGGTGCTCCACGGCGGGTGCCTGGGTGGTGCCCGGCGCGGGGCCTGACACGGGTCCTGGGGCGGGGGTGCGTTCCCCGGGTGAGTGCGACATCGCTGCCCGATGATCCAGGAGCCGGGTCATCGGCAACGACGAACGCCCCCCGCACGGGGGATAGTTCGCTAGATTCCGTGCTTCTTCAGGATCGCCTCGATATCGGCGAACTCGTCGCCACCACCACTCGTCTTCGCCTTGGTCTTGCGCCGGGGCTGCTGCGCGGGGGCCTGGGCGCCACCGAGCGAGGGCGCGGACGCCTCCGGGGCCAGCGCCGCGCGTTGGGCCGCCGCCGCTGCCCTGCGCTCCTTGCGGGTGCCGCCCTCCTCGGAGCGGCGCTCGACGGCGCGGCAGATCACGAACAGCAGCGCGGAGACGGCGAGCACGCCGAAGCCCAGCCACACGGAGGGCTTGAACACCAGGTCGCTGATCCAGTCGGCGATCCCGGTCATGGCCAGCCCCAGCGGCACGAGCGCGTACGCGGCGATGCGGGTCGCCGCCAGGAACCGCTTGCGGTACGCCGTCATGGCGGCGATGCCCAGGCCCGCCGCCGACAGTGCGGCGCACAGCGTCGAGGTCAGCATGCGGTCCTCCTGCTCGTGGGGTGCTGTCCCTTCCATCGTGCACCGTCGGGCGAGCGTTCAGCCACGATCGGGTCGGGGCACGATGCGATATCCGGGACATCTCGGGGGAGCGTGTCCTCCGCAGGTCCCAGTGTGGCTACTCCCGTAGAGGCTGGAAGACTGCTCCCATGAGCCCGAACGACTCCACCGCTTCCCCCCGCTCCGACTCCGCCAGCTCCCCCGTCGTCCTCGACGTGTGGTGCGAGCTCCAGTGCCCCGACTGCCGCTCGGCCCTCGCTGACCTGCGGGAGCTGCGGGCCCGCTACGGCGACGCCCTGGACGTGCGGCTGCGGCACTTCCCGCTGGCCAAGCACCCGCACGCGTACGCGGCGGCCCAGGCGGCGGAGGAGGCCGCGGCGCAGGGCCTGGGCTGGCCGTACGTGGAGGCGGTGCTGGAGCGGGTGGCCGAGCTGGACGCGCGCGGGGTGCCGGTGCTCGTGGAGGTGGCGCGGGAACTGGGCCTGGACGCCGAGGAGTTGGACACCGCGCTGATCGACGGCCGGCACCTGCTGGCCGTGGACGCGGACCAGGCCGAGGGGCAGGCGATCGGGGTCACCGGCACCCCGACGTACGAGATCGGCGGTGAGCGGCTGGACGGTGGGAAGAGCCAGGAGGGGCTGCGGGAGCGGATCACCGAGATCGCTGACCGGCTGCTCGGCGAGAGCGGGCCGCGGTAGCCGGAGGCCGCAGCGGGCCCGGCACGCACCCGCTCGCTTCTCCCAGCGGGTGCGGCGGGGCCGGGCCTAGAGCAGCGACTTGACCATGTGCGTCACGACGTACCGGTACCCCAGCGACTCGTACAGGCGGACCGCTGGCGTGTTGTTCGCGAAGACGTGCAGGCCGAGCCGGGTGACGCCGGCGGCCAGGCTCTCGCGCTCGGCGACCAGCAGCAGGCTGCGGCCGTGCCCCTGGCCACGGTGCTCGGGCGCGACCTCGACGGCGTAGACGTACGCGCCCTCGCCGTTCTCGGAGCGGTCGCCGATCGCGATCCAGATGTTCCCGCGGGCCACGTCCTCGTGGGTGAGCACCCGGAGCAGGACGGAGCGGGTCGCGGGTCCGTCGGGCAGCAGGGTGGCGTAGTCGGCGTCGGCCTTCGTCGTGGCCTGCTCCTCGGGGACGCCGCGGTCCGTCCAGCTACGGATGTAGGTGGCCCGTTCCCGGGCGAACCACTCCGGGTACTCCGCGTCGGTCAGCGGTCGGACGCGGGTCGCGGGCGGCAGTTCGGGCGACTCGGTCAGGTCCTTGACCATGTTGTGGCCGCGCGCGGTGTAGCCGAGGGCGGTGGTCAGGGCGAGGGCGCCGTGGGCGTCGGCCGGCACGGAGGCCGACACCTGGGTGCAGCCCCAGCCGCGCAGCACCTCCTCCGCGGCGAGCGCGGCCACGGTGCCGCGCCCCCGCCGCCGATCGCCTTCGGCGATGCTCAGGTGCCGTATCTTCCCGAACCTTCCGCCGAACCGGTCGTCGGTGCTCAGTTCGGCGGTGCCGACGGGCCGGCCGTTGACGCACACCTCGTACGCGCGGGAGCGGACCCCGTCGGCGGACTCCTGCTGC
Organism: Streptomyces buecherae; assembly: GCF_014295035.1. Taxonomy (GTDB): domain Bacteria; phylum Actinomycetota; class Actinomycetes; order Streptomycetales; family Streptomycetaceae; genus Streptomyces; species Streptomyces youssoufiensis. The sequence continues at coordinate 1,150,925 of NZ_CP060404.1, forward strand.
GGGGCGGTCGGTCTCAAGGTGGTGGTCACGTGGTTGTTGTACCCGCCGGACCGGGCGCCCGTCACCACGTTTTCCCGGACCCGGTGCGCGGGGCCTGAACCCGGTGCGCACGCCCCGGACCCGTACGACCAGACGCGTACGCACCGCGCGGGGCAGCCGCGCCGAACCCTGCCGGTGGCGTCGGCCTGGCGTGCGCTAGCGGGGGTCGGAGTCGGCCGCCGCGCGCTGGGCGAAGGTCCGCATGGCCGCGCGGGTCACCTGGCCTGGCGCCGGTGTCAGGGTGCGGCCCGCGCCCTCGGGGCCGAGTCGGTGCACGGCCTGCACGTCGCGCAGGGTCGAGGTCAGGAAGATCTCCTCGGCGTCGTCGAGCGCCGACAGCGGCAGGTCCGTCTCCTTGGCGCCCACCCACTCCAGGACCAGCGCGCGGGTGATGCCGGGCAGGCAGCCGGAGGTCAGCGGCGGGGTGTGCAGCTCGCCGTCGATGACGAGGAAGACGTTGGAGCCGGTGCCCTCGCAGAGCTGCCCCACGGTGTTGGCGAACAGCGCCTCGGACGCGCCCTGCTGGCGCGCCGCGCTCAGGGCGACGACGTTCTCCGCGTACGAGGTGGACTTCAGGCCGGCGAGGGCGCTGCGCTCGTTGCGGGTCCAGGGGACGGTGATCGCGGCGGTGGTGTCGGGGCTCGGGGCGGTCGGGCTGAGCGCCACGACGAGCGTGGGGGCCGACTGGCCTCGGTCGGAGCCGAGCGGCGCGAGCCCGCCGGTGTAGGTGATCCGCAGTCGTCCCAGGGGCATGGGGTTGTCGGCCAGCACGGCGGCGACGGCCCGGCGCACCTCGTCGGCGTCGGGCTCGGCCAGTCCCAGGCCGCGGGCCGAGGTGGCGAGCCGGTCCAGGTGGCGGGTGAGCGCGAAGGGGACGCCGTCGACGGCCTTGAGTGTTTCGAATATGCCGTCGCCGACCGTTATGCCGTGGTCGAAGACCGAGACGCGGGCCTCACTCTCGTCCCGCAGTGCCCCATCGAGCCAGATCGTCACCGTATCGTCCCCTCTGCCGCCTGTTGTGCCCCCGACGCTACCGCGAGCAGGCGCGACGCCTTGAGCTCGGTCTCGTGCCACTCGCGCTCCGGGTCGGAGCCCCAGGTGATGCCGGCGCCGGTGCCGAAGCGCAGCACCGGGCCGCCGGCGGCGGTCGCGGGCGACGGGTCGCTGGGGGCGCGGTCGATCCAGAAGGTGCGGATGCCGACGGCCACCTCGCCGGTGCGCTGGTCGGCGTCCACCCAGCCGATGCCGCCGCAGTACGGGCCGCGCGGGGCCGTCTCCAGCGCGTCGATGATCGCCAGCGCGCTGGTCTTGGGGGCGCCGGTCACCGAACCCGGCGGGAAGGTCGCGGTCAGCAGCTCGGGCCAGCCCGCGCCGTCGGCCAGTTCGCCGCGCACCGTGGAGACCAGGTGGACCAGGCCCGGGTGCGGCTCCACGGCGCACAGCGCGGGCACCGTCACCGAGCCGGTGGCGCAGACCCGGCCCAGGTCGTTGCGGACCAGGTCCACGATCATCACGTTCTCGGCGTAGTCCTTCTCCAGCAGCTCGGCCGCGACCCGCCCGGTCCCCTTGATCGGGCCGGACTCGACCACGCGGCCGGTCCGGCGCACGAACAGTTCCGGCGACGCCGTGGCCACCTCCACGCCGTGCGCGGGGAGCCGGACCGTGCCGGCGTACGGGGCGGGGTTGCCCCGGGCCAGCACCGCGGTCAGCGCGTCGACGTCGGCGGGGGCGCCCCCGGGCATGGGCGGCAGCGGCGCGGACAGCACCCGGCAGAGGTTGGCCTGGTACACCTCGCCCGCCGCGATGTGCTGCCGGACGCGGCGCACGCCGGCCGTGTACGCGGCCCGGTCCAGGGAGGAGGTCCAGGCGTCCACGGTGGGGCCACGCCAGGCGCCCGGGGTCGGCCGAGGCACCGGCGCGGGGCGCACGTCGCCGAAGCGGGCGCAGGTCAGCCGGCCCTCGAAGTCGGCGACCACGACCCAGAAGCCCGTCGATTCCAGGGCGGCGGGATCGCTGGTGACGTCGCGCAGGTCGGTGGCGAGGCGTCCGCCGAAGCGGGCCAGGGGCGGCAGGTCGTACACGGTGGCGAGTCTATGGCGGGGGCGCGGGGACCGCTGTGAGGTGGCGACCACCGCAGCACGCTGCGGAAACGGAATTTGAGCTGGCCCAGGAATCCGCTAGAGTTCAACACGTCGCCGGGACACGGAAGCGTTCTGGACAACGACAACTGCGGACGTGGCTCAGTTGGTAGAGCATCACCTTGCCAAGGTGAGGGTCGCGAGTTCGAATCTCGTCGTCCGCTCGAAGTGAAGGATTCGTCCTTCGCTCCTGGTGGAGTGGCCGAGAGGCGAGGCAACGGCCTGCAAAGCCGTCTACACGGGTTCAAATCCCGTCTCCACCTCGGACGATTAGCTCAGCGGGAGAGCGCTTCCCTGACACGGAAGAGGTCACTGGTTCAATCCCAGTATCGTCCACTGGACCTTCGGGTCTCGCACGACCCGGATCCCTGAGGATCACTCGCCAGCCTTCCGGGGCTGGCGATCCCGCGCGATTAGCTCAGCGGGAGAGCGCTTCCCTGACACGGAAGAGGTCACTGGTTCAATCCCAGTATCGCGCACGCAGCAATGCACATCCCGGACGATTAGCTCAGCGGGAGAGCGCTTCCCTGACACGGAAGAGGTCACTGGTTCAATCCCAGTATCGTCCACACTTCACGGCCGGTGGCCGGAGCTTCGTCGCTCCGGCCATCGGCCGTTTGACGTGCGCGGGCACGCGGACGCGGGGCCCGTGGCCCGGTGTCGGGCCGGGCCACGGGCCCCGCGCTGTGCGTCGCGCCGGGCGCGGGCGGTCAGGACGAGAAGAGCATGTGCCCGAAGCCGCGCCGCCGGCCGTGGTGGCCGTGGTGCTGACCCTGGTGGGGGGCGCCCCAGGCGGGAGCCGCGGGGTACGCCTGCGGGGCGTGGCCCGCGGCCGGGGCGGGCGGGGGCGGCGGGGCCTGCTGCACCCACTGCGACTCAAGCTGCGTCAGCGACTCAAGCTCCCCGTAGTCCAGAAAGATCCCCCGGCAGCCACTGCACTGCTCGATCTGCACGCCGTTGCGGTTGTACGTGTGCATCGGCGCATGACACTTGGGACACTGCATGGTCCGCTCAACTCCTAGCCATCGGCATCAGCGCCACCGGAACAGGCGCCCGGCGGCGATGAGTTCACCCTACGGCGTGCGCCCCCGTCGCCCGTCCCTGGTTCGGGGCATCGGGTGCGGAACCCTCGCGCGGGAGCGGGCGCGGGCGGGCGCGGCTCCCCGGGCGGGTGGCCCCTCAGAGGGGTGGGGAGGCCGGCAGGCCCGTGTCGGGCGCGGTCGGGACGCCCGTCATGCGCGCGCAGGCGTCGACCATGGCCTGCTCGGCCGCCTCCAGCGCGCGGCCCGCGGCGGCGGCCTTGGCCAGGCCCGATGCCGCGCTCTGCACGGTCAACGCCCGGGCGGGCACGTCGAGCCTGGGCCAGGGGTCGTCGCCCTCCCCCGCCGCCGTACCGCCCGCCGACCGGTAAGCGGCCAACAGGCGCGTCCACTCGTCGGGGTCGAGCAGCCCGGTGGCGAACCAGGCGGCGGGGCGGGCCAGGTCCCAGGCGGGATCGCCGCGCCCGAGGTCGTCGACGTCGATGAGCAGCCACCCGTCGGCCGCCGCCGTGTCGGCGCGGGGGCTGGTCGGCGGGGAGCCCACCAGTTGGCCCAGGTGCAGGTCTCCGTGGCACAGGTGGTCGGTCGCGGGCGCGGGGGCCGCGCCGCGCGCCCAGGCGGGCAGCGTCGCGGCGGCCCGGTGGACGGCGCGGGCGGCGGGCGAGGTGGCGACGGGGGCGGGCGCGGCGCGCAGCCGTTCCAGCGCGGCGGCCACCTTCGCCGGTCCCCGCGTCGGGGGTACGGGCCCCGGCAGCGCGTCCACCGGCACCCGGTGCAGCCGTGCGAGCAGGACGCCCAACGCCTCCCAGGGCGCGGCCTCCCGGTCGTCGGGGGACACGGGCACACCGTAGGGCCACAGGCTCGCCAGGCGCCCGTCGCTCACCGGCGCGAGCAGGGGCGTGGCCGAGACGGGGTCCGGCGCGGCCGGCGCGCTGTGGTGGGGCGAGGCTGACCCGGGCGCCGGGCGGGGGGAGGGAAGGGGCGGGGGTAGCGCGATGGGGAGGGGCGCGAGGAGGCAGGCGCGCAGGCGCGGGTGGGCCGCGACGCGCAGCCGGGCGGCCAGTTCGGCCGGGGCGCTGTCGGCGGCGTGCACCTTGTAGACGACCGGCCCGAACCGTACGACCGTCCCGTCGGGTCGGTCGGCGAGCACCTGTGGCTCGGCTCCCGCGCCGTGCCCCGGCGTGGGCAGGTGGCGCACGAGGGCGGCGGTGCGGCCCCCGCTCGCCACGTCCGGCGGGCGAACGGCGGCGCCCGGGGCGGCGGATTCGGTGTTCACGAGACCCCCGTGCTGGTGCGGGGGCGCGGCGCGGCCCCGAAGCGGTGTGGGGATCGTACGCGCCGGCGCCGGTCGGGGCGGGCGCACGGGAGGGGAAGCGCCCGGGCTGGCACGCACGAGGGCCCTGGTTCCTCGATCCCCATCGAGGCACCAGGGCCCTTCTCTGCCCGGGGGCCGTGGCCTCGGCGAGTGATACCTCGCCATGGCCGTCGGCCGTCCGAGCTGCGTGCCGTCCGCCGCACCCCCGTCCCCACGGGGTTAATGACCGGAAGTCCCCGGCCCGGGCCGCTCTCCCGGGCCCGGAGCGACTAGCGCTCCAGTATTCCGACCACGGACGACGTCTGTGTGACGACGGCTTCCCAGCCGCCGAACACGACCGCGAGGAGTGCGGCGATCGGCAGCACCATGGCCGCCGCCACCAGCGGGTGGCGCGTCCCCGGTCGCCGGGTGCCAAGCGCGGTGGGCAAGCGCCGCTGCTGTGCTTGGAAGTCCGTGCGTCCTGCGGTGACCGCCATCGTCCCCTCCTCGTGTCTGCTTGGGGCGGCGAGCGTCTGACCTCGGGGGACGAGTGCTGCGCCCGCCGCTTGACCTCAACATTAGGTCCGCGACCGGGGGGTGGGCGTCATGCCCTCGTACCGATTACCGGGCCTCCCGGAGGATGACCCGGGGGTGTAGCCGGTACTCCCCTGGTTGGAGACCTGGGCCTGAGCCCCCGGGTCTTCCCTGAGAGGGACCCTCATCTCGCAGGACGAGAGTCCCGGCGGCGCACGGGTCCCGAGGCGAGCACGCCGGCTCACTCACGTGACGGAGGACCAGGCCACGTGCGCCGCGCACCGCCACGACGCCAAACGGAACTGCCGCGTCCGCCCGGTGGGGCCATGCCGCCCCGTAGGGCGCTGTCGCGCCGCGCCCCCGGGTGACATCCCTCACGTCACGGGCCGCCCCGCACGCCGTGTGGTCGCCCTCGGGGTGCCGGCGGCGGGCCGGCGCCGCGCTGCCGCGCGCGGCCTCCCCTGCGGCGACCACGCTCCGTGCACGACCTCCGGTCACGGCCCCAATCCCCGTTCGGCGGCGGCCCCTTGGCCGGGGGCGCGCGGCGGGGGCCCGTGCGCGCCGTGGCGTCGGTCCGGCGTGCCGGTGGAGTGACGCGCCCCGACAATCCGTCTCCCGACGCATGCGCGGCCTCTGCGCACACCGCCCCGTCAATCCGTAAGCTGTGGCTCGTCAGACGGGCAGCAGTGTGGGGCCTCCCCACCGGAGGTAGGGGACGGACATGGCGATGATGCGGCTCCGGCGCGAGGACCCGCGTGTCGTCGGCTCGTTCCGGCTCCACCGTCGGCTCGGCGCGGGCGGGATGGGCGTGGTCTACCTGGGCTCCGACCGGCGCGGCCAGCGGGTCGCGCTGAAGGTGATCCGGCCGGATTTGGCCGAGGACCAGGAGTTCCGGTCGCGCTTCGCCCGGGAGGTCTCGGCCGCCCGGCGCATCCGGGGCGGCTGTACGGCGCGGCTGGTGGCCGCCGATCTGGAGGCGGACCGCCCCTGGTTCGCGACCCAGTACGTGCCCGGGCCCTCGCTGCACGACAAGGTCGGCGACGACGGGCCGTTGCCCGCCTCGCAGGTCGCCTCGATCGGGGCCGCGCTCGCCGAGGGGCTGCTCGCGGTGCACGACGCGGGCGTGGTGCACCGGGACCTCAAGCCGTCGAACATCCTGCTCTCGCCCAAGGGCCCGCGCATCATCGACTTCGGCATCGCCTGGGCCACCGGGGCCAGCACGCTCACCCACGTGGGCACGGCCGTCGGCTCCCCCGGCTTCCTCGCCCCGGAGCAGGTGCGGGGCGCGGCCGTGACGCCGGCGACGGACGTGTTCGCCCTCGGCGCCACCCTCGCCTACTCGTCGACCGCCGACTCCCCCTTCGGGCAAGGGAGTTCGGAGGTCATGCTCTACCGCGTCGTGCACGAGGAGCCGCAGCTCGCGGGCGTGCCTGACGCGCTCGCGCCGCTGCTGCACGCCTGCCTGGCCAAGGATCCCGAGGACCGGCCGAGCACGCTACAACTGTCGCTGCGGCTCAAGGAGATCGCCGCCCGCGAGGCGCACGGCCTGCCGTCGGCGCGCCGCGTGGACCCGCAGGAGGCGGCGCGGCAGCGCGGCGAGCGGCCGAGCGGCCGGCTGGCCGAGGAGTACGCGCGGCAGCGCACGGAGCGGCGCACCGGCGGCTCTCCCCCGCCCCGTCGGGCGGCGACGCGCGGCGAGGCGCCGCGCGGGCCCGTCGCGCGCGGCACCGGCGCGCGTACGGGTCCCGGCTCCGTGTCCGGCCGTACGGGCGGCGCTCCGCGCTCCGGCTCGGCCGCGCGGCCGGGGGCGCGTACGGGTGGCGGCGGCGCGCCGCGCACCGGGGGTGGTTCGGTGCCCCGCCCGGCCGACGCGTCCCGGCACCCCGCGGCGCGGCCCAAGAACGGGCCGGGCGCGCGGACCGGGAGTGGCGGGTCGCGTGCGGGCGGCCGGGCCACGGGCGCGCGGGGGCCCGGGCGCCGCGGGGACGGGCGGACTCAGGGGCGCGGTACGGCCACGGGGCGCCGGCCGGCGCAGACCAGTCGTCGGCTGCTGCGGCAGCGACTTATCGTTTTTGTCGTGGTGACGCTGCTGGTGGCGCTGGGCATCGCGGCGGCGCAGGGCTGCCAGGGCCCCACCCGCGGCCTGGGCCCCAGCGGCCCGGCGCCGACCGCCACGACCGGTCAGGCCGCGGGGCAGAACGCCACGGGGCTGAACGCGGTGGATCACCGACCGTACGACGCCGGCCAGGCCGGCGGGGCGCGGGGTTTCGCCGGAGCGCCGCACGCGCCGTCCGGGCGCGGTTGAGGTCGGCTGGCCCCTCCCCCGTCACGTCGGCGTCCGCCGGTACGCCGCTGCGCGCTCCAGGCGCGCGACCGGACGCCGATCCACGATTCCCGGCCGGCCGCCCGACTCCGCGCGGGTGGCGGGCGGCTGACGCCGGGTCGGTCGCGGGGTGGGCCTATGCGGTGGGGCGGCCCGTGGTGACGGCGTAGAACGCGACGGCCGCCGCCGCCGCGACGTTCAGGGAGTCCACGCCGTGTGCCATCGGGATGCGCACCCAGGCGTCGGCGGCGGCCAGGGCGTGTCGGGACAGGCCGTTGCCCTCGGCGCCGAGCAACAGCGCCGCGCGCTCCAGGCGGTGCGGGGCGGCCTCGTCGATCGAGGTGGCCTTCGCGTCCGGGGTCAGCGCGAGCAGGGTGAAGCCCGCCTCGCGCACCTGGGTCAGATCGCGCGGCCAGGTCGTCAGGCGGGCGTACGGCACGGAGAAGACGGCGCCCATGGACACCTTGACGGAGCGCCGGTACAGCGGGTCGGCGCAGTCCGGGGACAGCAGTACCGCGTCCATGCCGAGCGCGGCGGCGCTGCGGAACGCCGCTCCGATGTTGGTGTGGTCGTTCACGGCTTCGAGGATGGCCACCCGGCGCGCGGTGGCCAGCACCTCGGTGGCCTCGGGGAGCGGCTTGCGGGCCATCGAGGCGAGGGCGCCACGGTGCACGTGATAGCCCGTCACGCGCTCGGCCAGGGCCGGGTCGACGGCGTACACCGGGGCCGGGGCCTCGTCGATGACGTCGCGCATGGCGTCGACCCACTTGGCCGAGAGCAGCATCGAGCGCATGGCGTACCCCGCCTCCAGGGCCCGCCTGATCACCTTCTCGCCCTCGGCGATGAACAGCCCTTCGGCGGGCTCGCGCCGGCGGCGCAGCTCGACGTCGGTCAGGTCGGTGTAGTCGGCGAGGCGCGGGTCGGCGGGGTCGTCGATGGTGATGAGTTCGGCCACGTGCTGATACTGCCTTGTCTGGTCCTGGCGTGGGCCCGCGGGGCGGGCGGCTGAGCGGGAGCGTGCGGCGGGGCGGAGCGGGGCATGCGACGCGGCCGTGGGCGCCGCGCTGGCTACGCCGGCCGCTTCGGCCCGACGGTCACCACGTCGCCGATGACGATGACGGCGGGCGGGCGCACGCCCTCAGCCTTCGCCCGCTCGCCGACGGTCGCCAGCGTGGCGTCCACGCGGCGCTGGGCGGCCGTGGTGCCCTCCTGGACGATGGCGACCGGGGTGTCGGCGGGGCGGCCGTGGCTGACCAGCGCGGCGGCGATGGCGCCGACCTTCTCGACGGCCATGAGCAGCACGAGGGTGCCGCGCAGCCTGGCGAGCGCCGCCCAGTCCACCAGCGAACGCGGGTCATCGGGGGCGACGTGGCCGCTGACGACGGTGAACTCGTGGGCGACGCCGCGGTGCGTGACGGGTATGCCGGCGGCGCCGGGAACGCTGATGGAGCTGGAGATGCCGGGCACCACCGTGCACGGAATCCCGGCCTCGGCGAGCGCCTCGGCCTCCTCCATGCCACGGCCGAAGACGAACGGGTCGCCGCCCTTGAGGCGTACCACCGCCTTGCCCGCCCTGGCGTGCTCGATGAGCGCCGCGTTGATGGCCTCCTGGGCCATGAACCTGCCGTACGGGATCTTCGCGGCGTCGATCACCTCGACGTGCGGGGGCAACTCGTCCAGCAGGTCGCGCGGGCCGAGCCGGTCGGCGATGACCACGTCCGCGGCGGCCAGCAGGCGCCGGCCGCGCACGGTGATCAGGTCGGGGTCGCCGGGACCGCCGCCCACCAGCGCGACCCCGGGCAGCGGCGCCCCGGCGTCCATCGCGGTGGCCGCGGCGGCCTGGCCCTCAGCGGCGAGGCGGTGGTGCGGGGCGGCCAGGGTGCCGTCCCGCAGGCCCTCGACGATCGCGTCCCGCAGGGCGGCGGAGCGGCGTGGGTCGCGGCCGGTGAGGACGGCCACGGTGACGCCGTCGCCGCGCCCGGTGGCCGGGGTCCAGGCCGTGGCCGCCTCGGCGTCGTCGCTGCGCACGCACCACACCCGGCGGGACTCCGCCTCGGCGGAGGCGGCGGCGTTGGCCTCGGGGTCGTTGGTGGCGACCAGCACGTACCAGGCGTCGGCGAGGTCGCCGTCCCGGTAGCGGCGGCGCTCCCAGCGGATCTCGCCGCCGTCGGCCATGGCCTCGACGGACGGGGTGGCCGACGACGAGATGAGCACGACGTCCGCGCCCGCCGCGATGAGCGCCGGCAGCCGGCGCTGTGCTACCTGGCCGCCGCCGATGACGACGACGCGCCGTCCGCTCAGGCGCAGCCCTACGGGGTAGGCGGGGTTCTCGGACATGACGGTACGGCTCCTCGTACGGCGTAAGGCGCCGCTACTGCACCGGAGCGGCTGGTCAGGATGGGCGCGGGCCCTGCGCACACCTTACGGGGGCGGGCAGGGCCCGCGTGGGTGGAGGCGGTGGTGCGGGGCCTGGCGGGCTGGCGGGAGCCGGGTCCGGCGAGTGGGTCGCGGGCCGGCGGGCGGCCCGGCCTCCGGCGGCGTTCGGTCGCCGGAGGCGGGGCCGGTGCGGGGCCTGGGCCCCGGCGGCACTCGGCTGCCGGCCTTTCGGGCCGGTGTGGGGGGCGCCCCACACCGGCCCGGCCGCGCGGTCAGTTCTTCTCGGTCACGCCGGCCGCGTCGAACGTGGCCACCTCGTGCATGGCGCGCGCGGCGCTCTGCACCACCGGCAGGGCCAGCAGCGCGCCGGTGCCCTCGCCGAGTCGCAGGTCGAGGTCGACCAGCGGGCGCAGGCCCAGCTTGGTGAGGGCCGCCACGTGCCCGGGCTCGGCGCTGCGGTGCCCGGCGATGCACGCGGCCAGCGCCTCGGGTGCGATGGCCCGGGCGACCAGCGCCGCGGCGCCCGCGCTCACCCCGTCGAGGATGACCGGCGTGCGCAGCGAGGCGCCGCCGAGCAGGAAGCCCACCAGGGCGGCGTGTTCCAGGCCGCCGACCGCCGCGAGCACGCCGATCGGGTCGGCGGGGTCCGGCTGGTGGAGTTCGATGGCGCGGCGCACCACGTCCACCTTGCGGGCCAGCGTCTCGTCGGTGATGCCGGTGCCGCGACCGGTGATCTCGGCCGGGTCGGCCCCGGTGTAGACGGCGATCAGCGCGGCGGACGCGGTGGTGTTGGCGATCCCCATCTCGCCCGTGAGCAGCGCCTTGTTGCCCGCGGCGACCAGGTCGCGGGCCGTCTCGATGCCCACCTCGATGGCGCGCAGCGCGTCCTCGCGGGACATGGCGGGCCCGACCGTGAAGTCGGCCGTGCCCGGCAGCACGTTGCGCGGCAACAGGCCGGGGGTGCTGGGCAGTTCGGAGGCGACGCCCACGTCCACGACGCAGACCTCGGCGCCGACCTGGTTGGCGAACGCGTTGCACACCGCGCCGCCGGCCAGGAAGTTGGCCACCATCTGGCCCGTGACCTCCTGCGGCCACGCCGTGACGCCCTGGGCGTGCACGCCGTGGTCCCCCGCGAAGATCGCCACGGCGGCGGGCTCCGGGATCGGCGGCGGGCACTTGCGCGAGAGCCCGCACAACTGCGCCGAGATGATCTCCAGCATGCCGAGCGCGCCCGACGGCTTGGTCATCCGCTTCTGCCGCTCCCACGCCTCGCCGAGCGCCTTGGCGTCCAGCGGCCGGATGCCGCGCAGCGTCTCCTGCAGCAGGTCGTGCGGCTGCTCACCGGGGAGCGCGCGCCGGCCGTACGTCTCCTCGTGCACCACCCACGACAGCGGGCGCCGCTTCGACCAGCCCGCCTGCGACAGCTCGGGCTCGGCCGGGAACTCGTCCACGTAGCCGACGCACAGGTAGGCCACGACCTCCAGGTGCTCGGGCAGGCCGAGAGCGCGCACCATCTCGCGCTCGTCGAAGAAGCTCACCCAGCCCACGCCCAGGCCCTCGGCCCGGGCGGCGAGCCACAGGTTCTCCACCGCCAGCGCGGAGGAGTACGGCGCCATCTGCGGCTGGGTGTGCCGCCCGAGGGTGTGCCGCCCGCCACGGGTGGGGTCGGCGGTGACGACGATGTTGACCGGCGTGTCGAGAATCGCCTCGATCTTGAGTTCCTTGAACTGCTTGGCCCGCGCCTTCGGCAACGACTTCGCGTACGCCTCCCGCTGTCGCTGGGCCAACTCGTGCATCGTGCGCCGGGTCTCGGCCGACCGGATCACGACGAAGTCCCACGGCTGGGAGTGGCCGACGCTGGGCGCGGTGTGCGCGGCCTCCAGGACGCGCAGCAGCACCTCGTGCGGGATCGGGTCCGGGCGGAACCCGTTGCGGATGTCCCGGCGCTCGCGCATCACGCGGTGCACGGCGGCGCGCTCGGCCTCGTCGTACCCCTCGGCCGCGGGACGCAGCGGCGCGACCGTCGCCTGCGACTGCGCCTGCTCGGCCTCGGCCGCCGGCTCGGCCGGCCCGCCCTGGGCGGGCTGGGCGCCGTCGGCGGCCGGTCGCGCCGGCCCGGGGACGGCGGGTGCCACGGGCGCGGGCGCGTCGGCGGCGGCGTTCGGCTCGGCGGACCGCGCGGCGGGGATGCCACCGGACACCGGGCTCGCGGCCTGCGGTGCTGCCGCGGGCGCGGGTTCGGCGGGCTCGGGGGCCGTACGCGGCTCCTCGGCCGCCGGGGCCGCCTGGGCGGCCACGGGCGCGGGGGCCGGCGTACCGGCCGCGGCGGACGCGCCGGCGTCGGCCGGGCGGCTGTCGGCCGGGGCCGGGGCCGGGGTCTGGATCTTGTCCTCGGACCCGTTCGCGACGGACTCGGTGGCCACGGGCTGGGCTTCCTGCATGGTCCGGGCTCCGTCCGTGGCAACCGGTGTGTCGGAGCCCGCGGACGCGGCACCGCTCTGCGTTGCGCCCTCTGCGGGCGCCCCTGTCACCGGTTCGGCGGTTTCGGCCGGCTCGGACGGGGCGACGCCCGGCTCGCCGGTGTCCGACGCGGGGGTGCCCGGCCCGGAGGTGCCCGGCTTGACGACGTCCTGCTTGGCGGCATCCGGCTTGGCGGCGTCGGCTGCCGCGGCGGGGGTCGGTTGCGCCGGCGCGGATTCCTGCGCCGGCGCGGTCGCCTGGTTCGCGGCCGGCGCGCCCGCCGGCTGGTCCTGCCCAGCGGCCTGCGGCTGCGCCGCCGCGGGCTGCTCGGGGGCCGGCTGGCCGGCCGCGTCGGCGGTGGGTTCGGCGTCCTGGGACGCCTCGACCGTCGGCGCGGATGCGGCGGACTGCTGCTCGCCGGGCGACGCGGCATCGGCCGGGGCCTCGCCCTCGGCCTTGTGCTCGGCCTCGGCCTTGTCCTCGGCGGGAGCCTGTCGCGCTGCCGCGCCGGGGGCGGGCGGCTCCTGGACGGGTGCTTCCTCGGCAGCCGCTTCCTGGGCGGGCTTGGGCTGGCCCGCTGCGGCCGGCGCGGCGTCGGTCCCGGTTACGGGTGCGTCGCCCTGGCCGGCGTCGCCTGACGCGGCATCGGCCGGCGGGGCGTCAGGCGATGCGGCGTCAGCCGGTGTGGCGTCGCCTGGGCCGGCGTCGGCGTTCGGCGTGCCGGACTGCGGCTCAGCGGGCTGCGGGGCCTGGTCGTCGGGCGTGTCCTGCGTGGTTGTCGCAGCGGACTGCTTCGGCTGGCCGTCCGACGCGGCGATCGGCGCCGCGTCAGCGGACTGCTCGGCGTTCGCGGCGGTGGGCTGCTCCGCGTCCGCGTTCACGGCCGGTTCGGCGGCGGGTGCGGCTGGCTGGTCCGCGGCGGCCACGGAAGTGCCGTCCTGCGCGGGTGTGGACGCGGGCTCGACCGGCCGCGCGTCCTTGGCGGACGACGCGCCCTGCGGGCCCTCGGCCTCCTCGGGCGCGGCCTCGTTGCCCGACGCTTCGTTGCCCGACGCCTCGTCGCCTGACGCCTCGGCAGCCGGGGCATCGGCCGGCGGGGCCTCGGTCGGCTGAGCGTCGGGGGCGGTGCTGGCCTGCTCCGACGCCGGGTCCTGCGGCGCGGCCGGGCTGCCCTGGTCCGCGCTCTGCGCGGAGGCTGCCTCAACCGAGGCGTCCTGTTCGTCGGCAACCGCGTCGGTGGTGGCGGACGGCTGGTCCGGTGCCGTGACCGTGGCGGGCGGCTGGTCGGCGGCGGGCGCGGCGGCATCGGCCGTGGTCGCCTCGTCCGTCGCGGGCTCGGCACCCGTACCCGCATCGGACTTCGACGCGCTGGCGACGCCCGCAACGGGCACGCCGTTCGCCACCGTACGCCGAGGCTTCGCCGTGGCCCGCCCCTTGGCCGCCGACTTGGCCTGCGGCGTGGGCTTGGCCGGCGCGGCATCCCCCTGCGCCGGCGCGGCGGGGTCGGTCGGCGCGTCAGTGGCGGGCGCTTCGGCGGCGCCTGACGCGGCGGTTGGTGCCGCAGCGGTTGGTGCCGCGGCCTCCGGCGCGGTCGCCGGGGCCCCGGGGGGCGTGCCGGGGGGCTGCGCGGCTCCGGTCGGCTGCGGGGCCACCGCGGTGGCCGGCGTGCCGGCGGCGGGGGGCTGCGCGCCGGCGGGAGCGCCGGGCGTGGACTGGGGTGCGGTCTCGGCAGGCAGTGGTGCGTCCTGTTCGGGCTGTGCGGACCGTACGGGCTGTACGGGGTGTTCTGGTTGCCCCGCCGCTTGCGGCGGCACGGGGGCCGGCCGGGCTTCGGCCGGCTGGGCCACAGGGGCGGTAGCGCGTCGGCCACGCCCCGCACCGGCAGCGGGAGCCGCCTCCGGCGTCGGCTGCGGGCCCGGCTCCGGCTTCGCCGTAGCGGGTTCGGCCACGACGGGCTCAGTGGTCGGAGCGTCGGCGGCTGGTGCGCTGGCATGTGCGCCCGGGGCGTCGGTCGCGGCCTTCGCCGGGCCGGCGGTGGCGGTGCCGGCAGGCGGCGGCGCGGACTCCTCACCGGGGACGGCGGGGGCCTCGCCCGGGGCGGGGGTTGCCGCCTCCGGGGTGGGCGTCGCCGCGTTCGTCGGGGTGGTCGGCTGCTGCGGCGCGGCCTGGGCCGGCTGCGCACCCTCGGCCAGCGCGGCCTGCGCGGGGGCGACCTCGTTCGGAGCGTCGGGCGAGGGTTGCGCGCCGGCGCGCGTCATCCCGCCCGTACCCGCGTCGGCGTGGCCGTCAGCGTCGACGGGCAGCGGTACGCCCGCCGCGCTCGCGCCGGAGTCGGCGGGGGTTGCGGCGGGTTGAGCCGTGGCACCGGGCTGGGTGGCCGCGGCGTTGGCCACGGGCTCCGCGCCCTGGGGGGCCACGGGTTGCGCGCCGGCCTTCGCGGCGGACTGCTGGGTTGCGGGGGCCTGTTCCGTTGCGGTGGTGGTGACCTTGCGCCGGCGCCCCGTACCCGAGGGGACGGCGCTCGGGTCGGCCGGGGTGGGCACGTTCTCGACCGCTGCCGCGCGCCGCGGTCGCCGCCGCGCGCCCCGCGATCCGCCCGACGGAGGCGAAGCCTGCTGCGCAGGCTCCGCCAGCTCACCCGCGGGCTGTTGCGCCGCCTGCGGCTGGTCGGCTGCCGGCGCGGTCGCGCCGTCGGTCGCGGCCTGCACGGGCGCGTGGGAGGCACTGGTCCGCGCCGGCGCGGGGCCGGCCGCGGGTGAACCGGCGGCCTCGCCCCGCTGCGGCACGGACTCGACGGCGGCAGGCGACTGCGCGGCCAGCGGGCCCGCCGGCTGTGCCGTACCGCCCTGCTGACCGACCGTCGGCGCGGCGTCGGCTGACACCTCGGCGGGCAGCGGCGCGGCGGCGGCCTGCTGCGCGGGCGCCGCGCCGGCCTGCTCGGCCTGCGGTACGGGCGCGGCGGTGGGCTCCGGCGCGCCCGGGGCGATGGGCTGCGGTGCTGGTGTTGCTGCTGGTGGCGTCGTGGCGTCGGTGATTATCGCCGCGCCGGGCGCCGGCTCGGGCGTCTCGGGCTGCGGCGTCGCCGGTGCGGGCGCGCCGGGCTGCGGCTGCGGCTGACCAGCCGGCTGCTGCCGGGCTTCGCCCTGGTCGGGGCCTACGGGCTGCGGGGCGGGAGCCGACTGAGTCGCCGTCGGGTCCGTGGGCCCGGGCTGCTGATCGGCGTTGGCCGGTGCCGGTGCGGCGGCACGCTGCTCGCCGTCGGCGGGCGTGCCGGTGGCTGCCGGCGCCTGCCGCGCGGGGCCCTCGACGGGCGGGGTCTGGGCGGCGCCGGGCGCCGGCGTCGCGGGGGCCGTGCGCGCGGGGCCCACCAGTGGGGAGGCGACCGGGGGGCGGCCGACGACGCGCGGCGCCTCGTAGCGCGGCTGCCTGGGGCGCGGCTGGGACTGGCCGGCCGCCTGGCGCGGCGCGGGCACGGAGTTCGCCGCGGCGGGCGCGCCCTGCTGCTCGGCGCCGGTGGTGTTCGGCTGGCGCGCCGGCTCCGGCTGCGGGCCGGAACCCGTGGCGGGAGCCTCAGTCGGGCGGCCGACCGTTTCTGCCGGGGCGCCCGCGACGTGCTGGGCCGTGGGAGCGGCTGACGGGGACTGAGGCTGGGACTGGGGCTGCCAGGGCTCGGCCCGCTGCGGCCCGGCCTGGGCGGGGGCCGCGCCGGGGAGTTCGGGGCTGTCCGCGCCGCCGGCTCCGTCGAGGTACTCGGACCCGCCCGTGGGGGCACCCTGGGGACGCGCCGGGGTCCGCGGACCGGCCGGGCCACGGTCGGCGAGGGACCGTACGACGCCGCCGGTCTGCTCCGCGAGCTGCGGGCGCGCGTGCGGTGGGCGGCGCGCGGGCTGCTCGTGCGGCGCGGGCTGGGCCTGCGGCAGCGGCTGGCCGGGCGCGCCGGGTTGGGCGCCGCGGACCTCGTCGTACGCGAGCGAGCCGGTGTCCCGGCCGCCCGCTTCGTGCGCGCCGGCCGGCGCCGGGTGGGCCGCCGGGGGCCGCGCCTGGTGGTAGCGCGGCTGCTGTTCCGCCCAGGCCCCTTGCGCGCCGGGCATCAGGAGCAGATCATCGTCCTCACCGTGCTCGCCCTGGTCCATGTGGTCGGGGTGGTCCTCGTGTTCGTCGGTGTCAAAGGAGTAGGCCACGGCCGTCTGGCGGCCCGCCTGGCCGGGTGGGTTGCCTGGTGCGACGTCGGCGGTAGCACGAGCATCCGCCGGGCGCGGCGCTCCGGGCTGTCCGCCTGCGTTCGCCGGCAGTCCCTCGCCTGGGATCTCGCCGGTGTCGGTCATGCGTACCCCTCGCCCATCGCTCAGTGCTCCTTCCAACTGCTTTCAAGCAAGAACGAGCGTCCGCGCTGCGCGGCACGTGGCGCGTCCCCCCGCCCGTCGTACCGCGAGCCCCGCCGGATGCGGTGCGCCCAGGTCATGGGCGCGAACGCGGCCTCGGCCGAACGCCAGTACAACGGTCCGCCAGCCTACCCCGGGCCCGCTGGGCGGGGGTCACGGGTGGGGCCGGTGCCCGCAGATCAGGAAGGCGACCGCGCGGTCGCGCTCCGACCAGGCCCGGGCGTCCATCTCCATCGACTGGACCATGACGCACTCGACGCCGTAACCCCCGTCCGAGAGTGCCCTGCTGATGGCTTCCGCCTGGTCACGGGTGGCGGCGTGGGTGACGATGCGTTCGGGGCGGCGGGCGGCGCACGCGGTGGCGACGGCCGCGCCCCCGCCCCCGATGCGGACCACGTCCGGCTCCGGCAGGTCTTCGAGTACCTGTGGCGCCGCGCCGTGCACCACGTGGAGTTGCACCTGGAAACGCCGACCGACGGCCGCGATCCGGCCACAGGTGTCCGCATCCTGGTCGACGGCGATGACCGCCGCGCCGAACCGGGCCGCCTCGACCGCGGCGGCCCCGCTGCCGGCGCCGATGTCCCAGACCAGGTCGCCCACGCGGGGACCGAGGCGGGCGAGTTGGCCGGCGCGCAGCCAGCGGGACTCGCCCTCGCCCCGGTCGGCGGCGGCGCCGTAGGCGGAGCTGGGCAGCGCCCAGCCACGGATGGCCGGCGGGTAGCCGGGGTCGCGGCCGGCGATCCAGCCGCCGCCCTGCGGGCCGCTCGGGGCGGTGGTCTGGCCCGCGCCGCCGATGACGATGACGACGTTCGGATCGCGCCACGTGTGGTCGGCGACCTTGTCCGAGGTGAGCACGGTCATCCGCTCGTGCTCGGTGCCCAGCGCCTCGCAGATGACGAACGTACGGTGCACGGGGCCGAGCAGCAGGGCCAGTTCGGCGGGGCCCGCGCCGGGCGAGGTGAGGACGGCGACCTTGGGGTGGGCCCGGCAGACGTTGACCGCCCGGCGCAGGTCGCGGCTGTGGGCGCTGACGACCTGGGCGTCGTCCCAGGGCATGCCGGCGCGGGCGAAGGCCGCGGCGACGGCGGAGACGGCCGGGACCACCTCGACCTCGAGACCGTGCTCGGGGGCGCGCAGCGCCCGGACGACGCCGAAGAACCCGGGGTCGCCGTCGGCGAAGACCACGGCCGAGCCCCGGTGTCCGGCGATGCGGCGGGCGGCCAGGTCGACGCTGCCGAGTCGGATGCGTTCGGCGCCGGGCGGGACCTCGGGCAGGGCCAGGTGGTGGGCGGCGCCCGCGACCAGCGTGGCGGCGGCGACGGCGGAGCGGGCCGCGTCTGTCAGGGGGGAGCCGTCCCATCCGATCACCGTGACGCGGTCGGCCATCTGTGTCAGTCTCCTGGGCTGTGATCGCGGACCCCGCGGCGTACTTGGGAGAGCGGTCGCGCGGGGAGGGCGTGAACGGGGTCGTGCGGGCCGGGCAGCGGAGCGCGTACGGGCCGGCGCTACCGAGCCGTGGGCGGCGTGGCAGGCGGGGTCACGGTGAGCGTACCTCCGACTGGTCCAGACCGGTGGTGCGGGTTGCTCAGCGCCAACTGGGCAGCGTGGCGTAGCCGGAGTCGTCGATGTGTTGTCCGGGGCCGCCGTCGAGGTCCTCGGGGAGCAGGCTCCAGACGATCAGGTCAGTGCGGATGTCGGCCCAACCACCGTCCTCGGTGCGCGAGCGGGCTATCCACGCGTTGCGCAGCACGCCCTCGCTGATGCAGCCGATCTTCTGGGCGACCTGCTGGGCGGCGGTGTTGTCGGCGGCGGTGCGCATCTCGAGGCGCTCGAAGCGTTGGGAGCGAAAGAGCCAGTCGGCGACGGCGAGGACGGATTCGCTGGCGTATCCCTCGCCCCTGGCCCAGGGGGCGGTGATGTAGGCGATCTCGGTGGAGAGGGTGCGCCAGTCGGTGTGGAAGAGGGTGACGACGCCCACCAGGCGCTGGGTGAGGAACTCGGAGACCGCGAAGACGATGCCGCGCCCCTGCGTGCGCTCGACCGGGGCGCGCCGGGTGATCCAGTCGCGGGCCCGGTCGGCGGTGTAGGGGTGGGAGACCGAGGTCCAGGCCACGATCTGCTCGTCGTTCATCATCTCGGTCAGCGGGAGGACGTCGGCCAGCTCCAAGGGGCGCAGCTCCAGCCGGTCCGTACTGATGGATACGTCCGGAAAGGTGCGTGTCATGCGCTGCTCCAACGCGGAGAGATGTATGTGCCCGGGGCCGTCTGAGTGCACCAGCATGCAGCATGCGGCGGCTCATGTGCCAAGCGCGACGGCCCCGCGCACGCCCGAGGGGTGCGCGGGGCCGTGGTCGGCGAGGGCGTGGATCAGCCCTTCGGGGCGCCGAACGCCGGGATGACGGCGCCCTCGTACTTGTCCTCGATGAACTTCTTGACCTCGGGCGAGTTCAGGAGCTTGGCCAGCTTCTTGACCCGCGGGTCGTCCTCCTTGCCCTTCTTGACGGCGAGGAAGTTGGCGTACGGGTTGTTCTCGGCCTTCTCCAGGGCGAGCGCGTCCGTGGCCGGCTTGAGCTTGGCGCCGATGGCGAAGTTGCCGTTGATGATGGCGGCGTCCACGTCGCCGAGGCGGGCCGGGATCTGCGGGGCCTCCAGCTCGGTGAGCTTCAGGCCCTTCTTGTCCTTGATGTCCTTCAGGGTGGCACCGCTGCCGACGCCCGGCTTGAGCTCGATCAGCCCGTTGTCGGCGAGCAGCTTGAGCGCGCGGCCCTCGTTGCTGACGTCGTTGGGCAGCGCGATCGAGTCGCCCGAGCCCAGGTCGGAGAGCTTCTTGACCTTGTTGGAGTAGAGGCCGAGCGGCTCGATCTGGACGTTGACGATCGGCACGATGTGGGTGCCGTTCTTCTTGTTGAACTCGTCCAGGAAGGGCTGGTGCTGGAAGAAGTTGGCGCCGACCTCACCGTTCTCGGTGGCGGTGTTCGGGAGGTTGTAGTCGTTGAACTCCTTCACCTGCAGCTTCAGGTCCTCCTTCTTCGCCAGGTTGTCCTTGACGAACTTCAGGATGTCGCCGTGCGGCGTGGGGCTCGCGGCGACGATGAGCGCCGAGTCCTCGTCGCCGCTGTCCTTGGAGTCGGAGGGCGCGCTGCACGCGCTGAGGGCGAGGGCGGCCGCGGCGGCGACCGCGGCGGCGGCGGAGAGCTTGATGGTGTTGCGCACGAAGAGTGCCTCTTTCTGGACGGATTCCAACCACTGGCTGTCGCGAGTGGTACGCCCGGCAAAGGGTCCGGGCTGGCGTGGGGACGGGGAGAGCGGTGTGGCGCGGGGGCAGCGGGTCAGCCGGTCCGTGGCTGGGCCGATGCCGTGGGCTCGTCGTCGGGCCGGCCGGCGCCGGGCGCCGTGGCGGCCTCGGGTTCGGCCTTGGTCACGACCGTCTGCTCGGCCGTGGCGGGGGCCTCGGTGGTGGCCTCGGCCGCCGTCGCGGGGGCGGTGCCGGCGGTGGCGAGCGCGGCGCGGTCGGCGACGTCGGGCGTGGCGGCCTTCGGTGCCGTGGCGTCGGGGGCCTTGCGCGGCCGGGGCAGCCGCAGCCAGCTCGCGCCGGCGGGGATGGTGCCGGTGCGGCGGCCGATGACGCGAACCACCACGTCGCCGATGAACTGCACGATGGTGACCACGACGACCAGCAGGATGACGGTGACCAGCATCAGTCGGTCGTCCGAGCGCTGGTAGCCGTTGACGATCGCCAGGTTGCCCAGGCCGCCGCCGCCCACCGCGCCGGCCATCGCCGAGTAGCTGATGAGCGTGATGACGGTGGTGGTCAGGCCCGCGATCAGGGACGGCAGCGCCTGCGGCAGCAGCACCTTGAAGACGATGGTCCAGGTGCCGCCGCCCATCGACTGCACGGCCTCGACGAGACCGCCGTCCACCTCGCGGATCGCGGTCTCCACCAGCCGGGCGAAGAACGGGATGGCGCCGATGGCCAGCGCGACCACCGCGGCGGTGGGCCCGATGGAGGTGCCGACGACGAAGCGGCTGAAGGGGATCAGCGCGACGATGAGGATGATGAACGGCAGCGAGCGGCCGATGTTCACGATGGCGCCGACGGTCTTGTTGACCACGACGTTCTGGAGCTGGCCGCCCCGGTCGGTGAGGACCAGGAGCACGCCGAGCGGCAGGCCGCCGAGGACGGCGTAGACGGTGGACCACCAGACCATGAACAGGGTGTCGAGGCTGGCGTCGTTCAGCGCGGGCCACATCTCGGACCAGGTCACTTGGCACCCTCCTCGGCCGGGGCGGCGACGGCCCGCGCGGAGGCGGTCGACGCGGCGGGGGACGCCGCGCCGTCGGGCGCGACCTCGACGTGCAGACCCTGCTCGCGCAGGAAGCCGATCGGCACCACATTCTCCTCGAACGAGCCGGGCAGTTCGATACGCATCCGGCCGACCTGGCGCCCGCCGATGGTGTCCATCGCCGCCCCGAGGATCGAGATGTCGATGTTGTACGTGCGCGCGAGCTGCGAGATGACCGGCTGGCTGGTGGCCTCGCCGAGGAACGTCACGTCCACGACGGTGCGGCCAGCGCCGGTGGCGTCGCCGCCGACCGGGAACAGCTCGCGCGCGAGCTCGGAGCCGGGGGTGGCGAGCAGTTCGGAGACGGTGCCGGTCTCCACGACCCGCCCGCCCTTCATCAGCGCGGCCGAGTCGCAGACGGTCTTGACGACGTCCATCTCGTGCGTGATGAGCAGCACGGTCAGGCCGAGCTGCTGGTTCAGGTCGCGCAGGAGCTGGAGGATCGAGCGGGTGGTCTCGGGGTCGAGGGCGGAGGTCGCCTCGTCGGAGAGCAGCACCTTGGGGTCGCCGGCCAGCGCGCGGGCGATGCCCACGCGCTGCTTCTGCCCGCCGGAGAGCTGCGCCGGGTAGGCCCTGGCCTTGTCGGCGAGGCCGACGAGGCCGAGCAGCTCGATCGCCTTGCGGGAGCGCTCCTTGCCGGATATGCCGAGGATCTCCAGCGGGAGTTCGACATTGCCCTGCACGGTGCGCGAGGAGAGCAGGTTGAAGTGCTGGAAGACCATGCCGATGCGGCTGCGGGCCTGGCGCAGCGCGGCGCTGGCGCGGTGGCTGTTGCCGGCGAGCGCGGTCAGGTCGGAGCCGGCCACGGTGACCGTGCCGGAGCTGGGGCGCTCCAGGAGGTTCACGCAGCGGATGAGGGTGGACTTCCCGGCGCCGCTCTGGCCGACGACACCGAACACCTCGCCCTCGCGGACGTGCAGATCGACGCCGTCGAGCGCGGTGACCTCGCGGCCTCGTGAGCGGTAGACCTTTGTCAGGCCCGTCGTGGTGATCACAGGGGGTTTCCGTCACTGTCGAGTGCGCGGCGGATGGAGTGCCGGCACGGGGCATTCATTGCGGAACACGGCATACGGAGTTCTCCGGCGAGCGCGGTCATCACTGTCCGGCTCCGGCTTCCGGCGGCGCGGGGCGCGTCTCGCGTCGTACGCGGTGCGCACGGACACGCTGCGGCGCGCGGTCTCGCTTCGGGGCGCGAGGCTCCGGCAGGGGCCCTCAGCGGTCACACATTCGACACATACAACGAGCACCGGGCGTCATGTTCGCCTCGGTCGCTGTGGCGCGGCTGCTCGTGGTGGTCATGCGGGCAAGTAAACCAGACACGCGCGTGGCTCGATCAAGCCTGTCCAAATGGCGGACTCGTCCGGTCAAGGCGTGGACAGCGCGTGATCATGGCCGTTCGTCGACGATCAATTCCAACCCATCGGCCCCGACCTGCACGGATACGCACGAAAGATCCTTTATGACGGCGTCCGCGTGAAGATCGTCCACGGGTGTGGTTGTGGTCAAGGCCACGGTCCTCATGCCCGCGGCCCGGCCCGCCGCGAGCCCGGCCGGGGCGTCCTCGAAGACCACGCAGCGGGCCGGGTCCACGCCCAGGCGTCGCGCGGCCAGCAGGAAGGGCTCTGGGTCGGGCTTGCCGCGCCGCACGTCGTCGGCGCAGACGAGCTGACCTGGCCGGATGCCCACCTCGGCGAGCCGTGCCGTGGCCACCCGGCGGTTGGCCGAGGTCACCACCGCCCAGCGGTCGGCGGGCAGGGCGGCGAGCAGGGTGGCGGTGCCGGGCAGCAGCGTCACGCCGCCGGCCACGTCCGCCGCCTCCAGCGCGTCGATGCGCGCCAGCGCGCCCGGTATCCGCTCGGCCGGCAGCAGGTCGCCGATGATGTCGACGGCGGGCCGGCCGTGCAGCTCGATCCGCGCGAACGCCTCGGCACTCACCCCGTACTCCCCTGCCCAGCGGGTCCAGCAGCGCCGCACCGAGGCCAGCGAGGAGACCAGGGTGCCGTCGTTGTCGAAGAGCAGGGCCGCCGCGGAGATCCTCATGGCGGGCCAGCGTATGCGCTGCCGTGGGATGCCCGGATGGCGCCCAGGGGGCGCGGGCCGGGGCCGGGCCGGGGGCCATTAGAGTCGTCGCATGGCTGTCAATCCCTGTGTGCGCCCCCGTCTCGCGCGCACCCCCGAGCGGAGGTGCCGGTGTTCGACGCGCTGACGTGGGCGGTCAGTCTGACCGCACTGGCCCTCGCCGCGTGGTGCGGCCACGCCGCCTATCTCGACCAGCCGACCAAGGACTGGCACTTCATCGGCATGGCCGTGGTGACGGTGCTGGCACTGGCACAGCTCGTGATCGGGATCGTCCGGCTGGCACAGGGGGACAAGCCCGACGACAGCACGACCGTCTTCGTGGCCTATCTGATCGGCTCCGCCTGCGCGATCCCCGCCGTCGGGTTCATGTCGCTCTCGGAGCGGACCCGCTGGGGCTCGGTGACGGTCGCCGCGGGCGCGGTGGTGCTCGCGGTGCTTGAGGTGCGGCTGTGGGACGTGTGGGAGGGCGGCCATGCCTGAGTCCGAGACGCCCGCGTCCGAGACCCCCGAGCCCGGGGCCGCCGGTCCGGCCGGCGCCGACGAGCCGGAGCGGCGCGGCCGACGCCTGGCGATCGGCGAGGGCCCGGGCCGCCTGCTCGTCCTGGTCTACGGCGTCTTCACCGTCGCCGCCGCCTCCCGCTCGCTCTACCAGCTCATCGCCCAGTACGAGGAGGCGCCGCTGGCCTACGTGCTCTCGGCCGTCTCGGCGCTGGTGTACGCGTTCATCACGGTCTCGCTGGTGCGCGGCGGCGAGGGCGCCCGGCAGGCGGCCCTGCTGTGCTGCGCGGCGGAACTGGTCGGCGTGCTCACCGTCGGCACCTGGACGCTGGTGGAACCCTCCGCCTTCCCGGACGCCACGGTCTGGTCGGACTACGGCATGGGCTACCTCTTCATCCCGATCTTCCTCCCGGTGACCGGCCTGCTCTGGCTGCGGCGGGCCCAGCGCGCCTAACCGGCGGCTGAAGCTCCGGCCAGGGCTCGGCCAGCGGGATGCGGCTCAACCGTGGGCGCGCCACGGGCCGCCGGTGTCATGGACGCCGGCGCGCAGCGCGCGGTGTTCCGGGGGCTCATGGTCTCTCGTCGAGAATTCTCCGCACGTGGGCGGCTTTCCGGGGGAGGCTGTGCACCAGGGCGTTCCAGAGGATGCCGTGGTCGACGGCGCCGTAGCCGTGGGCGACGAGGTCGCGCATGCCTTTCATCGCACGCCACCGCACCTCGGGATGCGACGCCGTGAACTCGCCGTCGAGGCGGTTCACCGCCTCCCCGATGCGGTGCAGGATCGCCTCGGCCGAGAGTCGGAGCATCTCATCGCCCTCGTAGGTGTCACGTCCGCGTGCGACGAGTCGGGCGCCGGTGGCGGCGAAGTCGAGGAAGTCGAGGAGGGTTTGACGGGTGCGTGCGTCCAGGGACTCCCGGTGGGGCGGTTCAGGCTGCACGGTGCTCACAGGGGCTTGGCCTCGGCCGTGATGGCGTCGTGGCTCCCGCGCAGGCCGCCCTCGCTGATGACGTCGACCTTGACTCCGAGGGTGTCCTCCAGATCCTGGGCGAGTTCGATCTGGTCGAACAGGGAGGCGTCGGGGGCGAACTTCACCAACAGGTCGAGGTCGCTTCCGGGGCGGTCCTCACCTCGGGCGACCGAGCCGAAGACCTTGACGCTCAGCGCCTTGTGGCGGGCGGCGAGCGCCTTCACCTCGGCTTTGCTCCGGGCCAGTGCGACGGACGCTCGCGGCTTGGCGGCGGCGGTGAGGCGTGCCAGCATCTTCGGCGACGGTCGGCGGGTGCCGTTCTCGTAGGCGGCGATGTTGGGCTGGGCGACGCCGGACAGTTGAGCCAGTTCCCGCTGGGTCAGTCCGGCGGCCCGGCGCATATCGACGAGCTGTGCTGGGGTGCTCTGAGATGCCATGGCGACCCCCCCCTCTCGATATCAACGATCTCGCGTATCGCCCGGCCCGCGCGGTAGCGGCCCGTGGTGGGTGAGAGGTCGCACGGGATGCGGCACCCCGTCGTGGCCCTCGTCCGGGCGCCGCCCGGCGAACGTCACGGCGGCCGGGCGGCCCGCGTCACGCGTGGGGCCGCGGCGGCCCGGCGTCCGTCGTCGTCAGGTGCGCTACCGCTGCCCAGCGTGCCGCACCGGCACCCGTCGGGCCGGCGGGTGTCGGCCCAACGGGTGACGCGGCGACGGGTGGGGGCACCGCCGGATTGAGCGGTGGTGCTACGCGCTCGCGGCGAACGCCTCGGCCGCGGCCCGCTTCTCCAGCGTGACGACGCTCAGCGAGCGGCTGACCCGCTCGGTGCCGACCTGCGCGTAACCGTACTTGCGGTACAGCCGCAGGTTGCCCTCGCTGCGGTGCCCGGTGCTGAGCCGGTACCGCTTGACCTGCTCGGCCGCCAACCGCATCTCGATGGCGGCCAACAGCCGGCCGCCGAGGCCGTGCCGCTGCATGCGGGGGTGGACGATCAGCCCGGCGATCGCGGCGGTTCCGTCCTCGTGCACGGCGCCCCGCACCGACCCGACGACCTCCTCGCCGAGCCGGGCCGCCAGCACCCAGCCGTTGCCCAGCTCGGCACGGAGGTCGTCGAGGGTTTGGGTCAGCGGCTCGATGGAGTAGTCGCCGTACAGCTCGGCCTCGCTCTGGTAGCAGAGGTACTGGAGCTTGAGGATCTGCTCGGCGTCCTGCTCGCTCGCCGGAGAGATGGTCACGCTCATGCCCATGTGCGCATGCCTCCTCTGTGTGTGCCCCGGCCGCGATGAGGGAGATGGTGCGGCGGGACGTGGGGTGCCCTGACAGGAGTCGCCGCGGGGTGGGCGTCGCCTCCGTGGCGCCGATTGTCTATCGCTCCATTCCCCAGGGTTCAGGAGCGGCAACCTCCGCCAGCAGCATTCTGCGCAGGCATCCAAGGCAACGGGAACGTACCGGCCCCAGACTCCCCTGTGAGATTCCCAACTCACCGGCGATTTCACGGTAGGTCGCGTCCCTGGTCGACATCATCGCCAGCAGCACTCTCGGACACCGGCCGGGCAGTCTGCGCACCGCGGCGCGCACCCGGCGCACCTCGTCGGCGGCCAGCGTCATCCCCTCGGTGTCCGGCGTGCCGAGCGGTACGGGCACGCCGTCGATCCCGTCGTACGGCACCTCCCACCGGGCCCGACGCCGCGCGCCCCTGGCCTCGGCCCGGATGGCGGCGCGCAGCCAGGGTGCCCAGCCGGCGGGCCGGGCCGGCGGGGTGCCCGTCCCGGCCCGTTCCAGGAGCCGTACCCATACCTCCTGTTCGAGGTCGGCGGGGTCGAGCCCGGCGCCGGCCGCCTCGGCCGCCGCCTCCGCGACGAGCAGCGGGCCGAGCGTCGCCAGTAACTGTTCGCCGCCCGGGGCAGCGGTGGCGGGCGCCGCGACGGGGCGCTCGCCGGGGGTGCGGGGCGCGGGGAGGGAGGGGTTCATGCCGCGCTAGACAGTGCCCCGCCCGCCGCCGGTTGCCGTCAACGGGCGGCGTCACCCGTCCGGGCAACGTCCGGCCGCGCCCTTGACGGGGCCTCACGTACGGCGCGCCCCGGGTCGGTGACGAGACCGACCCGGGGCGCGCCCGGCCGCCGCCGCTTCCCCCGTCGCGGCGGCCCACGCTCCGACGCGGGGTCAGCCTCCCTCCGAAAGGGGCTGTCCCCGCGCGAAGGCGGCTACTTCCCGACGAAGTCGGCGCGGGCGAGCAGCGCCGTGTCGGGGTGGTCCGAGAAGATGCCGTCGATGCCCTGCTCGAAGTAGAGCTTGAGGGCGCCGAAGGCGTCCCCGTACGCGGCCGGGTCGGTGCCCTTGCGGAAGTCCAGCGGCAGGAAGCTGTTCTCGTTGCGCATCGTGTACGGGTGCACGAGCAGCTTCCTGGCGTGGGCGTCGCGCACCAGCGTGGTGGGCGTGCCGAGCTTGCCGCTCTTGTCGCGCGGGATGACCAGCGACAGGTCCGGGCCGATGCCGCGCGCGAAGCGGGCGATCCACGCCAGGCCCTTCGGCGTGACCAGGTCGGCCACGGTGCGCGGGTCGCCGGCCTGGACGAAGTCCCAGGGGCGCGAGGAGGCGGAGGACAGCAGCACCACGCCGGGGCACGAGACCAGCTTGCTCAGTCGCTCGATGCTGCTGGGCTCGAAGGACTGGACGAAGTTGGGCGAGTTGTGCCGGTGCCGACCGTGGGCGCGCAACAGCTTGGCCAGCCGTGGCTCCAGCGCGAGGCCGATGTCGCGGAAGTAGGTGGGGTGCTTGGTCTCGATGTGCAGCCAGACGCGGCGCCCGCGCCGCTTGCCCTCGCGCTCGGCCCACTCCAGGACCTCGGCGAAGGTGGGCACCTCCCAGCGGCCGTCGTAGAGCGTGTTCTGCCGACGGGTGCCGGGGATGCGCTCGGTGGCGCGCAGGGTCTTCAGCTCGGCGAGCGTGAAGTCCTCGGTGAACCAGCCGGTGAGCTTGGCGCCGTCCACCGTCTTGGTCGTCTTGCGGTCCGCGAACTCCGGGTGCGAGGCGACGTCCGTGGTGCCGGTGATGTCGTTCTCGTGACGGCACACCAGGTGGCCGTCCTTGGTGGGCACCAGGTCCTGTTCGATGACGTGGGCGCCCATGTCGAGGGCGAGCTGGTACGCGCCGAGGGTGTGCTCGGGGCGGTAGCCGCTGGCCCCGCGGTGGGCGACGACCGTGGGCACCGGCAGGTCACGCCCGTGCTGGCCGTGTCCGTGGCCCCGGCCGGCGGCGGTGGCCGTGCCGGTGCCGGACCACACCATCGCTCCGGCGCCGATGGCGGCGGCGCCCAGTAGGGTGCGCCGTCCGGGCCGCTGCTCCTGCTCCATGCGTACTCCTCGTCTTGCCTGTTCGAGGGGGCGATCGTAGGCGCCCCCAGTTTGCGGGCCGTGGACATTCGTGCCAACGGCGCACGAACAGCCGTGGGCCTCGCCCTTCCACGTCGTGGGCCCGGTGTGCGCACAGGGGGTACTCGCGAGTATCGTCCTCACCTGCGCGGGGAGGCCGGTGGCCCGGTGGGCGAGCCGACCCCCCGCCGGGCGCGCACCTCGCGCCGCGTTCCGACCACCACCGACCGGAGGGTCCGTTGTCCCGCATCGTGCTGAAGGCGATTCTCGGAGTGCTCATGCGCGTCCTGTTCCGCCCGAAGGTGGAGGGGGCGGAGCGCATTCCCGGCGACGGTCCGGTGATCCTGGCCGGCAACCACGTCACCTTCGTCGACTCGTTGTTCGTCGCCCTCATCGTCAAGCGGCCGGTGTACTTCATCGGCAAGGACGAGTACGTGACGGGCAAGGGGCTCAAGGGCCGGCTGATGGCGTGGTTCTTCCGCACCAGCGGCATGATCCCGGTGGACCGGGACGGCGGGCACGGCGGCGTCGCGGCGCTGATGACCGGCCGTCGCGTGCTGGAGGAGGGCAAGGTGTTCGCCATCTACCCGGAGGGCACCCGCTCCCCCGACGGCCGCCTGTACCGCGGGCGCACCGGCGTGGCCCGGCTCGCCCTGATGACCGGCGCGGCCGTGGTCCCGTTCGCGATGATCGGCACCGACAAGGTGCAGCCCGGCGGCAAGGGCCGGCTGCACATCGCGCCGGTGACCGTCCGCTTCGGCGAGCCGCTGGACTTCTCCCGCTACGACGGCATGGAGCGCGACCGCTACGTCTTGCGCGCCCTGACCGACGAGGTCATGAGCGAGGTCATGCGCCTGTCCGGCCAGGAGTACGTGGACATGTACGCGACGAAGGCCCGGGCCGCGTAACCCGGTCCCCACCCGCGCACCCGTCCGCGCCCGAAACCCCGTCGCCGCCCGCCAGTTGAGTGATACTGGCGGGCGGCGCGCGTCTGGTGAGGGAGCAGTGCGCGTGAGAGCACTGGCGAGGGACGGCCCGCGACAGGTCGGCCCGTTCCGGCTGGTCGGGATGCTCGGCGGCGGGGGCATGGGCCGGGTCTACCCCGGACGCTCCGCGCAGGGCCGGACGGTCGCGGTGAAGACCGCGCAGGCCCGGGGGTGACCGGCGCGGCCGACGTGTTCGCCCTGGGCGGCGTGTCGACGTACGCGTGCACCGGCTCGGGCTCCTTCGGTCTGGCCGACCCGCGGATCCTGCTCCATCGCACGGTGCGCGAGGAGCCGCGCCTGGCCGAAGTGCCCGCCGGCCTGCGGGAGTTGGCGGCGCGCCGCCCGGCCGAGGACCCGGCCGCGCGGCCCGCCCTCGCCCAACTGGCCGTGGCGCTCGGGCCGCGCGCCCCGTACGCGGGCTGGCTGCCGGCCGCCGTCGCGCACACCTGCTGAGCCTGATGGCCGACGCCACACCGCCGGCGGCGGACGCCACGCCCGTGACGGCGCACACCCGGGCCCGGCCGGCGACCGTGGGCCCGGAGACCGGTGCGCCACGGCCGGCGTTCGGGCCGCCGCCCCCGCCGCCGGCCGCGACGCTACGGGCGCGGCGGCCCGGCCTTCCCGTCGCGGGGCGTGCCCCGGCCTGCCTCCGCCAGCGCCACCGCCTCGGCCGCGGTGTCGGCCAGCCGCTGGCCGCGCAGCAGGAACCAGGCGGCGACGGCCGTGGCGAGCAGCACCACGGCGCCCACCGAGGCCGCGATCCGCAGCCCGTCCACGAACGCCTCCTGCGCCGACGTCAGCAGGGCCTCCCCCTGCCCGGGGGCCAGTCCGTGCGAGGCTTCGACCGCGCCGCCGAGCGACTCGTGGGCCTCGGACGCCGCCTTGTCCGGGACGCCGCCGGGGGTCGCGAAGTCACGGTAGACGCCGGTGACGATGGAGCCGAGCAGGGCGATGCCGAGCGCCGCGCCCAGTTCGTACGCGGTCTCGGAGACCGCCGACGCGGCGCCGGCCTGGTCGCCCGGCACGCTGGAGAGGATCACGTCGGCGGTGACCGTGAAGGAGAACCCGGCCCCGACGCCGACGACCAGCAGCACCGCGCCGAGCAGCGGGTACCCGGTATCGCTCTCCAGCCAGGCCAGCGCGGCCAGCGCCAGGCCGACGGCCGCGAGCCCGCCGGAGACCACGACGCGCACCGAGAACCGGCGCGCGACCAGGCCGGCGACCAGGCCGGCGGAGACCGCGCCGACCGCGGCCGGCAGCTCGGCGAGCCCGGCCTCCAGCGGCTCCCGGTCCTGGACGAGCTGGAGGAACTGGGACAGGAAGAAGACCAGGCCGGACAGGCCGAGGATGGTCAGCAGGTCGGCGAGGACGGCCCCGGAGAAGCCGCGGTGGTGGAAGAGCCGCATGTTCAGCAGCGGCGACGGCAGCGTGAGCTGGCGGCGTACGAACCAGGTCAGGGCCAGCGCGCCGAGCACGCCCGAGCCGGCGACGTCCCAGCCCAGGCCGTGCGCGGCGGCCTCCTTGACGGTGTAGACGACGCCGATGATGCCGACCAGGGAGAGCCCCACGCTGGGCAGGTCCCAGGGGCCGGGCGAGGGGTCTCGTGACTCGGGCAGCAGCCGCATGCCGACCAGGACGAGCACGAGCATCACCGGCAGGTTGATCAGGAAGACCGAGCCCCACCAGAAGTGTTCGAGCAGGAAGCCGCCCACGACGGGGCCGACCGCCGCGCCGGCCGAGGCCGTGGCGCCCCAGATGCCGACGGCGAGGCTGCGTTCCCTGGGGTCGTGGAAGAGGTTGCGGATCAGCGCGAGGGTGGCGGGCATCAGCGTGGCGCCGGCGACGCCGAGCAGCGCCCGCGCCACGATCATCATCTCCGGACTGGTCGCGTACGCGTTGAGTACGGAGATCGCGCCGAACGCCACCGAACCGATCAGCAGCAGCTTCTTACGGCCGATCCGGTCACCGAGGCTGCCCATGGAGACGAGCAGACCGGCGATCACGAAGGAGTAGACGTCACCGATCCACAGCAACTGGGTGCCCGAGGGGCGCAGGTCCTCGCTGAGGAAGGGGGTGGCCAGGCCGAGCACGGTGGCGTCCACCGCGACCAGCAGCACCGCCAGCACCAGCACGGCCAGCGCCAGCCAGCGCCCGGGGCGCGAGGTCTCGGGGCTGGGGTGGGCGCCGGGGCCCGTCGTCACTATCCGACTGCTCATTGCTCCATGCTCCGTCGCACGCCGCCCAACAGCAGCTCGGCGATCAGTTTCTCGGTGCCCCTGGGGGCGATCCGCCCGGCGTGCACGGCCCAGGCAGCGGCCCCGACCAGGCCGTACAGCGCCTCCGTGCACCAGGCGGCGGTCAGGTCGACGCGGAACTCGCCGCTTTCCTGCCCGCGCCGGAACAGGCTGTTCATCCGCTCGTCCAGGCGGTCCCAGCCCGCGTGCGGCTCGCCCTCGAAGAGCTGGTTCTCGGTGGTGAGGAAGGCCAGCAGCGCGGCCTCGGGCTCGATGTGGGTGATCAGCCGGCGCAGCGCGCCGGTGGCGTCGCCCTCCTCGATGGCCGCGGCGTCCAGCGCCGCCTCGAAGCGCGCGATGCCCATCTCCTCCAGGGCCTCGATGAGCGCGTCGCGGCCCGCGAAGTGGCGGTGCAGCGTGGCGCGGCTGATGCCGGCCGCCTTGGCGATCTCGTCCAGCGAGGCCGTCGCCTTGCGGGTGAGCAGGGTCGCCGCCGTGCGCAGCACCTGGCTTTTGTCCACTGTCATGAGACAACCATACGACACATGAGACATTGATGTCTCACTCGGGTCGTCCACTCCGCGACCGGCCCACCGCATCGCCCCGGGCGGCGGGCACGCACGAGGCCGGGCAGGCTCTTGATGAGCCTGCCCGGCCTCGTGTGGCGCTGGAGCGCGGGCGCGCGCCCGCGCTTACCGCTTGGCCTCGGCCCAGTCCCGCTGGACGGCCAGGTCGGCCTTCACCTCGGCCAACTGGAGCGCGACGGCCGACGGCGCGGTGCCGCCGCGCCCGTCGCGCGCGGCCAGCGCGCCGGAGACGTTCAGCACGGTGCGCACCTCGGGCGTCAGGTGCGGGGAGATCGCGGCGAACTGCTCGTCGGTGAGCTGGTCGAGTTCGATGCCCGCCGCCTCGCACACCTTCACGCACTCCCCGGCGACCTCGTGCGCGACCCGGAACGGCACGCCCTCGCGGACCAGCCACTCGGCGATGTCGGTGGCGAGCGAGAAGCCGGCGGGGGCCAGCTCGGCCATCCGCTCCTCGTGCACGGTCAGGGTCGCCATCATGCCGGTGAACGCGGGCAGCAGGACCTCCAACTGGTCACAGGAGTCGAAGACCGGCTCCTTGTCCTCCTGGAGGTCGCGGTTGTACGCCAGCGGCAGCGCCTTGAGCGTGGCCAGCAGGCCGGTCAGGTTGCCGATGAGACGGCCCGACTTGCCGCGGGCCAGCTCGGCGATGTCCGGGTTCTTCTTCTGCGGCATGATCGAGGAGCCGGTGGAGAAGGCGTCGTGCAGCGTCACGAAGGAGAACTCCTTCGTGTTCCACAGGATGACCTCCTCGGCGATCCGCGACAGGTCGACGCCGATCATCGCCGTGATGAAGGCGAACTCGGCGGCGAAGTCGCGGGCGGCGGTGCCGTCGATCGAGTTGCCGGACGCGCCGCGCTCGAAGCCGAGGTCGGCCGCGACCGCCTCCGGGTCGAGCCCGAGCGAGGAGCCGGCGAGCGCGCCGGAGCCGTACGGCGAGACGGCGGTGCGCTCGTCCCACTGGCGCAGCCGCTCCGCGTCCCGGCCAAGGGCCTGCACGTGGGCGAGCACGTGGTGGGCGAAGAGCACGGGCTGGGCGTGCTGGAGGTGGGTGCGGCCGGGCATGGCGGCGTCCGGGTGCGCCTCGGCCAGCGAGACCAGCGCGTCCTGGAGGTCGGTGAGCAGCCCGCCGATGATCCGGGCGTGGTCGCGCAGGTACATCCGGAAGAGGGTGGCGATCTGGTCGTTGCGGGAGCGGCCGGCGCGCAGCTTGCCGCCGAGGTCGGGGCCGAGCCGCTCCAGCAGGCCGCGCTCCAGGGCGGTGTGGACGTCCTCGTCGGCGACGGTGCCCACGAAGGAGCCGGCCGCCACGTCGCCTTCGAGCTGGTCGAGCCCCTTGAGCATCCGGGTCAGCTCGTCCGCGGTGAGCAGCCCGGCGGTGTGCAGCACGCGCGCGTGCGCGCGCGAGCCCGCGATGTCGTACGGGGCCAGCCGCCAGTCGAAGTGGACGGAGGCCGAGAGGGCGGCCAGGGCCTCGGCGGGACCGTCGGCGAACCGGCCGCCCCACAGCCGGACGTCACCGCTGTTGCTGCTCAACTGTTGTCTCCTCGGAAAGGACGCTCGGGAAGTCAGTGTGCGACCGCCTCCCCGCCACGGGGGCGAGGAGGCGGTGGGCGCTGGCGAGGGTGGCGCTCAGGCCAGGTCGCGCTTGGCGGCGATCTTCGAGGACATGCCGAAGATCTCGATGAAGCCCTTGGACAGCGACTGGTCGAAGGTGTCGCCGGTGTCGTAGGTGGCGAGGTTGAAGTCGTACAGCGACCGCTCGGAGCGCCGTCCGGTGACGACCGCGCGGCCACCGTGCAGGGTCATCCGGATGTCGCCGGAGACCTGCTGGTTGGCCTCGGCGATGAAGCCGTCCAGGGCCCGCTTGAGCGGCGAGAACCACAGACCGTCGTAGACCAGCTCGCTCCAGCGCTGCTCGACCTGCCGCTTGTAGCGGGCCAGTTCGCGCTCGACGGTGACGTTCTCCAGCTCCTGGTGGGCGGTGATCAGCGCGATGGCGCCGGGCGCCTCGTAGATCTCCCGGGACTTGATGCCCACCAGACGGTCCTCGACCATGTCGATGCGGCCGATGCCCTGCGCGCCGGCCCGCTCGTTGAGCTGCTGGATGGCCTGCAGGACGGTGACGGGCTTGCCGTCGATGGCGACCGGCACGCCCTCCTTGAAGGTGATGATCACCTCGTCGGCGTCGCGCGGCGTGGCCGGGTTCGAGGTGTAGTCGTAGACGTCCTCGATCGGCGCGTTCCAGATGTCCTCCAGGAAGCCGGTCTCCACGGCCCGCCCGAAGACGTTCTGGTCGATGGAGTACGGCGACTTCTTGGTGGTCGCGATCGGGAGGTTGTTCTCCTCGCAGAAGGCGATGGCCTTGTCCCGGGTCATGGCGTAGTCGCGGACCGGGGCGATGCACTTCAGGTCGGGCGCGAGCGACGAGATGCCGGCCTCGAACCGGACCTGGTCGTTGCCCTTGCCGGTGCAGCCGTGGGCCACGGTGGTCGCGCCGTGCTTCTTGGCGGCGGCCACCAGGTGCTTGACGATGGTGGGCCGGGAGAGCGCGGAGACCAACGGGTAGCGGTCCATGTAGAGCGCGTTGGCCTTGATCGCCGGGAGGCAGTACTCGTCGGCGAACTCGTCCTTGGCGTCGGCGACCTCCGCCTCCACCGCACCGCAGGCGAGCGCGCGCTTGCGGATGACGTCCAGGTCCTCGCCGCCCTGTCCGACGTCCACGGCCACGGCGATGACCTCCGCGCCCGTCTCCTCGGCGATCCAACCGATGCAGACGGAGGTGTCAAGGCCGCCCGAGTAGGCGAGTACGACGCGCTCGGTCACGGGTTTCTCCTTACGGTGCATACGCTGACTGGCATAAGTATGCATCCCTCCGTATGTTTCGTCAACGCGCCGGGCCCGGGCGCGGCACGCGCCCCGACCGCGCCCGGAAACTCGCAGTTCCGCTACACAAACAATCGGAGAACATTTCACTTGTAGTGCAGAGTCCGCTCGGGCAGGGTGACACCGCCCCGACTCCCCAGGCCGGCTCCCTCCGGCACCCGACCGGACGAACGGACCATGAGACCCGCATCCCCCTGGCACGTCGCCGACTTCCGCACGCTGTTCACGGCCTCGGCCCTCAGCCAGCTCGGCACGCACATCAGCTACGTCGCGGTGCCTCTCATCGCCGTCTCCGCGCTCGACGCCTCCCCCGGCCAGGTCGGCGCCCTCGCCACGCTGAGCACGCTCGCCTTCCTGCTCATCGGGCTGCCCGCCGGGGCCTGGGTGGACCGGATGCGCCACCGCCGGGTACTGATCGCCGCCGACCTGACGCGGGCGGCGCTGTACGCCTCGGTCCCGGTGGCCTGGTGGCTGGACGCGCTCACGATGGGCCAGTTGTTCGCCGTCGTGCTGCTGAGCGGCTGCGCCACGGTCTTCTTCGACATCGGTTCGCAGAGCGTGCTGCCGCAACTCGTGGGCCGCTCGGCGCTGGTGCCGGCGAACGCCGCGGTCGTCAGCCTCAGCGCGGTCAGCAGCGTGGCCGGACGCGGCGCCGGCGGCGGGCTCGTCCAACTGCTGACCGCCCCCATCGCCGTGGCCTGCACCGCCGTCAGCTACCTGGCCAGCGCCCTGCGGCTGATCGCGATCCGCCACACCCCGGCCCCGCGCACCGGGCCCACCGTCCGGCTCCGGGCCCAGATCGCGGAGGGCCTGCGGCACGTGTTCGGCAACCCGGAGCTGCGCGCCCTCGCCCTGACGGCCGGCCTCGTCAACCTCGGCGGCCAGCTCATCAACACCATGCTCCCCGTCCTCTTCGTCCGGGACCTTGGCTACCCGGCGGGCGCGCTCGGCCTGTTCTGGGCCGCGGGCGGGGTCGGCCTCCTGCTCGGAGCGCGCTGCGCCCGCCGCGCCGCGGCCCTCCTCGGCTACGGCCGCACGCTGGGCCTGGCCGGCCTGTGCGTGGCGCCCGCCGGCCTGTTGATACCACTCCTCGACCGCGGGCCCTGGCTGTGGGTGGCCGGCGCGGGGTGGCTCCTTGTGATGTTCAAGACGGGCATGGACAACGTGCTCGGGGTCAGCCTGCGCCAGCACATGACCGCCGACGCACTGCTCGGGCGGATGAACGCCACCTTCCGCTTCGTCCTCACGGGCGCGCTCGCCGTCGGCGCGGCGGCGGCGGGCCTGCTCGGCGAGGTGGCCAGCGTGCGCGCCGCGCTCTGGGTGGGCGGCGCGATCCTCGCCACGGCGTTCCTCCCGGTCTTCCTCTCCCCGCTGCGCACCCGCCGCGACCTGCCCGCTCCCCAAGGGCCGACCGCGGGCACCCCGGCCCCGTCCGCCCCACTCGCGCCGTCCGCCCCGTCCGCGCCGACCCCCGCCGACCAGGGGCCGGGGGGTGCCGATCGGGCCGGCGAGCAGGCGTCGTAGGGCTACGGGCCTTGCCCGCCCGTCGCCGCCGGCGCGCGTCGGCCACGCCTGGCTCCGCCCCGGCCCGCCGCGGGCGAACCCGCGGAACACGAGGGCCGGCCCGGCTCCCGGCTCAGCGTCCCGCGCGCACGGTCTCGGCCAGGATCGTCGCGTGGCTGAGGTCGAGGTCCTTCGTCGCCGTCAGCAGGGTCAGGGTGCCGTGCCTGGCCCGGTCGTGGAGCTGGTCAAGGGCCTCACGGGCCGCCGGCTCCGCCAGTTCCGCCTGGTAGCGGCGGGCGAACTCGTCGCGGCGGGCCGGTTCGTGGCCGTACCAGCGGCGCAGTTCCGTGGAGGGTGCCGCGTCCTTGCACCAGTCGTCCAGGCGCGCCGCGTCCTTCGCCAGGCCGCGTGGCCAGATCCGGTCCACCAGGACGCGGGCCCCGTCGTCGGCCGTCGGCTCCTCGTACACCCGACGCACCCGCACCTTCGCCGCTCGGGCCATGATCGCCTCCAGTCATCGTCCAGTACCCCTCCTCATCATGCGAGGCATGGGAAAGACATACGAACGCATCGAGGGACGGCTGCGTACGTTCATCGAGGAGCAGAAGATCTTCTTCACCGCCACCGCGCCGCTGTCCGGCGAGGGCACCGTCAACCTCTCGCCCAAGGGCGTGGCGGGGTCGTTCGCGGTGCTGGACGAGCGGACCGTGGCGTATCTCGACTTCGCCGGCAGCAACGCGGAGACCATCGCTCACCTGCGGGAAAACGGCCGCATCACGTTGATGTGGTGTGCCTTCGACGGACCGCCGAACATCGTGCGGGTGCACGGGCGGGGCGAGCCCGTCTTCCGCGACGACCCGCGCTGGGCCGGTCTGTTGCGACACTTCCCCGCCGTCGACCCGGAGCCGCACGGGTTGCGGGCCGTCATCCTGGTGACCGCCGAACTCGTCCGGGACACCTGCGGCTACGCGGTCCCCCTGATGGACTACCGCGAGGACCGCGCGCTGCACGCCCGGCGCTTCGCGCGCGAGGACGACGCGTCGCTCGACGCGTACTTCCAGCGCAAGGAGCACATCGCCACGAGCATCGACGGCCTACCCGGGCTCCCGCTGCCGCTGCCGCCGTCCCCTCCCGGCGACCGCCCACAGGCGCCGCGCATCCCCGCGCCGCGTTCGCCCGACTGAGCGGGCGGCTCACCCGGCGCGCGGCCGGAGCGTCAGGTGCGCGGCGGCCAGCGACACGAGCAGCAGGCCGGCGCCGGCCGCCGCCACGGCCGAGCCGGCGACCAGGGCGCAGACCACGATGAGGGCCTGCGCCGCCCCGGCCACCAGCAGCGGCCGGCGCGCGGGCCCGGCCCCGCGCCCCGCGCGGGCGATGCCCCGGCAGGCCACGGCGTCCAACGCCACGACGACCACACCGAAGGCCAGGGCGGCGGCCACCAGGGCGTCGCTGGGGCCGCCGGTGGTCTCCTCCTCGGGCCCGATGCCACCCGCGAAGGTGGGCACGAACCAGAAGCAGTACCCGCAGACCACCACTATCTGGGCGACGAGCAGGACCTGGATCGCGTGCCGCGTCAGTCGGTGCGGGGTGCTCATCGTCTCATTGCCTCTCGTCGGTGAGGGGCGGGTGGGCGGAGTCCGCGGCACCCGCCCGCGCCGTACGGGCCCACGCACGGACGGGGTTGTCGCGTGGGTGGGCGAGGGCGTGTCGCGTGCGACCGTACTCGTCGGTGTGCGGCGGGCCGTCAGCGCTCCCACGCCCGCCGCAGCGCGTCGATCTCCTCCGGCGTGCTCTCGCGGGCGATGTAGGGGATGTCGAGCAGGTGGCGGGTGTGTTCCTCGCCCATCCGCTCGCGCACCACGCGGGCGTCCGCGAGCACCTGGGCGTACAGGGACGCGCCGTCCATGCAGAAGATGTCGATCAGCGTCAGACGGCCGTCCAGGGCACGGCGTACGTTCCCCGCGTTCAGGTCGATACCGTCCCACCAGGGCATGGACGCCCGGTAGGCGGCGTTGACGTCGCACGCGGCGCGGTGCGCGGCGGCGAAGTCGGGGTCGTCCGCCACCACGGGAGCCGGCACCACGGGACCGGCCGCCACGGAATCGCCCGTCGCGGGATCGGCTGTCCCGCGATCGGCTGTCGCGGGAGCCAGCTGCGCAGCCGCCGGCGCGTCCGGCGCGTCGCCGGCGGGCCCGGTCCGCGCGTGGCGGGTGGAGGCCGGTACGGGGGTCGGGCGCTCGTGCCACTGGCGTCGCACCGCGTCGGCCACCGGGGCCTCCACCGGTCGCAGGAACTCCATGACGGTCATCGTGCCGCCGCCGTCCAGCGCTTCGGCCCGCTCGACGCGCGGCAGGTAGGGGTTGCCGTCGCAGCGCCGGCACAGGTCGAGGAAGGCCGCGTACGCCGGGTC
This sequence comes from Streptomyces buecherae, assembly GCF_014295035.1. GTDB lineage: Bacteria > Actinomycetota > Actinomycetes > Streptomycetales > Streptomycetaceae > Streptomyces > Streptomyces youssoufiensis. The sequence goes on from NZ_CP060404.1 coordinate 1,189,373, forward strand.
GAAGGGGCACACGCGGGCGGCCAGGTGACCGCTCGGCGAGCGCAGGCCCACCGCCCAGTCGCCGACGCCGCAGGGCGTCCAGCCGAGGCGGACGAGGTGGGCCGTCGCGTCCCGGTGCGTGCCCCGCGTCCAGGGGTGATCGGCGAGCGGGGCGAGGTCGGCGTGGGCGGGCGTGGCAGGGTCGAAGGTGCGCATCCGGGCAGCCTAGGAGGCGAAGTGCCGCCGAACACAACGGATTTCGCCCCTGCGCCACGCCGACGCGGCCCACCGCCGCGCGGCGGCCCGCTTGCGCCGCCCTACGTGCCCCGACGTGGCGTGACGTACCAACAGGGTGTGCGCCGAACGCCAGTTGGCCCGCGCGTGTGGGACCCGCGTGGCGCCAAGTTGTGGCAAGGTGTCGCGGTATCGGGGGAAGAGTGCGAGCCTGGAGCACGCCGACGAGCGCGTGCGTAAGGAGCTGACACATGTCCACAGAGAGCACCCGCGCCACCATCGACGCCTATCTGGCCAAGACCCGAGCCCGTGACCTGGACGGCGCGGTGGCGCTGTTCTCCGAGGACGTGGACTGGGACGCCCCAGCCTCGGGCGCGGCGCCCTGGTCGGGCCGGCGGTCCTCGCGCGCCGAGGTCGCCGAGTTCTTCCGACTGCTGCACGAGTACCTGGCGCCGCAGGACTTCACCGTCACGCACACCGTGGTCGAGGGAGACCACGGCGTGATCATCGGCCATCTCACGGACACGGTGAAGGCCACCGGCGCGACGCTGGCCACGCCGTTCGCGGCCCATGTCACCGTGCGCGACGGGCAGATCGTCGGCTATCGCCTCTTCGAGGACACGCACGCCCTGGCCAAGGCGCTCAGCGGGGTCCCGGGCCCGCCCGGCACCGACGGGGCGACCGCCCCCGCCGGCTGACGGGCCGTCCCCCGCGCCCGGCGCGGCCGTCGTCGCCCCACGCGTGCCGTGTCCACGTGTCACCGCGTCGACGTGTCGACAGGCCCACGCCCCCGGCGTATGGACCCACCCCGACGCGGCCCCGCCTCCGACGCCCCAGCGCCGCCCCGGCGTACCCGATCCACTCCACCCGTCCGACCTGCCCCACGTATCCGAGAAGCCACCGACCCACCGCCCCCGGCAGCCGCCGACCCGGCTCGCCGGACGGGCGGGTCCCCCTACGTCGACCTGTCGCGTGCCCCGCACCGGGGCGCGCCGATCGGTAGCAGGAGCACCAGGAAAGGCCCCGATTCCATGAGCCTCAACGACACGCTGTCCCAGCCGGCGGTGCGCGCCTTCGTGGCGGCCGTGAACGCCTGCGACCGCGACGCCCTGTGGGCCGCGCTCACGCCCGACGCGTCCATGACCGACGACGGGAAGGAGCACAACCTCGTCGAGTGGGCCGAGCGGGAGATCTTCACCTCGCACCCGCGCATGGACGTCGAGTGGGAGTCGGCGGACGGGCTGTCGCTGCGGGCCCGCTACCACAACGACATCTGGGGCGACCTCTCCTCCGCGTGGACGTTCACCCTCACCGAAGGGAAGATCAGCCACTTCGCGGCCGGGCCCGCCTGAGGTCGGCCGCCCCGGGCGCGGGCCGGTCGGCCGGCGCCCGGGGCGGGCGGCGGCAGCGCGCGGCAACCGGGGCGCCCGCTGACCGCGTCTCACCCACACACACGGCGATGGGCAGGGGAGAGGAGCCGGGTGAGCCACCCTCCGGGGGGAGCAGCGAACACGGCGGGGAGCGCGACGGTACGCCTGCGGCTGCTCGGACCGGTGGGCGTCGACGTCGACGGGCGCGAGGTCAGCCTCGGGCCGCAGCAGTGCGCGCTGCTCGCCCTCCTCGCGCTCGCGGGCGGGCGGGCGGTGAGCACCTCGCGGATCGTGGACGCGCTGTGGGAGGGGGCCGCGCCCGGCGGCGCCGTGACCACGCTGCGCACCCACATCCTGCACCTGCGGCGCATCCTGGAGCCCGGGCGGCGGGCCAGGGACGGCTTTCGCGTCCTGGTGAGTTCGGGTGGCCGGAGCAACACCAACTACGCGCTGCACCTGGCCGAGCGGGACGTGGACGCGCTGTGGTTCCTGCGCCTGGCGCAGCGGGCGCGGAGCGCGTTCGCAGAGGGCGACGCCGCGGGGGCCGTCGCGCACTGGGACGCGGCCCTGGCGCTGTGGTCGGGCCCGCCCCTGGACGGGGTGCGCGACCGGGGCTTCGCACTGGCCGAGGCGGAGCGGCTCACCGAGATGCGGGTGGTGGCCCGGGAGGAGCGGGTGGACGCGCTGCTCGCGCTCGGCCGCGACGAGGAGGCCGTCGACGCGCTCGGCACGCTGGTCGAGGAGCAGCCGCTGCGGGAGCGGCCCCGCGCCCAACTCGTCCTCGCGCTGTACCGGGCGGGCCGGCAGGCCGACGCGCTCGCCGCCTACCAGGACGTGCGGCGCGTCCTGGACGTGGAGCTGGGCATCCAGCCCGGCCGGGCGCTCCGCGAGCTTCACCAGCGGGTCCTGAACGCGGACCCGGCGCTCGACCTCGACGCGGCGCCGGGCCCGGCCCCCGGTCCGACGGCGGAGCCGGTCGGCGAGCCGGCGGCCCCGGCCGCGCCGGCGCCCGTGCCGCGCCAACTCCCGGTGGACGTGGCCGGGTTCACCGGGCGCGCGGAGCGGCTGCGGGAGTTGGACGCCCAACTCGCCGTACGGGCCCAGGCGGCCGACCAGACGCTGGTGATCTCCTCGGTCTCCGGGATGGCCGGCGTGGGCAAGACGGCGCTGGCCGTGCACTGGATGCACCGGGTGGCCGACCAGTTCCCCGACGGGCAGCTCTACGTGAGCCTGCGCGGCTACGCCCCGGGCGCGCCGCTGGCGCCGGACGAGGCGCTGGGGCAGTTGTTGCGCGCCCTGGGGGTGCCGCCGGGGCACCTGCCGGAGCAGCCGGACGAGAAGGGCGCGCTGTACCGGTCGCTGCTGGCCGGGAAGCGGGTCCTGGTCCTGCTGGACGACGCCGCCGCCCTGGAGCAGGTCCGGCCGCTGCTGCCCGCGTCCCCCACCTGCTGCGTCGTGGTCACCAGCCGCAACGACCTGCGTGGCCTGACCGCCTTCCACGACGCGCACCACATCGACCTCGGCGCCTTCCAGGAGGAGGAGTCGCTCGCGCTGCTGGCCCGCGTCATCGGCTGGGAGCGGGTACGCGAGGAGCCCGAGGCCGCCGCCGAGGTGACCCGGCTCTGCGGCCACCTGCCGCTGGCCGTGCGCATCGCCGCCGCCAACCTGCTGGGCAGCCGGGGGCGCGGCGTCGCCGACCTGGCCGCGGACCTGCGCGAGGGCGACCGGCTGGCGGAGTTGTCGACGGGCGAGGAGTGGGAGACGGCGGTACGGGCCCCGTTCGACCTGTCGTACCAGGCGCTGCCCGAGGCGGACCAGCGGCTGTTCCGGCTCCTCGGTCTGATGCCGGGCGCCGAGTTCTCCACCCGCGCGGCGGCGGTGCTGGCCGGGCTGCCGGAGCGGGAGGTCGGCCGGCGGCTGGACCGGCTGTGCGCCAGGAGCCTGCTGGAGTCCTTCCGCCCCGGCCGCTTCCACCTGCACGAGCTGCTGCGGCTGCACGGCCGCGAGAAGGCGCTGAGCGCCGCCGACCCCAAGGAGCGCGAGGCCGCCACCGGGCGGCTGTTCGCCTGGTACCTGGCCACCGCCGACAGCGCGGCCCAACGGCTGTACGGGACGTTCTACTCGTGGTTCGCCGAGCCGCCGCCCCCGCCCGACGACCCGCTGGCGGCACCCCAGTCGTTCGCGGACAAGCACGCGGCGCTCGCCTGGTTGGAGACCGAGCGGGGCAACCTGCTGGCCTGCGTCGAGCACACCGCCGAGCACGGCCCGTACGTGATCGCTTGGCGGATCTCCCTGGTCCTGCACGGCTACCTGATGGCGCACGGGCAGCGCACGGACTGGCTGCGGGCCGCCGACGCCGGCCTGCGCGCCGCCGACGCCGACCGGGACGACTACGGGCGGGCGGTCATGCACTGGAGCCTGGGCTACGTGCACTGGGAACTGGCCCAGCACGAGGCGGCGCTGTGGCACAGCGCGCGGGCCGAGCGGTTGTACGAGGAGGCCGGGCTGCTGGCCGAGAAGGGCGGGGCGCTGCTCGGGCTCGCCGCCTCCAGCCGGGAGCGGGGCCAGTTGGACGCCGCGCACCGGCACGGGCTGCGGGCGCTCGAGGTCTACCGTGCGGTGGCGGAGCCGGCCGGGGAGATCTGGGCGCTGGCCCTGCTCGGCTTCGGCTGCCTGGACCGGGGCCACTACGCGCGGGCGCACGCGTACTTCACCGAGGGGCACGGCCTGGGCCAGGGCTCCAGCGATCCGCACGCGGCGCTGCTGCCGCTGTGGGGGCTCGGCGCCACGCTGCACGGCCTGGGGCGGTTCGCGGAGGCCAGCCGGATACTCCGAAGCGCGCTCGCGGAGGCCGATCGGCTGCCGTCCACGTACGCCGGCGAGGGCGTGCTGTGCTGCCTGGCGCTGCTCTGCCGGGACGCGGGCGACCCGCGGATGGCGGTCAAGCACGCGTCGGACGCCCTGCACACCACGCAGCGCACGCACCGCAGGCTGGTCGAGCCCGACGCGCTCAACACCCTCGGCGCGGCGCTGCTGACCATGGACGACGTGCCCGGCGCGATCGACCGGCACGAACAGGCGCTGCGCCTGGCGACGGCGGCCGGTTGCCGCCGCGCCGAGGTGGCCGCCCGCACCGGCCTCGCCGCCGCCTACCGGAGCCGGGGCACCTACCGCGAGGCGATGTCCCACGCGCACAGCGCGCTGACCCTGGCCCGGCAGGTGGGGTTGCGCGTGGCGGAGGGCGAGGCGCTGACGGAGTTGGCCGCCGTGCGCGGGGCGTTGCGCCACCACGAGAAGGCGCGGGAGGCGGTGGAGCACGCCGTGCTCATCCACCGGGAGACGGGCTGCCGCCCCGGCCTGGCCCGCGCCCTCGACCTGGCCGGCGAGCTGCTCCAGGGGCGCAACTCACGCGCGGCACAGCGCTACCAGCGCGAGGCCGCCGAGGTGTACGCGACGATGGAGCTGCCCGGCCAGCCCGGGCCCGGCGCGGCCCACGCGGAGTCGAGCTGAGCGGGGTCGGGTCGGGTGCCGGGCCGAAGTGCCGGACGGGGTGGGGCCGAACCCGGCGGCGCTAGGTCAGGGCGCGGGCGGCTGCCGTGGCCGCCGCCGCGACGAGGATGACCAGCGGCACCGGGGCCCTGAGCCGCCAGGCGACGAGGGCCGCGGCGAAGCCGGTGACCCGGGCGTCGAGGGTGAGGCCGCCGTTGTCCGGGGCGCCGAGGAGTTGGGTGACGACCAGCACGGCGAGCAGGGCCGGCGTCAGGTACTCCACGAAGCGCGGGAACCAGGTGGGCAGCGCCCTGTCCCCCATGACCAGCGCGCCGGCGCCCTTGAGGAGGAAGGTCGTCGCCACCAGGGCGCCCAGCACGAGCCAGGTCGGGTCGGTCATCGGGCCCTCCGGGTGGCGACCAGCGCGATGAGGCAGGCCGCGGCGATGGCGGTGTCGGGCAGGCCGGCGGCGGTCAGGGCCAGGGCGCTGCCGGTGGCCGCGAGGGCGGTGGCGCGACGCCCCGGGCGGCCGTCGGTGCCCAGGTGCGGGGCGATGAGCAGGAAGAACAGGACCGGGGACACGGCGTCCAGCCCGTAGCGCGTGATGTCCACGGCCGTGATCGGGCCGAGCGCGCCGACCAGGGTTCCGGTCACCCAGCCGAGCCAGAGCACGGCGCCGGAGGAGAGCAGGCGCACCCGGTCGAAGCGGCCGTCGGCGTCGCTGGCGATGGCCCAGGACTCCTCGATCACCCACTGCGCCTCCACCGCGCGCCGGGCTCGACCGCCGCGCAGCGCGGGCAGGATGGCGAAGCCCATGACGAGGTAGCGCAGGTTGAGCAGGGTGCCGGCGACGGCGGCGGCCACCCAGCCACCGCCGCCCGCCAGCACGGACACTGCGGCGAACTGGGACGAGCCCACGAACACCAGCCCGGACATGGTGGTCGCGGCCAGCGCGGTGAAGCCCGAGCCCTTGGCGAGCACGCCGAAGGAGATGCCGAAGGCGAAGATGGCCACGGTGAAGGGGAGCGCGGCCCGGGCGCCGGCCCGGTAGGCGGCGCGGCGGTCCGCCGTCGGCGCCGCCGGGTGCGGCGGCGGGTGCGGCGCCGGCCGGCCCTCGCCTCGCGCGGGCGGGTCAGGGCCCCGCGCGGGCTCGGCCGCGCTCACCGGTCCGCGCCCGCCGTGGCGGCGGCCACCGTGTCCCGGTAGTCCCGCAGCAGCGTCGCGCCGAGCCCGCCGACCGGGAACACGCGGTCGTCGATCGCGCGGACCGGCTGCACCTCGTACGCGGTGCCGGTGAGGAACACCTCGCTGGCGCGGTCGAGTTCGGCCGGCGCGATGGGACGCTCGTGCACCCGGATGCCGAGGCGCCCGGCGGTGGCGATGACGGTGCGACGGGTGATGCCGTCCAGGAAGCAGTCGGGCACGGGGGTGTGCAGGGCGCCGTCGATGACGAGGAAGAGGTTGGCGCCGGTCGCCTCGGCGAGCAGTCCACGGTGGTCGAGCAGCAGCGCGTCGTCGTAGCCGGCGCGTTCGGCGGCCTGCCGGGCGAGGGCGCCGGTGGCGTACGTGGCGGCGCCCTTGGCCCGTACGGGAGCGGTGTCCGGGGGCGGGCGGCGCCAGCGGGCGGTGGCCAGGCGGACGCCGCGGAGCTGGGCCCCGGGGGCGAAGACGTGCGGCCAGGGCCAGGCCGCGATGGCGACGTGCACCCGGGCGCCACGGGGCGAGACGCTCATCGTCTCGGTGCCGCACCAGGCCAGTGGCCGCACGTACGCGTCGCGCAGGTGCTGGGCGCGCACCAGAGCGCGGGTGGCGCGGTCGAGTTCCGTGGCGCTCCAGGGCAGTTCGAAGCCCAACTCCCGGGCCGACGCGCACAGTCGCTCGCTGTGCTCGTGGAGCTTGAAGACCACGCCGTCGTAGACGCGTTCGCCCTCGAAGACGCTGGTGGCGTAGTGCAGGCCATGGCTGAGCACGTGCAGCCGCGCGGCCCGCCAGGGCACGAACCCGCCGTCCAGCCAGATGACGCCGTCACGCTCGTCGAAGGGCTCGCCGGCCGCGAGCGGCGCGGTGGGCTCGGCCGGGGCGGCACCACTCACGTGGCGAACCCCCGCTCGGCGTACGGGTAGCCCTCCAGTTCGTTGGCGGGGGCCGTGTCGTCGCGGCGGGACGCGTAGTAGACGCGGACCTCGTCGATGAGGCCGGCGTCGTTGAAGCGGTAGACCTCCACGCCGCGCAGCACGGTGCCCAGGCCCGGCTTGAAGCTGGTCCACTCGCAGACGGCCGTGCGGGTGTGCTCGTCGGCGAAGACGCCGTCCACGACCCAGGACGAGGAGTTGGCCGCCACGTCGGCGCCCCAGCGCTCGACCGCCGGGTCGATGCCGACGATGGGCCCGCGCATGCCGACCGCGAGGTAGTGCACGACGTCTTCGGCCAGGACCCGCGCGAACAGGTCGCGGTCCACGGCGTTGCAGGCGTCGAAGTACCGCCGTACGGCCGTCTCCATGTGGTCCCGGCTCAGTGCGGCCCGGTGCGGCTGGGGCGAAGTCATCTCTCTCCCGGTGCGAAGTGGAGCGGCGGAAGGGCGGCGAGCTGGCGGTGGGCCCGGCGCAGGATGTGCTGGTCCGCGGTGAAACGGTAGCGGTCGCCCGCTTCGCCGGCTGGCAGGAACCGCCGCACGAACGCGCGGGCCGCGGCCCGGTACGCGGCGGGCGTCGCCACGCTCGCCTCCAACCGCGTGATGTCCGAGACCAGTTCCGCCAGCGCCGGCAGCAGCCGGCGCCGGTCGAGGTGCAGCCGCTCGCCCCGGTCGGTGAGGGCGCCGGTCGCGCGCAGCCAGGAGAACAGCAGGACGCCGGTGCCGGCGTCGAAGTTGCGTACGGCGTCGTCGGCCAGCGGGTAGCGGAACATCCGCTCAAGGACGATCATGGCGATCTGCTCGTCGGCGTACGGCACGCCGCCACCCGCGCAGGCCAGCGCGGTCTGGCAGTCCACCTTGAGTTCCTCAAGGAGGCCCACGAACCAGTTCATCTTGACCGCCAGGTGCTGGTCCAGCGGCCAGGCGCCCTGGTGGTGGAAGTAGTCGTGCAGGTAGCCCCACAGCGAGCGGGCCTGGTAGCAGGTCTCGGGGCGCAGGCCGCTGGAGGCGCGCGGCACCGAGTCGGGGGTCAGGACGGCCTCGGCGGCGGGCAGCGCGTAGGTCTCGTGGATCCTGCGGAACTTGCTGAAGGTGAAGACGGCGTACGCCTGCGCGGTGACCCGGTCGTGGGTGGCGACGTTCTCCGGGAAGAAGACGATGCAGTTGCCATGGGCGAAGCCCGCGCTGCCGGCGAGCAGCGCGGTGGCCTGCGAGGTGTTCTTCGGGTGCGGGTAGCGCGCGGCCACCGTCTCCAGGGCGCGCGGCTCCTCGCGCCGGATGAGGAAGAACTCCATCCGCTGGCCCACCGGTGGCACGCTGTTCGTGGTCCGGGTCGGGGCCAGGAACGCCGCCCAGTCGCCGTCGGCGGGCGCCACCAGCGCGTCCCGGGAGCGGGCGAAGTGCGGCGGGGTGTCCAGTCCCGCGGCCAGCCAGTCGGCGACGTCCGCCCGCAGCGCGTCGGCCTGGTGCTCCCGCCCGTGCCCGGCCAACCAGCTCGCCGCCTGCGCGGTCAGCCCCCGCAGCGCCCGCGCGTCCCGCTCGCCGGGGGTCGCGATGGTGCCGTCGTCCCGCTGGCGCGCGCGGAAGGCGTCGACGCGCGGGATCAGGGTGCGGGTCAGCTCCCGTGCCGTGGCCAGTAGTTGGGCGTCGGCCGGGTGCGGCGCGGCGCTCACGGCGCGACCTCGATCACCTGGTGGACGGTGAAGACCATCGGTACGGCGCCGAAGCTGTGCACGACCCGCAGGCCGTAGGCGCGGGCCGCGACCACCGTGGTGACGCACGCGTCGGCCCGGCCGTCGGCGCAGTCGATGGCGGCCTGCGCGTTGCTCGACGTGGGGCGCGGTTCGCAGTAGGGCGGCACGAGGCCGGCCGGAGCCGGGTGGGTGGCCACCGTGCGCGGCTTCTCGGGCGCGGCGGCCGAGACGGCCAGCACCATCTCGTGGGTCGGCATGAGGAAACTGTCGACCATGCGGCAGGTGCGCAGGTTGTCGAAGACGAGGGTGTGGAGCCGCGGGTAGACGGCGCAGGCGACCAGCGCGTGCGCCCCGGTGCGCGGGAGGCCGTCGAGCGCGGACTCCAGCGAGGGGTGCAGGATGACGGTGCCGCTGTCCGCGAGGCCGCGGCGATCTATCCACTGCCGGGCGGCGGCCTCCAGGTTGGTGCCGGCCGGGCCGAGCGTGTGCAGCGTGCGGATCGTGTCGAGCGGGGACGGGGCTGCGGGCGCTGCGCCTTCCGGCATGTCTCCCCCAGTGCTCCGCACGCGCGCGGGGCACGAGGTGCGGGCTCGGTGGTGTGGACAGGCATGTGCGAGGACAGCGCGTCGCGTGGGGCCGCCGACACGCTGACCCGGTACAGAAGCGGAATCACGCTACCGCCGCGCCCCCGGGGTGTCGAGAACCACCAACGGGTCCACGCCACCTGCGCAACACGCCGGTCGTCGGCGCGAGATGGGCAGGTGGCGTGGGGTGCGAGCGGGTCAACGGGCGCGCTGGGCCAACCGCATCAGGTGGTCGGCCAGGGCCTGGCCGCCCTGCGGGTCACGGCTGATCAGCAGCAGCGTGTCGTCTCCCGCGATGGTGCCGATGATGTCGTGCACCTCGGCGGTGTCGATGGCCGAAGCGAGGAACTGGGCCGCGCCCGGCGGGGTGCGCAGCACCACGAGGTTGGCCGACGCCTCAGCCGAGATCAGCAGCTCGCCCGCGAGCCGGGCCATCCGCCCCTCGCTCGCCGACTCGCCGAGCGGGGCCCGTGGCGTACGGTCGCCGCCCTCGCTGGGCACCGCGTAGATCAGCTCACCGCCGGTGTTGCGGATCTTGACCGCGCCCAGTTCGTCCAGGTCCCGGGAGAGGGTCGCCTGCGTGACGGTCAGCCCGTCGTCGGCGAGCAGCTTGGCGAGCTGGCTCTGCGAGCGGACCGGGTGCCGGCCCAGGATGTCCACGATCCGGCGGTGGCGGGCGGTGCGGGTCTGCGGCACGGCCGGCCCGGTGGGCGTGTGCTCCCCGCCGGTCACCTCGTTGTCCTGCGCCTCGGTCATCGTCTGTCAGTCTCCGGATCGTTGTTCCCCATCGGGCGCGCTGGCCCCATGCGGCGCGGGTACCCCGTCGAGGACGGCGGGCAGCGCCCCAAGGAACGTGTCGATCTCCTCGGCCGTGACGATGAGCGGCGGCGCGAGCCGGATCACGTCCGGCGCGACCGCGTTCACCAGGAACCCGGCGTCCTGAGCCGCCTGCTGCACCCGCTGCGCGAGCGGCTCGTGCAGCACGATACCCAGCAGCAGGCCCGCGCCACGGACCTGGGCGATGCCCGGGTGGTCCAGCGCCTCGATTCCCTCGCGCAGCCGCCGCCCCACGTGTCGCACGTGGTCCAGTACCCCGTCGGCCTCGATGGTCTCCAGCACGGCCAGGGCCGCGGCGCAGGCCACGGGGTTGCCGCCGAAGGTGGTGCCGTGCTGGCCCGGCGTGAGCAGTTCGGCCGCCGGGCCGAAGGCGAGGGTGGCGCCGATCGGCAGGCCGCCGCCGAGCCCCTTGGCCAGCGTGACGACGTCCGGCTCGACGTCCTGGGCCCGGCTGGCGAACCAGTGCCCGGTGCGGCCGATGCCGGTCTGCACCTCGTCCACGACCAGCAGGGTGCCGGTGGCCCGGGTGATCTCGCGGGCCGCGGCCAGGTAGCCGGCCGGCGGCACGACCACGCCCATCTCGCCCTGCACCGGTTCGACGATGACCAGCGCGGTCTCGGTGGTGACGGCCGCGCGCAGCGCGTCGACGTCCCCGTACGGCACGTGGGTGACCGTGCCGGGCAGCGGCAGGAACGGTTCCTGCTTGGCGGGCTGTCCGGTCAGGGCCAGGGCGCCCATGGTGCGGCCGTGGAAGCCGCCGGTGGTGGCGACCATGTGGGTGCGCCCGGTGCGCCGGCCGATCTTGAAGGCGGCCTCGACCGCCTCCGCGCCCGAGTTGGCGAAGAAGACGCGGCCCGGCTGTTCGGAGCCGAAGAGGCGCAGCAGGCGCTCGGCCAGGGCGACGGGGGGTTCGGCGACGAAGAGGTTGGAGACGTGGCCGAGGGTGGCGACCTGGTCGGAGACGGCGCGCACGACGGCCGGGTGGGCGTGGCCGAGGGCGTTGACCGCGATGCCGCCGACGAGGTCCAGGTACCGCGTGCCGTCGGCGTCCCACACCAGGGCGCCCTCGCCGCGCACGAGCGGCACGCGCGGGGCGCCGTAGTTGTCCATCAGCGCGGCCTGCCAGCGCTTGGCGAGTACGGAGTTGTTCACGTCTGCTCCTCGTCCGGCACGACCATGGTGCCGATTCCCTCGTCGGTGAAGATCTCCAGCAGGATGGAGTGCGGCACCCGGCCGTCGATGACGCGCGCGGTGGTCACTCCCCCGCGCACCGCGGTCAGGCAGCCCTCCATCTTGGGCACCATGCCGCTGGCCAGTTCGGGCAGCAGCTTCTCCAGTTGGGACGCGGTGAGCTGGCTGATCACCTCGTCGCTGTGCGGCCAGTCCGCGTACAGCCCCTCGACGTCGGTGAGCACCATCAGCGTCTCGGCGCCGAGTGCCGCGGCCAGCGCGGCGGCGGCGGTGTCGGCGTTGACGTTGAAGACGCCGCCGGCCGGGCCGTCGGCCGCGTCGCCGCTGCGCGCGATCGAGGAGATCACCGGGATGCGGCCGTCGTCGAGCAGCGCCTGGATGGCGCCCACCTCGATGTGGGTGATGTCGCCGACCCGGCCGAGGTCGACCGGTTCCCCGTCCACCCGGGCGTAGCGCTTGGTGGCGGTCATGGTGTGCGCGTCCTCGCCGGTCATGCCGACGGCCAGCGGCCCGTGCTGGTTGAGCAGCCCGACCAGTTCCCGCTGCACCTGGCCGGCCAGCACCATCCGTACGACGTCCATCGCCTCGGGCGTGGTGACCCGCAGGCCGGCCGCGAAGGTGGACTCCAGGCCCAGCCGGTCGAGTTGGGCGCTGATCTGCGGGCCGCCGCCGTGCACGACGACCGGGCGCAGGCCGGCGTGGCGCAGGAAGACGACGTCCTGGGCGAAGGCGGCCTTGAGGTCGTCGTCGACCATGGCGTTGCCGCCGAACTTGATGACGACGCACTTCCCGTGGTGCCGAGTCAGCCATGGCAGCGCCTCGATGAGCGTGCGGGCCTTGGGCAGCGCGGTGTGTTTACGGGTCGCCGGCTGGCCGGGACGGACGGGCGCGGCCGGCGCGGGCTTGACCGGCGCGTCCGGCTGAGCCGGCAGGTCTGACTGGGCCAGCAGGTCCGGCTGAGCCGGCAGATCCGGCTGCGCGGGCGCGTCGGCGGGCGGGGGCGTGGGCCGGCCGGTGGGCTCGGGGGCGGTGTGGCTCATGAGGAGTACGCGCTGTTCTCGTGGACGTAGTCGGCGGTCAGGTCGTTGGTCCAGATCACCGCGGACTGGCTACCGGCCGCGAGGTCGGCGGTGACGCGCACCTCGCGGTAGCGCATGTCCACCAGCTCCCGGTCCTCGCCGACGCTGCCGTTCTTGCACACCCACACGTCGTTGATCGCCACGTTCAGTTGGTCGGGCTCGAAGGCGGCCGAGGTGGTGCCGATGGCGGAGAGCACCCGGCCCCAGTTGGGGTCCTCGCCGTGCAGGGCGCACTTGAGCAGGTTGTTGCGGGCGATGGACCGGCCGACCTCGACGGCGTCCTCCTCGGTGGCCGCGCCGGTGACCTCGATCCGGATGTCCTTGGACGCGCCCTCGGCGTCGCGGACGAGCTGCTGGGCCAGGTCGGCGCAGACGGCGCGGACCGCCTCGGCGAACGCCGCGTACTCGGGCGCGCTGCCCGAGGCGCCGGAGGCCAGCAGCAGCACCGTGTCGTTGGTGGACATGCAGCCGTCGGAGTCGACCCGGTCGAAGGTCGTACGGGTCGCCGCGCGCAGCGCCTTGTCCAGGGAGCCGGCGTCCAGGTCGGCGTCGGTGGTGAGCACGACGAGCATGGTGGCCAGGCCCGGGGCGAGCATGCCCGCGCCCTTGGCCATGCCGCCGACGGTCCAGCCGTCCTCGCTGCGGAAGGCGGCCGTCTTGTGCACGGTGTCGGTGGTCTTGATCGCGATGGCGGCGCCCTCCCCGCCGTCCGGGGTCAGCGCGGCGGCGGCCCGCTCGATGCCGGGCAGCAGCTTGTCCATCGGCAGCCGCAGCCCGATCAGGCCGGTGGAGGCGACGGCGACCTCGCCGGCGCTGTGCCCGAGCACGTCCGCGACCTTCTCGGCCGTGGCGTGGGTGTCCTGGAAGCCGAGCGGTCCGGTGCACGCGTTGGCGCCGCCGGAGTTGAGGACGACGGCGGAGACCGTGCCACCGGCCAGGACCTGCTCGGACCACAGGACGGGGGCGGCCTTGACGCGGTTGGAGGTGAAGACGCCGGCCGCGGCCAGCCGCGGGCCCTGGTTGACGACCAGGGCCAGGTCCGGGTTGCCGTTCTCCTTCAGGCCCGCGGCCACGCCCGCCGCGGTGAATCCCTGTGCTGCCGTAACGCTCACCGTGCTGCTCCGTTCGCTTCCACGAGTTCCAGGGGGGTGCCCGCGGCGGCTGCCGCGCGCGAGGACGGGTTCGGTACCGGGCGTACGGGCCGCCGGGGCCGGCGCCGCCACGGGGCGGGGCCGTGCGCGTGGTTCACGGCGCCACTCCGGTGGTGGGCAGGCCCAGCTCCTCGGGGAGGCCGAGGGCGACGTTCATGCTCTGGACGGCGCCGCCCGCGGTGCCCTTGGTCAGGTTGTCGATGGCGGCGATGACGATGAGCCGCCCGGCCGCCGGGTCGTGGGCGAGTTGCAGGAGCGCGGTGTTGGCCCCGTACACGGCACCGGTCGCCGGCCACTGCCCCTCGGGCAGCAGCCGCACGAAGGGCTCGTCGCGCAGCGCCTTCTCGTACGCGGCGCGCGCCGCTTCCGCGTCGACGCCGGGCTTGGTACGGGCGCTACAGGTGGCCAGGATGCCGCGCGGCATGGGCGCGAGCGTGGGCGTGAACGAGACGCTGACCCGCTCCCCCGCCACGGCCGAGAGGTTCTGCGCCATCTCGGGGGTGTGCCGGTGACCACCGCCGACACCGTACGGACTCATCGAGCCCATGACCTCGCTGCCGAGCAGGTGTGGCTTGGCGGCCTTGCCCGCGCCCGAGGTACCGGACGCCGCGACGATCACCGCCTCCGGCTCGACCAGGCCGGCGGCGTAGGCGGGGAAGAGGGCGAGCGAGACGGCGGTCGGGTAGCAGCCGGGCACCGCGACGCGCTTGCCGCCGCGCAGCGCGTCGCGCGCGCCGGGCAGTTCGGGCAGCCCGTACGGCCAGGTGCCGGCGTGCGGCGAACCGTAGAACGCCTCCCAGTCCGCGGCCTCCCGCAACCGGAAGTCCGCGCCGCAGTCGACCACCAGCACCTCGGGCCCCAGCTCGCGGGCGACCTCGGCGGACTGCCCGTGCGGCAGCGCGAGGAAGACCACGTCGTGTCCGGCCAGGCGACGGGCCTCGGTCGGCTCCAACACCCGCTCGGCCAGCGGCCCCAGGTGCGGCTGGAGCGCGCCGAGCGACTGCCCGGCGTTGGAGTTGCCGGTCAGCGCGCCGATCTCCACCTCGGGGTGCCCGAGCAGCAGCCGCAGCACCTCCCCGCCCGCATACCCGCTCGCCCCGGCCACCGCTACCCGCACCGTCATCGAACCCCTCCTCCTTGGTGGCATGACTATACGGAGGGGGGTAGCTTTATGCAATGAGTGGCCGGGACTGGCCTCAAGGGTTGAGACGGAGCGTCCGAGTCGCCCCGTAAGCGCTTGAGCTGGCCTGTCTAAGCGCCAGTAGTGGCCCGCTGGGCGGCGGCTGCTCCGTTGACCGGCAGTCATCCCCAGCCCTGGCAGCCAGCCGACCCTGTTTATGCTCACGCCCATGGCACTCGAGTGGGAACAGATCATCGTCGACTCCTCCGACCCCATCGCCCTCGGGCGCTGGTGGGCCGAGGCTCTCGGCTGGGTGGTGGTCGACGAATCCGAGGAGATCATCGAGATCCGGCCTGAGCCGGACCGGATACCGGGCCTGCTCTTCGTGCCTGTCCCCGAGGGCAAGACGTCGAAGAACCGACTCCACCCCGACTTCCGCCCCGACGACCAGGAGGCCGAGGTCGCTCGGCTGCTCTCCCTCGGTGCCCGGCGAGCGGACACCGCGCGGGAGGAGCAGCACTGGGCGACCCTTCTCGACCCCAACACTCCTGACTGCCAGTTCTGAGCATACGCGCACGTCAGCGCCAACGACAGAGCCCCGCCCGGCACTTGGCCGAACGGGGCATCTTGCTGAATACCACGAGCATGAAGTCCCGCCCGCACGCCCCTCCCCTGGGCAAATATGCGGACGGGACTGGTATCCCGACGACCCATAACGTGCTCACGGCTCCGGCTTGACTGCTCGCATATACGGCGAGGAGCGAGGGCGGGTGGCAGCTAGCGCGACGCGTCCTGGTGTGTCTTTCTTCCTCGCCGGTGTGAGGCAGTGCCGGCTGCTTGTAGACGATCCAGGGATCGCGCGAGGACGCGTGCCCACCCTCGGTCAGCGCGTTGGAGCAGGAGCACCAGCGCCAGTCGTCCCGTGGCACCGAGCCCGGTACGGGTGATGCGTTGCGCCATGGTGCGCACGTCGTGCACTGCGAAGCTGCTGACCTGATAGCGCTGGTGGCCCGTCTGAGTCGCGTGCCGGATCATCCACCCGTCCACGTCAGCGGCGGCGCCGCACTCATCCGACTCCGCCCCACAGGACAAACCAGGTCCCCCGCCCAGGCACCCCGCCACATACCCCCCGTGCTGCTGTCCCCAGTGCCGGGGCCAAAGGTCCGCCTTCATCGGCCCTCCGCACCGTCACGCGTCACGCGTGAGTAACTGGTGATCACGTGACGAAACAGCCCGTGGGTGGGGTTGCGACCGGTGTGCCGCATCGCCCAGTCCTCTGCCTCTGCGACGGTGTCGCACCCGTCACTCATCGCCTTGCAGTCGACGGACATACAAAACGCTTCGCACGCGACACCGGCTTCAGGCACCTGGTGGATGGTGTGGGGCAGGTAGCCGTACCGCTGCCGACCCTGCCGTGTGGGCTCCTGTCGCTCCGGGGTGCTCACGTCAGACTCCGCCCCGGCTTGGTCGTGCGCTGGACCAGCCACTGTGCAGCAGGGTGCTCTATCGGCACGACGTCCGTGCGGGCGCTCAGCCCTCGATCGGTGTCCGTCTCACCGTCGATCGTGGCGACGACACCGCCCGCCCGGCTGACCATCTGCCGCAGCGTCACGCTGTCTTGGGGGTCGTGACTTACTCGGGCCCAGGTGGCGACGAGGCAGACCATCCTGGTGCCCGTCGGCTGCCCCTCCATCTCCGCCACCATGGCGCGCCAGTAGGGGCGCCGATGGGCGTGGATCGCGTCGTCACCTGTGTCCACCCACAGCCCCTCAAAACGCCACCCCATGCGGGCTACGTAGGCGTGGCATTGGGCTACTCGCTCCAGCATCCGGCCGGTCTGTGCCGTCGCTTCACGGTCGTAGATGAACGCCTTCACAGGGTCCTGTTCCGACTGCCTCGCGACGCGCGCTTCGGGCGTGGTCGCGTGCGTATGCTCTCTCATGGCTACCTCGCGTCAGGTGGTCCACGCCCCCGGACGTTCGCCGCGTCGCGGGGGTCCTCTGCTGTGAGCGCAGATGCGCGTCACCTCATGAGCTTCAGGTCCACGGCAACCTTTGGGGAACAACGAATGGGGAACCCTGCAAGCCCATTTGGGGAACCCCGTTGGGGACTACGCTTGAGAGCCCTGCCCCCTCAGACCCTGCAGGTGGTGCCCATGGATGACCGCCAGACCAAGCGCAGCGGTTACCCGCTGACGATCCCTGACACGTTGCTACTGAGCGATGCGATGCAACGAGCCTGCGCAGCAAGGGATTTCCAAGAGATCTTCCGTTTGGTCAACAGGCGCACGGGCTCCAGTTATGCGGTTATGGCCGCCGCAATCGGCAAGATGACAACCTCACGTGTGAGCGACGTTATCCGTGGTGTCCGTGGCATCCGAGGTCGGCAGGTTGTAGAACGCGTGGCCGATGGCTTCGGAATTCCCGGACAAATGCTTAGCCTGCCGGAAAGGCCATGGGAAGGCAGCCGGTCAAGTACGGATTCCGCACCAGACGCCGTAACCGCTCCAGCGGCGCTAGATATGCCGATGCTAGGCATTACACCATTCGAGGGTATGACGCTTCAGCAAAGCGGCGAGCAGCTCCTCAAGATGTTTCTGCATCTCGATGATGAACTGGGCGGTGACAGTCTCTTCCTTCCGCTGACGCGTTACGTCACACGGATGGCTGAAAGCGTGCGCGAGAACCCCGGAGACGGGCTCTCAGTTTTTGGCCAACTGACTCAGATGGCGGGATGGCTGGCCCTTGATGCCAATAGCCATTCTACTGCCAGGAGGTATTTTGAAGCGGCTGTGCGGGTTGGGAAGGAGTCCAGCGACCCCGGCCTCATGGCAAGCGCACTCGCCTACATGAGTTTGCAGGAAACATATCGAGGCCGGCCATCGAATGCACTCACCCTTGCCCTTGATGCCAATGAAGTAGAACCCCACAAGCTCACGCCTCTCACTCGCACGATGCTGAGAACGCGGCTGGCGCGGGCGCATGCGGGCTTGGGAAACGAAGATTTGTGCCTGGAAACGTTAGAATTGGCGCGAAAGGAATTTGAGCAAGCAGGGAGTCGGAGAGAGCCCCACTACGTCTCTTACGTGGACTCCGTCGAGATCGCCGCCCAGGAAGGCGCTTGCTATCTCGATCTCGGGTTAACAAGCAAGGCAGTCAAGTCTCTCACTAGCGCCATCGGCCTATTGAGTATTCATAGCCCCAATCGAGTCCGTGATCGAGTCCACTACCTTTCCCGTCTCGCTAAATGTTATCTCCTTGACGGGGAAGTCGAGGAAGCCTGTCGAACGGCTAGCCATGCATTGGACTTCAGTCGGACAATTGGCTCAGCGCGCGTCACCGAACGCCTTGGGGAGTTTGAGGCATTGCTTAACCCTTACAATGGCGTGTCCAGCGCCGCCGACTTCAAAGAGGCGTATCGCGCGACCACGCAAGGTACGGCAGCGCGAATCTCCTAGATTCCACGCGAATCGAAAATTACCTCGAATAGAGCTTCGCTATCGGCCAGGTCTGCAAGCACCAAGTCCGCCCCCGATTCTCGGAGAGCCTCTACGGGGCTACTGCCAGTCGCCACCCCGACTGCAAATGCTCCGGCATCGTGAGCGCCTTTGATATCGTGAGGCGTGTCACCGATGATGAACGTTCGCTTTCCGGGGAAAGCGATCCGGTATTTCTCCTCGGCCCGATCGCGGGCGAGTCGAACGAGGTCAGCGCGGTCGCTTCCGTCGTCACCGTAGCCACCCACATCCAAGTCGATCCCGTCAGCAAGACCGAATGCGCTTAGCTTCGCTTTGGCGATAGATCGGATATTCCCTGTTACGAGTGATTGCACGGCCCTTTTGCCGTGAAATGCGGATATAGCTTCATGAACCCCCGGTAGCGAGTGCCCATTGCTTTGCATCTCACCTTTTAGATCTTGTGCTGCCACACCGAGGGCCGAATAGAAATCTGAGACGAGTGAAGGTGACGCCTCAACATCGTTGAGCTGCAAGGTCTCGGTGATGATGGCGCGCTCCGTTCGCCCGGTCATGGAGGCTAGGTCGCGAAGGGGGCGCCCTATGACCGAGCTAAAAGCCCGCTCATAGATGGAACGACTAACGCCACCGATACTTACGAGAGTATGGTCTACGTCCCACAAGACGAGTGCTGGATCAGTCTGTTTCATCGACACGGTGGAATCTTCTCACGCAAACTCGCACTCGGGAAGCCCGCCGTAGTGGCGCCCCTAACCACGAGCATGCTGAAGCCCCCGCGCCCGCCGCTCTAGCTAGGGTGACGAGCGCGGGGAGCTCTGGGTTTATATGGGAAGCGAGGAAACCAACTGTGATTCCCGGGGGTTTACCTCCACCGAAACGGGCTAATGAACCACGTAGGTTTTTTGTCTCCCTGCCGCTCAGGGCGGTGAAGGGGCGGGAGTTACCCCCCTGGTCAGAACGGCGGACGCTCGGCTGCCTCTCGCCGCGAGCGAGCCTCAGCAGCCCAACCACCCGGCTGCCGACGAGCTGTCTCGCGGTTGTGGCACGCAACGCACAGCGGACGAAGATGCTTCGCCGCGTCCGGGCTCGCCTCGCCCCTCGCGATCAACTCGCGGCGACTCACCGGGAAGTGGTCGGCCACCCGCGCGGACCGGCCGCACAGCACGCACCACGGGTTGGCGTACAGGTACGCGCGCCGGATGCGCTGCCACCGTGTCGAGTACACCGCGCCACCACGTGACGCACGGTCGGCGTTCGCCCCACGCTCGTGCGCGACACAGCGTCCACCAGTAGTCAGCTCGGGGCACCCGGGGACAGAGCACGGGGGGCGGGGTTTGCGGGGAACGGGGGTCACCTCCAGACCGGGCAGCTGTGAAGAGGAACCTACGAACAGTCCGGCTCGGTGTTTGTACTCTCCAGTAACTGTGACGGGGCAGGTAGCGAGAAATTCGCCAGGCCACGCCAGGGTGCACTGCCTAGTCCGCCGCCCTCCTCGTCGGGTGAGATGTCCATCGGCAGATCCCAACAACGAAGCCATGGAGGACACTCATGCCCGGCCCGTATGAGCACCAACGCCACGAGAGTCCCCAGCTTGAAATCCGAATTGGCGGACTCAGTCTGACGATTCAGCGAGTTCCCGGATGGTTAGTAGCAGCCCTCGCCACTGTCACAGGGAGCGCGCTCGCCGCGTGGTTCACGCCGCGGTGACTCTCGCTTCGGCCACGCTTCAGTACGCAGCCAAAATGATCCAGGGCAGAGCCCGCTCCGAGCACACTGCCCCGAACTCCGCGCTCGTCCTGAGTCCGTGGCACCCGTGGCACAGCACCTGAACGTTGCGGTCAACGTCTTCCCCGCCGAGGAACAGCGGACGCACATGGTCCACGTCCACCCCGCCGGCGGGGAAGTCCCCCAAGCACCAGTCGCACCAGGCCGAGCCCCGCTCGTCCACCCGTCGCCGGAGCCGCGCCGCAGCGTCCCGACGGCTCGCCCGTCGCGGCTCCGCGCACGACGAGAGCGGACGGCCGGGCCGCTTCGACTTCCCACGGGGTTCGGTCCGGCACTGCCCCCTGCCGTCAACTCGGGACATCCGGGTATCGGGCAGGGGGTATGGGGCTTACGCGGCATGGGGGCCATTCGGCGGGATCGCCGGGGGGTCTATCGGAGTTCCGTCCGGGTGGCGGAGTGTGAGGTCGATAGCCGTCAGCCGGCCAGCGTGCCGCGTTCGCTGAACTCCCCTTGGCATCACGGTCTCTGTCGCCATGGCCGTGTCGGACCATGCGGGCCGCCCATCCGCATCGCGAGGGAAGTACGGGTAGTCCCCCTCAGGCCCCGGGTCGAGTGCGTCAACCGCCATCATCACTCCTTCTTGTCCAGGAACTCATCCCGAGCCTTTCGCAGCTCGTCGGCGAACTCGGCGGCCTTCTCCGCAGCCTTCCTTTCGGCGTAGCTCTCAATGTCAGTGAGAATGGCCACCGGGTAGTAGCGCTGTTCGGGAACGGTCACGACTTCCTGCAATGCCCGCTGTCCTCGCTGCGCCTCATCGAGAACATGCCTGCGCTTGTGGCGGGCCGACCGGTATTCGACGTAGGCCGCGAACCAGGGTTCCTCGGCCAGCAGTTCATAGAACCGGGCGTGGGAATCGTCCCCAGAGTTTGCGGCTTCCATTGCTCGCCCGGACCAGTTGTTGGAAAATTCGCGGTCGTATACCTCTCCGCGCTCGGCCCTACGGGTCGCTTCGGCTTCCTGTGCCGCTTCCAATTCGGCCTGTGCGTCAGCGAGCGGGGCGGACAGTTTTTCGGCTTGCGCCTGGAGCTTGGCGACGCGCTCCGTTGCCTTCTGGATTTCGTTGGTGGTCATATCAGTTGGCACCCTTTGTCACGTCGCGGCCGTGCTCGGCTGCAATCTTCTTGTCGTTCTCGTAGTAGCCAAGGCTCATCCGGATAGAAGTGCCGAGCGTTTCGAACACTTCGGGGCGCGAGTCGCGCAGTGCGGCGAGTTCTTCCATGCGCTCATCCAGCTTGAATGCGTCGGCGCGGCTCTGTCCCTTGTTGCGCTTCCCGTCCAGGAACGCGGCACGGTTGAGATATTCGTTCACGGTCTTTCCTTCATTGTGTTCGGGCGTGAAAAAGCCCCTGCGTATGGCACGTCAGGGGTTCGTGAGTGAAGCTCTGGAGTTGTGGACGTTCCTGCCCCTATGCGGGGGCCCAATCCGGGATTCCGATCAGCGCACGCGCGGCCATTTGCGTTGCCTGGTACGTCTCCGTTCGGCAGTCCGCCGAGCAGTACAGCGGGCGACGACCCCGCCCGACGTAGTGCAGTTCGTTGGAGCAATTCGGGTGGGCACAGATGCCGGGCCCCGTGCCCTCGGCTCGCTGCCGCGCGTCGGTGACGAGTGCGAGCGTTGTACGTGCGGCGGCCTGGTCGCCGTTCACGGCGCCCTGTGCGGCGTTCTCAGCGCGTCGCAGCAGTGCGCAGACCTCTATGAGTCGTGTGGTGTCCATGGTTTCCCTCGGGCGGGCAGATTGGCGTCAGCGGTCCGTCAGCGTGGGCCGCTTCCTGGTTCGCGGGTAGTAGGGACCGAGGGTTGCCCGCAAAACTATTCAGGCCAGACGAATCGGACACCGAATGTGATGCAGGCAACATTTGAACGGTCCGGAATCGTCGGCATGGACCGAACAGCAGACGCAGAGCGGTGAAGGGGTGTTGAGGGTGACGACAGAGACCCCAATCTCTCTTCTCTCTAGGTTTTTCTTGGCTTCCCCAAAAACAGTCGAAGTTCGACACCCTCAACACCTTTTCGCCTCCCGCTGTTCAGCAGCCCCGCCGATGAGCGGGGCGCGTACGCCTGCCTGTGGGCGCACCGGAGCCCCGGCGGGCAACGGGGCCATCCGGGGCTCTGGAGGGGCATAGGGGGCGCGTCGGGGCCCTTATGCGGCGACCAGTTCGCGGACGGGGTCGACCAGGCGCACGCTCGCGCCCTCGGTCGGCTCGTCTCCGCGCGTCTCGGCTTCCAGCGCCGATGCCTCACCCGCGAGAGCGTCGGCGGCGGGGTCCGGCTCTCCGGACATGGTGAACGTGACACGGCGCGTGTCCAGCTTCCGCCACCCGCCGGGGGTGCCTCGCCGTACGTTTAGTCGCACGCCCGCTTCAACGAGTAGCGCTCGTCGTCCCGCCGTGTCCGCCGCTTCCCACTCGTCGCGGATGGTGCGGCCGGTCGGGGTGACGATGCGTTGCGGCTCGCGCTTCTCGCGGGTCTCCAGCTCGGCTATCCGGTTGTCGAGTGCGTCCGCACGCTTCTGCCACTCGGCCGCAGCGTGGCGGGACTTCTGGCGTCCCTTCTGTTCCTGGTGCTCCGCGAACTCGGCGAGGGTGGCGCGAAGCTCGGGCTCAGGGTCGTACCCGGGGACAGTGACGACGTGCGTTGTCTCCACGGGGCCCATCAGGCGCAGGAACTCGACGGTCACGTACTCGTCGGCCCAATCGCCCCTGACATGAGCGGACTTCTCGCACTTGAAGCCGCGCGAATACGGGTTGCACTTGTAGGTGGGGTGCTGGTTGTTCCTGCTGTCCTGCTTGTTCAGGTACATGCGTCCGCCGCACGAGTCGCAGTGGATGACCCGCAACAGCAGCGCGTCCGTGTCCTTCCGGTCCCCGTTGTCGATGCTCCGCTCGTCCAGTACCGCGCCGATGCGGTCGAACTCTTCACGGGTCATGATCGGCTGTGTGGTTGCCGTGATCGGGTTGCCCTCGGCGTCGCGCACGGGGCGGCCCTTGTGCATCTTCCAGCCGAGCAGCGTTTCGTTACGCAACATGCGCGTGATGACACCGGGGTTCCACATGAACGCGTCTCTAACGAGCCCCTTGACTCCCCCGGTCTTTCCGCCGGTCTTACGGCCCTTCTTGACGGCCCAGTGATCGCGCGGACTCGGAACCCCTTCAGTGTTGAGCCCCACGGCGATTGCCGAAACAGTCTTCCCCTCGAACAGCTCTCGGACGATCCGCTCAATGATCAGAACGGCATCGGGGTCGGGGGCAAGCGTCCAGCCGATACCGCCGTGTTCCTTGGACATGGGGGCGGGCATGTAGCCGTACGGCGGGCGCGCGCCGCGCCACCGCAGCGCCATCTTGCGGATGGCAGCCATGGCGCCGGTAACACGGTCGCTAATGCTCTGCGCTTCCACCTGAGCGGAAAAGGCGAACATCATCATCATGAGTTCGCCCATGGGGTCCATGGGGTTGCGGAAGTCGAAGACCAGCCGGCCCCCGCCGATGCCCTCGGCGAAGACCAGCACCTTGCGATGCTCGCGAGCCCACTTCGCAAGCTCGTGCATGTCCGCCATGGACCGGATAGCGCGGTCGAACCGCCACCACACCAGAGCGTCGAACTCATCGGGGCGGGAGAGCCACCCGCCGAGGGCGGGACGGTCAAAGGGGCTGATCTTGGAAGCAGAGACGTCAAGGTCTACCGCTTCCCGGAGCTGGTCTCCCTCGCCAAAGTCGATGTTGAGGGCTGCCGCAACTATGTCGTCGGCTTCGCGCTGCCGCTCGGGGCTGGTGGTCTCATCGGTGAGCACGGACAGGCGTACGCAACGGACACCACGCAGCGTTTCGGTTTCGTAGACCGTGCCCACGAGGGGGTTCCGGGGTGCACTGTTCATGGTCCCCGTAGGGACCGAGGGGTTCCCGCTGTGCTCCCTGACCAGGACTGATGCCACCACGTCGCCACTCCAGAACGTCTAGTTCTGAGTGTTGGGAGACCCGGAGGGCAACGAATTCTGTGTCCTGGGCGAGCGGAAGAGCTGAGCGGGGCCGGGCACCCGTCCGGGCGGAGGCGCCGGGCGGCTGCGCCCGTCCGCAGCCGCCCCCGCCGCTACCTTCCCGAAGGCGGCATGGACAAGACCTACCCCCCAGGACATGACCGTCGGTCATCGCCGCATCCAGGCAGGGGAGGCTCCTGAACGGCGCTTGCGACCTTCTCGGCGACTGAGCGTTCCACTCGGCGGGACGGGCCGACTGAGCCGCTCAGTCACACTGC
This sequence comes from Streptomyces buecherae, assembly GCF_014295035.1. GTDB lineage: Bacteria > Actinomycetota > Actinomycetes > Streptomycetales > Streptomycetaceae > Streptomyces > Streptomyces youssoufiensis. The sequence continues at coordinate 1,213,741 of NZ_CP060404.1, forward strand.
GGCCGAGCGCGCCGGTTGGCCACTCCGAGCGGCACCGGTGGCCAGTAGGCTCATATTCATGGACGCGTTCCTGCCATACCTGATCTTGATCTGCGGCCTTGCCGCAGTCCTGGGTTCGCTCACCTGGCTGGCAGCACACATCCGCCGCCGAGGTCTCGCGGGCGGAGCCGTGAGCGCGGCCCTGGCCTCCTACGAGGAGGCGTTCCGCATCACCGCTCACGAATCCCACATGGAGATCCGGGCCCAAGCAGAACGCAGGGCTCCGATCCTCTCGCCTGACGACCACTGGAGGCGCGACCCTGATAAGGCCGGTCAGGCGGGAGTAGGAGGTCAGCGGCCGGTTCGGGCACGCCCTCGCCGGTCACGACGGGGCCTGAGCCGCTGGGTCGATCGCCTGAGGTCCAGCCGCTCGCCATGGACACCGCGCTGACCGTTGGCGTTAGCGTGGGGCGCATGATCGTATGGCTCAACGGCACACACGGCGCGGGCAAGACGACGACCAGCGCGCTCGTACAACAACTGCTGCCGGACTCCCGGGTGTTCGACGCCGAGAAGGTCGGCGAGACGCTCATGGACATCACGCCGGGGCTCCCCGAGACGGACAACTTCCAGCACTGGCCGCCGTGGCGCCCGCTCGTGGTCGAGACCGCCCGCCGCGTGCTGGAGTACGCCGGTGGCACCCTGGTGGTGCCGATGACCGTCCTGGTCGAGCCGTACTGGCGCGAGATCAGCGCGGGCCTGGCCCAGTACGCCATTCCCGTACGGCACTTCGTGCTCCACGCCGACCAGGAGACCCTGCGCGCCCGCATCCAGAACGACACCGTCCTCGGCCCCTCACCCTTCCGCTTCAGGTACGTCGAGCCCTACGCCGAGGCGGCCCGCACCTGGCTGCACGCCGAGGCCGAGGTCATCGACACCACCCACCTCACCCCCGCCCAGGCCGCCCTGCGGATCGCGGAGGCCGTCAAGGGGTGAGGGCCGCTCGCCGGCCCGCGGTGTCGGGGCGCGCGAGCCGCGGCCCGGGGGTTCGGCCCGGCCGGAACGCACGGTTCCCCCCGGCCCGTCCGTCCCGACGATCATGGTTGGTAGCCTCGTCGGATGACCGCGACCTTCAGCGAAGCCGTCCGCGCCCGGCTGCGGGCCCCCCACATCTGGTACGTCGGCACCGTGTTCCCCGACGGAGCGCCGCAGGTCAGCCCGATGTGGGTGGACCTGGAGGGCGAGGGGGAGCTGACGTTCAACACCTCGGTGGGCCGGGTGAAGGAGGAGAACCTCCGTCACGACCCGCGCGTCTACCTCTCCCACGCGGACGCCGCCAACCCCTTCGACCGGGTGCAGATCAGCGGCGAGGTGGCCCGCTTCGTCGAGGGTGAGGAGGCGCACGAGCGGATGGACCGGCTGACCCGCAAGTACCTGGGCAGCGAGCGCTTCGAGTGGATCATGCCGGGAGAGCAACGGGTCGCGGTGATCGTGCGCCCGACCAAGGTCCGGCACATCGTCGGCGTCGAGCCGTTCCGGCCGGGCGGCCCGGTTCCCGCCTCCTGACCCCCGTCCGACGGAGGCCGGGGCGCCGGCCGGGGCGCCGGGGCGGCGACGAAGCGGCGGCCCGTGCCCGGTCACCCGGGCCCGCCCCGCCCGACAGCGTCGGCGGCATCGGCGGCGGCGCCCGCCCCGCGCGGCAGCCCTGGCCGCGCCCGCCCGTGCGCGAGCCTCGTGCCGCACTCCCGGGGCGTGCGCCGCCGGCGCGGTGGCTAGGCTGCCGTTCCATGGCCATAAGCACCGCAGTCTGGTCCTTCGCCTTGGTCGTAGGGCTGTTGACGCTGACTCCCGGTCTCGACACCGCGCTGATCCTGCGCACCTCGATGCTCGGCCACGCCCACCGGGCCTGGGGCGTCGTCCTCGGCGTGCAGAGCGGCATCCTGCTGTGGGGGGCCTTCACCTCTCTCGGCGTGACCGCGCTGCTGACCGCCTCGCACCTCGCCTACGAGTGCCTGCGCTGGGCCGGCGCCGCCTATCTGGTGTGGCTGGGCCTGCGGATGATCCGCGACACCTTCCGCGCCGACCACGGGTCGCGGGTGCCCGACGCGGCGGCGGCGTCGGAGAGCGCGGACTCGTTGCTCGGCGGAATGCGGCAGGGGGCGCTCACCAATCTGCTCAACCCGAAGGTGGGCGCGTTCTACGTGGCGGTGCTGCCCCAGTTCATCCCGCCGGGCACCCACCAGTTGCCCATGGGGCTGCTGCTCACACTGGTGCACATCGTGCTGGGCCTGCTGTGGTCCCTCGTACTGATCGGCTGCGCCCGGCTGCTGCACCAGTGGCTGCGCACGCGGCGGGCGCAGCGGCTCCTGGACCGCGTCACCGGGACGGTCATCACCGCGCTCGGCCTGCGCCTGGCCGTCAGCCACTGAGCCCGACGGCGGTCTGCGGCGGCCGGTGGCGGGCGCGGAGGCGCCCGGTGGCGGGCGCGGTGGCGGCCCGGGTCGGGGCGGAACCAGCCAATCCGCGCGTGCCGGTGCGCGGCGGGGCGGGGTCCTGTCGAGGGAGGGTCGATCACGAGATATCTTGATGTCGAGCAATGTTGCAGACGTGGAGCGGAGCACCCGGTGACTGACTCGACCATCATCTACACGCACACCGACGAGGCCCCGGCCTTGGCGACGTACTCCTTCCTGCCGGTGATCGAGGCGTACGCCTCCACGGCCGGAGTGAACGTCGAGAGCCGTGACATCTCCCTGGCGGGGCGGATCATCGCAAGCTTCCCGGAGCGTCTCCAGGAGAGCCAGCGCATCGACGACGCCTTGGCCGAGCTGGGCGAGCTGGCCAAGACGCCGGGTGCGAACATCATCAAGCTGCCGAACATCTCGGCCTCGATCCCGCAGCTCAAGGCCGCGATCGCGGAGCTGCAGGAGCAGGGCTACGCGCTGCCGGACTACCCGGACGACCCGAAGACCGACGAGGAGCGCGACATCCGCGCCCGGTACGACAAGGTCAAGGGCAGCGCCGTCAACCCCGTCCTGCGCGAGGGCAACTCCGACCGCCGCGCCCCCGCGTCGGTCAAGAACTACGCCAAGGCGCACCCGCACCGCATGGGCGCCTGGAGCGCCGACTCCAAGACCAACGTCGCGCACATGGACGGTGACGACTTCCGCTCCACGGAGAAGTCGGTGGTCATCGCCGAGGACGGCGCGCTGCGCATCGAGCTGTCCGGGGACGACGGCAGCACCACCGTGCTGCGCGAGTCGGTGCCCGTGCTCGCCGGCGAGGTGGTGGACGCGGCCGTGCTGCGCGTCGCGGCGCTGCGCGAGTTCCTGGGCGCCCAGGTGGCCCGCGCGAAGGCGGAGGGCGTGCTGTTCTCCGTACACCTGAAGGCCACCATGATGAAGGTCTCCGACCCGATCATCTTCGGTCACGTGGTGCGCACCTTCTTCCCGAAGACGTTCGCCGAGCACGGCCAGACGCTCGCCGCGGCCGGCCTGACCCCCAACGACGGTCTCGGCGGCATCCTCAAGGGCCTGGAGGCGCTGCCCGAGGGCCCGGCGATCAAGGCGTCCTTCGAGGCGGAGCTGGCCGAGGGTCCCGAGCTGGCGATGGTCGACTCGGACCGTGGCATCACCAACCTGCACGTGCCCAGCGACGTCATCGTGGACGCCTCGATGCCCGCGATGATCCGCACCTCCGGCCACATGTGGGGCCCGGACGGCCAGGAGGCCGACACCCTCGCGGTCATCCCGGACAGCAGCTACGCCGGCGTCTACCAGGTCGTCATCGACGACTGCCGCGCCCACGGCGCCTTCGACCCGGCGACGATGGGCTCGGTGCCCAACGTCGGCCTGATGGCGCAGAAGGCCGAGGAGTACGGCAGCCACGACAAGACCTTCGAGATCCCCGCCACCGGCACGGTGCGGGCCGTCGACGGCAACGGCAACGTCGTCCTCGAGCAGGTCGCCAGCGCCGGTGACATCTTCCGTATGTGCCAGACCAAGGACGCCCCGATCCGCGACTGGGTCAAGCTCGCCGTCACCCGCGCCCGCGCGACCGGCGACCCGGCGGTGTTCTGGCTGGACGAGGGCCGCGCGCACGACGCCAACCTGATCGCCAAGGTCCGGACGTACCTGGCCGACCACGACACCGACGGCCTGCGGATCGAGATCATGTCGCCGGTCGAGGCGACCGCGTTCTCGCTGGAGCGCATCCGGCGGGGCGAGAACACGATCTCGGTCACCGGCAACGTGCTGCGTGACTACCTGACCGACCTGTTCCCGATCCTCGAACTCGGCACCAGCGCCAAGATGCTGTCCGTGGTCCCGCTGATGAACGGCGGCGGCCTGTTCGAGACCGGCGCCGGCGGCTCCGCGCCCAAGCACGTGCAGCAGCTCGTCAAGGAGAACTACCTGCGCTGGGACAGCCTGGGCGAGTTCCTCGCGCTCGCGGTCAGCTTCGAGCACCTCGCGCAGACCACCGGCAACGCCCGCGCCCAGGTGCTCGCCGACACCCTGGACCGCGCGACGGCGACGTTCCTCAACGAGGACAAGTCGCCCAGCCGTCGCCTCGGCGGCATCGACAACCGTGGCAGCCACTTCTACCTGGCGCTCTACTGGGCCCAGGAGCTGGCGCGGCAGACCGACGACGCGGAGCTGGCGAAGTCCTTCACCGCGCTCGCCAAGACGCTGGCCGAGCAGGAGCAGACGATCGTGGACGAGCTGATCGCGGTGCAGGGCTCCCCGGCCGACATCGGCGGCTACTACCAGCCCGACCCGGCCAAGGCCGCGGCCATCATGCGCCCGTCGCAGACCCTCAACCAGGCGCTCTCGACGCTCGGCTGACGCCATCGCGGGCCCGGGCGCGGCCGAACCGGTCGCACACCCCGGGCCCGCGCGGCGGGGGCTGCTCCAGCTCGTACGCCCCCGCCCCACCCGCGCTCCGCGGCCATGCGCCGCGCTCGCCCCTCCGCCCCGGCCGGCCCCGCGCCCGCCGGGGCGGCCGCGTCGCGGGGTGACCGCGTCCCCGGTCCGCCCGCGCCCGCGTTCACCGACGGCGAAGGGCGCCCCACGACCGGGCCCGCGCCGCGAGACTCTGGCATATGCCGAACTTCGCCTCGTACGACGGCGTCACCCTGCACTACTCCGTCCTGGGCAGCGGGCCGCCCCTGGTGTGCCTGTCTGGCGGACCGGGTGGTGACGGGCGCGGCCTCGGCGACCTGGGCGGCCTGGCCCGGGGGCGGACCCTGCTGCGGCTCGACGGCCGCGCCGGCGGTCGCTCCGCGATCCCGCCCGACGGGGCCCACTGTGGCTTCGCCGCGCAGGCCCGCGACGTGCTGGCGTTCGCCGACACCCTCGGCCTGGACCAGGTGGACGTCATCGCGCACTCGGCGGGGACGCTGATCGCCCAGGAGTTCGCGCTACGGCACCCGGAGCGGGTGGGCCGGCTCGTGCTCGTGACCCCCGCGGGCCGGTTGGCGAGGGAGCCGGACGAGGCCGAACTGGGCGCCCTGCGAGCCGAGTTGGGCGAGCGGGCCGACTCCGCCGCGGCGATGGCGGCCGGCGCCGCGCCCGGGGCGTACGGCGCGTGGTCGGCCGCCGCGCGGGCCCACCACGCCGCCGGCGCCGCCTACCGGGTGCCGCCGCCGTGGCTCAGGACCCGGTTCTACGCCGACGTGGCCGACGAGCCGACGCGGGTGGCGCGACTGGGCGCGCTGCGGGCGCCCCTGCTGGCCGTCGCCGGCGGCCGGGACGGGATCGCCGGCACGGCCCCGGCGCGGCTGCTCGTCGCCTGCTGCCCCACCGCGCGTCTCGCCCTGCTCCCCGGTTGCGGCCACTGGCCGTGGGTGGACGACCCGGCGGCGTTCCGCACCGTGGTCAGCGCGTTCCTCGCCGCCCCGGCCGCCGTGTGACCGGCGGACGGCACCGGGCCGCCCGGCGCCGCCCGGCGCGGGACCGGTCGCCCCGAGACCCTCCCGGCCTCGCCGTCCTACCGTCGCGCCATGCCGCTCCGCGTCGTGTTCGCCTGTCTGACCACCCTGCTGATCGTCGCGGCGTCCGCCTGCGAGGAACCGACCCCGGACGAGGGCAACGCCTGCTACGAACCGAGCGCCACCCCCACCCCCGAGGGCGACGAGCGGGTCTGCGGCTGACCCTGCTCCCCCACGGGCCCCGTGCGCGACGGCTACCCGCCCTCCAGCGCGATCCGCAACCGCCGTACGCCTTCGGCCAGTTCGGCCAGGCTCGCCACGCCCGCGAAGGACAGGCGCAGCCTGGGACCGGGCGGCTCGGCCGCGTAGGAGGGCCGGCCGGGGGCCACGGCCACCCCGGCGTGCAGGGCCGCCCGCACCACGGCGGCCTCGTCGGTGCCGGGCGGCAGGGACAGCCACAGGTGGAAGCCGCCGGGCGGGACGCGGGCGGGGGGCAGCCCGGGCAGCTCCGCGCCGAGCGCGGCGACCAGGGCCTCCCTGCGGCGGCGCAGCTCGGCGGCGACCGCGCGCAGGTGGCGCGGCCAGGCGGGCGAGCCGACGAGTTCGAGCGTCGCCTCCTGGAGCGGCCAGGGCACGAAGAAGCTGTCGACGACCTGGATGGCGCGCAGCCGGTCGCGCACCGGGCCCCGGGCCGCCAGCGCGCCGACCCGCAGGCTGGGCGAGGTGGCCTTGGTGAGCGAACAGGCGTGCACGACGGTGCCGTCCGGGTCGTCGGCGGCCAGCGTGGGGGGCAGCGCCGGGGCGTCCTCGTGGGCCAGCCGACGGGCGAAGTCGTCCTCGATCACGAACGCCCCGGCCGCTCGCGCGACCCGGATCACCTCGGCCCGCCGCTCCTCGCTGAGCACGGTGCCGGTCGGGTTCTGCATCAGGGGCTGGCAGGCGAAGACCCGCGCGCCGCTGGCCCGGAACGCGTCGGCGAGCAGGTCGGTGCGTACCCCGTGGGCGTCGACCGGGACCGGCACCGGGCGAACCCCGGAGGCACGGGCGACGGCCAGCAGGCCCGGGTAGGTGGGCGACTCGACCAGCACCGGCGCCCCGGGTGGCGCGAGCGCGCGCAGCGCGGTGGTCAGGGAACTCTGGCCGCCTGAGGTGATCAGCACGTCGGCCGCCGTGACGCCGCCGGTGGGCCCGCTGATCTCGCGGGCGAACCAGGCGCGCAGCTTGGGCAGCCCGTCGATCGGCGGGCGGTCCCAGACGCCCGGGCGGCGCCCGGCCCGGCCGAGCGCCGCCGCCAGGGCGCGTTCCGGTTGCAGCGAGGAGTGCAGGTAGCCACCGCTGAGTTCGATCACGTCGGTGGGCGGGGCGGCCAGCGTGGCGAGGATGCCCGAGGCGTCCACCGAGCGGGGTACGGCGTCGGCCGCGGCCTCCGCGCTGAGCGCCACCTCCTGCCAGGAGGTGTCCCCGGCGCGCGGCTGGCCGGCGCCCCGGTCCGCCGGTCCGGCCCGGAACGCGCCGGCCCCCGGCCGCGTCACGACCAGCCCCTCCGCGGCCAGCAGGGCCAGCGCGCGCGAGACGGTCACCGGACTTACCCGGTGCTGCTCGATGAGGGCCCGACTGGACGGCAGCTTCTCACCGGGAGAGTAGCGATCCAGCTCCTCCCGCAGGACTTCGGCCAGTTCCACCACGCTGCTACGCTCAAACATGACAGGCAAAGATAGCGCTACCCACGTTGACGCGATAGCAGTACCCATAGCGACGCCCGGCGTCACCGGCCCCTGCCACGACGGGCCGGACGCCGGGCGCACTGCCCCGGCCGACCCCGCTGACGCGCCCCTCGCCCCAGCCGTCACCCCGTACCCCGATCCGCACCTGGAAGCGGCCACCGAGCCGACCGGCACGGCGTCGGCGGACGCGACACCGGTGGATACGACGCCGGCGGATACGGCATCGGCGGATACGACGCCGGCGGGCGCCGAGCCGGCCCGGGCGACGGCCGGACCCGGGCCGACCGGGGCCCGGCTCGGGACGCTGCTCGCCGTCCTCGGCGTGGCCACCTTCTCGCTGACCTTTCCCGCCACCGCCTGGGCGCTCAAGGGGCTCGGGCCCTGGTCCACGATGGCGATCAGGTCCGTACTGGCAGCGTTGGTCGCCGGCGGCTGCCTGCTCGCGGTGCGGGCCCCGTTCCCGGCCCGCCGCCACTGGCCGGGGCTCGCTGTCGTCGTGGGCGGCATCGTGATCGGCTTCCCGTTGTTCACCACCCTGGCCCTGGAGACCTCCTCCACCGCGCACGCCGCCGTGGTCGTGGGCCTGCTCCCGCTGACGACCGCCGCGTTCGGCGCCGTACGCACCGGGGCCAGGCCCTCGCGGGTGTTCTGGATCGCGGCGGTGGTCGGGGCCGCCGTGGTGATCACCTTCGCGCTCCAGCAGAGCGGCGGCGAGCCCACCAGCGCCGACCTCTTCCTCTTCGCCGCTCTCCTGGTGTGCGCCGCCGGCTACACCGAGGGCGCCACGCTCACCCGCGAGCTGCCCGGCTGGCAGGTGATCGGCTGGGCCCTGGTGTGCTGCCTGCCGCTGACGCTGCCGGCCACCGCCATCGCCCTGGCCATGGAGCCGGTGAACCTGACCGCGCAGGTGGTGGCCGGGATGGTGTGGGTGTCGATGGGCTCCCAGTTCGTGGGCATGTACGTCTGGTACCGGGGCATGGCCGCCATCGGCGTGGCCAAGGCCAGCCAGCTCCAGCTCGCGCAGCCGCTGCTGACCCTGGTGTGGTCCGTACTCCTGTTGGGCGAGCACCTCACGCTGGCCGCCCCGCTGGCCGCGGTCGGCGTGCTGGTCTGCATCGGCGTCACCCAGCGGGCGCGGAGCTAGCGGCCCGGCGCGCCCCGGGCCTCCCCCGGGCGCGGCGGGCGACACGCCCTTCGGCGCGCACGGTCATACACTGACGAACACGGACATCCGTCCCTCCGGAGTTCCCGGACAGGAGGCCAGCGCAGATGCAAGCGAGCGTAGGTGACCGGTTGTTGGTCCACGGCAGGATCGTGGGACAGCACGACCGCGTCGCGGAAGTCGTCGAAGTTCTCGGCCCGAACGGCACGCCGCCCTTCCGCGTGCGGTTCGAGGACGGCCACGAGACCCTGATGTCGCCGGGCCCGGACACCGTCGTCCGGCACGAGGGCGACCCGCACGCCTGACCCGGCCCGCCGGCGCGCCCCGGGCCCGCGCGCGGTGTGCGCGCCCGGACCCGGCGCGGCCGGCGGCGGCCGTCTCGCTCGGTGCCCGGCTCAGTGCGGGGGCCGCACCCGGCTCCGGTAGTGGTCGGCGACCACGCGGGCCATGGCGCCGGACGGGTCGCCCGCCACCTCCTTGGCGGAGAAGAAGGCGTGCCCCGCCACCTGCGGGTGCCGGCGCGCGAGGGTGAGGTGCCGGGAGAGTTCGGCCACGTCCTGCCAGGGCGCGGGCTGGGCCGGGTCGCCCGCCTTGTACAGGGCCTCGCCCACGTACAGCCGTACCCCCGTCCCGCGCACCGTGCGCGCCCACCACGGCACCAGCGTCGCGTAGTCGGCCGCGGCGAAGCCGATGTGCCAGTAGACCTGCGGGACGATGTAGTCGAGCCAGCCCTCCACGACCCAGCGCCGGGTGTCGGCGTACAGGTCGTCGTAGGTCTGCACGCCGGCCCGGGTGTCCGAGCCCAGCGGGTCGGTGGCCTGGTTGCGCCAGACGGCGAACGGGCTGACCCCGAAGCGCACCCGGCGGCGCAGGCCGCGCACCCGCTCGGACGTCTCGCGCACCAGCAGGTCGATGTTGTTCCGACGCCACGCGGCCCGGTCCGGGAAGCCGGCCCCGTGCTTCGCGTACGCCGCGTCGTCGTCGAAGACCTGGCCGGCCACCGGGTACGGGTAGAAGTAGTCGTCCCAGTGCACCCCGTCCACGTCGTAACGGGCCACCGCGTCGAACATGGCGTCCTGCACGAAGCGCCGCACCTCGGGCAGGCCCGGGTTGTAGTACAGCTTCCCGCCGTACGGAACCACCCACTCCGGGTGCACCCGCGCCGGGTGCGTGGCGACCAGCCGGCCCGGGTCCGTGTGGTTGGCGACGCGGTACGGGTTGAACCAGGCGTGCAGTTCGAGGTCGCGCCGGTGCGCCTCGCGCACCGCGAACCCCAGCGGGTCCCAGCCCGGGTCCCGCCCCTGGGTGCCGGTCAGGTACTCGCTCCACGGCTCGTGCGGCGAGGGCCACAGCGCGTCGGCGGTGGGCCTGACCTGAAAGATCACCGCGTTCAGCCGCCGCTCCACGGCGGCGTCGAGCAGGTCGGTCAGCTCGGCCCGCTGCTGCCGCACCGGCAGCCCGGGCTTGGACGGCCAGTCCCGGTTGACCACCGTGGCCAGCCACGTCGCGCGCAGCTCCCGGCGCCGGCCATCGCCGCGCGCAGCGGGCTCGGCGGGGGCCGCCCCCGGCTCCCGGGCCCCGGTCACACCGCCGTCGCCCGCGCCGCGGCGGGCGGCCAGCGCGGGCCCGCCGGTCAGCAGCCCGGACACCGCACCCGTGGCCCCGACGGCGAAGCCACGGCGGCCCATCTTCCCCAAGCGCCCCATCTGCCATCCCTTCACTGTCGCGTGCGTCACATCACTCTGTGGTCAGCATGCCCGCCCCGACCCCCCGTGTGCAGGTGGGCGCGGAGTAACGTCAGGGCCTAGGCGGTCAGCGAAGCCCTCCGTGCCACAAGCCAGGGGCGGATGTCCGCCGCCGGCCGAAGAAGATCAGCGAAAGGCACGATGTGACCGACATCGAACGCGTCGGAGTGGTGGGCTGCGGCCAGATGGGCGCGGGCATCGCGGAGGTGTGTGCTCGTTCCGGCCTGGAGGTCATGGTCGCCGAGACCACGGGCGAGGCCCTGGAGTTGGGCCGTACGCGGCTGACCAACTCGCTGAGCAAGGCCGCCGAACGCGGCAAGCTCACGCCCGACGAGCGGGACGCGGCACTCGCCCGGCTCAGCTTCACCACCGACCTCGGGGAGTTCGCCGACCGCGACCTCGTCATCGAGGCCGTCGTGGAGAACGAGCAGGTCAAGACGGAGATTTTCCGGGTACTCGACCAGGTCGTCACCCGCCCGGACGCCATCCTCGCCTCCAACACCTCCTCCATCCCCCTGGTCAAGCTGGCCGTCGCCACCTCGCGCCCCGACCAGGTCATCGGCATCCACTTCTTCAACCCGGCCCCGGTGCAGCGACTGGTGGAGGTCATCCCCGCGCTGACCACCGGCGAGGAGACGATCAAGCGCGCCGAGGCCGTCGTGCAGGGCGTCCTGGGCAAGCACGCCATCCGGGCCCAGGACCGCTCGGGCTTCGTGGTGAACGCGCTGCTCATCCCGTACCTGCTGTCCGCGATCCGGATGTTCGAGTCGGGCATCGCCAGCCGCGAGGACATCGACGACGGCATGGAGATGGGCTGCGCCCACCCGATGGGCCCGCTCAAGCTCAGCGACCTGATCGGGCTGGACACCGTCGCCTCGGTGGCCGACTCGATGTACGAGGAGTACAAGGAGGCGCTGTACGCCGCTCCCCCGCTGCTCCAGCGCATGGTCGACGCGGGCCGGCTCGGCCGCAAGACCGGCTCGGGCTTCTACACCTACTCCTGACCCGCGCCGATCCGCCCGCCGACCGCGACGGGCGAATCGGCCGGGCACGCCACGTGCCGAGGGGCCGCCCCACCCGGGGCGGCCCCTCGCCGCGTCTCGTGGCCGCGCCCGGAGTCCCTGGGGAGTCTCGGTGGCGCGGCGGCCGTGGGCGCTCGGCGTCAGGCGATCTCGGCCATGCTGAGCTGGAGGTTCATGGGCAGCTCCTGGCGGCGGGTGATGTTGAGCTTGCGGTAGACGCGGGTCAGGTGCTGCTCGACCGTGCTCACGGTGACGTAGAGCTTCAGCGCGATCTCCCGGTTGGTGTAGCCGTAGGCGGCGAGCACCGCCACCCGCTTCTCGGAGTCGCTGAGCTTGGCGTCCACGTCCGGGTCCGCCGACCACAGCGGGTCCTCCTGGGCGGGTGCCGACCGAGCGTGGTGGCCCGGGACCGGGCGCTCGCGCACGGACTCGATGCCGCACTCCTTGGCCAGGTGCCAGGCGCGGCGGGTGACCATGCTGGCCCGCGCGGGCTCGCCCACGGCCTGGAACGCCTGCCCCAGGTCGGACAGTGCCCGGGAGAGCTCGAACCGGTCGCCGTACTTGCGGAGTTCGTCCACGGACTCGGCCAACAGCCGGGGCCGCTGGCCCACCTCGACGAGCGCCGCCCGCACCCGCAGGGCGACGCCCCGCACCCGGGCGTTGCGCGCGTCGCCCATCGCGAGCTGTTCGGCGACCAACTGCTCCGCCTGCTGCCGGTCGCCGAGCTGGATCAGCGCCTCGGCCGCGTCGGTCCGCCAGGGCACCACGACCGCCCGGTCCAGGCCCCACCGCCGGGCGAGCCGGCCGACCTCGAGGAAGTCGCTGAGCGCGGCGTGGAAGCAGTTGGTGGCCAGGTGGTAGAAGCCCCGGGAGCGCAGGTAGCCCAGCGCGTACACGGTACGGAACAGGCCGTCGGGCACCGGGTGGTTGAGCTGTCGGGCGGCGGCGCCGTGCCGGCCCTGGGCGGTGGCCGTGTAGATGAGGACGCTGCGGGGCGCGCAGGCGAAGACGCTGCCGTTCTTCTCCGGCAGGCAGTCCAGCGCCATCGTGGCGTACTCCTCGGCGACCCGCAGATTGCCCTGCCTGATCATGATGACGGCCTGTGCCTGGGCGAAGGCGGCCTTCCAGCCGGGGGCGCCCCGGCGGTCGGCCTCCTCGACGAAGGACTGGCACCAGGGCAGCGCCCGGTCCGGCCGGTCGCCGTGGATCAGGGTGCGCAGGGCCTGTCCGATGGGCTCGATGGTGGTGTCGGTCAACACGGCGGTCTGCAGGAACCGCTCGGCCGCGGCTGCCGCCGGCTCGCCCTCGGCCGCGGTGGGCACGGCCCACATACCGGCCGCGGGGCGGCTGGCCGCGCTGTCGGTAAGGGTGACCGTCGCCGCGCCGTCGGCGTCCTTGGAGACCGCGACCATGGCCCGCGAGCCGGCCGGCGCCGGGTGGCCGAACTGCGCGCCCAGCAGGTTTCCGCGCACCACCTCCGCCGCCTGCGGACTCCCGTCGCCACGCGCCCGCGCCAGCCGCTCCAGCACCTCGGCAGCCGCGTCCACCCGGCCCTGGGTGACCAGGAGTCGGGCCAGCGCGGGCATGTGGGACTCGACCAGCCGCCCGGCGCGCAGCGCCGCCAGCGGCTCGGCGGTGTGCTCCTCGGCGGCGCACGGGTCGACCCGCCAGGTGACCGCCGCGAGCCTGATCTTGATGGCGCTGGTGCGCTGGTCGTCGTCGCACGCCTGGTGGGCGAGGGTCAGACAGGCCACGGCCTGCGCCACGTCGTCGTCGGCCAGAGCCTGCTCGGCCGCGTCCCGCAGGGCCGCGACCCCCCAGCGCTCGTCGGCCTCCCCGGCCGCCAGCAGGTGGCCGGCCACGGCGGGGCTGGGGGCGCCGATGCTGTGCAGCAGCCGCGCCGCGTCCCGGTGCAGCGCGGCGCGCGCCTCCGGCTCCATGGCGTGCACGATGGCGGCCGGCACGCACGGGTGCCTGAACCCGCAACCGTCGGCGATGCCCGCGGCGTTGAGCGCGTGCACGGTCTGCGACGCCGCCGCCGCGCTGATGCCGAGCAGCCGCCGGACGCACTCCACCGAACCCACGTCGCGCAACACGGCCAGCGCCTCGGCCAGCCGCACGGTCTCCCGCCCGCCCCGGTGCAGGCAGGTCAGGACGGCCTGGGTGAACGGGCCGCCGGCCTCGGGGCTGGGCAGTGCGGCACGGCGCTCGGCGGGGGCGGCCCGGTGCTCCTCGACGAGCGCGCGCAGCAGCAGCGGGTTGCCGCCGCTGATCGCGTAGAGGGCGTCACCGAAGTCCTCGTCCTGCGGCAACCCCTGGTAGGTGGCGGCGAGTTCGGCCACGCCGGAGCGGTCGAGCCGCTCCAGCCGGACGCGCTCGAAGTGCGGCAGGCGCAGCAACTCGGTGCTGAAGACGGGGTCGCTGGCGTGCTCGTGGAGGGATTCGGCGAGGACGAGGAGAATCCGCGCGGAGCGGGTGCGCCGCGCGGCGTACAGGAGGTACTGGAGGGTGGGGTCGTCGACGTGCTGGAGGTCGTCCACGCAGACGACGACGGGGGTGGTGGCGCTGAGTCGGTGCAGCGCGGCGCAGAACTCCTGCATGGCCTCGACCCGGACCAGGGTGGCCGGCTCGGCGGGGGCCATCTGCGGCAGGGTGTCGGCGGGCGCGCTGGCGATGAGTTGGCGCAGGGCGCCGAGGGGGACCGAGCGCTCCCGGGGTGAGCCGACGGCGCGCAGCAGCGTGGCGCCCAGCCCCTCGGCCCGCTCGGCGATGCTCTCGATGAACTCGCTCTTGCCGCAGCCCGCCGGCCCTTCGACGAACACGATTCTGGAGTTTCCGGACAGGCATCCAGCGATCGCGCTATCCAGCGTGTTGAGTTCCATACTCCGATCGATCAAAGCCATGGTTACCCCAAGTCCCCGTGAATTCATAGCTTTTGACGCGCCTGCTACCAGGTCTGCCGGGAGGTGCGCCCGCACGCCGCGTGGGAATCGTTCCCGCGAACGGGTTCAGTCTACGGAGCGGGCGGGCGCCCCCCGGTGTCCATAAGTTGCAAGGCAACAACTACGTGCGAGACCGCCGCTGACGCGCGTGGTACTCCGAAGCGCGGCGGCGCTCAGCGGTTGCGGACGGTGGTCGTCCGCGCCCGTGAAGCGGGCCGCGGCGGGCGGGCGGCGGCCCGTCGTACGGCGAACGGCGGCGGACCCGCCACGGCGCGGGGCTGGACGGCGCGGGCCACGCGGGGTGGCCGCGCCGCGCGTATGAGAAGGCCACCCCGGGTCGCCCGGACGGCGCGCCCGGGCGCGGTGGCGAGGTGTCCGCCGGTAGAGCGGCGGAGGGCGGCCGGGGCCGGGGCGAGCGGGGCTCGGAGCGAGCGATGGCGGGGACCGGGGGCCCGGCCGTGGCCGGCCGTCGGGCCCTTGGCCGGGGGCGTCTCGCGGCCCGCCGGCCGCGTCGGGCGCGCGGTGGCCGGGGCGCCGGCGAGCGCGCGGGGCGACTCGGCGGGCGCGCCGCCCCGGCGGGCGTGCGGGCGGGTGTCGCGGCGAACATGGGGGCCGGGGCCGCTACTACGGGTTCGGGGGCGGGCGTCGCGGCACCGCGCGGTGTGGTCCCGCCGTCGTGGTGCGCGCATCGCGCTCCTCCCTTCACACCCTCGACCGATGGGGCGGCGCCGGGGCCCGGGCTGCCGCGTTCGCGAGCGGCGCGTGGGTCGCTCGTCCGCCGTCCTCGCGCCAGGCCATCGGAGGCGGGGCGCGATCGTTTCTCACGATCGCACGGGCGTAAGGACCGGCCAAGACCGCCCTACCCCTCATCTCCACGGCGTGCGCCCCCTAGCCCGCGCCGGTCGGTCGGAGCGGGGGCGGCGCGGGGACGGCGGCGGGGCAGGGGCCAGGGTGCGAGCGGCGCTCCATGGCATCCAGCATTCGGGCAGGGGGCGGGCAGATCGATGCACGGGGGTGCGGGGAGGGTGCGTACGGGATTCTCCCGCCCCCACCGCGCGCCGCACCCTGCGGTGTGGGACTGGGCCGTCGAGTGGCTGGGTCGCCATCAACGCTGGTCGGCGCGGGTTTGCCGAGTCAGTGGGTGGGTTTCCGCCGGCTGGGTCGAGCGGGCCCAGCCGTCCGGCTTCGGCGCCGGTGGGGTCGGGCCGGGGCCAGGCGCCCGGTCGGGCGCCGCGGGCCGTCCCGGCGCCGCGATCCCGGTCGGGCCGTGCCCGTGAGTGACCACGACGGCGCCGTGGGCCGCGACGCTCCGCAGCGGAGGGGCATATTCCACGGACAGTTGATGGGCGCGCACCAGCCGTATGCGCGTCACTCGCGCGACCCCACCCCCAGCCCCACTCCAACGATTCCCCCTGAGCAGCGACCTGCCACGGGAGCGGGCCGCGCGGCAGGGGATATGGGGGATTCCGGATCGGCGACCCCAAATTTCGATCAGGTCTCGATCAAATGACGACCTGAATACATGATGTCCACCGAAGTCACCCCCTGAATCTCCGCGCGCACCCCCCAGCGCGGCTACCGGGAATCCCGTCGAGCGGCCACGGGACATCGGCCAGATCTTGTCCGCGGCCAGTCCATGGCCACGGAATGCGGTAGTGCGACCCCCATTTGCGGTTGGCAACTTCCTGACAGGTCGGGCCACTTGTTCCCGACGCGCCCGGGCACCACCACCGGGGTGCGCCGCGCCACCGCCGCGGCCCCCCACACACCCCGCCCCCGGCCGTGCGGCGCCCAACACCCGTCAAAGCCAGCCGACATCGGGCGCGCGCCCCGTGTCACCAGCGGCGTCACCCGCCGGCGACGACCAGCGGGCGAGGCGGCGTACGCCCCCGCGGGCGTTCGCTCTGGCGCGCGTCGCCCACGGGCCACCCGCGCTTTTTCCGCCCACCGCCCGGGCGTTCCGCCGCGGTACCTACCGCCGGCGCCCGACCCCGCACCGCGCGCCGCGCGCTCCCCGGGGCGCGGTGCGCCGCTCCCGCCCACCACCGCGCCAGCCGCCCCGCCGCCGGCACGCGGCCCGCCACGCGGCGCCGCGCACCGCGCGCCGGCCGGGGCGGCGGGCAGCAAATACCTCCCCCAAGCGCCCGCCAAGTCCGCACCAAGGAACGACCAAGTCCCGCCCCCGCAATCAGCCGTACGGCCGGGAATGCGGCCGACCACTCTCGCTGAGGCGAGAATTCCGCTTTAGCCGGACTCAAGAGATCATCCATGGCTTTTCCCGCCCGCTTTCCGTCGGCGGACCACCCCGGGCCCGCCCGGAGCGGGATGAGCGCGGCCAATTACCCCCTATACAGTGCACAAATAATCGACACGACACAAAGGAATTGCCTTTCGAATGGGCAAGGAGATCACCAGGAGAGGACTTCCGCTTTTCGCGGCTCTATCAGTTCTCCGCCACACCTCCACCAAACCCCCCGGCGTTACACCCCGTAACGACCGCACCCGCGGCCCCCGGGTCACCTTGCGTGAAGCCTTAGGGAGCAACTGTCGAGTAACACCGACGCACGCCGGCGGGCCCTCGCCAACCGAGGCGAGGACCCGCCATCCGACCGCCGCGCGGTCGCCTTCTCTCGTCAGAGACGCCGCTCTGACGTGCTTAAACTCCGGCTCAGCCGGCCCAGATGGGGTCGCGGCGGATCGCCTGCAAGATCATCGAGGTCGTTGGGTAGGTCGAAGTGGTGCCACTCACGTTCATTCCTCCGCTCGGAACCGGGGCAAGAGCCAAGGCCAGCCATACACCGTGCGGCGCAAGGCGCCAACCACCGACGGACCTTGACGGTCACAAGATTAGCGCGGGACAGTTTCCTTTTCCCTCCGGGAGGAAGCTTTGACGTTGCTCTGGCGTGTACGGCACGTACCGTGATGGGCAGTACACGCGTACCGAGCGGCGGCAACGCCGCTCCCAAGGCTTCGAAGCATTTCCAAGAAAAACCCGATGTCTTAAAGTTGCAAGGCAGCAAGAGCAGGGAAGAGGGGGGACGCTCGGGGATGTCGGCAACCATCGGTTCCGACCCGCCATTCGCGGAGCTGGACGACGTGAGCGCGACGGCATACCGGTTGGCCGTGCAGTTGGGCCGCTTCAACCGGCACGAGATCGCCCGACAGCTACGCATATCGACCGATGAGGCCACCCGCATCGAGCGGGTGCTGAGCCTGCTGTGTCTGCTGCACCCCACCCCGGGCGACGCCGAACTGCTCGTCCCGGTGAGCCCCGACGCGGCGGCCGTGGAACTGGTGGGGTCGGCCGAGAACCAGATCCGTGACCTCCAGCACGCCGTCACCGAGGTGCGGGCCCAGATGCTGTCGCTCACCCCCGCCTACTACGACGGCCGTCGCGAACGCAATCGCATGGAGGCGTTCGACGTCGTCTCGGACGTCGCCACCGTGCAGTCGCTCCTCGACGAGCTGAGCGAACGCTGTCGCAGCGAGGTGCTCACCGTGCAGCCGGGCGGCGCCCGGCCGGCCCACATCCTCACCGCGGCCCGCAAGGTCTCGCTCGGGATACTCGACCGTGGGGTGCGCATGCGCACCGTCTACCAGCACACCGCGCGCTCCGACCTGGCGACCCGGGCGTTCGTCCGGGAGTTGATCGAGCACGGCGGTGAGCTGCGCACCAGCGAGGAAGTCATCGACCGGATGATCATTTACGACCGGGAGGTCGTCTTCCTGCCCGAGCACAAGCCCGTGGGGCGCGAGCCGGGCGCGGCCATCGTGCGCGAGCCGACGCTCGTGGCCTTCCTCTGCTCGGTCTTCGAGCACCTGTGGCGCGGTGCGACCCCCTTCCACCTGGGCAGCGTCGAGTCCGACCCGGTGACCGACGACCTCAAGCGGTCCATCGTGCGGCTGATGGCGGAGGGCTACAAGGACGAGATGGTGGCCAGGCGGCTCGGCATGTCGGTGCGGACCTGCCGGCGCCACATCGCCGAGATCATGGAGGAGTTGGAGGCCACCAGCCGCTTCCAGGCCGGCGCCAACGCCGCGCTGTCCAAGCTGCTCTCGTATCCGCAGGACACGGTGTGACCACGCGGGGCGCGGGCCGTACGGACCGGGGGCGGCGGGCCCGGATCGGGGCGGCGCCCGTGGCGTCGGCGCTCGCCCGGCACCGTGGCCGGCGGTCGCGGGCCCGGCCCCACGCGAGCGCCCCGGCCTCGGGCCCCCGGGGGTGTCATGCGTAGTGGCGCCGCCTCCCCGGGCGGGCCCGCCGCCGAGGGCGCGACCAGCCACCTCATCCACCGGCCACGGTCGTCGGAGCACTACCTCCTGGACGCCCCGTGCACCGGCGAGGAACACTTCGTCCTCATCTCCCGGACGCCGCTCGGGCACCCGCTCTTCAACGACGGCCCCGGCCACTTCCACGACATCCAGGGCACCGCGGAGATGGCCCGCCAGGTGGGCGAGTTCATCGGGCACCAGTTCTTCGGCCTGCCCGCCGAACAGCACGCGGCCTTCGCCCGGCTGCACCTTCGCGTCACCCACCTCGCCGCCTGGCGGGCCCGCCCCGAGCAGGCCGACCTGACGGTGCGCGTCCGGGCCCGCCCGACCGAGGTGGTGCGCGGCGTGCCGCGCGGGGTCGAGCTGCGCAGCGAACTGAGCCTGGACGACGTCGAGTGCGCCACCGGCACCGCCAGCCTCGCCTTCCTGCCGCCCGACCCGCCGCTCCGGTACGCTCCCCCGCCCCGGCCGGCGGTCCCCTCCCTCGAGGAGCGCGAGGACGGTGACGCGTACGGAGCCCCCCAGCGTCCCGCCGCGGCGGCGGAGGTGGGCCGTGGCAGCCCGGCCAACGTGGTGGTGAGCGAGCCGGCCGAGGCCGCGCCGTACGGCCGTTTCGTCACGCAACTCCTGGCCAGCACCTACCACCGGGTGTTCGCCGCCGAGGGCGGGGACCACCTGTCGGGCATGCTGCTCCTTGAGGCGATGCGGCAGACGGCGCTGCTGGCGGCCGGCCGGACGTACGGCTGACGCCGTCGCGCGCGACCATGGCCACCTCGCGGGTCCTCTTCAGGGCGCGCGCCGAGCCCGGCCTCCCCCTCACCTGCACGGCCGTTCCCGGGCCGCTCGGCCGGGACGCGCCGCAGCGGCCCTCGGTGCCGGTCACGGTGACCCTGACCCAGTACGGGCGGCGTGTCGCGGAGGCCACCTCGACGGTCCTGCAGGACTTCTGAACCGCGCCCGACCAGCGGGCGCGTCGGCCGCCGGCCGGGCGGGCTAGGCGAAACAGTCGCCGTCGGCCGTGCTGCGCGGGGTGCCGAACTCGGCGTGACCCGGCTCCTTCGCCGCCGCGGCGTCGAAGACCGCGGCGCTCACCCGGTGCCCGCTGTCCAGCACGACGGAGCTGAACGCCCACTCGTGGTTGCCGCCGAGGCTGCCGTCCGGGCGCCGCACCCGCACCGGCCCGCCGTCCGGGGCGAAGCCGACCTCCGTGAACCGGAACTTCATCGCCTGTCCCATGGCCTTGCTGTACGCCTCCTTCAGCGTCCACAGCCGGATCAGGCTGCTGTTGCGCTCGTACTCCGGCAGGTTGGCCAGCGACACCAGTTCGTAGGGGGTGCAGATGTGCCGGCCGAAGTCCTTGCCGTACACCTGCCGGTCGGCGCGCTCGATGTCCACGCCGATCAACCCGCGCGTGGTCAGCCCCACGACCATCACGCCGTCCGCGTGGCTGAGGCTGATGTCGACCTTGTCGCAGCCCCGGAGGTAGGGGCGGCCGGTGGGCCCGTAGCCGAGTTCGCTGCTGCTCGCGCCGCCGTGTACGACCGTCCGCGCCGCGTACCGCAGCAGCATGCGCGAGGCCGCGTACTCCATCCGCAGGTCCGGGTGGGCCAGCGCGAGGTAGCAGGACCAGTCGTCCCCGAGCAGGGTGCGCAGCTCGGCCGCGGAGGCCGCGCCCGGGTACCAGTCGGCCTGTCGGGCGTGCAGCAACACCGCGCCACGGGACAGGAGTTCGGCGCGCGCCCGGTCCCAACCGGTGTCCTGGCCGACGACCTCTATGGGCGGGCCAAGCGGCGGTCCCGGTCTCGGGCTCTCGGCGGCCGTCATGGCAGTCCTCCAAGGGTGAGATGGCAGACGAGCGGGTCGCCACAGCGTACGGATACGCCGACAAGGATGACCGCCGGGCCGGAATCGTTCCCGGGGCGACGCCGCCGTTCGCGGTGGCCGGGTACAACGCGAGGGCAGGGACGGGCTCTTCGCCGGTCCGCGCGGCGACGCCCGGGGCGCGCGACGGCTGGGGCAACGCGGTCCCTCCCGCTGACGGGGCACGGCGGACGGCGGCGGGCACCCGGCCGCGCCGATGGGCTCCGATGGTCGGCGCACCGGCTCAAGAAGCACTGAGGTCCGGCGACTCAAGGGCCGCTGAGGGGGCGGCCCACCCTCACGCGGTGCCGGGCCCGGCACCTATGGTGAAGCGGTCCAGGTACGGGGGCGCTGCCCGCCGACGCGGCCCGGCTGCTGACCTCGGCCCTCGCGGTGGCGAGCACGCCGATGGACACCCGCGGCCGGTACGAGGCGCTGCGCGCGCTGGGCCTGGTCGCCCTGGAGACCGGCGACCCGGGTGCGGCGCGGCGCCCGTTGGACGAGTGTCTGGAGTTGGCCGAGGCGCTCCGCGATCGGCGCCTGGAGGACTACGCCCGCCGCGCGCTGCGCGCCCGGCGCGCCGGACGGCCACAAAGGCGCACGGACGCTCCGACGGCGCGTTGGGGGCGCCCCAGCGGCGTGGAGGTGCGCCCGGGCGGGTGGCGGTTGCGAACGCCGGCCCCGTTCTGAGCGGACGCCGGGCGCTGGGCCGCCGGGGCGCGCAGCGACCCTCGCGTCCGGCCCCCGGCGTCCGGCTCGCGCGGCCCGGGCCCGCGCCGCCGACGCGGGACGGTTCGGCGCGCGGTGCCCGCTCGCCCCGGGTCCCGCCCCGCTCGTCGCCTCCGCAGGTCGCGGCGGCCGACAAGCGGAGCCGGCCGCCGCGACCTGCGGCAGCGTTGTCAGGCCCGCCGCCACGCGGGCTCGGCGGCGCCCGTACGGCCCCGCGCGCGGCCCACCACGGGGTGGCCGGCACGCGCGTGCTCCGGTCACCGTACGCAGCGGTCACCGGGCGTGGCCGACGGCGCGGCCCCGGTGCGTCCCTGGTCGCCATCGAACGGGCCGGCCCGACCGGTCACGGAACGTCATTCGCACGGGGTGTGCGCGGCCAACCCGCGCACACCGCCTGCACACGCTCCCGCACGGCCCGCAACCGTGGTTCGCTCGGTGCGTTGGTAACCGCACGGACACACATGTGGAAGGGGATCAGGCGTGACCACCGAGCCCGAGCAAGCCGTGGTAGCCGCGGAGCTCGCGGAAATCCGTCGCAACCTCGACGTCGGAGTCGCCCGTATCGACGGGCAACTCGCCCTGCTGGCCCAGCGCAGCGCGCAACACGACCGGGACGTGACGAAAGTGACGGAGCGCGTACGGGTGTTGGAGCACGGCCGCTGGCCGCTGCCCTCCCTGGCGGCGCTCACGGGGGTGGGGGCGCTGGCCGTCGCGGTCTGGCAGGCCGCGGGCCGCTGACCGGGCGCCGACGCCGGGCATCGGCCCGCCCGGTGTCGGCCGCCCCGCGTCGCCCCGGCCGCCCCGGGGCGGGGCCGCCGCGACGAGCGCGCGACGGCCCCGCCCGGGTCGGGTCGGGTCAGGTCAGGTCAGGTCAAGCCAGGACAGGCAGGAGCGGGGCGGCTCATCCCAGGCGTATGTGGTGCAGTAGCAGGAGCGCCGCCGCCATGTTGGCGGCCGGCACCTCGCCCCTGGCCACGATGTCCGGGATGAGCTTGAGCGGGACCCACTCGCGACGATCGGACTCGAAGGCGTCCTCGGGCGGGCCCACGTAGTCGGCGTCCTCCGCCCAGTAGATGTGGTGCCGGGCGTCCGACAGGCCGTTGGAGGGCTCGACGGAGAGCAGGTGGCGCAGCGGGCCGGGCCGCCAGCCGGTCTCCTCCTCCATTTCGCGGGCCGCGGCCTCGGCGACGGCCTCGCCGTCCTCGACTACGCCGGCGGGCAGCTCCCAGCCCCAGGTGTCCGTGATGAACCGGTGCCGCCACAGCAGCAGCACCTCGTTCGCCTCATTGACCACCGTGGCCACGGCCACGGGCCGCAGTCGGATCAGATAGTGGTCGAGGTGGTGCCCATCGGGGAGTTCGACGTCCGCCAGGTTCACGCGGAACCAACGGTTCTCGTACACCGTCTGCTCGCTGAGGTTCTTCCATCGCACGGTCTGCCACCTTCCGCCGGGGGTCGAGGGCAGCGACTCGGCGGGAGCAGCCCCGTGTGCCTCACAGCGGAACGCGCAGTGCCCCGTCGATCAGTTCGGCGGCCTCGGAGGTCGCGGCGCATCCGCTCTCGACGAGATGCTCGCGCACCGCGCGGAGCCGGTCCCGTAAGCGCTGCGATTCCATTCCGCGCGCCCGCTGTGCCATTTCCACCGCGGTCGCCCCCGCCCGATCCGCGTCCCCCTGGCGCAACTCGATATGCGTGAGCATCGCCAGCCGGTGTACCCGGCCCCGGTCGTGCGCGGGAGTGTCCACCGCGGCCGTGGCGTGTTCGCGGGCCGCGTCCAGGTCACCGAGGTTCAACAGCGCCTCGGCGACCTGCACGTTCACCAAGCCCGGCTGTACGTAGCCGGTCTCGTCGGGCTCCTGTCCGGGGCGGATGCGCTCGGCGGCGCTCTCCGCGCGCCGGATACAGGACAGCGCCCCCGCGTCGTCGCCGAGCCGGGCGTACGCCTTGGCCTGCATGGCGTACAGGTCGGCCGCGAGGGCGGGGGTGATACGGGGGCCGGCGGCGCGCAGCGCCGATTCGGCGAAGGCGACCGCCTGCCGGTGTTCGCGCATGTGCAGCGACTGGTTGACCAACAGCGCGATGACGTAGGCGCCGAGGCCGCGGTCGCCGCTGGCCTTGGCGAGCCGCAGGGCCTGGTGGAAGTAGCGCTGGGCGAGCCCGTGCGCGTCGGAGTCGTACGCGCAGATCCCCGCGACGGCGACGAGTCCGCCGGTGGCGCGGTGGAGTTGCCGCCCCGTCGCGTCCGGGTAGCTGCCCCGCAGCAGCGGCGCGGCCTCGGAGATCAGGAAGCCGACGACGCGGGCGCGGGTCGCCACGCCGCCCGCCTTGCGGTACATCTGCTCGTAGTGGGCGCGGGCCGAGCGGAGCATGGTGATGTCGCGCATGCTGACCCGGGTCATGCCCTCCCGCGAGACGTCCGCGTCCTCCGGCGGGTTCTCCCACTCCCATACGGGGATGACCGCGGGGGTGCCGGTGACGGCGGGGGCCCGCACGATGTGGGGGCGCTGCTGTTCGTCCGAGCGCCACAGCGCGGTGGCGCGCTCCACGAAGCCGGACAGCGGCGTGCCGGCCCCGCGCGCGCTGCCGGGGGTGCCGAGGCCGATGGCGTCGAGGGTCAGCGCGCGGTGCAGCCGCTCGCCGAGCACCTCGCAGATCAGGTCGGGCACCTGTCCCCGGGGGCGCTGCCCCTTCAACCAGCGGGCCACGGCGGTGTGTTCGTAGCGCAGCTCCATGCCGCGCGCCCGGCCCGCCTCGTTGACGTGTGCCGCCAGTGCCGCGTGCGAGATGCCCGCCTCGTCCAGCACGGCGTCGAGCAGTGTGTTGGGCTCCATGCCGCCCTCCCGATGCCTCCGGTCAGTTCAGCGTAACGGGGTCGCGCGCACACGGGGTGTGAACTTCGCGTACGGCCACGGGCCGCCGCCGCTTCCGCCCCGGCCGCCCGGCCCTGACCTGCGGCGCCGCCCGGGCGACCGCGGTTACGCGGGTCCCGGCCGCACCGGAGCGCGCCCGGCCCCTCGCCCGCCACGCGCTCCCCGGCCGCCGCTAGGAGAGCTGTACGTCACTGGTGAGCGGCAGCGGCACGGACAGTTGGGCGGGCACCCGGCTGCGGTCGTTGCGCAGGACGAGGAGCGCCGCGTCGTCGCCGAGCCGCCCGCCGGTGTGCCGCAGCAGCGCGCCCCGTACCCGGTCGACGACGGCCTGCGGGTGCACCGGCCCGCCGCGCGCGGCCTCCGTCAGCGCCCAGGCCAGCGGGAAGAAGTCGCCCGCGGCGTTGCGGGCGTCCTCGGCTCCGTCGGTGTAGAGCACCAGCGCCTCCCCGGGGAGCAACAGGACGCAGCGGGTGGGCACCGGCAGGTCGGGCAGCGGGAACAGGCCGAGCGGCGGCATGCTCTCGCCCGGCGCCAGTTGCCGCACCCGGGGCAGCGACGGCCGGTGCGGCAGCACGCACCGCCCGGTTCCGTGCGGCCCCGGCCGCCGGGGGCCGACCGGGCCGCCAAGGCCCTGGCCCACCAGCAGGAACGGCCACGGGTGGCCGCAGTTGAGCGCCATCACCTCGCCCGAGGGCCGCACTTCGAGCAGGAGCACGGTCACGAACTCCTCGGCGACCGGGTGCCCGGCACCGGGGCGCCCGGTCGCCGTGGACGCCGCGGACGCCGTCGTGCGCTCGCGCAGGTGCCGCCGCAGGGTGCGCTCCAGGCGCCGTAGGACGCCGGCGAGTTCCACCTCGTCGTGGGCGGCCTCGCGGAAGCTGCCGAGTACGGCGGCGACGGTGTCGAGCGCGGCCAGGCCGTGCCCGCGCACGTCGCCGATGACGATCCGCACCCCGTACGGAGTGGCCACCGCCTCGTACAGGTCGCCGCCGACCACCGCGTCCCGACTGGCGGACAACTGTCCGCCCGCCAAGGCGAGTTGGTCAAGGCGGTGTGGCAGCGGGCGCAGCAGGGTCTGTTGGGCGGCGACGGCCACGCCCCGGGTGCGGTGCAACTCGCGCACCAGGCGCTGTCTGCGCCGGTTGGCCAGCCCGCAGGCGACGAGCACGATGAGGATCGAGCAGCAGGTGCCCAGGGGCGCGCTCGACGGATCTCGCGGCCCGAACCTCGCCATCGGCACCAGGGCGAGGAGTGCGCACGCGCCGCCGAGGAGCACCCGCTTGCACTCGCCGCCCAGGGCGAGGGCCAGCGCGGGGGCGGCGGCCAGCAGCGGTTCGAGGCGCAGCCCGGGTGGGGCGGTCAACTCCAGGATCAGCACCGCGAGCACCCACAGGCCCGGCAGTACGGTCACGAGCAGCCGCGGGCCTCGCGCCGGCGCCGATCGCGTCGCGCCCACCGCCTTGGTTCCGATCATCCACCGGCCCCCTTAGCTGCCCGTTGAGGCGGTCGGGCGGCCCCTGACCTTCGAGTGGCGGGGACTGCGCGACCGGGACGATTGTGGCGACCATCGACACGGCGTTGACTACTTAAGGTGTCCTTCTCACTCCTTCGGGTGAGGGCACCTCGAACACCGCGTCGCCCTGGTGCACACGCGCCCGAGAGTCGAACGTCTCCGCCTCCCGCGCGGTCGCCGGGTCGCGCGACACGGTCGCGGCCACGGCGCGCTCCCCACTCCCGTGCGCCCCTGAGCTGTCGGCCCGCCGGCCGGGCGCCCCCGTGGCGCACGAAGGGCGTACCCCGCGCGTGATGCGCGGGGCACGCCCCTGGTGTGGTTCCGGGGCGCCGTCGGCGCCCGGTTGCGGATCAGGCTCCGCGCAGCACCGCCCCGGTGCGCTCGACGGCGGTGGCGACCGCCGCGTCCCGGGCCGCCGACGCCTCGTCAGCGGTCAGCGTGCGGTCGCTCGCCCGCAGCCGCAGCGCGTAGGCCAGCGACTTCTTGCCCGCGCCGAGCTGCTCGCCGGTGAACTGGTCGAACAGCCGCACCGATTCGAGCAGTGCGCCGGCGCCCTCCCGCAGCGCCGTCTCCACGTCGGCGGCCGGCACCGAGGCGTCGACGATCAGGGCGACGTCACGGGTGGCCACCGGGAAGGTGGACACGTGCGGCGCCTGTACGGGTCCCGGCGTCGCCCGCTCCAGGCGGTCGAGCTCGATCTCCATGGCGCTGGTGCGCTCCGGCAGGCCGAGCGTCTTGATCACCCGGGGGTGCAGCTCGCCCGCGTTGCCGACCAGCACCTCCTGGCCGTCCACGACGGCCAGCAGCGCGGCGCAGCGGCCGGGGTGCCAGGGGGCCTGCTGGTCCTGGCGGACGATCAGCTCGACGCCCGCCTGTCGGGCGACCGCGCGCCCGGCCTCGATGGCGTCGCTCCAGTCCGCCGGGCGGCCCTTGCCCCACCAGCCCGCGCGCTCACGCGTGCCGGCCAGCACGACCGCGGCGCGGCGCGGCTGCCGCGGCAGGGCCGTGTTCAGCGCGGCGATCTCCGTGTCGCTGGGCCGACGGTCCACCGGCAGCCGCACGGCGGCCACGGCGACCTCGTCGGGGGTCGCCGCCGCGCGGAAGACCAGGCCGGTCTCGAACAGCGCGAGGTCGTGCTCGCCACGGCCGTCGTTGCGGCGCAGCGCGCCCAGCAGCCCCGGCAGCAGCGTGGTGCGCAGCACCGGCTCGGTGTCCGAGAGCGGGTTGGCCAGGCGTACGGTCGCGCGCCGCGGGTCGTCGGAGTCCAACCCGAGCTGGTCGAGGATCTCCTCGCTGGTGAACGGGTAGTTGGGCGCCTCGGTGTAGCCGGCCCCGGCCAGCGCCCGGCCGACCCGGCGGTGCAGCCGCTGACGCTCGGTCAGGCCACGCCCAGCGGGCGGCTGGGGCAGCGTGGCGGGCAGGTTGGCGTACCCCTCCAGGCGGATGACCTCCTCGGCGAGGTCGTTGGGGGCGCCCAGGTCCGGCCGCCAGCTCGGGACGGTGACCACCAGCTCGTCCTGCCCGTAGACGTCGCAGCCGACCTCCTGGAGGCGCCGGACGACGGTCTCGCGCCCGTAGGCGACGCCGGCGACCCGGTCAGGGTGGTCGGCGGACATCGTGATGGTGCGCGGTCCGCTGGGCGCGGTGACCTCGGTGACGCCGGCCTCGGCCGTGCCGCCGGCGAGCAGGACGAGCAGGTCGACGGCGCGCTGCGCGGCGGCGGAGGTCGCCTCCGGGTCAACGCCCCGCTCGAAGCGCCGGGACGCCTCCGAGGAGATCTTGTGGCGGCGGGCCGTACGGGCGATCGAGACGGCGTCGAAGTGCGCGGCCTCGATCACCACGTCGGTGGTGCCGACGCTCTCGCCGGAGGTCGGGTCCGCGGCGACATCGGCGATCTCGGTGTTGGCGCCGCCCATGACCCCGGCGAGGCCGATGGGCCCGTTGTCGTCGGTGATCACCAGGTCCTCGGCGTCCAGGACCCGCTTGACGCCCTCCAGCGTGGTGAGCTTCTCGCCCGGCGTGGCCCGCCGGACGCCGATGGTGCCGCTGATCCGGGACCGGTCGTAGGTGTGGAGCGGCTGGCCGAGTTCAAGCATCACGTAGTTGGCGACGTCCACGGTCAGCGAGATGGGCCGCATGCCGGCCTTCTGCAGGCGGCGCTGGAGCCAGATCGGCGAGCGCGCCTCGGGCGAGAGGCCGACGACGGTGCGCGCGGTGAACCGGTCGCAGCCGACCGGGTCGCTCACGCTCACCGGGTAGCCGTAGCCGTTGGGCGCCGGCACGTCCAGCAGGGCCGGGTCGCGCAGCGGCAGCCCGTAGGCGGTGGCGGTCTCGCGGGCTACGCCGCGCAGGGATAGGCAGTACCCGCGATCGGGCGTGACCGCGATGTCGAGCACCTCGTCCCGCAGCTCGAGCAGTTCGATGGCGTCGGTGCCCACCTCGTGCTCGGGCGGCAGCACGATGATGCCGTCGTGGTCGTCGGACATGCCCAGCTCGCTGGCGGAGCAGATCATGCCCTCGGAGACGTGGCCGTACGTCTTGCGCGCGGAGATCTTGAAGCCGCCGGGCAGTTCGGCGCCGGGCAGCACGACGACGACCTTGTCGCCGACCGCGAAGTTGCTGGCGCCGCAGATGATGTTCTGCGGCTCGCCCGTGTTGTTGGCCTGGCCGACGTCGACCTGGCAGTAGCGGATGGGCTTCTTGAAGCCTTCGAGCACCTCGATGGCGAGCACCTTGCCGACGACGAGCGGGCCGGTGAGCCCGGCGCCGAGCTGCTCGACGGTCTCCACCTCAAGGCCGGCGGCGACGAGCTTGGCCTGCACGTCACGGCCGGTCTCACCGGCTGGCAGGTCCACGTACTCCCGCAGCCAGGAAAGCGGGATTCGCATCAGATCTCCATCCCGAACGGCCGGGTGAAGCGCACGTCACCCTCGACCATGTCTCGCATGTCCTCGACGTTGTGGCGGAACATCAGCATCCGCTCGATGCCGAACCCGAAGGCGAAGCCGCTGTACCTCTCCGGGTCGATGCCGCAGGCGACCAGCACGCGCGGGTTGACCATGCCGCAGCCGCCCAGCTCGATCCAGCCCTCCGAGGAGCAGGTGCGGCAGGGCCGGTCCGGGTTGCCGACCGACTCGCCGTGGCACACGTAGCACTGCATGTCCATCTCGGCGGACGGCTCGGTGAACGGGAAGTAGTTCGGCCGCAACCGGGTGCGCACGCCGGCGCCGAACAGGGCGCCGACCATGTGGTCCAGGGTGCCCTTGAGGTCGGCCATGGTCAGACCCTCGTCGATGGCCAGCAGCTCCACCTGGTGGAAGACGGGGGTGTGGGTGGCGTCGAGTTCGTCCGTGCGGTAGACGCGGCCCGGGCACACCACGTAGATGGGCGGCTCGCGGTCGAGCATCGAGCGCACCTGGACCGGCGAGGTGTGGGTCCGCAGCACGATGCCGGACTCCGCGTCCTGCTCGGCGTCCTGCTTGGCGTCCTGCTTGGCCGCTCCTCCGCCGTCGGTGGCGCGCACGAAGAAGGTGTCCTGCATGGCGCGCGCCGGGTGGTCGGGCGTGAAGTTGAGCGCGTCGAAGTTGAACCACTCCGCCTCGACCTCGGGACCCTCGGCCACCTCGTAGCCCATCGCGACGAAGACGTCCTCGATGCGCTCGGAGAGGGTCGTCAGCGGGTGCCGGGCGCCGGGCGTGAACCGGTCGGTGGGCAGCGTGACGTCCACCGCCTCCTCGACCAGCACGCGCGCGTCGCGCTCCGCCTCCAACTCCTCCTGGCGCGCCTTGAGCGCCCGCGACACCTCGCCACGGGCCCCGCCGACGCGCTTGCCCGCGTCCGCCTTGGCCTGCGGCGGCAGCGCGCCGATCTCGCGGTTGGCCAGGGCCAGCGGCGAGCGGTCGCCGGTGTGCGCGATCTTCGCCTCGTGCAGGGCCGCGAGGTCCCCGGCCGCGGCGAACGCGGCCAGTGCCTCGTCCCGCATCCGGGCGATCTCTTCCGGTTTCAGTGCCTCGACCTCTACCGGGTCAAAGGACTTGTTGGGTGCCGACATCTCTTCCCGTGCTTCCGATTGGCTGCTGGCTTCGCCCCGCCTCGGCGCCTCGATCTCGTCCGGATGCCGAGCACGTGTGGCTCAGCCGACGATGGTGGTGCCAAAGGTGCCAAAGGTCGAGTCTACGGGGCGGGTGTACTCGTCCGAGCCCGTAGGGGTCGCCGGGCCACCGCCCGACGGTGGTCAGGCCAGGTGGGCCGGGGCCCCCACGGGCAGGGTAAATCGGAACTCGGCGCCGCCGGCCCTGGAGCGGCCGACCGTGATGGTCCCGCCGTGCGCCTCGACGATGCCCTTGACGATGTAGAGCCCGAGCCCGGTGCCGCCGCGCTTGCTGCCGCGCCAGAAGCGGGTGAAGACGCGCCCCATGGACTCCTCGGGGATGCCGGAGCCCTCGTCGCTGATGGTGACGGCGGTGCTCGGCTGGGCTGCGGAGTCCACGGCTGACCCTTCTGGCTGGGCGGTGACGACGGTGGGGGTCACCTCGATGGTGACGGTTCCCTCGCCGTGCCGCACCGCGTTTTCCAGCAGGTTGCCCAGCACCTGGTCGACCTTGTCCGGATCGGCCCACAGGTCCGGCAGCGGCTCCACGACCTTGATGAGGAACAGGTCGGGGCGCTGGCCGGCCGTGGTGTGCGCCTGCACGTGACGGCGCACGGCGGCGGCCATGTCCACGCACTGGCGGCGCACCTCGAGGCGCCCGGAGTCGATGCGGGAGATGTCCAGCAGTTCGGCTATCAACCGGGTGACCCGGTTGGCGTCGGCGTCCACCGTCTCCAGCATCAGCCGCTTCTGGTCGTCGGTGAACCTCTCCCACTTCGCCAGCAGCGTGGCCGTGAACCCCTTGACCGAGGTCAGCGGCGAGCGCAGCTCGTGCGCGACGGTGGCGATCAGCTCCGCGTTACTGCGCTCGGTACGGCGCCTGGCCTCGGTGCCGCGCAGGGTGACCACGAGGCGGCGCAGCGGACCGGTGGGGCGCGCCCGCACGTACCGCGCGGCAACCAGGACCTCGCGCCCGCCGGGCAGCAGCAGGTTGCGCTCCGGCTGGCCGACCCGGGTGGTCAGCCCGCCGTACGGATCGGTCAGCGCCCACCAGCGGCGCCCCTCCAGGTCCTCCAGGGGCAGCACCCGTTCGAGCTGGTGGCCGATGGCCTCGGCGGCGGGCGTGGCCGTGATGCGGGCCGCCGCGGCGTTGAAGCAGGTCACCCGGCCCCGCTCGTCGGCGACCACGAGGCCGTCCGGCAGGTCGTCGGGGTGCGGTCCGATGGCGGACGCCTCACCCGTCCACGCGTCGATCTCGCCGGGCGGGCACTGTCTTGGCGCATGCGAGGTGGCCGCTGTCGCGCCGGAAACCCTGACGTCCAATCCCCGCACCCCCTCTCGGGCCCCAGGGCCGCAACCCTACTAGGTCGAGGTGACGCAGCGGAGCCCCTCCGTCGCTACGAGCTGGCGCGCTGGGCGCGCGCGGAGGCGTACAGGCACACGGCGGCGGCGGTCGCCAGGTTCAGGCTCTCGGCCTTGCCGTGGATGGGCACCCGCACCACCTCGTCGGCCAGCGCGCGGGTCTCCTCCGGCAGCCCCCACGCCTCGTTGCCGAAGACCCAGGCCGTGGGGCCGCTCATGCGCCCGGCGTCCAGCTCCGCGTCCAGGTCCCGCTGGCCCGCCCCGTCCGCGGCGAGCACCCGTACGCCCGCCTCGTGCAGCCCGCTCACCACCCGCTCGATCGGCACGCCGACGGTGACGGGCAGGTGGAAGAGCGAACCGACCGACGCGCGGACGGACTTGGGGTTGTACAAGTCGACGGAGGCGTCGGTGAGGATGACGGCGTCGGCGCCCGCGGCGTCCGCGCAGCGCAGCACCGTGCCGGCGTTGCCGGGGTCGCGTACGTGGGCGAGCACGGCGATCAGCCGGGGGCGGGCGGCCAGCACGTCGGACAGCGGCGAGTCCAGGAACCGGCAGACCCCGACCAGGCCCTGCGGGGTGACCGTCTGCGAGATCTCGGCGACGACGGCGTCGCTGGCGGTGTGCACCGGCACGGACGCGACGCGGGCGGCCTCGACGATGTCGGCGTGCCGCTCGGCGGCCTCGACGGTGGCGAACACCTCGACCAGCGTCCCCTGGCCCGCGTCCGCGTCGGCGCGGTGCCGGACGACCGCCTCGCGTACCGCCTGCGGCCCCTCGGCGAGGAACCTGCGCTCCTTGGCCCGGGCGTTGCGGCGGGCCAGTCGGCGGGCGGCCAGGACGCGGGGCGATCGCGGAGAGGTCAGCTCGGGGGCCGCCATGTGGTGGTACTCGCTTCCGGTGCGGGGGTTCCAGCGAAGGGCCCGCGCTGGCGCTGGGCCGGCACGGGAGGGGCGAAGACATCGGACCCGCAGGCGGTCGCCGCCTGCGGGTCCGATGTGGGGCGGGCGCTTAGGCCCGGGCCTGGAAAACCGCTCAGGCGGCCTTCGGGGCGTTGACGTCGCTGGGCAGCGCCTTCTGGGCCACCTCGACGAGCGCCGCGAACGCGTTGGCGTCGTTGACCGCGAGCTCGGCCAGGATCTTGCGGTCCACCTCGACGTTGGCGGCCTTCAGACCCTGGATGAAGCGGTTGTACGTCATGCCGTTGGCACGGGCGGCGGCGTTGATGCGCTGGATCCAGAGCTGCCGGAAGTCGCCCTTGCGCTTCTTGCGGTCGTTGTAGTTGTAGACGAGGGAGTGGGTGACCTGCTCCTTCGCCTTCCGGTACAGGCGCGAGCGCTGGCCCCGGTAGCCGCTGGCCTGCTCCAGGATCGCCCGGCGCTTCTTGTGGGCGTTGACTGCCCGCTTGACGCGTGCCACTTGATTAACTCCTTGTACGGGGCCGCGGTTACCTCACGCGGCCCGGAAACGAATGGGTCCCGAACCGTTCTGCCAGCCCCGCCGCAGCGGGGCCGACATCACTTGCCGAGAAGCTTCTTGACCTTCTTGGCGTCGGCCGGGGCCAGCTCCACGGTCCCCGCGAGGCGGCGCGTCAGCGTGGACGACTTGTGCTCGAGAAGGTGGCGGCGACCGGCGCGCTGGCGGACCACCTTGCCGGAACCGGTGATCTTGAAGCGCTTGCTGGCACCACTGTGGGTCTTGTTCTTCGGCATGTCGCCGTTCTCTCCTCGTCGGGGCGCCCCCGCGGCCGTTGCGGGCACGCGAGCGCGTCAGCTCGTTCAGTGTGGGTTCCGGGGCGTGGCCCCGGGGCGGCGGCCTCGGGCTCAGGCCGCCACGATCAGGCCTCGGCCGGCTCCTCGGCGGACTGCTCGGGCGCGTCCGCGGTGAGGCCCTGGCGCTCCGCCTTGCGGGCCGCCTGGGCCTCGCGGGCTTCGGCCATGGCCTCGGTCTTCTTCTTGTGCGGACCGAGAACCATGATCATGTTCCGGCCGTCCTGCTTCGGGTTCGACTCGACGAAGCCGAGGTCTTGGACGTCCTCCGCGAGCCGCTGGAGCAGTCGGTAGCCGAGTTCCGGCCGGGACTGCTCACGACCACGGAACATGATCGTGATCTTGACCTTGTCGCCCTGCTTGAGGAACCGGACGACGTGACCCTTTTTGGTGTCGTAGTCGTGCGGGTCGATCTTCGGCCGGAGCTTCATCTCCTTGATGACCGTGTGCGCCTGGTTCTTGCGCGCCTCACGGGCCTTCATGGCCGACTCGTACTTGAACTTTCCGTAGTCCATGAGCTTGCAGACCGGCGGACGTGCGGTCGCCGCGACCTCGACCAGGTCCAGGTCGTACTCCTGCGCAAGCTCCAGGGCCTTGGCAAGCGGAACGATGCCAACTTGCTCGCCGCTGGGACCGACGAGTCGCACCTCGGGGACGCGAATCCGGTCGTTGATGCGGGGCTCGGCGCTGATGGGGCCTCCTCAGTTGCACCACACGGCCGCCTGGCGGACAGCCGCGTAACGTCAGTTTTCGGTGTGACCACCGTGCCGAGACGCATAAAACGCCCCGAACGGGACACAGGGGGGCTCCTCACAATCCGGGAGCACCGCTGCGGATCACCGCGGGGCGCATCAGGCAGCTCCACGTCGTCCGTACGGAACGACGGGCTCTGCCAGACCGGGACCCGCCAGCCTCGGGGGCCAGCAAGGTGGGAGAGTCGGAGCCTCCACTTGTGGGCCGGGCACACTGATGCCCAGCCGGTCACGTGCAATGTTACACCAGTCCCGCCAGGGCGCCTCCGGACGCCGTCAAGAGCGCCTCCGGCCAGCGGCCCCGCACGCGCGCGGCCCGCGCGGGCGCGCACCCCACTCCCCCACCGCGCCACGGCGGCGCCCGCCCCACGCGGCGGGCGCGAGGGGCGCCCCGACTCCTCTCGTACGATGCGTACGGACCACTTGGCCGGGCCATGGCGCGTACGGCCGCCGTGGCGCGCGCCACGGGACGGACCGCGTACGCGATCCCCCGCGTGCGCGCCGGCGCCCTGCCGTACGAACCCGCCCGACGCCCGGTCGACGCCTACGGCGTCGGACGTACCACCGATTCCGACAGACGAGAGAACCATGAGCGACGCCGACGCCCAGCAGCCGAACCAGGACCAGGGCGCGAACCCGAACTTCGACGCGATGACCCGCGACATCGCGGACGTGCCCGCCGTCGAGGTGATCACGACGGTCGCGGTGCACCTGATGAGCGCCGCCGCGGTCAACCTCGGGCTCGCCGAGGACGCGCCCGAGCACAAGGACCTGGACGAGGCGCGCAAGTTGATCACCGCGTTGGCGGGCCTGGTCAGCGCGAGCGCGACCGAGGTCGGCTCGTACCACGCGGCACCGCTGCGCGACGGCCTCAAGTCGCTCCAGTTGGCCTTCCGCGAGGCGTCGGTCATTCCGGACGAGCCGGGCCAGGGGCCGGGCGAGAAGTTCACCGGGCCGGTCTTCGGGGGCTGAGCCTCCCGGCCGCGACACGGCGCCGTACCGCCCGTGGCGGTACGACGCCGTGCGCGCTGGCGGCGGGCCGCGCGCGGGTCACCCCGCGGACGCCGGCTCGCGCGCGGTGGGTCAGGTCTCGGCGCGCTCGCGGTCGAGCAGGTCGCCCGAGCGCGGGTGGGTGAACTGGTGGCAGACGGCGGCCAGCGCGGCGCCCACCAGCGGGGCGATCAGGAAGAGCCAGAACTGTTCCAGCGCGTCGGTGCCCGCGAAGATGGCGGGGCCGAAGCTACGGGCCGGGTTCACCGAGGTCCCCGTGAGCGGGATGCCCACCAGGTGGACCACGGCAAGCGCCAGGCCGATCGGCAGCCCGTCGAAGCCGACGACGGCCACCTTGTGGGTCACCGCGAGCACCACGAAGACCAGCAGGAAGGTGAGCATCACCTCGGCCAGGAAGGCGCCGCCGGTGTTGATGTGCACGGCCGAGCGGTCGCCGTAGCCGTTGCTGCCGAACGCGCCGCTGGTCTTCAGCCCCGGCACCTGCTTGGCCAGCAGGAACAGGATGGCCGCCCCCGCGATGCCACCCAGCAACTGGGCGATCCAGTACTCGATCGCGGTGCGTGGCGAGATACGGCCGGCCACCAGCATGCCCAGCGTCACCGCCGGGTTGACGTGGCAGCCGGAGATCGGCCCGAGCGCGTAGGCGAGCGCGAGCAGGGTGAAGCCGAAGGTGAGCGCGATGCCGACGGTGCCGATGTAGTCGGCGGCGAGGACCGCGGAGCCCACCGCGAAGAACACCAGCAACAGCGTTCCGGCGAACTCCGAGATGACGGTCCGCGTCTCCAGCCTCGTGTCCATGCCGCTCTCCCTGGGTGGATGATCGTGAATCGCTCCTGTTGCATTGTGGGGCTTTATGGGACATTTCGCCCGCTGGCGGCACGGCGTGGCCGGCCTCCGACGCGACCGGGGCGGGTCGTACGGCTCCCTGGGGGCGGCGGCTCGGGGTGAGGGGTGGGCGCGGCGGTTCGGCTAGGCGACGTAGAGGGGTTCGCCCGGGACCGTGGCGTGCGCCGGCAGCAGGGCCAGTCGCAGGCCCCGGACCAGCCGGGCGCGCAGCACCTCGTCGCCGGCGAGCGACTCGGCGACGCGCTGGGCGACCTCGCGGGTCGGCGCGTCGGCGGCCAGCGTCAGCGCCAGGGTGCCGTCCGCGTCGGGCTCGGTCGACGGGGCGAGGTGCGCGCGCAGCACGCCGGCCTCCGCGGCCAGCACGGTGCGCAGGGCCCGCGCCACGGCCGGGTCGGCCAGCGGGTCGGTGCTGGTCCGCCCCTCGGCGAGGGCCAGCAGCGCGGGGCCGGCCAGCGGAAAGGTCACCGGGCCCGCGAGGTCGAGCACGATGGTGTCGGCCTTCTCGTGCGCGGCGGCCTGGAGCGCCTGGTGCAGGGGCACCGCCACCGGCCTGGCGTCGGGGCGCCAGCGGGCCAGCGCCTCGGTGGAGGTGAAGGCCGGCAGGGCGCGCCGGCCGTCGGGCGCCCGCAGCGTGGGTACGGCCATGTCGCTGGTCTTCTCGCGGCGCAGCACCCCGCCGTCCGCGGTCGGCACCTCCTCGACCTCCCCGAGCACGGCGACCACCGGCACCAGCAGTCGCGCCCCGGCCAGCGCGCTCAGCACGCGCGGCTCGGCGGCCCGGTCGTCGGCCCAGGCGGCGAGAGCGGCGGCGAGCCGCTCGTCGGCGGAACCGTCGTCGTCGGAGAAACCGGGGTCTGGGATGTTCTTGAGCGCCAC
This sequence comes from Streptomyces buecherae, assembly GCF_014295035.1. Taxonomy (GTDB): domain Bacteria; phylum Actinomycetota; class Actinomycetes; order Streptomycetales; family Streptomycetaceae; genus Streptomyces; species Streptomyces youssoufiensis. The sequence continues at coordinate 1,250,191 of NZ_CP060404.1, forward strand.
GCGTCGAGGCTACCCGGGCCCGGTAGGCGGCCGTGCGGTGGTGCGCCGCTGGTCGCTGGACGGGGTTTCGGGACGGGGCGCCGTGCCGGGGCCGTGGGGCGGTCAGCCGGGGCGGCCGGGGTCGCGCGGGCGGCGGTCGCGCCACAGGACCACCGCCGTGAGCACCAGCGCGGAGCCCGCGAAGCCGGCGGTGAGGGCGAGTCGGCTGGGCCCGTCGTCCGCGCCGTCCGCGCGCTCGGGGAGCGGCCCGTGGCCGAAGTACCGGTCGGGGTAGGCGGCGGGCGCCGGGAGCTGGGCCCTGGCCTCCAGCCGGTTGCCGGCCCTGATCGCGGCGGCGGCGTCCACCATGCCCGCGCCGAGTTCGTCGTTGCGGCCCCCCTCGGGCTTGTCCTGGGCGGTCTCCGTGAGCAGCCGCTTGACCTGCGCCGGGCTGAGGTCCGGGTGCGCGGCCCTGACCAGCGCGGCGGCGCCGGAGACGAAGGCCGACGCCGCGCTGGTGCCCCAGCCCTGGTAGTAGCGGCGGTTGGGGTCGGCGATGACGACGTCCACGCCGGGCGCGCAGAGCGTGGCGTACCAGCGGCGGGTGGAGAAGGCCGCGCGGCTGCCGTAGCGGTCCACGGCGGTCACGGCGATCACGCCCGGGTAGGCGGCCGGGTACGAGGCCCGGTCGCCCTCGCCGCCGCCGTTACCGGCCGAGGCCACCACGACGGCGCCCTTGCGCAGCGCGTACTGCACCGCCGCGTCCTCGCGGCGCTCCGGGTGGGCGGACTCGCTGTCGTCACCGAGCGAGAGGTTGATGATGTCGGCGCCGTGGTCGGCGGCCCAGCGGATGCCGTCGGCGAGGGCCGCGCCGCGCGCGCCGCGGGCGCGCTTGCGGGCCGGGTCGCCCTCTTCGAGGATCACCCGCACCGGGAGGATCCTGACACCGGGCGCGACGCCGACCACTCCGTCGTCCCCGCCCGTGCCGTGGCCACGGCCGGCGATGATGCCGGCCATCGCGGTGCCGTGCCGGGCCCAGGACGGGTCGCCGCGCCGGGCGCCGAAGCCGATCATGTCCTTGCCCTGGAGTACCTGGCCGCGCAGGTCGGGGTGGTCGCCGTCCACGCCGGTGTCCAGCACGGCGACCGTGACGCCCTCGCCCTTGGTCGTCCGCCAGGCGTCCGGTGCGTGGATGGCGTCCAGCGCCCACTCCTGGGACTGGATGCCGTCGGCCTCGGCCACGGGTGCCGGCGACAGCAGCGTGAGGCAGGCCAGCGCGCCGAGCACGGCGAGTAGGCGCGAGCGGGCCCGGCGTCGGGCGGGCCGCCGTCCGTGGTGGCGGTGGGTGGCGGTGCGGGGGCGTCCCTGGAGGGCGCGGCCCCGGCGTGGGCGAAACGTCACCTGGCCTCCATCGCGGCGTTCAGGGCCGTGCGAAAGGCTCGCTCGACGCCGGCCGCGAGGCCCTTCGCGTCGTGCCCGAGGCCCGCCTCGGCCGGGTCGGTGGTCGCCCCGCGCGCGGTGGCCCGGTCGGCGGGCTCGGGCCGTTGGACCTCGCGGCCGTCGGCGAAGCCGCTCACCGCGTACACGACCACCGGGAGGTCGGCCGGCACGCTGATGCGCCAACTGGCCCGCTGGGCGTCGCCGAAGCCCTCGGCAGCGGTGCCGTCGGCCGGGTACGGCTTGGGCAGCAGGTCGGCGCGCTGGCCGAGCCGCTCGGTGGCGAACCGGTTCCGCAGGGTCCGCATGCCGGCCGCGTCGGCGCGCGTGACGACCAGGCCGACCGTGGTGACGCTGGTGCTGGTGGCGTCCGCGTACGTGGCACGGAGCAGGCGCGTGCAGCCCACCGGGGACAGCGCGGTGGCCAGCAGCGGGTCGAAGGCGCCGGCGCAGCCGTCGTCGGGGGCGACCGCGATTCGCGTCCAGGTGCGGTCGGCGCCGCCGGGGCCCGCGCCGCGACCGGTCAGCGTGCGCGGGAACAGCGTGTCGACGGGCACGCCGCGCCACAGCGTACGGGCGTGCTGGAAGGCGTCGGTCGAGCGCGCCGGGTCGCCGCCCTCGCGCAGCAGGCTCCCCACGACCGCGCCGACGAGCAGCCCGACACCGAGCACCGCGCACAGCGCGGCGGTCACCAGACGGGCGAGCCCGCGCCCTGGCCGGGCGGTGCGGGGCGTGGCCGTGGCGGTGAGCCCGTGGGCCAGCAGGTCGGCCGCGAGGCCGGCGACGGGATCGGCCGCGGCGGCCGTCCCGGCGTCGGCGGCACCGGCCGGCCCCGCGTCGCGTGCGCCGTCGGACCGCCCGGGCGCCGTGGCCGGCGGGTGGTTCGCAGCGCCGTACGGCCTGGGCTGTCGCGGCGGCTCGGGCGGGCGCGGCGGAACGCCGACGTGCGGTCGGCCGGTCGGACGCGGCGGCTCCTGCCCGGTGGGCGGGGTGAACGGCTGGGCCGGGAAGGGCGGGCCCGCGGTGGGTGGGGCGGGTGCCGGTGGGCCCGTGGCGGCGTCGGCTCGGCCCGGTGGGCGCGTGGCCGGCGGGCGCGTGGTCGGCGCGGCCGGGGCTGCCGCCGCCCCGGCCGCCGGCCGGGGCCGGTCGGCTTCGGCCGGCGTGGTGGCCGGTGGGCCCGGAGCGTGGCCAGGCTCGCCGGGGGGCTCCGGGGCGCGGGGCGCGTCGGGCCCGCCGGGGTCGGGCATCGCACGGGCCGCGGTCACGGGGTGGGCCGGGGCCGGGGGTGTGGTCGGCGCGGACGGCGGCTGGGGCGCGGTGGACGCGGTGGGTTCGGGCGACCGGCCGGGCGCGGGGGCGGGCGGCGGCGCGCTGGATGGCGCGGACGGCACGGGTACGGGGGCGGAGAGCGGCGGTGATTCCAGGCGGTCGGCCGGGTGTGGCGGGGCCGGCGGCGCGGCGGGGGACTCGACGCGCGTGGCCGGCGCGGACGGCGGGGCCTCGGGCCCGGGCGCCGGGCCGGCGGGGCCCACGGGCGTGTGCGGCGGGTGGGCCGGCGGGATGGGGCCGGGGCCGGTCGCCGGGGGGTGCGCGCGAGGGGCGGGCGGCCCGGGCGGTGACGTCGGGGTGGCGGACGGTGGCGCGGGGGGCGGGCCGCCGGCGGGCCGCGTCCGCGGTGGGCGCGGTGCGGGCGGGCGGCCGGGGGGCAGCGGCGGTCGCGGAGGCGCTACCAGCGGGCCGCTGATCGCCGTCGGGGCCGCGTCGGGGTTCGTACGGCCGCCCGAGCGCGGCGGCGGGGGCGCGGGCACCGGGCCGGAGCGGTCCGGGGGGCGCGGCGCGGCCTGGGGTCGTGGCGGGGCGGGTGGTGCGGGGCGGGAGGCGCGTGCGTGCTCCGCGTCGGCGCCCACCTGCACCCCCTCGCACCCTTCGACACCGTTGTGGTCGAACCACCCGATCGCCTTTCGGGACAGGCCGGTTCGTATGTGGACAGCACGCCGCTGACCTGCCGGTCACGGCGTGCGCGACACTCTACGGGGCGTCGGGCACCGTTCGCACCGGGCGCCCGACTACCCAGCGGTAATGACCTCTGGCAAGCTGCCTCCATGTCGTATCCGAGCACCGACCGGGCCCGTCTCGACCGGGCGACGGCCCACCTTGACGCCCCGCTCGCGGTGGTCGACCTCAAGGCGTTCGACGCCAACGCGCGCAGCCTGGCGCAGCGGGCGCGGGGCAAGCCGATCCGTGTCGCGAGCAAGTCGGTGCGCTGTCGGGCGCTGTTGGAGCGCGCGCTGCGGCAGGACGGGTTCGCGGGCGTGCTCAGCTTCACGCTGGCCGAGTCGTTGTGGCTGGCCAGGTCCGGTTTCCCGGACGTGCTGTTGGCCTACCCGTCGGCGGACCGGGCCGGCTACGCCGCACTCACCAGCGATCCGGAGCTGGCCGCCACCGTGACCGTGACCGTCGACGACCCGGCCCAGCTCGACGCGATCGACGCCGCGCGGGGCGGCACCGAACAGGTGCGGATCTGCCTGGAGTTGGACACCTCGCTGCGCCTCGGCCGCGCGCTGCGGGTGGGGGCGCTGCGCTCGCCGCTGCACGATCCGGACCAACTGGTCGCGCTCGCCCGTACGGTCGTGGACCGGCCGGGTTTTCGACTGGTCGGACTCATGGCGTACGAGGGGCACATCGCCGGCGTCGGGGACGCGGTGCCCGGGCATCCGGTGCGTTCCCGGGCGATTCGGCTGTTGCAGGGCGCCGCGCGGCGTGAGTTGGCCGCGCGGCGGGCGGCGGCGGTGCGGGCCGTGCGGCGGGTCGCGGATCTGGAGTTCGTGAACGGGGGCGGCACGGGCAGCGTGCAGCACACCGCGGCGGAGGACGCGGTGACGGAGCTGGCGGCGGGCTCGGGCCTGTACGTGCCGCGGCTCTTCGACCACTACACGTCCTTCCGTGGTCACCCGGCCGCGCTGTTCGCGCTGCCGGTGGTGCGCAGGCCGGGCGTCGGCGTGGTGACGGTGCTCGGTGGCGGCTATCCGGCCTCGGGCGCGGTGGGGGCGGACCGGCTGCCGTCGCCGTACCTGCCGCGCGGGCTGCGGTACCACCCGCTGGAGGGCGCCGGCGAGGTGCAGACGCCGTTGCTCGGTCCGGCCGCCGACGACCTGTCGATCGGGGACAAGGTGTGGTTCCGGCACGCGAAGGCCGGGGAGTTGTGCGAGCGCTTCGACGCGGTGCAGTTGATCGACGGCGAGCGGGTGGTGGACGTGGCGCCCACCTACCGCGGCGAAGGCAAAACGTTCCTGTAGGGGGTGGGCGCGGCCCGCGTGGTGCGGGCCGCGCCCGGCTCACACACCCTCGCCGTCGCCCGTCGCCGGCTCGATGCCACGGATGATCTCGTCCATGCTCGACAGCGGCGGGGCCGCGGAGCTGACGTCGAAGCCGAGCCGCACGACGACCAGGTCCGCCTCGGCCGCCGGCTGGCCGGGCTCGGGGAAGACGACAGTCTGCACGTAGCCGTCGTCGCCCTTCCTGGTGTTCGCCTTCCACCGCACCAGGTACCCGGGTTGGCCGGCGACCGTGACCTCCTCCGCCTTGAGTTCCTGGTGCCCGTCGAGCCCGCCGTACGCGGCCGGTTTGCCGTCGTTCTGACCGGCGCCGTACGACTCCTCGGCGTTGCGCGCGATGTCCTCCCGGGCGATGCCCTCGGGCGTCTGGGACCGGTAGCCCTTGCCGGCGGCGCCGAAGGTGAACACGCCGCCGCGCACGCAGCGCGAGGCCCCGTCGCCCGGGCACGGGTAGGGCGAGGTGGTGATGCCGAGGCCGTCGGCGTGCGGCGGGGACGCGGTCCACTGGTCCAGGATCGGCACGGCGATGCCGTTCGCCGGGTCGACGGCCACCCGGCTGTCGCCCCCCGGCGCCTTCGGCGATCCGGAGGCGCCGTCGCCGTCGTCGCCCGAGCCGCCCGAGCCGCCCGTGCCCTCGCTCGGCGCGGGCGCGCCGAGCGAGGGGCTCGGCCCGGCCTCGTCGCCCTTGTCGCCGCCGTCGTCGCCGCCTTGCAGGGCGATGACGCCCGCGACGACGGCGGCGACCACGACGGCGGCCACGCCCGCGATCACCGCACCGCGCCGGCCACGGCCGGCGGGCGGACCAGCGGGCGGCGGCCCGCCCGGGTAGCCCGGCGGCTGTCCCGGCGGGGGGCCGTAGGGCGCTGGGCCCTGCGGCGGGCCGTACGGAGCCGTGCCCGGAGGCGGGGGCGCGGGGGCGTACGCGCTGGGCGCCGACAGCATGGTCTGCGCGTCGTGCACCGAGGGCGCGTTGCGGCGCCCCTCGGTCCACCCGGCCCCGTCCCACCAGCGCTCGGGGGCGGGCCCGTGGCCCTGGTGGTCGGGGTCGGGGTACCAGCCGGGAGGTGTCGTCATGCTCACCCCCGCACCCTATGACCAGCCCGGGGCGCGGGACAGCGGCGCGGCGGGCCAACTCCGCGCGCGGCGCGGGAGGCTGGCGCGTCCCGGCCGGGTCCGGCCGGCTCGGGTCGGCTCGGTCAGAGCGGGGTCACGTACGCCCCGGCGATGCCGCCGTCCACCAGGAACTCGGCGGCGTTGACGAACGACGCGTCGTCGCTGGCGAGGAAGGCCACCGCGGCGGCGATCTCCTCGGGTTCGGCGAACCGGCCGACGGGCACGTGCACCAGACGGCGGGCCGCGCGCTCGGGGTCCTTGGCGAACAACTCCTTGAGCAGCGGGGTGTTCACCGGGCCCGGGCACAGCGCGTTGACCCGGATGCCCTCGCGAGCGAACTGCACGCCCAGCTCACGCGACATCGCGAGGACGCCGCCCTTGGAGGCGGTGTAGCTGATCTGCGAGGTGGCCGCGCCCATCACGGCCACGAAGGAGGCGGTGTTGATGATCGAGCCCCTGCCCTGGGCCCGCATGTAGGGCAGGGCCGCCTTGCAGCACAGGTAGACCGAGGTGAGGTTGGTCTGTTGGACGCGCTGCCAGGCGGCCAGGTCGGTGGTGAGGATGGAGTCGTCGTCGGGCGGTGAGATGCCGGCGTTGTTGAAGGCGATGTCCACCGAGCCGAAGGCGTCGTGCGCGGCCTTGAACGCGGCCTCCACCTGGTCCTGGTCGGTGACGTCCACGCGCACGAACAGGCCGCCGACCTCGTCGGCCGCGGCCTCGCCGGCCCGTTCGTCGATGTCGGCGCAGACCACGCGCGCGCCCTCGGAGGCCAGTCGGCGGGCGGTGGCCAGGCCGATGCCGCTGCCCGCGCCGGTGATCACGGCCGTACGGTCCACCAGGCGGCGGCAGACCGGAGCGCTCGTGGCGGCCGAGGGGCGCGCGGCCGGGGCCGGGGTGTCGGTCACGTCAGTTCTCCTCGGTGCTGATGAAGACGTTCTTGGTCTCGGTGAAGGCCGCGAGCGCGTCGGGGCCGAGTTCGCGGCCGAGCCCCGAGTGCTTGAAGCCGCCGAACGGGGTCCAGTAGCGCACGCTGCTGTGCGAGTTGACGGAGAGGTTGCCGGCCGCGACGGAGCGGGCGACCCGGACGGCGCGACCCACGTCGCGGGTCCACACGGAGCCGGCGAGGCCGTAGTCGGTGGCGTTGGCCAGCCGTACCGCGTCGGCCTCGTCCTCGAACGGCAGCACCACCGCGACCGGCCCGAAGACCTCCTCGGTGGCCACCCGGCTGTCGGGCGCCGCCTCCAGGACGGTGGCCGGGTACCAGAAGCCCTTGCCGGCCGGGGCCCGGCCTCGGATGGCGGCGGGGGCGTCCTCGCTGACGAAGGAGCGCACGCGCTCCCGGTGGGCCGCGGAGATCAGCGGGCCCATCTGCGTCGCGGGGTCGGCCGGGTCGCCCACCCGGAAGTCCTGGACGGCGGGTTCGAGGAGTTCCAGGAAGCGGTCGTAGACGGAGCGCTGGACCAGGACGCGACTGCGGGCGCAGCAGTCCTGGCCGCTGTTGTCCAGGAAGGAGGCGGGGGCGGCGCGGGCGGCGCGTTCGATGTCGGCGTCGGCGAAGACGATGTTGGGGCTCTTGCCGCCGAGTTCCAGCGTGAGCCGCTTCACCCGTGGCGCGCAGCGGGCCATGAGCTGCCGGCCGACGGCGGAGGAGCCGGTGAAGACGACCTTGGCGACGTCGGGATGGTCCACGAGCGCGGTGCCCACCACCGGTCCCGCGCCGAGCAGCACCTGGAACAGGTCGGGTGGCAGCCCGGCCTCGCGGCCGAGTTCGGCCAGCCGCAGCGCGCTGAGCGGGGTGGCCTCGGCGGGCTTGAGGAGGACGGCGTTGCCGGCGGCGAGCGCGGGGGCCAGGCCCCAGGCGGCGATCGGCAGCGGGAAGTTCCACGGCGCGATGACGGCGACCACGCCGAGCGGTTCGCGGAAGGTGACGTCGAGGCCGCCGGGGACGGGGATCTGCTGGCCCAGCAGCCGCTCCACTCCCCCGGCCGCGTAGTCGAGCAGGTCGCGGGCGTTGCCGGCCTCCCAGCGCGCGTTGCCGACGGGGTGGCCGGCCTCGCGCACCTCGATGTCGGCGAGTTCCTCGATGTGCTGGTCGACGGTCTGGGCGAAGGCGCGCAGCGCCCGGGCGCGCTCGCCGGGGGCCAGCGCGGCCCAGGTGCGCTGGGCGGCCACGGCCCGCGCCACGGCGGCCGTGACCTGCTGCGGGGTGGTGGCGGCGACGGTGGCGATGACCTCTTCGGTCGTCGGGTTGATGACCTGGTGCTCGGTCGGGAACTCCGCGTCTGCCAACGGTGGTCTCCTCACATGCGTTCGAAGGAGCGGAAGCGCTCCCAGTCGGTGACGGCGGTGTCGTACGCCTCCTGCTCGACGTGCGCCATGCGCAGGTAGTGCTCGACCACCTCGGTGCCGAAGGCGGTGCGCGCGAGGGCGCTGCCGCGCCACAGGTCGGCGGCCTCACGCAGGGTCGCGGGCACGCGCTCGGCGTCGCTCGCGTAGGCGTTGCCCGTGACGGGATCGGGCAGCTCCAGCGCGTTGTCGACGCCGTGCAGTCCGGCGGCGATCATGCCGGCGACGGCGAGGTAGGGGTTGACGTCACCGCCGGGGAGCCGGTTCTCCAGCCGGTGGCCCGGGCCGCGGCCGATGACGCGCAGCGCGCAGGAGCGGTTGTCGGGGCCCCAGGCGACGGCGGTGGGCGCGAAGGAGCCGGGCCGGAAGCGCTTGTAGGAGTTGATGTTGGGGGCGTAGAGGAGGGTCAGTTCGCGCATGGCCGCGAGTTGGCCGGCCAGGAAGTGCCGCATGGTGGCGGACATGCCGTACGGGGCGCTGTCGTCGGCGAGTACGGGGCGGCCGTCCGCGTCCCGCAGCGAGAGGTGGATGTGGCAGGAGTTGCCCTCGCGCTCGTCGTACTTGGCCATGAACGTGAGCGCGCTGCCCTCCTGGGCCGCGATCTCCTTGGCGCCGGTCTTGTAGATGGCGTGCTGGTCGCAGGTGGTGAGCGCCTCGTCGTAGCGGAAGGCGATCTCGTGCTGGCCGAGGTTGCACTCGCCCTTCGCGGACTCCACGGTCATGCCGGCGGCGTCCATCTCCAGGCGGATGCGGCGCAGCAGCGGCTCCACCCGGGCGGTGCCGAGTACGGAGTAGTCGGCGTTGTACTGGTTGGCCGGGGTCAGTCCGCGGTACGCGGCGTCCCACGCCTCCTCGTAGCTGTTCTGGAAGATCATGAACTCCAGCTCGGTGCCCACGTAGGCGCTCCAGCCGCGCTCGGCGAGCCGGTCGAGCTGTTGGCGCAGCACCTGGCGGGGCGAGGCGGGCACCGGGGCGCCGTCGTGCCAGCCGAGGTCGGCGATGAGCATGGCGGTGCCCGGCTGCCAGGGGATGCGGCGCAGCGTGCCCGGGTCGCCCCGCATGGCGAAGTCGCCGTAGCCACGGTCCCAGGAGGACATGGCGTAGCCGTCCACGGTGTTCATGTCGACGTCGACGGCGAGCAGGTACGTGCACCCCTCCGCGCCGTGCTCCAGCACCTGGTCGAGGAAGAATCGGGCCGCGAACCGCTTGCCTTGGAGCCGGCCCTGCATGTCGGTGAAGGCGAGGACGACGGTGTCGATATCGCCGGCTGCCACGAGCCTGCGCAACTCGTCGACCGAGAGCGGGGGCGTGCGAACTGCCACGGGCGTGCCTCCTGTCGGTGCGTCCGAAGGTCATAAGGTAGGCCCGTAGACCATTGGTTGGGAAGTAGCCGTGGCCGGGAGGGCGGGTCGATGGACACCGGGACGAACGCACAGGGGAGCGCGCTGCCGCACGGACCCGCGCGACTGAGCCACCTGGCACCGGTGCTGCGGCCGGTGCGCGCCGGCAACGGCTTCGAGGAGGCGCTGGAACAGATACTCCAGGTCGTGCGGCTCGGCCTGGTCCCGGAGGGCGAACGCCTGCCGTCCGAGCGGGAGTTGGCCGAGCGCCTGCGGATCAGCCGGGTGACCCTGCGCGAGGTGTTGAAGGTCCTCCAGGACCAGGGGCTGGTGGAGAGCAGACGCGGCCGGTACGGGGGAACGTTCGTGCTGGCCAGGCCGGCGACGGGCGGCCCGCGGGCGGAGTTGCGGCGCCGGGGGGCGGACGTGGACGTGGAGGACACGCTGCGCTTCCGCGAGGTGCTGGACGTCGGCTCGGCGGGTCTGTGCGCGGCCCACGACCTGGGTCCGGAGCAGCGGCGGCGGGTGCGGGCCGCGTTGGACGGCACGCGCGACGCTGCCCCGCAGGACTACCGCAGGGCGGACACGCTGTTCCACCTCGCCCTCGCGGGCCTCTCCGGCTCCCCCTCGCTCGCCGCCGAGTACGCGGCGGTACGGGCCCGCCTCAACGACCTGCTCGACTGCATTCCGCTGCTGGTGCGGAACGTGGAGCACTCGCAGGCCCAACACGCCGCGCTCGCCGAGGCGGTGCTCGACGGTGACGCGGACGGCGCCCGCGAGATCATGCGCGAGCACTGCGCGGGCACGGCGGCGCTGCTGCGCGGCTTCCTGTCCTAGCCGCCGCGCCGGCCTCCCGCGCGTAACAGCCCTACGGGGCAAGGCCGTTGCGGGAGGTCACAGGGTCGGGCGGCGGCTCGGCAGGCGCGGGCGGGCGGCGCGTACGCCGGGGCGCGCGGGTTCGGCGGGCGGCCGACCGGCGCCCGCCCACAGACCGTGCGTGGGTCTTGCGCATCCGCGAGCGGGACCGCAAAGGTATGCAGTCACACCTTTCCTCCGGCAGGCGGGAGCGGCCCATGGCCGACGAACCTGAGCTGACCACCTCACCCACGGGCGGCGACGAGCCGGAGAGACCGGACCAGGGCCGCGGCCCCACGCTCCCGCAGGCCGTGCCCGCGGCCCGCGCGGCGGAGGCGGGCGAGGGCGCGGACTCGCGCGCCGCGGCGTACCTGGAGCGGCGCTCCCTGCGCCGGGGCAGCGCCGGCCCGCTGCTGCTGACCGGGCTCGGCGTCGCGTACGTCGTCTCGGGCGACTTCTCCGGCTGGAACGCGGGCCTGGCCGAAGGGGGCTTCGGCGGCCTGGCCATCGCCGCCGTCCTGATGGGGCTGATGTACACCTGCCTGGTGTTCTCGCTGGCCGAGCTGGCGTCCGTGCTCCCCACCGCGGGCGGCGGCTACGGCTTCGCCCGCCGCGCGCTCGGCCCCTGGGGCGGGTTCCTCACCGGCACCGCGATCCTCATCGAGTACGTGCTGGCCCCCGCCGCCATCGCGCTGTTCATCGGCGAGTACGTCGAGTCGCTCGGCCTCTTCGGCCTGGAGTCGGGCTGGCCCGTCTACCTGGCCTGCTTCGTCCTGTTCGTCGGCATCCACCTGTGGGGGGTGGGCGAGGCGCTGCGGTTCATCCTGGTGGTGACCGCCGTCGCCGTGGCCGCGCTGATCGTCTTCGCGTGCGCGGCGGCCACGGAGTTCTCCGCGGGCTCGCTCAACGACATCCCCGTCGACCAGGACGCCTTCGGCGCGGGCTCCTGGCTGCCGTTCGGCATCCTGGGCATCTGGGCGGCGTTCCCGTTCGGCATGTGGTTCTTCCTCGGCGTCGAGGGGGTGCCGCTGGCGGCCGAGGAGACCCGCGACCCGGCGCGCACCCTGCCACGGGCGATGGCCTGGTCGCTCGGCATCCTGCTGCTGCTCGCGCTCGTCACCTTCGTGACGGCGACCGGTGCGCGCGGCGCGGCCGTCATCGCCGACGTCGGCGACCCGCTGGTGCAGGCGCTCCAACCGCACGGCGAGCCCACCACGGCCAGCCGGATCGTCAACTACGCGGGGCTCGCCGGCCTGGTCGCCTCCTTCTTCTCGCTGATCTACGCCGGATCGCGCCAGCTCTTCGCCCTGTCCCGGGCCGGCTACCTGCCCCGCGTCCTGTCCCTGACCAACCGCCGCAAGGCCCCCTACCTCGGCCTCGTGGTCCCCGGGGCGCTGGGCTTCGCGCTGGCGGCGGCGAGCGGGGACGGGGCGCGGATGCTGAACGTGGCGGTCTTCGGCGCCACCATCTCGTACGCCCTCATGACCCTGTCCCACGTCGTGCTGCGCTGGCGCGAGCCCCGGCTGCGCCGTCCGTACCGCACCCCGGGCGGCGTGCTGACCTCCTCGGTCGCGCTGGTCCTGGCCTGCTCGGCGCTGGTGGCGACGTTCCTGGTCGACCCGCGAGCGGCGCTGATCGCCCTTGGCGTGTACGGCGTGGCACTGGTCTACTTCGCGTGCTACAGCAGGCACCGGCTGGTGGCATCGGCACCCGAGGAGGAGTTCGCGGCCCTCGCGGAGGCCGAGGCGGCGCTGGCCCGCGACTGACCGGGAGGACGACGTGGCCAAGCCGCTCATCGGCATCAGCACCTACCTGGAGGACGACGCGCGCTGGGGCGTGTGGCGCCTGCCCGCCGCGCTGCTGCCGGCCGGATACCACCAACTCGTGCAGCGCGCGGGCGGCCTGGCCGCGCTGCTGCCACCGGACGGGGCGCCGGGCGCGGCCGACGAGGCGGTCGCCCGACTCGACGGCCTGGTGATCGCCGGCGGCCCCGACGTGCGCCCCGCCCGCTACGGGGCCGAGCCACATCCCAGGACGGGCCCGCCCGCGCTGGCCCGCGACGCCTGGGAACTGGCCCTGATCGCGGCGGCCCTCGACCGCGGCCTGCCGCTGCTGGGCATCTGCCGGGGCCTGCAACTGCTCAACGTCCTCCAGGGCGGCACCCTGCACCAACACCTGCCGGACGTGGTGGGCCACCCGCACCACGCCGGCCCACCCGGACAGTTCGCCCGACACGAGATCACCCCCGTCCCGGGCACCCTCACCGCCCGCCTGCTGCCCACCCCCGTGAGCGTGCCGACCTACCACCACCAGGCGGTGGACCGCGTCGCCCCGAACCTCACCCCCTCGGCCCACACGGCCGACGGCACCGTGGAGGCCCTGGAGTTCACCGCACCACGCCCCTTCGCACTGGCGGTGCAGTGGCACCCGGAGGCGGGCGACGACGACCGGTTGATGCGGGCGCTGGTGGGGGCGGCGGGTGGGGCCGCGCCCGTGCCGGCGGCCTAACCCTGTGCGTGGCGGTGGATGAGCGAGGCCACACCGTTGAGCCACTGCCGCAGCGTCTCGCCCTTCGGCGGACTCACCTCCATGCCCAGGGCCCGGGCCGCCAGGTCGAGCTCCTCGTCAGACCCCGCCACGGCGAGCACCTCGGACAGCTCGGTGAAGGTCCGCTCGAGCTCCTCTCGGGTGCTCCCGGCCAGGTAGTCCTCAACGGCCTCGCGATGTGACGCGTACTCGTACGAGAAATCCTGGTGGAAGTAGGCGCCGAGCAACTGAAATACCTCGGGGAAGAACTCGCCCCATTCCCAGCGCTTCTCCGGCCCCGAACCAGCCCATCGCTCGGGGTTTCGCAGCGCCGCTCGGACGTGATCTCGAACCAGGCTCAGGGACTCCTCGACGCTTCTGCCCTCTGTGGGACGTACGCGCGGCATCAGTTCCACCTCGTCGGCGATCTCGGGCGAGAACAGTCCGACCGTCAGCAGGTCGTCGAGTTCCCGCAGAAGGCGCGCGCCCCGCGCGGGGAAGCGCGTGACGACGCGCAGAAAACCCCGCAACGCCGGCCCCGGTGTGTCCGGTGTGTCGGTGAACGAGTTTCCTGTCTGGCCATAGGCGCGCAGCAGGTTCTGGACTTCATAAAAACGGTAGCCTGGCCCTGCAGAGGAGTAGGTCATTGCGGTCATCCAGACGAGATCGGCTAAGGAATTGGATAGGAGGTCAGCACTCGATAACCAGATGCTGCGGTTGGGTCGCGCTTGAGAATCACTTTGACTTTATTGACCCAGCTCGGCGGCTCCCCTCTCAGGTAACCGTCTCTCGTGAGAGAGAGCCCAGTACGTTCACCGAACTGCACCTCCGGGAGGGCGAGTTTCGACCGCGTCCCAGCGAGCCACTGCCTCACGAGTTGCTGATGCCGCATCAGTGTCTCATCTGTAAATCGTTGAGCCGACTCCCTGTTGATGAAGCGCGAGTCCGCCGCGAGGCCGGGGTTCGACCTCAGCCTCTTTCGCATGTCCCGTGTCGATTTCTCCACGTGACGTTCGATGGTGTGAGATCCATTCCTTCCCTCGTCGCCCTTGATGTCGGCCCGGTGCTCCGGTTTCGTCTTTCCCTTCCGCTTTTCGCGAGGCCAGGCGTTCCGGGTTTCGCCGGGCGGACCGCTGCCACTGGTGCCCGCCGACATGAGAACCACACCCAGCACACCGAACGCCGTGGCATGGGTCGCGGCTTCGACGGTGAGGGCGCGCATGGCGCCGGTGCCGGCGAGAGCAAGGCCGCCGCCGGGCGGAAAGAGCGCGAGGAGCGCGAGCAAGAGCATGGCGAAGCCGAGGTAGGCAAGGAAGTTGTCCAACGCGTCCAGCAGGTGGACATTGCGGATGACCTTGTCGTCAGGGCTCAGCCCCTCCTGGCTCATGCGACCGAGCAACACGGCTCCGGCGGTGAGCGCCCCGAGCGCGGTGCACAGCCGAAAGCGGACGACGGCCCGCGCTTCGGCCAGCGCGAACATGCCGGTCACCCGCCAGGTGCGGAGCATGTCGATAAGTTGCCAGGCGATCCATACGAACGCCGCCATGCCGAAGCCCATGAGCACAGCGGGCCCGTTGCCGGTCTCGAAGCGGTTCTGGAGACTCGCGGTGGCGGGGAAGGAACCCACGAGGAGGAAGAGCGCGGCCGGGGCCATCAACGCCAGGGAGACGGCGACGAACCACACCCGCCGCCCGTCGCGCATGGCGCGAGCGGCCCGCCACGTCGAGCGCACCCCGATGCCTCGCCATGCGTGCAAGTGATCGGACGCGTCGATCTGTCGAGCGGACCAGGCGACCGTGCGGTACAGGGTCTCGGCTCCCGGGTAGGGTCCGCGGTCCACGCCGTACAGCAAGGCGCGGCGCATCCGGGCGAACCGAAGGGCGATGAGCATCGACCACGGCAGGCGCCACAGCCCGTACCCGCCGAGCGCCTCCAGCCCGACGCGGCCAGCCCGTTCCGAGCCGATCAGCACGCCGGGCAGCGCGCGCTTGGCCCGGCGCGACTGCCCCAGGTCAACACCTATCGCGATGGCCAGGCAGAGCAGCGGGACGACCCACAGGACGGCGTCGGTGTCGGCCACCCACGCCTGGATATCGCGATCGGAGCGGTGGGCTGCGGAGTAGTTGACGAGGAGGTGCTGGGCGCATGCCGCGCCGATGGGCAGGAGGCCCGCGAGCCGCAGCCAGCGCCGGCCCCGTACCAGGATGCCCACGCCGAGCCCGCAGAGCGCGGAGAAGACCAGGTGTTGACTGGTCTCGGCCACCGGGTGGGTCGCGCCGAGGTCCAGGGTGCCGAACGGAGCGGGAAACCAGGCGGAGAAGACCTGGTCGGGTCCCGGGATGTAGGGCGGGGTGAGACTGGTGGGGATCAGCCAGCCACCGGCCGAGTGTTCTGTCGCCCGATCCGCGTCCAGCCCGTACCGGGAAACCGCCTCCAGCAGCCCGAATCCGGCACCCAGCGCGCCGCCGGTCACCACGTGGTCGGTCAGCCCCCACTGCCGCCTGAGCTTGCGACTCCCCGCCACCAGGAGCAGCGGGGCGACCTTCACCACCTCTTCGAGCACCGGGTCGACGGTGTAGCTCGCGCGCTCCACCGCCTCGCGCAGCGCTCTGCCGTCCGGCTGCTCGGCGACCGCGCGGGTGTACGCGTACTCCAGTAGTGCGGTCGCCGCGCCGCAGCCGTAGACCCCCACCGCGATCGCCAGCAGCACGGTGGTCACCCGTATCGACCGCGTCGGGGTGGACAGCACCAGCAACTGCGCCACGCCGTACACGGTCGCGGCCACCATCAGAACCGTCACGCGCGGCCCCCCGCCGTCGCCCCGAGATCATGACGCTAGGAGGGCGAACGCACCCCGCACAAGGCGGACTTGAGCCGTGCTCGGTCAGCAGCGCGTCCCGGCGGCCGTCCGCCAGGTCGGGCGGTCCCGCTACCCACCCCGCCGCGTCAGGCTCAGCAACTCCCGCGCCGGGCCCGCCGGGCGTTCGCCGATCGGCCAGACGGCGCGCAGCTCGCGGCGCAGTGGTGCTCCGTCGACCGGGATCTCCACCAGGCGGTGCGCCGACAGCTCGTCGCCCACGGCGAGTTCGCTCAGGACGGCGGGGCCGGCGCCGCTGACGGCGGCGGACTTGACGGCGGTGGTGGAGGCCAGTTCGAGCAGCGGGTCGGCGAGGCCGCCGTGCGCGCGTAGCGCCGCGTCCAGCACCTGTCGGGTGCCGGAGCCGCGTTCGCGCAGGATGAGTGGGGTGGCCGCGAGCTCGGCCGCCGGAACCGGGCCGCGGCGGCGCGCCCAGGGGTGGGCGGGGGCGGTGACGACCACGAGCCGGTCCCGGCCGATGACCGCCCCGTCCAGTCCGGCCGGCGCCCCCGTGCCCTCCACGAAGCCCAGGTCGGCCTCGCCGTCCTGGAGCCGGCGGGCGACGACGGCCGAGTTGCCCGCGAACAGCGACACCGCGGTTCCGGGCCGGCTCGCGCGCAGCGCGATCAGCCAGCCGGGCAGCAGGTACTCGGCGATGGTCATGCTCGCCGCGACCCGCAGCCGCGAGTCGCGGCGGTCGCGTAGCGCGTGCGCGCCCGCGTCGAACGCCTCGGCCGCCTCGACGACGCGCCGCGCCCACTCGGTCACCAGCGTCCCGGCATCGGTCAGCCGCGAACCGCGCGGCGAGCGCTCCACCAGGGTGACGCCGAGTTGCCGCTCCATGGCCCTGATCCGGCCGCTCGCCGCGGGCTGGCTGATGCCGGTCTCCCGCGCGGCGCGGCCCAGGCTGCCGAGCCGGGCGACGGCGAGCAGCAGTTCCAGGGCGCCGAGGTCGGGCACCCGGTGGGCGAGCGGCGTTCGCGGGGCGTCCGCTCCCCCGTCAGCCCCCGAACCACCGGTCCCGCCATCGCCCTGTGTCATAACTTCAGCTTATGCCCTCATAGCCACGGGGGCCCTGGTCAGCGCGGTGCGGGCGGGGCACCGTGGGGGCATGGTCACCCTCGCTCCCGCGGGCCCGCGCCCGCTCATCGCCGACCGGATCAGCGTGCGCCCGCTCGGGCCGAACTGGTACGCCACCGTCATGGGCACGGCCATCGTGGCCACGGCCGGCGTCGCCCTGCCGATCGACGTGCCGGGGGTGCGCGCGGCGTGCGGCGCGGTGTGGGCGCTGTCGGCGCTGCTGCTGGTGGCGTTGCTGATCGCGCGCGCCGGGCACTGGGCCCGCCACGCCGACCAGGCCCGGGCGCACCTGCTCGACCCGGCCGTCGCCCCCTTCTACGGGTGTCTGGCGATGGCGCTGCTCGCGGTCGGCGCGGGCACCCTCGCGGTCGGCCGGGACCTCGTCGGCACGGGGGCCGCCGTCGCGGTGGCCGGCGCGCTGTGGGTGGTGGGCACGGTGGTCGGCCTGTTGGCCGCGGCGGGCATCCCGTACCTGTTGATCACCCGGCACCGCGTCGGCCCGCGCGACGCCTCGCCGGTGTGGCTGCTGCCGGTGGTCGCGCCGATGGTGGCCGCCGCCACCGGCCCGGCGCTCGTCTCGCACCTGCCCGCCGGCCAGTGGCGGGCCGCGCTGTTGCTGGTCTGCTACGCGCAGTTCGGGCTCAGCCTGCTGGGCACGCTGGTGCTGTTGCCGGCCATCGTCGCCGGCCTGCTGCGGTACGGGCCGCCGGCGCTCGCCCTCACCCCGACGCTGTTCCTGGTGCTCGGGCCGCTGGGGCAGTCCACAACTGCGGTGACCCACCTCGCCGACGCCGCGCCCGGCGCCCTGCGCGCCGACCACGCGAGCGCGCTGGCCGGTTTCGCGTTGCTGTACGGCGTGCCGGTGATGGGCTTCGCGCTGTGGTGGCTGGTGCTGGCCGGGGCGCTGGTGGTGCGGGCCGCGCGGCGCGGCATGCCGTTCGCGATGACCTGGTGGGCGTTCACGTTCCCGGTCGGCACCTGCGTGACCGGCGCCGCCGGGCTGGCCCGGCACACGGAGCTGGCGGCGCTGCGGTGGCTGGCGGTCGGGCTGTACGCGGTGCTGGTCGCGGCCTGGGGGGTGGCGCTGGCGCGCACTGCGCGCGGCGTCGTCAGCGGCGCCCTGCTGCCGCCGCCGCTGACCCCGGCCCCGGCCGCCGCCGTGCCCGCCGCCCTGCCCGCGTCGCCGGCCGCGTCCCCGGCCCGGGTCTAGGCCCGGCTCGGCCCGCGACCGGCCGCGCCGGCGTGCCCGGTCGCGCCCGTACGCGTACCCCGCTGAGCGGCCGACGGGTCAGCGGGCCCGCCGCAGCGCCTCGGCCAGCACCGCGGGGGCCTGTGCCAACGACGGCCCGTACCAGGTGAGATGGCGCCCGCTGACCAGCGCGGCGGGCAGGTCGGGGAACGCCTCGGGGCCGTCGTCAGCGGTGAAGCGGTACGGCTCGTCGGGCAGCACCACCAGGTCGGCGCCGCTGGCCCGCAACTCCTCCAGCGGTACGCGGGGGTAGCGCTCGGCGTGGTCCGCGTACAGCTGGTGGACGCCGAGGCGCGTCAGGAGGTCGCCGGCGAAGGTGTCGCGGCCGAGCACCATCCAGGGCCGGCGCCACACCGGCACCACGGCGCTGCGCCGCTGGCCGGTGGCGTCCGCGGCCACCTGGCGCCAGGCGCGCTCGGCCGCGTCGAGCCAGTCGGGTCTGGCGAGCCCGCAGCCGTCCACGAGCACCCGGTGCAGTTCACTGAACGCCTGCTCAAGACCGCGTACCTCGGTGACCCAGACGTCGAGGCCGGCGGCGCGCAGGGCGGCCAGGTCGGGTTCGCGGTTCTCCTCCTCGTTGGCGATGACCAGGTCGGGGGCGAGGGCCGCGATGCGCGCGGTGTCCGGGTTCTTGGTGCCGCCGACGCGCTCCACCGCGAGGTCGGCCGGGTGGCTGCACCAGTCGGTGGCGCCGACCAGCAGCCCGGGGGCGGTGACGGCCACCGCCTCGGTGAGCGAGGGCACGAGGGAGACCACCCGCCGCACGGCCGGGCGACGCTCTGGGCGGTCGCGACGGTCTGGGCGGTCGGAACGGTCGGGGCCTTCGGGTCGGCTGGGTCCAGGCATGTGCCCCACCGTACGGCGCCGCCGTGGCCCGGAGGGTTCCGGGCCACGGCGGCGTGCGGAGGCCCCGCGGCTGCGGCACGGGGCGACCGCGCGCGGTGCGCGGCGCCCCGTGCCGCCTCGTGAGCGGCCGTGCCGCGGGGCGGGTTCAGCGGGCGGTTACTTCACCGGCGCCATCTTGTCGACGATTCCGGGGTGGGCGTCCATCCACTTCTGCACGCCCTCCTCGATCTTGCCCTTGCCGGCGTCCTGAATGGACGCCTCAAGGCCGGCGAGTTCCTTCTCGGTCATGTGCCATTCCTTCAACCACCCGTAGAACTCCGGGTATTTCTTCGGGAAGGACTTGTGACCGAGCGAGCGGATCTCGTTGTTCTCGCCGAACGCCTTCTTCGGGTCGGCGAGTTTGGTCAGCTCGTACTTGCTGTAGGCCCAGTGCGGGGTCCACAGCACGGCGATGATCGGCTCGCGCTTCTTGTACGAGCGCTCCAGTTCGGCCAGCATCGCGGGCGATCCGGCGCTGGTGACCTCGTACTCCCCGTCCAGGCCGTACGCCGGCAGCACCTTGTCCCTGAGCAGCTTCATCTGGCCAGTGCCCGGCTCGATTCCGACGATCTTGCCCTTGAACCTGTCGCCCTTGCCCTTGAGGTCCGCGAGGGACTTCACGTCCTTGACGTAGGAGGGCACCGCCAGTTCGAGCGAGGTCTTGTCGTACCACGCGCCGATATCGACGAGGTTGTGCTTGTACTTGTCCCAGTACTGTTTCTGGGCCACCGGCAGCCAGCCGTCGAATTCGACGTCGATCTGGCCGGCCGCCATTCCCGTGAACATCGAGCCGACGTCGTACTGCTTGATCGACGGCTTGTAGCCTCGGCGTTCCAGGACGTTCTTCCACAGGTAGGTGGTGGCGATGTCCTCGTCCCACGGGAAGTAGCCGATGCGCGGCGCGGCGCCCGCCTGCTTGCCCTTGGCCTCGGCGCCGGCGACCGGGGCGATCTTGTCGATCATGCCCGGGTTCTTCTCCAGCCAGGCGCGCACGCCCTGCTGCTGGTTGCCCTTGCCGGCGTCCTGGATCGCCTGCTCCAACGTGGTGAGCTGCTTCTCGTCGAGCTTGAAGCCCTTCATCCACTCGGCGACCTGCGGCTCCTTCTGTGCGAAGCCCTTGCGCGCCAGCATGTGCAGGCGGTCACCGGAGCCGAACGCGCCCTTGGTGTCCTTCAGCTTGGTCAGGTCGTACTTGCTGTACGCCCAGTGCGGCGACCAGAGGGTGACCGCGACCGGCTCCTGCTTGGCGTAGGAGCGCTCCAGTTGGGAGAGCATGCCGGCGGTGGAGCCGCTGACGAGCTTGTACTCCTTGTCCAGGCCGTAGCCGGGCAGCACCTTGTCCTTCATCAGCTTCATCTCGCCCGCGCCGGGCTCGATGCCGATGATCTTGCCCTTGAAGGTGCCCCCCTTGCCCTTGAGGTCCTCCAGCGTCTTCACGCCCTTGACGTACGAGGGGACGGCGACCTCAAGCGACGTCGGCCCGTACCAGGAGCCCAGGTCGTCCAGCTTGTCGCGGTAGTTCTTCCAGTACGACTCGTGGGTGACCGGCAGCCAGGAGTTGGTCTGCACGTCGATGTCGCCCGCGGCCATGCCGGTGTAGAGCGCGCCGACCTCGTACGACTGCACCTTGGGCTTGAAGCCGCGCTGTTCGAGGACTTCCTTCCACAGGTACGTGGAGGCGACGCCCTCGTCCCAGTTGATGTAGCCGATGTTGAGCGAGCGGCCCTTGCCGACGTCGGCGGTGACCTCGGGGCCCTTCTCGTCCTCGCCGAAGACGTTCATGCCGCCCGCGACGAGCGCGAGGACCACGACGCCGACCGTGGCGAGCGAGGTCGCCGGCCGCCACTGGAGGACCTTCAGGCCGCTGGCGGCGGCGTTGCGCTTGGCGATGGCGCGGCGGCCCAGTGGCGAGACCCGCTCGCCGAGCGCGCCGGTCATGCGGTCCAGGTACATCGCGAGGATGACCACCGCGAGGCCGCCCTCGAAGCCGAGGGCCACGTCCACGGAGCTGATCGCCTCGAAGACCGAGGAGCCGAGCCCGCCGCCGCCGACCATGCCGGAGATGACGACCATGGAAAGGGCCAGCATGATGGCCTGGTTGACGCCGGCCATGATGGTGGGCAGGGCCAGCGGGAGCTGTACGCGCACCAGGGTGCGGCGCGGGCTGGTGCCGAACGCCTCGGCCGCCTCGACCAGTTCCTCGTCCACCTGGCGGATGCCGAGTTCGGTCATCCGCACGCTGGGCGGCATCGCGAAGACGATGGTGGCGATGGCTCCGGGGACCACGCCGACGCCGAAGAAGAAGATGCCCGGGATCAGGTAGACGAAGGCGGGCATCGTCTGCATGAAGTCGAGGACGGGCCGCAGCATCGTGCTGACCGTGCGGCTGCGCGCGGCCCAGATGCCGAGCGGGACCGCCATCACGATGGTGATGAAGCCGGCGACCAGCACCAGCGACAGGGTCTCCATCGCCTCGTCCCACTGCTGGATCGAGTCGATGAGGGCGAAGCCCGCGAAGGCCACCACGCCCGCGACCAGCCCGCGCAGCCACCAGGCGATGACCGCCAGGATGCCCGCGAACAGCAGCGGCTCGGGCGCGGACAGGACGTCGTGCACGCCCTCGTACATGCCGTCGACGACCTTGGCGATGAAGTCGAAGAGCCAGTCGAGGTTCTCCCGGAGCCAGGTGATCCCCGAGTCGATCCACTTGCCGATGTCGAGCCTAGGCACCCGCGGTCACCTTGCCCTCGGCCGTGCCGTTGCCCGTGGAGCCCTGCGCGGCGTCCTTGTTCACGTCACCCTGATCCGTGTCGCTCTTGTCGCTCTTGTTCGTAGCGCCCCGGTCCGCGGCGTCCTTGCCCAGGTGTGGGCCCGGTGGCGCGGCGGTGGGCTCGGCGGTCTGGGTGGGCTCGCCGAGTACGGCCAGCAGTCGGGCGGCCGGTACGAGCCCGATCAGCTCGCCCGCCTCGTCCACCACGGCGACCGGCTCGGAGCTGGCCGAGCAGGGCGCGAACAGCTCGATGATCGGGGTGTCGGCCAGGACGGTGGCCGGCGCCGCGGCCAGCATCTCGCGCGCGGTGCGCGGCGTGGCGCCGTCCGCGCCGGCGAGCGCGCTGGCGGGCTCGGCCATGATGGCGCCCGCGGTGAGCACCCGGGAGCGGTCCACGTCCTGGGTGAAGGAGGCCACGTAGTCGTTGGCCGGGGTGACCAGGATGTCCTGCGCGTTGCCGATCTGGACGATCCGGCCGTCGCGCATCACGGCGATCTGGTCGCCGAGCCGCATGGCCTCGTTGAGGTCGTGGGTGATGAAGACGATGGTCTTCTTGAGCCGCTTCTGGAGTTCCAGGAGCTGGTCCTGCATGTCGCGCCGGATCAGCGGGTCGAGCGCGCTGAACGACTCGTCCATCAGGAGCAGGTCGGCGTCGGTGGCCAGCGCGCGGGCCAGGCCCACGCGCTGCTGCATGCCGCCGGAGAGCTCGTCGGGCCAGGAGTTCTCCCAGCCGGCGAGGCCGGCCAGCTCCAGAGCCTCCTTGGCGCGCGCCTCGCGGTCGGCGCGGGGCATGCCCTGCACCTCGAGCCCGTAGGCCGCGTTCTCCAGCACGCTGCGGTGCGGGAAGAGCGCGAAGTGCTGGAACACCATGCTGATCTTCCGCGAGCGCACCTCGCGCAGCTCGCGCGCGCTCAACCGGGTCAGGTCCGTGCCGTCGTAGAGCACCTGCCCCGCGGTCGGCTCAAGGAGGCCGTTCAACATGCGCAGCAGGGTCGACTTGCCCGATCCGGACAGTCCCATGACAACGAATATCTGGCCCGCCTCGACGGCGAACGACGCGTCGATCACGGCCGCCGTCGTTCCCTGGGAGCGCAGCTCGTCACGGCTAGCACCGCCCTCCAGGGCGGTCACGGCCGCCTTCGGTCGCCTACCGAAGACCTTGTACAAGTGCTCGGCTCGCAGCCTGGACACATACACCTCTCGGGTCGAACTCAAGAAACGACCCAGCCCCCGGTGGGGGCTTCCCGCCGGGGGGCGAGAGACAGGTCGTGGAGCGGGCGGTTTCGGCCCGCCTGACCACGTGCCCAATGCAATAGTTGAATGCGCTACAGGGTCCGCTCCGGGACGGCGCCTGCCCGGAAGGTCCCGGAGCAAACCCTTTGTGTCCCACCTCACAAACGCCGCCCGTCTGATCGGTACGGCATGATCGGGCCGTGACCCGACGCCTGATGCTCCTCGACACCGCCTCCCTGTACTTCCGCGCCTACTTCGGCGTGCCCGACTCGGTGCGCGCCCCGGACGGCACGCCGGTCAACGCCGTGCGGGGGCTCCTCGACTTCATCGCCCGCCTGGTGGACGACCACCGCCCGGACGACCTGGTCGCCTGCATGGACGCCGACTGGCGGCCCCAGTGGCGGGTCGACCTCATCCCCTCGTACAAGGCGCACCGGGTCGCCGACGAGCCGGCCGCCCCGCAGGGCGAGCACGTGCCGCACTCGGGCGACTACGAGGAGGAGGTCCCCGACACCCTCGCGCCGCAGGTGCCGGTGATCGAGGAGGTGCTGGACGCCATCGGCATCGCCCGGGTCGGCGTGGCCGGCTACGAGGCGGACGACGTGATCGGCACCCTCGCCACGCGCGCGAGCGGCCCGGTGGACATCGTCACCGGCGACCGCGACCTGTACCAGCTCGTCAGCGACGAGCGGCGGGCCCGCGTGCTCTACCCGCTCAAGGGCGTGGGCACGCTCCAGGCCGTGGACGAGGCGTGGCTGCGCGGGAAGTACGGCGTGGACGGCTCCGGCTACGCGGACCTGGCCCTGCTGCGCGGCGACCCCAGCGACGGCCTGCCGGGCGTGTCCGGCATCGGCGAGAAGACGGCCGCCAAGCTGCTGGCCGCCTACGGCGACCTCGCCGGCATCACGGCCGCCGCGGCCGACCCGACGTCCAAGCTCACCCCCACCCAGCGCCGGCGGCTGGCCGAGGCCGCGGACTACCTCGCCGTCGCGCCGCGCGTGGTCCGCGTCGACACCGACGTCCCGCTCCCCGCCTTCGACCCGGCCCTGCCCACCGCCCCGCGCCACCCCGCCGCGCTGGACGCGTTGACCGAGCGCTGGGGCCTGGGCACGTCGCTGAGCAGGGTGCTCGCCGTTCTCGCGAGATAAGCTGTTAGGTTAGGTAATCCTAACTTCCCTTTCCCAGGAGGCATCGTGACAGAGCGTCCGGCCCGCAAGCAGCCGCAGCTCCACCGGGGACAGGTGATCCGCACCGAGCGGCTCACCCCCCACATGGTGCGCGTGGTGCTCGGCGGCACGGGGCTGGCGAACTTCAGCGCGGGCGAGTGGAGCGACCACTACGTCAAGCTGCTGTTCCCGATCGAGGGCGTGACCTACCCCAAGCCCTTCGACATCCAGCAGATCCGCGCCGACATGCCGCGCCACCAGTGGCCGGTGACCCGCACGTACACGGTGCGCACCTGGGACCCGGTCAGCCGCGAGCTGGCGATCGACTTCGTGGTGCACGGCGACGAGGGCGTGGCCGGGCCGTGGGCCACCAGCGTCAAGGCGGGCGAGGAGATCTTCTTCCTCGGCCCCGGCGGCGCGTACGCCCCCTCTCCCGACGCCGACTGGCACCTGATCGCCGGCGACGAGAGCGCGCTGCCCGCCATCGCCGCCGCCCTGGAACGGCTGGCGGCCAGCGAGAACCCGGCGCCGGCCCACGTGTTCGTCGAGGTGGCGGACGAGGCCGAGCGCCAGCCGCTGGCCGAGGTGCCGGGCGCCACCGTGCACTGGCTCCACCGCGACGGCGCCCGCGTCGGCGCCAAGCTGACCCAGGCGGTACGCGACCTCGCCTTCCCGCCCGGCGTCCCGCACGCCTTCGTGCACGGCGAGGCCGGCTTCGTGAAGGAACTCCGCCGCCAACTGCGCGTCGAACACCAGATCCCGCGCGAGCGGCTGTCGATCTCCGGCTACTGGCGCCTCGGCCACAACGAGGACGGCTGGCAGGCGGCCAAGCAGGAGTGGAACCAGCAGGTGGAGGCGGAGCAGGAGCGCGGGCAGGCCGGCGCCTAGACCCGCGCCGCCCGCCTCCCCGTACGCCCGGTTCCCGCTCGGGACGGTCCCCGTTCGGGACGGTCCGCGTACGGGACGGTCCCCGTACGGGCGGCCCCGATCCACGACAGCGCCCGGCGCGCCGCGTCCCCGTCGGGGAGCGGCGCGCCGGGCGCAGGTGGTGGGCGGCGGACACATCGGCCAGGCCAGGCCGCCCAGCGGGGCGAGCGCCGGCCCGCCGGCTCAGCCCACCGACGAGTAGGCCACGACCCCGCGTCGCAGGCCGTCCACGGCCCTGCGGGCGTTGCGCGCCACGGTGCCCTCCGGCGGGGCGGCCACGGCGATCTGCCCCAGCACGTCGATGAGCTGCTTGCACCAGCGCACGAAGTCGCCGGCCGGCATCTCCACCTCGCGCAACACGTCGTCCAGACCGTGTCCGGAGGCCCAGCGGTAGGCCGCCCAGGCGAAGCCGAGGTCCGGCTCGCGTTGGCCGACGCCCTCCGCCTGGTTGATCCGGTGGTTCTCCTCCAGCGCGTCGAGGCGGCCCCAGATCCGCACCATCTCGGTGAGCGCCTGCTTCGACTCCCCGGTGGGCAGCTTGGGCGCCACCGCGTCGTCCGCCGCCCGCGCCTCGTAGACCAGCGCCGACGCGCACGCCGCCAGCTCCGCGGGCTTCAGGCCCTCCCAGACCCCGTCCCGCAGGCACTCGCTGGCCAGCAGGTCCAGCTCGCCGTAGAGCCGCGCCAGCCGCTTCCCGTCCTCGGTGACCTCGTCGTCCTGGAGGTAACCCAGCTCGGTCAGCAGCGCACAGATCCGGTCGAAGGTGCGCGCGATGGTGTTCGTACGCCCCTCGATGCGCCGCTCGAGCTGCCGGGTGTCCCGCCGCAGCCGGTGGTACCGCTCGGCCCACCGGGCGTGGTCCTCACGCTCCGCGCAGCCGTGGCAGGGGTGGGCCCGGATTTCCGTGCGCAGCCTGCTGATCTCGGTGTCGTCGGCCGCCGCCGAGCGCTCCTTACGGCGGCGGTGCGGCTCGTGGTGGCCGGCCTTGGTACGCAGCGCGGAGGCCAGGTCGCGACGCGACTGCGGGCTGCGCGCGTTGAACGACTTGGGGATGCGCATCCGCTCCAGCGCCTCCACCGGAACCGGGAAGTCCATCGCCGCCAGCCGCTTGACCTGCCGCTCCGCGGTGAGCACCAGCGGACGTGGCCCGTCGTGGTACTCGAAGCCGCCACGGTGCCCGCCCGCGCGCCCCGCGGGCAACCCGGGGTCGAGCACCAGGGCGAGCCCGGCGTACTTCCCCGCCGGCACCTGGATCACGTCGCCCGGCTTGAGCTTCTCCAGCGCCGTGGCCGCCGCCGCACGGCGCTGCGCCGCGCCCTGCTTGGCCAGCTCCGTCTCCCGGTCGCTCAGCTCGCGCCGCAGCCGGGAGTACTCCTCGAAGTCGCCGAGGTGGCAGGTCATCGACGCCCGGTAGCCCTCCAGACCCTCCTCGTTGCGCTGCACCTGCCGCGAGATGCCGACGACCGCCTTGTCCGCCTGGAACTGCGCGAACGAGGTCTCCAGGAGTTCGCGCGAGCGGTGCCGACCGAACTGCGAGACCAGGTTGACGGCCATGTTGTACGAGGGGCGGAAGGAAGAGCGCAGCGGGTAGGTGCGGGTGCCCGCGAGGCCGGCGAGCGCCGTCGGGTCCATCGCGCGCTGCCACAGCACCACCGCGTGGCCCTCGATATCGATGCCTCGCCGCCCCGCGCGGCCGGTGAGCTGCGTGTACTCGCCGGGGGTGATGTCGGCGTGCTGCTCGCCGTTCCACTTGACCAGCTTCTCGAGGACCACCGACCGCGCCGGCATGTTGATGCCCAGCGCCAGCGTCTCGGTCGCGAACACCGCCTTGACCAGGCCCTTGACGAAGAGTTCCTCGACGACCTCCTTGAAGGTCGGCAGCATCCCCGCGTGGTGGGCGGCGATCCCCCGCTCCAGGCCCTCGAGCCACTCGTAGTAGCCCAGCACGTGCAGGTCCTCGTCGGGGATGGACGCCGTACGCTCCTCGACGATGGTCCGCACCCGGGCCCGCGCCGCGTCGTCGTTCAGCCGCAGCCCCGCGAACAGGCACTGCTGCACGGCCGCCTCGCAGCCCGCGCGGCTGAAGATGAAGGTGATGGCGGGGAGCAGCCCCTCCGCGTCCAGCCGGTCGATCACCTCGGGTCTGCTCGGGGTCCAGATCCGGCTGCGCTGGCGGCGCTCGCGCTCCCGGTCGGCCTCCCGCATGGAGCGACCGCGCCGCTTGTCCCCGCCGAAGCTGGGGCGGCTGTTCTCCATCCGGGCCAGCCGCACCAGGTCGGGGTTGACCTCGCGCCGGCCGGTGCCGGGCTGGCCCTCGGGGCTGTCCTTCTCCTCGAAGAGGTCGTATATCCGCCGGCCGGCGAGCACGTGCTGCCACAGCGGGACCGGGCGGTGCTCGGAGACGATCACCTCGGTGTCGCCGCGCACCGTGTCCAGCCAGTCACCGAACTCCTCGGCGTTGGAGACGGTCGCGGAGAGCGAGACCAGCGTCACCGACTCCGGCAGGTGGATGATGACCTCTTCCCAGACCGCGCCCCGGAACCGGTCGGAGAGGTAGTGCACCTCGTCCATGACGACGTACCCGAGGCCGTCGAGGGAGCGGGAGCCCGCGTAGAGCATGTTGCGCAGCACCTCGGTGGTCATCACGACCACCGGTGCCTCGGAGTTCACGCTGTTGTCGCCGGTCAGCAGGCCGACCTTCTCGGCGCCGTAGCGCTCCACGAGGTCGCTGTACTTCTGGTTCGACAGCGCTTTGATGGGCGCGGTGTAGAAGCACTTGCGGCCCCGGGTGAGGGCCAGGTGGACGGCGAACTCGCCCACGATCGTCTTACCGGAGCCGGTGGGGGCGGCGACCAGGACGCCCTTGCCGGCTTCGAGTGCTTGGCACGCCTCGATCTGGAACGGATCGAGGCCAAATTCGTACATCTCGCGGAACGGAGCGAGAGCCGTGGCCTGGTCGGCCGCCCGGAGGCGGGCCTGGGCGTATCGCTCGGCGGGAGATAGCTCGTCGGTCATCGTACGTACGAGCCTACCGGCCACCTCTGACAACGCACTCGATCTTTACCAGCACCTGGGACGCCACCGGCCCCGGCCGGAGTCCGCCCTCCCCCACGGTCCGCTGCCACCCGGCCGCCCCGGAGGTCAGCCGCCCAGCAGCCGCACGGCGCCCGGCACGGTCACGGCCGTCAGCGGCAGCGGCCCCAGCGGCTCCCCGTCGGCGTAGCCGGTGAGCCCGGGCGCCGCCAGCGAGACCCGCGCCGCGCGGTAGGTGGTCACCGCCGGGTGGCCGAGATGCGTGCCCCGGTAGACCCGTGGGAAGACCCGCAGCAGCGTGCCGCGGGTGCACGGGCCGACGACCGTGATGTCGAAGAGCCCGTCGTCCAGCCGGGCACCGCCGCATATCCGCATCCCGCCGCCGTACGAGGTCCCGTTGCCGACCGCGATCAGCGTCGCCTCGACCTCCCGTTCGGGCCCGTCGTCCAGCCGCAGCCGGTACGGGAAGGTCCGCAGTCCGGCCAGTTCCGCGACCATCGCCAGGTCGTACCGGAAGCGGCCGGTGGGCCAGCGCATCCGGTTGCCGCGGTCGTTGACCCGGGAGTCGAAGCCGGAGGCGAGGACGGTGCCGAAGTACGTCTCGCCGGCGAGGCCGACGTCCACCGGCCGCCCGCCGTCGGACTTGAGGGAGGCCGCGATCAGTCGGGCCGCGGCGCCGGGGTCGCGCACCGGCAACCCGGTGGCCTGCGCGAAGTCGTTTCCGGTGCCCACCGCCACCACGCCGAGCGGGGTGCCGGTGCCGGCCACCGCCTGGAGCGCCAGCGAGGTCATGCCGTCGCCGCCGACCGCCACCAGCGCCCCCGTGCCGCCCGCGACCGCCGCGCGGGCCCGGCTCAGCGCGTCATCGGCGTCGGCGCCCAGCACCGTCCGCACGCGGAACCCCGCGTCGCGGAGCACCCGCGCGGCCGGCTGCGCGGCCCGCGCGCCACGGCCACGGCCCGCCGTTGGATTGACGAAGAGAGTGATGTCGCTGGTCACGCACGGAATCTACCGGCTTATGTGAAGTCGTCGTAGCCGCTGCGCCGGCCCGCATCCGTGCCGCCGCGCTCATCGCCCGTCGCGCCGCCGGCCGAGACCGTCTCCACGTCGTCCACCGCCTCGGGGACGTGGCTCTGCGACGCCTCGTCGTCATCGACGCCGAAGTCGGGATCGTTGGCCCGCTGCTTGGCCTTGCGCCGGTCGTTGATGAGCGAGACGCCCACCGCGACGAAGTACAGCAGCGTGACGGGCCCGGCGAGGGCGAACATGCCCACCGGGTCGGTGCTCGGCGTCGCCAGGGCGCCGAACACGGTGATGCCCATGATCATGCCGCGCCACCAGCCGAGCATCCGGCGTCCGGTGACCACGCCACCGAAGTTGAGCAGCACCAGGACCAGCGGCAGTTCGAAGGCGAGACCGAAGACGACGACCATGCGGGTCAGCAGGTCGATGAAGTCGTCCAGGGGCAACAGGTTGTCGGCGCCCTCCGGGGTGAAGTCGAGCAGCACCTCGGCGGTCGTCGGGAGGATCGCGTACGCGAAGAAGCCGCCGCCCACGAAGAGCGGCACCCCGGCGGCCACGAAGGCCATCGAGTACTTCTTCTCCTGCTTGTGCAGACCGGGCGCGAGGAACGCCCAGAGCTGGTACAGCCAGATCGGCGTGGCGAGCACCAGGCCGGTCATGAAGGAGACCTTGAGCATGATCGTGAACGGCGACAAAAGGCCGTTCACGGTGAAGTAAGCGCACTTCTGGTCGCCGTCCTTGGCGGCCTCCAGATCGGAGACGGAAAGACCGCCACAACCGACCGAGTCCAAGACCGGCTTCATCAGGAAGTCGACGATGTCCTTGTAGTAGAACAACGCGACGGCCGTCACCAGACAGATCGCCAGGACCGCCTTGAGAAGCCTGTTGCGCAACTCACGCAGGTGCTCCGCGAGGGGCATCCGCCCCTCGGGGTCCTTCTCCTTCTTGCGGGCAGGCTTGAGCAACCCACGTCCTCATCTCGTGCGGCAGACGACGGCCGTCGGCCATCGCCTCAGTCGGCCCTGGATTCAGCGCTTCGTCGTGTGGTCGCTCGGCTCGTTCACCGGGCGGGAGCTGCTCACGTCGCCCGGCGCCGCCTGGATGGTGCGGTGCCCACCGGCCTGGTCGGCGGTGTCTTCGGGGTGCGCCGGCTCGGCCGGGGCGGGCTGCTTGCCCTCCGACTTCATCGCCTTGGCCTCGCTCTTGAGGATGCGCGCGGACTTGCCGAGCGAACGGGCCATGTCCGGAAGCTTCTTCGCGCCAAAGAGCAGAATGACGACGACAAGAATGAGGATGATCTCGGGGGCACCGATCTTTCCACCGAACATAAGATTTACCTTCTCACCGAGGCGGCTGGGGTGGCTGTCCGACCGGTCGGACGCGGGAGTCCGGCAGCCGTTGTGGCAGCGATCGTAACGCGGCGGGGTAAACGGGTGGCAATCCCCGGGCGTACTCCCGATTGCGTCCCCGGGCCTCGATACCAGGGCCGCGCCCCTCAGCGTACCGTTCGTTTGTTCCCCAGAGCAGAGCGCCTGAACTGCGCTAACGCGGACGGGGGGTCGGACGGGGCTCAGCGCCGGCGCAGTCCGTCCACCTGAGCGGCGAGCGGGCCGGTGGCGCGTTCCAGGTCCTGCGAGGCCCGCGCGATCCGGTCCGAGCTCTCCCCCACCTGCCGCGCCAGCCGCCGCACCTCCCGGTACACCCGCGCCGCGAGGACGGCGAGAACGGCGAGTCCGCAGAACGCGAGGGCGATAGCAAGCATGGGCCAGAGCATGGAAGGCAACCTACCGTTCACCCCGCCCGGCCAGGCAACCGCCCGCCGGCCCCACCGAACCGCCCCCGCTTCGCCCGCGGGTGACCCGGGTCACGACACCGCCGCCACCGCCCCGACCGGGGCCCGCCAGGCGCCGGCCCGACCGCGCCGTCGCGGCGCTACACCGCCGAGTGCAGCCGCAGCGTGCTGACGCCGCCGCCGGTCAGCAACTCCACGATCCGCTCGCCCGCCGGCTTGCGGACCGCGGTGCCGCAGTCCGGGCAGGTGAAGGAGTAGAAGGTGGTGCGCGTGGTGCCGCCGACCACCAACCGCAGGGCATCGGCCCCCAGCTCGAAGCTGCCCCGGCACTGCGGGCACCCGGCCTTGAAGATCACTGGGGTGGCTCGCCGCGTCGCCCGCGCCGTCATCTGTGCCCTCCGCTCGCCGTACGTCCACTCCACCGCGCGCACACCGGCCGTGCGCCCGCCGCGCGCGGCCCACCGCCCGACAGCGGTCGCCCTCGGTCGACAGCGCTCCGCTCACCGACCGCCAGCCCCCGCACGCGCCCGGTCACACTCGCCCGCGCGGCGCCCATCCGATCACGGCCGGGCCCCGGTGCGCATCCATCGCGTTCCGCTTCCGCCCGTACGCCCCAAACGTCGCCCCTCAAGAGCCGGCGTACGCCCCGTAACGCGACCGCGACGTCACTCGCCGTAGGCGGCCAGGGCCTCGCGCGCGGCGTCGCGCGCGCTGTGGGCCAGCTCCAGCGGGGTCGTGATCCGGCCGTCCTTGCCCAGCCGCAGCCCGAGGCGGCGCAGCGAGCCGGGGTCGGGGGTGCGCAGGGTGATGCGCAGGCCGCCGTCGGGCAGTTCCTCGGCGCTGTCGTGCGGGTAGTACTCGGCGACCCAGCGACCGCCGGGACCCACCTCGACCACCACCTCCGGGTCCTCGGCCGCCGGCTGCACCAACCCCTCGGACAGGTCGCGCAGTTCTATCGGCGGCGGGTCGGAGACCTCGTCCAACAGCTTGATCTCGGCCACCCGGTCGAGCCGGAAGGTGCGCCGGGCCTCGGAGAGCCGGCACCACGCCTCCACGTAGGTGTGGCCGACGGCGAAGAGCCGGATCGGGTCGACCTCGCGCTCGGTGAGCTCGTCCCGGGCGGGCGAGTAGTAACGCAGCCACAGCCGCCGCCGCTCGGCGATGGCCCGGTCCACGTCGGCGAAGACGCCGCCCTCGGACTCGAAGATGACCGAGAGCCGGGAGCTGGCGCCGGCCGCCTCGCCGGCCGCCGCCTCCAGCTTCGCCGTCGCACGCAGCAGCGCCTGCCGGTCGCCCTCGCGCAGCCCCGGCAGGGTGGCCACCGCGCGGGCGGCCACCAGCAGCGCGGTGGCCTCGTCGGCGGCCAGCCGCAGTGGCTCGGTGTCGGCGCTGTTGGGGTTGTGCCACCAGATGCGGTCGCCGTCGGTGTCTATGTCCAGCAGGTCGCCGCCCCGGAAGCTGGTGCCGCACATCGGCAACACGTCCAGGTCGGCGATCAGCTCGTCCTCGGTGATGCCGAAGGCCCGGGCGACGTCGCTGACGCGCGCGCCGGGGCGCTCGCGCAGGTAGGTCACCAGCGACAGCATGCGCCGGGTCTGGTCGATGGCGTTGGTAGCCATGGTCGGTCCGTCCCTCTCAGCCGTTGGCCACGGCGCGCAGCCGCTCCACCACGTCGGCCCGCAACTCGGCCGGTTCCAGGACCACGACGTCTGGCCCGAACTCGACCAGCCAGGCGTCCAACCCGTGCCCGTACGGGATCTCCAGCTCGTCCCAGCCGGCCGGCTCGCCGTCGGCCGCGCCCTCCTCGGACACCGGCCGGATGCTGATCGCCTTGGCCCGCAGCGGGTAGCCGTGGCCGGCGCGCAGCCTGATCCGGGCGGTGCTGGTGGCGGTCTCGCCCGCCCAGGTCTCCACCGTCTCCCGGACCGTCACGTGGTCGGGCACCTCGGCCGTGAAGGCGCCGGCCCGCGAGCGGACCCGGCCGGTGATGCGCGAGAGCCGGAAGACGCGCTCGGCCGCGCGGTCCCGGTCCCAGCCGGCCAGGTACCAGTGGCCGCGCCAGCACTCGAGAATCCACGGCTCGACGGTGCGCCGCTCCGGGCGCGCGGCGTTGGACTTGCGATAGTCGAAGACCACCGGGCGGCGGTCGCGGCAGGCGAGCATCAGCGGTTCGAAGGCCGCCTCGTGGGTCGGGATGCGCGGTTCGAGGGCGCTGTGCGGCTCGCTCGCGTACGGCTCGTCGGCCAGCGGCATCCCCGCGGCCCGCAGCTTCTGCAACGCGCCGCTGGCCGCGCCCGCGAGCCTGGCCTGCTGCCAGACCTTGGCGGCCAGGCCGAGCGCGGCGGCCTCCTCCGGGTCGAGGGTGATGGGCGGCAGCCGGTTGCTGTCGCGGCGGGCCAGGTAGCCCAGCTCGCCGTCGATGCCGTCGACCGTCTCGATGACGAGCCCCAGCTCGCGGAGATCGTCCTTGTCCCGCTCGAACATCCGGTTGACGGCCTCGTCGCTACCGGTGGCGTCGGCCTCCAGGTACGCCTCGATGGACGACCTCAACTCCCGCTTGGTGAGCGGGCGCCGGGTTTCGAGCAGACACAAGGCCAGGTTCATCAACCGCTCGGCCTTGGCAATGGCCATCGACGCCCTCTTCTCGAAGTGCAGCTCTCCTACGACGGTGACCGTACCGCTCCCGCTCGCGCGGGTGAAAGCCGAGGGCCCGTGGCCCGAGCGAGGTGCTCGGGCCACGGGCCCTCGGTGGCCGCGCGCGGCGGCCGTACGACTGGCTCAGCGGGCCGCGCGGGGGCGGTCGCGCCGTGCGCCGGGTCGGCTCAGACGGCGACCAGGTCGCACACGAAGATCAGCGTCTCGCCGGGGGCGATGCGACCGCCGCCGGCGCCGGTGTCGCCGTAGGCCAGGTGCGGCGGGATGGTGAGCTGACGCCGGCCACCCACCTTCATGCCCTGCACACCCTGGTCCCAGCCGGGGATGACCTGGCCGGCGCCGAGCTGGAAGGAGAGCGGGGTGCCGCGGTTCCAGCTCGCGTCGAACTCCTCACCGGTGCTGAAGGCCACTCCGACGTAGTGGACCTTGACCGTGTTCCCGGCCTGTGCGACAGCGCCGTCGCCTTCCCAGATGTCCTTGATCT
Source organism: Streptomyces buecherae (assembly GCF_014295035.1). Taxonomy (GTDB): domain Bacteria; phylum Actinomycetota; class Actinomycetes; order Streptomycetales; family Streptomycetaceae; genus Streptomyces; species Streptomyces youssoufiensis. The sequence goes on from NZ_CP060404.1 coordinate 1,284,276, forward strand.
CAAGGTCGGCCGGCGGCTCGCCGCCCGGGAAGTCGATCTCAGGCTTGTCGATGCTCACGAAAAACTCCTCGCTTACGGGTGGGCAACCGGGACAGTCTTACAGAATGGCGAGGATGTCGACGGCGAAGACCAGCGTGGAGTTCGGCGGGATGCCGTCCTTCTTCTCCTTGCCGTAGCCCTTGTCCGGCGGCACCACGATCAGCACGCGGCTGCCCGTCTTCTTGCCCGCGAGCCCCTCGGTCCAGCCGGGGACGACCTGCTGGAGCGAGAACTGGGCGAGCTGCTTGCTGGCGTAGCTGGAGTCGAACTCCTTGCCGCCGTCCCACAGGACGCCCTTGTACTGGACCATGACGGCGTCCGTCTTCTTGAGCTTGGGGCCGTCGCCTTCGAGGATGTAGTTCGATACGACCTTGGTGGGGGCCTTGCCCTTCGGCACCTCGATGGTGGGCGGCTCGCCGTCCGTCTTGACCCCCACGACGGGCAGGGCCTTGTCGGTCTGCTCGACCTCCTTGCCCTGCGCCGAGCTCTTGGTGTTGTAGGAGCCGACGATGTCGACGACGAACACCAGGGTGTCGTCGCCCTTGATGCCCGCCTGGGGGTTGCCCTCGGAGCCGTAGCCGAGGGCCGGCGGAATCGCGAGCTGGACCCGGCTGTTCACCTTCTTGCCGACCAGGCCCTGGTCCCAGCCGGGGATGACCTTGCCGACCCCGATCGGGAAGACGGCGAGCTTGTCCCGGTCGTACGAGTTGTCGAAGACCTTGCCGTCCTTCCACTTCTGGCCGAGGTAGTTCACCTGCAGGAAGTCGCCCGTCGCGACGGCCGCGCCCCGGCCGGGCACGAGGGTCTTCACGGCGAGGTCGGGTGAGGGCTCGCCGGGCCCCTTGGCCATGGCGGGTTTCTGACCGAACTCCTTGCCCTTGGTGATGTCGGGCAGCGGCCCTGCCACGATCTTCCCGGTCGGCTCCGCCGTGGGGGACTTCGACGTATCGACCTTGTCGGCCTTATCGGCCTTGTCCTTGTTGTTCTCGTCGTCACCGCAGCCCGCGAGCGCGAGCAGGCCGGCGGGTACGGCGAGGAGTACGGAGCGTCGGCGCACGGAATTCCTCGTTCAGTCGAAACTGGATGTGGGCAATGCGCGCCACTCTACGACGTGCACGGGGCCTCGCACGAGGAACGCGCGAGGCCCTGTGACGCGCCCGAAGGCGCCGTGCTGACGGTGCGGTGACTTACATTCCGGCGATGAGCTTCTCCACTCGATCGTCCACCGACCGGAAGGGGTCCTTGCACAGCACGGTGCGCTGTGCCTGGTCATTGAGCTTGAGGTGCACCCAGTCGACGGTGAAGTCGCGGCGCTGTTCCTGAGCCCGTCGGATGAAGTCGCCACGCAGCCTGGCCCGCGTGGTCTGTGGCGGTACCGACTTGCCCTCGAAGATCTTCACGTCGTTGCAGACCCGGGCCGCCTGGCCCTTGCGCTCCAGGAGGTAGTACAGGCCCCGGCGACGGTGGATGTCGTGGTAGGCGAGGTCTATCTGGGCGACCCGCGGATGCGACATGGTGATGTTGTTCTTCGCCCGGTACCGCTCGATGAGCTTGTACTTCATCACCCAGTCGATCTCGGTGGCGATGCGGTCGAGGTCCTCGGTGCGCACCGCCTCCAGCGTGCGGCCCCACAGTTCCAGCACGCGTTCGACGGTGCCGGTCCTGATGCCGCGCCGCTCGCAGAAGTCGACGGCCTTCTCGTAGTACTCCTGCTGGACCTCGAGCGCGGACGCCTCCCGCCCGCTGGCCAGCCGCACCTTGCGTTGACCCGTGATGTCGTGGCTGACCTCGCGGATGGCCCGAATGGGGTTCTCCAGGGTCAGGTCGCGCATGACCGTGCCCGCCTCGATCATGCGCAGCACCAGATCGGTCGCGCCGACCTTGAGCAGCATGGTCGTCTCGGACATGTTGGAGTCACCGACGATGACGTGCAGCCTGCGGTAGCGCTCCGCGTCGGCGTGCGGCTCGTCTCTGGTGTTGATGATGGGGCGCGAGCGGGTGGTGGCGGAACTGACGCCCTCCCAGATGTGCTCGGCGCGCTGGCTGACGCAGTACACCGCCCCGCGCGGGGTTTGCAGCACCTTGCCGGCGCCGCACAGCAACTGTCGGGTGACGAGGAAGGGAATGAGAATGTCGGCGAGCCGGGAGAACTCGCCGTGCCGGGCCACGAGATAGTTCTCGTGACAACCGTAGGAGTTTCCCGCTGAATCGGTGTTGTTCTTGAACAGATAGACGTCGCCCGCGATTCCCTCCTCGTGCAGGCGGCGTTCCGCGTCGACCAGCAGACCTTCCAGGATGCGCTCGCCGGCCTTGTCATGGGTGACCAGCTCGGTCACGTTGTCGCACTCGGGAGTTGCGTATTCCGGGTGCGAGCCCACGTCAAGGTAGAGGCGGGCGCCGTTACGCAGGAAGACGTTGCTGCTGCGGCCCCAGGAAACGACTCGGCGGAAGAGGTAGCGCGCCACTTCGTCAGGCGACAGTCGGCGCTGTCCCCTGAACGTGCACGTGACGCCGTACTCGTTCTCCAGCCCGAAAATGCGGCGGTCCATGACTGAACATTACGCCTGATGACCCGCTCTGAAACCGGGTTCGACGGCACCGTTTCGATCATTTTCCGCCCCCGCGTCACCGCCCGTTGGGGCACTTGCCCGTACGGCGTCACCAGCGAGGAAGCGGCGGCAACCGACCAGCACCAGCAGCGCGGCGATGCCCGCGGCGCCCGGCGCGACGAATCCGGCGACCACGCCGCCCAGTTCGACGGCCGGCCCCGCGGCGGCCGTGCCGACGGCCGCGCCGACGCCGAAGGTGGTCACCAGCCAGGAGAACGCCTCGGTGACGGTGCCGCGCGGCGCGTGCCGGTCCACGACGACGAAGGCGCAGGCGAGGGCGGGTGCCAGGAAGACGCCGGCGATCCCGGCCAGCACGGTCATGGCCACGACACCGGGCACCAGCACCAGCGGCACGTACCCGACCGCGAGCGCCGCGACCAACAGCAGCAGCCGCCGCTCCGGCTCTCCCGACCAGGTCCGCGCGCCGTAGCAGACGCCGCCGATCAGCGCGCCGACGCCGAGCGCCGAGAGCAGGTAGCTGGAGACCATGCCGCCGCCGTGCTCGTCGGCGTACGCCACCGCCGCCACGGCGATCGAGCCGAGCGCCAGGCCGACGAAGAGGAACGAGCCGATCAGGACCAGGATTCCGGGGGACCGCAGGGCCCCGAGCCAGTGCGCCTCGCGCGGCGCGGAGCGCCAGGCGCGGGACGGCTCGGACGCGACCACCCAGAGCGCGCCGAGCACCCCCACCACGTTGATGACCAGCAGCGCCGCCGCCTCCGACCAGGCCGCGACCAGCAGCGTGACCAGCAGCGGGCCGACCGAGAACATCACCTCCTGCGCCACGGCGTCCAGCGCGTAGGCGGCGTGCACCTGCTCGTGACGCGGCAGCACGTGCGGCCACAGTGCCCGGAGCCCGCCCTCCAGGGGCGGCGTGCAGACCCCGGCGAGCACCATCGCCGCGTACGCGACGGGCAGCGGGTCGAGGCCGACGAGGGCGAAGAGCACCATGCCGAGGCCGGAGGCGACGGCGGCCGGGAGCATGACGCGGGGCTGCCCGTACAGGTCCACGGCCCGGCCGAGCAGCGGCTGTCCGACGGCGGTGCCGATGCCGTAGACCGCCGACAGGGCCCCGGCCAGCGCGTAGCTGCCGCCCTCCGAACGGGTGAAGAGCACGATGGCGAGCGCCGCCGTGGCGTTCGGCAACCGGCCGATGAGCGTGCCGGTGAGCAGTCGCGCCGCGTACCTGGTCCGCAGCAGCTCGCCGTAGCCGGTGGCCATGGCCACTCCCTCCGCCCCGCGCCGCGTGGCGTCCCGGAGCCGTCAAGTGTTACGTATAACGGAGCGCCGTCATACGTACCATGGCCGCTGTCAGCGGGTCTACTCGGTTGCGCCGCCGGGCCGGCGCCGACCGGCGCGGCCGGGACGGCCGGCCGCCCCGCGCGGCCCGGCGACGGCGGCGGCCCCGGACGGGTTCGCCTCGGCAGGCACGGCACGGCAAAGAGACGGAACAGCGGTGACAGACACGGCGGGCCCCGGCCCCGAACGCGCCCCCGGGCACCCCGCACGACGGACCGGCGCGGGTGACGCGACACGCCCCGCGACACCCCCGCAGCGGCCCCAGGCGGCCGGCCCGGCGCACGCGACCGGGCTGGCCCACCCCTACGAGGCGGCCGGGGTCGCCGGGGCGGTCGCGGAACCCGCCGGTACCCCACGCGCGGTGGCGCCCCCGGCGGCCGGCATCGGCGAGGTGCGGGGCGGCGCGCGTGCGACAGGCGCCCGGCCGCCGGCCACGCAGGCCGTCTCGGGCCGCCCCACCAGCCGGGACGTGGCCCGCGTCGCGGGCGTCTCACAGGCCACGGTATCCCTGGTGCTCGGGGACAAGTGGCGGGGCCGGGTCTCGCCCCGGACGGCGGATGCCGTACGGCAGGCCGCGCGGGAACTGGGCTACCGGCCCAACCTGGCCGCCCGCCACCTGCGGCTCGGCCGTACCAGGACGGCCCTGCTGGTGGTGCCCGCGCTCAGCAACGAGTTCTTCGCCCGCGTCTACGCCGGCGCCGCCGAGGTCGCCGCCGCGCACGGCGTCGGCGTCGTGCTCTACCCCTCGCCCGAGGGCATCGGCCCCGCCCGGGACCCGTTCGGCTCGGCGCAGGCCACCCTCGACGGAGTGATCGCCTCCTCCATGGCGGCCGACGCGCTCGCCGCACTGCGCGGGGACGGGCTGCCGCTGGTGATGCTCGACAGCAACCCGGACCGGGACCGGGCCGCCGCGACCGTCAACGTCGACATCGAGGCGGGCATGGGGCGGCTGGTGGAGCATCTGCTCGCCCTCGGGCACCGGCGGGTCGCGCACCTGGCCGCCGCCGTGGACTCCTGGACCTTCCACGTGCGCGCGGCGGCCCTGGCCACGGCCCTGCGCGCGATGCCGGGCACGTCCGTACACACCGAGTACGCGCCGCTCTCCGTCGCCGGCGGGCTGTCGGCCGCCGAACGGGCACTGGCCGCCCCCGGCGCCCGTCCCACCGCGCTGGTCTGCGACGACGACGTCCTGGCCGCGGGTGCGTGCAAGGCGGTGCGGCGACTGGGGCTGCGCGTCCCGCAGGACGTGTCGGTGACCGGCTTCGACGACGTGTCGCTGGCGACCGCGGTCGAGCCGGAGCTGACGACGGTGCGGCTGCCGGCCGAGGAGGTGGGGGCCGCGGGCATGCGCGCCCTGCTGGCCGTCCTGGACGGCGGCGTACCCGACGTGACCAGGCTCCCGGTCGAACTCGTCCCCCGTGCCTCCACCGCCGCTCCCCCATCGGAGCCCGCCGCCCCGGCGTGAGCGCCGGCTCGACGGCTCAGCCGGCGGGCCCGTCGGCCGCTGGCGTCGCCGGGGAGGCCGTGCCCCGAGATCGGGCGGCCGGGCAGCGGGCTGGAGTAGACGACGCTGGCGGTGAGGGAGCCCAGGGTGGCGATGCGGCCCGTGCGGCGCTCCAGATGGCGCGTCGAGCGGGCGACCACTTGAGGACGAAGCACTCCTCGCCGGTCACTCCTCGCCGGTCACGTGGTGGGCTTCGACGGTCTCCGGTGTGGTGACGAGCAGGTCGTGGAAGGGCTCGTAGCTGCCCGTGGGGTAGCGGAGGCGGACGAAGGCCAGGCTGTCCAGGCCCAGCGCCCCGGGGCGTACCAGAGCACGGCCCCGTCCGGCGCGCGGCCGACCCGCTGACGGCGCCGGTCGGCTCGGCCCATCGCGCCTGTGAGGACGCCGCGGCCTCCGCGCCGGCACCCGTTCACCGCCCGCGAGCCCGTGCCACGCACCGCGCCCCGGCACGTGGGTCAGGCCACGTGCCGGGGCACGGTGGTGCGCGGTGTGCGCTCGCCCGTGGCGGGCTACTTCTTCTCGTCGTCCGCTGACGCGTCCGGGTCGACCTTCGGCGCGCCCTTGGCCTTGCCGGCCGGCTTCGCCGGTGCCTCCTTGGCCTCCGGCGCGTCCTCGGACGCGCCCGCGCTGGTGTCCGTGGGAGCGTCGTCGGGCGCCTCGTCCCCGTCGGCGCCGGAACCGGTCGCCGCCGCGTCCTCCTCCAGCAGCCGGGAGAGCTGGCTGCCGAGGATGCGCTTGAACTTGCGCTGCTGGGGGCGGGTCCGGTCCAGGACCGCGACCTCCAACTGCTCGGCGGTCAGGCTGCGCTCGCCGCCGTTGTTGTCCCGGGACAGCGACTCCACGGCGAGCTTCAACGCCTCGCCCAGGGTCATGTCGTCGCGGTGGCGCTGATCGAGGTAGTTGCCGATCTGATCGGAGTTGCCGCCGACCGCGACCGAGCCGTGCTCGTCCACGATCGAACCGTCATGCGGCAGCCGGTAGATCTGGTCGTCCTCGGGGCCGGGCCCCACCTCGGCGACGATCAGCTCGACCTCGTACGGCTTCTCGGCGTTGCTGGAGAAGATCGTGCCCAGCGTCTGCGCGTAGACGTTGGCCAGGCCGCGGGCGGTCACGTCCTCGCGGTGGTAGGTGAAGCCGCGCAGGTCGGCGTAGCGCACGCCGCCGATGCGCAGGTTCTCGAACTCGTTGTACTTGCCGACCGCCGCGAAGGCGATCCGGTCGTAGATCTCGCTGACCTTGTGCAGTGCGCGGGACGGGTTCTCGGCGACGAAGACGATGCCGTCGGTGTACTGGAGCACGACAACGCTGCGACCCCGCGCGATGCCCTTGCGGGCGTACTCGGCGCGGTCGGCCATGGCCTGCTGGGGTGAGACATAGAACGGCGTCGACACCGGCTATCCGTCCCTTTCTGTCAGTGGCGAGTGCATGGGCGAATCTTCCCTGTCCGTCAGAGAACGGCGGCCCGGGGGCCGTCCGGCTGCTGGAGCCGCCCGTCGTGCACGGCCCGCGCGATCTCGGACACCTCGGACTCGGCCAGCCGCCGGAAGCCCGCGTCGGTGATGACGGTGACGATCGGGTAGATCCGCCGGGCCAGGTCGGGCCCGCCGGTGGCGGAGTCGTCGTCCGCCGCGTCGTAGAGCGCCTGCACCACGGCAGTCGCCGCCTGATTTTCCGTCAGGTCCTCGCGGTAGAGCTTCTTCAGCGCTCCCCGGGCGAAGACCGAGCCCGAGCCGGTGGCCGCGAAGCCGTACTCCTCCGAGCGCCCGCCGGTGATGTCGTACGAGAAGATGCGGCCCTTGCCGCGATCGACGTCCCAGCCGGTGAACAGCGGCACCACGGCCAGGCCCTGCATGGCCATGCCGAGGTTGCCGCGGATCATGGTGGACAGCCGGTTCGCCTTGCCCTCGAGGGAGAGCTGAACGCCCTCGACCTTCTCGAAGTGCTCCAGCTCCAACTGGAAGAGCTTGACCATCTCCACCGCGAGGCCCGCCGTGCCGGCGATGCCGACCGCCGCGTACTCGTCGGCCGGGAAGACCTTCTCGATGTCGCGCTGCGCGATGACGTTGCCCATGGTGGCCCTGCGGTCACCGGCGAGCACCACGCCGCCCTCGAACGTCGCCGCCACGATCGTGGTGCCGTGCGGGGCCTCGACGGCGCCGCGCACCTCGGGCAGCGGCCGGTTGCCCGGGAGCAGCTCCGGCGCGTGGTCGCCCAGGAAGTCCATGAACGACGAGGAGCCAGGCGTCAGGAAGGCAGCAGGTAGACGCCCAGTGATACGAGTGTTGGCTTCCACAAGTTTCCTTCCAGATATGCGATGACCCGGCGGTACGCCCGGGCCGGTCGTCAACGTCCCCTTGGCCGCATCGCGGTTGAAGCTCCGTACGCCCGGGACCCTACCCGTCCCATGACGTTGATCCACATGCGCGGTGGAAACGGTCGGGCAGATCGTCGGAGCATCCGCCTGACCGCCACCACCACGGCCCGCGCCGCGGGCCCGAACCCCCTCAGCGGGAGGGTCGATCAGGTGCGCCGGACCTACTGGCCGCCCTTTTGCACGAACGAGCGGACGAAGTCCTCGGCGTTCTCCTCCAGGACGTCGTCGATCTCGTCCAGCACGGAGTCCACGTCGTCCGAGAGCTTCTCCTGCCGCTCCTTCAGGTCCTCAGCGGCCTGTGCGTCCTGGGCCTGCTCGTCGACCTCCTCCTTGGAACGCGTCGCTCGCTGCTGCCCACCGTCGGTGTCCTTGGTCGCCATATCCCTCACCCCGCTCGGTTCGACGTACAAGATCAGACCCTACAAGCCGGGCCCGACATCGGGCCCGTACTTGCTACAACGTTCGAGAACCACCTCGATGATTCCCTGATCCCTCGCCTCTCAGACGCGATCAGCCGCTCGACAGCACGCGGACCAGGTCCTCGGCCGTGCGGCAGCGGTCAAGCAGCTCCTTGACGTGGTCGCGGGTGCCGCGCAGCGGTTCCAGGGTGGGCACCCGCTGGAGTGAGTCGCGACCGGGCAGGTCGAAGATCACCGAGTCCCAGGAGGCCGCCGCGACGTCGTCCGCGTACTGTTCCAGGCAGCGCCCGCGGAAGTAGGCCCTGGTGTCCTCCGGAGGCTTGCGCTCGGCCCGCTCGACCTCGTCCTCCGTGAGGATGCGGGACATCTTGCCGCGCGCCGCGAGACGGTTGTACAGGCCCTTGTCCGGGCGTACGTCCGCGTACTGCAGGTCCACCAGGTGCAGCCGGGCCGCGTCCCAGTCCAGGCCGTCGCGGCGCCGGTAGCCCTCCAGGAGCTCGCGCTTGGCGACCCAGTCCAGCTCGCCGGCCAGGCTCATCGGGTCGCGCTCCAGGCGGCCGAGCACGTCCTCCCAGCGGGTGAGGACGTCCTTGGTCTGCTCGTCCGCGTCGGCGCCGTAGCGATCCTCCACGTACTTGTGGGCCAGCTCGAAGTACTCCATCTGGAGCTGTACGGCGGTCAGCGTGCGACCACTACGCAGTGTGACGAGGCGTCGCAGCGTGGGGTCGTGGGAGACCTGGTGCAGGGTGCGCACCGGCTGGTCGACGGCGAGGTCGACGGCGATGAAGCCGTCCTCGATCATGGCCAGCACCAGCGAGGTGGTGCCCAGCTTGAGGTAGGTCGAGATCTCGGACAGGTTCGCGTCGCCGATGATCACGTGCAGCCTGCGGTACTTCTCGGCGTCCGAGTGCGGCTCGTCCCTGGTGTTGATGATGGGCCGCTTCAGCGTCGTCTCCAGGCCCACCTCGACCTCGAAGTAGTCCGCGCGCTGGCTGAGCTGGAAGCCGTGGTTGCGGCCGTCCTGCCCGATGCCGACCCGGCCGGCGCCCGTGATCACCTGCCGGGAGACGAAGAAGGGCGTGAGGTGGCGAACGATGTCCGAGAACGGCGTCGCCCGCTTCATCAGGTAGTTCTCGTGGGTGCCGTAGGAGGCGCCCTTGTTGTCCGTGTTGTTCTTGTACAGCAGGATCGGCTGCCCGCCGGGCAACTGTGCGGCGCGCTCGGCGGCCTCGGCCATGATCCGCTCGCCTGCCTTGTCCCACAGCACGGCGTCCCTGGGATTGGTCACCTCGGGCGAGCTGTACTCCGGGTGCGCGTGGTCCACGTACAGCCGCGCCCCGTTGGTGAGGATGACGTTGGCCAGCCCGATGTCCTCGTCCGTGAGCTGGCTGGCGTCCGCGGACTCGCGGGCGAGGTCGAAGCCGCGGGCGTCCCGCAGCGGGTTCTCCTCCTCGAAGTCCCAGCGGGCGCGGCGCGCCCGGTGCATCGCCGCCGCGTAGGCGTTGACGATCTGGGACGAGGTGAGCATGGCATTGGCGTTCGGGTGGCCGGGGACGGAGATCCCGTACTCCGTCTCGATTCCCATTACTCGCCGTACGGTCATGCGGCCCTCCTTGCCCGGCGGCGCCCACCGGTGAGGTCGGCGCTCAAGTACCGCTGCGCGTCCGATGCGTGTGCGGTCCCCGATCCCCCACCTCGCGGCGCTGCGGTACCGCAGAGCCTAGAACGGCTGAGCGGTGGTGGGGAGATCATTACAGTCATTGCTCCAGTCGTTGTCCACGCGCACTGGCCGGAGAAAAGCATCCGGCTGCGGACGCCCCCAGGGTTCCCCGCCCGAAGCGGGGAGTAGGACATCCGCAGCCGGAGTGCGGTGCTACAGGTACTGACCGGTGTTCGCCACCGTGTCGATGGAGCGGCCGGTGTCCGCCCCCTGCTTTCCGGTGACGAGCGTACGGATGAAGACGATCCGCTCGCCCTTCTTTCCAGAGATCCGGGCCCAGTCGTCCGGATTCGTGGTGTTCGGCAGGTCCTCGTTCTCCTTGAACTCGTCCACGCACGCGGCGAGCAGGTGGGAGACCCGAAGGCCCTTCTGGTCGTGGTCGAGGAATGCCTTGATGGCCATTTTCTTGGCCCGGTCGACGATGTTCTGGATCATCGCGCCCGAATTGAAGTCCTTGAAGTACAGGACCTCCTTGTCACCATTGGCGTAGGTGACCTCGAGGAAGCGGTTCTCCTCGGATTCGGCGTACATCTGCTCGACGACCGACTGGATCATGCCGCTGACCGCCGCCTGCCGCGATCCGCCGTGTTCGGCCAGGTCGTCGGCGTGCACCGGCAGCGTGGGCGTGAGGTACTTCGAGAAGATGTCCTTGGCCGCCTCCGCGTCCGGACGCTCGATCTTGATCTTCACGTCGAGCCGGCCGGGGCGCAGGATCGCCGGGTCGATCATGTCCTCGCGGTTGGAGGCGCCGATGACGATGACGTTCTCCAGGCCCTCCACACCGTCGATCTCCGACAGGAGCTGCGGGACGATGGTGTTCTCCACGTCCGAGCTCACGCCCGAGCCACGGGTGCGGAAGAGGGAGTCCATCTCGTCGAAGAAGACGATGACGGGCGTGCCCTCGCTCGCCTTCTCACGGGCCCGCTGGAAGACGAGCCTGATGTGCCGCTCGGTCTCACCGACGTACTTGTTGAGCAGCTCCGGACCCTTGATGTTCAGGAAGAAGCTCTTGCCCGCCGGCTTGCCGGTCACCTCGGCGACCTTCTTGGCAAGGGAGTTGGCCACCGCCTTGGCGATCAGCGTCTTGCCACAGCCGGGCGGGCCGTACAGCAGGACGCCCTTGGGCGGCCGGAGTTCGTGCTCCTTGAAGAGGTCAGGGTGCAGGTACGGAAGCTCGACCGCGTCCCTGATCAGCTCGATCTGGTTGCCCAGGCCGCCGATCTTGGTGTAGTCGATGTCCGGAACCTCTTCGAGGACGAGCTCCTCGACCTCGCTCTTCGGGATGACCTCGTACACGTAGCCGGAGCGCGGGTCGAGCAGCAGGGCGTCACCGGGGCGGATGACCGCGTCGAGCAGCGGCTCGGCCAGCCGCACCACGCGCTCCTCGTCGGTGTGCCCGATCACCAGGGCGCGCTCGCCGTCCTCGAGGATCTCCTTGAGGGTGACGATGTCCCCGGCGCGCTCGAACTCCATGGCCTCGACCACGTTGAGCGCCTCGTTGAGCATGACCTCCTGGCCACGCCTGAGCTCGTCGAGCTCGACACTGGGGCTGACATTGACCCGGAGCTTTCGGCCACCGGTGAAGATGTCCGCCGTGCCGTCCTCGTTCGCCTGCAAATACACACCGAAGCCGGCCGGTGGCTGCGCCAGCCGGTCGACTTCCTCCTTGAGGGCCACGATCTGGTCACGTGCCTCACGGAGGGTATTGGCAAGCCGTTCGTTCTGTGCGGAAACGCCTGCGAGGTTGGTCTGCAGCTCGACGATCCGCTCTTCGAGAATCCTCGTGTGCCGCGGAGAGTCGGCGAGCTTGCGGCGCAGGACGGCGATTTCCTGCTCTAGATAGGCAACCTGGCCGGCAGGGTCCTCAGACCCCCGCCCCGGCCGGATGCCGCGGTTGATGTCGTCGTCGTGGGCTGCCACGGTCCTCACCTCCTCCAAGGGGAGCTGGACGCTTCCAGACCCTACCTGGGCCGGTGCGGGTTGAAACCCCTAGATCACAAACCGTTCGGGGTGTGTCCGATCTTCACCCTTGCGCACATCCTCACGCCAGGGGAATACCCACCCAACAACATCGGAAAGCGGGCGGTTGTATCGTCGGGTTGGTCAACACCCGTCAGTGCTGGCTTCAATTGGTTCACCCGCGCAGGAACGGCAGGCGAAATGACCGCACAGAACGAGGTCTCCGACACCGAAACGACGGCCGCCGCATCCGAGGCTCTTGAGGTGTGGATCGACCAGGACCTGTGTACCGGCGACGGCATCTGTGCGCAGTACGCGCCCGAGGTCTTCGAGCTCGACATCGACGGCCTGGCCTACGTCAAACCGCCCGTGGCGGCCGGCGAGGAGGCCGAGCTGCTCTCCGCGCCCGGCGCGACGGCCCCGGTGCCGCTGCCCCTGCTCGCCGACGTCAGGGACTCCGCGAAGGAGTGCCCTGGCGACTGCATCCACGTGCGGCGGGTCGCCGACAAGGTCGAGGTCTACGGGCCGGACGCCGCCTGAGCCGCCGCCCGGCCGGCCCGTCCCCCGGGCGCCGCGAGACCGCGGGCGAAGGCGCCGAGCGGCGGCTGTGGCGGGGTGGGCGGTCGTGGTGAGCGGTGGGACCAAGGGTCGCGGGTTCCCGGCTCGTGCAACTCGCGGCCCGGCGGCCGGCCGGCCGTGGCCTACCGGCTCAGCCAGCGGCCGGGCTGTCGCTGTGCGCCGTACGGCACGACGCCGCGGAGGTCGGCCCGGCCTGTGGCCGCGGGCTCAGGCGGGCGGGGCGGTCTGGGCCTGGTACGTGCCGTACGCGGCCGAAAACCGCCCGTGCCGATCGTGTCGCGGCCCTCAGACGCTCCCCGGCAGCGGCATCGCCTTCAGGACGAACTTGTCCTCCTGCCAACGCCAGTTGACGTTGCGCTCCAGGTCCGGACAGCAGCGGGGCACCTGCTGCGACGAGTAGCCGAGCAGCGTGGCCGAAACGGTGGCGTCGCGGAGCGTGAGGCGCTGCACGCTCATGCCCTCGGTGGGCTTGAGGAACGTGCTCACCACGCGCGGCTTCGCGCCGTGCTTGCCCGCGGAGTTGCTGGCGGGCGCTATCACGTAGATGCCGCTGGGCGGGGTACCCAGCTCCGAGTGGCAGCGCACCACGGCCACCGTCTCGGGCCGACCGTCGCCGTCGAGGTCGCCCGACGCGTGCTGGACGACGTCCACCGAGGCCCGTCCGCAGTCCACCGGGTAGGCCGCGGCGCGGGCGTCCGGGGCGGACGCGGTACGGGCGGGCGGGGGCGCGCCGCGGTCGGGGGTCGCCGTGGCGTCCGACGGTTGGAGCGCTACCGAACCCCCGACCACGGCGGTGAGGGCGAGCGCGGTGGCGATCCAGTGCGCCCACCGGGTGCGCGTGTGTGGGAGGCCCGCATCGGGGCCCGCACCGGGCGCGGCGCTGGACGAGGGGGCGGACGCAGAGCCTGCCGAGGGCTGCACGCGGATAACTCCTGTGAGCGTCGTGGCGTCGGGGGTGGCCAGCATGGTGCCACACGTCACACCCCGCGGGAACAGCGGGGTGGTGGCTGGCGCACTTCACCTAACGACGCGGCGCCGCCGACGGTTCCCCTGGCGGGAAGTCGTCGGCGGCGCCGGGTGGTTCGCGCTGCGTACGGTGGCGCGTGGTGCGCGGGACGTACGGGTTGCGGGTGGTGCCGGAGCGAGACCGGGGTGCCGTGCGGTGGCGGTTACTCGCTCGTGGCGGGGGGCTCGGTGGCCGGGCTGTCCGACGCGCTCGTGACGCCGCCGGACTGACCCCGGCCGGGGCCGGTGTAGTCCTCGCCGTAGGCGCCCTTGGCCGGGCGGCGGCGGCGCAGCGGCGGCTCGACGCCGTCGGCCAGGCGGCGCGCGGTGAGCAGGAAGCCGGTGTGCCCGATCATGCGGTGGTCGGGGCGCACGGCCAGGCCCTCCACGTGCCAGGTGCGGACCATGGTCTCCCAGGCGGAGGGCTCGTTGAAGGTCCCGTGCTCCCTGATCGCCTCGACGGTGCGGGCGAGCTGGGTCGTGGTGGCCACGTACGCGCACAGGATGCCGCCGGGCACCAGGGCCTTGGAGACGGCCTCCAGACACTCCCACGGCGCGAGCATGTCGAGGATGACCCGGTCCACGTCGGTGTCCGACAGGTTGTCCTGCAGGTCACCGACGGTCAGCTCCCACGCGGGGTGCGGGCCTCCGAAGTAGCGCTCGACGTTCTGGGTGGCGATCTCGGCGAAGTCGGCACGGCGCTCGTAGGAGTGCAGCATGCCCTGGTCGCCGATGGCGCGCAGCAGGAAGCTGCTGAGCGAGCCGGAGCCGACGCCGGCCTCCACCACCCGGGCGCCGGGGAAGATGTCGGCCATCGCCAGGATCTGCCCCGCGTCCTTGGGGTAGACCACGGCGGCTCCGCGCGGCATGGACAGGACGTAGTCGGGGAGCAGGGGGCGCAGCGCGAGGTAGGCGACGTTCCCGGTGGTACGGACAACACTGCCCTCGGGAGCACCGATCAGCTCGTCGTGCGGGAAGGCACCCTTGTGGGTGTGGAAGCTCTTCCCGGCTTCGAGCGTGAAGGTGTAGTGGCGTCCCTTGGGGTCGGTGAGCTGGACCTGGTCCCCGACCTGGAAGGGCCCGCGACGGCGGGCGGCACCGGTCGGTTCGGACATGTGACCAGCCTACCGGTCTGTCGCCGGACCACCGACCGCGCCGCGGACCGGCGGCTTCCGCGCGCTGGCCGCAGCGGGTGCCGGGCCCCGCCCCCGGCCTGTGACGCGCGGCTCGGGTGGGCCGGAACGCGGGCTCGAGCGGGCGGGCTCGCGGTCGGGCGCCGGGGCCCGGGGCCGGCTAGGAGGGGCGGGCTATCGCGGCGAGGAACGCGCGCTCCACGTCGACCGTGGAGAGCACGCCGTAGATCTCCCCGGTCTCCTCGACCACCAGGTACTCGGTGGCCGGGGTCGCGCGCAGGGTGTCGAGGAGCTGCTCGCCGGTGAGCTCGGCCGAGACGCGCATGCCCTCCTTGAGGTCCTGCGCGAGGCCGCTGACCGCGACCCAGGGGCGGCGGTGCTCGGGGATGCCGACGATGGCCGCCTCGCGGACGACGGCGGTCGGGTCGCCGTGGTTGTCGACGACGACCAGGGCGCGGGCGCCGGCGTCGTTGGCGCGCCGCAGCGCCTCGGAGAGCGGGGTGTCGGCGGCGACGGGGACGGCGCGCCGGGTGAGCGTACGGGCCCGCAGGTCGGGCAGGCGCTCGCGGAGCCGGGCCATCCGCAGGCTGTTGCCGGCGCCGGTCCAGATGATCGCGGCGAGGATGGCGGCCAGCAGCGCGTCGGTGAGCGAGTCCACGCTGCCGAAGCCGTCGGAGTCGCCGAAGCCTCCCGCGTGGGTGATCAGCGGCAGTCCGATGAGTACCGCGACGGCGAGCGCGCGCCCGGTCCAGGCGGCGGCGACGGTGCCGGTCATGGGCTTGCCGCTGAGCTTCCAGACCACGGCCCGCAGCATGCGCCCGCCGTCCAGCGGCAGGCCGGGCAGCAGGTTGAAGGCGGCGACGATCAGGTTGGAGATCATCAGGCCGGCGAGCAGTACGCCGGGCACGGTGCCGGGCTCCACGACCTGCATGCCGAGGTAGAAGACGCCGGCGAGCACGAGCGAGAGCAGCGGGCCGACGAAGGCCAGGACGAACTCCCGGCCCGGTGTCTCGGACTCCTTCTCGATCTCCGACACGCCGCCGAAGAACTGCAACTGGATGCGGCGCACCGGCAGTTTGAAGCGGAGCGCGGCCACCGTGTGCGCCAGCTCGTGCACGAGCACCGAGGCGTAGAAGGCGATGGCGAAGAAGAGCGAGACCAGGTAGCGCGCGGTGCCCAGCTCCGGCAGCACGCGGTCGAGCTGGCCGCCGAACACCCAGGTGATCAGGGCGGCCACCAGGAACCAGCTCGGCGCGACGTAGACCGGGACGCCGAAGGGCCGGCCCATCAGGAAGCCGCCGCCGACCTCCTTGGGCCGCTCAGGTTTGCGGTCCTCGGGCTCGGTCGGGCGGTCCGGCCCGTCGCCGGACCGCCGCTGCCCGCTGTTGTCCACGGTGTCCTCTCGTCATGTACGTCCCTCGCGCCGCCCGCTCGGTTCCACGATCGTGCGGCGTGAGGCGTTCTGCCGTCGATGGTATGCGTCTGCCTGCGCTTCGCTCGGCCTCGGCTCCCCCTTTACCCTCTGGAGGGGTGGCCCCGGGCCTCGGCGTTCGCGGACGTCGGCGCGGGCGGGACGGTTCCCGTCCGTCGCCTGCGCTCCTGCCCCGTCGCGCCCCGGCGATGCCGCCCGTGGCGCGCGGCCGGCTGCCGCGACTGTCAGTGCCGGGCCGTACAGTCTTGCGGCATGGGAACCACGGAGAAGGCGGGGCGGGCGGCGTCCCGGGCACCGCTGTCGTCGTCGCTGTCGCCGTCGCGGGCCGCCGACTTCATGCGGTGCCCGCTGCTGTACCGCTTCCGCGTGATCGACAAGCTCCCGGAGAAGCCCAGCGCGGCGGCGACCCGGGGCACGGTGGTGCACGCCGTCCTCGAGCGGCTCTTCGACTCCCCGGCGACGGACCGCACGGCGCCCCGAGCCCGGGCCATGGTCCCCGGCGAGTGGGAGCGGCTGCTGGCGGCCAAGCCGGAGTTGGCCGAGTTGTTCGCGACGGAGGACGGCGGGCAGGACCCGGAGCGGCTCGCGGGCTGGTTGCGCGAGGCGGAGCAGTTGGTCGAGCGGTGGTTCACGCTGGAGGACCCGACGCGTTTGGAGCCCGCCGAGCGCGAGTTGTACGTGGAGACGGCCCTGGAGTCGGGCCTGACGCTGCGGGGCTACATCGACCGGGTGGACATCGCGCCGACGGGCGAGGTGCGGGTGGTCGACTACAAGACGGGCCGGGCGCCGGCGCCGCGGTATCGGGGCGACGCGCTGTTCCAGATGACGTTCTACGCGCTGGTGCTGTGGCGGCTGCGCGGCGTGGTGCCCAGGCGGCTCCAGCTCGTCTACCTGGGCAGCGGCGACGTGCTGACCTACGACCCGGTCGCGGCCGAGCTGGAGGCGGTCGAGCGCAAGCTGCTCGCGCTGTGGGCCGCGATCCGGGAGGCGACCGAGACGGGGAACTGGCAGCCGCGGCAGACCAAGCTCTGCGGCTGGTGCGACCACCAGGCGCTGTGCCCCGAGTTCGGCGGCACTCCCCCGCCCTACCCCCTCAAGGTCATCCCCGCGCAGTCGGAGCCGCCCGGTCAGGGCAGAATGGGGCAGGTCTAGCGAAGGAGACCCCGTGGCTATCCGCGTTCTGCTCGTCGATGACCAGCCGCTGCTGCGTACCGGCTTCCGCATGATCCTGGAGGCCGAGCAGGACCTCGCCGTCGTCGGGGAGGCCGGGGACGGGCTCCAGGCCCTCGACCAGGTCCGGGCCCTGCAGCCGGACGTGGTGCTGATGGACATCCGCATGCCGCGGATGGACGGCGTGGAGGCGACCCGGCAGATCACCGGCCCCGGACGGGACGGCCCGGCGAAGGTGTTGGTCCTGACCACGTTCGACCTCGACGAGTACGTGGTGGAGGCGCTGCGCGCCGGGGCCAGCGGCTTCCTGCTCAAGGACGCGCCCGCCAACGAGCTGGTGCAGGCGATCCGGGTGGTGGCCGCGGGCGAGGCGATGTTGGCGCCGAGCGTGACCCGGCGCCTGCTGGACAAGTACGCCGACCACCTGCCCTCGGGCGAGGAGTCGGTGCCCGACACGCTGCACACGCTCACCGACCGCGAGGTCGAGGTCCTCAAGCTGGTGGCCCGCGGCCTGTCGAACGCGGAGATCGCCGCCGACCTGTTCGTCAGCGAGACGACGGTCAAGACGCACGTGGGCCACGTGCTCACCAAGCTGGGCCTGCGGGACCGGGTGCAGGCCGCGGTCTACGCGTACGAGAGTGGCCTGGTCCGTCCCGGCGCCCAGTAGGTCACCGGCGGCACGGCGGCGGTGCGGCGCCGTCGGGCCCCGGCCGGTGGGCCGGGGCCGGTGGGGGTCAGCCCGTCTTGGCGATCTCCCAGAAGCGGAAGACCGTGGACGCGTCCAGGGTCCACTGGAGGCCGGTGATGGCGTCGCTGGCCACGGCGTACTGCTTGCCCTGCCACAGGGGTATCACCGGCAGGTCCTTCGCGACCTGGGTCTGGATGCGCGCGAAGTCGCCGACCGTCTCGGCGCGGTTGACCTGGCTCGCGGTGCTCGGCAGCCACCGTGAGGTGATCTTGCCGGCGTCGTAGTGGTTGGCGAGCACGTTGTCGGGGCCGAAGAACGGCGCCGTGAAGTTGTCCGGGTCCGGGTAGTCGGGGACCCAGCCCTTGACGTAGACGCCGTAGTCGCCGCGGCTGATGCCCTTCTCGTACGTGGCGAAGTCGACGCTGCGCACCTCGGCCTCGAACAGGCCGCTGGCGTTGAGCTGCCCGGCGATCAGGCGCAGGCCCGCGTTGGTGCCGGGGCCGTAGCGGATCGGGGTTCCCCACAGGGTGAGTCTGACCTTGTCGGTGATGCCGTCGGCGCGCAGCGCCGCGCGGGCCTTGGCGCGCTGCGGGCGGTCGCCGTACAGGTCGAAGTACGGCGTCTTGTGGGCGGCGATGCCGGCCGGGACGGTGGAGTACAGCGGCTGCACGGTGCGCTGGTAGACGTCGCGGGCCAGCAGGCTGCGGTCGATGAGGTAGGCCACCGCCTGGCGTACGCCGCGCCGTCCCGCGACACGGTCGCGCAGGTTGAAGACCAGGTGTTGGATCTCGGCGCTGGTGCCCTCGACGACCTGGAGGTCCCTGGCGCCGCCGGGCTGGGTGGCGATCTTGGCGACGGCGGCGGACTCCAGGCCGCGGTAGGCGAGGTCGATGTCGCCGCCGCGCACCGCCGCGGCCAGGGCGGGCTGGTCACCGTTGTAGAACTTCATGGTCATGCCGGAGTTCTGTGGCTCGGCCGGGCCCCGGTAGCCGTCGTTGACCGAGAACCGGGCCTCCTCGCTGTCGAAGGAGTCCAGCCGGTAGACGCCGGAACCGACGGCCCGCGCGTCGGTGCGCAGCCTGTCCTTGGGGTAGACGCGGTGGTCCACGATGGAGCCGGCGCCGGAGGCGATCTTCTGCGGGAACGTGGCGTCCGGGGACCTCAGGCGGAAGGTGACGGTCCGCTCGTCCGGCGTGTCGATCCGGTCGATCGAGGAGAGCATGACGGCGGGGCCGTCCTGGTGGGCGATGGCCAACGTGCGCTCGAAGGAGTGCTTGACGTCCTTCGAGGTGAGGTCGTTGCCGTTGGTGAAGGTCAGGCCGGCGCGCAGGGTGCAGCGGAAGACCTTGCTGGCGCGGTCGCGGAAGCCGCAGGACTCGGCCGCCTCCGGCTGGGGCGTGCTGCTCCCCTTGGGGAAGCTCAGCAATGACTGGAAGACGTTGTTGAACAGCAGCCAGGAGCCGGGGTCGTAGCCGGCGGCCGGGTCGGTGGATAAGACCCGGTCCGACATGCCCATGACCACGCGTTTGCCCGTACCCGCGGTCGCACCGCCGTCCGAGCCGCACCCCGCCAACAGGGAGCCGGCGAGCCCCACGACGAGCGGGGCCGCCAGCCACTGGTTCCGTTTCCTCACGCGCGCCTACCTCACGGTTGCCTCGGATGATTCCTCGGAACCGGTGGCGTCGCTGACACCGGCCCGATCAGCCCTTGACTCCGCGGCCCAGCTCCCACAGCCGGAGCTTGCCCGCGTCGTCGACCGCCCACTCCGCTCCGGTGATGCCGTCACGAGTGGCGACGTACTGCTTCCCCTGCCACAGCGGCAACACGGGCACCTCGTCCGCGATGATGTCCTGCGCCTGCTGGAAGTCCCTGACGGCTACGGTGCGCTGCTCCTGCTGCCGGGTGCGCGGGATCAGGACATCTTCGATCGTGGTGTTTCGATAGGGAGAGCCCAGGAAGTTGTCGGGGCCGAAGAACGGTGCGACGTAGTTGTCCGGGTCGGGGAAGTCCGGGTACCAACCCATGCCGTAGGCGGCGTACTCGCCCTTGGCCGCGGCCGGGCGGAACTTCGTCCAGGGCACGTCCTGGATCTTCACCGCGAAGAGCTTGCTGTCGTTCAGTTGCTGCCGGAGCGCCTGGAACTCCTTGGTGGACGCCGGCCCGTAGTGGTCCGAGGAGTAGCTGAGGGTCAGCTTCACCGGGGTGCTCACGTCGGCGTCGCGCAGGATCTTGCGGGCCTTGCTGACGCTGGGGTCGCCGTAGGTGTTGTGGAAGGAGTTGGTGTGCGCCGACGTGCCGGTCGGCACCAGGGAGTACAGCGGCACGGTGGTGCGCTGGTAGACGTCGCGCACCAGCGCCCGCCGGTCGACGAGCTGGGCCATCGCCTTGCGCACGGCCTTGTCGCGCACCCCGGGGGCGTCGGTGTTGAAGGCGAGGTAACGAATCTCCTGGCCCGAGGACTCGGTGAGCTTGACGTCGCCCTGGTACGTGTTCCGCAGGCGCACGATCTGCTCCGGGCTCAGGGTGCGGTTGAGCGCGCTGATGTCACCCGCGTTGAGCGCCTTCTCCATCGCCTTGGCGTTGGGGAAGAACCGCATCTCGACCTTGCTGTTGCCCACCTCCACCGCGCCCTGGTACTTCGGGTTCTTGGTGAAGACGGCCTTGGTCAGCCGGTTCTCGCTGGTCTCGACGCTCACCTCGTACGGGCCCGAGCCGCTCATCTCGAAGCCGGACCTGAGCTTGTTCTTGGCGTAGTCCTCGCTGTCGACCAGCGCGGTGGCCGGCGTGGCGAGCTTGTGCGGGAAGGTGGCGTCGGGTGACTTGAGGTGGAAGACCACCTCCAACTCGCCGGCGGCCTCGACCTTGTCGATGTTGCTGATCAGCGACTGGGGGCCGTTCGCGTAGTCGATGGCCAGCGTGCGCTCGAAGGAGAAGACGACGTCCCGCGCGGTGAGCTCGTGCCCGTTGGAGAAGGTCAGCCCCTCGCGCAGCGTGCAGCGGAACTGCTCGCTCTGCTTGTCCTGGAAGCCGCAGCTGCGGGCGGCGTCGGGCACCGGCGTGCTGCCGGACCTGGGCATGCGCATGAGGGTCTGGAAGACGTTGTGCATCACGCCCCACGACCCGACGTCGTATACCTGGGCGGGATCGAGCGGCGCCGGCGCCGCCTCCGTGGCCTCGATCAGATCCGTACTTCCGACGACGATCGCGTCACCGTCCGAGCCGGCCCCGTCCGCACTCCCGCAGCCCGCGAGAACAGACGTCAAC
Source organism: Streptomyces buecherae (assembly GCF_014295035.1). GTDB lineage: Bacteria > Actinomycetota > Actinomycetes > Streptomycetales > Streptomycetaceae > Streptomyces > Streptomyces youssoufiensis. The sequence continues at coordinate 1,305,470 of NZ_CP060404.1, forward strand.
AGGCCCACCAACGCGGGCAACACCATCGTCTTACGGTTCATTCTCGGGGGTCTCCCTACCATCGAAACCCGGGCCCCCACCGTTGTTTGGACAGCGGGCTACGCGGGGTCGTGCTGATGTTTCCCGGGAGACATTAGTAGGCGTCACCAGCATTACTGGAGTGCGGCGTAGTGGGGGCGATATCTCGGCGTTATCGCGCCGGCTCGTCAGGGGATATGGGCAACGCAGAACGATTCGTGCGAGAGACCGCCAAACGGGACACAAGACCTCAACCGAAAGCGGCCGAATCGGTCGGCCAGCACAGGGAGTGGCCACCTGTCGACGGGCCGTTCAGTGAGATAAATCACGCAACCGCCCCTGCCGTGATAACCATTTACCGCGCGGCGGGCGGAAGGCCGCGCTAAGCGGAATTCGATCAGCGATTCACCGACGGACGGTGCGCACTCAGCGCATATGCGGGGGGCGGTTTCCGTAAGCACCACCGCGACCGTCGCGTTACGGTGCGCAGACGCCGCGTGAAGTACGGCGCCTGCGCGGCCAGTTGAGACAGCCGCATTGCGCGACCCGAGAAGATCATCTTTTTCTGATCCGGCATCACTTTGCGCTGTGCCAAGCGAATATGACGCTCAGTCGGCAATCGGAATACGAACCGCGACCGTCCGCTTACGGAATGGCCGCTCTCTCCTGATCAATTGGCTTGACCAATGCGCGGAGAAAAGCGAGGTCCACGCCTTCGAGGGAGGGCACGACGGTGCGCCCCGGCGCCGGCTCGATGGGGACCACCGAGGGCACCGCGAGCACCGGGCAGCCGGCGGCCTCCGCCGCGCTCACGCCGGTCACGGTGTCCTCGACGACGACGCAGCGCGCGGGGTCGGCCCCGAGGCCGGCCGCCGCGAGCAGGTAGGGGTCCGGGTGCGGCTTGGTGCGCTCGACCTCGTCGCCGGCGACGGTGAGCCGGAAGTTCTCGGAGCCCAGCGACAGCAGGACCTGGTCGATGATGCGCCGGTGCGAGGCGGAGACCAGGGCGGTCGGCACGCCGTGTGCCGTCAGCTCCGTGAGCAGCCGCCGGGCGCCGGGCAGCAGTGGCACGCTGCTCCCGATCAGCTCCGCGAAGCGGGTGTTGAGCCGCGTGATCAGCTCGTCCAGCGCGATGTCGGCGCCGGTGACCTCGATGAGGTAGGAGGCGCTGCGGGTCATGGGGCCGCCGACGACGACCGCGCGGTGCGCCTCGTCGAGCACATGCCCGAGCTCGGCGAAGATCGATGCCTCGGCCGTCCACCACAGGCCCTCGGTGTCCACTAGGGTGCCGTCCATGTCGAGCAGGACGCCCTCCAGGACCGGAGCCCGCTCCTCGCCTGGCCGCGCGTCGACAGCGGGGACGCTGCTGGTCATCCATGCACCTCCGTAACGAAAGGCCCGGGCGGGCCACCCGCGACGCGGCGAGGGCGCCCACGAGGGCAAAGGAGCCGGTCACCCTCCGCCCAGGGGAAGGCAACCGGCTGCTACCGGACCGACCAGTGTACGTCGGGGCCCCCAACCGCGCCCTGGGATATCCCGCGCCGTGCCGGCCCGCTCGGCAGGCCCGGGCCCGGGGCGTGCCGGCGTGGCCGGCGGCGGTCCGGGGCCCGGCCCTGGGGCCAGCGGCCGGCTCCGGCGCGCCCGTACGCGCACCGCCCCGCGCCCACCGCGCGTAGGCCCGGCCGCCCCGCCCCCGCCCGTACGCGCACCGCCCGCCCCACGCCCATACGCCCGCCGCCCCGGCCGCGCGGGGCGCGGTCGGGGCGGCGGGGGTGAGTGGAGCGGCGACGGCGGTCAGCGGGCGTTGAAGTACTTCGCCTCCGGGTGGTGGATCACGATCGCGTCCGTGGACTGCTCCGGGTGGAGCTGGAACTCCTCGGAGAGCTTCACGCCGATCCGCTCCGGCTCCAGGAGATCCGCGATCTTCGCCCGGTCCTCCAGGTCGGGGCAGGCCCCGTAGCCGAGGGAGAAGCGGGCGCCGCGGTACTTGAGGTCGAACATCGCCTCGACCGAGTCCGGGTCCTCACCGGCGAAGCCCAGCTCGGCACGGACCCGGGCGTGCCAGTACTCGGCCAGCGCCTCGGCGAGCTGGACGGACAGGCCGTGCAGCTCCAGGTAGTCGCGGTAGGAGTTGGCCTCGAACAGTTCGGCCGTCGCGGCGCCGATCCTCGAGCCGACCGTGACGACCTGGAGGCCGACCACGTCCCGCTCCCCCGACTCCTCGGGCCGGAAGAAGTCGGACAGGCACAGCCGGCGGCCCCGGCGCTGGCGCGGGAAGGTGAACCGGGTGCGCTCGGTGCCGTCCTCGTGCAGCAGCACCAGGTCGTCGCCCTTGGAGACGCACGGGAAGTAGCCGTAGACCACGGCCGCCTCCAGCAGGTTCTCGGTGAGCAGCTTGTCCAGCCAGCCGCGCAACCGGGGCCGGCCCTCGGTCTCCACCAGCTCCTCGTACGTCGGACCGTCACCGGTACGCGCCTGCTTGAGGCCCCACTGGCCCTTGAACAGCGCGCCCTCGTCCAGCCAGGAGGCGTAGTCGACGAGCTGGATGCCCTTGACGACGCGGGTGCCCCAGAACGGCGGGGTGGGCACCGGGTTGTCGGTGGCCACGTCCGAGCGGACCGGGCCGGACTCCGGCTCCGGCTCGTTGACCTCCACGGTGCGCTTGGCGACCCGGCGCTGGCGCAGCTCGGGCAGGGCCGCGCCGGGCACGCCGCGCTTGACGGCGATCAGCGCGTCCATCAGCCGCAGCCCCTCGAAGGCATCCCTGGCGTAGCGGACCTCGCCCTCGTAGATCTCGTGCAGGTCCTGCTCGACGTAGGCGCGGGTGAGCGCCGCGCCGCCGAGGATGACCGGGTAGTCGGCGGCCAGCTTGCGCTGGTTCAGCTCCTCCAGGTTCTCCTTCATGATCACCGTGGACTTCACCAGCAGCCCGGACATGCCGATCACGTCGGCCCGGTGTTCCTGCGCGGCCTCCACGATCGCCGACACGGGCTGCTTGATGCCCAGGTTGACGACGTTGTAGCCGTTGTTGGACAGGATGATGTCCACCAGGTTCTTGCCGATGTCGTGGACGTCGCCGCGCACGGTGGCCAGCACGATGGTGCCCTTGCCCTCCGCGTCCGACTTCTCCATGTGCGGTTCCAGGTAGGCCACCGCGCCCTTCATGACCTCGGCGGACTGGAGGACGAAGGGGAGCTGCATCTGGCCGGAGCCGAACAGCTCGCCGACCACCTTCATGCCCGCGAGCAGCGTGTCGTTGACGATCTCCAGGGCCGGGCGGGAGGCGAGGGCCTCCGCCAGGTCCGCCTCCAGGCCGTTCTTCTCGCCGTCGATGATGCGCCGCTGGAGCCGCTCGTCCAGCGGCAGGGCCAGCAGTTCCTCGGCCCGGCCCGCCTTGAGCGACTTGGTGGTGGCGCCCTCGAAGAGTTCGAGGAACTTCTGCAGCGGGTCGTAGCCCTCCGAGCGCCGGTCGTAGATGAGGTCGAGCGCGGTCTTGACCTCCTCTTCCTCCAGCCGGGCGATGGGCAGGATCTTCGAGGCGTGCACGATGGCCGAGTCCAGGCCGGCCTTGACGCACTCGTCGAGGAAGACCGAGTTGAGCACGATGCGGGCGGCCGGGTTGAGGCCGAAGGAGATGTTGGACAGGCCGAGCGTGGTCTGCACGTCCGGGTGGCGGCGCTTGAGCTCGCGGATGGCCTCGATGGTGTTGACGCCGTCCTTGCGGGACTCCTCCTGCCCGGTGCAGATGGTGAAGGTCAGGCAGTCGATGAGGATGTCGGACTCGCGGATGCCCCAGTTGGTGGTGAGGTCCTCGATGAGCCGTTCGGCGACGGCGACCTTGTGCTCGACGGTGCGGGCCTGGCCCTCCTCGTCGATGGTCAGCGCCATCAGCGCCGCGCCGTGCTCCTGGGCCAGGGCGGTGACGCGGGCGAAGCGGGAGTCGGGGCCGTCGCCGTCCTCGTAGTTGACCGAGTTGATCACCGCGCGCCCGCCCAGCTTCTCCAGGCCGGCGCGGATGACGTCCACCTCGGTGGAGTCCAGCACGATCGGCAGCGTGGAGGCCGTGGCGAAGCGGCCGGCCAGCTCGCGCATGTCAGCGACGCCGTCCCGGCCGACGTAGTCCACGCACAGGTCGAGCAGGTGGGCGCCCTCGCGAATCTGGTCGCGGGCCATCTCCACGCAGTCGTCCCAGCGCCCGTCCAGCATGGCCTCGCGGAACTTCTTGGAGCCGTTGGCGTTGGTGCGCTCGCCGATCGCCAGGTACGAGGTGTCCTGGCGGAAGGGGACGGTCTGGTACAGCGAGGCGGCGCCGGGCTCGGGGCGCGGGGAGCGCTCCGTGGGGGTCATGTCCCGCACCCGCTCCACGACCTGCCGCAGGTGCTCGGGCGTGGTGCCGCAGCAGCCGCCGACCAGGGAGAGCCCGTACTCGCGGACGAAGACCTCGTGCGCGTCGGCCAGCTCCGGGGGCGTGAGCGGGTAGTGCGCGCCGTCCTTGCCGAGGACCGGCAGGCCGGCGTTGGGCATGGCGGACACCCGGGTGCGGGCGTGCCGGGCCAGGTAGCGCAGGTGCTCGCTCATCTCGGCGGGGCCGGTGGCGCAGTTGAGGCCGATCATGTCGATGCCGAGCGGCTCAAGGGCGGTCAGCGCGGCGCCGATCTCGGAGCCGAGCAGCATGGTGCCGGTGGTCTCGACGGTGACCTGGACGAGCAGCGGCAGGTCCACGCCGGCCTCGGTGAGGGCACGCTTGACGCCGATGACGGACGCCTTGGTCTGCAACAGGTCCTGGGTCGTCTCGACCAGCAGGGCGTCGGCGCCACCCGCGATCAACCCGGCGGCGTTCAGCTGGTACGCGTCGCGCAGCGCCTCGTACGGGGCGTGGCCGAGGGTGGGGAGCTTGGTGCCGGGGCCCATCGAGCCGAGCACCCAGCGGGGCCGGCCGTCGGCCGCGAACTCGTCGGCGACCTCGCGGGCGATGCGGGCGCCCGACTCGGAGAGCTCGTAGATCCGGTCAGCGATGTCGTACTCGCCCAGCGCCGAGAGGTTGGCGCCGAAGGTGTTCGTCTCCACGCAGTCCACGCCGACGGCGAAGTACTCCTGGTGGACGTTGCGCACGATGTCGGGGCGGGTGATGTTGAGGATCTCGTTGCAGCCTTCGAGCTGTTCGAAGTCGTCGAGGCTGGGGTCCTGCGCCTGAAGCATCGTGCCCATCGCACCGTCCGCGACCACCACTCGGGTGGCGAGGGCCTCACGCAGCGCGTGGACGCGGTCGGAGCTGGCATTGGGCGATGGCTTGTGCGAGGCCATGGGTGTGCTCTCCCTGAGGTGCGACGGCTGTCGGCTTTGCGTCTTCCGGTGGAAGGCGCACCCGGCCAGCCTAGCCCTCGGGGGCGAAGTGGCGCCGGACGTCCCGCTGTGCGGGACGGCGCGAGGCGGCGTCGCGGGCCGGCACCCGAGCCCGCGCGCCCGGCCATCTGGTATCCCGAGGTCGGCATGGGCCGATAGTGTTCAGCATTGTCGAACCACAGATGGTTGAACCATCTAGTCCCCGAGTCTCCGAGGAGGTTGCGCGATGGCACGGACCATCCAGTCGCTGGAGCGCGCGGCGGCGATGCTCCGGCTGTTGGCGGGCGGCGAGCGCAGGCTCGGCCTGTCCGACATCGCCTCCTCGCTCGACCTCGCCAAGGGCACCGCGCACGGCATCCTGCGCACCCTCCAGCAGGAGGGCTTCGTCGAGCAGGACCCGGCTTCGGGACGCTACCAGCTGGGCGCGGAGCTGCTCCGGCTCGGCAACAGCTACCTGGACGTACACGAGCTGCGCGCCCGCGCCCTGGTGTGGGCGGACGACCTCGCGCGCTCCAGCGGCGAGAGCGTCTACCTGGGGGTGCTGCACCAGCAGGGCGTGCTCATCGTGCACCACGTCTTCCGGCCCGACGACAGCCGCCAGGTCCTTGAGGTGGGCGCGATGCAGCCGCTGCACAGCACGGCCCTCGGCAAGGTGCTCTCCGCGTACGATCCGGTGGCCCACACCGAGGCGGTCGAGGGCGAGCGCACCGCCTTCACGCCGCGCACGGTGACCGGGGCCGCCGACTTCGAGGGCGTCCTCGACCTGATCCGCGCCCGCGGCTGGGCCGCCGATGTCGAGGAGACCTGGGACGGCGTGGCGTCGGTGGCGGCGCCGATCCACGACCGCCGCCGGATGCCGGTGGGCGCGGTGGGCGTCACCGGCGCGGTGGAGCGGGTGTGCCCGGAGGGCAGCCTGCGCCCGGAGCTGATCGCCGCCGTGCGGGACTGCGCCCGGGCGGTCTCCCGCGACCTGGGCGCGGGCCGCTTCTGACGCCGCCGGCCCGGCTTCCCGTACGCCCCGGGTCTACGCCCCCTTGCCCCTCTCCCTGCCCCTGGCCTCCCGGCCCCTCCTGGCTCCTCCGCCTCGGCGTCCGCATGCCCTCTTCTGGCGGGCGGGGCGGGCGGTCGTGGGGTGGGGCGTGGGCGCCGCGGGTAAGCACCCCGTACTTCCCGGTCAGTTACTGACGAGTTTTCGGTCACAGCACCTTGACGGTGTTGACGGTGTCGAGAAAACTGCCGTGCACCGGTCGGCATTGTCGAACACCTAACGACAATATTCGCTATGGTGGACAGCGCCACGGGCCGGTAAAACGCGCTCACCGAGCGCGCGAACCTCCGGAAGGGACCCGGGGTTCGCCCTCCCCTGGACGAACGACAAAGGAGTCGCGGGTGTCCAGCTCCGACATCTTCATCGGCGAAACCATCGGCACGGCCGTACTCATCCTGCTCGGCGGTGGCGTGGTGGCCGCTGTCACGCTCAAGCGGTCCAAGGCGCTCAACGCCGGCTGGCTCGCCATCACCTTCGGGTGGGGTTTCGCCGTGCTGACCGGTGCGTACATCGCGGGAGGCGTCAGCGGCGCCCACCTGAACCCGGCGGTGACCGTCGGTCTGGCCATCAAGGGTGGCGAGGGCGGCACCCAGTGGAGTGACGTGCCGCTCTACTTCGCCTCGCAGCTCCTGGGCGCGATGATCGGCGCGCTCCTGGTGTGGGTCTCGTACTACGGCCACTTCCAGGCCCACCTCACCGACCCCGAGGTCATCGCCGAGACGGGCGGCCAGGAGGGTCTGGTGGACCAGTCGGCCGCCCCGAAGGCGGGTCCGGTGCTCGGCATCTTCTGCACCGGCCCGGAGATCCGCAACGTGGTGCAGAACCTGGCCACCGAGATCATCGCCACCGTCGTGCTGGTGCTCGCCATCCTCACCCAGGGGCTGACCGAGGGACTGGCGGTCTCCGGTACCGGCGCGCTGATGACGGCCCTGGTCGTGGTCGGCCTCGGCCTCTCGCTCGGCGGGCCCACCGGCTACGCCATCAACCCGGTGCGCGACCTCGGCCCGCGCATCGTGCACGCCCTGCTGCCGCTGCCCCACAAGGGCGGCTCGGACTGGGGCTACGCCTGGATTCCCGTCGTCGGCCCACTTGCTGGCGGCGCCATCGCGGGCGGACTCTACGAACTCGCCTTCGCCTAAAGCCCGACCGACGTCATCACGCAGGAGCCGCACATCATGACCGACACCCAGGACTTCGCCTCCACCCCAGGCGCCGCCTCGCACGGCCACGGCCCGTTCATCGCCTCCATCGACCAGGGCACCACCTCCAGCCGCTGCATCGTCTTCGACCGGGACGGCCGCATCGTCGCGGTCGACCAGAAGGAGCACGAGCAGATCTTCCCGAAGCCGGGCTGGGTCGAGCACGACGGCGCCGAGATCTGGGCCAACGTCCAGGAGGTCACCGACGGCGCGATCGCCAAGGCCGGCATCACCGGCGCGGACGTGAAGGCCATCGGCATCACCAACCAGCGCGAGACGACGCTGCTGTGGGACAGGAACACCGGCGAGCCGGTGCACAACGCGCTGGTCTGGCAGGACACCCGCACCGACGCGCTGTGCAAGGAGCTGGGCCGCAACGTCGGACCCGACCGCTTCCGCCGTGAGACCGGCCTGCCGCTCGCCTCGTACTTCGCCGGCCCCAAGATCCGCTGGCTGCTCGACAACGTGGACGGCCTGCGCGCCCGGGCCGAGGCCGGCGAGATCCTCTTCGGCACCATGGACTCCTGGGTCATCTGGAACCTGACCGGCGGCCCCGACGGCGGCGTGCACGTCACCGACGTCACCAACGCCTCGCGCACCATGCTGATGAACCTCGCCACGCTGGACTGGGACGAGCGCATCCTGGCCTCGATGGACATCCCGGCCGCCGTGCTGCCGAAGATCCGCTCGTCGGCCGAGGTCTACGGCACCGCGGCCGGCGGCGCCCTGGCCGGCGTGCCCGTGGCCTCCGCGCTCGGCGACCAGCAGGCCGCGCTCTTCGGCCAGACCTGCTTCGCCAAGGGCGAGGCCAAGTCGACGTACGGCACCGGCACGTTCCTGCTGATGAACACCGGGAGCGCGCCGGTCAACTCGTACAACGGCCTGCTGACCACCGTCGGCTACCGGATCGGCGACCAGGCACCGGTCTACGCCCTGGAGGGCTCGATCGCGGTCACCGGGTCGCTCGTGCAGTGGATGCGCGACCAGATGGGCCTGATCAACAGCGCGGCCGAGATCGAGACGCTCGCCAGCTCCGTCGAGGACAACGGCGGCGCCTACGTCGTGCCCGCCTTCTCCGGCCTGTTCGCCCCCTACTGGCGGGCCGACGCGCGCGGCGTGATCGCGGGACTGACCCGGTACGTCACCAAGGCGCACATCGCGCGCGCCGTCCTCGAGGCCACCGCCTGGCAGACGCGCGAGATCGTGGACGCGATGACCAAGGACTCCGGCGTCGAACTGACCGCTCTCAAGGTCGACGGCGGAATGACCTCCAACAACCTGCTCATGCAGACCATCTCGGACGTCCTGGACGCGCCCGTCGTGCGCCCCATGGTCGCCGAGACCACCGCCCTCGGCGCGGCCTACGCCGCCGGTCTGGCCGTCGGGTTCTGGCCTGACACCGACGCCCTGCGCGCCAACTGGCGCCGGGCTGCCGAGTGGACCCCCCGGATGGAAGCGGACGTACGCGACCGCGAGTACAAGAACTGGCTCAAGGCCGTCGAGCGGACCATGGGCTGGATCGAGGACGAGGAGTAATCATGACCACCCTGCAGAGCGTCCCCGAGCCCGGGACGCGCCCGGCTGCCGGTCCCCGACAGGACCGCGCCGAAACCCGGGACCGACTGTCCAGCGCGACGTACGACCTCCTGGTGATCGGCGGCGGCATCCTGGGCACCTCGGTGGCCTGGCACGCCGCGCAATCCGGACTGCGGGTCGCGATGGTGGACGCCGGCGACTTCGCCGGCGCCACCTCGTCCGCCTCCTCCAAGCTCGTCCACGGCGGTCTGCGCTACCTGCAGACCGGGGCGGTCAAGCTGGTCGCGGAGAACCACCACGAGCGGCGGGTGCTGGCCAAGGACGTGGCCCCGCACCTGGTCAACCCGCTCACCTTCTACCTGCCGGTGTACAAGGGCGGCCCGCACGGCGCCGCCAAGCTGGGCGCCGGCGTCTTCGCCTACTCGGCCCTTTCCGCGTTCGGCGACGGCGTCGGCCGGGTCATCTCGCCCGCCAGGGCCGCCGCCGACAACCCGGCGCTGCGCACCGAGAACCTCAAGGCCGTCGCCGTCTTCGGCGACCACCAGATGAACGACTCGCGGGTCGCGGTCATGACCGTGCGCGCCGCGGTCGAGTCCGGCGCGGTCGTGCTCAACCACGCCGAGGTCACGGGCCTGCGCTTCACGCACGGCCGGGTCAGCGGCGCCGAGCTGCGCGACGGCCTGGACGGCACCGAGTTCGGCGTCGACGCGCGCATAGTCCTGAACGCCACCGGCCCCTGGGTGGACCACCTGCGCCGGATGGAGGACTCCGGCGCGGCGCCCAGCATCCGGCTCTCCAAGGGCGCCCACGTGGTGCTCAAGCGCAAGGCGCCGTGGAAGGCCGCCATGTCCACGCCGGTCGACAAGTACCGGATCACCTTCGCCCTGCCGTGGGAGGACCAGCTCCTGCTGGGGACCACGGACGAGGCGTACGAGGGCGACCCGGGGCAGGTGCGGGCCACCGACGCCGACATCGACCAGATCCTGGAGGAGGCGGCGTTCTCGGTCCGCGACGAGCACCTGTCGCGCGACCTGATCACCTACGCGTACGCGGGCCTGCGGGTGCTGCCCGGCGGGCCGGGGAACACCGAGTCCGCCAAGCGCGAGACGGTCGTCACCGAGGGTCGCGGCGGCATGCTGTCGGTGGCCGGCGGCAAGTGGACCACCTACCGGCACATCGGCCGCACCGTCATCAACAAGCTGGCCAAGCTGCCCGGCGGCGCGCTCGCCGACGACATGGAGCCGCTGTCCCGGTTGCCGCGCCGGGTGCCGCTGCCCGGCATCGCCAACCCGAACGCCGTCGCGCACCGCCTCTTGGTGGACCGCGAGCCGGGCGTGCGGATGGACCCGCTCACGGCCCGTCAGCTCGCCACCCACTACGGCTCGCTGTCCTTCGAGATCGCCCGCCTGGTCGCCGAGGACCCGGCGCTCGGCGAGCGCATCCACCCGGACGGCCCGGAGATCTGGGCCCAGGCCGTCTACGCTCGCGACCACGAGTGGGCCGAGACCGTGGACGACGTGCTGCGCCGCCGCACCACGCTCACCATCCGCGGCTTGGACACCGACGAGGTGCGGGCCCGGGTCGAGGAGCTGCTGCGCCGCTGACGCCCGGCGCTCGTGGTGAGTCGTGAGAGGGGAGGGGCTCCGCCTGGGGCCCCTCCCCTCCGTGCTGCCCGCGGCGCCACGCGCCCGGTCGTACGATGACGCGACGGCACGGGGGGGGTGGCTCGTTGCGAGGTTCGGCCGCGTGGGGCGCGTGGTGGGGACGGTTACGGGGACGGTGGGCCGCGCCGCGGCGCCGCCCGGCGGAGGGCCGGCGACGAGCGGCGGCGACGGCCTGCCGCGCCGCCTGGCACCGGCTGCGGCGCTGGCGGCCCAGCCGGCGGCTGCTGGCGCGCACGGCGGTGGCGCTCGCCCTGACGCTGCTCCTGCCCCCGCTGACCGCGGGCCTCGCGCTGCGCCTGGCGTACTCGGGCGACCCGGCGCCCGACGCGCGGACCCGGGGCCGGGACGCGATCTGGCTCGGGCACGCCTGGGTGGACGGGCGGCGGGACGACGCGGACCTGGCCGCGCTCGGCCGGCGGCTCGACGGCACGGGCCTGCGCGACCTGTACGTCCACGCCGGGCCGCTGGAACACGACGGGACGCTGCCCACCAGCGCCTACCCGGAGGCCCGTTGGCTCATCGACGCGGCGCGCCGGCGGCTGCCGGGCGTCCGGGTGCACGCCTGGTTGGGCGACGCGCTCAGCTACGGCGGCGAGGACGGCATGCGACTGGACCGGGCCGCCACCCGCGCGCGCGTGGTGGCCAGCGCCCGGCAGGTGCTGGCCGCCGGGTTCGACGGCGTCCACCTGGACCTGGAGCCGACGCACTCGGGCAACGCGGACTTCCTGCGGCTGCTGGAGCGGGCCCGGCCGGCGGTGCGCGCGGGCGGCGGCGTGCTCTCGGTCGCCGCCCACCAGATCGACCCGCTGCCCGCCGCGCACACCGTGCTCGGCGCCCTCACCGGCCGCCCCAAGTGGTGGTCCCAGCGGTACTTCGGGCAGGTGGCCCGGCGCGTCGACCAGATCGCGGTCATGTCGTACGACACGGCGATGCCGCTGGAGAGCCTGTACGGGGGCTATGTCGCACACCAGACGGAACTGGCCCTGGAGGTGACCCCGGAGGGGACCGACCTGCTGATGGGGCTGCCCTTCTTCCACACCGACGACCCGGGCCACCGCGCCGCCGCCGAGACCGTGGCCGCGGCCGTGCGCGGCGTCCGGCTGGGGCAGACCCGTGCGGACCGGCACCGCGAGCGGTTCGGGGTCGCGCTGTACGTCGACTTCGCGGCCACCGAGACCGACTGGGCCGCCTACCGACGCGGCTGGGGCGCCTGCCGCCCGGCCTCCGGGTGCGCGCCCGGCCGGCCCACGGCCCAGCCGCCGGGCCGGCCCTGACGCTCCGGCAGTTCCCCGTCGCGGCCGGCTCGGTGGCCCGGGGCCGCCGGGGGCGATGCGGAAGCCGGGGCCGGCGCCCGGCGGTGGGCGGGGCGCGCGCCGAGCGGAGCGCGGGCGCCACGCCACGGGCTGAATGCCATGGGCGCCCGGGGGCTGCGGGTCAGGGCCGGAGAAGCCGTAGGCTTGGGGCCGCACGCAACGGAACTGGAACCGGCGGGGTCACCCGACCACCCCGGTCGGAAGGAGGCGCTGGGTGATCGAGCTTGAGGGGGTTCCCGAGCTGATCGACCCGGTCATGATCTGTGCCTTCGAGGGCTGGAACGACGCCGGAGACGCCGCCTCCACCGCGGTCGGGCACCTGGACCGGGAGTGGAAGGGCGAGGTCTTCGCGGCGCTCGACGCCGAGGACTACTACGACTTCCAGGTCAACCGGCCGACCGTGTGGCTGGACGGCGGGGTGCGCAAGGTCACCTGGCCGACCACCCGGCTCTCGGTGGTGCGGACCGGCGGCGACAAGCCGCGCGACCTCGTGCTGGTGCGGGGCATCGAGCCGAGCATGCGCTGGCGCTCGTTCTGCAACGAGATCCTGGGCTTCGCGCACGAGTTGGGCGTGGAGATGGTCGTGGTCCTTGGGGCACTGCTCGGCGACACCCCGCACACTCGGCCGGTGCCGGTCAGCGGCGTGACCTCGGACCCGGATCTGGCCCGCAGCCTCGACCTGGAGGAGTCCCGTTACGAGGGGCCGACCGGCATCGTCGGCATCCTCCAGGAGTCGTGCACGCATGCCGGCGTCCCGGCCGTGAGCCTGTGGGCGGCCGTGCCGCACTACGTCTCGCAGCCGCCCAACCCGAAGGCCACGCTGGCGCTGCTCAACCGGCTGGAGGACCTGCTGGAGCTGCGCATTCCGCTCGGCGAGCTGCCGGAGGACGCGCGGGCCTGGCAACTGGGCGTGGACCAGCTCGCCGCCGAGGACAGCGAGGTGGCCGAGTACGTGCAGTCGCTGGAGGAGGCGCGGGACACGGCGGAGCTGCCGGAGGCGTCCGGCGAAGCCATCGCGCGCGAGTTCGAGCGCTACCTGCGGCGCCGGGACGGACAGCCGGGGCCCGGCGGGCACGCCAGCGACTCCGGCGTCGCCGACAGCCGCGACTCGTACCTGCGCGACCCCGGCAGCGGTCGGGCGCGCCCGACCAGGTCGACCGCGCGGGACGAGCCCCGGGACGAGCCCCGGGAGGAGTCCTCCGACGCGGCGAAGGCCGAGCCGGACGGGGCCGCCGCCACCGGCGACGGCCGACCGGCGGGCGGGGCGAAGCCCCGGGGCGAGGAAGCCGGGAAGGCCGGGCGAGCCGACGCGGAGGACGAGCGGGCCGAGGACCGCGCGGAGGGCGAGGCGGAGCGGGCCAGGCGGGGCGAGGCCGAGGAAGACAAGGCCGAGCAGGGGCCCGAACAGGACGCGGGCCGCGAGCCCGGCGGGTCCGGCGGGTCCGGCGGGTCCGACGAGGACCCGGCCGACGAGGCCGACGGCAACGCCTGAGCCCGGGCCGCGCCCAGGCTCGGGCGAGCGCGCGGGGCTGACGTGAGGAGGGTGGGTGGTGGGCCGAGGCCCACCACCCACCCTCCTCGTACGTCGCCGTGGCGGCAGTCGCTACAGCGCCACGCCCAGGAGCGCGTCCACGGCGCGCGAGACCACGCCGGGCGCGCCCTCGTCCGTGCCGCCCGTGGTGGCCTGGCGTTCGGCCCAACGGTCCACCGCCGCGAGGGCGGTCGGCGCGTCGAGGTCGTTGGCCAGGGCAGCGCGCACCTCGTCGACCAGGTCGTCGGCCGGCGGGCCGTCCGGGCGGGAGACGGCGGCGCGCCAGCGGTCCAGCCGCTCCCGCGCCTCGGTCAGCACGCCGTCCGTCCACTCCCAGTCGGCGCGGTAGTGGTGCGCGAGCAGCGCCAGCCGGATCGCGGCGGGGTCCACGCCGTCGCGCCGGAGCTGCGAGACGAAGACCAGGTTGCCCTTGGACTTGGACATCTTCGCGCCGTTGAGGGCGACCATGCCGGCGTGTACGTACGCCTTGGCGAAGGGGTGCTCGCCGGTCAGCACCTGGGCGTGCGAGGCGCCCATCTCGTGGTGCGGGAACGCCAGGTCGGACCCGCCGCCCTGCACGTCGAAGCCCATGCCCAGGTGTTCGAGGGCGATGGCCACGCACTCGATGTGCCAGCCGGGGCGGCCGGGGCCGAGCGACGCCCCGTCCCAGCTCGGCTCGCCGGGGCGGGCGGCCATCCACAGCATCGGGTCGAGCGGGTTCTTCTTGCCGGGGCGGTCCGGGTCGCCGCCGCGCTCGGCGGAGAGCAGGCGCATGGCGTGCGCGTCGAGGCCCGAGACGCCGCCGAACGCGGGGTCGGACTCGACGGAGAAGTAGATGTCGCCCTCCACCTCGTAGGCGGCGCCCAGCTCACGCAGCCGCTCCACAAGCGGGACGATGCGCGGGATGGACTCGACCGCGCCGATGTACTGGCGCGGGGGCAGGATCCGCAGGGCGGTCATGTCCTCGCGGAAGAGGGCCGTCTCCCGCTCGGCGAGCGCGGTCCAGTCGTCGCCGTTGGCCACCGCGCGCTCCAGCAGGGGATCGTCGATGTCGGTGACGTTCTGGACGTAGTGCACCTGCCGCTTGGTGTCGAGCCACACGCGCTGAACGAGGTCGAACGCGTTGTAGGTCGCCGCGTGTCCCAGGTGGGTGGCGTCGTACGGCGTGATGCCGCAGACGTAGATACGGGCGACGGGGCCGGGGTCGATGGCTATCGACGCTCCGGTCGCGGTGTCGTGAATCCGGAGGTCGCGGCCCTTGCCGGGCAGGGCGGGAACCTCAGAAGCGGGCCAGGCATACATGACATGAGCGTAACCGGACGCGGCATCCGGCTACGAACCGGTTCGGGTGTCTTGGCGCGATAGGCGGTCTTGCCCACCCGCCCCGTGACGTGCTCGTCAGACCGGGGGCCAGGGGATCGCGGGCCACTGGCCGCTGGGTTCGGGGTGTCTGCCGCTCCGCAGCAGATCGGCTATTCGGCCGCGCAGCGCGTCCAACTCGGCCGTGGTGATCAGCTCCGCCATGCGGGCGGCCAGCGGCCGAGACTCGGCCAGGTCGGCTGAAAGTCGCCGTAGTACCTGGCGGGCCTCCTCGGGCAGCGGCTCCCCCGCCCAGCCCCACAACAGGGTGCGGAGCTTGTCCTGCGCGTGGAAGGTGACCCCGTGGTCGATGGCGTACACCGCGCCGTCCGCGGTGGGCAGCAGGTGCCCGCCCTTGCGGTCGCCGTTGTTGATGACCGCGTCGAGCACCGCGAGCCGCCGCAGCCGCGGGTCGTCGGCGTGCACGAGCAGCGCGGTGCGCCCCTGCCCCACGTCCGCGTGGCCGACCGCCTTCCAGCCGGGCCCCGGCTCGCCGCCCTCCACGAGCGCGAGCAGTTGCGGGCCCGGGGTGTCGCTGTCGCCGTCCGCGGTCTCGATCCACAGCTGGCACATGCCCTCGCCGTACGGGCCCTCGCGCAGCACCGTCGGCGGGATCAGGCCCCACCCGGTGGCCTCGGAGATCTCGTACGCGGCGACCTCGCGCCGGGCGAGGTTGCCGTCGGGGAAGTCCCACAGCGGCTGCTCGCCCGCCACCGGCTTGTAGACGCACTCCAGGCTGTGCCCGCGGTGGGTGACCGTGCACCACAGCACGGCGTTGGACGCGTCGGTCACCTGGCCGCGCACCGTCAGCTCGCCGGCGGCCAGCACCTCGCGCGGCGACGGCGCGTCCGCCACCGAGGGGTCCGCGGACGCCGCCGGCCGGGGCGTCAGGCCCCCCTGCGGTAGCCGTTCTGGCGCGGGCATACGTGTCCCTCCGGGTCGAGCGGCAGACTGCACAGCGGGCACGGCGGGCGGCCGGCGTTGACGACCTCCAGGGCGCGCTTGGCGAACGCCCGGGCCATGGTGCCGGTGAGCCGCACCCGAAGCATCGGCGGCCCGTTCACATCGTCCTGCAGCAGCCGTTCCTCGGCCTCGGCCAGGTCCTCGTCGGTGTCGGCCTCCAGCTCGACGAGGGCCTGCGCCTCCACCACCATGCGCTGTTCCTCGCCGTCCCAGGCCAGCGCCATGGTCCCGACCCGGAACTCCTCCTCGACCGGGGCGTCCAGCGGCGCCGTGTCGGTCATCTCGGCGGGCGCGACGGCCGGCACCGGCGCATTGCCCCCGGTGCGCCGTACGACCTCGTCAAGCAGCTCGTCGATCCGCTCGGCCAACGCCTCGACCTGGGCCTTTTCCAGCGCGACGCTGGTGGTGCGACCGGCCGCCGTCGCCTGCAGGAAGAAGGTGCGGCGGCCAGGCAGCCCGACCGTACCGGCGACGAAGCGGTCCGGCGGGTCATAGAGGAACACCTGACGGGACAACGTCCTGCTCCAGTTTTGTTCGACGGTTCGGCTTGCGGTGGTGCTGCGACGGCCGGTGCGGCCCGGCCTCGGTGGGCCGCTGGGTCCGCCGTCCTGGGTGTCAGGACCACGGTCTCATGCGCGGAACCACCCTACTGCGCGCGGAGATCACGGTGCCCCCGCGCCACCCCCCACCGCGGCGTCCCCGCTCGCGCCCTGCTCCTCGTCCGGTCGCGGCGCGAGCCCCGCGAGGTCGCCGGTGTCGCCGAGCCGGAGCAGGAAGGGGCGCAGCCGGGTGTAGCGGATGGCGGTCACGGAGCAGGGCTCGACGGAGATCCGTTGGAAGAGGTCGAGGTGCATGCCGAGGGCGTCGGCGACGAGCGACTTGATGATGTCGCCGTGCGAGCACATGACGTAGAGGGCGTCCTCGCCGTGCTCGGCGGCGACCCGGGCGTTCCAGTCGCGCACCGCGTCCACGGCCCGGTTCTGCATGCCCCGCATCGTCTCGCCGTCGGGCCCCGGGAACTCGGCCGCCGACGGGTGCCGCTGCACGACCTCCATCATCGGTTCGCCGGCCAGCTCCGCGAGCTTGCGGCCGGTCCAGTCGCCGTAGTGGCACTCGCCGATCCGCTCGTCGGTGTGCACGCGCAGGCCGGGGCGGGCGGCGACCAGCGGTGCCAGCGTCTCCTGGCAGCGCGGCAGTGGGCTGCACACGGCGGTGGCCAGCGGCAGTTCCGCCAGGCGTGCGGGCAGGCCGGCGGCCTGGGCCAGGCCCCGCCCGTCGAGCGTCACACCGGGCGCCCAGCCGGCGAGGACTCCCGAGGTGTTGGCGGTGGACCGGCCGTGCCGGATCAGGATCAGCGTGGGCATGCCTGAAAGCGTACGACCTGCCTCGTGGGCACTCACCATGCATACCTGACGCAGGGCGGGAAGTATTTCCGACGTGATCGTGGACTGTGCCATCTACCGTGACGGGCGCCGCACACCCGGGCCCGCCGACTTCTCCGACGCCATCGAGGAGGCGCGGGCGAGAGGTAACGCGTTCTTGTGGATCGGCCTGTACGAGCCGACCGCCGCCGAGTTCGACCAGGTCACCAGCGAGTTCGGGCTGCACCCACTGGCCGTGGAGGACGCGCTGCGCGCCCACCAGCGGCCCAAGCTGGAGGTGTACGACGACTCGCTGTTCCTGGTGCTCAAGCCGATCCAGTACGACGAGGAGACCACGACGGTGATCACCGGGGAGGTGATGATCTTCATCGGCGACTGCTTCGTGGTGACCGTACGGCACGGCGAGGCCAACCCGCTCGGCAGCGTGCGCAGCCGCCTTGAGCGCACCCCGGCGGTGCTGCAACACGGCCCGACGGCGGTGATGTACGCCGTCTCGGACGCGGTCGTCGACCACTACCTGGAGGTCGCCGACGCGCTCCACACCGACCTGGACGCGCTGGAGGCCGAGGTCTTCACGCCCGACGGCGCGGGCAGGGGCGACTCGGCCGGCCGGATCTACGCCTTCAAGCGCAAGGTCCTGGAGTTCCGGCGGGCCACCGCTCCGCTCACCGAGCCGATGGCGCGGCTCGCGGGCGCCACCGTCCCCTTCGTGCACCGCCACTCGCAGCCGTTCTTCCGCGACGTCAGCGACCACCTGACGCGCACCAACGACCACGTGGACAACCTCGACCGGCTGCTGTCCGACATCCTGGCGGCGCACCTGGCGCAGATGGGCGTGCGGCAGAACGACGACATGCGCAAGATCTCCGCGTGGGCCGCGATGGCCGCCGTGCCCACCATGGTCGCCGGGATCTACGGCATGAACTTCGAGCACATGCCGGAGTTGCGGCAGACGTGGGGTTACCCCGCCGTCCTCGTGCTGCTGGTGGTCTCGATGGTCGTACTGCACCGGCTGTTCAAGCGGCGCGGCTGGTTGTGAGGCCGGGGGGCGGCCGGCGGCCCGGTCAGGCGGGCGGGCGTCCGGGCGTAGGGTCAGGCGAACTCGGGCGCCGTCGCGGGCCCGCCCAGCGCGTCGCGCCGCTCGGGCATCCGCAGGCAGATCATGCGCCGCCAGCCGCCGGCCGCCTCGTACCCGTACATCCCGTGCACGCCCGCGGCCAGCAGCGCGCTCCTGGCCCTCGGCCAGCCCAGCAGGCGTCCCATGTGGCCCATCACCGCGAGGCTCACCCCGCGGTGGACCCGGATCTCCGCGCGGGCGCTCTTCCGCAGCAGGGCCTGGATCATGCGGCCGTAACCGGCCGCGGCCAGTCGGAGCAACTCCTCGTGGCAGTAGGCGAGGTGGTTGTCCTCGTCGTCGGAGATCATGCTGACCGCGCGGCCGACGTCGGGGTGGTCGGCGAAGTGCCGGCGCAGCAGCCGCATCTGCTCGGAGGCGCGCTGCTCGGTGACCCGGCTGTGGGCGAGGTAGGCGACGATGTCGCGCTCGGTCAGCGGTTCGTCGCGGCGCAGCTTGTCGTGCGCGAGGCCGATGCCCTGGCGTTCGAGGAGCATCGTGTAGTCGGTCTCGGGTGGCACGGCCACCGGTTCCAGGCCGCGCTTGCGCAGCAGCGCCCGGAAGACGCGGCCGTGCTTGTCCTCGTCCGCGCCGTGCCGTGCGATCTTCGCCGCCATCGCGCGCTCCCGCTCGGGCACGAGCGCGGCGATGCGGGCGTTCTCCCAGCCGCCCTGGGACTCGCCGCTGGCCGCGATGGAGCAGAAGAGCCGGAAGGAGTCGTCGTTGTCGAGGATCTCCTGGAAGACACCGCGGGCCGAGAGCATCATCGCCACCTCCGTCGAGCGACACGCGCCACATGCGTGGAGAACCAGTCGAATGCCGCGTGCCACGGGGAGCAACAGGTGCCGTGGGCATCTGGGCCACTCGGGTGACGGGACGGCCCCCCGGTGCCCGTAACCGCGTCGCCGGGTGGGGCGTTGTCCTCCGTGACGGCCGTGGCGGGGAAGACCCCCGAGCCCCCACCACGGCCGCGACCCTTTTCCGGTTCTCCTGCCCTCGCCGCCGCGGGGCTCAGGCCAGGCCGGCGCGCTCCAGCGCCTCGACGCCCGCCCGCAGGCCGGCGACCCGCTCCTCCAGCGTGAAGCCCGCGGGCGCCAGCGACAGCGTGGTCACCCCGGCCTCGGCGTAGGCCCGCATCCGGTCGGCGATCCGCTCGACGGGTCCGACCAGCGCGGTGGCGTCGATCAGCTCGTGCGGCACGGCGGCGGCGGCGCCGTCCTTATCGCCGGCGAGGTACTTCTCCTGGATCTCGGCCGCGGCCTGCTCGTACCCCATGCGCTGGGCGAGCTTGTTGTAGAAGTTCTGCTTGGCGCTGCCCATGCCGCCCACGTACAGCGCGGTGTACGGGCGGAACTGGTCGGCCAGCGCCCGCACGTCGTCGCCGACGGCCAGCGGAACGGTGGGCACCAGGTCGAACCCGGTCAGGTCCTTGCCCACCTTGGCGCGGCCCGCCCGCAGCGCGCCGAGCGTGGTCTCCTCGGCGTGCTCGGGGGCGAAGAAGACCAGCAGCGCGCCGTCGGCGATCTCGCCGGTCTGCTCCAGGTTCTTCGGGCCGATGGCGGCGATGTAGAGCGGGATGCGCTCGCGCACCGGGTGCACGGTCAGCTTGAGGGCCTTGCCGGGGCCGTCCGGCAGCGGCAGCGTCCAGTGCTGGCCCTCGTGGCGCAGCGGCGTACGCTCCATCGCCTTGCGGATGATCTCCACGTACTCCCGGGTGCGGGCCAGCGGCTTGTCGAACCTCACGCCGTACCAGCCCTCGGAGACCTGCGGGCCCGAGACGCCGAGGCCGAGCCGGAACCGGCCGCCGGAGAGCGAGTCCAGGGTGGCGGCGGTCATGGCGGTCATCGCGGGGGTGCGCGCCGGGATCTGGAAGATGGCCGAGCCGACGTCGATCCGCTCGGTCTGCGCGGCGACCCAGGAGAGCACGGTGGCCACGTCGGACCCGTACGCCTCGGCCGCCCAGCACACGGAGTACCCGAGCCGATCCGCCTCCTGCGCGACGGCGAGGTTGTCCGCGTCCATTCCCGCACCCCAGTAGCCGAGGTTGATGCCGAGCCGCATGCCACTCCCCTTACCCATCAGTAACGTCCCTACGGCGGGGACTCTAGCGCGCATATGTCCACCGCGGCAGTGTTGGCTTATCCACAGGCCACCACGGGCCGTGGCCAGGCCAGTAATGTCAGCGCTCATGGAGCAGAGGCACCTCGGCCGTACGGGCCTGCGCGTATCCCGGATCGGGCTCGGCACGCTCACCTGGGGCCGGGACACCGACGAGCACGATGCGGCGGACCAGCTCAAGACGTTCTGGGACGCGGGCGGCACGCTCGTGGACACCGCCGACGTGTACGCCGACGGCAGCGCCGAGTACCTGCTGGGCCAGTTGCTCGACGGCCTGGTGCCGCGCCGCGACCTGCTCATCGCGACCAAGGCGGGCAGCGTGCCCGATCCGGACCGCCGCTTCGACGGCTCCCGTGGCCACCTGCTGGCGGCCCTCGACGCCTCGCTCGAACGCCTGGGGACCGACTACGTGGACCTGTGGCAGATCCACGCGTACGACGCGACGACCCCCCTCGAGGAGACCCTGCAGGCCCTGGACATCGCGGTCAGCAGCGGCCGGGCGCGCTACGCCGGGGTGTCCAACTTCTGCGGCTGGCAGCTCGCCAAGGCGGCCACCTGGCAACTCGCGTCGGCGGGTCCGCGGACCCGGCTGGCCAGCACGCAGATGGAGTACTCGCTGCTCCAGCGCGGCATCGAGCGCGAGGTGCTGCCCGCCGCCCTGGACCTCGGCATCGGGCTGCTGCCGTCCTCGCCGCTGGGCCGGGGTGTGCTGACGGGCAAGTACCGGCACGCGACGCCGGCGGACTCGCGGGGCGCGTCGGAGCACATGGCGCCGTTCGTCGCCCCGTATCTGGACGACGCGGCCAGCCGGATCGTCGACGCGGTCTCGATCGCCGCCGACGGGCTGGCCGCCACCGCGCTCCAGGTGGCCCTCGCCTGGGTGCGGGACCGCCCGGGAGTGGCCGCCCCGATCGTCGGCGCGCGCACCGCGCAGCAGCTCAGGGCGGCTTTGTCAGTGGAGGCGCTTACGCTTCCAGACGAGATTCGCCAGGCGCTGGACGACGTGTCAGCGCCCGTGCACCGCTATCCCGATCACGACTGGAGCACGCTGTGAGTTCCGACCGCCCCGCGGGCGAGGCCGCTTCCCCCACCACGGGAGACCCCGCACCGCGCGAGGACGCCACCGCTCCGGCCCCCTCGCCGGACCACCCCGAGGCCCCCGCGGACCCGGCCCCCGCGACGGCTCCGCGAGGTCAGGCCGAGCGCCCCGGCGAGCCCGAGGCGGGCGAGGCCACGGCCGACCCGGACACCACGGCGGACCAGCACCCGGCACCGCCGGCCGAGGCGGCGCGCGAGGCGGAGCCCACGAGCGAGACCGGCGCGCCGCCACGTGAGGCGGAGCCGACGAGCGAGACCGACGCGCAACCGCGCGAGGCGGGCGAGGCGGGCCCGGAGGCGGAATCCGCCGCCGAGACCGCGGGCAGCGCGCGGGTCGCGGCGCCGAGCGCGGGCGAGGCCGGCGCCGGTGGGTCCACCGGCGGCGGGAAGCGGTCGGCCGCGGCCGAGGCGCTGGCCGCCGCGGTGCGCGCCGTCGAGCGGGGCGAGGCCGACGCCGCCTCGTTCTTCACCAGCGCGCGAGGCAGGTCGACGGCGGCCCGACCCGGCGGCGCGCGACCGGCCTCCCCCGGGCACGCCACGCCGACCCCGGGCGACCCGCAGGCGGCCACCCCGCACGCCGCCGGTCCCGCGGGTCCGGCCGGCGGCGCCCCGACGGCCCCGTTGGGTGGTGCCGGTTCGGGCGGAGCGCCTGCTCCCGGGCCGGCCCCGACCGCCACGGCGGGGGCGCCGGCCGCTGCCGGACCCGGAGCCGGCCCGTCCGGTGTCGGCTCACCGGCCGGTGGAGCCGGTGGTGCGCGGGTGCCGTCGGCGGGCGGGCCGGCGGAGCTGGACGAGATTCGCCAGGTGCTGGCCGCCGGCGGCGCGCCACCGCACCTCGCCGAACAGGTCGTACGCGCCCTGGGCGAGGGGGCCGGCCCCGTCCTGCGGGACGATCCGTGGCAGTTGCTCGCCGTCCCCGGGGTGCGCCCCGAGCAGGCGGACGGCTTCGCGCGGGCCCTGCTCGGCCCGGACTGCGGCCCGGGCGACGAGCGCCGCTCCCGGGCGCTGGTGACCTGGCTGTTGGAGCGCGCGGCGCTCGAAGGCCACACGGCCCGCGAGTCGGCCACGCTGCGCGACGCGCTCGCCCAGCACGCCGTGCCGGACCCGGACGAGGCCCTGCGCGACGCCGTGGCGGAGGGCGTGGTGCTGGTCTTCCAGGACGCCCTGGAGACCCCGGGGGCGGCCCCGGCCGCCGAGGACAATGAGGCCGAACAGCCTGTCCGCGTGCTGCTGGGCCTCGACCGGTACGCACTGGCCGAGGAGAGCCTGGCCGACGGCCTGGCCCGAGTGGTCAACACCTTCGAACCGGACGCCGCCGCCGACTCCGCGCCCGGCGCGCGGCCCGAGACCGACGCGGCCCCCGAGAGCGACGCGGCTCGCGAGAGCGGTGCGGAGCCCGAGGCGGAGGCGGCCGGCCCGGTTGCCGACTGGGAGGCGCTGGCCGACGCCGCCCCCTCGCCGTCGGCCGCCGAGCTGGTCAGGGCCGCCGCGGGGCACGGGCTCGTGACGCACAGCGGGGGTGAGAGCGCCCGGGCCGAGGCCGTGGCCCTGGTCGCCGCCGCGCACGCGCGCGGCCTGCGCGCCTACGCCGCCGCGCACACGGACGACGGCCGCCGGCGGCTCGGCGCGGCGCTGGCGGACAGCGGCCTGCCCGCCGCGCTGGCGGTCACGGTCGCCGGGCTGCTCACCGGGGCCGAGGGGCCCGGGCGGGACGCGGACGGCGCCTTCCGGCTCGACCTGCTCGCCGTCCTCGACGCTCCCCAGCTCGACGTGGAGGCCGCCGCGGCGCTGGTCGAGTCACTGCCGGACGGCGTGCGGCTGGTGTTCAGCGGCGATCCGGGGGTCCTGTGGTCGGCGGGCGCCGGCCGGGTCTTCGCCGACGTGGTGGCCGCCCGCTCCTGCCCGCAGGTGGTCTCCCGCACGCCCGACCCCGGCCCGATCGGCGAGCTGGTCTCCGGCATCGGGATCGGCGAGCTCTCGCAGGTGGAGGCGCCGGGCAAGGAGGTGGTGATCGTGCCCGTGCGGGACGCGGGCGACGCCGTGCACCGCACCGTGCAGTTGGTCGCGGACTCGGTGCCACGGGCGATCGGCGTGCCCGTACCCGACATCCAGGTCATCACCGTCGGGCACGGCGGCGCGGTCGGTACCCGGGCGCTCAACGCCGCCCTCAAGGAGCGCCTCAACCCCGGCCCCGGCCGGTTCGGCGGCTTCGACCCGGGCGACCGGGTCGCGTACGCGGTGGCCCCGGGGCGCACCGTGACGGGCACGGTGACCGCGGCCGAGCCCGACGGGCTGCGCCTCGACTGCGGGGGCGAGGACGTGCTCGTGCCCCGGGCCCGGGTCGCCGACGCCCTGCGGCCCGGTTGGGCGGTCACGGCCCACCAGGCGGCCGGCCGGCGCTGGCCCGCGACCGTCGTCGTCCTCCCCGGGGACGCGGGCCCGCTGCTCACCCGGGCCTGGGTCTACACGGCGTTCAGCCGTGGCGAGCGGCACCTGTCCGTGGTCCACGGCGCCGGCCCTGCCCTGCCGCACGCGGTGGCCGAGGTCCCGGCCGCCGAGCGTACGACGCGCCTGCGGGCCCTGCTGCGGGCCCAGAACGCGACGGCCTGACCCGCGCGACGCACCGCCGGACGCCGCGCCGCCGGGCGGCGCGCAGCGCCTGGGGCCGCCCCGGCCGACCGCCGCGAAAGCCCGCCCCGGCCTCCTGGCTGGGCCCCCGGTTCGCCGGGGGCCCGATGCGGCTGGGCCGGCCCGTGCGGGGCCGGCTCGTGCGGGGCGGGTCAGGGCTCGGGGTCGATGAGCTCCAGGTCGTCGTCGGCGTCGTCGGGCTCCTCGTCGAAGACCGCGCTCACGTCGAAGCGGCACACGATCCGCTGCGGGTCCGCGTGGTCGAACGGCGCCGCCAGCCACTCCCCCGGGTCGGCGGGCTCGTCCGCGGCGGCCACCCACAGCGTCGAATCGCCCTCCTCAAGGCCGAACTCCTTGTGCCGGGAGGCGATTTCATCGGGTTCGTACTCGCCGAAGAGAACGCCGAGCGCGGCGTGCACGCTGCTGCCGGCGGCCGCCGCCGCGCCCTTGCCGGGCAGGCCGTTGACGGACGCCCCGTCCGGGTCGAGGTCGGCGATCCGCTGGGCCTGCGAGAGCAGCCGCTGCGGCTCCGCCACCGCGTAGTCCCGGCGGATCAGCACGCTGAGGGCGCTCGGTTCCTCCGGCCCGTCGTACGCGGGCAGGGAGTCGTCGCCGGGGATCTCGAAGGGCGTGACTTCGTCGTACGCGTCGTAGAGGAGTTCGTCATAGGTCTCGGCAGCCGCGGCCAGTTCGTTGAACGCGGCGTAGACGGCCGGGTCGTCCCCGCCGACCCGCCGCTCGACGGCATCGAGGTGCCGGTCCAGTGCGGCTTTGACCGCTTCGGCGGCGGCGCGTACCTCGGCAGCGGATGGCTGCGCAGCATCAGACATAGTGCAGACGCTATCCGTACCAGGCCAGTTCCCGCACAATAGATGCGATGCCGGAATACGAATTCTGCGATGTGTATGTGCCTCGGGGGGTATCCCGCAAGGCCACGACCCGCTTGCTGACCGATCACGCCGAGTACGGACACTGGGAGTTGGACCGCCTACGGCTCAACCCCGACGGCAGCCGCAGAGTGCGGCTGCGCCGCCGGATCATCCGGCAACTCCGCGCTACCTGGTAGAGCGGCGCGGGCCCCGTACGGACGGGGCCCGCGCCGCTCACGAGCCGTGCCTGCCGGCGGGCGGCGCCCGCCCGGGGCGCCGGCGCGCTCGGTCGACCAGCACCGGACGCCGTGCGCCTCGGCCGCTAGGCGGTGCGGGTGGTGCGGGCCCTGCGGTAGAGCACCGTGCCGGCGAGCAGCAGACCGGCGCTGGCGGGCAGGGCGATGGCCAGGGTCCCGGCGCCCGTCTCGGCGAGTTGCTCGGCGGTCTCGGCGACCACCCGCTCGACGGGTCCGGCGGAGCGCTCGGAGCGGGACGCGGGCAGTTCCTCGCCACGCTCCATGTGCGTCTCAGTCCCCGACGGCGTCTCGACCCGGGGTGCCGGCGGTTGCTCGGCGCGCGGCTTCTCCGTGGGCCCCGGCTTGTCCCCGGGCTCGGGCCGCGGTTCGGGCTTCGGCTGCGGCTTCGGCGACGTCACCTCCTCGCGCTCACGCTCGCGCGTGGGCGGCTGGTGCGGCTCCTCGTGGGAGGCGGGGCCGGTCACGTTGCCGCACTTGTTGCGGACGGCCGGGTTCAGCAGTCCGACGACGTTGACGGTGTTGCCGCACACGTTCGCCGGCACGTGCACCGGCACCTGGACGTTGTTGCCCGAGCCGACGCCGGGCGAGCCGTGCGCCCCGCCGACCGCCTGGGCTCCCCCGCCGGAGCGGGTGGTCTCGCGGCGCTCACCCGAGGTGCCCTTCCCCGCGGGCTTGGGCTGCCGAGCTCCGGTGGCCTTGCCGGCGTCGCCCGCCCGGCCCGCGTTGCTCTTGGCGGCGTGGCCGTCCACGTTGGCGCACCTGTTGCCGACGGCCGGGTTGAGCGCACCCACGACGTCGACGGTGTTGCCGCACGCGTTGATCGGGACGTGCACTGGTACCTGCACGTTGTTGCCCGACAGGACGCCCGGTGAGTTCGAACTGGAGCCGTGGGCGGCCGAGTCCGCGTGTGCGTAGCCGCTTGCCACGGCGAGCACGCCGCCGGCTGCGGCCATGGTGATCAGGCCCTTCTTCGCGACCTGTCGCATAGGTTTGGTTCCCCTGATTCTTGCCGTCCGGAATACGCGAGTGCGCGACCGCGCCCGCGCCAATGCCCAGCGGCCCCGGAGTGCATGGCGCGCACTCCGGGGCCGCCCGGGTCTCACCCCCTACGGGAGTGAGTCATCACGTCACTTGTTGATGCAGGTGTTGCCCACGGCGGGGTTCAGCAGCCCGATCACGTTGACCGTGTTACCGCACACGTTCACCGGCACGTGGACAGGCACCTGGACGTTGTTGCCCGACAACACGCCGGGAGAGCCGACAGCGGCACCCTGGGCGCCCGAGTCGGCGGCGGCAACGCCCGCGCCAGCGAGCAGCAGACCACCAGTGGCAGCCGCAGCGGCGACGACCTTCTTGATCATTTTTCCTCCTTGTTGGCAATGCGGCCCCAGCCGCGGACCGCACACCCTGTAACGAAGAGGAGGTAATCGAGCAACGCGTCAAACAGGGCGTTCACTCTTCTCAGTTAACGCCCCGAGCGTCACTTGCGGAACGCGCCGATGCCGGACCCACCGGTGCCGTCCCGTCAGCGGTGGCCGCCCACGCCGTGGGCGGCCACCCACGTTCAGCAGGCGTCGATGAACCGGTCGAGCACCCGGACGCCGAACTGGAGCCCGTCCACCGGAACCCGCTCGTCCACGCCGTGGAACATGCCGGCGAAGTCCAGCTCCGGCGGGAGCTTGAGCGGCGCGAAGCCGAAGCCGCGGATGCCCAGGTCGTCGAAGGACTTGGCGTCCGTGCCGGCCGACAGGCAGTAGGGCACGGCCCGCGCGATGGGGTCCTCGGCGCGCAGCGCGGTCTGCATGGCCTCGACCAGCGCCCCGTCGAAGGTGGTCTCCAGGGCCTTGTCCGCGTGCACGTCCTCGCGCTTGACCCGCGGCCCCAGGATGCGGTCGAGGTCGGCGAGGAACTCCTCCTCGAACCCCGGCAGGAAGCGGCCGTCCACGTGGGCGGTGGCCTGCCCGGGGATCACGTTGACCTTGTAACCGGAGCCGAGCATGGTCGGGTTGGCGGTGTTCCGCAGCGTCGCCCCGATGATCTTCGCGAGGCTGCCGAGCTTCTCCAGCGTGGCGTCCATGTCCTCGGGGTCGAGCGGGACGCCCAGGGCGTCGGAGAGCTCGTCCAGGAAGGAGCGGACGGTCTTGGTGACCCGTACCGGGAACTCGTGCCGGCCCAGCCGGGCCACCGCCTCGCTCAGCTCGGTGATCGCGTTGTCCTTGTGGATCATCGAACCGTGGCCCGCCGTGCCGTCCACGGTGAGCTTCATCCAGTGCATGCCCTTCTGGGCCGTCTCCACCAGGTAGAGCCGCAGGTTCTCGTTGACGGTCAGCGAGAAGCCGCCCACCTCGCTGATCGCCTCGTTGACGCCCTCGAAGAGGCCGGGGTGCTTGTCCACCAGGTAGCGCGCCCCGTACGTGCCGCCCGCCTCCTCGTCCGCCAGGAAGGCGAGAACGATGTCGCGCGGGGGCTTGCGCCCAGTACGCAGCCGGTCGCGCACGACCGCGAGGGTCATCGCGTCCATGTCCTTCATGTCCACGGCGCCGCGGCCCCAGACGCAGCCGTCGGCGATCTCCCCGGAGAAGGGGTCGTGCGTCCAGTCGGCGGCGTTGGCCGGGACGACGTCGGTGTGCCCGTGGATCAGCAGTGCGGGGCGCGAGGGGTCCTCGCCCTCGATGCGCGCGACGGTGGAGGCCCGCCCCGGATGCGACTCGAAGATCTGTGGTTCCAGGCCGACCTCGGCGAGCTTCTCGGCGACGTACTCGGCGGCGGCGCGCTCACCGGGTCCGGAGTGGTCGCCGTAGTTGCTGGTATCGATGCGGATCAGGTCCCGGCACAGGTCGACGACCTCGTTCTCACCGGTGACGGTGGTGGAACCGGTCCCTGCCGGGTTCGACTCGCTCACGCTGCCTCCTCGTCGTTCGTGACGCCGCGCGCTGCCCGCCCCGGGCGGGAGCCACCCGTGGCGTGGTCCGCCGTCCATACTCCCGCGCCGGCCCGCCCAGCCCAAGGCGGTAATGCCGCTGACACGTCCTCGTCACACCCCTCCGGGGGCGACCGGCCGTGTGATCGAGCACGCCTGGATGTTTGCTATGGTTTTCCACGTCGGAACGGGCACCGCCCAGCCGACAGACACCTGGTCCGGGTGGCGGAATGGCAGACGCGCTAGCTTGAGGTGCTAGTGCCCTTTATCGGGCGTGGGGGTTCAAGTCCCCCCTCGGACACTCGCGAGAACCCCAGTTGAACTGGGGTTTTTCTGCTTTTCGGGCGCCAGCGCGCCCCGCCGTGTGACCAGCGGCCGGACGGAGCGAACGGCCGGGCCTGGTCGCCCGGGATTTCGGCCACGGCGGTGTGGAGATCTCCTGTGCCCGTGGCTCGGCCCGCGGCGACGGGGGGCGTCCTTCAAGGTGGCCGTCGTGCCAGGTGGGCCGGTGCGGGGCGGTGCCCGGCGGTGGACCGGCGGGCCTGTCGGGGGTAACCGGGGCGCTTGTTCGGCGAGTTGTCGCCGGGCGGCGCTGTGCTAGCGTCGAAGGCCGCCTTGAAGCCGGAATCGGTGCGGCGGGTCCCGGGGGGACCGGGTCGATGACAAGGGAAGACCTCGGGGAAGACTGGGGAGAGAACCGCAGTGACCACCGACGGCCCGGCCCGGGCCGACGCCAGCGACGGCGATGCCGCCGCCGATATGACCACGACGGGTAATCAACCGATCAGGCAGCGCGACGCCGCGGGCGCCCACGGAACGGGGGCGCGGATGAGAGCCGGTGTGATGCGCCTCATGTCGCACCCGGTGGGCGCCTCACTGGCGCTGGCCGCGGTGCTGCACCTGCTGTGGGTGCTGTTGATCGCCAACAGCGGTGGCGACCTCGCCGCGCAGGACGCGTGGGCGACGTTCGCGACGGAGCACCCGGGGTACGCCTACAACTTCGCCTGGTTCGGCGGCATGCACCCGGTCTCGTACAGCGTCATCTCGCCCTACCTGATGGCGGGGATCGGCGTGCGGACCACGATGGTGATCGCCGGCACGCTGTCCGCCGGGCTCATCGCGCTGCTGCTGGTGCGCAGCCGTGCCGTGCGGCGGCCGATGCTGCCCGCGTTGTACGGGGCGGTGGCGTTGACCTTCAACGCGGCCTCGGGGCGGGTGACGTTCGGGCTTGGCCTGATGTTCGGGCTCGCCGCGGTCGCGGTGGTCTTCGCCTGGCCGCGCCGGTGGCGCGGCGCGCGCTGGTCGCACCGGCTGGCGCGGGGCGGGGCGGCGGCGCTGCTGTCCGCGCTCGCGACCATGGCCAGCCCGGTGGCCGGGCTGTACGTGGGCATCGTGGCCGCCGCGCTGTGGCTGACCAAGCGGCGGATGGCCGCCTACGCGCTCGGCGTGACGCCGTCGGTGGTGGTGGCGCTGTCGGCCTGGTTGTTCCCGTTCTCGGGGACGATGCCGATGAACTTCTCCTCGACGTTCGTGCCGTTCCTGAGCGCCGCCGCGGCGTACTTCTTCGCGCCGAAGCAGTGGCGCACGGTGCGGGTGGCCGCGCTGCTGTACGGGCTCGCGGTGGTGTTGGTCTGGGCGATCCCCTCCCAGATCGGGTCCAACATCACCCGGTTCGGCATGATCTTCGGCGGTGTGGTGCTGCTCGCGATGGTGCCGCCGTTCGCGATGCCGCGGCTGAGCCTGTCGCGGGCGCTGAGCCGCAAGTGGGCGGCGCTGACGGTGGCCATCGCGGTGGTCACCATCGGGCAGGCTTCCCAGTCGACCGCCGACGTCATCAAGACCACGCCGTCGCAGTCCTGGTCGCGCGAGTTGGAGCCGCTGCTCGACCAGTTGGACCGGGCGGGCGCGGAGCGCGGTCGGGTCGAGGTGATCCCCGCCCGCAGCCACGTCGAGTCCTCCACCATCGCCCCGCACTACAACCTGGCCCGTGGCTGGAACCGGCAGGCGGACAAGGGGCGCAACCCGATCTTCTACGAGGAGGGGCGGCTCACGCCGGACAGCTACCGCGCCTGGCTCGGGCGGTGGGCGGTGCACTTCGTCGTGCTGCCGACCAGGGACCGGCTCGACGGGGCGGGCGAGGCGGAGGCCGAACTCGTGGCTGCCGGCCAGCCGTACCTGGACGAGGTGTGGTCCGACGCGAACTGGAAGCTGTACCGGGTCAAGGACCCCACGCCGCTGGCCGACGGCGCGGCCACCGTGCGGCGGGCGGCGGCCGAGGAGCTGACCATCGAGGTGGCCAAGCCGGGCCCGGTCCTGCTGCGCGTCCCGTACTCGCCCTGGCTCGGCCTGATAGACGGCGAGGGCAAGAACGTGGAGCCGCCGCGCGCCGGCGCGGACGGATCGCCTCCGGTGAACGTCGAGGGCTGCCTGACCAAGGAGGTCCAGGAGACGCCGGAGGGCGAGCCGGAGGACGAGTGGACGGTGCTGCACGCGCCGGCGCCCGGCACGTACCACATCGGCGGGCGCTACAAGTTCCCGCGTGGGACGGCCTGCCCGGACGGGCTGCTGGAGGCCCGGTCGAACCGGTAGCGGCGGTCGGCGCGGCCAGGCGGAGCAGGAGTGGGAAGTGAGCGGGGCCCCGTGCGCGGGGCCCCTTTCGCGTTGCCGGGGGTGGGGCCGGGGCGTAAATGGGATGCCCGACGGGGTGGGGCGGTGTCAGAATGCGCCGGCGTCCCCGTCCGGCGGACGCGGCACTTCCAAGGAGCGCAGATGCGGCGAGTTTTCGGAATCTCCCAGGTCCCCTATCTGACGAGTGTTTCCGAGGACTTCGCCACCCATGACCACCCTGAACATCGGCATCCTGGCCCACGTTGACGCGGGCAAGACCAGTCTGACCGAGCGGCTGCTGTTCGACGCCGGCAGCATCGACCGGCTCGGCAGCGTGGACGCCGGGGACACCCAGACCGACACCGGCGCCATCGAGCGCCAGCGCGGCATCACCGTACGGACGGCCGTCGCGCCCTTCCTGGTGGGCGACCGCCAGGTGAACGTGATCGACACTCCGGGGCACCCGGACTTCATCGCCGAGGTGGAGCGGGCGCTCGCGGTGCTCGACGGGGCGGTGCTCGTGCTCTCCGCGGTGGAGGGCGTACAGCCGCAGACCCGTGTCCTGATGCGGACGCTGCGCGCGCTCCGTCTGCCCACCCTGGTGTTCGTCAACAAGATCGACCGCACCGGCGCGCGCGAGGGCCAGTTGCTCGCGGGCATCCGTCGCAAGCTGTCGCCGCGGGTCGTGGCGTTGAGCGAGGTGCGGGTCGCCGGGAGCCGGCGGGCCCGTGCCGAGCCGCGTGCGCTGGAGTCGGCCGCCGTCGTGGCGGAGCTGGCCGAGGTGCTGGCCGAGCACGACGAGGGGTTGCTGGCGCGGCTCGTGGACGGCGGGGAGCCGCCGTCGCCCGACGAGGTGCGCGCGGCGCTGGTCGCGCAGACGGCCGCAGGTCTGGCGCACCCGCTCTACTTCGGCTCGGCGCTGACCGGGCAGGGCGTGGCCGCGCTGGTCGAGGGCATCGTGGGGCTGTTGCCGGCGGCGCCCGAGCCGCGGGCCGGGGAGGCGGTGCGGGGCACGGTCTTCGCCGTCGAGCGCGGCGCGGGCGGCGCGAAGGTGTGTTACGTACGGATGCGCGCCGGGTCCCTGCGGCGCGGTCAGCGGGTGAGCCTGCACCGCGCCGGGCCGGGCGGTGGGGCCGTCGAACGGCCGGGCCGTGTCACCGCGTTGGAGGTCGTCAGGGCGGGGCCCACGCGGCCCGGGGCGGCCGGGCGGGGCCGGGGCGACGGGGCGTACGCCATGGACGGCGGTGACATCGCGCGGGTGTGGGGGTTGGCCGAGGCGCGGGTGGGCGACCAGCTCGGGCACCCCGCCGCGACGGGCGCGGGCACGCCGCCGGTGACCGCCTTCCGGTTTCCGCCGCCGGCCCTGGAGGCGGTGGCCGTGCCGCGCGAGCCGGGGCAGGGCCCCCGGCTGCACGCCGCGCTGACGGCGCTCGCCGACCAGGACCCGCTGATCGGCGCGCGCACGGTGCCGGGTCGGGGCACGGCGGTACTGCTCTACGGGGAGGTGCAGAAGGAGGTCATCGCGGCGACGCTCAGCCGCGACTTCGGCGTCGAGGCGGAGTTCGAGCCGAGCCGGGTGCGCTACCTGGAGCGGCCGGTGGGCCGGGCGGAGGCGTACGAGGGGATGGGCGACCGCGAGGAGACGCTGTTCTGGGCGTCCGTCGGGCTGCGCGTGGAGCCCGGGGAGCCGGGGTCGGGCGTGAGCTACCGGCTCGGGGTCGAGCTGGGCTCGCTGCCGCTGGCCTTCCACCGCGCGGTGGAGTCGGCCGTGCGGGACACCCTGGAGCAGGGGGTGCACGGGTGGCCGGTGACCGACTGCGTGGTCACGTTGTACCGGTGCGGCTTCGACAGCGTGCTGAGCACGGCCGCCGACTTCCGCAAGCTGACGCCGCTGGTGCTGATGCGGGCCGTCGCCGGGGCGGGCTGCCGGGTCTACGAGCCGTACCACGCCTTCGAGTTGGAGCTTCCGCAGGCGGATCTGCCGGCGGCGTTGGCGCTGCTCGCGGCGCGGGGGGCCGAGGTCGTGGAGTCGGGGCCCGCCGCCACGGGCGACGCGGGGCCGGGCGGGGCGGGGGCCGGGGCGTGGCGCGTGCGCGGGGCGCTTCCCGCGCGGGCGGTGGACGCGGTCCAGCGGCGGCTGCCGGGGCTGACGAGTGGCGAGGGCGTCTGGTGGTCGCGCCCGTCGGGCGACCGGGCGGTGACCGGGGCGGCGCCGCGCCGCGCGCGTACGGACGGCGATCCGCTGGACCGCGCCGCCTACCTGCGGCACCTGGCGCTGCGTGAGCGGTAGGCGTACGGGGGCGGCCCGGGCTCCGGGCCGCCGGCGCGGAGCCCGGGTATGCGGGGGGCCGGTGTGCGGAGCCGGGCCGGCGTGCGGGTCGGGGGCGGTGTGCGGGGGCCGGTGGTCAGGCGTCGGTGCGGGCCGGTGTCGGCTCCGGTCGTGGCGGGTGGGGGGTGCGGGGCAGCAGGAGGGGGGTGGCCAGGGCGAGCAGGCCCGTGACGGTGAGGGCGGTGCGCGGGTCGGTGTGGCTCGCGAGCAGGCCGCCGAGGGCGGTGCACAGGGCGATGGCCGCCTGCTGGCCGATGGACCAGGCCGACAGGGTGCGAGCGACGAGGTGCCCGGGCGTGTGGGCGAGCCGGTAGGTGGCGAGGACCGGGGTGTACAGGCTCATGTTGACGATGATCGCCAGCTCGACGGCGATCACGGTGACCAGGCCGACGACGCCGGGGCCGACGAAGGCCAGGCCGATCAGCCAGACGACGCGCAGGGTGCCGACGGTCCGGAAGACGGCGTGCTGGCCGTGGCGGGCCACGACCCGGTGGGCCAGCCGGGAGCCGACGAGGCCGCCGAGGCAGGGGGCGGCGAAGGAGAGGGCGTACTGCCAGGGGGCGAACCCGAGGTCGCGCAGGAGGAGCACGGCCAGCAGCGGTTCGGTGGCCATGACGAGGCCGGCGACGAACAGGTTGTTGAGGTAGAGCGCCCGCAGGACGGGGTCGGCCGCGATGTGGCGCCAGCCGTCCAGGACGGTGCCGGCGCGCGGTGGGCTCGCGGTGGTGGGGCGCGGCGGCTGTTCCCGGCCGCCCGTCGCGGTGACGCACAGCGCGGACAGGAGGTAGCTGACCGCGTCGGCGACCACGGTGGCGACCGGCCCGAACAGGCCGATCGCGGCCCCGCCCAGCGGTGGCCCGACCGCGATGGAGCTCCAGTTCGTGGACTCGAACCGGGCGTTGGCCACCAGCAGGTCGGCCGGCCGGAGCAGCGCCTTGAGGTAGGCGCCGCTGGCCGCGTTGAAGGCGATCCTGGTGGCGGCGACCACCGCCGAGACCACCAGGAGCTGGGCCAGGCTCAGCCAGCCGACGGCGTAGCCGACCGGGATCGTGGCCAAGGCCGCGCACCGGACCAGGTCCATCGCGATCATGACCGGGCGCTTGCGCCGGAACTCCACCCACGGTGCGAGCGGCACCGCGAGCAGGGCGCCCACCGCCGGCCCGACCGCGGACAGCGC
Source organism: Streptomyces buecherae (assembly GCF_014295035.1). Classification (GTDB taxonomy): domain Bacteria; phylum Actinomycetota; class Actinomycetes; order Streptomycetales; family Streptomycetaceae; genus Streptomyces; species Streptomyces youssoufiensis. The sequence continues at coordinate 1,339,943 of NZ_CP060404.1, forward strand.
GGACACCTCGGCGGGGCTGGCCTCCAACACCAACACGGCGATCAGCGGGAGGGCCCCGAAACCCAGCCCCGACCCGTAGGCGCTCATCGCGTACGCCGCCCACAGCCAGCCGAACCGCCGGCCCAGCCGTCCTGCGCCCACCATGGTCCGCGCGCCCCTTGAGGTCTCGACCCAACAAACCGACGTTGCCGCGCAGGAGCTAAGCGAGACACTCCACAGCAGGTCAAACAACTGCCCTGGGGGCGGCTCACAACCGTTCGTTGTTCATTAGGGTGGGCCGGCGTGGACCTCGAAGCCGTACGTACCTTCGTCGCCGTCGCGGCGGCGGGCCAGTTCCAGGAAGCCGCCGCCGAGCTGTCGGTCACCCAGCAGGCCGTCTCCAAGCGCGTCGCCACGCTGGAGAAGGGGCTCGGCGTGCGCCTGTTCACCCGCACCGCGCGCGGGGCCCGGCTCACCGTCGACGGCCAGGCGTTCCTGCCGCACGCCCGGGAACTGCTCCGGGTGGCGGAGCGGGCCGACGCGTCCGTACGGCCGGGGCGGCGGGCGCTGCGGATCGACGTGGTCAACCGGCGGATCGTGACCGCCGGGCTGCTCCAGGACTTCTACCGCACGCGGCCGGCGATCGCCCTGGACGTGGTGACCCTGGACGCCGACGTGGACGGCGCGATCGCCGCCGTCGAAGCGGGAACGGTCGACGCCACGTTCCACGCCGTCCCGCCCCGGCAGCACCTGCCGGAGGGCATCAGGTCGGCCCAACTGATCCACGAGCCGCACCAGTTGCTCGTCGGGCCGCGGCACCCGCTGGCCGGCGCACGGGCCCTGACGCCCGGGCAACTCGTCGGGCGGCGCATCTGGATGCCGGGCCTCGACGCCCGTGGCGAGGTGGCCGCCTACTACGACGAGCTGTCCGCCGCCTTCGGCCTCACGATCGACGTGGTGGGGCCGGTCTTCGGGAACGAGACGCTGCTCGCGGAGATCGCCGACTCGGCGGACCTGTCGACCCTGGTCGGCGAGGGCTCGCGGTACCTGTGGCCGGACAGCTACGACCTGCGGCGGATTCCGATACGCGACCCGGCGCCGCTCTACCCGCTGTCCCTGATCTGGCGCGCCGACAACCCGCACCCCGGGCTCGGCGAGTTGCGCGGCTACCTCCACTCCAGGCGAACGCACGCGCCCGACGCCCATGTCTGGCTCCCGACCTGGGACGCGCCGGCGGCCCGGAGGCCGTAGCCGAGCGGCGCACGGCGGGCACCGGCCCGCGCCCGGCGGGTGACGTGCGGGCGCCGGGTGCGGGCGCCCCGGGTGCGGGCGACCCGGGTGCGGGCCGGCGCGGCGTGGTGGTGGGGCGCGGGCGAGGTTTCGGGGCCCGCGTGGGCGTGGAATACCTGAGCCTCATCGCAGGTCGGTTGGGCGTCCCCGGGTCGCGGGGCGCGGAGGGAGCGCCATGGTCATCCGACGTCGGAGGACGGCGAGCGCCATCGGGGCCACCGCCGTCGGCGCCGCGGTACTGCTCGCCGGCCTGGCCACGGGGGTCAACGGCGGTGACGAAACGGCGAGTTCGCCCCCCTCCCCCGCCACCGCGGCGCACCGGCAGGCGGCGAGCGAGCCGCCCGCGCCGGCGCCCGCCACCCCCTCGGAGTCGGCCGCCCCAACGGCGCCCCCCGGCGCCTCGGACGCCGTGGCTCCCATGGGCGCGTTCCTCGGCTCCGGGCCCGAGGCGCTACGGCGGATGACTGAATTCCAGCAGTGGCTGGGCGGGCCGACCCTGCGCGTCGGGCACACGTACCTCCCCGGCGACCTGTGGTCCAACATCGAGGGGCGGCCGGAGTTCCTGCGGCCCTGGACCGAGTGGCGGCGGGCCGATCCCGCGCGCCTCCTCGTGCTCAACGTGCCGATGCTGGAGCGCAACGAGGCGGGCGTTCCCGACCACGAGGTGCGGGCGCTGTTGCGGCGGGGCGCCGACGGCGCGTTCGACCGGCACTTCCGCACGCTGGCGCGGCGCCTGGTGCGGCTGGGGGCGCCCGACACGGTCATCGTGCTCGGCTGGGAGATGAACGGCGTGACGTACACCGGCCGGTGCGCGCCCGACCCACCGGCGTGGCGGGCGTACTGGCGGCGCGTCGTCACCGCGATGCGGGCGGTGCCGGGGCAGCGGCTGCGCTTCGACTTCGCGCCCAGTCGCGGGGAGGACGCCATCGGGTGGACCGCCTGCTACCCGGGCGACGACGTGGTGGACATCCTCGGCATGGACTCCTACGACCAGCCCCCGGGCGAGGACTTCGCGGACTACGTGAACCAGCCGTACGGGCTGCGCCACCAGGTCGAGTTCGCCGCGGCGCACGGGAAGCCGATCTCGTACCCGGAGTGGGGGCTCTTCCGCAACGGTGACAACCCGGCGTTCGTGCGGGGGATGTTGGAGTGGATGGCGGCGCATCCGCCCGTCTACCAGACGATCACGGACTACTGCCCGCACGGGGTCTGGGAGTGCGGCCGGAGCCCGAGGTCGACCGAGGCGTTCCGGAGGGAGCTGGCCACTGCGGCGGCGGCCCCGGGCACGGCCCGGCCCGCCACGCCCACCGTCACGCCCTCCGCCTGGTCCACCGACCGGCCCACGGCTGCGCCAGGCCAGGACCGTGGCCCGGAGCCGGACCCGGAACCAGACCGGGACCCGGGCCCGGACGGGCGGTAGGGCGAGCCGTCGGGGCGGGCGTGGGTCAGCGCGGCGGGCCGCCGGCGCGCCGGCCGCGCAGGCGCGTCCGCCAGGCGAGCAGGATCGGCAGCCTGGTGCGGGCGAGGTCCGCGAGCGCGGCGCGCCCCGCGAGGTGGCCGGCGCGCAGCCACAGCGCCGGGGCGAGGTGGCGGCGGGCCAGCAGCAGGCGCTGGTTGACGACGGTCTCCGGCCGCCAGTGCCGCTTGTACGGCTCGTCGCCGCGCAGCAGGCTCAGCACGCGGCGGCCGGTGGCGGTGGCGCGGGCGGCGTCCTGGCGCAGCAGCATGGTGGCGATGTCCACCTTGGCGCGGGCCTCGGGGTGCGCGCCGTAGAGGTAGCCGCCCGCCAGGTGGCGGGAGAACAGCGTGACCTCGCTGACCAGCACCAGGTCGCCGAGCCGGTACTCGGTCAGGGCGGCGTCGCCGGTGCGCGCCAACTGGCGGGTGGCGCGGGCCAGGTGTTCCGCGAAGCGGGGGCGCAGGTGCTCGGGGGTGACGCCACGGCCCTGCCACTGCTGGCCGTGCAGGGCGAGCATGGTGGCCACGGCGCCGGGCACCTCGTGTTCGGCCACGGCGCGGTGGCTGATGCCGAGTTCGTCGATCCGGCGCAGCTTGCGGCGCGCGTTGCGCGCGCTCGCGCCGGAGAGCCTGCGCAGCAGGTCGTCCATGGGCACGCCGGGCAGTTCCAGGCACACGGAGTCGGCGCGCCGACGCACCGGGCCGCGCCAGCGCTCGACCACGCGCTCCGCAGCCGCCCCGGGGCGCACCTCGCGAAGCTCGACCAGCGCGGTGCGGGCCAGGCGGCGCAGCCCGGCGGCGAGCGCGTCGGCGGCCTGCGGGCAGCGGTCGTCGAGGAGGACGTCGCAGAAGTCGGAGATGTCGAGGCCGAGCGGGAGCAGCGTGGGCAACGGACGGTAGCGGAGCATCAGCGGCGCCACGGCCACGAGTTCCCGGGCCGGCGCGGCGGCCGTACCACCGGACGTGCCGCCGGACGTAGCGGCCGGCGCGGTGACGGGTGCGCCGGACGCGCGGACCGACTCGGGCGGCTGTGACGGCTCGGGCGATGCCAGCGGCTCCGGCGGCTCGGGCGGCTGTGACGGCTCGGGCGACGCCGGCAGCCCCGGCGGCTCGCGGTGGACCAGCACCAGGCGCAGCCGGCCGCGTCGGCCGTACGAGAGCCACCAGGAGTGGAGCCAGGCGTGGCTCTGGAACGGGGTGGCGGCGGCGCACCGCCGGTACAGGTCGTCCCACGCGTCGGCCAACGCCCCGAACCGCTCCGCGTCGCGGCAGACGGTGACGACGAGGCGTCCGGGCGGCACGGGGGGCGTGAGTGTGGGGGGTGCGGTGGAAGTGGGGAGCGCGGTGGCCGCGTCGGGTGGGGTGGTTTCCGTCGTGGCCGGTGCCGGGGGTGCGGGTGGCTGGGTGGCGGAGGGTGGCGGCTGGTGGAGCGGGGGGTGGGCGGTCATCGCGGCTCCGATCCCGGTGCGGGGAGCGGGTCGAGGGTGCCGGCCTGGTGGGGCTCGGGGGCGGGGCGTGGGCGTACGAGGAGGGCGAGGGCGCCGAGCAGGCCGCCGGCACAGCCGCCGACGGCGAGGGAGATGGGGAGCGAGGGCGAGGTGGGCGCGGTGGGCGGCACGGCCTGGGCGAAGACGGTGAGCCGTACCCCCGTGCTGCGCGCGGACCGGTTGGCGTGCTCGGCCAGGGCGCGGGCCACGGCGTTGGCGGTGGCCGCGGCGCGTCCGGCGCGGGCGTCGGCCCCCGTGACCTCGATCATCGGGGCGTCGGGCGAGGTGGCGGTGCGCACACTGGCCCGGAGGTCGTCCACGGGGGTCCCGGTGGTGCGCTGGGCCGCGCCCAACACGGCGCCGCCGGTGGTGATGCGGCCGTACGCCTGGGCGAAGCCCAGTGCGGTCGCCGGGTCCGTGCCGTCCTTGGCGACGGCGACGACGTAGCTGGTGGCGGTGTACTCGGGCGTGGCGAGCGCTCCGTACGTGCCACCGCCGGCGAGCCCCAACGCGGCGCCGAGCGCCACCGGCCACCACCCCGGCAGCCGCGACCGCACCGCCCGCCACCGCGCCACGACGGGCCGGCGACCGCCGGGTGGGCGATCGGCACTCGGCGGCCCGGCGGACGGCGCGGCCGGGGCCGCGTCGGCGGCGGCAGCCGCGCCCGGGGCCTGCCGCGCCGCCTGACGGTCGGCATCCGGCCCCCGGGCCGGGCCGTCCGCCACCTCGCTGGCGGCCGGTGCCTCCGGCGAGGCGACGGCCGCGGCCTCGCCGGCAGGGCCGCTGGCGTCCGAGGCGTCTTCGGGGGTGGCGGTACGCGGGGCCTCGGGAGCGTTCGGGTGCGCGGCGTCGGTGGTGGGGGTTGTCGGGCGCGGGGCGGTGTCGCCCCGGGCTTCGGAACCGTCGTGCGCGTCGGCGGGCTGCCGCCCCTCGGCCGCCGCCGCACAGGTGCCGCGCTTGGGGCGCGGGGCGGCGGGGGTGGCCTTGTTCGCGGCCCAGGCGGGGGCGGCCTTCGGCCGTCGCCTGGCGGCCGGCTTGGCGGCCTCCCTGGCGGGCGGGTTCGCGGGCGACGGGGCGGAGGTGTCGGCGCGCGTGGGCGGGGCGCTCGGGGAGGGCGCGGCCTCCAAACCCGGGGGCGGGGCCGTCGCGTCGTCCGCCGGCGGGTGGTCGGTCGGGCCGGCTGGGGCGCGGGGCGCGTCCTCGGTGGCGGCGTCGCGGGGCGGGCCGCCGGGGGTGCCTACGCGAGCCGCCGTCCGCTTGGCCGGGGCGGTGGGGGTCTTGGGCATGGGGCTGCTCACCTCGTGGCGTCCTTGAGGTCGTGGTGGTCCGTCGTGCGTGGGGGTCCGCCCGGGGTGGCGTCGCACGCGGGCCACGGTTGCTGCCGCGGGCCGCGCGCCGGGGCCGGGGCCGGGTACGGAGGGTGGGTTAGGGCGGCGGGCGGCGCGTGGGGGGCGGTCGCGGCGGCGTGCAGGCGGGCGTAGAGGGACAGGAGTTGGTCGGCGGTGCGCTCGATGGCGTAGCGGCGCACGGCGGGTGGGACGGGGAGTCGGCGCGCTCCCCTGGCGGCGTGCGCCCGTAGGGCCGCGGTGAGTTCGGGGGTGCTGGGGCCGACGCGCTGGGCGCCGGGCGCGTCGGCGAGCGGGAGTTCGTCGATGGCCGGGCAGGTGACGTGGATGACGGGCAACCCGGCGGCCAGCGCCTCAAGGACCGCGAGGCCGAACGCCTCCTCCGTGGAGGGTGAGACGCACACGTCCATCGCGGCCAGCAGCGCCGGGATCTCCGTCGCCCGGCCGCCCTCCGGGTCATCCGCCGTGGCCCCGTGGGTGTCCCCGTGCGGGGCCCCGTGCGCGGAGGCGGACGGGGCGACGGCGCCGTCGCGTTCGCCGACCAGGTGGACCCGGTCGGCCGCGCCCATCACGCGGGCCAGGCGGGCCAGGGCAGCGCGTTCCGGGCCGTCGCCGACGAGCAGCAGGTGGACGCCCGGCAGCGCGGCGACCGCGCGTACCGCCGTGTCGAACCGCTTGCCCGGCACCAGGCGCCCCACTCCCCCGGCCACGTAGGCGTCGTGCGGGATGCCGAGCCGGGCGCGCGCCGCGGCCCGGGCGGCGGGGTCGTGGCGGAAGCGTGCCGCGTCGATGCCGTTGGGGATGGTGTGTACCCGCTCGCTGGGTACGCCCCAGTCCCGGAGTCGGTCCGCGATGGTGCCGGAGACCGCGACGGTGGCGCTGCCCAGGCGCTCGGTGGCCAGGTAGAGGGCGCGGGTGCCGGCGGTCAGCGGGCGGCCCTCGATGTGGGTGTGGCCGAGGGAGTGTTCGGTGGCCAGCACGGTCCGTACGCCCGCGAGCCGGGCGGCGATCCGCCCGTAGACGCAGGCGCGGTAGAGGTGGGTGTGGACGAGGTCGTAGCGGCCCGCGCGGATGGCGCGGGTCAGCCGGGGCAGTGCGGCCAGGTCGCGGTTGCCGCGCATGCCGAGGTCCAGGACGCGCACGCCGTCGGCGCGCAGGCCGCGCGCCACCGCGTCCGCGTGGGTGAGGGCGATGACGTCGCTGTGCACGGGCAGGTGGCGCAGCAGCAGCCGCAACTGTTGCTCGGCCCCGCCGGCGCCGAGGCCGGTGATGACGTGCAGCGTCCTCATCGCACCGCCGCCCCGGGGAGCGTGTCGGCGCCGCCGCGCTGCCCCGCGGGGAGGGGGCCTGCCGCCACGGGGAAGGGGTGCCGGCGGCGCAGCGGGAGCAGCAGCCGCTTGGCCGCCAGCCGCCAGGCGCTGTCGGCCTGCCCGACGTGGCTGCGGGGCAGGGCGTACGGGCCGGTCAGTGGGCCGGCGTCGATGGCGCACGCGTAGTCGTACCCGGCCGTGCGCACCGCGTCGATGGCGCGCTGGTCGACCGCGCCGTACGGGTAGCAGAAGCCGGTCACGCGCTGGCCCGTGACGCGCTGGAGTTCCGCGCGGCTGTGCGCCGTCTCGCGGCGCAGCGTGGCCGTGCCCGCGCCGGCGAGCCGGAGGTGCAGCAGGCCGTGCGAGCCGATCTCCATGCCGGCGTCGGCCACCGCGCGCAGCCCGGCCTCGGTCAGCAGGGGCTTACGGGGGCCGAGCGGGTCCCAGGCGTTGTCCTCGCCGACGCGCCCGGGCAGGGCGAACACGGTGGCGGTACAGCCGTGCTCGCGCAGCGCGGGCAGGGCGTGTTCGACGAAGTCGGCGTAGCCGTCGTCGAAGGTCAGGCCCACCAGGCCGGCGCCGCGACCGGCGGCGTACGCGCGCAGCAACTCGGCCACGCCCACGCCACGCAGGCCACGGGAGCACAGCCAGCCGAGTTGGCGGCGCAGTCGGCCGGGCGTGACGGTGATCCGGTACGGGTCGTCGGTGGAGTAGTCCACCGAGTGGTACATGAGCAGCCACGGGATGGCGTGGGCACGGCGCGGGCGGCGCGCGCCCGGCGCGCGGTGCGGGTCAGTGGTCATGGGGGTCCGTTCGACGGGGCGGGCGGGGTGCTGCGTCGTCTCGTACGGGGCGGGTGCGCGGCGCGCGGCCGGGTCGGTCGGGGTGACGGGGGTCGCGCCCGGTGTGGGCGGCGCTAGCCGCGCGGGGGGCGGCCTGGCGGTACGGGTCGTCGCGGTGGCCGTCAAGGTGGTCGCCGGTGGAGCCGTCGCCGGGGTGGCTGCCGGGCGGGGCGTCGGGCGGGGTGTCGGAGTGGGCGGGCGTTCGGCCGGCGCGGCCCGGGAGGCGGCGGGCCGCGCGGGCGGCGGCTCGGCGCGCCGTGCCGCCGGCCGAGCCGAGCAGGTCGGCCACCTCGGGCGCGCGCAGCGCGAGCGCCGCCGCGGCGAACACCGTGGGCACGAGGCACAGCCCGTACGCGGCGGCGGCCAGCGACGCGGTCGCCAGGTGGGCGGCCACGGCCCCCACGGCGCTCGCGACGGCGGCAGCGGCCACCAGCCGGCCGAGGCCCGCGCCCATCCGGCGCACGTCGAGCGGGATCATGCGCCGGCTCAGGCCGCGCAGCAACAGCGCGGCGGTCGTCGTGATCCCCAGGGCGTTGGCGAGGGCGATGCCGTACACGCCCCAGTGCCGCGCCGTGGCCACGCCGACCGCCGTCGTGAGCAGCAGCCCGCCGAGCATCGCCAGCGCCGGGTACCAGGTGGGCCGCGCGACCGAGAAGAACGGCCTGACCAGGGCGCCGGTGAGGCTGTGGCCGAGCAGGCCGATGGCGTACACGCGCATGACGGAGGCGGTGACGGAGGTGTCGTCGGCGTCGAACGCGCCACGTTGGAAGAGGAGTTCCACCAGCGTGGGGGCGTAGCCGACGACGTAGGCGGCGCCGACGAGCACGACGAGCCCGGCCAGGTACAGGTCGCGCTCCACGCGGCGCCTGGCGCGCTCCCGCTCGCCGTCGGCCATCGCGCGGGCCACGAGCGGGAAGGTCACGGTGCAGATCATCAGCGACAGCACCATCGGGACCTGGGCGATCTTCTGTGCGTAGTTGAGGTGCGAGATGGCGCCGGGCGGCAGCGAGGAGGCGACGAAGCGCTCCACCAGGACCTGCGCCTGCCGGGTGAGGGTGAACAGCGCGACGGGCGCCAGCACGGCGAGCCCGAGGGGCACGGCCGCGCCGCGCAGCTGCGGCACGCGGCGGCGTCGGGCGAGGGAGAGCCGGAGACGGGGGCGGGAGCGGGGGGTACGGGCGCGGGGCCAGACGGTCACCGTGCGGGAGAAGGCCGGGAGTTGGACGAGGATCATCAGCACGCTGCCGGCCGCGACGCCGAGCGCCGCGGCGCGCACTCCCCACCGGTCGCCGACGGCCAGCACGGTGCCGATGATGGCCAGGTTGTACGCGACATAGATCGCCGCGGGCGGCACGAAGCTGCGGTGCGCGCGCAGGGCGGCGCTGAGGTAGCCCGCGACGCCGAAGGTGAGGACGGTCAGGGCCGTGAGGCGGGTGCAGTCCACCGCGAGCGCGGGGTGCGTGAGCCCGGGCGCGAGGAGGTTAACGATCCACGGGGCGGCCAGCGCGAGCAGCAGCGCCGCGCCGGCCAGCGCGGCGCACAGGCGCGGGGCCGTGGCGGTGACCAGCGCGCGCACCGGGTCGCCCGCGCCCTGTGACCGCTCGGGCTCCACGGCGGGCGCGGGCGCGGCCTGACGCCGGGACAGCGCGAGGCTGAACGCGGGGATGAGGACCAGGGCCATGGCGTCCTCGATGAGCAGGGTCGCGGCGACCTCGGGCACCGTCCAGGCGACGAGGAAGGCGTCCGTGGCGCCGGTGGCGCCGAAGAGACGGGCGATCGTCTGGTCACGGACGAGCCCGAACAGCGCGCCGCACGCGGTGAGCATCGCCGTCACCGCCGCCGCCCGCGCCACGAACCGCTCGGCTCCACGCGGCGCCTGCTCCCGCGCGGGTGCCGCCGCGGGCGCTAAGACCGGTTCGTGGGGGGCTCGGGATACCGGTGGGAGGGGCGACCGGGCGGGGCTCGCCGGGACGCTCGACCGTGCGGGGGCGGGCGCGGGCGGGGAGGCCGAGGCCGAGGAAGCGCGTGAGGCCGACAGGGTCGGTGAGGTCAGCGAGGTGGAGGAGACGGCCGAGGTGGACGGTACGGGTGTCACGGCGGCGATCCGTGTGGCGGACGGGGCGGCGGGGCCGCGAGAAGGCGTCTTTGGGGGCAGCGGCTTACCGGGGGTGGCGGACGACGGGCGCGGGCCGGGCTCCGGAGGGGGTGCCGGAGCGGTTGCCGGGGGCGGGCACGGGGCGGTGGGCGGTGCGGGCCGGGTACGGGCGTTCGGCGCGGCGTCCGGTTCCACGGGGGTGCGCGAGGTGTCCGGCCGAGTGGAGGCGCTGGGCACGACCGGGTAGGGCGACGTCACCTGGAAGGCCGCCGGGGAGGGGGCGGAGGCGAGCAGGGGCGACAGACCGTCGCCGCCCAGGTCCTCCGGGTCGAGCGACGCGCCGTGCGGGCCCAGCCACGTCAGCCGGGCAACGGGCCGCCGCGCGCCGACCCCGGCCGACGGAGCGGGCCTGATGGATGGGGCAGGCCCGGCTGACGGAGCGGGCCCACCCAAGGGAGCGGGTCCACCGGATGAAGCGGGCCCGACGAATGAGGCAAGCCCGGCCGACGGAGCAGATCCGACGGATGGAACGGGCCCACCAGATGGGGCAGGCCCGGCCGACGGAGCGGGCCCACCGAAGGGAGCGGGCCCGACGAATGGGGCAGGCCCACCGGATGGAACAGGCCCGGTCAACGGAGCAGACCCGGTCGACGGAGCGGGTTCATCGGCCGGAGCGGCCCCCGGCGTTCCGGCCGGGCCGGTGGGGGTGCTCGGGCTGGCCGTGTCGGGGGACGTGCCCCGTGCGGTCGGGTCAGCCGGACCGGGCGTGTCACCTCGTGTGGGCGGGGCAACCGGGCGGCTGGTCGGGGCGGATGGGGGCGAGGCGGTCGGGGCGGGCGGGGGAACGGGGCGCGGGGGCCGTTGCGGGGCTGGCGCTGGGTTGGCCCGGCCCGGCGTGTGGTGCGGGTCGCTCATCGGCGCACCTCCTCGGCGTGGGCGTTCGGGCAGCCGCGCGGCGTGCTCACCTGGCGCGGCGAGGGCGGACCCGACGGGGGCCCGCACGGGTGCGCCGGGCCGGCGGTGTGAGAAGCGGGGCGGCCGTAGGGGGGACGGAGCCCGGCCCGGGGCGGGCCGGGCGCGGGCGCCGTGGAAGCCCGTTCGCCGGGCGTCGGCGGCGCGTCGCCCAGCGCGGCCGGCGACAGCGCCCACCACGCGGCGAGCCCCAGTACCACCGAGGTCAACACGGTCGTGGGGCCGCCGATGTCGGCGTACAGGAAGTCCACGGCCTGCCAGACCAGCAGGCCGACGGCCGCCGCACCGCAGCCGGCCGCACCGCGCCGCGCGCCGGCGCACTCCGGGGCGGCGGCCTGCGGGACGGCGGTCGGCGGGGCGGCGGTCGGCGGGGCGGCGGTCGGCGGGGGCATAGCGGCGTGCGGGGGCATAGAGGCGTGCCCAGAGAGAGGTGCCCGCCCCGCTCGGCGCAGGGTGGACAGCCGGGTCAGGCCGCACAGCAGCAGGGCCGACCAGCAGCCGAGCAGGGCGACGGCGCCGATGAGGCCCTGTTCGCTGAGGACGAGCAGGTACATGTTGTGCGGCGAGAGCAGCGGTTCGCGCTGGAAGGCGTGGCCGGCGCCCGCCGTGTCGCTGGCCGCCGACAGGCCGATCGAGGCGTGCCCGTCGCGGTGGGCGGCGAAGCCCTTGGGGCCGACGCCGGTCACCGGGTGGTCGCGCCAGATGTCAGTGGCGGCGGCCCACAGGCTGTACCGGTCGGTGACCGAGCGGTCGGGCGCGGCCGAGACCCGGGTGATGCTGTCCAGCCGCTCGGCCATCAGCCCGGAGCCCGCTCCCAGCCCGCACACCGCCAGCACCGCCGCCGCGGCCAGCGCCGCCATGACGCGCACCGCGCGGCGCGCCCCGTGGAGGAACAGCACCACCGTGCCCGCGCACGCGGTGGCGATCCACGCGCCCCGGCTGAACGACAGTGCCAGCGGTACCAGCAGCGCGGCGGCGCAGCACAGCGCCGCGCGGCGGGGCCAGCGCGCGCCGGTGCGGGTCGGTGGCAGGGCGAGGCCGACGCTCAGGGCGATCACCGCCCCGTACCCCACGGTGGTCGCCATCGCCATCACGTCCAGCGGTCCGAAGGTGCCCACCGCCCGCACGTCGCGTCCGGCGTACGAGGCGCCGGTCCCGGTGACGTACTGCCGTACGCCCACGGCGCCCTGCACCACCGCCAGCACCACCACCGCCCCGGCCACCCAGCGGAAGTCGCGGCGCGAGCGGAGCAGCAGCACCACCGCGACCGGCACCAGCACGAAGACCTGCGTGCAGCGCGCGAAGCCGGTCAGCGCCGATGCCGGGTCGTCGGCCGCCACGGTCGCGACGGCCACGGCGAGCGCGGGCGCGCCGAGCACCACGGCGGCGGTACGGGTCAGCGGACGCGCGCGGTCCCGCAGCAGACGTAGGGCGCAGTAGCCGACGAGCCCCACCGACGCCAGGTCGGCGGGGGTGACGTGCGGGCCGCCGCCGACGTCGCCGCGCTGGTCGGGCAGGCAGAGCAACAGGACGGTGGCGACGGCGGGCAGCACCGGCCAGGGCACGGCGCGCAGGGCGGCACGCGCTCGATGGGCGGGCGCCCGGTGGACGGGTGTCTCGTGAGCCAGCGCCTGGTGGGCGGGCGCCGCGTGGGCGGGCGTCCGAGCGGGGGTCTGGTGGGCGGGGGCCGGTAGCGGATGGGGGCGCGCGGGGTGCCGCGCCCCGTGTGCCGCGCTCCGGGGCGCGGAGTCGGGGTCGACCGCCGGGCCGGCGCCCTGGCCCATCGTCAGCTCCCCCCGCAGCGGAAGAGGGAGCCGGCGGTGCGCAGCAGGATGCGTACGTCCTGCCACAGCGACCAGGTCTCGATGTAGTGGTTGTCGAAGCGCACCCGGTCCTCGATGGAGGTGTCCCCGCGCAGCCCGTGCACCTGGGCGAGGCCGGTGATGCCCACGGGCATCCGGTGTCGGGCCCGGTAGGCGGGGTAGCGCTGGCTGAACTCACGGACGAAGTAGGGGCGTTCGGGGCGCGGACCGACCAGGCTCATGTCGCCGCGCAGTACGTTCCACAGTTGCGGCAGCTCGTCGAGCGAGGTGCGGCGCAGCCAGCGCCCCACGGCGCTCATCCGCTGGTCGTCGGCGACGCTCCAGCGGGTGGCCGACTCGAACGCGTCGCTGCGCAGCGTGCGGAACTTGAGCACCACGAACGGACGGCCGTCACGCCCCACGCGCTCCTGTCGGAAGAGCACCCCGGGCCCGTCGGAGCAGCGCACGGCCAGCGCGCACGCCGCGAGCAGCGGGGCGACCGCGACCAGCCCCAGCGCCGCGGCGCACACGTCCAGCGCCCGCTTGCCGATGGCGGCGATCCGGTGCCGGGGCGGCGGCGCCAGGCGCCGGCAGGCGAAGCCCCACAGGTGGTCGGGGACCGCCGAGCGCGCGGGCGCAAGCGCCGGATCGGGTTCGGCGGTGACCAGCCACACGGTGCACCGCCGCGCCCGCAACAGCCCGAGCAACGCCGCGACCTGCGGGTCCTCCCACGGCGTCCGGGTGAGGACGGCGGCGCGTACGCCGTGCTGGGCGATGGCCCGGCTGATGTCCTCGTGCCCGGCCAGCACGGGCACCGCAGGTGCCGGCACGGCGGGCGCCGGCACGGCGTCTGGCGCGCTCCCTGGCGCGGTCCCCGGCGCCGGGCCCGTCACGATCCCGATCGCTGAGCCGACCGTGGGCTCGGGCGCCGGGCCGGAGTCGCGGGCCGCCGCCCCGGGGCCCGGGGCGGTGAGTGGCTCGGGCTCGGTGAGCACTCCGGCGCCCGGCCCCGGCAGGGCGCCCGCGGTCAGGGTTCCGGTGGCGATGCCGGCCGTGGACGACTGGCCCGCGGCGAGGGGCGCGGTCGTGGCGGCGCCCGCCGCCAGCGGGACGCCGGGGGCGGGGGCGGGCCCCGCCGCCACGAGGCCGACCGGGCGCAGCCCGTACCCGGGGGCGGCGACGAGGGTGGCCAGCACGCGTTCGCCGACCGGGCCCGAGCCGACCACGAGCGCGGGGCACGGCGCGCGGCGCCGGTGCCGGCGCAGCCCGAGGTGGGCCACGGCCCGCGCCGCGCACAGCAGCGGCGCGTGGACGGCCAACAGTGCGAGCAGGGGCCCCCACCGGGCGGCGTCCGGCTGGTCGAGGGCGACGAGCCCGGTGGTCACCACGCACCAGGTGAGGACGGTGTGCCAGAGCAGGGACGGCAGTTCGTCCAGGGCCGCGGTGGACAGCCCCGGCCGGTAGAGGCCGGCGTGCGCGTTGAGGGCGACGAGCACGCCGAGCGCGGGCGCCGCCGCCCGCGCGGCCTGGCCCGCGTCCGCGAGGAGCAGGGCGGCGACGGTGGCCGCGCCGTCGGCGGCGAGCAGGGCCAGCGGCGCCAGGTGCCCCCAGGTCAGGCCGCGCCGCCGGCGGGTGGCCGGCTCACCCTTGCTGCTCCGGGGCGCGCACACGGCCGCCGCCGGCTGGCGGTCGGCCGTCAACTGGTCCAGCGCGCCAGCCGCGTCGGACAGCTCCACGTTCTCCGTCGTCATGACCCGCCCACACCCGGCCCACCGGCGCCCCCGGGCACCACGCCCGCCCGACCAACCGTCGTCCGACCGGCGTCCGTACGCTCCGCCGCGCGTTCCGCGACGGTACGCACCGGGTCCGCGCCGGCCGCGACCGCGCTGGGCCGCACCGCGCCAGCGGCCAGCCCATCGCGCACCGCGCCGCCGGGCGGGTCGCCGCGTCGCGCCGCCGGCTCGGGCCGCTGGCCGAGCACCGCCGCGTACACCCGCGCCACGTGCGCCACCGCGCGGCGTACGTCATGGCGCTCGCGCGCGTGCCGCCGCGCCCGCGCGCCGAGCAGCTCACGCCGGCCCGGGTCGGCCAACAGGGCGGCGACGGTGCGGGCGAGCGCGCCCGGGTTGGCGGGCGGGGCCAGGCAGTGCGGGGCGTGACCGGGCGGCAGGCTCTCGCGGGCGCCGGTCACGTCGGTGAGCACGACCGGCCGACCGCAGGCCATCGCCTCCAGCGGCGCCAGGGCCATCCCCTCCCAGCGGGACGGGAGGACGACCAGGTCGGCCGCGGCGTACCAGCGCGCGGGGTCGCGCGTGGCGCCGGCGAAGCGGACGCCGGGCGGCGCCGCGCCGCGCAGGGCGGCGGCGGCCGGGCCGTCGCCGACCAGGACCAGGTGCGCGCCGGGCACCCGGGCCGCGATCCGGGGCCAGGCAGCCACCAGCACGTCCTGCCCCTTCTGCCGGCACAGCCGCCCCACACACACCACGAGGGGCGCGTCCGCCGGCACGCCGCGCAGGGCCGGCAGGGCGGCGCGGGCCGCGCGCCGCGCGGCGGCGTCGGCCGGCGGAAAGCGGTCGGTGTCCACGCCGTTGGGCACCACTTCCCAGCGGGCCGCGATCCCCGCGGCCACGCCTCGGCGCCGCTCGTCCTCGCTCACGCACACCACCCGGGCGGCCCACCGCGCGGCGTACCGCTCCCAGCTCACGGCGACGGCGCGCAGCGCGCCGTCGGCCGCGTCGAAGGACCAGGCGTGCGGCTGGTGCAGGGTCGGCACCCGGCCGCGCACCGCGAGCCGCCCCGCCAGGCCGGCCTTGGCGCTGTGCGTGTGCACCAGGTCGGGGCGTACCTCGCGGACCAGTCGGGCCAGGCGCGCGGTCTCGGCGGCCAGCCCGGGCCCGGGGGCGCGGCGCGCCGGCCAGCACAGCACTTCGGCCCCGGCCGCCTCCGCCGCGGCGGCCAGCGTGCCGCCCGGCGGACAAGCGAGCACCGGGCGCAGGCCGTCGGCGCGCTGACCCCGGACGAGGTCGGTGACCACCTGGGCCACCCCGCCGGTCACCGGCTGGGAGACGTGCAGCACCGTCAGCGGCGCGCCGGCGCCGTGCCCGGTCGCCCGGTCCGCGCCGGGGGCCGCGCGCCGCCCCGGCGCGGAGCCCCTACTCGGCATCTGGCCCCCGCGCGGCGAACGGTCGTCTCGTGGCGGGTGATTGTCTTGCGGCACGCACGGCTCCCCAACAGCGGTTCTCAGCGGTGGCGTGGCTCCGGACATGCACGGAGCTGAGGGGGCCACACCATGGCAGAAAGCCAAAACCAATTCACGCGAGACGCGCGCAGATAGGCCGACAGTGTGACTTTCTGTTCCTCACTCGATTAGTGCCCGAGAGCACGGCGCGCCGATCATCCGATATAAGCCGATCCCGGCCACGTCGTTGTTACGGTCCTTTTCTGTCGAATGAGACGACGAGTAGACCAAATGGGCTATCGCTGCCGCGAGGTAGCTCGTGGCTCGTTTCTGCGGGAGGCCGCGTTGGCTGCGTACAGCCGTGTCAGTGCGTCAGCGAAAAATGCCAAGAAAAACGATGCTGTGCCCCGACCCAAGAAGAAGGTGCGCGGGGGCCGTAAACGAGGGGCCGGCGAATCCGCCCGCGCCAATGAAAAGGCGAACGCCACCCCCACCGCCTCGCGCGCGAAAGGCGGCAAGGCGGCGGCCCGGGCCGCCCGGCCCGCCACCGCCAGCGAACCCCTCGGCTCCGGCGGTGTCAGCGAACCCACCGGGGCCAGCCCACCGGCCGACACCGGCCCGCCAGCCGGCTCCGACGCCGCTGGTGGCAGCGGCGAACCCGGGCGCCAACCGCCGGCACCCGCGGCGGCACAGGCCGGTGCTCCCACTCCCGCGACCACGCGCGAGGAAGCTACCTCGACCGGCGGCCAGCCGAACGACGCGACCGGCCGACGATCCGACTCGGCCACCGCGGACACGAGCGACCCGGAAACCAGCCGCCCGGAAATCAGCGAACCGGAAACCGGCCGCCCGGAAGCCAGCGACGCGAACTCGGCCGATACGAAATCCCCGGACCGGCATTCCCACGACACGGAACTCGCCCGCGCGGAAACCACCGACGTGGAATCCCACCCGTGCGCGGAGAATTCCCACCCGGACGACGCAACCGACCCGGCCCACGCACCCGACACGGTCGCCACAGCCGAAACGGACGGCGCCCCGAAAGCCGATACCGCCGATACCGCCGATACCGCGAATACCGCGAACGACACGGCGGACGCGGGCGCGACCGGCGACGCGCGAAACCCCGACGACGCCAACGACGCACGCGGCACAAGCGATACAGACGACGCGAAGCCCACAGGCAGCACGGGCGACGCCGACGACGCCGACGGTGCCGGCCACTCGGACGACCTCGGCCAGGCCAGCGACCCAAGCGACGCCGCCACCTCCAGCGACCCCGAAAAGCCCAGCGAACCGGGCAACGCCCCAGCCGCGGACGAGGCGAGCCGGACGCGCGGGGCGGACGAGACGAGCACGGCAGACGAGACGGGCGAGACGGGCGAGGCAGCCAAGGGAGGTGACGCGGGGGGCGCGACCCCCGCGCGGCCCACCGAGCAGACCTCCGCGCCACGCTACGACTACGACCGCTACAGCCAGTTGGCGGGCCCGCTGACCGAGCCGCCGGCGGACGCCCCGTACCGGGTGCGCTACCGCAGCCTGCTGGCCCAGGAGCCGCACCGGGTGCGGGCCGCGCTGTTGCTGGCGGCGGCGCCCACCGTCTCGGCGATCCTGCTGGTCTGGCTGCTGCGACCGGAGCACTGGGTGCACCGCGATTACGTCTCCGGCTGGGAGACGGCGGCTGACACCGTGATGCTCGTGGCCATCGGGCTGATCGAGGTGTTCCGGCTGTTCACGGTAGTCTCCAACGCCCATGCCACCCTCGTGGCCCGTGACCCGATCCCGGTGCACGCCGCGCCCGGCACCAGGGTGGCGTTCCTGACCAGCTTCGTCCCCGGCAAGGAACCGGTGGCCATGGTGCGGGCCACCCTTGAGGCGGCGACGCGGCTGCGGCACCCCGGCCTCGTGGACGTGTGGCTGCTCGACGAGGGTGACGACGCGGAGATCAAGGAACTGTGCGCGCGACTCGGCGTACGGCACTTCTCGCGCAAGGGCGTGGCCCGCTGGAACCAGCCCACGGGCGCCTTCCGGGCCAAGACCAAGCACGGGAACTACAACTCCTGGCTGGACGCGCACGGCGACGCCTACGAATTCATGGCCTGCGTGGACACCGACCACGTGCCGTTGCCGAACTTCCTGGAGCGCATGCTCGGCTACTTCCGCGACCCGGACGTCGCGTTCGTCGTCGGCCCGCAGGTCTACGGGAACTACGACGCGGCCGTCACCAAGGCGGCGGAAAGCCAGCAGTTCCTCTTCCACGCGCTCATCCAGCGCGCCGGGAACGCCTACGACGGGGCGATGTTCGTCGGCACCAACAACGCCGTGCGCATCAGCGCGCTCAAGAGCATCGGCGGGCTGTACGACTCCATCACCGAGGACATGGCGACCGGCTTCGAACTGCACCGCACGCGCAACCCGGAGACGGGCAACAAATGGCGTTCGGTGTACACGCCCGACGTGTTGGCCGTCGGCGAGGGCCCCACCGCGTGGACCGATTTCTTCACCCAACAACTGCGGTGGAGCCGGGGCACGTACGAAACGGTGCTCAAGCAGTACTGGCGCGGCATTCCCACGCTGCCCCCGGGCAAGCTGCTCAACTACTCGCTGCTGGTCACCTTCTATCCCATGTCCGCGCTCAACTGGATGCTCTCCGCCCTCTCCTGCACCCTGTTCCTGGGGCTCGGCGCGTCGGGCATCCAGATCTCCTCCGAGATCTGGCTGATGCTCTACAGCGACGCGGCGGCCCTCCAGATCGGCCTGTACATCTGGAACCGCAAGCACAACGTCAGCCCGCACGAGCCGAGCGGCTCCTCCGGAACGGCCGGCATGGCGCTGTCGGCGATCTCCGCGCCGATCTACGCGAAGTCGCTGTGCGACGCGGTGCTGCGGCGCAAGAGCCGGTTCGTGGTGACGCCCAAGGGTGACTCGTCCAGCCCCGACCGGCTGGCCACCTTCCGCATCCACCTGCTGTGGGCCGTCGTCTTCGGCGGCTCGCTCCTGGCGGCGCCCTTCCTGGGCCACACCCACATGGCCATGTGTATCTGGGCGTTCCTCGCGGTGCTGCTGTGCCTGGCCACGCCGGCGCTGTGGTACGGCGGGCTGCTGCGCGAACGGCACGCCGCGCGGCCGGCCACCGCCACCCTCCCGGCGGCCCGCGCCGACAGCCCCAGGCCCCCGTCACCCACCTCCGCCCCCACACCCACCAAGGAGACACCACAGACCACCACGGCAACGGCGCAAGACGCCGCGACGGCAGACGCCACGACGGCAGACAAGGACTCGCTGTGCGCTACATGATCACCCCACGGGCCCGGACCACCGCCATGGGCGTCACGGCCATGGTCGTACTGGCCGGCCTCAACGCCCCCGCCGCCGTGAGCTACGCGGAGCGGACCTACCACGCGTACAAGATCAACCAACCCGGCTACAAGGCCCAGTACGGGCACTGGGACCTGCTCTCGGTGCCGGAGAAGTACCGGGTGCGGGCCATCCACGCGGCCCTGCTGCGCTCGGGCAAGGTGCTCCTGATCGCCGGTTCGGGCAACGACCAGAAGCGGTTCGACGCCGGAACGTTCGACACCCTGCTGTGGGACCCGGCCAAGGACACCTTCAAGCTGATCCCCACGCCCGAGGACCTGTTCTGCGGCGGGCACTCGCAACTGCCCGGCGGCAACATGCTGGTGGCCGGCGGCACGGCGCGCTACGAGGTCCTGGACGGCGAGGTCGAGCGGGCCGCCGGCCCGATGCTGGTGAAGAACGAGGACCCGGACCGGGCCCGCCGCTTCGCCAAGGGCACCGTCTTCCGCGCCCCCGACGGCAAGCGCTACCGGGCCACCCGCGCCTTCCGCGTGGACGCGGCCAAGAAGGTGCCCAAGAAGGACAAGAACGGCAAGCGCAAGGGCGGCGAGGTCACCGTCATCGCCAGCGAGACCCGGGTCTTCGTCGAGTCGGTGAAGAAGGGCGAGTCCGGCCTCCGGAGCAAGCCGGCGCAGTACGCCATCCAGGGCCTGACCGGCCAGGCGGCGCGGGACGTCTACGGCCTCGCACAGGCCATGACCCTCGACAAGCAGGACTACCAGGGCATCAACGCGGCCTACGAGTTCGACCCGGAGTCCGAGCGCTACATCCCGGTCGACCCGATGGACGAGAGCCGCTGGTACCCGACGCTGGTCACGCTCGGGGACGGACGGGTGCTGGCCGTCTCCGGCCTGGACGACGTCGGCCAGATCATCAACGGCATCAACGAGATCTACGACCCGAAGACCAAGAAGTGGTCCAAGGCGCCGCGCCGCTACTTCCCGACCTACCCGGCGCTCTTTCTCACCAAGGGCGGCAAGCTCTTCTACTCCGGTTCCAACGCGGGCTACGGGCCGGCCAAGAAGGGCCGCGTGCCGGGCCTGTGGGACCTGCGCCACAACACCTTCCAGCGGGTGCCCGGGCTCACCGACACCGACCAGACCGAGACCTCCACCTCGGTGCTGCTGCCGCCGGCCCAGGACCAGAAGGTGATGATCCTGGGCGGAGGCGGCGTCGGCGAGTCGAGCAAGTCCACGCCCCGTACGGCCGTCGTCGACCTGAACCGGAGCCCGCAGCGCTACGTGAAGGGCCCCGACCTGCCGCAGGGCACCCGCTACCTGTCGAGCGTGATCCTGCCGGACGACACGGTGTTCACCACCGGCGGCTCCAGCGACTACCGGGGCAAGGGCGACAGCGACGTCCACAAGGCCCAGATCTACTCGCCGCGTGCCAACTCCTTCGAGAAGGCCGCCGACCCGACCGTGGGGCGCAACTACCACTCGTCGGCGCTGCTGCTCCCCGACGGCCGGGTCGCCACCTTCGGCTCCGACCCGCTCTACGCCGACCGGGCCAACACCCAGCCGGGCACCTTCGAACGCCGGGTGGAGATCTACAGCCCGCCGTACCTGTACGCCAAGGACCGCCCCGCGCTCGGCGCCGGCCCCAAGGAACTCCAGCGCGGCGGCCGGGCCACCTTCCGGACCCGTCACCCGGAGCGCGTCACCCACGCCAAGCTGATGCGCCCCAGCGCCGTCACCCACACCACGGACGTCGAGCAGCGCTCCATCCAACTCGGCGTCAAGCACCACAAGGACTCGGTCACCCTCTCGATCCCCGACGACCGCACCCTGACCCCACCCGGCTGGTACATGCTCTTCGTCACCAACGCCGAGGGCGTCCCCTCCGTCGCCAAGTGGGTCCACCTGCCCTGACCCCCACCCCACCTCCGCGCACCACCCGGCGCCCCGGTCCGCTGTGACCGGGGCGCCGCGGCGCGGCCGGCCCCATCACCTACTGGCCCGTGGCGGTACGCGCAGTGCTCCCACAGCGGGCCATCACCTCACGGGCTGACCCGCGATGGATCTCGGGGCGTGTTGGCCCGCGGGCTCGGCTGGCTGGTGGTTCACCAGGCCGGCCGGCGGGCCTTCGTATCCGGTAAGCGCAGGCAGAACGCCACCAAGACCACCACCGTCAGCGACGGTCAAGGTCACACCCTGTGGTCCAGGGCCCGGCCCCCGCCTCCCGCCGACGGGCGCCCTCATGCTGCTCATGGCGCCCGGACTCACAGCGCGCCACCCAACGCGGATCAACTCGACCAGATGCCGCGCGAGCCCGCTTGATCGTCACACACCAGGCAACGCACGCGGCCGTCCGCGTGTCCCCCGCACTCACCGGCCAAGATCGATCGCAGGTCGGCCCCTTAGGGTCGGGGCATGACGACGCCCCCTGCCACCAGTGCCTTCGACTCACTCCGCCTCGACGCCGTGCGCGACCAGGAGGCGCTGCGTGGGGTCTACGAACTCCCCAAGGACGCGGCATTGCGCAAGCAGATGACCGAACTCACCGATCAGACCCGACGGTTGATCTGCTGCTCGTCGCTGGTCCTGGTCGCCAGCGCGGACGCCGAGGGCAACTGTGACGTTTCCCCGCGCGGCGGCCCTGCCGGGTTCGTCTCCGTCCTGGACGCACGGACGGTGGCGATACCGGACGCGACCGGCAACAAGCGTCTGGACACCCTGCAGAACGTCATCGCCACCGGACGGGCCGGGCTGCTGTTCGTCATCCCGGGGCGCACCACGACGCTCAGGGTGAACGGCCGGGCCTGCGTCTCCACCCGCCCGGAGCTGCTGTCGCAGCTGACCGCCGTGGGCAAGCCGCCGGCCAGTGCGCTGGTGGTGGGGATCGAGGAGGTCTACCCGCACTGCCCCAAGTCGCTCCTGCGGAGCGGGGCCTGGAAGCCGGAACAGTGGCTGCCGGCGGACGCACAGCCGACCTCGGCCGAGGTGACGCTGGCCCAGCTACGGATACCGGAGCTGACGATCGCTGACATCGAGCAGGCGGAGGCGGACTCGTTGAAGTACCGGTACGCGTGACGGGCCGTCCTGCGCTCGCTGACCCACCAGCCAGCCGAAGCCGCAGGCCAACACACCCCAAGGCCAATCGCGGGGCAACCCAAGAACCCACAAGGCGCACACGCGCCGAGCCGTCCGTCTCGCGAACCCCAACGACACAGCGCACCAGCAGTGTGGTCCGCCCGCCGCGCAGCGGCTACCCGCCCGCGTTCCGCACCAGCTCCAGCGCGTAGGAGGGCCACCACTGCCCCGCCGGTGGGCCGCCGCGGCAGGTGCCGTCGGACTCGCCGGGGCGCTTGATCCAGAGGTAGGCGTCCACGCGGGGGTGGCCGGTTCGGGTGGTCGGGGGTTGGCCGATGGCTCGGCCGGGTGGGTTGCACCAGGTGTCGCCCAGGCCGTCGTCTTCCGCGGGGCCGCGGCCGTTGCGGGAGGTGTCGACGACGAAGTGGGCGTCGTCGAGGAGGCGGGAGAGCCGGTGGCCGTAGTCCACGCTGGCCCGCGTGGTGTGGAAGTTGGACACGTTCAGCGCGAAGCCGTCCGCGTACGCGATGCCGGCCCGCTGGAGCGAGGGCACCAGGCGGGCCGGGTCGGGGACCCAGCCCGCGTTGCCCGCGTCGAGGTAGACCCGCGTCCCCGGCAGCCCGGAGAGCGTGACCACCGCGTGCCGGAGCAGGTCGAGCCGCTCGCCGCGCAGCTCGGCCGGTACGCAGCCGTCGACCACCTGGGCCACCGCGTCCGGCTCCAGGATCACCAGCGCCTCGCGGTCGCCGATGCCGGCCGCCAGGTCGTGCGCCCAGCGCCGGTAGGCGGCGCCGTCGGGCGCACCGCCCGCCGAGTGGTTGCCGCAGTCCCGGTACGGAATGTGATAGCCGACGAGTACCGGCGTCCGCCCGCTCGCCCGGGCGGACTCGGTGACGCGGTGGGCCTTCTGTCGCGGCTGGTCGCCGATCCACTCCGCGGTCGGCTGGTCCGCGAGGGCCCGGAGCAGCCTCGCCTCGGCCAACCGGCCCTCGGCGCGCCAGGCCCGTACCTGGCGGGCCGCGGCGCTACTCGGGTCGTGCCACAACTCGCCCGAGAGGCCGTCCGGATCCGGGTCCCGATCCGGATCCGGGTCCCAGTCCGGGTTCGGGGCCCAGCCCGGGTCCGGGTCCTCGGCGCGCTCCGCGCGATGCGGTGGACCGGCCCGATCGGTTCGATCGGCTGGGGCGGTCGGGCGGGTGTCGGCATGGTCGTCGCTGAGCGTCGGGGCGGGGGTGACCGGGCGCGGGTCGGTGGGTCGCGGGGCGGCGACGGCGGCGGGGTGCGGTTCGGCCGCGGAGGGTGGCGCCGGGGCGGCCACGTCGTGCGGGAGGCAGCCGCCGAGCGCGAGGGCCAGCGCCGCGATCCCGCCGGTCACCGATACGCCGCGCCATGCCGACGGCCGAGGCCGGGCTACCTGTCTCACCTGGGACTCCCTTGTTCGCACCCGGGCTGGCCGCACACCGCTTCACGGCCGGCCCGCTGGACATGACGGAACATCAACCTTTCCCGGCTTCGCGGCGGTCGGCACCCCGGGCACCCGCCAATGGGCTGATCGGACGCGGCAGGACCCACCCACTGGGCGAGCGGGCCGCCCCGGGGCCACGTCCGGCGCGGGAGCACGCCCGTACGGCGCGGCGCCCCCGGCCCCTCGGGCTCCGACCGCCCGCGCCCCGGCCGTGTGTGGCCGATGGGGCGCGGCCGACCGTGCGGGGAGGTGGCCGGACGTGGCAGGCGTCTCGCCCTGCTGGCCAACGGCGCCGCGTACCATCGGTCGGATGATCTCCAACGCCGACCGGCGGGCCTCCGAGGCTCGCCGCGCCGCTTCCCGGGCCCCCCGGGCCGCCGCCGCTGCCTGCAAGGTGACCGTCTGTCGTGGCTGCTGCTGCGGCGACGCGCGCAAGGTGCCCGGCGTCGACCACGCCGGGCAGATCGCCCGGCTGCGCGAGGCGGTGGGAACCTCGGCGGCGGTGCGCGCTTCGGACTGCCTCGACGTGTGCGACCAGGCCAATGTGATGGTCGTGCAGCCCTCGCCACAGGGCCGGGCGGCGGGTGGGCGGCCGGTGTGGCTCGGCCTGGTCAACGACGACGACGCACTGGCCGACATCGCCAGTTGGCTGCGCGCGGGCGGCCCGGGCATCGCCGAACCGCCCGGCGTGCTCGACCTCTACGCCTTCACGGTCTCGCGCCGGGTCCGCGAGGCCCTGGAGGACTGACGGCCCCGGCCGTGCGCCCACCGCCACGGGCCGCGCGCCACCGGGCCGACGGGTGCCTCCCACCCGCCCACGCCTGACCACGCGGCGGGGAACGCGCACGCCTGACCGCGCGGCCGGAACGCACACGCCGTCGCGGCCCGGGAGCCGCGACGGCGTGCGCTGCGTCGTGGTACGTCGTGGTACGCCGTGCGTACGTCGTCACGCGCGGTGCGCACCGTGCGCTTTGTTAGCTATTGCGACACTTGTTACTCGTGGGAGCGCTCCCAAGTACAGCGAGGGTGTGCCTACATCTTCTGCTCGGCCGGCAGGTTCAGGGCCGGGTTGCGGTCGAAGAAGCCGGTGGGGCGGAAGGTGAAGCCGCAGTGGTCGACGGGCATGACCGGCCACTCCTCCGACCGGGGCAGGTGGGTGGGCCCGAAGGTGTGCCACACGGTCAGCTCGGTGTCCTCCAGCGACTCGCCGGCCTGCGTCCAGCGCGGCACGCCGGCCTCGCCCGGGTGCTGGTTGGGGTAGTCGCCCGCCGGGTAGCGCCGGTCCTCGGCGTGCCGGGTCACCCACAGGTGCTTGGTGGCGTACGCGACCCGGCGGGTGACCGCCGCGTCGGGCTGGGCGAGGAGGACCGGACTCGGCTGCGGGATCAGCGCGTACGCCACGGGCTGGCCCACGCGGTTGCGTACGGACGGGTTGGAGATCCGCCAGTGTCGGGACGTCGTCGGGTCGGCGAGCCGGGCGCCGTCGGCGCTGTCGGTCAGGGGCGTGGTGCGGATGGTGAACGCGTTGCCGTTCGGGTTGGCCGGGCCGGAGGGCACCGGCACCGCGTCCACCTCGTGCACGGAGTTGCGGTCGCCGTCCACCGCGACGTCGAGCCGCACGCAGAACAGGTGTTGGTGGTAGGGGGCGACCAGGCCCGGCGCGATCTCCGTGCCGTGCGGCGAGCCGGTGCCGGGCTCCACGGCGGTGGTCTGGACGATGCCGGTGGACTTCACCTCGAAGGCGATGCTGCCGTCCTGGTGGAAGTACCAGTAGAAGGCGTAGTCGTAGTTGCCGACGGTCGCGATGTAGGAGATCACGAGCCGTCGCGCGCGGCGGCTGTGGGCGGCCATGTCGTTGAAGATGTCGGTGTGCTTCCAGAGCAGGCCGATGTCCTCCTCGTGGATGCAGATGGCGTTGGTCAACGTCTCGGGGTTGCCGAGGTCGTCGGCGACGACGGCGTCCAGGTAGTGGATCTCGCCGAGGCAGTCGCAGCCGAGTTGGAGCGCGTTGGCGTTGCGTCCCAGGGTGTACTCGCCCCCGTCCAGGAAGGCCACCCAGTTGCGGGCCTCGTCGGCCTCGCCGTACGCGACGGCCATCTCAGCGAGCGAGGCGCGGCGCAGCACCGGGCGTTCGCGGTCACCGTCCCGGTAGGAGATCTGGTGCAGCACCAGGCCCTCGCGGCCGTTGAAGTCGATGCGCATGTTCCAGCCGAGCCAGTCGATCCGGTGCCCGGTGAGGTGGAAGGAGGGGCCGTCGGGCTGGGTGATGCGCAGCGGTCGCACGTCGGTGCGCGGCGGGCCGGTGAACTCCGGCTCGTACCGGGCGCATTCGGTGGGCACGGGCACGGCGCCGGTGTCGATCAGGCGCACGACCCGCCGCTCGATGACGTCCACGTCGGCGACGAGTCCGGCCACCGGGTGCGCCCACGCGTTGTCGGAGTTGGAGCAGCGCAGGTAGGTGGGCGAGCGCAGCAGCCGGCGCCCGGGCTCGCCGTCGATGACCAGGTCGCCGGCGGCCAGCGGGGCGACGACGGCCAGGCTGGTGTCGGTGATGCCGCGGTCGGCCATCGCGCGCTGCCAGCCCGGGTCGTTCTTGACGATCTCGTCGCAGAGGTCGAACTCACCGAACAGGATGGGCGGTTGCCCCTCCTTCGTGGCGTCCAGGGACCGGTAGGAGAGCAGCACCTCGGCGGTCACGTCGACGATGGCCTCGGCGGCGACGCCGCTGGCCCGGTCGAGCAGGGTGGCCCGCACCCGGCGTACGACCGGGTCGCCCGGGCGGTGTGAGGCGACGGTGTGCCGGTCGGGCTCGTGCGGCAGGACGAGGGGGAACCGGGTGTCGTCGGTGATCTTGCCCGCCTCGGCGAGGACGCGCCGGGCGGTGGCGATCTCCTCCGCGGTCAGCGGATCGAGCGGATGCGCCAGTGCCTTCGCGTCCGAGACCGAGGATTCGCAGCAGGTCATGCGGGGCTCCTTCGTGTTCGTCACGCGCGCGGGTCGCGCGTACGTCGCGGGTGTCCCTGCCGCCGGATGACGGCATGGGGGTGCCGTGGGAGCACGGCAGGTAAGAGCCACGGGCCGGTGCACCGGCGCGTTGGCGGTTTCGTGAAACGGGCATGCGGAAAAGTCGCACGGCCCAGCCGGGGAATGGGTTATCGGGTGCGCGGGACGGTGGTGGTGGCGCGTCGAGCGACTAAGGCGTTTTCACGCGGCGGTGGAGGGCTTATTCGCCTTCCCTGGAGCGGTCGCGACCTTCTCCAATTGGAACGCGTGATTGCCCCTGCCTATTTCGGCGTGCACGGCGGGCCGCGCTATCCGCAGCAACCATCCGTAACCAATTCCGATCACTATGGTGGCGCCCACGACACCGGGCAGCACCCAGCGCGGGGCGGAGTCCGGCTCGGCTTCGAGGAGCACGTCGAAGTCCTTGACGGCGTAGCAGATGATCACTATCAGCACTCCGGCGGCAAGCCCTGAGCTGGCAATACGGGCCAGTTGGGGGCGGGCGGCGCCGCGGCGTACGAAGAAGGCGACGACGGCGACGCTCGCGGTCGCCATCAGGACCATGACGCCGAGCGCGCCGACGTTGCCGCACCAGGTGAACAGCCGCAGCACCGGTACGGTCGGGTCACCGAAGCCCGTTTCGTCACCGAGAGTGAAGCTGGCAACAACTGCCACGGAAAAGAAGGTTTGAAGTGCGGACCCATAGGTGGGTGCGCCACTGAACTTGCCGGTGCGGCCGAATACGGAAGGCAACAATCCCTCGCGGCCCATGGCAAAGGCATAGCGGGCCACGACGTTGTGGAAGCTGAGCATCGCGGCAAACATACCGGTCACGTAGGAGACGTGCATGATGTTGGTGAACGTGCCACCCAAACGATCCTCGGTCAGGGCGAAGAGCATGTGCGGACCCTGCGCGTCGGCGAGCGCCACCACGCGCGAGGGGCCGGCGGCGACGCCGAGCGCCCAGGAGCTGAGGGCGAAGAGGAGGGCGGCGAAGCCCACGGCGAGGAACATCGCCCGGGCGACGACGGCCTGGGGCCGGGTGGTCTCCTCCGCGTACACCGGGGCCTGTTCGAAGCCGGTGAAGGAGGCGACGCAGAAGCACAGCGCGGTGCCGAGTCCGGTGCCGGTGAGGGTGTCGGGGTCGAAGGCGGCCGAGGAGAGGCCGTCGACGCCGGGGTCGCCGAGGCCGACCACGACGAACGTCGCCACCAACACCACCTCGACCACGAGCAGGACGCCGAGCACCCGCACGTTGAGGTCGATCTTCAACCAGCCGAGGGTCCCGACGAGCGCCACGCCGGCCAGGGCCGGTACCCACCAGCCGACGCGCAGGCCGAGGTGTTCGTCGACGAGCCCGGCCACCTCGAACCCGAAGAGGCCGTAGATGCCGACCTGCAACGTGCTGTACGCGACCAGGGCGAGCACGGCCGCGGCGGCGCCGACGGTGCCGCCGAGCCCGCGGGCGATGTAGGCGTAGAAGGCGCCCGCGTTCTGCACGTGCCGGCCCATCTCCGCGTAGCCGAAGCTGAACAACATCAGCACGACGCCCAGGAGCACGAAGAGCAGCGGCTGCCCGACCATGCCCAGCACCGCGTAGGTGGTCGGCATGACGCCGGCGACGACCATCATCGGCGCGCTGGCCGCCGCCACGGACAACAGGAGCCCGGTGGTGCCGATGCGGCCCGCGCGCAGGGCGCGCCCCCGCCCCTCGGCCGCGGTGGCCGCTCGCCCGCGTGGGCTACCCGTCTTCATGGCGGAGCGGTCCTTTCCACGGGAGTGCGGGGAGGTGCGAGGGGTGCGTCAGGGCGAGCCGAGCGCCGCGGTGCGCGCGGCGCGGAACTCCTGCTTGGGGTCGCGGTCGGCGTACGACCAGGGGGCCCGGGTGGCGTGCGGGCCGATGCGGTGGAAGAGGGCGGCGGCCTCGGCCAGGCGGCCCTCGTGGAACTTGGCGTGCGCCAGGTAGTTGAGGTCGATCTGCTGCCTCGGGTGGCCCTCGCCCTCCCACTCCAGCCACCAGTCGAAGGCGGCCTTCATCACCTGCCGGGCCTTGCGCGTGGACCAGTGTTCGGACTCGCGCGGGTCGCGGGGCAGGTGGCCGGCGGCGGCCAGGACGCGGTACCGCTCGGTGTGCGCCACCACGGGGAGCACGGCCAGCGGGGAGTCGGCCGGCGCCTGTTCGGCGGCCCAGTCGGCGAAGTCGTACACCTCGTGCAGCGGGTCGCCGCCGCCGGTGCCGCGCTCGGCGAGGTAGGTGGCCATCAGGTGGTGGGCGTGGTGGTGGTCCCGGTGCCGGGCGCGCACCTGGTCGAAGGCGCGCGCGCAGTCGTCCCCGCTGCCCAGCGCGCGGGCCGCGATGAGCTGTGCCAGCCAGGGCGAGGGGTCGGCCGGGGCCATCCGGGCGGCGACCAGGGCCTGTTCGCGCGCCGTCGCGTAACGCGCCTTGCCGCGCACGGCGCGCAGCGCGGTCGCGCAGGCCAGCAGGGCCGCGGCGCAGGCGCTGTCGGGCTCGGCGCGCTGCCAGTCGCTGGCCCAGGAGGCGCACGCGCTGACCTCGGCGAGGACGACGAGCCGATGTCCCCTGCGGTCCCAGTCGTCGCCGGTCTCGGCGAGCAGCGACCGCGCGGCGCCCCAGCGCCCCTGGGCGAGCGCGTTACGGGCGGCGGCCAGTGGGGCGTCGTCCAGCGCGGGGTCGAAGGCCAGTCGGTCCCTGCGCCACGGGCGGGTGAAGGGGCGTCGGGGAGGCGTCATCCGTGAAGTTCCTCCACAACGCTGTCACCTCCAGTTCCGCCGCGGCGTCAGCTCGCGCGGGGGTGCCCGGCCCATCGGTGGCCCCGGGTGCCAGTGCCGCCGACGGCGAATGATCACGGACAGCAAACCGGTAGTCACTGCTCTGCGTCAAGGCCGGAAGACGCCCCTCGGATTCCGTGACGTCCTCGTGTCCTGGGCGCTGGGCCAAACCTTCCCGAACCCTTATGCCGAACGCCCCGCGCCGGCCCCGGGTTCCCGCCGCGACGCCGCTGCTCACCGACGGTGCGCCGGCGGTGTCAGCGCGCAGTCAACTCGCGGCCCGGCGGCGGGCGTTGCGGCCGGCCTGCCGCGCGGACGCACGAGGTGGGGCCCGTTTCGGCGGCATGCCCTCCGGCACGTGGCGGGGCTCGCCCTACGGACGGCGCACCGTACGCGGTGGGCGGGTGCCGGGGGTCGGCCGGCGCGGCGGGCGGTACGGGAGGCGGGCGACGTGTCACGGCGAACGGGGGCGTGTTACGGACAACTAGGGGTCGAGTAGGGGGCGTGCTCCGCCGCGCCACGGCCGCCGGGCCTAGTCGACCGCCGCTGCCGCCGCGCGGCCCGCCGCGCGGCCGGAGAAGAGGCAGCCGCCGAGGAAGGTGCCCTCCAGCGCGCGGTAGCCGTGGACCCCGCCGCCGCCGAAGCCGGCGGCCTCCCCCGCCGCGTACAGGCCGGGCAGGGGCGAGCCGTCGTCGGTGAGCACCCGTGCGGAGAGGTCGGTCTCCAGGCCGCCCAGGGTCTTGCGGGTGAGGATGTTGAGCCGTACGGCGATCAGCGGGCCGGCCTTGGGGTCGAGCATGGGGTGTGGCGCGGCGGTGCGGATGAGGCGGTCGCCGAGATAGCCGCGGGCCCCGCGCAGGGCGGTGACCTGGAGGTCCTTGGTGAACCTGTTGTTCAGCTCGCGGTCGCGGGCGGCGAGTTCGCGGCGCAGTTCGCCCTCGTCGATGTGGCCGGACCTGCGCCGCGGGTCGGCCTCGGTCAGCTCGTTCATCCGGCGCACCAGGTCGGTCAGGTTGTGCTCGACGACGAAGTCCTCACCACGGTCCATGAAGGCCCGCACGGGGCCCGGCACGCCGCCGCCGGCCCTGCCGAGCACGCCGCGGACGCTCTTGCCCGTCAGGTCGGGGTTCTGCTCGGAGCCGGAGAGCGTGAACTCCTTTGCGATGATCTTCTGGGTGAGCAGGAACCAGGTGTAGTCGTAGCCGGTGCGCATGATGTGTTCGAGGGTGCCCAGGGTGTCGAAGCCCGGGAAGAGCGGCACCGGCAGCCGCTTGCCGAGCGCGTCCACCCACAGCGGGGACGGCCCGGACAGGATGCGGATGCCGTGCCGGGGCCAGATCGGGTCCCAGTTGGCGACGCCCTCGGTGTAGTGCCACATCCGGTCGCGGTTGATCAGGCGGGCGCCGGCCCGCTCGGCGACGCCCAGCATGGCCCCGTCCACGTACTCGGGCACCCCGGAGATCAGGTGTGCCGGCGGCATGCCGAGGCGGCGGGGCCAGTTGCGGCGCACCAGTTCGTGGTTGCCGCCGATGCCGCCCGAGGTGACGATGACCGCCTGGGCCCGCAGTTCGAAGGCGCCGGTGACCTCGCGACCGCTGGGCGTGCCGCGCTCGGCGCCGGAGGGCGCCAGCACCTCGCCGCTGACGGTGTCCAGGTCGCCGCCGGTGCTGGTGAGTCCGGTGACCCGGTGCCGGAACCGGAGGCGGACCAGACCGCGTTCCACGCCGGCGCGCACCCGCCGCTCGAAGGGCGCGACCAGGCCGGGCCCGGTGCCCCAGGTGATGTGGAAGCGGGGTACCGAGTTGCCGTGTCCGGTGGCGTCGTAGCCGCCGCGCTCGGCCCAGCCGACGACGGGGAAGAACCGCACGCCCAGCGCGCGCAGCCAGGCCCGCTTCTCACCGGACGCGAAGTCCACGTACGCCTTGGCCCAGCGGCGCGGCCAGCGGTCCTCGGGGCGGTCGAAGCCGGCCGTGCCCTGCCAGTCCTGCCAGGCCAGCGCGTGGCTGTCGCGGATGCGCAGCCGGCGCTGCTCGGGCGAGTCGACCAGGAAGAGGCCGCCGAAGGACCAGTGCGCCTGCCCGCCGAGCGAGGCTTCGGGCTCCTGGTCGAGCAGGATGACCGTGCGCCCCGCGTCGACCAGTTCGGCGGTGGCGGCGAGCCCCGCGAGTCCCGCTCCGACCACGATGACATCAGCGTCGTACGCCATGGTTTCCGTCCTCGTCGGGGCCCGCCCCTGCGGCACCTGGCCCGGTGGCCTGCGCCGGGCCGGGCGCCCGTCGCCCGCCCGATCCTCGTTACCCGCTGGTATGGCGTCAACCGTCCGGACGGGGTCTTCGCGTGGTGACGGTGCTGGTTGGATGGCCGCATGGCTGATGAGACGCCCCCGTCGGCGGATGAGGTACTGGACGTCGTGGACGAACGTGACCAGGTGGTGGGCCAGGCCCCGCGCGGCGAGGTCTACGCCCGCGGGCTGCGGCACCGCTGCGTGTTCATCCTGGCCAGGGACGCCGCCGGCCGCGTCTTCGTACACCGGCGCACCGAGCGCAAGCTCGTCTTCCCGGGGCTGTACGACATGTTCGTGGGCGGCGTGGTGGGGGCGGGCGAGTCGTACGAGGAGGCCGCGCTGCGCGAGGCCGAGGAGGAGTTGGGCGTCAGCGGGCTGCCCGCGCCGACGCCGCTGTTCGCCTTCTGCTTCGAGCGCCCGGGCAAGTCCTGGTGGTGTCACGTGTACGAGGTGCGCTGCGATCTGCCGGTCGACCCGCAGGTGGAGGAGGTCGCCTGGCACGCCTTCCTCACCGAGGAGGAGCTGGCGGCCAGGCTGGACGAGTGGGAGTGGGTGCCGGACGGCGCGGAGGCGTACGAGCGGCTGTTGGCCTGGCGCGCCGCCCGACCGGCGGACGCGGGCTGACGGGGCCGGCCGGGGGCCTGACGGCGTACGCGGCCCGGGGCTGACGCCGAACGGGGTCGAGCAGGAGGGTCTGGTGGCGCCGGGACGGGGGGCGGGACGCGCCGGTGAGCGCGCCGGGGGCGGGCCGGGGGCGGGCCGGTGACGCGTGGGTGATCGGGTGGCGAGGCGGCGGAGTCGGGCGCGTGCGCGCGGGCGACCTCGGGGCGCCGAGCGGAGTGGGCGGGGCTAGGCTCGGCGGCATGAACGTTCATGCTCTGCCGTCATGACCTCCCGCGATGCCCGTTCGTCCGCCGGCCAGGCCCCCGGTGGGCCCGGGCGCGGCCGGGAGGGCGCGCCGGCCGGCCGGCGCGGGCGCTGGCGGGCCGCGCGCGCGGAGGTCGGGCTGTGGTGGGCGCCGGCCCAGGTGCGGGCCGAGGGTCAGACGCCCGACTACCGGTTCTCGCTCGCCAACGAGCGCACGTTCCTGGCCTGGCTGCGCACGGCGCTCGCGCTGATCGGCGGGGGCTTCGCGGTGGACCAGTTCCTGCCGGACCAGGACCGGCCGCTGCGGACCGTGCTGGCGATCGCGCTGCTGGTGGGCGGCGCGCTGTGCGCGCTGCGCGCGGTCAACCACTGGCTGCGCTGCGAGCGGGCCATGCGCCGCGGTGACGACCTGCCCATCTCGCGCTTCCCGACCGTCCTCGCGCTGGCGGTGGGCCTGATGTCGGTGGTGATGGTGCTGGTCGTGGCGCTGGGCGGGGCCGGTTAGTGGACCGCCCGGCGCGCGATCCGGGCCTCCAGCCGGAGCGGACCCGGATGGCCTGGCGGCGGACGACGCTCACGGGCGCCGTGGTGGGCGTGTTGGCCGGCCGGCAGGCGGTGGTCGAGGGGCCACGGCCGCTGGCGGTGCTGGCGGTGGCACTGGCCGGGCTGGTGTGGCTGGCGCTGCTGGCCGTGGGGCAGCGCCGCATCCGGGCCCTGGCCGCGCCACGGCCGCCCGCGCTGTCCCCGCGGGCGGCCGTGGCCGCGGCCGGGTGCGCCGCGTTGCTGGGCGTGCTGGGCGTCGGCATGTTGTGGTAGCCCAGGCGTGCGCCGGCGCACTCGCACGGCGCGGGCCGGGAGCGCGGAGGTGCCCTTCCGGACGGGGTACTCGGCTGCGACGCTGAGCCGGCCAACTCGCAGGATTCCGGGAGGACACGATGTCCCACAGCAGCGCCGCCACCTGGGCGGCGGCCACCGAGCCCTACTCCGTCCAACTGGCCGCGGGCGTCCACGCGTACGTCCAGCCGGACGGCGGCTGGTGCCTGAACAACGCGGGGTACGTCAGCGACGGGCGCAGCACGGTGATGGTGGACACGGCGGCGACGGAGCGGCGGGCGCGGGCGCTGCGCGAGACGGTGCTCGCCAGCGGGGCGCCGCTGCCGCGGGTGCTGGTGAACACCCACCACCACGGCGACCACACCTACGGCAACTGGGTCTTCCTGCCCGAGGCCACCACCGTGGGGCACGCCGCGTGCCGCGCCGAGACGCTGGCCAGCGGGCGCCAGTTGCACGCGCTCTGGCCCGAGGTGGACTTCGGCACCATCGAGATCGCCCCGCCCACGCTCACCTACACCGACTCGCTGACCCTGTACGTCGGCGAGATCGAGGTGCGGTTGCACCACCCCGGCGTCGCGCACACCAGGGGCGACACCATCGTGTGGCTGCCGGAGCAGCGCGTCGTCTACACCGGCGACCTGGTCTTCCACGGCGGCACCCCGTTCGTGCTGATGGGCTCGCTGGCCGGCTCGCTCGCCGCCGTGGCCCAGTTGCGGGCGCTGGGCGCGGAGACGGTCGTGCCGGGGCACGGGCCGATCACCGGGCCCGAGGTGTACGACACGGTGGAGCGCTACCTGCGGTACGTGGGCGAGCTGGCCGAGCGCGGGCACGCGGAGGGCCGTACGCCGCTGGAGGTGGCGCGCGCCGCCGACCTCGGCGAGTTCGCCGCGTTGCGCGAGAGCGAGCGGCTGGTGGCCAACCTGCACCGGGCCTACGCGGAGCTGGAGGGGCTGCCGCCGGGCGCCCCGCTGGACGTGGCGGCGGCCTTCGCCGAGATGGCGGTGCTCAACGGCGGTCGCCCGGTGGCCTGCCACGCCTGAGCCGGGCCGATCACGGGAATCGCTGGACTCCATACCGACTGGTCGGCATCATGAGCGGGGTCCGCTGATCCCGGTGTCCGCCGTTCCCCGCGGGCCCCGCCCCCGACCCACCGGAGGAAGACCCGATGAGCGCAGGCAGCCCACCCCCGGGGCCCCCGGCCGTCGACGACCCCGGGGCCGCCGCTCCCCCGGGGCTCGACCTGGCGCGGGTGCGGGCCTTCGTGGAGCGCGCGCGGCCGGGCCTGGTGGACGGGCCGCTGCGGGCCCAGCTCATCGAGGGCGGCCGGTCCAACCTCACCTACGCCGTCACCGACGGGGCCACCCGGTGGGTCCTGCGCCGCCCGCCACTGGGCCACGTGCTGGCCACCGCGCACGACATGGGGCGCGAGTACCGGGTCATCAGCGCCCTGCACCCGACGCGCGTGCCGGTGCCCGAGCCGCTGGCGCTGTGCGCGGACGAGTCGGTGACCGGCTCCCCGTTCTACGTCATGGAGCACGTCGACGGCGTCCCGTACCGCAGCGCCGAACAGCTCGCCGAGCTGGGCCCGCGGGCCACCCGGGAGCTGCTGTTCGACCTGGTGGACACGCTGGTGGAGCTGCACGCGGTGGACCCGGCCGCGGTGGGGTTGGCCGACTTCGGCCGGCCCGACGGCTATCTGGAGCGCCAACTCCGGCGCTGGAGCAAGCAGTTGGCGCACTCCACCAGCCGGGAGCTGGCCGGCGTCGAGGAGTTGCTGGGCGGGCTGACCCGGGCGCTGCCCGCCTCGCCGGCGCCGACCGTGCTGCACGGCGACTACCGCCTGGACAACGTGCTGGTCGGCGCGGACCGCGCCATCGCCGCCGTCCTGGACTGGGAGATGTCCACGCTCGGCGACCCGCTGAGCGACCTGGGCCTGCTCGCGATGTACACGGAGCTGCCCGAGGTGCCGGACTCCCCGCTCAGCACCGTGCGCGGCGCCCCCGGGCACCCGTCGGGCGCCGAGCTGATCGAGCGGTACGCGGCGCGCTCGGGCCGCAACGTGGGCCGCGTCGCGTGGTACGTGGCGTTCGCGTTCTTCAAGCTCGCCGTGATCGCGGAGGGCATCCACTACCGCTACACGCTCGGGCAGACCGTGGGCGCCGGGTTCGACCGGGTCGGCGCGCTGGTCCCGCTGCTCGTCGACCGCGGCCTGACCACCCTTGAGGAGGGCTGAGAGCGCCATGGACTTCGCCTACGACGCCCGCACCGAGGAGCTGCGCGGCGCGCTGCTGGCCTTCATGGACGAGCACGTCTACCCGGCCGAGGCCACCGCGCGCGAGCAGCGCGCCGCGCAGGCCGACCCGTGGGTGCCGCCGCCGGTGGTGGCCCAGTTGCAACGGGAGGCGCGCGAGCGCGGGCTGTGGAACCTGTTCCTGCCCGGCACGGAGCACGGAGCGGGGCTGACCAACGCGCAGTACGCGCCGCTCGCGGAGATCACCGGCCGCAGCCCACAACTGGCCCCCACCGCGCTGAACTGCGCCGCGCCCGACACCGGGAACATGGAGCTGCTCGCCGAGTTCGGCAGCGCCGAGCAGCGGGAGCGCTGGCTCAAGCCGCTGCTCGCCGGCGAGATCCGGTCCGCGTTCGCGATGACCGAACCGGACGTGGCCTCCTCGGACGCCACCAACATCGAGACCCGGATCGAGCGCGACGGCGACGCGTACGTCATCACCGGCCGCAAGTGGTACATCTCCGGCGCGCTGCACCCGGACTGCCAGGTGTTCATCGTGATGGGCAAGACCGACCCGGACGGGGCCGACCCCCGGCGCCAGCAGTCGATGGTGTTGGTGCCGCGCGACACGCCGGGCGTCGAGATCCGCCGGGCCATGCGGGTCTACGGGTACGCCGACCACCACCACGGCGGCCACGCCGAGGTCGTCTTCGACCGGGTGCGGGTGCCGGCGGACCACCTGATCGGCGAGGAGGGCGACGGCTTCGCCATCGCCCAGGCCCGGTTGGGCCCCGGCCGTATCCACCACTGCATGCGGCTGATCGGCATGGCCGAGCGCGCCATCGAGCTGATGTGCCGCCGCGCCCTGTCCCGCACGGCGTTCGGCAAGCCGCTGGCCGCGCAGGGCCAGGTGCAGGCGTGGATCGCCGACGCGCGGGTGAGCGTGGAGCAGTTGCGGCTGCTGGTACTCAAGACCGCCTGGCTGATGGACACGGTCGGCAACCGGGGCGCGCACACCGAGATCCAGGCCATCAAGATCGCCACGCCGCGCACGGTGGCCGACATCATCGACCAGGCGGTGCAGTTGCACGGTGGCGGCGGCGTGGGCCAGGACTTCCCGCTGGCCGAGCTGTGGGCCGCCGCGCGCACCCTCCGACTGGCCGACGGCCCCGACGAGGTGCACCAGCGCTCGCTGGCCCGCCGCGAGTTGAAGCGGTACGCGACCGGGGACTGAGCCACCCCTCCCCCGGCGGCCCGCGCACGCCAGGCCGCCGGGGGCTGACGGGCCCTCTCTCGGGGCGCGGGCTCGCGGGGTGGGACTGGCTTACGGGCGCAGGGCGCGCAGCAGCAGGTCGGCCAGGTGGTCGGCGACCTGCTGCGGGGTGAGCGGGCCGTCGGGCCGGTACCAGGTGCCCAGGTGGTGCACGGAACCGAAGTGGTAGTCCACCACCAGGTCGGCGGGGGTGGCGTCGCTGAAGACGCCGGAGCGCTGGCCCTCCTCGATCAGCGCCCGGAACCGCTCGTGGTAGCGGCGCCGCTCGGCCCGCACCTGCTTGTGCTTCTCGGGGCTGAGCTGGTGCATGGACCGGAAGAAGATCTTCGTGTCGTCGAGGTTCTCGATGGTGGTGACCACGACGTCGGCGGCGGCGTCCCGCAGGCGCCGCTGCACGGGCGCGTCCGCGTCCGCGAGCGCGTCGAGCCGCTCCTGTTGCAGGCGCAGCACCCGCCCGTACACCTCGTGCAGCAGGTCGTCCTTGGAGCCGAAGTAGTGGTAGAGCGCGCCCTTGGTGACGCCGGCGGCCTCCACGATCTCCTGCACCGAGGTGCGGTCGTAGCCCCGCTCGGCGAAGAGCCTGGTGGCGGCCTCCAGCAGCCGTCGCGGCACCGGCACCGCTCTCGCGTCGCCGTCCGTCGCCCTGGTCATCGCCGCCACCTGCCCCTCGTTCCGTACCACCGCGGCCCGCCCGCCTGTCGTGCGCTGCCCGAGCGCGCCCGGCGGCTCACCCCGCCTCGCGCAGCTCCCGCCGGAGGATCTTCCCACTCGTCGTCTTCGGCAGCTCCGGCAGTATCTCCACTACGCGGGGGTATTTGTACGCGGCCAGCCGGTGCGCGCAGTAGGCCACGAGGTCGCCGGGCGCCGTGTCGTGCCCGGCGCGCAGGCTCACGTACGCCTTGACCGACTCGCCGCGGTAGGCGTCGGGCACGCCGACCACGGCCGCCTCCCGCACGGCGGGGTGGGTGTACAGGACGTCCTCCACCTCGCGCGGCCAGACCTTGAACCCGGAGGCGTTGATCATGTCCTTCTTGCGGTCCACGACGTACAGCCAGCCCTGCCGGTCCATGAACCCGACGTCGCCGGTGCGCAGTTCGCCGCCGGGCAGCGCGGCCTCGCTCTCCCTGGGCCGGCGCCAGTAGCCGGGCACGACCATCGGGCCGCGCACGGCGATCTCCCCCAACTCGCCGAACGGCACCTCGGCGCCGGTCTCGTCCAGGACGCGCACCACCGTGTCGGGCCCCGGGACGCCGACGGCCAGGGTGCCCGAGGCCGGGTCGACGGGGGCCCGCCGGCCGGGCGGGACGCTGGCGCAGGGGGCGCTGCACTCGGTGAGGCCGTAGCCGTTGTGCAGGTAGGGGCCGAGGCGTTCCTCGAAGGCGGTCACCAGGGCGGGCGGCAGCGGCGCGCCGCCCGAGGAGATGACCGCGAAGGAGGCGAAGTGCTCGCGGGTGGCCTCCGGGCGGGCCAGCAGGGCCATGAACGCGGTGGCGGGCCCGACGGTGTAGGCGGGGCGGTGCTCGGCGAACGCGTCCAGGACCACGCCCGGGTGGAACCGGTAGGTGAGCGCGAGCGTGCCGCCGGCGGCGAGGCAGGCGGACAGCTCGCAGACCAGGCCGGTGATGTGGAACAGGGGGGCGAGCGCGAAGTAGGTGGAGCCGGCCGGCAGCTCGTGCCCGACGCGCTGCCGCTCCGCGTTGTAGACCAGGTTGCCGTGGGTGTTGGTCGCGCCCTTGGGCGCGCCGCTGGTGCCGGAGGTGTAGCAGATCAGCGCCGGGTCGCCGGGGGCCGGCTCGGGCGCGGCGGGCGCGACGGACGCGGTGGGCGCGACGGGCGGGCCGCTGGCCGCGGCCAGCAGGTCGGTGGCGTCCGCGGGCGGGGCCGGCCGGTCGGCGGGCAGTACCCGTGCGTCGTCGCGGCGTTGGAACTGCGATTCGCGGGCCGTGAGCACGACGCGTACGGGCGAGGCGGCGGCCGTCTCGCGCAGGTACGCCTCCCACGCCAGGTCTGCGCAGACCAGCGCGCTCACCTCGGCGTCGGCCAGGATGTGCGCGCACTCGGCCGCCTTGTACATCGGGTTGACCGGCACGGCGATGCCGCCGGCCTTCCAGATGGCGAGCAGGGCCAGCACGAAGTGCGGCGAGTTCTGCAACACGATGGCCAGTCGCTCGCCCGGCCGGAAGCCGCGGGCGGCCAGGTGCGCGGCAAGCGCGTCCGAGAGCCGGTCCACCTCCCGGTAGCTGAGCCGCCCGTCGAAGTAGGCCAGCGCGGTGCGTTCGGGTGTGGCGCGGGCGGAGTCCCGGAAGGCGTGCAGCACGCTGGGCCGCGGGCTGACCGGGCGGCGCTGGGCCGCGTTGAGCTGGGACAGCCAGGGCTGGTCCTGGTAGGAGGTCATCGGCCACTCCTGGTCGGTCGGCCGCGCCTGGCGGGCGCGGGGCTCGGTAGCGGGCTCCCGGGTGCGTCGCTGGCGGCGGGTGCCGGCGGCGGGGCCCGCCGGGGGTCACCGCCCGGCCGCGCCGGGGAGCTGTTCGACCTTCCGCTGGAGGTGGTTGATGCTCTCCAGCCAGCGGTCGGGCGCGGTGGCGCGGGCGGCGTAGTAGTCGGCCACCTCGGGGTGCGGCAGGATCAGGAACCGTTCCTCGGCGATGCCCTGGAAGAGGGCGTCGGCGACCGCCTCCGGCTCGATGGCGGTGGGCGCGAGCACCAGTTCGCCGGTGGGTCCGGTGCCGGCCAGCATGTCCGTGCGGACGCCCTGCGGGCAGATCGCGTGCACCCGGATGCCCCGGTGCCGGTAGGTGGCGGAGAGCCATTCGGCGAAGGCGTACGCGGCGTGCTTGGAGA
Source organism: Streptomyces buecherae (assembly GCF_014295035.1). Taxonomy (GTDB): domain Bacteria; phylum Actinomycetota; class Actinomycetes; order Streptomycetales; family Streptomycetaceae; genus Streptomyces; species Streptomyces youssoufiensis. Next base: position 1,379,678 of record NZ_CP060404.1, read on the forward strand.
CGCTGTACGGGGCGGAGCCGACCATGGTGAGCAGGCCGGCGGCGGAGACGGTGGACACGAACCGGCCGTGCCCGCGCTCCAGCCAGCCGGGGACCAGCTCGCGGGCCGCGCGGACGTGGGCCATCACGTTGACGTCCCAGGCCGCCGCCCACAGCGCCTCCTCCGCCTCGGGGCCGCCGACCGGGGCGACGCCGGCGTTGGCGCAGAAGACGTCGACGGCGCCGCCGAGCGCGTCCCGCGCGGCGGGCAGCGCCTTCGACGCGTCGCCCGGTACGGCGGTGCCGTCGATCTCGGCGGCCACGGCCCGCGCCTTGTCGGCGTCGATGTCGTTGACCACGACCCGGGCGCCGCGCGCGGCGAAGCCCCTGGCGAGCGCGGCCCCGATGCCGCCGCCCGCCCCGGTCACGACCACTCCCGCGCCCCGCATGGTCTCCACGATGTGCCTCTCCCCTGGTCCCGGCCGCCGGCGACGCGCGCGGGCCACCGACCGCCCGCTGTCCGCCAGCCGGCCGGCCGCCGCGTACGTACGCCGCGTACGCCGCGTACGCCGCGCGCTCAGCGCAGACTAACCGGTCGGTATGGCGTACGAAAGGGCGCGGGGGATGCTGGTCGGCGGGGCGTCTGGCCGGGGCGGGGCCGGCCGGGGGCCGTGACCGTGGCGGGTCAGCGCGCCGCGCTCACGCGCCGCTCGTGCTCGGCGGCGGGACAGCGCCACAACACGTTGAGCGGGTGGTCCCGGGCCAGCGCCGCCCGCTCCCCGCGTCGGGCGAACGCGCCGGAGGGCAACCGGAGTTCGGGCCCCGTCTCGTCGGCCAGCGTGAGCGGGCGCAGGCCGGCCGCCTCGGGCAGGCGTCCGTTGGCCGTGGCCTTCGCGATGCCCTGGGTGACTAGCACGCGGCGTTCTCGACCAGGCCGGAGCGCGGCAGTTCGAAGCCGTGGCCGGCTCGGTGGACCAGCCTCGCCCGGCGCCGCCGTGGCAGAGCGCGAGCCCGGCGACGGAGTGGAGCCGGAACCCGGTGGCGTGGGCGTCACCCTTGTGGTGGCGTCCGCGCCGCCGTGCGGGGCCGGTGCCCGTCGCGCCCGACCCGGTCGCGCGGCCTCGCCCCGGCGCCCGGTTCCGAGTGGCGCGCCGGACCGGTGCGGTTTGCCCGGGATGCGCGCGGGTAGCCGCCGACGAGGGCGCCGTGACGGCCGCGTACGGACGCCGACCCTCGGGCTCGGAGCCGTGCGGGCGGGCGGGCGGCACGGCCCACGGCGATCGGGTGTCGCACGGGCGCGGCGGTGCCGTCCGCCCCGCCGCGGACGACGCCGCGTCACGTCGCTCGCGCCGCGACCCCCTGCGGGCGCGGGGCGGGTCCACGGGCGGGACGCGCTGGAAGACCGAGCGGAAAGATGGAGCCAAATCGCGGCGGGCCACGTCCATTGAGCATCGGGTCTGGTCCGCATGTCGGAGGTGGAATGCTTTGGCCGGTTTCAGAGCACTGGCACGAGAGGTTCGCGATCCACGGAACAGCGTCGCGCTGCGGCGCACCTCGCTCCGTAAATGCCTGGAGCGCTTCGCCCCGTACGGGCACCGCGCCACCTGGCACCACCTGTGCGTCCGCACCGGGATGCGGCCGGGAGACCGCGATCCCGATCCGGCGCGCCTGGTGGCGGCGCTGACGGAGCTTGAGGAGGCGCGGGAGGTGTGGCTCGCCTACGAGGCGGAGTTCGCCGCCCGGCGCAGGCGCGAGAAGCACGACGGAGTACGCCAACCGGGCGCCCTCGACGACTGGCACCGACTCACCTGGGGCGGCTGCGAGGTGGTCCGGTGCGCCGATCCCGAGACGCACCCCGCCAAGCCGTTGCCGCAGGTGCTGCGGCAGGTCATCGCGGCCATGGAGGCGCCGGACGAGGCGGCCGGCGGCTGCCCCGTGTGCGGGCAGGACCGCATGATCTGGCAGAGGCTCGCCGGCCGCGCCTGGGAGCCCGGGCCGGTCTGCGCGAGCTGCGGCATCGTGGTGCCGCGCCCGGTCGTCGCGCCCAGGGCCCCCGCGCTGGCGGGCGCGCGCTGAGCGCCGCGTGGCGAGCGGCGCGCCGCTCGGGGTGGGGCCTGGCGGTGCGCCGCCCGGCGTGTGCCGGGCGGGCCGGGGCGGCTGCCGGGCCGCGCCCGCGCCGGCCGGCTCCCGCCCGGTGGCGCACGCCCGCGCGTCCCGGGGCACGTTGACAGTCCCGCCCCGGGCCAGCATGCTGAGCAACCGCTTAGTCCACGGAGTACGGGCGCGGGCGCTCCCCGTGTCGGTACGTGCGCCGCCAGCACGGCACGGCACCACGGGAGGCATCGCCATGGCACCACCCCGGATCTTCACCTCGCTCGACGAACTGCGCTCCGCGGTCGGCACCGAGTTCGGGCCGAGCGACTGGCTGGAGGTCGACCAGCGGCGGATCGACCTGTTCGCCGAGGCGACCGGGGACCACCAGTGGATTCACGTGGACCCGGAGCGGGCCGCGACCGGCCCGTTCGGCACGACCATCGCGCACGGCTACCTGACGCTGTCGCTGGTGCCCGCGTTCATGCCGCGACTCTGGCGCGTCGAGGGCGTCCGGATGGGCGTGAACTACGGCGTGAACAAGGTGCGCTTCCCGGCCCCGGTGCCGGTCGGCTCGCGGCTGCGCGCGACGGCGAAGATCACGGAGGTCGCCGAGGTCAAGGACGGCGTCCAACTCACCACGGTCATCACGATCGAGCGCGAGGGCGGCGGCGAACGCCCGGTGTGCGTCGCGGAGTCGGTCGCCCGCTTCTTCCACTAGCCGCCACGGCGGCCCCGCCGCACCCCGGGTCACGTGCCCGTCGCCCCCGGGCTGGGCTACCTGCCCGCCGCGCCCCGTGGACTACGCGCCCGCCGCGCCCACCATGCGCAGGGCCAGGGCCGCGTACGAGTCGCCCACCTCGTCCGGACCACGGCGGCCCTCCGTGCTGAACCAGCGGGCCACGTCGATGCAGAGGGACAGGACGGCCAGGGTCGTGCCCGGCACGTCGGTGACGTCGAAGTCGCCGGAGCGCACGCCGTCCTCGATGATGCCGCGCACCGCCGCGTCGGTGGCCCGGCGCATGCCGACGATCTCGGCCCGGTGCTCGGGGCTCAGCGCGTCCAGTTCGTACTGCACCACGCGCGCCGTGGTGTGGTGCTCGGCGTGCCAGCGGACGAAGGAGCGGACGGCGTCGGCCAACCGCTCGGCCGGGCTGCCGTCGGCGAGTGCCGGGCGTTCCAGGATGTCGAGCGCGAGCCGGTGGCCGACCAGGCTGATCTGGTAGAGCAGTTCTTCCTTGGTCTTGTAGTGGATGTAGAGGGCGGCCGGGCTCATGCCCGCGCGGCTGGCGATGTCGCGGGTGGTCGTGGCGTGGTAGCCGCGCTCGGCGAACGCCTGCACCGCGGCGATGACCAGCCGCCGGGCGGCGTCCGGGGCGATGTCGGCCCACTCTTCCTCGGACTGCTGCGCCTGCGCGCTCATGCAAGGCCCCGCTCTGCCAGCCCGCCACGGACCCTCCGCGACGGGAGGCTCACCCTACCGCGCGGGTGAGCGGTCGCTTAGGCTCGCGTTCCGCGCCGCCGGCCAGGGCGGGCCGCCGCGACGACGGTCCGGCAGCGGTCCGGCGGGGCCTGGCCCGATCCGGTCGTAGTCCGGTCGCCGTCCGACCCCGAACACGTCCCGGTCGCGGTCCGAGACAGTCAACGCTGGCCGATACGCCCACGTAACCGGTCAGAACGCGGCGACGCCGGTCAGCTCGCGGCCGATCAGGAGCTTCTGGATCTGACTGGTGCCCTCGTACAGGGTCATCACGCGCGCGTCCCGCAGCAGCTTGCCCACCGGGTACGCGTCCACGTAGCCGTAGCCGCCGAAGACCTGGAGCGCGTTGTTGGCGCACCGTACGGCCGCCTCGCTGGCGTAGAGCTTGGCCACCGACGACTGGGTCGCGAACGGCAGTCCGCGCTCGATGTGGTCGGCTACCTGCCAGGTCAGCAGGCGGGCGGCGGCCACGTCGACGGCGATGTCGGCGAGCAGTTCCTGTACGAGTTGGTGGTGGGCGATGGTCTTGCCGCCGAACTGCTCGCGCTCGCCCGCGTAGGCCACCGCCGCGTCCAGGCACGCCTGGGCGATGCCCACGCAGCCGGCCGCGACCGACATCCGGCCCTTGGCCAGCGCCGACATGGCGACCTTGAAGCCCTGGCCCTCCTCGCCGACCAGCGCCGAGGCGGGCACCCGCACCCCGTCGAAGGTCAGCTCCGCGGTGGCCTGGCCGCGCAGCCCGAGCTTGCCGTGGATCTCGCTGCGGCCGAGCCCCGGCGTGTCGGTGGGCACCAGGAAGGCGCTGATGCCCCGGTGGCCGGGCTCGGGCCCGGTGCGGGCGAAGAGCAACACCACGTCGGCCCAGGTGCCGTTGGTGATGAACGTCTTGGTGCCGTCGATCACGTACGACGCGCCGTCGCGCGCCGCGCGGGTGGTCAGCGACGCGGCGTCCGATCCGGTGCCGGGCTCGGTGAGCCCGAAGCAGCCCACGGCCTCGCCCGCGCACAGCCGCGGCAGCCACTCCCGCTTCTGCGCCTCGCTCCCCCAGGCGGCGATGGACTTGGCGCACAGGCCGAGCGAGACCGACAGGATGCCGCGCACCGCCGAGTCGCCGCGCCCGAGTTCCTCGGTGACCAGCGCGTACGAGAGGTGGTCACCGTCGGAGCCGCCGTAGCGGGCCGGGATGGTGAGGCCGAGGAAGCCGAGCGCGCCCAGCTTGGGCACGATGGCCCGGTCGACCTGCTCGGCGCGGTCCCACGCGGCGGCGTGCGGCGCGACCTCCCGGTCGACGAAGTCCTTGGCCAGTTGGCGCACCGCGCCCTGCTCGTCCGTGAGCTCCAGGTCCATGTCGCCGCCCCAGGGAGTGCGCTTAGTGAGCAGTGCTAGTTTTTGTGTGGCGGCTCTACTATGTGGCGCATGGCCCGCCCCCGCAAGCCCCTGCTGAGCCGCGAGAGAATCGTCACGGCCGCCCTCGCCCTCGTGGACGCCGAGGGCTTGCAGGCCGTCTCGACCCGCCGGCTCGCCGCCGAACTCGGGGTCAGCGGGCCGTCGTTGTACAACCACTTCCCGAACAAGGACGAGATCCTGGACGCGGTCGCGGACACCGTGGTCGCCGAGGTCGACCTGTCGATGTTCGACGCGGGGCGCGACGGCCCGGACCACTGGCGCCCGGCGCTGCTCGCCTGGGCCCGCTCGTACCGGGCGGCGCTCACCGCCCACCCGCACATCGTGCCGCTGCTGGCCCAGGGGCCCGGGCGGCGGCCGACCGGGCTGCGGATGGCGGACGCGGTGTTCGGCGCGATGGTGCGGGCGGGGTGGCCGCCCGCCCACGCGACGCGGGTGGGGGCGCTGATGCGCTACTTCGTCGCCGGGTCCGCGCTCGGTTCCTTCGCCCGCGGTTTCGTGGACGACCCGCGGGCGTACGACCCGGCGGCCTATCCACACCTGGGCCAGGCCCACCTGCTGGCCGAGCGGCAACAGCAGGTGGACGAGGGCGCGTTCGAGACGGGCCTGACGGCCCTGCTGGACGGGCTCGAGCTCCAGTTCCAGCGGCTGCCCTGAGCCGGGCGCGGGACTGGGACACGGACTAGGTCGGGTCGGGGCACTCCGCTCTCCGACCCGACCGGCGCGCGGGCGCTACCGCCCGTCGGCGCGCGCTACTTCTGGCACGTCACGTCCGACCCGGGCAGCCTTCCCGTCCGAAGGTAGGCGTTGACCTGGTCGTCCACGCAGGCGTTGCCGTACTCGCCGAACACCCCGTGGTGGTTGGCGCCCTCCAGGGTCACCAGCCGGGAGCTGGGCAGCATGCCGCGCAGGGCCTTGCTGCCCTGGTAGGAGGTACGGGGGTCGCCGGTGGCGGCCACGATGAGCGCCGGGGTGTCGCGCTCCACCCGGACCGGGGCCTCGCGCGGCATGTCCGGCCAGAACGCGCAGGGGTTGACGTTGTTGGCCATCGGCCCCATCAGCGGGTAGCGCTCCCGGCTGCGCTGGACGTCGCGCCAGTACACCTCGGGGTCGCGCGGCGCCGTCCCGTCGCCGCACAGGATGGCGACCTGCGCGCTGCCGTACCGCGACTGCTTGCCCGTCAGGACGAAGTCCAGCATCTCCGCCAACTCGGGCGTCGGCTCGACGCGCTCGCCGCGCGCCGCGCGGGTGAGCACCGAGAGCTGGCCGGCGAGCGCGTGCCGGGCCGGGTCGCGGTCGTCGGCGGCGCCGGCGAAGGCGACCATCGGCACCGTCGCGTCGTCCACCCGGTACGCGTCCGGGCCCGAGCCGACCACCAGCGGGCGCACCGCCGCGGCCCGCGCGGTGCGCTCGACGGTGCGCAGCACCCGGGGCCCACTGGTGCCGAGGCCGTAGGTCGCGTGGTGCCGCGCGGTCCACGCGGCCCAGGCGCGCAACGCCCGGTCCCCGATCTCCTCCCGGCCCTTGAGCAGGCGGGGCCGGTACTCGCGCGGGTCGATGGCCCCGTCGAGCACCACCCGGTCGAAGCGGCCGGGGAACATCTGGGTGTAGGCGGTGCCCAGGTAGGTGCCGTACGAGTAGCCCAGGTAGGAGATCTTCCGCTCGCCCAGCACGCCGCGTACGACGTCCATGTCGCGGGCCGTGTTGCGGGTGGTGACGTGCGGCAGGACGGCACCGTGTCGGGTGGAACAGCGCCTGGCCAGATCCTTCTGGTGGGCGACCTGCCGGTCGAAGGTGGCCCGGGTCATGCCGGCCGAGACCAGCGCGGTGCCGACGGGCCAGCCGCAGTCCAGCGGGGTGCTGCGGCCGACGAACCGGGGGTCGAGGCCGATCAGGTCGTAGCGGGCGGCGTTGTCGCGCATCGCGGTCCGCGCCGCCAGCGGGCTGGTGAGCGAGGGGCCGCCGGGGCCGCCGTCGTTGAAGACGATCGGGCCGACGCGGTGGGCGGTGTCGGTGGCCCTGATCCGGGAGAGGGCGACGGTGATGGTGCGGCCGGTGGGGCGCGCGTAGTCCAGCGGAACCGTGATGTCGGCGCACCGGGCGCCGGCCTTCTCCAGTTGCCGCCCGTCCTCGTCGTCGGGTCCGAGCACGCAACTCTTCCACTGCGGGCGCTGGTCGTAGAAGCGGGCGAATTCGCTCGTCGCGGCGGGCGGGCCGCCGTGGGCTGCGGCCGGTGAGACGGCCGTGGGCACGGTGGCCAGACAGGCGGCGAGCGCTATGCCCGCCACCGCCGGCCTTGTCATCGCATGCATGACAGCACGCTAGGACGCGCGCCCGGGGCCGCGCGCTGGTGCTGTCCCCCGCCTCGGAAAGGGGGACAGCACCAGCTCGCGGGGCGCGGGGGCGACCGCCGCGCCCACAACCGCCGTACGGGGCGCTCCCGTTGCCAACGGCGCGTCAGAAGACGATGAGCGCCCGGCCGCCGCGGCCCGCGAGCATGGCGTCGAAGGCCGCCGGGATGCCTTCGAGCCCGATCCGGTCGGTGACCAGGGCCGACAGGTCGAGCCGTCCCGCGCGCACGTGCTCCGCGATGGCCGGCAGGTCGCGGACCGGGTCGCTGTTGCCGTAGACGCAGCCGGAGAGGGTGCGGCCGAAGTAGAAGAGTTCCAGCGCGGAGAACGTCACCTGCTGGTCCTTGCCGCCGATGCCCACGACGGTGGTCCGGCCGCCGCGCCGGGTGCTGGTCCAGGCGGCGCGGATGGTGTCCGCGCGGCCCACGCACTCGATGGCCACGTCGGCGCCGTACCCCTCGGTGAGGGCGCGCACCCGCTTGCCCGTGTCGTCGCCCGCTATCAGGAAGTCGGTCGCCCCGGCGGCTCTCGCGAGCTCCTCCTTCTCGGGCGAGATGTCGACGGCGATCAGCGGTCCCGCGCCGGCGATCCGCGCGCACTGGAGCACCGCGAGGCCCACCCCGCCGACGCCGAAGACCACGACCGACTCGCCCTCGACGACCTTGGCCGCGTGGAAGATGGCCCCGTATCCGGTAAGCACCGCGCAGCCGAGCAGCGCCGCGTCCACCAGTGGCACGCCGTCCGGCAGCGGCAGCACCGCGTGCGCGGGCACCACGGTCTCCTCGGCGAACGCCGCGGTGCCAAGGCCCGGGTAGAGGGCGGTGGAGTCGGCCGCGAGGGTGGCGTACGGGGTGTCGGCCGCGGCGCCCGCGTGGGCGCACAGCCACGGCTCGTCCAGCGCGCAGAAGTGACAGTTCCCGCACGAGGGTGCCCAGTTCAGGACGACGCGGTCGCCGGTGTCCACCGTTGTGACGCCCTCGCCCACGGCGCTGACGACCCCGGCCCCCTCGTGCCCGAGCACGGCCGGCACCTGCTGTCGCAGCGTGCCGTTGGACAGCGACAGGTCGGAGTGGCACACGCCGGCGGCGGTGAGCTTGACCCGGACCTGTCCGGGGCCCGGCTTCGGGAGGTCGATCTCGGTGATCTCCAGCGGAGCGTTGACTGCGGTGAGTACAGCGGCGCGAACCACGGTTTCTCCTAGGGGCACAGGCACGGTGTGGGGGTGGGGCGTTGGCCCGCCCCCGTCGCCAGCGGGCCGATGGACCCGGCGCCGACGGGGTGGGCGGACGGACGGGGTGCTCCGGCGTGCGCGGGTGCGCACGCCGGTTCGAGCAACACGACGGTGCGGATCGTACGGCGACGGAGCGGCCCAGCACAGCGTGCACCCGGCCGTACCGGACGGTCCGGTTCGGTTATGTCCGGTGCGCTACGGTGCGGGCGCGCTCACGGCGGGCAGGCGGCCGGCCCGGGGTGCGGGGGGCGGTCGGGCGTACGCGGGGCGCACGGGCGGGCGGGACGGAGCGGGCGGGGCGGGCGTACGAGACGGGGCGGCGCCGGGTCGCCGGGCGCCGGAAGGGGCGGGTCGGGGCGCGGGCCGGGCGAGCGGGGCCCGCGGGGCGTACGGGGCGACGGGCGACGGGGCCGCCCGGCGCGCCCCGCGCTCGGGTGGCGGCACCGTGCGGGCGGCGGCCGGCGCGTCCCGCCACCGTCCGGCCCAGCCGGCCGGGCCCGGCGCCGCCGTCGGGGCGCGGCGCCGGGGCATGCGGGGAGAGCGGAGCGTGCGGGAGGGCGGGGCGTCAGAGCTGGAGCGACTTGGTCTGGAGGTACTCGGTCAGGCCGTGCACGCCGAGTTCGCGTCCGACGCCGGAGCTCTTGTAGCCGCCGAAGGGGGCGAGCGGGTTGAAGCGACCTCCGTTGATGTCCACCTGGCCGGTCTCCAGGCGGCGCGCGACGGCCACCGCCTCGGCCTCGTCGGCCGCCCACACCGCGCCGGCCAGGCCGTACGCCGAGTCGTTGGCGATCCGCACGGCCTCGTCGACATCGGCGTACCGCAGGATCGAGAGGACCGGACCGAAGATCTCCTCCTGGGCGATGGTCATCTCCGGTGTGACGTCGGCGAACACGGTGGGGCGCAGGTAGTACCCGCGCTCCAGGCCCTCCGGGGCCGTGGGGCCGCCGGCCACCAGGCGGGCGCCCTCCGCGATGCCGCGGTCGATGTAGTCGCGGACCCGGTCCCGCTGCGCGGCGCTGACCACGGGCCCGAGCCGGGTCTCGGCGTCGCGCGGGTCGCCCGGCGCGTACTTGGCGGCGGCAGCGGCGGCCAGCTCGACGGCCTCCTCGTACTGGTCGGCGTGGACCAGCAGCCGGGTCCAGGCGCTACAGGTCTGGCCCGCGTTGGCCATCACGTTGGCCACGCCGACCTTCACCGCCCGGGTCAGGTCGGCGCCGGGCAGGACGATGTTGGCCGACTTCCCGCCGAGTTCGAGGGCGACCCGCTTGACGGCCGCCCCGGCGCTCGCGCCGATGCGCCGGCCGACGGCGGTGGAGCCGGTGAAGGAGACCAGGTCCACGCCCGGGTGCTCGGCCAGCGCCTGGCCGGCGACCGGGCCGAGCCCGGTGACCAGGTTGAACACGCCGGCGGGCAGCTCCGCCCCAGCCACCACCTCGGCGAAGAGCTGGGCCACCAGCGGGGTGTTCTCGGCGGGCTTGACGACGACGGTGCAGCCGGCGGCGAGCGCGGGGGCGACCTTGGCGACGATCTGGTGCAGCGGGTAGTTCCACGGCGTGATCGCGCCCACGACGCCCACCGGCTCGTGGAACACCGTGGAGTTGCCGATCCGCTCCTCGAACGCGTACGTCTTCGCCAACTCGGCGTAGCTGTCGGCGACGGCGATCGGCAGGCCGGCGTGGACGGCCTGCGCGAAGCCGACGGGAGAGCCGAGTTCGGCCACCACGGTCTCGGCGATCTCGTCGCGACGGGCGGCGAGCCCGTCGCGCAGGGCCGCCAGGTAGGTGCCGCGCTCGGCCGGCGGGATGGCGGCCCAGCCCGGCTGGGCGGCGCGCGCGGCCCGTACGGCGGTGTCCACGTCCAGCGCCGTGCCAGCCGGCACGGTGGCGATGACCTGTTCGTCCGCCGGGTTGACCACCTCGATCGAGTCCGTGCCGGCCGCGGGCCGCCAGGCGCCGTCGATGTACATCTCGTCATGCGACTTCACGTCGTTCGCCCTCCAGCGCACCGCTCAAGCCCGTCGTACCCCACCAAACTAGCGACGGTAGTTTTCAGACGCCAGGGGCCGCCGCGTGCCCTCGATCACGCGAGCCGTTCCCACCCGGGCCACCCGCGTCACCCCGGCCGCGCCACGCACCGCGCTTGACCTACCTCCCCTCGGCGACAACTGGCTTACACCCGCGCCGCCTTGGCGGCGTCCGGCATACGGCGTCGATGCCCGCATGCCGCGCGCGGTGGGCCGGCGGGGCCCGCAGCCCCTCGGCTCCACGGTGCCCGACGGCCGGCGCGTCGCACCACCCCGCCGAGCCGCTCGACCGCGCGCGGCGGCGGTTCACGGCCGCGCCGCGCGCGTGTGGGGTGTCCGGGGGCGCGCCGCTGGGGGCGCGCGGGCGGGGGTGCGCCGCGCCCGGCGGCGCCCAGCGGCGCTCCGTCGCGCCCGCCGGTCAGCGCGCCCGCGCCGCGTCCCGCACGTCGTACAGATGGGCGAAGACGACGACGTTGGAGCGGTAGCCACGGCCGGGCTCGAAGGGGCCGCCGCAGGTCAGCAGCCGCAGTTCGGGGCGGCCCGCGTCGCCGTAGACCGTGCGGTCGGGAAAGTCGGACCGCGGGTAGGTGCGCACCGCGTCCACCGTGAACACGGCCGTCCTGCCGTCGTGGCGGGCCACCTCGATGAGGTCGCCCCGGCGCAGCGCGGGCAGTTCGAGGAAGACGGCCGGGCCGCGGCGGGTGTCGCGGTGGCCGACGATGATCGCGGTGCCACGCTCGCCGGGGCTCGGGCCCCGCTCGTACCAGCCCGCCACGCGCGGGGCGTTGACCGCCGGCGTCGTGAGGCGGCCGTGCCGGTCCAGACCGAGGCCGACGACCGGCGCGTCGAGGCGCAGCGCGGGGATGGCCACGGTGCTGGGTCGGGCCCGGGCGATGGGGGCGCGCGGCACGAGCGGTCGGGTCGCCCGCGCCGGCCCGCTGGCCGTGCCGCCCGGGCGCTTGCCGGCGGGAGGCCGCGCGCCGGGCGCGCCGGGTGCCGCCGCGCGCCCCTCGGTGTCGCGCGCCGCGCCGGCCGCGCCCGGCCGCCCCGTACCACCCGCGCGCCGGGCGTCGTCCGCGCGTCCATCCGCACCGGTGCCGGCGGCGGCTCGCGATCCACCAGCCCGGGGAGCGCTCACGTCGCCCTCGGCGACGAGCCGCATGGCCGCCGCGCCCGCCGCCCAGGCGGACGGTTCGGGCGGGCGCGACCGGTCCTCCGGCGACGACGCGGGGCCCAGCGCCCAGAACACGCCGCCGCCCAGCAGACACACGGCCGTACTCAGGGTCACCGCCAGGCGGCGCCGGCGGGCGCGGCTCATGCGCCGGCGCGGCGCCCCAGGGCGGCAGCGGCCGGCGCCGCCGGGGCGCGGGCGCGCGGGCGCGGGGTCCGGCGGCGCGCCACTGCCTGGCCTCATGGCGTCCTAGGCGGGGCGCTGCGAGCGACGCCGGGCGCGGCGGCCCCCCACCAGTCCGACCAACCCGACCGCGCCGGCGACCAGGGCCGTACCCGCCCCGGGCGGCGCCGTCCCCTCGTCCGCCTCGCCACCGCCGCCCGCGGCCACGGCGCCACGCGGCTGCCGCCCGTCCGCCGCCGGCACGTCGCCCGGGTCCACGGGCGCCCGCTCGCCGCGCGAGCCTCGGGCAGCGGGCGGCGCTTCGACTTCGGGGCGGTCGGCGGCGGCGCGGTGCGCGACGGACCGCTCGGCGGCCGGCACGGCACGGCGTTCCTTGTCCGAGTTCCCCCGGTTCCCTCGGTCACCTCGGTCCCCCCGGTTCCACTCCGCCGCGCCCGCGCTCGACATCGCGTCGGTGAGCCAGTCCTCGTCGGCCGCCGCGGGGTGCTCTCGCTCCTCGGTCGGTTCCTGCCGGCCGCCTGGGACCTCGCCCCGCGCCTCGTCGTCGGCGGCGGCGGGAGGCGGGTCGTTGGTCGGGGGCTGCCCCTGGTCGCCCGGCGGACACGCGACCGTGAACGTCTTGCGCCGGACCGCCTCCCGCCCCTCCCCCGCACCGGTCCAGGTGAGTTCGTAGCTGCCGCTGGGGAGGGTGTAGGGGCCGGTGTGGCCCCGGCCGGCGTCGATGAGGATGGTGCCGTCGATGCCGGGGAGCTTGCGGGAGTTCGGGCGCGGGGCGATGCGCCAGGCCAGCTCCCGCGCACCGGGGACGTCGACGGCGACGAGGTAGAAGGCGCAGACCGTGCGCTCGTCCCGCGGGTCCTCCACGGGCGTGTCCACGTCGTGGATACGGACGTCCGCGCCGGGCGCCGCGACGGCGGGCGCCTCCAGCGCGGCGACGGTGCCGGTGGCCAGCGCGGCCACGACGAGCGCGGCGGCGCGAGCGCCGGAGCGACGGAGCGGTACCGGGGCGGCCATGTGGATCTCCTTCACGCCGGGACGTTTCGTCCTGCCGGTCATACGTTTCATACGAATCAGTCGTTTGCCTGATTACGTGTCACCTTCACGCCGCCAGGAAACGGCCAACCCCCGAACGCCCGCCCCTATCCCCCACCCGGCCCAACCACCGCCGGCCACCGACCCCGGTCGGCCCGTACGCCACACCAGCCACGGCCGTGGCCGCCCCGTACGCCCGCCGCCCCCGCGCCCGTACGACTCAGGCCACCCCGTACGCCCGCCGCCCTCGCGCCCGTACGCCCCAGGCCGCCCCCGCCCCCGTACGAGCCGCCGCCCCTGCCCGCGCACGGCGACCCGCCGGGGCCCGTAGGGGCCGCACCGGAGGTGAACGGGCGAGGCGGTGCGGGGAGCGAGCGCGGCGGGCCCACCGGTCCGGTTCGCCCCCGGTCGCGCGCGCCGGTCGCTCCGCGGGGCGCGGCGGTCAGGGGTGCGGGCGGGTGGTCGCTTCGCCGCCGCGTGGCTCTGGCCCGGGGGCGTGGTCCGGCGTCGACGGGTGGTCCGGCGGGTGGTCCGGCGGTGCGTCACGCGGGGCGCCACGGGCCGCCGTGCGCGAGGCGCCGTCGCCCCCGTGGCGCAGGCCGCGCCCGGCGACCGCCGCCGAGCCGAGCAGCAGCAGGCCGAGCAGCACGAACGGCGCCGCCGTGCCCGCGAGGCCGGCCAGCGCGCCGGCGGCGGCCGGCGCGGCTGCCTGGCCGAACCGGTTGCCGGTCAGCCGCAGCGCGAGTGCGGTGCTGCGCGCGCCGTCGGGTGCGGCCTGTACCACCGTGGTCATCGACAACGGCTGCCCCACGCCGAGCGCGAAGCCCAGCAGGGCCAGCGCTGTCGCCAGGCCCCACACCGGCAGCGGCAGCGCGACGCTCGCGCACAACACCGCGGCCAGCAGGCAACTCCCGGCCATCAGCGCGGTGCGCCCGACCAGGCGGATCATCGGCGTCATCACCAGCCGGCAGGCGATGGTGGCCGCGGCCCGCAGGCTGAGCAGCAGCCCGACGGTGGCCGGGGCGATGCCACGGTGCTCGCCGAGCACGGGCAGGTAGGCGGTGAGGACGTCGGTCGTGGAGAGCACGGCGAGGCTGATGAAGATGCCGGAGGCCACGCCGCGCGAGCGCATGATGCCCCAGACGGACACGGGCCGCCCGGTCGGCCGTTCGCCCGCCCCGCGCGCCGCCGCCCGCGCGCCCCGCGCGCCGGCGCGCTCGCCGGGGCCTCCCCCGGCGCTCCCGCCGGCGCTCTCGACGCGCCACAGGCCGGCGAACGAGCACATCGCCACCGCCGCCGAGACGAGCAGCGCCGTGGCGCTGGTGGGGGCCAACTGGTCGCCCCGCGCCGAGACCAGCAGCCCGGCGGCGATCGGCCCCACCAGTTGGCCGAGCGAGGCGCCGATGGTGAAGTGGCCGAAGTTGCGGTCCTGGTCGGCGGCGGCGCTCCGGCGGGCCACGATGGACTGCGCGCCGATCACGAACGCCAGGTGTCCCAGGCCCATGACGCCGCTCCACAGCGCCATCGCCGACAGCGAACCGGCCTGCCCGCTGAGCGCGCAGCCCTCCGCGATGAGCACGACGCCGACGGGGAGCAGCGGGGCGGCGCGGCCGTGGTCGGTGCGGCGGCCCAGCGGGACGGCGGCGAACAGCGGGAGCAGCGCGTACACGCCGGCGATGATCCCCACCGCGCGGGCGTCCGCGCCCAGCGCGAGGGCCCGGTAGGAGACGGCCGGCCTGGCCATGCTCACCGCCCCCTGCGCGAACGCGAAGGCGATGACCAAGCGCAGCAGCCAGCCCCTACCGGGCAGCGTCCTCGTCGTCCCCGTCGACCCCGTCATGCCCTAGATGATGCCGAACGCCAGGCTGGCGCCGAGCACCACCAGGGCGGTGAGCGCCGCCCACTTCACGGTGAAGCGGGTGTGGTCGCCGAACTCCACCTTGGCCATGCCGACCAGCACGTACACGGCCGGCACCAGCGGGCTCGACATGTGCAGGGCCTGGCCGACGAGGGAGGCGCGGGCGATCTCCGTGGGCGAGACCCCGTGCGCGGCGCCGGCCTCGGCCAGGATGGGGACGATGCCGAAGTAGAAGCCGTCGTTGGACATGAAGTACGTGAGCGGGATGCTCAGCACGCCGGTGACCACGGCCATGTGCGGCCCGAGCCCGTCGGGGACGCCGTCGACCAGCCAGCGGGCCATGTGCTCGACCATGCCGGTGCCGGTGAGGACGCCGGTGAACACGGCCGCGGCGAAGACCATGCCGGAGACGTTGAGCACGTTCTCCGAGTGCGCGGCGATGCGTGCCTTCTGGTCGGGCATGTGCGGGAAGTTGACGGTGAGCGCGACCGCCGCGCCGAGCAGGAAGAGCACCGGTATCGGCAGGGTCTGCAGGATCAGCAGGGTGAGCAGGGTCGCGGTGAGGGCGGCGTTGAACCAGTACAGCCTCGGGCGGAGCGTCGGCCGGTCCGGGTCCAGGGTCTGCGGGTCGTCGGCGGCAGCGGCGTCGGCGTCGCTCGCCGTGGTGGTCGCGGTGTCCGCGCCGACGGGTCGGGGGTCCGCGTCGCCCGTGCCGGGTTGACCGGCCGGGCCCCGCCCGGTTCCGCCGCCGGTCGGCAGCCGGTCCTTCGTCAGCGGTACGCGCCCCGGACCGCCCGCGCCGGCCACCGCGACGGCCGGGGCGTCGGCGCCGCCGACGGCGGCCAGCACCGGCTCGGCCGCCCGCGCGCCCGGGGCCGCCGCGTCCCGCGCCAGCGCGTCGCCCTCGTCGAGGGTGAGCAGGCCGAGCCGCCTGCGCTCGCGCCGGCCGAGCACGTACGCGAGGAAGAAGACGAAGAGCAGGCCGACCGCGAGCGCCGGGATCATCGGTACGAAGATCTCGCCCGCGTCCAGTTCGAGGGCGGTGGCGGCGCGGGCGGTGGGGCCGCCCCAGGGCACGGTGTTCATCACGCCGTTGGCGGTGGCCGCGACGCAGGTCATCACCAGCACGCTCATCTTCAGCCGCCGGTAGAGCGGCAGCATGGCCGACACGGTGATCATGAAGGTGGTGGAGCCGTCGCCGTCGAGCGAGACCACGGCGGCCAGCACGGCGGTGCCGACCACGATCCGCACCGGATCGGCCTTGCAGAACCGCAGGATGAGCCGGACGATCGGGTCGAAGAGACCGACGTCGATCATGACGCCGAAGTAGATGATGGCGAACATGAGCATGGCCGCCGTGGGCGCCAGATCGCCTATTCCGTCGAGCACGTACTCGCCCAGGTGCGCGCCCTTCCCTACCAGGACGCAGAACAGCGCCGGAACGAGCACCAGCGCCGCCAGCGGGGACATCTTCTTCATCATGATCAGCACCAGGAAGGTAGCGATCATGACGAATCCGAGGATGGTCAGCATGGGTACCTCACGTTCGCCTTCGAACGCCGCCGAGGGGCGGGCAGCGCCGCCGGAGGGGCGGTGAGGCGACGTTAGGCGCGGCAACTTTGCGTTAACAAGGTCTTGACGTGCGAGCAATACGCGCAAAACACCAGGTCAGCCGCGTGCGACGGAGTCGCCCCGGCCCAGTCGGCACGCCGGCCCGTCGAGCACCACCGCCCCCGCCGTTCACCCGCGCGCGGCGCGGGGCGCGGCTTTCGGAGGGTGCCGGCGCGGCACTGGTCGAGGAGGCGCGGGAGCGGGTAGGCATCGAGTCGCACGCGGGGCCGACGTGCCGGGCGGGGCCGGCACATTGACGCCGCACCCCGTCATTCCTATGGTCAAGCATAGGAATTCTTCGATGGTGGATCTCGATGGTGGGAGCACGCGATGAGCGGCACGGACAACGAGCAAGCGAGGAAGGTCGCCGAGGGGCTGACGTACAGCTCCGGATTCGGTAACGAACACAGCAGCGAGGCGGTGCCCGGGGCGCTGCCGCACGGCCGCAACTCGCCCCAGCGCGCCCCGCTCGGCCTGTACGCGGAGCAGCTCAGCGGCAGCGCCTTCACCGAGCCCCGGCGCAACAACCGCCGCTCCTGGCTCTACCGCATCAGCCCCTCGGCGGCGCACCCCCCGTTCACCCGGATCGACAACGGCGCGCTGCGCGGCGCCCCGTTCGCCGGCCCCGAGCAGGTGCCCGACCCCAACCGGCTGCGCTGGGACCCGATGCCGGAGCCGGCCGCCGGCACCGACTTCCTCGCCGGCCTGTGGACGCTCGGCGGCAACGGCGACGCCGCCCAGCGCGTCGGCATGGCCATCCACCTCTACGCCGCCAACGCCTCGATGACCGACCGGGTCTTCAGCGACTCCGACGGCGAGTTGCTGATCGTGCCCGAGAGCGGCGGGCTGCTGCTGCGCACCGAGTTCGGGCTGCTGCGCGCCGAGCCGGGCGAGGTGGCGCTCATCCCGCGCGGCGTGCGGTTCCGCGTCGAACTCCTCGACGCGAGCGCGCGCGGCTACGTCTGCGAGAACTACGGCCAGCCCTTCGTCCTGCCCGACCTCGGCCCGATCGGCGCCAACGGCCTGGCCAACCCGCGCGACTTCCGCGCTCCGGTGGCCGCGTACGAGGAGCGCGAGGCGCCGACCGAGGTGGTCAACAAGTTCTGCGGCAACCTGTGGGCCGCGACGTACGACCACTCCCCGCTCGACGTCGTCGCCTGGCACGGCAACCACGTGCCGTACGTCTACGACCTGCACCGCTTCAACGTCATCGGCTCGATCAGCTACGACCACCCCGACCCGTCCATCTTCACGGTGCTCACCTCGCCGTCGGACACCCCCGGCCTGGCGGGCGTGGACTTCGTGGTCTTCGCGCCGCGCTGGCTGGTGGGCGAGGACACCTTCCGGCCGCCGTACTTCCACCGCAACGTGATGAGCGAGTACATGGGCCTGATCGAGGGTGCCTACGACGCGAAGAAGGCGGGCAAGGGCGGCTTCGTGCCCGGCGGTGGCTCGCTGCACAACATGATGTCGGCGCACGGGCCCGACCGGACGACCTTCGACCGGGCGAGCGCCGCCGAACTCCTGCCGCAGAAGATCGACAACGGCCTCGCCTTCATGTTCGAGACCCGCTGGCCGGTCATCACCACTCCGCAGGCGATCGAAGCCGACCACCTGCAGAGCGGTTATGACGATGTGTGGCAGGGTCTGGAGCGCCATTTCCGGTCGTCGTAGTACGGAGCCAACGTGACCACCTTCGCTCCCGACTCGCTCGCCCTGAACCGCAAGCTGCCGCTCTGGTACCAGGTGTCGCAGTCGTTGCGGGCCTCCATACTGGGCCGCCGCCCGGAGGAGCCGCTGCGGCTGCCCACCGAGGACCGGTTGGCCGAGCACTACGGGGTCAGCGTCCTCACCATGCGGCAGGCGCTCAAGGAGTTGGAGGCGGAGGGGCTGATCAGCCGGCACCGGCGGCGCGGCACGTTCATCGAGCCGAGCGCGCGGCGCGGCGCCCCGGTGCGGCTGCTCGGCTCGGTGGACGCGATAGTGGCCCAGCAGTCAGGTGAGCGCACCACGCTGCTGGGCCACGGCACCGAGCCGATCCCGGCCGACCTCGCCGAGCACTTCCCTGGCCGCACCGAGGCGGTGGGCTACCGGAGGCTGCGCTGCGAGGAGGAGAGCGGCGAGCCCACCAACTGGGCCCACAACCTGATCCGGCCCGACATCGCCGAGAAGATCGACCTCGACGACCTGACCCGCTGGCCCATGACCAAGGTGTTGCGGGACGCGGTCGGGGTGCGCATCAGCCGCATCACGGACACGGTCGAGGCCCGTCTCGCCGACCCGGAGACGGCGGGGCTCCTGAACGTGCCGCTGCTGAGCCCGATCCTGCACTACACGGGCCTGACCTACGACGAGGACGGCGAGATCGTGGACGTGGCCCGTATCCGCTACCGGGGTGACCGTTTCTCCTTCACGGTCACCCTGGACGCCCACTGACCCCCGTCCGCTCCACGCCCCCACCACACCCCGCCCCGCGCGGCGCCCTCCGCGCGCGAGCGCGCCGCGACCGGCGCGGCGGCTCGACCGCGCGCCGGCGCCGGCCCGGACCCGCGCCGGGCATGGCTACCATGCTGGAGGCACAGACGTCGGGGAGGGCTGCCGTGGCGGTAACGGACGCCGGTGGGGGCGAGGCGCCGGAGCTGGCGGACGTGATGCCGTGGTCGGTGGCGCCGCTGCGACTCGGGCGGTCCTGGGTGCTGGCCGCCGACGCCGCCTCGCTCGCGGCCCGCTGGGACCGGCTGCTGCGCGCCGACGACGAGGCCGACCGTACGGCCCTGTTCCACCCCACCCGGGCCCGTACGCCGCACACCGCCGTCGCCCAACTCCCCGGCCAGCCGGGCGCCACCACCAGGTTCGCCCGTGAGCGAGGCCGCTGCCCGCGGCCGGTACGGATCGCGCACGGGCCCTACGACCAGCAGTGGCTGATCCCCGATCACCGGCTGATCGACGCGGCCAGGCCCGAGCTGTGGCGGGTGGCCGACGAGCACCAGGTCCACCTGCTCGAACCGGCCCGCGAGGCACCGCCCCGCACCGGCCAGCGCGGCACCCGAGCGGCGGCCGACGCACCCGGACCCGGCGCACCGGGCCCCGCGCCGCGCTCCACGACGCCGGCCGGCGGCCCGCGGCCGGCCGGGAGCGGCACGCCGCCGGCCGGCCCACCCCTGACGGAGGCCGAACTCTCCTTCGCCGCGCTGCTCCCCGACGGGTACTCCCCCGCGGGCCGGCCCGGCCGCATCCGCCCGCTCTACCGCCGCCCCGGCGCCCGCGAGCCCAACGTCGCCCCGGGGCTCCTCGCCCACCTGGCCCGCCGGCTCGGACGCGAGGTCGCGGCCGAGGACTTGTTCGCCTGGATCGCCGCCGTCGCGCAGCGCGGGCCCGAGGGCGCGACGACCGTGCCGCTGACCGCCTCCCCCGACCTCTGGGAGGCGGGCGTCGCGCTCGGCCGACGCCGGGTGTGGCTCCACACCCGCGGCGCCCGCGGCGGCCCGGCGCCCGGGGTCGCGGGCGCGGCCACCGCGGGTGCCGGTCGGCCTCGGCTGCCGGGCGGTCAGCGTCCGTACGTGCGGGCCGCGCTCGCGGGCCCGCTCGCTCCGGACGCGCTGAGCTACGACCCCGAGGACGGCGCGCTCTGCCTGGGGAACGGCCGGATCTCGCCGGTGGCCTATGCCGCGTGGGAGTACCACAGCGGCGGGGTACGGGTGTTGGAGAGCTGGTTCGAGCGGCGCGCCACGCCCGGCCCGGCCGGCACCCTGGACGCCATCGGACCGCGCGACTGGCCCCAGGAGTGGACGTCTGACCTGCTGGAGTTGATCACGGTCCTCACCCTGCTGACCGAACTGCGCGAGCCGGCCGGGCAACTGCGTAAGGAGCTGGCCGACGGGCCGCTGATCGCGGCGGGCGAGCTGGCCGACGCGGGCGTGCTGCCGGTTCCGGATGCCACCCGACGGCCCGCGTCGGTCCTGGACCACCACGAGGAGGGACCGGAGGGCCAGTTCGCGCTGCTGTGAGGCCGCGTCGCGCCGGCGGCGCCGGCACCCGGGACGCCGGAGGCGGGCCAGGGGGAACGCGGGGTCGCCTGGCACGTACCGGGGCCACCTGGCGGAGGGCACTCACCGCGCGGGCGCGGCCGGCACAGCGTGGGGCCGACGGATCGGCGGCCGACCGGCGCGACGGGCGCGGGCGAAGGAGGCGGCGCGGGTGGCCTGAGCGGAACCACCGGGCGGGGCGACGGCTGGGGTCGGCCGGGGCCCGCTCACGCCGTGGCGGCTGCGGGACGCCTGTCCGGCCTGGTCGCGTACCCAGGCCGGACCGATTCGATCGGGAACGAGCGGGGGTGAAGGAGTCTCGTCTGTCGAACGCGGCACAGCGTCCGGTCGGTCAGCCTCGGCTGCCGAACAGCGAACGCCGCAGTCGCCGCAGCGGCGCGAACAGCGACACCCGGGCACCCCGGCTCTTCTTCGTGCGTGCGTGGTCGCGCGCGGTCAACTCCTGCATCAGCACCGTGGCGCCCTCCGCCTCGCGCTGCGGCACCGCTGGGCCGCCGAGCACCGCGAGGTGGCGGTCGAGACGCGCACTGGACGCGCCGCTCCCACAGTTGATCGCAGGCACTCGTGGCCTGCTTCGCATTGCTATCTGCTCCATGACACTCCCCACCCGTCGTAGGCACCCGCCCCGGGCAGAGTAACCCTACCTCCCCCTGCCGTCACCCATGCATCCCACACCTCGGATTCACGGTGGCGTCAAGGAGGTTGACAGACGTTTTCCCAGCGTGGCGCGCTCGTACGGCCGATTGGCGCCCTCTGGGACACCGATGCGCCCGCACACCGGTCCGCCGTACGCCCGCCCGTCGGACGCCTTCCCCCCGCCGGGTGCGGGCCGGCGGGGAGAGGGTGTGCCTGACCGGGGTCGGCCGGGCCGTGGGTCAGATGGCCGAGCTGAAGGCGGGCAGATAGCCACCCGACTGACCGGCGGCCTTCGGGTGGTAGGAGTCGCCGATCGGGAAGGTCACGCTGTGCAGCCACGCGTCGCCCGAGCAGATCTCGTGGCCGGCGAAGCGGGACGCGATGTCGCCGTAGCCGAAGCCGTGGTCGGCCGCGCGCTTGGCGGTGATCGAGTTGAGCAGGTCGGCCGCGCCGTTGATGGTGGAGCGCTCCTTCTCCGTGAGGCCGACGACGCAGGTGCCGTTGAGCTTGTAGAAGCGCGGGTAGCCGAGCACGACGACGCGGGCCCTGGGGGCCTTGTTCCTGATGGCCGAGTACACCGCGTCGAGCTTGCCGGGCAGCGTCTTCTCGACGTACGCGCGGGCGGTGTTGACCCGGTTCACGCAGTCGCTCTCGGACTGGAGCACGCAGGTGGTCATGACGTCGACGAAGCCGGCGTCGTTGCCGCCGATGGTGATGCTGACCAGGTCGGTGCCGGAGTTGATCGGGCCGAGCTGCTTGTTCAGGACGTCACCGGTGACGGCCCCGGAACAGGCGGTGAAGTGGAAGCTGGCGGGCGCGTTCTTGGCGGCCCACAGCTTGGGGTAGGCGCGGTTGCTGCGCTTGCAGTCGCCACTGCCGCTGTCGTAGTCGCCGGCGCCGACACCGGAGGAGTAGGAGTCGCCGAGGGCCACGTAGTCGCCGCCGGCCGCCTGGGCGCCGACCGAGGCGTCGGCCGCCTGCGCGAGCTGGCCGCCGGTGAGGGCGAGGGTGGCGGTCAGGACCGCGGCGGACGCGGCGGACACGAGCCGGGTGAGTCTCATGGGGGGCCTCCTGGACAGAGTTGCTGCCATGGACGCGCGTAGACAGGCGCCCGCGGGGCGGCCAGGGAGCCGGTACGCCGTGGGGGCCCACCTGATTCGCGCAGGGGGGACGTGTGCTGCGCATGGTTTCTACCCCGTTCCGCCGCCGAATTACGGCCGCATGGCATGAATATGTCATGTCGTCAGAGGTCTTGTTCGGCACCGAAGGGGAGGGAGATATTCACTCTGGCCGGACGTGGAGTCCCGCCCGGCACGCGCGCACGCCCCGTGTGCGCGCTCCCACAACGCGCGTGCCCCACCGACGCGCCACCGATGAGGAGGACCCTCGCGATGGCACAATCCCGCACGCCCCGCAGACCTCACAGACCCCTGGCAGCGGCCCGCACCGCGGCCCTGGCCGCCGTCGCCACCCTCGCCGTCGCCCTGCCCGCCCATGCCGCGCCCCAGGTAGACGCGCCGGGCACCGACGTCGGCACCGTGCTCGGCACGGACAGCCCCGACGCGCTGCCCGGCAGCTACGTCGTCACGCTGCGCCCCGGCGTCTTGGCCAGGTCCGCCGACGGCGCGGCGCTGGTCGCCCGCTACGGCGGCACGGTGCGCCACGTCTACACGGCGGCCCTGAACGGGTACGCCGTACAGCTACCGGCGGCAGCCGCGCGACGGTTGGCGGCCGATCCCGCGGTGGCGACCGTCGTGCAGGATTCCGTCGTTCGGGCGACGGCCACTCAGCACAACCCGCCCTCCTGGGGCCTGGACCGGATCGACCAGCCCGCGCTCCCGCTGGACCAGAAGTACACCTACCCGGACAGCGCGGGCGGCGGGGCCACGGTGTACGTCGTGGACACCGGCGTCCGGATCAGCCACCGCGACTTCGGCGGCCGGGCGGTCAACGGCTACGACGCGGCCGAGGGGGACGACGTCGCCCAGGACGGCAACGGGCACGGCACCCACGTCGCCTCCACCGTCGCGGGCACCGCGCACGGGGTCGCCAAGAAGGCCAGGGTGGTGGCGGTCCGGGTGCTCAACGACCAGGGCTCCGGCTCGATCTCGGGCGTGATCGCGGGCATCGACTGGGTGACCCGGCACCACAGCGGCCCTTCGGTGGCCAACCTGTCGCTGGGCGGCAGCCCCAACACCGCCCTGGACACCGCCGTACGCAACTCGATCAAGAGCGGCGTCAGCTACGCCGTGGCGGCCGGCAACTCCGCCTCGCCCGCGCAGAACTTCTCCCCTGCCCGCGTCACGGAGGCGCTCACCGTGGGCTCCGTCGACAAGACGGACACCGCCGCCCGGTCCTCCAACCACGGCTCGGCGGTCGACCTGTTCGCGCCGGGCGTGGGCATCACCGGCGCCTGGCACACCGGCGACGACGCCACCAGCACGCTGTCCGGCTCCTCGATGGCCACCCCGCACGTCGCGGGCGCCGCCGCCATCTACGGCGCCCTGCACCCGACCGCGAGCCCCGCGCAGGTCGCCAAGGCGGTGCTGGACGGGGCGACCAACGGCGTGGTGATCAACCCCGGTCCGGGAACCCCGAACAAGTTGCTGCGGGTCGTGTCGTAACCACCCCGCCCGGCCCCCGGACCACCCCGCGCACGCCGGCGCGGCCCTCTCGTTCCAGGCCCGCGCCGGCCCAAGCGCACGCGCCCCCGATGGCCCGCTCGGGTGACGGCGGGTGCCCGGGGGCGCGTGCGCGGGCGCGGGGTGGCCTGGCCAGGACCGGTCAACGGACGCGTGTTCACGGCGTGTTCGGGACGCTTAACCCGCCTTGACGGGCATCCGTACACTGCGCGACATTAAGGCCCGGCATCCGGCGCTTCGGGGGGCTAAGTCGCCAATGCAGAGACTGACGGCACGAGACACCACGGACAGCGGGACGGAGCACGTCGCGCACGGCTCCACGGAGTACGCGGCAGCGGCCGAACCACACCACACGGCAGGGCGGGCGACGCGGCGGGCATCGCGGAACGCGGAGGAGAACGCCGCTCACGACGGCGCGCGGGAGGACGTTCCCGAGTACGACTCCGAGCACGATCGGGAGGAGCGGCCGGCGCCGGCGTCCCTCCCGTTGGTCGCCGGGGCGATGCTCGGCATCGGCGGCGTGGGCGCGGTGCTCGCCTTCGCGGACATCGCGTCGTCGCTGCGCGCCCCCTTCACGCTCTTCTTCCTCGTCGTCGCGCCCGCGTCCGCCATCGCGGCGGCGCTGCGCGGCGTGGACCCGCTCAGCCGCCCGGTGCTGGCCGTGGCCGGCGCGGTGGCGCTCGACCTCGCGGTGGCCCACGTCATGCTCGCGCTCCAGACGTGGTCCGCGCGCGGCGGGGTGGTCGTCGTCGGCCTGCTGAGCCTCCTCCTCTTCCTGGTGGCCTGCGCGCGGCGCCTCCGGCGCCACCTGGTGGCCGGCCGCGCGGCCAGGGCCCACGGCTGATCCGGTCGCGCCCGCGTACGGAGCGACCCGCGCGCCGCCGGCCGCTGAACCGGGGGCGGCGGCGGCGTGCCCGGCCCGGCCCGGCCAGTCGCGCGCGGGCGGGGCGCGGGAGTTGCGTAATTGCGTGCGCGCGGGGCGCGGGTGACGGATCATGGCCGCATGTGCGCCGACCACCAGCACGATTCCCGGAGGCAGGCCCTGCCGACCAGCCCCACCAGCCCGAACACTCCCCACGGTGCGCCCAGGCCACCGAAGCAGACGAAGAAGGCCGATCGGCTCGCCGCGGGCGGGGCCGCGGCGTCCGGCTCGGCCGGTGGGCCCGCGAAGGGGGCCGGCCCACGCGAGTCGGACATGACGCCGACCGAGCTGGCGCTGCCGATCCGGTTGAACGTCGACGACAGCGACTCGCCGTCGGACGTGGTGGACGCCCTGTTCCTGGGCCGGTTCGCGACCGGCGAGCAGCCCTTCGCGCGCAGCCACTCCGTGGACCGGGTCAAGTCCGGGCTGACCCTGCTGCCGCCGGGCGCCCGGGTGCTGCGCTCGGCCCGCGACGACGACCGCAGCGCCACCCTCGCGGAGGGTGACGGCTGGACGATGCTGGTCTCGCGGTGGAACCGGGGCGCCGACGTGACCGTGACGGCGGTGGCCGAGGAGTTGGCCGAGAAGGTGCTGCGGCAGTCGGTCGAGGACGCCGAGGACGAGCCGGAGCCGCAGCCGGAGAACGTCACGATGGGGTTCTGGTACGTCTCGCCGCGGCGCGGCCCGTACCGCACCACGCGGCAGATCTCGGCGGGCACCTGGCCGGAGATCCGCGGCAACTACACGGCCCCGGTGGCCACGGCCATGGACCAGTTGATGAAGGTCACGCCGGACGACATCGCCGGGCGGCTGCTGTTGCTGCACGGCCCGCCGGGCACCGGCAAGACCTCCGCGCTGCGCACCCTGGCGCGGGCCTGGCGGGACTGGTGTCAGGTGGACTGCGTGCTCGACCCGGAGCGGCTGTTCAACGACGTCGGCTATCTGATGGACATCGCCATCGGCGAGGACGACGGCACGGCCGGCGGGCGCTGGCGGCTGCTGTTGCTCGAGGACTGCGACGAGTTGATCCGCGGCGAGGCCCGGCACACCGCGGGGCAGGCGCTGTCCCGGCTGCTGAACCTGACCGACGGGCTGCTGGGCCAGGGCCGCAACGTACTGGTGGGCGTCACGACCAACGAGGACCTGGAGCGGCTGCACCCGGCCGTGGTGCGCCCGGGGCGCTGCCTGGCCCGGATCGAGGTGGGCGCGCTGACCCGCCCGGAGGCGGTGAACTGGCTGGGCACCGATGGAGGGGTGGGCCGGGACGGTTCGACGCTGGCCGAGTTGTTCGCCCTGCGCCGCGGCACGGCCCCGGCCTCCGTGCCGGCCCCCGCGTCCGGTTCCGACGCGGGCCTGTACCTGTGAGGGGCTGGTAGGGGCGAGGGCCTGGTCCGGCGGGGGCGGGGACCGGCGGGTGGCGCTCAGTCGTCGCAGTAGGCGGCGCGTAGCGCGTCGGTCACCGCCACCCGCGCCGTCTTCTGGTCCAGGCCCAGGTGGCGGGCGCGGCGGGCGTACGCCTCGGCGGCGCTGGCCAGTTCGCGTTCGGCGGCCTCCCCGGCGGCGGCGATGAACGAGCCGTGCCGGCCCCGGGTCTCGATCACGCCGTCCGCCTCCAGGGCGCGGTACGCCTTGGCCACCGTGTTCGCCGCCAGGCCGAGTTCGTACGCGAGGCCGCGGACCGTCGGCAGCTTGTAGCCGACGGGCAGCGCGCCGCTCCTGGCCTGCTCGGCCACTTGGGCCCGCACCTGCTCGAAGGGCGCGGTGCTGCTGGCGGGCTCGACGATGATGAACAAGGTCACGAGGTGTGCTCCTGACGGGATGGGGGCCAACGCCCCATTGTCGCCAGGGCCCGTTGGCGGGCCGCGCACGGGCCACCGTGCCGGGGTCACAGTTTCAGCGCGACGTCATCACGCCGCAGCCACGCGTCGAGGCCGAGCGCGAGTTCGGTGCTGGCCCGTGGCCGGCCCCCGGTGGGGTCGGCCACGGCGTCGGCTGTACGCGCGGACCTGGCGGGTCGCGCCGTCCGCGGCGACGGCCATGGGATGGGCGTCTCCGGGGGTCGATGACGGCGGGCCGCCGGTGGCCGAGCGCGGCGTGCGCGTCGAGCCAGGTGCCGCCGGCGTCGGGGTCGCGGCAGGCCCTGGTCCGCGTCATGGCGTCGAGGGTGGACTGTTCACGGCTCAGGTCACGGTCGTGGGCGATCCATCCGGTGATTCCGCACGTGAGCGCGGTGCTCCTTCGATCGGCCACTCCCGGGACGGACCCGAGCGCGACGCTGCCCCGTCGGTACGGTGCTCCGTCGGGCGCCTGATCGGCGGGCGGCGGAGGTCGCGGCGTCACCGTACGCCCACCCCGACCTGAGTGTTCCGCCGCCCACCCGGAGCCACCGCGGTCCCGAAAAAATGCGGGGGCGACGGGCCGCGCGGACCCGTACCGTGCTGCCCCATGACTGTGATCGTTCGAGACTTTCGGCCCGAAGACGCCGTGGCAGTGGCCGAAGTGCGCCGTGCCGCCATCCCCTTCATGGTGAACACGCCCGAAACGGTGGCGTGGCAGGTGGCGCACGCCCCCGCCGCGCAGCGGTACCGGCTGCTGGTCGGCGAGTGGGATGGCCGGATCGTCGCCACCGCGCACACCGGCCTGGCCCCCGACGCCGACGAGCCCGGCCGCTCGTTCAGCAACCCCTCGGTGCACCCGGAGGCGCGGGGGCGCGGCGTGGGCACGGCGATGCTGGCCGAGGCCGAGCGCTACCTGGCGGCCGAGGGCGCGACGTCGCTCTACGTATGGGCACTGGACGAGCCGCACTGCCTGGAGTTCGCCGAGCGCCGGGGCTACCAGCTCAGCCGCGGTTCCGTCTTCCAGCGGCTCGACCTCACGACGGCCGAACTGCCGCCCCTGCCGGACGCCGAGGCCCTGCCGGCCGGCGTGGAGCTGCGCACGGTCGCGGAGCTGGCGGACCGCGTCGCCGAGTTCCACGAGGCGGACGTGGAGGCCACCGCCGACGAGCCGGGCGACCTCGCCGGGGCCGCCCCGGACCTGGCCCGGTGGCGCGCCATGTACTGGGACCACCCGGCGCTGGACCGCGATTTGTCCATGGCGGCCCTGGTCGACGGCGCGATAGCGGCGTACACGGTCGCCCACACCGACCGCCGCGACCGCTACCAGTCGGGCATGACCGGCACCCGCCGCGGCTACCGGGGCCGGGGCCTGGCCACGCTGGTCAAGACCGCCTCGCTGCACCGCGCCCGAGCCGCCGGCTTCACCGCCGCCTTCACCAGCAACGACGCGGACAACCAGCCCATGCTGGCCATCAACCGCCGCTTCGGCTACGAGCCGGCCCAGGGGGAACGCCGGGTCTTTCGGTCGCTGGTCTGACCGGTTCCGGCCCCGCCCGGTCGCCCGTCCCCCGGCGGCGGGCGTGCCCGGGGGTCGCGGGCCGCTCGCCCTAGGAGCTGGCGGGCCGGGCCCGTACGTGCATCCGCTCGCCCTGCGCGCCGTACAACGCCAGCCACTCCACCGAGTGGTCCCCCGCGTTGGCGACGCCGTGCGGGGTGCGCGTGTCGAACTCCGCCGCTTCGCCGGCGCCCATGATCAGGTCGTGGTCGCCGAGCGCGAGCAGCAGCTTGCCGGAGAGGACGTACAGCCACTCGTACCCCTCGTGGCTGCCCTGCTCGGGCCGGCCGCGCTGGTCCGGCGGGCGCACCGGCAGGATCTGCTTGTACGCGTGCAGCCCGCCCAGGAAGCGGGTGAGCGGAATCCAGGTCTGCCCGTGGCGGGTGAAGGGGCGCGGGTGGATGCGCGGGTCCCCGGTGGCGGGCGCGCCGACCAGCTCGTCCAGCGGCACGCCGTGCGCCTTGGCCAGCGGGAGCAGCAGCTTGAGCGTGGGCTCGCGCTGCCCCGACTCCAGCCGGGAGAGCGTGCTGAGCGAGATTCCGGTCTCCTTGCCCAACTGGGCCAACGTCAGGCCACGACCGGTGCGCAGCGCGCGCAGCCTCGGCCCCACGGCGGTCAGAACGTGCTCCAGGCTCTCGTCACCCATGGTTCCATTTGCTGCCTTGGCAAAGCTCTTTGTCAACCTGTCGCCGTCCGGCGCAGGGTGGCCCCACCACCGCGGCACCGGGCCCGCGCGGCGCGACGCCCGGCCGGCGCACGCCCGCGCCTGGCCCGTGCCCCACCCTGCGACGAAGGGCAGTACGCCATGACCGAGGAGATCACCGGGAAGGCCGCCGGATCATCCGGTGGCACCGGGCCCACCCCGTCCGACGAGGGCGCGGCCGAGGAGTTCTGGGAGGCCCGCTACCGGGCGGGCGAGCGGCTGTTCAGCGGCGAACCCAACGTCGCCCTGCGCACGGAGGCGGCCGATCTGCCGCCCGGCCGCGCCCTCGACCTCGGCTGCGGCGAGGGGGCCGACGCGATCTGGCTGGCCCAGCGCGGGTGGCGGGTCACCGCCGTCGACGTCTCCCCCACCGCGCTGCTGCGCGGCGCGCGGCACGCGAGGGCTGTCGGCGTCGACGACCGCGTCGCATGGCACCGGCACGACCTGGCCCGCTCCTTTCCCACCGGCACCTTCGACCTGGTCTCCGCGCACTTCCTGCACTCACCGGTCGAGCTGCCCCGCGGCCAGATCCTGCGCACCGCCGCCGCGGCCGTGGCGCCGGGCGGCACCCTGCTGGTCGTCGGCCACGCGGGCTGGCCGTCCTGGGAGACCGCCCCCGACCCGCACGTCGTCTTCCCCACCCCCGACGACGTCCTGGCCGACCTCGCGCTGCCGCCGCAGGAGTGGGAGGTGCGGGTGGCGACGACGTACGACCGCCAACTCACCGGCCCGGACGGGCAGCCGGCCAGTCGGCGGGACAACACGGTGCGGGTGTGGCGGCGTGACACGAGCGCCGGCGGCTGAGCCCGACGAGCCCACGCGGCCGGGCCTACGTCGGTTCCGGCCCCGATCCCGGGTTCGGGTCGGTGTCGGGCGCGGGCGTCGCGTGATGAAGTTCGGTGACCGTGACGGCGGTCTCGAAGCCGAGGACCGGGTCGGGGTCGGCGGAGAGCAGACTGGCGTAGAGCGGCCGGTAGTGGGCGATCTTCCGGGGCGTCTGACCGTCGTTGCCGTAGCTCGCGAGGAGCGTGTCGCCGCGCGCGGCGAAGCCGGTCATGGCGGTGTGGTCGATCCACAGCTCCACGTCGCCGTGGCCGAACGTCAGCGCCGTCTCCTTGCTGCTGGAGCCGGTGCGCCAGCTCGTACGCAGCCTGGCGCTGCCCGTCGCGCCGCGCGAGCGGAACGCGGCGGTGCACCAGGCACTCGCTCCGTCGTCCAGTTGCCGCGCGGAGGTCAGCGCCGTGAGGTGGACGAAGCGGGCGAGCATGCTGAGCTGGTTCACTCCCGAGTCCGTCCAACTGGACCCGTACGAGGCGAATGCCTGCTCGCCACGGAGGACGTAGGGGTCGTAGAACGCCGAGGTGATGCTCGTGATCGGCCCCCACTCCGGGTGCGCGGCGAGCAGGTCGGCGGCCCAGCGCACCTCGGGCGAGAAGGCGAAGTGGTGGGCGGTGAACACGCGGGCGGCGACGTCGTGGGTTTCGGCCAGGGCGCGTAGGCGGGCCAGCGAGGCCAGGTCGTGCACCAGTGGCTTCTCGACCAGCACCCGGGCCGTGGACCGGGTGAGCGCCTCGGTGACCAGGTCGGCGTGCGTGCTGGTGGGCGTGGCCAACACGATCAGGTCGGGCCGGTGTGCCGCGAGCGCCTCGGCGAGGTTCGCGTAGTGCGGGGGCTTGGTCCCCCGGAAGTCGATCGGCTCCCTGACGTGCGGGTCGACGGTGAATTCCAACGTGGCGCGGGGCTGGTCTTCGAGGACGTCGCGGTGCGTCCCCGCGATGATCCCGACTCCGACCAGGCCGACGCGTACGACGTCGCTCGTGTCGCTCATGACGTGGAGGTGCTCCTGCCGTGGAGTGGTCCGCCGCGGTGCGGCTGATCGGCTGGGGGTTCTGCGTGCCGGAAGGTCGTCATGGGGAGCCGACCACTGCGGCCCACCGCCCGAGGGCCGCGGCGGGTCCGTCCACCCACTCGATGTCAGCGTGGTGGTGGTCCGCGGCTTCGGCGCCGGCGAGCCAGGAGGAGACGACGGGGACCCAGTAGGTGTTGCCGCCCGAGGCACGGGTGCGCGCGTCGAGGTCGGAGCGGAGCCGGTGGGCGCCCTCCTGGTCGCCTGCGCGGACGCGCAGCAGGATCTCGGCCACGTCCGCGAGGTTGTGGCCGCCCCGGTAGCCGATCGAGTCCGCCAGGTGACGCGTGTCCTCGACCGCCTGCCGGGCCGCGTCCTGGTCCCCGGCCACGGCCGCGACCACCGCCTCGGCCGAGCGGATCTTGACGAGCTCGACGGGGTTGGGCACGAGGTCGAGGAGCGCCCGGGCGTGGGCCGCCGCCTCGGCGACGGTGGCCGTCTCCCCCGACCAGCAGGCCGTCTGGGCCAGGTTGGCCAGCGCCTTGGCCTCGGCAGCCGCCAGGCCGTGTCCGCGAGCCAGCTCGATCGCCTCCCGGTAGGCCGCCGTGGCCTCCGCGAAGCGGGCGTTCACCCGCCAGACGTGCCCGATCAGCCGCAGGCGCTCCCCCTCGTCCGCCGCGTCCCGGCTGCGCCGCTCCCGCAGCGTGGCCAGCGCGGTAGCGAACCGTCCGCCCAGGTAGTCGTAGTCACAGAGCCAGTAGCTGGCCGCGCCGTCGAACTCGCCGCCCAGCAGGTCCCGGTAGATCGCCGCCGCGCCGGTGTAGTCGCCGTGGTTGCGCAGGGCGTGCGCGAGGTGGAGGCGTACGAGCTGCGCGGTCACGCTGGTCGGGGGCAGCGCGGTGGCGGCGTCGGTCAGCGCGTCGACGGCCGCCTGGGCTCGCCCGGTGCGCCGCAGCTGGACGCCGCGAATGGCCGTGCGGATGGCCGTGAACTCGGGCACCCCCGTGGCGGCGTCGGACAGGCCGGCCCCCACCTCCATCCACTGGCCGGCCATCACCAGGCGTTGGGTGGCGAGCGCCATCCAGTCGTCGAAGATGCCGTGGTCGGCCGCCAGCCTCAGCCCGGACTCCAGCGCCTGTGCCGTCGCGGCCCGGCTGGCGGTCGGCCCCACGCGCTCGCCGAGCCGACGCAACAGGCGGGCGGCCACCTCCTGCCGGTCGCGGTGTGACCACCCGTCGGCGAGCCCGCGGTCCGCCTCCTTGATGGCGGAGCGCAGGGCCAGGTGCAGGGAGTAGGGCAGTTCGTGGGCGTCGTCGTGGGTCAGGAACGGACGGCGCAGGAAGCGCGCCACGGAGCCGTCGGGGAGCGCGGGTTGCCCGGCCCGCAACAGGTCGGCGTCCACGCGGTCGATGAGCGCGGCCGTGCGCACCAGGTGGCGCTCCTCAGGTGACAGGTCCCTGATCGAGCGGGCGGCGACGGCCGTGAACGAGCCGCCGAAGTCCCGGACCGACGGCTGCCCGCCGCGCGCCAGCAGCTCGACAAAGTGCGACACGGACAGGTCCAGGTAGAGCGGAAGTCCCCCGCCGCCGGAGATGATGCGTTCGCGCACCGCGGCCGGCATCGCGGGCTCGCCACCCCGGGTCAGCGCCTCCCGGAGGTAGCTGTCGGCGTCGGAGTCGGAGAGGTATCCCACCAGGTGTTGGCGCGGCTCGGCCGAGTCGTTGTCGAAGTGCAACTGCGGCCAGCGCTCGGGGCCGGTGAAGTCCAGTTCGCCGCTCGTGTGCCCGTCGGCCCAGTCGATCCGGTTCCGGCCGGTGAGCACGTAGAGCACGTTGGGCATCAGGTAGACGCAGCGCTGCACGAACCGCTCCGCCGTGCGGTCGGGCCGGCCGCCCAGGACCTCGAACGTGTCGAGAAAGACGCACACCCGTGGTCGACGGCCCTGCCTCGGCTGTCGCTCCAGGTCCCAGGCCAGGAGGTAGGGGAAGAACGACAGGGTCTCGTAGTCGGCGTCCGCTTCGACCAACTCCGCGAACAGCTCGCAGTCGGCCAGCAACCGCCCCTCCCGCACCCGGTCCCGGATGGCCCGGTACGTGCCGAGCGCCGCGCGGTGGGCGAGCCCCGCCAGGCCGCCGACCTCGGAGGGGACGACCTGACTGATGCTCGCCGCCATCTGTTCGCTGAGCCCGACGTTGCGCGAGGCGCGGCGCATTGCCGGTGAGGCGTCCAGGAACTCCTGTAACGCCTCACCGGGGTGGGCACGGGCCCAGTACGAGGCCAGCGCCAGGTCGAAGGCGGGCCAGCGGTCGCCCAGTTGACCGAGCCCCGCCCGCAGCCGCAGCAGCAGTGTCTCGATGTCGGTCGCGCCCTCCTCGGCGACGTCGACGCGTACGGACACAGCGTCGTCGTGTCCCTCGGCCTGGGCGTCGGCGAGGAAGCGTCGTTCCAGTTCGTGGGAGAGCGTCGTCTTGCCGATGCCCCCGACCCCGTAGAAGGTCAGCACGTTGCGACGCCCCTGGGCGCGGTCGACGACCGGTGAGATCGACGCCTCGTCCAGCCGCCGGTGGAGGGCTTCCAGCGACCGGCCGAAGGCGGTGACCTCGTTGGTTCTGTTGGTGAACACCTGCTGTGCAGCAACGGTGGACTCCATGCCGCTCATGAACGCGGCACGCAGGTTCACTCGTGCCATCCGCAGCCTCCTCAGGCAGCACCTCGGGGTCGCCTCGCAGGCGACCGTAGCGTGCGAGTGATGATCGCGTAACGTGGCGAGTGCGCCACGGTGGCGTCACTGCTCGCGGCTGGGCACGTACGTGCGCAGCGCGTTGAACGTGTCTCGCAGGTCCTCGGGGAGTCGCGGCGCCGGGACGCGGGAGCTGTCTATGTGTTGGTGTCTCCAGCGCGTGAGACCGAAGTCCCGCTTGAGTTGGGCGCTCTCCACCAACTGGCACAGGAACAGCAGGTGGGCGTCGAGGGGGCCTCTTCCGTCGTACGCGGCACGGACCACGTTGATCAGCGCGTCGCGTGCGCCGCGCTCGGGGTAGTACCGCTCCTTCCTGAACAACGCGCCGGGCCTGTGGTGCAGCAGGCCGCGTTCGGTGAGCGCGGCGCGGTGCAAGGAGAGCGCCGCGCTGCCGCGGCGCCGGAGCCAACGGCGCGCGGTGACGGGCTTGGGCGCGGTGGCGGTGGCGGTGGCCTGTACGAGCTCGGCCACAAGGGCGTCGGCCCAGCCGAGGCCGGTGGGCCCGGGGGCGAGCAGTTCCATCTCGCCCGGGCCTCCGTAGAACTCGATGCCGAGCTTCCGGGTTTTCCTGGGGCGGACCAGCAGTGCGCGGCGCAGCGCGAGTTCGCCGAGTTCGGCAGCCGCGCAGCCGTAGGACGTCTGCTTGGTCTCGTGCACGCGACCGGATTCCCGGTGCGAGAGGAGGACGAACTCTTCGGGCAGGGACAGAGGTTGCGGCGGTGAGCCAGCCATGGAACCCATCCTGACGCATCGCGCGCCGCCCCCCGCACGCGCCCCGTCCGCCCTTCCGGAGGCGGGGGCGGCGTCGGGCTAGCGGTTCAGCGGTGGAAGCGGGTGGTCTCGCTCAGCTCCGCGCGCGGCACCGGGATGTTGCTCCACGGGGACGAGGTGTCGGCGTAGCCGAAGGAGATGCCGTACATCAGCCGGCCCTCGTCGATGCCCAGCGAGGCGCGGATGGTGTCCGCGTAGAAGCCGAGCAGCCCCTGCGGGCAACTGGCCACACCGTACGCGGTCATGGCCAGCAGCAGCGTCTGGGCGTACATGCCGACGTCGTTGGCCATGCGTTCCTCGGCGCCCGGCGGCATGAAGAGCAGGGCGACGTGCGGGGCACCGTAGAACCGCAGGCTCTCCCGGTTCACCGCCGCCCGTCCGGCCAGATCGTCCCGGGCGACGCCCATGGCCTGGTACATCACGGCGCCGGCCTGGCTGCGCCGCTCCTGGTGGACACCGGTGTACATGGCGTCGTCGTACGCGAAGTCGAGGGACAGCCGGCCCGCGTCGGCGGCGGCCAGCAGGTCGCGGCTGAGCCGCTCCCGCGCGGCCCCGCTGACGACCTCGACCTGCCAGGGCTGGGTGTTGGAACTGGACGGCGCCGCGCCGGCCAGCGCGAAGACGCTCCGCAACGTCGCGTCGGGCACGGGGTCGGGCCGGTAGGCGCGCACGGCGCGGCGGGAGCGGATGAGGTGCTCGGCGTACTCCGGCCTGAGGTCGGTCATGGTCATGAGGCACTCCTGGTGGGTGGGTGAGTGAGTGAGTAACTGGCTCGGTGAGTGAGCGGCTGGGTGACTGGGTGACTGATGACTGAGTGGCTGGGGTGATAAACGCGCATATAACGCCGTGAAGTGGGCGCGCTGGACAGCGGGTGCGCGGATACGTGGGGCGCGGACGAGTGGGTGCCGGGCGTGCGGCAGCGCGGGGCGACGCCCGGCGGCTCAAGGCGACGGGCGGGGCCGGTCAGGGTGAGGGGTTCGACCTCGCGGCAGCGGAGCCGCGGTTACTCCCGCAGGTGGGAGGCGATGACGCGGTCCGCGGCCTCGATCAGTGTTGCCCGGGAGCGCTCGACCGAGTGGAACTGGGCGGTGGCGCTGGCCCCCTCCATCAGGGTCTGGAGCGTGTACGCCAGGCCGTCCGGGTCGTCCACCGGCAGCCGCGCGACCAGCGCGGTCAGCCGGCGCAGGTACTCCGCCTTGAGTTCGTCGACGGCCTGCCGTACCGGGTGGTCCCGGTCGGGGAACTCGATCGCGGCGTTGGCGACGACGCAGCCGCGGTAGCCGGGCGTGCCCATCTCCCCCGCGACCCGCGCGATGACGTGCCGAAGCTGCGCCAGGTCGTCGTCGGGACAGGCCCGCTCCGCCGCTTCGAACGACGCGAGCCCGGCGACCGCCTGGGCCCGCAGGTAGGCGATGGCGAGGTCGTCCTTGGACCCGAAGTTGCGGTACAGGCTGGGTTTGCCGACGCCGGAGGTCGCCGCGATCTCGGCCACGCCGACCGAGCGGATGCCCTCGCGGGAGAACAGCTCGCAGGCGGCGCGCCAGACCCGCTCGCCCGCCGGAGAGCGGGTACCGCTGCCGTCGACCATCCGTGCGCCCCTTCCTCGCTGCGCGGGCCCGCTGTCGCGCCCCGCGCGGACGCGTGGCGACGGCGCGCCCGTTGGGGCCGCCCGCCACGCGTACCGATCGGTACGCAGGCGACTGTACCGATCGGTACGCGGCGAGGTCAACTCGGTGCATCGGCGCCGCCAGGCCGGCGCGGGCGGCACCGGAACCGGGCGCCCACAGGCTCCGACGAACGGCGCTCAGGCCGGCCCCCCAGCCCCGCGCACCGGGCCCCGCGCACACCTGAGTCCGCACTCGAAGGCCCGAAGGCCCGAAGACGCGACGGCCGGAGCCGCGAGGACGCCAGCGCAGGAAAAATCCGCCCTGGCGCGCGGAGGGGGGGGTTCGAAACGCGCCAGGGCGGAACTGCCGTGCCCCGCGAGGGGGGAGCGGGGCTCGGCCGGGGGTTGTGGTCTGTGGTGCGGTCGCGGTGAGCGCCGCACGGCGGGGAGAACGGGGAGGGTGGAGCGGTTCCGGAAGAAGGGACGAGGCAGTCGGTGCCGGGGGGAACACCGACCGCCTCGCACGGTCGGGGAGGCCGTGACGTGGCCCACATGCTGCCCGTGGGTTACCTCATTGTCTCGCTTCCGGTATTAAAAGACGTTGTGGTCGTTGAGTTCACGTCGGCCACGGGGGAAGAGCACAGCCACCGCCCGCTCCAGGGCGGGTCGCACAAGCAAGGGGGGCGTCGATGACCAGAGTCCTGGTCGTGGACGACGATTTCATGGTCGCCAGACTGCACAGCCGCTGCGTCGCGGCCACGGAGGGGTTCACCGTGGCCGGAGTGGCCCACAGCGGCGCGGAGGCGTTGCGCGCCGCGGAGTTACTGCGGCCCGACCTCGTCCTGCTCGACGTCTACCTGCCGGACATGGACGGGCTCAGCGTGCTGCGCGAGTTGCGGGCACGCGACCCGCGGCACCAGGTGGACGCGTTGTTCATCACGGCGGCGCGGGACGCGCACACCATCCGCACCGCCCTGCGCTCCGGGGCGCTCTACTACCTGATCAAGCCGTTCCACCAGAGCGCCCTGCAGGAGCAGTTGCGGCACATCGGCGCGCTGCGCAGCCGGTTGGCGGGCCTGGACGAGGCGAGCCAGGAGGACGTGGACCAGATCTTCGGTACCCGGCCGCCGGGTTCGCGGGAGTTGCCGAAGGGGCTCGCGCAGCACACGGCGGAGTTGGTGGAGCGGGTCTTGCGCGAGCATCCGCAGGGGCTGTCCGCCTCGGAGTGCGCGGCGGCCGGGACGCTGTCCCGGGTGAGCGCGCGCCGGTACCTGGAGTACTTCGCGGAGACGGGGCGGGCCGACGTCACGTTGCGCTACGGGGGGACGGGGCGGCCCGAGCGGCGCTACCGGTGGGTGGCCTGAGCGTCCGCCCACCCGCGCGAGGGGAGCGGCGCGGGGCCGCGCCGCTCCCCCGCCGCCGTGACACGGGCCGTATGCCGGCCGCCACGGCCCGCTGGACGCCGCCACGGCCGGCCAGAGCCCCCGGGGTCCGGCCGGGACGTGGCGGGCCGCTAGACGGCCAGCAGCGCGTCGAAGCCGCCCGCGCGGGCCAGCTCCTCCAACGCGTCCAGGGCGGCCCGGGCCCGGACCGCCGCGTGCGGGTCGCGTTCGGTCAGGCCGCTCTCGGCGAACTCGTCCTCGTCCAGGCGGAGCACCGTGCCGCCGTCGGCCGAGCGCCACAGGTCCAGGTCGAGGTCGTCGACCACGAGCGTGTCGCCCTCGACCAGGGTCGGCCGCGTGACGTCGCAGTACCAGCCCTTGAGTTCGCCACTCGCGGCGCGGACCTCCTTGACGGCGAACCAGCGGTCGCGCCAGTAGTGCTCGGTGAACACGTCGCCGGGCTCGAAGCGGACGAAGCCGAAGTCCCGGACGCCCGCGCCGGCCCACGGCGCGCGCACGACGACGTGCTCACCGTCGTCGCCCAGCACCTCGGCCGGGTAACTGACCTTGGGCCGCTCCCCCTTGACGAGCCTGACCGTCACCGTGCCACCCGGAAGCAGGGTGTGTGCCATGTGCGTCCTCTCTCGCGTACGAACCGTGCGCCGGCGCTCGCGCCCGGGTACGCCGATGTCCGCCCCGCGCCCCGGCGGGGCAGGCTGGCGCCCGGCCGGGCCGTGCGGTGGCCGGCGCTCGACACTGCCCCATCGCCGGGCGCGCGGACCACCCGTTTTCCCCGGCCGGACCGCGAGCCGGGCCGCCGGTCAGTACGGGGCGCTGCCCAGGTAGTGGAAGACGGGCCGGGGGTGCATCAGGAAGTCGTGGTGGGAGATGTTCCACGCGTACGCGCCGGCGAGCGCGAACACGACGCGGTCGGCGGCGCGCAGTCGCTCCGTCGGGACCCGCGTGGCCAGCACGTCCTTGGGGGTGCACAACTGGCCGGTGAGGGTGACCGGCTCGCCCGTCGCGGCCGGCCGAGGCCAGGGGCGGGGCCACTCGTCCACGGGCAGCACGGCGAACGGCTGGTCGTGGCCCTTGGTCGCGGGGGTGCGCAGGTGGTGCGTGCC
Organism: Streptomyces buecherae; assembly: GCF_014295035.1. GTDB lineage: Bacteria > Actinomycetota > Actinomycetes > Streptomycetales > Streptomycetaceae > Streptomyces > Streptomyces youssoufiensis. Next base: position 1,417,902 of record NZ_CP060404.1, read on the forward strand.
GCCGCGGAGCACCGCGAACGCCTCCCCCTGGCTGTGCTTGACGTCGAGCACCTCGGTCACGTACCAGCCGCAGTACGCGGCCAGCGCCCGGCCCGGCTCGATACGCAGGGTGAACTCCGGGTATCGGGCCGCGAGTTCGCCGATCCCGGTGCCGTAAGCGGCCCAGTCGAAGCGTTCGCCCGGGCGCCCGTAGTCGACGGCCATGCCGCCGCCCACGTTGACCTCGGTGAGCTGCGCGGCGAACCAGGGGCCGGCCTCGGTGGCCAGGGTGCGGGCGAAGCGCACGATCCGGTCGGCCACGGCGAGCTGGGCCCGCGCGCCGAGCCCGCTGGCCAGGTGGGCGTGGATGCCGCGCAGTCGCAGGCCCGCCCGGGTGGCCGCGCCCTCCTCGGCGAAGGCCGGCAGTAGGCGCCTGAGCTGGTCCGGGTCGAGGCCGAAGGGGCTGGGCAGGCCGCCCATGGCCAGCGCCGGCCGGGGGCTGGCGCCCGGGCCTGACTCGGGGGCCACCCGCTGGGTCGGGACGTGTTCGCTGTCGGCCTCGCGCGGGCCGCCGTGGCCCGCCACGGCGGGACCGGCGCCCGGCTCGGCCGGCAGGTTGACCCGCAGCAGGACGCCGACCGGGCGCGCGTCCGCTTCGGGGCGGGCCGCCACCAGGCCGATCAGCAGCCGCAGTTCGTGCTCGCTCTCCACGTGGAAGCGCTGCACCCCGAGGTCGAGGGCGCGGCGCAGCTCCGCCTCGGTCTTGCCCGGGCCGCCGAAGGCGAGCGGCGCGCCGGGCACGGCGGACCCGACGTGGGCCAGCTCCCCGCCGGAGGCCACCTCGTAGCCGGTGACGTGGGTGGCGATGGCGCGCAGGATCTCGGCGGCGGGGTTGGCCTTGGCCGCGTAGTACAGCTCCACGGCGGGCGGCAGCGCGCTGCGGACGGCCGCGACGTGTGCCTCGAGTCCGTCCAGGTCGTACACGTAGGCGGGCAGGTCGTCCGGCGGCAGGCCGCGTACGTGGGTCAGCGCGCGCGGGCTGACCAGTTCGTGGGCGGCGTCGGCCGGGTCGAGGAGCGGTGCGGTGGGGGCGTCGGGGCGGCAACCGGGGTCGGGGCTGGGGTCGGGGTCGGGGCTGGTCGAGCGGGGTCGGTACGGGTAGGTCATGCGGGACTCCAGGGGAGGGTGGCGGCGGCCTCGCGGGCGGCCTCGGACAACAGCGCGGAGCCGAGCGGTGAACCGATGCGAACGTACCCGGCCTCTCGGTCGGCCTTGCGGCCCCACCGCGTGAGGAGGTTGGCCTTGGCGGGCAGCGGGGCCCCGGCGGCCAGGGCGCGCAGGGGCGCCGGCTCACCGTGCGCGGCGGAGCGCTCCAGGAGGACCTGGCGCACGGCCCGCCACAGCGCGGGTTCGAGTGTGGGGTGGAGGTCGGCGAGTGCGGCGAGCAACTCCGCGACATGGTTGACCAGCAGGCAGTAGACCACCCGGTCCCAGCCGCGGGGGGCGTCGTAGGTCATGGGCCCGGCGACGTCGGCCGGCAGCGCCGCGAGGGTGCCCGCGTGCCGCGCGGCCAGCAGCTTGGTGCCCTCCAGGTCGCGGAAGAGCACCTGGCGCGGCCAGTTGTCACCGTCCACGCCGACGACCACGTTCTGTAGGTGCGGTTCGAGTACCACGCCGTGGTCGAAGTACGCCGCGAGTACGGGCGGAACGAGGAGCCGCAGGTACGCCTCCCACCAGGCGAGCGCCGTCTCCGGCCCGGCACCCGCGGGGTGCGCGGCGAGCAGGTGGCCGATCTGGGCGCCTCCGGTGGGGTACTCGTCGGCGATGGCGGCGGCCAGCAACCCGGTCACGTCGGGCGCCAGCCGGTCGGTCAGGCCCTCGCGGACGATGACGCCGAACCCCTCGGCCAGTTCGCGGTCGGCGCCGGGGTCGCCGGTGCGCAGCGCGAGCGTGCGGTAGGCGGGCTCGCGCAGCAGCTCGCAGCCGGGGAAGCGGGCGCCGAGGTCGCGGGCGACCGGCTCCAGCAGCTCGGTGAGGGCCACCGCGCCCGCCAGTTCGTACTCGGCGTTCTTCCGCAGGCAGTTGGTGATCCGCACGTTGAGGCTGAACTTCAGGAACACGCGTCCGTCGTAGAGGGTGCGCACCGACGCGGTCGGCGTGAACCACGGACCGCCGGGGCCCAGGTCCCGGACGTCGCCGCGGGCGATGGCGGCCCGCAGCGCGGGGTGGTCGCGCAGCATGGCGTACTGCCAGGGGTGCGCCGGCAGGGGCAGGTAGCCGTCGGGGACCGGGCGCTGGCGGTCGAGGGCGGCCAACGCGTCCTCGGACACCGCCTCCTGCCGCACCCGGTCGGCGCGCACGGCGAGGTGGTGCAGCGGGAAGCGGGCGCCGGTCTCGGGCGCGTACCGGCGCCAGCCGTCGGCGCTGCCGGAGCGGGCCTTGGGCGTGGGGTGGAACCGGTGGCCGAACAGCAGCGACTGCTCGGACGCGAGGTAGGTCAGGTTCCGGTCGCGGCGCGCGCCCCGCCCGTACGGGGGCGGCCCGGCGGGCCGCCCGGCCGAGGCGGGCGGGTCCTGGGTGGGGACGCGGGCCGGCGTGCCGGTGACCGGGGCGGGTGGAGTGCCCGGGTGGTCGGCGCCGGTGGGTGGAGTGGGGAGCGCGGCGCGGTCCGGGTCGGCGGTCGTGTGTCGCAGCGCGGCGGTGATGCCGGCGTGACTGAGGCCGACCTGCTCGATGAACTCGTCGTTGGCCACCCCGGTGCGCAGCCGCAGCTCCCGGTCCACGCGGGCGGCGAGGCCGCGCCAGGACAGTTCGGCCCAGGCGTCGCCGCGGCGCTCGGCCACGGGGCCGGTGAAGCGGTGCGCGCCGATCAGCGAGGTGCGGCGCAGTCGGACGCGCAGCAGGACGCCGCTGCGCGGCATGCGGAGCTGTAAGTGCCCCTCGCTGACCGCGGTGTGGCGCTCCGGGCCCGACATCTCGCGCAGCAGGCAGTTGAGCAGGGTGTGGGCCACCACCTCGTCGGCCGAGGCGAGGGCCGGGGCGGCGAGGCGGGGCAGGGTGGATGACATTCAGCGGCTCCAGCGTGAGGGACGCAGCAGGTAGTTGGGGCCGCTGACGTAGTGCTTGTTCACGTCGGCGGCCCCCGAACGCTCCTTGGCGAGCAGCGTGCCCGCGGTCACCATCGCCTTGACCGGCAGCCGGTCGGCGTTCAGCACCCGGGCGCGGAGCACGGCATCGGGCGCCGCGAGCGCGGTCGGGCCGGTGGTGGGCGCGGGGGCGGCGGCCGGGCCCAGTTGGTCGATCGCCTCCGTGAGGCGGTCGACCAACAGGTCGATGAGGGTGGCCAGCGGGGCGCGGCCGGCGCGGGCCAGCTCGAAGGCGAGGGCCCCGGCGCACAGGTGCACCGCGATGGTGGTGAACACGTCGGCGACGGGCCCGTCTCCGTCGACCAGGATGCGCGGGTCGTCGAAGCCGAGCGACTCCGGCGCGGTGGCGCCGTTCGGGGCGCCGGTGGCGGGGGCGTCGGTGGCGGGGGCGGTGGGGCCGTCGGCGGCGAGGCGGGCCGCGAGCCGGGCCCGGTGCACCCGGGGCCCGTCGTGGTCCTTGACGAGCAGCCGCAGCCGGGTGCGCCCCGCCGCCTCGTCCAGCACCAGCGAGGTGTTCTGCTGGTGGGCTTCGAGCCCCACGCCGTAGCCGAAGCAGGTGACGTGCCAGTCGAAGAGCAGCCGGAAGTACGCGTCGACGAAGGCCAGCAGGTCGCCCCCGTAGAAGCGGTCGGCGAGCGCGTCGGCGACGAGCGAGCCGTCCGGGCCACGGGCGGCCAGCGCCGCCAGCGGCACCACCTGCGCCCGGTCGAGCCCGGCCGGGTAGCGGCGCACCAGGGCGGCGAGCAGCTCGTGCCCGGCGTGCAGGTAGGTGTGTTCGTCGGCGAGCAGGACGCTGTCCGCGAACCGGGGCTCGCGGGCGAGCAGCGTCGCCGTCAGCCGCTGGCCCGCGGCCCCGTCGGTGAGCGTGCCGGGCTTGATGGTGCGCCGGTTGCGGCGCCCGAGGGTCGCCGTGGTCAGCGGCAGCTTGAGGTGGACGGCGGGGTCGTCGACGAGGGCGACGGTCCGCATGGACAGCGTCGGCCGCACCGTCAGCCACGCCCGGGGCGCGAGACGCGCCCGACCGGCGAGGCCGGCCGCGCGGAGCGCGGCGGTGAGCGGCGGGCCCACGGTGAGCGGGTGGACCGGCAGGGCGATGTGGTCGCCGTCGGTGCCGGTGTGGCCGAGCGCGCTGGGCGCGGGCCACCAGGCGGGCAGCGGACCGCTGCCCGCGCGCACCGCCGCGCGCGGCACGACCACCCAGCGCAGCGCGAACGCGGGGTGGAACTCCGGCGCGTGCGCGCGCAGCCCGGCCACGTCCAGGCCTGGCCTGGCGCGCGCGGTGGGGTAGACCGGGTGGTCGCGGTGGGCGGCGAGCGTGTCGTACGCGAGGGAGCCGGCCAGGCCCCGCCAGTGCCGGGCCGGTCGCGGCCCGTACCGCGCGGCCATCTGGCGCAGCACGTCGGGGCGGGCCTCGGCGTGCAGGCGGAGGGTGGCCGCCTCCTGCTCGCCCTCGGCGACGAAGGCGTCGAACCCGGGCCGGTCCACGGGGTCGACCGCGGCCCGCAGCCGGCCGAGTACGGGTCCGAGCCCGGCCAGCGTGCCGTGCTCGGTCTCCAGGACGGGGCGCCTGGCGCGCACCTCGCACTGGAAGCCGTCGGCCTCGACGGGCAACGACACCGGGCCGTCCGGCAGGGCGAGGCGCAACCAGTCGCCGTCGGCGCGGCGCTCCGGGCTGGCTCCGGTGCGCAGCCCGTAGGCGTCCTCCCGGAGCAGCGTGCTGAGCACCCGCGACAACAGGTCGCCCGCGAGCGCGTCGTACGGCCCGCCGGCCGCCTCCCCGGCCCCGTCCGGGCCGGCGGCCCGGCTCCGTGCCCCGTCCGGCTCCGCCGGGAACGCCCCGCTCGCCGGCCCGCTCGGTCCGCCGGGGCTGCCCGGTCCGCGCGGCGCGCCGCGGTTCACGGCCGGATCTCCCAGGTGTGGGCGGCCAGGAAGCGCGCCACGGCCTCGTCGACGGCCCGCTGGTCGGTGCCGGTGGCGCACAGTACGCCGAGGAAGTCGCGGTTGGTGTGGTGCAGCGGTCGGTGGGTGCCGATCTCGCGCAGCGGGCGGTAGTCGAGGCGTACGCCGTCGTGGACGGTCTCGCTCGGGCCCGGCGCGGCGGTCAGCGTGCCGGCGCGGTCGGCGATCACGTACTCCATCCGCATCCGGCCGGCGTGGTCGGTGACCAGCGACGGGGGCAGGGGCTGGCCGGCGTGGGTGCGCAGGACGTGTGCGAAGAGCGGGATGCCGAGGACGTCGGCCAGGGCCAGGTCGCAGCGGTCGCCGATGGCCCGGTAGTTGACCTCGATGATCCTGGCGCGCCCACCCTGCACCACGTACTCGGTGTGGCAGGCGCCGAACCCCACGCCCAGCGCGCGCAGTTGGGCCAGCACCTGGTCGGCGTGCGGGGCGGGGCCCGGCAGCAGGCGCAGTCGCTCCTCGACGAAGTGCGGCGGCGGGGACAGTTCGGTGGCGAAGGCGGCGACGGGGTGCAGAAAGGTGCCGTCGCCCAGGGTCTCCAGCGTGTGCAACGGCCCGGCCAGGAACTCCTCGACCACCAGGGCGGCGCCGGGCCGCCGGGCCGCTATCTCGCGGCAGCGGGCCAGGAGTTCGGCCTCGTCCGCCGCGAGGAAGACGTCCTCGCTCGCGACGCCCTCGCGCGGCTTGACCACGCAGGGGTAGGGCGGGTCGGCCCGTCGTACCGCGCGCGCCAGGCGTTCGGGGTCGGCCGGGGGCGGCTCCGGGTGGAGTTCGGCGGAGAAGACGACGTCCTGCCCGGCCTCGGCGAGCGCGCGCCGTAGTTGGGCCTTGTTCTTGGTCCGCAGCGCCGCGCGCCAGTCCTTGCCCGGCAGCCCGAAGAAGTCGGCGGCCAGCGCGGTCTGCGCCTGGAGGTGGTCGCTGTTGCTGAACACCGCGTCGGGCCGGCCGGTGGCCGCGATGGCGGCGATGACCGCGCGGAAGTCCGTGACGTCGCAGGCGAGGTACGTCAGCTCGGGCAGCGTGCCGCCCGTGGCGGCGTACCGGTCGTAGGCGCGCTCGTGGGCGGCCGGCTGGTCGGTGAGGACGGTGACGGCGCAGCCGAGCCGGGCGGCGGCGGGGAGGAAGCCCTCCGTGACGGAGTCGGTGGGGTTGACGGCAAGGAGGTGGAGCCGCACGGGCGGGGGGAGCCTTTCAGCGCAGGGGCGAACCCTTCGGGCGGGACAGCGAGGAGATCATTTCGCTCGACCAGACAGTAGGTTAGGTTTACCTAAGTCTGTCAATTCGGCACCTTCCGCCGTCAGGTGCCCCATCAGCCACCCTCCGCCGGCGGCGTGCGCACCGGTCGCCGCACGCCTCGCGCGACGCCCGCGCCACCGGTCGCCCCTCGCCCCACCCGGCCCCCTCATCGCCAGCTCCCCCTTCGCCGCGCCCCCACGCCCGGCGCCCCGCACCACGCACGGGCGCCGGCTTCCGCCGGGGCGCCGGCTCCGGCCGGGGCCCCCGGCCGGCACCGCTGACGGTAGTCGCCCCGATCGAGTGGCACCCCCGCCCGTGGGAGCGTTCCCCCTGACGGGTCACGCACGGCGACGACGTTCGGCCACGCGGCGCGGGAAAGGGCGCGGGCGCGGTGGGAGACGGCAAGCGGGCCAGGGGAGTTCGGGGACGCGGGCTTCGGAGGGGGCGACGGGGGCCACCGGGAGTGGGGTTGGCCCGGGCCCACGCTGGGGCTGCCCGGTGGCCGGGTCTCGGCGAGGGGGTGGGGCGGGTGCGCTAGCCGCGGCCCGCCGCGCGGCGGGCGGCGAGGCGCGCCGCGGGGTCCTGGGCGCGGAGGGTGGCGAGTTCGTCGCCGAGGATCGCGCCGAGGCGGGCCAGGAACGCGTGCGGCGCGTCGGCCGCGTCCGCCTCCGGGCCGGGCCCCCGCGCCACCGCCGGGCCGGCGCCGTCCGACGGCCGCCGCTGGGCCCCTTCCCGCTCCCGCGCCCGCGCTTGCGGGGCCTCCTCCACGATCCGGTCCACGATGCCCGCCGCGAGCAGGTCGGCCGAGCGCACGCCCTGGCGGGCGGCCACCTCGTCGGCCCGCTCCGTGGTCCGGTACAGGATGGCCGACGCGCCCTCCGGCGGCAGCGGCGACAGCCACGCGTGCCGGGCCGCCAGCACCCGGTCGGCGGGCAGCAGGGCCAACGCGCCGCCGCCGGCGCCCTGGCCGAGCAACAGGCACAGCGTCGGCGCGGGCAGCGTCACCAGGTCGGCCAGGCACCGGGCGATCTCCCCCGCCAGGCCACCCTCCTCGGCGGCCTGGCTCAACGCGGCCCCCGCCGTGTCCACGACGGTCAGCAGCGGCAGGCCCAACTCGGCGGCGACGCGCATGCCGCGCCGCGCCGTACGCAGCCCGGCCGGGCCGAGCGGCTGCCCAACGCCGGCCTCGGGGCGGACGGCGGCGTCGGGCTCAGGGCCGGGATCGGGGTGGCCCCGGTCGTGGCCGAGGACGACGCACGGCGTGCCGCCCACCCGGGCCAGCGCGAGGAGCATGCCCGGATCGTGCTCCCCGGCGCCGGTGCCGCTCAGCGGCGTGACGTCATCGGCCGCGACCCGCAACAGCGCCCGCACGCCGGGGCGTTCCGGACGGCGCGAGCGCCGGATCGACTCGGCGGCCTCGGGCACCGCACCGTCGCCGGGCGCCCCGTCGTGCCCCGGCGCGTCGGCCGGGGCCTCGGCGGCGGGCCCGACGGCTGGCTCTTCCGCCGGGCCACCGCTCCAACAGTCGGCCGGGCCGACGGCCGGAGCGGTGGCCCGGCCGGCGCCGCGCAGGACGCGCAGGGCGCGCGCCGCGGCGTCGGGCAGTTCGGCCGTCGGCAGCACCGCGTCCACCAGGCCGTGGGCGTACAGGTGCTCGGCGACTTGTACGCCCTCGGGGAACCGCTCGCCGTAGAGCGCCTCGTGCACCCGGGGCCCCAGGAAGCCGATGAGCGCGCCCGGTTCGGCGGTGGTGACGTGGCCGAGCGAGCCCCAGGACGCGAAGACGCCGCCGGTGGTGGGGTGGCGCAGGTGGACGAGGTAGGGCAGGCCGGCCGCCTTGTGGGCCGCGATGGCCGCGGTGACCTTCACCATCTGCACGAAGGCAACGGTGCCCTCCTGCATCCGGGTCCCGCCGGACGCGGGCGCGGCCAGCAGCGGCAGCCGCTCCGCGGTGGCCCGCCGCACGGCCCGTACCAGCCGCTCCCCCGCCGCGACCCCGATCGACCCGGCCAGGAAGCCGAACTCGCAGGCGACGACGGCCACCCGCGCCCCGTCGAGCAGGCCGCTGCCGGTGATGACGGACTCGTCGAGCCCCGTGCGCTCGCGGGCGCGCGCCAGGTCGGCGCGGTACTCCGGGTCGGCGGTGGACACCGTGACCGGCTCGTCCCAGCAGCGCCAGCTCCCGGGGGCGACGACGGTCTCGATCAGTTCACGCGCGGTCGGACGGGAGTGCGTTCCGGTCATGGGCACACCATGCCACGTCCGGGTTCCGCCGCGCTGCCGCTTGCCCCGTCCCAGGTCAGTGCCCTAATCCGGGCCCCGTTCCGGTCCATCCGACGGGTGTGCGGGCCTGGGCTCGTTCGGAGAAAGTCCGGAAGGCGAACTTGACTTCAGGTTCGGTTGAAGTTGCATCGTTTTTCTGATGGTGCTGATCGCACCCGTGGAACGGCGCCGTCGGCCGAGCGGAGGGGGTTTCCGGTGAGGGTGGAAGTCTGGGTGGACGTGCTCTGCCCCTGGGGTTACATCGGCAAGCGGCGACTGGAGCGGGCACTGGCCCGGTTCGACGGACGGGCCGAGGTGGAGATCGTGTGGCGGAGCCTGGAGCTCGATCCCGGCAGCCCGCGGACCACGAGCGGGCCCATCGCGGACCTGCTCGTGGAGTACGGCGTGTACGAGAGCCGGCGGGCGGCGCTCCGGCAGTTCGAGATGATCACGTATCTGGGGCAGCAGGAGGGGCTGGAGCTGCGGCCCGCCACTACGGTGCCGGCGAACTCCTTCGACGCGCACCGGCTGTTGCACCTGGCCGCCGAGCGCGGGCAGGCCGACGCCATGATCGAGCGGCTGCTGCGCGGCTGTCTGACCGAGAACGTGAACGTGGCCGACCACGCCGCGCTGGTGTCGCTGGGCCGCGAGGTGGGGCTCGACCACGCGGAGATGTGGGCGGTCCTGGACAGCGACGCGTACGCGGGGAGCGTGCTGGCCGACCGCGACCTGGCGCGGGAGCGCGGCCTGCGGGGCTCGCCGACGTTCGTGGTCGGCGGGCAGGCCGCGCCGCTGGGCGCGCCGTCGGTGGACACGCTCCTTGAGCTGCTGGGGCAGCCGGTGGGGTGACCCGCGGGGATGCCCCGGGTCGGGCCGCTGCGGAGGAGGCGGCCCGACCCGGGGTGACCGGCCCGGCTGGTCAGCGCGTGTCGCGCAGCCAGTCCCGGTAGTGCGTGGGGGCCAGGTGGGCGCCGGGCCCGGCGGTGAGCACGTCACCGGTGACGGCGGCGAACATGCCGGCGGTGTCGTCGGTACGCACGGGCCGGCCGTCGTGCCGGGCCGCCAGGGTGATCCTGCCGAGTTCGTCCAGCGGGAAGACCTCGGGGCCCGCGACGTCCCGCACGCCGTTGAGCGGCTCGCCGGTGGCGACGTCGACGACCGCGTCCACGACGTCCGCCGCGGCCATCGGCTGGACGCGGGTGGCGGGCAGGCGGACGGCGCTCTCGTCCGAGGTCCAGGACAGGACCGCGTCGACGAACTCGAAGAACTGGGTGGCGCGCACGATGGAGTAGGGCGTCGGGCCCTGCCGCAGCAGTTCCTCCTGGAGGGTCTTGGCTCGGTAGTAGTCGAGTTGGGGCACCTGGTCCACGCCGACGATGGACAGGATCACCTGGTGCCGGACGCCGGCCCGCTCGCCGGCCGCGAGCAGGTTGCCCGTGGCGATGCGGAAGAAGTCCAGCGACGCCGCGTCGAACGTGGGCGAGTTCGCCACGTTGACCACGGTCTCGGCGCCCGTCAGGGCCTGGTCGAGCCCCTCGCCGGTGAGCAGGTCGACCCCGGTGGACGGCGCGGCGGGCACGGCCTCGTGCCCCGCCGCGGCCAGCTCGCGGACCACCTGCGAGCCGATCAGTCCGGTACCGCCGATGACGGTGAGCTTCATGACTCTCGCCTTTCACGCAAGTGCCCGGGGGCACGCCGGTGTCGGTCGGAGGCCGCGCCTCCAACTCGGACACTTCTTGTCCGAGATAATAGTCGGATATTCTTCGTCCGAGTCAAGGGAACGGGGCATCCAGCACCGAGGAGGTGTGCGGCGTGAAGCTGTCGGGCGGGGTCGAGTGGGCGCTGCACTGCTGTGTGGTGCTCACGACCGCGACGGATCCGGTACCCGCGGTGCGGCTGGCGGAGCTGCACGACGTCTCGGGCAGCTACCTGGCCAAGCAGTTGCAGGCGCTCTCCCGCGCGGGCCTGGTCAACTCCGTCCAGGGCAAGGCGGGCGGGTACGAACTCACCCGGGCCCCCGAGCTGATCTCCGTCCTCGACGTGGTGGAGGCCGTGGACGGCTCGCGACCCGCGTTCGTGTGCACGGAGATCCGCCAGCGCGGCCCGCTGGCGACGCCCCCGGAGAGCTGCACCCGGCCGTGTGCCATCACCCGCGCCATGGCCACCGCCGACGCGGCCTGGCGGGCGGCCCTGCGCGACATATCGATCGCCGACCTCGCCCGGGGCGTGGACGAGGACTACGGCCCGACCGCGCTCGCCGGCATCCGCACCTGGCTGACGGGCCCGGACGACGGCGACGGCGCGCCGCACGACCGCTGACCGGGCCGGACCGCTGACCGATACGACCGCTGACTGGCACGGCCGCTGACCGGCACGGTCGCTGACCGGCCGGGACGCGCACGCCTGCGCCGGGCTCGGGCGCCCCGACAGCGGCGGTCAGCCGACCGCCGCCGTCCCCGCCGGCCGGGCCGCGCGGGCCCCGAACCTGGCGCGGGCCCGGTCCGTCACGGCCTCGATCCGCCGGGCCTTGTCGTCGCCCGGGTCGAACGTGAGCTGCCGGCTGGCGCGTTCGGCGGCGGTCAGGTCCTCGGCGCGCAGCGCCACCGCCCGCACCCGGGCCCGCTCCAGGGCCAGCGACTCGTGCAGCGCGTACGCGAGCGAGGTCAGCGCCGGGGTGTGCGCGGTCGGCTCGGGCAGGGTCCTGCCACGGGTGGTGACGGAGCGGTCGGCGTAGCGGACGGTGAGCGTGAGCGCGCGGGCCACCTGCCCGTCCGCGCGCAGCCGCGAGCCGAGTTCGTCGGCGAGGGCGAGCAGCGCGCGGCGGCGCCGCACGGGGTCCAACTCGTCGCTGGAGAAGCGGTGTTCGGCCCCGATGGAGCGGGCCAGGGAGTTGGGCGTGACCGGGGCCCGGTCGATGCCGTGGGCCCGCTCGTAGACCGCCCGCCCCGCCGTGGCGCCCAGGATGCGTTGCAGGGTGCCCGGTGGGGCCGCCGCGATCTGGCCGACCTCGCCGAGACCGTACGCGTCCAGGGTGCGGGCCGTCACCGGGCCGACCCCGTCCAGGGCGGTGGCGGGCTTGCGGGCGAGGAAGGCGGCCACGGCCCGGGGGTCGTCCGGCACCGTGTGCACCGCGCCCCGGCGCCCGCAGCACGCACCGCCCGGGACCCCCGCCTGCCGTCCGCCGCGCGCGCCGCTCCGCCGGCCACCGCCCGCCCCGCCCCGCGCGGCGCACCCGAGGCCGGCCGGCCCCGCGCCGGCACACCCGGGGTCCGGGCGCCCGTCGGCGCGCCGGCCGGCCGGCGGCTGCGCCGCGGCCATCCGGGCGAGCAGCGGGTTCGCGGCCACGCCGACGGTGCAGTCCACGCCGTGCCGGGCCAGCGCCCGCACCCGTACGATGCCCGCCAACTCGGCGGCGTCCCGGCCGAAGTACCGCAGCGCGCCCCGTACGTCCGCCAGCGCACCGTCGGGCGGCAGCGCCTGTACGACGGGCGTCAGCTCGGCGAGCAGCGCGAGCAGCCCCGCGTAGACGTCCTCTCCGACGGGGCCGCCGTCGGGCGCGTGGAACCGTACGCACAGCACCGGCCCGGGCGCCGGGCGCTCCACGGGTCGCGGGTGCTCCCGCGCGCCGGGCGCCGCCGCGGCGTCGACTCCCGCTCCGGCTGTTTCTCGTCCCTCGTGCGTCATCCCGCGCTCCCCGGGCTGGAGTGCCACAACTTGCGCCCCGTGGCGGCGCGTTCGCCGGCGGGCTGGAGGTCGGCCCAGGGGTGCATGGTGTAGCCGTTGGGCAACTGGATGCGGCGCCCGGCGTCCCCGGACGGCGCGTCGGGCGAGCCGTCCGCCTCCGGACCGGGCTCCGGGCCGGACGCGTCGGCGCCCCGCGCCCCGTCCCCCTCGGCGCCCCGGGCCGCCCCGCCCCCTTCGGCGAGGCGGCCGGCGACCGCTTCGAGCCCGCCGGTGCGGCGCAGCTCGGCCAGTTCGGCCAGGTCCCAGGCGGCGGCGCCGACGACGCTGAGGCTGCGCGGGCCGCGCCGCTGCACCACTCCCCTGATCAGCAGCAGCCAGGAGTGGAAGACGGTGTACGCGCACGCCGCGTGGCCCGAGGCGGCCCCGTGGTCGCCGCGTCCGGGCCGCTCGCCCCGGCCGCTCCAGGTGTCCTGGGTGCCCCGTTCCCGGGTGGCGCCGGTGCGGCGCTCCTCCGGCGGGTCGTCGAAGAAGGCGCAGTCGACCAGCCCCGTGCCGTCGTCGAGGGTGGTGAAGATGACGCGGCGCCCGGAGCGGATCGGTGGCGTCTGGGTCGCGGCCTTGGCCCCGGCGACCAGTACGGTCTCGCCGTGCCGTGCCGAGCCCAGTCGCCGCGCGAGCGTCACGCCCAACTCCTCCAGGAAGTCGCGGTGGTCGTCCATGAGGTTCCGGGAGACGTCCATGTTGAGGACGCCCAGCTCGGCGCCGAGCCGCTCCGCCGGGTCGAGGTCGGGCAGCCCGGCGGGCTCGAACGACGCCACGGCGCCGGCGCCCGCGCCACTCTCGCCCCCGGCTTCCGTGGTCGCGGCGGCGGCCGCGGCTGCGTCCAGGGAGAGCTGTTGCCGCCCCGTGCGGGGGCCGCTACGGGGGCCACGTTGCTGCCGGTGCAGTTCGGCGATGTGCAGCAGCAGGTCACGGCGGTTGACGCCGAACGCGTCCAACGCCCCGACCTCGGCGAGCCGTTCCGCGACCGGCCGCCCCGGCCGGGCGCGCCACCACAGGTCCCGCACCGAGGTGTAGGGCTGGCCCGCCACGATGCGCGCCGCCTCGGCCTCGCTCATGCCGTGCACCTCACCGAGCGCGAGCCGCACGCCCCACGTGCCACCCCGACCGTCTCGGCCGCCCCGACCGTCCCGGACGCTCCGGCCGTCCCAACCACCCTCGCCATCGGACACCAGTTCGATGCGATAGGCGGCCGCCGACCGGTTCACGTCCAACGGCAGGATCGGCACCCCGCGCCGCCGCGCGTCCGCGAGCAGCAGCCGCTTGGGGTACATCCCGGGGTCGTGGGTGAGCAGCCCGGCGTAGAAGGCCGCCGGGTGGTGCGCCTTGAGCCAGGCCGACTGGTACGTGGGCACGGCGAAGGCCACGGCGTGCGCCTTGCAGAAGCCGTACGAGCCGAACGCCTCGACGATCTCCCAGGTGCGCGCCACCACCTGCGCCGCGTAACCGCGCGCCGCGGCCTCCTGCGCGAACCACGCGCGCACCCGGCCGCGCCGCTCGGTGTCCGAGAGAGCGCGGCGCGCCTCGTCGGCCAGCCCGCGGTCGCAACCGGTCATGATCCGAAGGATCTCGATCACCTGCTCGTGGAAGACGACCACGCCGTACGTATCGCGCAGCGCCTCCGCCAGGTCCGGATGGGGATAGCGGGGCGGGGTGCGGCCGTGCCGCGCCTCGATGAAGGGGCGCACCATGTCGGCGGCGACGGGGCCGGGCCGAAAGAGCGATATGTCGACTACGAGGTCGTGGAACGTGGCGGGCTGGAGCCGTCCGATCAGGTCGCGCTGGCCGGGCGACTCGATCTGGAAGCAGCCCAGCGTCTCGGTCGACCTGATCAGCTCGTAGGTGGCCGGGTCGGCCGGTGGCACCTGCGCCGGGTCGTCCAGGTCCAGCGGCCGTCCGGTGATCTTGACGACCTCCCGCGCCGCGTGCGCCATCGCCGACTGCAACCGCACCCCGAGCACGTCGAGCTTGAGCAGCCCCAGCTCCTCCACGTCGTCCTTGTCGAACTGCGACATGGCGAAGCCCGCGCCCCCGGGACCGCCCGGCCCTCCGGGGCCGCCGGCATCGCCGGCATCGCCGTCGGCGAGGGACGCGCCCATCGCCCCCCGCATCCCGCCGCTGCCCACGCCGGTGCCCGCGCTGGTCACCACGGGGGTGCGGGCGCGCAGCGTGGCGTCCGAGAGCAGCACCCCGCACGGGTGCATGGCGATCCCGCGCGGCAGCCCGTCCAACGCCTCGACCAGGTCCCACAGCCGGTCCCGGTCGCCCATCCGGGCGGCCACGCCGCGCAACTCCGGCAGTTCGGCCAGGGCAGCGCGGGCGTCCTTGGCCCGGATGTGCGGGAAGGACTTGGCGAGCTGGTCCACCTCCCCCGGGTCCATGCCGAGCGCCGCGCCCACGTCCCGTACGGCGTGGCGCACCCGGTAGGTCTCGGGCATGGCGACCGTCGCGACCCGGTCGGCGCCGAAGCGGTCGAAGATCGAGCGGTAGACGTCGAGCCGGCGGGCCGACTCCACGTCGATGTCGATGTCGGGCAGCGCGCCCCGCCGCACGGACAGGAAGCGCTCCATCAGGAGCCCGTGCGCGACCGGGTCGGCCTGCGCGATGCCCAGCAGGTGGACCACGAACGAGCCGGCGCCCGAACCCCGCGCCGCGACCCGCACGCCCAGCCCCCGCGCGTCGTCCACCACCTGCGCGACGGTCAGGAAGTACGAGGCGAAGCCGAGCCGTTCGATGGTGTCCAACTCGGCCTCAAGCCGCTCCCAGCGCGTCCGGTCGCGGTCGTGGCCGCGCAGCACCATGGCGGCGGCGCAGCGCGAGCGCAGCGTCCGCTCCGCGGTGCGCCCGACGGCGCCGACCAGCCGCGGCTCGGGGAAGTGGACGCTGCCGAGCCCCAGGTCGTCCTCCGGGTCCACCTGGCAGGCGGCGGCCGTGGCCTGGGTCTGGTCGAGCAGCCGGTACGCGGCGTCCCGCCGGAACCCGGCGGCCGTCACGATCCGCTCCGCGACCCGCGCCATGTCGTGCGCGCCCTTGAGCCAGCGCTCACCGCTGTCTCGCTCCCCGGGCGCGCGCGGGACGGGCACCAGCCTGCGGGCGGCGTCCAACACGTCCGCCACCGGCCCCTGCCCCGGGTCGGCGTACCGCACGGCGTTGCTCAGCACGGGCCGTACGCCCTGCTCGGCGGCGAAGCCGACGGTACGGGCGGCGAGCCGCAGCGTGCCCGGCCCGGAACCGGACGGCGAGCCGGCGACGGAGAGCGCGGCCGGCCCGGCGGCGCCGACGGAGGGCTTGGAGCCGGCGCGGCCCCACTGCGCGGCGGCCACGACCGAGGCGGTGGACGCGGCGCGCTCGGCGGCCGAACCGGGCGCGGGCACCGGCCCCGTGCCGGGCCCGCCGTGCCAGACGGCCTCAAGGCGCAGCGCGTCGCCGAACAGTTCGCGCCAGGGGACCAGGAGTCGCGCGGCCCGGTCGGGGCGGCCGGCGGACAGCGCGCGGCCGACGTCGGACTCGGGGCCGAGCAGCACGGTCAGCGGCGCGAGCGCGGCGGGCATGCCGGCGGCCACGGCCGCCAGGTCCTCCCAGTGCAGCAGCGGGCGCGCGTCGCCCCCGGCGTGCGCGGCGGAGACCAGGCCGCACAGCGCGGCCCACCCGGCCGCGCCGTCCCTGGCCAGGAAGACCACCCGGGGCGCCGACTCGTCGACGAACGCGCCGCCCCGTACCGGGGCCCGCCGCCTGACGGTGCGCCCCGGCCGCGGGGCCGCGGGCCGCACGGCCAGGTCGACGCCGAAGAGGGGGCGCACCCCGGCGGCCGACGCCGCCTTGGCGAACCGGACCGCCCCGGCGAGGCTGTCCCGATCGGTCAGCGCCACCGCGTCCATGCCGCGCTCGGCGGCCCGCTCGGCCAACCGCTCCGGGTGCGAGGCGCCGTACCGCATCGAGAACCCGGATGCGACGTGCAGATGCGTGAACCCCGGCATCCGCACGCACCTCCTCACTCGCCAACCTGACCACGACCCACCGCCGCGCCCCACTCACCACCACCGCGCCGCCACCGGCCCGGCCGACATCACCCCGGCCCCGACGGCCGGCCCCACGCCCCGACCCGCGCGCCAGCCTCTGCCCGACCCCTCCGCCCGGGCTCCCCCGCTCGCACTCGCGCCTCACACCCGCGCCGCCGCCGGACGGCCGGCCGCCCCACTCCGAGAGACCACCACCTCACCGACTATTTCTCGCCACCTTTCCCTTCCACCATACCCCCCTCATCGAACACTCGTACGAACATCGTTTCCCACCCCGCCCACGCGCCCCGCCCCCTCGCCCCCACCCCGGCCCCTCACCTGATCGGCGCGTCACAGGCTGCGCGCCGGCGCCGCCCTCGCCACTATGGGGAAGACGAATGACCAGGTGAAGCGGGTGAGGAGCGGTCCATGACGGCGACGCGCGAGAACCGCGAGAACACTGACCGCACCTTCGTCGAGGAACTCAAGGCCGCGGTGACCACGCGCGCCGCCGTACTCGTCGTGGGCGTACTGCTGCTCCAACTGGCCTTCATCCTCTCGTACGTCGGCTCCTTCCACCGGCCGAAACCTGACCATGTGTCGATTGCCGTCGTGGCACCGAAACAGGCCAGCGAGCAGGTGGTGGGCAAGCTCGGCAAGCTGCCGGGCGACCCGCTCGACCCGCGCGCGGTGAGCAGCGAGGCGGAGGCGGTGCGCAAGATCAAGCACCGGGACGTCGACGCCGCGCTGATCGTCGACCCGCGCGGCAGCACCGACCGCCTGCTGGTGGCCGGCGGCGCCGGCTCCTCCCTCGCCCAGGCCGTCGAGCAGGTGGTCACCCAGGCCGAGAAGGCCGACCAGCGCTCGGTGCGTACCGAGGACATCGTGCCCGCCGCCGCCGACGACAGCCGTGGCCTGTCCTCGTTCTACCTGGTCGTCGGCTGGTGCGTGGGCGGCTACCTGTGCGCGGCGGTGCTCGCCATCAGCGCGGGCGCCCGCCCCGCGAACGGCAGCCGGGCCGCCATCAGGCTCGGCGCCCTCGCCCTCTACTCGATCGCGGCCGGCCTGGGCGGCACCATCATCGTGGGCCCGGCGCTCGGCGCGCTGCCCGGCAGCGTGTTCGGTCTGTGGGGGCTCGGCGCCCTGGTGGTCTTCGCCGTCGGCGCGACCACCCTCGCCTGCCAGGGCCTGGCGGGCATCGTCGGCATCGGCCTCGCCATCCTGATCATCGTCGTCCTGGGCAACCCCAGCGCGGGCGGCGCCTACCCCTACCCCCTGCTCCCCGACTTCTGGCAGGCCATCGGCCCCGCCCTCCCCCCGGGCGCGGGCACCTGGACGGCCCGCTCGATCGCCTACTTCCAGGGCAACGCGATCACGGGCCCCCTGCTGGTGCTGGCCGCCTGGGCGGTGGCGGGCACGGTGATCACCCTGGTCCTGGCCATGCGGCGCAAGGACGCGGTCGCGCGACACGCGCAGCCCACGGAGCCCGCGCCGATGCGCTGAGCCCGCGCACCACGCCCCGCCAGAGCGCCCCGTACCGGACGGAAACCAGGTCGATCACCCCCACCTGGGCCAACTACGCTCCTCACCATGGATGTTCTGGTGCGCGAGATGACCGAGGACGACATCGACGCCGTGGCCGCCGTGCGGGTGCGCGGGTGGCAGACCGCCTACGCGGGGCTCATGCCGCAGTCGTATCTGGACGCCATGAGCGTGCGCGAAGACGCCGAGCGGCGGCGGGAGTTCTTCGCGCGGGGGCTCGGGGACGTGATCAACCTGGTCGCGGAGGAACCCGCGCCGGGCGGCGGTGCGGACGGCGGGACCGAGGTCGTGGGGTGGGCCTGCTGCGGTCCGTACCGGGACGAGGACCTGCCGAGCGGGGACGCCGAGTTGTACGCGATCTACGTCAAGCCGGAGCGGCTGGGCGCGGGCATCGGGCACGCGCTGCTGACCGAGGCGCTGCGACGGCTGACGGAGCGCGAGTTCCCCCGGGTGCGGCTGTGGGTCGTACGGGGCAACCAGCGGGCGGAGCGCTTCTACGCCCGGGCCGGGTTCGCCCCCGACGGCGGCGAGGAGTCCTACGAGGTGGCCGGGGCCCAGGTGCCCGAGGTGCGCTACGCCCGCGACCTGCCCGCCGCCCACTCCGTCGCGTAGCCACGCACCCACAGCGCACCCCGGGCCCCGGCCCCGTCCGGCGGCGCCATCCCGCCGCCGTTCCCTCCACCGCTCACACGCCCCAGGCACCCATCCACTCCCACGCCCGCCCCGCGGCGAACGGCCCACCCGTCGCACCCGCGCCCACACCCCGCACCCGCGCCCACACCCACACCCACACCCACACCCACACCCACACCCGTGAACGAACGGCCCGCCCGCCGAGGCTCAGGGCTTCGGCCTCGGGCGTTGACCTGGCGGGCGGGCGGCGGGGCGGGGGTCCCGGCGCCCCGGTATGCCGCCGCGGGGGCCGTCGCCTCTGAGGCCGTCGCCGCGGGCGCCGCGCGCACCGTCGCGCCGCCCGTCGCCGCGTCCCGGCCCGCCGGCCGCTCCCGGCGCCTTGCCGGCCAGTTGGGCCAGGGCCGCCTCCGCCTCCGGCCGTAACCGCTCGTGCTCGCGCGCCGCCGCCAGGATGGGGGCCGCGCGCCGGTCCCCCAGCGTGCCGAGCCCGACCACGCAGGCGCGGGCGATCGGCCAGTAGTGGTCGCGCTCGGCCAGCAGCCGCCGCAACGTGGTGACCAGCGCGGGCACCGACTCGGGGGCGCGCAGTTCCACCAGGAGCCGGATGGGGTGCAGCGCGTAGGCCGTCCGCAGCGGATTGGTGGCCAACACCGCCGCCGCGCGGGCGGTGCGTGGGTCGCCGAGTCGGGCCAGCGCGCGGGCCGCGGTCGCGCAGTGCGCCGGGTCGCGGTAGTTGAGGAGCATCACCAGCGGCTCGAAGGCCCGCCGGTCGCCCGCGCAGCCCAGTGCGAAGGCCGCGGTCTCCCGAGCGCACAGCGGCTGGCCGTTGGCCACCAGCACCCGGGCCAGTTCCTCGCGCGCGGCGGGCGTGTTCTGGCGTACGAGAGCGAGGAGATGCTCGTACGCCGCGTGATCGGCCGCTGTCGTCAGTGCCGCCCGCGCTCGGGCCGCCAGTTCGCGGAGTTCTTCTTCCATCTCCCGCCTCCCCTTGCCCTTGCTCTTGACCTTGTCCGTGCCCACCGCGGCCACCTCGCCCCGGCCGGCGTCGTCTTCCGTGTCCGCATCCGTGTCCGCATCCGCGTTCCGCGTCTCGCCCGCACGTACCCGTCACCCGCTCTATGCCCGCTCGCGCACCCGCCGGACGCGTGTACCGCCCGGGACGCCCCGCGCCCCCACACCGCCCACGCCATCTCCGCCTCCGTCATCTCCCGACCACGCCGGCGCCAAGCCGCCGCGCCCGCCGGCGCGCCGGCGCCGGCCACGAACCACGACCACCGCGCCACCGCCTCGGGGCGCCGCGCGTCTCCGCCACCCCGACCCACCCCCCGCGTCACGCGTCCGTGACCGTCTCCTAGCCCACTGTGACGTGCGCCACCCGGATCTGGCGAGAATGGGTCCTGGTGTTCTTGGTTACTGGCGAGTTAAGCTCCCCGGCACGAGCAGTACCCCTGCTCTGGCGGCCTGGTGACGCAGCCGCCGAAGAGTGAAGTCGGTTCGGCGCTTTGGGTGTTCGGCGCGGCCCCGGGACAGGGCCTTCGCCGCGCACCCCCCGGGTGAGTCCCTACGGGCAGAGTTGCCCACCAGGGGCCGCCCAACTCCTCAGTCGTCACTTCTCCCCGCGGGACAAGGCGGGGAACACCCCCTGGAGTCTGTGATGGACCATTTGTCCACTCCTGATCCCATGCCGTTGCGCACCGTCGCCGTCGTCGGCCTGGGCACCATGGGCACCGGCATCGCCGAGGTGTTGGCCCGCGCGGGCCACGAGGTCATCGGCATCGACGTCGCGGACGCCGCGGCGCGGCAGGCCGTGGCCGCGCTCGCGGCGTCCACCGAGCGGGCCGTGCGGCGCGGGCGGATCACCGAACAAGAGCGGCGGGAGGTGCTCGCCCGGTTCCGGGTCTTCGCCGACCTGTCCGCCGCGGCCGACGCGGACCTGGTGATCGAGGTCGTGCCCGAGGACTACGCCACCAAGCACGAGGTGTTCACCGCGTTGGACGCCGTCGTGCGCCCCGACACGATCCTGGCGACCGGCACCAACGCGCTGTCGGTGACCCGGCTCGCGGCCGACTCGGCCCACCCCGAACGCGTCCTCGGCCTGCACTTCTTCAACCCCGCGCCGGCCATGAAGCTGGTCGAGGTGGTCTCCTCGGTGCTCACGTCGCCGGCGGCCGTCGCCTCGGTCGTCGCACTGGCCCGCGAACTCGGCAAGGAGCCCGTCTCGGTCGGTGACCGGCCCGGTTTCGTCGCCGACGGGCTGCTGTTCGGCTACCTCAACCAGGCCGCGGCGATGTACGAGTCGAAGTACGCGACCCGCGAGGACATCGACGCGGCGATGCGGCTGGGCTGCGGGCTGCCGATGGGCCCGCTGGCGCTGCTCGACCTGATCGGCGTGGACACCGCGCGCACCGTGCTTGAGGCGATGTACGCGGCCTCGCGCGATCGTCTGCACGCGCCCGCGCCCATCCTGGGCCAGCTCAGCGAGGCCGGGCTGACCGGGCGCAAGGCGGGCCGCGGCTTCTACACGTACCAGGAGCCGGGCAGCGACGTGGTGGTGCCGGACGCCCAGACGCCCCGACCCCCGGACGCCGCCGCCGAGCCGGGCGCCGGGTGTCCGGTCAACGCGGTGGGCGTGGCCGGTTCGGGCACCATGGCCAGCGGCATCGCCGAGGTGTTCGCCACCTCCGGGTACCGGGTGGTGCTCGCCGCCCGGAGCCTGGCCAAGGCCGAGCGGGCGGTGGCGCGGATATCCGGGTCGCTGGCCCGGTCGGTGTCCAAGGGGCGGCTGAGCGAGGAGGCGCGGGAGGCGGCGTTGGCCCGGATCACCGCGGCCGACTCGCTGGACGCGTTCGCCGACGTGGACCTGGCCGTGGAGGCGGTGGCCGAGGACCTGGCGGTCAAGCGGCGGCTCTTCCAGGCGCTGGACGAGGTCTGCAAGCCGGGCGCGGTGCTGGCCACCACGACCTCGTCGCTGCCGGTCATCTCCTGCGCCCGCGCGACCTCCCGGCCGGGCGACGTGATCGGAATGCACTTCTTCAACCCGGCGCCGGCCATGAAGTTGGTGGAGGTGGTGCGCACCGTGCTGACCTCCGACGCGACGCACGCCAGCGTGCGCGCGGTGTGCGCCGCGATCCGCAAGCACCCGGTGGACTGCGGGGACCGGGCCGGCTTCATCGTGAACGCGCTGCTGTTCCCGTACCTGAACAACGCCGTGAAGATGGTGCAGGAGCACTACGCGACGCCGGACGACATCGACGCCGCGATGAAGTGGGGCGGCGGCTACCCGATGGGTCCCTTCGAACTCCTCGACGTCGTCGGGCTCGACGTGTCGCTGGCCATCGAGAAGGTGCTGCACCGCGAGTTCCGCGACCCCGGCCTCGCGCCCGCCCCACTGCTCGAACACCTGGTGGCGGCGGGCTGCCTCGGCCGGAAGACGGGCCGTGGCTTCCGCGAGCATGCGAGGGCCTGAACCAGGGGGCGCCGAGGGCACCGAGAACACCGGGAACACGGGGGACGCCGCCCCGCCCGCCGGGCCGGGGCGGCACCCGCCGCCGCGGCCGGAGCGGGAGCGGCGGCCCCCGCCGGGGCTGGCACGGGGGTGGGGCGGGCTGCTGGAACCGACCGGCGACCCGCCCCGCGGCGGTCCCAGAGCCCGGGGCGCAGTCCTGCCCCCGGAAAAAATGCAGTACGTTCCCCCCATGGCCCAGCCCGTAAAGTCCGCCCGTCACCAGCAGTCCACCGCAGGCAAGACGTCCGAGGGCGCCGAGAGCGCCAGCAGCCGGCGCGCCGCCGCCCAGCGACTCACCATGCGTCGCAAGCTCGCGGCTGCCGCCATGGACCTCTTCGCGGCCAAGGGCTACGAGGCGACGACGGTCGACGAGATCGCCGCCCGGGCGGGCGTCGCCCGCAGGACCTTCTTCCGGCACTTCCGCTCCAAGGAAGAGGCCATCTTCCCGGACCACGACGACACCCTGGTGCGCGCCGAGGCCGTGTTGGAGGCCGCCCCCGCGCACGAGCACCCGCTCGACACGGTCTGCCGGGGCATCAAGGAGGTCATGCGGATGTACGCGGCCGACCCCGAGGTGTCCGTGGCCCGATACCGGCTGACCCGCGAGGTGCCGACGCTGCGGGAGGCGGAGATCGCCTCGGTCGCCCGCTACGAGCGGCTGTTCACCCGTTACCTGCTCGGCCACTTCGACGAGACGGCGCACCGCGACGGCAACGACGATCCGCTGCTGGCCGAGGTGGCCGCGTCCGCGGTGGTCACCGCCCACAACCACGTGCTCAGGCGCTGGCTGCGCGCCGAGGGCAAGGGCGACGTGGAGGCGCAGCTCGACCACGCGTTCGCGATCGTGCGCAAGACGTTCGGCACCGGCTTCGGCGCCTACCGGCCCAGCACCGAGCGGGCCACCGCGCTGGCCTCGACGGACGGTCAGGTGCTGGTGGCCGTGACGCGTACGGACGCGCCGCTGGCCGATGTGCTGCACGCCATCGAGAAGGCCATCCAGCAGGACTGAACACACCCGCACAGCGCGGACCCCCTCACGGACTCCGCCACGGACACGCAGCGAGCACGCCCACTGGCACAGCGCGACGGCCGCCCCACCCGGGGCGGCCGTTGTTGCTCATGCGTGCACCGTGGATGACAAGTGAGAGAAATTGTTGGCACCCAGTGTCTTGTCGAGTGGCACGCGGTGCCATACGTTGTGAGTGTCCGGGCGGCCGGCGCGTAGACATTCGTCGCGCGTCGGCTGTCCCCGCACCTTCGTTGCGCGCCCGGACGCCTGCGTCACAGGCACTCTCGCGCCGCATCGCCGCGCGGCCCCCGCCACAAGCGGGGCCGGAGCGAAGCGGCGCCCCGTACCGCCACGCGTCAGCACCGCCGAACCGACGGCACGCATCCCCACTGAACCCCAGCGTTCCCTCAAGCGTCCCCAAACGCTTCGCCGGAGGCCCACGATGAACGAAATCCTGGACGCGATCCTCGCTCCGGACAGCACGTCCGCGGACTTCGCGGCCCTGCCGCTGCCCCCCTCGTACCGCGCGGTGACCGTGCACAAGGACGAGGCCGAGATGTTCGACGGCCTCGCCACCCGGGAGAAGGACCCGCGCAAGTCCCTGCACGTGGACGAGGTGCCGGTGCCCGAACTCGGCCCGGGTGAGGCGCTGGTCGCGGTGATGGCCAGCTCGGTGAACTACAACTCCGTCTGGACCTCGATCTTCGAGCCCGTCTCGACCTTCAGCTTCCTGGAGCGCTACGGCAAGCTCTCGCCGCTGGCCAAGCGACACGACCTGCCGTACCACGTGATCGGCTCCGACCTGGCGGGCGTCGTGCTGCGCACCGGCCCCGGCGTCAACGCGTGGCAGCCGGGCGACGAGGTGGTCGCGCACTGCCTGTCGGTCGAGCTGGAGTCGGCCGACGGCCACGACGACACGATGCTCGACCCCGAGCAGCGGATCTGGGGCTTCGAGACCAACTTCGGCGGCCTGGCCGAGATCGCCCTGGTCAAGTCCAACCAGCTCATGCCGAAGCCGGGCCACCTCAGTTGGGAGGAGGCCGCGTCGCCGGGCCTGGTGAACTCCACCGCCTACCGGCAGTTGGTCTCCCGCAACGGGGCCGGCATGAAGCAGGGCGACAACGTGCTGATCTGGGGCGCCAGCGGCGGCCTCGGCTCGTACGCCACGCAGTTCGCGCTCGCCGGTGGCGCCAACCCGATCTGCGTGGTCTCCAGCGACCAGAAGGCCGACATCTGCCGTGCGATGGGCGCCGAGGCGATCATCGACCGGAACGCGGAGGGCTACCGGTTCTGGAAGGACGAGCACGCCCAGGACCCGCGCGAGTGGAAGCGGTTCGGCAAGCGCATCCGCGAGCTGACCGACGGCGAGGACGTGGACATCGTCTTCGAGCACCCGGGGCGCGAGACGTTCGGCGCCTCCGTCTACGTCACCCGCAAGGGCGGCACCATCGTCACCTGCGCCTCGACGTCCGGCTACACGCACGAGTACGACAACCGGTACCTGTGGATGTCACTGAAGAAGATCGTCGGCTCGCACTTCGCCAACTACCGCGAGGCGTGGGAGGCGAACCGGCTGATCGCCAAGGGCAAGATCCACCCCACGCTGTCCAAGACCTACCGCCTGGACGAGACCGGCCAGGCCGCCTACGACGTGCACCGCAACCTCCACCAGGGCAAGGTCGGCGTCCTCGCCCTCGCCCCCGAGGAGGGCCTCGGCGTCCGCAACGAGGAACTGCGCGCCCAGCACATCGACGCGATCAACCGGTTCCGTGACGCGTAAGCGAACGGACGGACGGACGGACACTGAGGTACCACTCACATGACTGAGCGTCACAAGGACCGTCCGTGGCTGATGCGGACGTACGCCGGACACTCCACCGCCGAGGCGTCCAACGCCCTGTACCGGCGCAATCTCGCCAAGGGCCAGACCGGCCTGTCGGTCGCGTTCGACCTGCCGACGCAGACCGGTTACGACCCCGACCACGTCCTGGCCCGCGGCGAGGTCGGCCGGGTCGGGGTGCCCGTCTCCCATCTGGGGGACATGCGGCGGCTGTTCCAGGACATCCCGCTGGAGCAGATGAACACCTCCATGACCATCAACGCCACCGCGATGTGGCTGCTGGCCATGTACCAGGTGGTGGCCGAGGAGCAGGGGCTCGGCCCGGAGGCCATCGACAGGCTCTCCGGCACCACGCAGAACGACATCGTCAAGGAGTACCTCTCCCGTGGCACGCACGTCTTCCCGCCGGGCCCGAGCCTGCGCCTGACCACCGACCTGATCACCTACTCGGTGAACCACATCCCCAAGTGGAACCCGATCAACATCTGCAGCTACCACCTCCAGGAGGCCGGGGCCACGCCCGTACAGGAGATCGCGTACGCCATGAGTACGGCCATCGCCGTGCTCGACGCCGTACGCGACTCCGGGCAGGTGCCGGCGGAGCGGTTCGGCGACGTGGTGGCGCGCATCTCGTTCTTCGTGAATGCGGGCGTGCGCTTCGTCGAGGAGATGTGCAAGATGCGCGCCTTCGGCCGCATCTGGGACCAGATCACGCGCGAGCGGTACGGCGTGGACAACCCCAAGCAGCGCCGCTTCCGGTACGGCGTGCAGGTCAACTCGCTGGGCCTGACCGAGGCGCAGCCGGAGAACAATGTCCAGCGGATCGTCCTGGAGATGCTGGCCGTCACCCTCTCCAAGGACGCCCGCGCCCGCGCGGTGCAGCTCCCGGCCTGGAACGAGGCGCTCGGCCTGCCCAGGCCCTGGGACCAGCAGTGGTCGCTGCGCATCCAGCAGGTGCTCGCGCACGAGAGCGACCTGCTGGAGTACCCGGACATCTTCGACGGGTCGCACGTCATCGAGGCCAAGGTGGCGGAGCTGACCGCCGCCTCGCTGGCCGAGATCGACCGCATCCAGGAGATGGGCGGCGCGATGGCCGCCGTCGAGTCCGGCTACCTCAAGTCGCAGCTCGTGGCCTCGCACGCGGAGCGGCGGGCCCGGATCGAGGCGGGTGAGGAGCGGATCGTCGGCGTCAACTGCTACGAGAGCACCGAGCCGAACCCGCTCACCGCCGACCTGGACACCGCGATCATGACGGTGGACCCGGCCAACGAGGCCAGGGTGGTCGCCGCGCTGCACCGCTGGCGCGACGAGCGCGACGAGCCGCGCGCCCAGGAGGCGCTGTCCGCGCTCAAGGCGGCGGCGGCCGGCACCGCCAACCTGATGCCGGCGACGCTGGAGTGCGTCCGGGCGGGGGTGACCACCGGCGAGTGGGCGTGGGCGCTGCGGGACGTGTTCGGCGAGTACCGCGCACCGACCGGGGTCAGCGGCGCCCCGTTGGCGGTGGCGGCCGAGCCGGGCAGCGCGCTCGGCGCCGTACGCGACAAGGTCGCCAAGACGGCGGCCGACCTCGGGGTGGGCAAGCTGCGGCTGCTGGTCGGCAAGCCTGGGCTCGACGGGCACAGCAACGGCGCGGAGCAGATCGCGGTGCGGGCCAGGGACGCCGGGTTCGAGGTGGTCTACCAGGGCATCCGGCTCACGCCCGAGCAGATCGTGGCGGCGGCCGTCGCCGAGGACGTGCACTGCGTCGGCCTGTCGATCCTCTCCGGCTCGCACGCCGAACTGGTCCCGGACGTGCTCGCCCGGCTGCGCGAGGCCGGCGTGGCGAGCGCCGCCGGGGCCGACGGTCCGGCCGAGGCCCCCATTCCGGTGATCGTCGGCGGGATCATCCCGTCCGCGGACGCCACCGCGCTGCGCGCCGCCGGCGTCGCGGCCGTCTTCACCCCGAAGGACTTCGGCATCACCGAGATCATCGGCCGTATCGTCGATGAGATCCGTACAGCGAACCAGCTCGACCCCCTGGAGGCCACCGCATGAGTGCCCACCCGTCCGCCGCCGCGCCGTCCGTGGACCGGCTGCGCCCGCGCCGCTCCTGCCTCGCCGTGCCCGGCAGCAACCCGCGGTTCCTGGAGAAGGCCCAGGGGCTCGCCGCCGACCAGGTGTTCCTGGACCTGGAGGACGCGTGCGCGCCGCTGGCCAAGGAGGGCGCGCGGCACACCATCGTGGACGCGCTGAACAACGGCGACTGGACCGGCAAGACGAGGGTGGTGCGGGTCAACGACTGGACCACGCACTGGACCTACCGGGACGTCATCACCGTCGTCGAGGGCGCGGGTCCCAACCTGGACTGCGTCATGCTGCCCAAGGTGCAGGACGCCCAGCAGGTGATCGCCCTGGACCTGCTGCTCACCCAGATCGAGAAGACGATGGGCTTCGAGGTGGGCCGGATCGGCATCGAGGCGCAGATCGAGAACGCCAGGGGCCTGGTCAACGTGGACGAGATCGCCGCCGCCTCGCCGCGCCTTGAGACCATCATCTTCGGCCCGGCCGACTTCATGGCCTCCATCAACATGAAGTCCCTGGTGGTCGGCGAGCAGCCGCCGGGCTACCCGGCCGACGCGTACCACTACATCCTGATGCGCATCCTGATGGCCGCCCGCGCGAACGACCTCCAGGCCATCGACGGCCCGTACCTCCAGATCAGGAACGTGGACGGGTACCGCGAGGTGGCCGGGCGCGCCGCCGCGCTCGGGTTCGACGGCAAGTGGGTGCTGCACCCGGGTCAGGTCGAGGCCGCCAACGAGGTGTTCTCGCCCTCGCAGGAGGACTACGACCACGCCGAGCTGATCCTCGACGCGTACGAGTGGTGCACCTCGGAGGCGGGCGGCAGGAAGGGGTCGGCGATGCTCGGCGACGAGATGATCGACGAGGCCAGCCGCAAGATGGCGCTGGTGATCTCGGGCAAGGGCCGGGCCGCGGGGATGACCCGCACCAGCAAGTTCGAGCCGCCCGCCGCCTGACGCCCGGCCCCGCCTGACGCCCGGCCCCGCGCGGGGCCGGCCCGCGCCGCGGCACACCACGCCCCGCCCCCGGGCCCGCACCGACCCGGGGGCGCCACCCCGGAGGGATGAGCACCATGCAGTTCGGCCGCACCTACGAGGAGTTCACGGTCGGCGACGTGTACAAGCACTGGCCCGGCAAGACGGTCACCGAGTACGACGACCACCTCTTCTGTCTGCTCACCATGAACCACCACCCGCTGCACCTGGACGCGAACTACGCGGAGCACACGACCGACTTCGGCAGGAACGTCGTCGTCGGCAACTACGTCTACTCGCTGCTGCTCGGCATGTCCGTCCCCGACGTCTCGGGCAAGGCGATCGCCAACCTGGAGATCGAGTCGCTGCGGCACGTGGCGCCGACCTTCCACGGCGACACGATCTACGGCGAGACGACGGTGCTGGACAAGAC
Source organism: Streptomyces buecherae (assembly GCF_014295035.1). Taxonomy (GTDB): domain Bacteria; phylum Actinomycetota; class Actinomycetes; order Streptomycetales; family Streptomycetaceae; genus Streptomyces; species Streptomyces youssoufiensis. Next base: position 1,446,223 of record NZ_CP060404.1, read on the forward strand.
GCCGTCCCGGTCCAAGACCGACCGCGGCATCGTGCACGTGGAGACCAGGGGCTACAAGCAGGACGGCACGCTCGTCTGCGTCTTCCGGCGCAAGGTGATGGTGCCGAACGCGACGTACGTGAAGGAGCGCGGCGGTGAACAGCCCGGCCGCCCCGAACTCCGCGAGCCCGCCCGGCCCGCCGCGCCCGCGCCGACCCCCGCCGACCAGGAGCAGTGACATGAGCCGTCTCGCCCAGACCGAGGGCCTCAACGAGATCCAGCGCGACATACTCACCACCGTGCGGGACTTCGTCGACAAGGAGATCCTGCCGGTCGCCACCGAGTTGGAGCACCGCGACGAGTATCCGAGCCAGATCGTCGAGGGGTTGAAGGAACTCGGCGTCTTCGGGCTGATGATTCCCGAGGAGTACGGGGGGCTCGGCGAGTCGCTGCTGACCTACGCGCTGTGCGTGGAGGAGATCGCCCGAGGCTGGATGAGCGTCTCGGGGATCATCAACACGCACTTCATCGTGGCGTACATGCTCAAGCAGCACGGCACCCAGGAGCAGAAGGACTACTTTCTGCCGAAGATGGCCGCGGGCGAGATCCGTGGCGCGTTCTCGATGTCGGAGCCGGCGCTCGGTTCGGATGTGTCATCCATCACATCCAAGGGCGTGCGCGACGGCGACGACTTCCTGCTCACCGGACAGAAGATGTGGCTCACCAACGGCGGCACCTCCTCGTTGGTCGCGGTGCTGTGCCGGACCGACGAGGGGCTCTCCCCGGAGGAGGCCGCCGCCAAGCCGCACCGCTCGATGACCACGTTCCTGGTCGAGAAGGAGCCGGGCTTCGGCGAGGTGCGCCCGGGCCTGACCATCCCCGGCAAGATCGACAAGATGGGCTACAAGGGCGTCGACACCACTGAGCTGATCATGGACGGGCTGCGCGTCCCGGCCGATCGCGTGCTCGGCGGGGCCACGGGGCGCGGCTTCTACCAGATGATGGACGGCGTCGAGGTCGGCCGCGTGAACGTCGCGGCGCGCGGCTGCGGGGTCGCGCAGCGCGCCTTTGAGCTGGGCGTTTCCTATGCCCAGCAGCGGCACGCGTTCGGCAAGCCGATCGCCCGGCACCAGGCCATCCAGTTCAAACTGGCGGAAATGGGGACCAAGGTCGAGGCCGCCCATGCGATGATGGTCAATGCGGCCCGGAAAAAGGACTCCGGACAGCGGAACGACCTCGAAGCGGGCATGGCCAAGTACCTGGCCTCCGAGTACTGCAAAGAGGTCGTGGAGGACGCCTTCCGCATCCACGGCGGCTACGGCTTCTCCAAGGAATACGAGATCGAGCGCCTCTACCGGGAGGCGCCCATGCTCCTCATCGGCGAGGGCACCGCCGAGATCCAGAAAATGATCATCGGGCGACGCCTCTTGGAGGAGTACCACTTCCAGGGGTAATTGTCCGGTTCGGGGTGGTTTTTTCGAGAACTACATCACAGCCCGTCACTGGTCTTCAGCCACCGACTAGCCCTGGCGCTTGCCCAGTTGCCGCTCGCAACCGATACCATCCCCGAAAAGCCGCCGTCCCCTTTTTCGCTAAGCGGCACCCTCCGCTACGAAGGTCATCCATGCCCCACAGCTCTTCCACCGCACCTCGCGCACGCGTACGCCTCGCGCGCGGAGCGTCGCCGTGGCTCCTTCCGACCGTCGCCACGGCGGCGGTGAGCCTGGCTCGCTCCCGTCGCTCGGGACGCTGGGCTGCCGCCGCCGTGCCCGCCACCGCGCTCGCGGCGGGCATGCTGTGGTTCTTCCGTGACCCAGAGCGCGAGATCGCGCAGGGCCGGGTCATCTCTCCCGCCGACGGCGTGGTGCAGAGCATCATGCCGTGGAAGGACGGACGGACCCGAGTCGCGATCTTCATGAGCCCGCTGAACGTCCACGTGAACCGCGCCCCGCTGGCGGGCACGGTGACCTCGGTCGAGCACATCCCCGGCGGGTTCGTCCCGGCGTTCAACAAGGAGAGCGAGAACAACGAGCGCGTTGTCTGGCACTTCGACACCGAACTCGGGGACATCGAGATGGTCCAGATCGCCGGCGCCGTCGCCCGCCGCATCGTGCCGTACGTGCCGCAGGGCACCAAGGTCGAGCAGGGCGAGCGGATCGGCCTGATCCGCTTCGGCTCGCGGGTCGACATCTACCTTCCGGAAGGTGTCGAGACCGCGGTCGAGGTTGGCGAGACCACCACTGCGGGGGTGACTCGTCTTGACCGTAGTTGATCCGGAGACCCAGTCCGCCTGGGTTCCCGAAGCCGACGAGTGCGGTGACGACACGGACGACATGCCGCTGTCAACGCGGCTGTCGATAGCGGACACCCTCACGCTCGGCAACGCCACCTGCGGCTTCATGGCCGTGTACTTCACCACCACCGGCGTCCTCATCCCGCACCTGACGGGCAACGAGGACGGCGGGATGGCCCGGCACAGCGCCGCCACCGCGGTGATGCTGATGCTGCTCGCCTCGGTCTTCGACCTCTTCGACGGGCTCGTGGCGCGCAAGCTGCGCAGCTCGGCGATGGGCGCGGAGCTGGACAACCTCTCCGACCTGATCAGCTTCGGCCTCGCCCCGGCGTACTTCGTCGTGGTGTGGGGCATGGTCGCCGACGACGCCTATCAGCGGGTATCGGCGGTGGCCGCCATCGTGGTCCTGCTCGCCGTCGTGCTCAGGCTCGCCAGGTTCTCCTGTGTGACCCTGCGCGACGGCGTCTTCCAGGGCATGCCAAGCCCCTTCGGGGCGCTGACCGTGATCTCCGTGGTCCTGCTCGAGCTGCCGTTCTTCCCGACCTTGCTGGCCATCGTGGGCGTCGCCTGGCTGATGGTGAGCCGCGTGGAGTACCCCAAGCCGCGCGGGCTGCTCGCGCTGGCGATGCTGGGGTGGATCGTGCTGAGCATGGGCCTGCTGGCTGCCTGGGCCTTCGAGGCCCCCGGTGGCGAGCTGCTGCTCCAGACCGGCTGCGCGCTCCAGGTGGTGCTGGGCGCGGTGATCCCGCTGTTCGCGACGGCCCGCCGGGTCAACACGTTCCGGGACAACCGGCGCGAGGCGCGGGCGACCCAGTTGCCGTAGCGGGCACGCCCCCCTCACGTCCTACGTGACGAAGGGCCCGAGCATCTCGCTCGGGCCCTTCGTCGTGCCCGGGCCTCGGGGGTTGCCGGGACGGGCGGGCGCCGGCGGTCAGGTCAGGAAGTCGGCCGCGACGCGGGCGGCGAGGCGCTCCAGGAGCGGGCCGGCCTCGGCCATGCAGCGCGCCGGGTCGGGTTCGAGCGCGGTCAGTGCGTACGCCCGGCTCAGGCCCGCCTCCCGCAGGGCGTCGGCGTCCAGCGCGAGCCGCCCGCACACCGCGACCACCGGCACGCCGCGCTCCCGGGCCGCCGCGGCCACCCCGGCCGGGGCCTTGCCGCGCAGGGTCTGCGCATCGAGCGAGCCCTCGCCGGTGATCACCAGGTCGGCGCGGGCCAGCTCCGCGGCGAAGCCGAGCACGTCGAGCAGCACCTCGATGCCGGGCCGGAAGTCCGCGCCGAGTCCGACCAGCGCCCCGTAACCGACGCCGCCCGCCGCGCCGGCTCCCGGCGCGTGGACGTGCGCGGCGGCGCGCGGGCCCACCGCGTCCTCCAGTACCTGTGCGTAGCGCGTCAGGGCCGCCTCCAGGGCCGCCACGTCCGCGGCGCTGGCGCCCTTCTGTGGCCCGTAGACCGCGGCGGCGCCCTGCGGGCCGGTGAGCGGGTTGTCGACGTCGCTGGCGAGGGTGACGGCCGTTGCCGCCAGGCGGGCGTCGAGCCCCGACAGGTCGGCCGTGGCGAGGTCGCGCAGCGCCCCGCCGCCGGGGCCGACCGGGCGGCCCCGCGCGTCGCGCAGGCGCGCCCCGAGCGCCGTGAGCATGCCGGCGCCGCCGTCGGTGGTGGCGCTGCCGCCGACGCCGAGGACGATGTCGCGGGCGCCCGCGTCCAGCGCGGCGCGCAGCAGTTCCCCCGTGCCGTACGTGGTGGCGGTCAGCGGCGCGAAGGTCCCCGCGGGCAGGTGCCGCAGCCCGGACGCCTCGGCCATCTCGACAACGGCGCTCGTGCCGCGCAGCGCGTACGAGGCGTCCACCGGGGTGCCCAGCGGCCCGGTGACCCGGGCCGCGCGGCGCTCGAAACCGGCCGCGACGGCGGCCTCCACCGTGCCGTCGCCGCCGTCGGCGACCGGCACCGCCGCGACGCGCACGCCCGGCGCCGCCGCGCGCAGCCCGGCCGTGAGGTGCTCGGCGACCCGCACGGCCGTCAGCGAGCCCTTGAACTTGTCCGCGGCGATCAGCACCCGCGCCGCGCCGTCCCCGTCGCCGCTGTCCCCGCCCCCGTCGCCACCTCGGTCGTCGCCTCCGCTCACGCGTCGCGCGCGGGGCGCGGCCTCGCGCTCGGCGGCGGGCCGGGTGTCGTCGGCGGGCAGGGCCGGCTCGCCGGCCGTGCCCGACTGGCCCGTGTCCGGCCGGCCCGCATCCGGCCGGCCGGTGGCGCGGGGGTCCCGGGCCGGTGCGGCGGGGCCGGGCGGCGCCGGTCGCGCCTCATCGCGTAGCGGGCCGGACGCCGTGGGCGGGGGGTGTGGTGGAGTGGGCACCGCTGGGACCGTCGGTGGTGGCACGGGAGGTCGGAGGCCGTGCGGTGTCGGTCGGGTGTCGGTCGTCGCGGCGTACGTCACCGTGTGTCTCCCTGGTTCCGGCTGGTTCCGGCCGTGCTCGCGCACGGGCGGTGGCGCCGCGGTGACCCTACCCGCGAGGTCGACGCTGCCCACGGTCGTAGTCGTGCCCAAACGGCGCGCCACGGGAGCATCTCCTGCTTTATCGCACCATAGTGGTGCGCCATGAGTACCCCGCCTACCCAGTCCACCGATCTGCCGCCCGACCCGGACGAGGCCCCGGCCGACGTGCATGACCCGCCGCCCGACCGGGCGGTCGTCACCATCGGGGTGGTGGCCGTGCTGGCCGCCGTCGGCTGGGCCGCGCTCGCCAAGGACAACTTCGCCGACATCTCGGACTCCGCTCTGAACTGGGTGCTCACCAACTTCGGCTGGCTCTTCGTGGTGGCCGCCGACGTGTTCCTGGCGCTGTGCCTGTACATCGCGGTGAGTCGGTACGGCCGGATCAAGCTGGGCCGGGACGAGGACGAGCCGGAGTTCGGCAACCTGGCCTGGATCGCCATGATGTTCAGCGCCGGGATGGGCATCGGCCTGATGTTCTACGGCGTCGGCGAGCCCCTGCTGCACTACACCGACCCGCCGCCGTCCAGCGGCGTGAAGCCGGGCACGGGCGAGGCGGCCCGCACGGCGATGGAGTACTCGTTCTTCCACTGGACCTTCATGCCCTGGGCGATCTACGGCATGGCCGGGCTCGCCCTCGCCTACGTCGTCTTCCGCAAGGGCCGCGGCAACCGGCTCAGCTCCGTGTTCGTCCCGCTCATCGGCGAGCGGCGGGCCAACGGCTGGCCGGGCCGGATGATCGACCTGCTCGCCGTCTTCGCGACCGTCTTCGGCACCGCGACCAGCCTGGGCCTCGGCGCCCTCCAGGTCGCCGAGGGGCTCGACCTCACCGCAGGCGTGGACAACACCAAGACGGTGCAGCTCGTGATCATCTGTGCCCTGTCGGCGGCCTTCGTGCTCTCCGCCTTCTCCGGCCTGCACAAGGGCGTCAAGTGGCTGAGCACGCTCAACATCGTGCTCGCGGCGCTGCTGATGGTGTTCGTCTTCCTCGTCGGCCCGACGGTGTACGTACTGGACAGCGTGCCGGCGAGCATCGGTGGCTACCTCAACGACCTGCTGCCGATGGCCTCGCACACCGGCGCCTTCACCGACCGGAGCTGGCTCGGCACCTGGACGATCTTCTACTGGGCCTGGTGGCTGTCCTGGGCGCCGTTCGTGGGCACCTTCATCGCCCGCATCTCGCAGGGCCGCACCATCCGGGAGTTCCTGGTCGGGGTGCTGCTGGTGCCCAGTGGCGCGACGATGATCTGGTTCTGCGTGATGGGCGGGAGCGCCATCCGGCTGGACTCCAGCGGCACCGCCGACCTCACCGAGAAGGTCAAGGACGGGGCGGAGGCCTCGCTGTTCGGCATGTTGGACGCGCTGCCGCTGGGTACCGCGACCGCCTGGCTGGCCATGGCCCTGGTCATGACGTACTTCATCACCAGCGCCGACTCCGCCTCGCTGGTCATGGGCTCGCTGACCAGCCGTGGGTCGCTGCACCCGCGCACCTGGCTGGTCGTCGCCTGGGGCATCCTGATGGCGGCGGTGGCCGCGGTGCTGCTGGTCGCCGGCGGCCTGGACGCGTTGAAGACGGCCACGATCCTGGTGGCGCTGCCCTTCGTGCTGGTGATGCTGGCGCTGTGCTGGTCGCTGCTGCGCGAGCTGCGGACGGACCCGGGGGCCGGGCCGAAGCGGCACCACGCGATGCACGGGCTGCGGGACGCGATGCGCGCGATGATCGGCGAGGCGCTGACCGAGCAGACCCCCACCCGGCACCACCGGTTGCGCCGGGCCGCCGAGCGCGCCGCTGACCGCGAGGACTCGGACTCCTCCAGCGGCTCCGGCGGCGCAGGTGGCTCGGGCGGTTCCGGCGGCTCGGGGGGCTCTGGCGGCTCCGGCTGAGGCGTAGCCACCCGCCCGCGTCCGGCCGGCGCCGGCGCCGGCGCCGGCCGGACGCGGGCGGGAGCCCCGGGCCGCGACCCAGGGCGCCCGCGCCCGTAATTCGCGGGCCCCGGCCCGGGCGGGGGACGTACAGTGCGCCGGATACGTCAAACGATCTTCGAGTGCTCCGGCGGACGCGCGTGCTCCCTCGGAGCGGAAAGCGCAGGGCGCCCGCCATGACCTCCCCCGCGACCGCCGTACGCCTCGCCACCCGCGCCGACGTGCCGCGCGCGACCGCGACGCTGACCCGGGCCTTCGCCGACTACCCCTTCACCCGGCACACGGTGGCCGCAGACGACCACCTGCGCCGCATCGCGGAGTTCCAGGAGTTGTTCGTCGACCGGATCGGCCTCGCGCACGGCCGGGTCTGGGTCGGCGACGAGGGGGCGGCGGTGGCCGTGTGGACCACGCCGGAGACGGAGGGCGCCGATGCCGTGTTCGCCGAGTTGGCGCCGCGCTTCGCGGAGCTGGCGGGCGACCGGGCACAGGCGTTCGAGCAGGCCGAGGCGGCGTTGGAGCCACACCGCCCGCAGGGGCCGGCGTGGTTCCTGGGTTCGGTGGGCGTCGATCCCGCACACCAGGGCCGCGGGCTCGGCCGCGCCGTACTCGCGCCCGGCATCGAGGCGGCCGAGCGCGCGGGGCTGCCGGCCTACCTGGAGACCTCCGAGGCCCGGAACGTGGCCTTCTACCAGCGGCTGGGCTTCGCCGTCAGCGCGGAGGTCGAGCTGCCCGGCGGCGGGCCGCTGACCTGGGCGATGACGCGGCACGGGTAGCGTTGACGAGGCGAGGACGGGCCGGCTTGGAGTGGCTCCTGCCTCCCCCGGTGCATCGCCCCGGCAGGTCACTCCCCGCGCAGCCGCCCGGACGGGTCACCCTGGCGGAGCCGCCCTGCGGTGGCACACGGCGGAGGCATACGGCCATGGCGCGGGGAACTCGTCGGGGAGGTCAGCCGCCCCAGGTCAGGTCCTCGTCGGAGCCGATCCGCCACAGTGCTGCCGGGCCCGCCGTGGCGCTGCCACTCGCTGCGCCGGGGGCGGACATCGCCACACCGGGGGCGGGGCGTCTGACCCCGCGGACGGAACTGGCGCACGAGACGGCAACGGTGGCCCTGGAAAACGACATGACGATATCCCCCATCGAGTAGAGAGTTCGCATTCGCTGCGCGCGGATTTTCCGCCTGGAAAGGCCCGACCTCACCTGGTCGGACCCGGAAGCGAGGGAAGCGAATTCCCTGCTGATAAACGACTGTCGCGAATCAGCAGAATGGATGGAAGGGATCGTCGGTGGACGGATCGTGCCGTGGCATAAGCTGGCCAGTTGCCGCGAGGTCCGCCGCCTGCTCGTAGTAGGCGGCCACGAACGGCACCTGGCACCCGTCGAAGGTGAGGCCGCCAAGCCGCTCGTACGTGGCGAGCGCGCGCCGGCACACCGCCTCCGCCACGCCTTCGGCGGTCCGTAGCGACGGTGCGAGCAGGAACACCCCCACGACCGCGTTGCCGTCGGCCACCCGATGGACCACCACGTGCTCGACGGCCTCGCCGTCGCCCATGCACCCCGCGATCAGGGCCGCGGCGTCATCGGGCACGGCCGCACCGGGAGCCGCCGTCAGGTGCGCGTGAACCAGATACATGGCCTCATCGTCCATCTCGGGCATTTACTTGCACACACCATCAAGCGGGACTCTTTATGCCATTGCAGGAAACGGCCTACAACTGCCCGCCCGCCGCCCAATAATCGGACGTGTATTCTTAAACTGCTGCTATTGGGGGGTCTCCGTGCTTGATTCCATCGGCTTGTCCCTGCCCGCTGAGCGCTTGTATCGGGCCATGCTCGCCTACTCCGACGAAGGCGTCACCCAACTCGCTCTGCGTCTGCGGTGCTCGGAGCAAGAGGTCCGCGACAGCTTGTCCGAACTGAGCGCGCTGGCCGTGGTGCAGCCCTCCCCGAACGAGCACAGCGGTTTCCACGCCGTGCCTCCCGAGGCCGCCATGGAGTTGTTGCTCGCCCGGCAGCACGCCGAACTCGCCGCGCAGCAGCACAGGGTCGAGGCATCCCGCGCCGCCGCGGCCCAGTTGATCGCCGAGTGCTCCGCGCTCCGCCCTCGTGGTGACAGCGGAGGGTCAGAAATCGTACACGGTGCCGACGCCATCCGGGCCCGTCTCGCGCAGCTCGGCGCCGAGGCGGAGAACGAGGTGACGACCCTGGCTCCTGGGGGCGCCCACACCCCTGAGGACCTCGAAGCCAGCCGCGGGCCCAACGCCACCCTGTTGGACCGTGGCGTGCGCATGCGGACCATCTACCTGTCCAGCGTCCGCAACCACCAACCGACGCTCGACCACGTCGGTTGGCTGCACAGCCGAGGAGGCAAGGTCCGCACCACGCCGACCCTGCCCCTTCGCATGATCATCCTGGACGGCCGGAAGGCGGTCCTGCCGCTGGACCCGGCCGACGCGCGCGCCGGGGCCGTCATCCTGGACGGGCAGTCCACCCTCACCGCCTTGTGCGCCCTGTTCGAGAGCCTCTGGGCCGCCGCGCTGCCCCTCGGGGACCCGGCCCCTCCGCGCGGCACCGCCTTGCCCACTCAGGAGTCGGAGACCCTGCGCCTGCTGGCCGTGGGGCTCACGGACGAGGCCATCGCCAAGCGCCTCGGGGTCTCCCCCCGTACCGCCCGCCGCATCGCCGCCGACCTCATGGAACGACTGGACGCCCGCAGCCGCTTCGAGGCGGGGGTCCACGCGGTCCAGGACGGCTGGCTCCCCGCCACCCGCTGACCAGCGCTCGCGCTGCCCCGACAGGGCCCCCGCCGGCGGCACGGGCCCGGCCCGCGTGAGCGCGCCGGGCCCGTGTCGCCGTACGCAGCGCCGGCCCCCTCCCGCTGCGGGGCGCGGGGCGCCAACGGGTCCCCTGTGGGCAACCGTCGCCGGGCCGGGGGTTACCAGCCGGTGCCGAGGGTGTGGCGGGTGGCGAAGGTGTTCTGTCCGGTGCCGGGGTAGAGGTACATGTTCCCGGTCGTTCCTTGCGGGGCTTGGACACCGGTGATATCGGTGTTCCCGTCCCCGTTCAGATCGGCGCTGAAGATGTCCCGCATGATGTTCCATCCCGATCCCGCGGAGACCGGCGAGTTGAACGTACTCGCTCCGTTCCCGGGATAGATGAACAACGTGCCATCGGACTTCGCGCGGGCAGCGATGTCGGACTTCCCGTCGCTGTTGAAGTCCCCACCGGTGAGTTCCTCAAGGTGGTTCCATCCGGTACCGGCCATGATCGGGGAATCGAAGGTACCCGCGCCGTTCCCGGGATAGATGAACAACGTGCCATCGGACTTCGCACGGGCGGCGATATCGGCTTTGCCGTCACCGTTGAAGTCCCCACCGGTGAGTTCCTCGACGTGGTTCCATCCGGTACCGGCCATGATCGGCGAATTGAAGGTACCCGCGCCGTTCCCGGGATAGATGAACAACGTGCCATCGGACTTCGCGCGGGCGGCGATATCTGTGTTCCCGTCACCGTTGAAGTCACCACCGGTCAACTCATCCAGACTGTCCCAGCCCGTCCCCATCGACCGCCTGGCTTCCAAAGCCCCGGCCCCGTTCCCCGGGTAGACGAACAACGTCCCATTCACCTTCGCCCGCGCCACCACATCCGACCGACCATCACCAGTGAAGTCACCCCCCACAAAATCCGTCATCCCCGCATCCCCAGGCGGGTCGGTCGGCGTGGGCGGGTAGGGGTTCGCGTGGTCGCGCCCGAGACCCGCCTTGGGGCCGCAGGTGGGCCACGCACGCTCTCCCTGCACACCGAGCACCCGTTCCGCGATGAGGATCTGCTGCTGCTTCGTCGCCTGGTGAGCGTAGGGCGCGTACCCCTTTCCTCCGAAAGAGTCCCAGGTACTTCTGGAGAATTGCAGACCGCCGTAGTAGCCGTTGCCGGTGTTGATGGACCAGTTGCCGCCGCTCTCGCACTGGGCGACCTTGTCCCAGGTCGCCACGCTGGCGGCCGAGGCGGGTGAAACGGAAAGGGCGAGGGCCGCGGCGGTGCCGGCCGTCAGGATCGCGCGGACACCGCGCAGCCACGAACGCTTATGCACGGGCATGGGTTGTTCCCCCCTGAGCACATGGATGGACCGTGCAGAATCGAGCACGGCGTGAGGTGTCTCGACTTTCCTCACCCGGGGCGGGGAACGGAAGAACTTTCCGCTGGACTGATTCTGCCGTGACACAAGACGGCCAGGCTCCACTGTCCCGTGGTCGCCGCGCGACTCCACCCAGGCGACCGCCATACGCCTGTGGACGGTCTGTGACACGACACATTCCGTCCACCCCGTAAGGCTTCCGGTCACCGCGTCGTCGAGCGGAAACTGAGGCAGCACCGAGGGAGTGCGCAGCGCCGGTGCGTTTCGCTGGCGCCGCCCCCGTCGGCGCTCGTATTCCGGTGTTTTTCGACAGCACACCCGGAGAACGGGAATGTGCGCTGCTCGACACCGGGAATTCCACGACTTTCCTGCCGCATTTACCCGACTGGAGTCGCGTCATGTCCCCATCTGTTCACCACCGTCGTTCCCTCGCTCTCACCCTGGCCGGCGTCCTGGCACTCGGCGTCACGGTGCTGGAGGGCACCGCGTCAGCGTCCCCCGCCCCCGCTGCGGCGGCTGCTTCGGCGGACGGCGTACAGGACAGGGGGAGCCACGGGCAGGGAGCGCCCTCGATCCAGGAGCAACAGCGCTCCGTGCGGCTCGCGGCGGAGAGGGTGACCCGGAGCGAGGCCCTCACCAGAGCGAGTTCCTGGGTCGGCCTCGGTCTCACGTACAACCAGAACGGCACCTACCAGGGGTACCGACGCGACTGCTCCGGTTTCGTCTCGATGGCGTGGAAGCTCGGTAAGCCGGGCCTCGCGACCCCCAATTTCGTGCCCAGCGGCGCGGCCAGGAGCATCAGCAAGGCCGAGCTGCGGCCGGGTGACGCGCTGAACAACGACCGCGCCGGCAATGACGGCCACATCGTGCTCTTCGAGGGCTGGGCCGATGCCGGCAAGAACTCCTACTGGGGTTACGAGTTCAGTAGCTCCGGCGTTCACCACCGCAAGATCCCGTACCCCTACTTCGCCGGTAGCGGCACATCCAATTACAAGCCCATACGCAATGTCAACATCGTCGATGACGACACGCCGCCGCCTGGGGATGCGGGGATGACGGATTTTGTGGGGGGTGACTTCACTGGTGATGGTCGGTCGGATGTGGTGGCGCGGGCGAAGGTGAATGGGACGTTGTTCGTCTACCCGGGGAACGGGGCCGGGGCTTTGGAAGCCAGGCGGTCGATGGGGACGGGCTGGGACAGTCTGGACGAGTTGACCGGCGGTGACTTCAACGGTGACGGGAACACGGATATCGCCGCCCGCGCGAAGTCCGATGGCACGTTGTTCATCTATCCCGGGAACGGCGCGGGTACCTTCAATTCGCCGATCATGGCCGGTACCGGATGGAACCACGTCGAGGAACTCACCGGTGGGGACTTCAACGGTGACGGCAAAGCCGATATCGCCGCCCGCGCGAAGGCCGATGGGACGTTGTTCATCTATCCCGGGAACGGCGCGGGTACCTTCGATTCCCCGATCATGGCCGGTACCGGATGGAACCACCTTGAGGAACTCACCGGTGGGGACTTCAACAGCGACGGGAAGTCCGACATCGCTGCCCGCGCGAAGTCCGATGGCACGTTGTTCATCTATCCCGGGAACGGAGCGAGTACGTTCAACTCGCCGGTCTCCGCGGGATCGGGATGGAACATCATGCGGGACATCTTCAGCGCCGATCTGAACGGGGACGGGAACACCGATATCACCGGTGTCCAAGCCCCGCAAGGAACGACCGGGAACATGTACCTCTACCCCGGCACCGGACAGAACACCTTCGCCACCCGCCACACCCTCGGCACCGGCTGGTAACCACTCCCCCACACGAGGCCGTCCCCGCACTCCTGGGCGGGGACGGCCTCCGCGCGGCCAGGCCGTGGCGCGCCGACCAGCGGCGCCGACTCAGGCCCCGGCCGCGATGCGCGACGGTTCAGAAGAGCTGCTCCTGGGCCGCCCGCTCCGTGGCCTCGGCCACGAACGCGCCGTCCAGGCACTGGACGCGGCCCCGCTCGAAGTCCAGCAGTTGGCGCTTGCGCTGGAGTCCGCCGCCGTAGCCGGTGAGGCTGCCGGTGGAGCCGATGACACGGTGGCAGGGGACGATGATGCTGATGGGGTTCTTGCCGTTGGCCAGGCCCACCGCGCGGGCGGCGCTCGGCTGTCCGATGGCGTCGGCGAGTTGCCCGTACGAGATGGTCACGCCGTGCGGGATGGAGCGCAGCTCCTCCCAGACCCGGCGCTGGAACGGCGTGCCGGACAGGTGGATCGGCAGTTCGGAGAAGTCGGTGCGGCGGCCGTCGAAGTACTCGGCGAGTTGGTCGATGACCGCGGCGAAGGGCACCTCGTCCCGTTCGCCGAAGGTCTCCAGCGGCGGCCGGTGCCGGTGGTCGGTCATGTACAGACCGGAGAGCACCCCGTCGGTGGCCACCAGGGTGAGCGGACCACAGGGGCTGTCGATGAGGGTGTGGACGCGTACGGGCACGGCAGGTAGCTCTCCTTGGGCTCGGGCTGAGTGAGGGTATCGGGGGCGGCGCGACCGGCGCACGCCACGGGCGTCGGCCGCGCTCGGGGGCGGGCGGGGCGCGTCAGGCGGGCAGCAGGTTGATCGGGTGGTCCTCGGTGGCCCACAGGTACTGCACGGCGTACGCGCGCCAGGGCCGCCACCGGGCGCTGTGCCGGATCAGCGCCCCGGGGGTGCTCGGCAGGCCGAGGCCCTCGGCGGCGCGGCGGATGCCGAGGTCGGTGGGGAGGAAGGCGTCCGGGTCACCGAGGGCGCGCATCGCGATCACCTCCACGGTCCACGGGCCGATGCCGGGCAGGTCCGCCAACTGCGCGCGGGCCCGGTCCCAGTCGCTGCCGACGCCGAGCGTGATGTCCCCGGAGGCGAGCGCGTCGATCAGCGTGCCGAGGGTGGCCCGGCGGGTGCGCGGCATGGCCAGGGCCTGCGGGTCGTGGCCGGCCAGGGCCTCGGTGCTGGGGAACAGGTGGGTGAGGCCGCCGGCCGGGTCGTCCACCGGCTCGCCGTGCGCGGTGACCAGCCGGCCCGCATGGGTGCGGGCGGCTGCCGTGGAGACCTGCTGGCCGAGCACGGCCCGTACGGCGAACTCGTCGGCGTCCACCGTGCGCGGCACCCGGCGCCCGGGCGCCTTCTCCACCAGCGGTGCCAGCTCCGCGTCCGTGCGCAGCAGGTCGTCGGTGGCGACGGGGTCGGCGTCCAGGTCGAGCATGCGGCGGCAGCGGCTGATGGCGCCGGCCAGGTCGCGCTGGTCGGTCAGCGAGAGCTGGCAGCCGATGTGGTCGGGCGCCGGCCGGAGGCTGACGATGCCGTGCCCGTACGGCAGGCGCAGCGTGCGCCGGTACGCGCCGTCGCGCCACTCCTCCACGCCGGGCACGGCGGTGGCGGCGAGGTGGCCGAACAGGTTGTCCGGGCACAGCGGGGCGCGGAAGGGCAGCCGGAGGCTGAGCACGCCGGGCGCGGTGGGCCGGTCGCCGCGGCGGGTGCGCCCGCGCAGTTCCGTCGGGGAGAGGGCGAAGACCTCCCGTACCGTCTCGTTGAACGTGCGGATGCTGGCGAAGCCGGCGGCGAAGGCGACCTCGGCCATCGGCAGCTCGCTGGTCTCGATCAGCAGCCGGGCGGTCTGCGCGCGCTGCGCGCGGGCCAGCGCGAGCGGGCCGGCGCCGAGTTCGGCCAGGAGTTGGCGCTCGATCTGTCGGGTGCTGTAGCCGAGCCGGGCGGCGAGGCCCGGGACGCCCTCGCGGTCCACCACGCCGTCCGCGATCAGCCGCATGGCCCGGGCGACGAGGTCGGCGCGCTCGTTCCACTGCGGGGAGCCGGGGCTGGCGTCCGGGCGGCAGCGCTTGCAGGCGCGGAACCCGGCCTGCTGGGCGGCGGCGGCGCTCGGGTAGAACGTCATGTTCTCGACCTTGGGCGGCACCACCGGGCAGCTCGGGCGGCAGTAGATGCGGGTGGTGAGGACCGCGGTGAAGAACCAGCCGTCGAAGCGGGCGTCCTTGGACTGGACGGCTCTCACGCACCGGTCGAAGTCAGAGTGCATGCGCTCAGCATCGCGGGTGCGCACGGCTGGGGCTCGCGGAAATCCGACATGGCCCTGGAGCCGCGCCCATCTGGCTGATCTTGATCCATCGGCCCGCCGTCTCACCCTCGCCTCGCGCCGCCCCGCCCGGCCCCGTTCCGTCCCGCCCGCCCCGGGGCGGACCCGCCGGCGCCCGCCGGCGCCTACCGGTGGCGGGGCGAGGTCAGGGCGCGCCGGTCAGGCCGGGCGCACGTCGAGGCCGGCGACGCGGGTGGTGGGTGGGGTGCCGTCGGTCAGCAGCAGGGTGGTGATCCGGTCGGCCGGTCCGGCGGTGAAGTGCACGTGGCCGCCGGGCAGCGGTACGACGGTGCCGTCGGCGGTGGTCGGCAGGCACAGGAGGCGGCTCAACCAGTCGGCGGCCACGGCCGGTTCGGGCGTCTCGATCACGAAACCGACCAGGTCGTGCGCGCCGCGCCGGCCTCCCCCGCCCCGGTAGGTGTCGAGGATGGTCTGCCGGTCGGGCTCGTAGCTGATGAAGAACGGCGCCCAGCGCGGGGCGTCCGTGAGGAACGCCTCGCGGAAGGAGACGGGCGAGCCCTCCTTGGCGAAGGTCACCAACTCGACCTCGTGGCCCGCGCGGCGCAGCCGTTCGGTGGTCGCCGTGGCGTCGGTGACGTTGACCGCGAAGTTGAGCCCACCGCCGCCGGCCGCGATCTGGTCCGTCACGAAGGGCATCATCGGCGCCATCGCCCTGCCGTACGGGGAGTCGGCGAACTCCGCGTGGTCCACGACGGTGAGGATCTCGACGTAGCGCACGTCCAGGCGCCACGCGCCGTTCTGGAAGCCCAGGTAGGGCGGGTTGACGTGGGCGGGAAGGCCGGCGTCCGTGTACGCGGCGACCGCTGACGGTACGTCGGGGACGCCGTGCAACAGGTGGTCGAACTCCGGTGACTCCGGCGACTGCGTGGTCATGTCCCGCCCTCTCCCTGGAAGTTAGGTCACCCTAACAACAGCGGACGCGGCCCGCGCGCCGGCCCCCTACCAGCGGCGCAGCCCGCTCCACACCGCGCGCGCCGCGTGGTGTCCCGACATGCCGTGCACGCCGGGGCCGGGCGGGGTGGCCGACGAGCACAGGAAGATCGCGGGATGCGCGGTGGCGTAGGGGACGCGGGCCAGCTTGGGGCGCAGCACGGTCTGCAGGCCCGTGAAGGCGCCGCAGGCGATGTCGCCGCCGACGTAGTTGGCGTTGCGGGCGGCCAGTTCGGGCGGGCCGGCGACGGCGCGCGCGAGCACCCGGTCCCGGAAGCCCGGCGCGAAGCGCTCCAACTGCCGCTCGATGACCTCGGTGGCGTCCCCGCGCCAACCGCTCGGCACGTGCCCGTACGCCCAGAAGGTGTGCTTGCCGGCGGGCGCGCGGGTGGGGTCGATGAGGCTGGGCTGGGTGGTGATCAGGAAGGGCACGCTGGGGTCGCGGCCCGCGACGGCGGCGTGCAGCGCGCCGTCGATCTCGCCGAGGGTGGGACCGATGTGCACGGTGCCCGCGCGGCGCGCCTCGGCGGCCGTCCAGGGCACCGGACCGTCCAGGGCGTAGTCGATCTTGAAGGCGGCGGGCCCGTAGCGGAAGCCGCGGTAGGCGTCGCCGAGCCCCGCGATGCGGGCGAGCGCGGTGGGCGAGGTGTCGAAGACGTACGCGCGGGCGGGCGGCAGGTCGTCCAGGCGCTTGACCTCGTAGTGGGTGTGCACGGCGCCGCCGAGTTCGCGCAGGTACGAGACGAGGGCGTCCGTGATGGCCTGCGAGCCGCCACGGGCGACGGGCCAGCCGACCGCGTGCGCGGCGATCGCGAACATCAGGGCCAGGCCGCCGGTGCCGACGCCGCGCAGCGGGGCCACCGCGTGCCCGGCGAGCCCGGCGAGCAGGCCGCGGGCCTTGTCCTGGTGGAAGCGGCGGGCGAGCAGCGCGGCGGGCTGGAGGGCGAGCGAGCCGAAGCGCACCCAGGTGGCCGGGTCCCGTGGCCGCCCGAGCCACGGGGTGCGCAGGAAGTCGGCGGCCAGCGCCTCCCAGCGGCCGACGAAGGGCGCGACCAGCCGGCGGTAGGCGCCCGCGTCCCGGGCGCCCAGCGACATCGCGGTCTGGCCCACGGAGCGGGCCAGGATCGCGGCGGTGCCGTCCGGGAAGGGGTGGGCCATCGGCAGCTCGGGGTGCAGCCAGGTCAGGCCGTGCCGCTCCAGCGGCATGGCGTTGAAGGCGGGCGAGCCGGCGCCGAGGGGGTGCGCCGCCGAGCACGGGTCGTGCCGGAAGCCGGGCAGGGTCAGCTCCTCGGTGCGGGCCCCGCCGCCCGGCGCCTCGCGGGCCTCGAACACCTCCACCGCGAGGCCGCGACGGGCCAGCTCAACGGCGGCGGTCAGGCCGTTCGGCCCGGCCCCCACCACCACCGCGTCGAGCATCGACGGCACATCGGCCTCCTCGCCTGTGAGGTCGCCCGCGGTGGTGGCTACGGCGCGCGCGGCTCGTGCGCTGACCTAGCCGACCGCGGTCAGCAGGCTCAGGATATGCGCCGCGGTCTCCGCGTCCCGCGCCGCGGTGAAGGGCAGCGCGTTGCCGCCCGCGAGGCGGAAGGGCTCGCCGGCCACGGTGCCGGAGGCGCCGCCCGCCTCGGCCACCAGGAGCAGCCCGGCGGCGTGGTCCCAGGGGTTCTCCCAGGAGAAGGCCACGGCGTCCAGCAGGCCACGGGCCACGTCCAGGTACTCCAGGCCGGCCGAACCGCAGGGCCGCGGGGCGACGCCCTCGGTCATGAGCCCGGACAGGGCCGCCTTCTCCACGTCGGTGGTGAAGTCGTAGTGCGAGATGGCCACGTCGATGACCTTGCCGGCCGGGCGCGGGCCGCAGCGCAGCGGCCGGCCGCCCAGCTCGGCGCCGCCGCCCCTGCGGGCCACGGCCATCAGGTCGAGGGCGGGCGCGTACGTCCAGGAGGCGAGCAGTTCGCCGCGGTGCGCCAGCGCGACCAGGGTGGCGAAGCCGGGGTCGCCGTGGACGAACTGGCGGGTGCCGTCCACCGGGTCCACGATCCACACCGGCACCTCGCCCTCAAGGGCGGCCAGGACGCCGGCGTCGGCGTGCACGGCCTCCTCGCCGACCACCACGGAGTCGGGCAGCAGCGCGGTCAGCGCGGTGGTGAGCTGTTCCTCGGCGAGCCGGTCGGCGACCGTGACGAGGTCGTGTGGGCCGTTCTTCTGCACGATCTCGTGCTGGGCCAGTTGCCGGAACCGCGGCATGATCTCCGTGGCCGCCGCCTTGCGGACGGCCTCGTCCACCGCCGCCTCAAGGCGTGCCCATTCCCCCGGGTCCATTGCTTCGATCATGTGTCCATCGAACCACGCCCCACCAGCAGGATTGACATCGCGTGGCTGGCCGCAGGGTGAACTCCGGGAAAACCGACACGGCGGCCGGGCTCAGCGGCCGACCGCGTACCCCTGGGCCCCGCGCGGATTGGCCGCCGCCGACAGCACGCCGGTCTCCGGGTCCCGGGCGACCGCGCTCAGCCTGCCCTCCGACCAGGGCCCGCCGACGCTCACGTCGTGGCCCCTGCGGCGCAGCTCCGCGATCAGCTCCGGGTCGAACCGCTCCTCGACGGTGACGCCGCCGGGGCGCATGCCGCGCGGGTAGAACGACTCGGGGAAGCCCTCCTGGTGCCAGTTGGGTGCGTCGATGGCGCCCTGCAGGTCGAGCCCGCCGCGCACGGGCGGGCGCAGCGCCACCGCGAGGAAGAAGTGCGTCTGCCACTGGTCCTGCTGGTCGCCGCCGGGGGTGCCGAAGGCGAGGACGGGCTCGCCGTCGCGCAGCGCGAGGGAGGGCGAGAGCGTGGTGCGCGGGCGGCGCCCCGGGGTGAGCGTGTTCGGCAGGTCCGGGTCGAGCCAGGCCATCTGGAGCCGGGTGCCGAGGGGGAAGCCGAGTTCGGGGACGACGGGGCTGGACTGGAGCCAGCCGCCGCTGGGCGTCGCCGAGACCATGTTGCCCCAGCGGTCCACGACGTCCAGGTGGCAGGTGTCGCCCCGGGTGCCGCCGTCGGCCGTCACGGTCGGCTCGCCGACCCCCGCCGCTGCGCTGGTCAGCACGCCGGTCGCGGCCCGCTCGCCACGGGCCACGGCGTGGGTGTGCGCGGCCAGGCGCGGCACCCGGCCCTCGGGGTGCCCCGGGCGCAGCTCGTACGAGGCGCCTGGGCCGATCAGCGCGCGGCGGGCGGCGTTGTAGTCCGCGTCGAGGAGGGCGGCCAGCGGCACGGTGCCCGGCCCGCGCGCGTCGCCGTACCACGCCTCCCGGTCGGCGAAGGCGAGCTTGCCGCCCTCGACGAGGGTGTGCACGTACGCGGCCGTGCCGTGGTCGGCGGCGGTCAGGCCGTCCGGGAGCAGGGCGAGTTGTTGGAGCAGGACCGGGCCCTGCGACCAGGGGCCCGGCTTGCACACGGTCCAGCCCTGCCAGTCGTAGCGGGCCGGCTCCTCGTACGTGGCCTCGAAGGCGGCCAGGTCGTCGCCGCTGAGCGGGCCCGCGTGCCGCTCACCCGAGGTGTCGAGCGCCGGGCGGGCGGCGGAGGCGACCAGTGCCTCGGCTATGAAGCCGGTCCGCCACACCCGGCGCGCGGCGTCGATGCGCGCCTCGCGGTCGCCGCCGGCCGCGTCCGCCTCGGCCAGCAGGCGCCGCCAGGTGGCGGCCAGCGGCCGGTTGGTGAACAGGGTGCCGGGGGCGGGCGCCTTCCCGCCGGGCAGGTAGACCTCAGCCGAGGTGGTCCACTCGCTCTCGAACAGGGCCCGCACCCGCTCCACGGTCTCCGTCAGCCGCTCGACGGGCGGGTGGCCCGCCTCCGCGTAGCCGATGGCGTACCGGAGCACGGACGCGAGCGACTTGGTGCCGTGGTCGCGCAGGAGAAGCAGCCACGCGTCGAAGGCGCCGGGGACGGCGGCGGCCAGCGGCCCGGTGCCGGGGACCAGCTCCAGGCCGAGGTCGCGGTAGGCGGCGGCGCTGGCGCCGGCCGGCGCGGGGCCCTGCCCGCACAGCACGCGCACCGCGCCGCCGGCCGGGGCGATGATGATCGGGACCTCGCCGGCCGGGCCGTTCAGGTGCGGCTCGACCACGTGCAGCACGAACGCGGCGGCCACGGCCGCGTCGTAGGCGTTCCCGCCGTCCTCCAGGACCGCCATCGCCGACTGGGAGGCGAGCCAGTGCGTCGACGAGGCCATGCCGAAGGTGCCGTGCAGGGTGGGCCGGGTGGTGAACACGAGAGCGGGCTCCTCGGGCCGGGGGCGGGTGCGCTGGCGCGAGCGTACGCAGCGCGCGCACGGTCGCGGCAGTACGCCCGCCCCCGGCCTCGGGGCGAGGAGTGGGTGACCGGCTCAGACGACCGTGACCGGGAGGCGGACCACCGCGTCGAAGAAGTAGCCCTGGGTGTTGGGCGGGGTGTGGTCGGGCTGGGTGTTGCCCGCCGCGTCGGTGGCCCGGGCCAGCAGCGTGGTCGGGCCGGTGGCGTGTGGGTGCCAAGGCACGGACCAGCGGACCCAGCCGTACCGGCGCGGCGGGTCCTGGAGCTGGGCCCGGCGCCAGTGCGCCCCGCCGTCGGTGCTCACCCGCACCTCGACCACGGGCGCGTGCCCGGACCAGGAGCGGCCGGTCAGCCGGTGGGTGTGGCGGGCGTCGAGGGTGGCGCCGTGGTCCAGTTCGAAGGTGGATCTGACGGGCTGTCGGGTCAGCGGCGCGCTGCCCTGCGGCGGGTGGCCTGGCCCGAACAGCCGGTAGTAGTCGGTGTCCCAGGGCGAGTGCAGGGCCTCGGCGCTGACCTCGATGTCGCCGAGCCACTTGATGGAGGCGATGCCGACCCAGGACGGCACCACCACGCGGAGCGGGAAGCCGTGGTCGGGCGGCAGCGGCGCGCCGTTCATCTCGTACGCGAGGAGCACGTCGGCCAGCGCCTTGGCGACCGGCAGCGGGCGGCGCACCCGGCCCTGGTTCACGCCGGCCGTGACGTACTCCGCGTCGAGCCCGCGCGGCATGACGGCCACGGCGTGGTCGCCGATCCCCGCCCGGTGCAGCACGTCGGCCAGGCGCACCCCGCGCCAGCGGGCCACGCCGACGGCGCCGAGCGTCCAGGGCGTGCCGGTGACGGTGTCGTGCTGCTGGGAGGCGAAGTAGCCGCGCGCGTTGCCGGCGCACTCGATGGCCACATCGCGGCTGACGGCGGGCAGGGCGCGCAGGTCGGCCAGGGTGAACCGGACGGGCCCGCCGCGCAGCCCGCTGCCCCACACGGTCAGCCGCCAGGTGTCCGCGTCGAGGGCGGGGGTCGCGGTGTGGTTGCGGACGAAGAAGCGGTCGTTGGGCGTGTGGAAGCCGGTGCCACGCAGGGCCGACGGGCGGGTTTCGGCGTTGGTGCCGTGGCGGGTGAACACGTCGGCCGGCAGCGGTTTGACGATGCCGCCGGGCGCCTCGGCCGCCACGGCGGGCGTAGCGGCGCGGGCGGCCTGGGCGGCGACGGGGACGGTGGCGAGCAGCTTGAGGACGGTACGTCGGGCAGAAGTCATCGCGGAACACCTCGGGAGGAGAGCGCTGGCGGGCGCGGACGCCCGGGAGCGCGGGAGGGGCGAGGGAGCGGGCGCGCGGGGCGCGCGGGGGCGAGGCAGGCGTCAGCGACAACAACGACAGGGGCGCGGCACAGAGCGCGCGGTGACAGCCATGCGGGCATCTTAGACACGCGCCCGGGCCGGGTCAGCGCCTCCCGCACGACGGCTGCGGCGCACCGCTCGAACGGCGGCCGGCCACCCGGCGGTACGGGGCGGGGCGTGCCCAACACGGCTCAACGCGGCCCAACACGGCCCGGGCGACGGGGCGGCGGGGCGACGGGGCGACGGGGCGACGGGGCGGCGGGGCGACGGGGCGGGGATGACGGCGGGCGGTGGCGGGGGCCGGCCGGGTAGCGGCGGGGCGGGGCCGGCCGGTGGTGCGGCCGGTCCCGCGCTGCCGGGCTACAGGGCCTCGAAGCCCGGGATGACCTCCTGGCCGTAGCCGTCGATGACGTGCTCGCGCGCGTCGTGCATCGCGTACACGGCGAACTGGTCGACGCCCAGGTCGCGCAGGGCGGCCAGGCGGGCGATGTGGGCACGCGGCGGGCCGATGAGGCAGAAGCGGTCGACGATCTCGTCGGGGACGAACTCGGTGTCGGGGTTGTCGGCGCGGCCGTGGTGGGCGTAGTCGTAACCCGTGCGCCGCTCGATGTAGCCGGTGAGTTCGGCGGGGACCAGGTCGGAGTCCTGGCCGTAGCGGCTGACGAGGTCGGCGACGTGGTTGCCGACCATGCCGCCGAACCACCGGCACTGCTGCCTGGCGTGCGCCAGCGCCTCGGGCGTGTCGTCGCACAGGTAGGCGGGCGCGGCGACACAGATCCTCACCTCGCGCGGGTCGCGGCCGGCGTCGGCCGCCGCGTCGCGCACCGCCGTGACCATCCACTCCGTCAGCAACGGGTCGGCCAGTTGCAGGATGAACCCGTCGGCCTTCTGCCCGGCCAGCGCCAGCGCCTTGGGCCCGTACGCCGCCATCCACACCGGCAGCCGGCCCCCGCGCACCCACGGCAGCCGCACCGTGGCGCCGTCCACCACCGCCTCGCGCCCCTCGGCGAGGTCGCGCAGGGCGTCGATGCAGGTGCCGAGGGTGGCCAGGCTGCACGGGCGGCGGCCGGCGACGCGTAGCGCCGAGTCGCCGCGGCCGATGCCGCACACGGTGCGGTTGCCGTACATCTCGTTGAGCGTGGCGAAGGTGGAGGCCGTCACCTCCCAGGTGCGGGTGCCCGGGTTGGTGACCATGGGGCCGACGATGAGGCGCTCGGTGTGTTCGAGCACCCGGCTGTGGATGACGAACGGCTCCTGCCACAGCACGGCGGAGTCGAACGTCCAGCCGTAGCGGAAGCCGTTGCGTTCGGCGCGCCGCATCAGGCCGACGGTCTGCGCGGCGGGTGGGTCGAGCTGCAAGACGAGGCCGAAGTCCACGGTGGCCCTCCTGACGTGACGGGGTGGGGGTGGCCCGGCGGCCGGGGCCCGGAGGTGGCCGGGGCAGCCGGGCTAGTGCAGGTACGCGCAGGTGTCGCGCGGCACGTACCGGCCGTGGCCCGCGCGGCCGGTGAAGGTGCGCCGGTCGATGACGACCTCGCCGCGCGAGAGCACCGTCTCGCACCGGCCGGTGACCTCGCGGCCCTCGTACGCCGAGTAGTCCACGCTCATGTGGTGGGTGCGCGCGGAGATCACCTGGCTGGCCCGCGGGTCGTAGATGACCAGGTCGGCGTCGGAGCCGGGGGCGATGGTGCCCTTGCGCGGGTAGAGGCCGAACATCCGGGCCGGGGCCGCGCAGGCGATGTCGATCCAGCGGCGCCGCGAGATGTGGCCGTCGACCACCCCCTGGTGCAGCAGGTCCATCCGGTGCTCCACGCCGGGCAGCCCGTTGGGGATCTTCGAGAAGTCGCCGCGGCCCAGCTCCTTCTGGCCCGCGAAGCAGAACGGGCAGTGGTCGGTCGAGACCACCTGGAGGTCGTCGGTACGCAGGCCGCGCCAGAGCGCGGCCTGGTGCTCGCGGGGCCGCAGCGGCGTGCTGCACACGTACTTGGCGCCCTCGAAGTCCGGCTCGGCCAGGTTGTCGACGGACAGGAACAGGTACTGCGGGCAGGTCTCGCCGAAGACCGGCAGCCCCGCGTCCCTGGCCCGCGCCAGCTCCGCGAGCGCCTCGGCGGCGGAGACGTGCACCACGTACAGCGGGCAGTCGGCGACCCGGGCCAGCGCGATGGCCCGGTGCGTGGCCTCCGCCTCCAACAGGGTCCTGCGGACCTCGCCGTGGTGGCGCGGGTCGGTGCGGCCCTCGGCGACGGCCTGCTCGACCAGGACGTCGATGGCCGGGCCGTTCTCGGCGTGCATCATGACCAGCCCGCCGTTGCGGGCGCCGTGCTGCATGGCGCGCAGTATCTGACCGTCGTCGCTGTAGAACACGCCGGGATAGGCCATGAACAGCTTGAACGAGGTGACGCCCTCGGCGACGAGCAGGTCCATCTCGCGCAGGGAGCGCTCGTTGACGTCGGAGACGATCATGTGGAAGGCGTAGTCGATGGCGCAGTTGCCCTGCGCCTTGGCGTGCCAGCCGTCCAGGCCGTCGCGCAGCGTGTAGCCCCGGGACTGCACGGCGAAGTCGACGAGGGTGGTGGTGCCGCCCCAGGCGGCGGCGGTGGTGCCCGAGGCGAAGGTGTCGCTGGAGAACGTGCCGCCGAACGGGAACTCCAGGTGGGTGTGGGCGTCCACACCGCCCGGGATGACGTACCTGCCGCGCGCGTCGATCTGCCGCGCCGCGCTCCACCCGGCCGCGAACTCGGTCTCCGGCGCGGCCACGGCCACCACCCGGCCGTCCTCGATCAGCACGTCGGCGTGGACCTCGTCGGCCGCCGTGACGACGAGCCCGCCACGGACGACGGTACGGCTGGCTTCGCTCATGAGGCGTGGTTCCCTTCCGCGTCGGTCCGGATGGACGGGTCGGCGGCCGTGGCCCGCAGCGCGGCCTCAAGGATGGCCGCGCCCTCGTCGGCCTCGGCGACGGTGAGGGTCAGCGGCGGGGCGACGCGCAGCACGCTGCCGTGGTGGCCGCCGCCCTTACCGATCAGCAGCCCGCCCTCGCGCGCCGCTTCGAGGACCGCCGACGCGGCCCGTGGGTGCGGCTCCTGGCTGCCGGGCCGCACCAGTTCGACGCCGATCATCAGGCCGCGCCCGCGCACCTCGCGCACCAGGTCGAGCCCGGCCGTGGCCGCCCGCAGCCGCTCGATGAGCAGCCCACCGACCCGGCGGGCGTTGCGCTGCAGGTCGTGGTCGATGAGGTAGCCGAGGTTGGCGAGCGCCGCGGCCATGGTGACCGGGCTGCCGCCGAAGGTGGAGATGGAGTTCGCGTTTAGGCAGTCCATGATCTCGGCGCGGCCCACCACGCCGCCGACGGACATGCCGTTGCCGATGCCCTTGGCGAAGGTCAACAGGTCGGGCGGGCCGCTGCCGGCGTGCGCCTGCCAGCCCCAGAAGTGGTCCCCGGTGCGGCCCCAGCCGGTCTGCACCTCGTCGCTGATCCACAGGATGCCGTGCCGGTCGAGGACCTCGCGGAAGGCCGCGTACAGCCCGTCCGGCGGCGAGGTGAAGCCGCCCACGCCCTGGATCGGCTCGGCGATCAGCGCCGCGACCCGGCCGTGCGCCTGCCCGAGCAGGTCCGTGAGGTCGGCCACGCACGCCTCGACGAACCGCTCGTCGGTGAGGCGGGCGAACGGGCCACGGGAGCGCACCCCGCCGTGCGCGAACAGCGTGTGCAGCGGGGAGGCGCCGGTGGGCGACCAGTCGCGGTTGCCGGTGACGCCGACGGTGGAGAACGACCGGCCGTGGTAGCTGTTGCGCATCGCCAGCACCTGCTGGGAGCCGCGGGCCGCGGTGGCGAGCAGCAGGGCGGAGTCGTTGGCCTCGGTGCCCGACGTGGTGAAGAAGACCCGGGCGTCGGGGATGCCGGAGAGCTGCGCGATCCGCTCGGCCAGCTCCACCATGGGCCGGCTCAGGTAGAGCGTCGAGGTGTGCGCGATGCGTCCGACCTGTTCGCTGACGGCCCGGGTGACCTCGGGCAGCGCGTGCGCGGTCATGGTCGTGAGGATGCCGCCGAAGAAGTCCAGGTAGCGCCGCCCCTCGGCGTCCCAGACGTGCCGGCCCCGGCCGTGCGTCAGCTCGATGGGCTGGTCGTAGTTGAGGGCGAGCCACGCGGGCAGCACGGCCCGGTGCCGCCGCAGCAGGTCCGCGTGGGCGCCGGGTGGCCGGGGCGGTGGGTCTTCGGGGCGCGCGGTCACGGCCGCACCAGCCCGGTGTACGCGTCCGGGCGGCGGTCGCGGTAGAACGCCCACTGCTGGCGCACCTCGTCGATGAGGCCGAAGTCCAGGTCCCGTACGAGCAGTTCCTCGGCCGTGTCGCTGGCGGGCGCGCCGACCAACTGGCCGCGCGGGTCCGCGAAGTAGGAGGTGCCGTAGAAGTCGTTGTCGCCGTACCTCTCCATGCCGACGCGGTTGATGGCGGCGACGAAGTACGCGTTGGCGACGGCCGCGGCGGGCTGTTCCAGGCGCCACAGGTGCGCGGAGAGGCCGCGGGCGGTGGCGGAGGGGTTGTAGACGAGTTGCGCGCCGCCGAGCCCGAGTTCCCGCCAGCCCTCGGGGAAGTGCCGGTCGTAGCAGATGGTGACGCCGACCTTGCCGACGGCGGTGTCGAAGACGGGCCAGCCCAGGTTGCCCGGCCGGAAGTAGAACTTCTCCCAGAACCCCCTGAGCTGCGGGATGTGGTGCTTGCGGTACTTGCCGAGGAAGCTGCCGTCGGCGTCGATGACGGCGGCGGTGTTGTAGTACACGCCGGGCTGCTCGATCTCGAAGACGGGGGCGACGATCACCATGCCGGTCTCGCGGGCGAGTTCCCGCATTCGGGTGACGGTCGGCCCGTCCGGTACGGGCTCCGCCCAGCGGTAGTGCTCGGGCTCCTGCACCTGGCAGAAGTACGGGGCGTTGAAGACCTCCTGGAAGCCGATCACCTGGGCGCCCCGCTCGGCGGCCCGGCGGGCGTGCTCCTCGTGCCCCGCGATCATCGTCTCCGTGTCGCCCGTCCAACTCGCCTGCACCAGCGCGGCACGCACAACAGTGGCCATGAGCTGCTCCTTCGTCGGGCCGTCAGCCAGAGGTGGACCAGTGCTCCACACGCGTAGATCACGTGAGGATGCGACCGTAAGGCCCGTCACGGACGGTGGCAAGACCATCGGCGGTGAGCGACGAAGTCGATCACATTCCGGGCCTGTCAGGTGATATCGGGGAGGCCGTGCGCGCCCGTCATGCGCAGGGCGTGCACCGTGTCGCGGTAGTGGCGCGCCGAGACCGTGCCGGCGGCTTCGAGCAGCGGGGCCAGCAGCGCGGCGCGCCCGTCAGCCACCACCCGGGCCGCCTCCGCGCCGCCACGCGTCCGGACCAGCGCGGCGAGCAGCGCGACCACCAGTGGCCGGCACCCGGACGCGCCGAGCGCGCCGGCCACCTGTGCCACCTCGGCGACGGGCCGCGCGGCGCCCTGACGCAGCAGCAGCCGGCAGTCCCGCTCGCGGCCGGCCGCGTCGAGCGCGGCGAGGGCGGCGGCCAGGCGGGGCGGCGGCAGGAAGGCGACCTCCCACAGCAGCGTCGCCACGTCGGCGTCGAGCCCCTCCGCCGCCAACGCCCACGCCAGCAACGGAAGTCGCGTCGCGGGCCACCCGGCGCTCTCGCACAGCACGGCGTGCGCCTCGCCGCTGCTGCCGGCCCTCCGAAGCCGCGCCACGCGCGCCGCGACCCCGGCCACCACGCGCCGCTCGGCGAGCGAGCCGACCACGGACGGATCGGCGGCGGGTGACTGCGTGGCGGGTGACTGCGTGGCGGGTGACTGCGTGGCGGGTGACTGCGTGGCGGGTGACTGCGTGGCGGGTGACTGCGTGGCGGGTGACTGCGTGGCGGGCGGGCCGGCGGCGGACGGATCGGCGGCGGGGTCGGCGGCGCGGGCGTCGTCCGCGAGGCCGGGGACGTCCCCCACGGGGGCGTTCGGGCCCCCGGGCGCGCGTCCCGCGTCCGGTGGCGGTGCGCCGGCCGGGCCAGTCGCGGGAGCCTCGGCCAGGCTCGGGGTCAGAGTCGGAGCCGGGGCCAGAGTCGGGCCGAACGCGGGCTCGGGGGCCGGAGACGAGGCCGGGGCCGGTCTCTGGGCGGGGATCGGGGCCGGGGCGGGGGTCTGGCCCCGGCTCTGGGCGGGGTCCGCCGCGCTCGGGGCCGGGCCCTCTGCCGCGTCCGAGGCGGGGGTCTGGCCCCGGCTCTGGGCGGGGTCCGCCGTGCTCGGGGCCGGGCCCTCTTCCGGGCCCGGGGCGGGGGCGAGACGGGCCCGGAGTTCGGCGCAGCGCGCGCTCGCGCGGTGCCAGTCGTCCCAGGCCCAGGCGATGTCCGCGGCGTACCGCTCGGCCGCCTCGTCGCCTCGCTGGCGCCGCGCGGCGTGCGCGGCGGCGACCAGTTGGCGCTGGCGGCGGCGCGCGCGGTCGCCCTCGGCCGCCATGGCGGCGAACCGCTCGCGCAGTACGGCCCGGCTGCCGGGCCTGGCGTCGAAGGCGGCGGTCGCGGCCCGGTACAGCCACCGGGCCCGCTCGGTGGCGCTGTGCGCGGTGGCCGGGCCGCGCAGTGCGGCCAGGTCGTGCAGGAGCGCCTCGACCACGTCCCAGGGCGGGATTTCCCGACCGTCGAGACAGTCGGCCAGCCCCCGCGGGTCGCGCTCGGCGAAGACCTCGTACCAGCCGGCGTGCGCGTCGAGGACCCGGGTCAGCGCGCGCAGGAACCGTGCCAGGGCGGCCACTTCGGTCAGCCCCGCCGGATCGACGGGCCCGGCCGGATCGGCCGCGGCGGCCGGTTCGCGGTCGTTGGGGCGCCTCATCCCTCCCCCTCCGTCGTGCCACCGGCGCGCCGTGGGGCACGGGCCGCGGCACGAGGCCGCGAGGGCGACGGTGGCAGGAACAGCGAGCGCGCGCCGGGTCGCGCCGGGCGGGGTGCCCCCCACTCCCCCGTCCGGCGTGGCCCGACACGCCGTGGCCCCTGGCGCGGGGCGACTACCGGCCCCGGTGCGGGGCGGCTACGTCGTACGGCGGTCGCGGGGCGGTGCCGGGGCGGCCGGCCGGCGCCCGGCGCGTACGGAGCACGCGCGCGGGGCCGGGCCGGTCGGGCGTCACGGGCGGACGGCGCCGGCCGGGGGTCGTCGGCCGGCGCCGCCGCCGGTGGCGTCAGCGCCCGGTGGGCGCCGTCCCGTGCGGGAAGACCACCTGGGCCGAGCCGCCGCCGCGCCGGTTCGTCTCGGCCGCGGCCAACCAGCGCCCGTCGGGCAGGCGTTGGACGGCGGTGGCGGCGCCGATCTCCCGGTTCTTGGTGAACCGGTGCCCGAGCGCTTCGAGTTCGGCCCGCAGCGGGCTGTTCCACAGGCCGGGTTCCAGCTCCGTGGTGGCGGTGTTGCGCTGGCTGGCGCGCGGCGCGGCGATGGCGTCCACCAGCGGCA
Source organism: Streptomyces buecherae (assembly GCF_014295035.1). Lineage (GTDB taxonomy): Bacteria > Actinomycetota > Actinomycetes > Streptomycetales > Streptomycetaceae > Streptomyces > Streptomyces youssoufiensis. The sequence continues at coordinate 1,475,174 of NZ_CP060404.1, forward strand.
GGCCACGGTCGAAGTGGTTCAGCAGGGTCTGCAGCACCGTGGTGATGATGGTGGCCCCGCCGGGCGAGCCGAGCGCGACCACCGGGCGCCCGTCCTCGAACACGATCGTCGGCGACATCGACGAGCGGGGCCGCTTGCCGGGCCCGGGCAGGTTCGGGTCGTGCACGCCCGGCGTGATGGGCGCGAAGGAGAAGTCGGTCAGCTCGTTGTTGAGCAGGAAGCCGCGCCCGGGCACCGTGATGCCGCTGCCGCCGGTCTGCTCGATCGTCAGGGTGTAGGCGACGACGTTGCCCCACTTGTCGGCGACCGTCAGGTGCGTGGTGTCCCGGCCCTCGTACGGGGTGGGGCTCGCGGTGCCGGACGCGTCGCAGCGCTTCGGGTGGCGCGGGTCGCCGGCCGGAAGCGGGCTGGTCAGCGCCTTGTCGTCGCTGATCAGGCAGGCCCGCGCGTCGGCGAACCGCTGCCCGAGCAACTGCCGGGTCGGCACGTCCTCGAACGCCGGGTCGCCCACCCAGCGGCCCCGGTCGGCGAAGGCGATCCGGCTGGCCTCGATGTAGCGGTGCAGGAACCGCTTCTCGCTCAGCCGCGCGTCGCCGCCGCTCCGCGCGGTCCCGTGGTCGCCGTCGGTGGCCGCGCTCCTGTCGGCGTGCGCGCCCTTGCCCGCCCGGCCGAGTTCGGCGCTCTCCAGGATGTTCAGCGCCTCGCCGACCGTGGTGCCGCCCGAGGAGGACGGGGCCATGCCGTACAGGTCCAGGCCCTTGTAGTGGGAGCGGCTCGGGGCCTGCGAGCGGGGGGCGTACGCACCCAGGTCGGCGCGCGTCAGGTCGCCGGGCCGCACCGTGCGGTCGGCGTCCTTCGCGACCGGGGGCGTGCGCACCGTACGGACGATGTCGCGGCCGATCTCGCCACGGTAGAGGGCGTCGACGCCCTGCCGGGCCAGCAGGTCGTAGGTGCGGGCCAGGTCCGGGTTGGTCAGCGTGCTGCCGACCACGGGCAGCTTGCCGCCGGGCAGGAACAGCTTCGCGCTGGCCGGGAAGTCGGCGAAGCGCTCCTGGTTGTCGGCGGTCTGCGAGCGGAACGTCTCGTCCACCGTGAAGCCGTCGCGGGCCAGCCGCTGCGCGGGGCGCAGCACCTGGCCGAGGGACTTGGTGCCCCAGCGGTCGAGCGCGGAGTCCCAGGTGGCCGGGGTGCCGGGGGTGCCGACGCCGAGCCCGCTGGTGACGGCCTGGTCGAACGGGATCGGCTTGCCGTTCTCCAGGAACAGGTCGCTGCCGGCGCTGCGCGGCGCGGTCTCGCGGCCGTCGATGGTGGAGACCCGCTTGCGCTTGGCGTCGTAGTACACGAAGTACCCGCCGCCGCCGACACCCGCCGAGTACGGCTCGGTGACGCCCAGCGCCGCCGCGGTGGCGACCGCGGCGTCCACGGCGTTGCCGCCGCGCCGCAGCACCTCGATGCCGGCGGCGGAGGCGTCCTGGTCGACGCTGGAGACCGCGCCGCCGTAGCCGACGGCCACCGGCGTCTTCTCGGGCGTGCCCGGCGGGGTGTGGGCGGGGCTCGCGGGCCGCGCGCCGTCCGCCGCCCGGTCCGGCGTCGCCGGGCCCTCGGCGACGGCCGGCACGGAGCCGAGCGTGGTCAGCAGCGCCGCGGTCGCGGCCACCGCCGCCCAGCGGCGGGCGCGGGTGCCGCCGCTCCGGGACCGGCCGGCGGCGGGCGGTGGGAGTCCCGGCGCGGTGGCGGTCGAGCGAAGCGACACAGCAGGGCGGACCATCCTGACCTCCAAGCAGAAAGCGGGCGGCAGCGGCCGGAGCCTACTCGCGCGCGGGAGCGGACGACAGTACGTGCGGGGTACGCGTGTCCCCACGAGCGCCGGCGTACGCCACTCGTACGGGGACGTTTGAGCACCCCCGAACCCACGGAACCCCGCCCGACGGCGACCACCTGACGCGTGATCAGCGTGGCCCCACCACCGGGCACGAACCGCCCGCCGGCCACGGCCCGGCACAAGCCGCCCACCGACACACACCCTCGGCTCCGCTCGGCCCGCGCCCACCGCAGGGCTCGAACACGTACCCGAACGGCGGCTACCATGCGCGGCCATGACTGACACCCCACTGGCATGGCAGTCCGTCGGCCTGGCCCTCGGCCCCGGCGGCGCGGAGTCCGATCTCATCGCCTCGGGCGCCGCCCTGGTCGTGGGCCTGACGCTGGGTTGGCTGGCGCACGCGGCGGCCGGCCGGCGCCGACTCGGCCGCGAGCGCGCCTTCTACGGGCTGCCCGAGGGGTCGGAGTGCGTGCTCGTCACGCACCGGGACACCACGGCCGCCAGCCAGTGGAGCATCCCCCGGCACGACGCGCTCGCGCTGCTCGGGCTGTCGTCCGTGCTGGAGAACTGCGGGGCGCACGCGGAGATCGCGCCGCACGACACCGGGCTGCAGGGGTTCGGCGCGCGCACCGAGTTCTGCGTGGGCGACCCGATCGCGCACCGCCGGCTGGCCGCCCACCTGGCCAACCTGCTCCCCGGGGTCACGGTGCGGATGGGCGACGAGAACGGCGTGGACCGGGGGACGTTCGTCATCGGCGGCACGGCCTACCGGATGGAGCCGGGGGCGGTGGAGTACGTGCTGCTCGCCCGGCTCACGGCGGGCGGCGGCGACCGGCCGGTGTTCCTCGCGGCGGGCCAGCGCCCGGTGACGCACCGGGCCGCCGTGCGGCACCTGGTGCGCGACCGCGCCCGGCTCGCGCGCGGGCGCGGGCGGGACGGCTCGTTCTGCGTGCTGCTCAAGGTGGTCAACTCGCAGGCGTACGGGCCTGACGTGGTGGAGTTCGTGGCCGACGTGACGAAGGCGGCCGTCGCGCCCGGCGAGGCGAAGGGGCACCGCGCGGCCAAGAGCGCCGAGTAGGCGCCGCCGGCCGCCCCTCTCCCCGGCTCCCCCGTCCCCCGTGTCCCCTGTCCCTCCGGCGCTCAGGGCCGACCGGCCCCCGGGCCGCCGCCTCCTGGCCGGGGGCCGCCGGGCCGAGGACTCCCCGGCCCCGGGCTCCCGGGCCGGGACCCGCCAGGTCGGGAGCCGCCGCTGGCGCCGCCGGGGCCGCCGGGGGCCGGGCCGCCGCCCACGCCCGGCAACAGCGTGCCCGGCTGTGCCTCGGCGACCTCCGCCGCGCCCACCTTCGGGTTGCGGCGCTGGCGCTTGGCCACCCAGTTGGCGAACCAGGACAGCAGCATGCACATGCCGATGTAGATCGGCGAGATGATCAACACCACCGGGATGAACGGCAGGTCGTAGTCGAGGTTGCCGGCGATGAGCTTGCCCGCGTGCAGGAACTCCTCGTAGGTGATGAGGAAGCCGAGCGAGGTGTCCTTGAGCGCCACCACGAGCTGACTGATGATCGCCGGCAGCATGGCCCGCACGCCCTGCGGCACCAGGACGTAGCTCATGACGTGCGTCTTGCGCATGCCCAGCGAGTACGCGGCCTCGCGCTGGCCTCGGTCCACCGAGTTCACGCCGGTGCGGAAGACCTCGGCGAGCACCGAGCCGTTGTACAGCGTCAGCCCGGTGACCAGCGCGGGCAGCGGCTGCACCTTGAGCGCCACGAAGACGAAGAAGATCATCACCAGGACGGGCATGGCCCGGAAGAACTCCACCAGGAGCGTGGCGAGCCAGCGCACCGGGCGGTGGTCGGACAGCCGCCCGGCGGCGAGCAGCGCGCCGAGCGCGAGCGCGAGGACGGCGGCGTACGCGAACGCCTTGAGCGTGTTGCCGAGCCCGCGCAGCAGCAGTTCCTGGATGCCCTCGTACTGGAACGGGCGCCACTTCTGGGCCTCGAACTGGCCGGTGTCGTAGAGGAGGTAGCCGAACCAGGCAAGGAGCGCCAGGATCACGAGGGTGGAGACCACCCCGTAGAGCCGGTGCCGGCGGCGGGTCCGTGGGCCCGGGATGTCGTAGAGGGCGGTGTGGGTCATCGCGGCACTCCCCAGCGTGCTTCCAGCACGTTGAAGACCGCGCTGATGGTCAGGGTCACGATCAGGTAGCCGACGGCGATCCAGACGAAGGTCCAGACGATGCTGTAGCCGAGTTCGTTCAGGGTCTTGTAGGTGCCGAGCAGTTCGGTGACGCTGAACGACCCGGCGATGGCCGAGTTCTTGGCGAGTGCGATCAGCGTGGAGCCGATCGGCGGGATCACCGAGCGGAACGCCTGCGGCATCACCACCGAGCCCAGCGTCTGGTCGAAGGTCAGGCCCAGGCTCCGCGCCGCCTCGCCCTGGCCGACCGGCACGGTGTTGATGCCCGAGCGCACCGCCTCGCAGATGAAGGCCGAGGTGTAGCAGCCGAGCGCGAGCACGGCGAAGGTGGTGAACGGCAGCACCAGGCCGAAGCGCGGCAGGCCGAGCAGCACGGCGAAGAACAGCAGGGTGAGCGGGGTGTTGCGGAGCACCGTCACCCACACGGTGCCGAAGACCCGCAGCGAGCCGACCGGCGCGACCCGGAAGGCGGCCATCACGATGCCGAGGCCCAGGGCGAGCAGCGAGGCGTATCCGGTCAGCTCGACCGTGCCGAGCAGGCCCTTGCCGTACAGCGAGAAGTTCTCGGTCAACACGTCCATGGCGCTGCCTTCCTCAACCCGCCGCGTAGCGGTCGACGGCGGGCGGCTTCGGGGCGGGCACGCCGGAGCGGCCGAGCGTCGCGTCGTACGCCTTCTTCCAGTCGCCGTTCTTCTGGTGTGCCTCGATGGCGTCGTCGAGCGCGAGGCGCAGCGCGTTGTCGCTCCTGGGTACGCCGATGCCGTACGGCTCCTTGGAGAACGGCCGCCCCGCCAGCTTGAGTTCGTCGGGCACCTTGGCGGCGTAGCCCATCAGGATCGTGTCGTCGGTGGTCACCGCGTCCACCTGGTAGGTGAGGAGATTGTCGACACAGATCGAGTACGCGTCGTAGGAGACCGGGTCGGCCTTGGGGTAGTCGGCCTCGATGCGCTGGAGCGGCGTCGAGCCGGCGGCCGAGCACACCTTCCTGCCCGCCAGGTCGTCCGGCCCGTGGATGTCGTCCTCCTCGTCGCGCACCAGCAGCGACTGTCCGGCCTCGTAGTACGGGCCGGCGAAGCCGACCTGGCGCTTGCGCAGGTCGTTGATGGTGTAGGTGCCGACGTAGTAGTCGATCTGGCCGTTCTGCAACGCCGTCTCGCGGTTGGCGGAGGCGACGGTGCGGAAGCTGACACGCCGCGGGTCGAAGCCGAGCGAGGCGGCCATCATCTTGGCGATCTCGATGTCGAACCCGCTGTAGCGGCCGGTCGCCGGGTCCTTCTCGCCCACGTACGGCTGGTCCTCCTTGGCGCCGACCACCAGGTGCCCGCGGCGCTTGGCCTTGCGCCAGGTCGCGGACTTCGGGAGGTCGAAGCCCTGGACGACGCGGTAGTGCGGCAGCGCCTCGGGGCGTGGTCCCTTGGCCGGTGGGCTGCCCTCCTTGCCGCAGCCGGCCGCGGCCAGGGCCAGGGCCGCGAGCACGGCGACGGCGAGCGCGCGCCGCCGCCGGGCCGGGCGCGGGGTCGCGCGCGGGGACGGGGGCTGGTTCGGCGACGGGTCCGGGGGAAGCTCGCGCATGTCGGTGCCCGCCCGCTCAGTGCTTGAGGATCTTGGAGAGGAAGTCCTTGGCGCGCTCGCTGCGGGGCGCGCTGAAGAACTCCTCGGGCGGGCGGTCCTCCACGATCGCGCCGTCGGCCATGAACACCACCCGGTTCGCGGCCGATCGCGCGAAGCCCATCTCGTGGGTGACGACCACCATCGTCATCCCCTCCCGGGCGAGCTGCCGCATCACCTCGAGGACCTCGTTGATCATCTCCGGGTCGAGGGCGGAGGTCGGCTCGTCGAAGAGCATCACCTTGGGGTCCATCGCCAGCGCCCTGGCGATGGCGACGCGCTGCTGCTGGCCGCCGGAGATCTGGGCCGGGTACTTGTCGGCGTGCGCCGCGAGGCCCACCCGCTCCAGGAGTTCGCGCGAGCGCTGGTCGGCCTGCTCCTTCTTCCGCTTCCTGACCTTGATCTGCGCCAGCGACACGTTGGCCAGCACGGTCTTGTGCGCGAAGAGGTTGAACGACTGGAAGACCATGCCGACCTCGGCGCGGAGCTGGGCGAGTGCCCTGCCCTCGGCCGGTAGCGGCGTGCCGCTCAGCGTGATCGTGCCGGACTCGATGCTCTCCAGGCGGTTGATCGTCCGGCACAGCGTCGACTTGCCGGAGCCGGAGGGGCCGATCACGACCACGACCTCCCCGCGGCCCACGGTGAGGTCGATGTCCCGCAGTACGTGCAGCTTCCCGTAGTACTTGTTGACGTCGCGCAGTTCGATCAGAGGATCGACGGCCATATGCAGCCCTACCCACTTTCAGGCGTGTCGCAGTCAACGCAACCTATACATCCCCATAAGGGACATGGCGGATGACACGCATGGTGTGGGCCATTGATGCCATCTGACGGCTACGACGGGCGGCGTTCACCGACGACGCGGGCGGAGAGCGGCCCCGCCCGGAGGGCCGGCCGCTCCCCTGGCCAGCGGGCCCGCCCCCGTCCGTTCGGGCGGCGGACTCGGTCGTGGGTCTCGGCCGTGGGTCTCAGCCCTCGTCCACCTCGGCGTAGAGCTGCGACAGCTCGGGGGCGCCGTCCTCCGCCCAGGCCAGCCCGACCGCCGCCACGTCGATCTCCCGGCCGCTGTCGAGCACCACCAGCGGGGTGCCGTCCGCGTCCAGTCGCCACTGGGCGCCCGGCACGGTCCGTACGATCACCGTGCCCAGGTACAGGCCCGCGTCGTTGCCCAGCCACGGCGACTCCTCGGGGTCGTCCCGCCAGCGGGGCTGCAACTGGTCGAGGGCTTCGAGGGAGGCCGGGGTGTCGTCCAGCTCGACGTTCTCCGACTCGGCGCGGGCCCGCAGCAGTTCACACTCCGCGAGCAGTTCGGCCAGCCCTTCCCGCGCCGACCCGGTGGGCGGCGACTGTGCCTCGCCCGTCGCGCCGTGCCGCTTGCGCCAGGGGCCCAGGAAGGAGATGTTCATACCGTTCAGCGTCGCACCGACCGGGGGGTGCGCACCACAGGCGCGCGGCAGTGGATGGCGCTTGGCCGTCGGGACGCGCCGGCCCCTGGGCCGCCCGGAGTTCCCGGGTCCCACGGGGCGGGCGGGGCTGGTACGGCCGGCCCGCCAGCGCGGCTGTCGGCACAACCGCCGGCGCCCCACCACCCTCGGGTCGCCCGGCGATATCGAGAGGGGACGCGCGTGTTCGGCACCAGATCCCGTCGTGGCCAGCTCCCGCCCGGACCGACGCGCGGCCCGGCCGGCGGTCATCGGCGCGGCCCCTCACCGGCCGGGGCCCTCGCGGGCGGCATCGCGCTGGCCCTGGCCCTGGCCCTGACCGCCGCGCCCGCCCCCGCCCGCGAGGCCGGCCCTCGGCCCGCCGCCTCGCAGCCCGCCCGCTCCCCCGCCGTCACCCCCTCCGCCCTCCCGAGCCCCGGCCAGGCCGACCCGGTGGGCCCCACCGCCGCGCCGGCTGGCCGCGCGGAGCCCACCGCCGCTCCCGCCGTCGTTCCGCCCGCCGTCGGTGAGGGCGCCCCAGCCACGGGCCGGGCGGGCCGCCCGGTCCCCTTGGAGCGGCTCTTCGACAACGTGGGCACCAGCGACGACGCCGACCCCGGCGCCGCCGACCTGGACGGCGCGGGGAACTCCCTGTCCGCCCGGGACCTGGCGGCGGCCGGCTGGACCCCCGGGCGCGCCCTGACCCTGGACGCGACCCGGTTGGAGTGGCCGCGCTCGGCGCCGGGCCGCCCCGACAACGTACGGGCCAACGGCCAGCACGTCGCGCTCTCCGGCACCGGCGACACCCTCACCTTCCTGGTCACCGGCAGCAGCCCGGGTCGCGTCGGCCCCGGCGCCGGCGGCTCCGGAACGGTCCACTACCGGGACGGCTCGCGGAGCACGTACACGCTCACCGCGCCCGACTGGCGCGGCGGCCCGCTCGCCACCAAGGCCGTCGCCCTGCCGCACCACAACACGCCGGCCGGGCAGCGGCGCGAGGCGGTCCGGCTGTACGCGGTGAGCGTGCCCCTCGCGCGCGGCGCGGCCGTCGCCTCCCTCACGCTGCCCGCCGATCCGGGACCGGACGCCGACCTGCACGTGTTCGCCCTGGCGGTACGCCCGCCGGCCGCCGACTGGAGCGGCACCTGGGCGGCGAGCACCTCCGGCCTGCCGCCGGTGGCCGGGGGCGGCGGGGCGGGCGAGGGGTGGCGGGACCAGACGCTGCGCCTGGTCGTGCGCGCCAGCGTCGGCGGGCCGCGCGCCAGGATCAGGCTGGCGAACACGTTCGCCTCGGTCCCGGCGGACCTCGCGCACGCCAGCGTCGCGGTGCGCGGCACGGACGCCGCGGCGGCGGCCGACCCGGTGCCGCTGACCTTCGACGGCCGACCCGGGACGCGGATCTCGGCCGGCGCGCAGGCGGTCAGCGACCCGGTGGCGCTGACCGTGCCGCGCGGCGCCGACCTGCTGGTGAGCCTGCACCTGCCGGGCCCGATCGACGCCGCGCCGGTGCACGCGCACGCCGCTCAACGCTCGTACCTGAGCCCAGCCGGCAGCGGCGACCACACGGGCGACCGGGACGGCGGCGCGTTCACCGGCACGCTCACCACCTGGCCCTACCTGACCGGCGTGGACGTCGCGGGCGGGCCGGGTGCCGTGGTGGCGCTCGGCGACTCGATCACCGACGGGGAGCGGTCCACGCCGGGCGCCAACCGGCGCTGGCCCGACGTGCTGGCCCGCCGCCTGCTGAGCCGGCCGCACGGCCCGCGCTACGGCGTGCTGAACCAGGGCATCGCGGCGAACCGCGTCGTCACCGACCGCTATCCCGGCGACGGCGTGAGCGGCGACGTGGGCGGGGTCAGCGCCCAGCACCGCCTGGAGCGCGACGTGCTCGCGCAGACCGGCGTCCGCACCGTGATCGTCTTCGAGGGCGTCAACGACGTGCGCTCGGGCACCTCCGCCGACGCCGTGATCGCCGGGCTGCGCGCGATCGCGGACCGGGCCCGCGGCCGGGGGCTGCGCGTGCTCGCCGCGACCATCGCCCCCTGCGCGGGGTTCCCCGGCTGCACGCCCGAGGTGGACGCGCGGCGCGCCGCCGTCAACGCCTTCCTCCGCGACCACCGCGGGACCTTCGACGCCGTGGTGGACTTCGACGCCGTACTGCGCGACCCGGACCGACCGGAGCGTCTGCTGCCCGCCTACGACAGCGGCGACCACCTGCACCCGGGCGACGCGGGCCTGCGCGCCCTCGGCGACTCCGTCGACCTGCGGCTGCTGACCCCCTGACCCCCCTGATGGGCCCCGGGCAGCGCCCCGCGCGGCTTCGTCCGGTCACCGACGCCGCCGCCCGGGCTCAGACGTCCAGGTCCACCACGACGGGGGCGTGGTCGGACGCGCCCTTGCCCTTGCGCTCCTCACGGTCCACGTACGCGTCGGTGACCGCCTTCGCGAACGGCGCGTTGCCGTAGACCAGGTCGATGCGCATGCCCTTGTTCTTCGGGAAGCTGAGCTGGCGGTAGTCCCAGTACGTGTACGGGCGGTCGTACTTCAGCGGGCGGGGCACCACGTCGGTCAGGCCCGCCTCGCGCAGCGCGGCCAGCGCGGCGCGCTCGGCCGGGGTGACGTGCGTGGCGCCCTCGAAGGGCGCGGTGTCCCAGACGTCCTCGTCGGTGGGGGCCACGTTGAAGTCCCCGAGCACGGCGAACGGCCGCGGGCCCACCGTGTCCTCGGCGACCGCCGCGCCCAGCGCCTCGAACCAGCGCAGCTTGTACGCGTAGTGGTCGTGGTCGATCTCGCGCCCGTTGGGCACGTACACCGACCAGAGGCGCACCGGACCGCAGGTCGCCGAGACCGCGCGGGGCTCCTGCGCGCCCTCGTAGTCCGGGCCGCCGGGCAGGCCGACGACCACGTCGCTCATGCCGACGCGGGAGGCCAGCGCCACCCCGTTCCACCGGCCCGTGGCGTTGACCGCCACCTCGTACCCAAGATCCCGCAGCTCGTCGTAGGGGAACTGCTCGGCGGAGCACTTGGTCTCCTGTATGCACAGCACATCCGTGCCGGTGCTCTCCAGCCAGGCCAACAGCCGAGGGAGCCGGGCGGTGATCGAGTTGACGTTCCAGGTCGCGATGCGCATGTACGTAAACCTACCGCCCGGCACTGACAACCGGCCGCGAGCCGGTCGCGGCCGGGGTCCGGTGCCGGTGACCGCGCGCCGTGCGCGCCGCGCGGGCCCGGCTCACAGCTCCAGGCTCTGCCCCGGTGCGAGCCGGCCGTGGTCGGCGTCGGCGACGCCCGGCCCGTCCGGGCCCAGCATCCGGTCGTAGACGGGGCGGGCCAGGTCGGTGAGGAGTGCGTCGTGCACGTCGATGGCGCGGGTCGGGCGCACGGCGCGCACGTAGTCGATGATCTCGCCGACCTTGTTCCACGGCGCGTGCACGGGCAGCAGCAGGGTCTCCACCGGGCGGTCCGGCACCGTCAGCGCGTCGCCCGGGTGGAAGACCGCGCCGTCCAGGACGTACCCGACGTTGGTGATGCGCGGAATGTCCGGGTGGATCACGGCGTGCAGTTGGCCGTGCACCTCGACGTCGAAGCCGGCCGCGCGGAAGGCGTCGCCCTCGCCGACGGTGTGCACCCGGCCCGGGAAGGCGGCCGAGAGCCGCTCCGCGACGCTGCGCAGGGTCCACACCTCGGCGGCGGGGTCGGCGTCGAGCGCGGCCCGCAGCCGCTCCTCGTCGAAGTGGTCCGGGTGCTCGTGGGTGACCAGGATCGCCTCGGCGCCGAGCGCCGCGTCCCGCTCGCTGAACGCCCCGGGGTCGATCACCAGCGTCCGGCCGTCCTTCTCCAGCCGGACGCAGGAGTGCCCCTGCTTGGTGAGCCGCATGACCTACCGCTCCTCCTCGCGCTGCTTCGCGCGTGTCGCGCCGTGCCGCCGCCTGTCCGCGTCCCGCGCGCCGCCCGGGTGTCGTCGCCGAGCGCCGCACGTCGTGGTTCGCGCGCCAGGTTACGCGCGCGCCCGGCGCGTCCACGGCACGGCGCCCCGCGCTCCGGCCGCGCCGCCCGTGCCAGCCGATGTCATCGGTCCGCCGGCGGGCGGAACGGCGCCGGCCCGGCCGCCGGCCGCTACTCGACCACCCCGCTGCTCCCGCTATCCCTCGGGTCGGGTCTCCTCCTGGATGACCCGCTGCGCCACGGCGAACGCGGCGTTCGCCGCGGGCACCCCGCAGTAGACCGCGGTGTGCATCAGCACCTCCCTGATCTCGGCGGGCGTCAGGCCGTTGCGCAGCGCGGCCCGGGTGTGCAGGGCGAGGTCGTCGAGGTGGCCGCCCGCGGTGAGCGCGGTGAGGGTGACGACGCTACGGGCGTGCCGGTCGAGTGCGGGGCGGGCCCACACCTCGCCCCAGGCGTAGCGGGTGACGAAGTCCTGGAAGTCCGCGCTGAACTCGTCCGCGACGGCCTCGGCCGCGTCCACGTAGGCGTCGCCGAGCACCTCGCGGCGCACCTTCGTGCCCCGTGTCCGGTGGTCCGGCTCCCCCGTGGGCACCTGGGCGGGCTGCCCGGCGGGGGCTATCTCGGCGATCGGCGCCACGGGGGCGGATACGGGCGCGGGCGGGGGCGCGAGCACCGGCTTGGGCGCCGCCGCGGCGATCGCGGTCATGCCCGTGGTGTGGGTGGAGTGGCTGGAGCTGGCGAAGTGCCGTACGAGCAGGTCGGTGACGGCGGACGGCTGCTCGACGGGGGCCAGGTGGGCGGTCCCGGGCACCAGGGCGAGCCGCGCGTCGGGGATGCCCGCGACCAGTACCCGGGCATCGGCGGGCGGCGCCACCTGGTCGTCGGCGCCGACGAGGACCAGGGTGGGCACGCCGATGTGGCCGAGCTGGGAGCGGATGTCGAACGCGGCGAGCGCCTCGCAGGCGGCGATGTAGCAGCCCGGATCGGTGGTGCGCACCATCTGTACGGACCACTCGACGATGGCGGGCTGCGCGGTGGCGAACCCGGCGGTGAACCAGCGCTCGGGCGCCGTACGGGCGATGGGGTCGAGCCCGTTGGTGCGGATGACGACGCCGCGTTGGCGCCAGGCGTCGGCGGTGCCGAACCTCGGCGACGAGGAGACCAGCGCGAGCGAGGCGACGCGGTGCGGATGTCTGAGCGCCAGGTCGGCCCCGATGGCGCCGCCGATGGCACAGCCCGCGTAGCTGAACTGGTCGATGCCCAACTGGTCGAGCGTGGCGATGAGCCGGTCCGCGAGGTCGCCGATGGCCGAAGCCGGGTGGGCGGGGGCCCCGCCGTGCCCCGGCAGGTCGAACCGCAGCACTCGCCAGCGGCGGCTCAACTCGGGGACCTGGCGGTCCCACATGTGCCATGTGGTACCCAGTGAGGCACCCAGTATCAGGACCGGGGCGTCTTCTGGCCCGTCAAACCGGTATTGCAAGGTGCTCTTCGGTGTCTCACTCACCTGCCTGACCCTCTCATCTGTCACGAGATGTCACATCGCCGGGGTGGACCTGGCAGGGCTGCTGACGGGTCTCCGCGGCGTCGCGACGCCCGGCACGCTCCCCCGACTCTTCGAGCAGGGGACGCCCCCACTCGCCACGCCGGGCACAGACCCAAGTATTTCCAGTACGCGGGACCACGCCGGGCGCTCCCCCAACCTCCGCCGGGGGACCCAGAGCACGCGCCGAAGGCCGCTCCTTCCCCACGCAGATCCATCAGAAACGTTCCCAGCCGTCCCCGCCTCACTCCGGCACCGCCCACTCGCCTCCTACGCCGGGCTCGCCCCGCACCACCGGACAGTCCGGCGCCTCGGGTCACGGTGGTCACAGCCCTCGGGTGGTTCGGGTCGCAGCATCGAGTGTGGTGCCACGGACGAGGCTGAGCGTGCATCACCTGGAAACCTTCCGAGATCCCGCCCAACAGCGGCTTTACCACCACACGGTGCACAAGATCTGTCCTCTGCTGGCTCGGCTGGTAGTCCGCGTGGCTCGTACTCGCCCATCCGCCGCGATGGTCACCCGCCGAGCCTGCGGCTATCTCCCTCACCCCGGCCGCCCACTTCGCCCGCGCGGGGCCCACGCCCCCGCGGCATCGGCACGCGGCTCCGCCGCGTGGTCCGCCGGACGCCCCGTAACACGCTCACGTCCCCCGGGGAGGTTCGAATTCGACAGAAGTGGGGGGTTCCCTAAACCCGGTTCCATTCCGGGAGACCGCTCACGAGCGGGGGTTAGGGTCAACGCGTCGACGCGACAGCGTGTTCGGTCCGGACGAAAGAGCGTGTGAATATGACGGCATCCGCCACCGAGAGCCGCGCCAAGCGAACGTTCACCGTACGTGCTGGAGAGGCGAGCGGTGACCGCATACGGCTGAGCATTTACGACATGCTCATCGGCACGATCTACACGCCCCGTGTCTTCTTCTACCGGGAGACACTCGACGGCGAGGCGCTCCGCGCCTCCCTCGGCAGGACATTGCGTGACTTCCCGATCCTCGCCGGCCGCATGAAGCGGGATTCCGACGGCGGTCTCAGCGTGCTCTGCGACGACGCCGGTGTGCGCTTCGTCGAGGCACACGCGTCCGTGCCCATGCCGGACTACGGGCCCCGCCACACGGCGAAAAAGGGGCTGGAGCGCCATCTCAGTCACGCCATGCCGTTCTGGGTGGTTGACCGCGATACGCCGCTTTTCACGGTGAAGCTCACCCATATGAGAGGCGGGGGCAGCATTCTGGGCCTCACGATGAACCACGCGGTGGCCGACGGGTCCAGCTTCATGAGCTTCCTGGAGAGCTGGGCGCGGGAGCACCGGGGCCTCGGGTACCCCAGGCCCAGCCACGACCGTGGAGTCATCGACGCGCTCGCCGCGTCGGCCACGGGCGACACCCGTACGGGCGGCGCCCATCTCACGGTCATGGAGCGAGGCCGGAAGGCCGCCTTCATGGGCCGCATCCTGCGGGGCAGCCTCGGCAGCGTGACGACGGTGACCACCCGTTTCACAGCGGACGAACTGGCCACCATCAAGGCCACCGCGATGGCCGACCTCGCGGGCACGGAGCAGTGGGTGTCGACCAACGACGCGCTGACCGCCCACCTGTGGAAGGTCCTCGGCGCGCTGCGCGACCGCCCCGACACGAGCGAGGAAAGGCTCGGCCTCATCGCCGACTTCCGTTCGTTCGCCGGTGGAGCCGTACCGGATGACTACTGGGGCAACGCCGTCACCAACACCCGGCCCGGGATGACCGCGGCCGAACTGCGCTCCCGCTCCCTCGGCGAGGTCGCCGCGACGGTCCGCGCGTCCCATGCCGAGAACACGGAGCAGAGAATCCGCGAGGAAGTGGCGTTTCTCCTCGCCGAACGCGACGCGGGGCGCATCAAGCGCGTCATGACCACGATGGCCCTGGACTCGTTCGACAGCACGATCGCGATCAACAACTGGTCGAAGCTGCCCTTCTACAGCATCGACTTCGGGCAGGGCACCCCTTTCTGGTACGACTTCACCTCCATGGTGGTTCCCTGGACCGTGCACATCGCGCCGACCCCGGCCGCCGAGGGCGGCGCCCGCGACGTACACATGGCGCTGCCCCGTGCCCAGGTCCGCGCCCTCCAGGTGCCGTCCTGGGTCCACCGGTTCCACCGTTACGCGGATTCCGGCGAGGTATTCCCGCTGACTTTCATGGACGCCACTCCGCCCGCGCGCACGACTGATATGGCAACTCCTCACTGATTTGCCCGCGGCCTCTCGGCTGTTATCCCGAGCGGGTACGCGTAGCGCTGACACGCCGCCAGATGACCGTTCCCGCCCGTGGGGCGGGAAGGTTACGTCGGCACTCGTGAGTCCCGGGGCCGGTGGGGGCGGGGGCGCCGCTGGCGTGGAATGGTTGCCTGGCTGGCCGAATATCGCCCTGTATTCGGTTCTGCATCGGGGCGTTGTGGCGCGCTGCGCACATGTGGAGCGGCTGGCCCGCCTCGGCAAGCGACCGGATACCGCCGACGTACGCGCCCGCCAGCGAAACCGCGAAGTCTAGGGCTTTACTCAGGAGCCATTCCGCGCCCTTGGCCGGTCATTTTCGGAAGCCCATCATGGATATGACCTCCACCCGCGACGCGACCGGGCGGAATACGGCCGAGGAAAGGCTTCGAATGGGCAGCGATTGGGCAACTCTGGTGGTCGGTGATCGCGAGGCGCGGGTGAGAGTCACCGGGTCTGCGCTGGACCCGGATCGACCCCACCTGTTTCCGTCAATCGGCGAATACCCGATATACGACGCGTTCGTCTATCAGGCCATGCTCGCCGACGAGCCCCGGAACGAGGTGTTCCGGGAGGCCATCGTCCGGCAGGCGCCTGGCGCCACGGTGCTGGAGATCGGTTGCGGGCCCGATCTGTTCTGGTCGCTGTGTGCCGCGGACGCCGGTGCGGACCGCGTCGTCGCCATCGAGAGCCTGGGGGACAGCGCCCGCCGCGCGGAGAAACTGGCCCGGGTCCGGGCGCCGGGCCGAATCAGCGTCGTGCCGGGGTTATCAACCGAGGTGACGCTCGCGGAGCGGGCGGATCTGTGCGTCGCCGAGGTGGTGGGCTGTATCGGCGGTTCCGAGGGCATGGCCCGGGTGATCGAGGATGCCCGGGAGCGGCTTCTGTCACCGGGCGCCCAGGTGGTGCCGCACCGGGTCCGTACGCTGGCCGCGACGGTCTGCCTCGCCGACCTGATGCCCGACGGCCCCGGCGTGGCGGAGAGCGTGGTGCCGTACGTGCGGTCGGTCTTCCGCGCGGCCGACAGCTTCTTCGACCTGCGGATGTGCGTCGGCGGGATCGGGTACGACGCGATCCGCTCGACCACCGGGGATGTCGAGGATCTGCGGTTCAACGACGGCGACCACCGGCAGAGCGGCGAGCTGCGGCTGACCGCGACCCGGCCGGGCGGGGTCGACGGGCTGCTGCTCTGGCTGGACCTGCAGGGCCGGCACGGTGGCGAGCACCTCGACACGCTGGCGACCCAGACCAACTGGCTGCCGGTGTACGTACCGCTGCTGGCTGGTGAGCCGATCTCCCTCGTCCCGGGCGATGTCATCGACCTGGACGTCTCGTGCGAGCTGAGTGCCGACGGGGTCCACCCGGAGTACCGGTTCGCCGGAACGGTACGGCACGCCGACGGACGGCGCGTCCCGGTCACGGCCGAGTCGCTCTACGGCGGATCGGCGTTCCGCCAGTCGCCCCTGCACGCGGCCCTGTTCGGCGCCGCGGAACCGGCCGGGCCCGCCCGTGACGGCCGGGCCGGGCAGCCGTCGGAAGCGGCGGCGGTACGGCCGTAGGCCCGTCGGGTGCGCGGAGGTCAGCGGTCGGTGGCGTACGGCTGGGAGCTACCGACCGTGGACCGGGTCGCGGTGGTCACCCGGGCCTGACTGGCCCGGTGCCCGCCCTTCACGACACGGAAGCGGTCCCGTGTGCCGGTGCGCACGGGACCGCTTCTCCATGTTCTTCGTGTTCTCCGTGGTGCCCCGGGGTCAGAGCTCGTCCAGTTCGAGGGGCGCGAGTGCGTCGAAGGCGTCCCCCGGCCCGGGGTTGGCCGGGTGGCAGCCGCCGCCGAGATGGCGTACGACACCCCACACGGCGTTCAACGCCGTGGTGACCGCTCCCTCCGCGAAGCCGCCGGTCCAGGAGACGTCGTCGCCGGCCAGGAAGAAGCCCCGCTGGTGCTCGGGCAGCTCACCCTGCATGAAGTGGGTGAACAGGCGGCGCTGGTAGCGGTAGTGGCCCGGCAGGTTGGCCTTGAAGGCTCCGGTGAACCAGGGTTCGTTCTCCCAACTGACGGCCACCGGCGGCGCGATGATGTGCGACCGGATGTCCACGCCCGGATAGATCTCGTCGAGCGAGCGCAGGACGACGTCCAGCCGCTCCTCGGCGGACAGCGCGGCAACCCGCTGCGAGTCGTCGTTCCAGGTGTAGGACAGACACATCACTCCGGGTCGGTCGGGACCCCGGCCGAAGAGGTACACCGAACGCGGCAGCCTGTCGGTGAGCGTCATGCCCATCACGTCCCGCCCGGTAGCGGCGTCGACGTCCAGCCAGAACGGCCGGTCGGTGAGCGCGAACAGCTTGGAGGAACTCATGTAGTGGGTGCGCTCGATCGCCGACCGGACCGGCCCGGGCAGCAGCGCGTCGTCACAGGCGACCCGGCTGTTCAGCAGCCGGTGCTGCCCGGTGAAGACCACCGCCCGGTAGCCGCGCGTCCGGCCGTCGGCGTCGGTGACCTCGATACGGTCCCCCGCGCGGCGCAGCGCGGTGACGGCGGGCCGGGGCCGGTCTTCGTGGAGCGCGGCCAGCGACGTACCGGCGGGCCAGTGCGCGAGGCCCTCGGGAGCGTGCCGCCACAGGCCCAGCGGCACCTGTTCGCAGCCGCCCTCGATGATCTGCTGGTCGACGTCGGCCTCGGTGTAGATGACGCGGAGGATCTCCAGCATCGAGTTGGGGAAGTCGGTGTCCCAGCCGCCGGTGCCGAAGCCGACCTGCCCGAAGAGCTCGCGGAGCCGGAAGGAGGCGAAGGCGGGCGTGGAGCTGAGGAAGCCGTAGAAGGACTGGTCGTCCAGCAGCGGCACGAGGCGGTTCCACATCGCCTTGATCGTGGCCGTGTCCCGGGTACGTATCGCCTCCTGCATGACCCAGATGTCGGCCCGCTCGCGCAGCGTCTTGTCCCAGGCGTCAGCGACCTCCTGGTAGACGGGCGGCAGATCCGCCTCGGTCCGGGCCCAGTGGCTGGCGCCGCCGATGTCCAACACCGTCATCGGGGTGCAGGGGCTGAGCGGGTTGGGGAACGGCGTGGTGCGCAGGCCCAGCGTGCGGACGTAGTGGAAGAGCGCGGTGGCCGAGAGCGGGAACCGCATGGCCCCCAACTCGGCCACCTCGTCCGGGAACCCGTCGAAGCCGACGGAGCGCATCCGGCCGCCCAGGCGTTCCGCCTCGTGGAGGACGGGACGCAGTCCCATCCGCATCAGTTCGTACGCGGCGACCAGCCCGGCCATCCCGCCGCCGACGATCGCGACCTCGGTTCCCTCGGCGTCGGCCGGGACGCCGCCCAGGCCCGCCGGGTGGCTCAGCCAGTCGTCGTAGGCGAAGGGGAAGTCGGGGGCGAGCATGGTGATGGGAGGGCTCGACGGGCCGTTCTCGTAGGGGGTGGTGAGGAGCATGTCGGGCCTATCCCCTCGCCACGCCGGGGCCCGCGTCGGGCCGACCGGCCCTTCCCCGTGGTAGCAGACCCGAACCTCGCGCATCACACATGGCTTCTCCCTGTGGTGGGTGTGCGATCCATAGCCCAGCACGGCGCGCGGGGCACAGACCAGCGAGGACGGAGGACTCTAGGGAATTGCTGGTCACGGCCGCCCGGCACCGACCAGCCAGGGCCAGCGCCACGGCCCGCCTGCCTGCCCTGGACGCGCGCACGTGAGGGGCACCAGGTGGGAGTCGAGTACCCCGAGGACGACGTCCAGCGGCGACGTCCGCGGCGCTCGGCGACATGGTGGGCGCTGCCCGGGGGCAGCGCCCACGATCACCGCCGCACCCGGCGGGCGCTCCGCTGCCGGACCCGCGGGCGCATCGCCTTGCGGGCGTCGATGGCCACGACCTCGAAGTTGTCCACCGTGCGGTTCACCCGGCCGAAGAGGTTGTCCGGACCCGCGACGCAGACCCTGGTGATGCCGTGCTCCCGCATCGTCTCCACCATGTCCGGCCAGCGGATCGGGTGGTCGAAGGTGTCGAGCAGCATGGCGCGCACGCCGTCCGCGCCGGTCAGCAGCTCGCCGTTCTGGTCGGCGACGATCGGCAGCTTGGGGTCGGCCACCTCGAAGGTGGCCAGAACCTCCTCCTCCGCCTTGCGACGTAGCGCGCCGAACGCCGGGGCGTGCACGGGCGGCCACATGGTGTACATGTTGTATCCGCCCAGCTCGCCGATCCGCTTCTTGAACCGGTCGAGCACGGGCTCGCGGAGGGACACGAGGTAGAAGCCCTGGTCGATGTAGCCGGAGACGTCGTGCCACTCCCCCTCGGCGTTCAGTTCGGCCAGCGCCTCCTGGAGCCGCTCCTCGGGGGTGTGGATCACGCAGTGCGTGACCGCGTCACGGTGCTCCTGCCGGAAGTACTCCTCCTCGCAGCGCGCCAGCTCGGCGGTGAGTCGCACGGTCTCCTCGAACGGCAGGGACCCCGCGTAGGTCACCGCGGCCCGCTGGCCGAAGCTCGGTCCGGCACACAGCTCGGGCCGCTCTCCCAGCGTCTCCTCCGCCCAGTCGGCGAGGGCGAGACAGACCGTCAGGAAGGCGATCTGGGTGTGCGCGCTGTACTGCTCCTCCTCGTCGGCGTCCGACTGGCGGTACCGGTCGAACACGGAGTACCCCACCACCTCGTCGGCGATCGCGAGCCGGCGCCGGGCGTGGGGGTTGGTCAGCAGGAACTCGCCCACGTCGGTGAAGCGGAAGGGCCCCATCCCGGGGAAGACCATCGCCGTACGGCTGGTCTCCTGGTCGGATGTCCGCGCCTCTGCGGCCTGCGGCTCGGTGGCCTGCGCCTTCATGGTCTGTGCCGCTGTGGCCTGCGGCTCTGCGGCCTGCTGCTCGGTCATGCCTTCGCTCGCGGCGCCAGGTCGAGAGCGAGCTGCTCAAGCTGTCGTTTGTCGGGCTTGCCGTTGCGGTTCAGGGGGAATCGCTCCAGGACGTGTATGCGGTTGGGGTGCTCGACGTCGGGCAGCACGGAGGTGATCGGCTCCCGCCAGTGCCTCGGCTCGCGCTGCTGCTCGTCCTCCACGAAGAAGAAGAGCTGACAGCCGCGCTGTTCGTCGGGGATCGGGACGACCTTGACCAGGCAGCCGGCCGCGGCCAGCTTGTGCTCGATGATGTCGGGGTAGAGCGTGTGGCCGTTGCGGTGCGCCGCGGACTTCCGGCCGAGGACGAAGAGGTTGTCCCCGCCGTCCAGATAGCCGAAGTCGCCGGTGGGGTACCAGTCGGTCCTGGCGGGGTCGACGGGGGTGACCGTGCCGTCCTCCGCCAGGTAGCCCTCCATCAGGTCGGGCGAGTGGACCTGGATCTCCCCGACCTCGCCGGAGGCCAGGACGGCGCCCTCGTCGTCGACGATCCGCAGCTCCAAGCCCTCGACGGCCCGCCCGCAGGCGACCGCGTTGTCCTCGGTCGCGAAGGCCACGTTCCCGGCCTCGGTGCTGCCGTAGCTGTCCAGCAGGGGCAGTCCGAACCGGCTGACGTAGTCGGCGACCAGGCCGGGGTCCAGCGGGGCCGCCCCGCTGCAGAACATCCGGACACCGGACAGCTCGTCCGCCAGGGCGGGCTTGCGGCCGATCATGTTGAGCATGCTGCGGTAGCTGGCCGGGGTGGCGTCGACCACCGTGGCCCCGCAGGTGCCCGCCATGATCATCGCCCGGTCCAGCCGCCGGTAGGGCGCGATGACCAGCGAGCACTTGACCAGCCAGGCGATGAGCACCATGGACAGCCCGTACTGGTGGGAGAAGGGCAGCAGCGGCAGCAGGACGTCATCGGGGCGGTGGCCCACCTGCTGGGCGTTGCGCTCCAGGTTCTTCAGGAACTTCGCCCCGGTCTTGACGACGCCCTTGGGCTCCCCGGTGGATCCGGAGGACCACATGATCAGGCCGTCGGGCAGCTCGCACCAGGTGTCGAGGGACAGCCGAGGCTCGGCGGGGGTGTAGTCCATGGACGCCGCGAGCAGTTCGTAGACGGTGACCCGGGCCGGGCTGTTCGCGGGCATCGGCGTGTCGTCGTCGACCACGCAGACCTTGACCCCGGCCAGGTCGCAGATGCGCTGGGTGGCATCCGGCCGTTCCTGGTGGTCGACCATGACGATCGACGCGCCGGTGTGCATCAGAGCGAGGAGGACCCCGACGAAGCCGGCGGAGTTGCCGGCCTTCAGCATGACCCGGGTGCCGTCACCGACCCCGCGCTCGCGGAGCGCTTCGGCGATGGTCAGGGCCCTCTGCTCGAACTCGGGAAGCGAATGCACCGCTTCCGTCGCAAAGACCTTTGCGGTCATCGGGTTTCACTGAGCCTTTCTTCTTGAAGTCCTGGGGTGGGCCCCACGACGGCGACCTCCGCGAGCCGTGGGCCGGTACCGCGAGTCCCCCCGGAGGTCTCCGGGGGGACTCGCGGGTCGTCAGCTGTCGAGGTCGCCGAGCATCATGTCGATCAGGTCGTCGTCGTCCATCGCGTCGATGGAGTTCGTCTCCTTCTCCTCGGTGTCCTTCTCGACCTGGTCCTTGCCGCTCGCCAGTTCGGTGAGCGTGTCGAGCAGACCCGCGCGGCGCAGCCGCTCCAGCGGGATCGACGTCAGAAGGGCGCGGATCCTGGCCTCTTCCGGGTCGACGTCCGGCTCGGCCGCGCCGTCCGTCGCCACCCGGCCGCGCAGGTACTCGGCGAGCGCCGCGGGCGTGGGGTTGTCGAAGATCAGCGTGGAGGGGAGGCGGAGCCCGGTGGCCGAGTTCAGTCGGTTACGGAACTCCACGCCCGCCAGCGAGTCGAAGCCGAGGTTCTGGAAGGAGCGGTCGGGCTCGATGGACTGGGCGCCGCTGTGCCCCAGCACCATCGCCGCGCTGCCGCGCACCAGGTCGAGCAGCGCCCGCTCGAGTTCGGCTCCGCTCAGGCCGGCCAGCCGTACCTTGGCCGATTCGGGAGCGGTCGCCTTCCCGCCGGCCGCCGCCTTGCTCCGCGCCCGGACCACACCACGCAGCAGCGTGGGGATGTCGGCCTGGCCGCCGCTGAGCGCGGAGGTCTCCAGCCGCATCGGCACGAGCAGGGCGTCCTCGCTCCTGGCGCCGGCGTCCAGCAGACGCAGACCGCCCGCCATGGACAGGGGCGCCATGCCCTCGCGCGCCATGCGCACCATGTCCGCCTGGCTGAGGGTGCCGGTCATGCCGCCGGCCTGCTCCCACGGGCCCCAGGCCAGTGAGACCGCCGGGAGGCCGAGGCCGCGCCGGTGTGCGGCGAGCGCGTCCAGGAACGAGTTGGCGGCGGCGTAGTTGCCCTGTCCCGGGCTGCCGAACACACCGGCGACAGAGGAGAACATCACGAACTCCGCCAGGTCCGTCTCCCGGGTCAGCTCGTGCAGGTTCCACGCCGCGTCGACCTTCGGCTCGAAGACCGCGTCGATCCGCTTCGGCGACAGGGTGTCGATGACACCGTCGTCGAGTACGCCCGCCGCGTGCACGACCGCGGTCAGCGGATGGTCGGCGGGGATGCCGGACAGCACCCGCTCAAGCGAGGCACGGTCGGCCACGTCACAGGCCGCCAGTGTCACCGCCGCGCCCGCCCCGGTCAGTTCGGCCGCGAGGTCGGCGGCGCCCTCCGCGTCCGGCCCGCGCCGGGAGACCAGCACGAGGTTGCGCACCCCGCGCTCGGCCACCAGGTGGCGTGCCACCTCGCGGCCCAGGCCGCCGGTGCCGCCGGTCACCAGTACCGTGCCCTCGGGGTCGAGGGTCCGGGGCATGGTGAACACGTTCTTGCCGATGTGCCGGGCCTGGCTGATGTACCGCACCGCGTCCGGGGCCCGCCGCACGTCCCACGCCGTCACCGGGATGGGGTGCAGCGCGCCGCTGTCGAAGAGCTCGACCAGCTCGACCAGCATCCGCTGGACCCAGTCGTAGTCGGCCGCGACCAGGTCGTATGCCGTGTACTCCACCCCGGGGTGGTCCTGCGCGACGACCTCGGGGTCGCGCACATCGATCTTGCCCATCTCCAGGAACCGCCCGCCCCTGGGCATCAGCCGCAGGGAGGCGTCGACGAACTCGCGGGCGAGCGAGTCCAGCACCATGTCCATGCCCCGGCCGCCGGTCGCCGCCATGAAGCGCGACTCGAAGTCCAGGTCACGGGAGGAGGAAATGTGCTCCTCGTCGAATCCCATCGCCCGCAGGGTGTCCCACTTGCCGGGGCTGGCCGTGGCGTACACCTCGGCGCCGAGGTGGCGTGCGAGCTGCACGGCCGCCATGCCCACACCGCCGGTGGCGGTGTGCACCAGGATGGACTCGCCCGCCCGCAGCTTGCCGAGTTCCACCAGGCCGATGTAGGCGGTCAGGAAGACCACCGGCACGGAGGCGCCCTGCGCGAACGTCCAGCCGCGCGGCATGCGGACGAGCTGCCGCCGGTCGGCGATCGCGACGGGCCCGAACGAGGCGTTGATCATGCCCATGACCCGGTCGCCGGGGGCCAGGTCGGTCACGCCCGGGCCGACCTCCAGGACCACACCGGCGCCCTCGCCGCCCATGGTGGCGTCGTCCTCGGGGTACATGCCGATGGCGATCAGCGCGTCACGGAAATTCAGACCGGCGGCGCGCACCGCGATCCGGACGTAGCCGGGGGCCAGCGGCGCCTCGGCCGCGGGGTCGGGCAGCAGCGAGAGGTTGTCCAGGGTGCCGCCGCCCGTGGTGCCGAGCTTCCACGCCGAGGTGCCGGCGGGGGCTTCGAGCACCCGCCCGGAGGCGTTCCTGGCGAGCCGGGGGACCAGCCCCTGGCCGGTGCGGACCGCCACCTCGTGCTCGCCCGCCGCCAGCGCGGTCGCCACCACACCGGCGGTCGCGGTGACCGACTCGGCGTGGCGGTCGAGGTCCACCAGCAGGAACCGGCCCGGGTTCTCCGTGGCCGCCGAGCGCACCAGTCCCCACACGGCGGCGTTGGACAGTCCGGCGACGCCGTCGCCGGGTCCCGCGGCGACCGCGTCGCGGGTCACCACGACCAGCCGGGCACCGTCGAACCGGTCCTCGGCGAGCCAGGACTGCACCAGGGCCAGCGCCCGGTGGGTGGCCTTCCGGGTGGCGTCGGCGAGATCGTCGCCGTCCGGGTCCGCGCCGCACCAGGCCCAGACCACGTCGGGCATCTCGGCGCCCTCGTCGAGGGCGGTGACGAGCGCGTCCACTCCGGTGTACTCGGCGTGCTCGACACCGGAGGCGGCGAGCAGTTCGCCCACCCGTGCCCGGTCGGCGCCGACCACTGCCGTGGACACACCGGCCTCGGTCCGGTCGCCACCACGGGCGGCGGCGAGCACGTCCCAGTTGGCCCGGAAGAGCGTTCCGTCGCCGCCGGTGGAGCGCGGCCCGGACGCGAACCGCTCGGCCGCCACCTCCCGCACCACCAGCGACTCCACCGAGGCGACGAGCGCGCCCGTGGCGTCGGTCACCAGCAGCGCGACCGTGTCCTTGCCCTGGGGGCGCAGCCGCACCCGCACCCGTCCGGCGCCCACCGCGTGCAGGGTCACCCCGGTGAAGGAGAACGGCAGGGTCACGCGTCCGCTCTCGCCGCCGAAGTCGCCCATCTCCATGGCGTGCAGAGCGGCGTCGAGCAGGGCGGGGTGCAGGCCGAACCGTCCGGCTTCCTGGGCGGCCGAGTCCGGCAGCGCCACCTCGGCGTAGACGTCGCCGTCCAGCCGCCAGACCGCCTCCAGGCCCTGGAAGACCGGTCCGTATCCGTAGCCGGCCTGGGCCAGGCCCTCGTAGAAGCCCTCCATCGGCACCTGCTCGGCGCCCGGGACGGGCCACTGCAGCAGGCTGTCGGTGACCGCGGCGCCGCTGTCCGTCTCCAGGACGCCCTGGGCGTGCCGCACCCACTCCTCCCCCGGCTCGTCGCTGTCGGAGCGCGAGTACACGCCCAGCGGCCGTGCGCCGGACTCGTCGGCGGGGCCGACCACGAGCTGGACGCGGACGCCGCCCTGCTCCGGCAGGAGGAGCGGGGTCTCCAGGGTGAGTTCGCCGAGCCGTCCCGCCCCGGTCTCGACGCCCGCGAGCAGGCCAAGCTCCACGAATCCGGTGCCGGGGAAGAGCACTCCGCCGGCCACGGCGTGGTCGGCGAGCCACGGGTGGGTCTGCAACGAC
Source organism: Streptomyces buecherae (assembly GCF_014295035.1). Classification (GTDB taxonomy): domain Bacteria; phylum Actinomycetota; class Actinomycetes; order Streptomycetales; family Streptomycetaceae; genus Streptomyces; species Streptomyces youssoufiensis. The sequence continues at coordinate 1,500,065 of NZ_CP060404.1, forward strand.
AGGCGTCCGGTCAGCACCGTACGGTCGCCCTCGGCCAGTTCGGTGAGGCCGCCGAGCAGCGGGTGGTCCACCCTGCCGAGGCCGACGCTCCGGGCGTCGCCGGTCACGGCGCCGCCCGCCTCAAGCCAGTACCGCTTGTGCTGGAAGGCGTAGGTCGGCAGGGCGACACGGCGTGCGCCGCGCCCGGAGTACACCGCGTCCCAGTCCACGCCGACGCCGTTCGCGTACAGGGTGGCGACCGCCTCCGCCAGCGTCCGCGCCTCGGCGCGCCCGGAGCGGGCCAGGGGCACGAAGGCCACGTCGGCGCCGACGGCGTCCAGGCAGTCCTGGCCCATCGCGGTCAGCACGGCGTCGGGGCCCAGCTCCACGCACGTCGTCACGCCCAGGTCGGCGAGGCGGCGCATACCGTCGTCGAAGCGGACCGCTTCCCGCACATGGCGGACCCAGTACTCCGAGGTGGCCAGTTCGGCGCCCGCGACATCGCCGGTGACGTTGGAGATGACCGGGATGTCCGGGGTCGAGTACGGCAGGCAGGCGGCGATCTGGCCGAACTCCGCCAGCATGGCGTCCATCCGGGGAGAGTGGAACGCGTGGCTGACCCGCAGCCGCTTGGTCTTGCGGCCCTGGGCCTCCCAGTGGCCGGCGACGTCGAGCACCGCGTCCTCGTCGCCGGAGAGCACCACCGAGGTGGGGCCGTTGAGTGCCGCCAGCGACACCTGGTCCTCGCGGCCCTGCAGGCTCTCGGCCACCTCCTGCTCCGACGCCTGGACGGCCACCATGGCGCCGCCCTCGGGCAGTTCCTGCATCAGCCGTCCACGGGCCGCCACCAGGGCGCACGCGTCCTCCAGGGACAGCACCCCGGCGACGTGGGCCGCAGCGATCTCGCCCACCGAGTGCCCCATCAGGAAGTCGGGGCGCACGCCCCAGGACTCCAGCAGGCGGAACAGGGCCACCTCGAAGGCGAACAGCCCGGCCTGGGTGAACATCGTCTGGTTGAGCTCGTCAGCGGTCGCGGCGGCGTCGTCCTCGGGGCCGAAGACCACGTCGAGCACGGAGGCCCCGAGGCGCACGTCCAGGTAGTCGCACGCCTCGTCGAACACGTCGGCGAAGAGCGGGTAGGTCTCGTAGAGTTCACGGCCCATGCCCAGCCGCTGGGCGCCCTGGCCGGTGAACAGGAACGCCACCCGCTGCGCCGTGGACCTGCCCCGCACCAGGCCCGGCGCGTCGGTCTCCTCGGCGAGTGCCGCGAGGCCGCGCAGCAGCCCCTCACGGTCGGGCGCCACCACCACGCCGCGGTGTTCGAGCGCGGCTCGTGTCACGGCGGACGACCATCCGACGTCGACCGGCCGCGCGTCGGGGTGGCGCACCACGTGCTCCCGCAGCCGCGCGGCCTGCGCCCGCAGCGCCTCCTCGCTCCTGGCGGACACCAGCCAGGACACGGGCTGGGAGGCCGTGTCCGCGTCGGTGTCGGCGGCGGCGTCCGTGGCGGGGGCCGGCTCCGGCGGCGGGGCCTGTTCGATGATGGCGTGCGCGTTGGTGCCGCTCATGCCGAACGAGGAGATACCGGCCCGGAACGGCCGCCCGGTCTCCGGCCAGGCGCGCTGCTCGGCGAGCAGCGCCACGCCGCCCGACGACCAGTCCACGTGCGGCGTCGGCACCTCCACGTGCAGCGTCTTGGGCAGGACGCCGTGGCGCATGGCCATCACCATCTTGATGACGGCACCCACACCGGCCGCCGCCTGGGTGTGGCCGATGTTCGACTTGAGGGAGCCCAGCCACACCGGCTGCCCCTCCGGGCGGCTCGCGCCGTAGGTGGCGATCAGCGCCTGGGCCTCGATGGGGTCACCGAGCGAGGTGCCGGTGCCGTGCGCCTCGATCACGTCGATCTGGTCCGCGGTCAGCTCGGCGTTGGCCAGCGCCTGCCGGATGACGCGCTGCTGGGAGCGCCCGTTGGGGGCCGTCAGACCGTTGCTGGCGCCGTCCTGGTTGACGGCGGAGCCACGCACGATCGCCAGCACCTCGTGGCCGTTGCGCCGAGCGTCCGAGAGCCGCTCCACCAGGAGGACGCCGACGCCCTCGGCCCAGGACGTGCCGTCGGCCTCGGCGCCGAACGCCTTGCAGCGCCCGTTGGAGGAGAGCCCGCGCTGGCGGCTGAAGAGGATGAAGTCACCCGGGGTCGGCATGGTGGCGACGCCGGTGGCGAGCGCCAGATCGCACTCGCCCTGGCGCAGCGACTGCGCCGCCTGGTGCAGGGAGACCAGCGACGAGGAGCATGCGGTGTCCACGGTCCACGCCGGGCCCTCGAAGCCGAAGGTGTAGGAGATGCGCCCGGAGGCGACGCTGCCCGCGATGCCGGTCAGCGCGTACCCCTCGAGGCCGCTCTTGGTGCTCTGGAGGTGGGGCCCGTAGTCGTGGTGCTCCGCGCCGGTGAAGACCGCGGTGCGGCTCCCCCGCAGCGTGGTCACGTCGATTCCGGCCCGCTCGAAGACCTCCCAGCTCGTCTCGAGGAGCAGCCGCTGCTGCGGGTCCATGGCCAGCGCCTCACGCGGCGATATGCCGAAGAACTCCGCGTCGAACTCGGCCGCGTCGTGGATGAACCCACCCTCGGTCGCGTAGCTGGTGCCGGGGCGGTCCGGGTCCGGGCTGTAGAGCGCCTCCAGGTCCCAGCCACGGTCGGTGGGGAACGGCGTGATGGCGTCCACGCCCTCGGAGACGACCTTCCACAGGTCCTCGGGGCTGTTGACACCGCCGGGGAAACGGCAGCTCATCCCGACGATCGCGATCGGGTCGTCCGATCCCACGACGGCACGCGCGGGAGCGGCGTCGTCCGTGGCCACGGGGAAGAGCTTCCGGTGGAGGTGGTCCACGAGCTGACTGGGCGTCGGGTACTCGAAGGCGAGTGACACCTCGAGGGCGAGTCCGGTGGCGGCGACCAGTCCTCGGTGCAGGTTGACCGCCGCGAGCGAGTCCAGCCCCAGGTCGAGGAACGAGCTCTCCGCGTCGAGCGTACGCGGTGAGTCGGACCGCAGCGCCGCGGCGACGTGTGCGCGTACCAGGTCGAACAGGACCCTGCGCTGTTCGTGGTCCGGCAGTTCGTGGAAGTCCGGACCGAGCGAGGGCTGTTCAGGGCTCTCGTCGCGGCCCGGTCCAGCCTGCGCGATGGAATCTCCCGAGTCACTGGACCCGTTCAACATGGTGCTCACCTAACTCCTGCCTTGGGTAAAACCCTGCGTCAAAGCTGTGGGCCGCGCCGGCCTCGGCCGCGGCGTGGGGCGCCCGCCCGCGGGCCGTCGGCGCGGGCGGGCGCGTGATGCGCTAGAGGTTGGCCACCCAGTCCTCGATGGCCTGTGCGGTGGTTCCCGCCTGCTTCTCCATCATCGTGAAGTGGGTTCCGGGTACGTCGACCACGGAGTCGGCCGGCCAGTCCGACTGCCAGCCCGCCGCGTCCGCGTCCACCTCGCCCATCGGTTCCGCCGCACGGACGAGGAGGCTGGGAACCGCGCTCTCCGGCGGCTTCCACCCCTCGAACAGATGCAGGTACCACCCCATGGCGGACATCCGGACGCCTTCCATGGAGACGAGGGCGTCCCGCTCGTACATCTCGTCGAGCATGGCGTTCTCGAACTGGCCGATGCTCGCGCTGTCCGGAAGGTAGGTGTCCAGCAGGACGACTCCCGCGGGCGGTGTGCCCTGGCTCTCCAGAGCGGCGGCCACCGAGTGGGCGACCATGCCGCCGGCCGACGATCCGACCAGGACGACCGGGTCGCCGTCGGCGTACTCCGAGACGATCCGCGCCTGGAGGCGGAACAGCGCCTCCGGGGTGGCCGGAAGGCTCTCGCCCTGGACGAACCCCACGGCGGGCAGGGCCGCGACGTCCCGGCTGCCCCGGAACGGGGCGGCGAGCTGCGCGTACTGGTGGACGCCGCCCAGCGCCATGTAGGAGGAGCAGCACATCAGCCGGGGGCGCTCGGCCCCCCGGGAGAGCCGTACGGGCCTGAGGGTCCCCTCGAAGTCGGCCGGGTCCTCGAAGGTGGGACGCAGCCGCGCGGCGTTCACCAGCAGATCCATGCCGACCTTGGTCTTGCCCTGCGCCGCCGCCGCCCGGAACAGGGAGCCGAGGGTGTCGGGCGCGTCCGCCTGCGACGCCACGGGCGCGATCGCGGGCGTTGGCGTGTCGGCCTGGGCAGCCGATGACGGCTGGGTCTGGCGGTCGGCGGGAGCGGACGCGATCCCGGCCGCGAGCCGGGGCCGCAGGTAGGACACCAGCTCCAGGGGGCGCGGATGGTCGAAGACCACCGTGGTGTCCAACCGGAGGCCGGTGACCGCGGCGAGCTGGTTCCGGAACTCCACCGCCGTGAGGGAGTTGAAGCCCATCTCCATGAACTCGTGGCTGGTGTCGACCTCGTCGGGTGACGTGTACCCGAGCACCGCGGCGGCGAGCGTACGCACCAGTTCGAGCAGCGCCTCCTCGGTCTCGCTCTCCGACAGCCCGGCCAGTCGCTGGCGCAACTGGGTGGACTGGTCGCCGGCCTCGGACTCGACCGCGCGGGCCGTACGCCGGATCGTGGGCTCCGGGACGATGGCACGGAACACGGCGGGCATCGCGGCGCCCTGGGCGCGCAGCGCGCCCAGGTCCAGCCGGGTGGGGATCACCACGGCCTGGCCGGAGGTGACGCCCTCGTCGAACAGCTCCAAGCCCTCCTTGGAGGAGAGCGGCACCAGACCCGAACGCGACACCCGGCGCAGGTCGCCCTGTCCGAGGTGACCGGTCATGCCGCTGGCCTGCTCCCACAGGCCCCACGCCAGGGAGACACCCGGCAGCCCCTGAGCCCGCCGCCATGACGCGAGGCCGTCCAGGAACACGTTGGCCGCGGCGTAGTTGCTCTGTCCGGCGGAGCCGAACACACCGGCGGCCGACGAGAAGAGCACGAAGGCCGACAGGTCCATGCCCGAGGTCAGCTCGTGCAGGTTCCACGCGGCGTCCACCTTCGCCCGCAGCACCGGCTCGACCCGCTCGCGCGTCATGGACGCGAACAGCCCGTCGTCCAGCACCCCGGTCGCGTGCACCACGGCGCTCAGCGCGAACTCCTCGGGCAGCCCCTTCAACACCGCGGCGAGCGCCGCGCGGTCCGAGACGTCACACGCCGCGATCATCACCTCGGCGCCCTCGGCCTCCAGTTCGGCCCGCAACTCGGCCGCGCCGTCCGCGTCCCCGCCACGGCGGGACAGCAGCACCAGCCTTCCGACGCCGTGCCGGGTCACCAGATGCCGGGCCACCAGGCCGCCCAGCACACCCGTGCCGCCGGTCACCAGCACCGCGCCGGAGCCGAAGGTCGCCGACTCGGGAGCGTCGCCCGAGGGCAGCGACCGGGCCAGGCGCGGCACGCGGACCTCACCGGAGCGCACCACCACCTGCTCCTCACCGGAGGCCGCCACACCCGCGAGAAGCCCCGCCGACTTCTCGACGTCATCGGTGTCGACCAGCACCACCCGGCCCGGGTTCTCCGACTGCGCCGAGCGCACCAGCCCCCATACGGCCGCGCCCGCCAGATCCGTCACACCGTCACCGGTGTCCACGGCGCCGCGCGTCACCAGCACCAGCCGGGTCGCCGCGAACCGCTCGTCCGCCAGCCACGACTGGACGGTCTCCAGCGCCTCGGCGACCCGCGTGTGCACCTCGTCCACCACGGCCGCGCCGCCCGGGACCACCGGCAGCACCACCATGCCGGGCATGAGCGTGCCCGAGGACACGGCGTCGCCGAGCGCCACCGGGTCCGTGTACACGTCGACGGTGACGCCCGACATCTCCAGCGCGGCGCCCACGCCGAGGAGGTCGTCGCCCAGCACCGCCGCCCAGCCCGGCGCCACGCTCTCGGTGGGCTTGACCGCGTCCGCCGTCCACTCCACGCGGAACAGCGCGTCACCGTCCCTCCGGCCCGCGTTCCGCAACGCCTGGGCCTGGATCGGCCGCAGGACGAGGGAGTCGACCAAGGCCACCGGGCGGCCCGACGTGTCGGCTATCGCCAGGGACACCGCCTTCCGCCCGTCCGGGACCATCCGGACCCGGAGGGCTCCCGCGCCGACGGCTTCGAGGGAGAAGCCCCGCCAGGAGAACGGCAGCAGAGTGCCCGCGCTCGGCGCGTCGTCGCCTCCGCGCATCGCCTTGCTCACGCCGATCGCGTGGAGGGCCGCGTCGAACAGGGCCGGGTGCAGACCGAAGTACTTCGCGGTGCCGAGCTGCTCCTCGGGCAGTTCCACGTCGGCGAACACCGCGTCGCCGCGCCGCCAGGCGCGCCGCAGCCCCTGGAACGCGGGGCCGTAGCGCAGCCCGTGCTCGGCGGCGTGCTCGTACCCGCCGGAGATGTCGACGGGCTTGGCCCCGGAGGGCGGCCACTTCGCGAAGTCGAAGGAGGCCGCCGGGCCGGGCGGGGTGAGCACACCGCGTGCGTGCCGTACCCATGGATTCCCGAGGTCGGCCCGGTCCTCGTCGGACTCGATCCGCGAGTAGACGCTCACCTCGCGGTGGCCCGCGGCGTCGACGTCCCCCACCTCGACCTGGATCTGCACCCCGCCGCGCTCGGGCATCACCAGGGGCGCCTCGATCACCAGTTCCTCGACCCGGGCGCACCCCACCTGGTCCCCCGCCTGTACGGCCATCTCCATGAAGGCCGTACCGGGCACCAGCGCCACGCCTTCCACCGAGTGGTCGGCGAGCCAGGCGTGCGTGGCGATCGACAGCCGCCCGCTGAGCAGCACTCCGCCGCCACCGGCCAGCGAGACCACGGCACCCAGCAGGGGGTGCCACACCGATCCGAGGCCCACCGAGCCCGCGTCGCCGACGGCCGCCGTCGCGTCGAGCCAGTAGCGCTGGCGCTGGAAGGCGTAGGTCGGCAGCTCCACCCGGCGGGCGCCACGCCCCTGGAAGACCTTCCCCCAGTCGACGACGACCCCGCTGGCGTGCAGCTCGGCGGCCGAGGTCAGGAACCGCTCGGCCCCGCCCTCGTCGCGTCGCAGCGTGCCCACGACCACCGCCCGCGCCTCGGCGGCCTCCACCGTCTGCTGCACGGGAAGCGTGAGCACCGGGTGCGGGCTCACCTCGACGAGCACCGTGAGGCCGTCCTTCAGCAGGGTGCGGGTGGTGGCCTCCAGCTCCACGGTCTGGCGCAGGTTGCGGTACCAGTACTCGGCGTCCAGACCGACGGTGTCCACCACTTCACCGGAGACCGTCGAGTAGAACGGCACCTGCGAGGAACGCGGCTCGATGTCGACCAGGGCCTTCAGCAGCTCCTCGCGGATCGACTCCACGTGGGCGGAGTGCGAGGCGTAGTCCACCGGCACCCGGCGAACCCGCACCTTCTCGCCCTCAAGCTGGGCCACCATCTCATCCAGCGCAGCCGGATCACCGGAGACGACAACCGAGCCGGGACCGTTGACCGCAGCGACCGAAACGGCGCCGTCCCATGCGGCGATGCGCTCCTTGACCTGGTCGACCGGAAGCCCGACCGACACCATGCCACCACGGCCCGCCAGACCGGCGGCGATGGCCTGCGACCGCAGCGCCACCACCTTCGCGGCATCCTCCAGCGACAGGGCACCGGCCACGCAGGCCGCCGCGATCTCACCCTGACTGTGACCCATCACCGCGTCCGGCTCCACACCCACCGAACGCCACAGCTTCGCCAACGACACCATCACCGCGAACAACACCGGCTGAACGACATCCACCCGGTCATAGCCGGGAGCACCCTCGGCACCACGCAGCACATCCGTCAACGACCAGTCCACATACGCCGACAAAGCCGCCTCACACTCGGCCACCGCCTGGGCGAACACCGGCGAGGAGTCCAACAACCCCACCGCCATCCCCACCCACTGGGCGCCCTGTCCTGGGAACACGAAGGCGGTCCTGCGTCCCTTCGCCGCCTGCCCCCTGACCACGCCCGGGGTCGCCTCGCCCTGAGCGACGGCCAGCAGGCCCCGCAGGAGGCTCTCGCGGTCGTCGCCGATGACCGCCGCGCGGTGCTCGAACGCCGAGCGGGACACGGCCAGGGAGTAGCCGATGTCCGCCACCGACGCCACCGCGAGTTCGTCGTCCTGGGCGGAGTCCTCGGCCGTCAGACGGGCGTGCAGCCGCTCGGCCTGTGCCCGCAGCGCGGCCTCGCCCTTGCCGGAGACGAGCCACGGCACGACGGGGGTGGCGACCGTTACGGGTGCCTTGGTTTCCGGGGCACCCTGCGGATCGGCCGGCCCCGGTTCCTCGGTTTCGGGGGCCTGCTCGATGACGGTGTGCGCGTTGGTGCCGCTGATCGCGAAGGAGGAGATCGCCGCCCGGCGGGGCCGGCCCGTCTCCGGCCAGGGCCGTGCCTCGGTCAGCAGTTCCACGGCCCCCGCCGACCAGTCCACGTGCGGGGTCGGCTCGTCCACGTGCAGCGTCTTCGGCAGGACGCCGTGCCGCATCGCCATCACCATCTTGATGATCCCCGCGACACCCGCCGCCGCCTGCGCGTGACCGATGTTCGACTTGATGGACCCCAGCCACAGCGGCCGGTCCGCCGGCCGGTCCTGGCCGTAGGACGCGATCAGCGCCTGCGCCTCGATCGGGTCACCCAGCGTCGTACCCGTACCGTGCGCCTCCACCACGTCGACGTCGTTCGGGGTGAGTCCCGCGCTGTCGAGCGCCTGCCGGATCACCCTGCGCTGCGACGGGCCGTTGGGGGCCGTCAGGCCGTTGCTGGCGCCGTCCTGGTTCACCGCGGAGCCGCGCACCACCGCCAGCACGGGGTGGCCGAGGCGGCGGGCGTCGGACAGCCGTTCCACGAGCAGTACGCCGACGCCCTCGGACCAGTTGGTGCCGTCCGCCGCGGCCGCGAAGGGCTTGCAGCGGCCGTCGGAGGCGAGCCCCCGCTGACGGCTGAACTCGGTGAACGTCCCGGGGCCGGCCATCACGGTGATGCCGCCGGCCAGCGCGAAGTCGCACTCGCCCTGGCGCAGCGCCTGCGCGGCCAGGTGCAGCGTCACCAGGGACGACGAACACGCCGTGTCCACCGTCACCGCCGGCCCTTCGAGGCCGAGGACGTAGGAGACCCGGCCGGAGGTGACGGCGGGCGTCTGCCCCGTCATCAGGTGGCCCTCGACCTCTTCGGCCTCGATCGGGCCGGCCGCGCCGTACCCCTGGAAGGCGGCGCCCATGAACACGCCACCGGTGGTGCCCTTGACGGACAGCGGGTCGATGCCGGCCCGCTCCAGGACCTCCCAGGACGCCTCAAGCAGCAGCCGCTGCTGGGGGTCCATGGCCAGCGCCTCACGCGGGGAGATGCCGAAGAACACGGGGTCGAACTGCGCGGCGTCGTGCAGGAACCCGCCCTCGTTCACGTAGCTCGTGCCCTGGCTGTCGGGGTCCGGGTTGTACACCTCCTCGTGCCAGCCACGGTCCGTCGGGAACGGTGAGAGTCCGTCGGCACCGTCCGCGACCATCTTCCACAGCTCCTCGGGAGAGCTGATCCCGCCGGGGAAGCGGCAGCTCATCGCGACGATCGCGATGGGCTCACGCTGCTTCGCCTCCACCTCCTGAAGGCGCTGCCGGGTGCGGTGCAGGTCGGTCGTCACCCTGTTGAGGTAGTCGCGGAGCTTCGTCTCGCTCACTGTGTGCCGTCGCTTTCTTTGAACTGTGAAGTCAAGGGGTCAGAGGGCGCTGGACGCCGGTTCAGGACAGCCCGAGCTCGTTGTCGATGAAGGCGAACAGTTCGTCGTTGGACGACGATCCGATCCGTTCGACCACCTCGGCGGAGCCGGAGTCGTCGGAAGCCTCGACCAGCTTCTCCAGGAGCTCCCGCAGCCGTCCGGCCACCTTCGTGCGCGCCTCGCCGTCGTCCAGCACGTGGGAGAGCAAGGGCTCCAGCCGGTCGAGCTCGGCGAGGACCAGGGGCTCGCCCGTGCCGCCGTCCGGCAGGAGTTCCTCCCGCAGGTGGTCCACCAGCGCCGTGGGCGTCGGGTGGTCGAAGACCAGCACCGCCGACAGCCGAAGACCGGTCTCCGCGTTGAGCCGGTTGCGCAGTTCCACCGTGGTCAGCGAGTCGAACCCCATCTCCTTGAAGGCCATGTCGGGCTCCACCGCCTCCGGCGAGCCATGGCCGAGGACGGTGGCCACCTGCACCCGCACCAGGTCCAGCAGCGTCCGGTGTTGGTCGGCCGCGGAGAGACCAGCCAGGCGGTCCCGCAGCGACCCGGTACCGGTCTGCGTGGCCTCCGCCGCCGCGGCCCGGCGCCGGGGGACCCGCACCAGGCCGCGCAGCAGCGCGGGGACGTCGCCGGTGTGGGCCTGGACGCGCAGGGCGGCGAGGTCCACGTGGGTCGGCACGAGCACGGTCTCGTCGGTCCTGAGCGCGTCGTCGAACAGGGCGAGGCCCTCTCGCGAGCTGAGCGCGTTCAGTCCGGCTCGCGCGATGCGCTGGAGGTCGGCCTCGCCGAGGTCCCCGGTCATCTCACTGCGCTGCTCCCACATGCCCCAGGCCAGGGAGACCGCGGGGAGGCCGAGGCCGCGCCGCTGGTGTGCCAGGGCGTCCAGGAAGGCGTTGGCCGCCGCGTAGTTGGCCTGGCCGCCGCCTCCGAAGTTGGAGGAGGCCGAGGAGAACACCACGAACGCGGAGAGGTCGAGGTCGCGGGTCAGCTCGTGCAGGTGCAACGCCGCGTCCACCTTCGGACGCAACACCCGATCCACCCGCTCCGGCGTCAACGACTCCACCACACCGTCATCCAGCACACCCGCCGCATGCACCACAGCCGACAACGGATACTCAGACCCGATCCCCGCCAACACACCCTCCACCGCGACGCGATCAGCCACATCACACGCCACCACCCGCGCCTGCGCCCCCAACCCCACCAACTCCGCCACCAACTCCACCGCACCCGGCGCCTCCACGCCACGACGACTCGTCAACACCAGAGAACGCACACCGTGCTCGACCACAAGGTGACGAGCCAACAACGCACCCAGACCACCCGTACCACCCGTGATCAACACCGTGCCACGGCCGTCGAACGGCGGGGTGCCGGGTTCGGGCAGGTCCTCGGCCGGGACCACCCGGGCGAGTCGCGCCGCGAGCACCCGTCCGTCCCGCACGGCCACCTGCGGCTCCTCGGCGGTCAGCGCCGCCCGTAGCGCCGGGGTCACGTCGCCGTGGTCCTCCGGGTCCAGGTCCACCAGCAGGAACTTCCCGGGGTGCTCGGTCTGCGCGGAGCGCAGCAGGCCCCACACGGCGGCCTCGGCCGGGGTGCGCACCTCACCGGAGGACCGGGCGCCCATCGCGCCACGGGTCACGAACACCAGGTAGGAGTCGCCGAACCGCTCGTCGGTGACCCACGACCGCACCAGCTCCAGCGCGCGGTAGGTGGCACCACGTACCCGTCCCGCCAGATCCGTCCCGTCGTCGATGCCGGCCGCCGCCGCGGCGCCCGCCACCATGACGACGTCCGGCGGCGTGGCCCCGGAGTCGACCGCCTCGCGCAGCGCGGCCAGATCCGCGTACGACACCACCTCGGCGCCCGCGCCCTCAAGACCGGAGCGCACCCCCAGGTCGTCCGTGCCCAGCACGGCCCACGTCCCCTCGGAGGCCGGAGCCGGCGCGCCGACGGGAACGGGGGTCCAGTCCAGCCGGAAGAGCGAGTCGTGCCCGGCCGGCGCGGAGCCGGCCGACTGGATCTGGCCCTCCGCCACCAGCCGCAGCACCAGGGAGTCGACGGTGGCCACGGGCCGACCGCTGGTGTCGGCCACCGCGAGGGCGATCGAGTCGGGCCCGAGCGGGTTGAGGCGCACCCTCAGTTCCGAGGCGCCCATGGCCCGCAGCGACACGCCGGTCCAGGAGAACGGGAGCCTGGCCAGCCCCGCCTCCTCCTGCGGCACGAACATGACGGCCTGGACCGCCGCGTCGAGCAGGGCCGGGTGCAGTCCGAACCGCTCCGCGTCCGACGCGTTCTCCTCGGGCAGACGCACCTCGGCGAAGACCTCGTCACCACGGACCCACACCGATCGCAGCCCCTGGAAGACCGGGCCGTAGGCGAAGCCGCCCGCGGCCATGCGGGCGTAGACGTCCTCGATGTCGATCCGTTCGGCACCCTCCGGGGGCCATACGGCGAGGTCGACCCGGCCGGTGTCGTCCTGCGCCCCGCTCCGCGCGAGCAGACCCGAGGCGTGCTGTGTCCACGGCTGCTCCATGGTGGAGTCCTCCGGCCGGGAGTACACGTTCAGCGAGCGCGTGCCGTTCTCGTCCGGTCCGCCCACCGCCAGTTGGAGGTGGACCGCGCCCCGCTCGGGCAGCGGCAGCGGCGCCGTGAGGGTCAGCTCCTCGACCCGGTCGCATCCCACCTGGTCGGCGACGTGCAGGGCCAGTTCGAGGAAGGCGGTGCCGGGCAGCAGGATCGTGTCCTGCACCATGTGGTCGACGAGCCACTGGTCGGTCTGCGGCGAGAGGCGGCTGGTGAACAGGAAGCCGTCCGCGTCGGGCAGTTCGACGGCGGCGCCCAGCAGCGGATGCGTCGGCGGGACGAGCCCCACGGCGGTCACATCGCTGGCGAACGACGACAGGGCCTCCAGCCAGTAGCGCTCCCGCTGGAAGGCGTAGGTGGGCAGCTCGACCCTGCGGGCGTCGCGCCCGGCGAAGACCCGCTCCCAGTCCACCGCGACGCCGCCCACGTGGAGCTCGGCCAGCGCCGCCGTCAGCGCCCGCGCCTCGGGGCGCTCCTTGCGCAGCACCGGCACCAGGACCGGCTCGGTGGCGCCATCGGGGCGGTCCGTCACGCAGTCCCGTGCCATCGCGGTGAGCACGCCGTCGGGGCCGACCTCGACGAACCGGGTCACGCCGAGCTTCTCCAGCGCCCGCACCCCGTCCGCGAACCGTACGGCCTCGCGCACGTGGCGCACCCAGTACTCCGGCGCACCCACCTCGTCCGCACCGGCCGGCTGACCCGTCACGTTGGAGACCAGCGCGAGGGCCGGCGAGGCGAAGGCCAGCTCTTCGACGACCTCGCGGAAGTCGCCGAGCATCGCGTCCATGCGCGGGGAGTGGAAGGCGTGGCTGACCCGCAGGCGGCGGGTCTTGCGGCCCCGCTCCGACCACTGGCCGGCGATCTCCAGCACGGCGGCCTCGTCACCCGCGATGACCACGGCCGTCGGGCCGTTGACCGCCGCGATGCTCACCTCGGTCTCACGACCGGTCAGCGAGCCGGCAACCTCCTCGTCGGACGCCTCGATGGCGACCATGGCGCCGCCCTCCGGCAGGGCCTGCATCAGCCGGCCACGCGCGGCCACCAGGGTGCACGCGTCCTCCAGGGAGAACACCCCGGCCACGTGAGCGGCGGCGATCTCACCGATGGAATGCCCGATCACCACGTCCGGCCGGACACCCCAGTGTTCAAGGAGCCGGAACAGCGCAATCTCGACGGCGAACAGCGCGGGCTGGGTGAACGCCGTCCGGTCCAGCAGTGCGGCCTCCGCGCTGCCCTCCGCCGCGAACACCACGTCCCGCAGCGGACGTTCGAGCAGCACGTCCAGGTGCGCGCACACCTCGTCCCACGCGTCGGCGAACACCGGGAACGCCTCGTACAACTCCCTTCCCATGCCGAGCCGTTGCGCACCCTGGCCCGAGAACAGGAACGCCGTCTTGCCGGCCGCCCCCGCCGTGCCCCGCACGACGCCGGGCGCGGTCTCGCCCTTCGCGAGGGCGTCGAGGCCACGCAGCAGGTCCGCGCGGTCCTCGCCCACCAGGACGGCTCGCTGGTCGAAGAGCGACCGGGTCGTGGCCAGGGAATAGCCGACGTCCACCGTGGGCATGAGCTCTTCGGTGAGCGTCGCGAGGTGGTCCCGCAGCCGCTCGGCCTGGCCCCGCAGGGCGGCGTCGGTCCTGCCGGAGAGGACCCACGGCACCGGGAGTCCGGTGACATCCGGGGCGGCCGTGGCTCGCGGCGCCTCCGGCTCGTCGGCGACCGGTGCCTGCTCGATGATCGTGTGCGCGTTGGTGCCGCTCACACCGAAGGCGGACACCGCCGCCCGGCGCGGGTGGTCCGTCTCCGGCCAGGGCACCGTCTCGGTCAGCAGCTCGACGTCGCCCGCCGACCAGTCCACGTGCGGTGTCGCCTCGTCCACGTGCAAGGTCCTGGGCAGGACGCCCTCGCGCATGGCCATCACCATCTTGATGACACCCGCGACACCGGCGGCGGCCTGCGTATGACCGATGTTCGACTTGATGGCGCCCAGCAGCAACGGCCGGCCATCGGGGCGGCCCTGGCCGTAGGTGGCCAGCAGCGCCTGCGCCTCGATCGGGTCGCCGAGGGGCGTGCCGGTGCCGTGGGCCTCGACCACGTCCACATCGGCGGAGGCCAGCCGGGCGCCGGCCAGCGTCTGCTCGATCAGTCGCTGCTGCGACGGGCCGTTGGGTGCCGTGAGGCCGTTGGACGCGCCGTCCTGGTTGATGGCGGAGCCCCGGACGACGGCCAGCACCTGGTGGCCGTTGCGCTGCGCGTCGGACAGCCGCTCCACGAGGAGCATGCCCACGCCCTCGGACCAGCCGGTGCCGTCGGCCGATGCCGCGAACGCCTTGCAGCGGCCGTCGAACGACAGCACACGCTGGGCGCTGAACTCGACGAACGTGCCCGGCGTGGCCATGATCGTCACGCCGCCGGCCAGCGCCACCGAGGACTCCCCCTGGCGCAGCGACTGGCAGGCCAGGTGCAGGGCGACCAGCGACGAGGAACACGCGGTGTCCACCGTGACGGCCGGGCCCTCGAAGCCGAAGGTGTAGGAGATACGGCCGGAGGAGACGCTGGGGGCGCTGCCGAGGCCGAGGTACCCCTCCACTCCTTCGCCGTCCCTCAGGATGCGCGAACCGTAGTCGTGGTAGTTGGAGCCGACGAAGACTCCGGTCTGGCTGCCGCGCAGCGCCACGGGGTCGATGCCGGCGCGCTCGAACGCCTCCCAGGACGTCTCGAGCAGCAGCCGCTGCTGCGGGTCGATCGCCATCGCCTCGCGCGGCGAGATCCCGAAGAACGCCGGGTCGAAGTGGCCGACCTCGTCGAGGAAGCCGCCCGCCCGGACGTAGCTGGTACCGGACTTCTCGGGGTCCGGGTCGTAGAGGCTGTCGATGTCCCAGTCGCGGTCCTCGGGGAACCCGGAGATCACATCGCCCTCGGACATCAGCAGGTCCCACAGCGCCTCGGGGGTGCGTATCCCGCCGGGGAACCGGCAGCTCATGCCGATGATGGCGATCGGCTCGTCGGTGGCGACGGGCTTGTCGAGCGCCCCCGGCCGCTCGGGCACGGCCGCGGCGGCGCCCCCGGCGACCGGCTGCTCGCCGAACATCTCGGTGTGGAGGTACCGGGCCAGGACGGTGGCGGTCGGGTAGTCGAAGACACAGGTGACCGGCAGTCGGAGGCCGGTGACCACGCCGAGGCGGTTGCGCAGTTCGACGGCGGTCAGCGAGTCGAACCCGAGGTCGCGGAAGGCGCGGTCGGCCTCCACCGCGTCGGCGTTGTCGTAGCCGAGGACGTCGGCGGCCTGGTTGCGCACCAGCTCCTGGAGGAGCTTGGGCTGCTCGGCGGGGGGCAGCTCCGCCATCTCCCGGCGCAGCGCGGAGATCGCGTCGTCGCCGTCGCCCGCGTCCGCGCCGGCGGTGGCAGCGGCGGGGCGGTTCAGCTCGGGCACCTCGCGGAACAGCGCGTTCGGACGTGAGCCGACGAACTCCGGCTGGAAGCGGTCCCAGTCGATCTCGGCGATGACCAGGAACGTCTCGTCCAGCTCAAGCGCCTGCTGCATTCCGGAGATCGCCAGCTCGGGCGCCATCCCGACCACGCCGGAACGGTCCATCCGCTCGCCGACCTCGCCGGAGCCGAGGCCACCGCCGGCCCAGGCGCCCCAGGCGATGGACGTCGCGGGGAGACCGTCCGCGCGCCGCTGCAACGCCAGCGCGTCGAGGTAGGAGTTGCCCGCCGCGTAGCTGCCCTGCCCCGGGCCGCCCAGTGTGGCGGCGCCGGAGGAGAAGAGCACGAAGGCCGACAGGTCCATCCCGGCGGTCAGTTCGTGCAGGTTCCGGGTGGCGTCCACCTTCGGACGCAACACCCCGGCCGCCCGCTCCACCGTCAGGGCGTCCACCACACCGTCGTCCAGCACACCCGCCGTATGCACCACCCCGGTCAGCGGGAACTCGCGCGGAATCGCGTCCAGCACCGCCGCCAGAGCCTCACGGTCGGCCGCGTCACACGCCGCCACCGTCACCCGGGCGCCCAGGCCCTCAAGCTCCGCCTTCAGCTCGACGGCCCCCTCGGCCTCCAACCCGCGACGGCTGGTCAACACCAGGTGCTCAGCGCCCGTACGCGCCAGCCACCGGGCCACATGGCCACCCAGCGCGCCCGTACCACCCGTCACCAACACCGTGCCCCGGCTCTGCCAGGTCCCTCGGCCCTCCACGTCCTCGGCGGCCGTGGCCCGCACCATGCGCTTGGCGTACACGCCGGAGCCGCGCACCGCGACCTGGTCATCGCCCTCCGCGCCCGCCAGCACCCCGACCAGACGGGCCGCCGCACGGCTGTCCACGGTCTCGGGCAGATCGACCGCACCACCCCAGCGCTGGGGGTACTCCACCCCCACGATCCGGCCCAGGCCCCACGCCAGCGACTGCAGCGGGCTCACCAGCCGGTCGGAACGGCCCACCGACACCGCGCCCCGGGTACCGCACCACAGCGGAGCCGTGACCCCCGCGTCGCCGAGCCCCTGGACCAGCCCCACCGACGCGGCGAACCCAGCGGGAACACCCGCGAAGGCCCCGTGCCCCGACTCGTCCAACGCCAGCAGCGAGAACACACCCGCCACGCCCGACGGCTCCACCGCCGCACCGACGAGCGCCCCACGCAGCCGCTCCGCGACCACCTCGCGGTCGTCGCCCGACGCGTCCAGCACCACGCGGACGACAGCGGCCCCGTTCGCCTCCAGCCCGTTCACCGTGGCGGACACGAGGGCGTCATCGGCGTGCGACGCGGGAAGGACGACGAGCCAGGTGCCCGAGAGGGTCGCGCCCGTGGCGGACCCCAGGGGCTTCCAGACCACCTTGTAGCGCCAACTGTCCACCGTGTTCTGCTCACGCCGCTGACGGCGCCAGGACGACAGCGCGGGAAGCAGCGCCGTCAACGACGACTGCGCCTCCTCGCCCTCCACCTCCAACGTGCGGACCAGCGCCTCCAGGTCCTCGCGCTCGACGGCCTCCCAGAAACGGGCGTCCACAGCGTCCGCGCCCAGGGCGTCGGCGGTGGCCGACACCTCCCAGGCCGACACGTCCAGCCAGTACCGCTGACGCTGGAAGGCGTAGGTCGGCAGCTCCACCCGGCGGGCGCTCCGGTCCCCGAGCAGGGCGGTCCAGTCGACCGTGACTCCGCGTACGAACACCTCGGCGGCGGAGGTCAGGAACCGCTCCACGCCGCCCTCGTCGCGGCGCAAGGTCCCCACAACCACGGCCTGGGCGTCAGCGGCCTCCACCGTCTGCTGGACCGGCAGGGTCAGCACCGGATGCGGGCTCACCTCGACGAACACGGTGTGACCGTCGCCGAGCAGGAGGCGGGTCGTGGCCTCCAGCTCGACCGTCTGACGCAGGTTGCGGTACCAGTACTCGGCGTCCAGAGCGGCCGAGTCCACCAACTCACCCGACACCGTCGAGTAGAACGGCACCTGCGACGAACGCGGCGCGATGTCCGCCAGGACCCTCAACAACTCGTCGCGGATCGACTCCACATGCGCGGAGTGCGAGGCGTAGTCCACCGGAACCCGGCGAACCCGCACCTCCTCCCCCTCCAGCTCGGCCACCAGCTCATCCAGCGCACCCGGATCACCCGAGACCACGACCGAGCCCGGGCCGTTGACCGCGGCGACCGATATCGCACCGCCCCAACCCGCGATGCGCTCCCGCGCCTGGTCGACCGACAGCCCGACCGACACCATGCCACCGCGACCCGCCAGACCACCCGCGATGGCCCGCGACCGCAGCGCCACCACCTTGGCCGCGTCCTCCAGCGAGAGCGCACCGGCCACACAGGCCGCCGCGATCTCACCCTGGCTGTGACCCATCACCGCGTCCGGCTCGACACCCACCGAACGCCACAACCGCGCCAGCGACACCATCACCGCGAACAACACCGGCTGAACGACATCCACCCGGTCATAGCCGGGAGCGCCCTCGGCGCCACGCAGCACGTCCGTCAACGACCAGTCCACATGAGCCGACAGGGCCGCCTCACACTCACCCACCGCCTGGGCGAACACCGGCGAGGAGTCCAACAACCCCACCGCCATCCCCACCCACTGCGCCCCCTGACCCGGGAACACGAACACCGAACGACCGGCGTCGCCGGTCCTCCCGCGGACCACTCCGTTCGACGTGCCGGTGTCCTCGGCGATCGCCTCAAGGCCCCGGAGGAGCGTCTCGCGGTCGGCTCCGGTCACCACGGCCCGGTGCTCGAAGGCGGACCGGGTCGTGGCCAGCGAGAGAGCCACCTCCGCCGCGTTCAACTCCGGGCGCCCTACGAGGAATTCTCGCAGCCGCCCGGCCTGCGCCCGCAGCGCCTCCGCACTGCGGCCCGACACGGGCCACGCCACCGGGCCGTCGACGGTCCCGGCACCGGTCTCGTCGGTTTCCGCCGCCTCGGCCTCGGGAGCCTGTTCCAGGATGGTGTGCACGTTGGTGCCGCTCATGCCGAACGAGGACACCGCGGCGCGCCGCGGGTGCTCCCGGTCCGGCCACGGGGTCGAGTCGTTCAGCAGGGAGACGGCGCCGCCGGTCCAGTCGATGTGCGGGGAGGGCTCGTCCGCGTGGAGCGTCTTGGGCAGGACGCCCTCGCGCATGGCCATCACCATCTTGATGACACCCGCGACGCCGGCGGCGGCCTGTGTGTGCCCGATGTTGGACTTGATGCTTCCCAGCCACAGCGGCTGGTCCACGGGGCGGTCCTGCCCGTACGTGGCCATCAGCGCCTGGGCCTCGATCGGGTCGCCCAGCGACGTGCCCGTACCGTGCGCCTCGACCGCGTCCACCTCGGCGGCCGACAGCCGGGCGCTGGTCAGCGCCTGCCGGATGACCCGCTGCTGCGAGATGCCGTTGGGAGCCGTGAGGCCGTTGGACGCGCCGTCCTGGTTGATGGCCGAGCCCCGGACGACGGCCAGCACCTGGTGGCCGTTGCGCTGGGCGTCGGACAGCCGCTCCACGAGCAGCATGCCGACGCCCTCGCCCCAGCCCGTGCCGTCGGCCGCGGCGCCGAACGGCTTGCACCGGCCGTCCGCGGCGAGGCCGCGCTGCCGGCTGAACTGGACGAACGCCGACGGGGTGGACATCACCGTGACACCACCGGCCAGCGCGAGTGCGCACTCGCGCTGGCGCAGCGCCTGAACGGCGAGGTGCAGGGCCACCAGGGACGACGAACAGGCCGTGTCCACGGAGAGCGCGGGGCCCTCCAGGCCCATGGTGTAGGAGATCCGGCCGGAGACGATGCTCGCCGCGTTGCCGGTGCCCGAGTGGCCCTCGACATCCTCCAGGCTCTCGGCCGCGCCGAGCGTGAGCATGGAGTAGTCCTGGCCGTTGGTGCCGACGAACACACCGGTACGGCTGCCCCGCAGGGACAGCGGGTCGATGCCCGCGCGCTCGCACGCCTCCCAGGACGTCTCAAGCAGCAGCCGCTGCTGGGGGTCCATCGACAGCGCCTCACGCGGGGAGATCCCGAAGAACGCCGGGTCGAACCGGTCGGCGTTCTCCAGGAAACCACCCTCGGTCGTATAGCTGGTGCCGGGACGGTCCGGGTCCTCGTCGTAGAGGGCATCGATGTCCCAGCCCCGGTCCATGGGGAATTCCGCGATCGCGTCGGTACCGTCCGCCACCACACGCCACAGGTCTTCGGGAGAGCTCACCCCGCCGGGGAACCGGCAGCTCATGGCGACGATCGCGATCGGTTCCTGGTCCGCCGACTCGGCCTCCAGCAGGCGCTGGCGAGTCTGCTGGAGATCCGCCGTCACCCGCTTGAGATAGTCGAGAAGCTTCTCTTCGTTCATTGTTATGTCACCCATGGAAGTAGTAAGGAACGACCCTCTGGAACCGACCGCGCCAGCTCAGGAGAGCCCGAGCTCCTTGTCGATGAAGTCGAAGATCTCGTCCGACGTCGCCGACTGGATCTTGTCCGGCACCGCCTTCTTGCCCGAGGTGGGCGACTCCTGTTCCGCCTCGCCCCACTTCAGGAGGAGCGTCTGCAGACGCGTGGTGATCCTTGGCCGGTCCACGTCGTCGGCGGAGATCGTGGCCATCGCCGCTTCGATCCGGTCCAGCTCGTCGAGGATCGGGGTGGCCGCCGAGACCCCGTCCTCGACGACGTCGGTGCGCAGTCGCCGGGCGAGCGCCACGGGCGTCGGGTGGTCGAAGACGATCGTCGCGGGCAGGCGCAGGCCCGTCGCCGCGTCGAGCCGGTTCCGCAGTTCGACGGCGGTCAGCGAGTCGAAGCCGAGTTCCCGGAAGGCCCGCTGGGACTCGACCGACTCCACCGAAGGGAAGCCGAGTACGACGGCCACCTGGGTGGTGACCAGGTCGAGCAGTACCCGTTCCTGCTCCGCCTCCGACAGTCCGGCGAGCCGCTCGCGCAGTTCCGAACCACCGCTCTCGAATCCCGCGGTGGTACCGCCCGCGGTCGCGGCCTCCAGGACCCGCCGCGCCTCGGGCATCTCGTCCAGCAGCCTGCTGGCCCGTACGGCGGTGTAGGACGGGACGAATCGCTCCCAGTCGAGGTCGGCGACGGCCAGGTGCGTCTCCTGGAGGTCGAGGGCCTGCTGGAGTGCCTTGACCGCCAGCTCCGGCGTCATCGCGGCCATGCCGCCGCGCCGCAGCCGGTCCTCCAGCGCCCCGTCGACCGCCATCCCGGCCTCGGCCCACGGGCCCCAGGCCACCGAGGTGGCGGCGAGGCCCTGGGCCCGGCGCTGCTGCGCCAGGGCGTCGAGATAGGCGTTGGCCGCCGCGTAACTGCCCTGGCCGGCCCCGCCGATCGCCCCGGCGAGCGAGGAGAAGAGCACGAACGCGGACAGGTCGAGACCCTGGGTCAGCTCGTGCAGGTGGCGGGCCCCGTCCACCTTGGGACGCAGCACGCCCGCCACCCGCTCCACCGACATCGAGTCCAGGACGCCGTCGTCCAGGACGCCCGCCGCGTGCACGACGGCGTGCAGCGGGTACCGCTCGGGGATGGCGGCCAGTACGGCGGCCAGGGCGTCGCGGTCGGCGATGTCACAGGCCGCGACGGTCACCTCGGTGCCCAGGGCGGCGAGTTCGTCGCGCAGTTCGGCCGCGCCGGGGGCGTCCAGGCCACGCCGGCTGGTCAGCACCAGGTGTTCGGCGCCGGCGCCCGCCAGCCACCGGGCCACCTGGCCGCCCACTCCCCCGGTGCCGCCGGTCACCAGCACCGAGCCACGCGCGTTCCACGGCCGGGCCGTGGTCCGCGGCGCGGCGGCCCGCACCAGGCGCCGGGTGAACACGCCGGACGTGCGCACCGCCACCTGGTCCTCGAACTCGCCCGCGCCGCCGCCCAGCACACCGGACAGCCGGTTCGCGGCACGCTCGTCCAGCGTCTGCGGGAGGTCCACCAGGCCGCCCCAGAGCTTGGGGTGCTCCAGTCCGGCGACCCGGCCGAGGCCCCAGACCTGCGCCTGGGCGGCGCTACGCAGGGTGTCGGATGCGGTCACCGACACGGCGCCCCGGGTCGCCACCCACAGCGGGGCCTCGACACCGGCGTCCACGAGTGCCTGGAGCGCGACGAGGTTCAGCGCGAGCCCTCGCGGCACCACCGCGTGCCCGACGCAGGGGTCCTCGTCCAGGGCCAGCAGGGAGAGCACCCCGCCGACGGTCCCGCCGGACGCGCCCTCGACCGCGGTACGCAGCCGTTCGGCGACCGCCGCCCGGTCGGTGTCCACCGCGCCGTCGAGCACGATCCGTGCCACGTGCGCGCCCTGCCGTTCGAGCATGGTCACCGCGGAGGTGACCAGCGCGTCGTCGGCGTACGGCTGGGGGACCATGACCATCCAGGTGCCGGTCAGTGCCCGCTCCGAGAGCTCCGAGACCGCGTTCCACGCGATCTGGTAGCGCCAGCCGTCCACCGTGGACCGCTCGCGGTGGCCCTTCCGGTACGACGACAGGGCGGGGAGCACCTCGGTCAGCGAGGCGCTTCCGTCCACGTGCAGGGCGGTGGTCAGCGCCTCCAGGTCCTCGCGCTCGACCGCGTCCCAGAACCGGGCGTCGACCGAGTCCGCGGAGGCGGAGGGGTCGACGGCGTCGCTCTCGGGGGCGTCCAGCCAGTACCGCTGCCGCTGGAACGCGTACGTCGGCAGCTCGACCCGCCGGACGTGCTGGCCGGCGAACAGGGCCTGCCAGTCGACGGTGGCGCCGTGGACGTGGAGTTCGGCCAGCGCCGTCGTCAGCGCCCGCACCTCGGCGCGGTCCTTGCGCAGCGCGGGCACCACGACCGGGGCCGAAGCCCCCTCCGCCGTCAGGCACTCCCGTGCCATCGCCGCGAGCACACCGTCGGGGCCGACCTCCAGGAACCTGGTCACGCCCGCGCTCTCCAGGGAGCGCAGCCCGTCCAGGAAGCGTACGGCCTCCCGGACGTGGCGCACCCAGTACTCCGCCGAGCACACCTCGTCGGCGCCCGCCGCCTTGCCCGTCACGTTGGACACCAGGGCGATGGCCGGCGGGGCGAACGACAGCTCTTCGACGACCTTGCGGAAGTCGCCGAGCATCGCGTCCATGCGGGGTGAGTGGAACGCGTGGCTGACCCGCAGCCGACGGGTCTTACGGCCCTGCTCGGCCCACCGTTCGGCGATCTCCAGCGCCGCGGCCTCGTCACCGGCGATGACCACGGCGTTCGGGCCGTTGACCGCGGCCAGGCTCACCTCGGCCTCACGACCGGCGAGCGACGCCGCGACCTCCTCCTCGGACGCCTCGACGGCGACCATCGCCCCACCGTCCGGCAGGGCCTGCATCAGGCCACCACGGGCGGCCACCAGCGTGCACGCGTCCTCCAGCGAGAACACCCCGGCCACATGCGCGGCGGCGATCTCACCGATGGAATGCCCGATCACCACGTCCGGCCGGACACCCCAGTGCTCAAGCAGCCGGAACAACGCCACCTCGACGGCGAACAACGCGGGCTGCGTGAACGCGGTCCCGTCCAGCAGCTCGGCGTCCGCGCTGCCCTCCGCCGCGAACACCACGTCCAGCAACGGACGGTCGAGCAGCACGTCCAGATGCGCGCACACCTCGTCCAACGCGCGGGCGAACACCGGGAACGTCTCGTACAACTCCCGTCCCATGCCCAGGCGTTGCGCGCCCTGGCCCGAGAACAGGAACGCCGTGGTCCCCGTCGGGGTCGCGACCGCGCGGACGACGCCGGGGGCGTCCTCGGCGGCGGCGACGGCCTCAAGACCGCGCAGCAGCTCCGCGCGGTCCGCGCCGGTCAGTACGGCACGGTGCTCGAACACCGCACGGGTGGCGACCAGGGAGTAGCCGACGTCCCTCAGGCTCAGCTCCGGACGTGCGATCAGCTGTGCCCGCAGCCGCCGTGCCTGGGCCCGCAGCCCGTCCGCGCTCCGGGCGGAGAGCGTCCAGGGCGCCGTGCCACGGTCGTCGGGGGTCGCCGCCTCGGCCGGTCGGGTGTCCTCGGCGTCCGAGGGGGCCTGCTCGATGATGGTGTGCGCGTTGGTCCCGCTCACGCCGAAGGCGGAGACGCCGGCCCGACGCGGATGCCCGCTCTCGGGCCACTGGGTGGCCTCCGTCAGCAGCCGCACCTCACCCGCCGACCAGTCCACCTGGTGCGACGGCTCGTCCACGTGCAGCGTCTTCGGCAGCACACCGTGCCGCATGGCCATCACCATCTTGATGACCCCGGCGAGCCCGGACGCGGCCTGGGTGTGGCCGATGTTCGACTTCAGCGCGCCCAACAGCAGCGGACGATCCTCCGGCCGGTCCTGGCCGTAGGTGGCCAGCACCGCCTGCGCCTCGATCGGGTCACCCAACGACGTACCGGTACCGTGCGCCTCCACCGCGTCGACCTCGGCCGCCGACAGTCCGGCGCTGGCCAGCGCCTGCCGGATCACCCGCTGCTGCGACGGGCCGTTCGGCGCGGTCAGACCGTTGCTGGCACCGTCCTGGTTGACCGCCGAACCCCGCACGATGCCCAGCACCTGGTGGCCGTTGCGCCGCGCGTCCGACAGCCGCTCCACGAGCAGCACATCGGCGCCCTCGCTCCATCCCGTACCGTCCGCCGCCGCCGCGAACGGCTTGCAGCGGCCGTCGGGCGCGAGCCCGCCCTGCCGGCTGAACTCGACGAACGCCATCGGAGTGGCCATCACCGCCACACCGCCGACCAGCGCCATGTCGCACTCGCCCTGACGCAGCGACTGGCAGGCCAGGTGCAGGGCCACCAGCGACGACGAGCAGGCCGTGTCCACCGTGATGGCGGGGCCTTCCAGGCCGTAGGTGTAGGCGAGCCGGCCGGAGACGACGCTGCCGGCGTTGCCGGTCAGCAGGTGGCCCTCGACGTCCTCGGGCACCGTCTCCAGGTTGGTGCCGTACCCGGAGCCCGAGAAGCCGACGAACACACCGGTCTGGCTGCCCCGCACCGACGCGGGGTCGATGCCCGCCCGCTCGAACGCCTCCCAGGAGGTCTCCAGGAGCAGGCGCTGCTGCGGGTCGGTCGCCAGGGCCTCGCGGGGCGAGATCCCGAAGAAGCCGGGGTCGAACTCACCGGCGTCGTAGAGGAATCCGCCTTCCCGGGCGTAGAACGTGCCCGGCCGGTCCGGGTCGGGGTCGTACATGCCCGACAGGTCCCAGCCACGGTCCGTCGGGAACGACGAGATGGCGTCACCGCCGCCGTCGATCAACTGCCACAGGTCCTCCGGGCTCCGCACCCCACCGGGCAGGCGGCAGCTCATGGAGACGATCGCGATGGGCTCGTCGTCCGCGCCGGAGCCGGCGGGGCCCCCGGGGCCGGTGGCCGGCTCCGGGGACGTGGCGCCCAGTACCTCGGTGCGCAGATGCGCCGCGAGCACCGCGGCGCTGGGGTAGTCGAAGACCAGCGTGGCGGGGAGGCCGAGACCGGTCTCGGCGGCCAGCCGGTTGCGCAGGTCGACCGCGGTCAGCGAGTCGAAACCCAGGTCGCGGAAGGCCCGGTTCGGCTCGACCGTCTCGGCGGAGGAGTAGCCGAGTACGGAGGCGGCGTGCCCGCGCACCAGGTCGAGCAGCGCCCGGTCCCGCTCGCCCTCGGTGAGCGGCTTCAGCCGTTCACGCAACTGGGCCCCGGCGGCGTCGGCGCTCCCGCCGTCACCGCCCTTCGTCTCCAGCGCCCGGACCTCGTCGAGGTCGCCCAGGAACGGGCTGGGCCGGACCGCGGTGAACGAGGGCGCGAACCGCTCCCAGTCCACGTCGACGACCGTGACCACACCGTCGTCGCCCGCCACCGCGCGTTCCAGGGCGGCGATCGCCAACTGGGGTGCCATCGCGGGCAGTCCGCGCCGCGCGAGCTGCTCCCCCGCGTCGCCCCGGGTGGCCATGCCGTCCTCGGCCCACGGGCCCCAGGAGACGGCGGTGCCCGCGAGGCCCCGCGCACGGCGGCGCTCGACCAGTGCGTCCAAGAAGGCGTTCGCGGAGCCGTAGACGCCCTGACTGCCGCCGCCCCACACACCGGAGATGGAGGAGAAGACCACGAACGCGTCGAGCTCGCGGTCGCCGAGCAGCTCGTCCAGGTTGACGGCGCCCGCCACCTTGCCCGACACGACCGCCGCCGCGTCGGCGAGCTCCGTCTCCAGCAGGGAGGCCGCGAGCGTGACACCCGCCGCGTGCACCACCGCGGTGAGCGGCCGGTGCTCCGGTACGGCGTCCAGGACGGCGGCGAGCGCGTTCCGGTCGGCCGCGTCGCACGCGGCCACCGTCACCTCGGCGCCCATCTCCTCCAGCTCCGCCTTCAACTCGGCGGCGCCTTCGGCGGCGAGACCGCGGCGGCTGGTCAGCACCAGGTGCTCGGCGCCACTACGGACCAGCCAGCGGGCCACCTGCCCGCCGAGCCCGCCCGTGCCACCGGTCACCAGCACGGTGCCGCGCGCCCGCCACGAGGGCCCCTCGCCGACGGACGCGGCCGAGCGCGCCAGACGCCGTACGAAGACACCGGAGCCGCGCACCGCGACCTGGTCCTCGCCGCCCTCGACGGACAGCACACCGGCCAGCCGTTCCGCACCGCGCGGGTCCAGCGTCGCGGGCAGGTCGACCAGACCGCCCCACAGGGGCGGCAGTTCCAGACCGGCCACCCGGCCCAGCGCCCAGACCATCGCCTGCGCCGGGCTGGTGAGCCGGTCGGAACGGCCCACCGAGACGGCGCCGCGCGTACCGCACCACAGCCGGGCCGGAAGATCGGCCTCGACCAGGGCCCGCACCAGCACCAGGGTCAGCGCATAGCCGCCGGTCAGCGCCGGATGGCCGGGGCAGGGCCGCTCGTCCAGGGCGAGCAGCGACAGCACGCCGCCCAGCTCGGGTGCCTCGGCGGCCACCACGCGCAGCCGCTCCGCCAGCACGTCCGCGTCGAGGTCCCGCTCGTCCACGGTGACCGGGACGGCGCTCGCGCCATGCCGTTCGAGCCCGGCGACGACGCCCGAGACCAGTTCGTCCTCGGCGAGGGACGCCGGAACCACCACGAGCCACGTCCCCGACAGCGAGCCGTCGGCGGCGTCGGAGAACGGCTTCCACGTGACCCGATAGCGCCAGCCGTCGATCGTGGACCGGTCGCGGTTGTCGCGGTGGTACGCGGACAGGGCGGGCAGCACGGCGCTCAGCGGCGCCTCGCTGTCGACCGCCAGCGTCCCCGCCAGCGTCTCCAGGTCCTGGCGCCGCACCACGTCCCAGAACCGCTCGTCGACGGAACCGGCGCCATCGGCCACGCCCCCGCCGGGCGGCAGACCGAACCCGTCGAGCCAGTAACGCTCGCGCTGGAAGGCGTACGTCGGCAGCTCGACCCGGCGGGCACGACGGCCCTCCAGGGTGACGGCCCAGTCGACCCTGGTGCCACGCGCGAACACCTCGGCGGCGGAGGTCAGGAACCGCTCCAGGCCGCCCTCGTCGCGGCGCAGCGTGCCGACGACCACGGCCTGGGCGTCAGCGGCCTCCACCGTCTGCTGGACCGGCAGGGTCAGCACCGGATGCGGGCTCACCTCGACGAACACACCATGTCCAGTGCCCAGGAGAGTACGGGTCGTGGCCTCCAGCTCAACCGTCTGACGCAGGTTGCGGTACCAGTACTCGGCGTTCAGGCCGACGGTGTCCACCAACTCACCGGAGACCGTCGAGTAGAACGGCACCTGCGACGAACGCGGCGCGATGTCCGCCAGGACCTGCAACAGTTCCTCGCGGATCGACTCCACGTGCGCGGAGTGCGAGGCGTAGTCCACCGGCACCCGGCGAACCCGCACCTCCTCACCCTCAAGCTCGGCCACCATCTCATCCAACGCACCCGGATCACCGGAGACCACGACCGAGCCCGGGCCGTTGACCGCGGCGACCGAAATCGCACCGCCCCAACCCGCGATGCGCTCCCGTGCCTGGTCCACCGGCAACCCCACCGACACCATGCCGCCACGACCCGCCAGACCACCCGCGATCGCCCGCGACCGCAACGCCACCACCTTCGCCGCGTCCTCCAACGACAACGCGCCCGCCACACAGGCCGCCGCGATCTCACCCTGACTGTGACCCATCACCGCATCCGGCACCACACCCACCGAACGCCACAACCGCGCCAACGACACCATCACCGCGAACAACACCGGCTGCACCACATCCACCCGATCAAAACCGGGAGCACCCGCAGCACCACGCAACACATCCGTCAACGACCAGTCCACATACGCCGACAGAGCCGCCTCACACTCGGCCACCGCCTCCGCGAACACCGGCGAGGAGTCCAACAACCCCACCGCCATACCCACCCACTGCGCCCCCTGACCCGGGAACACGAACACCGAACGACCACGCACATCGGCCACACCACGCGTCACACCCGAGACCACCTCGTCCCCGGCCAACGCACCCAACCGCGCCAACAACTCCTCACGATCAGCACCCGTCACCACCCCACGGTGCTCGAACACCGAACGCGACGTCGCCAACGAGAACGCCACATCAGCGGCGCTCAACCCAGGACGCTCGGCCACGAACTCCCGCAGCCGCCCCGCCTGCGCCCGCAGCCCGGCCGCGCTGCGGCCCGACACCACCCACGCCACCGGACCATCGGCGACCCCGGCCTCGGACGACTCCTCGGCCTCCTCGGACTCCTCGGCCTCCGGCGCCTGCTCCAGGATCGCGTGCGCGTTCGTCCCGCTGATGCCGAACGAGGACACACCCGCCCGCCGGGGCTGCTCGGTCTCGGGCCAGTCAGTGGCCTCGGTGAGCAGTCGGATGTCGCCCTCGGACCAGTCCACTTGGGTGGAGGGCTCGTCCGCGTGCAGGGTCCTGGGCAGTACACCCTCGCGCATGGCCATCACCATCTTGATGACCCCGCCGACACCGGCGGCGGCCTGGGAGTGGCCGATGTTGGACTTCAGCGAGCCCAGCCACAGCGGCCGTCCATCCGCCCGCTCCTGACCGTAGGTGGCCAGCAGTGCCTGTGCCTCGATCGGGTCCCCCAGCGCGGTGCCCGTACCGTGCGCCTCGACCGCGTCCACGTCGGCCGGCG
Source organism: Streptomyces buecherae (assembly GCF_014295035.1). Classification (GTDB taxonomy): domain Bacteria; phylum Actinomycetota; class Actinomycetes; order Streptomycetales; family Streptomycetaceae; genus Streptomyces; species Streptomyces youssoufiensis. Next base: position 1,528,835 of record NZ_CP060404.1, read on the forward strand.
TCAGGCCCGCGTTCTTCAGTGCCTGGCGGATCACCCGCCGCTGCGAGGGGCCGTTGGGCGCCGTGAGACCGTTGCTCGCACCGTCCTGGTTCACCGCGCTGCCCCGCACCACGGCCAGCACGGGGTGGCCGTTGCGCCGGGCGTCCGAGAGCCGCTCCAGGAGGAGCAGGCCCACGCCTTCGGCCCAGCCGGTGCCGTCGGCTCCCGCGCCGAACGCCTTGCACCGGCCGTCGGGAGCGAGCCCGCCCTGCCGGCTGAACTCCACGAACATGCTGGGGGTGAACATGACCGCGACGCCGCCCGCCAGGGCCAGCGAGCACTCCTCCTGACGGAGTGCCTGGCAGGCCAGGTGCAGGGCGACCAGCGACGACGAGCACGCGGTGTCCACCGTCACGGCGGGCCCTTCCAGGCCCAGGGTGTAGGCCACCCGGCCGGACACCACGGAGGTGGCGTTGCCCGCGAGCAGCAGCCCCTCGACGCCTTCGGGCATCTCGCTCACCCCGGCGCCGTAGCCGGAGGACGAAGCGCCGACGAACACACCGCCCTGGCTGCCCCGCACCGACGCCGGGTCGATCCCGGCGCGCTCGAACGCCTCCCACGCGGTCTCAAGGAGCAGCCGCTGCTGCGGGTCGGTGGCGAGTGCCTCCCGCGGGCTCATGGAGAAGAAGCCGGGGTCGAAGTCGCCGGGGGCGTCCAGGAATCCGCCCTCGCGGACGGAGAAGGTCCCGGACCGCTCCGCGTCGGGGTCGAAGAAGCCGTCGACGTCCCAGCCCCGGTCGGGCGGGAACTCGGTGATGCCGTCGCCGCCCTCGGCGACGAGCCGCCACAGCTCCTCCGGAGTCCGCACGCCTCCGGGGTACCGGCAGCTCATCGCCACGATGGCGATGGGCTCCCGGTCCCGCTCCTCCACCTTTCGAAGTCGCCGACGAGCCTGACGCAGGTCAGCCGTCACCTTCTTGAGGTAGTCAAGGAGTTTTTCGTCTTCCGCCACTATCCCCAGCCCCTTGAAACACTCTGTGAGTTCCAGCTCGCCACGTCAGGACATTCCGAATTCGTCATCGATGAGTTTGAAGATGTCGTCGGCGGTGGCCGACTCGATCTCGCTGCTGTCGTCCAGGTCGTCGTCCGCCACCGTCACGGCGCCGGCCACCTGGCCGGTACCGCCGGCGGACCACTTCGCCACCATCCCCTGGAGCCGCGCCATGACCTGGGCGTGCGTCTTGCTGTCGGACGCGAGCGCCGACAGGGTGGATTCCAGTTGGTCGAGTTCTCCGAAGACGTGCTCGGTCGCGGGCTCGTCGGCGGGGGCGACCTCCTCGCGCAGGAACCGTGCGAGCGACGCCGGCGTCGGGTAGTCGAACACCAGGGTCGCCGGCAGCCGCGTTCCGGTGATCGCGTTGAGCCGGTTGCGCAGCTCGACGGCCGACAGGGAGTCGAAGCCCAGGTCCTTGAAGGCGTGTCCGGGGTCGATCGCCTGCCCCGACGCGTATCCGAGGACGACGGCCACCTGGTCGCACACCAGGTCCACCAGGACGCGCTCGCGCTCCGTCTCGGACTTCCCGGCCAGGTGCTGCTTGAGCGCGGCGGCCGGATCGACCGTGGTGCTCGTGGCCGCCGACTCCGCGGTCCGGCGCGCGGGTGCGCGCACCAGTCCGCGCAGGAGCGCGGGTACCGGCTCGCCCACCGAGGACATGTCCATCGTCATGGGCACCAGGACGGCACCGTCGAGATCGCGGGTCGCGTCGAACAGCGCGAGCCCGGCCTCGGGGGTGAGGGCGACCATGCCGGTCCTGGTCATCCGGGTGACGTCGGCGTCGGCCAGTTCGGTGGTCATGCCGCCGTCCTGCGTCCACGGCCCCCATACGAGGGAGGCCGCCGCGAGGCCCGCGGCCCTGCGGTGCTGGGCGAGGGCGTCCATGAAGGCGTTGCCCGCCGCGTAGTTGGCCTGGCCCGCGCCGCCGAAGGTCCCGGATACGGAGGAGAACAGGATGAACGCGGAGAGGTCGAGGTCGCGGGTCAGCTCGTGCAGGTGCAACGCCGCGTCCACCTTCGGACGCAACACCCGATCCACCCGCTCCGGCGTCAACGACTCCACCACACCGTCATCCAGCACACCCGCCGCATGCACCACAGCCGACAACGGGTACTCAGACCCGATCCCCGCCAACACACCCTCCACCGCGGCACGATCAGCAACATCACAGGCCACCACCCGCGCCTGCGCACCCAACCCCACCAACTCCGCCACCAACTCCACCGCGCCCGGCGCCTCCACGCCACGACGACTCGTCAACACCAGAGAACGCACACCGTGCTCGACCACAAGGTGACGAGCCAACAACGCACCCAGACCACCCGTACCACCCGTGATCAACACCGTGCCACGACCGTCCAGCGTCCTCGGCATCGTCAGCGCCACCTTGCCGGTGTGGCGTGCCTGGCTGAGGAAGCGGAAGGCGTCGGGCGCCCTGCGGACGTCCCAGGTGCGTACCGGCAGCGGTCGCAGTACTCCCTGCTCGAAGAGCGCGATCAGGTCGTTCCACATCTCGTTGATGCGGTCGGGTCCCGCCTCGATCAGGTCGAACGCCCGGTAGGAGACACCGGGGTACTCGGCGGCCACCTCTTCCGGAATCCGGATGTCGGTCTTGCCCATCTCCAGGAACCGGCCGCCGCTCGGCAGCAGCCGCAGGCCGGCGTCCACGAACTCCCGCGCCAGCGAGTCGAGCACCACGTCCATGCCGCGCCCGCCGGTCGCTTCGAGGAAGCGCTTCTCGAAGTCCAGCGTCCGGGACGACGCGATGTGCTCGTCGTCCAGACCCAGCGACCGCAGCGTGTCCCACTTGCCCTCGCTCGCGGTGCCGAAGACCTCGGCGCCGAGGTGCCGTGCCAACTGGAGCGTGGCCATGCCCACGCCACCCGCGGCGGAGTGCACCAGCACCGACTGACCGGCCTTCAGGCCAGCCAGGTCCACCATGGCGTAGTAGGCCGTCAGGAACACGATCGGGGTGGAGGCCGCCTGCTCGAACGTCCAGTTCTCCGGGACCCGGGCGACGACGCGCCGGTCGGTGATGGCGAACGGGCCGAACGACCCGCTGAAGATGCCCATCACCTTGTCACCGGGGACGAGGTCCCGCACCGCGGAGCCGACCTCGGTCACCACGCCGGCACCCTCACCACCGAGCGGCCCGGCCTCCCCGGGGTACATCCCCAGGGCGTTGAGCACGTCGCGGAAGTTCAGGCCCGCGGCGCGCAGCGCCACCCTGATCTCGGTCGCGCCGAGTTCCTCCGAGGCGTCCGGGCTGGGCAGCAGCGCCAGGTTCTCCAGGGTCCCCTTGGCGTGCATGTCCAGCCGCCAGTCCCGCACCCCGGCGGGCGGCAGCAGCGCGGTGCCCGAGGAGACCCGAGCCATGCGCTGGCCGAGCACCGTGCCCTCGCGGACCACGGCCTGCGGCTCGTCGGTGGCGAGCACCGCGGGCAGTACGGCCTTGGACGCCTCGTCCTCGTCGAGGTCCACCAGGACGAAGCAGTTCGGATTCTCCGACTGCGCGGACCGCACCATGCCCCACAGCGGGGCGTGGATCAGGTCCGGGGTCTCGTCGCGATCGTCGGGTGCCATCGCGCCCGAGGTCACGAAGACCAGCCGGGAGGAAGCGAACCGGCGGTCGCCCAGCCAGCCCTGGATCATGCCGAGCGTGTGGTGCGTCACCGCGTGGATGGCTTCCACGGGCTCCAAACCCCGCTTGGCCTTGCCCCTGCCCTTCGCCTTGCCCTTCCCCTTGCTCTTGGGCCCGCCCTGCGCCGCCTCGTCGGCGAGGCCCGGCGCGTAGGAGACCAGCACGGCCTCCGGGGCGGCGGCGCCGTCGTCGATCGCGGCGCCCAGGGCGTCGAGATCGGCGTAGGCGGTCACCTGGGCCCCGGCGATCGCCCCGGCGGCCAGTCCGTAGTGGTCGGTGCCCACCACGGCCCAGGTGGCCGTGGTCGCGTCCGCCGGGGAGACGGCCGGCACGGGGGTCCAGTCCAGCGTGAACAGCGAGTCGCGGAACGCCGACGTCCTGGCCGTGTCGATGTGGTCCACGGATACCGGGCGCAGTACGAGGGACTCGATCGACGCCACGGGGCGGCCTGTTCCGTCGGCCACCGCGAGGGAGATGGAGTCCGGCCCCAACTGGGTGAGGCGCACCCGCAGCGTGGAGGCGCCACCTGCGTGGAGCGACACCCCGCTCCAGGAGAACGGGAGCCGGGAGAGCCCGACGTCCTCCAGGGCGACGAAGGTCACCGCCTGCACGGCGGCGTCAAGCAGCGCCGGGTGGAGGCCGAAGTCGGCCGCCAGTGACGCGTGCTCCTCGCCGAGGCTGACCTCGACGTAGACGTCGTCGCCGGCGCGCCAGGCGGCCCGCAGGCCCTGGAACACCGGGCCGTAGGCGAAGCCGGAGGCGGCGAAGCGCTCGTAGAAGTCGCTGATGTCCAGCGCTTCCGCGTCCGCCGGGGGCCATACGCCCAGGTCGAACGACGGCTCGGGGCCGGCGGGGGCCAGCGCGCCGGCCGCGTGCTGCGTCCACGGCTCGCCCGAGGGGGCGTCGGCCGGGCGGGAGTAGAGGCCGATCGAGCGGTGGCCCGTCTCGTCCGCGTCATCCACCCACAGCTGCACCTGGACCGGTTCGTTCTCGGGCAGGACCATCGGGGTGGCCAGGGTGACCTCCTCGACCCGGCCGCAGCCGACCTGGTCGGCCGCGCGGATGGCCAGTTCGAGGAATCCGGTCCCCGGGAACAGGGCCGCGCCCGCGATCGCGTGGTCGGCCAGCCAGGGCTGGCTCTGCACCGACAGCCTGCTGGTGAACAGGAATCCGTCGCTGCCCGCGAGTTCGACCCCGGCACCCAGCAGCGGGTGGTTGGGGGAGCTGAGGCCGACGGAGGCGACGTCCCCGGTCATGGGGCCGCCGGCCTTCGGCCAGTAGCGCTGCCGCTGGAACGCGTAGGTGGGCAGCTCCACCCGCCGGACGTCGTGTCCGGCGAACGCCGTCGACCAGTTCACGGTGGTGCCGTGGACGTGGAGTTCCGCCAGCGCCGTGGTCAGCGACTGGACCTCGGGGCGGTTCTTGCGCAGTACGGGGACGAGGACGCGCGCGCCCCCGGCCTCGTCGGCCGTCAGGCACTCCTGCGTCATCGCGGTGAGCACACCGTCGGGGCCCACCTCCAGGAACGAGGTCACCCCGAGCTTCTCCAGTGCCCGCACCCCGTCGGCGAACCGCACGGCCTCGCGCACGTGGCGCACCCAGTACTCCGCCGAGCACACCTGCTCCGCGCCCGCCGGCGCGCCCGTGAGGTTGGAGACCAGGGAGATCGACGGTGCCTGGAAGGTCAGCCCCTCGACGACCTGGCGGAAGTCGTCCAGCATCGCGTCCATACGGGGCGAGTGGAAGGCGTGGCTGACCCGCAGGCGACGGGTCTTGCGGCCCTGTCCGGCCCAGTCCTCGGCGATCTCCAGCACCGCGGTCTCGTCACCCGCGATCACCACGGCCGTCGGGCCGTTGACCGCCGCGATGCTCACCTCGGCCTCACGACCGGCCAGCGATCCGGCGACCTCCTCCTCCGATGCCTGGATGGCCACCATCGCGCCGCCCTCCGGCAGCGCCTGCATCAACCGACCACGCGCCGCGATCAACGCACACGCGTCCTCCAGCGAGAACACCCCCGCCACGTACGCGGCCGTGACCTCACCCACCGAGTGGCCGATGAGCACATCCGGGGTGACACCCCAGTGCTCCAGCAACCGGAACAACGCCACCTCGACGGCGAACAACGCCGGCTGCGTGAAACCCGTCCGGTCCAACAGTTCGGCATCCGCGCTGTCCTCGGCCGCGAACACCACCTCGCGCAGCGGACGGTCAAGGACGACGTCCAGGTGCGCGCACACCTCGTCCAGGGCCTGGGCGAACACCGGGAACGCGTCGTACAACTCCCGTCCCATGCCCAGGCGTTGCGCACCCTGGCCCGAGAACAGGAACGCCGTCTTCCCGCCGGTGCCCACCGATCCCTGGACGACCCCGGGGGCCGTGGCGCCCGAGGCGATGGCGTCGAGGCCACTCAGCAGCGCGTCCCGGTCACCGTTCAGGAGGACGGCACGGTGGTCGAAGACGGACCGGGAGACCGTGAGCGAGTAACCCACGTCGCCCAGGTCGAGTTCGGGATGGTCCGCCAGGTGGTCGCGCAGGCCGCGCGCCTGCGCGCGCAGCGCCGCGGCGCCCTTGCCGCTGATCGTCCAGGGGAGCGTGCGCGCACCGGTCGGGAGACCGTCCGTGCCGACCCGCGACACCGCCTCCGGCTCCTCGGGTTCCGGGGCCTGCTCGATGATGGTGTGGGCGTTGGTACCGCTGATGCCGAACGAGGAGATACCCGCCCGTCGCGGTTCGCCGTTCTCCGGCCACGCGGTCGGCGCGGTCAGCAGCCGGACCTCGCCGGCCGTCCAGTCCACGTGGGGTGTGGGCTCGTCCGCGTGGAGCGTCTTCGGCAGCACGCCCTCGCGCATGGCCATCACCATCTTGATGACACCCGCGACACCGGCCGCCGCCTGCGTGTGACCGATGTTCGACTTGATCGAACCCAGCCACAGCGGCTGGTCATCGGGCCGCCCCTGGCCGTACGTGGCCAGCAGCGCCTGCGCCTCGATCGGGTCACCCAGCCGGGTGCCGGTGCCGTGCGCCTCGACCGCGTGCACCTGGTGGGCGGCGAGGTCGGCGCTGGCCAGCGCCTGCCGGATCACCCGCTGCTGCGACGGCCCGTTGGGCGCCGTCAGGCCGTTGCTGGCGCCGTCCTGGTTGACGGCGGAGCCGCGCACGATCGCCATGACCGGGTGGCCGTTGCGCCGTGCGTCCGACAGCCGCTCAAGGAGCAGCACGCCGACACCCTCGCCCCAGCCCGTGCCGTCGGCCGATGCCGCGAACGCCTTGCAGCGCCCGTCCGACGACAGCCCCTTCTGGCGGCTGAAGTCCACGAACGAGCCCGGGGTGGACATGATCGTGACACCGCCGGCCAGCGCCATGGAGCACTCCCCCTGGCGCAGCGACTGCACGGCCATGTGCAGTGCCACCAGGGACGAGGAGCACGCCGTGTCCACCGTGACGGCCGGTCCTTCGAGGCCGAAGGTGTAGGAGACGCGGCCCGACACGACGCTGCCCGCGTTACCGGTTCCGAGGTAGCCGTCGGGGCCGCCCGGGGCGGTCAGCAGCAGGCCGATGTAGTCCTGGCCGTTGCTTCCGGCGAAGACGCCGGTCCGGCTTCCCTTGAGCGACGTGGGGTCGATGCCCGCCCGCTCGATCGCCTCCCAGGACGTCTCAAGGAGCAGCCGCTGCTGCGGGTCGATGGTCAGCGCCTCGCGGGGGGCGATCCCGAAGAACGCCGGGTCGAACTCGTCGGCGTCGTAGACGAAACCGCCGCCGCTGGCGTAGCTGGTGCCCGTGTTCTCCGGGTCCGGGTCGTACAGGTCGTCCAGGTCCCAGCCACGGTTGGTCGGGTACGCGCTGATCACGTCGCTGCCCTCGGAGACCAGTCGCCACAGGTCCTCCGGAGTGCGCACCCCGCCGGGGAAGCGGCAGCTCATGGACACGATCGCGATCGGGTCGTCGTCCACGACCGTGCCCGTGACCACCGGCTGCTCGTCGGCCGGCGCGGGCACGGTGCCCAGCACCTCGCCGAGGATGAACCGGGCGAGCGCCGTGGGCGTCGGGTAGTCGAAGGCCATGGTGATCGGAAGGTTCACACCGGCCGCCGCGCTGAGCCCGTTGCGCAGCTCCACGGCGGTCAGCGAGTCGAACCCGATGTCCCTGAAGGCCCGCTCCGGCTCCACCGCGTCGGCGTTCGGGTAACCGATCACCTCGGCGGCGTGGGTCCTGACGAGGTCGAGGACCTCCGTCTCGCGTTCGGCGGCCGACAGTCCTTCGAGGCGTACGGCCAGCCCGGTGAGGGCCGCGCCCAGCTCGGCCTCCGCCTCCTCCAGGGCCCGCCGTACCTCCGGCAGCTCGTTGAGCAGCGGACGCGGCCGGGCCGAGGCGAACCCGGGGGCGTAACGCTCCCAGTCCACATCGGCGACGGTGATGTCCACCTCGTCGTGGTCGAGCGCCTGCTGAAGGGCCTCGACGGCCAGTTCGGGCACCAGCGGCGGCATACCGCGCCGCTTCAACTGGGCCGCGGTGGCGTCGTCGACCAGACCGCCGCCGCCCCAGGCGCCCCACGCCACCGAGGTCGCGGCCAGCCCCTGGGCCCGGCGCTGCTGCGCCAGGGCGTCGAGGAAGGCGTTCGCGGCGGCGTAGCTGCCCTGACCGGCACCACCGACGGTTCCGGCGTACGAGGAGAAGAGGATGAACGCGGACAGGTCCAGGTCCCGGGTCAGCTCGTGGAGGTTCACCGCGGCGTCCACCTTGGGCCGGAAGACCCCCTGCGTCCTGGGGACGGTGAGGGTGTCGACGAGGCCGTCGTCCAGCACACCGGCCGCGTGCACCACGCCGGTCAGCGGGTACTCCGCGGGCAGCCCGTCGAGGAGCTCCCGCAGCGCGTCACGGTCGGCGGCGTCACAGGCGGCGACGGTGACCCGCGCGCCCAGGGCGGTCAGTTCGTCCCTCAACTCGGCCGCGCCGGGGGCGTCCGGGCCACGGCGGCTGGTGAGCACCAGGTGCTCGGCGCCGCCACGGGCCAGCCAACGGGCGAGACGGCCACCGAGAGCACCCGTACCACCGGTGATCAGAACGCTGCCACGAGGCTGCCAGGCGCGGGCCGGCCGGGCATCGCCCAAGGGCGCCCGGACCAGCCTCCGCGCGAAGACCCCGGAAGCGCGCACCGCCACCTGGTCCTCGTCGCCGGAGCGCCCGATCAGGCCGACCAGACGGTTCAGCGCCCGCTCGTCGAGCGCGTCCGGCGACTCGGGCAGGTCGACGAGACCGCCCCAGCGCTGTGCGTACTCCAGGCCGACCACCCGGCCCAGACCCCACACCAGGGACTGCTTGACGCTGCCGACCCGGTCGGAACGGCCCACGGACACGGCACCGGTGGTGGCGAGCCACAACGGCACGTCGATGTCGATGTCGGCGAGCGCCTGGACCAGGGCCACCGTGCCGGCGAAGCCGCGCGGAACGCCCGGGTGTCCGGCGAGCGCCTCCTCGTCAAGGGCCAGCAGGGAGAGCACTCCGTCGATCGCGAGCGTCCCGTCCTGCTCGGAGCCGTCCGTGGCGGACGTGCCGGGGGCCGCGGCCCGCAGGAGTCCGGCCAGCGAAAACCGCTCCGGCTCCGTCGCGTCCAGGTCGACCCGCACCACGCGGGCACCGTGGCGCTCCACGTCCCGTGCGACGCGCTCCGCCAGTTCACGGGCGGCGTCGACCGGCGGGACGACGATCGCCCAGGTACCGGTGATCGGGGCGCCCTGCTCCTGCCCGGAGCCGGCCAACGGCTGGTCGATGAGGGGCTTCCAGTTGATCCGGTAGCGCCAGTTGTCGACCGTGGAGCGGTCACGCCTGCCTCGCCGGTACGACGACAGGGCGGGCAGCACCGCACTGAGCGGGGCCTCCCCGTCGAGCTCCAGCGTCTGCGCGAGCCCTTCGAGGTCCTCGCGCTCGACGGCTTCCCAGAACCGGGCGTCCACCGAGTCGACCTCGGAGACGGGGCCGTTGCCGAACCCGCCGTCCTCGCCCGGCTGCGGCCAGTACCGCTGCCGCTGGAAGGCGTACGTCGGCAGGTCGACCTGCCGGCCACCGTGTCCGGCGAACACCTTCCGCCAGTCGACGTCGGCGCCGTTGACATGCAGCTCGGCGATCGAGGTCAGGAACCGCTCGGCCCCGCCCTCGTCACGGCGCAGTGTCCCCACGACCACGGCCTGCGCCTCGACGGCCTCCACCGTCTGCTGCACCGGCAGGGTCAGCACCGGATGCGGGCTCACCTCAATGAACACGGTGTGACCGTCATCCAGCAGGAGGCGAGTCGTGGCCTCCAACTCCACCGTCTGGCGCAGGTTGCGGTACCAGTACCCCGCGTCCAGCCCGGCCGTGTCCACCAACTCACCCGACACCGTCGAGTAGAACGGCACCTCAGACGAGCGCGGCTCCAGATCCGCCAGGACCTTCAACAGTTCCTCGCGGATCGACTCCACGTGGGCGGAGTGCGAGGCGTAGTCCACCGGCACCCGGCGAACCCGCACCTCCTCACCCTCAAGCTCGGCCACCATCTCGTCCAACGCACCCGGATCACCCGAGACCACGACCGAACCCGGACCGTTGACCGCGGCGACCGACACGGCGCCGTCCCAGGCGGCGATGCGCTCCCTGACCTGGTCCACCGGAAGCCCGACCGACACCATCCCACCGCGACCCGCCAGCCCGGCCGCGATGGCCCGCGACCGCAGCGCCACCACCTTCGCCGCGTCCTCCAGCGACAACGCGCCCGCCACACAGGCCGCCGCGATCTCACCCTGGCTGTGACCCATCACCGCGTCCGGCTCGACACCCACCGAACGCCACAGCTTCGCCAACGACACCATCACCGCGAACAACACCGGCTGAACGACATCCACCCGGTCATAGCCGGGAGCACCCTCGGCACCACGCAGCACATCCGTCAGCGACCAGTGCACATACGCCGACAGGGCCACCTCACACTCGGCCACCGCCTCGGCGAACACCGGCGAGGAGTCCAACAACCCCACCGCCATACCCACCCACTGCGCCCCCTGACCCGGGAACACGAACACCGAACGGCCAGGTGCCTCGATGGCGTTGGCGCGGACCACGCCCGGTGTCCTCGCGCCCTCGGCCATCGCCTCCAGGCGTTCGAGGAGCTGCTCACGGCTGGTCCCGGTCACCGCGCCCCGGTACTGGAACGCGGACCTGGTCGTCGCCAGGGAGAGCGCCACGTCGGCGGCGCTCAGCTCGGGGCGCTCGGTCACGAACTTCCGCAGCCTGTCGGCCTGGTCCCGCAGCGCGTCACCGCTCTTGCCGGACACGACCCACGCCACCGGACCGTCGACGGCCCCGGCCCCGACGGGCTCGGTTCCGACGGGCTCGGCCTCCTCGACCGCCTCGGCCCCCTCGGCCTCGGGGGCCTGTTCCAGGATGGTGTGCACGTTGGTGCCGCTCATGCCGAACGCCGACACACCCGCGCGACGCGGATGCCCCGTCTCCGGCCACGGCCTGGCCTCGGCCAGCAGCTCGACGTCGCCGGCCGTCCAGTCCACCATCGGCGACGGCTCGTCGATGTGCAGCGACTTCGGCAGTACGCCGTGCCGCATCGCCATCACCATCTTGATGACGCCACCGACACCGGCGGCGGCCTGCGAATGCCCGATGTTGGACTTGATGGCCCCCAGCCACAGGGGCTGGCCCTCGGGGCGCTCCTGACCGTAGGTGGCCAACAGCGCCTGGGCCTCGATCGGGTCACCCAGCGACGTACCCGTACCGTGCGCCTCGACCGCGTCGATCTCGGCGGCCGACAGGCGGGCGTTCGCCAGTGCCTGCCGGATGACCCGCTGCTGCGAGGGGCCGTTGGGCGCCGTGAGGCCGTTGCTCGCGCCGTCCTGGTTCACCGCGCTGCCCCGCACCACGGCGAGGATGGGGTGGCCGTTGCGGCGGGCGTCCGAGAGCCGTTCGAGGACGAGCATGCCGACGCCCTCGGCCCAGCTGGCGCCGTCCGCGGCGGCCGAGAACGGCTTGCTGCGGCCGTCGGAGGCGAGCGCGCGCTGGCGGCTGAACTCGATCAGCGACATCGGTGTGGACATCACCGTCACACCACCGGCGAGCGCCAGGTCGCACTCGCCCTGGCGCAGCGCCTGCCACGCGAGGTGCAGGGCGACCAGCGACGACGAACACGCCGTGTCCACCGTCACCGCCGGCCCTTCGAGGCCCAGGGTGTAGGAGATGCGGCCGGAGAGCACGCTGGGCGAGACGCCGGTGCCGATGTAACCCTCGACGTTGTCCTGAGACCCGGCGAGGACACCGCCGTAGTCCTGGTAGGTCACGCCCGCGTAGACACCGGTCTGGCTGCCCTTCGCGGAGACCGGGTCGATACCGGCCCGCTCCAGCGCCTCCCACGAGGTCTCGAGGAGCAGCCTGTGCTGCGGGTCCATCGAGAGCGCCTCACGCGGCGAGATCCCGAAGAACGCCGGGTCGAACTGGCTGGCGCCGTGCAGGAAGCCGCCTTCCCGCGTGTAGCACTTGCCCGGCTCGTCCGGGTCCGGGTCGTAGAGGTTCTCCACGTCCCAGCCTCGGTCGGTCGGGAAGGGAGAGATGCCGTCCCGGCCTTCGGCGACCAGGTTCCACAGGTCCTCCGGGGTGGTCACCTCTCCGGGGTAGCGGCAGCTCATTCCCACGATGACGATCGGATCGTCGTTGCCCGCCACCGCGACCGGCACCGGCCGCACCGCTCCGGTCTCCGTGCCGAGGACCTCGGCACGGGTGAACTTGGCGAGTTCGGCGGGGGTCGGGTAGTCGAACACCGCCGTCGCCGGGAGCCGCAGGCCGATGGCCTTGCTCACCCGGTTGCGGAACTCGACGGCGGTCAGCGAGCTGAAGCCGAGGTCCTTGAACGCCTGCGAGCCCTGGACGGCGCCAGCCGAGGCGTGTCCGAGCACCGCCGCGACGTGCGTACGGATCACTTCGAGCAGCATCCGGTCCTGCTCGGGCTCGGAGAGCCCGGCCAACCGCTCCCGCAGCGCGGCGAGCGGCCCGGAGTCCGTCCCGCCCCGCTTGGCGGAGCGCCGTGCGGCCTTGCGGCGGCGTGACGGCTTGGCGGAGGAGGTCTCCGCCACAGAAGTTTCGGCGACCGCCTCGGGCGAGACGGCGGGCTCGGGCAGGGTCTCGGCCGCGTCGGCCGCTGGGGTGGCCTCCGGCTGCTCCGGGGTGACCTGACGGAGGGTCAGCGTGTCCGCGGTGAGCACGGTGTCACCGGCTCCGTCGACCGCGGTCAGGGAGAGGGTCTCCGGACCCGTACGGGCGAGCCTGACGCGCAGCGCGGAGGCACCGGACGCGTACAGCGATATCCCGGCGAGGCTGAACAGCATGCGTCCGCGCCCCACACCGTCCAGCACGCCGAGGCCGAGCGGCTGCAACGCCGCGTCCAGAAGGGCGGGGTGCAGCCCGAACCGCTGGGCGTCCACGACGGACTCCTCAGCGAGGCTGACCTCGGCGAACACCGCGTCGTCGCGCTGCCACACCGCGCGCAGGCCACGGAAGGAGGGGCCGTAGACGAGGCCGTCGCCGGCGAGCGTCTCGTACAGGCCGTCCACCTCGACGCGCTCGGCGCCGGGCGGGGGCCATGCGGCGAAGCCCGCCGCCGCCTCGGCGGCCGTGGCGTCGTCCGGCTCCGGGGCGAGCACACCACTGGCGTGGCAGATCCACTCGTCCGCGTCCTCGTCCGCGTCCTCACCCACTCGTGAGTACATCTCCAGCGAACGGGTGCCGGTCTCGTCCTCCTCGCCGAGGACGAGTTGGATCTGGACGCCGCCGCCTCGGGGGACAGCCAGCGGCGCCTGGATGACGAGTTCCTCCACGTGACCGAGGCCGACCTCGTCGCCGGCGCGGATGGCCAGTTCGACGAGGGCCGTGGTCGCCAGGACCGCCTCGCCGCGCAGGACGTGGTCGGCCAGCCAGGGCTGGGTGTGCAGCGAGAGGGTTCCGGTGAACAACAGGCCGTCGGCGCCCGCGAGGGGGACGGCGCCGCCGAGCAGTGGGTGGTCGGCGGGGTCGAGGCCGAAGGCCGAGGCGTCGCCCGCCGAGGTACCGGCCTCCAGCCAGTAGCGCTGGTGCTGGAACGCGTAGGTGGGAAGGTCCACGCGGCGGGCGCCGCGTCCTGCGAAGAAGGCCCGCCAGTCGACGGTTTCGCCGTGGACGTGGATCTCGGCGAGGGCCGCGACGAGTGCTTGTGACTCGGGGCGGTCCTTGCGCAGCACCGGCACCAACAGGGGGGCCGGTGTGTCCTCGGCCGTGATGTCGGCGACCGGTCGGGTCAGGCAGTCCTGGGCCAGGGCCGACAGCACGCCGTCGGGGCCCACCTCGATGTACGCGGTGACGCCCTGCGCTTCGAGGGCCCGCACCCCGTTGAGGAAGCGGACGGTCTCCCGCACATGCCGCACCCAGTACTCCGGCGCGCGCACCTCGTCGGCACCGGCCTGCTCACCCGTGACATTCGAGATGAACGCGACGGACGGGCTGTTGTAGGCGAGCGTCCGCGCGACCGCACGGAAGTCGTCCAGCATGGCGTCCATGCGGGGCGAGTGGAACGCGTGGCTGACCCGCAGGCGGCTGGTCTTGCGGCCCTGCTCCGACCACTGGCCGGCGATCTCCAGTACGGCGGCCTCGTCACCCGCGATGACCACGGCCGTCGGGCCGTTGACCGCCGCGATGCTCACCTCGGCCTCACGACCGGCAAGCGATCCGGCGACCTCCTCCTCGGACGCCTCGATGGCGACCATCGCCCCACCGGCCGGCAGGGCCTGCATCAACCGACCGCGCGCCGCGACCAGCGCGCACGCGTCCTCCAGCGAGAACACCCCCGCCACGTGCGCGGCGGCGATCTCACCGACCGAGTGGCCGATGAGCACGTCCGGCTTGACACCCCAGTGCTCAAGGAGCCGGAACAACGCCACCTCGACGGCGAAGAGCGCGGGCTGCGTGAACGCGGTCCCGTCCAGCAGTTCGGCGTCGACGCTGCCCTCGGCCGCGAACAATACGTCCTTCAGCGGACGGTCCAGGACGACGTCCAGGTGCGCGCACACCTCGTCCAGGGCGCGGGCGAACACCGGGAACGTCTCGTACAACTCCCGCCCCATGCCCAGGCGTTGCGCACCCTGGCCGGTGAACAGGAACGCGGTCTTGCCGCCGCCTGCGGCCTGCCCCTGGACGATGCCGGGGGCGTCGTCGCCCGCGGCGAGGGTCTCCAGGCCGCGCAGCAGCGTCTCGCGTTCGGTGCCCAGCAGCACCGCGCGGTGCTCGAACACCGAGCGTGTGGCGACCAGCGATTCGGCGATGTCCAGAACGCCGTGCTCGGGTCCGTCGACCAGGTGGGTCCGCAGCCGCTCGGCCTGGGCGCGCAGGGCTTCCGGGCTCCGGGCCGAGAGCGTCCAGGGGGCCAGGCCGTGGTCGTCGGCGGGGGCCGGGCCGGGCTGCGCCTCGGCCTCGACCGGCGGGGCCTGCTCGATGATGGTGTGGGCGTTGGTCCCGCTCACGCCGAAGGCCGAGACACCGGCCCGGCGCGGGTGCCCGGTCTCGGGCCACTGGGTGGCCTCCGTGAGCAGCCGCACCTCACCCGCCGACCAGTCCACCTGGTTCGACGGCTCGTCCACGTGCAGCGTCTTCGGCAGCACACCGTGCCGCATCGCCATCACCATCTTGATGACACCGGCGACACCGGCGGCGGCCTGGGTGTGGCCGAGGTTCGACTTGAGCGAACCCAGCCACAGCGGCAGGTTCTCCGGCCGGTCCTGACCGTAGGTGGCCAGCAGCGCCTGCGCCTCGATCGGGTCACCCAGCGTCGTCCCCGTACCGTGCGCCTCCACCACCTGGATGTCGGCGGCGGACACTCCGGCGTTGGCGAGTGCCTGGCGGATCACCCGCTGCTGGGACGGTCCGTTGGGCGCCGTGAGGCCGTTGGACGCGCCGTCCTGGTTGACGGCCGAGCCCCGCACGATCGCCAGCACCTGGTGGCCGTTGCGTCGGGCGTCGGACAGCCGCTCCACAAGGAGCATGCCCACACCCTCGGACCAGCCCGTGCCGTCCGCCGCGTCCGCGAAGGGCTTGCAGCGGCCGTCGGGGGCCAGGCCACGCTGGCGGCTGAACTCGACGAAGGCGGCCGGGTTGGTCATCACGGTGACGCCGCCGGCGAGCGCCATGTCGCACTCACCCTGGCGCAGCGCCTGCGCGGCCTGGTGCAGGGCGACCAGCGACGACGAGCACGCCGTGTCCACGGTCAGCGCCGGCCCCTCAAGACCCAGCGTGTAGGAGATACGACCGGAGACGACCGAGGTGGCACTGCCGGTCAGCAACTGCCCTTCGAGTCCCTCGGGGATCTCGTGCAGTCCCGTTCCGTAGCCGGAGGTCGCGGCGCCGACGTAGACGCCGATCTGGTTGCCGCGTACGGACGCCGGGTCGATGCCGGCGCGCTCGAACGCCTCCCAGGACGTCTCAAGCAGCAGCCGCTGCTGCGGGTCCATGGCCAGGGCCTCGCGCGGCGAGATCCCGAAGAAGGCGGCGTCGAACTCGCTCGCCCCGTCGAGGAACCCGCCCTCGCGGGCGTAGAACGTGCCCAGGCGCTCCGGGTCGGGGTCGTACATCCCGTCGATGTCCCAGCCCCGGTCGGAGGGGAAGTCCGTGATGGCGTCCGTGCCGGCCGCGACGAGGTTCCACAGATCCTCGGGGCTTCCGACGCCACCCGGGAAACGGCAGCTCATCCCGACGATCGCGATCGGGTCATCATCGACCGGGGCCACCACCGCCGAAGGCACCGCCACCGCCTCCCGCCTACCCAACACCTCGGCACGCAGATGACCAGCCAGCACCACAGAACTCGGGAAGTCGAAGACCAACGTGGCCGGCAACACCAACCCCGTCTCCGCGTTCAACCGATTACGGAACTCCACCGCGGTAAGCGAATCGAACCCCAGCTCCTTGAACGCCCGCCCCGGCTCCACCACCTCCGCACCCGCGAAACCGAGCACCGCCGCCGCCTGACCACGCACGAGATCGAGCAGAGCCCGATCGACCTCGGCCTCGGTCAGCCCCGCCAGACGCTCCCGCAGTGCCGAACCGCCCTCGGCGTGGCTCTTCTCAGCGACACGGGCCTGTTCCAGGGCCGATACGACCTCGGGCAGTTCGCCGAGGAGCGGGCTGGGCCGCCCCATCGTGAACGCGGGGGCGAACCGCTCCCAGTCCACGTCGGCGACCGTCAGCACACCGTCATCGCCCGCGACCGCGCCACGCAGCGCCGCGAGAGCCAGTTCTGGCGCCATCGCGGGCAGACCACGACGGGCCAACTGGTCGCCACCGTCGCCGGCCGCCATACCGCTTTCCGCCCACGGCCCCCAGGCCACAGCCGTACCAGCCAGGCCCCGGCCCCGGCGGTCCTCCACCAACGCGTCCAGGTAGGCGTTGGCCGCGCCATAAGCAGCCTGACCACCACTACCCCACACACCCGCGATCGAGGAGAACACCACGAACGCGTCCAACTCGCGATCACCCAGCAACGCGTCCAGGTTGACGGCGCCGGCTACCTTGCCGGAGATCACAGCGGCGGCATCGGCCACCGTCGTCTCGGCCAGCGGCCCCGCCGCGTTGGCACCCGCGGCGTGGACCACCGCCGCAAGCGGGTACTCCTCAGGCACGGCGTCCAGCACCGCGGCCAACTGCTCTCGGTCAGCCACATCACAGGCCACCACGGTCACCTGGGCGCCCAGGGCCTCAAGCTCCTCACGCAGCTCGGGCGCACCCGGCGCCTCAAGACCACGGCGACTGGTCAACACCACATGCTCGGCACCGTTACCCACCAGCCAGCGGGCCACCCGACCACCCAGCGCACCCGTACCACCAGTCACCAACGCCGTCCCACGCGTACGCCACGGCGTTACGTCAGCGGCAGGCGCCGCCGACCGGGCCAGGCGCCGCACGAACACACCAGAGCCACGCACCGCGACCTGGTCCTCGCCACCCTCACCGGCCTCGGCGGACAACACGCCCACCAGCCGCGCGACCGCACGCTCATCCAGCACCTCGGGCAGATCGACCAGACCGCCCCACAGCCCCGGCAGCTCCAACGCGGCCACCCGGCCCAACGCCCACACCATCGCCTGCGTCGGACGGCTGAGCCGCTCGGAACGGCCCACCGAGACCGCGCCCCGCGTGCCGCACCACAGCGAAGCCTCGATGCCCGTGTCCGCCATGGTCCGCACCAGGGTCAGCGTCAGGGCGAGGCCGCTGGGCAGCTCGGGGTGTCCGGAACAAGGCTCCTCGTCCAGGGCAAGCAGCGACAACACGCCACCCACAGCGGGCGCTTCGGCGACCGCGGCGCGCAGCCGCTCCCCCAGCGCCCCGGCGTCGAGGTCACGCTCGTCCGCCACCAGCGGCACCACATCGGCGCCATGGCGCCGGAGCCCGGCGACGGCCTCCGTCACCCACTCGTCCTCGGCACGCGACGCCGGAACGACCACCAGCCACGTCCCCGACAGCGACCCACCGGCCACGTCCGAGACGGGCTTCCACGCCACGCGGTAGCGCCAGTTGTCGATCGTGGACCGGTCACGCCTGTCGCGGTGGTACGTGGACAGCGCCGGCAGCACCGCGCTCAGCGGCGTCTCGCCGTCGACGTCAAGCGCCTCGGTGAGCGCTTCGAGATCCTCGCGCTCGACCGCTTCCCAGAACCGCGCGTCCACCGAATCGGCGGCGCCCCGCGCGTCCAAGCCGCTCAGGGAGAGGGACACCTCGGGCCAGTACCGCTCACGCTGGAAGGCGTACGTCGGCAGCTCGACCATCCGCGCGCCGCGCCCGGCGAACACGGACTCCCACTCCACCGAGGCGCCGTGGACGTGGAGTTCGGCCAGCGCCGTCGTCAGCGCCTGGGCCTCGGGGCGGTCCTTGCGCAGGACCGGCACCACGGCCGAGGCCGCCGCCTCGTCCGGCGTCAGGCAGTCCCGCGCCATCGCGGACAGCACACCGTCGGGGCCGACCTCCAGGAACCTGGTGACGCCCTGGGCGCTGAGCGCCCGCATGCCGTCCGCGAAGCGCACGGCCTCCCGGGCATGGCGCACCCAGTACTCCGGCGAGCACACCTCGTCGGCGCCCGCCGCCTCGCCCGTCACATTCGACACCAGGGCGATGGCCGGTGCCTGGAAGGACAGACCGGTGACGACGTCACGGAAGTCGTCCAGCATGGCGTCCATACGCGGCGAGTGGAAGGCATGGCTGACCCGCAGGCGGCTGGTCTTACGGCCCTGCCCGGCCCACTGTGCGGCAACCTCCCGTACGGCGGTCTCGTCACCCGCGATGACCACGGCCGTCGGGCCGTTGACCGCCGCGACACTCACCTCGGCCTCACGACCAGCGAGCGAGCCGGCGACCTCCTCCTCCGATGCCTGGATGGCCACCATCGCGCCGCCCTCCGGCAGCGTCTGCATCAACCGACCACGCGCGGCAACCAGCGCACACGCGTCCTCCAGCGAGAACACCCCCGCCACATACGCGGCGGCGATCTCACCGACGGAGTGACCGATCAGCACGTCCGGGGTGACACCCCAGTGCTCAAGGAGCCGGAACAACGCCACCTCGACGGCGAAGAGCGCGGGCTGCGTGAACCCCGTCCGATCCAGCAGTTCGGCATCCGCGCTGCCCTCCGCCGCGAACACCACGTCCTTCAACGGACGGTCGAGCAGCACATCCAGATGCGCACACACCTCGTCAAGCGCACGGGCGAACACCGGGAACGCCTCGTACAACTCCCGACCCATACCCAGGCGTTGCGCACCCTGGCCCGAGAACAGGAACGCCGTCCGGCCACCCGTTACGGCCTGCCGCTGGACGACTCCCGAGGCGATGCCGCCCTCCGCGACGGCCCGCAGGCCGCGCAGCAGGGCCTCCCGGTCCTCGCCGACCAGTACGGCACGGTGCTCGAACACCGACCTGGCCGCCAGCGTGTGGCCGACGTCCAGCGCCCTGACGTCCTCGCGAGCCGCCACGTCCCCGTACAGCCGCTCGGCCTGCGCCCGCAGCGCCTCCCGGCTCTTCCCGGAGACCAGCCACGGCACCACGTCCGTCGACACCGGCGTCCCGGGCCCGGCCGCTTCCGAGGCCAGGGCCTCTTCCAGCTCGGGGGCCTGCTCGATGATGGTGTGGGCGTTGGTCCCGCTCAGCCCGAACGAGGAGACACCCGCCCGGCGCGGACGGCCGGTCTCGGGCCACGCGGTGGCCTCCGTCAGCAGCCGCACCTCACCCGCCGACCAGTCCACCTGACTCGACGGCTCATCCACGTGCAGCGTCTTCGGCAGCACACCGTGCCGCATGGCCATCACCATCTTGATGACCCCGGCCACACCCGCGGCGGCCTGCGTATGCCCGATGTTGGACTTGATGGCGCCCAGCATCAGCGGGCGGCCCTCCGACCGTTCCTGACCGTAGGTGGCCAGCAGCGCCTGCGCCTCGATCGGGTCACCCAGCGTCGTACCCGTACCGTGCGCCTCCACCGCGTCCACCTCGGCGGCGGACAGCCCGGCGCTGGCCAGCGCCTGCCGGATCACCCGCTGCTGCGACGGGCCGTTCGGCGCCGTCAGACCGTTGCTGGCACCGTCCTGGTTGATGGCGCTGCCGCGGACCACCGCCAGCACCGGGTGGCCGTTCCTGCGCGCGTCCGACAGCCGCTCCACCAGCAGCATGCCGACACCCTCGGACCAGCCCGTGCCGTCCGCGCCCTCCGCGAACGGCTTGCAGCGGCCGTCGGGGGCCAGGCCACGCTGGCGGCTGAACTCCACGAAGGCGCCGGGTGTCGACATGACCGACACACCACCGGCGAGCGCCAGGTCGCACTCGCCCTGGCGTAGTGCCTGCACCGCGAGATGCAGCGCGACGAGCGACGACGAACACGCCGTGTCCACCGTCACCGCGGGCCCCTCAAGGCCGAAGGTGTAGGAGATACGGCCGGACACCACGCTGGCCGCGCTTCCCGTACCCACGTGGCCACCGAAGTCCTCGACGGCGTCGAGCATGATCGTGGAGTAGTCCTGGCCGTTGGTGCCGACGAACACACCGGTACGGCTGCCGCGCAGCGCGGCCGGCTTGACGCCTCCGTACTCGAACGCCTCCCAGGACGTCTCAAGCAGCAGCCGCTGCTGCGGGTCCATGGCGAGCGCCTCGCGCGGCGAGATCCCGAAGAAGGTGGGGTCGAACTGGGGCGCCCCGTAGAGGAATCCGCCCTCGCGGGCGTAGAAGGTGCCCGGGTGCTCGGGGTCCGGGTGGTACATGCCCTCGACGTCCCAGCCCCGGTCGCCGGGGAACCCGGCGATGCCGTCGCCGCCCTCGGCCAGGAGTCGCCACAGGTCCTGCGGGTTCTCCACGCCTCCGGGGAAGCGGCAGCTCATCGCCACGATCGCGATGGGGTCGTCGTCATCCGGCCGCACGCGGTGCGAGACCGCCGACGTGGCGGCCTCGGCGTGGGCGCCGCCCAGCTCACGCCGTAGCTGGTCGGCGAGCACCTCGGCGGTCGGGTAGTCGAAGATGAGGGTGGCGGGCAGGCTCAGACCGGTGGCCAGGTCGAGTCGGTTACGCAGCTCGATGGCCGTCAGGGAGTCGAACCCGAGGTCCCGGAAGGCGCGGCCCGGCTCGACGGAGTCGGCCGAGAAGTGGCCGAGTGCCGAGGCCGCGTGGGTGCGGACGAGGTCCAGCAGGAGGAGGCGCTGTTCCTCGTCCGACTGTCCGGCCAGTTGTCCGCGCAGGTCATGGCCCGGTCCGGCCTGGCCGATAGTGCCGGCCGCGGCGGTCAGCAGCTCACGTGCCTCGGGGATGTCGCTGACCAGGGCGCTGGGGCCGGCGCTCAGCGCGGAGGCCATGCGGGTCCAGTCGATGTCGGCCACGACCAGCGCGGCCTCGTCCTGGCCGGCGGCCCAGCCCAGCGCGTCCAGGGCCAGCGAGGGAGTCATGGGGGGCAGTGGCCCGCCGCGCGCCCGCTCCCCGGCTCGGCCGCTCGCGGCCATCCCGCTCTCGGCCCACGGGCCCCAGGCGACCGAGGTGGCGGCCAGGCCCTGGGCCCGGCGGTGCTGTGCCAGCGCGTCGAGGTAGGCGTTGGCCGCCGCGTAGGCGGCCTGGCCGGCGCCGCCGACGGCACCGGCGAACGAGGAGAACAGCACGAACGCGTCGAGCGACAGCTCCGCGGTCAGCTCGTGCAGATGACGCGCGCCCTCGGCCTTCGCGGCCAAGGTCCCGGCGAGTTGGCCGACGGTCAGGCCGTCGAGCACACCGTCGTCCAGGATGCCCGCCGCGTGCACGACGGCGGTCAGCGGATACCGCTCCGGTACGGCGGCCAGCACCTCGGCCAGGGCGTCCCGGTCGGCGGCGTCGCAGGCCACCACGGTCACTTCGGCGCCGAGTGCCTCGAGTTCAGCGGTGAGTTCGTAAACGCCGTCGGCCGACGGGCCTCGACGGCTCGCCAGCACCAGGTGTTCCGCGCCCTCACGCGCGGCCCAGCGCGCCACCTGGGCGCCCAGGGCCCCGGTGCCGCCGGTGATCAGCACCGAGCCCCGGGGGCGCCACGCGCGCTCCGCCGACCCGTTGCCGACCGTGACCCGGGTCAGGCGCCGGGCGTACGCTCCGGAGCCGCGTACCGCCACCTGGTCCTCGCCGTCTCCGGCGGACAGGGCCCAGGCCAGTCGCGCGGCGGCGCGCTCGTCCACGGTCTCGGGCAGATCGACCAGACCGCCCCAGATCCGGGGGTGCTCCAGGGCGGCCACCCGGCCCAGACCCCAGATCTCCGCCTGCACGGCGCTGGTGAGCTGGTCGGAACGGCCCACCGACACAGCACCCCGGGTGGCGCACCACAGCCGGGCGCGGATGTCCGTCTCGGCCAGGGCGCGCACCAGCGCCAGCGCCAGCGCGAGGCCGCGCGAGACCACCGGGTGCTCGGTGCAGGGCCGCTCGTCCACCCCCAGCAGGGACAGCACACCGCCGAGCCCGGACGGCTCGGGGGCCACGTCACGCAGTCGCCCGGCCAGCGCGCCGGGGGCGAGGTCGGCCTCGTCCGCCACCAGACGCACGACATCGGCACCGTGCCGCTGGAGCGCGGCGGACACCGAGTCGGCGAACGCGTCGGCGACACCGGACGCGGGAACGACCATGAGCCAGGTACCCGGCAGTGTGGCCGCGGGGGTCTCCGAGACCGGCTTCCACGAGATCCGGTAGCGCCAGCCGTCGACCGTGGCCCGGTCGCGTCGCTGACGGCGGTACGAGGACAGCGCGGGCAGTAGCTCGCCCAGCGAACCGCTCCCGTCGACGTCCAGCGTCTGTGCCAGCGCCTCCAGGTCCTCACGCTCCACGGCGTCCCAGAACCGCGCGTCCACCGAGTCCGCGGCGGCGGAGGCGCCCGAGGCTCCGCCCGTGCCCTCCAGCCAATAGCGCTGACGCTGGAAGGCGTACGTCGGCAGCTCCACCGTCCGCGCACCGCGCCCGGCGAAGACCTGCTCCCAGCCGACCGTCACACCGTGCACATGGGCCTCGGTCAGCGCCGCCGTCAGCGCCTGCACCTCCGGCCGGTCCTTGCGCAGGACCGGCACCACGACCGGGGCCCAAGTCGCCTCGCCCGCCAGGCAGTCCCGCGCCATCGCCGAGAGCACACCGTCGGGGCCCACCTCGATGTACGCGGTGACGCCCTGAGCCTGGAGGGACCGAACGCCGTCGGCGAACCGCACGGCCGCGCGCACGTGCCGCACCCAGTACTCGGGGGAGCGGACATCGTCGGCCCCGACCGGCTCTCCGGTGACATTGGAGACCAGCGCCAGGGTGGGAGCCCGGAAGGTCAGGTCCCGCGCGACGCGACGGAAGTCGTCCAGCATGGCGTCCATACGGGGCGAGTGGAACGCGTGGCTGACCCGCAGGCGGCTGGTCTTACGGCCCTGCTCGGCCCACTGTGCGGCAACCTCCAGTACGGCGGCCTCGTCACCCGCGATGACCACGGCCGTCGGGCCGTTGACGGCAGCGATACTCACCTCGGCCTCACGACCGACCAGCGACCCGGCGACCTCCTCCTCGGACGCCTGGATGGCGACCATCGCCCCACCGGCCGGCAGCGCCTGCATCAACCGACCACGCGCGGCCACCAGCGTGCACGCGTCCTCCAGCGAGAACACCCCCGCCACGTGCGCGGCGGCGATCTCACCGACGGAGTGGCCCATCACCACGTCCGGGGTGACACCCCAGTGCTCAAGCAGCCGGAACAACGCCACCTCAACGGCGAACAACGCGGGCTGCGTGAACGCGGTCCGGTCCAGCAGTTCGGCGTCCGCACTGCCCTCGGCCGCGAACACCACGTCCTTCAACGGACGGTCAAGCACGACATCCAGGTGCGCGCACACCTCGTCCAGAGCTTGCGCGAACACCGGGAACGCCTCGCACAACTCCCGACCCATACCCAGGCGTTGCGCGCCCTGGCCGGAGAACAGGAACGCGGTCTTGACGGCCGCCCCGGCCACGCCTTGGACCAGTCCCGGGGCGGCTTCGCCGGATGCGACGGCATCGAGCCCGGCGAGGAGTTCCGCTCGACTCGCGCCCGACACCACCGCACGGTGTTCGAACATCGACCGCGTCGCCACCAGCGAGTGGCCGACATCCCACGCGCTCCACTCGTCCTGCTCCAACAGGAACGACCTGAGCCGCGCCGCCTGCGCCCGCAGCGCCTCCGCGCCACGAGCCGACAGCAACCACGTAGCCACACCACTGTCGACACCGGTAGCCGGAACCTCCCCGGCCCCGGACTCCTCCTCGCCGACCGGCGGGGCCTGCTCGATGATGGTGTGCGCGTTGGTCCCGCTCACACCGAAGGCGGAAACACCAGCCCGACGCGGACGCCCGGTCTCAGGCCACTGGGTGGCCTCCGTCAGCAGCCGCACCTCACCCGCCGACCAGTCCACCTGCCGCGACGGCTCATCCACATGCAGCGACTGCGGCAACACACCATGCCGCATCGCCATCACCATCTTGATGACGCCCGCGACACCGGCCGCGGCCTGCGTGTGACCGAGGTTCGACTTCAGCGAACCCAACCACAGCGGACGGCCCTCCGGCCGTTCCTGGCCGTAGGTGGCCAACAGCGCCTGCGCCTCGATCGGGTCACCCAGGGACGTACCGGTACCGTGGCCCTCCACCACGTCCACATCGGCGGCAGCCAGACGGGCACTCGCCAGCGCGTCGCGGATCACCCGCTGCTGGGACGGGCCGTTGGGCGCGGTCAGACCGTTGCTGGCGCCGTCCTGGTTGACCGCCGAACCCCGCACGATCGCCAGCACCGGGTGGCCGTTCTTGCGCGCGTCCGACAGCCGCTCCACCAGCAGCATGCCGACGCCCTCGGACCAGCCCGTGCCGTCCGCCGCGTCCGCGTACGGCTTGCAGCGGCCGTCGGGGGCCAGCCCGCGCTGTCGGCTGAACTCCACGAAGGCACCCGGTGTGGACATCACCGTGGCACCGCCGGCAAGAGCCAGGTCACACTCGCCCTGGCGCAGCGCCTGCGCGGCCAGGTGCAGCGCGACCAGCGACGACGAACACGCCGTGTCCACCGTCACCGCGGGCCCCTCAAGGCCGAGCGTGTACGAGATACGGCCCGATACGACCGAGGTCGCCGTACCGGTCAGCAGGTGGCCCTCGATCTCCTCGGGGAAACCGACGACGTCCGCCCCGTAGCCCGAGGTGGCGGCTCCCACGAACACACCACCACGGCGGCCCTTCACCGATCCCGGAGCGATGCCCGCCCGCTCGAAGACCTCCCACGAGGTCTCAAGCAGCAGCCGCTGCTGCGGGTCCATGGCAAGGGCCTCACGCGGCGAGATCCCGAAGAAGCCCGCGTCGAACTCGTCCGCGTCGTGAAGGAAACCGCCCTCACGGGAGTAGAACGTCCCCGAACTTTCCGGGTCCGGGTCGTACATTCCCTCCACGTCCCATCCGCGATTGGACGGGAAATCGGAAATGGCATCACCACCGCCGGCCACCAGCCGCCACAAATCCTCGGGGCTCCCCACACCGCCCGGGAAACGGCAGCTCATCGCCACGATCGCGATGGGTTCCTGCTCTCCTGCCTCCAGCTCGCGCAGGCGTTGGCGCGCTTGGTGCAGATCAGCCGTTACCCGCTTGAGGTAGTCCCGAAGCCTATCTTCGTTCACCATGAAACCCTTGCCTGTTACGAGTCAAAGAAGACTGAAGAATGAAAGGAGGCCAGAGAACTGCCTCGGCGCTCGCGTGTTAGCTGAGCTCGTTCTCGATGAAATCGAAGAGATCGTCGTCGGACGCCCCGTCAAGCCGCTGCGTGATGCTCTCAGCGTCCTTCGCTCCGCTCTCGTCGCCGTTCAGCCTGGCAAGGAGTACGTGGAGTCGAGCCGCGATGGCCGTTCGCCCGGCATCGTCCGGTTCGGCCGTGGAAAGTGATGCCTCAAGCTTTTCCAGATCCGCGATCAGCGGGGAGGCGGATACCCCTTCGTCGGGCAGGACGCCCGCCCTTACGTGCTCTGCCAGCGCCTTTGCGTTGGGGTAGTCGAAGACCAGAGTGGTGGGCAGCCTCAGCCCGGTATCTGAGTTCAGCCGGTTACGGAACTCCACCGCGGTGAGCGAGTCGAACCCCAATTCCTTGAAGGCTCGGTCGGATTCCACGCCTTCCATACCGGCGAATCCGAGAACCGCCGCCGCGTGACCGCGCACCAGGTCGAGCACGGCGCGCTGCCGCTCGCTCGGAGCCAGCGCGAGGAGCCTTTCCCGCAGTGCCGATCCGCCCTCGGCCTGGCTCTCCTCGGCGACTCGGGCCTGCTCCAGGGCCGATACGACCTCGGGCAGTTCGCCGAGCAGCGGGCTCGGCCGCTCCAAGGTGAACAAGGGCGCGAACCGCTCCCAGTCCACGTCGGCGACCGTCACCACACCGTCATCACCCGCGACCGCACCACGCAACGCCGCAAGCGCCAGCTCGGGCGCCATGGCGGACAGACCACGACGAGCCAACTGATCACCGCCGTCGCCGGCCGCCATACCGCCTTCCGCCCACGGCCCCCAGGCCACAGCCGTACCAGCAAGACCCCGGCCCCGACGATCCTCCACCAACGCGTCCAGGTAGGCGTTGGCGGCACCGTAAGCAGCCTGACCACCACTGCCCCACACACCCGCGATCGAGGAGAAGACCACGAACGCGTCCAGCTCACGATCACCCAGCAACGCGTCCAGATGCCCGGCACCCGACGCCTTGCCGGAGATCACACCGGCGGCATCCGCCAACCCCATCCCCGCAAGCTCCGCCGCCTGCTCCACGCCTGCCGCATGGAAGACAGCCCGCAACGGAAACTCCTCAGGCACGGCATCCAGCACCGCGGCCAACTGCTC
Organism: Streptomyces buecherae; assembly: GCF_014295035.1. GTDB lineage: Bacteria > Actinomycetota > Actinomycetes > Streptomycetales > Streptomycetaceae > Streptomyces > Streptomyces youssoufiensis. Next base: position 1,555,900 of record NZ_CP060404.1, read on the forward strand.
ACGGTCAGCCACATCACACGCCACCACCGTCACCCGGGCGCCCAGGGCCTCAAGCTCCTCACGCAACTCGGGCGCACCCGGCGCGCCAAGGCCACGGCGGCTGGTCAACACCAGATGCTCGGCACCGTTACCCACCAGCCAGCGGGCCACCCGGCCGCCCAGCGCACCCGTACCACCGGTCACCAACGCCGTCCCACGCGTCCGCCACGACGTCACATCAGCGACAGGCGCCGCCGACCGGGCCAGACGACGCACGAACACACCAGAACCACGCACCGCGACCTGATCCTCGCCACCCTCACCGACCCCACCAGACAGCACGCCCATCAGCCGCGCGACCGCACGCTCATCCAACACCTCAGGCAGATCAACCAGACCACCCCACAACCCCGAGTGCTCCAACCCCACCACCCGGCCCAAACCCCACACCTGCGACTGCACAGCACCCGCCAACCGATCCGAACGCCCCACCGACACCGCACCCCGCGACACACACCACAACAAACCCCCAGCACCCACCTCCACCAACGCCTGCACCAACACCAACGACGAGGCAAAACCAGCAGACAGCCCCGGATACCCCCCACACACACCCTCGTCCACAGCAAGCAGCGACACCACGCCACTCAACTCCGGCGCAGAATCAAGCACTTCGCGCAACCGCCCGCTCAGCACCCCAGGCCCGAAGTCCCCCTCGTCCACCACCAGCGACACCACACCCGCACCATGCCGCTCAAGCCCCGAAACAACCCCCTCCACCAACTCATCCTCAACACACGCCCCCGGGACCGCCACCAACCACGTCCCCGACAACGACCCACCCACCACATCCCCAACCGGCTTCCACGACACCCGATAACGCCAACCATCAATCGTGGATTGCTCGCGGTTGCTCCGGTGGTACGCGGACAGCGCGGGCATGACCGTACTCAGCGGCGCATCGCGATCGACGTCGAGCGCCTCGGCGAGCGCTTCGAGATCCTCGCGCTCGACCGCTTCCCAGAACCGCGCGTCCACCGAGTCCGCGGCCGTCGAGCCGGAATTCCGGCCGCCGCCGGACGCGGATACCTCGGGCCAGAACCGTTCCCGCTGAAACGCGTAGGTGGGCAGCTCCACCTTGCCGGCACCGTGCCCGGCGAATATCGCTTCCCAGCCCACCGTGGCACCGTGTGCGTGCAGTTCGGCAAGCGCCGTCATCAAAGACCCTGCTTCGGGTCGCTCCTTACGCAGCACCGGGACCAGAACCGCCGCCGAGGCGTCCTCGGCGTGTGCCGCGAGGCAGTCCTGCGCCATGGCGGTGAGCACACCGTCCGGACCGACTTCCAAGAACCTTGTCACACCCAACGCCTCAAGCGAACGCACCCCATCCGCGAACCGAACCGCCTCACGCACATGCCGGACCCAGTAGTCCGGAGAACACGCCTCCCCCTCCGAGGCCAGCCCGCCAGTCACGTTGGAGACCAGCGCCACGGTCGGCGACGCAAAAGGGATCTCACGGACTACTTGGCCGAACTCGTCCAACATCCTGTCCATGAGGTAAGAGTGAAACGCATGTGAGACCCGCAATCCCCTAGTCTTTTTCCCCATCGCCGTCCATGCGTCCGCCACCTCTTGGACCGCTCGCGTGTGCCCGGCGATCACCACGGCCGTCGGTCCGTTGACCGCCGCGATGCTCACCTCGTGCTCACGGCCGGCCAACGAGGCAGCGACCTCCACCTCAGATGCCTGGATGGCGACCATCGCGCCACCCTCCGGCAGGGCCTGCATCAGCCGGCCACGCGCCGCGACCAGCGTGCACGCGTCCTGAAGCGAGAACACCCCGGCCACATGCGCGGCGGCGATCTCACCCACCGAGTGGCCCATCACCACATCCGGGGAGACACCCCAGTGCTCCAGCAACCGGAACAACGCCACCTCGACGGCGAACAACGCCGGCTGCGTGAACCCCGTCCGATCCAGCAGTTCGGCATCCGCACTGCCCTCCGCCGCGAACATCACGTCCTTCAGCGGACGGTCAAGAAGTACGTCCAGGTGCGCGCACACCTCGTCCAGAGCCTGAGCGAACGCCGGGAAGGCGTCGTACAACTCACGCCCCATACCCAGGCGTTGCGCACCCTGACCCGAGAACAGGAACGCCGTCTTACCGCCCGACACCGCCTGCCCCTGGACCACACCGGAGGCGATTCCGCCCTCGGCCACGGCCTCAAGACCACGCAGAAGGGTCGCCCGGTCCTCGCCGACCAGCACGGCACGGTGCTCGAACACCGACCTGGCCGCCAGTGAGTACCCCACATCCAGCACACCGAGGTCGCCCCGGGCCGCCACATGCGCGGCCAGCCGCCCGGCCTGTGCCCGCAACGCCTCCTGGCTCTTGGCCGAGAGCAGCCACGGCACCACTGTCGCCGAGTCGACGGTCTCGGTGGCCGAAACCGGAGTGGAAGCGGGAGCCACGGCGTCCGAAGCCGCGGGCTGCCCGGCCTCCGGCGCCTGCTCGATGATGGTGTGGGCGTTGGTCCCACTCAGCCCGAACGAGGAGATGCCCGCCCGACGCGGACGGCCGGTCTCGGGCCACGCGGTGGCCTCCGTCAGCAACCGCACCTCACCCGCCGACCAGTCCACCTGACTCGACGGCTCATCCACATGCAGGATCTTCGGCAACACGCCCTCGCGCATCGCCATCACCATCTTGATGATGCCCGCGACACCGGCCGCCGCCTGCGTGTGCCCGATGTTCGACTTGATGGCACCCAACCACAACGGCTGCTCCTCAGGCCGCCCCTGGCCGTAGGTGGCCAGCAGCGCCTGCGCCTCGATCGGGTCACCCAACGTCGTCCCCGTACCGTGCGCCTCCACCGCGTCCACCTCGGCAGCGGACAGTCCGGCACTCGCCAGCGCCTGCCGGATCACCCGCTGCTGCGAGGGACCGTTGGGCGCCGTAAGGCCGTTGGACGCACCGTCCTGGTTGACCGCCGAACCCCGCACGATCGCCAACACCGGGTGACCGTTCTTCCGCGCGTCCGACAGCCGCTCCACCAGCAGCAAGCCCACACCCTCGGACCAACCCGTACCATCCGCCGCGTCCGCGAACGGCTTGCACCGGCCGTCGACCGCCAGCCCACGCTGCCGGCTGAACTCCACGAAGGCGCCGGGTGTCGACATCACCGACACGCCGCCGGCAAGGGCCAGGTCGCACTCGCCCTGGCGCAGCGCCTGTATGGCCATATGGAGTGCCACCAGCGACGACGAACACGCCGTGTCCACCGTCACCGCGGGTCCTTCGAGACCGAAGGTGTAGGAGATACGGCCCGACACCACGCTGGCCGCACTGCCCGTGCCCAGGTGGCCTTCGAGGTCGCCCTGGGAGTCCACCCACAATCCGGCGTAGTCCTGGCCGTTCGTTCCGACGAACACACCCGCCCGGGCGCCTCTCAGCGACTCGGGAGCGATACCGGCGCGCTCGAACGCCTCCCACGAGGTCTCAAGCAGCAGCCGCTGCTGCGGGTCCATGGCCAGCGCCTCACGCGGGGAGATCCCGAAGAACCTGGCGTCGAACCGCGGGGCGTCGTAGAGGAAGCCGCCCTCGCGGGCGTAGGACGTGCCGAGCCGCTCGGGGTCGGGGTTGTACAGCGCGTCGAGGTCCCAACCGCGGTCGGCGGGGAACGCGGAGATGGCGTCGGCGCCTTCGGCCACCAGCCGCCACAGGTCCTCCGGGGTATGGACGTCTCCGGGGAAATGGCAGCTCATCGCCACGATCGCGATGGGTTCGTCGTCCACGGCCACCGCGTTCGGCTGGGCGGTGTCGAGGGCCGGCCGGGCCGTGCCGAACGCCTCGGCGTCCAGGTAGTCGGCCAGTTCGGCGGCCGTCGGGTAGTCGAAGACGAGCGTCGCCGGGAGGCGCAGGCCGGTCGCGAGGTCCAGCCGATTGCGCAGCTCGACCGCCGTGAGGGAGTCGAACCCGAGGTCGCGGAAGGCGCGGCCGGGTTCGATCGAGTCCGCCGATGTGTGGCCGAGCACCGAGGCCGCGTGGCCGCGGACCAGCTCCAGCACGGCCTCGTTGCGTTCGGTCGCCGACAGTCCGGCGAGCCTCCCGGCGAAGGTGGCCGCCTGCGTACCGGCGCCGTCGTCGTCCGTGGCCAGGTGCTCGTGCGCCTCGGGGATGCCGCTGACGAGAGTGCCGCCACGCGCGGCGGCCAACGCCGGGGCCAGGCGCTCCCAGTCGACGTCCGCGACGACGAGCGACGCCTCCTCCTGGCCGACGGCCCAGCTCAGCGCGTCCACCGCCAGCGCCGGAGCCATCGCGGACACCGCGCCACCGCGCACCCGCTCCCCCGCACGGCCGCTCGCGGCCATACCGGATTCGGCCCAGGGTCCCCAGGCCACCGCCGTACCGGCCAGCCCGGCACCACGGCGCGCCACGGCCAGCGCGTCCAGATACGCGTTCGCCGCCGCGTAGGCACCCTGTCCGGCACCGCCCACCACGCCGGCGAACGACGAGAACAGCACGAACGCGTCCAGTTCCAGGTCGGCCGTCAGCTCGTGCAGCAGCCGCGCGCCCTCGACCTTCGCCCCCAGCACCCCGGCGAGCCGCTCGATGGTCAGGCCGTCCAGGACGCCGTCATCCAGCACGCCGGCCGCGTGCACCACACCGCGCAGCGGGTAGCGCTCGGGAATTGCCGCCAGCACCTCGGCCAGCGCATCCCCGTCGGAGGCGTCACAGGCCACCACCCGCACGGAGGCGCCGAGCCCTTCCAGCTCCGCCCCCAGCTCGGAGGCACCCTCCGCCGCGAGCCCACGACGGCTGGTCAGCACCACGTGCTCGGCACCCGCACGCACCGCCCAGCGCGCCACATGCGCGCCCAGCGCACCCGTACCCCCGGTGATCAGCACCGAGCCACTCGGTCGCCATGCCTCGCCGCCCGTGGATGCCGTACGCACCAGCCGCCGGCCGAACACACCGGAGCCCCGGATCGCCGTCTCGTCCTCACCGTCCTCCGCGGACAGCACACCGGCCAGCCGCGCCACGGCGCGCTCGTCCAACGTCTCGGGCAGATCGACGAGCCCGCCCCAGAGCTGCGGGTGCTCCAGCGCCGCCACCCGGCCGAGGCCCCACACCTGCGCCTGCGCGGTGCTCGCGAGCCGGTCCGAACGGCCCACCGACACCGCGCCCCGCGAGGCACACCACAGCCGAAGGCCCACGTCCAACCCGGCCGCGGCCTGCACCAGCCGCAGCGTCAGCGCGAGCCCGGCGGCGACCACCGGCTCCGCGGCACACGGCTCCTCGTCCAGCGCGAGCAACGACAGCACACTCGCGTCGGGCTCGTCACCGAGCGCGGCGAGCAGCAACTCGGCGAGCCCATCGCGGTCCGTGTCGCCGTCGACCGACACCGGTACGACGCGAGCGCCGTGCTCCTCCAGCCCCTGTGTGATCGTGACGGTCAGCTCGCCGTCCGCGAGCCCGGCGGGCACCACCAGCAGCCACGCGCCCGACAGCGTCCCCGCCGCCGCCTCCGGAACCGGCTTCCAGGAGACCCGATAACGCCAGCCGTCGACCGTGGCCCGGTCGCGCTGCTGACGGCGGTACGAGGAGAGCGCGGGCAGCAACTCACCCAGCGAGCCACCTCCGTCGACGTCCAGCGCCTGTGCCAGCGCCTCCAGGTCCTCCCGCTCCACCGCGTCCCAGAACCGCGCGTCCACCGAGTCCACCGCGGAACCAGGCGAAGCCTGCGCACGGTCCTCCAGCCAGTAGCGCTGACGCTGGAAGGCGTACGTCGGCAGCTCCACCGTCCGCGCACCACGCCCGGCGAAGACCCGCTCCCAACCCACCTCGACACCGTGCACATGGAGTTCGGCCAACGCCGCCGTCAGCGCCAGAACCTCCGCGCGGTCCTTACGCAGAACAGGTGCCACGACCAGGGCCGAACCCGCGTCCGCCCGCAGGCAGTCGCGCGCCATGGCGGACAGCACACCGTCGGGGCCGACCTCGACAAACCGGGTCACGCCCAGCCTCTCCAGCGCCCGCACCCCGTCCGCGAACCGCACGGCCTCCCGGACATGGCGCACCCAGTACTCCGGCGAGCACACCTCGTCGGCACCCGCCGCCTCACCGGTCACGTTCGACACCAGCGCGATCGACGGCGTCTGGAAGGACAGCCTCTCGACGACCTTGCGGAAGTCGCCGAGCATGGCGTCCATACGGGGCGAGTGGAAGGCGTGGCTGACCCGCAGGCGGCTGGTCTTACGGCCCTGCTCGGCCCACTGTGCGGCAACCTCCAGTACGGCGGCCTCGTCACCCGCGATCACCACGGCCGTCGGACCGTTCACGGCGGCGACACTCACCTCGGTCTCACGACCGGCCAGCGTCTCGGCGATCTCCTCCTCGGACGCCTGGATGGCGACCATCGCGCCACCCTCCGGCAGCGCCTGCATCAGCCGGCCACGCGCCGCGACCAGCGTGCACGCGTCCTCCAGCGAGAACACCCCCGCCACGTGCGCGGCGGCGATCTCACCAACGGAGTGACCGATCAGCACGTCCGGGGTGACACCCCAGTGCTCAAGCAGCCGGAACAACGCCACCTCGACGGCGAACAACGCCGGCTGCGTGAACCCCGTCCGATCCAGCAGTTCGGCATCCGCACTGCCCTCGGCCGCGAACATCACGTCCCGCAGCGGGCGGTCAAGCACGACGTCCAGGTGCGCGCACACCTCATCCAGGGCGCGGGCGAACACCGGGTACGCCTCGTACAACTCCCGACCCATACACAGGCGTTGCGCGCCCTGGCCCGAGAACAGGAACGCCATCACACCCGAGGTGTTCGCGACGCCCTGTACCGCTCCGGGCGCCACTTCACCGGTCGCGACAGCCTCGACGCCGCGCAACAACTCCGCGCGGTCGGCACCCACGATCACCGCGCGGTGTTCATGCGCCGCGCGGGTCGCCACCAGCGAGTAGCCCACATCCAGCGCGCCCAGCTCGGCACGCTCGACCAGATACGACCGGAGCCGCTCGGCCTGGGCGCGCAGAGCCTCCGCGCTCCTGGCGGAAAGCGCCCAGGGCACGATGCCGTGATCCTCGACCGGGGTTGTCGGGGCAGGCTGCGCCTCGTCCTCGACCGGCGGGGCCTGCTCGATGATGGTGTGCGCGTTGGTCCCGCTCACACCGAAGGCGGAGACACCGGCCCGACGCGGATGCCCGCTCTCGGGCCACTCCGTGGCCTCCGTCAGCAGCCGCACCTCACCCGCCGACCAGTCCACCTGCCGCGACGGCTCATCCACATGCAGCGACTGCGGCAACACACCATGCCGCATCGCCATCACCATCTTGATGATGCCGCCCACGCCGGCCGCAGCCTGGGTGTGACCGAGGTTCGACTTCAGCGAACCCAGCCACAGCGGACGACCCTCCGGCCGCTCCTGACCGTAGGTGGCCAACAGCGCCTGCGCCTCGATCGGGTCACCCAACGTCGTACCCGTACCGTGCGCCTCCACCACGTCCACATCGGCCGCCGACACTCCGGCGTTGGCGAGTGCCTGCCGGATCACCCGCTGCTGGGACGGCCCGTTCGGCGCGGTCAGACCGTTGCTGGCACCGTCCTGGTTGACCGCCGATCCCCGCACGATCGCCAGTACCTCGTGACCGTTGCGCCGCGCGTCCGACAGCCGCTCCACAAGCAGCATGCCCACACCCTCGGACCAGCCCGTGCCATCCGCGGCGTCCGCGAACGGCTTGCACCTGCCATCGGGGGCCAGGCCACGCTGGCGGCTGAACTCCACGAACGCACCGGGTGTGGCCATGACGGTGACACCGCCGGCGAGCGCCATGTCGCACTCACCCTGACGCAGCGCCTGCGCGGCCTGGTGCAGGGCGACCAGCGACGACGAGCACGCCGTGTCCACCGTCAGCGCCGGCCCCTCAAGACCCAGCGTGTAGGAGATGCGACCGGAGACGACCGAGGTCGCGTTGCCGGTCAGGATCTGCCCTTCCAGCTCCCCGGCCGCTCCGTCGTGCCCGACTCCGTAGCCCGACGTCGCGGCTCCGACGAACACGCCGATCTGGCGGCCACGTACGGAGGTGGGAGCGATACCGGCGCGCTCGAACGCCTCCCAGGATGTCTCCAACAGCAGCCGCTGCTGCGGGTCCATGGCCAGGGCCTCACGCGGCGAGATCCCGAAGAAGGCGGCATCGAACTCGCCCCCGTTGTGCAGGAAGCCACCCTCACGGGCGTAGAAGGTGCCCAGACGCTCGGGGTCCGGGTCATACATCCCGTCCACGTCCCAACCACGGTCGGACGGGAAGTCGGAGATGGCGTCACCACCGCTGGCCACGAGTCGCCACAGGTCCTCGGGGCTTCCGACGCCGCCCGGGAAACGGCAGCTCATCCCGACGATCGCGATCGGGTCATCATCGACCGAGGCCACCACCGCCGAAGGCACCGCCACCGCCTCCCGCGTACCCAACACCTCGGCACGCAGATGACCAGCCAGCACCACAGAACTCGGGAAGTCGAAGACCAACGTGGCCGGCAACACCAACCCCGTCTCCGCGTTCAACCGATTACGGAACTCCACCGCGGTAAGCGAATCGAAACCAAGCTCCTTGAACGCCCGCCCCGGCTCCACCACCTCCGCACCCGCGAAACCGAGCACCGCCGCCGCCTGACCACGCACGAGGTCGAGCAGAGCCCGGTCGATCTCGGCCTCGGTCAGCCCCGCCAGACGCTCCCGCAACCCCGTCGACGCGTCGCCTGCCTGACCGGACGAGCTCGCGGCGTCGAGTGCCCTCCGAACCTCGGGCAGGTCACCGAGCAACGGGCTCGGCCGCTCCAAAGTGAACAAGGGCGCGAACCGCTCCCAGTCCACGTCGGCGACCGTCACCACACCGTCATCACCCGCGACCGCACCACGCAACGCCGTAAGCGCCAGCTCGGGCGCCATCGCGGACAGACCACGACGAGCCAACTGGTCACCACTGTCACCGGCCGCCATACCGCCTTCCGCCCACGGCCCCCACGCCACAGCCGTACCAGCAAGACCCCGACCCCGACGATCCTCCACCAACGCGTCCAGGTAGGCGTTGGCCGCACCATAAGCAGCCTGACCACCACTACCCCACACACCCGCGATCGAGGAGAACACCACGAACGCGTCCAACTCACGATCACCCAACAACGCGTCCAGGTTGATGGCGCCGGCCACCTTGCCCGACACCACCGATGCCGCATCCGCCAACCCCACACCCATAAGCTCCGTCACCTGCTCCACACCCGCGGCGTGGAACACAGCCCGCAACGGAAACTCCTCAGGCACGGCATCCAGCACCGCGGCCAACTGCTCACGGTCAGCCACATCACACGCCGCCACCGTCACCCGGGCACCCAGCCCCACCAACTCATCCCGCAACGCCACGGCACCAGGCGCGTCAAGACCACGGCGGCTGGTCAACACCACATGCTCGGCGCCCTGCTCCACAGCCCAACGGGCCACCCGACCACCCAGCGCACCCGTACCACCAGTGACCAACGCCGTCCCACGCGTCCGCCACGACGCCACGTCAGCGACAGGCGCCGCCGACCGGGCCAGACGACGCACGAACACACCAGAACCACGCACCGCGACCTGATCCTCGCCACCCTCACCGACCCCACCAGACAACACACCCACCAACCGCGCGACCGCACGCTCATCCAACACCTCAGGCAGATCAACCAGACCACCCCACAACCCCGAGTGCTCCAACCCCACCACCCGACCAAGGCCCCACACCTGCGACTGCACAGCACTCGCCAACCGATCCGAACGCCCCACCGACACCGCACCCCGCGACACACACCACAACAAACCCCCAGCACCCACCTCCACCAACCCCTGCACCAACACCAACGACGAAGCAAAACCAACAGACAACCCCGGATACCCCGCACACACCCCCTCAGCCAGAGCAAGCAGCGACACCACACCACTCAACTCCGGCGCAGAACCGAGGACTTCGCGCAACCGCCCGCTCAACACCCCAGGCCCGAAGTCCCCCTCATCCACCACCAGCGACACCACACCCGCACCATGCCGCTCAAGCCCCGACACAACCCCCGCCACCAACTCGCCACCAACACACGACCCCGGGACCACCACCAACCACGTCCCCGACAACGACCCACCCACCACATCCCCAACCGGCTTCCACGACACCCGATAACGCCAACCATCGATGGTCGACTGGTCGCGGCTGCTGCGCCGGTACGCCGAGAGCGCGGGCAGAACCGCGCCCAGCGTCGCTTCGTCATCGAAGTCGAGCGTCTTGGCGAGCGCTGCGAGATCCTCGCGCTCCACGGCCTGCCAGAACCACGCGTCCACCTCGTCCCGGATGCCGGCGTCAACACCGGATGATCCGTCGGCGGACTTCTCGATCCAGTAGCGCTGACGCTGGAACGGGTAGGTCGGCAGGTCGACCCTGCGAGCTTCGAGGCCGTCGAACGCCGGCCGCCAGTCGACAACGGAGCCATGGACATGCAGCCGCGCCAGCGTCGTGGTCAGGGCGACGACCTCTGAGCGGTCCTTGCGCAGCACCGGCACGACTACGGGCGCCGAGCCGGAATCGCCCCGTTCCGCCAGGCAGTCCTGTGCCATCGCCGAGAGCACACCGTCGGGGCCCACCTCCAGGAAGGTGGTCACGTCCTGCGCGTCGAGCGTCCGCACACCGTCCGCGAACCGCACGGCCTCCCGCACATGCCGCACCCAGTACTCCGGCGAGCACACCTCCGCGTCCGCCACCTTGCCGGTGACGTTGGAGACGAGATCGATGGAGGGCGAGGCGAACGACAGGGCTCCCACGACGCGGCGGAAGTCGTCCAGCATGGCGTCCATACGCGGCGAGTGGAACGCGTGGCTGACGCGCAGGCGACGGGTCTTGCGACCCTGCTGCTCCCACTGCCCGGCGATCTCCGATACGGCGGCCTCGTCACCCGCGACCACCACGGCCGTCGGACCGTTCACGGCCGCGATGCTCACCTCGGCCTCACGACCGGCCAACGAGCCGGCGATCTCCTCCTCGGACGCCTGCACCGCCACCATCGCGCCGCCCTCCGGCAGCGCCTGCATCAGCCGGCCACGCGCCGCGATCAGCGTGCACGCGTCCTCCAGCGAGAACACCCCCGCCACATACGCGGCAGCGATCTCACCCACCGAGTGACCCATCACCACATCCGGGGAGACACCCCAGTGCTCCAGCAACCGGAACAACGCCACCTCGACCGCGAACAACGCCGGCTGCGTGAACGCGGTCCGGTCCAGCAGCTCGGCATCCGCACTGCCCTCCGCCGCGAACATCACCTCTCGCAGCGGACGGTCAAGAAGTACGTCCAGGTGCGCGCACACCTCGTCCAGGGCGCGGGCGAACACCGGGAAGGCGTCGTACAACTCACGCCCCATACCGAGGCGTTGCGCACCCTGGCCCGAGAACAGGAACGCGAGGGTGTCCTCCGTCCGTGCCACACCCTGGACGACCTGAGCCACGTTCTCACCGTTGGCCAGAGCCTCCAGGGCGCGGAGGAGGCCATCACGGTCCTCGGCGACCACGGCCGCTCGGTGATCGAAAACCGAACGGGTCGTGGCCAGGGAAAAGGCCACATCGGTCGGCGACAACTCCGGATGCGCACTCATGTGGGCATGGAGCTGGCGCGCCTGGGCGCTCAGCCCCTCCGCGCTCTTACCGGACACCAGCCACGGCAGGACGGTGGGCTGCTTCGCCACGTCGGCCTGGGGGGCGGTCGCCTCTTGTTGTTCATCGAGGTCGGCCTCCGGCACCTGTTCGATGATGGTGTGGGCGTTGGTCCCGCTCAGCCCGAACGAGGAGATACCCGCCCGACGCGGACGGCCGGTTTCGGGCCACGCGGTGGTCTCCGTCAGCAGCCGCACCTCACCCGCCGACCAGTCCACCTGGCTCGACGGCTCATCCACATGCAGGATCTTCGGCAGGGTGCCGTGCCGCATGGCCATCACCATCTTGATAATGCCCGCGACACCGGCGGCGGCCTGCGTGTGCCCGATGTTCGACTTGATGGCACCCAACCACAACGGCTGCTCCTCAGGCCGCCCTTGGCCGTAGGTCGCCAGCAGCGCCTGCGCCTCGATCGGGTCACCCAGCGTGGTACCCGTACCGTGCGCCTCCACCGCGTCCACCTCGGCCGCCGACAGTCCGGCGCTGGCCAGCGCCTGCCGGATCACCCGCTGCTGCGACGGACCGTTCGGCGCCGTAAGGCCGTTGGACGCACCGTCCTGGTTGACCGCCGAACCCCGCACGATCGCCAGTACCGGATGACCGTTCTTGCGCGCGTCCGACAGCCGCTCCACCAGCAGCAAGCCGACACCCTCGGACCAGCCCGTGCCGTCCGCGCCCTCCGCGAACGGCTTGCACCGGCCGTCGACCGCCAGCCCACGCTGCCGGCTGAACTCGATGAACGAACCGGGCGACGACATGACCGACACGCCACCGGCGAGCGCCAGGTCGCACTCGCCCTGGCGCAGCGCCTGCGCGGCCAGGTGCAGCGCGACCAGCGACGACGAACACGCCGTGTCCACCGTCACCGCCGGCCCCTCAAGGCCGAAGGTGTAGGAGATACGGCCTGACACCACGCTGGCCGCACTGCCCGTCAGATAGCCCTCCAGTTCGCCTCCCACCTCGTAGAGATGGGTCGCGTAGTCCAGGCCACTCGTGCCGACGAACACCCCGACCGGCCTGTTGCGCAGGGAGACGGGGTCGATACCGGTTCGCTCGAACGCCTCCCACGAGGCTTCCAGCAGCAGCCGCTGCTGTGGATCGGTCGCCAGCGCCTCACGCGGAGACATCCCGAAGAACTGCGGGTCGAACTCGTCGGCGTCGTAGAGGAAGCCGCCCTCACGGGTGTAACTCGTCCCCGGGTTGTCCGGGTCCGGGTGGTACAGCGTCTCGTTCTCCCAACCGCGATCGGTCGGGAACTCGGAGATGGCATCGACGCCATCCATGACGAGTTGCCAGAGCTGCTCGGGGGTGCGCACGCCGCCGGGGAAGCGACAGCTCATACCGACGATGGCGATGGGCTCTTTCGAGGCCGCGACCAGACGCTGGTTCTGTAGCTTGAGGCGGTCGTTTTCCCGCAGAGAGGCGCGCAGCGCTTCGACAACTTTTTCGGAGGACGTAGCCATCAGTAGCTCCACACTTCCAACAACATCAAAGGTCAGCGCCGCCCAGAGCCCTCTGGACGAGGTCATCGACATCCATCGTGTCGACCGCGCTACTCAGTACTTCTTGCGGCGCCGACTCGGAACCGCTCTCCGATATCTGAGCGAGTTCGAGCAGGGTGTCCATGAGCCCGGCTTCACGGAAACGCGCGAGCGGAACGGAGGCCAACGCCTCGCGTATCCGGTCCTCTTCCGAGCCGTTCCGCTCGGCCCCACCGCCTTGCGGGAACATGCCTGCTTCCAGGTGCTCCGCCAGGGCGATGAGGTTCGGGTAGTCGAATGCCAAAGTGGTCGGCAGCTCCAGGCCGGTGATCGCGCCCAGCCGGTTACGAAGCTGAACAGCCGTCAGGGAGTCGAACCCCAGCTCGGTGAACGACCGGTCATTCCCGATGGCGTCCGGGGCCGTGTGCGCCAGGACCGCGGCGACGTGCTGGCGCACCAGCTTGCGTAGTTGGCGCTGACGCTTCGCCGAGGGCAGCGCCTCCAGGCTGGTGCGCAGCTCGGTCGCCGCCGACTCGGTCGCCGCCGGGTCGGAAGGCGTCAGTGACGCCGTCGGCCGCCGCGTCTCCAACAGCTCGCTCAGCAACGCTGTCGTCCGGTCCGCTCCCAGCTCGCCCGCGAGCCGCTCCCATGTGGCATCGGCCACGAGGAGGAAGGCTTCGTCCAGGTCGAGAGCACGCTGAAGCGCGGAGATGGCCAGGTCCGGGTCCATCGGGGCCATGCCGCCCCGCCGCATCTGCTCTTCGAGCTCCCCGTCGACCGCCATACCGCTGCCGGCCCAGGCGCCCCAGGCGATGGACGTCGCCGGAAGACCATCCGCACGCCGCTGCAACGCCAACGCGTCCAGATACGCGTTACCCGCCGCATAACTCCCCTGACCCGGCCCACCCAACGTACCCGCCGCCGACGAGAACAACACAAACGCCGACAAGCCCATATCAGCCGTCAACTCGTGCAAGTTCCGCGCCGCAACCACCTTCGGACGCAACACCCCAGCCGCCCGCTCCACCGTCAGAGCATCCACCACACCGTCATCCAACACACCCGCCGTATGCACCACGGCAGTCAGCGGCAACTCCCGCGGAACACCCGCCAACACCGCCACCAACGCCTCACGATCCGCCACATCACACGCCACCACCGACACCCGAGCCCCCAGACCCTCCAACTCGGCCTTCAACTCAGCGGCACCCTCGGCCCCCAACCCACGACGACTCGTCAACACCAGATGCTCAGCACCCCGACGAGCCAACCAACGAGCCACATGACCACCCAACGCACCCGTACCACCCGTCACCAACACCGAACCACCCACACGCCACCCCTCACCACCCACGGCCTGAGGAGCCGAAGCGCGCACCAACCGCTTGGCGAACACACCCGAACCACGCACCGCGACCTGATCCTCACCCCCCACACCCGCCAACACCCCGACCAGACGCGACACAGCACGCTCATCCAACGACTCGGGAAGGTCGACAAGCCCACCCCAACGCTGCGGTTGCTCAAGCGCCGCGACGCCGCCGAGGCCCCACACCTGCGCCTGTGTGGCGCTCGCGAGCCGGTCGGAACGGCCCACCGACACCGCGCCCCGAGTGCCACACCACAGCCGAGCGCGCACCCCCAGCCCTGCCACGGCCTGCACCAGCCACAGCGTCAGCGCAAAGCCAGCGGATAGCGGATGCCCGGCCATCGGCTCCTCGTCCAACGCGAGCAACGACAGCACCCGGACCTCGGACTCGCCGTCGACCGCGGCCAGCAGTGCCCGGGCGAGCACGTCGCGGTCCGCGTCCGGGTCCACCGCCAGCGGTACGACACGGGCGCCGGACTTCGCGAGCCCTTGGGAGATCGTCTCGGTGAACTCGCTGTCCGCGAGCCCGGCGGGCACCACCAGCAGCCAGGCGCCCGACAGTGTCCCCACCGCCGTCTCCGGAACCGGCTTCCAGGAGACCCGGTAACGCCAGCCGTCGACCGTGGTCCGCTCGCGCTGCTGACGGCGGTACGAGGACAGCGCGGGCAGCAACTCGCCCAGCGAACCGCTCCCGTCGATGTCCAGCGTCTCCGCCAGTGCCTCCAGGTCCTCCCGCTCCACCGCGTCCCAGAACCGCGCGTCCACCGAGTCCACGGCGGAACCACCCGGCACGGAGCTGGTCGACGCCTCCGCCGGGTCCTCCAGCCAGTAGCGCTGACGTTGGAAGGCGTACGTCGGCAGCTCCACCGTCCGCGCACCACGCCCGGCGAAGACCCGCTCCCAACCCACCTCGACACCGTGCACATGGAGTTCGGCCAACGCCGCCGTCAGCGCCTGCACCTCCGCGCGGTCCTTACGCAGAACAGGTGCCACGACCGAGGCCGGACCCGCGTCCGCCCGCAGGCAGTCCTGCGTCATCGCGGTGAGCACACCGTCGGGACCCACCTCCAGGAACGAGGTCACCCCGAGCTTCTCCAGCGCCCGCACCCCGTCCGCGAACCGCACCGCCTGCCGCACATGCCGCACCCAGTACTCCGCCGAGCACACGTCGTCCGCGCCCGCTGGCTCACCGGTCACATTGGAGACCAGCGCGATGGTCGGCGGGGCGAACGACAGCCCCTCGACGACCTTGCGGAAGTCGCCCAGCATGGCGTCCATACGGGGCGAGTGGAAGGCGTGGCTGACCCGCAGGCGACGGGTCTTGCGCCCCTGCTGCTCCCACTGCCCGACGATCTCCGATACGGCGGCCTCGTCACCCGCGATGACCACGGCCGTCGGACCGTTGACCGCCGCGATGCTCACCTCGGCCTCACGACCGACCAGCGAGCCCGCGACCTCCCCCTCCGATGCCTGGATGGCCACCATCGCGCCACCCTCCGGCAGCGCCTGCATCAACCGACCACGTGCGGCCACCAGCGCACACGCGTCCTCCAGCGAGAACACCCCCGCCACATACGCGGCAGCGATCTCACCCACCGAGTGACCCATCACCACATCCGGAGTGACACCCCAGTGCTCCAGCAACCGGAACAGCGCCACCTCGACGGCGAAGAGCGCGGGCTGCGTGAACGCGGTCCCGTCCAGCAGCTCAGCATCCGCGCTGCCCTCCGCCGCGAACACCACTTCCTTCAGCGGACGGTCAAGCACGACATCCAGGTGCGCGCACACCTCGTCCAGAGCTTGCGCGAACACCGGGAACGCCTCGTACAACTCCCGACCCATACCCAGGCGCTGCGCGCCCTGACCCGAGAACAGGAACGCCCGTAGACCGGACGCGTTCGCCTCGCCCTGAACCAGTCCCGGGGCGGCTTCGCCGGATGCGACGGCCTCAAGTCCGGCGAGGAGTTCCGCACGACTCGCGCCCGACACCACCGCACGGTGCTCGAACATCGACCGCGTCGCCACCAGCGAGTGGCCGACATCCCACGCGCTCCACTCGTCCCGCTCCAACAGGAACGACCTGAGCCGCGCCGCCTGCGCCCGCAGCGCCTCCGCGCCACGAGCCGACAGCAACCACGTGACCACATCACTGTCGACACCGGAAGCCGGAACCTCCCCGGCCCCGGACTCTTCCTCACCGACCGCCGGAGCCTGCTCGATGATGGTGTGCGCGTTGGTCCCGCTCACACCGAAGGCCGAGACACCAGCCCGACGCGGACGCCCGGTCTCAGGCCACTGGGTGGCCTCCGTGAGCAGCCGCACCGCACCCGCCGACCAGTCCACCTGCCGCGACGGCTCATCCACATGCAGCGACTGCGGCAACACACCATGCCGCATCGCCATCACCATCTTGATGACCCCAGCCACGCCCGCAGCCGCCTGCGTATGACCAATGTTCGACTTCAGCGCGCCCAGCCACAGCGGACGACCCTCCGGCCGGCCCTGGCCGTAGGTGGCCAGCAGCGCCTGCGCCTCGATCGGGTCACCCAGTGTCGTGCCCGTGCCATGCGCCTCGACCGCGTCGACCTCGGCCGCCGACAGTCCGGCGCTGGCCAGCGCCTGCCGGATCACCCGCTGCTGTGACGGCCCGTTCGGCGCCGTGAGACCGTTGCTGGCGCCGTCCTGGTTGACCGCCGAACCGCGCACGATGCCCAGCACCTGGTGGCCGTTGCGCCGGGCGTCGGACAGCCGCTCCAGGAGCAGCATGCCCACGCCCTCGGACCAGCCCGTACCGTCCGCGGCGTCCGCGAACGGCTTGCACCTGCCATCGGGGGCCAGGCCACGCTGCCGGCTGAACTCCACGAACGCACCGGGCGACGACATCACCGAGACGCCTCCGGCGAGCGCCAGGTCACATTCGCCCTGGCGCAGCGCCTGCGCGGCCAGGTGTAGGGCGACCAGCGACGACGAGCATGCCGTGTCCACCGTCACCGCGGGTCCCTCAAGACCGAGCGTGTACGAGATACGACCGGATGCCACGCTTCCGGCGCTTCCGCTGCCGAGCGATCCCTCGAAGCCCTCGGGAACCTGCCGCAGCCGGGTGCCGTAGTCGTTGTACATCACGCCCACGAACACACCGGACCGGCTGCCCCGCTTGGTCGTGGGGTCGATACCGGCCCGTTCGAACGCCTCCCACGAGGTCTCAAGGAGCAGCCGCTGCTGCGGGTCGGTCGCCAGTGCCTCGCGCGGACTCATGTCGAAGAACGCGGGGTCGAACTGGTGCGCGTCGTAGAGGAACCCGCCGTTCTGGGCGTAGTACGTGCCCTCGCGGTCGGGGTCCGGGTCGTACAGGCGCTCAAGGTCCCACCCACGGTCGGACGGGAACTCGGACATCGCATCCGTGCCCGCCATGACCAACTGCCACAGTTCCTCGGGGGTCCGCACCCCACCCGGAAAGCGGCAGCTCATGCTCACGATCACGATGGGATCGCTGTCCACCGGCGTGCCCGGCGCGGCCAGCGCCGCCGCGCCCGCCGCGGAGGCAGCGCTGTCTCCGCCCAGGATCTCGTCACGGATGTGGCCGACGAGCGCCATCGGGGTCGGATAGTCGAAAACCAGCGTGGCGGGCAGCCGCAGACCTGTCTCCGCGGTGAGCCGATTCCTGAGATCGACCCCCATCAGCGAGTCGAAGCCGAGTTCCTTGAACGGCCGTCGCGTGTTGACGGTCTCGGCGGTGGCGTGTCCGAGGGCAGCCGCGGTCTGCGCGCGGACCAGTTCCAGCAACATCTGATCCTGCGATGCCCGCGGCAGGCCCGCGAGGCGCCGGCGCAGTTCATGGGGAAGGCTCTCGTCCTGCTCCGATCGCACGACACGGCGCGCTGTCACAGCGGGCACGACGTTGCGGAAGAGGGCGGGGAGTTCGGCACCCTGCGCGCGCAGCGCCGGGACGTCCAGCCGGAAGAGAACCGGAACGACCGCAGTCGAGACCAGAGCCGCATCGAACAGCTCAAGCCCCTCCTGGGAGGAGAGCGGCACCAGACCGGAACGCGACACTCGGCGCAGGTCCCTCTCGCCGAGGTGTCCGGTCATGCCGCTGGCCTCGGCCCACAAACCCCACGCCATCGACACACCCGGCAACCCCCGAGCCCGCCGCCACGACGCCAAACCATCCAAAAACACATTCGCCGCCGCGTAATTACTCTGCCCCGCACTCCCCAACACACCAGCAGCCGACGAGAACAACACAAACGCCGACAGACCCATCCCCTCAGTCAGCTCATGCAGGTTCCACGCCGCATCCACCTTCGCCCGCAACACCAACTCAACCCGCTCACGCGACAACGACGTCAACAACCCGTCATCCAACACACCCGCCGCATGCACCACACCACTGAGCCCAAAACCCTCAGGCAACCCCGCCAACACCCCAGCCAACACCCCACGATCCGCAGCATCACACGCCACAACCACCACCTCAGCACCCGCACCCTCCAACTCCGCCCGCAACTCCACCGCACCCTCAGCCCCCACACCACGACGAGAAAGCAACACCAACTTCCTCACCCCATGCCGAGCCACCAAATGCCGAGCCACCAAACCACCCAAGACACCCGTACCACCCGTCACCAACACCGCACCCGAACCAAACACCCCCGACCCCGACGGATCCGGTACTGGCACCCGACCCAAACGCGGCACCCGCACCACACCCGACCGCACCACCACCTGCTCCTCCCCCAACGCCAACACCCCAGGAAGAACACCCTCAACACCCTCCAGATCATCGGTGTCCACCAACACCAAACGCCCAGGATTCTCCGACTGCGCAGACCGCACCAAACCCCACACCGCAGCCCCCGCCAAATCCACCACACCACCACCCACATCAACAGCACCCCGGGTCACCACCACCAACCGCTCACCCACAACACCCTCACCCTCACCCGCATCCCCCACCCACGACCGCACCCGCTCCAGAACCTCAAGAACCCGCCCATACACCTCACCCACCACACCCGAACCACCAGAAACCACCCGCACAACCTGGGACCCCGACCCCACCTCACCCGCAACCACAACCCCAGGCGCATCCACCCACTCCACCTGGAACAACGCATCACGCGCCACCCCACCCACCGCACTCAACTGACCCGCGTCAACCGGCCGCAACACCAACGACTCGACCGACGCGACTGCGCGCCCCGACTCATCCCCCACCCACACCGACACCGCACCCGACCCTGAACCCGAACCGTGATCCGCCGACGCCAACCGCACCCGCAACGACGTCGCCCCCACCGCCTCCAGAACGAACCCACGCCAGGAAAACGGCAGCAAGCTCCCCGAACCACCCGCGAAGCCCTCACTCACACCCATCGCGTGCAACGCCGCGTCAAACAACGCCGGATGCAGACCAAACTGGCCCGCCCGCTCCCGCTCACCCTCAGGAAGCTCGACCTCAGCGAACACCTCACCATCACGCCGCCACGCCCGCCTCAACCCCTGGAAGAGCGGCCCATACTCCAACCCACTTGCCGCAGCCCGCACATACTCACCCGACACATCAACCAACTCAGCCCCCACCGGCGGCCACACACCAAAGTCGAAGGGAGCCACGTCGGCGGCTGCCGTCGGCGCGAGGACACCACGGGCATGGCACGTCCACGGCACGTCATCGGCCGCTGCCTCTTCCCGTGAGAACACACTCACCTCACGGAAGCCGGAAGCGTCCGCCTCCCCCGCCTCGACCTGGATGCGCACCCCACCGTGCTCAGGCAGGATCAGCGGCGTCTCAAGGACGAGTTCCTCAATCCGGCCACAGCCGACGTGATCCCCGGCCTGCCCCACAAGCTCGACAAACGCCGTCCCGGGCAGCAGCACGACCCCGTGGACGGCGTGATCCGCCAGCCACTCATGTGTGGCCAGCGACAACCGCCCACTCAGCAGCACTCCGCCACCGCTGGCCAACGACACCACCGCACCCAACAACGGATGCCCCAACGAACCCAACCCCACCGAACCCACATCACCCACACCCACAGGGGCATCAAGCCAGAAACGCTCCCGCTGGAAGGCATACGTCGGCAAGTCGACCTGCCGACCGCCTCGGCCCTTCAACACAGTGGCCCAGTCCACCTCGGCGCCGTTCACGAACACCTCGGCGACGGAGGTCAGGAACCGCTCCAGGCCGCCTTCGTCCCGCCGCAAGGTCCCCACCACCACGGCCTGCGCCTCGACGGCCTCCACCGTCTGCTGGACCGGCAGGGTCAGCACCGGATGCGGGCTCACCTCGATGAACACACCATGCCCAGTGCCCAGGAGAATTCGGGTCGTGGCCTCCAGCTCGACCGTCTGCCGCAGGTTGCGGTACCAGTACTCCGCGTCCAGTGCAGCCGTATCCACCAACTCACCCGACACCGTCGAGTAGAACGGCACCTCAGACGAGCGCGGCTCCAGGCCCGACAGGACCTTCAGCAGCTCCTCGCGGATCGACTCCACATGCGCGGAGTGCGAGGCGTAGTCCACCGGCACCCGGCGAACCCGCACCTCCTCACCCTCAAGCTCCGCCACCAGCTCATCCAACGCACCCGGATCACCCGACACCACGACCGCACCCGGGCCGTTGACCGCAGCGACCGATATCGCACCGCCCCAACCCGCGATGCGCTCCCGCGCCTGGTCCACCGGCAACCCCACCGACACCATGCCGCCACGACCCGCGAGACCACCCGCGATGGCCCGCGACCGCAACGCCACCACCTTCGCCGCGTCCTCCAGCGACAACGCGCCCGCCACACACGCCGCCGCGATCTCACCCTGACTGTGACCCATCACCGCATCCGGCACCACACCCACCGAACGCCACAACCGCGCCAACGACACCATCACCGCGAACAACACTGGTTGCACCACATCCACCCGATCAAAACCGGGAGCACCCTCAGCACCACGCAGCACGTCCGTCAGCGACCAGTCCACATGAGCCGACAGAGCCGCCTCACACTCGGCCACCGCCTGCGCGAACACCGGCGAGGAGTCCAACAACCCCACCGACATACCCACCCACTGCGCCCCCTGACCCGGGAACACGAACACCGAACGACCGGGAGGCGCGCTCTCGCCCACCACCACGCCCGGACGAGCGGACTTCTCCGTGACGGCGCTCAGGCCGGACAGCAACGTGTCCCGGTCCCTGCCCACCAGCACCGCGCGGTGCTCCAGCACCGACCGAGTCAGGACCAGGGACCGCGCCACATCGGCGGCGCCCAGTTCCGGACGCTCGGCCACGAACTCCCGCAGCCGCTCCGCCTGCGCCCGCAGCCCCTCCTGGCTACGGCCCGACACCACCCAGGCCACCGGGCCCTCGGTGACCTCTGCCTCAGAGTCGCCAGCCGGCTCAACCTCCGGCGCCTGCTCCAGGATCACGTGCGCGTTCGTCCCGCTCACACCGAACGAGGACACACCGGCCCTGCGCCGCTCACCCGTCTGCGGCCACGGGGTCGACTCGGTCAGCAGCGACACCGCCCCCGCCGACCAGTCCACGTGTTCCGACGGCTCGCCCACGTGCAGCGTCTTGGGCAGCACGCCGTGCCGCATCGCCATCACCATCTTGATGACGCCACCCACGCCCGCGGCTGCCTGGGTGTGCCCCACGTTCGACTTGAACGAGCCCAGCCACAACGGCCGGTCGGCTCCGGAGCGCTCCTTGCCGTACGTGGCCAGCAGCGCCTGCGCCTCGATCGGGTCACCCAGCGGTGTTCCGGTGCCGTGTGCCTCCACCGCGTCCACATCGGCCGCGGACAGGCCGGCGTTGCGCAGCGCGTCGCGGATCACCCGCTGCTGGGAGGGGCCGTTGGGCGCCGTCAGTCGGCTGCTCGCCCCGTCCTGGTTCACGGCGGCGCCCCGTACCACGGCCAGCACCTGGTGCCCGTTGCGCTGGGCATCGGACAGCCGCTCCAGCAGCAGCACGCCGGCGCCCTCGGACCATCCGGTGCCGTCGGCGGCGTTCGAGAACGACTTGCAGCGTCCGTCCGCGGCCAGGCCGCGCAACCGGCTGAACTCGATGAACACCCCTGGTGTCGCCATCATGGCCACGCCACCGGCGAGCGCGAGCGAGCAGTCGCCCTTGCGGAGCGCCTGGACGGCCAGTTGGAGCGCCACCAGCGACGAGGAGCACGCGGTGTCCACGGTCACGGCGGGGCCTTCGAAGCCGAAGGTGTACGAGATGCGGCCGGAGGCGACACTTCCGGCGCTGCCGTTGCCGAGGTGGCCTTCGAGGCCCTCCGGTATGGCCTGGATGCGGGAGCCGTAGTCGTTGTACATCACGCCGACGAACACGCCGGTTCGGCTGCCGCGCGCGGACGCCGGGTCGATGCCCGCCCGCTCCAGCGCTTCCCACGAGGTTTCAAGGAGCAGCCGCTGCTGCGGGTCGGTCGCCAGCGCCTCACGCGGGCTCATACCGAAGAAGGAGGCGTCGAAGCCGTTCGCGTCGTGCAGGAACCCGCCCTCACGCGTGTAGCTCTTGCCCGGCTTCTCCGGGTCGGGGTCGTACAGGTCCTCGTCCCACCCCCGGTCCACGGGGAAGGTGGAGATCGCGTCGGTGCCCGAGGCGACCAGCTCCCACAGGTCTTCGGGCGACTCCACCCCTCCGGGATACCTGCACCCCATGCCGACGATCGCGATGGGCTCCCGGTCCCTGTCCTTGAGTTCCTTCAGCTCCTGACGAGTTTCGTGCAGGCTGGCCGTCGCGCGCTTGAGGTAGTCGCGCAGCTTGGTCTCGCTCACCGTTTCTGGTCACTCCTCTGAGCACCCCGGACAGGGGTGGAAAGCCTTCGGCCGGTCACTTCCGGGGACAGGGGCGTCCGCGTCACGCGAGTTCCTCGTCGAGGAAGTCGAAGATCTCGTCGTCGGTCGCCGACTCGAACGTGTCGGCGGCGGCGACCTCGCCCTTCGCCGTCCCCGCCTGCTGCCTCGCGGTCAGCTTCGCCAGGACCTGCTGCAGGCGCGAGGTGAGACGTTCCGTGGCGGCCTCGTCCGCCACCACCTCGGCGATCGAGGTCTCCAGCTTCTCCAGCTCCGACAGAACCGGCAGCACCAGCGATGCGTCCGGCTCGTCCGCCACGAGCTCCTGCGCCAGGTATCCGGCCAGTGCCCTGGACGTGGTGTAGTCGAACAGCAGGGTGGCGGGGAGCCGGAGGCCGGTCGCCGTACCGAGCTGGTTGCGCAGTCCGACCGCGGTCAGCGAGTCGAAGCCGAGTTCGAGGAAGCCACGGTCAGGGGCGATCATGCGCGGGCTGTCGTGGCCCAGCGCCATGGCCGCGTACCCGGTCACCAGTTCCAGGAGTTCCTGCTGCCGGGCGGCGGGCCGCATCGAGCCGATACGGCGCCGCAGGTCGACGGAGTCGGCGCCGGAATCGCCCGCGGGTGTCCTCGCGGGGCCGCGTCGAGCCGTGGTCCGGATGATGCCCCGCAGCAGCGCGGGGACCGGCCCGTCCTGGGCTCGCCACGCCGCGGCGTTGAGCCGTGCCGGGACGAGGGTGGCCGCGTCGATGCCGCAAGCGGTGTCGAACAGGGCCAGGGCCTCCGCGGAGGACATCGGGGTCACGCCCTCGCGGGCGAGGCGCCGCATATGGGCCTCGTCCAGCTTGCCGGTCATGCCGCTGCGCTCCTCCCACAGGCCCCAGGCGAGCGACTGGGCGGGAAGGCCCTCGGCCCTGCGCCGGTGGGCGAAGGCGTCCAGGAAGGCGTTGGCGGCGGCGTAGTTGGCCTGGCCGGTGCCGCCGAGTGTCCCGGAGAGCGAGGAGAAGAGCACGAACGCGGACAGGTCGAGACCGGCGGTCAGCTCGTGCAGGTTGAGCACCGCGTCTACCTTGGGCCGCAGCACACGGTCGACCCGCTCGGGGGTGAGCGCTTCGACGACGCCGTCGTCCAGCACTCCGGCGGTGTGCACCACGGCGGTGAGCGGGTGTTCTTCCGGCAGGGAGGCCAGGAGCGCGGCGAGGGAGTCGCGGTCGGCGGTGTCGCACGCGGCGACCACGGCATGGGCGCCGAGGTTCGTGAGCTCCGTCCGCAGTTCGGCCGCGCCGTCCGCGGCGAGGCCGCGGCGGCTGACCAGCACGAGGTGGCGGACGCCGTGCTCGCCGACGAGGTGCCTGGCGACCAGGCCGCCGAGGCCGGATGCCGCCCCGGTGACCAGGACGGTGCCCCGCGGGTCCCAGGTGACGCCGGTCGTGGCCGACCCCGCGCCGCCCTGCTCGGACGCGCTGCCGCGCGCCGTCACCCGGGCCAGCCTGCCGGCCAGGACCGTGCCGTTCCGGACCACGATCTGTGGTTCGTCGGTGGTGAGCGCCGCGGGGAGGAGCCGGCGCGAGCCTTCCTGGTCGTCCAGGTCGGCCAGGACGAACCGGCCGGGGTTCTCGGACTGGGCCGAGCGCACCAGGCCCCAGACGGCCGCACTGGCGGGGTCGGCCACATCGGTGTCGCCGCCCGCGGCGATGGCCCCCTGGGTGAGGAACACCAGTCGGGAGGCGCCGAGGCGGTGGTCGGCCAGCCAGCTCTTGAGCAGGTCGAGGGCGTGGTGGCCGGCTTCCCGTACCGCCTGTGCCAGTTCCCGCGTCCGGCCGGTGCGGGACACGATCGCGGCGAGTACGACGTCGGGCGTGGTCGCGCCCGCGGCGATGTCCTCGGCCAGGGCCGCGAGGTCCGGGTAGGTGTCGAGGGTGACATCGGTCGCTCCGAGGGCGCCGGTCAGCTCGGCCTGGTCGGGTCCGACGAGCGCCCAGCGCCCGGTGGCCGCGCCGCTCGCCTCCGGGGCGGTCGGTACCCAGTCGACCTGGTACAGCGACTCGTGCGGCTGGGCGGAGTTGACCTGCTCCGGGGCCACGGGCCGCAGTACGAGGGAGTCGACCGAGGCGACGGGCGCGCCGGAGGTGTCGGTGACATGCAGGGAGACCGTGTCCTCGCCGACGCTCGCCAGCCGTACGCGCAGCGCGGACGCGCCGCTCGCGTGGAGGGTCACGCCGTTCCACGAGAACGGGAGGGTGCTGCCGTCGCTGCCGGACGGCTTGAACGCCACGGTGTGCAAGGACGCGTCGAGCAGCGCTGGGTGGAGACCGTAGCGCGCGGCCTCGCCCTCCTGCGCCTCGGGCAGGTCGACCTCGGCGAAGATCTCGTCGCCACGGCGCCAGGCGGCGCGCAGCCCCTGGAAGGCCGGGCCGTAGGCGAAGCCGACGTCGACGAAGCGGTCGTAGAGATCCGCCACGTCGATGGCCTCCGCCTCCGCGGGCGGCCACACGGCGAAGTCGGCGGCCAGGGACGCCGGTGCCGTGGTGGACGGGTCGCTGCTGAGCAGGCCGGTCGTATGACGTGTCCAGGGGGCGTCCGGCTGGGTGCCCTCGGGCCTGGAGTACAGGTTGAGCGAACGGGCTC
The DNA here is from genome assembly GCF_014295035.1 of Streptomyces buecherae. Classification (GTDB taxonomy): domain Bacteria; phylum Actinomycetota; class Actinomycetes; order Streptomycetales; family Streptomycetaceae; genus Streptomyces; species Streptomyces youssoufiensis. Next base: position 1,581,887 of record NZ_CP060404.1, read on the forward strand.
CGGACTCGTCGGGCGCGCCCACGGTGAGCTGGATCTGGACCGCGCCGTGTACGGGCAGGACCAACGGCGCCTCGATGGTCAGTTCCTCGACCCGCTCGCAGCCCACCTGCTCGGCCGCGCGCAGGGCCAGTTCCACGAAGGCCGTGCCGGGGAAGAGAACGGTGTCCGCGAAGGCGTGGTCGGCCAGCCACGGCTGAGTGGCGACCGACAGGCGCCCGGTGAACAGGTAGGTGTCGGTTTCGGCCAGGGCGACGGCGGCGCCGAGGAGCGGATGGTCGGGCGAGTCCAGGCCGGCCGACGTCACGTCTCCACTGGTGGTCGGCGCGGCGTCGAGCCAGTAGCGCTGCCGCTGGAACGCGTAGGTGGGCAGCTCCACCCGCTGGGCGCCGTGCCCGGCGAACACCGCCTCCCAGTCCACCGTGGCGCCGTGGACGTGGAGTTCGGCCAGCGCCGTGGTCAGCGACTGAAGCTCGGGCCGGTCCTTGCGCAGCACGGCTACGAGGGCGGGAGTGACCGCGCCATCGGGTTCCGCGGCCGTCAGGCAGTCCTGCGCCATCGCGGTGAGCACACCGTCCGGGCCCACCTCGACGAACGAGGTCACGCCCAGGTTCTCCAGGGTCCGTATGCCGTCCGCGAACCGCACGGCCTCGCGCACGTGCCGGACCCAGTACTCCGGCGAGCACACCTCGTCCGCGTGGGCCGGGGTGCCGGTGACGTTGGAGACCAGGGACATGGTCGGCGGGGCGAACGACAGCCCCTCGACGACCTTCCGGAAGTCGCCGAGCACACCGTCCATGCGCGGGGAGTGGAAGGCGTGGCTGACCCGCAGGCGGCGGATCTTGCGGCCCTCTCGCTCCCACTGTCCGGCGATCTCCAGCACGGCGGGTTCGTCGCCCGCGACGACCACGGCCGTGGGGCCGTTGACGGCCGCGATGCTCACCTCGGCCTCACGACCGGCCAGCGACGCGGCGACCTCCTCCTCGGGCGCCTGGACGGCCACCATCGCGCCGCCTTCGGGCAGCGCCTGCATCAGCCGGCCACGGGCCGCCACCAGGGCGCAGGCGTCCTCCAGGGAGAACACCCCGGCCACGTGGGCGGCGGCGATCTCACCGACGGAGTGCCCGATCAGCACGTCGGGGGTGATGCCCCAGTGCTCCAGGAGCCGGTAGAGCGCCACTTCGACGGCGAAGAGCGCGGGCTGCGTGAACGCCGTCTGGTGCAGCAGTTCGGCGTCGGCACTGCCCTCGGCCGCGAACACCACCTCGGTCAGCGGACGGTCGAGCAGCATGTCGAGGTACGAGCACACCTCGTCCAGCGCCTGCGCGAACACCGGGAAGGCGTCGTACAGCTCCCGCCCCATGCCGAGCCGTTGCGCGCCCTGGCCCGAGAACAGGAACGCCGTCTTGTGCTCGGCCCGTGCCACGCCCTGGATCAGCGTGGCCGCGTTCCTGCCCTCCGCCAGCGCTTCGAGCCCGGAGCGGAACTGCGCCGGGTCCTCCGCGACCACGGCGGCGCGGTAGGGCAGGGCGGAACGGGTGGTCGCCAGCGAGTAGCCGATGTCGGCGACGTCACCGGCGCCCGCGGTGCGCACACCGTCGAACTCGCGCAGTTGCCCGGCCTGGGCGCTCAGCGCGTCGGCGTTGCTGCCGGAGAGCAGCCAGGGAACCACCGTGGTACCGGCCGGCGAACCGGTGGCACCGCCACCCGGCTTCGGCGACGGCGACGGCGACGGCGACTCAACGGGGTCGGCCGCCTCGATGATCGTATGCGCGTTGGTGCCGCTGATCCCGAAGGACGACACGGCCGCCCGGCGCGGGCGGTCCGTCCGCGGCCACGCGGTCGCCTCGCTCAGCAGCGACACGGCGCCGCTGGTCCAGTCGACGTGCGGGGAGGGCTCGTCCGCGTGGAGCGTCTTCGGCAGCACGCCCTCGCGCATGGCCATCACCATCTTGATGACACCCGCGACACCGGCCGCGGCCTGCGTGTGACCGATGTTCGACTTGATCGAACCCAGCCACAGCGGCTGGTCCTCGGACCTGCCCTTGCCGTAGGTGGCCAGCAGCGCCTGCGCCTCGATCGGGTCACCCAGCGAGGTGCCCGTGCCATGGGCCTCGACGGCGTCCACATCGGCGGCCGACAGACCCGCGTTCTCCAGGGCCTTACCGATCACACGCTGCTGCGACGGGCCGTTGGGCGCCGTGAGGCCGTTGGACGCGCCGTCCTGGTTGATCGCCGAGCCCCGGACGACGGCCAGCACCTGGTGGCCGCGGCGCCGGGCGTCCGACAGCCGCTCCACAAGCAGCATGCCCACACCCTCGGACCAGCCGGTGCCGTCGGCCTCGGCGGAGAACGCCTTGCACCGCCCGTCCGGCGACAGCACACGCTGGGCGCTGAACTCGACGAACGTGCCCGGCGTGGCCATGATCGTCACGCCGCCGGCCAGCGCCATGTCGCACTCGCCCTGACGCAGCGACTGGCAGGCCAGGTGCAGGGCCACCAGCGACGACGAACACGCGGTGTCCACCGTGACGGCCGGGCCCTCGAAGCCGAAGGTGTAGGAGAGGCGGCCGGAGGCGACGCTGGACGCGCTGCCGAGTCCGAGATAGCCCTGCACACCGTCCGGCGCGCTGATGGCCCGGCCGCTGTAGTCCTGGTAGTTCGAGCCGATGAAGACACCCGCCTGGCTGCCGCGCAACGCCGCCGGGTCGATACCGGCCCGCTCGAACGCCTCCCAGGACGTCTCCAACAGCAGCCGCTGCTGGGGGTCCATGGCCAGGGCCTCACGCGGTGAGATACCGAAGAAGTCCGGGTCGAAGTCGGCGATGTTGTCCAGGAACCCGCCGGTGAGCGCGTAGGTCTTGCCCGGCTTGTCCGGGTCGGGGTCGTAGAGCCCCTCGAGGTCCCAGCCACGGTCGTCGGGGAATCCGGAGATCGTGTCGACTCCGGCGTTCACCACGTCCCACAGTTGCTCGGGGGTCCGCACGCCGCCCGGGAAGCGGCAGCTCATCGCCACGATCGCGATGGGCTCGTCGAACGAGTCCGATCGGGTCGGCGTGATCTCGGCGGCGCCGTCTTCCTCGGTTCCGAACATCTCACCGTTCAGGAACCGGGCAAGCACCGTGGGCGTGGGGTAGTCGAAGACCAGGCTGACCGGCAGCCGCAGCCCGGTCGCCGCGCCGATCCGGTTGCGCAGTTCGACGGCGGTCAGCGAGTCGAATCCGAGGTCGCGGAAGGCACGGTCCGAGGCGACCGCGTCCGCGCTGTCGTGAGCGAGGACATCGGCGGCCTGGGCACGCACCAGATCGCGCAGCGCGGCTTCGCGCTTCGCCCGGGGCAGGGCCTCCAGCCGGTCGTGAAGCTCCGCCCGCCCGCGGTCGGCGCTGTTCGGCGCGGACTGCTTGCCCGTGGCCGTGGTCCGCGCGTCGCGCAGCTCGCGGAAGAGGGGGGTGGCGAAAGAGTCCGCCTCGAAACGGGTCCAGTCGATGTCCGCGACGGCGAGGAACGTCTCGTCGTGGTCCAACGCCTGGTGCAGCGCCGAAATCGCCAGTTCGGGGGACATGGCCAGCATCCCCGAGCGGCTCATCTGCTCTTCGTGTCCCCCGGCGACCGCCAATCCGCTGCCGGCCCAGGCGCCCCAGGCGATGGACGTCGCGGGTAGACCATCCGCACGCCGCTGCAACGCCAACGCGTCCAGATACGCGTTACCCGCCGCATAACTCCCCTGACCCGGCCCACCCAACGTGCCCGCCGCCGACGAGAACAACACGAACGCCGACAGATCCAACCCCACCGTCAACTCGTGCAAGTTCCGCGCCGCAACCACCTTCGGACGCAACACCCCAGCCGCCCGCTCCACCGTCAGAGCATCCACCACACCGTCATCCAACACACCCGCCGTATGCACCACGGCAGTCAGCGGCAACTCCCGCGGAACACCCGCCAACACCGCCGCCAACGCCTCACGATCCGCCACATCACACGCCACCACCGACACCCGAGCACCCAGACCCTCCAACTCGGCCTTCAACTCAGCGGCACCCTCGGCCCCCAACCCACGACGACTCGTCAACACCAGATGCTCAGCACCCCGACGAGCCAACCAACGAGCCACATGACCACCCAACGCACCCGTACCACCCGTCACCAACACCGAACCACCCACACGCCACCCCTCACCACCCACGGCCTGAGGAGCCGAAGCGCGCACCAACCGCTTGGCGAACACACCCGAACCACGCACCGCGACCTGATCCTCACCCCCCACACCCGCCAACACCCCGACCAGACGCGACACAGCACGCTCATCCAACGTCTCGGGAAGGTCGACAAGCCCACCCCAACGCTGCGGGTACTCCACTCCCACAATCCGGCCCAAACCCCACACCATCGACTGCACCGGACTCGCCAGCCGGTCAGAGCGACCCACCGACACCGCGCCCCGAGTGCCACACCACAACGGAGCCCCCACACCCACATCACCCAACCCCTGAACCAACCCCACCACCGCGGCAAGACCGGCAGGAACACCAGCAAAGGTCGCGTGTTCCACTTCATCCAGCGCCAGCAGCGAGAGCACACCCGCCACACCCGACGGCTCCGCCCCAGCCTCGTCGAGCGCTCCCCGCAAGCGCTCCGCCACCGCCCCACGGTCGTCACTCGATCCGTCCAGCACCACCCGGACGACCTCGGCCCCGTGCGTCTCCAGCCCGTTCACCGTGGCGGACACGAGGGCGTCATCGGCGTGCGACGCGGGAAGGACAACGAGCCAGGTGCCCGAGAGGCCCGCGTCGGTGACGGAGGCCAGGGGCTTCCAGACCGCCTTGTAACGCCAACTGTCGACCGTGTTCTGCTCACGCCGTTGACGACGCCAGGACGAGAGCGCCGGAAGCAACGCCGTCAACGACGACTGCGCCTCCTCGTCCTCCACCTCCAACGTCCGCGCCAACGCCTCCAGATCCTCGCGCTCCACCGCCTCCCAGAAACGCGCGTCCACCGCATCCGCGCTCAAGCCATCACCGGCGACCGCCACCTCGGCAGCCGAGACGGCGTCCAGCCAGTACCGCTGCCGCTGGAAGGCGTACGTCGGCAGCTCGGCCTGCCGACCACCCTGTCCGGCGAACACCTTCCGCCAGTCGACGTCGGCGCCGTTGACATGCAACTCGGCGGCGGAGGTCAGGAACCGCTCCAAGCCGCCCTCGTCGCGGCGCAGCGTGCCGACGACCACGGCCTGGGCGTCAGCGGCCTCCACCGTCTGCTGCACCGGAAGCGTGAGCACCGGATGCGGGCTCACCTCGACGAACACGGTGTGACCGTCACCGAGCAGGAGGCGGGTCGTGGCCTCCAACTCCACCGTCTGACGCAGGTTGCGGTACCAGTACTCCGCGTTCAGCCCGGCCGTATCCACCAACTCACCCGACACCGTCGAGTAGAACGGCACCTGCGACGAACGCGGCGCGATGTCCGCCAGGACCTGGAGCAGCTCCTCGCGGATCGACTCCACATGCGCGGAGTGCGAGGCGTAGTCCACCGGAACCCGGCGAACCCGCACCTCCTCACCCTCCAGCTCGGCCACCATCTCATCCAGCGCACCCGGATCACCCGAGACCACGACCGAGCCCGGGCCGTTGACCGCGGCGACCGATATCGCACCGCCCCAACCGGCGATGCGCTCCCGCGCCTGGTCGACCGGCAACCCCACCGACACCATCCCGCCACGGCCCGCCAGGCCACCCGCGATGGCCCGCGACCGCAACGCCACCACCTTCGCCGCGTCCTCCAACGACAACGCGCCCGCCACACAGGCCGCCGCGATCTCACCCTGACTGTGACCCATCACCGCATCCGGCACCACACCCACCGACCGCCACAACCGCGCCAACGACACCATCACCGCGAACAACACCGGCTGCACCACATCCACCCGATCAAAACCGGGAGCACCCGCAGCACCACGCAACACATCCGTCAACGACCAGTCCACATACGCCGACAAAGCCGCCTCACACTCACCCACCGCCTGCGCGAACACCGGCGAGGAGTCCAACAACCCCACCGCCATACCCACCCACTGCGCCCCCTGACCCGGGAACACGAACACCGAACGACCACGCACATCGGCCACACCACGCGTCACACCCGAGACCACCTCATCCCCGGCCAACGCACCCAACCGACCCAACAACTCCTCACGATCAGCACCCGTCACCACCCCACGGTGCTCGAACACCGAACGCGACGTCGCCAACGAGAACGCCACATCAGCAGCGCTCAACTCGGGACGCCCGGCCACGAACTCCCGCAGCCGGCCTGCCTGCGCCCGCAACGCGGTGTCGCTCTTGCCCGATACGACCCAGGCCACCGCGCCATCGGTGACCTCGGCCTCGGGCTCCTCCGCCTCCTCGGTCTCCGGCGCCTGCTCCAGGATCGCGTGCGCGTTCGTCCCGCTCACGCCGAAGGACGAGACGCCGGCGCGGCGCGGGTGGCCCGACTCCGGCCACGGCCTGGCCTCGGCCAGCAGCTCGATGTCGCCCGCTGACCAGTCGACGTGTTGAGACGGCTCATCCACATGCAGCGACTGCGGCAGTACGCCGTGCCGCATCGCCATCACCATCTTGATGACACCGGCAACGCCGGCCGCCGCCTGCGAATGGCCGATGTTCGACTTCACCGATCCGAGCCACAGCGGCTGGTCCGCTGGCCGGTCCTGGCCGTAGGTGGCCAGCAGCGCCTGCGCCTCGATCGGGTCACCCAGCGACGTGCCCGTACCGTGCGCCTCGACCGCGTCCACGTCGGCGCCCGACAGGCGGGCGGTCTTGAGCGCCGCGCGGATCACCCGCTGCTGCGACGGTCCGTTCGGGGCGGTCAGGCCGTTGGACGCACCATCCTGGTTGACCGCGGATCCCCGGACGAGAGCCAGCACCTCGTGGCCGTTGCGCCGGGCGTCCGAGAGCCGCTCGACGAGCAGCAGCCCGACGCCCTCGGCGAATCCGAATCCGTCGGCGGCGTTGCTGAACGCCTTGCACTTGCCGTCGGCGGACAGCGCGCGCTGACGGCTGAAGTCCACCAGCCCGGCCTGTGTGGACATCACCGTCGCGCCACCGGCGAGCGCCAAGTCGCATTCGCCCTGACGCAGCGCCTGGACCGCGAGGTGCAGCGCGACCAGCGACGACGAGCACGCGGTGTCCACCGTCACGGCGGGCCCTTCGAGGCCCAAGGTGTACGAGATCCGGCCCGAGGCCACGCTGCCCGCGCTGCCGGTGCCGAGATAGCCCTCAAAGCCTTCGGGGGCGTTCCCTTGTAGCCGGGTGCCGTAGTCGTTGTATACGACGCCGACGAAGACTCCGGTCCGGCTTCCCTTCGCCGACTCGGGGTCGATACCGGCCCGCTCGAACGCCTCCCACGAGGTCTCAAGGAGCAGTCGCTGCTGCGGGTCCATCGAGAGCGCCTCACGCGGGGAGATCCCGAAGAACGCCGGGTCGAACTGGTCCGCGTCGTAGAGGAAGCCACCGTTGCGGGCGTAGTACGTGCCCTCGCGCGCGGGGTCCGGGTCGTACGTCGTCTCGAGGTCCCAGCCACGGTTGGACGGGAGCGAGGCGATGGCGTCGGTGCCACCCATCACCAGGTGCCAGAATTCCTCGGGTGTCCGCACCCCACCGGGGAATCGGCAGCTCATGGCGACGATCGCGATCGGGTCGTCGTCCGTGTGCGCCGGGCTGTTGGCGGACCCGCCCGTCGCCGGTGCCGCGATGGCCGTGTCCTGCGCCCCGAGGATCTCCGAGCGCAGGTAGCCCGCCAGTACGGTCGGGTTCGGGTAGTCGAAGACGAGCGTGGCCGGGAGGCGCAGACCCGTCTCCGCGCTCAGGCGGTTCCGTAGTTCCACGGCGGTGAGCGAGTCGAAGCCCAGCTCCTTGAAGGGCCGTCCCGCCCCGATCGTGTCCGCCTTCGCGTGTCCCAGGGCGGCGGCGGCTTGGACGCGAATCAGCTCGTCGAGCAGGAACTGCTCCTGATCCGCCTCGGACAGGTCGACCAGTCGCCGTCGCAGACGGGTGGCGATGTCGTCCACGTCCGCGGCCCCGGCGCCCACGACACGGCGTGCTGTCACGGCGGGCACGACGTTGCGGAAGAGTGCGGGAAGTTCGGCACCCTGCGCACGCAGCGCCGGGACATCCAGCCGGAAGAGAACCGGAACGACCGCAGCCGAGACCAGAGCCGCGTCAAACAGCTCAAGCCCCTCGTCCGTGGCCAGTGGTACCAGGCCCGAGCGGGATATCCGCTGGACATCGTCCTCGCCGAGGTGTCCGGTCATACCGCTGGCCTCAGCCCACAAACCCCACGCCATCGACACACCCGGCAACCCCCGAGCCCGCCGCCACGACGCCAAACCATCCAAAAACACATTCGCCGCCGCGTAATTGCCCTGCCCCGCACTCCCCAACACACCAGCAGCCGACGAGAACAACACAAACGCCGACAGGTCCATCCCGGCCGTCAACTCATGCAAGTTCCACGCCGCATCCACCTTCGCCCGCAACACCAACTCAACCCGCTCACGCGTCAACGACGTCAACAACCCGTCATCCAACACACCCGCCGCATGCACCACACCACTGAGCCCAAAACCCTCAGGCAACCCCGCCAACACCCCAGCCAACACCCCACGATCCGCAGCATCACACGCCACAACCACCACCTCAGCACCCGCACCCTCCAACTCCGCCCGCAACTCCACCGCACCCTCAGCCCCCACACCACGACGAGAAAGCAACACCAACTTCCTCACCCCATGGCGCTCCACCAAATGCCGAGCCACCAAACCACCCAACACACCCGTACCACCCGTCACCAACACCGCACCCGAACCAAACACCCCCGACCCCAACTCCGAAACCCCACCCGAAGACACCACTCGACCCAAACGCGGCACCCGCACCACACCCGACCGCACCACCACCTGCTCCTCCCCCAACGCCAACACCCCAGGAAGAACACCCTCAACACCCTCCACATCATCGGTGTCCACCAACACCAAACGCCCAGGATTCTCCGACTGCGCAGACCGCACCAAACCCCACACCGCAGCCCCCGCCAAATCCACCACACCACCACCCACATCAACAGCACCCCGGGTCACCACCACCAACCGCTCACCCACAACACCCTCACCCTCACCCGCATCCCCCACCCACGACCGCACCCGCTCCAGAACCTCAAGAACCCGCCCATACACCTCACCCACCACACCCGAACCACCAGAAACCACCCGCACAACCTGGGACCCCGACCCCACCTCACCCGCAACCACAACCCCAGGCGCATCCACCCACTCCACCTGGAACAACGCATCACGCACCGCACCACCCACCGCACTCAACTGACCCGCGTCAACCGGCCGCAACACCAACGACTCGACCGACGCGACTGCGCGCCCCGACTCATCCCCCACCCACACCGACACCGCACCCGACCCTGAACCCGAACCCTGATCCGCCGACGCCAACCGCACCCGCAACGACGTCGCACCCACCGCCTCCAAAGCAAACCCACGCCACGAGAACGGCAACACACTCCCCGAACCACCCGCGAAGCCCCCACTCACACCCATCGCGTGCAACGCCGCGTCAAACAACGCCGGATGCAGACCAAACTGGCCCGCCCGCTCCCGCTCACCCTCAGGAAGCTCGACCTCAGCGAACACCTCACCATCACGCCGCCACGCCCGCCTCAACCCCTGGAAAACCGGCCCATACTCCAACCCACTCGCCGCAGCCCGCACATACTCACCCGACACATCAACCAACTCAGCGCCCACCGGCGGCCACACACCAAAGTCGAACCGCGACTCGGAGCCGGCCACGGCCGAGTTCAGCAGACCGTGGGCATGCCGCGTCCAGGCTCCACCCTCACCCGCAGCTTCCTCCCGCGAGAACACACTCACCTCACGGAAGCCAGAAGCATCCGCCTCCTCCACCTCGACCTGAAGATGCACCCCACCCTTCTCGGGCACGATCAGCGGCGCTTCCAGGGTCAGTTCCTCAACCCGGCCACAGCCGACCTGATCGCCCGCCAGTACCGCCAGCTCCACGAACGCTGTCCCGGGCAGCAGCGTCATCCCATGGACGGCGTGATCCGCCAGCCACTCATGCGTGGCCAACGACAACCGACCACTCAGCAGCACCCCGCCACCACTGGCCAACGACACCACCGCACCCAACAACGGATGCCCCAACGAACCCAACCCCACCGAACCCACATCACCCACACCCGCAGGGGCATCAAGCCAGAAACGCTCCCGCTGGAAGGCATACGTCGGCAGGTCGACCTGCCGGCCACCGTGTCCGGCGAACACCTTCCGCCAGTCGACGCTTGCCCCGCTGACATAAAGCTCAGCCGCAGAGGTCAGGAACCGCTCGGCCCCACCCTCGTCACGGCGCAGCGTGCCGACGACCACAGCCTGGGCGTCAGCGGCCTCCACCGTCTGCTGGACCGGCAGGGTCAGCACCGGATGCGGGCTCACCTCGACGAACACGGTGTGGCCCTCATCGAGCAGAAGGCGCGTCGTGGCCTCCAACTCCACCGTCTGACGCAGGTTGCGGTACCAGTACTCCGCGTCCAGCCCGGCCGTATCCACCAACTCACCCGACACCGTCGAGTAGAACGGCACCTCAGACGAGCGCGGCTCCAGGCCCGACAGGACCTTCAGCAACTCCCCACGGATCGACTCCACATGCGCCGAGTGCGAGGCGTAGTCCACCGGAACCCGACGAACCCGCACCTCCTCACCCTCAAGTTCCGCGACCAGCTCATCCAGCGCACCCGGATCACCGGAGACCACAACCGAGCCCGGCCCGTTGACCGCGGCGACCGAGATAGCGCCATCCCAACCGGCGATGCGCTCCCGCGCCTGGTCCACCGGCAACCCCACCGACACCATGCCACCACGGCCCGCCAGACCACCCGCGATGGCCCGCGACCGCAACGCCACCACCTTCGCGGCATCCTCCAACGACAACGCGCCCGCCACACACGCCGCCGCGATCTCACCCTGACTGTGACCCATCACCGCATCCGGCACCACCCCCACCGAACGCCACAACCGCGCCAACGACACCATCACCGCGAACAACACCGGCTGCACCACATCCACCCGATCAAAACCGGGAGCACCCTGGGCACCACGCAACACATCCGTCAACGACCAGTCCACATACGCCGACAAAGCCGCCTCACACTCGGCCACCGCCTGCGCGAACACCGGCGAGGAGTCCAGCAACCCCACCGCCATCCCCACCCACTGCGCCCCCTGACCCGGGAACACGAACACCGAACGCCCAGGTGTCTCGGCGCCATCCCCCCAGACCACACCCGGGAGCTTCGTCCCCTCAGCTACCGCCTCCAGGCGCTCGATGAGCTGCTCGCGGCTGGTTCCGGTCACCACGACGCGCTGCTCGAACGCGAACCTGGTCGTCGCCAGGGAGAGCGCCACGTCAGCGGCGCTCAGCTCGGAGCGCTCGGCCACGAACTCCCGCAGTCGGCCTGCCTGCGCGCGCAACGCGGTGTCGGTCTTGCCCGACACCACCCAGGCCACCGGACCCGCGACACCGCCGTCGGCAGGTTCCTCGGCAGCCTCGGCCTCGGCCGCCTCAACCTCCGGCGCCTGCTCCAGGATCACGTGCGCGTTCGTCCCGCTCACACCGAACGAGGACACACCGGCCCTGCGCGGCTCGCCCGTCTCCGGCCACGGCCTGGATTCGGTCAGCAGCTCGATCTCACCCTCGGACCAGTCCACGTGGCTCGACGGCTCGTCCACGTGCAGCGTCTTCGGCAGGACGCCGTGCCGCATCGCCATCACCATCTTGATGACACCGGCCACACCGGCAGCGGCCTGGGTGTGACCGAGGTTCGACTTCAGCGAACCCAGCCACAGCGGACGGCCCTCCGGCCGGTCCTGGCCGTAGGTGGCCAACAGCGCCTGCGCCTCGATCGGGTCACCCAGCGTCGTGCCGGTGCCGTGCGCCTCGACCGCGTCGATCTGACTGGGGGTCAGTTCGCAGTTCTCGAGGGCCTGCCGGATCACGCGGCGCTGAGAGGGGCCGTTGGGGGCCGTCAGGCCGTTGCTCGCGCCGTCCTGGTTCACGGCGGAGCCGCGCACCACCGCCAGGATCTCGTGCCCGTTGCGCCGCGCGTCGGACAGCCGCTCCACCAGCAGCACACCGATGCCCTCGGACCAGGTGGTGCCGTCGGCGGCGTCAGCGAACGCCTTGCACCGGCCGTCGGCGGCCAGTCCGCGCTGGCGGCTGAAGGTGACGAAGCCCTTGGGGCTCACCATGACCGTCGCACCGCCGACCAGCGCCATGGAACACTCGCCCTGACGCAGCGCCTGCGCGGCCAGGTGCAGGGCGACCAGCGCCGATGAGCAGGCGGTGTCCACCGTCAGCGCGGGGCCTTCGAAACCGAAGGTGTAGGAGACACGGCCCGAGGCGATGCTGGTGGTGGCGCCGTTGTGGAGGTACGGCTCGATCTCGTCCGGGATCTGCGCGGCCTCGGAAGCGTAGGTGGTGTGCATGGCGCCGGTGAAGACGCCTGTCTGGCTGCCACGCAACGACGCGGGGTCGATGCCCGCCCGCTCCATGACCTCCCACGACGTCTCAAGCAGCAGCCGCTGCTGCGGGTCCATGGCCAGCGCCTCGCGGGGCGAGATGCCGAAGAACGCGGAGTCGAACTGGTCCGCGTCGTGGAGGAAGCCGCCTTCGCGAACGTAACTGGTACCCGGGTGTTCCGGGTCCGGATTGTAGATCCCCTCCACGTCCCAGCCACGGTTCGTCGGGAAGGGGGTAATGGCGTCCGATCCATCGGCGACCAGGCGCCACAGCGCCTCGGGGGAATTCACTCCGCCCGGAAACCGGCAAGCCATACCGATAATGGCAATGGGCTCGGTGGCCGAACTGATCAGCTGGCGGTTCTGACGCCGGAGCCGCTCGATTTCCTTGAACGACTTGCGCAGTGCTTCAACGGCTTTGTTCTGGTTGGATGCAGCAGGCATCAGAAACTCCACACTTGACGCGTCGTTCGCCGGAAGAGCGCAACGGCCCTGAAAGTTGTGAGAACACGCATTGCCAGACGGACATCGGCCACACTAGCTCTGGTTTCGTAAGGGAAACCCTAGAAACCCACTCAGGCATGATTGACGCCCCGGACGTGTTTCCCGGGGGTTTGGTTTCAGTTGCGCTTCGCCGGCCGTGTGACCCTTGCTGCGGTCACGTTTTCCGCCGGCGTTCATGCCTCCGGAATGTCGAGCCCTGTTCTCACGCGCCAGGGTCTTCTTCGAAGCGGATCGCACCGGTCGGGCAACGGGAGACGACCTCGCGCAGAACGTCCAGTTGTCCGGTGTCGGGCTGTGCGTCGAGCAGGACGACGGAGCCGTCCTCGTCGCTCTGGTCGAACAGGTCAGGCGCGATCAGCGCGCACTGGCCCGCCGAACAGCACACCTCACGGTCGGCGGTGATCCTCATCGGGTCTCAGTCCTACCTTGTTGTTCGCGATGGGCCGACATGTCCACGTCTTGGGGGCCCTCTTGCATGACGGTGACGGACGGCGGGAGGGCGTCCCACCGTCCGTCGCGTGTACCGCTTGTTCGTCTCGGTCAGTCGTCCCAGGTGACGCGAAGCGACCTGGGGCCGTAGTGCACGCAGTCGTCCCGCATCGGGACCTCATCGGCCGGTACGGCCAGTCGCAGCGTGGGGAACCTGTCGAACAGGGCCTCGTAGCCGACGCGCAGGATCGTGCGGGCGAGGTGCTGGCCGAGACACTGGTGGACGCCGTGGCCGAGCCCCAGGTGCCCGTGATCCGTACGGCCGATGTCCAGCTGATCGGGGTTCTCGTAGCGCGCGGGGTCGCGGTTGACGGCGGGGAGGGCGACGGTGACCACCTCGCCCTTCTTGATGGTCTGACCGGCGAACTCGACGTCCTCAAGCGCCCACCGGCTGGCCCCGAGGTGGGAGATGGTGAGGTATCGGAGCAGTTCCTCGACGGCGGCCCCCATGAGCTCCGGGTCCTCCTGGAGCTTGGCCAGTTGATCGGGGTGCTCCAGCAGGGTGTAGACGCCCATGGCGAGCATGTTGCCCGTGGTGTCGAAGGCCCCGGTGATCAACGTGGCGGTCATGCCCATGAGTTCTCGCTCGGTGAGCTGCCCACCGCGGATGAGGTCCCCCAGGATGTCGTCCCGGGGGTCGTTCATCCGGCTGGGGACGAAGCGGGCCAGGAACCCGCTCATCCCGGACACTGCGGCGAGCGCCTCGGGAACGGTGGTGGAGAGCCGGCCCAGGGTCTCCACATGACGCTGGAGGCTCTTCCGCTCCGACTCGGGGACGCCGATCATCTCGCACATCACCCGCGAGGGAACGGATTCGGTGAAGACCTCCACCAGGTCGGCGCCGGGCCCGGCCTTTTCCAGATCGTCGAGTTGCTCGTGCACGATTCGCTCGATCATGGGGGCGAGTTGACGCGTGCGTCGGACCGTGAAAAAGCCGGTGACCAGCTTTCGGTACTTGCTGTGGACCGGGTCGTCCGTCTTCGCGAAAGCTCCCGGATCGGCAGGACCCTCGTACGCCAGTTCCGTGGGGACGGGGGAGATGATCCCTTCCTGGCGGGCGCTGAAGCTTTTATGGGTGAGCAGTTCCTTCGCTTCGGCATGCCGGGTGATGAGCCACCCTGGCGTGCCGTCCGGATAACTCATGCGCGTTATCCGCTCCTGCTCGCGCAGGGGGGTGTAGCCATCCGGAGGATCGAAGGGGCAGCTCCGCTTGGTGGGCAGCGAAACAGGGGGGCGCAGGACGTCGACCAAGACTCCTCCATCGATTCACAATCCATGCATCGAGGTCGTCGGCGGCTACACCGGCTGGCTCGATCCCGATGCTAGCTTCGCCGTAGACCCGGCAGCCCCCCACAAAGCCTCCCGCGGGCGCATTCTGTGGAATCCCTTAGACAAAGGGCGGGAGCTGTTGACCTCCGCGCGCGGGCGCACTCACCGCGCCGGCCGCGACGCGTGCGGGGTCTTCGGGTGCGCGATGGTGTCCTGCTCACCCGTCGGACCCGCTCGTCTCTCACGGGATCTCACCTGGCCGCCCCTCACCTCACCGCTCTCGTTCGCCTCCCTCGACGGCGGGCCCGACCCCGCCCGAAGCCTCCAGGTCAGGTGCCCGGCTCGGCACGTGAGCCGGGTGCGGAAATTCGTTCGCCGGGCCGCGTCGGACGGGCCGAGACTGTGGGCCGACCGCATCGGAGAGAGTGGGCCAGCGCTGACGTACAACCGAGACACCCTTCCCCTGCCGGAGAACCGCGTGCCGCCGGCCCCGTCGGGGGGCTTTCGGGACTGGGACGGCCTCGATCCGGCCCGCCACCCGTTCGACTGGGACGCCGAGGAGGAGGCCCACCTGTGCGCGCTGCTGCGCGAGTGGGTGCCGCCCGTGCTCTCCGGCATGGCCGGCTGGTGGCAGGGCGAGCACTGGTGCGAGAGCCAGTTCGACGCGATCATCCGGGAGCGCTACGGGAACTGGGCCCAGGGGTGGAACTGGTGCTACCGGTACGGCGGTCCCATCGGCGCCTGGGTCACCGGGGCCAGTTCCGTGACCACGCCCGACGAGACCGCCGCCCGTGCCGTGGCCGCGCTGTTGGAGTGGCGGGAGTGGCTGGAGCGGATGGCTCGGCTGTTCGCCGAGTTGGCTCCGCCGCCGGAGGCCACGCCCGAGGACCGGAGCTGGCATCTGGAGCGGGCCTGCGTCCGGCTCGTGACGCTCGCGCTGGACTCGGGCGCGGAGGGCGGCTGGCACGGCCAGGCCACCCGGGTACTGCAGTGGTTCCTCAGCAGCACGGGAATCGGCCAGGCCGAGGCCGAACAGGCGGTGGACGAGGCGATCGGCGGCCGGTTCCAGAGCTGGGTGGACCCCGGGCGGGCGCTGGTCGAAGCCGTGGGTGAGGACCTGGCGGTCGGCCTCACCGGCCACGCCCCCTACCAGGACCATCGCGAGCGGGCGGCCCTGGAGGAGCTTCATGACCGCTCCTGACAGCCTGGCGGTCTGGCTGCGCGTACGCCGTGTCGCCGCCTGGCACCAGGCACCGGCCCTGCGACCGGCGCTCCCCGCGCGCGACGGGTTCCGGGCCTGGTGCCAGGGGCCGGTGCGCCGGCGCGACCCCGTCCGTGCCGATCGGCTGCTCGCCGCCCACGCCCTGGCCAGCGCCGACGCGGCACGCCGCGCCCCGCTGGACTTCCCGCGCCTGGCCGCCTGGCAGTGCGAGGTCCTGGGCCAGGCGCGGGCGCCGTTCCGTACGGGCGACGCCCACGCGAAGGCCGGCCGCGAGCGCTACGGCCTTGGCCCGGACACTCCGGCCGCCTTCGCCGCCTGCCTGCGCGAGGCGGCCGACCCGCGGCTCCCGCTGGCGGCCCGCGCGGCCCGTGCCTACCTCGACGTGGCGTTCTTCCACCCCTTCACCGACGGCAACGCCCGCGCGGCGCTCCTGACCCTGGTCCACGTCCTGGCCCGGGAGGGCGTCGTCCTGCCCGAGGTCGGGCCCCTCCAGGCCACCCGTTACGCGGACGACCCGGTGGGCGCCGTCGACCTGGCCACGCTCGTCGGCGTACTCAACCGCCGTGGAGCCTGACGGTTCGGCGGCGCATCGGCCGCACACCCCTGGTGAGCACGTGGCCGAGAACGCTCCCTGGGGTGGGAGTTCGGCCCTGGTTAGGCTGGGCCGCACGGAACGACGTACGGAGACGACGCGCGGCGCGTGCGCGCGGCGCGAGTGAGGGGTCGGCGGGTGCTGAACGAGGTTGCGGGGTTGCGCGTACCAACGGGTCAGGCGGCGGAGGCGGCGCGGCTGGTCTGTACGGAGTACGCGGATGATGCGCTGTACCACCACTCCGTGCGGTCGTACTTCTTCGGTGCGGCCTGGGCGCGGGCGCGCGGGCTCGACTTCGACAGCGAGTTGCTGTACGTCTCCGCGCTGCTGCACGACATGGGGCTCACGGCGCCCTTCGACAGCCACAGGATCGCGTTCGAGGAGGCCGGCGGCCATCTGGCCCGGGTGTTCACGGCCGGCCTCGGCTGGCCGACCGAGCGTCGCGACCGGGCGGCCGAGATCATCATGCTGCACATGCGCGACGAGGTGGCGCCGGAAGTGGACGTGGAGAGCCGGCTGTTGCAGGAGGGAACCAGCGCGGACGTGACCGGGACGGGCCTGGAGGAGTACGACCCCGAGTTCGCGCGAGCGCTCGTGACGGCGTACCCGCGGCTGGGGTTCGGCGCGTCCTTCGTCGGCCTCTTCCGGGACCAGGCCGAGCGCAAGCCGGACTGCGCGGCGGCCGGGTTCTTCACGCGCGGCGGCGCCGAGCGGACCCTCGCCCACCCGCTCGAACAGAGCTGAGGCCGGGCGGGGCGCGGCCCGGGGGCAGCCCCGGCCCGCGCCCCGCGGCTTCGACGACGCCCGTCCGGCGGTTGCCATCGCGCCGCGGGGCGGGCGTTTCGCGTGCTGGGCCGAGCCCGTGGCGAGACGACGAGCCCTCGTGGTGTGCGGGCGCGCTCAGCTCCGCGTGTCGCGGCGGGCCCGGTACGCGCGTTGCTGGCAGGCCCGGGAGCAGTACGTGCGGGGCCGGCCGCGCGGGGTCTGGGCGACGGGCCCCCGGCAGCCGGGGCAGCGGGCCGCCTTTTCGTCACACGCGGACTGGTCCGGCGGGGTTTCGTCACGCGCCGGACGCCGCGACCACGCTGGCCTCCCGCCGTTGCCGGCCGCGCGGGCGGCGGCGACGAGGTCGCCGCCGGGGCCGCGCCCGACGGGCGTGTTCCGGGCCAACTCGCCCTCCAGTACGGGGCACTGGGCCATGTCGTCGGTCTCGCAGCGCAGCAGGTGGCGCAGGTAGTCGCGGGCAGCCCGCAACTGCTCGATCTCGCGGTCCAGCACGTCGATCTGCTCGCCGACGACGCGCCGCCAGCCGCTGAGCGTGGCCTTCCCCGAGGTGACGACGGCGGCCCGGTCGAGCGGCAGCCGCCCCACCACGCGGCACAGATAGGCGACGCCCAACCGGCGCAGGTCGCGGTCGCGGTAGCGCCGTCTGCCGCCGTCGCGGGCGGGTGGCGTCAGCACCCCCCGCCGTTCCCACCAGCGCACCGTGGAGGGCGCGAGTTCGTACAAGGCCGCTGCTTCCCCGATGGAGACCGCACTCTTCGTCACCGGTCCAGTTGACATCAAGTCGGCTTCACCGGACAAGATCTAACTAAGGCAAGCCTTACTTGCCGTGGTCGGGTGGCCCTGCCGCGCTCCGGAGCGTCCCGCAGGCCGCGCGCGTCCAGCACGCGGCACTCGACACGGCCCTCACCAATTATCCGAAACCACGCACCCGTCACGCGGCCACGCGCACGGCCACGCCCCACACCGTCGGCACAGCCAGCGCGCGACAGGGCGTGCGGGCGCGCGTGTTTGCGCACATCGATGCGACAGAGAGGTTCAACCGTGAAAGCAGTCGAATACGTGGAGACCGTCATCATCGGCGCCGGCCAGCAAGGGTGCGCGGTGGCCGCGTGCTTACAGGACGTCGGCCGTGAGGCGGTCGTCCTGGAGCGGGGCGAGATCGGCCAGGCGTGGGCGCACGAGCGGTGGGACAGCCTGCTCGTGGGGAGCGGAATCCGATCGATCCGCTTTCCGGGTTGGGAGTTCGAGAGCGACGATCCCCACGCCTCGCTGTCCGGCCCGGAACTGGCCGAACACCTGCGCCGCTACGCGGCCGACCGCAAGCTGCGCATACGCCAGCACACGCCCGTCCACAAGGTCGAATGCCCGCCGCGCGCCGCCGTCGGCGACGACGTGCGCTTTCGGACCCACTTCGGCACGGGCGGCATCATCGAGTCGCGCAACCTCGTGGCGGCGGTGGGCGGTTACGCGGCCCCGCGCATTCCCGACGTGGCCGCCGCGCTCGACCCGTCCGTGCACCAGATGCACTCGCGCTACTACCGCAACCCCGCCTCGCTGCCGGACGGTGCCGTCCTCGTGGTGGGCGCGGGCATCAGCGGCCAGCAGATCGCCGACGAACTCGCGGACGCCGGACGCCGCGTCTTCCTCTCGGTCGGCCGGCACCGCGCGTGGCCGCACCGCTACCGCGGTCGCCGCATCCACGAGTGGATGTACGCCTTCGGTCTCTACGGGGAGTTCGTCACCGGGAACACGGGTGGGCCGGCCGTGCTGCCCGGGTTGCCGGTGACCGCCGTGACCAGTGGCGACAGCGACCTGAACCTCGGCACGCTGGCGGTCAAGGGCGTCACCCTCGTCGGGTCCACGCGCGGGGCCGAGCACCGCACGCTGCTGTTGGCGGACAACGTCTCGGCCACGGTGGAACAGTCGGCCCGCGCCTACCGGCAGATTATCGACACCATCGACGCCGGCATCAGCCGGCGGGGGTTCGTGGTCCCGGAGCAACGGCCGACCCCGGAGGTCCGGCGGGACCACATCGCCGACTTCGGGCCCCGCCTCGACCTGGCGCAGCACGACATCACGACCGTCATCTGGTGCACCGGGTTCGGGCCCGACTACCGCGTCCTGCCGGCCGA
This sequence comes from Streptomyces buecherae, assembly GCF_014295035.1. Lineage (GTDB taxonomy): Bacteria > Actinomycetota > Actinomycetes > Streptomycetales > Streptomycetaceae > Streptomyces > Streptomyces youssoufiensis. Next base: position 1,601,476 of record NZ_CP060404.1, read on the forward strand.
GGTGCTCGACGAGCGCGGGGCGCCGCTCCACGAGAAGGGACGCGTCGGGGCGGTACCCGGGTTGTACTACGCCGGGCTGCCGGACGGGGACTCGCTGGCCTCGGTCGCCATCTCGGCCAGCGTCGACAACGGCCGGTTCATCGCCGGCCAGATCCACATCGACCACGTCATGCGGTCCGGTTCGGCGGAGCCGGTCATCGTGGCGTAGCGGCGCGCCCGGGCTCCGGAGCCGCCCCTCCGGGGCCCGCGCGCCCGCCGGGGGCCGGGCCCCGGTCGGGGAACCGGGGCCGTCAGGGCGTGACGGTGGAGACCACGTACACCTTCGGGTGGTCCGGGTTGTCGAAGTCGACCGTGATGTCGAGGGTCGGCTCGGGGTCCTTCTGGTCGATGACGCCGCCGGCCCACTTCCGGTCGGCGTCCAGCTTCCAGCCGACGACGCCCGCCGTCTTGGCGTCGATGGTGATCCTGCCGTCGTTGAGCACGTCGCGGTCGGCGCCGAGCCGGCCGAGGAACTTGTCCAGGCCCTTGGGGTTGGTGACGAACTGGACGTACATCTGGCTCCGCTTCCACGAGTTGGTCTCGTAGAAGGCGACGTCCACGGAGTACGAGGGGATGGGCGTGTCGTAGATCCGCCGCTGCACCTTGCTCGGCCAGCTGTGGGTCAGCCCGGTGGCCGCCGCGTTCTCCTGCTTGTCCTCGCCGCTGCCCCGGCTCTTCTGGGCCGAGATGGCCATGTACCCGGCCGGGATGGCGATCAACAGGAACAGGGTCACCTTGCGCCGCCAGGAACGCCTGCCCTGCGTGGTCTCGCTCGTCTGGGACTGCTGACTCATCGCCGTCCTGCCTGTGCGTAGCGCTCGTACCGCTCGACCCGGCGCCGGTTGGCGCGCCGGAACCTGCGGGCGACGAGCCGGGCCAGGTCGGCCGCGCCGACCAGCCCCGCCTCGTTGCCGAGCTGGGCCTTGATGATGCGGGCCTCGGGCCGGTACCCACGACCGGTGAGCGTACGCCGGAAGGCGTCCCTGGCCGGCCCGATGAGGAGATCGTCGGCGGCGCTGACGCCGCCGCCGATGACGAAGCAGGACGGGTCGAGCGCGGCGGCGAGGTTGGCGATGCCCACGCCGAGCCACTGGCCGATGTCCTGGAGGAGTTCCACACACATGGCGTCGCCGTCGCGGGCCAGCTCGGTGATGATCGGTCCGGTGATCTCCTGGACGTTGCCGCCGACCCGGTCGATGATCCCGTACGCCACCGGCGAGTCGGCCGCCGCCAGCTCCCTGGCCTCGCGGACCAGCGCGTTGCCCGAGCTGTACTGCTCCCAGCAGCCGCGGTTGCCGCACGGGCAGCGGTGGCCGGCGGGCACCACCTGCATGTGGCCGAACTCGCCGGCGACGCCGTACTTGCCGCGCTTGACCTGGCCGTCCTCCAGGATCGCGCCGCCGATGCCGGTGCCGAGCGTGATCATCACCAGGTGGTCCTCGCCGCGCCCGGCGCCGAACCGCCACTCCGCCCAGGCGGCGGTGTTGGCGTCGTTGTCGACCATGACCGGCACCGCGAGCCGCCCGGCGAGCCGGTCCCGCAGCGGCTCGTCGCGCCAGGCCAGGTGCGGCGCGAACAGCACCCGGGAGCGGTCGGCGTCCACCCAGCCGGCCGCGCCGATGCCCACCGCGTGCACGTCGTGCCGGTCGGACAGGTCGAGCACCAGCTCGACGATGGTGTCCTCGACGACCTTGGGGCTCTTGGACTTGTCCGGGGTCTCGGTGCGGAGCCGCTCCAGTATGTTGCCGTCGGCGTCCACGACGCCCGCCGCGACCTTGGTCCCCCCGATGTCGATGCCCACGGTGGGCACCCGGGGCGCGGTCAGGTGCGAGCGGCGCTCGCGGGTGCCGACGGTGCGCAGCACGGTGGCCCGGGCGGAGCCGCGGTGCACTCGCTCGCGGTACAGGCTCATCGGCCGTCCCTCTCGCCGGTGTGGGGGGCGGCGGCAGCTCCGCGTGGTGCATGGCTTCGATCGCTGCGGGTTCGGTCGCTGCGGGTTCGTGCGCGCAAGAGTCGTCGTCCCTGCGGGTGTCGTGGGAGGCCAACGGCCTCGGGCGTGCGGTCGGGCGTGACGGGCGTGACCCGCCGTGGCGATTGTGCCTCACTCGCGCTACGCGGCGCATGGCGGAGCGGCAGTCCTCGGCCGGGCGGGGCGGTACGCGCTGGATGCCCCTGTTGACCGTCGAATGTCGCTCGACCACTTCCGCGATGGCGCACCACGAAGGACGCGGCGACCGGCGAGGTTACCTGACCCGGGCCGCGAAACCGGCGCACCCGCCGCACGCGCCGGCTGTCGGCGCGCTCGCCGGTGCCGGTGCCAGTGCCGGTGCCGCTGGTGTCATCGACGCCATCGGCGCGGCCGGGCCCGCTGGGCCCGACCGCGCCGGTGGGTCACTCGACGGTGATCACCCGCCAGTGGGTCACCCGGCCGTGGGGCGGCCCGGGCGCAGGGTGGGCGTGCTGGCGCGGGCCAGCTCGTGGCTCAGCTCCTCCAGCTCGCTGCCGCCGGCCATCTGCCGGGTCAGCTCGTCCAACGTGATCTCCGACTTGGCGTGGCTGCCCGCCATCGCGCCCCGCTTGAGGAGGACGAAACGGTCGCCGACCAGGTACGCGTGGTGCGGGTTGTGCGTGATGAGGACCACGCCGAGGCCGGCGTCGCGGGCCGCGGCGACGTACTTGAGGACGACGCCGGACTGCTTGACGCCGAGCGCCGCGGTCGGCTCGTCCAGGACGAGGACCTTGGCGCCGAAGTAGACGGCCCGCGCGATGGCCACGCACTGCCGCTCGCCGCCGGAGAGGGTGCCGATCGGCTGGTCCACGTCGCGCAGGTCGATGCCCATGCGCCGCAGCTCGGTGCGGGTCGTCTCGCGCATGGTCGCGGTGTCCAGGCGGCGCAGCAGGCCGCGGCCCTTCGTCGGTTCGGAGCCGAGGAAGAAGTTGCGCCACACCGGCATCAGCGGCACCACGGCCAGGTCCTGGTAGACGGTGGCGATGCCCCGGTCGAGGGCCTCGCGCGGGGAGCCGATCCGGGCCTGCTCGCCGTCGATGCGGAAGGTGCCGGCGTCGTGCTGGTGCAGCCCGGAGATGATCTTGATGAGGGTGGACTTGCCGGCGCCGTTGTCGCCCAGCACGCAGCTGATCTCGCCGGCCCGCACCTCCAGCGAGACGCCCTCAAGCGCCTTGATGTTGCCGTAGTACTTGCTGACGTCGACCAGCTCGACCAGCGGCGCGTCGGCGGCGCCGACGCCCTCGGTCCCGGCGCCGGTGGTCGCGCTCGCGCCGGTGGTCGGCGGCTGCGGGGCCGGGGTGGCCGGCGCGCCCTCGCCCGGGCCCTGTGGCTGCTGCTCGCGCTCGCTCACTTGCTCGCCTCCGCCCGCTTGCGCACCCACGCGTTCAGCAGGGTGGCCAGGAGGAGCATCGCGCCGAGGAAGAACTTGAACCAGTCGGCGTCCCACTGCGCGTACACGATGCCCTTGTTCGTCATGCCGAAGATCAGCGCGCCCACGGCGGCGCCGATCGCCGAGCCGTAGCCGCCGGTCATCAGGCAGCCGCCGATGACGGCCGCGATGATGTAGAGCAGTTCGTTGCCCACGCCCTCGCCGGACTGCACGGTGTCGAACGAGAACAGCAGGTGCTGCCCGAGTACCCAGGCGCCGAACCCGGTGCCCATGTACAGGGCGATCTTGGTGCGGGCGACCGGCACGCCGACCGCGCGGGCCGCGTGCGCGTTGCCGCCGGCGGCGAAGATCCAGTTGCCGGCCCGGGTGCGCAGCAGGATCCAGGTGGCCACGGCGACCAGGCCCAGCCACCACAGGATGGTGACCTTGATGTTCACGTCGCCGATGGTGTGCTGCGAGGCGAAGATCTTACGGGCCGACTCGAAGCCCTCCATGTCCCCGATGGCCTTGGTGGAGACCTTGCCGCTGATCAGCTTGGTGAAGCCGAGGTTCATGCCGGTCAGCATGAGGAAGGTGGCCAGCGTGATGATGAAGCTCGGCAGCCCCGTACGGACCAGGACGATGCCGTTGAAGAAGCCGATCGCCAGGCTCGTCAGCAGGGACACCCCGACGCCGACCCACACGTTGGCCGTCATCTGGTAGCTGAACATGGACGAGACCAGCGCGGAGGTGGTGACCGCGACGCCGGTGGAGAGGTCGAACTCGCCGCCGATCATCAGCAGCGCCACCGGCACCGCCATGATGCCGATCGTCGAGGACGCGTACAGCACCGTGGAGAGGCTGGAGAGCTGGAGGAAGCTGTCGGCGACGACCGAGAAGAAGACGAAGACGGCGACCGCGCCGACCACCGCGCCCAGCTCGGGACGGCCGAGCAGGCTGCGCAGGGTGGAGCGGTGCAGCAGCCGTTCGTCCGGTTCGGGCGGGTCGGCCGGGGTCGTGGGGCGCGCCAGGGAACCGCTCACCGGGTGCCCCGATCCGCGTACTCGGCCAGTTCGTCCGCCTCGTCCTTGGTGACGATCTGCGGGCCGGTCAGCACCGGCTGGCCGCCGCCGAGCACGTCGGCGTTGTACTTGTACAGCCACAGCAGGTCGACGGCCTGGTAGCCCTGGAGGTAGGGCTGCTGGTCCACGGCGAAGCCGAGGTCGCCGTCGGCCAGCCCCTGGGCGACCTGCTTGCTGAGGTCGAAGGTGTTGATCTCCGCGTCGCTGCCGGCCTGCTTCTTGGCCTTGACGGCGGTGTCGGCGAAGGGCGCGCCGAGCGTCACGACCGCGTCGTAGTCGCCGGACTGGAGCTTGGCCTCGATGGCGGAGAGGACGTCGGGCATGTTGGTGCCCTCGACGTAGAGGTTCTCCAGCTTGCCCTTGAAGGTCTTGCGGGCGCCGTCGCAGCGCTGCTCGTGGCCGACGTTGCCCTGCTCGTGCAGGACGCACAGGGCCTTCTTCCGGCCGCGCTTGGTCAGCTCGTCGCCGACCGCCTCGCCGGCGATGGTCTCGTCCTGGCCGATGTGGCTGAGGGCGCCGAACTCCTTGGACTCGGCCGATCCGGAGTTCACCGTGATCACCGGGATGCCGGCCTTGCGGGCCTTGGCGACGACGGCCTTCATGGCGTCGGGCTTGGCGAGCGTGACGATGAGCCCGTCGACCTTCTGGTCGATGTAGCTCTGCACCTGCTCGCTCTGCTGCTGGCCCTCGTCGCTGTGCGCGTAGAGGAACTTGATGTTGTCCTTGACCGCCGCCTGCTCGGCGCCGCTGCGGACGATGTCCCAGAAGGAGTCCCCGTCGCCCGAGTGCGTGACCATCGCGACGGTCCAGCGCGGCGTGTCGACCGCCGCGCGCCCGTGTGCGGACTTGGCCGCCCGCTCCTCCGCGCGCTTGCCGCCCGTACTGCTGCATCCCGCAAGGGTCGCGCCGACCACCGCTGCCAGCACGGCGCTCACGGCGCGTACCCCTGTCCGAACCCTTGCCACGAGGACTTGCCCTTCTCCACTGAATGTCACGGTGCGGCCGGGTACCGTTCACCCACCCCGGCCGCCCAAGTATCCGTCACCGCCGCTGGGCGCGGCCCCAGCGGGTCCCGCGCGCGGCGTACGCGCCGTCCCCGCGCCGTTCGGGGCGTGCCGCGACACGGCCGCCCCGCTCCCGGTTCCCCCGGCTCCTTCCGGCCGCGTGCGAGCGGTTGGAGTGGTTGTAGCGGCGCGCGCCACCCACCGTCAATGCTTTGTCAGAACATTCTGACGAAGGGATCTTCGCCGGGCCGGCCCGACGCCCGGGCGCGGCGGGTCAGCGTACGCGGTACGGCCCGCCGCACGACACCCGGGACGGGCCCGGCCCGGGGACGCGGCGGGACGCGCGGCTCAGGGGCGGACCAGGAGCTGGAACTCGAAGGCGTAGCGCGAGGCCCGGTAGGTGTGCGAGCCGAACTCGATCGCGCGCCCGGTGTCGTCGAAGGTGGTGCGCTCCATGGTGAGCAGCGGCGCGCCCGTGGACTCGGCGAGCCGCTCCGCCTCGTCGGCGGTGGCCGCGCGGGCGCCGACCGTCTGCCGGGCGCTGTGCAGCGTGATGCCGGCCCCGCGCAGCAGCCGGTAGAGCCCGGTCTCCTCCAGCGCCGCGCTCTCCAGCGTCAGCAGCCCGCTCGGCAGGTGGTTGCGCAGGTGGGCCATGGGTTCGCCGTGCGCGAGGCGCAGCCGCTCCACCAGCACCACGTCCGCCCCCTCGGGGACGCCGAGGGCCGCGGCGACCTGGGCGGTGGCGGGCTGGACGGTGTGGCGCAGGACCCGGGTGGCGGGCCGCTGGCCCGCGGCCGCCAGGTCGTCGTAGAGGCTGCTCAGCTCCAGCGGGCGCTTGACCTGGCTGTGCACGACCTGGGTGCCCACGCCGCGGCGGCGCACCAGGAGCCCCTTGTCCACCAGCGACTGGATGGCCTGGCGCACCGTGGGACGGGAGAGGCCGAGCCGGCCGGCGAGGTCGATCTCGTTGCCCAGCAGGCTGCCCGGTGCGAGTTCGCCCTGCTCGATGGCGGCCTCAAGCTGCTGGGCCAACTGGAAGTACAGCGGGACCGGACTGCCGCGGTCCACGCTGAACTGGACGGCCGCCGCGGAACGCAGCACACCCGATGCGTCTCCTTGCTTCGCCACGGGCCGAGGGTATCCGCACCGACAGTTGACGGAAAGTCGTGAAGTCTGATTGTCCGGACAAAGTGCGATCCGGCGAGGTGGGCGGGGTCGGGACCGCCCCGCGCGGCACCGGTGACGGGCGTACGCCACCCCGCGCGGGCCAGGCGCGGCCCCGCCACGCGGCCCCGTCGAGACGGGCCCGGCCGCGCGCGGGCCGGGCTCCACCGCGCGCGGGCCGGGCCCAGCCGGCCGGCGCGCGGCCCGGCGGGATCACTCCCGCGCGTCCGCCAGCCGCGCCAGCAGGTCCGCGGCCCGCTTGGCCACCACGTCCCGGTCGCCCTGGGCCAGCGCCGTGCCCATGCCGACGGCCACCGCGCCCGCGGCGATCCACTCCGGGGCGTCGTCCAGGGTCACCCCGCCGGTGGGCAGCACCGGCGCCTGCGGCAGCGCGGCGCCCACGTCCTTCAGCCAGCGCGGCCCGTACGCCGAGGCGGGGAACAGCTTGAGCGCGTCCGCGCCCAGCTCCAGCGCGCGCACCATCTCGGTGGGCGTGGCGACGCCGGGGAAGACGGGCAGCCCGTACCGGTGGCCGGTGCGGATGACCTCGGCGTCCAGGCTCGGCGAGACCAGGTAGGTGGCCCCCGCCTCCACGGCCATCCGGGCCGCCTGGGCGTCCAGCACGGTGCCCGCGCCGATCACCGCGTCGGCGCCGACCTCGCGGGTGAGGGTGGTGATGGCCTCCAGCGCGAAGGGCGTGGTCAGCGAGATCTCCATGCTGGTGATCCCGGCCGAGAGGAGCGTGTCGGCCGTCGCCGCGGCCTGGTCGTAGCTCTCGGTACGGATGATGGCGAAGACCCGCTGTTCGAGCGCGGCCCGGGTGATCTCCCAGCGGTACACGGCAGTTCGCCGCCCTTCTTCACATGCGTCGGGTGAGGACAGAGACAGGGGACAGGGGACAGGATGCGGGGGGTGGCGGCAACGGATACGGGACAGCGGGCGGGGCGGTGGCGCGAGGCGCCGCGGTGGGGCGGGGTGCGGGAGCTTCGGACGGGGCACAGGGCCGGGCCGGAGAGCGCGTCGCCGTCGGCGGCGGTGCGCCGCTCGCGGAGATCCCGCATCGTCCTGCGCCGGTCTTGTGTCCCGCTGGCGGGACCATGGTGCGACGGGCGGACCCGGTACGCGCCCACCCGCTCGCCCGTGGGCCCGACACGAGGCGCCAACGAACCCAACGTGCGAGGAACGGTGATCGTTCGCAAGTGGCGCGGCGCGTTCTTCGCGGCGCGCCCGTCGCCTCCGGCGCCCTGTCACGACCTCGCGGGGGCCCGCGCGCTGGGCGGTCAACGGTGCACGGCGTCGATCCCCTCCGTGTAGGCCGCCAGCGCCCGGTCCCGCACGGCCGGGCTCGGCAGCCCGGCCGTGTCCGTCGGGGACTGGATGGCCAGCGCCGCGACGCAGGCCGCCTCGGCGAGCGCCGCCTGCTCGGGCAGGCCGCGCAGCCAGCCGGAGAGATACCCGGCGGCGAAGGCGTCGCCCGCCCCGACCGGGTCCACCACCGGGACCGCGAACGCGCTCTGGTCCCAGCGTCCGGCGCCGGTGTACGCGGTCGCCGAGTGGTCCGCGCGCTTGATCACGACCGCGCGCGCACCCTCCTTGACCAGGTCGGCGGCGGCCTCGTCGGCCGGCCGCGCGGTCAGCAGCTCCAGTTCGTCCGCGCCCGCGAGGAGCAGGTCGGCGTCGGCCAGCAGGGGCCCGACGATCTGCGCCCACTGGGCGGCGCCGCCGAGCTTGTGGCGCACGTTGGGGTCGAAGGAGACCAGCGCGCCCGCGGCGCGGGCCAGCTCGATCAGGCGACGGGTGGCTTCGGCCGCGGTCGGCGAGAGCATCGGCGTGATGCCCGACAGGTGCAGCAGCCGGACGCCATCGAGCGCGGCGGGCGGGATGTGCGCCGGCTCCAGGTGCGAGGCGGCCGAACCCGCGCGGAAGTACTGCACGTCGATGGCGCGGGAGGGGTGACAGTCCCGCAGCAGCAGGCCGGTGGGCGCCTGTTCGTCCACACCCACCTGGCTGACGTCCACGCCGTCCGCCCGCAGCTCGCCGAGGACGGCGGCGCCCGGCGCGTCCGCCCCGAGGCGGCCCAGCCAGCGCACGCTGTGCCCGAGCCGGGCGAGTCCGACCGCCACGTTGGCCTCGGCCCCCGCGATGGAGCGACGGAAGTGAGTCGCCCGGTCCAGCGGCACGCCCGGCTCGGCCAGCATCAGCAGCATGGCCTCACCGCACGTGACCACCTCGGGGCCTGATGTCCCCGGGCCATATGTCACCGATGCCTCCTCCTTACGTCCTTCCGCCCCCTCGAACGCGTTTCTACCGAAACGCTATCGGTTGGCACTGACATCCGAGCCCGCGGGGGCGCACTCGGCTCGATCGGGAGCATTCGACTGCGCCCCGTACCCCCATCGCCCGCCCCACTCGCCCCGCGCGCCCCACCGCCATCGAGGTCGCGGGCCCGTTCGCCCGCCTTGCCCCGGCCCTTGGGCGGCGGCAGGGCGGCGCGGCCGACGCGGCCGACGGAGGCGGCTGCCGGTGGCCGGACGCCAGCGCCTGCTGACCGAACTGTTCGGCGACGGGGGCGGGGCGCGGCCGGGCCAGCGCCGAGCCGGCGGAAGGACAACGGGCGCCTCGCGGGCGGGAGGTGGGGCCCGGAGAACGCGGACTCCCACGCCGCGCACCTCGTGCGGGCGGTGCGCCCCGACGCGGCGCGGCGGCCGGGGACCGGGGGCCGCTGGCCACTGGGGGCGCCGGGGGCTTCGACGGTGCGGAACGAGCCGCCGCGCGGGCCGTCTCCCGCTCGATGCCCATGACGCCCGGCAGCGGGCGGCCGTCCAACGGGCGCTGAAACACGGGCCGACGGCGGGCGGTCTGAACACCCGTCCGTTCGGCTACGGCCACGACGGGTCGATCCCCGACCATCCGTGGGCCGCACTTGACGCCGAACGGGACATCGACCGCGTACGCGAGATCGCCTTCCCCTGCCGCCGGGGCCGCCCCGAGGCGCAGCGGCGAGTGCGGGGCCTCGGGCCACCGGCCCGAACGTTCGCCAGGACGCTGGAGTGGCAGGCCGAGTGCCGGGTCATGCGCGGCCCGTGCGCGGACGTAGACGCAGGCCCAAACGCAGACGCAGGGACCCTGGCGCCGTGGAACCTCGCCGGCCCACCGGCTCCCCCACAGGCGCGGCGGCCACCTACCGCCGGCCGTCCAGCCCGGCCCGAGCGCAGCGACCGCGAAGCGACCGCGCGCCGGCGCGAACGGGAGAAGCGGCGGTCGGGGTGGGGGCGCCGACCGCCGCTTCGGTCACGGACCGCTGGCTCACGGACCGCTGGTTCGCGGGCCGCTGGCCGCGTCAGCAGCCGTAGTCGACCAGGTCGAAGGACCGGTAGTGGTCGGCGGTGTAGTAGTCCTCCTGGTGGCTGTCACCCGTCACGATGCGGCGGGCGCCACGGTCGGAGGAGCCGGGGGTCTTCACGGTGTACTCGTGGTAGTAGCCCCGCGGGTGCTCGGGCAGCAGCCCCTCGCGGTTCTGGAAGACGGTGCCGTCCTGCGGGTAGGGGTAGGGGCCGCCCTTGTCGATCAGCCGCAGGGTGTCGTGGGCCTGCGAGGGCAGGTCCGAGTAGCAGATGTCGCCGACGGCGAGGCGGGAGAAGGTCGCCGACGCGGCGGGGGTCGCGGTGTCGACTGCCGGGGTGGCCGCGACGGCCGGGCCACCGATGAGAAGGGTCGTGGCGAGGGCGCCGAGGGCGCCGATGCGCGCGATGCGTGGGGGAATCCTCATGGAGCCAGCATGACGCGCGTAGACTGTGACATGTCAACGACAACTGGGCGATGTTTCCCAGGAGTTCACGAGACCCGCGCGGGGCCTCCCACTGCGGGCTCGCATTTTTGCCTATGAGGCAAAACTTTTGCCCCGGAGGCACGGTCCGGCTATACCGGACGTATGACCACGCCCCCCGACGAGTCCGTCGCGGAGCTGCCGTCGGTCGCGCCCCGGCTGCGCGACCTGCGACGGCGCTCCGGGCTGACGCTGGAGTCGGCCGCCCAGCGCGCCGGCCTGTCCCCCGCCCACCTGTCGCGGCTGGAGACCGGACGCCGCCAGCCCTCGCTGCCGATGCTGCTCGCGCTGGCCCGCACGTATGGCATCACGGTATCCGACCTGCTCGGCGAGGTCCCGGCGGAGCAGGACCCGATCGTGCGGGCCGACCGGATGGAGGCGTCGCCGGCGGGCGGCTGGACGTACTGGCGCGCGGGTGGCTCGGGCCGGGCCATGCAGGTGCTGCGCGTGCACGTCCCGTACGGCGGGGCGCAGGACGAGCTGGTGCGGGTGCACCCCGGCGAGGAGTGGCTCTACGTGCTGCGCGGTCCGCTGCGGCTCGTGCTGGGGGACGCCGTGCACCGGCTCGACGCCGGCGACGCGGCCCACTTCGACTCGATCACCCCGCACCGCATCGCCGCCGAGTCGCCCGGCGGTGCCGAGCTGCTGTTCGTGCACACCCTGCTGCAGAGCGGCGCCGCCGAGCTGTGCCTGGGCGACCGCGACCACCGCGCCACCGGAAGGACTGGTCGAGCATGAGCGACCGTACGCCGCACGCCGAGGACCCGAGCGCAGCGCAGCCGCCCACGGACCGCGCGGCCGAGGCCACACCCGCCGCACCCGCCGCTCCCGAGACCGGCGCCGGGGCCGGCGCCGGCGCCGGCGCCGCGAGCGGGCCCGGCGGCGCGGCGGCCAGCGCGCCCGACCCCGTGAAGCCCGACCCCGTGGTGCCCGGCTCCGTCGAGCCCGGCCCGGTGCGGGTGGAGCGCGCGGCCATGAACGAGGAGGACCGCGCGCCCTGGGGCCTCACCATCCGCGTCACCTTCTACCTGGTGGGCGTGCACATCTTCGCGGCCTTCCTCTTCCTCCTCTTCCACCTGGGCGCGAAGTAGCCGCCCGCGAGGCGGGCGCGGTACGAGCGCCTCGCGCCGCGTCGGCGGCGGCCCGGGGCGCGGTCAGCGGCGGGTGAGCAGCCGGCCGCCAGCGGAGGCGGAGGGCTGGCCGTCCTGGGCGATCCGCGTGCCGCGCAGCCAGGTGGACCGTACGACGCCGTGCAGCGTCCGGCCCGCGTACGCCGTGACCCGGTTGCGGTGGTGCAGTCGGGCCGCGTCCACGGTGAACGTCTCCTCCGGCGCGAGGACCGCGAAGTCCGCGTCCCGGCCCGGCGCGATGGCGCCCTTGACGGTGAGCCCGGCGAGCGCGGCGGGGGCCGTCGACATCCAGCGGGCGACGTCCGCCAGGTCGTGGCCGCGCGCCCGGGCGGCGCTCCACACGGCGGGCAGGCCCAGTTGGAGCGAGGAGATGCCGCCCCAGGCCGTGCCGAAGTCGCCCGTCTTCAGCTCCGGGGTGCTCGGCGAGTGGTCGGAGACGACGCAGTCGATGACGCCCTCGCGCAGGCCCTGCCACAGCAGGTCCTGGTTGGCGGCCTCCCTGATGGGCGGGCAGCACTTGAACTCCGTGGCGCCGTCCGGCACTTCCTCCGCCGCCAGGGTCAGGAAGTGCGGGCAGGTCTCGACGGTGATCCGGACGCCGGCGCGGCGTGCCGCCGCGATCATCGGCAGCGCCTCGCCGGACGAGAGGTGCAACAGGTGCACCCGGCCGCCGCTGGCCCGGGCCGCGTCGATGAGCGCGGCGATGGCCTCGCCCTCGACGGCTCGTGGCCGCGATGCGAGGAAGTCGGCGTAGCGCGGGCCGCTGGCGGGCGGGGCGCTCGCGAGGTGGTGCGGGTCCTCCGCGTGGACGAGCAACAGCCCGTCGACGGCGGCCAGCTCGTCCAGCACGGCGGCGAGCTGAGCGCGGGTCAGGTGCGGGAACTCGTCCACGCCCGACGGCGACAGGAAACTCTTGAAGCCGAAGACCCCGGCCGCGTGCAGGGCGCGCAGCTCGGCCAGGTTGTCGGGCACGGCGCCGCCCCAGAAGCCCACGTCCACCAGGACCTTCGGGCCGGCGACGGCCCGCTTGCGGGCCAGGTGGGGCACGGTGGTGGTGGGCGGGAGGCTGTTGAGCGGCATGTCGACGAGGGTGGTGACGCCGCCGGCCGCCGCGGCCCTGGTGGCGGAGGCGAAGCCCTCCCAGTGGGCGCGCCCCGGGTCGTTGACGTGTACGTGGGTGTCCACCAGGCCCGGCAGCAGCGCGTCGTCCCCCAGCTCCACCCGTCGGGCGCCGGCGGGCGCGGGCGCGGCGTGCGGGAGCACCCCGGCGATCCGCCCGTCGGCCACGTGCACGGTGGCGGGGTGGACGCCGGTCGGGGTGACGACGCGCGTCGAGCGCAGCACGAGGTCGACCCAGGCCCGGGCGGGCGGCCCCCCGCCGCTCTCGTACGGGGTACCGCCCGGGGCGGCGGCGCCCCCCGTTCGGCCGCTCTCCGTCGCCGCCCCACCGGACGAGACCGCTCCACCGGACGCTTCGGACACGCTGCCCCCTCGCCGCTCGCCGTCACACCGCGCGTCGCACCGATCTTCAACGTTCTGTTGAAGGAGTGTTCACGCGGGCCCACGCCGGCGTCAAGGGCTCGTACGGCACCGCCCGTGCCCCCGCGACCAACCCACCGCGCTTCGCGAAGCGGAACCGGAATTCCGTACGCCAGAAGCGCGCGGGGCGCCGCGCGGCGCTCCGGCACCCCGCCGGCGATGCGGACAAACCCGTCGCTACCGGCGATCGCAGCATGTGGACGGCTCGGTGCGGGACTTCGGCGCCGGGTAGGCTGCCGATGGCCGGTCGGCCAGCCAGCCACACGGCGCTTTGGCCGATCACCTCCGCCCCGAAAGGAAGCCGACGTGTCGACGTCCGCCCGGTCCCACACCGCCTCCACCGCCAGCTCGGGTGGCGTCCAGTCGCTTGAGCGCGCCTTCGACCTGTTGGAGCGCATGGCCGACGCCGGCGGCGAGGTCGGGCTGAGCGAGTTGGCCACGAGCAGCGGGCTGCCGCTGCCCACCATCCACCGGCTGATGCGCACGCTGGTCGCCACCGGCTACGTGCGCCAACAGCCCAACCGCCGCTACTCGCTGGGCCCGCGGCTGATCCGGTTGGGCGAGAGCGCGTCCCGGCTGCTCGGCACCTGGGCCCGGCCGCACCTGGCGCGGCTCGTGGAGGAGACCGGCGAGACGGCCAACATGGCGCTGCTCGACGGGGACGAGGTGGTCTACGTCGCGCAGGTGCCGTCCCGGCACTCGATGCGGATGTTCACCGAGGTCGGCCGCCGGGTGCTGCCGCACTCCACGGGCGTGGGCAAGGCGCTGCTCGCCCCCGTGCCGGACGACGAGGTGCGGGCCCTGCTCGCGCGCACGGGCATGCCCGCGGCCACCGAGAAGACCATCACGACGCCCGACGCGTTCGTCTCCGCCCTGGAGACGGTGCGCAGCACGGGGTACGCGGTGGACGACAACGAGCAGGAGATCGGCGTGCGCTGCCTGGCCGTCACCGTGCCCGACTCCCCCACCGCCGCGGCCATCTCCATCTCGGGCCCGGCCGGGCGGGTCACGGACGCGGCGAAGGAACGGATCGTGCCGCTCCTCAAAGAGGTCGCGCGGGACCTGTCGCGGACCCTCGCCGCCACCAGGCCCGCCTGAGCCCACCCGCCGAACCGCCCTCGCCCTCCGGGGGGCCCGGGCTACCGGGGCGCGGCTACCGGTGTGGCGCGTCGCCGAACCGGTCGATCGCCGTGCGCACCGCCGTCACCGATGGCCCGAGCCGGCTCACGGAGCCCAGCGAACTCGCTATCAGCAGCAGCGAGCGCCGCAGTTCCGGCACCTCGGCCCGCCCCTCGCGCACCATCGCGTCCAGGGCCGTCAGTTCCTCGTCGGCCACCGTACGGTCCGACAACTCGACCGGATAGGCGGCCAGTTCACACCGCAACCGGGAGACCGCCCGCCCCAGCTCCGCCGCCTTGGGGTCTCTTTCGGCGTCGGCGGGCCGCCGGTGCTTGACGGCCACGGTGCCCTCCATGGCCAAGACGTCGGATGGCCGACCGTACCTTGCCTCGTCGCCTGGCAACACTGACCGCCTCCCCATCTCATGCGTCCGCCCGCGACCCTCCGCGCCCCCGTATACGCGAAGGACGCGGCACAGTTAACGCCACTCTCCGCACGGTGCGCTATACACAGGGCGAAAATCGGTCGGCAAAGCCGGCTAAAACGGCCGGGGGGAGGCGGTCAGGGGGCGCGATCAGGAATCGTCCTCGACTCCGACGTCGAGCGCGTTGCGCCACACCGTGACGTCGAGCTTGACGTAGTCGCTCGGGTCCGACTCGGGCGCGGGGCCGTTGAAGGTCACCAGGCCGATGTGGCCGGAGCCGGTGCGTACGCAGATCCGGGAGCCCTTGGAGAGCCGGTCGAAGCCGATCGTGGTGGCGAACCGGGTCTCGCTGCGGCAGGTTTCGAGCGATCCCTCCTGCGCGTTGTTCAGCAGCACCAATTTGGTGTCCGTCGAACCCGTACGCAGTTCCCGGTCGCCGAAGCTGTTGTAGTAGGCGATGTCGCTGTCGGTGCTGCCGTTCTCCGGGTGGATGGGGTCGGAGGCGAAGAACAGGTGGTAGCCCTCCGGCAGGTTGATGCCGTTCTTCGTCACCGGTTCGGGGTCGGGGACGACGGTGGGCGCCGTCTCGGTGGGGGTTTGCGAGGGCTCGTCGCTCGGCTGGGTGGACGGCTCGTCGGTGCTGGGCGCCTGGGTGGGCGTCTCCGTGGCCTTGGAGGGCTCCTTCTTCTCGGCCTGGTTGGACTTCTTGTCGTCCTCCTGGAAGAGCACGTACGTGGTGGCCCCGCCCGCCGCGGCGAAGACCAGCAGGCCCGCCACGCTCAGCGCCACGAGCTTGCCCCGGCCGCGCTTGCGCGGCCCCGCGCCGCCGCCCTCGGGCGAGCCGAGCACGGTGGTGCCGGTCGAGCCCGGGCCGGCACCGTCCGACCCGGTCGTCGGGGTGGTCAGGGCGGTGGTGGAGAACGCGGGCGGACCGAACCCGCCCTGGCCCGTGGCGGCGCCCGACTGCGGGTAGCCGTACGCCTGGTGCGCGCTGGCCGCCTGCTGCGGATAGCCGTACTGCTGCGGCGACGCGGCGGCCCCCTGACCCTGCGGGTAGCCGTACTGCTGCTGCGCCGCGACCGGCGGCGGGGTGTGGGCCGGGTTCGGCGTCTGCGTCGGGTTCGGCGTCTGGGCCGGGTTCGCCGCCTGCACCGGCGGCGGGGTGTGCGCGGGCGTGGGCGTCGGCGTCGGGGTGGCCGGCGGCGTCGGCACGGGGGCCGGGGTGGCGGGGGGCTGCGCCGCGACGGCCGGGGCGGCGGCGGGCGGTTGGGCGGGCGCGGCCGGCGGTTGGGTGGGCGGCGCGGCCGGGGGTGCCTGCGGGGGCGCGGCGGGGGTCTGGGGCGCGTGCGCCGGGTAGGCGGGGCTCGGGGCCTGCTGTGGGGCGGGCGGTACGGGCGGCGCGGCGGGCGCCGGGGCCACTCCGGCCGCCGGCGCGACCTGGGGCGGCGCCGGGACCTGGCGGGGGGCCGGCGCGGGTACCCGGCCGGTGATGTCGGCCGCGACGGCGCCCGGCAGCCAGTCCTCGGACCGGCGCAACTGGGTGTGCGGCGACGCCTGTTGGCACAACTGGAGGATTTCGGCCAGCGCGGGCCTGGCGGCCGGGTCCTTGCGCAGGCAGCGGCCGACCAGGTCGGAAAGCTCCGCCGGCAGCCCCGTCAGGTCCGGCTCCTCGTGCACGATGCGGTACAGCACGCCGTGCGAGGTGCCCTCTCCGAAGGCCGGGGTGCCGATCGCCGCGTACGCCGCGACCTGGCCGAGCGCGAAGATGTCGGTGGCCGGGGTGACCTCGCGGCCGGCGGCCTGTTCGGGCGCCATGAAGGTCGGGGTGCCGACCGTGACGCCGCTGCTGGTGAGCGAGGTGGCGTCGGCGGCGCGCGCGATGCCGAAGTCGATGACGCGCGGGCCGTCGTCGGCGAGCAGCACGTTGGACGGCTTCAGGTCGCGGTGCACGATGCCCGCGCCGTGGATGACCTGGAGCGCCTCGGCTATGCCCGCGACGAGGAAGAGCACCGTGGAGACCGGGAGCTTGCCGTGCTGGGCCACCGACTCGGCGAGCGAGGGCCCTGGCACGTACGCGGTCGCCAGCCACGGGGTGGGGCCGTCGGGGTCGCTGTCGATGACCGGCGCGGTGTACAGGCCCTGCACCCGCTGGGCCGCCTTCACCTCCTGCCGGAAGCGGCGGCGGAACTCGGCGTCCTCGCTGAACTCGGGCCGGATCACCTTGATGGCCACGGCCCGGCCGCCGAGGGTGTACGAGAGGTAGACCTTGCCCATCCCCCCGGAACCCAGCTTCGCACTCAGTCGGTAACCCGCGACCGTCGTCGGGTCATCGCCCTCAAGTGGCTTGAAGACTCCCGCGGAATCCACACTATTCATGACGTCTCGTCCCCCGGCCCCATCAGGGCTGCCCTTCAAGCTTGCATGTGACAGCGGTGACCTTATCGGAAGTCGTCACCCGCGCCACCGCCGCTGACGCGGTCACCTTGACTCCTTCACGTACGCGGCGAACCGGCCCGCCACACCGTCACGTCGAGGCTGATGTAGTCACTCGGATCACCCTGCGGCGCGGCCCCCTGGTACGTGACCAGGGCGAGGTCACCGGAGGCGGCCAGCACGCAGACCCGGGAGCCCGGGGTGAGCTGGCCGAGGCCGATCTCGGCGGTGAAGCGGGTGGTGTCCCGGCAGGAGGTGGCGGAGCCGTACTCGTCGGCCCGCAGCAGCACCAGCTTCCCGCCGTCGCCCGCGCGCACGCTGCCGCCGCCGCTGCCGGGCGCGGCGGGGTTGCGGTAGCCGAAGTCGGCGGCGGTGGCCGGGGAGTTGTCGGGCCGCAGCGGGTCGGTGGCCAGGGTGAGGTGGTAGCCGTCGGGCAGCGACACGTCGTCGTAGTCGACGCCCTTGGGGCTGATCCCGCCGGGCAACCGGCTGCCCGGGCCGGTGGGCACGCCGGTCGGCTCCACGCCCTCGCGGTCCCCGCTGCCGGACGGCCCGCCCCCAGGGCCCTGGCCCACCGGGTCCGACGCGTCGCGCGACGGCTCGCCCTTCGACTCGCCGTCGGGCGTGCGCGGGGCGCTCGAATCGCCCCCGCGCCGGGCGGAGCTGTCCCCGTCGTCGTCCTGGCCGAGGTAGTACGCGGCGCCGGCGCCCGCTCCCACCACGAGCACGGCGGCGGCCACCAACGCGGCCACGCGCCGGCCGGCCCGCCCCGGGGGCGCGGCGGTGCCACCGGAGTCGGGAGCGGGGGCGCGGTCGGGGGCGTTCGGGTGGTCGGCGGCCGGCTCGCGCCGCGCCGGGTCGAACGCGCCACTACCTGACGCCGCCGCGCTGTGGTGCGCGCTCGCGTCGGCGCCACGGCCCCGGGCCAGCGTCTCGTCGTGCGGGGAGGCACCGGCCGCCGGTGCGGGGCTCGCGGACCGGTGGCCGAGGTCGGCGGCGACCACGGTGGGCAGCCAGTCCTCCGGGCGGCGCAGTTCGGCGCCGGGGGACGCGGCCCGGCACATGGCGATGACCTCCGCGGGGGTCGGCCGGTCGGCCGCCTCCTTCGCCAGGCAGCGGCCGATCAGCTCGCGCAACTCCTCGGGCACGCTGCTGAGGTCGGGCTCCTTGTGGACGACCCGGTAGAGGACGCCGTGCGGCGTGCCGTCGCCGAAGGCCGGGGCGCCGGACGCCGCGAAGCAGGCCACCTGGCCGAGCGCGAAGATGTCGGTGGCCGCCGTGATCTCGGTGGCCTCGGCCTGCTCGGGCGCCATGAAGGCCGGGGTGCCGATGGTCATGCCGCTGCCGGTGAGCGAGCTGGCGTCCGCGGCGCGCGAGATGCCGAAGTCGATGACGCGCGGGCCGTCGGCCGCGAGCAGCACGTTCGACGGCTTGAAGTCGCGGTGCACGATGCCCGCCTCGTGGACGGCAGCGAGCGCCTCGGCCATCCCGGCGATCAGCAGCAACACGGTGGGAACGGGCAGCGGGCCGTGGTCGGTGATCACCGACTGGAGCGAGGGGCCTGGCACGTACGCGGTCGCCAGCCAGGGCGTGTCGCCCTCGGTCTCCGCGTCGATGACCGGCGCCGTGTACAGGCCGTGCACCCGCTTGGCCGCCGCCACCTCGCGGCGGAACCTGCCCCGGAACTCCGGGTCCTCGCTCAGGTCGGGCCGCACCACCTTGATCGCGACCGGGCGGCCGGCCGGCGTGTAGGAAAGGTAGACCTTGCCCATGCCGCCCGAGCCGAGCTTGGCGGCGAGCCGGTAGCCCGCGATCTGGCGCGGGTCCTTCTCCCCCAGCGCCTTGAAGACCTCCGCCACCTTCGTCCTCCCCGTTTCAGCACCGCACGCCCCGACCTTAACCGAGCCTTCGGGCCCGGTACGCGGAGCGGTGGGCCCGCCCGGCGGGGGCCGGGGCGCGGGCGGGGGCGCGTTCCGGCTGGCCGGTACGCCAGCGCGCCCCGGGCGCGTGGTGCGGTAGGACAGGGCCATGGCAGCGACCTCACCGATCACACCAGCACCACCACGGGCGAAGGCGGCGGGCGTGGCGCCGAGCGCCGCGGAGCGGCCGGCCGTCGTCGGGCTGGTGCTCGCGGCGGGCGGTGGCCGGCGGCTCGGCGGGCGGCCCAAGGCGCTGCTCGACCACGGCGGTCGGCCGCTGGTGGAGCGCGCGGTGCGTGCGGCGCGGGCGGGGGGCTGCGCGCCCGTGGTGCACGTGGTGCTCGGGGCGGCGGCGGAGCGGGTACGCGAGCGGGCCGACCTCGCGGGCTGCGTCGTGGCCGACAACCCCGACTGGGCCACGGGCATGGGCTCCTCGCTGCGCGCCGGGCTGGCGTCGGTGCGCGACGCCCCGCGTGGCGGGCTCGGGCCGGGCGGGTCGCCTTCCAGCCGGGGCGCCTCGGCGGTCCTCGTGCTCCTCGTGGACCAGCCGGGCGTGGGCGCGGAGGCGGTGGCGCGGATGGTGCGCGCGCACCGGGCGGGCGCGGGCCTGGTGGCCGCGGCGTACGAAGGGCGGCGCGGGCACCCCGTGCTGTTCGCCCGACAGCACTGGGCACAGGTGGCCGCGCTCGCCCACGGCGACCGTGGGGCGCGGGACTTCCTGCGCGCCCACGCGGCCGATCTGACGCTCGTGGAGTGCGCCGACATCGCCTCCTGCGCGGACATCGACACCCCGGCCGACCTGCGGCTGCTCGATCCCGACCGCTGAGGTCGGGGCGGGTTCGTCGTGGGTAGCGGCTCGTTCGGCCGGCCGGGCCCTCGGCGCGTCAGCGGTCGCCGTCGCCGGGGTGGGTGCCGGGGGCGGGGGTGGTGTGCGGGCCGACGGTGGTGCCGGTATGCGGGTCGGCGGTGGTGCCGGTGGCCGGGTCGACCGTGGTGGCGTCGCCGGTGGACACGATCCCGGAGACGTTCCCGCCGATGGCCACCGATCGCTCCGCCGAGGCGTGCGCGGTGGCGGGCGGCGTGGTTGGCGTGGTTGGCACGGCCGGCGACACGGTGGGTGGCGCGAGGGGCGCGGCTCCGCTTCGGGGGTGGGCCGGGGCCGGGGTGGGGCCGTCGCCGGTGGACACGGCGCCGGAGACGTTTCCGCCGATCGCGACGGACCGGTGCCCGCTCGCCGTGACGGCGGGGCTCGCGGGGGCGGTCGGGCCGGGTGGAGCCGGCGCGGCGGGCCGCCGCAGCGCGTACACCGAGACGCCCAGGCCGGCCAGGCCGACGATCGTGCCCACGATGCCCGCCACCTGGCCCGCCGTGTCCAGGTCGGCGATCGCCACGAGCGCGACCAACCCGATGGCCAGCAATGCCCCGGCCGTCACGCCGCCCCAGGCCAACGCCCGCTGTCGTCCCGTCATATGAGCCATCATCGACGGCGCTCCCCCCACCACGCCACGCACTCGCCGCAACCCGTGTCAGCCGCCCGGACGCCGGCGCGTGGGGCCGGCCCGCCGGGCGCGTGAGCGGCGCCCGACGGACGCGGGCCACGGCGTGACCGCTGCCGGACATCGGCCCCATTGAACTTCCACCATGAGAAAACTATTCTCCATCAATCAGAAGCACCATGGCCGAAGCTCCGCCGTCCCCGCACCTCCACCACGGCACCACGGCACCACCCACCCGGGCACCGTTCGCCGTCGCCGCGCGGCGGCGTCCGCCACCGCCCTCCGCGCCCCGCCCGCCCTTCCGCGCCCCGCAGGCCGCCGCGTTGGCCCCGGCCGCGCCCGGGGGGCGGCTCGGCCGGGGGCGCCCGTCGAAGGAGAGTCAGCTCTCATGGCCGTACCAGTCCAGCCCCCGCCTGCCGTCACCGTCGCCGACGATCCCGCGCACCGCCTCGACCGCCAGGACGAGATCCTCACCGACGCGGCGCTCGCCTTCCTCGGCGCGCTGCACGAGCGGTTCACGCCGCGCCGCGACGCACTGCTGGCGCGGCGCGCCGAGCGCCGCGCGGAGATCGCCCGTACCGGCACGCTCGACTTCCCGCCGGAGACCGCGGCCGTCCGCGCGGGCGACTGGCAGGTCGCACCGGCGCCCGCCGCGCTCCAGGACCGGCGCGTGGAGATCACCGGTCCGACCGACCGGAAGATGACCGTCAACGCGCTCAACTCCGGCGCCCGGGTCTGGTTGGCCGACTTCGAGGACGCCTCGGCGCCCACCTGGGAGAACGTGATCGGCGGCCAGCTCAACCTGCGCGACGCCTTCGCCCGGCGCATCGACTTCACCGGCCCCGGGGGCAAGACGTACGCCCTGCGTCCGGACGCGGAGCTGGCGACCGTCGTCGTACGTCCGCGCGGCTGGCACCTGGACGAGCGGCACCTGCGGGTGGGCGAGCGCGCCATCCCCGGCGCGCTGGTCGACTTCGGCCTGTACTTCTTCCACAACGCGCGCCATCTCGCCGAGCGGGGCAGGGGCCCGTACTTCTACCTCCCCAAGACCGAGTCGCACCACGAGGCGCGGCTGTGGAACGAGGTGTTCGTCTTCGCCCAGGAACACCTGGGCCTGGCGCGCGGCACCGTGCGGGCCACCGTCCTGATCGAGACCATCACGGCGGCGTTCGAGATGGAGGAGATCCTCTACGAGTTGCGCGAGCACGCCGCGGGGTTGAACGCGGGCCGCTGGGACTACCTGTTCTCGATCGTGAAGAACTTCCGGGACGGCGGGCCGAGGTTCGTACTGCCCGACCGGAACGCGATCACGATGACGGCGCCCTTCATGCGCGCGTACACCGAACTCCTGGTCCGCACCTGCCACAAGCGCGGCGCGCACGCGATCGGCGGCATGGCGGCCTTCATCCCCTCGCGCCGCGACGCCGAGGCCAACGCGGTCGCCTTCGAGAAGGTGCGGGCCGACAAGGACCGGGAGGCGCGCGACGGTTACGACGGCTCCTGGGTGGCCCACCCGGACCTGGTGCCGATCGCCATGGCCTCCTTCGACCGGGTGCTGGGGACGCGCCCGCACCAGAAGGACCGGCTGCGCGAGGACGTCGCGGTGCGCGCGGCCGACCTGCTGGCCGTCGACTCGCTGGAGGCGCGCCCGACGCGCGCGGGCCTGGTCAACGCGGTGCAGGTGGGCATCAGGTACATCGAGGCGTGGCTGCGCGGGCTGGGCGCCGTGGCCATCTTCAACCTGATGGAGGACGCGGCCACCGCCGAGATCTCCCGCTCGCAGCTCTGGCAGTGGGTCAACGCGGGCGTGGTGTTGGAGGACGGCGTGCCGGTCACCGCCGCGTTGGTGCGCTCCGTCGCCGCCGACGAACTGGCGGCCATCCGCGCCGAGGCGGGCGAGGCGGCCTTCGCGGCCGGCGCCTGGCAGCGGGCGCACGACCTGCTGCTCCGGGTGGCGCTGGACGCCGACTACACGGACTTCCTCACCCTGCCGGCGTACGAACTCTTGGAGTGAGCAGGGGAGTTGGCTACTCCCGGCGGGGTCCCCCACCCCTCACACGACCGGTTTCTGAGGCCATCTGGACGGGGAAAACGCAACTTCGACAGGGTCCGCCGGGGCGGCTACCTTCACCTGGTCCCCGGCGATCGCCCACGGTCGTACGGGGAGTTCCCGCGGGCCGCGCGCTCCCGCGACGGGACGCGTGGGGCCCGCCCCGCGCGCCCTCGCCCCGCGCGTGGGCCACCGAACGGGACCCCGCCAGGCACCCCCTCCAGGGAGACGCATGCCCCATCTCGCTCTGTACACGTTCGGCGTCCTGAGGTCGCCCCTCACCGATCCCGCGCCCCTCACGGGCGAGTTCCTCGACCGCGGCGAGGCCATCTACCGGAAGATCAGCCAGCACCCCGGGTACCTCGCTCACGCCGAGGCGGCCGACGGGAAGCGGGGCGCCCACTTCGACCTGGACTGGGGCGCGTGGGGCGAGTTCGCCGTACCGGCCTGGTACGGCAAGGGCCGGACGATGGACACCATCGCCCTGGCCGCCTCCCTCTCGCTCTGGACCGACCTGCGCCCCGCCTTCGACGCCATCTACACCGGTCCGCACCGGGCGGCGCTGAACAGGCGTCACGACTGGTTCGAGCGGTCAACGCACCCGGGTTACGTGTTCTGGTGGGTCCCCGAAGGCGCGACACCCACCTGGCAGGACGGGGTCTCCCGGCTGGAGCACCTGCACACCCACGGCCCCGCGTCGCACGCCTTCACCTTCCACCACGCCTTCACCCCGGAGGCGACTCCCACCCGGGTCACGGGCATCGGCCCGAAGGACGAGCGGGTGCGCTGACGCGGAAGCCCGAACGGCGGCCGGCCCCGTAGTGGTCACGGGGCCGGCCGCCGGAAGGTGAAGAACGTGCAAAACGCGAAACGTACAACCGCGAAAAAGAGGGCCGGGCGGTGCGGGACCCCTCTGTCCCGCACCGCCCGTTTCTCCCTCGGCGATGGTCTGGGGCCGGGGCGCCCGTGCGGGCGCCGGTCGGCCGGTCAGCTCACGGGCCCGGTCTCCCGGACCGCGTCAAGCCGGTCGCCGTGGGGTGTGGTTCAGACGAGCTGCCACAGCGCCGGGGCGCTCACCGGGTCCCAGCCGGGCTGGGCCTGGTGCGGCTGGAGGCAGCGGTAGGTGGAGCCGTTGTAGGTGACCTGGTCGCCGGCGTTGTAGGTGGTGCCGGCCGCCCAGGTGCCCTCACCCGGGCCGGGGCCGGGGCCGGGGCCACCGCCGTCATCGGTCTTCAGGGTGAGCCCGTAGCCCTGGATCAGCGGGTTGATGGGCTGGTGGAAGGTGGTACCACCCGAGCGGCAGTCGCCGGAGCCACCGGAGGTGACGCCCTGGGCCTGGCTGCCGGAGATGTACGAGCCGCCGGAGTCACCGGGCTCGGCGCAGACCGTCGTCTGGGTCACGCCGCTGATGGTGCCCTCGGGGTAGGTGACGCTGGTGTTGTGCCGGGTGATGGTGCCGCAGTGCCAGCCGGTGGTCGAACCGGAGCGGCAGATCGAGGCGCCGACGGCCGACTGCGTCGAACCCGCGACCTTGACGTTCTGGCCCTGGCTCGCGACGTACGGCGTGGCCTTCCAGTTGCTGTTGGTCGCCACCCAGGCCGTGTCACGGCCGGGGAAGGTGGACGCCTGGAAGGAGCCCTGGCTGACCTGGTTGAAGCCGCTGGTGGTGGTGCCGGCCCGGCCACAGTGGCCCGCGGTCGCGAAGCCCTCCGTGGTGCCGCGGGTGACCGCGAAGCCGACCGAGCAGCGACCGCCGCTGCCCATGTAGTACGCGTCGCCGCCGCGGATGTCGTACAGCGGGCGCGGGCTCTCGGAGATGGTCTCGACGCGCACGAGGTCGCGGGCGACACCGCTGGCGGAGATCAGCTTCTGGGCGGCGGCCGGCTTGACCGCGTTCACCACGACGGTGTTGGTGCGCACGTCCACCGACCAGTACGGGGCGTCGACCGAGCTGTTCTTGACCGCGGCGCGGTCGAGCTTGGCCTTGGCGGCGTCCAGCTCGGCGAGCGTGTGCGACACCAGCTTGGCCTTGGCGCCCTTGGCGGCGATGCCGGCGACCTCGGAGCGGTCCGTGGTGGCGACGGTCAGCGTGGCGGACTCGGCGCCGCTGACCCAGGCGCCGGCGAAGTCGCGGCCCAGCGACTGCTGGAGCCGGCCGGCGAGCGCGCCGGCGTCGGCCTCGTTGACCAGTCGCTCCTTGGCCTGCTGCGGGCTGCTGAGGCCCAGGTCGCGCTGCATGGCCGCGAGGACGGCCGGGGACGTGTCGGCGACGCGCAGGGTCTCCGCGGCCGTCGGGGCGGCGGAGTCGGCCGACCGCGCGGAGGCAGTGCCCGGCAGCAGGCTGAGGGCGAGGGCGCCGACCGCCGCTGCCGCGGCACACGCGATGGTGGCGTGTCTTTGGGGCATGGGGTGTCTCCTCGGTTTCGGTGGGGGTTGGCGAAACCGTAAGTGGCGCGATCTCTTCCGCAGAAGATTCCAGATTTACCCCTGCCTCGCGGTATGGACCTGTGGCGGCGCCGCCATCGACACGCACCGCCGCGATCGGTCCACGGCCACCGCGCGGGCCACGACCGCACCACCGTCGCGCCCGCGACCTGCACCGCGCCGCGTCACGGCCATCACATCAGGTCCCCCTCGCCCGGCCGCGCCCGGGTCCCGTCCCACGGCTACGCCAGGGACCTCTCCCCCGGCCTGGACGGCGCCCGGCACGGGTTCGGGGCCGGGTTCCAGACCTCCGCGTCGTGAGCGGCGAGCCAGGCGGCGTAGCTCTCGCTGCGGGTGGCGGCGTCGGCGTGCGCGGCGTACGCGTGCTCCACCACGTCGGACGCGACGTCGGCGGCGGGCCCGTAGGGGTCCCAGCCGATGAGGTGCCGCCACATCAGCGGCGTACCGGCCAGCGCCCGGGTCACCAGCCCCGGCGGGGTGGGCAGGGTGGCGCGGCACAGGCCGGCGGCGCGGCCGACCTCGGCCAGGTAGACGCAGGAGGCGATGTCCGTCTCGTACAGGCGCCGGGGCCGGAACCCGGCCCGGGCGCAGGCGGCGTTGAAGCACTCGCCGAAGCAGCCGTCGCCCGGCACGACGGCCCACGCCTCGTCGGCGAGATCGGCCAACTCGACCTCGGAGCGGGTCGCGAGCGGGTGGTCGGTGCTGAGCATGACGAAGATCGGATCGACCGCGAACTGCCGCCAGGCCAGCCGGTCCGGCTCGGGCGGGGTGCTCTGGCCGCAGGCGCCGATGACGGCGAAGTTCAGCCGCCCGTCGGCGACCGACGCGGCGATCTCCCGGTCCGACCAGGCGATGCGGGTGGTCACCGGGGCGCCCGGGTGGGCGGCGGACAGGCGGTCCACCATGGCGCCGAGCAGCGGCCCGTGGGTGCCGCCGAGCCGGAAGGCGGGCGCCTGCTCGCCGTCCTGGGTCAGGCGCACGGCCTCGCGCTGGAGCTGCCCCACGGCGGGCAGCAGGATGCGGGCGCGGTCCAACACGAAGTCACCCAGCGCGGTGGTCCGCACGCCGTACCGGCCCCGCTCGAACAGCCGCCCGCCCAGGGTGGCCTCGATCCGTTTCAACTGCGCGCTCAGGGCGGGTTGCGCGAGCCCGAGCACAGCGGCTGCCCGGGTCAGGCTGCCCGCTTCGGCTATCGTCCGGATCGCCCTCAGATGCCGCATCTCCAGGTCCATGATGCGAGCTTGGACCCGCCGTCCACCCGGGACAATACCCAGGTCCAGACCAGCCCTCCGGAAGGCCGCGGCGACGCCGGTGCCCGCGATCGGCGGCGGCCGCGGCGGGGGTTGGGCGGCGGACGGGACCGGGCGAGGACGGGTGGCGCGGCCGGGGGCGCGGCTCAGGGGACGGTCGGTACCGGTGGCGGCGCCGAGCCGGCCGGCTGGTCGGACGGGGTCGCTGGCGTCGGGCTGCCCAGGTGGTTGAAGGCGAGGTTGAGGGCGACGGCCACGAGGCAGCCGGTGCTGATCCCGGAGTCCAGGACGACCAACACGTCGGCGGGGAAGGCGTGGTAGAAGCCGGGCGCGGCGACGGGGATCAGGCCCACGCCGAGTGCGGTGGCCACGATCAGCGCGTTCTCGCCCCGGTCGAGGTCCGCCCGCGCCAGGGTCTGGACGCCGCTGGCGGCGACCGAGCCGAAGAGCACGATGCCCGCGCCGCCCAGGACCGGCAGCGGGACCAGGGATATGACGGCCGCGGCGACCGGGAACATGCCCAGCAGGACGAGGATGCCGCCGCCGGTGGCCACCACGTACCTGCTGCGTACGCCGGTCATCGCGACCAGGCCGATGTTCTGCGCGAAGGCGCTGGCGGCGAAGCCGTTGAAGACCGGGCTGACGGCGGTGCCGAGGGCGTCGGCGCGCAGCCCGCCCTCCAACGTCCGGCCGTCCGTGGGCCGGTCCACGATCTGGCCGAGCGCGAGCATGTCGGCGGTGGACTCGGTCATGCACACCAGCATCACCACGCACATCGAGACGATCGCCGCGAGGTGGAACTGCGGCGCGCCGAACTCGAACGGGGTGGGGAAGCCGAACACGTCCGCCTGCCGGACCCCGTCCGTGCTGGTCATCCCGAACGGGACGGCGGCCAGGGTGCCGACGACCAGGCCCAGCAGGATGGAGATCTGCCGCAGGAAGCCGCGCGACAGCCGGCGCAGCGCCAGCACGATGACCAGCGTGGCGGCGGCGAGCGCCAGGTGCTTGGGGGCTCCGTGGTCGGCGGCCCGCGGGTCGCCGCCCTGGGCCCAGTCGAAGGCGACGGGCAGCAGCGAGAGGCCGATGAGGGTGATGACGCTGCCGGTCACCACCGGCGGGAAGAAGCGCACCAGGCGGCGGAAGTACGGTGCGAGCAGGAAGCCGAGCACGCCGGCGACGATGGTGGCACCGAAGATGACC
Organism: Streptomyces buecherae; assembly: GCF_014295035.1. Taxonomy (GTDB): domain Bacteria; phylum Actinomycetota; class Actinomycetes; order Streptomycetales; family Streptomycetaceae; genus Streptomyces; species Streptomyces youssoufiensis. The sequence continues at coordinate 1,628,973 of NZ_CP060404.1, forward strand.
GGCAGCGCGTCACCGGGGCCGGCCGACTCGCCGATGGCGATCATGGGCGTCACGCCCGCGAAGGAGACGCCGTTGACGAACGGCAGCCGGGCCCCGATCCGCCCCACGCCGAGCGTTTGCAACAGCGTGGCGATGCCGGCGGTGAAGAGGCTGGCCCCGATGAGGAAGGCGGTCTCGGGCGGATCGAGCCCCACGGCGGGGCCGATGATCATCGGTGGGGCCACCACCCCGGCGTACATGGCGGCCACGTGCTGGAGCCCGCTGGCCACCGTCTTCCCCGGCGGCAGCGTCGCGTCGACCGGATGCGGCGCGTCGACCGGATGCGGCACCTCGGCCGAGGCCCCCCGCGCCTCCTCCCGACGTGGCGTCCGCTCGCGCTTGCGTACCCGCTTCCGCTCCACGGAGGTCGCCACGGGCGTGGAGGCTGCGGTGGTTCGACGAAACCTGGGCACTGGCGCCACGGCGGTTCCTCCTGTCGGTGATCGCGCCGTCGCGGGCGCGGCGTTCGGGGAGCGGTGCGCGGGCGGTGGACACGCTTGCCGTGCGAGGTGCGAGGTGCGAGGTGCGGGGTGCTGCGAGGTACGGGGCGCGAGGCGAGGTACGCGGCATGCGGGGGCGCGGATACGCGGGGACGCCGCACGTGGGTACGGGCGGGCGGCGCTGGACCGGTGACGTTCGTGACGCCGGCCGCGACCAGGGGCGGGGTGGGCCGGCGGGCCGTGGTGATCGGGGCCGGCCCGGGGAGGCGGTGCGCGGGCGCCCTCCCGGGCCGGCGGTGCGCTCGCGGGCCGTGGCCCGCGAGCCCGGCCGAGGGCCGTCCCCCTCGGCCGAGTTCGGGCGGCGGGGTCCGCCGGCGGGCCTAGGCCGCGGCGATGCGGGCCAGGCGGCGGGCCTGCTCGCCGGCGGCGCGCGCGATGGCCTCCTCGTCGGCGGTGGTGAGCCGGCCGTCCTCGACCACCGGCACCCCGTTGACCAGCGACAGGGTGATGGGCGCCGGGGCGCCGAGGACGAGCGCGGCGACCGGGTCGGCGATCGTGGAGTGGCCGATGCCGTCCAGCCTCCACAGCACCAGGTCGGCCAGCTTGCCCGGCTCAAGGGAGCCGATCTCCGCGCCACGGCCCAGGACCTGGGCGCCGCCGTACGTGCCCATGCGCAGCGCCTGCCGGGCGCCCAGCGCGTCGGGGCCGCCGGCGATGCGGTGCACGAGCAGCGCGGTGCGCAGTTCGGTGTGGAGTTCACCCGACTCGTTGGACGCGGTGCCGTCCACGCCGAGGCCCACCGGTACCCCGGCGCGGAGCAGGTCCGGCACCCGGGCGGTGCCGGCGGCGAGCCGGGCGTTGGACGAGGGGCAGTGGGCGACGCCCGTGCCGGTGCGGGCGAAGGCGGCGATGTCGGCGTCGCCCAGGTGCACGCAGTGGGCCATCCACACGTCGTCGCCGAGCCAGCCGGTGGACTCGAAGTACTCGGTGGGGGCCATGCCGAACGTCTCCTTGCAGAACTGTTCCTCCTGCACCGTCTCGGAGCCGTGGGTGTGCAGCCGCACCCCCTTGCGGCGGGCCAACGTCGCGGCGTCGCGCAGGAGTTCGGTGGAGACGGAGAACGGTGAGCAGGGCGCGACGCCGACGCGCAGCATCGAGTCGAAGGACGGGTCGTGGTGGGCGTCGATGGCCGACTCGGTGGCGGTCAGCGCGGCCTCCGTGGTCTCGACGGCGAAGTCGGGCGGCAGACCGCCCTGTTCCTCGCCCAGGTCCATGGAGCCGCGCGTGGGGTGGAACCGCACGCCCAGCTCGCGCGCGGCCCGGATCTCCGCGCCGAGCAGGTCGCCGGCGCCGCGCGGGAAGACGTAGTGGTGGTCCATCGCCGTCGTGACGCCGCCCCTGGCCATCATGGCCAGCGAGCCGCGCGCCGCCTCGTACACCATCGGTTCGTCGATCCGCCCCCAGATCGGGTAGAGCGCGACGAGCCAGTCGAAGAGGCCGGCTTCCTGGGCCAGGCCGCGGGTGAGCCACTGGTAGAAGTGGTGGTGGGTGTTGACGAGCCCGGGCGTGAGCAGGTGGCCCGTGCCGTCCACGCGCCGGATCACGCCCGGCAGGTCGGCCGGGGCGGGGCCCGGGCCCACGGACTCGATGCGGTTGCCCGCGACGACCACGTGGCCCGAGGCGTACTCGGTGTCCCGGGCGTCCACGGTGGCGACGGCGCAGTTCTCGATGACGGTGCGGACCGGTGCGCCCGTGCGGCCCACGCCGGGGCGCGGGTCGCGGGCGGGGTCCGCCGGGTCGGCTGGGGCTTCCGGTACTGCCATGGGGGTTCCTCGGTGTCGTCGGGGCGAGGCGGGGCGGGCGGGCGCCGGGTGGAGCCGGCGGCGGGGGCCGCTGGCGGCTCGCCGGCGCCGCGTGTCGCATCAACCGCCGTACGGAGGCGGTGACTTCGCGCGCCCCGTCACTTAGGGGCTGGTGAGGTCCGTCGGTATGGTCTGGTTGGCGCCCTCGCGTAGGACGGTCGCCTCGATCAGGCCGTACGGGCGGTCGGCCGCGTAGTACACGGCGCCGTCCGCGTTGGCGTTGGTGAGGCCGAACGGTTCGAGGTCCACCAGGAAGTGGTGCTTGTTGGGCAGCGAGAGGCGGATCTCGTCCACCTCCTGACGGTTGTCGATCACCCGCGCGCCCATCTGGAACAGGGTCTGCTGGAGGGAGAGGCTGTAGGTCTCGGCGAACGCCTGGAGCAGGTGGGTGCGGGTCCGCTCGTAGGCCGTGTCCCACCGCGGCGCGGGCTCCCCGTCGCTCGCCCAGCGGTAGCGCCAGCGGGCGTGCACGTCGGTGGCCAGGACGCGGTCGTACGCCTCCTTGAGGGTCGTGTACCGGTCCTTGGCGTAGCCCCAGAACTCCGAGTTGGTGGAGTTCAGCACGGTGAGCCCGGACAGCCCCGAGATCACCTCCCAGCCCCGGCCGTCGTAGCTGACCTGCGCGGTGCGCACCTCCTGGCCCGCGCGCACGAACGAGTGCCGGACCGCGTCGGCGCCGACGAAGCGGGAGCCGTCGTCGGAGGTCTCGACGCGCTGCCACGCGTACTCCTCGATCCGCACGCGCGCCCGGGTGATGGCCTCCTGGCTGGTGACGAAGTGCCGGGCGAGGTGGATGCCGAACTGCTCGGCCGAGGCGATGCCGTGCTCCTGCGCGAAGGCGAACACGGTGTTCTTGACGGTGTCGGTGGGCAGCACGTTCGCGTTGCTGCCCTCGCGGTGGACGTCGGTCATGTCGCCGGAGAGGGCGACCGAGACGTTCAGGTCCTTGAGGTGGTGGGTGGCGCCCTCCCGGCTGACCTTCACGACCCGGCACTCGGCCTTGCCGTACTGGTTCTGACCGAGCACGGCCGCCCCGGACCGGCCGGGGCCGACCCGGGCCATGGGGTGACCGTTGGCGGACGAGGCGGGGGAAGCGTCGGACGTGGCGGACACAGCAGACGCAGAAAGCCCAGCAGACGCGGGGGTTCCGGAAGACGCGGAGGACGCTGTCATGGCAGTGCTAGCTCCCTCGGTATACGGAGTAGCCGAACGGGTTGAGCAGCAGCGGTACGTGGTAGTGCTCGCCGGCGGCGACGGCGAAGGCCACCGTCACCTCGGGGAAGAACGCGCCGTCGGCGGCGCCCCCGGCCCGTCCGGAGGCCGCGGCGAGGTGGGGGCCCACGTCGAAGCGCAGCCGCGCGTGTGTCGTGTCGGCGGGCAGCGCCGGCAGGCCCGTGCAGCGGCCGTCGGCGTCGGTGGCCGCGCGCGCGTGCACGCCCCAGGCGGCGTCGGGTGAGGCGCGGGCGGAGAGTTCGACGCCGATCCCGGCGGCCGGTCGGCCCGCGCTGGTGTCCAGGACGTGGGTGGACACCGATGCCTGGGTGTCGCCGCTGGTGTGGCGGTCGCTTGTCTGGTCGCTCATCCGGCTGCCGCTCCTTCGTTTCCCTCGTCCGTGCCGGCGGTGGTCCCGGACGCCCGGCTGGGTGCGCCGGGCGCGGGGTTCACAGCGGCGAGTACCCCGTCAGCCAGCAGTTTGGCCAGCCGAAGGCGATTGATCTTGCCCAGTTCGGCGCGGGCGACCGCGCGCTCCCGCTCGGGCGTGTTGCCGATCCGCTCCCGGATGGCCGCCAACAGCCCGTCGGCCGCCACCCCGGCGGCGCAGATGAGGAAGACGTGGCCGAACCGCTCCTGGTAGGCGAGGTTCAGCGCGAGCATCTCGGCCCGCAGCGCCTCCGGCGCACCCGCCATGCCGCGCTGTTCGTGCGCGGCGGCCAGGTCGCCGGGGGGCGGACGGCCGATCGGCGGGTGCCCGGCCATGGCCTCGGCCAGGTCCGCGTCGGCCAGCGCCGCCAGGGCGGCGTCGGCGGCGGCGAACAGGTCGTCGGCGCTGGCGTACGGGCGCCGCGCGAGGACGGCCGCGCCCCACGCGCGGCTCGCGCACACCGCGCGCAGGGCGGCGGACGCCACGGCGTCGTCGGCACCGTTGAACCGGGCGAGACCCGGTGGCGAACTCGACGTCACATCAGCCTCCGTTGCGGTGCGGTGAACGGCTGAGCAGGGCCGGGAGTCGTACGGATTCCCGAGGCGGGCGGGGAGCCGCGCGGGCGTGGCCGTACGGAGCGTGGTGCGGAGGACCGGCCGGTCGGGTGGCCGGCCCGTCGGGTGGCGGGTCGCGGCGGGCCGCGCCGGGCGCGGCGGTCAACGGGGGGATCGGCGGGTGTCCGGTGGGTGGCGGGTGCCCGGCGTGGTGGCGCCCGCAGCCCGGGGCCGGGCGCGGTGCGAGCGCTCGTGCTCGTTCGTGCTCGTGCTCGTGCTCGATCGTGCTTCCGGATAGCTAAGACCCTGCGCCCGCACATCGTCAACAGTTTGTTGAAATTCTTGTGGCGCGCGACACAACACCAGGGCCGCCGACCCGCGTTGGGTCGACGGCCCGCACTCCACGGCGCCCGGGGCGCTACTCGCCGGCCCGGCCGACCTTCTCCCTGTTCAGGTAGTTGTAGATGGTGAAGCGACTCACGCCGAGCGCGGTCGCGGCCGTCTCCACGCCGTGGCGTACGGAGAAGGCGCCGCGCGCCTCCAGGACGCGGACCACCGACTGCTTGGCCTTGCGGTCCAGGTCCGCGAGCGGCATGCCGTGCCGCCGCTCCAGGTCGGCCAGGATGTGGTCGAGCGAGTCGGACAGGTGGGGCAGGCGCACCGCGAGCACCTCCCGCCCCTCCCAGGAGAGCACGACGTCGTCGCCGGCCGCGCGCTCGGGTGGCACCATCTCGCCCCCCATGGCGTCGATGAGCGGCTTGACCGCCGCGACGAAGGGGTGGTCCCCGACCTCGGTCACGCCCCCTCCTCCCGTACGACGTTGACCTGCACCGAAACGCGCGTCGCCCCGGCCTCGACGGACCGGCGCAGCAGCGCGTCCACGGCCGCGTAGACGACATCGGGGCGGCCCTGGACGGTGTTGCCGAACGGGCCCACGTCAACCGCGTCCAGATCGGCGGCCCGTACGACCTCCCGGGCCACCAACGCGTGGGACGGCGTCTCGTCCAGGTCGAACGGCTCGGTGGTGAATTCAACCCTGAGTCTCACCCGGCCCAACCTACTGCGCCCCTCCCCCGCGACCGCTCCGAGCCCCTGGCAGCAGTGTGCCAGCCCTCGCACTTCTATTCCATAGAGCAGAATGAGCCTTCCGCATTGTGGTAGTTGATCGAGTATGCGGGGACGCGGAGGCGTCCGCCGCCCGGCTCGCGGGGCCGTCGGGCCGGGCGCGGGTGGGCGGTGCCGGGCGGAGAGGACGGATCGCTTCCGCGCCAACCTCGGTGCCGTGGCCGGCCGGGCCGACGCGTTCGGCCACCGGCGCGGGCGGAGCCTTCGGCGCCGGGCGGGCTCGGGCGCGGGGCGCGACCGTGCCGGCGCGCGGGAGGTTCGCGCACTACGGCACGGTCGGCCGGGCGCCCCTCGCCGCTCGGCGCGGCGAGGGGCGGGCGGCGGGGGCGCACCCCGGCGGTGGTGCCCTCAAGTGACACGCCCTAAGTGGCCACGGCCGAAACCCGCTCGCCGTCTCCCCAACGCCCCGCGCATCGTGGACGATGGGACCGCGTAGTAACCAACCCCCCGTTCCACATGTCCTGCTGGAGCCGACGATGGCCAAGAGCGTGCCGGTGCGGTGCCCGGCGTGCAGCCGTGAGCACTCGTTCACGCCGCCCACCTTCCCCTGCGCCTGCGGCGCCCCGCTGACCGTGCCGATCCTGGCCGGCCCCGTGGCCCGCCTCGACCACCGCACCTGGGAGGACTCCTGGGTCGCCGTGCGCTGTCACTCCTGCGGGCGCAGGGACCACTGGCCACAGCCCGAACTCGGCTGCCCGTGCGGCACGGTGGTGCGGCTGCCGGTGGCCGAGGCGCCGGAGGAGACCGGCAGTCGGCTCGCGACCACGGGCGGCGCCGGCGCGGCGGGCGCCACCGGCACGCACTCCGCGACCAGTTCGGCGGTGTTGCGGCCGGCGTTCCACCCGGTGACCATCCGCACCGGGCGCGACGTGGTGACCGCCGCCGCGCAGTACCTGAAGTGGCTCGGCTTCACCAGCATGCGCCGGGTGGAGGACCGCGCCCCCTCCGGGGTCGACCTGCGCGGGCCCGGCATCGTCGCCCAGGTGGACCCCACGACCCGGCCCACCGGGGTGCGGGACGTGGAGTGCCTGTGGCTGCACGGTCTGAGCGAGGCCGCCGTCAGCGTCTTCTTCTCCCTCGCGGGGTACGCGCGCATCGCGAGATCGCGCGCGGACGAGCTGTACCTGCCGCTGTTCGTCATGGACCTCACCGGCACCCCGCAGCCGGTCAACGACCCGGCGGACGACCTGATCCGGATGGGTCCGCCCGAGGTCTGAGCACCCGGGCCGGTCAAGGTCGCGGGCCGCGCAGGTCCTCGACGGTCTCCTCGCGCAGCACCGCCTTGCGGACCTTGCCGCTGGCCGTCAGCGGGAAGGCGGCCACGACCCGTACCAGGCGCGGGGTCTTGTAGCGCGCGAGGTGGCCCTCACAGTACGCCGCGACCTCGTCCACGGTCAGCGTCCGCGCGCCCGGCGCGAGGATGACGCAGGCGGCGATCTCCTCTCCGTACTTCTCGTCCGGCACGCCCACCACCTGCACGTCGGCGATCTTCGGATGCGCGTGCAGGAACTCCTCGATCTCGCGCGGGTACACGTTCTCACCACCCCGGATGATCATGTCCTTGATGCGGCCGACGATCTGCACGTACCCGTCGTCGCCCATCACCGCCAGGTCCCCGGTGTGCATCCAGCGCGCCGCGTCGATCGCCTCCGCCGTGCGCTCGGGCTCCGCCCAGTAGCCGAGCATGACGCTGTAGCCGCGCACGCACAGTTCGCCGCGCTCGCCGCGTTCCACGGTGAGCCCCGTGACCGGGTCGACGATCTTGAGTTCCAGGTACGGGTGGGCCACGCCGACCGTCTCGGTACGCCGACGCAGCGTGAGCAGGGCGCTCTCGTCCGCCGCCGGCAGCAGGGTCTGGGTGGCGATCGGGGAGGTCTCGGTCATGCCGTACGCGATGGCGATCTCGGACAGGTGCATGTCGGCGATGACGCGCTTCATCACCTCGGCCGGGCACGGCGAGCCGCCCATGATGCCGGTACGCAGCGTGGACAGGTCGTAGGTGGCGAAGTCGGGCAGGTTCAGCTCGGCGATGAACATCGTCGGCACCCCGTACAGCGACGTGCACCGCTCCCGCTCGACCGCGCGCAGCGTGGCGGCGGGGTCGAAGGACGGGGCCGGGATGACGGCGCAGGCGCCGTGGCTGACGGCGGCCAGCACGCCGACGACCATGCCGAAGGTGTGGTACAGCGGCACCGGCAGGCAGATCCGGTCGTGCTCGGTGTAGCGCAGCAGACTGCCGGTGACACGGGCGTTGTTGAGGATGCTGTGGTGCGAGAGGGTGGCGCCCTTGGGGTGGCCGGTGGTGCCCGACGTGTACTGGATGTTGATGGGGTCGTCGCAGCTCAACGCGGCGACGCGGGCGGCCAGTTCGTCGTCGCCCGCGCCGTAGGCACCGCCCCGGTCCGCGCCCCGGCCCGTACCCCCGCCCGCGCCGCTCGCGGCGCGCTCGCCCGCCGTCAGCAGCGCGGTCCAGGAGGCGTCGCCGAGGTGCACGACCTCGCGCAGGTCGGGGCACTGGGACCGGGCCGCGCGCACCACGGCCCGGCAGTCGACGCCCCGGTACTCGCCGGCGGCGACGAGCACACTGGTCCCCGACTGCCGGAGCGCGTACGCCAACTCGTCGGCTCCGTACGCCGGGTTGAGGCTGACCAGGATCGCGCCGACGCGGGCGGCGGCGAGCTGCACCAGCACCCATTCGGCGCTGCCCGGCGCCCAGATGCCGACGCGCTCGCCCGCCGCCACGCCGTACGCGAGCAGCCCGCGGGCGACACCGGTCACCGCGGCGTCCAGTTCGGCGTAGCTCCAGCGGCGGCCACTGGCCGCCTCCACCAGCGCCTCGCGGTCGCCGTGCCGGCCGGTGGTCTCGGCCAGTGCCGCGCCGATCGTCTGTCCGGTAAGCGTCAGTTCCCCGCCGGGGCTGCTCGCGTACGAGAGGGTCATCGTCAGCGGGCCCTCTCGGCGACCGAGCGGCGCGGGGCCGGGGCGGCGGGCTCGGCGGATGGCGCGGGCCGTTGGGGGGCCAGGGCCCGGGCGACCTCGTCGCGCAGCTCCACCTTACGGACCTTGCCGCTGACCGTCATCGGGAAGGACTCGACCACGCGCAGGTAGCGGGGCACCTTGTAGTGCGCGAGGCGACCCCGGCAGAAACGGGCGAGTTCGTCCCGGGTGAGCGGGTTGGCCGGATCGCGCAGGATGACGCAGGCGGCGATCTCCTCCCCGTACTTCTCGTCCGGCACGCCCACCACCTGCACGTCGGCGACCTTCGGGTGGGAGTAGAGGAACTCCTCGATCTCGCGCGGGTACACGTTCTCGCCACCCCGGATGATCATGTCCTTGATGCGGCCGACGATCTGCACGTACCCGTCCTCGCGCAGCACCGCCAGGTCCCCGGTGTGCATCCAACGGGCCGAGTCGATCACCTCGGCCGTGCGCTCGGGCTGCTCCCAGTAGCCGAGCATCACCGAGTAGCCGCGGGTGCACAGCTCGCCGGCCTCGCCACGGGGCAGGGTCACACCGGTGGCCGGGTCGACGACCTTGACCTCGATGTGCGGCATCACCCGGCCGACGGTGGCGGTGCGCCGCTCCAGGTCGTCGTCGACCCGGGTCTGGGTGGAGACCGGCGAGGTCTCGGTCATGCCGTACGCGATGGCGACCTCGGCCATGTGCATCTCGGCGACCACCCGCCGCATGACCTCCACCGGGCACGGCGAGCCGGCCATGATGCCGGTGCGCAGCGTGGACAGGTCGTAGGTGGCGAAGTCGGGCAGGTTCAGCTCGGCGATGAACATCGTCGGCACCCCGTACAGCGACGTGCACCGCTCCCGCTCGACCGCGTGCAGGGTGGCGACGGGGTCGAAGGACGGGGCCGGGATGACCACGCAGGCGCCGTGGCTGGTGGCGGCGAGGTTGCCCAGGACCATGCCGAAGCAGTGGTAGAAGGGCACCGGCACGCAGATCCGGTCGCGCTCGGTGTAGTTGACCAACTCGCCGACGAAGAAGCCGTTGTTGAGGATGTTGTGGTGGGAGAGCGTCGCGCCCTTGGGGAAGCCGGTGGTGCCCGACGTGTACTGGATGTTCACCGGGTCGTCGCAGCTCAACTGGGCCTGGCGGGCGGCGAGTCGCTCCGGCGCGACGGCGGCGCCGGTGCGCACCAGGCCGTCCCAGGTCGGGTCGCCGACGTAGACGACGTCGCGCAGCGCCTTGCAGTCGGCGCGGACCTGCTCGACCATGCGCCGGTAGTCGCTGGTCTTGTGCTCGATCGAGGAGACCAGGACCTGGACGCCGGCCTGGTCGAGCACGTAGCGCAGCTCGTGGACGCGGTAGGCCGGGTTGATGTTGACCATGATCGCGCCGATCCGGGCCGCCGCGTACTGCACCAGCACCCACTCCGGGCAGTTGATCGCCCAGATGCCGACCCGGTCGCCCTTGCCGACGCCCTTGGCCATCAGACCGCGGGCGACCTCGTCCACCGCCCGCCCGAACTCGGTGTACGTCCAGCGCCGCCCGCTGGCCATGTCCACCAGCGCCTCGCGGTCGCCGAAGCGGGCGATGGCCGCGTCGAGGTTGGCCCCGATGGTCTCGCCGAGCAGCGGCGTGTCACCGGCGCCGCTGGCGTACGAGAGCGCGGGCGGCGACTGGCCCGACTCCACGCGCCCCGGGGTCAGCGTCTGGCCGGCGGCGGCCTCGGGGTGTCGCTCGGCGGCCGGTTGCGCGGCGGCGCCCGCGTCCTGTCCCGTGGTGGCCGACGGCGCGCCGGTGGCGGCGCGCACGGCGGGCTCGGTGCTCTGACTGCTGGTGGCGGGGCCGGTCATGAGGACTCCTCACGGTATTCGGCGGCGCCGCCCCCCTGGGCGGTACGCTCGCGCAGCTCGATGCGGCGGATCTTGCCGGAAACGGTCTTGGGCAGCTCGGCGAACTCGATGCGGCGCACCCGCTTGTAGGGCGCGAGCACCGCGCGCGAGTGCGCGAACAGCTCCTTCGCGGTCTCCGGCCCGGGCTCCCACCCCTCGGCCAGGACCACGTACGCCTTCGGCACGGCGAGCCGCACCGGGTCGGGCGCGGGCACCACGGCGGCCTCGGCCACGGCCTCGTGTTCGAGCAGCGCGCTCTCCAGCTCGAACGGCGAGATCTTGTAGTCGGACGCCTTGAACACGTCGTCGGCCCGCCCCACGTAGGTGATGTAGCCCTCCGCGTCGCGCACGCCGATGTCGCCGGTGCGGTAGTAGCCGCCCGCCATGGCCTCGGCGGTACGCTCCGGATCGCCCGCGTACCCGGTCATCAGGCCCACCGGGTGCGCGGACAGGTCGAGGCTGATCTCGCCCTCGTCGGCGGGGACGCCGGTGACCGGGTCGAGCAGCGCGACGGCGAAGCCGGGCGTGGGCCGCCCCATGGAGCCGGTCTTGAGCGGCTGGCCCGGCGTGTTGGCGACCTGCACGGCCGTCTCGGTCTGCCCGAACCCGTCCCGGATGGTCACCCCCCAGTCCCGCCGCACCTGCTCGATGACCTCGGGGTTGAGCGGCTCGCCGGCCGCCACGGCCTCCCGTGGCGCGGAGCGCAGCGCGCTCAGGTCGGCCTGGATGAGCATCCGCCACACGGTGGGCGGCGCGCAGAACGTGGTGACGGCACAGCGGTCCATCTCGGCCATCAGCCGCGCCGCGTCGAAGCGGGTGTAGTTGAACACGAAGACGGTCGCCTCCGCGTTCCACGGGGCGAAGAGGTTGGACCAGGCGTGCTTGGCCCAGCCCGGCGAGGAGATGTTCAGGTGCACGTCGCCGGGGCGCAGGCCGATCCAGTACATGGTGGCCAGGTGGCCGACCGGGTACGAGACATGGGTGTGCTCGACGAGCTTGGGCTTGGCCGTGGTGCCCGAGGTGAAGTAGAGCATCAGCGGGTCGCTGGCGCGGGTCGGCCCCTCGGGCGTGAAGTCGGCGGGGGCGGCGTAGGCGTCCGCGTAGTCGAGCCAGTCCGGGGCCTCGCCACCGGCGCCCACCACGATCCGCGTGTAGTCGCCGGGCACGTCGGCGAACTTGCCGGTGTCCAGGGCGCGGGCGATGACGTGCCGGGCGCCGCCCCGCTCGATCCGGTCCGTCAGGTCGGCGGGGCCGAGCAGCGGGGTCGCGGGGATGACGACGGCGCGCAGCTTCATGGCGGCCAGCGCGGTCTCCCACAGCTCGGCCTGGTTGCCGAGCATCACCACCACCCGGTCACCGGCGCGCACGCCCTGGGCGCGCAGCCAGTTGGCCACCTGGTGGGAGCGCACGCGCAGCTCGGCGAAAGAGAGACGGGTCTCCGTACCGTCCTCCTCCACGATGTGCAGGGCCGTTCGGTCCACCCGCTCGGCCAGCGGGTCGAACCAGTCGAGCGCCCAGTTGAACACCTCGGGGCGCGGCCACTGGAACCCGGCGTAGGCAGCCGCGTAGTCCTCCCGGTGCCGGAGTAGGAAGTCCCGCGCCGCTCGGAACTCTTCGGTCGGACCGATTACCGCCACATGTCCTCCTCATTGCCAAAGCGCTCGCTAGCATCGTGCGACGAGTGATCTGAGTCTCACTACCCCCGGACGGGGGTGACGGTATTTACGGGGAGGTGTCGGTGGCGGATACGTACGGCGCCGTGGAAATGCGGTCCGCACTCGGGCGGATGCGACGGGGCGGCGGACTACCGGTCGCGTTCGGTGGACTGTTCGAGGGAACCCGCCAGTTCCGCATAGCCGAACTGGCCGGCACGGCCACACCCGTGCTCCTCGGCCTCACCATTACCACCGGCAACGGGCTCGGAGGCAAGGCCATGGCACTCTCCCGGCCCGTCTACGTATCGGACTACCCCGCCTCCCGCGTCATCAGCCACGAGTACGACGCGGCCGTCGCCGCCGAGGGCCTGCGCTGCGTGCTCGCCGTGCCGGTGGTGGTGCGGCGCCGGGTACGGGGGGTGCTGTATGGGGCGCTGCGGCAGCCGATGGCCCTCGGCGACCGCACCATGTCGGTGGCGGTCGAGGCCGCCCGCGAGTTGGAGCAGGCGCTCGCCGTGCGCGACGCCGCGCAGGACGAGGCGCAACGGGTACTGACCGCCGCGGCACGCCCGCCGGAGGCGGACCCGGCGGCGTGGGAGGAGGTCCGCGCGGCCCACGGCGAACTGCGGGCGCTGGCCCAACGCGTACACGACCAGAAGCTCCGCCACGACCTGCTCGCCGTCCTCGGCCGGCTGGCCACGGCCTCCCCCGAGGCCGCTCCCCCACCCGACCGGGCGCCCGGCCTCCCCTCGGTCGAGCTGTCGCCGCGCGAGGTGGACGTGCTCGCCTGCGTAGCGTCGGGCGCCACCAACGCGACGGCCGCCGACCGGCTCGGGCTGCGCCCGGAGACCGTCAAGAGCTACCTGCGGTCGTCCATGCGGAAGCTGGGGGCGCACACCCGACTCCAGGCCGTGGTCTCGGCCCGCCGGGCGGGGCTGTTGCCGTAGCGTCGGCTGGGGGTACCGGGGCGGGGCGGCTGCTGGTGTGTGGGGGTGGGGTGGGGTGGTTGTGGGGCGGTTGTGGGTGCGGCGGTGGTCCACGGTCGGGGTCGGGGTTGAGGGGCACGGTCGTGGTGGACAGGCATGGTCGTGGTCGTGGTCGACGGGCATGGTCGTGGTCGTGGTCGTGGTCGACGGGCATGGTCGTGGTGCGCGGTGGGGCGCGTGGGAGCGCGCTGGAGCACTGGGGCCCGTCCGGGCGCCGGGCCGGTCCGTCGTCCGGTCGGCGTCGCGCGGGGCGCGGTGCGCGGGCGCGGCGGGCGTGGCGCGTAGGTGGGGCCAGGCCGGAATCAGGTCGGCCAGGGTCGGGGCACCCGGTCGGACCGGGTGAGCCGGGGCCAGGGCAGAGGCGCCCGGTCGGGTCGGATCAGCCGGTCGGCGCGGTGGTGAGCATCCACTGGCTGAAGGCGGCGTAGCGCTCCGCGGACTCGGCGGCTCCGTCGGCGAACTCGATGGCGGTGGCGTGCTCGCGCACCCGCGCGAAGCGCGCGCGGCGGGCGTGCTCGTAGCGGGCGAGGGCCGTGGCGGTGTCGGGCCCGGCCACCAGTGCGGCGCGCAGCACCCCGACGTCCTCGATGCCCAGGGCGCCGCCCGCCGCGATGTGCGGGGACAGGCCGTGCGCGGCGTCCCCGATCAGCGCGACCCGGTCGGTGGTCCACCGCGACAACTCGGGAACCAGCATGATCTGGTTCTCCAGGATCGTGTCCTCGGGGGTCGCGGCGATCATCTCAAGCAGCTCGTCGTGCCAGCCGGAGGCCGCCACGTTACGGGCCCGCCGCAGGGCCCGGTCCCGCTTGCTGCCCACCAGTTCGCCGGCGTCGAACTGGCCGACCCACCACATGGTCTGTCCCGGCGCGACCCGGGTGTAGCCGCCTCGGGTGCGCCTGGGGCCGATGGTGACCATGGTGCCCTCCGGCCGCTCGGCGCCGGAGGGCAGCACGGCCCGCCAGGCGTAGTGGCCGACGTGCTCGACCGCCGCGCTGCCGGGCGCCAGGGTGGCGCGTACGTCGGAGTAGACCCCGTCGGCGCCGATCAGCAGGTCCGCGCGGAGTCGCGCGCCGCCGGCGAGGTGCACCTCGACGTGGGTGTCGTGTTCGGTGAAGCCGGTGACGTGGGTTCCCAGACGTATCCGGTGTCTGCCGAGGGCGTCGGCGAGCAGGTCGTTCAGGCCCGCCCGGGGCACCATCAAGAGCTGGTAGGCGGCCGGGTCGTAGCCGGCCGCGCGGATCGGGCGCCCGGTGGCGTCGAAGAACCAGGCGTCGACGGCGCTGCCCATGCCCCGCACCTCCGCCCCGACGCCGATGGCGTCGAACTCCCGCAGCGCGTTGGGCCACAGGCTGATGCCGGCCCCGGCGGCCCGCACCCGGGGGGCGTGCTCCAGGACGGTCACCTCGTGCCCGATCAGCCGCAGTGCCGCCGCGGTGGTGAGTCCGACCAGTCCCGCTCCCACGATCACGGTGCGCGTCACGTGCTTCCTCCGTCGTCCGGTGGATGATGCCGCGAGGTCGACCGACGACGACCCATGGTGCGAACTCCGTACCGGGCCCCCGGACTTGGCAAACCTCGCTCACCTCAGGCAGTCGACCATAGCCATAACCGTTAGCTTTTAACAACCGTTAGCGCTTTGGCCCCCATGGCCCGCCGCGTGAGCCGGCACCCCGCGCCCGGGGCGACAAAAGCAGTGGCGTCCGGCGTCTTCCGCAGGTAGGGAGGGGCGCATGATCGAACGCCAGGCCCTCGCCACGAAGCCCACCCTCACCGGGGAGCGGCTGCGACTGGTCCCCCTCACCGCGTCCCACGCCGACGCGATGTACGCCTCGACCACCGACCCCGAGACGCGGCGACTGACCGGCACGCACCGCACGTTCACCCCCGCCCAGATCACCGCCTGGTGCGCGAGCCGCGCGGAGCAGACGGACCGGCTCGACCTGGCCGTCGAGGACCTGGCCAGCGGCGCGTACCTCGGCGAAATGGCGCTGACCGAGGTGGACCCGGACAACGAGTCGGCCGCGCTCCGCATCTCGCTGGCCCCCCGGGCACGCGGCCGGGGCGCCGGCCCCGAGGCCATCCGACTGCTGCTCGACCACGCCTTCGGCCAGGTGCGGCTGCACCGGGTGTGGCTCGAGGTGTTCGCGTTCAACGACCGGGCCAGGCGCGCGTACGAACGCTGCGGCTTCCACGTGGAGGGCCGGCTGCGCCACGCGTTCCACTGGGCGGGCGAGCGGCACGACACGCTGGTGATGGCCGCGCTGAACGAGCCCCCGGCCGGCCACGGGTAGCCCTCCTCGGCGACGCGAGTGCCGCCCCGGCGGCAGACCGGGCGCCCCGGCGGCACGGGCCGGGGGCGACCAGACCGGATGCGGCCTGACCGAGGGCGCGGACTGGCTCGGTGGGGGCGGGCTGCTCCCGTATGGGGGTGTATATCCTGTTCGACGTTCGACGGTTCCGTCGGCTGTACGAGTCACGTGTGCGAGTCATGCGTGTGAGTCGGGTGCGCGAGTCAGGTGTGCGAGGAGGAGGTGAGGACCGCCGTGAGTGGTGAACCCCCCAGTCGCACGCCGCGCGGCAGCGCCGCACGCCGCCCGCGGCCCGCGGCGGCGCTCGCGCGTGCGTCCTCAACTCCCCGAGCCCGCGACCGTAAGGACCGACCATGGCCGAGCGCCGTAGCCGTAGCCGTACGCCCCTGTCCGCGATGAACGCCCGCCGCAACGCGCGCAGGGACACCCCAGAAGCCACCCCGAACACCACGCCCGCCACCGACGCCACCCCGCAGGGCCCCGCGCGCCGCCACTCCTGGCTCCGCCCGACCGCCCGCCCCACGCCCGACGCGCCACGCCCGTCACGGGGCGACACGGGGGATGCCGAGCCCACCGAGACGCGCAGCCTCATCGACGCCGCGGTCTACCGCGACGGCGTGCGGGTCGCCTCGCCGGGCAGTCTCGCCGACACCTTCCACGAACTGCGCGAGCGGCAGGACGGCATGGCGTGGATCGGCCTCTACCGGCCGAGCGAGGAGGAACTCGTCTCCCTCGCCGCGGAGTTCGACCTGCACAAGCTGGCGATCGAGGACGCCCTCGAAGCCCACCAGCGCCCCAAGCTGGAGCGGTACGGCGAGACGCTGTTCGTCGTCCTGCGCGCGGCCCGCTACCTGGACGCGCCGGAGGAGGTCGAGTTCGGCGAACTGCACCTGTTCGTCGGCCCGGACTTCGTCATCACCGTCCGCCACGGCGCCGCCCCCGACCTGCCCGCGGTACGCGCCCGCATGGAGGCCGCCCCCGACCTGCTGGCCCTCGGCCCCGAGGCCGTGCTGTACGCGATCCTGGACGCCGTGGTGGACGGCTACGCGCCGGTGGTGGAGGGCGTGCAGATCGACCTGGACGAGATCGAGACCGAGGTTTTCCGCGGCGACCCCGCGGTCTCCCGTCGCATCTACGAACTCTCCCGCGAGATGGTGGAGTTCCAGCGGGCGGCCAGCCCGCTGGTGGGCATGTTGCAGGCACTGATGGCCGGCTTCGACAAGTACCGCACGGACGAGGAACTCCAGCGCTACCTGCGGGATGTCGCCGACCACGTCACGCACACCAGCGAACGCGTGGACGGCTTCCGCTCGGCCCTCACCGACATCCTGGCCGTCAACGCGACGCTCGTCACCCAGCAACAGAACGCGGAGATGCGCGCCCTGGCCGAGGCGGGCTTCGAGCAGAACGAGGAGATCAAGAAGATCTCCTCCTGGGCGGCGATTCTGTTCGCACCCACGCTGGTGGGAACCATCTACGGTATGAACTTCGACCACATGCCGGAGCTGCACTGGGTGGGCGGGTATCCGTTCGCGGTGGTGCTGATGGGTGTGGTGTGTGTGAGCTTGTACTTCGTGTTCAAGCGGCGGGACTGGTTGTAGGGGCCTGGTCAGCCGGAGAGGCATCGGCTCAGGGCGGGTTGCCGCTTCGCAGGCTGTGCACGACGTACGTCATGTGCTGCACGTTGCCGACCCACAGCCAGGTGCTGGCGTTTCCGGTCCCGCCGCTGCCCTGCGCGCAGTCGCGAATCCACGCCTCGGCCGTGCTGGTGCCCGTCGCCCGGAAGCCGGGGGTTGCGAGTAACCGTCGGGCCATGGCCCGGTTGTGCGCCGTGCGTTCGTCGCCGCGCGTGAACATCTTGGCGAGGAGGTAGGAGCGGTCGGTGGTGTAGCGCAGCGTTCCCCAGGGCGGCCCGCCTTTGCCGGGTTGTGGGTCGCGGGAGAGGGCGGAGGCAGGTTGGACGCCGTAGTCGCCGTAGGCCAGCGTGTCGAGGTAGGAACGACCGCTGTCGAGGGTCTCGCCCCACAGGGCCCAGTCCGTGCGCGGTTCGTCGCACATGCCCTCGCTCATCAGGTCGGCGGCGGGCTGCGGCGCACCGCCGGCGATCAGCGCGAGGGTGCGCCAGGGGGCGAGGGGCAGCAGGGCGTCCAGCGCTCGGAGGGCCTCCTTGCCCGCGTCGGGCCGGTCAGGAAGGACGGTGACGAGGTCCAGGAGGAGGTCCACTCGTACGGCGGGGTCGGCCTGAGCCAGCAGGTCGCGCACGTGCCCCAGCGTCTCGGCGTCCCACTCCTGGGGGAGCGTGACCCGGATGCCGAGCCCGTCGCCGGAACGCCGTGCCGCCTCCCAGGCCCATCTCTGCTGGGGCCCGGGGCGCGAGGGGCCGGTCACGGGGCGCAGCGGAGCCACGGCCGCTACGCGTCGCAGGAGGGGGGCGAGCACGGGGAACTGGGTTTCGTCGACGAACGGGGCGTCCAGCCAGGCCGGTTGGTAGCGCTGGGCCCGGGCCACCGCGTCCAGGTCGGCCCGGAACGCCTTGCCCAGCTCGGTGGGGGGCAGGCCGGTGCGTTGGGGGACGGTCCACAGGGGTGTCACGCCGCGCTGGATGGCGGGGAGCAGCCGGCGGTAGGCGGTGCTGGCGTGCGGTCGGGTCGGGAGTACGGGGACGTAGAGCGGTTCCAGCATGACGGCCACCCCTCCGCGCCGCGTCGTCATCACCCTGGTGGCCAGGGTGAGCGTTGGCCTCGCACCGGGGAAGAGGGCCTTTCAGCCGCAATGGCCGCAATGGTCTAGGGGCTGTCATGGCAGCAACGGGCGCGATGCGGCGCCGCGCGCTGCCGGGATCGTGGGGGCCGTGGCGGACGGACGCGAGCCCCGCAGGTGTGAAAACCTCCCGGTGCGTCTACTCGTAGAGGCATGGACGACAAGAATCCCGATCCGGACCCGCGGACGACGCCGGGTCTCGAACCCGGTGGGTCGGTGCCCCCCGGGGAGACGCCGCCCGCCGAGGGCAGCACGCCTGACGCCGGGCCCGAGGAGACGCACAATCCGACGACCGGATGGGCGAAGGCCCCGGTATTTCTGATCGGGCTGCTGGTGGTGGTCGCGGTGGTGTACTTCGTCGCCCGCATCTGGCTGCAGTGACACCGCCGCGCGGGCCCCGCGACCGCCCGTGCCACGCCCGGCCCACGGGCGGTCGACGCCTGATCCGGGCCCGTGCCGGGGCACGGGCCCGGCCCGCGCCCGGCGCCCCGCGTCGGCCCCGAACCGAGTTCGTCGATCCCCGAGGACCGCGCATGAGCGAGCACCGGATCACCGTCGTGGTGATCACCCACAACCGTCGCGCCGAACTCCTGCACACCATGGAGCGGCTCGCCGCGCTGCCGGAGCGGCCACCGGTGATCGTGGTCGACAACGCCTCGACGGACGGCACGGCCGCCGCGGTACGGGCCCACCGGCCGCCGGTGCGGCTGGTCGAGCCCGGTCGGAACCTGGGGGCGGTCGGCCGGAACCTGGCCGCGCGTCTGGTCGACACGGACTACATCGCCTTCTGCGACGACGACTC
Source organism: Streptomyces buecherae (assembly GCF_014295035.1). Taxonomy (GTDB): domain Bacteria; phylum Actinomycetota; class Actinomycetes; order Streptomycetales; family Streptomycetaceae; genus Streptomyces; species Streptomyces youssoufiensis. Next base: position 1,647,997 of record NZ_CP060404.1, read on the forward strand.
GTGGTGGGAGCCGGGCTCCCTGACCGCCGCGGCCGACCTGCTCGACGCCCACCCACGGCTGGCCTCCGTCACCGCGCGCATCCTCGTCCACCCGCCGCTGACCGACGGGGGCGAGCCGGCGGGGGAACCGTTCGAGGACCCCATCGTCGCCGAGCTGCGCGACTCGCCGCTGGAGGGTCCGGACTGGCTGCCCGGCCCGGCGTTGGGGTCATTCCTGGCCGCCGCCACCGTCCTGCGCGCCGACGCCTTCCGCGCGGCGGGCGGCTTCTCGCCGCGGCTGTGGCTCGGCGGCGAGGAGGAGTTGCTCGCCGCCGACCTCGCCGCCCGTGGCTGGTGGCTCGCCTACGCGCCGGAGCTGACGATCCACCACCGGCCGTCCGCGAGCCGCGACGCGCGGCTGCGCCGCCGCCACGGGATCAGGAACACCCTGTGGTTCGCCTGGCTGCGCCGCTCGGCACCGGCCGCGCTGCGCCGTACCGCCCGCCTCGCGGCGACGGTGCCGCGCGACGCGACCTCCGTGCGCGCCGTGGGCGAGGCGCTGGCCGGGCTGCCCTGGGTGGTCCGCGAGCGCCGGCCGCTGCCGCCGGCGGTGGAGCGTCGCCTGGCCCTCCTGGAGGCGCCGCAGAACGCCTCGTCGGCCCGCCGCTACGTCGGCTGACCGGCGGGTCCCCGCAGCGCACCGACGACGGCCGGTGCCGGCCCCAAGGAGTTGATCCGTGCCCCGAACCCTGCTGACCGGCTGGTTCAGCTTTCTGCACGGCGAGGTGACCGCGGGTGACCTGCTCGTCGCCGACGTGGTGCGCGACGCGCTGCGCGGGGCGTCCATCCCGTACGACACCGCCTGGTCCCCCACCTTCCGGCCGGCGGGGCTGCACCTGGAGAACGTGGACCCGGCCGCGTACACGCACCTGGTCTTCGCGTGCGGGCCGCTGCACTCGCGGCGGCCCGCCGCCGACGGCGTCCCGGCGCCGCTGCTCGAACTGCACCGTCGCTTCGCCGGCTGCCGGCGCATCGCCGTCGGTGTCTCCGTGGTGGACCCGGCCGACCCGGCGGTCACCGGGTTCGACGTGGTGCTGGCGCGCGACGAGGCGGCGGCGACGGGCGCGCCGGACCTGAGCCGGCACGCACCGCCGCCGCGGGCGGTGCCGGTGGTCGGCGTGGTGGTGACCGAGGGCCAGCACGAGTACGGCGCGCGCCGGCGCCACGGCGAGGTGGCGCGGGCCATCGAGGCGTGGGCCGGCGGGCTCGACGCCGCCCGGTTGCCGCTCGACACCCGCCTTGACGCCCAGGACTGGCGGCTGCCGGCCAGCCCGGACCAGGTGCACGCGGTCTTCACCCGGCTGGACGCAGTGGTGACCACCAGGCTGCACGGGCTGGTGCTGGGGCTGCGGGCCGGGACGCCGGTGTTGGCCGTCGATCCGGTGGCGGGCGGCGCGAAGGTCAGCGCCCAGGCCGCCGCGCTCGGCTGGCCGATGGTGCTGCCGGCCGAGCGGGCGACGGCGGCCGAACTCGACGAGGCGCTGGACTGGTGCCTGAGCCCGGCCGGGCGCGCCCGGGCCCGCGAGCTTGCCGACTCCGCCGGCGCGCCCACGGGCCCGGGCCTCCTCGCCGACCTGCTGCGCCACCTCGCTCCCGGTACGGGGTGACGGGTGGCCGGGCGCGGCGGGCGGGCGCGGGCGGGTCTCCCGCCCGTGACGGCGCGGGCCCGCCACGGCGCGGGCCCGGCGTCGCTACGCGGGTCCGGGGCCCGCGCGGTCCGCGCTCAGGCGGCCTGGCCCAGGGCGGCCTGGGTGCTGACGGACGGGCGCGGTGCCAGCCGGCCGACCTCCCAGGTCGTCAGCAGGCGGGAGCGGAGCAGGGTGCCCGCGCCCACGGCGCCGGCGACGAGCAGTCCCCCGACGATCAGGGCGCCCCGGGCCCCGGCGAACTCCATCAGCAGGCCGAGCAGCGGCGGGCCGACCAGGCCCCAGCCGGTGCTGGCGCTGCGCCACACGCCGAGTACCCGGCCCCGCATGTGCGACGGCGGGTCGGTCTGCAGGACGGTGGTCCCCGCCGTGTCGGAGACGGACTCCACCATGGCCATCGGCAGCACCAGCAGGAGCAGCGGGAACAGCGAGGGGGAGAGCCCGGCGGCGATCTGGAGCAGCGCGCCGGCGGCCGTCAGCGTGCCGACCAGCCGTACGGAGGGGTTCTGCATGCGGCCGGCGAGCACGGCGCCGGCGATACCGCCCGCGGCCAGCGCCGTGGAGACCGTGCCGAAGTCGGCGGCGCTGCCGTGCAGCGCGCCGGTGACCAGTACCGCGAGCGTCAGCCCGTAGTTGCGGCCGAAGATCGCGCCGAGGCCGGTGATGACGGCCAGCGCCACCAGGCGCGGCCTGCGCAGGAAGAAGGCCAGCCCCTCGCGGGCGGTCATCCGCGCGGCGGCGCTCTCCCTGGCGGCCTGTTCGGCGGAGACCGCCCGGGTGGTGGCGGTGTCCGGCTCGGCGGGCTCGGGCGGCGCGAAGCGCAGGAAGGGGATGACGGCGGCGACGAAGAGGAACGACAGCCCGTTGGTGACGTAGGCCGCGGCGGTGCCGAACACCCCGATGGCCACGCCGGCCGCCGCCGTGCCGGCGAGGCGGCCGACGCTGTGCACGACCGAACCGAGGGCGATGGCGGACGGCACGTCCTCGCGCGGGACGAGGTCGTTGCCGAGCAGGGCGGTCGCCGGGCCGTCGATCGTGGCGACCAGGCCGGTGACGACCGCGAGCGCCATCAGCAGCCCCAGGTCGAGCTGGTCGAAGGCGACCAGTGCGGCGGTGGTGAAGGCCACGGCGCCCAGCACGGCCTGGCTGACGGCGGCGGTCAGTTTCCGGGGCCAGCGGTCGACGGCCGTGCCACCGAACACGCCGAGCAGCAGGCCGGGCCCGGCCTGCGCGGAGAGCGAGAGGCCGGTCGCCGCGGCGGAGCCGGTGACCTGGAGCACGAGCAGGTTCTGCACGGTGAGCTGCATCCAGGTGCCCGCGTTGGACACCAGGTTCGCCACCGACCACCAGCGCATGCTCGGGTAGCGCAGGCAGCGCCAGGGCGAGCGCTCACGCGTGGCGCCCTGGTCGGCGCGGCCCGGCGCGCCCCGGCGCCCGAGGCGGGCACGGGCCCGCTCCGTGCGGGAGGGGGTGTCCGCGAGGGCGGGCGTGGCGTCGGGGTCGGCCACGGCGTGGGCCGTCTCGCGGAGGTCGTCAAGGCGCGCGTCGGGCGCCGGGGCGGGCGCGGGCACGCGGGCGAGGGCGGAGACAGAAAGGGGCACGTCGGCACGTTTCGTGAAGAGCCCAGCAGGCTCGGAGAACGGACTCGGGTGAGGGAGGCTGGCCCGCGCCGTGCGGTCGTGGCCTCGGTCGGGCCGCCGCTGCGCGGGGGGGGCGGGATCGATCGATTCACCGCACCCAGCCAAGGCGCTACTGTCCCAGACGACGGCGGCCCGCCGCTGTGACCCGGGCCTCTCTCTCGCAGGCGAGGAGGGAAGTTCCCCTGCGTTCCCATGGATTGAACGCCTACGTGCCCTTGGTCACAAGGTCCGCCAGGGCCCTTCCAGCCACCCGTACGGGGTGCTCACGACCGGTCGTACGAGATGCTCCCGACCGGCCGTAGGGCCTTCGGCACGCGGCTCATGGCACCTGACGCGGCGCCGTGCGTACGGGCGCGTACGGGCGCGTACGGGCGGGCGTACGGACGGACGCCCTGGGGGCGGCGCGCCACCGCCTACGCACCGCCACCCCCGCGCGACGCTTCGCGACTCACCCGCTTGGCCCGCGTGAACCGTGTGGGGCGGGTACTCCGGCAGACATGAAGGCACTCGTGATCAACTGCACCCTCAAGCCGACCCCCGCCCCCTCCAACACCGAGGCGCTGGCCGCCGTGGTGGTGGCGGAGTGCGCCCGCCGGGGAGTGCCGTCCGATGTCGTACGGGCGGTCGACCTCCAACTCGCCCCCGGCGTCGAGCGGGACATGGGCGGCGACGACCAGTGGCCGACCGTGCACGAGCAGATCCTCGCGTCGGAGATCCTCATCATCGCCTCGCCCACCTGGCTCGGGCGGCCCTCGTCGGTGGCACAGCGGGTCCTGGAGCGGATGGACTCGATGCTCAGCGAGACCGACGACGCCGGCCGGCCGGTGGCGTTCAACCGGGTCGCGGGCGTCGTGGTGACGGGCAACGAGGACGGCGCGCACCACGTGATCAGTGAGATCAGCGGGGCGCTGGTGGACATCGGGTTCACGGTGCCCGGCCAGTCGTGGACGTACTGGCACCTGGGGCCCGGGCCCGGGCCCGACTTCCTGGACGACGAGCGCGGGCACGACTGGGCGCGGTCGACCGGCAAGGCCATGGCCGCGAACCTGATCGGAGTAGCGGAGGCGCTCAGCGTCCGGCCGCTCGGCCCGCCGCCTTCCTGAGCGCCGGCCGACCGCCGCCCCGGCTCCGCGCGCCGCCGGCACGGCCCGCCGCGCGCCGTTCGGTCGGGGCGGAACGCTCCGGCAGTGTCGCGGGACACAGGCACTCGTGTCAGTCTGAAAGCTGTTTAGGCCCATTTGTTGGGATATTTCGTCTCGACGAAGACACCGGCAGCACGCACGAGCACCCTGCCCGGGCCGGCCGTCACCCCCGCGACCGGCCGACCCGACCGGCACCGAAGGAGGGCACATGAACACCTCTGCCGCACCCCGCTGGCGCCACGCCGTCGTCACCGGAGGCGCCGGCTTCGTCGGCTCTCACCTGTGCGCCGCGCTCCTCGACCAGGGGACGGACGTCACCTGCATCGACGACCTCAGCACCGGGGCGCAGCAGAACATAGCGCCCTTCCTCGGCAGCCAGCGGTTCACCTTCCAACGCGCCAACGCCTGCCGGCCGTTGGAGGTCGACCGCCCGGTGGACCTCGTCCTGCACTTCGCCTCCCCCGCCTCCCCCGCGGACTACCTGCGGCTGCCCGTGCACACGCTGGAGACCGGCAGCCTGGGCACGCGCAACGCGCTCGCCCTGGCCCGCGCCCACCAGGCGCGCTTCGTGCTGGCCTCCACCTCGGAGGTCTACGGGGACCCGCAGCGCCACCCGCAGAGCGAGGACTACTGGGGCAACGTCAACCCGGTGGGCCCGCGCAGCGTGTACGACGAGGCCAAGCGCTTCGGCGAGGCGCTGACCACCGCGGAGGCGGGGGCGAACGGCGTCGACACCGGCATCGTGCGGCTGTTCAACACCTACGGACCGCGCATGCGCGGGTACGACGGCCGCGCCGTGCCCACCTTCATCCGGCAGGCGCTGGCCGGCGAGCCGCTCACGGTCACCGGGGACGGTCGGCAGACGCGTTCGCTGTGCTACGTGGACGACACCGTGCGCGGCATCCTCGCCGCCGCCGCGTCCGACCTGCGCGGCCCGGTCAACCTCGGCAACCCGGTCGAGATCACCATGCTCGAACTCGCCCACCTCGTCGTGGAGTTGACCGATTCCCGGTCCACCGTCCGGTTCATCGAACGGCCCACCGACGACCCGGCGGTGCGCTGCCCGGACATCACGTTGGCCCGCGGCAAGCTCCAGTGGGAGCCGCGCGTCACCGCGCACGAGGGCCTGCGCCGCACCATCGGCTGGTTCCGTCAGCGACTCGCCGCCTGACCCGGCCGCCGGCCGCCGGCCCGGCCGTTGCCCCCCGCCGACCCGACGACACCGTCGCATTCGCCGAAAGGCCCCCGGTCCTATGCGCGTTCTGGGAATCAACGCCCTCTTCCACGACCCCGCAGCAGCCCTCGTCATCGACGGTCACACCGTCGCCGCGGCCGAGGAGGAACGCTTCTCGCGCCGCAAGCACGGCAAGCGCCCCGTGCCGTTCGCGGCCTGGGAGATGCCCGAGCACGCCGCGCGGTGGTGCCTGGCCCAGGCCGGGCTGCGGCCCGAGGACCTGGACGCGGTCGCGTACTCCTTCGACCCCACCCTGGCCCGCCCCGCCGACACCATGGGCCTCGACGACCCGTGGGACCACCTGCGGCTCGCCTACGCGCGGGAGGCGCCCGGCTTCCTGCACACCGTGCTGCCCGGGCTCGACCCGGACATCGTGCGCTTCGTCCCGCACCACATGGCGCACGCCGCCTCCAGCGCCTTCGGCGCCCCGGGCGCGGACTCCTCCTCCGTGCTCGTGCTCGACGGCCGTGGCGAGCGCACCTCGCACCTGGCGGCCCGCCGCGTCGGCGCGCGCCTGGAGCCGCTGCACGGGCAGGAGTTGCCGCACTCGCTGGGCCTGGTCTACGAGGAGCTGACCGAGCACCTGGGGTTCCTGCGCTCGTCGGACGAGTTCAAGGTGATGGCGCTCGCCTCGCACGGCCGCCCGCGCGTGCTCGGCGAGCTGCGCCGGTACGTGCACGCCACCGGGGACGGCGGGTTCCGCGCGGCGGGCGTGCCCTGGCACGAGCTGTGCCCGCCGCGCCGGCCGGACGAGGCGTGGACCCAGGACCACGCCGACGTGGCCGCCAGCGCCCAGGCGTGCCTGGAGGAGACGCTGCTCGACCTCGCGCGCTGGCTGCACGGGCACACCCACGACGAGGTGTTGACGCTGGCCGGCGGCGTGGCCCTGAACTGCGTCGCCAACTCCCGGATCGCCCGCGAGGGCCCGTTCGGCGCGGTGTGGGTGCAGCCGGCCGCCGGCGACGCGGGCACCGCGCTGGGCGGCGCGCTGCTGCTCAGCGCCGAACGGGGCGCCGCGCCGGACCCGATGCCCGGCGCGGCGCTGGGCCGCGGCTGGTCGGACGCCGAACTGGAGGCCCGGCTCAAGACGGCGGCCGTGCCCTACGAACGCCCCGACGACGTCGCCGACACGGTCGCCGAGGCGTTGGCCGACAACGCCATCGTGGCCTGGTTCCAGGGGCGTTCCGAGTACGGGCCGCGGGCGCTCGGGCACCGCTCGCTGCTGGCCCACCCCGGGCACGCCGGGAACCTGGAGCGGCTCAACGACGTGAAGGGGCGCGAGCAGTTCAGGCCCGTGGCGCCGATGGTGCTCGCCGAGCGGGCGCCCGACCTCTTCGACGGGCCGTTGCCCAGCCCGTACATGCTCTTCGTGCACGACGTGGCGCCGGAGTGGCGCGAGCGGATCCCGGCCGTGGTGCACGTGGACGGCACCGCGCGCATCCAGACCGTCGACGCGACCACCGAGCCGCTGGTGGCCCGGATGCTGGCCGCCTTCGAGCGGCGCACGGGCCTGCCCGTGGTCGTCAACACCAGCCTCAACACGGCCGGCCGGCCCATGGTCGACGACCCGCGCGACGCGTTGGAGTGCTTCGGCTCCGCGCCCGTCGACCTGCTGGCCATCGGGCCGTTCGTGGTGCGCCGCGCGGACTTCTTCGCCGCGCGCCGCGACGAGGCGGCGGCCTCGGCCGGGCAGAGCTCGTACCGCCAGGGCTCCTACGAGCCGACCGCGGGCGCCGACGACGCCGCGGCGCTGGCCGACGACGCCGCGCCGCCCGACTGGGCCGCCCACGGGCCCGCCCGCTATCCCACCCCCGACCACCAGGGAGGCAGCCGATGAGCGGCGCCGACGCGACGCCGCCGTACGCGGTCGTCATCCCGACGCTGGGCCGGCCCAGCCTGACGGCCTGCCTGCGGGCGCTGGCCGACGCGGGCGAACCCGGGCCGAGCCGGATCGTGCTGGTCGACGACCGGCCGCCGGAGCGGTGCACGGCGCTGCCGGTCGCGGTGCCCGACGTGCTGCGCGACCGGGTCGAGATCGCGTTCGGCTGCGCGGGCGGGCCCGCCGCGGCGCGCAACATCGGCTGGCGCGCCGCCCGCGAGCCGTGGGTGGTCTTCCTCGACGACGACGTCATCCCCTCCCCCGGCTGGGCCACCGCGCTCGCCGCCGACCTGGCCGCCGCGACGCCCGACACGGCCGCCGTCACCGCCCGGATCGCCGTGCCGCTGCCCGCCGACCGCCGGCCGACGGACTGGGAACGCGGCACCGCGGGCCTGGCCACGGCGCGCTGGATCACCGCCGACATGGCCTGCCGCACCGCCGCGCTGAAGGCCGTGGACGGCTTCGACGAGCGGTTCCGGCGCGCCTTCCGCGAGGACGCCGACCTGGCGCTGCGGATGGTCTCGGCCGGCTGGCAGATCGCGACCGGCCGCCGGACGACCACCCATCCGGTGCGGCCCGCCGACCGCCTGGTGTCGCTGCGCGCGCAGGCCGGCAACGCCGACGACGTGCTCATGACGCGGCTGCACGGCCGCTCCTGGTGGCGGCGGGCCGACGCGCCGCGCGGCAGGCGCCCCGCGCACCTGGCGGTGACCGGCGCCGCGCTGGCCTCGGCGGCCTGCGCGCTGGCCGGCCGCCGTCGGGCCGCCGCCGGGTGGGGCGCGCTGTGGGGCCTTGGCACCGCCGAGTTCGCCTGGGCCCGCATCGCGCCCGGGCCGCGCACCGGGGACGAGGTCGCCACGATGGCGCTGACCAGCCTGCTGATCCCGCCGCTGGCCAGCTACCACTGGCTGCGCGGCCTCGTGCGCCACCGCGCGGCGCGCCCGCTGCCGCCCGGACGCCCGCCCACCGTCGAGCGCCAGCCGGCCCGGCCGCGCGCCGAGCGGGTGTAGCCGATGGGCATCCACACCAGCGACTCCCACCGGCCGCTCGTCCCCTCTCCCGCCTCCGACGGCGCCCCCGAGGGTGCCCTCGACGGGCCGTGGGTCACCCCGCGCGGCGGCTTGCCGCCCACCCGCGTACCGCGCGGCGCGGACGACGGCGGGCTCCCGCAGGCGGTGCTCTTCGACCGGGACGGAACGCTGGTCGTCGACGTGCCGTACAACGGCGACCCGGAGCGGGTGCGCCCGCTACCGACGGCCGGGGCCGCGGTGGAGGCCGTGCGCGCGCTGGGCATCCCGGTGGGGGTGGTCAGCAACCAGTCGGGCATCGCGCGGGGGCTGCTGACGCGCGAGCGGGTGAGCGCCGTGCACCGGCGGGTGGAGCGGCTGCTCGGCCCGTTCGACGTGTGGGCGGTGTGCCCGCACGGGCCCGACGACGGCTGCGGCTGCCGCAAACCCGCCCCCGGCCTGGTGTTCGCCGCCTGCGAGCGGCTGGGCGCCGACCCCGCCCGCTGCGCGGTCATCGGCGACATCGGCGCCGACATGGCGGCGGCCCGCGCGGCGGGCGCACGCGGGGTGCTGGTGCCCACCCCGGTCACCCTGCCCGCCGAGACGGCGGCGGCCGACGAGCGGGCGAGCGACCTGTTGGCGGCCGTGCGGCTGCTGACCGCCCCGGCGCGACCGGCGGGAGGCGCCGCATGAGCGATCTGCCCCGCACCCTCGTCGTCCGCCTGGACAGCGCCGGCGACGTGCTGTTGGCCGGGCCCGCCGTGCGGGCCGCCGCGGCCGGCTCCTCGTACACCGCGCTGCTGTGCGGTCCGCTCGGCGAGCGGGCCGCGCGCCTGCTTCCCGGCGTGGACGAGGTGCTGGTGCACGAGGCGCCGTGGGTGGGCCTCGACCCCGCGCCGGTGTCCGCGCGGCAGACCGCCGCACTGGTGGACGCGGTGGCCGCGGGCCGCTTCGACCGGGCGCTGATCCTCGTCTCGTTCCACCAGAGCCCGCTGCCGGCCGCGCTGTTGCTCAAGCTGGCCGGGGTGGACTGGATCGCGGCGGACAGCGTGGACTACCCCGGCTCGCTGCTCGACCTGCGCCACCAGCGGGCGCCGCACCGGCACGAGGCCGAGGCCGGGCTCGACCTCGCCCGGGCGGCGGGGTTCGCGCTGCCGCCCGGCGACGACGGCCGGCTGCGCGTGCTGACGCCGCCACCGACGACGGAGCTGACCGGCACCGAGCCGTACGTCGTCTTCCACCCCGGCGCCGCCGTGCCCGCCCGCGCGCTCTCCCCCGAGCGGGCGGCCCGGGTCGCCGCCGCGCTGGCCGCCGCCGGGCACCGCCTGGTGGTCACCGGCGGCCCCGGTGAGCGGGCGCTGACCGCCCGGGTCGCCGGAGATCACGCGCTGGACCTCGGCGGCGCGACGGACCTGCGCCAACTGGGCGGCGTGCTGGCCGGGGCGGGGGCCGCCGTCGTCGGCAACACCGGGCCCGCGCACCTGGCCGCCGCCGTCGGCACGCCCGTCGGCTGTCTGTTCGCGCCGGTGGTGCCGGCCCGGCTGTGGCGGCCGTACGGGGTGCCGCACGTGCTGCTGGGGCAGCAGGACGCGCCGTGCGCCGACACCCGGGCACGCCGCTGCCCGGTGCCCGGCCACCCGTGCCTGAACGGGGTGCCCGACGCCGCCGTGGTCTCCGCCGTCGACGCGCTGGTCAGCGGCGGGGCGCCCGGGGACCGACGCGCCACCGAACCCGACCGAGGGGCGACCGTATGAACATCCTGCTGTGGCACGTGCACGGCTCGTGGACCACCGCCTTCGTGCAGGGCCCGCACACGTACCTGGTCCCCGTGACCGAGGACCGCGGGCCCGACGGGCTGGGGCGGGCGCGCACCTTCCGCTGGCCGGAGTCGGTGCGCGAGCGCACGCCGGCGCAACTGCGGGACGACCCCGTCGACCTGGTGGTCCTCCAGCGTCCGCACGAGGCGGCGCTGGCCGAGCGGTGGCTCGGCGGGCGCCGGCCCGGCCGCGACGTCCCGGCCGTCTACCTGGAGCACAACGCGCCGCACGGCACCGTGCCGGACACCCGGCACCCGTGCGCCGACCGGGACGACCTGACGCTGGTGCACGTCACCCACTTCAACCGGCTGTTCTGGGACAACGGGGCGACGCCGACCACCGTCATCGAGCACGGGATCGTCGACCCCGGCCACCGCTACAGCGGCCACGTCGAACGGGCCGCCGTCGTCGTCAACGAGCCCGTCCGACGCGGTCGTACCACCGGCACCGACCTGCTCCCCGCCCTGTCCCGGGCCGCCCCGCTGAGCGTGTTCGGGATGGGCACCGAGGGGCTCGCCGACCACCTCGGGCTGCCCGCCGACCGCTGCCGGGCGGTCGACCTCCCGCAGGAGGCGTTGCACGACGCGATGGCCGCCTGCCGCCTGTACCTGCACCCGGTGCGCTGGACCTCGCTCGGCCTGTCCCTCCTGGAGGCCATGCACCTGGGCATGCCGGTGGTGGCGCTGGCCACCACCGAGGCGGTGCGGGCGGTGCCGCCGGGCGCCGGGACGCTGTCCACCCGGCCCGAGGAACTGGCCGAAGCGGCCCGCGGCTACCTCGCCGACCCGGCCGCCGCGGCCGAGGACGGCGCGCGCGCCCGACAGGCGGCGCTCGCCCGGTACGGACTCAAGCGCTTCCTCTACGACTGGGAGCAACTGATAGCGGAGGTGGTGGCCCGATGAACGCCGTCGAGCAAGCCCGTGGACTGTCCATCGCACTCGTCTCCGAGCACGCGAGCCCGCTCGCGGTCCTGGGCGGCGTGGACGCGGGCGGGCAGAACGTCCACGTCGCCCAGTTGGCCGGGGCGCTCGCCCACCGGGGCCACCGGGTGACCGTCTACACCCGCAAGGACGCGGCCGACCTGCCTAGCCGGGTGCTCCTGCGGCCCGGCGTGGAGGTACGGCACGTGCCGGCCGGGCCAGACCGGCAGCTCCCGAAGGACGAACTCCTGCCGTACATGGACGAGTTCGGCCGCTTCCTGGCCCGCGACTGGCAGCGGCGGCCCCCGGACGTGGCGCACTCCCACTTCTGGATGTCGGGCCTCGCCGCCCTGGCCGCCTGTCGCGAGCTGGACCTGCCGCTGGCCCACACGTACCACGCGCTGGGCACCGTCAAGCGCCGCCACCAGCGCGAGTGCGACACCAGCCCGGCCGAGCGCGTCGCCTGCGAGACGGAGCTGGGCGAGGGGTGCGACCGGGTCATCGCCACCTGTCGGGACGAGGTCGCCGAACTGGTGGCGATGGGTGTTCCCGCGCACCGGGTGACGGTGGTGCCCTGCGGCGTCGACCCGGACCGCTTCACCCCGTGGGGCCCGGTCGCCGAACGCGGCGGCCACCGGCACCTGCTGGTCCAGATCGGCCGCCTGGTGCCGCGCAAGGGCGCCGCCGTCTCCATCGCGGCCCTGGCGCACGTGCCCGACGCCGAGTTGGTCATCGCCGGCGGGCCGCCGCCCGAGCGGGTGGACCAGGAACCGGAGGTGCGCCGGCTGCGGGCGCTGGCCCGCGCGGCCGGCGTCGCCGACCGGGTGCGCTTCGTCGGGGGCCTGCCGCGCGCGGAGGTGCCGGCGCTGCTGCGGGCGGCCGACGTGGTGCTGTGCCCGGCCTCGTACGAGCCGTTCGGCATCGTGCCGTTGGAGGCGATGGGGTGCGGCACGCCGGTGGTCGCCAGCGCCGTCGGCGGGCAACTGGACACCGTGACCGACCCGAGCACCGGCCGCCTGGTGCCACCGGGCGACCCGGTCGCGCTGGGACAGGCCGTCGCCGAGTTGCTGCGCAGCCCGTCCCTGCGGGCCGCCTGCGGGGCGGCCGGGCGGCGGCGCGTGCTGACCCGGTACGGCTGGGGCCAGGTGGCCTCGGCCACCGAGGCCGTCTACCGACAGACCCTGGCCCGCCGGCCGGCCGTGCCCAAGGTCGCCTGACCGCCCGCCGGATCGCGTGTCCGGCGCCCGAACGAGACCGAAGGGAGGCGCGGGCCCGCCGCGCGCACCGCGCGCGCTCGCCCGACCCCACCATGAGCGATGTCAGCGACGTCAGCGACGTTCACGAGAGCGCGCACGCCCACTGCCAGTCCCTCCAGGAGGCGCTGCTCCGCTTCCGCCGCCGCGGCCTGCGCGACGTCGCCGACTGGGGCGGCCAACTCGCCGCGCTGCTGCCCGTCGGCGGCCGGCTGCTGGCGGCCGGCAACGGCGGCAGCGCCGCCCAGGCCCAGCACCTGACCGCCGAACTGGTGGGCCGCTACCGCCAGGAGCGCCCCGCCTACTCCGCCATCGCGCTGCACGCCGACACCTCCAGCGTGACCGCCATCGGCAACGACTACGGCTTCGACCAGGTCTTCGCCCGCCAGGTGGCCGCGCACGGCCGGCCGGGCGACGTGTTGCTGCTGCTGTCCACGTCGGGGCGCAGCCAGAACCTGTTGACCGCCGCCGAGACCGGCCGGGCCGCCGGGCTGCGGGTGTGGGCGCTGACCGGGCCCACCCCCAACCCGCTGGCCCGGGCCGCACACGAGGTGGTGGCCGTCCAGGCGGAGAGCACGGCCACCGTCCAGGAGGCCCACCTGGTGGCGGTGCACCTGCTGTGCGAGAGCTTCGACGCCGCCCGGGCCCGGCACCGTACGCCCGGCGCGGCGGGCTCCGCCCTGGAGGCGGCCGGGGCCCGCCGGGAGCGCCCGCTGTGACCGCGCCTGGCGCGGGCCGGCTGGCGGGCGGCCCGCGCGGACATCGCCCCACCGCCGGCCGTGGCGGCCCGGGCCGCCGGTCGGCCGGCTCCCGCACCGTGCGAAGGAGGTTCCCGTGAGCACCCGAGCGCCGCTCGTCGTCGTCGGCGACGCCCTGCTCGACCAGGACATCGACGGCGACGCCCACCGGCTGGCCCCGGACGCCCCGGCCCCGGTGGTGGACGTCACCGACGACCGCAGCCGCCCCGGCGGCGCCGGCCTGGCCGCCGCGCTGGCCGCCCGCGACGGCCGGGAGGTCACCCTGGTCACCGCGCTCGGCCAGGACCCGGCCAGCCAGGCGGTCCGCGAGGCCCTGGCCGGCCGGGTACGCCTGGTCGAACTCCCGCTGCACGGCAGCCTGCCCGTCAAGACGCGGGTACGGGCGGCCGGCCGGCCGCTGGTGCGCGTGGACCGGGGCGGGGGCCACTGCGGCGAGCCGGGCGACGCGGTGCGCTCGGTGCTGGCCAGCGGCCAGCCGCTGCTGGTCGCCGACTACGGACGGGGCACCGCGGACGCCGCACGGGCCGAGTTGGCGCGGGCCGCCGCGCGGGCACCGCTGCTGTGGGACCCGCACCCGCGCGGTGGCGCCCCCGTGCCGGGGACCCGACTGGCCACGCCCAACGCGGCGGAGGCCCGCGCGCTGTGCCCCCGCGACGACACCTCGGTGCGCGCCGACGCCGCGCGCGGCGCCTGGTTGGCGCACCGCTGGCAGGCGGCGGCCGTGGCCGTCACGCTCGGCGAGCGCGGGGCGCTGCTGGTGGAGGCGGGCAGCGACCGGCCGATGCTGGTGCCCGCGCCCTACCGCGCCCAGGGCGACCCCTGCGGCGCCGGCGACTGCTTCGCCGCGGCCACCGCCGGCGCGCTGGCCGACGGCGCGCTCCCGGAGGAGGCCGTGCAGCGCGGGGTCGCGGAGGCGGCGGCCTTCGTCGCCGCCGGCGGGGCGGGCGCGGGCGACCTGTGGGGGGCCTCGCCGACGTCCCGTACCGACGCCCGACGGTCCGTGGACGCCTTCGAGCTGGCCGCGTCGGTGCGCGCCGCCGGCGGGACGGTGGTGGCCACCGGCGGCTGCTTCGACCTGCTGCACGCCGGGCACGTGGGGCTGTTGGAGAGCGCGCGCCGGATAGGGGACTGCCTGATCGTGTGCGTCAACTCCGACGAGTCCATCGCCCGCCTCAAGGGCCCGGGGCGCCCCCTGACCCCGGTCGCCGACCGGGTGCGGGTGCTGTCCGGCCTGGGCAGCGTGGACGCGGTCGCCGTGTTCGGCGAGACCACCCCCGAGCCGTTGCTGCGCAAGCTGCGGCCCGACCTGTGGGTCAAGGGCGGCGACTACTCCGTCGACGCCCTGCCGGAGGCCGCCGCCCTGCGCGAGTGGGGCGGCCAGGCGCTGGTCCTGCCCTACCTCGACGGCCGCTCCACCACCTCGCTCGCCGACCGCGCGGCCCGCTCGGCGGCCCGCGCCGCCGCCGGGGAGCCGCGCCGGTGACCGGGCAGCCGCACACCGGCGCCACGGCCCCCGCCCAGGGGCTTGAACCAGACGCTCCGCGCGCCACGGCCGATCCCGGGTCCGGAGCCGGGTCCGGCGCCGGCCGCGTGTTGGTGCTGCGCGCCCTGGGCCTGGGCGACCTGTTGACCGCGCTGCCCGCGCTGCGGGCGGTGCGCCGGGGGCTGCCGGGCCGACGACTCGTGCTCGCCGCGCCCGCCCGGCTGGCCGACGCCGCCCGCGCCACCGGCGTCGTCGACGACCTGTTGCCCACCACCGCGCCCGGCCGGGCCGTGCCCCGCCGCCTCGACTGGAGCGGGCCGCCCCCCGAGGTCGCGATCGACCTGCACGGCAACGGCCCGCCCAGCCACCTGCTGCTCGACCGGCTGCGCCCGGGCCGGCTGTGGGCGTACGCGCACCCGGACACCCCGCACCTGCCGGGGCCGGTGTGGCGCGCGGACGAGCACGAGCGGGAGCGTTGGTGTCGGCTGCTGAGCTGGTACGGGCTGCCGGCCGACCCGGCGGACCTGCGGCTGCCCGCCCCCGCCTGCCCGTCCCCGACCGCCGGCGCCATCGTGCTGCACCCCGGCGCGGACGCCGCGGCCAGGTGCTGGCCGCCGGAGCGGTTCGCGGCGGTCGCCGCGGCGCTGCGCGCGCGGGGGCACCGCCTGGTGATCACCGCCGGGGCCGGAGAGGGCCCGCTGGCCGCCGAGGTCGCCGAGCGCGCCGGGCTGCCGCCCCACGCGGTGTTCGGCGGCGCCGCCGACGTGCCCTTCGACCGGCTCGCGGCCCTGGTGGCCGGCGCTCGGGCGGTCGTCGTCGGCGACACGGGCCTGGCCCATCTCGCCACCGCCCTCGGCACCCCGTCCGTCGTCCTGTTCGGGCCCGTGTCGCCCGGCCTGTGGGGGCCGCCCCGCACCGCCCGGCACCGCGTCCTGTGGCACCCGTCCCCCGCCGGCGGAGCGGACGGCGCGACGGCCGACCCGCACCGGCCCGGCGACGCGCACGGCGAGCGGCCGGACGAGCGGCTGCTGCGCATCACCCCGGACGAGGTGCTGGCCGCCGTGGACGCGCTTCTCGCCGAGGAGACACGCGGCCCGCTGGTCGCGGAGCCGGCGGTCTCATGAGCGCGCCCCCGCCCCGCGTCGGCGTCGTGGTCATCACCCGCGACCGCCGCGAGCGCGTCCTCGACACGCTGCACCGACTGACGCGGCTGCCGGAGCGCCCACCGGTGGTCGTGGTGGACAACGGGTCAACCGACGGCACCGCCGATGCCGTGCGCCGGCGCTTCCCGCAGGTGCGCCTCGTCAGCCCGGGGCGCAACCTCGGCGCCGTGGGGCGCACGCACGGCGCGGCCGTGCTGAGCACCCCGTACGTGGCGTTCAGCGACGACGACTCGTGGTGGGAGCCCGGCGCGCTGAGCCGGGCGGCCGACCTGCTGGACGCGCACCCGCGGCTGGCCCTGATCGCCGGCAGCACGCGGGTGGGCGCCGACGGCCTGCCCGACCCGATCAACGACGCGCTGTCCACCTCGCCGCTCGGCCGGGACGCGGACCTGCCGGGCCCCGCCGTGCTGGGCTTCCTGGCCTGCGCGGCCGTGGTGCGCCGCAGCGCGTTCCTCGACGTGGGCGGCTTCCACCCGGTACTGCACTTCGGCGCGGAGGAGGCGCTGCTCGCGCTCGACCTCGACGCGCACCGGTGGGGCCTCGCGCACTGCCCCGACGTCGTCGCCCTGCACCACCCGGACACCGGCCCCCGGCCCGGACGCGAGGCCCGGGTGCGCCGCAACGTCGTGCTCACGGCGTGGATGCGACGCCCGCTGCGGCACGCCGTCGGCCAGACGGCATGGCTGCTCGCGGACAGCCTCCGCGACCCCGAGGCCCGCGCGGCGCTGCGGGGCGCCGCCCGACGGCTCCCGGCGGCCCTCGCCCACCGCCGCCGACTGCCGCCCCGGGTGGAGCGCCGGGTACGTCTCGTGGAGGCGGCGGCGTAAGCCCACGGCGGGGCGGGCCGGACGGGCCCGGCCCGGTGGGCGCGGCGCGCACTCGTACGGGGCCGTGAACGGGGTTGCCGCTCACGACAGTTGACGGTGGAGCCCTGTGCGGTGATGACGGCATCGCTGATCCGTAGCGGCCAGCAGGCATCGCGGCGCTCCCCCGCACGACGCCCGTCGCCCGCGCCACGCGGGCTCTCCGGGCCACACGTCGCCGAGGCGAACCGCCCCGCGACGGCCTGGCGCCCGCCACTGCCACCTTTCCGTTTCCGCGCCCCCACCCTCATCTTGCCATTGACTAGATCCCCGCGATGACGCAATCTAGCCAATGACAAGATTTGCCGTGAGTGACCCGCGACAGGAAGGGCCGCGCCATGACGCACCGCCTCGACACCGTTCGCCGGATGTGGCAGTTGCTGGAGCCCGTACACGCCACGCTGTACTACGCGCCGGAGGCGTTCGAGGAGGCCGCCGCGCTCGGGTACGCCACCGACGAGCGCTGGCCCAGCTACTTCGCCTACCGCGCGGCGCCCCTCGGCCCGGTCGGCCCCGCGCTGGTGACCTCCCTCTTCTACAGCCTCAGCCCGGACATGGTGGAACGTCACACCGCTCCGGCCTGGCGGGTCGCCGCGCCCGAGCGGGTGCTCGCGGCGCGCGGCGTCGCGGTGGACCGCGCGCTGCGGAGGCTGCTGGGCGACCACATCGGGTCACCGGAGCTGCGCGAGGCCGCCGGGCTGGCCCGACGCGCCGCCGGGGCGGCGAGCGTGGCGGGCCGGCCCATGGCCGCCGCCAACGCCGCGCTGCCCTGGCCCGAGGAGCCGCACGAGGTGCTCTGGCACGCGGCCACCCTCCTGCGCGAGCACCGCGGTGACGGCCATGTCGCCGCCCTCCAGGCCCACCACCTCGGGCCCGTCGAGGCCCTGGTCTCGCACGCGGCGGTCGGCGCCGCGCCGCAGGAACTGTTCCGCAGCCGGCAGTGGTCCGGCGCGGACTGGGACGCCGCCCGCTCGCGGCTGGCCGACCGCGGGCTGGTGCACGCCGACGGCCGGGCCACCGACGAGGGGCTGCGGGTCCGCACCTCGGTCGAGAAGCTCACCGACCAACTCGCCGCCGCCCCCTGGGACGCGCTCGCCCCCGACGAGCTGGCCCGCCTGGCCGACCTGCTCATGCCGCCGGTCCTCACCCTCGTCGGCTCCGGCCTCCTCCCGGCACAGAGCACCCTGGGCATCGGCATGACGTACGACTACGCGTGAGCAGGGCGCACCGTGCGCCGGGGACGGGCGCCTTCGGGCGCGACCTCGGCCGTACGCGGCGCGTGGAGGTGGGCCTGGGAGACGGTGGGTGCGCCGCTCGGCGGTGCGAACACGGGTGCGATGATCGTTTGCATGATCTCCGTCGCGGATGTGACCAGACGAACCGGTGCCGGCCCGATGCCGCTGCTCACCGTGGACGAGTTCTTCGACGGCAACACGGACGAGGAGTCCATCGCCCCCAACCAGTGGGGGTACGGGCGCCCGCCACTGGCCGAGTTGGCCGAGCGGCTGCGGGCGATCGAGGCGCGCCCGGAGGTGGCGTGGGTGCGCGTCCAGCCGCACCCGGAGACCGTGGAGGCGCAGACACTGGCCGGCGAGGCGCTCGCCCTCTGCACCACGGCCGACGAGGCCACCTGCCGGACGTGGGTGGACGGCTTTGAGGCCGACGTCCTGATCGGCCTCGTGGACACCTACCGCGACGTGCCAGCCGTCCCCGAGGGCGCGCTCGTCTGGTCCATCACCTGGGACTGAGGCCGCTCCGTCGGCTCCGTCGGCGAGCGCGGACACCGAGGGGCGGGGCGCGGTCGGAGGGACCGCGCGAACGGGGCCGGGACGCCACGCCGGCCCCGCTCGCTCCGTGCGTCGCGCCCTAACAGGTGGGGCTGTCGACGATCCGGATGTGGGTCACCACGTCCGAGCCGAAATGCCACCACGAGTCGGCCTGGATGCACACCGTGCCAGGCTTGTTCGCGAACTTGACGATCGCGCCGTCGTCGTTGCGGGAGTTGACGGCTTTGACGGCACCGCGGGCTCGGGAGCCCAGCTTCTGGAATCCGCTGGTGACGTCCTTATATGCGGCCGTCGGACGATTCGCGTCGTAGTCCGCCTGGGTCTTGTAGAAGCAGACGCGCGGGAAGTCGCATCCGCGCATGCTCCCCGCCGAGGCGTCGGGAGCCGTGACCAGGGTGGCGCCGAGGGCGGCGACTGTCGCCGCGCCGACGCTGAGGAATTTCCTTCTCGCGTTCATGTTGACGAATGTAGCGAGGCAACGGCAGGTACCCGGAAGGGGATTCCACGCCATGCGAGAATTCAGCTTTTCCCTTTCCTCGTGTCCCAGTTCTCACGCAGGGGAAGATATTGCGCTCCACGCCGATTGTTCACGGCGCGGGCCATCATTGCTGAACAAACGGCGCCTTGCTGTACTTCCGCGCCGTGGCATCAGTCGATCCCCCATGCGATACGGGCGGCCTCGCGGCTGGGCCGGCAAAGAGTCAGTCACCCCTGGTCGGAGCCCTTCTGACGAGGGCTCTACCGCGCGTGCATGGGGTGGCGGTGAGCCTCCTCGCCCGCCCCGGGCATTCCGTCG
Organism: Streptomyces buecherae; assembly: GCF_014295035.1. GTDB lineage: Bacteria > Actinomycetota > Actinomycetes > Streptomycetales > Streptomycetaceae > Streptomyces > Streptomyces youssoufiensis. The sequence goes on from NZ_CP060404.1 coordinate 1,667,424, forward strand.
AACACGGGGTCGCCCCTCGTATCCGCATGCGCCACCATTCCGAGCGCGGTCGTCCTGAAAGGGCCGTAGTGGTGCCGAATGGTCCGGCCTCAGCGTGCGCCACCCCGGGCGGCGGCCCGAACCCGCCTCGAATGGTTGGGGCGGCGGATTTCCCTCGGAAAGGCGGGACCGGGCGAGCGGCAGAATTCCACGAACTTCTCCTCGCGGAACGCTCGCGCGCGGCGGGGCGTCCTTGTCTCGCCCCGTCCGATGACGCAGCATGCTCGAATGCGCTTCTCCCTCAACATCCCGAACTTCGGAGACTTCGCCGACGTCCGTACGGTGGCCCAGGTCGCGGTGGCGGCGGAGGAGGCCGGCTGGGACGGCCTGTTCGTCTGGGACCACGTGGTGCACGAGAAGTACCACCGCCGCTCCTTCGGTGATCCCTGGATGCTGCTGACCGCCGCCGCGCTGGCCACCTCGCGGATCAGGCTCGGCACCATGGTCACCCCCCTCGCCCGGCGCCGGCCGCAGCAACTGGCCCGACAGGTCGCCACGTTGGACCAGCTCAGTGGTGGTCGGGTGATCCTCGGGGTGGGGCTCGGCGGGCCGATCGAGGACGAGTACGGCAGCTTCGGCGAGTCCACCGACCCCCGGGTGCTCGCCGAACGCCTCGACGAGGGGCTGGACCTGGTGACCCGCTTCTGGTCGGGCGAGGACGTGACCCACCAGGGCCGGCACTTCACGGCCCGCGAGGTGGCCCTGTTGCCCACCCCGGTGCAGCGGCCCCGGGTGCCGATCTGGGTCGCCGGCTTCTGGCCGCGCCGCGCGCCGATGCGCCGCGCCGCCCGCTGGGACGGGGCCGTGCCCCTGTTCACCTCGGCCGACCACGGGCAGGCGCCGGCCGCCGCCGAATACCGCGAGCTGGTGGAGTACGTGCACGGGCAGCGGGGCGACGAGCGGCGGGGCGAGCCCTTCGAGTTCGTCGTGGGCGGCATCAGCCCGGCCGATCCGGCGCGCGCCCGCGACCTGATCGGGCCGCTGCGGGACGCGGGGGCCACCTGGTGGGACGAGCGGCACCTGATCGACGACGAGGTGGACCGGCTGGCGCCGATCATGCGCCGCCTCCAGCAGGGCCCGCCACGGCTCTAGCCGCCCGCCCACCGGGGGCGCGCCGGCCCCTCCACCAGCAGGCCCCCGGCGGGACGTTTCACCGCACGCCGACTGCCGTTCACACATCGCTGGTGAGATGCCTGGCGCGTGACGCACCCGCGTCACCTCAGTTCTGGGAGGCGCGGATGAATCTGCTGGTCAACGGCGATGCCGAGGCGGGGCCCGGTGGCACGGCGGAGCCGGTCACCGAGGTGGCCGGCTGGCGGACGGTCGAGGGGGCGCCCGCCCTCGTCGGCTACGACGTGGGCGGCGGCTACCCGACGCCGGCCGACCCCGGCCCGGCCGCGCGCGGCAGCCGGTTCTTCTCGGGCGGCAACTCGCCCCGTACGGCGCTGGTGCAGGACGTGCGGCTGCCCGCCACGGGGCGCGTGGGGCGGCGCGCCGTCGACCGGGGCGCCGTGCGGTTCTCCGTCACCGCCTGGCTCGGCGGCTACGCGGGGCAGCAGGACGGGGCCCGGCTGTCCGTCGAGTTCCGCGACGCCGACGGCACGCCGCTCGCCCTGGCCGTGCTGGGCCCCGTGGCGGCGGCCGAGCGCGCGGGCCGTACCGGGCTGGTGGAGCGCACCAGCTCCGGCACCGTGCCGCCGGGCGCGCGCACCGCCCGCGCCCTGCTCGTCTTCACCCGCGCCGGTGGCGGCACGTCCAACGACGGCTACGCCGACGCCCTGTCCCTGACCCTCACCCACCACCGCGGAGGCCGGGCGTGAAGCTCAACCGTCGTGACCTGCTCAAGGCGGCTGCCGCCGCCGGTGCCCTGAACGTCGTGTGGCCACTGAGCGCCGGCCTGTCCCCCGCGCAGGCCCGCGAGGCCGCCGAGGCGCTGGGCGCCGACTACGACCCCGCCCCCTTCACGCTCGGCATAGCCTCCGGCGACCCGCGGCCGGACAGCGTCGTGTTGTGGACCCGGCTGGCGCCCGAGCCGCTGGCCGCCGAGCAGAAGCTGCCCGAGATCGTCGAGGTCGAGTGGGTGGTGGCGGCCGACGCGCGGCTGCGCCGGGTGGTGGCGCGCGGCACGGTCGCCGCCTCCGCGACGCTGGGCCACAGCGTGCACGTGCCCGTCCGGGGGCTGCGCCCCGGACGCCACTACTGGTACGGCTTCCGCGCGCTCGGCAAGCGCAGCCGGGTGGGCCGCACCAAGACCGCGCCGGTCGGCCGCGTCTCCTCGGTGCGCTTCGCCGCCGCCAACTGCCAGGCGTTCCACGACGGTTTCTACGCCGCCCACCGTGGCATAGCCCGCGAGAACGTCGACTTCGTGATGCATCTGGGCGACTACATCTACGAGCACGGCCCGGTCGGCGGCGACCACGTGCGCGACCACAACGCGCCCGAGGTCCTGACGCTGGCCGACTACCGGGTGCGGCACGCGCTCTACAAGGGCGACGCGTCGCTGCGCGAGGCACACGCGGCCCACCCGTGGTTCCTGACCTGGGACGACCACGAGGTGGTCAACGACTACAGCGGGACCGGCGGCGGGGCGCCGTTCATGCGGCGCCGGGCCGCCGCGTACCAGGCGTGGTACGAGCACATGCCGCACCGCGACGCCAGTGACTCGGCGCTGCCCGACCCGGAGATCCACCGGGTGCGGCGCTGGGGCGACCTGCTGGAGCTGACCATCCTCGACCTGCGCTCCTACCGCTCCGCGCAGAACCTGCCGGACGGGACCATCCTGGGCGGCGCGCAGAAGGAGTGGCTCAAGCGGGGCGTGGACCGGGCCGGCGACGCCTGGCACTGCTGGGCCAACTCGATCATGCTCAGCCAGCTCCGTGGCCGGCCCGGCGGCGGCTACATGTTCACCGACCAGTGGGACGGCTTCCTCGCCGAGCGCAAGGAGGTGCTCACCCACGTGCACGACGCGGGCCTCGAGGACCTCGTGGTGATCACCGGCGACTGGCACTCGGCGTTCGTGGACGACGTACGGCCCGACTACGACGACGCCTCGTCCCCCGTCATCGGCACCGAGTTCACCGCGCACTCGGTCACCTCGGGCGCCTACAGCGCGGACTGGAACAAGACCAACGGGCCGCTGATGGGCGCGGCCAACCCGCACCTCCAGTACTTCGAGGGCAACCGCTACGGCTACGACGTGTACGAGGTCACGCCCGAGCGCTGGAGCACCCACATGCGGGTGATCGGCGACCGCCGCGACCCGGTGTCCCCGGTGACCACCCTGACCACCTTCCACGTGGACCGCGGGCGCGCGGGCGCGTACGAGGACGAGGGCACCAAGGGCTCCCCGGCGCAGTACCGCAGGCCCACCGGCCGCTAGCCGGCCGGGCGGCGCCGTGGCGCCCGGAGGCGGGGTCGCGGGGCCGCACGGTCCCGCGACCCCGCGCCGGGCGCCCGGTGCCACCGGGGCTCAGGCAGCCGGGAGCAGTCCGGGGACGAGCAGGTCGATCTGGCGCAGGACGCCGTCGTCGCCGCCGAGTTGCGGGAAGTCCGGCAGCGCCTGCTGGCAGAGCGCGATGAGCTGGTCCCGCATGTCCCCGTCGCGCGGGTCGGTGGAGAAGGCGTAGAACTCGAAGGGCGGGCCGACCCGGGCGTGCTTCATCGGGAGCGGGGTGCTGACCAGGAGTTCGGCGACGGGGTAGAGGACGCCCTGCATGACGGCGATGAAGACGCGCTCCATGTGGTAGCGCTTGGGGTCGTTGACCCACCGCGCGTCGGCGACGGGCGTCGCGTACAACTGGTCGAGCAGCCGCAGCATGTAGGTGAAGGCGGCGTTGAACAGGGCCAGCGGGCGGGCGATGGGTAGGCCCTCGTAGTCCCTCAGGTGCGGGCTGGTGGCCAGGGTCTGTTCGACGGCGAGGGCGGAGTCGATGTTGACCTCCGCCTCGCGGGTGCCGTCCACGATGCCGATGCCCTCGATGTGGCGGAGCATCCGGTTGAAGCGCTCGAAGTGGGTGTACTCCTCAAGGCCCGGGCGCGGGTTGTTCGGGTTCTTGGGCACCGTGCCCTTGCTCGGGTCGGCGCCCTCGCCCTGGTCGATGATGATGTTCAGGGCCTGGAGGGCGGTCTTCTGGTCGGTGACGATGACCGGCTTCCCGCCGCCGTACTCGTTCCAGAACCCGCGGTTGTACTGGCACCCGCGCGCGCCGTCCTTGTTCCAGGGAATCTCGCCCTTGCCGTCCAGGTGCTTGATGCCCTCGATGACCCGGCGGTACAGCTCGCCGATGGTGGCGTACTCCCAGACGTCGCCGTCCTTGTGCACGATGCCGTCGGCGACCTCCTGACCGGCGGGCAGGTCGTCGCTGGCGGGCACCTTGTGCGGCTTCTCGATCTCCAGGAAGGTCCTGCGCACCAGGTCGGTGGAGAGCGGGCCGAGCGCCAGCGGCAGGGCCGGGTGGCGGTGCGGCAGGTCGCTCGGGAACGTCGGGACGAAGTTCGCGTCGCAGAACCGGATGCGGTCCCCCGCCCCGATCCCCACCAGCACGTTGCGCGCCAGGCACAGGTGCAGCATCTCCTCGACGGCGATGCCGAGGAGGGTGCGCAGCGCCCCGATGCCCGGGGACCACTGCGAGTAGCCGCGGGTCTTGATGGAGTACGCGGCGTACAGGTACGGCCCGATGGTGCACATCTCCACCTTGGCCGCGGCGTGCAGGTGGGAGACCAACTCCTCGTACGTCTCGATCCTGCGGGTCGGGACGAGCGGCTCGGGCGGGGTGAAGGGCGGGGCGGCGAGTCGGGGGGCCTGGGTGGGTGCCGTGGCGGTCACGGGGCGGGCGTCCTTTCGCGGGTGGGATTGCGCGCGGGGCGTCGCGGGGGTGTGGGGGGACGGTGGTGCGAGACGGGCGGCGGGGTGAGGAGGCCGGCGGCCGTCCAGGCCCGCAGCCAGCGCGCGCCACGGGCCACGGGGACCGCGCCGAGCGCCTCGCGCGCCGTCGCGGCGTGGGGCAGCGCGCGGAGCACGGCGTACTGGTCCGGGGAGAGTTCGCGCAGCACGACCGTGTAGTCGCGGCGGCTGACGGCCAGGTGGGTCGGCCGGTACCGCGGCCGGTCCGGGGCGGTGGTGCCGCGCCGCGCCGCCAGCAGGTACGGGTGGACGACGGCGCGCGTGCGCAGCAGCCGCAGGCACGGGGCCGGGGTCGGGGGCGCGCCGTCCAGCCAGGCCGCGTCGGGGAGGTCGACCAGTGGCTGCTCCGCTCCGTCCCGCTCCGCCCGCGCGGCCAGCTCCTCCGTCCCCTCCGCGTCGAGGACCTCGCCGTACGTCCGCTCCAGGTGGGCCAGGTCCACGAGGAGGTCGATCCACCGCTCGCGGGCCGAGGGGGCGAGGTGGGCGTCGGGGCGGTGGCGTTCGAGGTGGTCGGCGAACCGGTCGCCGAGCCGGGCCAGGGCCCAGGAGCGCGGCGGGCAGGCGTGCAGGTACTCGGCGCAGAAGCGGTCGAAGAGGTCGTCGCCGAGGAGGAGGCGCAGCGCCGGGTACGTGGTGCGCAGGGACTCGATGAGCCGCGTCCGGTAGCTCGTGCGGTACAGGTCCAGGCACGCTCGCGGGTCGAGCGCGCCGCCGGCGGCCAACACCCGCCGTGCGGCGCCCGGTTCGGGCGGGTCGGCGGCGAGGAGCGCGGCCTGGAACCAGCTCTGGAGTTCGGCCAGGGCGCCCGGCGCGCGGGCCGGGTCAGCCACGGACGGCCCCGGCCGGGGACGGGCGCCGGGCGCGGCGGCGCGCCAGGTCGGCCTCGGCGGCCAGCGCGGGGAACGGCGGCAGGTGGTCGTCCCACTCGATGAGCGTGCTGACGCCGCCGGTGTGCTCCACCACCCGTTCGTACAGCTCCCACACGGGTTCCGCCACGGGCGCGTCGTGGGTGTCCACGATGTGCGTGCCGTGGTGCCGGTGCCCGGCCAGGTGGGTGTAGGCCACCCGGTGGTGTGGCAGGTGGCGCAGGTAGGCGTGGGGGTCGAAGCGGTGGTTGACGGAGGAGACGTAGACGTTGTTGACGTCCAGCAGTACGGCGCAGTCGGCCTCCTCCGCGACCCGGGAGACGAACTCCCACTCGGGCATGGCCGACCCGGCGAAGCCGACGTAGCTGCTCGGGTTTTCCAGCGCGATGGTGCGCCCCAACACGTCCTGGACCTGCCGTACCCGGCGCACGACGTGGCGCAGGGTCTCCTCGGTGAAGGGCAGCGGCAGCAGTTCGTGGCTGTGCGCGCCGGCCACGCCCGTCCAGCACAGGTGGTCCGAGACCCAGACCGCGCGGACCTCGTCGGCCAGGCGGCGCAGCAGCGCCAGGTAGTCGCGGTCCAACGGGTCGGTGCTGCCGATGGACAGGCACACCCCGTGCAGCAGGACGGGGTAGCGCTCGGCGATCTCGGCCAGCGCGCGGCGCCGCGCGCCGTGGCAGTCCAGGTAGTTCTCGGTGATCGCCTCGAAGAAGTCCACCGCGGGCCAGTGCGCGCGGATGTGGGGCACGTGCGGGCCGCGCAGCCCGACGCCGAAGCCGAGGCGGCGCGTGCCCGGGCCGGCGGTCCCGGCCCGCGCGCCCGCCTCAGGCACGGGTGGGCTTCTTGATGACGTCGTACGGGGGGATCACGTCGTCGGGCCAGCCCTGGCCGGGCGAGGGGCCGAAGGCGAGGCCCGCCTCGTACATCCTGGCCTCGAACAGCTTGCGCGCCAGCTTCCACACGCTCTTGCCCTTGTGCGGGCCGCACGCGTGCACCCGGCTCTCGTTGATGGGGCTGGCGCAACTGCCGTTCCAGCGGCACGCCTGCTCGCCCGGGTGGGCCTGCTCGTAGTCGCTGCCGGCGTACCCGCAGCCGCCGAGGCCCCGGCAGGCGCCCTCGCCGTGGCAGACGTGCACGACCGTGGCGCACTGGCCCATGCCGGCCATCGGGGCCGTTCCCGGCGCGTCCTGGTGACGGCAGGAGTTCAGGCCCATGCAGACGTGCAGTTCCCTGGGCTGGTCGTCTTCCGGCCACGAGACACCGCTGTCGGGCGCCTCGCTGAGATGGAGCTGGCGTCCCTCGCCCGACTCGTGGTGGCCGGCCTTCACGTCGGCGACGATGGCGTGCACCGCGGCGCGCGCCCGCTCGACGTCCTCCGAGTTCACGGCGCCGTCCGGGGACACGTGGCCGTTTCCCTGACTCACGGAACTACCTCCTCGCTCATCGATCGGATGTCGACACGGCGAGCATGTGTCGCGGAGTCGCCATCGTGCCCGACCTGACGTGCCGTCTCCCTTCCCACGGAACGCGCGGCGCCCGAATCCCGCGAATGGCCGACGCGTCGGGCGGGCCGTTCGGCCGGAGCCGCGCGGCGGGCGGGGGCCGGTCAGTTCCGGGGCGGCGGCGGGTCGTGGTGGATGGGGGTGTGCGCGCCGGTCAGCGGGGTGCCGGTGCCGCCGCGGCGGTCGGCCACGATCTCGGCCGCGATGGACAGCGCCGTCTCCTCGGGCGTGCGGGCGCCGAGGTCGAGGCCGATGGGCGAGCGCAGCCGGGACAGTTCGCGCTCGGTCAGGCCGGCGGCGCGCAGCCGTCGCAGGCGGTCCAGGTGGGTGCGCCGGGAGCCCATGGCGCCGACGTAGCCGACCGGCAGCCGCAGCGCGCGCTCGAGGAGCGGCACGTCGAACTTGGCGTCGTGGGTGAGCACGCACAGCACGGTGCGGCCGTCGACGCCACCGCCCGCGCGCCCCTCGTCGGCCCCCTCCCCCGCGCGCGCCCCGTCCGGCGCGGTCCGGGCGGACCGGGCGGACCGGGTGACCTGCGCGTCCAGGTAGCGGTGCGGCCAGTCGGCCACCACCTCGTCGGCCTCCGGGAAGCGCTGCGGCGTCGCGAAGACCGGGCGGGCGTCGCACACGCTCACGTGGTAGCCGAGGAACTTGCCGACCCGGACCAGCGCGCTCGCGAAGTCCACCGCGCCGAAGATGATCATGCGCGGGGCCGGCACGCTGGACTCGACGAGCACGGTGACCGGCTCGCCGCAGCGCTCGCCCGTCGCGCCGATGGTGCGGGTGTCGGTGCGGCCCGCGTCCAGCAGGGCGGCGGCCTCGGCCGCCGCGATGCGGTCCAGCGCCGGGTCGCCGCCGAGCGAGCCGGCGTACCCGCCGCCGGGCTGCACCAGCAGGGCGCGGCCGATGAGTTCGGCCGGGCCCGCGACGACCCGTACCAGCGCCGCCGCCCGCCCACCGGCCGCGGCGTCCAGCGCCGCCGCCAGCGTCGCCGACGCGTCCCCGGTCGTCCGGTCACCGGGCCCGGCGCCGCCGCCTTGGCCCGGGTCGCCGCCGCGCACCGGGGTGACCAGCACGTCGATCACCCCGCCGCAGGTCAGGCCAACGGCGAAGGCGTCGTCGTCGCTGTAGCCGAAGCGTTCGACGGTGCTGCGCCCGCTCTCCAGGGCCCGCTGGCACAGCTCGTACACGGCCCCCTCCACGCAGCCGCCGGAGACCGAGCCGATGGCCGCGCCGTCGGCGTCCACGGCCAGCGCGGCGCCTACTTCGCGCGGCGCGCTGCCGCTCACGGCCACCACCGTGGCGGCGGCGAAGTCCCGCCCCCGCGCGCGCCACCGCGTCAGTTCGTCGGCGATGTCCAACATGGTCCTCAGCTCCCTCGGCGTTACGGGCGGGCCGGCGTACGGGGCGTGGCGCTCGGTCAGGCCGCCCTGAGCCAGCCCTCGATGGGGTGCAGGGCGAAGTAGACCGTGAAGACGACGGCCAGCGCCCACAGGAAGGGGCCCGGCTCGCGCCATTGCCCCCGCGCGGCCCTGAGACAGACGTACGCGATGACGCCCGCGCCGACGCCGACGGTGATCGAGTACGTGAACGGCATGAGCGCCACGGTCAGGAACACCGGCACGGCCACCGTGTGGTCGGCCCAGTCCACGTGACGGGCGTCGCGCAGCATCATCGCGCCGATCACCACCAGGGCCGCGGCGGCCACCTGGGCCGGCACCATCTGGGTGAGCGGCGTGAGGAAGAGGCAGGCCGCGAAGAACAGGCCGGTGACGACGCTGGCGAGCCCGGTGCGGGCACCCTCGCCGACGCCGGTGGCCGACTCGATGAAGACCGTCTGGCCCGACGCGCCGCTCACGCCGCCGACGGCCCCGCCCGCGCCGTCGACGAACAGCGCCCTGCTCAACCCGGGCATGCGGCCCCGCTCGTCCGCCAGCCGGGCCTGGGTGCCGACCCCGATGATGGTGGCCATGGCGTCGAAGAAGCCGGCGAGCACCAGCGTGAAGACGATGACGCCGACGGTCACGCCGCCGATCTCGCCCCAGCCGCCGAACTCCACCTGCCCGATGAGCGAGAAGTCCGGCCGCGATACGGCGTGTGCCGGCAGCTCCGGCGGCCGGCCGCCCCAGGTCGCGGCCGGCAGGTCACCGACCGCCTGCACGGCCACGGCGACGACGGTGCCGGCCACGATGCCGATGAGCAGCGCGCCGGGGACCTCGCGGGCCTGCAACATGAAGATCAGCAGCAGCGTCACGGAGAAGATCAGCACGGGCCAGCCGCGGAGTTCGCCGTCCACGCCGAGCGTGACGGGCGCGCCGACGCCGACGAAGCCCGCCTTGACGAGGCCGAGCAGCGCGATGAACATCCCGATGCCCATGGTGATGCCGTGTCGCAGCGGCGCCGGGATGGCGTTCATGATCGCCTCGCGGAGCCCGGTGACCGCCAGGAGCATGATGACGGCGCCGTAGACGACGCACATGCCCATCGCCTGCGGCCACGTCATGTGCGGCACCACCTGGGTGGTGAGGACGGCGGAGACGCTCAGCCCGGCGGCCAGCGCCAGCGGCACCTTGCCGACCAGGCCCATCAGCAGCGTGGTGACGGCGGCGGCCAGGGCGGTCGCCGTGATCAGCGCGGGCCGCTCCAGGCTGTGTTCGGCGGCGTCGGGCCCGCCCAGCAGCACGGGGTTGAGCAGCAGGATGTAGGCCATCGCCATGAAGGTGGTGACCCCGCCGCGCACCTCGCGGGCGAGCGTCGAGCCGCGCGCGGTGATGTGGAAGTAGCGGTCGATCCGGGACCGGCCGCTTGGTGGTGGCGGGTCGGCGCCCGCCTCGTCGGCCGCGGTCGGTGGCCGGGGTGACGGTCGGGTCATGGTGCGTGTCTCCCAGGGGTGAGGGCGCCCGCGGCGACCGCGGGGCGCGGGGACGCTGCCGCACGACCCGGGGGACGGCCCGAGACGAACGCTCGCTCTCCTTCGGTGCGCTGGCCTCCTCGATGTCGCTTCCCTCGGGTCGCTTCCCTCGGGGTCGGTACGAGGCCGGGTTCCCGCCCCGCGCGCGGGCGGGCCCGACATCGCCGGGGCCCGGCCCCCGCCCCGCGCGGGGCCGGGGCCCGGATCGTCGTGGATCAGGTGCGGGTCAGGTGCCGGTGAGGTGCTCGGGGCGTACGGGCACCCGGCGCAGCGGGAGGCCGGTGGCCGCGCGGATGGCGGCGACGATGGCGGGCGTGGCCGAGAGCGTTGGCGCCTCCCCGACGCCGCGCAGCCCGTACGGGGCGTGCGGGTCGGCCAGTTCGAGCACGTCGACGGGGATGCTCGGGGTGTCGACGATGGTGGGGATGAGGTAGTCCGTGAAGGACGGGTTGCGCACCTTCCCGTCCGCGACGACGATCTCCTCCAACAGGGCGAGGCCGAGCCCCTGCGTGCTGCCGCCCTGGATCTGGCCGGTGACCGACAGCGGGTTGAGCGCCTTGCCGACGTCCTGCGCGCAGGCCAGCTCCACGACCTTGACCAGGCCGAGTTCGGTGTCCACCTCGACCACGGCGCGGTGCGCGGCGAACGAGTACTGCACGTGCCCGAAGCCCTGCCCCGTGTGCGGGTCCAGTGCCTCGGTCGGGCGGTGCCGCCACTCCCGTTCCACGTCGATGACCTCGTCCCCGAGCACGTCCGCCAGGTCGGCCAGCGCCTCGCCGCCGTCCGTGACGACCTTGCCGCCCTCCAGGAGCAGTTCGGCCGTGGCCCAGGCCGGGTGGTGGCTGCCGAACCGGGCCCGGCCGAGGTCGAACACCCGCTCGCGGACGAGTTCGCAGGCGTGGCGGATCGCGCCACCGGTGACGTAGGTCTGCCGGGAGGCGGAGGTGGAGCCGGCGGAGCCGATGCGGGTGTCGGCGGGGTGGATGGTCACCTCGGCGACGCCGAGTTCGGTGCGGGCGATCTGCGCGTGCACCGTGACGCCGCCCTGGCCGACCTCGGCCATCGCGGTGTGCACCGCCGCGACCGGCTCGCCCGCCACCACCTGGAGGCGCACCCGGGCGGTGGAGTAGTCGTCGAACCCCTCCGAGAAGCCGACGTTCTTGACGCCGACGGCGTAGCCGACGCCGCGCACCACGCCCTCGCCGTGCGTGGTGCCCGCCCGGCCGCCGGGCAGCGCGCGCACGTCGATGGTCTCGCCCGCCTCGTCGGCGGTGACCCACTGCCGCTCGGGCGGCATCGGCATCGCCCGCACCCGGCGCAGCAGTTCGGCCACCGGCGCCGGCGAGTCCACCACCTGTCCGGTGGGCATCGCGGCGCCCTGGGACAGGGCGTTGCGCCGCCTCAGCTCCACCGGGTGCAGGCCGAGCGCGGCGGCGAGCTTGTCCATCTGCGACTCGTACGCGAAGCACGCCTGGACGGCGCCGAAGCCGCGCATGGCGCCGCAGGGCGGGTTGTTGGTGTAGAGCGCGAGGGCCTCGATGTCGACGTTGTCGATGGCGTACGGGCCGGCGCCGAGCGAGGCCGCGTTGCCGACGACCGCCGGGGACGCCGAGGCGTACGCGCCGCCGTCGAGCACGATGCGGCAGGTCAGGTACTGGATGACGCCGTCACGGCTGGCCCCGTGCTCGTAGTGCAGCCTGGCCGGGTGGCGGTGCACGTGGCCGAAGAACGACTCGAACCGGTTGTAGACCATCTTGACGGGCTTGCCGGTGTGCAGCGCGAGCAGGCAGGCGTGGGCCTGCATGGACAGGTCCTCGCGCCCGCCGAAGGCGCCGCCGACGCCGGAGAGCGTCATCCGCACCTTGTCCTCGGGCAGGCCGAGGACGGGCGCGAGCTGGCGCAGGTCGGAGTGGAGCCACTGGGTGGCGACGTACAGGTCGACGCCGCCGTCGGCGGCGGGCACGGCGAGCCCCGACTCGGGGCCGAGGAACGCCTGGTCCTGCATGCCGATCTCGTAGTCGCCGCTGACCACGATGTCGGCGCGGACCCGGGCCGCGGCCACGTCGCCGCGCGTGATGGGTTGCCGGTGCACGACGTTGGGGTGCGGCACGTGGGCCGCGTGCGCGTCGGTGCGCCCCGGATGCAGCACCGGCGCGTCGGGGGCCAGCGCGCTGGCCTCGTCGGTGATCGGGGTCAGCTCCCGGTAGTCCACGACGATCCTGGCGGCGGCCCGGCGCGCGGTCTCCGGGTGGTCGGCGGCGACGACGGCCACCGGCTCGCCGTGGCAGCGCACCACGTCCCGGGCCAGCACCGGCTGGTCGGCGATCTCCAGCCCGTAGTGGGTGGCGGCGGGCAGGTCGGCGTGGGTGAGGACGGCGTACACGCCGGGCACCCGCAGCGCCTGGCTCAAGTCGACGGAGCGGATCTCGGCGTACGCGTGCGGGCTGCGCAGCGTGTGGCCCCACAGCATGTCCTCGTGCCACAGGTCGGAGGCGTACGCGAAGTCGCCGGTGACCTTGAGCGTGCCGTCCGGGCGCGGCGTGGACTCGCCGACGCCGCCCCGGGCCTGGCTGGCCTGCGTGAGGCTGGCGGGGATGCGGGTGGCGCCCATGGTCAGCCTCCCTGGCTCGCGCGGGCGGCGGCCAGGCGCACCGCGTCCATGATGGCCTCGTAGCCGGTGCAGCGGCACAGGTTGCCGGCCAGCGCCTCGCGGATGTCCTCGTCGGACGGCTCGCTGGTGCGCTCCAGGAGTTCGTCGGCGGCCACCAGCAGGCCCGGGGTGCAGAAGCCGCACTGCACGGCGCCGGCGTCCAGGAACGCCTGTTGGATCGGGGCGAGTTCGCTGTTGGCCGGGTCAGCGGGGCTGGCCTGCCAGCTCCGGGCCGCGGCGAGGTCGGTGCCGGGGGCGGGCTCGGGGGTGTCCGGGGGCGGCGCGGGCGTGTCGTGGGTCGCGGGCCGGTCGGCGGCCCGCTGCCTGGCGTGGTCCGCCAGGCCCTCGACGGTGAGCACCTCGCGCTCGTGGGCCTGGCCGGCGGCCACCAGGCAGGCGCAGACCGGGACGCCGTCCAGGCGCACCGTGCACGAGCCGCACTCGCCCTGTTCACAGGCGTTCTTGGAGCCGGGCAGACCGAGCCGCTCGCGCAGCACGTACAGCAGGCTCTCGCCCTCCCACACGTCGTCCGCCGTCTGCGGGCGTCCGTTGACCGTCAGGTTCACGCGCATCGCGGTGCGCCTCCTTCCGTGCTGCCGATCTGGTCCCGGTAGCTCTCCCAGGCCCAGCCGAGGGTGCGGCGGGCCAGCACCGCCACCGCGTGCCGGCGGTAGGCGGCGGTGCCGCGCACGTCGTCGATGGGGTTGCAGGCGCCGGCGGCCAGCTCGGCGAACTCACGGACGAGCCCCTGCGGCAACGGCTCGCCGCTGGCCCACAGGTCGGCGTCGGCGAGGGCGGCGGCCAGAAACTCCTCGGCCGTCCTGGCGCGCACCGGGGTCGGCGCGGCCGAGCCGATGCCGGTGCCGACGCGGCGCTGTTCCGGGTGGAGCGCGAGCCCGAAGGCGCAGACGGCGATCACCATGGCGTTGCGGGTGCCGACCTTGGCGAACTGCTGCGGGCCGGTGGCCCGGGTGATCCGTACCGCCCTGATCAGCTCGTCCGGCTCCAGGGCGGAGCGCTTGACGCCGGTGAAGAAGTCGTCGATGGGGATCAGCCGGGTACCGCGCACCGACTCCGCCTCCACCTCGGCGCCGGCGGCCAGCAGCGCGGGGTGGCAGTCCCCGGCCGGTGACGCCGCGCCCAGGTTGCCGCCCACGCTGCCGCGGTTGCGGATCTGCGGCGAGCCCACGGTGTGGGCGGCGAGCGCCAGACCGGGCAGTTCGGCGCGCAGGTGCGTCATGATGCGCGTGTACGGGACGGCCGCGCCGAGCCGTACCCGCTCGTCGCCCACCTCCCAGGTGTACAGGTCGGCGACGCGGGTCAGGTCGATGAGGTGGGCGGGACGGCGGTGGTCGAAGTTGATCTCGACCATGACGTCCGTGCCGCCCGCGATGGGCACCGCCGAAGGGTGCTCCGCCTTCGCGGCGAGCGCTTCCCCCCAGGTTGTGGGGCGCAGGAAGTCCATGGATGTGCTCTTCTCGGATAGCGGGGCTGCGAAGCGGGCCCGCGAGGCCCGCCGGGCGGATGGTCATTCCTGTTCACGCGGCCTGCCTCCAGTACACCGAGGTGCGACACGCCCGGTGCAGTCACCGAACGCATGAAGCGGTTGGCTGGCCAGCGGCCCGGTCTTGTAGATTCGAACGAACGGCGTGGAGTGCCTGCCCTGGCGTTCACCCCACCTGACCTGCGTCACGGGTACCCCGTACGGGCCGGCCGCCACGACCGCGCCGCCCGGCGGGGCCGCCCACCGCGCCGTGCCCCCACCCCGGGCGCCCCACCCCCGGGCGCCCCCGCCCCGGCTCCCCGGCCGAGCCGGGCGCCCGCCCCACGAGACAGATCGGCTGACGAGACGATGCGGCTGCGCGCACTGCTGGACACCGACGCCCTTGGCCTGCGCCTGCTCGGCGGCGAGGAGGAGCTCGACCGCACCGTGCGCGGCGTGATGACCACCGACCTACGCGACCCCAGCCGCTACCTGTCCGGCGGCGAGCTGGTCCTCACCGGCCTCGCCTGGCACCGCGAGCCGGCCGACTCGGAGCGGTTCGTCCGCATCCTGACGGCCGCCGGGGTCGCCGGGCTGGCGGCCGGCGAGGCCGAGCTGGGCTCCGTCCCCGAGGACCTGATGGTCGCGTGCGCCCGGCACCGGCTGCCGCTGTTCTCGGTGGTCGAGGACGTATCGTTCGCGTCGATCACCGAACACGTGGTGCGGCAGGTCTCCAGCGAACGGGCCGGGGACCTGGCCGCCGTCGTGGACCGGCACCGCAGGCTGATGAGCGCGGGCCCGGCGGGCGGCGGCCCCGAGGCGGTGCTCGACCTGCTCGGCAGCGACCTGGACCTGCGCGCGTGGGTGCTGTCCGCGACGGGGCGCCAGATCGCGGGCTCGGCGCTCGCGGGCCAGGGCCCCGCGCTGCCCGCCGCGCTGCGGGCCCGGCTGGCCGGCGAACACCTGGCCGCCGTACGGGCCGGGCGCCGCTGGCCGCACCGGGTCACCGCCGGCGCGGGCACCACCTACTCCCTCTTCCCGGTCGGCGGCGGTGACCGCGAGGCGCCGCGCGAGGGGCACGAGGTGCGCCAGACGGTGCTCTCGGAGTGGCTGCTCGTGGTGGAGGCCGACGCCGGCGACTGGCCCGCAGAACGGCTCGACCTGCTCCAGGGCGTCACCCAGCTGATCGCCGTCGAGCGCGACCGCCGGGACGCGGCCCGCACGGTGCGCCGCCGGCTCGCCCAGGAGGTCCTCGAACTGGTGCAGGCGAGCGCCCCGCCCGCGGAGATCGCCGCGCGGCTGCGGGTCGCGGCCCCGGTGCTGCTGCCGGGGCTCGGCACCGCGCCGCACTGGCAGGTGGTGGTCGCCCGCGTCGAGTGGTCGGGCGCCGGGGTCGCCGGCGGCCCGGTCGCCCAGGCGCTCCTGGAGGAGATCTTGGTGGACCCGACGGCGCCCGGGCCCGAACCGTCCGACCGGATCGCGGTGGCGCACACCGGCGACGAGGCGGTGGCCCTGGTGCCGCTGCCGGCGCTGGCCGGTGACGCGCCGGACGCCGAACCGGCGGTGCGCGCGGACGCGCTGCTCGCGGCGGTACGCGAACCCCTGGCGCACGGCCTGGCCGACGACGGCCGGCTCACCATCGGGGTGAGCGCCGCCGTGCTGTCGGCCGAGGGGCTGCGCGGCGCGGTGGAGGAGGCCCGGCACGCGCGCCGGGTCGCCGCGGCCCGCCCCGGCAGCGTGTGCGCGGCCGGCCACCAGGAGCTGGCCTCGCACGTCCTGCTGCTGCCGTTCGTCCCCGACGACGTACGGCGCGCCTTCACGGCCCGGCTGCTCGACCCGCTCCGCGAGTACGACCGCCGCCACCGCGCCGAACTCGTCCCCACCCTGGAGGCGTTCCTCGCCGCCGACGGGTCCTGGACCCGCTGCGCGACCCGCCTCCACCTGCACGTCAACACGTTGCGCTACCGCGTCGGCCGCATCGAGCAGCTCACCGGCCGCGACCTGTCCCGCCTTGAGGACAAGCTGGACTTCTTCCTGGCCCTGCGGCTGGGCTGACGACCCCGGCGGGGCGGCACGAGGCGCCCCGCCGGCGGGAGGCGGGCCGGGGCGCGGGCGCCGCGGGCGGGAGCGACGGGGCGTGGGCGCCGCGCGCCAGGGGCGGGCCGTGGGGCCGGCCAGGCCCGCTCAGCGCGCCCGGCGGCTGGCGCGCGCCTAGCGCGTGAGCACCAGCGCGTCGCCCACCGCGCGCTCGCCGGTGGCGTCCGACGGCATGGTGATGAGCTTGCCGTTCACGGCCATGGCCGACGAGCCGCCACCGTCCAGGTTCATCGCCTGCCGGGCCCCCAGCGACCGCATGAGCTGGGCCGTCTCGTGCAGGCCGAGGCCGTCGCTGTAACCGGGCTGGCGGCCGGCCGTGGTCACCACGATCAGCCGGCCGCGGGCGTCCACGCCGACCGCCGTGCGCGGGTTGCGCTTGAGGCCCCAGGCGTACGCGAACGACGGCTCGTCCGCCCGGTCGATGCCGTCCGCCGCGAAGTCGACGGCCACCCTGCCGTCCCGCACCAGTCGCGGCCCGCCGCTGACGATGTCGTCACGGGAGCCGAGGCGCACCTGCCGGCCGTGCTCGTCGACGATGTTCTCCCGCACGGTCAGCCGCTGGCCGACCGCCGCGTGCTCCCGCAGCCACCGCTCCCCCTCGCCGATGCCGGCGAGCACGCTGCCGCCCGCGGGCACCGCGCCGCCGCGCGGGCGCAGCTCCAGCACCCGGCCCGAGCGGTCGAGTACGGCCTCCGCGCCGTCGCCGGCCGGGGTGGGCGCGCCGAGTTCGTCGGTGAACCGCACGATCTCGTCCGGGTCGGTGCACGTCACGTCGTGCAGCGGGCGCTCGGTGGGCAGGTCGCCGCCGGTGCCGCCGCAGTTGCGGATCTTGCCGGGGACGCGGTTGACGCCGTCGACGACGGCGGACGCGTTGCCGGCGTGCACCCGCAGGCGGGTGCTCAGGTGGCGGAACTCGGGGCGCAGGCCGTCGCCGCGCAGCACCATCGCCACCCGGCCGTTGGTCGCGGCGCTCTGCAACTCGCCGTCGTACGCGGCGATGCCCGCCGCCGCTCCCGGCACCCCGTCGCGGCTTTCCATCACGAAGAACCCGGCGTTCACGGCGAGCAGCGCGCGGGAGCGGGCCGCCATGTCGCTGACGTTCTCGCGCCCCGCCACGTGGGTGCCGTAGGTGCCGCTGAGCTTCCCGCCGAACCGGGCCGGGTCGATGACGGCCACCTTGACCTGGGCCAGCCCGGTGCCGGGCGCGCCGTCGCCGCCGGTCCACTCGCTGACCGCGTCGAATCCGGCCGCCGCCAGGGCCTTGCGCCGCGCGTCGGCCTGGTTCTGCCCGCCGAAGGTGCCCACCCGGGTGCGTACGCCGAGCAGTCCGGTCCGGTCGGCGCCACGCGGCCAGGTCACGCGCTCCGCGCGGGGCTCGAAGCCCGCCGCGCGCAACTGGCCGGCCAGGGTGTCGGCCGCCGCCTCGGACAGCAGGTGGGCGCCGCCCGCGCCGCGCACGGTGACCGTCCAGTGGTCGGCGCCCGGCTTGCCGGCGATGACGCCCTGGTAGAGGTCGACCCCCGGCGCCAGCCGATCCCGGTCCCAACCGGCCACCGGCTTCGGCACACCGCCCCACCCACCCGCACGGGCCGCCTCCGCCGTGGGCACGCCGGACACGGCGCGGTGGGAGGCGGCGGCGCCCTGAGCGGTGGCGCCGGGCGCCACGAGCGCCGCGACGAGCACCGCCGCCAGCGCGGCAGGCCGCAGCGATCGAGAACGGCTGGACACCTTGAACACGTCGAACACTCCTCAGTCACTCTCCGCCGCACTGACGACCACAACCGGGCCCGCGCCGATCAGACCCGAACACCTTCAACCCGGCCCGGTCGCGCCGCCCCGTACGGTCGACGCCGCCTCGGTCCGACCGGCCGGACGTGGCACGCCACGGCCCGCCGTCGACCCCGCCCGGCGACGCCGGCTTGGCTGAGCCGCGACCCGCGACCCAGCCGGCACCCTCGCAGCGCCCCGGGACGCTCAGTGGTCACGCCGACGTCGCCGAGGTGAACATGCGGCGCGGCACCCGCTCCCCGGACGGCGCCCGGCCCCTCGGCTCGCCGCCATCGCCGCTGGTCAGGCCCGGAAGGGCTGGCGAGTCGTCCCGACGAGCCCGGGAGTTGGGCCCGGCGTGGGCCTACGGGGCGCCCCTCACAGTGCGTGTCCGCCGGCCGCCTGCACCACCTGCCCCGTCACCCACCGCGCCTGCGCCGAGGCGAGGAAGACCACCACGTCCGCGATCTCCGCCGGCTCCCCGACCCGGCGCAGCGGAATGTGCGGGATGACCTCCGCGACGAGCGCGTCGGACATCCAACCGGTCTGCACCGGCCCCGGCGCGACGGCGTTGACGCGCACGCCGTACGGCCCGAGTTCGATGGCCGCGGCCCGGGTGAACGCCTCCAGCGCGGCCTTGGACGTCCCGTAGGCGACCTGTCCGGGAAACGCCCGCGCCGCGTCCGTACTGAGGTTCACGACGGCACCACCGTGCGGCGCCGCGTCGCCGCCGGTACTCGCCGCGCCGGCCGCCGCACGCCGACGGCGGGCCAACTCCCCCGTCAGCAGCACGGGGCCGAAGAGGTTGGCACCGTAGGTCCGGGCCAGCGCCGCGTGGTCGAGGGTGAGCGTCTCGTCGGGGCCCTCGCAGTGCGCGGCGTTGTTGACGAGCACCGTCACGGGCCCGAGCCGCCGCTCGACCGCGTCGAAGAGTTCCCCCGCCGCCCCGGGCACGGCGAGATCCCGCTCGTACGTCATGACATCGGGCGCCCCCAGGTCGAGTAGCCCTTCCGCCACCCGCTCGGCCGCCTCGACACTGCCCGTGTGATGGTGCACCGTGACGCCGTCGGGAACCGGCGACCCGCCAGCGAAGTAGTGCACCGCGACCCGAGCCCCCTGAGCCGCGAACGCGGCGGCCACGGCGGCCCCGATGCCCTGGTGGGCCCCGGTGACGAGGACGGTCCTGTCGGTTAACTCCGTATCAATCACCCGCCCAGCCTGCCACGGAGACCGGCGCCTCCCCTGGCCGCGCAGATCCGACGCCGTGGCCCCGCCCGAGAGCGGGATCAGCTCATCGAGAGGGTCCGAGCACCAGGACCGCGCCGGCGGAGGAGGGCAGGAGACGGCTACCGCTAAGCGACGATGCGGATTTGGGGGCTATCGCCACGGTGGTACCGCGATGGACGACGGTCGTACGGGCCTCAGCCGTCTCGGCGTTGAGTACGTATCGGCGCGATGGGGCTCGCCGCGTTTCGGGCAGTCACCCACGCGCGCATGCCGTCGCGCGGCAACACGTTGAACGGTAGAGCGGCGTTGGTTCCCGCCCACGAACCCGGCTCTCTATCGGATCGACTCATCATCACGGTGAGCGTGGCACTGCTCATCGGGGAAGCTGCTGGAGCGCAACGCTAGGCTGAACATCCTTGCTCGCCGGAGGGATATGACATGGGCGATTCGTCGTGGTTGGGCGATAGGTCGCGATCGATGGAAGTTGTAGAAAACCGGGTTCTCGCGAGGTAAGGCCCCAGGTCAATTGCTCTGGTCCCCGCGCGTGCGGGGATGGTCCCGACGGCTAGCCCTGCCCCCGGGACGACACATGCTGGTCCCCGCGCGTGCGGGGATGCTCCCGAGGCCGCCACGACGGCGGAAGCGGGCTCGCCTGGTTCCCGCGCACGCGGGGCTTACCTCCCAGCACCGGCAGCCCCCGACAGCCCCAACCACCCACCCGCCGGCGCGGCGCGCCCCCACCGAAGGCCAGCGAGCGCGCCAGCGACGCACCGCACCCCCGGGCACCCCGAGCCGTGTACGCGGGGGGCCACCTCAGCCCCGACGCCCCGCTGGCACCCCACCGAGCCCCGCAACAAGACCGGCCCCGCCAACCGCCCAACACCCCACCCAGACCGCCAATCCCCCCGCCCCACAACCCCGGCGCCCGCGCATGCCCCGGGGCGATCTTCCTCTACCACTGCTCGACCGCCATTACCTGGTCAGAAGAGATCCAAGTTTGTGAATCAATTCACACCTACCCCTTGGCCGGGCCCTGTTTTCCGTGTTGAGATGCGCGCACGACTTCCGGCTCGATGGCGCGCTTGGGGAGGGCAATGTGGCGGACACCGCCATGTCACGTTCTGGATCGTCGGATTCCGAAGGAGAGCCAGGAGGCGGGCTCCATGCCGGACTGTTGGACGACCCTCTGCACACGGCGGTATGGCGGCTGCGTTCGCGCGGCTGCTGGCACGACGCCGCGGAGTTGCTCAGCCCGCTGGCCGCGACCGATCCGGTTGCGGCCCGGTTGCGTAGCTCCGTACTGACCGAACAGTGCATGTTCACCGCGGGGAGTTGGGAGGCGGCCGAGGACGCGTTGCGGGCGGCGGAGGCCATCGCGCACACCGATGACGAGCGCGGGGCGGCGGCGTGCGAGCGCGGGCACCTGGCGTACGCGGCCACGCTGTTCGGCAACCGGGACCGGGCGGACGAGGCCCGGGCCGCCCTGGGGCGGGCGGCGGCGCTGCTCGGCCCCGACTCCCGGACCCGCCCGCTGCTCGACTTCCGGCGCGGCCTGCTCGCCCAGCACCTGTCCAAGAACGCGTCCAGCGCCCAGGCCGCCTTTCAACGCGCCCACGCCGCGGCCCTGTCGCACGGCGACGCGTTGCTGTCCTCCTTCACCTGGCGCCACCTCGCCGCGATGGCCGAGGAACGGGGCGACCGGGCCGAGGCCCGGCACGGGTTCGCCGAGTCGCTCAGGATTCGGGAGGAACTGGGCTACCTCATCGGCATCGCCCCCGCGCTGGTCGCGCTGGCCAGCGTCGAGTCCGAGCCGGAGGCGGCCCGGCTGCGCGCCGAGGCCGGGCGTCTGGTGCGGCTGCTGGGCGGAGTGCCGGCCTGGCTCGCGCGCCGGCTGCGGGCGATGGAGGCGGGACCCGAGGACAGCGCGGCGGCGGACTGAGCGGGCAGCGTACGGGGCCGGGAGAGGGTACGGGGCGGCCTGGCGCGGCGCGCGGGCGGACGCGGCGGCCCGCCCCGCGCCCCGGCCTCAGGCGAAGTGGGCGCGGATCACCGTCTCGGCCGCAACCGCGTCGCCCGCCGCCAAGGCGTTCAGCAGCGCCGCGTGCTCGGCGGCGTCGGCGACCAGGTCACCGTGGTCTCGGGCGGGGGCCGGGGACCACTGGGAGCGGCGGTGCAACTCCGCGGCGATCCGCACGAGTTGGTTGTTGCCGCTCATGCCGAGCACCGCCCCGTGGAAGGCCCGGTCCGCGTCCGCGTAACCGGCCACGTCCCCGCTCGCCGCCGCCAGCGCCGCCGCGTCGGCCAGCGGGCGCAGCGCCGCCCACTGCCGCGCCGGAACCGTGCGGGCCAGCCGCAGGATCGCCGGCACCTCAAGGAGGGCCCGCACCTCGGCCAGTTCGGCGGCCTCGCGCGGGGTACGCCGGGCGACCCGGAAGCCACGGTTGGGGACGATGTGCACGGCGCCCTCGCTGGCGAGCCGCTGCATGGCCTCGCGCACCGGGGTCGCCGAGACGCCGTAGCGGTCGGCGAGCGAGGGGGCGGAGTAGACCCGGTCGGGCGTCAGCTCGCCGGCGAGGAGCGCGGCGCGCAACGCGTCCAACACCTGCTCGCGTACCGAGAACCGGCGCGGCAGGACCGGCGCGGCGGGCGCCGTCCCCGCGCGCGCCCCGGTCCACCCGCCCACGTTCACCTGCGCGGCACACTGCTCCACTCGGCCCCCCTGCGACGTCCCTGTCCGTCTTGGCCCGGACTTTCCGGGCTTCACGCACCATAGGTGGATAGCGCGTCAATTCCTACACCGACCGGTTCGCGTAAGGTAAGCCTTACCTGTCGCAGCCCGTGATTCGGTGGTCCGCTCATGCCCGTGGTGCCTCCCCCTCCTCTCCCGCCTCCCCCGCCCGGGCCGCTGCGGGCGGCGTACGAGCGACTCAGCGCCGTCTACCCCGCGCTGACCATCACCGACGAGGACCCGCGCACCGGCGACGGCTGGGTCACCGCGGCCGAGCTGGCAGCGGGCGGCCCGGCCCTCGACGCCTTCCTGGCCTGGGACGACGCGCAGGTGCTGCGGGACTACGGGCAGCGCGGCCGGCCCGAGGTCGTCGCCAGCTTCGGGTTGCACCGCTACGCCTGGCCGGCCTGCCTGTTGATCACCATCCCGTGGCTGCTCCAGCGGCGGGTCCCCCGGGCCCCGGTGGGCCGGGTCTCCTTCCAGCGCACGCTGGGCCGCATGACGGTGCGCGGTACGACCTTCGCCTGCCTGCCGGGCGACCCGGCGGCCAGCGCGCCCGGCGCCCGGGTGGTGCCGGACGAGGCGGCGCTGCGCGCCGAGGTGCGCTCCGCCGTCGCCGAACATCTCGGGCCGGTACTCGAAGGCTTCCGGCCGCGCATGCGGCGCGGCTCGCGCGCGCTGTGGGGGATGGCGACGGACGAGGTCGTCGAGGGCCTGTGGCACATCGGGCACCTGCTCGGTGAGGAGGAACGGGCACTGACCGAGGCCAGCCAACTACTGCCCGGCGCCACGGCCCCGTACGTCGGCGGCGCCGCGTTCCGCGAGTTGACCGGCCCCGAGGGACAGCCGCTGCGCACCAGGGACCGGGCGAGCTGCTGCCTCTTCTACACGCTGCGCCCCGAGGAGACCTGCGTGACATGCCCGCGCACCGGCGACGCGGAGCGCGTACGGCGCATGACGGCGGCCTGACGCCCCGTCGCACCGCAACGCGCCGCTCGCCGACAGGAGCTGACGCCTCGACCGGGGCCGCGCCGCGTCGTCAGACGTGGCCCGCCTGCGAGGAGGAACGTTCCTCGCGAGGCCGACGACTCATCGGATGACCTGTCGGCGGCGCCCGGCTGCCGGTGAGGTGACGCGCCCTCACCGGCCGGCGCGCGCCCCCGGATACGCCCACACACCAGGCCGTCCGAGATTCATCGCCGATCAAGGTCCCGCAACTGGTCAATCGCACCAATCACTTGCGGTAGATTCACCCCATCGGGTTTCGCGACTCGAACGCGACGCGGCGTCATCGTGCCCGCGTTCGGCCCGCATCGCACCTATCCGGATGCCCTGGATCTCCGTTGGCGTCCTCTTGCCCGGAAACGCCCTAGGACAAGGTCCGGTTCCGTCAAGATGACCCGCGATAGGTCGCACTGCGGCTTAAACGTCACGGAAGCGAGGCAAGGGGCACCGGATGAATATGACCGATATATCGCTTGATTGGGCGCTTCCGGTCACCGTGGCCGTCGTCGGGGTCGCGGTAGCGGTGACGTTGAAGACGCGCGGTCAGAAGGTCGCCGCCAAGGAAGCTGCCGCGCCCGCCGACTCCTGGGAGCGCAGCGAGGAGCGTCGGCGACGCAAGGAAGCCATCTACGGCAGCGCCTCGTACCTGCTGCTGTTCTGCTGTGCGGCGGTGGCCGCCGCGCTGTCCTTCCACGGCCTGGTGGGCTTCGGACGGCAGAACCTGAACCTGCACGGCGGCTGGGAGTACCTGGTCCCGTTCGGGCTCGACGGCGCGGCCATGTTCTGCTCGGTGCTGGCGGTGCGCGAGGCGAGTCACGGCGATGCCGCGCTCGGCTCCCGCCTGCTGGTGTGGACGTTCGCGGGTGCCGCGGCCTGGTTCAACTGGGTGCACGCCCCGCGGGGCATGGGCCACGCGGGCGCCCCGCACTTCTTCGCGGGCATGTCGCTGTCGGCGGCCGTGCTCTTCGACCGCGCGCTGAAGCAGACCCGTCGGGCCGCCCTGCGCGAGCAGGGTCTGGTGCCGCGCCCGCTGCCGCAGATCCGCATCGTGCGCTGGCTGCGGGCGCCCCGCGAGACGTTCGCCGCCTGGTCGCTGATGCTGCTGGAGGGCGTACGGACGCTGGACGAGGCCGTGGAAGAGGTCCGCGAGGACCGGCGGCAGAAGGACCAGGAGCGTCAGCGCCGCCGCGATCAGGACAAGCTGGACCGTGCCCGTATCCGGGCCTACAACCGGCAGCACCGGGTGTGGGGCCGGCGCGGTGGGCGGCAGGTGGACGCCGGCGGCGGTCTGCCGGCGCCGGCCGGGCAGCTGAGTTCGGAGAGTGCCATATCCGACGCGACCGGAACCGAACGGCCGGGAACCCTGCCCGTGCTCTCCCGGCCGGCGCTCCAGCCGGTCACCAGCACCGAGAAGGAGGGCAGCGCGGCGGCCTCTGGCCGCCCGCGTACCGTTGACCTGACCGCCGAGGACGACACGCTCACGATCCCGCGCCTCGACTCCCTGGAGGAGAAGCTCGCGGAGATCGAGCGCCAGTTCGGCTGAGTCAGGACACGCTGTGAACGTGGTCCGTGCGGGGAGCGCCCCGTACGGGCCACGTCGCTTTCCACGCCTCGTACGGTTCGCACGCCTCGCACCCTGATGCGCCCCGTACGGCTCGTACGCCTCGCGCACCCGGTACGCCTCCGTGCGGCTGCCCCGACGCCGTGCGCGGCGCGGCGGGCGGCCCCCGCTCGGCCTCCGCGCGGCGCCCGTTCGGCGGCCGGATGGTGGGGCGTAAGCGGGCGGCGGGCAGCGTCACGCCGCGCACCACACGCCGCCCGGCCAGGTGCCGGGCGTCCCTCGTCGGCCGCGTCCCGCGTTCAGTCCGGGGCGTCCGCCGCCAGCTCGAACCAGATCACCTTGCCCGCGCCGTGTTCGCGCACGCCCCAGGTGTCGGCCATCGCCTCCACGAGCAGCAGCCCCCGCCCGGACGTGCCGGCGTCCGGCACCTCCCGGCGTGGTCGGGGCATGCCGTCGGCGAAGTCCCGCACCTCCACCAGCAGTCGGCCGCCCACCTGGGCGTGCGTGCCGCGTGGCAGGCGGGCTCGGACGACGGCGCCGCCGTCCGTGTGCACCAGGGCGTTGGTGGTCAGCTCGCTGGTCAACAGCTCCGCGACGTGGGCCTGCTCCGGGCTGCCGCCCCACTGGCGCAGCAGTTCGCGCAGCGCCCTGCGGACGTCGGAGATCCCCGTGAGTTCCCCCCGGCGCAACTGCCGTGTCATCTGCGCTTCCGCGTCCTCGTGCGCTCCGCCGCCGGCGTCACCCGCCGCGACCCTTCCTACCGCTCCAGCGCTCCCCCCGGTCTCCCCCACGACGTTCCTGGTCTGCCCCGTGATCCGTGCGGCTTCCCCCGAGGCGTTCCGTCCGACGGTCGCCGTATCGGCTTCCCACCGAAGGTCCGTATCGCTTAACCGCGCAGGCTGACGCTTCATACCTCCCCGCCCCGAACCTTTCCTACCGATCCCCGTATGTCAGACGAACCGTGTGATTCGAACGCGCGCTCTCACCATGCATGCCCACTCAGCCGACCCACACTCACCGCCGCCCGCTCAGGGACGGGGGAGGTTGCGCAGGTTTGAGCGGGCCATCTGCACCATCTTCCCCACCCCGCCATCCAGGACGATCTTGCTCGCGGAGAGCGCGAACCCGGTGACCATCTCCGCGCGGATCTTCGGCGGGATCGACAGCGCGTTGGCGTCCGTGACGACGTCCACGAGCGCGGGCCCCTTGTGCGCGAAGGCGTCCCGCAGCGCCCCGCGGAGGTTCTTGGGCTTCTCCACCCGCACCCCGTAGGCGCCCGCAGCGCGGGCGATCTGGGCGAAGTCCGGGTTGTTGTTGCTTGTGCCATATGCCGGTAGGCCCGCTACCAGCATCTCCAGCTCGACCATGCCCAGCGAGGAGTTGTTGAACAGCACGATCTTCACCGGCAGGTCGTACTGCACCAGGGTGAGGAAGTCGCCCATCAGCATGGCGAACCCGCCGTCGCCCGACATGGAGACGACCTGCCGCTTCCGGTCGAGGAACTGCGCGCCGATCGCCTGCGGCAGGGCGTTGGCCATCGACCCGTGCGAGAACGAACCGATCACCCGGCGCCGACCGTTGGGCGTGAGATAGCGGGCCGCCCAGACGTTGCACATCCCCGTATCCACCGTGAACACCGCGTCGTCGGCCGCCTCTTCGTCTAGCACCGAGGCGACGTATTCCGGATGGATGGGAATGTGCTTGTCTACCTTGCGGGTGTACGCCTTGACGACCCCTTCCAGTGCGTCCGCGTGCTTGCGGAGCATCCGGTCGAGGAACTTGCGGTTCGTCTTCACCCGCACCTGCGGCGTCAGGCAGCGCAGCGTCTCGCGCACGTCACCCCAGACGGCCAGCGCCAGCGTGGAGCGCCGCCCCAGGTGCTCGGGCCGGACGTCCACCTGCACGATCTTCACGTCGTCCGGCAGGAAGGCGTTGTACGGGAAGTCGGTGCCCAGCAGGATCAGCAGATCGCACTCGTGCGTCGCCTCGTACGCGGCGCCGTAGCCGAGCAGCCCGCTCATGCCGACGTCGTACGGGTTGTCGTACTGGATCCACTCCTTGCCGCGCAGCGCGTGCCCCACCGGGGCCTTGACCCGCTCGGCGAACGCCATCACCTCGTCGTGCGCGCCCGCCGTGCCGCTGCCGCAGAACAGCGTCACCCGCTTCGCGTCGTCCACCAGGCGGGCCAGCTCGGCGATCTCGGCGTCGCCGGGGCGTACGGAGGGCCGCGAGGTCACCAGGGCGTGCTCGACCGCGCGCTCGGGGGCCTGTTCGGCGGCCACGTCGCCCGGCAGCGCGACGACGCTGACGCCGCCACGGCCGATGGCGTGCTGCACGGCGGTCTGGAGCACCCGGGGCATCTGCCGGGAGTTGGAGATCAGCTCGCTGTAGTGGCTGCACTCGCGGAAGAGCTGGTCGGGGTGGGTCTCCTGGAAGTAGCTGGTGCCGATCTCGCTGCTGGGGATCTGTGCCGCCAGGGCCAGCACGGGGGCCATGGAGCGGTGCGCGTCGTACAGGCCGTTGATCAGGTGCACGTTGCCGGGCCCGCAGGAGCCGGCGCAGGCCGCCAGCGACCCGGTGAGCTGGGCCTCGGCGCCGGCCGCGAAGGCGGCTGCCTCCTCGTGCCGGACCTGCACCCAGTCGATCCCCGGGGTGCGGCGGATGGCGTCGATGACCGGGTTGAGGCTGTCGCCCACCACCCCGTACAGCCGCTGCACACCGGCTCGCACCAGGATGTCCACGAACTGCTCCGCCACGGTCTGCTTCGCCATCGCGCGCTCGCCCCTTCCGCTGGGTCTCGCGGGTACCGGGCGCCGAGGAGCAGGCGCCCGCTGTCCGGGCCGGGTGCCCCGGTTCCTCCCATCAACCCACGAACCGCGCCGTTACGCCTCCCAGACGGTGACCGCCGTACGGTCGTCGGCGTAACCCTTCACCCGCAGCCGCACGTCCGCCAGGTAGGACGCGAGTCCGGGCGGTTCCGCCTGCGACCACCGCTCGCGCAGCGCGTCCGCGAGCGCCGGCTGCCCGGTGAACGGCTCCGCCAGTCCCGGGCCGCACAGCAGCAGCACGTCGCCCGGCCGGGCGACGGCCGCCTGGAACCGGAACGGTTCGACGGCCACGCCAGTCGCCTCCGAACCGGTCGACTCCACGCTGGCCCCGCCCGGTGCGGCCGGCGGCTCACCGGCACCGCCGGCGCCGCCACCGCCGGCCTCCGGCGCGGCGTCCACGGACTCGTCGGCCGGGGACAGGCCCACCGCGATCCGCGGGTCGGCCGGGGGACGCGGGCCGGAGCCTGCCGCCGCCGGCGCGGGCGGCGCGGGCGGCGCGGCGGGGTCGGTGTCGGGCGCGGCCTGGCCGGGGGCGGTGGTGGGGCCGCTGTCGGGGGCGGTGGCGTGCCCGGTCGGCGCTGCGGTCACGGGGGCGGCGGCCGGCTCCACGTCCTGCCAGGCGCCGTCCCGCAGTCGGAACAGCCCGCCGTCGCCGACGCCGAAGAAAATCCGCGTACGACAGTCGGGGGCGATCGGCAGCAGCAGGCAGCGCAGCGAGGCCGTGTAGGCCGTCGGGTCGAGGCCCTGTTCGTGGGCGTGCGCGCGCAGCCGGACGTAGGCGCGGTCGGTGAGCCGTTGCAGCCCCGACTTGAGCGCGGCGCGGCGCCCGCTGTGCACGTCGTCGGCGAGCCGGACGTGGCTGCGCCCGATCGCCCCGCCGATCGACGCGCACAGTTCGCGGGCCGCCCGGTGCGCGAGCGGCGCGGCCCTGGCACCGCTGGCCACGGCCACCAGCAACAGCGCCTCGTCCCCGCTGCCGAAGCGCGCGGTGAGCAGCGCGTCGCGGCGGGGCTCGCCGCGGTAGCGGGCCGAGTCGCCGCGCGAGGAGACGGCGCGCAGCGTGAGCGTGCCGTAGCTGGCCCCGTCCAACGTGGTGTCGGGCACCAGGGCGTCGAGGTCCGCGGCGTCGGCCGGCGGCAGCGCGGTCGGCTCGGCCGCGTACGTCGGCGGGCGGACCCCGATGAACTCCCCCTCGCCACGCGGCTGGCCACTCCGGAACGGCTGCGCCCCGGACGGGCCGGCCGACCGCGACGCGGCCCCGGTGCCCACGGCACCCGCCCCGTCGGCACCCGCCACGCCCCCGACGGGCACCTCGCCGGAGCCGGCCCACGCGGCGGCGGCCCCGGGCGAGGCGGCTGACCTTGGCGGGGCGACGGACCCGGGTTGGACGGCGGCCGAACCCGGCCGGTCGGCCACGGGGCCGTTCGGGCGACCCCGGTGCGGGGCGCCGGGGCGGCGCAACTCGGTCGTGGCCGGATGGTCCTCGGGCGGATGCCACGGGTCGGCGGGGCCGGGGGCCGTGGCGGGTACGTCGCGGGTCGGCGCGCTGCGGGACGAGGACGGTACGTCACGTGGCGGCGCTTGGCGTGGCGGCACCTGGCGGGTGGGAAGGTCGTCCCGGGTCGGGAGGTCCCGAGCCGGTACGTCGGCGGGCGGTGCGCCGCGGGTCGGTAGGCGGGTGGTGGGTACGTCGCGGGTTGGCGGGTCGCCGGTAGGTGCGCCGCTGGTGGGTTCGGCGCCGGTCGGTTCGGCGCCGGTCGCGTCGTCGGCGCTGCAGTCGGGGGCGGCGTCGGCGGCGGGGGACGTGGCGGTCTCCGTACTCGTCCCCGTGCTGGAGTCGGTACCCGTGCCGGAGCCGGAGCGGGGCTCACGGGTGGCGGGGTGGTGCGTCGTGGTCTCGCGGGAGGCGCCGGTGGTCGGGGCGGCGGGCTCGTCGGAGGTGCGCAACGCGTTGGGCGGCGTCGTCGGGCTCGGCATCGCGAAACCGACGGGCGTGCCGTAGCCGGGGAGGCCGGGGGCGCCGCCCTCGGTGCCGGGGGGCGGCGGCGGTTCCCAGGGCGCCCGCGCGGTCGGCCGGGGCCGGTTCGCGCCCCCCAGCGGGCCCGGCTCCGCCGTCGGCCGCACCCTGTGGCCCGCCGTCGAGGCCGGGCCGCCCCCGAACAACACGTCCCAGGGCCAGCCGGCCACCGGGGCACCGGTCGCCGGGGCACCCTCCCCCGACGGCGCCCCGACCGTGCCCTCGCCCGGCTCCGGCCGACGCGCCGGCCCGACCGCGCCCACGGCGTCCGCGTCGCCGGAAGATATGCGCCCCGCCAACGGTCCAGAGCCCCCGGCCGCCCCCGGCGGCTCCTGCTCCCCCGTCAAATCCTGCTGCGCCGTGCCCTGTGGGCTGCCGGGTGCCACGGATATCCCGCCCGGCTCCGGCGGGCCGGCTTGGTCGTCGGCGCTGTCCGAGGTGAAGCCGTCCGGAGCAGAACCATCAGGGGTGGGGTCGTCGGCGACAGGATCGGACGTCGCCGGTTGGTGCGTCGCGGGCTCGTCGGCAGCCGGAGCGTCCGGCGTCGGGGCCTGGGCTTCGGGGGTCGGCTCCCACCAGGCCAGGACCTGCGCGGCGGCGGGCTGCTCCCACCACGGAAGTTCCTCCGCCGCCGCCCCCCGGGCCTTCTCCGTGGCCTCCACCGCTTCCGGCTTCTGGGCTACGTCCAGGGGCTGCGGGACATTCGGGGTTTGCGGTGCCGGCGGGGTTTGCGGTGCCGGCGGGGTTTGGGGTGCCTGCGGTGTTCGCGCTGCCGCTGGGGAGCTGGTCGCCGCCGAGGTGTCGGGCGCGGCCACGGGAGGGTCCGGTTGCTCCGGCGCCTGCGCCGCCTCCCGTGGCGGGGCGGGCTCCGGCGGGCTCGCGGGGGCCGGCGGAGCCGGGGGCGCGGGCGGCGCGGCGGGCGCCTCGTACGGGGGGACGGGCGGCGGAGCCGGAGGCGCGGGCGGAAGCGCGGGTTCGGCCGGGGCCGGTGGCGCGGCGGGGGCGGCCGGGGCCTCGTGTCGGGGCGGGGGCGGCGGTTGGGGCGGGGCTGTGGGGGGACGGGCGTCCTTCGGCGCGGCCTGGTCCGGCGGTGTGCCAAGCGTCTGGGCCGCCGAGTCGAAGCGGTCATCCAGTGAGTCCGGACCGACGGCGGGACCGGTGTCGTCCTGGTCCGCCTCGTACAACTCCCGCCACCAGTCGTCCTCGTGGCCGTGGCGGTGTTCCCCCTGCTGGCTCATGGCCCATATTCTCCACCGCACACGACGCACGTGGACCGGAAGACCAGAACGTCTCCACACCCCGTTCGAGGCGGGAGCCCCGGTCACCGTGGGGTTGGCCCCCGCCGATCGACTGGGCAGGAACGCGCTTGCCAGTGCGAGGATGTGTGCCCGCGGGGCGGGTTCACGCCGCGGCGTATTCCCGTCGCGTCCGTCGTTGGCCCGCTTCTCGCCCACCGGCTTTCGCTAACCGGCTTTTCGCTAACCGACTCTCTGGAGGGCGCGGCATGCTGAGTGCACTGGGGCTGGACGAAGGGCAGGAGTCGACGTACCGGACCCTGGTGGCGCTCGGCGCCGCCGAGGTTCCCGAACTCGCCCTCCGGTTGTTCCGCTCGGAGGAGGACGTCGAGCGGGCGCTGCGCCGCCTGGAGCGGCAGGGGCTCGCGGCCCGGTCCGCCGGGCGCGCCGAGCGCTGGGTCGCCGTGCCGCCCGACGCCGCGCTGGGCACGCTGCTCGGCCGGCGCCGCCAGGAGTTGGAACGGGCGGAGCGGGCCGTCGCGGTCCTGACCGACGAGTACCGCAACGGGGCGCCCCGGTCCGCGACGCAGGACGCGGTGGAGATCGCCCGTGGCACGACCGCCATCGGCCACCGCTCGCTCCAACTGCTCGCGGCCGCGACCGACGAGGTGTGCGCGCTCGTCCCCGCGACGGAACGACTGCCGCGCGGCGTGCCGTTGCGCCCCGGCGTACGCCATCGCGTCGTGGTCGAGCGGGCGCTGCTGTCGCGCCCCCCGGCGCTCGGCGAACTCGCGGCGTCCCTGGGGCGCGGCTACGAGGCCAAGGTCCGCGTGGTGGACCGGCTGCCGACGACCCTGCTCGCCGTGGACGGACACCTCGCGCTCGTCGCGCTGCACCGCCCGTGCTGCGCCACGACGCCCAGCCGTGGCCCCGGCGCCGCGAGCGAGGCGTACGACGGCGCGCCAGCGGAGCCACGGGACGAGCCGTACGCGGCCGCTCACCTCGGCGCGTACGCCGGCACGCACACCGGCACGTGCGACGAGGGTGTGTGCGGGCGCGGGGCGCGCGGCGAGGCGTTGGTGGTCCACCCCAGCGGCCTGCTCGCCGCGTTGCTCGCGCTCTTCGAGGGGGTCTGGCGGGAGGCCGTACCGCTGCGGCCGGAGGCCGCGCGCCCCGGCGCGGCCCGCCCGGCGGCGCCGTCGTCCGCGCCGCCCGACGGCCCGGACGCGACGGACCTGGACATACTGTCGCTGCTGCTGGCCGGACTGACCGACGCCAGCGTCGCCAAACAACTCGACCTCGGGCTACGCACCGTGCAGCGCCGGGTGAAGGGGCTGATGGAGCGGGCGGGCGTGACGACCAGGCTCCAGCTCGGCTGGCACGCGTACGAGCTCCGCTGGATATCCCGCCCGCCCCGCCCGACCGCCACCCCCGCCACCGTCGCCGCCCCGCCCGAGGATCGCCCCCACGCCCCGCAGCCCCCTCCCCCACTCCGCCCCCCGATGCCCCGTACGCCGGCGCACGGCAGCACGGCTACGCCCGAGCGCACCACGGCGTACGGCCCCGCGCACGCGACCGGGCACCCGGCGAAGGCAACCGCCGACCGGGCCGCGAACGCCACGATCCGCGACGGCAACGCGCCGACACGTCTGAGATCCACGCCCCTACGCCGGGAGCCCGGCCAGCCCGCCGGCCACGGTGACGGCCTGCGCTAGCCGCAGCGCCCGGCGGGTCCGGTTCGGCCCGGCCCGGCCTACCGGATGCTCCGTCCCTCGGCACGGGCAGCGACGCGGTCGCACCCGGCCCCCGGCACCAGCACTAGGCACCGGGCACCAGGCACCAGGCACCAGGCACCAGAGAACGTCGATGAGCGGTCGGCGGTGTGGTCCGGCAGGCTGGGGCCATGAGTACCGGGCAGCTCGTTCTCGACGGCCTGGTGCTGCTGTTCGGGCTGGTCGGCGTCGCGCTGCCGGGGGTGCCGGGGCCGCTGATCGTCTGGGCCGGAGTGCTGTGGTGGTCGATGGCCGAACAGACCTCGGTGGCCTGGGCCCTGCTGGCCGGGGCCACGGCCGCGCTGTTGCTCAACCAGGCGCTCAGGTGGCTGCTGCCGGCCCGCGGCATGCGCGACTCGGGCATCACCCGGGGCACGCTCCTGCTCGCCGCGTGCACCGCGGGGGTCGGCTTCGTCGTCCTGCCCGTGATCGGCGCCGCGCCGGGCTTCCTGGCCGGGCTCTACGCCGCCGAGCACGTCCGCCTCGGCGCGCACGGCCCGGCCTGGTTCTCCACGCGCGACGCCCTGCGCGCCATCGGCTTCGCCGTCCTGGTCGAGCTGGTCATCTGCCTGCTGGTCACCAGCGCCTGGCTGGCCGCGGTGCTCTTCGGCTGAGCGGTGGGGGTGGGGCTGGGGTGGCTCATTACTCGGTGACCGGTGGGGCTTACCGCCGCTCGGTCATGGCGCGAGGGAATGCGCATAGGGCTCGATTCATCCGCACCCACCTCGGTCGGCTTGTGAACCTCACACCTCCCGCCCCGCTGCGGCAACAGAAGTGGCCACCGTCTCCGTCCCCGCTGCCGAGTGGCGAGTGTCGCCCCGACCCCGACTCCTTCACGGCTCTGGCTTGGCCAGGAGAGCGAGCGGGACGTGGAACGCCGAAGGGGAGCGCGTCCAAAATCAGCCACGCTCCCCCGGAGCCGGATCGGTGCCCGCCCAGCCTCCAGCCGGACGTTCGCTCCTCCGACCTGCGCTTCTCCGGCTGCGATCTGCGGATAGTGGCTGACGGGACCATAGGCAGGACTCGATTGATCTGTCCTTCGACGAGGTGAGACCCTCGAACGGGCCAAAAGACGACGCCGACAGGCGGTCACTCCGCAGACACGAGTGCGGATACCTCTGGTGACAGCGGGTGCATACGTGTAGCGTCTGCTCAAGCTGTCATGGTTCGGAAGTACCCCTTCGCCCACGTCCTCGGCGTGGGCGTTCTGCTGTGTTGTGCCGCAGGAACCAGGGCGATCACCTCCGTCCCCCGCACCTCGCGGGGAGACGCACATCGGCTGGAAGGCATGAGACATGGCTACAGGAACTGTGAAGTGGTTCAACGCTGAAAAGGGCTTCGGCTTCATCGCCCAGGACGGCGGCGGTCCGGACGTGTTCGCGCACTACTCCGCGATCAACTCCACGGGCTTCCGTGAGCTCCAGGAGGGCCAGGCCGTCACGTTCGACGTCACCCAGGGCCAGAAGGGCCCGCAGGCCGAGAACATCAACGTCGCCTGACGACCCCCTCGCCCACGCCCGGAGCGTAAACCGCCCCGGGCAGGCCCGACCGTCTGACGGGGCATCGCGACAGCGGGGCCCGGTCTTCCGACGACGACGTCTCGGACGATGACGGCCGGGTCGTGGGCGGCACCTGATCAGGGCCGTGCGGCACTGCGCCGCGCGGCCCTGTTCCGCGTCCGTACGCGGGCACACGGTAGCTCCCGGGGAGTCGCCCCTTCCCGTCCCGTGGGGCGCGCAGACGCCGCCGAACGCGCGACGGCTCCCGCGTTCCGCCGGGTACGAAGATGACCACGTACTCCTCGTAGACGTACGTGGTCTCGTGGGTGGTCGCGGGCTACGGCGGCGTCCCAGCTAGTCTCCCGTGAGGAGGATGCGGCGGCCCGTGGCGGCGGCCCCCGGAGAGGAGGCGAGAGAGGTGCGCCCGGCAGGCACCGCGCGCTCCCGGCCCCAAGCTCGGATCTCCTCGATCCGTTCCGGGTTAACCCGGATAAGGGGAACGGTGTTGGCGAAGGTGTCCTGCACGAAGGACGGTCTCAGATTCTCCACTCCGCCAGCCAGTAGTGCCTCGGCTCCCACCTCGTGCAGTGCGGATTCGATGTCGGAGCCAGCGAAGTCGACGGACAGGTCAATCAGTCGCTCCAGTTCGTCGGGCTTGGGCTCTTTGCTCAGATAACGCGCGAAGTACAGTTCGATGATCTCCTTGCGGTCCTCGGAATCGGGCAAGTCGACGAAGAACAACTCGTCGAAGCGGCCCTTGCGTAGCAGTTCGGGCGGCAGGTTGTGGACGTCGTTGGCGGTCGCCACCACGAACGACCGCGACTGCGACTCCTGGAGCCAGAACAGGAAGTGGCCGATGACCCGCTGTCCCACACCCGTCACTTCTCCGGCACCGCCGGCCAGTCCCTTCTCGATCTCGTCGATCCACAGCACGCAGGGAGCAACCCGGTCGGCAGCCTCCAGCGCGGCCCGCAGATTTCCCTCGGACTCGCCCCAGTACTTTCCGTGGATACCCCCCATATCCAGCCGATAGAGAGGAAGCTGCCACTCCTGTGCGATCGCCTTGGCCGACAGGGACTTGCCACACCCCGGCACCCCTACCAACAGCACGCCACGGGGCGGGCGCAGGTTCGTGTGCCGAAGGTCGGAATGGATGAGCCGGTTTCGCCGCTGTAGCCAGGAGCGCAAGGTCGTCAGCCCGCCGATCCGGTGATCGGCGTCCTTGAGGTGAATGCGTTCCAGCCCACTGATGTCGCTGAAGATCTGATCCTTCGCCTGAGCGAGGGCGAGCACGTCCTCCTTCGTCACCGAGCCCTTCGCCGCGATGGTGGCCATGAGGTTGACGCACTCGGTCTCGGTGGTGCCGGAGAGGAACTCGGCCGCGCGGCGGGCGTCGGTCTCGTCCCATTCGATGGGAAAGCGGCCTCGGTGATCCGCGAGGAAGCCGCTGAGGATCTCGTACGTCTCCGCCGCGTCCGGCAAGTCGAGCGTCAGGCTCATCCCCAGCCGCTGGAGCCCGCTCCACACGGGGGTGTCGGACACCAGAACCACGCTGCCCATGTTGTTCTCGGCGAGCCGCACCAGTTCCGCGATGTGGCGGACGGCCGGCGTGTCCGAGGCGATGTCGTGCGGGTCGACGAGGATCACAGTGGCGTTGGCCTGTGCGGCGAACCGCGTCGCAGCGAATTCCATGGCGCCGGTCAGCGAGCGGTCCTCTTGGACGGTCACGTGGGTGCGTAGATCTCGTAGCCCGGTCGCCCTGGTATAGATCCAAAACGGCATGCCTCGGCGGTTCGGCCGGCCGGCGATCTCGCGGAGCAGTCGCAGGGCGCGCTGCTGCTCCATCGTCCGCAACGCGACCGTCGGCACCCGAGCGGAGACGTAACTGTCAAGTCGGCGCAGGCTCTCAGCGTAGTTCGGCATACCGGCCTTCATGAGGGTGACGGACTGGAGAGCGCCACCACGGCCCCGTGTGCCTGAGGTGGCGGCGTGCGGCTGCCGTACCCGTGCCCGGCAGCCTTCGGGATGTGCCAGTTCAGTCCGGCACGACGCACCGCCGCGACGCTGTAGCCGTGCCGGCCGCCCACGGATCACCCGCGCTCGGAAGATCGCCCTCCGCAGGCGCCGACGGCTGCATGTCCCGGCAGACGTTCTCATTCGGCTCCTGGTCACTCGCGGGCCGCGGGCCGCGCGGGGTCCGGCGAGATCTGGCGAGCCGACCAGACGCCCCGGCCGACGGCTCCGGCGGGGCGACGAGGACCGAGGTGAAAGCGTTGTCGCGCATGGTCTGCAGCCGCAGTTCCACCCACTGCGGATCGCTGTCGCTGCGACCCTGTTGGACGTGGGATAGTTCCATCTCACGTTGTAGTGAGCAAATGTGCTGATCGACGGTTTCCGCGAGCTGGACGCTGATCTGGTCCGGCAGTCCCGGATGGCGCACCAATGCGCGAATGGCCTGTAGCCCGGCTCTTGCCTGGGCGAGTTCCCGGCCGAAGGAAAACTCGTCCTCGGCGGGTTCACAGGCGCGCGAAAGCCGGTCCGCCCACTGTGCGAACCTCGTGTCGACAGCGGACACAACATGGACGGCGAGCCGCTCCCAGGTGGCCACGTTGAACTCCTCGCCCCCGAGGCGGGGCAGTGCGGCCAGGTCCGCCGGCTCCTCCCGCGACCAGGCCCGCACGGCTCGCACCCAGGCCGCATAGGCCCCTCCCCCGCCCCAGAGCTCGCTCACGCCCCCACCCCCGTGTTGGGCCTGCGCAAGAGGGTCTCTCCAGGGGGCAGGGGGGCCCATTCCGGCAGCCCCTCGACAACGCGACGCCTGCGCTGGGTGGAGCGCCGCCTCGAACGAACGGCGGCTGCCGCCCCCCGCGAGTCTTCGCCGTTGTCTTTCGGACTCGGAGGAGCCCACGGTAGCCAGGGTGGTACGGGGCGGGGAACGGACGCAGTCGTAGCGGC
This sequence comes from Streptomyces buecherae, assembly GCF_014295035.1. GTDB lineage: Bacteria > Actinomycetota > Actinomycetes > Streptomycetales > Streptomycetaceae > Streptomyces > Streptomyces youssoufiensis. Next base: position 1,704,469 of record NZ_CP060404.1, read on the forward strand.
TTCGTCATGTGTCATGCCGGCACCCCGTCCCCCAAGACAACCCGCCCGTCGAACCGTGACCCGTTGTCGGTCGTGGTCCGGAGTGAAGTGATCAATTCGATGAGGGCCGTCGCCACTGCGTCGGCATCCGCGAACTTCGCCGACCAGTCCGTCAGTTCGGCTGCGGCCTCCCGGAGCTGGAGCAGCGACTCAGCCGTGGCCCGCCTGATGGCCTCACGGGCCTGGGCTTGAGCCCGAACGGCAGCTCGTGCCCCCAGGTAGACCCGCACCCCCCAGCCCAGGGCGAGGGCCAATCCGAAGGGCAAGGCGGCCAAGACGCTGACCACGCTCGTACCCAGCAGGATGACGGCTAGCACCACGATCAGGGCTGACACGACGTTCCGTGTCCATGCGTATGCGAGCGACTTGACGTGCGCCGTGCCGTAGTGGCTCCAGTGCGCGGCGAGTGACTTCTCCAGCTCCGCCAGCGGCCACAGAAACGATCCCGTCCATGGCGGCAGTCGGAAGTACTGGGCGCCCGGGGAGTGATGTGTCGGCAAGTCGATCCGTACATCGTGCGGGACGTTCGTGCGGTAGTCCCGGGTGAACTCGGCGTGGGCGCGGGAGAGCCATTCCCGGCAGGCGCCGACGGCGAGCCGGCTGGTCTCCTGCGAGACGCCGATCGCCGTCGGGTTGAGCGCGGCGACCGTCTGAAGCATCAGAAGGTCAAGCGTGTCTGCGTGAGCGGCCAGATCGGCGTGCGCGGCGGCGGTGGCGGCTGGCACATCGCCCCCGTGTGCGACGACGGCCCGCTGGACGGCGAGCTCCCGGCGCAAGGGCAGCTCTTCGATGTCGTACTCGGACACCAACTGGTCGAGAAGATCGTCGACGACGTCTTCCATGCTCTGCGCGACATCGGCTCGTTGGTTGAGCAGGTGCTCGTACTTGTCGAGGAGGCACTGCTGAGTACGGGCCGAGGAGAGTCCCTCGGCGAGGACGCCCCACTGGGGGGACAGTAGTGCCAGTCGGGGAAATTCCGACGGCGCCACCGGAGTGCGCAAGGAATCGATCTCCACCCGCCACCGTCGGGTTTGGGCCTTCTGCGCTTTGCCGTACATGACACCGTCCGCCATCGCCTCCTTCCACCGGGTCAGGGTTCGGGCGAGTACGTCGCGGGCTGCTGCCCCGAAGATGCCGCCGGTGACCGCCTCAAGGATGACCGCGAACTCCCTGCCCAGTGATCGCGGGTCCTGGGCCAGCAGGTAGTGCCGCAGCCAGCGCGCCGCTCCGTCGGTCCGGCCCTGGCGACGCAGCACGAGGGCGAAGAAGAGCGAGGTGCGATCCGGCGAGCGGCGGAATGCCTCCTCGACGCTCCGCTCGCACAGCAGCGGGTCATCGCCGGCCCAAGAGGCCAGGGCGACGACCGCGGGAGCGAGCCAGTAGCGCGGGTTCTGGATCATCAGCTCTTCGCTGACCGTCCGTACGGTGCTCTCAGTCACCAGCCCGGCGTCGAAGGCTTGGAGCATGGCCACGGCCGTGCGCCTGACCAGCTTGTAATGGCCGAAGTCGTGGTCGATAGCGTCCTGCAGCACGCCGATGCGAGTCTCCGCCCGTTGGACTTGGGCATGCAGTTCCGACTGGCGCGCGTACGCCTGGAAGTCGTCCCGCAGTTGCAGGAGTTCCCGCCGGGCCGCCGTCTGGAGCTCCCGGGCCAGGTCGACCTGACCCGACACGTTGGCGACATGTTCACCCAGGACGTTCAGCTTGCGGCTGACATCCGCGACTTGGCGGCGGAGGGCGTAGTCGATGTCGCTCATCGCGAGCCCCCGGACGTGTGCGCGCCGAAAACTCGGCCGGCACGCGCGAGGCTGCGGTCCGCCGGCACGAGGGTGGTCAGCCCGTCGCTGTGGATCTGGATGTGCGCATGGCCCGTGGAGCAGGCAAGCCATCTGGCCGCCTCTAAGGGGTGCGGCATGGCCCCGTCGACCCCGTAGTTGCGCATGGGGCACGGGCGTGAACGGTAGCGGCCGTGAACGGCGGCTTGGCCTGACCCCGAACCTACGGAAAGGACGCCTTGTACGTCCGAGGTGCCGGCGACATCGATTAGCCGGCCACGTTCAACGAGTGCCACCTGTCCCCCAACTCGTATCCACCCGCTCGACGACGGGTCCGTGCCAGTGGCTCAGCCAACTCTCGCGGATCAGGACACGCGGTGTGGCGAACCCGGTTCCATCGTGCGACCGGTTTGGGCGAGCGGAACAGGCGTAGGACCAACTGCGCCCTTAATACAGCCAGTTAGTGCCCAAAAGTGCGTCGGTGATGTGACGAGGGAGCTGACAGACTCTCCGCCATGGCGACGCTTCATGCACTCTTGGTAGGCATTGACGACTATCCGACACTGGTAGCCCCGCCGCTGGGCGGCTGTCTCAATGACATCGCCGGGGTTTGTCGCCTCCTGGAAAAGCGCACATCGGTGCCCACCCTTCGGGTGCTGTTGGACCAGGAGGCGACCGTCGCGGCGGTCGAGGTCGGAATCCGCGACCAGCTAGGTAGGGCAGGGCCCGGGGATACCGCGATGTTCTGGTTCTCCGGGCACGGCACGCGCCAGCAGGCCCACGGGGCGGACCTGCTGGTCGAGGCTACGGGCCACAATCAAGCACTGGTCTGCGCCGACGGCCTGTTGCTCGACAAACGGCTGAGGGCGCTGCTCGCGGCGGTCGCCGCACGCGGTGCCCACGTCGTGGCGATAGTCGACTGCTGCTTCGCCGGCGGAACGACTCGCGACCCCTTGCTGACGCCTCGGTACGCACCCGCCCGCGATGTCTGGGCCCGCACGAGGCTCCCGAGGGCGCGCGATGCCGGCCCGGCATGGTCGTCTGCCCCCCGTGGCCGGAGCGAGGTGCTGCTGCTGGCGGCGAGTCGCGCCGATCAGGCCGCGCACGAGGCGTACTTCGGCGGGCACCGGTACGGGGTGTTCACCCGTGCGGTGCTCGACGTGGTCCAAGACTCACAACCGGGCGTCAGCTACCGGGAGGTGCTGTCCGCCGCCGATGCGCGAGTGCAATGCTCGGGTGGGCTGCAACAGCCCATCCTTTTTCCTCCCGGGCCGGACGGCGTCGCGGACCTGCCGTTCCTAGCAGACGGCACTGCGAGGAAGCCCGGTGTGTACCTGCTGCGCCATGGGCCGGCGGGTTGGGAGGTGAACTGCGGGGCGGGGCACGGGTTGCGCGAAGACGCCCCGGCGGGAGCCACCATCGCGGAGTTCGCTGTCATGGCGGGTGGCCCGGCACCCACCGCACACCCCACGGCAGAGGTGACGCACACGGTCGACGTGCCCGCCGTGCCCGGTCGGCTGCTCACCGCCCGGACAGTACTGCCGGACCGCGCCCTGGTCGACCCGGTGGACTGGGCTCCGGCCCCGGCACACGTCTATCCGGTCGCGCTGACCGCGCTGAGCCTGCCTGCCGCCACGGTCACCGTCAACGCAGCATCGGGGATGGCAGGTGACGTCCGAGCGACCCTGGACAGAGCGCTGGTGTCGGCCGGTCCCGGTGGCGGCCCCTCGCCGCTGCTGCGACCGGTGTCGGACCCACGGGAGGCCGGCGACCTGCACTTCCACGTGGAGATTCGAGACCTCACCGCGCACGTTCTGCGCCGCGACGGCAGCCACTTCGTCGCGCCCCAGCCCCTGTCCGTGCCCGGGGAGGCACGGCAGATCGCCGACTGCCTGATCCATCTGACGCGCTGGCACCGGCTGCGCGACCTCGCGCCGCGCCCCTCACCACTCGACGGCCTGGTGCGAGTCGAGATCAGCCCCTGGGGCTCGCCCCCCGAGCGGCTCCTCGCCCCGGACGGCCGAGGCGAGATCGTCTGCGCCTACACGGCTGGGGACATCAGGCTCCCGGACGCGGCACAGCCGCCACTGCTCTCGGTGCGTCTCCACAACCGCTCGCCGGATCGGGCCCTGTGGTGCCTGCTACTCGACCTGACGGACAGCTACGCCAGCCATGCGACGCTCTATCCGGGGCACTTCATCGCACCGGGCCACACCGGCCACGCCCTCGACGGGGAGCCCGTGCAGTTCTCCCTACCCACGGGCCGTAGGCCAGTGCCCGGAGCGGAGGGAAGGGACTGGCTCAAGCTCATCGTCGCCGAGTGTGAGCTCAACACGGTCCCGTTCCACCTACCCGCCTGGGCCCCGGCACCGGCAGGTTCTCGACTGCCCGCCCCGGGCGCCCACGACGGGATGCTGCGCTTCTCGCAGGCCCCGCCGAGTCTCTCCACGCGAGACCTGAACAGGGTCGGCGCCGGGCGGTACGGCCAGTGGACGACACGCACAATCGCTCTACGCACCGTCGTGCCAACCTCCTAGCCTCGCAACGGCACGGACCCCGTGCGGCACACCGTCCACCATGGCGGGGTCTAGCGGCCCAGGTGGACGAATCCCGCCCAAGCGCTCAGATCGTCCGGGTCCACCCGCGCTGCCCGAGCGGTCAGTTCGGCCGGGAGGCCACCGACCGACCGCCGCTCCAGTCCCAGCAACCACAGTTGAGCCCGCCGCAACGCCCGCGCGGGCGACTCGTGCTCGCGGCACAGGAAATGGTGGGTCAAAAGCATCAATCCTGAGGTCGCCTCGTCCGGTACCGGCCACAGCGAGCCCACCGCTGACCGGGCGCCTGCCACCAGGAAGGCGGTGGCCAGGGTGAACGCCTCGTTGTCCCCATGTCCCGAGACGTGGCTGCGGCACGCGGCCAACAACACGAGCGCGGGCCCCCCGGAGCTCATAGCGTCCGCCGTCCCGGTCAGGTCCTCGGCGAACAGAGTGCCGCCGGACAGGGCGAGCCCCGCGCTGCGCCGGGCGTGGTGCGTGACCGAGGCGTGGCAGGCCAGGTGCAGTACCCCGTCCGTGCTTTCGGTTCCCCGCAGCCAGTCGAGCACCTCGGCCGGTGTCCCCGCGCCGTCTCTCACCCCGCTACCGCGCCGCCCCAGGAACGTCCCGTGCGGATAGAACAGGCGCTGGATGGCATCCGCCTCCTCTCCCGCGTACACCAGGTCCCCGACGGGGTCGCCGACGATCAGGGCGCCCTCCGTCCGTGCGGCGGCGGGTCGAGCCGCCACCTCGCAGAGCAACCGAGCCGAGGCGGCGTACGAGAGGTCGGCGTCCTGCAGTGCGTATCGACGACGGCCCCGGGCGACCACGTGATACGCGGCGTGCCACGGCACGAGTCCGAGTCGCCCCATGGGGACGAGCACGAGCCTGGGTACACGGTTCGGACGGTCGGGAGCGGCGAAGACGTCAAGCAACGGCCTCATGGCGACGTACCACGCCCAACCGCACAGTCGGTCGAGTTGCCGCCGCAGTTCAGGCCGGCCACTGGGCGAGGACACCGCCGGGTCACCACCCAGCGTGCCCGTGCCCCCTGGGATCGGCCCCATGTCCCGCGCACTGCTGGGGACCGGGGCGTACTCCGCGAGCGGGCCGGCCTGTTCGGTGAGTCCGGGCAGCGGCAGGGCATGCACGTCGTCGGTGGACGTGACGAGGACGGCGGTGCCGCTCCCTCCGTCCGACTCAGGCACGAGATAGACCAGCGCGTCCCGGCCAAGGGCGCGCAGCGCTTCGCCGATGGCTGCGACGTCGGGCGGGTCCAGCAGCCGGTCGCCGGGCTCCGTCGCCCCCGCGCGCAGCGCGGTGAGCACCCGGCGCCGCAGCGCACTGGGTGCCTCCCTCGTACCGGCGCTCTCGAACGGGCCGGAATTCCCGCTGTCGATGCCAGCCGCGCTCCATTCGCCGGCCAGTTCGTCGAGTCCGGCGGCGACCAGCCGGTGGGGCACGGTCTTCGTGGTGATGACGGCGTGCAGAGTCAGGCCCCGGCAGGCTTCCAGCGCCTCGACGGCGGGTTCCAGCGCCCCCTGACGCAACGCCCAGGAGGCGACTTCGAGCGCGTGGGCCGTGGCCTCGGCGGCGGCCTGCGCGGCGTGACTGGTGGCTGACTGGAGCAACGCGGCCCAGGCATACCCACGCAGACCTTGCAGGCCGACTGTCAAGGCCCGGGCCCGGTCGCGCGAACTCCCCAGTGGTCGACGGGAGGCTCGCTCATAGCGCGCACGAGCGAGCCCCATAGCGGTGCTGGCGTAGAGCTGGCGCTCGGGCTCGCCTATGCCCACGAAACTCTCTTCGAAGAGGTCGATCGCCGAGTCCAGGTGCTCTCCACAGGTGCGTGGGTCGCGGAGCAAACCGGCTGAGAGGTAGTGAGCGTGCGCCAACAAAGCGGTGTACCGGAGGTACCCGTCGTTCCCCGGCTCCGACAACTCACGTGCTTCTCTGATCGCCCCCAGCCCCTCGGTGAGCGCTCTCGTGTCCCGGTTCCGCCAGGCGTGGTGCAACCGGCCGGCACCGCTGTCACCCAGGATCAAGGCACGGTGGCTGCGGGGGAGGGTGAGGCTGTCGCGGCGCAGTTCCCCGATCGTGGGGGCGTCTGGCAGCTGCCGGTAGGGCCTGCCGAGTGCTTCGGCCAGTGCCTCACGCCGCACGCTCATGTGGGTCAGGCGAACCCACAGCTCGGCCCTGGACGGATGGTCCGCCTCCAACTCCGCCCGGATGGCGGCCACCCGCGTGATGCACTGGTCCACCGCCACCAGGTCCCCCTGCTGAGCAGCCTCCCGCACCTCGTGCGTCAACTGCTCGGCCTCGGCCAGTAGCGCGATGCGCGGCGACAGGCCGTGCTCGTCGCGTAGTCTCCGCCACATCTCGGCCGCCGCTTCCAGTTCGTCGCGGGCTCCGTCGGCTTGGCCACGGTACTGCCGGGCCTCGGAGCCGAGGAGCAGGTCGGTGTAGTCTGTGGCCGAACCCTCCCCGTTAGCCCTGGCCAAGTGGGCGGCGACCTCGTCCATACCGCGTCCACGGCCCTGCTGCTCGTACCGGAGCATCACCAGGCCGGCCACCTTGTGCGCGTGCCGCTGCCACTCGGGGTCCTCCTTGTCTGTCTCCAGCATCGCCCCGAGCAACGTGTCTCGCAGTTCCTCACTGACGACCGCCACGTCTACGTCCATGGTCATGACGGTCAGCAACCCTGCCGCCATGCGCCCGCGCTCCCTGCTCCCCACCTCCATCCCGCACCAGAGCTCGTACCCGGCGGCGAATTCGCTGGCCAGGCGCTGCCGTCCCGATGTCCCTGCCGAGGTCCCGGGAAAGTCGGGGGCCGTGTCGCCCATGTACGGGCGTGAGTTGCCCCGTTGGACATCGTCCAGCAGTCTGGTCGCCATGTCCTTGACAGAGGCGGCGCTGAAGGCGGGCAGGGCCGTTTCGTCATCGGGCGTCAGCAGGCCACGGCGTGCCAACTCAATCCGGGCCCAGGCGTGGATGCTTTGGGCTAGGAGGGGCATTTCGGCACCTGACAGCTCACCCACCTGCGCCGAGACCGCCGCGCGACCGGCCTCTCTGACCCGTTCCGGATCCGGGTCCTGGTAGTAGCGCATCTTCTGGAAGCCGGCCAGCAGCAACAGGCGGCGGGATCTTTCGACGCCCCAGTCAGACAGTGTCTCGCGCACCAACCGCCGTGCCATGGCTATGGCACGGTCCTGCCCCTCGCTGTCGGCCTCGCGCCCTGCCTTCTCGAAGAGCACACTCGCGAAGACGCTCAGGAAGAGGGACTCCAGTCGCTCTTCCGCCCCCGGCTCGGCCAAGAGCCTGCCCACGTCCGCCATCGCCTGGTGGCCGTGGTTCTGGTCCTTCCACTTGAGCCAGATGTAGCCGTGCACGGCAGCCAGCCGGATCTCTGCCTCCCAAACCCACGGCTCGGTACTCATCCCGGCTGCCCCAGCCACGGCGAACGCGGTCTGGAACGCATCCCGTGTCGCGTCCAGCAGGGCCCGGTCCTGGGCGACGGTTCCCCGCACGAAAAGGGCCAGCCCCAGCCCGTACCAACACAGCGGCAGTTGTTCTGCCGGTGGCGACAGGTTCAACGCCTCTTGGCTGTAGTCGACCGCGCGTTCCGCGTCCCGTACGTCGGTTGTGAACTCGTAACGTTCCAGCAGGAGATACGCCTGGGCCCGGCGCAGCGCCAGGAGGGTGCCGATTTCACCGGACGGGTCCTCGTCCGGAGGTCGCGCCCACGGCTCGGCGTCGATGTGTCGCTGGATCGCTTCGTCGAGCAGCGCCCTGCGCTCCTCGACGCCTCTCCTCCCCTTACTTCTCTCGTAGCGAAGGCGTGCGACGAGGGCCAGCAGGACGTACGCGAGCGTGCGGTCCTCGCTCCCTTCCCCGTCGTCGTCCGGCAGCGCGGCGAGGCCCGCGCTCAAAAGGTTCCGGGCGTGCCGCAGCAGCGGTGCGGCCGGGGCCTCTTCGTACTGGACGCAGCGCAGATGACCGAGCATGATCCGCCACACGGCCCACGTCCCGTCGGAACCGGGGTCCTCGAACGCCTCCTCGAATTCCTCGGTCGCCCGACTGAGCAGTTCGGGGTCGCTGGTCTCGCAGTAGTCGAAGTAGGCGACTTCCGCAGCCATCGCGTGTGCCCACGCGGTCTCTTCGGACATGCGGTACTCCTCGCCGTCTCAGGGGCGGTGACCGGCCGGCGGCAGTTGGACGCGGTAGGGCTGCAGCACGGAGTTGAGCCACGCCTCACCGTCCGGCGTGCCGAAGTCCACCGGGTCGGTGTCTGCCGCCTCCAGCACGTTCGGCGGACAACGGTCCTCGAAGAGAACCACCGTGCGGTCGCCGGGTTCCCGCTTCGATGGCCACAGGAGCCCTTGCGCCCAGGGCGCGGTGTGGCGGCGAATCCAGTGTGCCCAGTCGCGGGTGTACGGGTACTCGTGGGCCTCGGTCTGCACCAGCCAACTGTCCTGATGAACGGCTGCCAGGTCCTCAGCCGTGGTCAGGGAGACCAGCGTGACGTCGGTTGCCAGCCGCAGTGTGGAGAGGTTTCGGCCCGCGACCGCGACGCGCGGGAGGAGTCGTGGGCCGCCAGCGGAGTCGAACGGTATGCCGCGCAGCAGCGCCTCGCAGACGGCGGTTGCCGCCCCGAGCCCCGCGTAGAGATATCCGTACCGGTCACAGGCGGTGGAGTCGAAACGGCCACCCCCGTACAGGCAGTGTGCCGGGACCGGGTTGAAGGCGTCAGGGACCCGGTGCGCGGCGTGTACCCGGTACAGCAGCGTTCCGGCGCCGAGTTCGACCTTGGTAGGCGCCCCGGACATCCGGGCAGGCGGGCGGTAGTTCGGCACGGCTACTCCGCATCGGTCAACATACGTGCGGCGTTCGGGAGTTGCTGTTCACGGGTGGTCCCGATGAGCGCCTCGGGGCGTGCGTCGAGCCAACCGTTGATGGTGAGCCACCAGTCCGCGGCCCCCCACGGGTCACGATCCGCGGTCAGGATGCGGTTGACGTCCAGCACGATCGGCCGCGGTCGGTGGTCCGCGGTGAACTGGAAGCTCGGCAGCCGCACGGCACCACCGCGGCCGCTCAGTCGGATTAGCCCCACCGCGTACGGATCAGCGCCTCCCAGGAACACGGTGTCCGGCTCCAAGGCCGGGGCCGCCAGAAGGCGCTCGCGTACCGGGCTGAGCAGTGACCCCACCATCCGGTGGCCGTCGACGAGCAGGACGGCTAGGTCCTCGGCGCTGAAACCAAGGTGGGTGACGTTCTCCGCGGACAAGCCGGCAGGCGGCGGCGTGGCGGTGAGGCGCGCCTGCTGCTCGCTGCCAAACAGCTCGGGCAGCCCATCCGCGAGTACCTCCACAGCGCGCGAGGCTGCCGCGTGCCGCTGTTGTTGATCACATGGGTCAGGGCCATCGCGACGTATCCGACTGAGATGCGCGGCCAGCCGCTCCCGCGTACCCGCGTCGAGCAGGCCGGCGATCCGCTCCCACTGCGCGGCGGCAGCGGCGAGTACGGCATACGGGTTCACTGGCGCTCCTCGTTCAGTGGGACGACCGATTCACCGAGCCCGCGAGCAGCCGCTCGATGAGGTCCGCATGGGCGTGCTGACGCACGATGAAGTGGATCTGCCACGGCGCTCGACGAGCCAACTCGGCCTCGACCACGGGCCACAGGGCGTTGAAGCTCTCCAGCGGTGCGAGTCCACCTCGTCCCGCACCAAGGAGCGGGAGACACACGGAGAGGAGCGGTGGGTCCTCGTGACCGGACTCCCGCGCTAGGAGGGCGAACGCCGCAACCACGGCCTGGGCGACGACCGCGGGCCGGACGTCATAGTCGTTACTGTCGGGGCGTGGGACGGCCACCGCCGCGTGATAGATCCGCCGCACCCCCTGCGCGCGCAGTGCGCCGGCCGTCGTGGCCGCCACGGTTCCCGGCAGGGCCGCTCGCCCTGGCATCTCGTTTCTCGCTACCCATCCTCGCAACTCGTCGTGGACGTAGTCCTCAACCAGCCGTCCCGTTGGGTCTTTACCCGCCCCCGCACGTCGCAGGGTGGCGGCGATCGACGCCTTGAAGGGTGCGGGCAACGCGAAGTACGTGTTGGTCGGGGAGACGACGACGTCTATCTCTCTCAGCAGATCAACCGAGTGGACGTGCACCGTCACGGTGGCGCGACGGCCGTGCACGAGCGGATGGAGCGTGCGGTGCGAGGGGGCGAGTTCGGAGAGCGGGACGGGACTGGTCTCGCATCCGCCAACGCCGCCGGGGGCCACTTCGGTCACGGGAACAGCGGCGATGAGCAGCACCTGCTCCGTGACCTGCCCCAGCACCATCAGCTCATGGTGTTTGCGGAACCGCTCGATGCTGACCCCGTACACTTGCGCGGCCCGGCGGCGACGATCAGCCGCTGGCCAGTCCCGTGTGCCGTCGGCGAGCCCGAGACAATATTCGGCAGCCGTTTGAAGGGTGCCCCCACCGAGGCACGAGACGGCGGTGCGCAGCAGTTGCTCCACCGTGGCAGTACCCGTCGCCGTCCCACCAGCGCGTTGGCGGTCGACGATCCCACAGAGCTCCGGCGTGTCCAACGAGCGCAATCCCACCACTCCGGCCCGTCTCACCGTCCGGACCTCCGCGAGTAGCGCCCCGTATTCGGGTAAGGGGATGGGTTGGGCCATGGCGGCAACAGTGGCACCCGCCCGCGCCACGGCACAAGCCCGCCCGCGGCCTCCATCACGTGGATCGGGCCGGGCGCATCCTGGTCACCCCGGTCGATTACCGGTGGGCGGGCGAACCTGGCCATGCGGCAGCGGGGCCGTCTCCGGCTTCCTGCCGGGTGCAGGGCCTTCGGGTCTGCACCCGGCGGCCACACCCGGAGCGGGGGACGATCCGCTCACGTGCCGGGCTTCCAGGGGGAGGGGCTCTCGGTCTCCGGCGGCCTCCCGGCCCGGGTCCAGCACGCGCCCGCGGCCTCCGTCGCGCGACCCCGCCGTGGTTCCTATCCCCGATACGCCTCCAACAACCGCAGCCACACCTCACTGATCGTCGGATAGGCCGGCACCGCGTGCCAGAGGCGGTCGATGGGGATCTCGGCCACCACGGCCAGGCTCGCGGAGTGCAGGAGTTCGCCGACGGCGGGGCCCGCGAAGGTGGCGCCGATCAGGTGGTCGCGGTCCAGGTCGACGACGATGCGGGCCTGGCCTCGGTAGCCGTCCACGTACAGGCTGGCGCCCGCCACCTGGCCCAGGTCCTGGTCGATGACGCGTACGCGGCGGCCCGCGCGCTTCGCCTCGGCGGCGGTCAGGCCCACCGCCGCCACCTCGGGGTCGGTGAACACGACCTGTGGAGCGCCGGCGCGGTCGGCGGTGGCGGCGTGCGCGCCCCACGGGTCGGTCTCCAGGAGCGGCAGGCCCTGCGCCCGGGCGGCGATGACGGCGCCCGCGACGCGCGCCTGGTACTTGCCCTGGTGGGTCAGCAGCGCCCGGTGGTTGGCGTCGCCCACCGCGTACAGCCAGCCGCCCGCCACGTCCCGCACCTGACAGGTGTCGTCCACGTCGAGCCACGCGCCGGGGGTCAGCTCGACCGTCTCCAGGCCGATGTCGTCGGTGCGCGGCGCCCGGCCGGTAGCGAAGAGGACCTCGTCCGCTTCGAGGGTGCCGTCCGCGCCCGCCCCGTCGCCGGAGAGGGTGAGCGTGACGGGCCCGGTCGGGTCGGGGCGCCGTACGTCTGTCACCGACGTGCCGGTACGGAGGTCCACGCCGGCCTCGGTGAGCGCGGCGGCGACGAGTTCGCCGGCGAACGGCTCCATCCGGGGTAGCAGGCCCTGGCCACGGACCAGCAGGGTCACCTCGGCGCCGAGCGCCCGCCAGGCGGTGGCCATCTCGACGGCGACGACGCCGCCGCCCACCACGGCGAGCCGCCCCGGGACGCTGGCGGCGCTGGTGGCCTCGCGGCTCGTCCACGGCCGCGCGTCGGCGAGCCCGGGCAGGTCGGGCAGGGCGGCGCGGCTGCCGGTGCAGACCGCGACGGCGTGCCGCGCGGTGAGCGTGCGCTGTCGGCCGTCCGGCTCCGTCACCGTGACCCGCCGGGGCCCGTCGAGGCGTCCGTGCCCGCGCACCAGGTCGATCCCCGCCGAGTCCAGCCACTGGGCCTGGCCGTCGTCCTTCCAGTGCGAGGCGAACGCGTCACGGTGGGCCAGCACGGCCGACGCGTCCAACGGCCCGGTCACGGCCTGCCGCAGCCCCGGCGTGCGCCGGGCGTCAGCCTGCGCGAGTACCGGGCGCAGCAGTGCCTTGCTGGGCATGCAGGCCCAGTACGAGCACTCGCCGCCGACCAGTTCGCTCTCCACGACGACGGCGGACAGGCCCTGTGCGTGCGCCCGGTCGGCCAGGTTCTCGCCGACCGGGCCAGCGCCCAGGACGATGACGTCGTACGTATCCATGGCGGCGTCCATCACAACCCGCTCTCTCTGTTGGCGACGGGGACCCACGGTCCTCGGCAACGGCTCGGCTACGGCGTGACCGGGGCCCACGGCCACAGTCGCGGCCACGGTCACGCCATCGGCGACGCGACCCGGTCCGGCGCGGATTCGGCGCGGCTCGGTGCGAGCTGCTCGGTCCGCTGTCGGCTGGCCCGGGTCGCGCCCTCCGCAAGGCTCCATCCTTACCCCGGCGCTCGGGGCGAGCCACCCGGCGGCGCGGAATGGGCAACGGGTCGCGGTGCCGGGCGCCCCGACCGGGCGTACGCCGGGGTCTTCGGAACCGGTTTCGGGGCACGACGGCGACTTTCGGGGTACGACGGCGGCCACGGGGGCCGGGTCCGAGCGGGCCCGGCCCCCGTGGCGTCACGCGCCCGGCGGGTCACGGCTTGCGCTGCACGCCCCGCTTGCGTTCCATCATGTGCCGGCCGAGCGCCTGCCGTTGCTTCCAGTCGCGCCGCATCTCGGCCCGCATCCGGGCGTCGGTGCGGGCCGAGATGCGCTCGTTCTCGCGCAGGAGCTTGCGGTAGCTGTCCAGCCGGCGCTGCTGGAGCGAGCCGTCCTCGACCGCGGCGAGGACCGCGCAGTGCGGCTCCGCCTGGTGGGCGCAGTCGTGGAACCTGCACTGCTCGGCCAGCGCCTCGATCTCGGAGAACACGCGGGCGACGCCGTCCTCCGCGTCCCACAGCCCGACGCCGCGCAGCCCGGGGGTGTCGATGAGCACCCCGCCCCAGGGCAGTGCGAGCAGGTTGCGGGTGGTGGTGGTGTGCCGGCCCTTGCCGTCCATGTCGCGGGTGGCCTGTACCTCCTGCGCGTCCTCGCCGACGAGCGCGTTGGCCAGCGTGGACTTGCCGGCGCCGGACTGGCCGAGCAGTACGGCCGTGCCGCCGGCGAGCGAGGCGGCGAGGATGTCCACGCCCTCGCCGGTGGCCGCGCTGACCGCGAGGACCTGCACGCCGGGCGCGGTGTTCTCGCAGTCGGCGACCAGGTGGCCGAGCGTGGCCGCGTCGTCCACCAGGTCCGCCTTGGTCAGCACGACCAGCGGCGTCGCCCCGCTCTCCCAGGCCAGGGCCAGGAACCGCTCCACCCGCCCGAGGTCGAGTTCGACCGCGAGCGAGACGGCGATCAGGGTGTGGTCGACGTTGGCGGCCAGGATCTGGCCCTCGGACCGCTGCGAGGAGGTGGAGCGCACGAAGGCGGTACGGCGCGGCAGCAGCGTCCGCACGTACCGCGGGTCGCTGCCGTCGGGGTCGAGCGCGGCCCAGTCACCCGTGCACACCACCCGCAGCGGGTCGTGCGGCGTGACGTACTCGGTGTCCGCGCGGACCAGGCCGTACGGGGTGACGCTGTCGCACTGGCCACGGTCGACCCGCACCACGCGCCCGGGCACCAGCCCCTGCGCGGCGTACGGGGCGAACTCGGCCTCCCAGTGCGCGTCCCAGCCGTACGGGGCGAGCGGGTGCGCGGCGGAGGAGTCGGACGAACCAAGGGAACCAGTGGGACCGTCGGAACCAGGGGAACCAGTGGAACCGGAGGAGAGAGAGGAAAGGGAGAAGCGAGGGGAAGAGGAAGACACAGGGTGGCCCTTCGGGAGCGGCCCCGGCCGGGCGCGACGACGCGCGGCGTAGAGAGGATCAGCCGGGGACCACGGAGGTGGACTTGATGAACTCGCGGAAGCGGGCAGCGCCCAGCGCAACGACAGCCATCGGTCGACACCTCCTCGTCACACACGGTCTGACTTCGGCGGCTTGCTGCCGCCGAGGGGAACAGCGAGCACTCTAGCCCCGGACCGCGCGGCCCGGCCACCGCTTTTTCACGGGCCGTCACGCGGGGCTCCTCGGGGGCTTCTCGCGGGGTCGCTCCCGGGGCTTTTCGCGGGTGGCCGCGGGTGTCGGGCGCGGGGGTGGGCTTGACCGATTCGGTGAATTGCGAAACTTCGCAATTCGTTGGATGGTGTGCGGGCGGTGCGCAGGGGCGCCCGCGCTCAGCAGCCTGTCGCCGCGCCGGCCGCCGTCCGGCCCGCGGCCGGGCGCACCCGGCCCGGCCGGAGTGCGGGGAAGTCGAGGTCGAGGGGTCGTGTCGGTTCCGCTGTACCAGGCGAAGGCCGAGTTCTTCCGCATGTTGGGCCACCCTGTGCGGATACGCGTACTGGAGCTGTTGCGGGACGGGCCGCTGCCCGTGCGGGAGTTGTTGGCCGCGATCGAGGTGGAGCCGTCCGCGCTGTCGCAGCAGCTCGCGGTGTTGCGCCGGTCGGGCTTCGTCACCTCGCGGCGGGACGGTTCGACGGTCGTGTACGCGCTGGCCGGTGGCGACGTGGCCGCTCTGATGCGGGCCGCCCGGCGCGTCCTGACCGAGATGCTCGCCGGGCGGCACGAGTTGCTCGACGTCCTGCGGGAGGCAGAGCCGGCGAAGGTGGCGGCGCGGTGAGCGCCACCGTCCCGCGCGGGGCCGCTGGCCCGGCGCGGTCCCCACGGCCGGTGGCCGGTTCGCGGCGCGCGGAGTGGCCGTGATCGGACTCGCCGGGCTGACCGAACTCGCCGCCCTGCCCTACCAGCACCTGCTGACCCTGCCCACCATGCCGTCCGCCGTGCGGGTGGCCCGGGAGACGGCCGAGCTGGCGCTGGCCGAGTGGGGCATCAGCGCCGCCGTGCGACACCCGGTCACCGACCCGGCCCTGCTGATCCTGAGCGAGCTGGTGACCAACAGCGTGCGGCACGCCTCCGCGCTCTCCTCCCAGATCACCATCATGTACGCGGCGAGCCGGGACACCTTCGCCTTCGGGGTGCACGACCGCCACCCGTACCAGCCGCCGCTGTACGGCGCGATGACCGGCGGCGGCAGCGGGCTCGCCACCGTCGTCCAGCTCACGCTGGAGCTGGCCGGCACCGCGGGCGTGCGGCAGGACGCCGACGGCGGCGGCAAGAGCATCTGGGTCACCCTGCCCCTGTGACCCCCGCGAGGGGGGCGGCCCGTGGTCCCGGGTCGATCCGTCCGGCGTGCGCGGGTGAGGATGGCCGCATGCTGAGGAATGCTGGGCGGATGCGTCGCGTGGGGCTCGTGCGGCCCCGGCATCGGTGGGCGGCCGAGCGCGGGGGGAATGGGAGGCCGGTTCGATGAGCACGCCGCTGTACCAACTCAAGGCCGAGTTCTTCAAGACGCTCGGGCATCCGGTCCGCATCCGCGTACTGGAGCTGCTGAGCCAGCGCGAGCACGCGGTCGCCGAGCTGCTGCCCGAGGTGGGGGTCGGGCCAGCGCACCTGTCGCAGCAGCTCGCCGTGTTGCGGCGGGCGAACCTGGTCGTGCCCCGCCGGGAGGGCTCGACCGTCTACTACGCGCTGACCAGCCCCCGCGTCGCCGAACTGCTGGCGACGGCCCGCACCATCCTCACCGGCGTCCTCGCCAACCAGGCCGAACTGCTCGCCGACCTCCAGGCCGCGACGGCCCGGGCCGACCCGCCGCCCTGAGGCGCTGCCTTGAGGCGCTGCCGTGAGGCGCCGCTTTGAGGCGCCGCCTTGAGGCCCCGCGCGCCCCGGCCACGCGGGTGGCGAGCCGCCGCAGGGAGCACGGCGGCCGGCTGAGGCCGGGACCGACATGTGGCGCGGACGCGGGACGCCGTGGCGCGCCCCGCGTCCGCCCGACCGCGTCGGCCGACCTGACCGCGCCGCCCGCCTCGCCCCGCCCTACGGTCCGGCGCGGTGCCGGCCGCGCGCCGAGCCCGTCGGGCGGCCCCGCTCCGGGGCGGGGCCCTGCGGCTCGGCGTCAGCGGGCCGGGGCCCGGTCTCGCCCAGGCCGTACGCGCTCGGGGGGAAGGGGCCAGGCGGGTAGCTGGGGCGGGGCGGGTAGCGGGGGTCGGTCGCCGGGGCCGGTGGGCGCTCGGGGTCCCGCGGCGGCCTCGCGGCCTCGCGCGCGGCCTCCTCGGCACGTGCGGTGGGCCGCTGACGCCCGGCGCCGCCCTCCTGGGTGCGCTCGCGCTCGCGCCAGGCGTGCAGCCGCGACCTGACGTCCTCGGGGGGCAGGAACTGGGCCCAGCGCTCGGGGAACTCCGACGGCGGCTCGGCGTCCGCCCCGTCCCCGTCGCCGTCCTCCGCCAGGGCCGCCGCCTCGGCGTAGGCGCGGGCCACCGCCCGGCGCCGCTCGCGTTCGCGCTCCTCGCGGGCCGCCGCCGTGGCGACCGAGGGCCAGACCCGGTCCAGGGCGGCGTTGACCGCGGCGCCGACCAGGACCGCGAACGCGGACACCCCGATCCACAGCAGTACCGCCACCGGCGCCGCGAGGGAGCCGTAGATGGTGGGGCCCTCGACCGTCTGGGTCAGGTAGATGCGGAGCAGGAAGCTGCCGAGCACCCACATGGTCAGGGCGATCAGCGCCCCCGGGATGTCCTCCCGCCACGGCGAGCGCACGGGCACCGAGACGTGGTAGAGCGTGGTCAGGAAGGCGACGGAGAGCAGGATGACCACGGGCCAGTACAGGACGCGTACGGTGTCCGCGCTGCGCGGGAAGATCTGCACCACCGCGTCCGGCCCCACCACCATCAGCGGCAGCGCCACCGCCCCCACGAGCAGGGCGACCAGGTAGAGCAGGAAGGCCAGCAGCCGCGTCTTGACGATGCCGCGGTGACCTTCGAGCCCGTACATGATCGTGATGGTGTCGACGAAGACGTTCACCGCGCGCGAGCCGGACCACAGGGCGATGGCGAAGCCGAGCGAGATCACGTCGGGTCTGCCGCCCTCGATGACGTCGTCGAGCAGGGGCCGGGCGATCTCGCTCACGCCCTTGTCCGACAGGACGGTGCCCGAGGCGTCGAGGATGTTGTCCCGGATGGTGGCGACGGTCTCGGTGTTGGTCCAGGCGTCGAGGTAGCCGAGCAGCCCGATGAGGCCGAGCAGCAGCGGCGGCAGCGAGAGCAGCGTGAAGAACGCCGCCTCGGCGGCGAGGCCGGTGACCCGGTATTCCAGGCAGGAGTTGACGGTGTCCTTCAGGAGCAGCCACGCCATCTTGCGCTTGGACACATGCTGCGACAGGGCACGTGCCCTGTGCAGTCGACCGGTCGGCCGACTGGGGGATTCGTTCGCTGGCTGCACGTCTTCACCGTATCTGTCCTTTCGCCCCTGGCTTGCCGGATGACCTGGGCCGATCGCGGGCGGGCGAAGGCCGCGTGGTTGGCTGCCGGCATGACCACCACCGTGACCACCTGGTATCTGGAACAGACCGCTCCCGGCGACCTCTCCCCCGCGCCGGCGCCCGACGCCGGGGTGCGGATCGTGCGCGCCGAGGTCCCGAGCCCCGAGTTCAGCCGCTTCCTGTACGCCTCCGTCGGCGGGGACATCGCCTGGACAGACCGGCTGGCGTGGACGTACGCCCAGTGGCAGCGGGCGCTGGCCCGCCCCGGCGTGGAGACCTGGGTGGCGTACGAGCGCGGCACGCCGGCCGGGTACGTCGAGTTGGCGGCCAACCCGCCGGAAGACTCCTCCGACTCCTCCGACTCCTCCGGCTCCGCCGGCTCCGCCAGTTCCTCCGGGTCCTCCGGCTCCGCCGGCTCCGTGGAGATCGTCTACTTCGGGCTGCTGCCGGCCTTCCGGGGTCGGCGCATCGGCGGGCACCTGCTGTCGGTCGGGGTCCAGCGGGCGTGGGACCTCGGCGAGCGGTGGCCGGATCTGCCCGCCACCCGGCGGGTGTGGCTGCACACCTGCTCCAAGGACGACGAGCACGCGCTCGGCAACTACCAGAAGCGCGGCTTCAGCGTCTACCGGACCACGACCGACGAGGAGCCGGAGCCGGTCAGTCCGGGGCCGTGGCCGGGCGCGTACCCGGCTCCCACCAGTGCGTAAGGCAGGGTGGTGAGGGCGCGACGCGAACCCCGTTCACTCGTGTGAGCGACCCCACAGCATCCCATTCTGCGAGACTCCATCGCCCACATATTGGACAATGCTGGACGGTCAACAAAGGCCCGTGCCAGGCTTCCGTCATGTCTAGAGCTGGAATCGCCTTGGTGAGTCGACGACACGTCGACCTCGGACGCATGTCCAGCGCCATCTGTTCGGCGGGCTGACAGCACAGCACCACCGCGTTTTCCGCCGTCCCCGCCGCCGCGGACGTGCGTGTTCCGTTGATCTCACGACACCCCGCCCCGGCCCGTCACGGGCCGCCACGCGTCCGCTCGCGCGCGGTTCGGCAGGGGTTCAGCCGGCCCAGCCCGCTAGGTTGCGGCGCCCTGGCGCGCAGCCGAGAGTTTCAGCGCAGCCCCGCTTTCCCCTGGCTGAGCCCATGCCCGCGCTCAGCCATGTCGCCATCCGCCACGCTCGCCGCACGCCGTCCCGCACGGCCTCAAGCCGCCCCGAAGGACATATCGCCATGGCCGCCAATTCGGAACGCCCGCAGTCTCCGGCCCCGGGCGCCCCCGCCGCCGCGCCCCGCCGCAAGGCAGGTCGCCACCGTGGCGAGGGCCAGTGGGCCATGGGGCACTTCACTCCGCTCAACGGCAACGAGCAGGTTAAGAAGGACGACAACGGTCTCAATGTGCGGACACGCATTGAGACGACGTACTCCAAGACCGGTTTCGACACCATCGACCCGGCCGATCTGCGCGGCCGGATGCGCTGGTGGGGCCTGTACACCCAGCGCAAGCCCGGCATCGACGGCGGCAAGACCGCCATCCTGGAGCCGGAGGAGCTGGACGACAGCTACTTCATGATGCGGGTGCGCATCGACGGCGGGCGGCTGACGACCGAGCAACTGCGGGTCATCGGCGAGATATCGCAGGAGTTCGCGCGCGGCACCGCGGACATCACCGACCGGCAGAACATCCAGTTCCACTGGATCAGGATCGAGGACGTCCCCGAGATCTGGCGCCGCCTCGAGGCCGTCGGGCTGTCGTCCACCGAGGCGTGCGGCGACACCCCGCGCACCATCCTGGGCTCCCCGGTCGCCGGCATCGCCGAGGACGAGATCATCGACGGCAGTTGGGCCATCGACGAGATCCACCGCCGGTACATCGGCGACCCGGCGTACTCGAACCTGCCGCGCAAGTTCAAGACCGCGGTCTCCGGCTCACCGCTGCTCGACGTGGTGCACGAGATCAACGACGTCGCGTTCGTCGGCGTCCGTCACCCCGAGCACGGGCCCGGCTTCGACGTGTGGGTCGGCGGCGGCCTGTCCACCAACCCGAAGCTCGGCGTGCGGCTGGGCGCCTGGGTGTCGCTGGAGGAGGTGCCGGACGTCTTCGGCGGCGTCATCTCCATCTTCCGCGACTACGGCTACCGCCGGCTGCGCAACCGCGCCCGGCTGAAGTACCTGTTGGCCGACTGGGGCGCGGAGAAGTTCCGGCAGGTCCTGGAGGACGAGTACCTGAAGCGCAAGCTGACCGACGGGCCCGGGCCCGAGCAGCCCGTCGAGCGCTGGCGCGACCACGTGGGCGTGCACCGGCAGCGGGACGGCCGCTACTACGTCGGTTTCGCGCCGCGGGTGGGCCGCGTGGACGGTGCGACGCTCACCAAGATCTCCGAGCTGGCGCGGGAGCACGGCTCGGGGCGCCTGCGGACTACCGCCGAGCAGAAGATGATCATCCTCGACGTGGCGCGGGACCGGGTGGACTCGCTGGTCGCGGGCCTGGAGGCGCTGGAGCTCCAGGTGAACCCGTCGACGTTCCGGCGCGGCACCATGGCGTGCACCGGCATCGAGTTCTGCAAGCTGGCCATCGTCGAGACCAAGGCGCGCGGCGCGGCGCTGATCGACGAGTTGGAGCGGCGGCTGCCGGACTTCGACGAGCCGCTCACCATCAACATCAACGGCTGCCCCAACGCCTGCGCCCGTATCCAGGTCGCCGACATCGGGCTCAAGGGCCAGTTGGTCACGGACAGCGACGGCAACCAGGTCGAGGGCTATCAGGTGCACCTCGGCGGCGCGCTCGGGCTTGAGGCCGGGTTCGGTCGCAAGGTCCGCGGCCTCAAGGTCACCTCGGCCGAACTCCCGGACTACGTCGAGCGGTTGCTGACCCGTTTTCAGGACCAGCGCACCGACGGAGAGCGGTTCGCCCAGTGGGTCGGCCGCGCGGCCGAAGGAGACCTATCGTGAGCGAGCGGACCGCGCCATTCTACTGTCCGTACTGCGGCGAGGAGGACCTCCGTCCGTCCGAAGAGGGCCGCGGCGCCTGGGAATGTGCCTCCTGCAACCGTGCGTTCCGACTGTCGTTCCTAGGACTGCTAGCTGCCGGTCTGCGGCGCGACGACGCCGAGGCCGGCGAGAGGAGTGGTCGTCATGACGACGACTGAGCACCGCACGGCGGGCGCGCTACGGGAGTTGGCCGAGCGGGCGGGCCGCGAGCTGGAGGACGCGCCGGCCCTGGAGATCCTGCGCTGGGGCGTCGAGACGTTCGGCGCGCGCTTCTGCGTGACCTCCTCGATGGAGGACGCCGTCGTGGCACACCTGGCGGCGCGCGTACGGCCCGGCGTGGACGTGGTCTTCCTCGACACCGGCTACCACTTCCCCGAGACCATCGGCACCCGGGACGCGGTGGGGGCGGTGATGGACGTCAACCTGATCACGTTGACGCCCCGTCAGACGGTGGCCGAGCAGGACGCGGAGCACGGGCCCCGGCTGCACGACCGCGACCCGGACCTGTGCTGCGCGCTGCGCAAGGTCGCGCCGCTCGAGGCGGGGCTCGCCGGCTACGACGCGTGGGCGACGGGCCTGCGCCGCGACGAGTCCCCGACCCGCGCCGGCACGCCGGTGGTGGGCTGGGACGAGCGGCGCGGCAAGGTGAAGCTGTCGCCGATAGCCCGCTGGACGCAGGAGGACGTGGACGCCTACGTCACCGAGCACGGCGTCCTCACCAACCCGCTGCTGATGGACGGTTACGCCTCCGTCGGCTGCGCCCCCTGCACCCGCCGGGTACTCGCGGGCGAGGACGCGCGGGCCGGGCGCTGGGCGGGGCGGGGCAAGACGGAATGCGGGCTGCACGGCTGATGACAGACACACACATACCCCAGGAGCCATCGATGAGCACGGCCCCGGCAGACGGGTCCACCGCGGACACCCCGCGCGACACGGACGCCGTGAACACCGCGAACGCCGTGGAGGCCGCCCGGTCGGTCGGCGGGACGGTGTGGCTGACCGGCCTGCCCAGCGCGGGCAAGACGACGATCGCCTACGCGCTGGCCGAGCGGCTGACCAGCGAGGGCCACCGGGTCGAGGTGCTCGACGGCGACGAGATCCGCGAGTTCCTCTCGGCCGGGCTCGGCTTCTCGCGCGCGGACCGGCACACCAACGTGCAGCGGATCGGCTTCGTGGCCGAACTGCTCGCCTCGCACGGCGTCATCACGCTGGTGCCGGTGATCGCCCCGTACGCCGACAGCCGGGAGGCCGTGCGCCAGCGGCACCAGAGCGCGGGCACGCCGTACCTGGAGGTGCACGTGGCGACGCCGGTCGAGGTCTGCTCCGAGCGTGATGTGAAGGGCCTGTACGCCAGGCAGGCGGCGGGCGAGATCTCCGGGCTGACCGGCGTGGACGACCCGTACGAGGCGCCGACGGACCCGGACCTGCGGATCGAGACGCACCGGCAGGGCGTCCACGAGTCCGCGGCGGCGCTGCACGCGCTGCTGGCCAGTCGGGGGATGGTGTGAGCGGCGCACGCACGGCGAACGACGCACACTGCGACCTAGAGGAGCCCCCCATGACACCCCCCGCGTCCGTCGGTGCGGACACCGACAACCCGTACGCGCTCGCTCACCTGGACGCCCTGGAGTCCGAGGCGGTGCACATCTTCCGCGAGGTGGCGGGCGAGTTCGAGCGACCGGTGATCCTCTTCTCCGGCGGCAAGGACTCGATCGTGATGCTGCACCTGGCGCTGAAGGCGTTCACGCCGGCGCCGGTGCCCTTCGCGCTGTTGCACGTGGACACCGGGCACAACTTCCCCGAGGTCATCGACTACCGGGACCGGGTCGCGGAGCGGCACGGGCTGCGGCTGCACGTGGCCTCCGTACAGGAGTTCATCGACCGCGGCGAGCTGCGCGAGCGCCCCGACGGCACGCGGAACCCGCTCCAGACGGTGCCGCTGCTGGACGCCATCGAGAGGAACCGCTTCGACGCGGTCTTCGGTGGCGGGCGGCGGGACGAGGAGAAGGCGCGGGCCAAGGAGCGGGTGTTCTCGCTGCGGGACGAGTTCGGCGGCTGGGACCCGCGCCGCCAGCGCCCCGAGCTGTGGCAGCTCTACAACGGCCGCCACTCCCCCGGCGAACACGTCCGCGTCTTCCCGTTGTCGAACTGGACCGAGCTGGACGTGTGGCAGTACATCGAGCGGGAGAAGATCGACCTCCCGGCGATCTACTACGCGCACGAGCGCGAGGTCTTCTCGCGCTCGGGCATGTGGCTGGCCCCCGGCGAGTGGGGCGGCCCCCGCGAGGGCGAGCGCGTCGAACGCCGCCTGGTGCGCTACCGCACCGTCGGCGACATGTCCTGCACCGGCGCGGTCGACTCCCAGGCGGCGACCATCTCGCAGGTCATCGAGGAGATAGCCGCGTCCAGACTCACCGAGCGGGGCGCCACGCGGGCGGACGACAAGCTGTCCGAGGCCGCGATGGAAGACCGCAAGCGCGAGGGGTACTTCTAACCATGACGAGCATCATCACCGGCCAGCCCGGGCCGACCGAGCGGGCGCCGGCCACCTCGCTGCTGCGCTTCGCGACCGCCGGCAGCGTGGACGACGGCAAGTCCACGCTGGTGGGGCGGCTGCTGCACGACTCCAAGTCGGTGCTGGCCGACCAGTTGGAGGCGGTCGAGCACGCCTCGCGGCACCGTGGCACGGAGGGTCCCGACCTGGCGCTGCTGACCGACGGGCTGCGCGCCGAGCGCGAGCAGGGCATCACCATCGACGTCGCGTACCGCTACTTCGCCACACCCCGGCGCCGCTTCATCCTCGCCGACACCCCGGGCCACGTGCAGTACACCCGCAACATGGTCACCGGCGCCTCCACCGCCGAACTGGCCGTCGTCCTGGTCGACGCCCGCAACGGCGTCGTCGAGCAGACCCGCAGGCACGCCGCCGTCGCCGCCCTGCTGCGCGTGCCGCACATCGTGCTCGCCGTCAACAAGATGGACCTGGTGGACTACGCGGAGCCGGTGTTCGCCGCGATCGCCGAGGAGTTCAGCGCGTACGTGGCCTCGCTCGGCATCCCCGGCTGGAGCACCGTCAGCACGTCCGGCGCGGCAGGCTCGGCGGGCTCGGCGGGCTCGGCGGGCTCGGCGGGCTCGGCGGGCTCGGCGGGCTCGGCAAGCCCAGCCGACGCGTGGTGCACGGCCATCCCGATCTCGGCGCTGGCCGGCGACAACGTGGTGACCCCGTCGGCGAACATGGACTGGTACGGCGGCCCCACGGTGCTCGAACACCTGGAGACGGTGCCGGTCGTGGCCGACCCGGCGCGCGACGTGGCCCGCTTCCCGGTGCAGTACGTCATCCGCCCGCAGTCCGCCGAACACCCCGACTACCGCGGCTACGCGGGCCAGGTGGCCTCCGGCGTGCTGCGGGTGGGCCAGCCGGTGGTGGTGCTGCCGTCCGGGCGCGAGAGCGTGATCGAGGGCATCGACGCGCTGGGCGACCCGGTGGACGCGGCCTGGGCGCCGCAGTCGGTGACGCTGCGGCTCGCCGACGACCTCGACGTCTCGCGCGGCGACCTGATCGCCCCGGCCGACGCGGCTCCCACCAGCACCCAGGACGTGGCGGCGACGGTGTGCCACGTGGCGGACCGGCCGCTGCGCGTCGGCGACCGCGTGCTGCTCAAGCACACCACCCGTACGGTCAAGGCCATCGTCAAGGACATCCCCTCGCGGCTGACCCTCGACGACCTGTCCCAGCACCCGGCGCCGGGCGAATTGGTCGCCAACGACATCGGCCGGGTGGTGCTGCGGACCGCGCAGCCGCTGGCCCTTGACGCGTACGCCGCGTCCCGGCGCACCGGCTCCTTCCTGCTCATCGATCCGGCGGACGGCACGACGCTGACCGCGGGCATGGCCGGCGAGGCGTTCGCGGCCGGTCCGGCGGAGTCGGGCGCGCGGCCCGGCGGCGACGCGGAACGGGGTGCGTGACATGGCGGGCGAGGCGTTCTCGACGTTCGCGAAGGAGGGCGGTCGCGTGGGCAGCGGCGCGCTCGGCGCCGGTCAGGGCGGGGTCGGGCGATGTGCGTGCTAACCGCCCGCTGTGCCCCCACCCCCCGCGCCCCCGGCCGCCCGGCCGGATCGCTCGTGCCCTTCCGTACCCCGGAACCACCGCCGGGGCCGCCCTGAGGCGTGCCCCGGCTCGCTGAGAGGAACCACCTTTCATGTCTGCCCTTCCCGCGTCCCGCGCCCGCAGAGCACGTCGCCGCCTCCTGGCCGCCACCGCCCTGGCCCCGCTGCTGATCGGCGCGCTGGGCGCCTGCGGCTACGGTTCGGAGAAGGAGGACGACGGGAAGAAGCCCGCGGCGAAGGCCAAGGGGGCCAAGATCGACGGCCTGGACTCGGTGCGGATCGGCTACTTCGCCAACGTCACGCACGCCACGCCGCTGGTGGGCATCCAGGAGGGGCTGATCCAGAAGGAGTTGGGCGGCACCCAGATCAAGCCGTTCACGTTCAACGCCGGACCCTCGGAGATCGAGGCGCTCAACGCCGGCTCCATCGACATCGGTTGGATCGGCCCGTCGCCCGCCATCAACGGCTACACCAAGTCCGGCGGCCAGAACCTGCGCATCATCGGCGGCTCCGCCTCCGGCGGCGTCTCGCTCGTCGCCAACCCGGACAAGATCAAGACGCCCGCCGACCTGGAGGGCAAGCGGATCGCGACCCCGCAGAAGGGCAACACGCAGGACGTCGCGCTGCTGAATTACCTGTCCGAGAAGGGTTACGACGTCGACGCCCAGACCGGCAAGGGCGACGTGTCGGTGATCCGACAGGACAACAAGGAGATCCCCACCACCTTCAAGCAGGGCGGGATCGACGGGGCGTGGGTGCCGGAGCCGACCGCCTCCAAGCTGGTGGCCGAGGGCGGCAAGGTCATCCTGGACGAGCGTGACCTGTGGGAGGACGGCAAGTTCGTCATCACCAACGTGATCGTCTCGCAGAAGTTCCTCAAGGAGCACCCGAAGGTCGTCGAGGCGGTGCTGCGCGGCTCGGTGCGCACCAACGACTGGATCAAGGCCAACCCGGACGCGGCCAAGAAGCAGGTCAACGCGGCCCTGAAGAACCTGACCGGGAGCCAGTTGGACGCCAAGGTCCTCGACCCGGCGTTCAAGAACGTGGACGTCACCAACGACCCGCTCGCCAAGACGCTGCGGGACGAGGCGGAGCACGCCGTCGAAGCGGGCTTGCTGGAGAAGCCCAAGCTCGACGGCATCTACGACCTCACACTGCTGAACAAGGTGCTCAAGGCCGCGGGCAAGCCCGAGGTCGAGGACGCCGGGCTCGGCGCCAGCTAGCACGCGCTACTCGCCACCCCCCACGCGCCGCCCCCCACGTCCTACCGCCCACCGGCCCCCTTCCCAGGAGGTGACGCCATGACCGCCACGCTCACCCAACAGCCCGTCACGACGGAACGGTCCAGCGGCTACGCCGCGCGCATCGACCACGTCTCCAAGTCGTTCGGCCGCCCCGGCGCCCGGCAGCAGGTGCTCGACGACATCGCGCTGGACGTCGCGCCCGGCGAGTTCGTCTGCCTGCTCGGCGCCTCCGGGTGCGGCAAGTCCACGCTGCTCAACCTGGTCGCCGGGCTCGACAAGCCGACCGTCGGCAGCATCGACGTGCCGGGCGGGCGGCCGGCCCTGATGTTCCAGGAACACGCGCTGTTCCCGTGGCTGACGGCCGGCAGGAACATCGAGTTGGCGCTGCGGATGCGGGGGGTGCCGCGCGCGGAGCGGCGCCCGGAGGCCGAGCGGCTGCTGAACCTGGTGCGGCTCAAGGGCGCGTACGGCAAGCGGGTGCACGAGCTGTCCGGCGGCATGCGGCAGCGGGTGGCGCTGTCCAGGGCGCTGGCCCAGGACAGCAAGCTGCTGCTGATGGACGAGCCGTTCGCGGCCCTCGACGCCATCACCCGGGACGTGCTGCACGAGGAGCTGACCCGCATCTGGGCCGAGACGCACGTCTCGGTGCTGTTCGTCACGCACAACGTGAGCGAGGCGGTACGGCTCGCCCAGCGCGTGGTGCTGCTCTCCTCGCGGCCCGGCCGGATCGCCCGCGAGTGGACCGTGGACATACCCCACCCGCGGCGCATCGAGGACGCCGCGGTCGCCGACCTGTCCGTAGAGATCACCGAGCAGCTCCGTGGGGAGATCCGGCGCCATGGCCAGCACTGACAACTCCGCCTCCACGGGACCGGCGGGCCCAGCGGGCTCGGAGTCCCGGGCGACGGGTCCCGCCGCCGGCACCACCGTCACCAAGGAGCCGGCCGCGACCGACGCGGCCGAGGGCACCCCGGACCAGCTCGCCGGCCTGGAGGCTGGCCTGGACGCGCTGGACACCCAGACCAGGACCCGGGTGCCGCTGGCCCGGGTGCTGCTCGACAAGGTCGTGCCGCCCGTGGTGGCGATCGCCCTGGTCCTGACGGCCTGGCAGCTCGCCTACCACTTCGAGGTCAAGCCGCACTACCAGTTGCCCAGCCCCGCCGACGTGGCGCGGGCCCTCCAGGACAAGTGGCTGGACGGCACGCTGCTGGGCTACGTGTGGGAGAGCGTCTCGCGCGGCGCGCTCGGCTTCGCGGCCTCGCTGATCATCGGCACGCCGCTGGGTCTCCTGGTGGCGCGGGTGCGGTTCGTGCGCGCGGCCATCGGCCCGATCCTCTCCGGCCTCCAGTCGCTGCCTTCGGTGGCCTGGGTGCCGGCGGCGATCATCTGGTTCGGGCTGACCAACTCCACGATCTACGCGGTGGTGTTGCTCGGGGCGGTGCCCTCGATCGCCAACGGGCTGGTCGCGGGGGTCGACCAGATTCCGCCGCTGTACCTGCGCGCGGGCCGCACCATCGGGGCCACCGGGTTCGCCGGCATCCGCCACGTGCTGCTGCCGGCCGCGCTGCCCGGCTACATCGCCGGGCTCAAGCAGGGGTGGGCGTTCTCCTGGCGCTCGCTGATGGCGGCCGAGCTGATCGCGACCTCGCCGGAGCTGGGCACCGGGCTCGGCCAGTTGCTGGACCAGGCGCGGGTGGACTCGGACATGTCGCTGGTGCTGGCGGCGATCCTGCTCATCCTCATCGTGGGCATCGGCATCGAGTTGCTGATCTTCGCGCCGATCGAGCGGCGGGTGCTGCGCAGCCGCGGCCTGCTGGCCAGCAACCGCTAGGGGAACGTCGATGCATGCGACAGCACTGGTGATCATCGCGCACGGCAGCCGCGACCCGCGGCACGCGGCGACCGTCACCGAGCTCACCGCTCGGGTCCGGGCGCTGCGGCCGGGGCTGCGGGTGGAGGTCGGCTACCTGGACTTCTGCGCGCCGAGCGTGTCACAGGTGCTGTCGCGGCTGGCGGCCGACGGCGTACGGGACGTGGTGGCGGTGCCGCTGCTGCTCACCCACGCCTTCCACGCCAAGGCCGACATCCCCGCGGTGCTCGACGCGGCCCGCGCCGCGCTGCCGCGCCTGAGCGTGCGGCAGGCGGCGGTGCTCGGCCCGTCCGCGCTGCTCGGCGCCGCCCTTGAGCGGCGCCTCTCGGAAGCCGGGGTGCGCCCCGGCGACCGCGGCACCACCGGGGTCGTGTTGGCCTCGGCGGGCTCCTCAGACCCGGAGGCGATCGCAGTGATCGCAGAAATCGCGCGGGAGTGGCGGCACACCGGTTGGTGCGCCGTGCGGCCTGCGTTCGCCTCCGCGGCAGCCCCGCTCACCTCGGTCCCACGGACCGAGGACGCGGTGCGCGCGCTGCGCGCCGACGGCGCCCGGCGGGTGGCCGTCGCGCCGTACGTCATCGCGCCCGGGCGGCTGCCCGACCGCATCGCGGACGGGGCCGCGCGGGCCGGCGCCGACGTGCTGGCCGACGTGCTCGGGCCGGCTCCGGAGGTGGCGGCGCTGGTGCTGCGCCGCTACGAGCAGGCGCGTCAGGCGCGAGCGGTGCGCACGCCGTTGGGCGTACCGCTCAGCGCCTGACCGTACGACCTGACCGGCGTCGGTTAGGGCCCGGCCGGTGAGGGTGACCGGCCGGGAGGGTGGTGGGCAACGTTGCCATGCTCTGCTCCACGGCGGCGTTGCCCCACGTGCGGTCAGGGGCCGGGCCCGCGCTCGGGCCCGGGTGCGCCGTCAGCGGGAGACGCGGCGCATGGCGTGTCGTACGCCGCCCAGCGCGACGCCGAGGTGGCGCCCCAGCCGGGTGGCCGCCTGGCGGCTGGCCTCGCGGGCCATGAACGCCAGCAGCGGGCCGGCGCTGGCCTTGGTGATCAGGGCGAAGCAGTCCGTGGTGCCGATGCGCTCGGCGAAGAACCCGTCGAGTTCGGGGTCGCCGCTGCGTGGCGCCTGCCCGTAGAGCTGGGACAGCAGGCCGCCCAGGGCCTCCCTGACCACGAGCTTCTCGGCGTCGATCTGCTCGGGCCGGTGGCCGAGCCACCGCATGGTGGCGACGCCGAGGCGCTGCACCTGCTCCGGCACCGGGCGGTCGGGCTGCGGGAAGACGCGGTCGGGGCCGAAGGTCTTGGTGAACCCGGCGTGTATGCCCGGGTTCTGGGTCCGCAGGACCACGTAGGTGTGTCCGAACGGGTTCCGCAACAGGACCTCGGTGATCAGGAACCGCGCCTGCACCCGGGCCGACAGCTTGGAGCGCCGGTGCGCGGGCAGCAGGCCCGCCGCGTCCAGGTAGACCACGCGCTTGCCGAAGAAACGCTTGCGCTGGTACCCCGCCCAGCCGACGACCTCGTCGTCCGGCGCCAGGGTCAGCGTGAAGTTGGAGACCTGGTCGAAGAAGTTCTGTTCCTTGCGCGCCTTCCAGTAGTTGGAGTGGTCGGTCTCGAAGGTCCGGGTGGCGACGTCGGCCACCACGTCGAAGATCCGCTCGCGGCAGCCGTCGGCCAGCTTGGCCGGGGCGGTCCAACTGGCTGAGCGGTAGCCGTTGTGCAGGTTGCGCACCTTGGGCGGCGCCGAGAATCCCCGCAGATCGGCTGCGGTCAGTCGTAACGTGCCCACTGTCAGTCGTCCTCGCTTCTCGTGGCGGGTGCCAGGATCAGAGGAAAGCTTAAGCACGCTACGTTGCGGTAAGGTAACTCGCCGGCCAACAGAACAAGGGGTACTTCCGCGCAATAGCCGCAGGTGAGCGGGGGTGTGACCGACCTAACGCGGCGAGGCGGCGGGGCGGGTTTACTGGCCGGTCAGCGGGCGTGACGGGCCCCTCGCGATCCTTCCCGGCCGCCTCGGATGTGGCGCATCCCACACGGACAGTGACCACGACCGCGTGCGGCGAGCGGGCGACTCGCGGGCGGGAACCGGATGTTGGGCGACCCTGTCGGCCTCCTTGCGGCGGGCGCGTCCGTACGACGACACGTCAGCGCGACGGCACGTCAGCACGCGAGCGCGTCCACATGGGGGAGGCCCGCCGACCCGCCGGCAACGCGGCGGAAAGACCAGGAGGCAAGGGGCCGGCCGTCGCGCCCCGTGGGGGTTGGGCGCGACGGCCGGACACCTGGGGGCGCGCGCGACCGACCGGCGGCACGCGGCTTCCCCGCTCCGTCGGGCGCGGCCACGGCCACCCCCGAGGAGACTCGAAACTCTGGCCGACCGGCGGCGGCCGACACAACCAAGTTGAGGCGTTGTGACATATCCAACGCCTCACATGTCGCCCGTATGCGGCGTAAGTCGCGCACTTCGGTCTGCTTCCTTGGCAATAACTGACACAATTTACCTATGCACCATGTGCGTGGTCCCGCATGTGTATGCGGCCCGCACGCCTCGGTGGCGCGCCGCCCGGCCCGCTCTCCCGCGCGGCTCAACCGGTTGGCTTGTACGCGCCGTTGAAGCCGCTCACTCTCCGCCCCACAAGTCCGCTTTCGGACAGATTTCGCCGTCGGATGTGACGTCTCGGACGCGGTGTGGGCGGCAGGCAACCCGTGGAGCACGGTCGGCATCCTCCGCGGTAGCGGAGGCCCGCCGCCTCGTGGGTCCTCCGGCTGATCTCACCGATCAACGCCGATCCATGAGGAGGTCCACCTTGATCCGTGTTCCGCGCGTGATCACCGCCACGGCCGCGGTGTTCGCGCTGGCGGCCGGGTTGCCCGGGCTGGCGCACGCGGCGCCGAGACCCGTGCCACAGCAGCAACCCGGCACCCACATACCCACCGCCCCGTCGGGCGTCACCGCCGAGCGCCTTCCGGCGGGTTGGCGGCTCGACGGGGAGGGCGCCGACCGGGAGTTGGTCTGGCGCTCGCGCGAACCGGTGCCCATGGGCGACGCCCGCGTCGAGTTCTACGCCGGCGACCGGCTCATCGGCCGGCCGACGGCGGCGAAGGACGGCAGGACGTTCCGGCTGCCGCTCGACGACGCCCGGGCCCAGCTCACGGACGAGCTCCAGGTCCGGGCCGGCGGTCGCCGCCTGGACGCGGCCCCCCGGCACCGCGCCCCGCGCACCGCCCGGCCCACCACCCCCGCCGAGCCACCGGCGGCCCTGCCCGTAGGCCCGGTCGACCCCGGCGTACCGGGCCGCTACCGCACCACCAGCGGCGAGTACGACCTGCCGGCCGTGCGGCTCCCCGACTTCGCCAAGCCGGTGGAAATGCGCGCCACGGTCGTGGGCCCGACGAACGCCCCCGGCCGCCGGCCGTTGGCGCTGTTCCTGCACGGCCGCCACTACACGTGCTTCGGCCCGTCCGCGGACGACCAGACCGGCGACTGGCCGTGCGCGGCCGGCAGCAAGCCGGTACCCAGCTACCGCGGTTACCTCCAGGCCCAGAAGCTGCTCGCCTCGCAGGGCTACGTGACGGTCTCCATCTCGGCCAACGGCATCAACGGCCAGGACGACGTCGTGGAAGACGGCGGGGCCCAGGCGCGCTCCTCGCTGGTGCGCCAGCACCTGGCCCGCTGGGCGGGGTGGGCCGACAAGCCGAAGGGAGCCCCGCGCGCGGTGCGCGCGGTGGCACCGGCCGACCTGTCCCGCGTGCTGCTGGTGGGCCACTCGCGCGGCGGCGAGGGCGTCAACCGCGCCGCGCTCGACAGCCTCAGCCGCCCGCCGGCGGCGCAGGACGGCTACCGGGGCCCGGTGCGCTGGCGCGTTCGCGGCAACGTCCTGATCGGCCCGACCATCTTCGGGCAGAACCCCGTACCCGACGTGCCGTCGGCGACCATCCTGCCGGGCTGCGACGGGGACGTGTCCGACCTCCAGGGCCAGGTGTACGCGGACGGCACGCGCGGCGTCAGCCGTGGCACCGCCCTGCACAGCGCGCTGTACATGGTGGGCGCCAACCACAACTTCTTCAACACGGAGTGGACGCCAGGCCAGGCCGAGGCGCCGGCCGACGACGACTTCTACGAAGACCCCGAGGCACCGGACCGGGTCTGCGCGCCGAGCGCCAAGACCCGGCTGAGCGCCGCCGACCAGCAGCGGGCCGGGGCCACCTACATCGCCGCCGCCGCCCGCCTGTTCGTCGCGGGCGACGACCGGGTGCGCCCGCTGCTCGACGGGTCCCAGCGGCGGGCGCCGTCGGCGGGCCCGGCGCGGGTGCTCAGCCACGCGGTCGGCGGGCGGCGCACGCCGCTGGTCGTACCGCACACCTCGCTGAAGGTCACCGGCGCGCGGATGTGCGTACAGGTGGACGCGGACGAGAACACCGCCGGCGCGCCCTGCCTGCCGCCCGAGACCAGCCAGCAGTCCCCGCACTTCTCGCTCCGGTACACGCCCGGCGAGCCGGAGCGGCACGCGGTCGCGCTGCGCTGGTCCAAGGCCGGCACCCCGGCCCGCATCGGCCTGCCCCGGCCGGTCTCGGTCGCCGGCTCCCAGGCGCTGGCCCTGCGCGTGATGGTGCCGCCCAACACCTCGGGCACCTCGCTCGACGTCACCCTCACCGACGCGGCGGGCCACCGCGCGACGCTGGGCCGGGTGCGCGTGGACGGGCTGCCGGGCACCGACCGGACCGCGTCCCTGTGGGGACGTGAGGTGCGGGTGCCGCTGTCGGCCGCCGCGCGGGCGGGGCTCGACCTGAAGCGGGTCGCCTCGCTGGAGTTGACGCCGCGCGGCGGCCCCGGTCGCGCCTGGCTGGTGGACGCGTGGGGCTGGAGCCCCGGCACGCCCACGGCCCGGCCCGCCGCCCTGCCCCGCATCGACATCGGCAAGGCGGAGGTCAAGGAGGGTGACGCGGGCGTCCGCACGCACCGGGTGCCCATCCGCGTCGCCGGCCACGGCACCGGCCAGGTCCGGCTGTCCACCACCGACCGCACGACGGGCAAGCTCACCTACCGGACGGTGACGGTGCGCCCGGGCAGCCAGACCATCGACGTTCGGTTCTCCGTGCGGGGCAACACCCGCTACGGCGCCGACTCCGGGTACTGGGTCACGGCACGCGCGCTGCGCGGCACGGCGGTCGGCTCCCACCACGGCGGGGTTCTCGTACGCGACGACGACCCGATGCCGAAGGTCACGGTGACACCGGTCAAGGACCGGGTCACCGAGGGGCAGGCGCTGAGTTGGCGGGTGACGCTGTCCGAGGCCGCCGACACGGACATCTGGTCCGTACTGCGCCTCCAGGCCCCGGCCAGTGGGGCCGAGCTGTCCAGCGTCGACGTCGAGAAGAGTTGGTTCGAGGAGGTCTTCTACGAGGACCAGAAGCCCGCCCGCCCGCTCTCCCGGGCGACCGAGCCACCGGTCATCCCGGTGCCGGTGGAGGAGGGGAAGCTGAGCGCGGTGGTGACCGTGCCGACCGTCAAGGACGCGCTCACCGAGCCGGACGAGCTGCTCCAGGCCCGGTTGGTCACCTCCGACGATGACGGCACGGAGTACGAGGGCCCGCTGGTCACCGGGACGGTGCGGGACGCTTCCTAGCTCCGCGACCGGCGTCGGACGCACGCCGCCCGGCGCACGCCGCGGACGCCCCAGCGGCTGCCTGCGGCTCGCCAACCCTCCATCGTGACAGATGAGTTGCCTCGCCCCCACGCCGATCGGCGTGGGGGCGAGGCGCGCGTGTGCGCACTCTTCCCCGCAGGCCGGCGGGCCGCGCCGAATTCGTTTGTTCGCCCGTCGTGGGCCGCACTACCGTGCCCGGGTGGATCTCTTCTCGCACTCCTGGGCGGCGCTGCGCGCGGCGGTCGCCGAACTCCCTGAAGAAGCCTTCGAGCAGCCGTCGGGCTGCGCCGGCTGGCTCGTCCGCGACCTCGTCTGCCACCTGGTCATCGACGCGCAGGACGTCCTGATCACCCTCGCCACCCCCGCCACGACGGAGCCGACCGCCGACGCGGTGACGTACTGGAGCGTCACGCAGCAGCCGCCGACCGGTGACGACCCGCTCGACGCACTGATCGTCCGGCTGGCCGCCGCGTACGAACAGCCGAACCTGCTCACCTTCCACCTCGACGACGTCGGCTCCGCCGCCGGGCGCGCGGCCGAACTCGCCGATCCCGACGCCCTGGTGTCCACCCAGGACATGGTGTTGACGGTGCGCGACTTCCGTACCGCCTACGTCCTGGAGTGGACGCTGCACCACCTCGACCTGGTCGCCCACCTCCCGGACGTCGCGGGCCCGCCCGCCGAGGCTCTCGCCCACTGCCGGGCCACGCTGGAGACGATCGCGGGCACGACGTTCCCCGCGTCGTTCAGCGACCGGGACGTGCTCCTGGTCGGCACCGGGCGGCGGGCGCCGACGGCGGCGGAGGAGGCCGAACTCGGCGCGCTGGCCGAGAGGTTGCCGTTCGTCATCGGCTGAGGCGTTGGTTGGTCGGTCGCCCGGTCGGCGGCGGGGTCAGCCGTCCGCGTTCCCCGGGGACAGTGGCTTCTGGAACCAGGCCACGTCCCAGAACCTGTCGAACTTGCGCCCCACGTGCTCGAAGACGCCGACCAGCCGAAAGCCGAAATGTGCGTGGAGGCGCCGGGACGCCTCGTTCGGCACGGTGATCCCGGCGAGCGCCACGTGCACGTCCTCCGCCTCCAGCGCGGCGAAGAGCCCGGCGTACAGCAGCCGTCCGACGCCGCGCCCCACCTGTTCGGGCGCCGCGTAGACGGTGGTCTCCACCGAGGTCGCGTACGCCGGCTTGGCCCGGAAGGCACTGCTGGTCGCGTAGCCGAGGAGCGTGCCGCCCGCCTCGGCCACGAGCAGCCGGTGCGGCCCCGTGGCGGGGTGGGCCAGCAGCCACGGCCGCCGCTGCTCGGCGGTGAAGGGTTCGGTGTCGAAGGTGATGGGCGTCCGGACGACGTAGTGATTGTAGATCCGGGTCAACTCTTCGAGGTCGCCCTCGCCGCCCGGCCTCACCGTCGCGCCCGACCCCGTACCGTCCCCGCCGACCTGTGCGTTCATCCGCACGACGGTACGCGGCCCTTGTTACGCGGCCGTGTCGCCGTCCGGCCGCCCGTCGCGCGGCCCCGCCGGCGCGGCCGGCGCGAGCCGGGCTCAGGCGTCGCCTGGCGGGCCGGGTGGCTGCCAGCCCCGGGTGAGGATGTCGAAGATCGCTTCGACGGCGGCGCGGCGGTCCGCCTGGCCGCGCGCGAGGGTCGGGACCTCCAGGACGAACCGCGCCAGCGCCGTGCAGGCCGGGTCCGAGTGGGGCACGCCGCACTCCTCGGCGATGGCCGCGCCGAGGGCATCGGTGTACCGCGTCCACATGCGCTCGGCGTAGGCACGCAGCGCGGGCGTGGTGTCCACGAGGCGGACGAAATCGGGCAGTTGGGGGTCAGCCGTGAGCGGCAACCAGGTGTCGAGGACGTGCGCGCGGAGGGCGTCGGGGATGCTCCGGCCGGCGGGCCGCTCTCGTACGGCGGCGACGAGCGCCGCCTCGCGGTCCGCCTCCTGGTCGAAGACGAGCGCCTCCTTACCGCTGAAGTGCTTGAACACCGTCGTGGTCGACACGTCGGCCGCCTCGGCGACGTCGCGGACGCTCACCTGGTCGTAGCCGCGCTCCAGGAAGAGGCGCAGGGCGGCGTCGGCGATGGCTTGTCGGGTGGCCGCCTTCTTGCGTTCGCGGCGGCCGACGGGGGGCTCGGTCATGGCGGGAGCGTAGCCGATGGTTGCCTCGTTTAAAACGTTGACTCGTTGCACTTTTTTATTCGGTGTGCTGTTCTGGGAGCGGAGCCCGACCGGCCAGTGCGGCGACCGGCCCCCTTGGCCGCCCCGCGCGCCCTCGCCCCGCCTCGCCCCGCCGCACCCCTTCCCCCCGCCCTCGACGTAAGGAACAGCCATGCACTCCCCAGCACCCGCCCGCGCCAGGATCAGCGTCATCGGCGCCGGGCCCGGCGGCCTGACCTGCGCCCGGGTCCTCCAGCGGCACGGCCTCGCGGTCACCGTGTACGAGCGCGAGCCCGGCCCGACCGCGCGCGACCAGGGCGGCACCCTCGACCTGCACGTCGACAACGGTCAACGCGCCCTGCGCGCGGCCGGCCTGCTCGATGACTTCTTCTCACTGGCCCGGCCCGAGGGGCAGGAGATGCGCCAACTCGACCCGTCGGGGTCGCTGTTGTTCCACTCCGTCCCGGAGGCAGGCGAACTCCTCCAACCGGAGATCGATCGCGGCCAGTTGCGCGACCTGTTACTCGGCTCCCTGGAGCCGGGAACCGTTCGCTGGGGCCGCGCCCTCGACGTGATCAGCGAACCCGCCGACGGGCCCCGGCGCCTGCGCTTCGCCGACGGCACGAGCGTCGAAACCGACCTGGTCATCGGCGCCGACGGGGCGTTCTCGCGGGTGCGCCCGGCCGTGTCCCCCGCCGTCCCCGAGTACACCGGGGTGAGCTTCCTGGAGGCGTGGTTCTCCGATGTCGAGCGCCGGCACCCCGACATCGCCGCGTTGGTCGGCGCGGGGAGCGCCGCCGCGGCCGACGGCGACCGTGGCCTGTTCGCCCAGCGCAACGGCCGCGACCAGATCCGCGTCTACCTCATCCAGCGGGCCCCGGTCGACTGGATCGCCGCGAGCGGCCTGGCCGCCGACGACACCGCCGGCATCCGCGCCCTGTTGCTCGACGCATACGCCGACTGGTCACCCCGGATGCGGCAGTTGATCACCGACAACGACGGGCCCTACGTCGACCGCCCGATCCTCGCCCTCCCGGTGCCGCACACCTGGCGGCACTGCCCGACGGTGACCCTGCTCGGCGACGCAGCCCACCTCATGCCCCCACTCGGCGTCGGTGTCAACCTCGCCCTGCTCGACGCCAGCGAACTCGCCCTCGCCCTCGCGAGCGCCACCACCGTGGCGGAGGCCGTCCGCGCGTACGAGGAGACCATGGTGCCCCGCTCCGTCGAGACGGCCCGCGCCCTCGAAGGCGGCGCGGAGCACCTGGTGTCCGCCGAGGTTCCCGACTTCGGCCACGCCGGCGACGCCCGCGCCTGAGCGGCACGCCCCGCTGGAGGTGACGTCCGCACCTGAGCGTCGCACTCCGCTGGAGGCGACGCCGACGCCCGAGTGCCGCGCCCCCTGCGTGGCGGCGTCCGGCCAGCCGCGCGGGCGCCCGCGTGGCGCGCCTAACCCTGTCGTGCGGCGCGCCCGGGCAGCGCGGCCTCGATGAGGTCGGCGGCCTGCTCGGTCCCGCCCTCGGCGGCCGTGCGCTCCCGCATCCGGTGCACGGCCGCGGCGACCTCGGGGTCGGCCACCAGGTCGAGCACCGCCGTGCGCAACGTGTCGGCGGTGGCCTCCGCCATGGGCACGTGCCGGGCCACGCCCAGTTCGGCCAGCATGGCCGCGTTGCCGAACTGGTCGGTGGCCAGCGGCACCGCCACCATCGGCACGCCGCTGGCCAGCCCCTCCTGGCTGCCGCCGGCCCCGGCGTGGGTGACGAAGGCGTCGGCCTGGCGCAGGATGGACAGTTGCGGCACCCACGAGTGGACCTCGACGTTGTCGGGTATCGGGCCGAGTTCGGCCGGGTCCACGAACTTGCCGATCTGGAGCACCAGGTACCAGCCGGGCAGGTCGCCGAAGGCCGCGAGGCACTCGCGGTAGAACGCGGGCTCCTTGGTCCAGGCGGAGCCCAGCGAGACGAGCACCACCTTGGTCCCCGCGTCCAGGTGCGCGGGGCGGTGCCACTCCCCCTGGTCGGCGCGGTCGCCCTGGCAGGCGCCGACGAAGGCGAAGACGGAGGTGTCGACCTTGTCGTAGTGCGGCTGGAGGGCGCTGGGGATGAGCACGATGCCGCGCTCGGGCATCGCGACCAGCCGGGACGGGTCGGTGTGCGTCATGTCGTGTTCGACGAGCCAGGCCGCGAAGCGGTCGTAGTAGGCGGCGCCGCGCGGGGTGCGCTTCATCTCCTCGAACCCCTGGGCCAGTTCGGACTCCTCGTAACCGTCCCAGACCACCAGGTTCGGCGTGAGCTGGATGGCCGGCACGCCCCAGCGGTGGGCCAGCATGGGCGCCGGGTACGAGGTGATGTCGTGCAGCACCAGGTCCGGCTCGTCGCCGGCGTACGCGTCGAGGAGTTGCGGCAGCATCTGCATGCCGTCGGCCAGGAAGTGCTCCAGGTAGTCGATGAGTTCGGTGCCCCACGCCTCCGGCTCGTCGTCGGTCGGCAGGGTGGAGGTGTAGATCACCGGCTCCGCGCCGGTGGCGGCGACCTTCTCCGCGAACGAGGCGGGGATGGCGTAGGTGACCCGGTGGCCGCGGGCGACGAGTTCGCGGATCACCTCAAGGCTGGGGTTGACGTGCCCGTGGGCCGCGATGCTGAACATGGCGATGTGGGCGCGTTCGGTTGGCGTCATGATCGGGACTGTACGCGAGACGATACGTCTCGTGCAAGACGATACGTCTCGTCCATCTCCCTGGGTCGCGAGACGGCGGCTCGGGTTCGGGGTTTCGGGTTCGGGGTTTCGGGTTTCGACGGGTGAGGGCCCAGCGGCTCAGGGCAAGGCGGCTGGGGGCTCGACGGATGCGGGCCCGGCAGCCCCGCCGAGCCCCAGCCGGTGGCGCTCAGCGCTGGTAGCGCGCGAGGACCAGGTTGCCGTCGGAGACCAGCCGGTCCCGCAGCTCGCCGTCGTCGATCGCGCCGCTGTAGAACTCCTGGAAGGCGGGCGTGGCCACCTTGTCCTTCCACTCCGGGTAGCCGCGCACGGACTGGGCGGGCGCCGAGCGCAGGTGGCCGGCGAGCGCGGTGCCGGTGGCCCAGCCGTGCCGCGGGGTACGCAGCGCCGGGTCGGCCAGGGCGGTGGTGCCGGTGGGCAGCAGCCAGTCGCCACGGGCCAGCCGCACCATGTTCGCCGGTCGCAACAGGAACTCGACGAAGGCCATCGCCTCCTCCTTGCGGCGGCAGTCCGCCGCGATCGACAGCGTCTGCGGGCTGACGCCCTGCCGCTGGTCGCCGCCCGGTCCGGCGGGCGCGGGCAGCACCACCCAGTCGAAGCCGCGCGGGGCCTGCTGGACGATCTGCTGCCGGTACGAGAAGCCGAGCGGCACCATCGCGTACCGGTCGCCGAAGAAGCCCGGCAGGGTGTCGGCACCGCTCATGCCGAGGGTGCTGCGGGATGCCGACTTCTCCCGCACCACCTGGTCGCGGATGGCGTTCGGCACCACCCGGTCGCGCGCCGTGTAGCGGATGGTGACCTTGCCGTCGTCGCCACGGTGGAACAGGTGTCCGCCGGTGGACAGCGAGAGGTTCAGCGTCGCGGAGACCGGCTCCTTGAGCGGCCAGGCCACCCCGTACGTGGCGCCACGGGTGAGTCGCTCGGCGGCGTCC
The DNA here is from genome assembly GCF_014295035.1 of Streptomyces buecherae. GTDB lineage: Bacteria > Actinomycetota > Actinomycetes > Streptomycetales > Streptomycetaceae > Streptomyces > Streptomyces youssoufiensis. Next base: position 1,744,064 of record NZ_CP060404.1, read on the forward strand.
GCGAACTCCTCCCACGTCCAGGGCTCGCGCGCCGTGGGCAGCCGCACGTCGGCGGCGGCCAGCAGCCGCCGGTTGGCCATGATCATGCGGGGCTCCTGGAGGAACGGCACCCCGTACACCCGCCCGCCGAAGGTCGCGGTCCGCCAACTGTGGGGCGGGATCTCGCGTCGCAGCCGGTCCGGGAGCAGGTCGCCCAGGTCGGCGAGGTAGCCGCCGTAGGCGAAGTCGGCGAGGTCGTCGGAGGCGTCGTGGATGATGTCCGGCGCCTCCCCGCCCTCGAAGGAGGTGAGGAGTTGGTCGTGCACGCTGGTCCAACTGCCCTGTACGTAGGTCACCCGGGACCGCGGGTGCGCCTCGTTCCACTCCGCGACCAACCGCTTGTTGGCCCGCACCGACTCCTGCTGCCAGGCCAGCGAGAGGAAGCGGAGGCCGCCCCCGCCCCCGCTCGCGCACCCGGGCACCAGCGCGCCGACGCCGGCCGCCCCGGCCGCGGTCAGCAGGCGACGGCGGGGCAGGCGGCGGGAGAGCGGTGACGTACGGGCCGGCTCGTGCGGGCTTCCCGCCATCAGTGCTTCACCGCCCCGGCCAGCAGACCGCCGGTGATCCGGCGCTGGATTAACGCGAACAGCACCAGCGACGGCAGGGTCGCCAGCAGCGCGGCGGCGGCCAGCGGCCCGAGGTCGGCGACGCCCTCGGTGCCGATGAAGTGGGTGAGGACGACCGGCATGGTCTGCTTCTCCGGGGTCTTGAGCAGGACGAGCGCGAAGAAGAACTCGTTCCACGCGGTGATGAACGTGAACAGCGCGGTGGCCACGATGCCGGGCGCGAGCAGCGGAGCCGTCACCGAGACCAGCGTGCGCAGCCGGCCCGCCCCGTCCACCGCCGCGGCCTCCTCCAACTCGCGCGGCACGGCCCGCACGTACCCGGCGAGCATCCACAGCGCGAACGGCAGCGACCAGACCACGTAGACCAGGACCAGCCCGGCGGGCTCGTCGATGAGCCGGAACTCCTTGAGGATCAGGAACAGCGGGATGATCACCAGCACGAACGGGAACGCCTGGCTGACCACCACCCAGCCGGTGGCCGCGCGGGAGAGCGCCGAGCGGTGCCGGGCCATCACGTAGGCCATGGGCGTGGCGATCAGCACCGAGATCGCGGCGGCGCTCCCGGCGGTGAGCAGGCTGTTGCCCGCGGCCCGCAGCAGCGGCTGCTCGTCGAAGGCGCGCCGGAAGTTGTCGAACGTGGGGCGCTCCGGCAGCCAGGTCGGGTGCAGGGTGGCGAGTTCGGTGGGCGGCTTGAACGCGGTGGAGACGAGCCACAACAGGGGGAAGGCGAGGAAGACCAGGTAGCCCAGGAGCGCCAGGTACTGACCGGCGCGCGCCGCCCGGCGCCGGCCGCGCCGGGGCACACCGGCGCGCCGCCGGGACAACGCCGCGCGCCGCCGGGACAGCGCCGCACTCGGCCGGGACAGCGCGGCCCGGCCCCGGGAGTGGCCCGGCGTCGGGTGGTCCGTGGGGTGATCGGTCGGACCGGGTCCGGCTCGCTTCACTGGTCCGCTCCCTTCAACCGTCCGACGAGGTACACGGCGAGCAGCACGGAGACGACCGCGACCAGGACGCAGCCCATGGCCGCCGCGTAGCCGAACTGGCCGTACCGGAACGCCTCCTCGTACGCGAAGAGCATCGGCAGTCGGGTGCGTCCGCCGGGGCCGCCGCTGGTGAGCACGTACACCAGGGCGAAGGAGTTGAGGTTCCAGATGAAACTGAGCGCGCTGATGGCCAGGGCGATGGGGCGGATGGCGGGCCAGGTGACGGTGCGGAACCTGCGCCAGGCGCCGGCGCCGTCCACGGCGGCGGCCTCCCGCAGTTCGCGCGGCACGTTCTGCAACCCGGCCAGCAGGGCGACAGTGACCTGGGGCAGGCCCGCCCACACGCCCACCACGATCACCGCGGGCAGCGCGCTGGACAGGCCCGCGAGCCAGTCGGAACCGTCGCCCAGGTGCAGGTCACGCAGCGTCTCGTTGAGGATGCCGGCGTCGGAGTGGTAGACGAGCCGCCACATGATGCCGACGACGACCTCCGGCATCGCCCACGGCACGATGGCCAGCGTCCGCGCCAGCCAGCGCATCCGCAGGTCCTGGCTGAGCAGCAGGGCGAGCCCGAGCCCGAGGAGGAACTGCGGCACCGTGACGCCCACCGCCCACACCAGGCCGACCCGGAAGGACTCCCAGAAGAGGGTGTCGTGGCGCAGGTCGCGGAAGTTGAGCAGGCCGATCCACTCGGTGGGTTCGGTGCGGCCCGACTGGGAGTCGGTGAACGCGAGGCCGATGCCGTACAGCAGGGGCCCCGCGCTCAGCAGCAGGATGGGCAGGAGGGCGGGCAGGACCAGGAACCAGGGCCCGAGCCCGGCGGGCCGCCCGCCCCGGCTCCGGCCGCCGCGCGACCCCGGGGCGCGGGCCTCCTTGGCTGGGGCGCGGTCCGGTTCGTCGCCGGACCGAGCCGCCTCGGTCATCGGTCTCACGGCAGGGGGGCTCCTTCACGGCGCGGCGCGGTGGGGCGCGGCGGCCCGGACGCCGTCCGGGGAGCGCGGCACCCCGGTGCTGGGCTTGGCTGGGGCGGGGCAGCCGCGCCTGGGGCGGGCGGAACCGTCCCGTGGTCACGGGGAGCGGGCGCCCGTCAGGAGGCCCCCGTCATCGTGCTGACGGTCCGTATCGCAGTCAAGCGGTACGCGCGCACGACCTCGACTCCCGCGATGCGAGACTGACCGGACAGGACCGGTCAGAGTCAGGCACGGCCAGACCAGGACGCGGCAAAATCAGACAGGCCCGGACAAAACCCGGCCCGATCAGGCCCGGCCAGACACGGCCAGCCGAGGCCAGACACGGTCAGCCGGGGCCAGACGGGGACGGGCACGAGAGGACGGGCGCGGCGTGGGGCGTGACGGTGTGGGGAGCGTGGCGTGAGCGCGGATTTCACCGAGGAGCGGGCCCGGCGGGTGTTGGCGGCGGCGGGGCTCGCGCGGGCGCCGGGCGACGCGCGGCTGCTCGCCCTGGGCGAGAACGCGGTGTTCGCGCTGGCCAGCACCGTGGTCAAGGTGGGGCGCGAGAGCGGGCTGTGGGAGCGGGCGAGCCGCGAACCGCGCGTCGCGACCTGGCTCGCCGAGCACGGGGTGCCCGCGGTGCGCCCCGCCGAGCCGAGGGCGCTGCTGGTCGACGGGCACCCGGTCACGGTCTGGCACCGGCTGCCGCCGGCGGTCCGCGCCGCGACCCCGGCCGACCTGGCGGGGCTGCTGCGGCGCGTGCACGCCCTGCCCGAGCCGCCGTTCGCGCTGCCGCGCCGCGAGTTGCTGGGCGGCGTGGAGCGGTGGCTGCGGCTGGCCGGGGACGCGATCGACCCCGCCGACGCGGCCTATCTGCGGGCGCGCCGGGACGGTTTCGCGCAGGCCGCGGCGGCGCTGACGCCCCATCTGCCGCCCGGTCCGCTGCACGGCGACGCGCTGCCGCGCAACGTGCACGTCAGCGCCGACGGCCCGGTCCTGGTGGACCTGGAGACCTTCGCCAGTGACCTGCGCGAACACGACCTGGTGGTGATGGCCCTCACCCGCGACCGGTACGGGCTCGACGCGGCGGCCTACGCGGAGTTCACCTCGGCCTACGGCTGGGACGTGCGCGAGTGGGAGGGATGCGCCGTGCTGCGCGGGGCCCGGGAGACGGCGAGCTGCGCCTGGGTGGCGCAGCACGCGCCGGGCAACCCGGCCGCCCGCGCGGAGTTCGAGCGCCGGGTGGCGTCGCTGCGGGCGGGCGACCCGAGCGTGCGGTGGTTCGCCCTGTGAGCGTGGCGCGGGTACGCGCCGTGAACGTGGCGCGGGTACACGTCGTCAGCGTGGCGTGGGTACGCGCCGTAGCGGTCGCGCCCGTGCCGTAGCGGGGCGTTGCGCACGCTCGCCGCGGCCGGGCGCCCGGGCCCGGCTCGCGGTCAGCCGGCTATCGCCGGTGCCCCGCGCAGCGGCCAGGCGCCATCCACGACCGCGTCCTGGGTGCCCTTGCGGCGCAGCCAGGACTGGAAGTCGGCGGCCCACTCCGCGTACCACCCGACCTGCTTGCGGTGCAGCTCCCACAGGTCGAGCCCCGCCACCTGGGCGTGCCGCTCGGCGACCGCGCAGGCGACCTGGGCCGCGGCCAGCGCGTCCGACCGGGCCTCGTGCGCCTGGTCGAGCGGGACGCCGTAGTGCCCGCAGACGGCCTCCAGGGTGCGCTTGCCCTTGCGGTAGCGGTCGACGGAGCGGTCGATCGTGTACGGGTCGATGACCGGGCCGACGTCGGCCCGACCGAGCCGCTCGGGCAGCGAGGGCAGCCCGTGTCGGCGCAACTCCGCCGCCAGCATGCTGAGGTCGAACGCCGCGTTGTACGCCACGACCGGCGTGCCCGCCCGCCAGTGCGCCACGAGCACGTCCGCTATCTCGGCCACCACCTCGCGGGCCGGCCGTCCGTCGGCCGCCGCGCGGGCGTTGGTGATGCCGTGCACGGCGACGGCGTCCTGCGGTATGGGGATGCCCGGGTCGGCCAGCCATTCCCGGCCGCCCACCGCTTCCCCACCCCGGACCTCGACGACCGCGGCCGTCACGATCCGTGCCTCGTCCGGGTCGGTGCCCGTGGTCTCCAGGTCGAAGCCGATCAGCAGCTCTCGATGCCAGCCCATGGCGGCCCTCCTTCGTGGTGCGTCCCCCTGTTGTTCATCACCTTCCCACGCGCCACTGACAACCCGTCCGGCGTCGGGCGCGGCCGACCGCCCCCACCGGCCGAATACCCCAAGAAGCAGCGATATGCCCGAGTTGATGGGTTTTGAGGGGAGGGGGAGGCGCGGGTCCGGCTCAGCTCATCGGGGTCAGCAGGTCGTCGCGCATGCCGTCCACCCGGGCGGCGAAGCCGTCCAGGTCGATGGAGTGCGGGTCCTTGCCGGTGGCGGCGCGGGTGTTCTCCATGACGGCCACGAGCGTGGTGGTGTCGGCCCAGGCGCACACGGGCATCACGAGCTTCTGCCCGCTCTGCCGCTTGATCACGACCTCGCAGGTCAACGCGGCGTCCGCACCGGGCGGGGTGATCTCCCGGCGCTCGACCCCCACCTCGGCGTTGTCGTTGCCCTCCAGCCCGCGGAAGAAGCTGTTCTTGGCGTACGTGGGGCTGACGAAGGTGCCGTTGAGCCCGGTGACCACCATCTCCGCGTCCCGGGGCGCGGTGACGTAGCGCCCGGTGGCGGGCTTGACGCCGCTCGCCCCGCTGCCGTCGTCCGGCACCTGCTCGTCGGCCGACTCGCTGAGGTCCTTCTCCAGCGTGTACTTGCCGCCCTCCAGCGACTTGGGGAGGACCACCTTGTACTTCGTGTTCGTGTCGCGGTCGGTGTCGGCGGTCGGGCTGGGCGTGGGCAGCGTCGGGCTCTGGCTCGGGCTCGGCCGCTGACTGGCGTCGACCGAGGAGTCGTCGCTGACCTTGGACTCGTCCCGCTTGCCCCCGCCGTCGTCGCCGCTCGTCGCGAACACCACGCCGCCGATCGCCAGCAGGCCCACGAGCACGGCGCCGACGACGATCGCCACGGTCTTGCGCGAACCCCCGTTCGGCGGCCCCGGCGGCCCACCCATCCCCGGGCCACCGCCGTACGGCGCGCCGTACCCGGGCTGGGCGTACGGGGACTGCTGACCCGGCTGCCCGTACGGGGGTTGCTGGCCCGGCTGCCCGTACAGGGGTTGCTGGCCGGCCTGTCCGTACGGGGGTTGCTGGCCCGGCTGACCGCCATAGGGCGAGCCCTGCTGGGGGTAGCTGTGGGGGTAGCCGTAGGGGTTCTGCGGCGGCCCGCCCGGCCCGGGCTGGCCGGACGGCCAACCGCCTTCCGGAACTCCGGACCCGGGCTGCTGCGGGGGCATACTCACGTCGCGTTCCCTCTCCCGTTTTGTCAGGTCCGCGCAGCGTATCGCGCCGCCCGGCGCCACGTGGCGGGTGCTCCCGCTCCGGGGCCGAGCCCCGGACAGGCCCCTGCTCGACGGCCGGGCGCGGGTCTCAGGAGACCGGGCGGGAGTCGGCCCAGGCGCCCTCGAACTCCTCGCGGTAGACCTCGAAGAGGCTGTTGTCGGCGCCCGTGTCCACCCCGCGCACCACCTCGCGCTCGCGGCCACCGGCGCGCAGCACCAGCACCGGGGCCTCCATGCCACGGGCCCTGCGCAGGTACGACTGGACGACGCCGACGCCGTCGGCCGAGTCGCCGTTGATGAGGTAGGCGGTCACCCGCGGGGTCTCGTCGAAGACGTGGATCTCGAAGGCGCCGGGGTCCCGCAGCCGGGCCCGCACCCGGCGCATGTGCAGGATGTTCATCTCCACCGAGCGGCTGAGCTCGCCCTTGCGCATGCCGAGTTCCCGCTCCCGGCGGCGGACCGCGCTGCTGGCCGGGTTGAGGAAGAGGAGCCGCGTCCGGCAGCCGGTCTCCGCGAGCCGCATCAGGCGGCGCCCCGAGTAGTTCTGCACGAGCAGGTTCAGACCTATGCCCATGGCGTCCAGCCGGCGCGCGCTGCCGAACAGGTCCTCCGCGGGCAACTGGCGCTGGAGCCGGACCCGGTCGGCGTGGACGCTGACCACGTCCGCGTACCGGTCCCCCACCAGGTCCTCGACCGCGTCTATCGGCAGCCGGTCGGTCGAGGGGCCGCCGGTGCCGCCGCCGAGGATGTCCAGGAGGCGGGCCGAGGCGCGCTCCGCCTGGTCGAGCACGTTCTGGGACAGGGCGCGGTTGCGCGAGACGACGTTGCGGGTGACTTCCAGCTCGTCGAGCGCGAGTTCGAGCTCGCGCCGGTCGTCCAGGTAGGGCACGAAGCACGGCCAGTGCTGGACCAGGAGTTCGCGCAACTGGGGCAGCGTCAGGAAGCTGACGACATTGTCGTCGGCCGGGTCGAGGAGGTAGCCCTTGCGGCGGCTGACCTCGCGCACGGCCACCGCGCGCTGCACCCACTCCTGGCCGGCCGGGCCCGCGGCGGCCACCACCCAGTCCTCGCCGTGCACCGGCTCGTAGATCGGTTGCAGCACCGAGGCCACCACCGCGCGCAGTCGCTGTTCGACCAGATTGAGCCAGATGTAGGCACGGCCCGCCCGCCGCGCGCGCGTGTGCACCTCGGCCCACGCGTCGGTGCCCCAGTCCAGTTCCGCTCCGATCTCCACCGGCCTGACCAGGGATACCGCGCCGGGAGGTGCGTCGGTGGCGCCGCCCTGCGGGGTGCTCTCCTCCCCAGATGGCAGCTCCAGCCCGCCCGAGCTCACCTGTGCACCGCCTTCCGCCCCCGTCCAACGATCAAGGCAGACTACTGCGATGCGGGGAGCCGGTGCAGCCTCAGCAGGTCAGTTGTGCGTCAACGCGCCACCGCTCGCGGCGCGTTGTGCTCACCCCGACCACGCGGAGTGAGGCGATTCATAGTCGCACGCCGCGCCACGGGGCGCGGCGCGCGCCGCCACCTCCGCCCGCCCCGGGCACGACTCCCGCGCCCCCGGGCTCGCGCCCGACGCCCTTCCACGCGACGGCCGGTGCATTATGGTGCGGCACATCCCCGTACAGCCCCTACATCGCCCCATACGGACACTTGTCACGCATGCGCCGAACGCCCGGCCGGGCGGCCCGGCGAGAGAAGTGGAAGAGTCGATTCATGCAGGTCTGGCCAGGACAGTCCTACCCCCTCGGGGCCACCTACGACGGCGCGGGCACCAACTTCGCGGTGTTCTCGGAGGTCGCCCAACGGATCGAGCTGTGCCTGCTGCACGACGACGGCTCCCACGAGACGGTCGAACTGCGGGAGACCGACGCCTTCGTGCGGCACGCCTACCTGCCGGGCGTGATGCCGGGCCAGCGGTACGGCTTTCGGGTGTACGGCCCCTACGCCCCGGAGTGGGGCCACCGCTGCAACCCGGCCAAGCTGCTGCTCGACCCGTACGCCAAGGCCGTCAGCGGCCAGATCGACTGGGACGAGGCGGTCTACGGCTACCACTTCGGGCGCCCGGAGCGGCGCAACGACCTCGACTCGGCCCCGCACACCATGTCGTCGGTGGTGGTGAACCCGTACTTCGACTGGGGCGACGACCGGCCGCCGCGCACCGACTACCACCGCACCGTCATCTACGAGGCCCATGTGAAGGGCCTGACCATGCGCCACCCGGGGCTCCCGGACGAGCTGCGCGGGACGTACGCGGCGCTGGCGCACCCGGCCGTCATCGAGCACCTGACGGAGCTGGGGGTGACGACGCTGGAGCTGATGCCGGTGCACCAGTTCGTCCAGGACCACCGGCTCGTGGACGAGGGGTTGGCCAACTACTGGGGGTACAACACGATCGGGTTCTTCGCCCCGCACAACGCGTACGCCTCCTGGGGCGACCGGGGACAGCAGGTGCTGGAGTTCAAGTCGGCGGTGCGGGCGCTGCACGCGGCGGGCATCGAGGTCATCCTCGACGTGGTCTACAACCACACCGCCGAGGGCAACCACCTGGGACCGACGCTCTCCTTCCGCGGCCTGGACAACGCCTCGTACTACCGGCTCGGCGAGGACCCGCGCACGTACACGGACACCACCGGCACCGGCAACTCGCTGCTGATGCGCCACCCGCACGTGCTCCAGCTCATCATGGACTCGCTGCGCTACTGGGTGACCGAGATGCGGGTGGACGGGTTCCGCTTCGACCTGGCGGCGACGCTGGCCCGCCAGTTCCACGAGGTGGACCGGCTCTCCTCGTTCTTCGACCTGGTGCAGCAGGACCCGGTGGTCAGCCGGGTGAAGCTGATCGCGGAGCCGTGGGACGTCGGCGAGGGCGGCTACCAGGTGGGCAACTTCCCGCCGCTGTGGACCGAGTGGAACGGCAAGTACCGGGACACGGTGCGCGACCTGTGGCGCGGCCAGCCGCGCACGCTGGCCGAGTTCGGCTCCCGGCTCACCGGCTCCTCCGACCTCTACCAGAGCGACGGCCGCCGCCCGCTGGCCTCCATCAACTTCGTCACCTGCCACGACGGCTTCACCCTGCGCGACCTGGTCTCCTACGACCACAAGCACAACGAGGCCAACGGCGAGGACAACCGGGACGGCGAGAACGACAACCGGTCCTGGAACTGCGGCGTCGAGGGCGAGAGCCGGGACCCGGCGGTACGCGAGCTGCGCGCCCGACAGATGCGCAACCTCGTCGCCACGCTGCTGCTCTCGCAGGGCGTGCCGATGCTCAGCCACGGCGACGAGTTCGCCCGCACCCAGCACGGCAACAACAACGCCTACTGCCAGGACAACGAGCTGGCCTGGGTGCGCTGGCCCCGCCGCCCCGACCCGGCGCCGGACGAGGAGTCGGAGCGGGAGCCGGAGCGGGACGCGGACCGGGAGGCGCTGCGGATGCTGGAGTTCACCCGCACGCTGGTGTGGCTGCGCCGGGACCACCCGGTCTTCCGCCGCCGGCGCTTCTTCCACGGCCGGCCGGTCGCGGGCACCCACGACGCGCTGTCGGACATCGCCTGGTTCACGGCCGAGGGCGAGCCGATGCGCCAGCGCGACTGGCAGGCGGCGCACGCCAACTCGCTGATGGTCTTCCTCAACGGCAACGCGATCTCGGAGCCGGGCCCGCGCGGGGAGCGCGTCCGCGACGACTCGTTCCTGCTGATGTTCAACGCGCACAGCGCGCCGCTCACCTTCACCGTGCCGCCGCGCCACGGCCGGCGCTGGCAGGTGGTGGTGGACACCGCCCGCCCGGACGGCGTCCCGCCGGGCGCCGGCCCCACCGTCGCGGCGGGCGACCGGCTCACGCTGGTGGACCGCAGCCTGCTGGTGCTCCAGCGCCCCTCGTAGGCGCCGCTGGGAGGCGTCGTTCGGAGGCGCCGTTCGGAGACTCCTCGCGTCGGTGCGGCTCGCGGCGCGGCTCGGCGGGGGTGCTGGCCGGACGTCGCGTCAGGCCGCGGGAGCGGTGGCCCCGGGGACGACCATGGTGGGGTCGGTCGCGGCCGTGGCGCGGGGGGCATCGGTGGCGCCGGGCGGGGCGCCCGCGAGGGCGCCGGGCAGGGTCTGGCGTAGCTCGGCGACGAACGCCCGGGCCGCGCCGACCAGCTCGGCGCGCGAGAAGACGACCAGTTCACGGCGGATCGGCGGGTCGACGCGGAGCCCGACGCAGCCCTGGATGCCGGCGATGACGTGCGCCGGGGCGGCCACCACGCCCGCGCCGGCGCGCGCCATGCGGACCGCCGTGGACGTGTGCTCGGTGTGGACCGCGTTGCGGGGCGTGAACCCCGCGCGCTCGCAGATCGCGTCCATGGCGGGACGGCCGGCGACGATCGGCTCCAGGGCGCAGCGCACCCAGGGGCGGTCGGCCAGTTCGGCCAGCCGTACGGAGCCACGGCGGGCCAGCGGGTCGTCGGCGGGGACGGCGATGACGATCTCCTCGGACCCCACCGGCTCCACCGGGCCCTGCCAGTGTGGGGGCCGGTGCCCGACGGCCAGGTCGGCCACGCCACGGTCCATGTGGTCGGCCAGCTCGCCGGCCGACGCGTACTCGTGCAACGTCAGGCGCATCCCGGGGTGCGCGCGCCGCCAGCGGGCGAACGTCTCCGGCAGCACCCCCATGGCCACCGCGTGCACGCTGGCGATGTGCAGTTCGCCGTCGGCCGCCCCGGCGGCGGCCCGGGCCGCGCGGCGCGCCTGACCCGCGCTGCGCACGGCCAGCTCGGCGTGCGGCAGGAAGGCGCGGCCCATCGGGGTCAGCCGCACGCCGCGCGGCAGGCGCTCCAACAGCGGGCCGCCCACCTCCCGTTCCAGCGCCTTGATCTGGTGGGAGAGCGCCGACTGCGTGACGCTGAGCGTCTCGGCGGCGCGCGTGAACGAGCCCTCCTCCACCACCGCGACCAGGTACTCCATCTGTCGCAGGCTCATCGCCGCCCCCACCTTCCTCGTCCGCCCCACCCGCCGGTCGCGGGGGCACCCCCCGGACACGCCGCGCCAGCGCCCCGACCCCGCCCGCGCCACGGTGGCGCGCGCCACACCCGCCGCCCCACGAAGACCGCTCCGCGCCCGAACGACGCGGGTGTGCCGCCTGGCATGCACGGGTTTCATCGGCTCCATCAAAACATTGCCTTGGACCGATCGGCCGCTGTGGGCGGAGCCTTGGGCCATGGCGGATCGAGCACAGGAAACAGAGAACGCGCACGTCGCGGACGTCATCGTGATCGGCGGCGGCACCGGCGGCTACAGCACCGCTCTGCGGGCCGCCGCGCTGGGCCTGGACGTGGTGCTGGTCGAGCGCGACCTGGTCGGCGGCACCTGCCTGCACCGTGGGTGCGTGCCCAGCAAGGCGATGCTGCACGCGGCCGAGTTGGTGGACGGCGTCACGGAGGCCCGCGAACGGTGGGGCGTCAAGGCGACGGTGGAGGGCGTGGACTGGGCCGCGCTGACGGCGACCCGCGACGACATCGTGGCCCGCAACCACCGAGGCGTCGAGGGCCACCTCGCACACGCGGGGGTGCGCGTGGTGCACGCGACGGCGACGCTGACCGGGCCCCGTACGGTGCGCGTGGAGCCGGGCGGGACGCGGCGAGCGCGGCGCGGCGTCGTGCTGGCGACCGGTTCGAGGCCGCGCACGCTGCCGGGGCTCGTACCCGACGGGCGCCGGGTGGTCACCAGCGACGACGCCCTGTTCGCGCCGGGGCTCCCGGGCTCCGTACTGGTCATCGGCGGCGGCGCGATCGGCGTGGAGTACGCCTCGCTGCACCGCTCGATGGGGGCCACGGTGACCCTGGTGGAGGCGGCGGACCGGCTGCTTCCGCTGGAGGACGCGGACGTCGGTCGGCACGTGACGCGCGGCCTGAAGAAGCGGGGCGTCACGGTGTGGACCGGGGCCAGGTGCGAGGAGGCGCGGCCGTACGAGGACGGGGTGCGCGTCACGGTCAGCGTGCCGCGCGGCGAGCTGCGCCACCTGGACGTGGAACGGGTGCTCGTGGCCGTGGGGCGGGCGCCGGTGACCGAGGGGCTCGGCCTCGCGGCGGCGGGACTGGCGCCGGACGCGCGGGGGTTCGTGGCGCCGGCCGACTGGTCGCGCCTGGAGACGGCCGTCCCGGGCGTGCACGTGGTGGGCGACCTGCTGCCGCCGCCGTCGCTGGGCCTGGCGCACGCCTCGTTCGCGGAGGGGCTGCTCGTGGCCGAGACGCTGGCCGGGCGCGCCCCGCGCCCCATCGACTACGCCGCCGTGCCACGGGTGACGTACTCCAGCCCGCAGACCGCGTCCGTCGGGCTCACCGAGGAGGGCGCCCGGGAGCGGGGCCACGACGTGGTCACCAACACGCTGCCGCTGACGGCTACGGCCAAGGGCATGGTGCACGGCCAGGGCGGCCTGGTGAAGGTCGTCGCCGAGCGCGGCGCCGGCGGGCCGGCCGCCGGCGCGGAGCCGGGCAGCTCGGGGGCGCGGTCGGCCGTGGGGGCGGCCGGCGAGGTGGGCACGGTGCTCGGGGTGCACCTGGTGGGCCCGCACGTCTCGGAGATGATCGCCGAGGGTCAGCTCATCGTCGGCTGGGAGGCCGACCCGACCGACGTCGCCCAGCACATCCACCCGCACCCGACGCTCTCCGAGGCCGTGGGCGAGGTGTTCCTCACGCTGGCGGGCCGGGGTCTGCACCAGCACTGACGCCGTCGGGGCCGACGGCATCGCGGGCGGTTCAGCGGTTCAGTCGCCGTCCTCGCCGGCGTGGGCGTCGGACTGGCCACCGTGGGCCTGGGGTTCGGCGCCCCCGGCATCGGGCTCGGCGTCGCCGGCGGGGTGCCGGCTGGTACGGGCGGGGGTACGGGCCGAGGCGCGGGTGCCGCCGTCGGGGACCAGGTCGCCGGCGCACAGCACGGCGAAGCCCAGCACCGCCACGATCCCGCTGGCGTACAGCTCGTACCCGTCGAGGAAGGGCAGCCGGTCCAGCACGGCCCACTTGCCGAACCAGTCGGTGAAGTGGTGGACGAGGCTGGAGGCGCCGATCAGGAGCAACCCCGCGCCCAGCAGCTCAAGCAGCTTTCTCATGGGCCCGACGCTAGGCGCGCGGGGCGCCGCCGCCCGTCCGCCGAAGGTCTACGGACCCGCGACTTTGGTAGCCCATGCCGTGCTGAGGGGGCGCGCACGCGGCGCCGTTCCGTAGATTCGCCGGCATGAACGGCACGTTGAACGGTACGCACGAACCGCCGCCCGCGCCCGTCGCGGCGGGGGCGTCCGAGGGCGAGCCCGCGCAGGCGCCCGGCGCGCGTCCCGCGCGCGCCCGGCGCGGGCCCCGCGACTGGGCGGTGGACCTCAGCGCCTTCGTGCTCGCCGCGCTGTTCTCCTTCATGACCGCCGAGTCGGTGGTGGAGGACCCCGACCTGCCGGAGCTGTGGCTCTTCGTCGACCAGGTGCTCGGGTTGCTGGCCTGCGCGGCGCTGTGGTTCCGCCGGCGGTGGCCGGTGCCGCTCGCGGCGGCCATGCTGCTGGCGTCCACGGCCTCGCACTTCGTGATCGGCCCGAGCCTGGTGGTGATGTTCACCGTCGCGGTGCACCGCCCGTTCCGTCCCGTGGCCGTCGTCGGCGCGCTGGCGTTCGCGAGCAGCCTGGTCAACGGGCTGGTGCACACCGATCCCGACCTGGGGTACGTGGGCTCCGTGCTGACCGGGGCGCTGCTCTACAGCACGGCCATCGGCTGGGGCATGTTCGTCCGCTCCCGGCGCCAACTCGTCATCTCGCTGCGGGAGCGGGCGCACCGGGCGGAGTCGGAGGCCGCGCTGCGCGCCGAGCGCGTCCAACGGCTCACCCGGGAGCGCATCGCGCGCGAGATGCACGACGTGCTCGCGCACCGGCTGTCCCTGCTGAGCGTGCACGCGGGCGCGCTGGAGTACCGGCCCGACGCGCCGCCGCAGGACGTCGCGCAGGCCGCGGGCGTGATCCGGGCCAGCGCCCACCAGGCCCTGGAGGACCTGCGGGAGGTGATCGGCGTGCTCCGCGCCCCCATCGGGCAGCCCACGGCCGGCGCCGGCACCCCGACGGCCGCGGACGGCGCGCCGTCGTCGACGGCGGGAGCGGACACGGGAGCGGGAGCGGTGCCGGAGCCCCGACCGGGGACGGAAGCCCGGAGGAGGCCGAGCGGGTTCCGGCGCCCGCGCCGCGAGCGCGCCGACCGCGCGGCCGGCGCCGCCTGCGCACCGCACGACCAGCAGGCGCCGCTGGCCGCCCGGGACCTCTGGGACGGGGCCGAGCCGAGCCGGCCGCAGCCCACGCTGGCCGACCTGCCACGGCTGGTCGATGAGTCGCGGCAGGCGGCCATGCGGGTGGCGCTGCACGACGAACGGGAGGCGTGCGACCCGGTGCCGGCCGCGACGGGGCGCACGGCGTACCGGATCGTGCAGGAGGGGCTGACCAACGCCCGCAAGCACGCCCCGGACGCCGCGGTCACGGTGCGGGTGGCCGGCGCCCCCGAGCGCGGTCTGACGGTCGAGGTGCGGGACCGGCCCGTGGCGCGGGCCGGGAGGGCGCGGCGGGCGGAGCGGATACCCGGCTCCGGGCAGGGGCTGATCGGCCTGGCCGAGCGCACCTCGCTGGCCGGGGGCGGCCTGGAGAGCCGGGCCGTGGAAGACGGCGGCTTCCTGCTGCGCGCCTGGCTACCGTGGCCCTCATGAACACCTCCGATCACCAGCGCGTGCGCGTGCTCCTCGTCGACGACGACCCGCTGGTACGCGCCGGGCTGCGGCTGATGTTGGGTGGCTCGGCCGACGTGGAGATCGTCGGCGAGGCCGCCGACGGGACCGAGGTCGGCCCGCTGGTGCGGCGGCACTCCCCCGACGTCGTGCTGATGGACATCCGCATGCCCACGCTGGACGGGCTCGCGGCGACGGAGGAGTTGCGGCGCGCGGAACGGCCGCCCGAGGTCATCGTGTTGACGACGTTCCACGCCGACGAGCACGTGCTGCGCGCGCTGCGGGCCGGGGCGGCCGGGTTCCTCCTCAAGGACACGCCGCCGGCCGAGATCGTGGCCGCCGTGCACCGGGTCGCCGCCGGTGACCCGGTGCTCTCACCGGCGGTCACCCAGCAGCTCATCGAGCACGTGGCCGGCGCCGGCCAGGACCTGCGCCGCAGCCGGGCGCGCGGCCTGCTGGGCCAGTTGAACGACCGGGAGCGCGAGGTGGCCCTCGCCGTCGGCGAGGGCAAGTCGAACGCGGAGATCGGCACCGCGCTGTACATGAGCGTCGCCACGGTCAAGACGCACGTCTCCCGCATCCTGACCAAGCTCGACCTCAACAACCGGGTGCAGATAGCCCTGTTGACGCACGACGCGGGCCTGCTGGACGGCAACACCCCCTGACACCCACCCGGCGCGCGACGGCGGGGCGGGACGGGACGGGACGTGGGATGCCTGGCGTGGTGACGGGGCGACAAGGAACGGGGGCGGCGGTGGGCGCGGGCCGGGCGGGGAGCGCCGACCGGCCGCGCGTACGGCGCGCCCCGCCCGGCGGCACTCGCACAAAGGTGTGGACAGGGCGCCGGTGGCCCGCCTACAGTGCGGTCACGCCCTAGATCACGGAAGGAGGCCGGAGCCATGTACGTCACTTCATTCCCGCGCTCCCGCCCCGTCCGCAGGGCTGCCTTCGTCTGACGCCGTCTGACCGGGAGCGCACCGCATTCCTGGAAGGACTCCCGTGACCGATCTGGTCATCCGTCCGCTCTCCGAGAGCGACGCACACCTCTTTCACACCCTGCCCGACCCCGGCCTCGTCGGCCACGGCGCGTTCGAGCGGCGGTACGCCACCTTCGCCCAAGGCGGCGAGTACCGGCCCGACTGGACCTGGGTCGCCCTGCGCGAGGACACCGTGGTGGCCCGCGCCGCCTGGTGGGCCGGCCCGGACGACGCGAAGCCGATCGCCCTGGACTGGTTCGACTTCACCGACGCCGACGCCGCCGTGCAGTTGCTGCGCGCGGCGCCGTTCCGCTCCGACTACGCGTTGCTGCTGCCGCCCGACTGGGAGCGCGACCCGGCGGTGCGGGAGGCGGCCCGGGCCCGTGTCGACGCCGTGACCGACGCCGGCATGGACCAGCTCGTCGGCCGCCACCGCTACACCTGGACGCCCGAGTGCGGGGTGCCCGAGCAGCCGGGCCGGCTGACGTTCAGGCCGACGCCCGACGACGAGGAGATCCTCGCCGTGCTGCGCCGGGTCCAGCACGGCACGTTGGACGCGCACGCCCGCCGCGTCATCGCCACCGACGGCCACGACGCCGCCGCGAAGGAAGAGCTCGACTTCTTCCACTGGTGCCCGTCCCCGCGCGAGTGGTGGCGCACGGCGTGGACGGCCGAGGGCGAACTCGTGGGGCTGCACGTCCCGGCACGTAACCAGACCGCTCCGGTCATCGGCTTCATCGGGGTCGTGCCCGAACAGCGCGGCCACGGCTACGCGTACGACCTGCTCGCCGACTGCACCCGGCTGCTCGCGGCGGAGGGCGTGGAAAAGATCTTCGCCGAGACCGACCACGGCAACCGGCCGATGGCGGCCAACTTCGCCAAGGCCGGTTACCCGATCTCCCAGGAGCGCGCCTACTTCCAGTGGCCGCAGCCGTGAGGCTGAGCCCACGCTGACGGCGTGCCCCGCGCGCGGCGTATGCCCAGCGCCCGCCCCCGTGCCCGCCAGGCACGGGGGCGAGCACGGTCACCAGGCGCGGCACGCCCGGCGGCGTACGCCTGGGGCGCGGGCCTGGGCCGGTGAGGGCGTCGGCCCGGGGTGGTCGGTGGGCTCAGTCCTCGGCGGGCTGGAGCCGCAGCGATATGGAGTTGATGCAGTACCGCTGGTCGGTGGGGGTCGGGTAGCCCTCGCCCTCGAAGACGTGGCCCAGGTGGGAGCCGCAGCGGGCGCAGCGCACCTCGGTGCGGACCATGCCGTGCGAGCGGTCCTCGACCAACTCGACCGCGGACGAGTCCTTCGGGTCGAAGAAGCTCGGCCAGCCACAGTGGCTCTCGAACTTCTCCGTGGACCGGAACAACTCGGCGTCACACGCCCGGCAGGAGTAGACCCCCTCGGCCGTGGTGTCGGTGTACTCGCCACGGAAGGCGGGCTCGGTGCCGGCCCGGCGGAGCACCTGGTATTCCGCCGGCGACAGCTCAGCACGCCACTGCTCGTCGGACTTCTCGACCTCGTACGCCATCTCGCGCCTTTCGGGGATGCGGTCTTACGCGTCGTCGCCGGCCCGCGGCCGTCGCGCGGCGCGGGCCGGCCACAGGTCAGCCTTTCAGCCGGGCCACGATCCGCGGACCGAGGTCCGTGACGTCGCCCGCGCCCATGGTGAGAACCAGATCACCGGGGCCCGCCATTCCCGCGACCAGCTCCGGGACCGCCTCCCGGTCGGCGACGGCCCGCACGTCCGCGCCCCGGGCGGTGGCCGCGTCGATGACCAGGGCGCTGGTGACGCCCGGGACCGGGTCCTCCCGGGCCGGGTAGATGTCGAGCACGAACGCCGCGTCGGCCAGCGCCAGCGCCTCGCCCATCTCGACGCCGAGCTCCTGCGTGCGGCTGAAGAGGTGCGGCTGGAAGACCACGAGCACCCGCCCGTCGCCGGCGCCGCCCCGGATGGCCTCCAGGTCGGCGGCGATCTCCGTGGGGTGGTGCGCGTAGGAGTCGATGACCTGCACGCCGCCCGCGGTGCCGCGGAGCTGGAGGCGACGGTTGACGCCGGTGTACGAGGCGAGCGCCGTGGCCAGCTCGCGGGTCGGCAGGCCCATCGCGGTGCCGGCGGCGAGGGCCGCGACCGCGTTGTGCGCGTAGTGCCGCCCGGGCACCGAGATCGTGAACGTGAGCCGCTCGCCGTCGGCCAGGGCCACGGTGACCTCGCTGGTGAGGCCGTGCGGGGTGACGTCGAGGATGCGCAGGTCGGCCTCCTGCGACTCGCCGTAGGTGACGATGGTCAGGTCCCGCCGGCCACGGACGCGGCGGGTCAGCTCGCGGGCGCCGGACTGGTCGGCGGCGATGACGAGCGTGCCGCCGGGGCGCACCCGGGCCACGAAGGTCTCGAAGGACTCGTAGATCTCGTCCATCGAGGCGTAGTTGGCGTGGTGGTCGAGCTCCACGTTGAGGATGACGGCGACCTCGGGCTCGTACTTGTGGAAGCTGCGGTCGCTCTCGTCCGCCTCGGCCACGAAGATCTCACCGCTGCCGTGCCGCGCGTTGGAACCGGGGGCGTCCAGGTCGCCGCCGATCGCGTACGACGGGTCGACGCCCAGGGTGCCGAGGGAGACGGCCAGCATCGAGGTGGTGGTGGTCTTGCCGTGGGTGCCCGCGACGGCGATGGCGCGCCGGTCGGTCATCAGGGCGGCCAGCGCGTCCGAGCGGTGCACCACCGGGATGCCCCGCTCGGCCGCCGCCCGCAGCTCCGGGTTGTCCTGGCGGATGGCGCTGGAGACCACGACGCTGGTGGTGTCCGGGGCCAGGTGCTCGGCCGCGTGCCCGACGTGCACCGTGGCGCCGAGCGCGCGCAGCGACCGCGCGGTGGCCGACTCGCGCGCGTCGCTGCCCGCGACCTGGGCGCCGCGCATGGCGAGGATCCTGGCGATGCCGGACATGCCGGCACCGCCGATCCCGATGAAGTGCGGGCGCGCCAGCGCGTCGCCCGTCGCGGGCGCCGCCACGGCCGCCGTGGCCGTCCCGGTCGACGCCGTGGCCGTGGCCGCGGGGGCCGCCGCTTCGCGCCGCGCTGCGTTCTCGGAGCCGAGGCCGGCCGGTGCCATCGCGGTTCTCCCTGGTGGTAGAGGTGTGGGCGGCCGGGTGGCCGCCGATCCGGTACGGGGTCGCCACTGCCGCCGACCCCGGCCAAGATTCTCGCACCCCGGACCGACACCGCCGCCCCCGGCCGCGCGCCCCCGCGCCGGCCCGGGCGGCGGGTCAGCCCTGCTGGCTCTCGGGGGGCTCGTCCGCCGCGTGCGAGAAGAGCTTGAGGACGGGGACGCCGACCTTGTGCCGGGCCCGGGAGGCCCAGTCGCGGTGGAAGAACTCCTCGACGAAGTGCGGCGCGGTCAGCACGATGACCTCGTCGGCGCCGGTCTCCTCGACCACGGAGCGCAGCAGGTCCAGCGGGTGGCGTTGGACGAGCTGGCCCACGGCCTCGCTGCCGGTGGCGCGCAGCGCGTCCAGGGAGTGGGCCAGGGCGCGCTCGGCGGGCTCCCCGTCCGCGTGGCCCTCGGGCATCTCGGCCTCCTGGACGGCCCGGTCCAGCTCGCCGAGGGCCACGTCGTCGATCGCGCGCAGCAGTCGGTCCTGGTCGCCGCGCGGCTGCATGAGGACGATGAAGGAGACGGCATCGTCGCCG
The DNA here is from genome assembly GCF_014295035.1 of Streptomyces buecherae. Lineage (GTDB taxonomy): Bacteria > Actinomycetota > Actinomycetes > Streptomycetales > Streptomycetaceae > Streptomyces > Streptomyces youssoufiensis. The sequence continues at coordinate 1,763,391 of NZ_CP060404.1, forward strand.
TGTAGCGAGGCAACGAAGTCCACATCCGCTGGTGTCAGGGGCTGCTCGATCATCAATACGCTCGTGAACACGACGGACGCCCTTCTTCTCCCTGGGCCCGAGCGGCCCAACAGAAACCATCCTGCGCGTGCCCGGACGGGGCCGCGTGACACAAGTCTGCCCAGCGGAAGTTAACCGGAACGGTAAATTCCGCCGATTGTCAGAACCGACGGTAGCGGGTGAAGAGGAAACCGTCCTCCTCCATGACGGAAGCGATGGAGAATCGTTCCGGCACGGTGAGCGCCGGCCCGTTGACCACGCGCGCCGCCTCGCCCGACGCCAGCAGCGGCGCCACCGACAGGCACAGCTCGTCCAGGGCGCCGGCGGCCACGAACTGCCCCAGCAGCGTCGGCCCGCCCTCGGTGAGCAGCCGGGTCAGCCCGCGCTCGGCCAGCGCCCCCTTGACCAGCCCCGGGTCGACCCGGGCGCCCTGGCCCGCGCGCACCACCACGGCCCCCGCCGCCTCGGCCGCCGCCACCCGCTCGGCGGGCGCCCCGGCCCCGGTCAGCACGAGGGTCGGCGTCCGCGGCGCGGTGAACAGCGGCAGCGAGAAGTCCAGGTCAAGGCTGGCGCTGACGACGGCGATGGCGGGCGCCGGCGACTGGCCCGCCGCGGCCCGGCGCGCCGCGAACGCCTCGCGGGCCTTGGCCGGCCGGTACCCCTCCTGCCGCACGGTCTGCGCGCCGACCACGATCGCGTCGGCCAGCCCGCGCAGCACCCCGAAGATCCGCATGTCGGCGTCGGAGGACAGCGGCTGCGAACGGCCGTCGTGGTAGGCGGCGCCGTCCAGCGAGGCGACCATGTTGGCCCGCAGCCAGGCCGTGGGCCGCGGGCTCGCGGTGGCCGGCGTGTCGGCCACGCCCGCCCCGGTCGGCGGCCCGGCGGCGTCGGCCTCACCCGGATAGGCGTACGCGTCGGCCAGCTCGTCCAGCGACCAGGAGCGCGCTTCGATGTCCGTCGGGTCGGGTGTCGGGGGGAAGAGGCGTCGCATGGCCGCAGTGTGACATGGGTCCCTCGGCGGGCGGTGGACCGGTGTGCAGCGACTAGGCTGGAACGCTGTGTCCTTCTCGTCCTCCTCTGCCGACTCCGCCGCCAGCTCTGCGCCCGCCTCCCGAATAGGGACCGCGGCGACGCACGAGGGCCCACTCGCGCTGACCTCCCGCGCCCCACGCGTCCCCGCCGACCAGCTCGTCGCCGAGATGGTGCCGCCGCCCCGCTTCGGCCTCGTGAGCTTCGACAACTACCTGCCCGACCCGAACCAGCCGAGCCAGGCCGAGGCCGTGCGCGTGCTGCGCGCGTTCGCCGCCGGCCTGGGCGAGGGGGCCGGCGGCTCCTCGGACGGGCGCCGGCGCTGGTTCCGCAAGGCCAGGCCCGCCGCGGCCGGTGCCCCGCGCGGGGTCTACCTGGACGGCGGGTACGGCGTCGGCAAGACCCACCTGCTGGCCTCGCTGTGGCACGCGACGCCCGCGCCAGCCGAGCGCAAGGCGTTCGGCACCTTCGTGGAGCTGACGAACCTGGTCGGCGCGCTGGGCTTCCAGGAGACGGTGCGGACGCTGAGCGGGCACCGGCTGCTGTGCATCGACGAGTTCGAGCTGGACGACCCGGGCGACACGGTGCTGGTCTCCAGCCTGCTGACCCGGCTGGTCGAGGCGGGCGTGGCGCTGGCGGCCACCTCCAACACGCTGCCGGGCAAGCTGGGCGAGGGCCGGTTCGCCGCGGCCGACTTCCTGCGCGAGATCCAGGGGCTCTCGGCGCACTTCCGCCCGCTGCGCATCGACGGCGAGGACTACCGGCACCGGGGCCTGCCCTCGGCCCCGCCGCCGTACTCCGACGCCACCGTCACCGAGGTCGCCCAGCGCACGCGCGGCGCCTCCCTGGACGACTTCGGCGCGCTCCTCGGCCACCTGGCCACGGTCCACCCGAGCCGGTACGGCGCGATGACCGACGGGCTGCACGCGGTGTGCCTGACGGGCGTCACGCCCGTCCCCGACCAGGCGACCGCGCTGCGCCTGGTCGTCCTGGCCGACCGGCTCTACGACCGGGAGGTCCCGGTGCTGGCCTCCGGCGTGCCGTTCGACCAGCTCTTCAGCGAGGAGATGCTCGAAGGCGGCTACCGGAAGAAGTACTTCCGCGCGATATCCCGGCTGACGGCCCTGGCGCGGGACGCGAAGGGCCTCCTGGAGGCGTAGCGGCGCGAGGCCCTGGGGCGCGGCGTCGGCCCTGCCGCCTCGCGCGCGTCCCGCACGGCTTCGCCGCCGCGAGCGGGTGGACGGGTCACGGGGTGCCGAGTGCGGGTGGGGCGGGCGGGACGGGTCCCAACGGGTGGGCGCGGTGGCGGCGTTGGCCTGGGCGAGCGGCTCGGGGGCGCGGGAGTGCCGCGTGGCGGGGGCGTGGCGAGCGGGGCGGTCGTACGGGGCCGGGGGTGGCGTGGCGGGTGCGCGCGGCCGGTTCCCGTCCGGGCCGTTGCGTGGTACACACGGGCGGATCACGTCACCTGTCCGCCACCAGGGAGTCACCTTATGTCCACGACACGACGTCAGGTCCTGGCCCGCAGCGGGGCGCTCGGGGCCGGCCTCGCCTTCACCGGTGCGCTTTCCGAACTCTTCGCCGGCACGGCCGCCGCCGCGCCCGGGGCCGATCGGCCGGGCGGTTACGGCCCGCTGGTGCCCGACCCGGACGGACTGCTCGACCTGCCGGCGGGCTTCCGTTACCAGGTGCTCTCCCGCGAGGGCGACCCGCTGCGCTCGGGCGAGGGCGAGGTGCCCAGCAACCACGACGGCATGGCCGCCTTTCCCGGCTCCCCCGGCCATCCGGGCCCCGCGGCCTACGGGCGGGCCCACACCCGGCTGGTCCGCAACCACGAGAACCGCCCCGACGCCGCCATCCGGGTACCCGCCGTGCCGGACCTGACGTACGACCCGGCGGGCATGGGCGGCTGCACGACGCTCGCGCTCGACCAGCGGAACCGGGTGCTCGGCGAGCGGGTGGCGATCGCCGGCACGGCCGTCAACTGCGCGGGCGGCCCCACGCCCTGGCACACCTGGCTGACCTGCGAGGAGACCGAGGACCGGGCCGGCACCAACGGCTACACGAAGGACCACGGCTTCGTCTTCGAGGTCGACCCGTACAACCCGCTGCGCACCGGCGCCGTGCCGCTCACCGCGATGGGGCGCTTCCAGCACGAGGCCGTCGCCGTGGACCCGCGGCGGGGCGTCGTCTACGAGACCGAGGACGCCTTCGAGCGCCCCTTCGGCCTCTTCTACCGCTTTCTGCCGAACAAGCCGCGCGGCGGGCGCGGTTCGCTGCGCGCGGGCGGCGTGCTGGAGGCCATGCGGGTGCCGGAGGTGCCCGACCTCTCGGCGATCCGGGAGCCCGGCACCGCCTTCGACCGCGTCGAGTGGGTGCCGGTGCCCGACCCGCTGGCCACCCGGACGCCCATCCGCTTCCAGGACTTCGGCAAGGGCGGCATCACCCACGCGCAGAAGCTCGAAGGCTGCTACTGGGGCGGCTCCAGCGTCTACTTCGTCTCCAGCTACGCCCGCAGCGAGGAGGGCTCGGCCGGGGACCACTTCGGCCAGGTGTGGCGGTACGACCCGCGGCGCGAACGGCTGACCCTGGTGATCGTCTTCGGCCCCGACACCGACGTGGCCCTCCCCGGCGAGTCGCCTGACAACATCACCCTCGCGCCCAGCGGCGGCCTCATGGTGTGCGAGGACGGCGACGGTGCCCAGCACGTCTACGGCCTCTCGCGACGCGGCGAGGTCTACCCGATGGCGCGCGGCCGGCAGAACCTGGGCACGCCCGACGAGCCGTCGTGGGGCGAGTTCGCGGGGGTCACCTTCTCGCCCGACCACCGCACGATGTACGTCAACTGCTACAGGCCGGGCACGACGTTCGCCGTGACGGGCCCCTGGCGGTAGCCGCCGGACGGGCGCCGCCGGCGCGCGCACCGCGTACCGGCGGCGCACTCGGCCACGTGTCCGGGCCGCGTGCCCTGGCCGCGTACGCGCGCTCAGGCCCTTCGCGCACTGAGCGCGCAGGCCACGGCGGTGGCCGCGGCGCACAGCAGCGCGGCGGCGGCGCACGCCGGCACCGGCATCGGCACCGCCCCGCTGTGCGAGCCGCTGACCAGGTCGCGCACGGCGGCGTGGGCCGGCGACGGGGCCTGGACCAGGGCCACGAGCGCGGCCAGCGCCGTGGCCAGCAGGGCGTATCCGGGGCGGCGCAGCAGCGGCCAGTTGCACAGCGCGCCGACCGCCGTGCCGAGCAGGGCGCAGGCGACGGCGGCCAGCAGCCCGCCCACGGTCGCCTCGCCCACCGGGACCGCCACCCGGTGGTCGGCGCTGTGCGCGCCGCTGATCCGCGCGACGACCACGGTGGCCAGCGCGCCGAGCGCGGTCGAGCACAGCAGCGCGGTCAGCACGCACGCCAGGTGGACCCGGGCCGGGCTGGTCGCGGCTGCCGCGACCTGCCGGGCGGCCGGCGGGTCGCCGGCGACGCACACCCGCACCAGCCAGGCGGCCACCGGCAGCAGGCCGGCGGCGGTGTAGCCGAGCGAGTCGAGGACGGGCTGCCCCGACTGGACGCCGATCGCCAGGAAGATCCCGTACAGCAGCAGCGGGGGCAGCAGCCGGTGGGAGCGGACCAGCAGCTCCGCCTGGTAGCGCAACAGGGCGGTCACGGGCGCTCCTCGGGCTTCGGCGGGTGCGGCGCGCGGCCCGCCGGCGCCACCGGCCCCTCGGGCGCGGGCGGCTCGGTCACGGCCCGGATGTGCCAGGGCGGGTGGGCCGTGAGCAGGGCGCGGAGCAGCGCGTCGGAGTACGCGGCGGGCACCGTCAGCGCCGTGCCGCCGTCGGGGGCGCCGGCCACCTCGGGCGCGCCGGGCAGTCCGTCCGGGGGCGCGGCGCCCGGCGGGCCCACGGCCTCGATCCGTACCCGCCGGCCCGCCGCTCTCGGGCCGGCCGGCCCGTCCGCCGCGAGCGGCCCGTCCGGGTCCCGCGGGGCGAGGCCGGCGCCGTGGACGTGGTAGACGGCGTCGGCCGCGCCGGCGAGCCGCCGTGGGTCGTGGTCGACGAAGACCACCGCGCCGCCGTCGGCGACCCGCTCCGCGACCGCGCGGTCGAGTTCGGCCCGCGCCCGCTGGTCGAGCCCCGTCCACGCCTCGTCGAGGACCAGCAGTTCCGGGTCGGCCAGCAGCGCCTGGGCGACGGCGACCTTCTGGCTGGTGCCCTTGGAGAGTTCGGCGAGCGGCGTGTGGGCGTGCCCGGCCGCGCCGAAGCGCTCCAGCCACCGCGCCGCCGCGTGGGCGGCGGGCCGCCCACGCAGGCCGTGCACCCGGCCCAGGTGGGTGAGGTAGCCGACGGCCGTGAAGGGCAGTTCGACGGGGAAGCGCTCGGGCACATACGCGGTACGGGGCCGGCCCCGCACGCGGCCGACGGTGGGCCGGTCGATGCCCGCGACGATCCGCAACAGGGTGGACTTGCCGGTGCCGTTGGTCCCCACGATCCGCAGCAGCGCCCCGGCCGGCACGGCGAGTTCGACGTCGCGCAGCACCCACGGGCCGCGCGGCCCGTACCGCCGGCCAACGCCCTCCAGCGCCAGCGTCGTTCGGAGCTCGCCCGGCGGCGGTCGTAGCGCTCTCATGGCGCCGACCCTAGCCGAGGCCCCCGGCCACGGACCGGGTCGGGAGCGCCGGCTGGGGCGGGCCCCGGGCGGCCCCGGGCCCCGCGCCGGCCGGGCGCGCGGCGAGTGCGCGAGCGGGCGGGGGGCTCGGGGGCGGGCTGGCAGACTGGAGCGCGTGATCAACTCCGCTTCCGACGCCCACCACGACGCCTCCCCCGCCACCCCCGACGACTCCCCCACCCAGCCCACCACGGGGCCGGGCGACGCCACCGCGCGCCCGGACGCGGCCGGGCAGCCGCGCGCGGCCACCGACCGTGACGCCGCGCCGCAGTACGTGCTGCCGCTGGTGGTACGGGTGGAGAAGGCCGCTCCCCCGGCCCGTACCGACGCCCTGGAGGCCGCCGCGCGCGCCGTGCTCACCCTGCTCGCCGACGAGCGGGCGACGGCGGCGGACGGGCCGTGGGCGAAGGCCGTACGGGACTGGGAGGACGCCCGCATCCGCAAGGTGGTGCGGCGGGCGCGCGGCGCCGAGTGGCGGCGGGCCGCTGAGCTGCCCGGGATCACGGTCACCGGCGCCAGCGCCGAGGTGCGGGTCTTCCCGCCGGTGCCGCTGGACGGCTGGCCCAGGGAGTTGGCCAAGCTCCAGGTGTCGGGTACCGAGTTGGCCGAGCCCACCGCGCCGGGCCCGCCGGAGCCGGGCCTGCCCGTGCTGTGGCTCAGCCCGGAGCTGGAGATGTCGGCCGGCAAGGCGATGGCCCAGGCCGGGCACGGGGCGCAGCTCGCCTGGTGGGAGCTGACCGACGAGCAGCGCGCGGCCTGGCGTGGGTCGGGGTTCGCGCTGGCGGTGCGCGTCGCTCCGCCGGAGCGCTGGCGGGACCTGGTCGACAGCGGGCTGCCGGTGGTGCGGGACGCGGGATTCACGGAGATCGCTCCCGGTTCGTGCACGATCGTCGCAGACCACCCGGCCCTTCGGAAACGCCCCAGGGAACTGTGATACTTAGGCACGAGAACATCTGTACTGGTGCCCAGGGGGGCGAAGTTGAGCACGTCCCGGAAGAAGTCACGTCGAGCGCGTTCGTCGCGTGAATCGTCGAAGTCATCGAAGAAGACCCTTTACACGGCGGTCGCGATCGTCTCGGCGTGTGCCGTGACCGCGGTCGCGATAGGGCTTTCCCGTGGCGATTCCGACGACGGGAAGAAGGAATCCGCCACCGCCACCGGCGCCCGGCCCACGCTCCCGGGCCCGCTCGACAAGGACAAGGACGGCAAGCCGAAGCCTACGGAGGAGCCCTGGGACGGCAAGGTCAAGGTGCTCGGGGACGGTTCCACGTCCTACACCGGGCCGCAGCCGCACCAGCCCAAGGCGACGAAGCTGAAGCCGGGGCAACGGCCGCCGCAGTTCATCGTGTTCTCCTGGGACGGCGCGCTCCAGGGCGATGACCGGCTGTTCTCGCACTTCCGCCAGGTGGCGCGGGACAGCAACGCGAAGATGACGTTCTTCCTGACCGGGATGTACCTGGTCCCGAAGTCCAAGCGCGAGTTGTACCGCCCGCCGCAGCACAAGCCGGGCAGCGCGGCGATATCCTTCGCGACCGATCCGCACATTCGGGACACCCTGGAGCAGTTGCGCGGCGCGTGGCAGGACGGGCACGAGATAGGCAGCCACTTCAACGGGCACTTCTGCGGCGCCAAGGGGGGCGACGACTGGAGCGTCGACGAGTGGAAGAGCGAGATCAAGCAGCAGTACTCGTTCGTGCAGAACTGGAAGACCAACACCGGTTTCACGGACATCGACCCGCTGCCCTTCGACTACACGAAGGAACTGGTGGGCGGCCGGGCCCCGTGCCTGGAGGGGCAGAAGACGCTGATACCGGCGGCCAAGTCGTTCGGCTGGCGCTATGACGCGAGTTCCCCGGGCGACTTCCAGATCTGGCCCACGAAGATCGACGGGGTGTGGAACTTCCCGCTCCAGCTCCTGCCGTACCCCAAGAGCGAGAAGCAGGTCCTTTCCATGGACTTCAACTTCCTCTACAACCAGTCCGGGGACAGCACCGAGGGCGATCCGGCGAAGTACGACGAGTGGCTGGACCTCACCACCGGCGGGTACATGAACGGCTTCGAGCGCGTCTACAACGGCAGCCGCGCCCCGCTGTTCGTCGGCAACCACTTCGAGAACTGGAATGGCGGCATATACATGCAGGCCATCGAGAACGTGATGCGCGAGGCGTGCACGCGCAAGGAAGTGCGCTGCGTGTCCTTCAAACAGCTCGCCGACTGGCTCGACGCCCAGGACCCGAAGGTGCTCGCCAAGCTCCGTGGCCTGGACCCGGCGCAGGCGCCGGACTGGAAGACGTTCCTGAAGTAGCGCCCGCCCCGGGCGGCCCGGCCGCTCCCGCGCGACCGGCCGGGCCGCCCGCGCGCCGCCGTGGCCGGCCCGCCGCCGGCCCCGCCCGGCCGGTGGCCGCTGGCGGGTCGGCCGGCGCCGTGGTCAGGGCGAGGAGCGCAGGTAGTCGCGCCAGATGGCCAGCGGGTAGCCGGCGCCCGTCTTCCCCGACGCGTCGCCGCCCACGCCGTCGAGCGGCAGCAGTTCGTGCGTCTCGGGGTCGAGCCTGCTGATCGACACGGCCGTGGCGAGCACGTCCCGGTAGCCGACGAACCAGGCCGAGGTGCGGTCCTGGGCCGTGCCGGCCTTGCCCGCCGCGCCCGGCCCGACATCGCCCGCCGCGCTCGCCGCGCCGGTGCGCAGCGAGTCCCTGAGCGCCCCGTCCACCGCCTCGGCCACCTCGGCGCGCAGCGCCCGCTTCCCGCTGGGCACGTCGAGCGGCACGGCGTCGCCGTTGCGGGTCAGGTGGGTCACCGAGTACGGCTCGGTGTGCATGCCGTGCGCGGCGAAGGTGGCGTACGCGCTGGCCATGCGGATCGCGCTGGGCTTGGCCGTGCCGAGCGAGAGGGCGGGCACCTGTTCGCCGAAGCTGCTGGGCAACAGGCCCGCCGTGGTCGCGGTGCGACGCACCCGGTCGAGGCCCACGTCCATGCCGAGCTGCATGATCGGCGTGTTCACCGAGTTCACCAGCGCCTGGTGCAGGCTGATGTCGCCCCAGGACTTGCCGTCGTCGTTGCGGGCCCGCACGATCTTGCCGCCGCGGTCCCAGTACGGGCCCTCCGGCGTCTGGAGGGCGGCCTTGTCGTCGCCGTCGTACACGGTGGCGGGCGTGATCGTCTTCCGGCTCTCGCCACGCTCCTTGAGCACGCCCTCCTGGAGTCCGGCCGCGTAGACGAAGGGGGCGAAGGCGGTGCCGGCCGGCACGTTGGAGGCGTTGGCGTCGTTGAAGCCCTGCTTGACGTAGTCGGGGCCGCCGTAGAGGGCGACGATGCGCCCGTCGGCCTCCACCGAGGCGGCGCCGATGTGCAGTTCCCGATCCGCCTCGCGCTCCTTCGGCCGCAGGTCGTCGCGGACCTCCTTCACCGACGTGGCCAGCGATTCCACCTTCGGCCTCTCGAAGGTGGTGCGAATCTGGTAGCCGCCGAGGTCGAAGTCGGCGGGCTCGATGTCGGTGTGGGCGGCGACGTAGGCCCGCGCGGTCTCCACCAGATATCCCGTCTGCCCGTCGAGGCCGACCGGCTTGGGGGGTTTGCGCGGCTCGGGGAACTCGGTGATCTGCTCGCGCTCGGAACGGGAGAGCTTGCCGATCTCCACCATGCGGTCGAGCACCCATTCCCAGCGCTCCACGGCCCGCCGGTGGTTGGCGTCGCTGAGGTGCGGGTCGTACATTCCCGCGCCCTTGAGGAGGGTGGCGAGGAAAGCGCCCTCGCTCACGGTCAGTTCGGACACGTCCTTGCGGTAGTACGCGTAGGCGGCGCGCTGGATTCCATAGGTGCCGCGCCCGAACCAACTGGTGTTGAGATATCCCTCCAGAATTTCGTCCTTGCTCATCTTGTTGTCCAGCTTGATGGCGATGAACATCTCGGTGACCTTGCGGGAAAGGTCCTGCCGCTGGTTCAGATAGGCGTTCTTGACGTACTGCTGCGTGATGGTCGAACCACCCTGGGTGTCGCCCCCGGTGATCATGCGCGTCACGGCGCGGAACATGCCGGTCGGGGAAACACCGCTGTCGGAGTAGAACGAGGCGTTCTCGGCCGCGAGCACCGCCCACCGCACGTCTTCGGGTACCCGTTTCAACGCCGTGGCCTGCCGGTTGATCTGGCCCGTCCGGCCCATTTCGGTGCCGTCGGCCCAGTAGTAGACGTTGTCCTGCTGGGTGGCGAAGTCGTTGAGGTCGGAGGGTATCTCGGTCTGCGAGTACGCGTAGCCGGCGACGCCCGAGAGCGTGCCGAGGACGAAGAGGAACGTGCCGAGCACCAGCCGCCAGGAGGGCACCCACCGGCGCACGCCGCGCCTGCCCGCGCGCGGGTAGTCGATCCGGGGCCGGCGTAGCGACGGGCCACGGCGCGGCCGGGCCTTGCGCCTGCGGCCCCTGCCGGTCGCGCCGCCCTGGCCGGTCGCGCCCGGAGCGGCGGGGGGCGCGGGGGCGGTGCCGGGGCGGGGCGGGGGGTGGCCGCCGCTCGCGGCGGCCCTGCCGGGGGTGACGATGCCGAGGGTGATCGTGTGGGCGTCGTCGTGCCCGGGCGCCGGGCGGGGCGCGGCGGGCGACGTGCCCGGCTCCGCGGGCCCGTCCGAACCGTCCGGCCCCCTGGACTTTCGCGCCTTGGCCGCCGCGAACAGCTTTCCGATCCGCACGTCTCTCCTACGTCCCGAATGCGACGCGGCGGACCCGGCGCGCACCCGCACCGATCCGCGCCCCCACAACCGTCCGACTCTATGGCGCCTTGTGAACAGCTTTCGCAAGAGAACCGCACAAGTTCGTAGCAGTGCCGACATTAGCGGACCCGCACGAGCGCAATCCATGCATCCCAACTCGCGTGCCCATCATCACCCAACCCGCCCTGGGCCGCACGAAAACCAAGCCCACAGCCCCTTTACGCGCCTCCCCGCACTCCCCGAGAGCGCGCCCGCGCCCGCCGGCGCACCACCCCGCCGCGCGGCGCCCAACCCCCTTGGGCCCGCCGGGAGATCGCCCCCGGAGCAACCTCAAATGAAGCTCTGAACCGAACGCGGACGGGGTTCGTCCCCCCTACGGGGGGCCAAGACTCTCCCCACGCGGATGGACGCGCGCATTCTTCCAGGGGGGCAACCATGAAACGACTGGGGACCGGAATCGGGTGGCGACCGGAGATCGCCGAGGACATCGCTCGCCTTCCCGACATCGACTGGGTGGAGGTGGTGGCCGAGAACATCTGCCCGGGCCACGTCCCCGACGCCCTCACCGCCCTGCGCGAGCGCGGCACGACCGTGGTGCCGCACGGGGTCTCGCTCGGGCTCGGCGGCGCCGCACCACCGGACCCGGCACGGCTGGCCGCCCTCGCCGAGCGCGCCGAGACGCTGGCCGCGCCGCTGGTCACCGAGCACATCGCGTTCGTACGCGGCGGGGGGCCGCTGACCGCGTCGCCGGAGATCGAGGCCGGACACCTGCTGCCGGTGCCGCGCACCCGTCAGGCGCTGGCGGTGCTGTGCGAGAACGTGCGCATCGCGCAGGACGCGCTGCCGGTGCCGCTGGCCCTGGAGAACATCGCCGCGCTGATCTCCTGGCCGGGCGAGGAGCTGACCGAGGGCCAGTTCCTGACCGAGCTGGTCGAGCGCACCGGCGTCCGGTTGCTCATCGACGTCGCCAACCTGCACACCAACCACGTCAACCGCGGCGAGGACCCGGCCCGCACCCTGGACGCCCTGCCGACCTGGGCCATCGCGTACGTGCACGTGGCGGGCGGCGTCGAGCGCGACGGGGTGTGGCACGACAGCCACGCCCACCCGGTCACCCAGCCGGTGCTGGACGTGCTCGCGGAGCTGTGTTCCCGGGCGACGCCACCCGGGGTGCTGCTGGAGCGCGACGAGGCGTTCCCGCCCACGGCGGAGCTGGCGGCCGAACTCGACGCCATCCGCGCGGTCGTGGCCACCACCCCGACCGCACCGACGCCCGACCGGACCGCCCCCTCGGCGCGCCGGGCGGTCGCCCCGGCGCGCGCCCTGCCGCACCTGAGGGCCGTCCCCGCGCCCCGCTCGCCCGCGCCGACCCCGCGACCGGCCCGCGAACCGGTGGCGGCGGCGCACGGGGCGCGGTCTGCGGTACGCCCGGCGGCACCGCGCCCGGCGTCCGGCACCGGCACGGCACGCGCCACCCCAACCGCCGCCCCGACCGCCGCCGCCCCGACCGCCGCCGCCCCGACGGCCCGACCCGCGGGCCACCGCGCCGCGCCCGGCGTCGTGTCCGACGCCCTGCCCGCCGCGGGCCCCGTCGCCGCGCCGAGCGCGCCGGACGCCGCCACGGCCGGGGTCGCCACGCCGGACGCCGGTGACGCGGAGCGGCAGCGGCTCGCGCTCGCGCAGACCGCCCTGCTGTCCGCGCTGGTCGCGGGCACGCCGGCGCCGGAGGGGTTCGACCGTGGCCGGCTGCGCGTGCAGAGCCGGGCGCTGGTCGCCAAGCGCGCCGACGTGGTGGCCAGGATCGCCCCCGAACTGCCGGAGATCCTCGGCACCGCGTACCGGCCCGCGTTCGTGGCGTACGCCCGGCACCGGCCGCTGCGCGGCGGTTACCGGCGGGACGCGCTCGCCTTCGTCGAACGGCTGCTGGCGACCGAGGAGTTCGCCGACCCCGTGGTGCACCGACGGCTGGCGGCCTGGTGGCAGGAGCGCTCGGGGCCCGCCCCGCTGTCGGCGCGCCCGGCGGCGCGGCTGCTGCGCGCCGCCCGACTGGCATGGGGGAGGAAGCGATGATCACCGCGCTCGCGCTCGCGCTGGCCGCCGTGGTCGGCGGCGCGCTGCTCGCCCTGGTCCTGGGCGTACGGGCCTTCCGGCGCACCCTCTCGACGGTGCGCACGGAGCGGCCCGACGACGTGTGGGAGGCCGCCTTCCTGGCGGGCGGGCCCGGTCGGGTCACGGACCTGGCGCTGTACGCCCTGCACGCCGACGGGCGGATACGTGTCGGGGACCCGGGCGTCGTCACCGTCGAACAGGCGGTCGCGCGGCACCCGGTGGAGAGCGAGGTCCTCGCGGCGCACGCCCGCTCCCCGCACGGCGGTCTCGGCCGGCTGCGCGGCGAGGTGATGCGCAGCGCCACCGTGCAGGGCATCGGCGACCGTCTCGCGGAGCGCGGCCTGATGGTGCGGCCCGCCGTCATCCGGCACTGGCGACGACGGGCGCGCACGCTGGCGCTGACCTGTCTGGGGCTCGCGTTCCTCGTCGTGCTGCTCGGCCTCGGCGGGCTCGGCGACTCCGTCGGCTCGACGCTCGGCGCGCTGCTGCCCTCGCTGGCCGTGGGCTTCGTCGGCAGCCTGGTCTGCGTGGCGGCCGTCGGCGGCCGGCTCACCCCGGCCGGCGAGGCGGCCTTCTTCACGTACGCCTCGACGACCGGCTCCGAGACCGGGGACGAGGTGCCGGCCACCATGAACCGCGTCGCGGCCAAGGGGCCGCACGAGATCAGCGGGAAGCTGCGCACCCTGCTCCAGGAGGCCGCGCGGAAGGGCTCGGCCGCGCCGCTGGTCGCCGGAGGCGCGGCGGTGGCGGCGCCGGCGGTCGCCGAGGTCACCTGGTGCGGCACGGCGCCCGAGCTGTCGGTGCGGGCCAGCTCGTCCGGCAGCGGGGGCGGCGGGGGTAACGGGGGCGGCGGGGGCAACGGATGTGGCGGAGGCAACGGTTGCGGCACCGCCTCGTGCGGGGCGGGCTCCGGTGACGGCGGTGGCGGAGGGGGAGGCAGCGGTAGCGGCGGAGGCAGTGGCTGCGGGGGCGGTTGCGGCGGCGGAGGCTGCGGGGGCGGTGGCGGCTGACCCGGGGGCCGGGCGCCGGCGCGGCGGCGTGGGGCGGGGACGGCGTGGGGCGGCTACGGACGTCGCCCCACCCACCACCGTGCGTGGTTCGGGCCATCCGTTCTGATCCGGTCCGTGCGTCTCGTACCCACGGACGGTCACCGATGCGCAGGTCGTCGGTCCGTATCGTGAACAAAGCATGGCGGAGCCGGAATTGGCCGAGTAAGAATCGGCCATGCTGTGGGTCCTGTTTCTTGTGATCGCCTGGGTCGCGGCGTTTGTCACCTGTGCCCGACTCTGTCAGGCGGCCGTCGCCGCCGCGCAAGGCCCCGACGCCGCGTCGTCCACGGGCCGTGACCGTGCTCTCACGCTGTACGAGGCGGCGTTCCTGTCCGGCGGCCCGTACCGGGTGAGCGATCTCGCCCTCGTCGCCATGCACCGCGAGCGGCGGCTGCTGCTCGCCCACACCGGCTGGGTCACCGTGGTCGACCCGGTGGGCCGGGACGAGATGGAGCGCTCGCTGCTCCGGGCCATCGGCTCGGCCGGGCAGGCGCCCGTGCCGCCGGTGCGCTCGGCGGTGGCCGCCGCCGAACCGGTACGGGCGCTCGCCGACCGCCTGGTCATGGCCGGCCTCGCGGTGCCCGACGCGGCCCGGGCCGGGGTCGCCGCCGCGATCGCCCACGTGCGCGGCGCCTGCGCGCTGATCCTGGTGAGCGCGGTCGCGGCGCTGGTGATGGTGCCGCCGGAGACCGGCACGGGGACGGTCGCGGCGTGGTTCGCGCTGCCCCTGGTGGCCACCACCGGCTGCCTGGCCATAGCGCGCGTCGAGGTTCACCCGTACACCCGCTGGGCCTCCCCCGCGGGTCAACAGCGGCTCGGCCAGATCCTGGTGCCGCCGCGCGAGGACCGGCTGCCGGGCGGCACCGCCCGGCCGGCCGATGGCCCCGCGCCCCACCCCGGCGACCGAGGCGTCCCGGACGCCCGGGGCGAACGGGACGCCTGGGACGACGGGCACGAACGCGGCGACCGAGGCGACCGTGCCGACGACCAGCCGCCCGCCGGCCCCGGCGCGGGCGATGACGCGCCACGGGCGACCGCGGGGGCGGAGGGGCCGGCGGAGCGCGGCGTGCCGGGCGGCGGCCCGGTGCCGAGCGAACCGTACGACCCGAACGGCCCGGCCGAGCGCGCCGAGCGGGCCGCGCTCACCATCCTCGCCATCCACGGCGCCGCCGGCCTGTCCGACCCCGCGCTCCGCGCCGCGCTGCGCGGCGGACGGCGCCGCACCCTGCCCTGACCGCCGTGCCCGTAACCCGCCCGCCCGGGGCCCGCGATGCCCCCGATCCGTTCGCCGGGCCCGGCCCGGACCTGCCCGGGCCGGGCCCTCGGGCGGCGACTCCAGGGCGCGGGCGCGGGCCGAAGCCCGCGCCCGGCCGTGCCGCCGCCGCGCCACCGGCGCGCGCTCGGCGTCGACTACGCCAGGCCGGCGACCAGTTCGGCCACGGGGCGGCGACGCCCGGTGTAGAACGGCACCTCCTCGCGGACGTGCATCCGCGCCTCGGACGCCCGCAGGTGACGCATCAGGTCCACGATCCGGTACAGCTCGTCCGCCTCGAAGGCCAACAGCCACTCGTAGTCGCCCAGCGAGAACGCGGGCACCGTGTTGGCGCGCACGTCGGGGAAGCCGCGCGCCATCTTGCCGTGGTCGGCGAGCATCCGGCGCCGGTCCTCGTCCGGCAGCAGGTACCAGTCGTAGGAGCGCACGAACGGGTAGACGCTGACCCACTCGCGGGGCTCCTCGTCGGCGAGGAACGCGGGGATGTGCGACTTGTTGAACTCGGCGGGGCGGTGCAGCGCCATGTTCGACCACACGGGCTCAAGCGCGCGGCCGAGCCGGGTGCGGCGGAAGCGGTTGTACGCGTCCTGCAGCGCCTCCGCTGTCTCCGCGTGCCACCAGATCATCAGGTCCGCGTCGGCGCGCAGCCCCGACACGTCGTACGTGCCGCGCACCGTCACGTCGGCGGTGGCGAGCTGGGCGTACAGCTCCTCCACCTCTTCGGCGTAGCCACCGCGGTCAGCGGGCAGCGCGTCGCGCAGCCTGAACACCGACCACAGGGTGTAGCGGATGACCTCGTTCAGGTCCTTGGCCCGCTTGCCGGCGTTCGGCGTCTTGTCGGGAGCAGCAGTCATCGTTCCTCTTCTCGGTCTTCACTTGCGTCCGGCAGTGCCCCGCGGCAGGGCCCGGTGCCCGCGGCGGGGCGCTGTCGCGGGCTCTGTCGGAAGTATTCAGGCGGCGGCGAGCGTGGTCGCCAGGAGTTCGTCGGCCGCGGCGTGCGCGCTGGCCACGCAGGCCGGGATGCCCACGCCGTCGTAGACCGCGCCGCACACCCGCAGCCCCGGCAGCTTGGCCACCTGTTCGCGCACCCGGGCGACCCGACCGAGGTGGCCGACCGGGTACTGCGGCAGCCCCCCCGTCCAGCGCTCGACGCGGCTGGCCACGGGGCGGGCGGTCAGCCCCGTCGCGGTGCGCAGGTCGGTCAGCGACCGCTCGACCAACTCGGCGTCCTCGCGCTCCAGGTCACCCTCGTCGCCGTGCCGGCCGACGGAGGTGCGCAGCACGAACAGGTCGGGGTCCGCGTCGGCGACCCAGCCCCACTTGTTGCTGGAGAACGTGGACGCCTTGATCGTCAGGCCGTCCACGGAGGGCACCAGGAAGCCACGGCTGCCCGGGAGCGCGGCCACCTCCGCGCGCCGGAAGGCCATCGTGGCCAGCGCCACCGAGGCGTACTCGACGCCGGACAACTCGGCGGCGGCGCCCGGCGCGTCGGCGGCCAGCAGCCGG
Source organism: Streptomyces buecherae (assembly GCF_014295035.1). GTDB lineage: Bacteria > Actinomycetota > Actinomycetes > Streptomycetales > Streptomycetaceae > Streptomyces > Streptomyces youssoufiensis. Next base: position 1,779,748 of record NZ_CP060404.1, read on the forward strand.
GCGGCGGCGGGCGCCGGCAGCGCGAGCAGCACGGCGTCGGCCGGGTACGCCGTGCCGTCCTCGGTGATCACGTTCCAGCCCGTACCGGTGCGCGCCAGGCGGCGTACGGGGGCGTGCGTGCGCACCTGACCGCCCCGGGCGCGTACCGCGTCGGCGACGGCCAGCGGGAGCCGCCCGATGCCGCCGTCGATACCCATGAAGACCGGGCCGGGCGGGGCGGCCTCGGCCGACCGGCGCAACAGCGCCCGCACGCCCTCGGTGAGCGAGCCGTCGGCGCGCGCCGCCTCGTAGAGCTGCGGCACGGCGGCGCGCATCGAGATCCGGTACGCGTCGCCCGCGTACACGCCGCCGAGCAGCGGCTCCACCAGCCGGTCGACGACCTCGCGGCCGAGCCGGGCGGCGATGTAGTCGCCGATGCCGACGTCGTCGCCGAGTTCGACCGGGGGCAGCGTCGCGTACTCGCGGATCCGGGCGACGCCGGCGTCGCTGAGCACGCCGGAGGCGGCGAGCGGGGCCAGGTCGCCCGGGACGCCCATCAGGTGCCCGGTGGGCATGGGGCGCAGCGCGCCGCGCGTGTACAGGTCGGCGGCCGAGGCCGCGGGCGGGCACAGGTGGTCGCCGAGCCCCACGGCGCGGGCCAGCTCCACCGCCTCGGGGCGGCGGGCCAGCATGGACTCGGCGCCGAGGTCCACCGGAACGCCCGCGATCTCGCCCGCGTACAGCTTGCCGCCGAGCCGCCCGCTCGCCTCCAGGAGGGTGACCCGCGCGCCGCCGCCGGTGAGCCGGTGGGCGGCGGCCAGGCCCGAGATGCCGCCGCCGATGACGACCACCTGACGCACCTGGGGGGCGGGAACGCGCGTTTCGCTCATACCCCCACTCTCTCACCGCGCCCCGGCCCGGCCGTCGCACCCCCACCCCCCGGGTGGCGGCCTTCAGTGACAGCCGCGCGGGCCCCATTGACACTGCGTGCCAGGGTGCGGAGACTCGGCGCAGGGTGAGCGGCACGGGCGAGTATCCCCACCCGCCGAACGGACGATCGGTCGGTGGGTTGGGTGCTGCGCGCCGCCCGGCCGGCCGCGCGACGACGCCGGACGGCCGCGGCGCACCGGCTGAACCACCCCACCGTTCGACCGGACCGCCGCCCACCAGGGCCGCCCCGGGAACCCCGCACCGTCCTCGGCACGACCGTCATCCACCGGATCACCTTCACACGAGGGACCACCACCGCATGAATGACCGCCTCCGCGACGTGTACATCGTCGACGCAGTCCGCACGCCGATCGGCAAGTACGGCGGCGCGCTGTCCGGCGTACGCCCGGACGACCTCGCCGCCCATGTTCTCGGTGCGCTCGTGGAGCGCTCCCCCGCCCTCGACCCGGCCCGGATCGACGACGTGTACTTCGGCAACGCCAACGGAGCGGGCGAGGAGAACCGCAACGTGGCCCGGATGGCGGTGCTGTTGGCCGGGCTGCCGGTGTCGGTGCCGGGCGCGACCGTCAACCGGCTGTGCGCGTCCGGGCTTGAGGCCGTCGTGCAGGCGGTGCGCGCCGTGGCCGTCGGCGACGCGCGCGTGGTGATCGCGGGCGGCGTCGAGTCGATGAGCCGCGCGCCCTACGTGCTGCCCAAGCCGGACCGGCCGTTCCCGCCCGGCAACCAGGCGCTGCTGAACACCACGCTCGGCTGGCGGATGACCAACCCGAAGATGCCGCCGCAGTGGACGATCCCGCTCGGCGAGGGCGCCGAACTCATCGCCGACCGGCACGGGATCAGCCGGCAGGCCCAGGACGCGTTCGCGCTCGCCAGCCACGACAAGGCCGCCCGGGCCTGGAAGGACGGGGCGTACGACGCGGAGGTGGTGGCCTACCCGGCGGCCTCGCTCGACCGCGACGAGACCATCCGCCAGAACACCTCGCTCGACGCGCTGGCCCGGCTGCGGCCCGCGTTCCGCGAGGGCGGCACGGTCACGGCCGGCAACTCCTCGCCGCTCAACGACGGCGCGGCGGCGCTGATGCTCTGCGACGAGGAGGGGCTGCGGGCCAGCGGGCGCGAGCCGCTGGCCCGCGTGCGGGCGACGGCGGTCACCGGCATCGAGCCCGAGCACTTCGGCCTCGGCCCGGTGCGGGCGGTGCGCCAGGTCCTGGAGCGCAGCGGCCACACCTTCGCCGGCCTGGCCACCTTCGAGCTGAACGAGGCGTTCGCGGCCCAGGCGCTCGGCTGCCTGGCCGAGTGGCCCGATCTCGACCCGGAGATCGTCAACCCGCGCGGCGGCGCCATCGCCATCGGCCACCCCCTCGGCTGCTCCGGCGCCCGGCTGGCCGGCTCGGTGGCCCACCAACTCGCCGCCGCGGGCTCGGGCGTGGGGCTGGCCGCCCTGTGCATCGGCGTCGGCCAGGGCCAGGCCCTCGTCCTGGAGCGCTGACGCCCGGGGCGCGGGGGACGAGCACGGTCGGGGTGGGTTCGGGCGCGGGTTGCCGGACCCGCCCCCGGCGCGTGTGCCGGGGCGCGCTAGGGTCCGCCCGCCGGGGCCACCGGGGCCCCACCGCACCGAGGGGCGAGCTACATGAACACTGGCTTACGTACGCGACACCACAGACCCAAGCGGGCGGTGATCGCCGTCGTCACCGGCACGCTGCTCTGCGCGGCGGCGACCGGCTGCGGCGAGTCGCCGTCCGCCGCCGACGACGCCCCTCGACCGGCGAGGTCCACCCCGCGCGCGAGCGCCCCGCCGGCCCCGGCCTCGCCCGCGCGGGCCGTACGCGAGGCCGCCCGCCAACTCCGACAGGTCACCTCCCTCCGCGTCACCCTGAGCGTCGAGACGCCCGGCGCGAGCATGCGCGCCAGCACGGCGGCGCTGACCTTCAAGCCGTTCAGCATGGACCGCGAGGACTTCGCTCCCGAGGAGAGCCCCGACGTGCGGGCGCGCAAGCGGATCGTCGGCGGGGTCACCTACGCGCAGGGGTCGAGCGACGGCCCCTGGGTCAGGCGGGGCGGCTCGCCGACCACCGACGGCGGCTGGGAGCAACTGGCCGACCAGGCGCTGGAGAACCCGATGGGCCCCTCGTCGCCGCCCGCGCGACTCGACGACGTACGCCGGGTGGGCACCGAACCCTTCCACGGCGCGGAGACCACCCGCTACCGGGGCACGCTGACCGTCGCCGCGCTGCGCGCCGAACTCGCCCACGTCAAGGACCCGACCCAGCGCGCACACCGCGCGCGACGCGTCGCGGAGTACGAGGCGAGGGGCGTACGCCAGTTCACGGCCGAGCTGTGGATCGACGCCGACGGCTTCGCCAGGCAGTACGTGCTCAAGGGCGCGTCGTCCGCCGGGCCGATGGAGATGGTCCTGACCTACGACGGCATCAACTCGGGGTTCAGCATCGACCCGCCTCCGACCGGATCGTGAGCCGGTCGACTCCACGTACCGGAACGAGCGGCTAGCGGAAGGGCGGCTCGGGGACTCCGCGCGCCCCGCGTGGCCCCCCGAGCCGAGCCCGCCGACACGCCCCACCAAGCGCCCGCCTCCGCTGGGCATTTGAGCCGGGGCCGGCACCACCACCCTCCACCACCCGTCCGTTATGCGTGCGTTAAAGTCCGCAGGTTGCGCACAAAGCGCTCCATAACGAACAGGGGTGGGATATATGGCCAATGCCTTACGCACGCGCGAACAAAGACGGACGCGGATGATCGGCGCCGTCCTCGGCAGCCTGCTGCTGTGCGGCTGGGCGGCCGGCTGCGGCTCGCCGTCGTCCCTCGCGGACGTGCAGCGGCGGGTGGAGGCGGAACCGAGTGCGAAGCCGACAGCGCGACCAAGCCCGACGGCGGGCGCCGATCGGGCGGCGAAGACCGAGCCCACGCGCGAGGCCACGCGGCGGACGACGGACATCAACGCGATCCGCATGCGGGTGACCACCTGGGACCGCGAGAGCGGGCACCTGTACTCCGAGATAGCGATGACCGAGAAGCCCCGCGCGATGAGCCGGCGGATGTACATGCCGGCCCCGGGCGGAAAGCCCGTCATAGAGCTACGGGTGGTCGGGAGCACCCTCTACCTCAGGGACCCGGAGGCCGAGGCGTCGGGAGACAAGCCGTGGACCAGGGTGACCGACGCGCTGCCCCAGAAGAGAGAACGCGGTACGGATCGGGAGCAGCCGGCTGACGATCTCGCGGGGGTGGAGGACGACACGACACTCTTTCCCGACCGCCTGGACGAGGGGCGCAGGATCGGCACCGAGACCATCGACGGTGTGCGGACCACTCACTACCGCCTGTACAGCGAAGTGAGCACCGCCGAGCTGCGCGCCAAGGCCAAGGACGAGACGCTGAGCTGGTCCCGGCGCCTGACGCTCCTGACCACCGCGAAGAGGTACGAGGCCCAGGGGATCACGCGCTTCACCATGGACGGGTGGGTCAACGACGCCACACAGACCACCAAGCGGTTCAGGATGCGCGGCGAAACGGCCGACGGGCCCGTGGAGTCCACCGTGACCTTCCTGGACGTCGCCGAGACCTTCCGCATCGGCCCGCCCCCCGCCGACCAGGTCGAAGACGGGACCGACTGGGACTGGTCCGATCTCGCCGACGAGTTCAGGGAGTTCGGCGTCACGCTCCCCTAGCCTCGCTGCCCGCCCGGCCACGCCCGGGCGGGGCCTCCTCCACCACCCCACCCCCCACGCCACCCCAGCCCCGCACCGCAGGCCACGTACCGTGGGCCCGGCACATCCGGGAACGGCGTAAGGAGCACGCGGCATGGCAGCTCGGCGGCTGGTGGTCATCGGAGGGGACGCGGCGGGGATGTCCGCCGCGTCCCAGGCACGGAGGTTCAAGGGTCCCGACGAGTTGGAGATCGTCGCCTTCGAGCGGGGGCACTTCACCTCGTACTCCGCCTGCGGCATCCCGTACTGGGTGGGCGGCAGCGTGGAGGGGCCCGACGCGTTGATCGCGCGCACGCCCGAGGAGCACCGCGAGCGCTCCATCGACCTGCGGATGCGCACCGAGGTCACCGAGATCGACCTGGACCGGCAGCGGGTGCGCACCCGCGATCTCGCGGCACCCGGTGCCACGGACGCCTGGACCGGCTTCGACGACCTGGTCATCGCGACCGGCGCGCGGCCGATCCGGCCCCCGCTGCCGGGCATCGACGCGCCGGGCGTGTACGGGGTGCAGAACCTGGACGACGGTCAGGCGTTGCTGGACGCGCTGCGCGCCGTGGAGGGTGGCGAGCAGCCACGGGCGGTGGTCGTCGGCGCGGGGTACATCGGCGTGGAGATGGCCGAGGCGCTCGTACAGCGCGGCTACCGGGTGACGGTCGTGGACCAGGCCGAGCAGCCCATGTCCACGCTCGACCCCGACATGGGGCGCCTGGTGTACGAGGCGATGTGCGGCCTGGGCATCGAGACGGTGCGCGAGGCGAAGGTGACCGAGATCCGCACCGACGGTGAGGGCCGGGCGTGCGCCGTGGTCACCGACGACGCCGAGTACCCCGCCGACATCGTCGTGCTCGGCCTCGGCGTACGCCCCGAGACGACGCTGGCGCGCCGGGCGGGACTGCCGCTCGGCGAGTCCGGCGGGCTGCTGACCGACCTGTCCATGCGGGTGCGCGGGCAGGACAACGTCTGGGCGGGCGGCGACTGCGTGGAGGTGCTCGACCTGGTGTCGGGCCGCACCCGGCACATCGCGCTCGGCACCCACGCCAACAAGCACGGCCAGGTCATCGGCGCGGGCGTCGGCGGCGGCTACGCCACCTTCCCGGGCGTGGTCGGTACGGCGGTGAGCAAGGTCTGCGACCTGGAGATCGCCCGCACCGGGCTCCTCGAAGAGCAGGCGCGGTCGGTGGGGCTCCAGTTCGTCACGGCCACCATCGAGTCCACGAGCCGCGCCGGCTACTACCCGGGGGCCCGCCCGATGACCGTGAAAATGCTCGCCGAGCGTCGTACGGGGCGGCTGCTCGGCGTCCAGATCGTCGGCCGCGAGGGCGCCGGCAAGCGGGTGGACGTCGCGGCGGTCGCGCTGACCGCGGGCATGACGGTAGAGCAGATGACCGCCCTCGACCTCGGGTACGCGCCGCCGTTCTCGCCCGTCTGGGACCCGGTCCTGGTCGCGGCCCGCAAGGCGACGGCCCAGGTGGCCCGGGACATCGAGCACGCCGCCGGCGGACGCTGACCGGCTCTCCGGATCGCTCGGCCCGGCTCGTCGCGTCCCACCGGGCGCGGCGGGTCGGGCCCGGCCCCCTGCGGCCGACCGGCGGCCGGCCCGGACTGGGCCGGTCCCGGGCCGCCCCGTACGGCCGGCCGGCGGCCGGCCCGGACTGGGCCGGTCCCGGGCCGGAGGGAACAGCTAGCGGCTGGTCCGCTCGTGGACGTGGGCCACCAGGCGGGTCAGCGCGTCCGGGTCGGTGGTCGGCAGCACGCCGTGGCCCAGGTTGAACACGTGGCCCTCCAGGCCCCGCGCCGCCGCCAGCACCTCGTCCGCCGCGGCCTCGACCGCGGCGCGCGGCGCGAAGAGCACGGCGGGGTCGAGGTTGCCCTGCAACGCCTTGCCCGGGCCGACGCGGCGGCGCGCCTCGTCCAGCGGGACCCGCCAGTCGACGCCCACGACGTCCGCGCCCGCCTCGCCGAGCAGCGGCAGCAGCTCGCCGGTGCCCACGCCGAAGTGGATGCGGGGTACGCCGAAGCCGGCGACCGCGTCGAAGACCTTGGCCGACGCGGGCATGACCGAGCGCCGGTAGTCCGCGGGGGCCAGGGCGCCCACCCAGGAGTCGAAGAGCTGCACGGCGCTGGCGCCCGCCTCGATCTGCACGGTGAGGAACGCGGCCGTGATGTCGGCGAGCCGGTCGAGCAGGTCGGCCCACAGCTCGGGGTCGCCGTACATGAGCGCCTTGGTGTGCTCGTGGTTACGGGACGGGCCGCCCTCCACGAGGTAGCTGGCGAGCGTGAACGGGGCGCCCGCGAAGCCGATCAGCGGGGTGGTGCCCAGCTCGCCGACGAGCATCCCCATGGCCTCAGTGACGTACTTCACATCGTCGGGCGTGAGTGGCCGAAGACGTTCGAGATCCGCCCGGGAGCGGATGGGCTTCTCGACCACGGGGCCGACCCCCGGCTTGATGTCGAGGTCGATGCCGATGGCCTTCAGCGGCACCACGATGTCGCTGAAGTAGATCGCGGCGTCCACGCCGTGCCGGCGCACCGGCTGCATGGTGATCTCCGTGACCAGGTCGGGCCGCATGCAGGACTCCAGCATGGCGGTGCCCTCGCGGACCTTCCGGTACTCGGGCAGCGAGCGGCCCGCCTGACGCATGAACCACACCGGGGTGTGCGGCACCGGCTCCCTCCGGCAGGCCCGCAGGAACGCGGAGTCGTAGGCCGCGGTGCGGCCGGTCTGCTGCTGGCTCGTCGGCTGGGAGTTGGCGCTCATGTCCCAAATCTTCGCACGGGCCGAACGAGTGACCCGCCCATGCGGGTGTTCCTACCCGAACAAGCTCCGTTCTCCGCCTAGTCTTCCCCGCATGGCTGCGGCTCACGGACACCTCGTTGACGGTGCGGACGACGCGGACGGGGAGGGCACCCCGCTCGTGTTCCGGCACGCGGTCGCCGGGCTGCGCGACGCGCGGCTGCGACCCGAGCTGGAGATCGACTCGACGCCCCCACCCCGGCGCCTCGCGCCGTTCTCCTACGCGCTGGAGGCGGCGGTCGTCGTGGACGACGAGGAACTGGCGGAGGGCCGGTTGATCCTGCTGCACGACCCGGCCGGGCACGACGCCTGGCACGGCTCGTTCCGCATGGTCACGCTCGTCCACGCCGACCTGGAGCCCGAGATGGCGGCCGACCCGCTCCTACCCGAGGTGTGTTGGACCTGGCTGACCGGGGCGCTGGCGGCGCGCGGCGTCGCGTACGCCGAGCCCAGCGGCACCGTGACCCGGGCCGGCTCGCACTACTTCGGCGGGCTCGCCGACCGCGCCCCATCCACGAAGATCGAGATCCGCGCCTCCTGGACCCCGACGGAGGGCGGCGACCCGGACCGGCGGGGCGGCCCGAGCCCGGTGCCCGACACCGCGGCGCACCTCTCCGCGTGGGGCGACCTGCTCTGTCAGGTCGCGGGCCTGCCACCGGTGGGCGCCGGCGACCCGAGCGTCGTCACCCTCCCCCAGCGCCGGGGGCCGCTCTCCCGCTGAACCGGTACTCCGACGACTACCGCCGCCCGGCCTCGGGCGACTCCCACGGGGCCGACCCTCGGCGACCGCGCGGAGCCCGGTCCCCTGAGCCGAGCCCCCTGAGCCCGGCCCTCGGTGGCTTCGCCGCGCCCGGCCCCGGCGGTCGGGCACCCTTACTTATGGCACTCAGTGCCACAGCGCGCCGTGGTCGCGCGGCGGGTCAGCCGGCAGGGCGCGTACGGCCGTGGATGACGGCGACCAGCCGGGGGCCAGCCACGGAAAGCGCGGCGGAGGGCGGCGTCCCGGGCCGTGGAGTGCCGAGGGCGTACGCCATCGGCGTGGGCGCGCGGCCCTTCCCGGACGACCTCGCGTACCTCGCCCCGCCCGGCTCCGGGCCGCCCCAGCACCCGGCGAGCCCTCTCCCCCTGGTCCGTAATGACCCGAATTGTTACCCAGGATTTCGTGATCAATCCCTAAAGCCGGGCACCTGAGCTGCCGAAGGATCACATGACCCTTCCCACCCGGAACGCCTCGCTTGTCCCCCGAGCACGGCGTCCGTTCTCGCCACTCCCTCAGGAGGCCTGGTGTCTGTTCTTCTAGAGCAACCTTCGAGCCTGGTCGCCTACCGCCCGAACAAGCCGACCGCCATGGTGGTCGTGGCCGACCCCCGAGTCCGTTCCACCGTCACCCGCCACCTGTGGGCGCTCGGAGTGCGTGACGTCATCGAGGCGTCGTCCATCGCGGAGGCCCGCCCCCGAGTCGGAAACCCGCGCGACATCTGCGTCGCCGACGTCCATCTCCCCGACGGCTCGGGGCTCACCCTGCTGTCCGAGACCCGCGCCGCCGGCTGGCCCAACGGCCTGGCCCTGTCCGCCGCCGACGACATCGGGGCCGTGCGCAACGCCCTCGCCGGAGGCGTCAAGGGGTACGTCGTCACCGGCACCCGGACCAACCTCGGCCTCCCCGGCCGCCCCGGAGCCACCCCCGTGGGCGCCGCGGCGGCCCGGCTGCACCGCCGCCCGCCGGGCGCGCCCGGCCACCCCGGTGGCTACCGGGAGCTGTCGGGGCGCGAGGTGGAGGTGCTGCGGCTGGTCGCCGAGGGCCAGTCCAACAAGGCCATCGGCGTCTCGATGGGCCTGTCCGCGCTCACCGTCAAGAGCCACCTCGCGCGCATCGCCCGCAAGCTGGGCACCGGCGACCGGGCCGGCATGGTCGCCGTCGCGCTGCGCACGGGGATCATCCACTGACCCCGGGGGCCACCCCCGACCCCCGTCCGACCCCCGCCTCCCGATCCGCCCGTAACCCCGCGCCCGTCTGCGGAGACGTTCCGCCGGCGGGCGCGTGTCGTGCCCGCGACGGCGAGGTCGCGGGGCCCCGCGCGCCGGGCGCTGTCGGGCCCGAACCGCGATCCTGTGCGACCCGCGCACCGGTCCGCGCGCCGGCCGTTGGCGCCGGATACGGGCCCGCCGGGCCGGGGCGGGAACTACGGAGCGTGGTCGGCGCAGGTCAGCGCCCATAGAGTGGAATCAGGGCAGGTCACCGCCCCAGGTGACCTATACCCTTGATGAGTGACCGACGCCCAAGAAGCCGCAGCTAAGACGACACTGCGAACCACCGGGGGCGGCCCCCCGGACAGCCCATCGGCACCGGTCCCGTTGCTGGAGCCGCGGGAAGGCATCCCTCCGGTCGTCGCCGACGCCGACGCGCTCGCCGAGGTCATCGCGGCCTTCGCGGCCGGTTCGGGTCCCGTGGCCGTGGACGCCGAGCGCGCCTCCGGCTACCGCTACGGACAGCGCGCGTACCTGGTCCAGTTGCGCCGTGCCGGGGCCGGCACCGCCCTGATCGACCCGGTCGGCTGCCCCGACCTCTCCGCGCTGGGCGCGGCCATCGCCGACGCCGAGTGGGTACTGCACGCCGCGACCCAGGACCTGCCGTGTCTGCGCGATATAGGCATGGTCCCCGAGCGGCTCTTCGACACCGAGCTGGCGGGCCGGCTGGCCGGCTTCGCCCGGGTGGGCCTCGGCGCGATGGTCGAGAACGTGCTCGGCTACGCCCTGGAGAAGGGGCACTCGGCGGTCGACTGGTCCACCCGCCCGCTGCCCGAGCCGTGGCTGCGCTACGCCGCGCTCGACGTGGAGCTCCTGGTGGACCTGCGGGACGCGCTGGAGGCCGAACTCACCGAGCAGGGCAAGCTGGAGTGGGCCCAGCAGGAGTTCGCGGCCATCGCCGCCGCGCCGCCGGCCGCCCCGCGCAAGGACCCGTGGCGGCGCACGTCGGGCATGCACAAGGTGCGCAAGCGCCGGCAGATGGCCGTGGTGCGGGAGCTGTGGGAGGCCCGGGACCGGATCGCGCAGCGGCGCGACGTCTCGCCCGGCAAGGTGCTCGGCGACGGCGCGATCGTGGAGGCCGCCCTCGCGATGCCGACCAGCCCCCGCGCGCTGGCCGCGCTGCCCGGCTTCGGGCAGCGGATGAGCCGGCGACAACTGGAGCAGTGGCACGGAGCCGTCGAGCGGGCCAGAGCGCTGCCGGAGACGGAGCTGCCGCAGCCGGGGGCACCGCTGAACGGCCCCCCGCCGCCGCGCGCCTGGGCCGACAAGGACCCGGCCGCCGCCGCCCGGCTGGCCGCGGCCCGCGCCGCGGTGAGCGCGCTCGCGGAGCGGCTGAACCTGCCGCAGGAGAACCTGATCACCCCCGACACGGTGCGCCGGCTGTGCTGGGAGCCGCCGGCCGACGCCACGGTGGAGAGCGTGGCGCAGGTGCTCACCGGGTACGGGGCCAGGCCCTGGCAGGTCGATCTGGTCACGCCCGCGCTCACCGGCGCGCTGCTGCCGACGGCGTGAGCTGACGCGCGTGTCGCCGCGCACGTGGGAGCGGGCGGTGTGATCTGCGCCGCTTAGCCCGTGGGGGGTGGGCAGCTTGGTTACCCGTAAGTAGCATGACGGTGTGAGCCCCGCCGCTACGCCTGCGGTGAGCTCTGCCGGGTGACCTGCCCGGCGTATCCGGCCAGCCCCGTGAGGCGAGCAAGCCAGCGGGCGCCCGGCGCGGCGGTGGAGTCGGCCCGCGGGTCGGCCCGGGCCGCGCGTCGGGCCTGGTGACCGGTGGCCGCGGGTCCCGGGTGGGTCGGCCCTTCGGGGGCGGCACCGGTCGCGCCGTACCCGGTGGCGAGCGAACACAACGAGAGGGAGAGCCAACGTGCCTCGTAGCGCTAGGGAAGTCGTCTTCGTCGACGGCGTCCGCACCCCGTTCGGCAAGGCGGGCCCGAAGGGCATCTATCACGAGACCCGTGCCGACGACCTGATCGTCAAGTGCATCCGCGAGCTGCTGCGCCGCAACCCCGGGCTGCCGCCGGAGCGCATCGACGAGGTGGCCGTGGCCGCGACCACCCAGATCGGCGACCAGGGCCTGACGCTCGGCCGCACCGCCGGCATCCTGGCGGGCCTGCCGCAGAGCGTGCCCGGCTACTCCATCGACCGGATGTGCGCCGGCGCCATGACGGCCGTCACCACGACCGCGGGCTCCATCAGCTTCGGCGCCTACGACGTGGTCGTGGCCGGCGGCGTCGAGCACATGGGCCGGCACCCGATGGGCGAGGGCGTGGACCCCAACCCGCGGTTCGTGTCCGAGAAGCTGGTGGACGAGTCCGCCCTGTTCATGGGCATGACGGCGGAGAACCTGCACGACCGGCTGCCGCATCTGACCAAGCAGCGCGCGGACGAGTACGCCGTACGCAGCCAGGAGAAGGCCGCCAAGGCGTACGCCAACGGCAAGATCCAGCAGGACCTGGTGCCGATCTCCATCCGCCGCACCAGCCCGGAGGGTGGGGAGACCGGGTGGGGCCTGGCCACCGCGGACGAGCCGATGCGGCCCGGCACCACGCTGGAGAACCTGGCGGGCCTCAAGACCCCCTTCCGCCCGCACGGCCGGGTCACCGCGGGCAACGCGGCCGGTCTCAACGACGGCGCCACCGCCTCGCTGATCGCCGCCGAGGACGTGGCGCGCGAGCTGGGCCTGCCGGTGCGGATGCGGCTTGTCTCCTACGCGTTCGCGGGCGTGGAGCCCGAGGTCATGGGCATCGGCCCGGTCCCGGCGACCGAGAAGGCGCTGGCCAAGGCCGGCCTGTCGATCGACGACATCGGGCTGTTCGAGATCAACGAGGCGTTCGCCGTGCAGGTGCTCTCGCTCCTGGACCACTACGGCATCGCCGACGACGACCCACGGGTGAACCAGTACGGCGGCGCCATCGCCTACGGCCACCCGCTGGCCTCCTCCGGCGTGCGGCTGATGACCCAGCTCGCCCGGCAGTTCGAGGAGCAGCCGCAGGTGCGGTACGGCATCACCACCATGTGCGTCGGCTTCGGCATGGGCGGCACGGTCATCTGGGAGAACCCCCACTGGGAGGGCAAGTGAGCACCACCACCGCCACCACCGAACTGCTGCGGGGCGCGGCCGAGTTGTTCCCGGACGAGGTCGTCACGCAGGCCCACGTGCGCCACCTCGACCTGCCCGGCGCCGGGCGGTTCGCGCTGATCACCCTGGACAACGGGTTCGACCACACCAAGCCCACCACCTTCGGTCCGCAGTCGCTGGCCAACCTGAACGCGGCCATCGACCAGGTGGAGAAGGAGGCCGCGGACGGCGAGATCGTCGGCGTCGGCCTCACCGGAAAGCCGTTCATCTTCGCCGTCGGCGCCGACCTCAAGGGCGTCGAGCTGCTCAAGCGCCACGAGGACGCGCTGGCCATCGGCAAGGGCGGGCACGACGTCTTCAAGCGGCTGTCCCAGCTCGCGGTGCCGACCTTCGCGTACTACAACGGCGCGGCGATGGGCGGCGGCGTCGAGGTCGGCCTGCACTGCACCTACCGCACCGTCTCCAAGGCGCTGCCCGCCTTCGCGCTGCCCGAGGTCTTCCTCGGCCTGGTGCCCGGCTGGGGCGGCTGTACGCTGCTGCCGAACCTGATCGGCGCCGACCGCGCGGTCAGCGTCATCATCGAGAACGCGCTGAACCAGAACCGGCAGCTCAAGGGCCAGCAGGTGTTCGACCTCGGGATCGCGGACGCGCTCTTCGAGGGCGCGGACTTCCTGGAGCGGTCGCTGCTGTGGACCGCGTCGGTGCTGAGCGGCGAGGTCGAGGTCGCACGGGCCGAGGTGGACCGCGGCGAGGCGTGGGACGCGGCCGTCGAGCGCGGCCGGACCTTCGCGGACGCGAAGGTGCACGGCGCGGCCCCGGCCGCCTACCGGGCGCTCGACATCATCGCCGCCGCCAAGAACGGCGACCTGCGCCAGGGCTTCGACGCCGAGGACCAGGCGCTCGCCGACCTGATCATGGGCGGCGAGCTGCGGTCCGGGATCTACGCCTTCAACCTGGTGCAGAAGCGCGCCAAGCGGCCCGCCGGCGCCCCGGACAAGTCGCTGGCCCGCCCGGTCACCAAGGTCGGCGTGGTGGGCGCGGGCCTGATGGCCTCGCAGCTCGCGCTGCTGTTCGTACGCCGCCTCCAGGTGCCGGTCGTGCTGACCGACATCGACCAGGAGCGCGTGGACAAGGGCGTGGCGTACGTCCACGGCGAGATCGACAAGCTGCTGCTCAAGGGCCGGGTCAACCAGGACCAGGCCAACCGGCTCAAGGGCCAGGTGACCGGCTCGCTCGACAAGGCCGCCGCCTTCGGCGACGCGGACTTCGTCATCGAGGCCGTCTTCGAGGAGATGGGCGTCAAGCAGAAGGTGTTCGCCGAGGTCGAGGCGGTCGTGCCGGCGCACGCCATCCTGGCCACGAACACCTCGTCGCTCTCCGTCAGCGAGATGGCGTCCCAGCTCAGCCACCCCGAGCGGGTCGTGGGCTTCCACTTCTTCAACCCGGTGGCGATCCTGCCGCTGCTGGAGATCGTGCGCGGCGAGCGGACCGACGACGCGTCGCTGGCCACCGCGTTCGCGGTCGCCAAGTCGCTGAAGAAGACCGCGGTGTTGGTCAAGGACGCCCCGGCGTTCGTCGTCAACCGCATCCTGACCCGCTTCATGGGCGAGATCCAGAACGTCATCGACGAGGGCACCCCGGTGGCCACCGCGGAGCGCGCGATCGAGCCGCTCGGGCTGCCGATGTCCCCGCTGGTCCTCCTCGAACTGGTGGGCCCGGCGATCGGGTTGCACGTCTCCGAGACGCTGAACCGGGCCTTCCCGGACCGGTTCACGGTCTCGCCGAACCTGAAGGCCGTCGTGGAGGCGGGCAAGCGCGGCTTCTACGTCCACGACTCGGGCAAGCCGGAGCTGGACCCGGAGGTCCTCGCGCTGCTCAAGCAGGGCGACAGCGTGCTGAGCGAGGAGCAGGTGCGCGAGCGGGTCCTCGACGCCGTCGCGCAGGAGATCGACCTGATGCTGAAGGAGGGCGTGGTCGCCGAGGCGCAGGACATCGACCTGTGCCTGATCACCGGCGCGGGCTGGCCCTTCCACCTGGGCGGCATCACGCCGTACCTGGACCGCGCGGGCGTCTCGGAGCGGGTCGCCGGCAAGCGGTTCCTGGCGCCGGGGCTGGCGAGCGTGCCGGCCTGACGGCCCACCGCCCCGCACCGTCGACGGGGAGTGTCACGCGGCGCGTGGCACTCCCCGTTCGCGTGTGCGCCGACGGGCGGCGCCGGGCGCCCCGCCTCCGCGTGGGCGCGTGCGGGGCCGCCGCCGGGCGGCGGACGCGGGGTCGTCGTACGACGCGTGCGGGGCGGGTACGGGGCCGCCGCCGGCGGGCTCGGCTCGCGCCGGCGAGGCCGGCCCGCGGGCGTGGGGCTAGACGGCCGTCCAGGCGTCCAGCGCGAGCCCGGGCTCCGTCGTCTTCTGCCGGGCGACGCGCAGGGTGCGGTCGGGCGCGAGGGCGGCGAGGACGACGCGCCCGTACCCGTCGAGCGCCAACGCGGGCTCGGTCAGGCCCGGGTCGCCGGTGGGCGTCCACCACACGCCGGCGGCCTCGTTCTCCGTGGGGTAGGCCGCCACGGCCAGCCGCCCGGTGCCGGGCTCGCGCTGGGCGAGGACCGTGCAGTCGTATCCGTAGACCGGGGCCTGGATGACCGCGGCCGGGCCCTCGCCCGCCGCGCCGCCGAGCGAGACGGGCTCGGCGCCCTCCTCGGCGGGGCGCAGGGCGAAGATCTCGTTGCTGCCCGCGTCCCGCCAGTAGTGCGTGAGGGTGTCGGGGCCGGTCTGCACGCCGGAGGCGGTGCCGGGCAGCGGGTCCACGTCGAGGTTCTTGCCGCGCTTGAGGCCGCCGCCGGGCTCGTTCATGTACCAGCGCAGGGCGGCGCCCGTGGCCGGCGCGAAGAACTCCACCCGGCCCTCAGCCGTGGCGATGGCCGAGATGCCCTCGGTGACGTTGCTGCCCTTGAAGTCGACCCAGCCGCTCCACTTGCCCTTGGCGTCCTGGCGGCGCGCGCTGATGCCGCCGCCCGCGTTGCGGACCACGACGTGGAGGGCGCCCTCCTTGCCGACGACGGTGGTCACCACGTTGACGCGGCTGGCCTTGTGCCAGTCGTTCGGGTACGGCGTGCCCAGCGAGTGCCAGACCGTGGTCGGCCGGCCCGTCTGGTACTGGGTGGCGTGCACCACGTCCACGTCGACCCGCTCATCGGGGGCGCGTCTCTCCCGCAGGCCCACCAGGTGGACGTAGCCGTCCGACCCCTGGCCGATGGAACAGACGGTCAGCCCCGGCACGTCCAGCCACACCGGCCCCGTCCATTTCGGACCTCCGGGACGGGTCTCCGTCCAGCGGGCGATGCCGCCTGCCGCCGGGGCGTAGGCCGAGAGCCTGCCGTCCTTGCCGCGCAGCAACCGCAACACCATGGTTCGCAGACAACCTTCCCTCTTGTAACACTGACCATAGTATTTTGCCTGGCCGCGCACGCCGGGTGCCCGCCCGTGGGCAATACGGCCCCGAGCCATAGATCGTGCCAGGCTGGGCGCATGAAGGCACTCGTGGTGGTGGACGCGGCGAACGTGGTCGGCTCCGTACCCGACGGTTGGTGGCGGGATCGACATGGTGCGGCCGAGCGACTGCGCGACGCACTGACCGCATTCTCCGTCACCGGACTGCCCGAGCGCACCGACGTGCCCGCGTGGGCGTGCGGGCAGCCGGTGGACATCGTGCTCGTCGTGGAGGGCAGGGCCCGCGAGGTGGCGTCGGCGCCGGGCGTACGGGTCGAGGCGGCGCCCGGCTGCGGAGACGACCACATCGTGGACGTCGTCGCCGCCCGCCCGCCGGAGCGGCCCTGCCTGGTGGTCACGGCCGACCGCGAACTGCGCGAGCGGGTGGGCGCGTTGGGGGCGAGCGTGGCGGGGCCAAGGTCGGTGCGCACCTGAGCCGTGCGCCGCGCCGCACCACCGTCCACCGCGCGCGGCACCGTACGCGCGTACGGGGGCGACCTCGGCCAGGAGTTCGGGCGAGGAGGCGACCCATGCCCTCGCCGAACGGGGACGCGGCGGGCGGGTCGTGGGGCAGCGGGAGGGAGTGAGCCACGGTCAGGGGGCCGCGCAGGGCGTGGTCAGCCAGGTCGGCGCCCAGCTCGCGGCGCGGCAGGCCGCGCGGGAGGGCGAGGCGCGCCCGCGCGGCCAGCCCGTGCGCCTCCGGGCCGGAGCGTTCCCTGCCGGCCTCGAACAGGTCCGCGCGCCCCTCCGGCCAGAGCAGGCAGCGCCACGCCCCGGGCTCGGGATCGGATCGCACGGCCTGCCGTACGAAGAGCAGGGCCGAGGCCCCGCCCGTCTGGGTCAAGCAGGACCCACTGACAACGGTCCCGCCGCCAACTCCCTTACGGGCACCGCGTGTCGGTGGGCGCGATGAGGAGTTCGATGTCCTCCTTGGCCTGCCAGCGCTCGTCCAGGGCGGTCCCCGGGGCGGGCCGTTGGGAGCAGACCGTCCAGGAGTCGGACGCGCCGTCGCCCGGGTATGCGTGCGGGTTGACGCCGGGGCGGGCTCCGACCAGGCGAACGCCCTTCGTCAGGGCCGTCTCGAAATCGGTGAGTTCGGCCCGCGCGCTGGAAACCGGCCCTCCCGACACGTCGGGCATCCGCAACCAGGGGATCGGCCGACCGTCCGCGCTGGGGCACGTTTCGGCTTTTGTGACGACGGCGAACTCGACGCTCCGCTCGCGCTGGGACTGGAAACACACGGACCAGTCGGCACGTGGCGCCCGATCACCCTCGCTGGCATCGTGCGACGAGAAGGTCAGGCCGGCCTGCCGCGCCCGCTCCTCGGCCTTTCCGAGCGCCTGCCCCCTCTGTGACGTGAACTCCACGGGGGCGGACGCGGAGTCGCTGGCGCAGCCCGCCACCGCCAGGCCACCGGCCAGAGCCAGCGCGGACGCACGTACCCGAAATCTCAACGCAGCTCCCGCTGTCACTGTGTCAGCCGCTCCGTCAGCGCGCTTTTCTCGGCGAATACGCCGCCACCCGTGGGTAATCCGCCGGGCCCAACCGAGATTCGCAGGCGCCGGATCACGACGTCAACGAGATCCGACAAGTGGCAGGGCCACCTATCGCTTTTCCCGGTCCTGAGATCGACGCTTTCCGACCCTCGGTTCCCGCCACCGCGCCGCTTTTCGGACCGCGTGTTCGGGTGTGGCGATCCGCGCACCGACGCACCCGCCCACTCGGCGGGGCCAGACGGGGGCGTGACGGCGACCTACTCCCCCGGGCTCGTGGGCGCGCTCATGCGGCTGTGGGAGCGGCCGTACGCGACGTAGATGACGCAGCCGAGCGCCATCCAGGCCGCGAAGCGCAGCCAGGTCTCGGTCGGCAGGTTGAGCATCAGCCAGAGCGAGGCCAGCACGGAGGCCACCGGCAGCGCGGGGACCAGCGGGGCGCGGAAGCCGCGCGGCAGGTCGGGGCGGGTGCGGCGCAGGATGACCACGCCGATGGCGACCACGACGAAGGCGAACAGCGTGCCGATGTTCACCAGCTCCGCCAGTTCGGCCAGGCTGGTGAAGCCGGCGATGACGGCGACCACGGCGCCGAGCAGCACGGTGGACCGGTAGGGCGTGCCGAAGCGCGGGTGGACCTGCGAGAAGGCCCGGGGCAGCAGCCCGTCCCGGCTCATGGCGAAGAACACCCGGGTCTGGCCGAGCAGCAGGATCAGGCACACCGTCGTCAGTCCGACCGCGGCGCCGAAGCTGATGAGGCCGGAGTAGAACGGGTGCCCGCTGGCCTTGAACGCGTCGGCGAGCGGGGCGTCCACGGTCAGTTCGGTGTACTTCCGCATGCCGGTGACCACCAGCGAGACGGCGACGTAGAGCAGCGTGCAGATGGCCAGCGAGCCCAGCAGGCCGCGCGGCACGTCGCGCTGCGGGTTCCGGGTCTCCTCGGCCGCGGTGGCCACGATGTCGAAGCCGATGTACGCGAAGAAGACGACGGCCGCCGCCGTGAAGACGCCCTGCACGCCGAAGGTCGTCGGCTCGTACCCGAACATGACCTGGATGAGCGGGGCGGTCAACCCCGAGCCCTGGTCGGCGGTTCCCTCGGCCGGTGGGATGAACGGCCGGTAGTTGTCGGCCTCCACGAGGAACGCGCCAGCCACGATCACCAGGAGCACCACCGCCAGTTTGACCGCCACGACCAGCGAGGTGACCCGCGCGGACAGCTTCATCCCCGCCACCAGCACCGCCGTCACCAGCCCGACCAGCAAGAAGGCGAGCAGGTCGAAGCCGAACCCCTCCGCCTGACCGGCCCCGGACAGCCAGTCGGGCAGGTGCCAGCCGACGTTGTCCATCAGCGAACGCACGTAGCCCGACCAGCCGACGGCGACCACCGCGCAGCCGAGCGCCAGCTCCAGCATCAGGTCCCACCCGATGATCCAGGCGGGCAGTTCGCCGAGCGAGGCGTACGAGAAGGTGTACGCGGAGCCCGCGACCGGCACGGTGGAGGCGAACTCCGCGTAGCACAGGGCGGCCAGCGCGCAGACGGCGCCGGAGACCAGGAAGGCCAGCGCGACGGAGGGGCCCGCGGTGTCCCTGGCGATCTGTCCGGTGAGCACGAAGATGCCGGTGCCGATGACCACCCCGACGCCGAAGACGGTCAGGTCGAGGGCGGACAGGGACTTGTTCAGCGCGTGCTCGGGCTCCTCGGTGTCGCGGAGGGACTGCTCGACGGTCTTGGTACGGAAGTAGCCTCCCCGGCCCCTCCCGGGTGCCCGTGTGCTCATCGGCGTTCCTCCGCCCTGGCTCGATCACGCGTCCGCGTCAAGCTCTCGCACCACACGGGCCAGCCGACCGCGCACACCGCCGACACCGCCCCGGTTCACCCGATGGGACGCGGGGCGCGGCGCCCCCGCTGGACCACCCGGCCCACGCCCCGGGCCTGGGTGCCGCGCCCCGGCGCGGCCCACGGCGCACGGCCCGCGCTCGGGCCCGCGCGGGCCCCGGCAGCACGATGCCGGGCCGGCCGCGCGCGGCGTGGTGCGCCGTGCGGGCCGACCCGGCATGGTCGGTCGGGCGGGCGCGCCGTGGGCGGCCCGGTCGGGGAGGCTAGTCGCGCGCGGCCTGCGCCGAACCGGAGCGGGCGCCGGCCTCGTCCGCCTCGTACCGGCCGTCGAGCTTGGCCACCAGGCCGGTCACCTGGCGCGCGATGTCCGGCGCGGTGAGGCCGATCTCGGCCAGGATCTCCTTGCGGGACGCGTGGTCCAGGAAGCGCGGCGGGATGCCGAAGTCGCGCAGCGGCACGTCCACGCCCGCGTCGCGCAGCGCCTGCGCGATGGCGGAGCCGACGCCGCCCACCCGGCTGTTGTCCTCGACCGTGATGACCACCCGGTGCCGCTCGGCCAGCACCGGCATCGCCTCGTCGACCGGCTTGACCCACCGCGGGTCCACCACCGTGGTCGAGATACCCTGCCTGTCCAGCAGGTCGGCGACCTCGAGGCACATCGGGGCGAGCGCGCCGATCGAGACGAGCAGCACGTCGGCCCGGCCGGCGGCCCGGCCCTCGGGGGCCGGCTCGCGCAGGATGTCCATGCCACCGATCCGGTTGACGGCCTTGACCGCCGGGCCCACCGCGCCCTTGGAGTAGCGCACCACGGTCGGCGCGTCGGTGACCTCGACCGCCTCCCGGAGCTGGGCGCGGACCTGGTCCGCGTCGCGCGGGGCGGCCAGCCGCAGCCCCGGGACGACCTGGAGGATGGACATGTCCCACATGCCGTTGTGCGAGGCGCCGTCGGTGCCGGTGATCCCCGCCCGGTCCAGGACGAAGGTCACCCCGCACTTGTGCAGCGCCACGTCCATCAGCACCTGGTCGAAGGCGCGGTTCAGGAAGGTGGCGTAGACGGCGAAGACCGGATGCAGGCCGCCGGTGGCCAGTCCCGCCGCGGAGACGGCCCCGTGCTGCTCGGCGATGCCCACGTCGAAGACCCGGTCAGGGAACTCCTTGGCGAACTTCTCCAGGCCCACCGGCTGGAGCATGGCCGCCGTGATGGCCACGATGTCGTCGCGCTCCTTGCCGAGCTTGACCATCTCCTCGCCGAAGACCGAGGTCCAGTCGGCGCCGGAGGAGGAGATCGGCAACCCGGTGTCGGGGTGGATCTTGCCGACGGCGTGGAAGCGGTCCGCCTCGTCCTGGAGGGCCGGCGTGTAGCCGCGGCCCTTCTCGGTCAGGCAGTGCACGATGACCGGGCCGCCGAACCGCTTGGCCCGCTCAAGGGCGGACTCCAGCGCCTCGATGTCGTGGCCGTCGATGGGGCCCACGTACTTCAGGCCCAGGTCCTCGAACATGCCCTGCGGCGCGATGAAGTCCTTCAGGCCCTTCTTGGCGCCGTGCAGCGTGCCGTACAGCGGGCGGCCGACGACCGGGGTGCGCTCCAGGAGGTCCTTGCCACGGGCGAGGAAGCGTTCGTAGCCGTCGGTGGTGCGCAGCGTGGCCAGGTGGTTGGCGAGGCCGCCGATGGTCGGCGCGTACGAGCGCTCGTTGTCGTTGACGACGATGACCAGCGGGCGGTCCTTGGCGGCGGCGATGTTGTTGAGCGCCTCCCAGGCCATGCCGCCGGTCAGCGCGCCGTCGCCGATGACGGCGACCACGTGGTCGTTCTTGCGGCGCAGCTCGTTGGCCTTGGCGATGCCCTCGGCCCAGCCGAGGACCGTGGAGGCGTGGCTGTTCTCGATGACGTCGTGCTCGGACTCGGCGCGGGAGGGGTAGCCGGACAGGCCGCCCTTGCCCTTGAGCTTGGAGAAGTCCTGACGGCCCGTAAGCAGCTTGTGCACGTACGACTGGTGTCCGGTGTCCCAGAGCACCCGGTCCTTCGGGGAGTCGAAGACCCGGTGCAGGGCGATGGTCAGCTCGACCACACCGAGGTTGGGTCCGAGGTGGCCGCCGGTCTTGGCGACCTCCTCGACGAGGAAGGAGCGGATCTCCGCCGCCAGCTCGTCCAGTTGCGCGAGGCTCAGCCGGTCGAGGTCGCGAGGCCGCTTCACACGGCTCAGCAGTCGCCACCCGTCCGCTGCCTCCGCACGTGCTGCACGCGGCTCCTTCGGCACTTGCGCCTCCTTGGTGTAGAGCTGTCGAGCCTTGTCGGTCTGACGAGTCTAATGTTCCGCACTTGACGGTGATGCTGGGCCGATGCGATGTAACTCACGCGAGTGGTCCAGTTCTCGGACGTTGGCGGTCCGCCCGCGCGGGGGTCCCACGCGCCCGGCGGGCCGTGGCGCGGGGTGTGCCGGCGCACTGGCACGTGAGCCCCGAGCGGGCCCCCTAGCGCCCCGAGGCGGGCCACAACGCGGCCCCACGGGGTCCCACCAGCGTATGGCGGGACCCCGTGGGGCCGCTGGGGGTGCTAGCCGCGCCCGGCCGAGCGCTGCGTGCGACGCGAAACCGAGTCAATTACCACAGCCGCGAGCAGCACGCCACCCGTGATCATGTACTGCACGGACGCCTCGATGCCCAGCAGCGCCATGCCGGAGGCGATGGAGCCGATCACGAGCATGCCGAGCAGCGCCGACCACACGCTGCCCCGGCCGCCGAAGAGGCTGGTGCCGCCGATGACCGCCGCGGCGATGGCTTCCATCAGCAGGTTCCCGGTGCCGGCGCCCTGGTTGGCCGCGGCGATCCGGGAGGCGATGAACAGGCCGCCGACCGACGCCATGAGGCCGGAGATCGAGAAGACGGCGATGCGGACGAGGGCGACGTTGATCCCCGCCCGCCGCGCGGCCTCCACGCCGCCGCCGACGGCGAAGACCTGGCGGCCGAAGCGGGTGCGGCGCAGCAGGACGTCGTAGCCGATCAGCACCACCAGGAAGATCAGCAGCGCCAGCGGCAGGCCCTTGTACTCGTTGAGCCGCCAGGCCGCCGCGAAGGCCAGTACGGCCAGCACGGCGGTGCGCGCCAGGATCTCGCCGAGCGGCCGGGAGGGCACGCCTGCGGCCTGGCGGCGTCCGGCGTCGAGGAGCTGGGCGGCGAGGAAGAGCGCCACGGCGAGCCCGGCCACTCCGTAGGCAACGGCGATGTAGACGAAGTAGTGGCTGGTCAGGTGGACGATGAAGCTGTCGCGGTCGAGGTTGATGGTGCCGGTGGTGCCGAGCACCTGGAGCATCAGCCCGTTCCACGCCAGCAGCCCGGCCAGGGTGACGACGAACGCCGGGACGCCGATGCGGGCGAAGAAGAAGCCGTGCACGGCCCCGGCCGCCGCGCCGGAGACGAGGGCGATGAGGATGGCCTGCCACTCGGCCAGGCCCTCGTTGACGTAGAGCACGGCGAGGACGGCGGCGGCCAGGCCGCTGACCGAGCCGACCGACAGGTCGATCTCGCCGAGGAGCAGGACGAGCACGATGCCGACCGAGATCATCCCGGTGCCGACGATGTAGATGGACAGGTCGGAGAGGTTCTTCGGGGACAGGAAGGCCGAGTCCCGCCACTGGAAGACGGCCCAGATGATGGCCAGGCCGACCACGACGGGGACCGAGCCGAGTTCGCCGCCGCGCAGCTTGCGGCCGAACTCCCGCACGTACCCGCGCACGCCCTCCTCGCGCACGATGAGACGGGGGTCGACGGCGGTGACCGCGCCGGGGGCCACGGGGGCGCCCTCGATGGGGGGCGCGGCCGGCCGGCCGGCGTCCGTCCCCGTGGTGTCGGCGCCCTCGCGTGGCTCGTCGGCTGACTTGTTCAGGTCGGTGCTCACGCGTGGTCCTCCGCGTTCGAGGTACGGGCCTTACGGCGGGTGACAGCGTTGTCGGTGGCGCCGGTGATCGCGGAGATGATGTCCTCCTGTGAGGTGGTCCTGACGTCGAAGGTGCCGTTGTTACGGCCCAGCCGGAGCACCGCGACCCGGTCGGCCACGGCCTTGACGTCGGCCATGTTGTGGCTGATGAGGATCACCGCGAGGCCGCGTTCGCGCAGCCGTTCCACCAAGTCGAGCACCTGCGCGGTCTGCTCGACGCCGAGCGCCGCGGTCGGCTCGTCCAGGATCACCAGGCCGGGCTCGCCCAGCATGGAGCGGGCGATGGCCACCGTCTGCCGCTGGCCGCCGGAGAGCGAGGCGATGGGGATGCGCACGCTCGGAATGCGGATCGAGAGCGTGTCCAGGAGCTCGCGCGAGCGGCGCTCCATCTCGACCTCGTCGAGGATGCCGGCGCGGGTGATCTCCCGGCCGAGGAAGAGATTGCCGACGACGTCGATGTTGTCGCACAGCGCCAGGTCCTGGTACACGGTCGCGATGCCCAGCGCCTGGGCGTCGTGCGGGCGGTCGACCCGCACCGGGCGCCCCCGCCACTCGATGACGCCGTCGTCGGCGGGGCCGACCCCGGCGATCGTCTTGACCAGGGTGGATTTGCCGGCACCGTTGTCGCCCACCAGGGCGACCACCTCGCCGGCCCGGACCTCCAGATCGACGTCGGTGAGCGCCTGGACGGCACCGAATCGCTTGGAGATCCCGCGCAACGCCAGTACGGGCGTAGCGGTCACGTCAACCATCTCCTTCACCGCCCTACCCGGGGCGGGGGATGCGCCGCGCCCGGACGGGGGCGGCGGGTACGGAACTCGGGTGAGCCGCGGGATACCGGCCGCGGTCGGTACGTCGGCTACCGCAGGCCGGCCCGTTCACAGGCGCTCCTGAACTTCGCCGTGCAGATCTTGTCCAGCGGGTACAGGCCGTCCTTGATGACCGTGTCCTTGACGTTCTCCACGGTCAGCGCGACCGGGGGGATCAGGGTGGCCGGTACGTCCTTCTCGGTCGGGCTGTCCACGGTGGTCCCCGCCGGCACGTCCTCGCCCCAGCCCAGGGCCACCGCCATCTCGGCCGCCGTCTTGGCCTCGATCTTGTACGACTTGTAGACGCTCATGAACTGCTCGCCGGCGATGATCCGCTGCACGGCGGCGAGTTCCGCGTCCTGCCCGGTGACCGGCGGCAGCTTGTCGAAGCCGCCCTGCCGCAGCGCGGTGATGGCGCCGCCCGCCATGCCGTCGTTGGCCGAGTAGACGCCGACGATCTTGTCCTTGCCGAGCGAGGAGATGGCACCGTTCATGCTGTCGTTGGCGAGGTTCGGCAGCCACTTCTCCACGTCGTACGACTTGCCGATCTTGACCTTGCCCTTGAGCACGGAGAGCGCGCCCTGCTTGTACATGGCGGCGTTGGGGTCGGCCTCCCAGCCGTTGAGCATGACGATCTGGCCGCTCTTGGCCTTGCCGCCGATCTCCTTCAGCAACGACCTGGCCTGGACCTTGCCGACCTCCGCGTTGTCGAAGGAGGTGTAGGCGGAGATGGGGCCCTCGGCCAGCCGGTCGTAGGCGACGACGGGGATGTCGGCGTCGTGCGCCTTCTCGACGGAACTGGCGATGGACTTCGAGTCCACCGAGTCGAGGATGATCACGTCCACGTCCTTGGTGATCATCGAGTCGACCTGTTGCTGCTGGACGGACGCGTCCGACTTGGCGTTCACGTACTTGACGTCGCAGGCCGAGCAGAGCTCCTTGACCCGCTTCTCGATCAAGGGCTGGTCGAAGTTCTCGTAGCGCGCGGTCTGGTCTTCCGGCAGCAGGAGCCCGATCGTAAGAGCGTCGCCCTTCTTCCGGTCCCTGGACTCACGACCGTCCGCCTCCTTGGCCTTGCCACACGCGGCAAGGCCGACGGTCAGGCTGACCGCGGCGGTGGCGATGACGACACGACGGAGCGTCGCGTTCATATGGGGTACCTCCCTGACGCGGCCGTCACTGCGGCCGAGGTGGCTGGAAGTCAACTCGGCGGTCACACAAGCGTCAAGAAGTAAATTCTTAACGAGATGGCAACGATGCCATTCATTACGCCTGTGAACTCAGGATCGAGTGGGACGCGAGCGTCGCGGCCGGCGGTGCGCGCGATGCCGGTCGGCAGGGCGCGTGCGACCTCGCCGGGTGCTGGCGAGGGAGCTTCGTCGCAGGCAGACGGGCAGGCGGGCGCGGCGGGTACGGCGGGTGGTCGGCCGCCGGCGGTGGCGGCGGCCGAGGCGGGCCGGGGCTGGACGGGCCACGGTGGAGTTGGACGGGCCACGGCGGGGCTCGGCAGGGGTGCGCGGCGCGGGGCGCCCCGGGCGGGCCGGGGCCCAGGCTCCGGCTCGGGCGAGGCAGGGGGCGCCGGCGGGCGGGCGCGGCGGAGGTTACGGCGCGGGGGCGCACGGGAGGGCCCCGAGGTCGCGGGGTGCGGGCACGGGGCGCGCGCGTGGGTGTGCGGGGGGCGGGCAGGCGCCGGGACGGCGCCGCTGGGTGAGGGCAGGCCGGGTCGGATCAGGTCAGGGCCGGCGTGGCGGCGACGGCGCCGTCCAGGAGCGTGGAGTCGCCCATCTCGCTGAGCACCAGGGCCAGCGCCCCGAGGACCTCGGCCCGGCTGCCGAGGGCGCCCGGCAGCACGGAGAGCTGCCGGGCGGCGCTCGGGATGGCGTACCGGGCGACCGAGTCGCGGATCGGGTCGAGCACCAGGTCGCCGGCCTCGGCCAGGTCGCCGCCGAGCACGACCCGGCTGGGGTTGAGCAGGTTGCACAGGTTGGCGACGCCGCTGCCCACGTGCCGCCCGACGTCGGAGACCACCCGGCGGCAGCCGGGGTCGCCCTCCCGCGCGAGCGCCACCATGCGCTCCATGGTCAGGTCGGGGCCGTGGCTGGAGTGCAGCAGCGGCAGCACGTAGCGGGCGGCGGTGAAGGTCTCCAGGCAGCCGCGGTTGCCGCACCGGCACACCGGGCCCGACTCGTCCAGCGTGATGTGGCCGATCTCGCCGGCCGTGCCGCCGGGCCCGCGGTAGATCTGGCCGCTGATCACCAGGCCCGCGCCGACGCCGCTGGCGACCTTGATGTACGCCAGGTCGGCCACGCCACGGCCGCTCCCCCACACCAGTTCGCCGAGCGCGCCCAGGTTGGCGTCGTTGTCCACGTACACGGGCACGCCGAGGCGCGCCGCGAGGTCGTCGCGCGGGTTGGTGCCGGCCCAGCCCGGCAGGATCGCGGTGGAGCCCAGCGTTCCGGTGGCCACGTCGATGGGGCCCGGCACGCCGAGCCCGACGCCGACCACCTTGTCCGGCGCGATGCCGCTGGCCGCGATCAGGCGTCCCACCAGGGCTTCGGCGCGTTCCATGCCCTGCGCGGCGGAGGCGTCCACGTCCAGCGGCTCGGTCTCCTCGGCGAGCACCCGGTGGGCCAGGTTGCCGACGGCGACGCGCAGGTGGGCGTGGCCGAAGTCGACGCCGACGACGATGCCGGCGTCGCCGCTCAGCGCGACGCTGCGGGCCCGCCGACCGCCGGCGGAGGTCGGGGTCACCTCGACGGTGCCGCCGTCCTTCAGCTCGCGGACGATGTTGGAGACCGTGGCGGCCGAGAGCCCCGTCGTACGGGCGATCTCCGCCTGCGTGAGGGACCCCGCCATGCGCACCGCGCGCACGACCCGCTCAAGGTTGGCCCGGTGCAGCGACGACTGCGATCCCGGAGTCTCCACGCCCATCCACTCCCGCCTCGGCGTACGGCGCGACGGCCGGTCGCCGGCCGGACCGCAGGTGAGGTCCGGCGATGTCTCCAACATGTGAACTCTAAGCTGAGCCGTACAGGTTGCCACTCGTCAAGTCCTCGACGCACCACCGCCACCCGTCGGACAGCGGCCCGTTGGATAGCGGCGGTTTCGCGGGGCCGGCGACGCCGATCGCCGGCGGCACCGCGCGGCGGCACACCGTAACGGCAGCGGCACACCGTAACGCGGGAGGGGGCCGCGCCGCCGCCCGACCCCCGTGATCACGACGCGGAGCCCGGACGGCACGGCAGCGGCCCCGGTCCCGCGCGGGGCGGGTCCGGGGCCGTGGTCAGCCGGGTGCGACTACTTCAGGGCTCCGGCGGTGAGGCCGGCTTGGACCTGGCGTTGGAAGATGATGTAGACGGCGAGGACGGGGATCATGGCGATGAGGAGGCCGGAGAAGAGGACGGCCCAGTTGCCTTTGTATCCCTGGGAGACGGCGAGTTCCACCAGTCCCTGGGGGAGGAGTTTGTCCTTCTCCTCGCCTTGGTTGAGTACGTAGGGCAGCATGTACTGGTTCCACTGGCCCAGGAAGTTGAAGATGCCGATGCTGATCAGTCCTGGTTTGGCCATGGGCAGCATGACCTGGAAGAACGTGCGCGTGTGCGAGGCCCCGTCGATCATCGCCGCCTCTGCCACGGAGGTGGGCAGGGTTTTGAAGAACGAGGTCAGGAAGAAGACCGTGAAGGGCAGCGAGTACGCGATGTAGACCAGGATCAGGCCGTGCTTGGTGTTGAGCATCTCCATGTTCTGCAACACGAAGTACAGCGGCACCAACGCCAGCACGATGGGGAAGCTCATGCCGCCGACGAACAGGTAGTAGATGAACCGGTTCCCACGGAACTCGAACCGCGCCAGGACGTAGGCGGCCATGGCGCCCAGGAGCATGGTGCCGAAGAGGGAGCCGGCGACGACGACGGCCGAGTTCAGGAAGTACCGGCCCATGTTCGCGGTGTTCCACGCGTCGGACCAGTTCTGGAAATGCAGCGACGAGGGCAGCGACCAGGGCGAGGTGAAGATCTCCCGGTCGGTCTTGAGCGAACTCATCGCCGCCCACAACAGCGGCAGCGTGACCAACAGTCCCCACACGGCCAGAATGCCGTGCGAGAACACGTTGAGCACCCCACCGGCGCGGTCCCCACGCTGCCGCCCGGCACCCGACACCGTCGGCGGCGCGACTTTCACGGGCGTGGTGGGATCTTCCTTGCTCACGCCCGACACGTCGGGGGCGTGGCTCGGTGGCAGTCCGGTCACGGTGCTTCGCTCCCCACTTCACGGCGTCGGTCGGCGTTCAGGCCCTGCTGGCTTTCGCTCGGGCGAGCAGACGGGTGAGACAACGGGTTCATCTCAGAACTCCAGCCTTTCTCGGCGGCCGAGGCGCATGACGATCGCCGCGAAGATCATCGTGACGATCAGCAACGCCACCCCCAACGCGGTGGCATAACCGGCCTGCCCGTCCCGAATGCCCTTCGTGTACACGAACCACGTCAGGACCTCGGTCGAGTAGTCAGGACCACCGGGACCGACCGTCATGATCTGCACCACCGCGAACGCGTCCAACGCCAGGATGCCCATATACACCCAACCGGTCTGCACGGTGTCCCACAGCAACGGCAACGTGATCCGGAAGAACGTCGTGAACCGGTTCGCACCATCCAACAACGCCGCCTCGTAGAAATCCCGGGGAATCGTGCTCATCGCCGCCGAGAACAACACCACATAGAACCCGACATTGCTCCACACCATCACCGCCATCACACACCACAGCGCCAGGCTCGGATCACCCAACCAGTTGGGCTGCACCGAATCCAACCCGATCCCCGACAGGAACGAGTTCAACGCCCCACTGTTCGGGTTGTACGCGAACTGGAAGATCAACGCCACGATCGCGATCGACAACACCTGCGGGAAGAAGTACACCACCTTGTACAGCGACGACCCCCGCACACCCGAGACCACCGCCCCCTTACGCCGCCCACCCACATTCAACATGAACGCGAAGAACAACCCCATACCCAGCGTCACCAAAGGCAACACCAGCAACAACACCAGATTGTTCCGCAACGCATGCCAGAACACATCATCATCCAGCAACTTACGGTAATTATCGAACCCCACCATCTGGAGATCCGAACTCAGACCACTCCAATTCGTGAACGAATAGTAGATAGCCTGGACGAACGGCGAGATCACAAAAACCGCGTAAATCGCCAACGGCAGGGCCAAAAACCCCACGATGAAGCCGTACTTACCGTGCCGCACTACTACCGACCCCACTCCTCGCCCGCGGGAAGCGCCACTGCCAGCGCGCCCTCACTTGTGCCGGTACTTCTTCACCGCGGAGTCCTTCGCCGTCTCATCCGCGAACTTCTGACACTTGGCCATGCACTCCTTCGGCGACATACGCCCCGCCATCATCTCGCCCAACGCCGCCACCCCGATCTTCTCCTTCTGCAACGTCACATACCAATCCTGCAACCGCGGATTGACGACGTTATCCCCCGCCTTCTTCCACAACTCCTGCGCCGACGCCAACCCCGGCGGAAGCCGCAACCCCTCCGTCCCACCGTTAAGCGAGGACAGCGACGACACCTGCTGGATGAAGTTCTGCGTGGACTTCGTGCCCAACATGATCCGCAACAACTCCATACCGCCCCGCGGGTTCTTCGCGTTCTTCGGCACGATGAACGGCTCACCACCCGAAGCCCAGATCGTCCCGTACGGCAGCTTGTCACCCGAATCCAACGACGACGGCGCACCCACACCCATGTCGAAGTTCTTCGGCGTGGTCTTCTTCGTCTCGTTCTCCACCCACGAACCGTTCGGGATGAACAACGCCTTCCCCTCGTTCCACGCCACCTGCGACTGAATATGATCCAGCCCCGGCGTGCCCTTGAGGACGTACCCCTTGGCCTGCAACTCGTGATACGCCTCGAACGCGGCCTTCACCGCGTCGTGCTTCCACGCGTTCGGCTCCAGGTTGTCGATGGCATCCAACGTCTCGCGGCCACCGATCTTCGCGATGAACGGATACAGACTGAACGGCAGGTAGTACGGGTACTTCCCCGGATACGTCCACCCCGCGATCCCCTGCTTCTTCGCCTCCTTACACAACGCCAACATCTCGTCCCAGGTCTGCGGATACTCCCAGCCGTGCTTGGCCAGCAACGACTTCGAATACCACACCCCGTAGATGGTGTAGGCGTAGTACAGGACCCAGACCTCATCCCCCTCGAACTGGCCCATCTCCAACACGCCAGGCCGCAGCGTGTCCCGCACCTTCTTGTTCGGATCATCCAACGACGGCGCGTCCAACAACTCCCGCAGATCCGTGAGCTGGTCCTTCGACACCAACGTGCCGAAATCCATCTGCTCCGCACCCGAGTTGTCGATCAGATCCGGCGGCGTACCACCGTTGAACCGCGGCGCCAACTTCGCCTGGATCTTCTGCGTCGCCGAATGCTTGATCTTCCCGTCCGTCTTCGGATACGCCCTCACGTACTCCGCCTGCGCGGCCTTCGCGTATTCGTCACCGAAGCCGCCGTCGAAGATGACGACGTCCAGCCCCGCGCTCTCGTTGACGGCCAGCGGATTCTTCGCCGACTTCTTGCCCTTTTCCACCTGCTTGGTGTCGTCGCCGCCACCGGTCGCGCACGCGCTCAACGCCGTCATGGTGGGAACGGAGATCAGCCCGATCGCCGCCGTCCGTTTGACCAGATCACGACGGCCGAATTCAGAGGTGAATCCCATCTCAAGTCCTCGCCTTCTACAGGACTCAGGCGGTGTCAGATCTCCCGTACCGCGTCCGCCTATGGCGAACGACCCGACACCGCGGGTCAGTTGGAGCTGATATGTGCTGCATATGCGCCGGGGCGTCGATGACGACAGCACGCCAGGTAGACGCGCCGCTTCACCATCGGGCCCACTGCCGTGAACTACGGCGACTCAGACGCGACAGGTATAGTCCACTCAACGCGCAGGGGGCAAGATCGAAAGCAGAAATTGTCAGCAGTCTTTCCCGAGTTGAGACCTCGCGACATACGGGCGCGAGCCATGGTCCAGGTGGGGCGCCAGCGCGCCCGAACGGCTTTTTGCGCGCTCGACACCCAGGCCCCAGAGGCATCCCGACGGGACCCGCTTTTCGCCTGGCCACACGGCGTATGAGCGCTGCCCGTTCGGGCAGCCCGCCGGCCTCACAGGCCGGCGGACAGGCCCGCGAACGGGTCCGGCCGACAGACACGGAAGCGGGCCGCATTCCCGGGGGAATGCGGCCCGCTTCTGCTTACCCGGGCCGGGCGGAACCGGCTCGCGCCCACGCGCGAACCGGTTCGACCCGGGCCCGAAAGTCAAAGCGGAAGGCCGGTTTCCACCGACCTTCCGCAGACTTAGTCCAGACCAATAGGCGCGCCGGAGCCGGAATTTCCGCTCCGGCGCGCCCGGCCGATTACTTACTTGCGGATCAGCGACCGCAGGACGTACTGCATGATGCCGCCGTTGCGGTAGTAGTCCGCCTCGCCGGGGGTGTCGATGCGCACGACCGCGTCGAACTCCACGCCGGTGTCGGTGGTGACCTTGACCGTGCGCGGCGTGCTGCCGTCGTTCAGCGCGGTCACGCCGGTGATGGAGAAGGTCTCCTCGCCGGTCAGGCCGAGGGTCTCGGCCGTCGCGCCCTCGGGGAACTGGAGCGGCAGGACGCCCATGCCGATCAGGTTCGAGCGGTGGATGCGCTCGTAGGACTCGGCGATGACGGCCTTGACGCCCAGCAGCGCGGTGCCCTTGGCGGCCCAGTCGCGGGAGGAGCCGGAACCGTACTCCTTGCCCGCGAGGACGACCAGCGGGATGCCCGCGGCCTGGTAGTTCTGCGACGCGTCGTAGATGAAGGAGACCGGGCCGTCCGCGACGGTGAAGTCGCGGGTGAAGCCGCCCTCGGTGCCGGGCGCGATCTGGTTGCGCAGCCGGATGTTGGCGAACGTGCCGCGGATCATGACCTCGTGGTTGCCACGGCGCGAGCCGTAGGAGTTGAAGTCGCGCCGCTCGACACCGTGCTCGGTCAGGTACTTGCCCGCCGGGGTGTCGGCCTTGATGGCGCCGGCCGGGGAGATGTGGTCGGTGGTGACCGAGTCGCCCAGCTTGGCCAGGACGCGCGCGCCGGCGATGTCCTGAACCGGCGACGGGTCCATCGCCATGCCCTCGAAGTAGGGGGGCTTGCGGACGTAGGTGGACTCCGGGTCCCACTCGAAGGTGTTGCCGGTGGGGATCGGCAGCGCCTGCCACTGGGCGTCGCCCGCGAAGACGTCGCTGTAGGACTTGGAGAACATGTCCTCGCCGATGGCGTTCGCCACCACGTCGTTGACCTCGGCCTCGGTGGGCCAGATGTCCGCGAGGTAGACCGGCTTGCCCTCGGTGTCGACGCCCAGGGCCTCCTTGGTGATGTCCACCTTCATGGAGCCGGCGATGGCGTACGCGACGACCAGCGGCGGGGAGGCCAGGTAGTTCATCTTGACGTCGGGGTTGATCCGGCCCTCGAAGTTGCGGTTGCCGGAGAGGACCGAGGTGACGGCGAGGTCGTTCTCGTTGACGGCCTTGGAGACCTCGTCCGGCAGCGGGCCCGAGTTGCCGATGCAGGTGGTGCAGCCGTAACCGACCAGGTTGAAGCCGACCTTGTCGAGGTAGGGGGTCAGGCCCGCCTTGTCGAAGTAGTCGGTGACGACCTTGGAGCCCGGGGCCAGGGTGGTCTTGACCCACGGCTTGCGGGTCAGGCCCTTCTCGACCGCCTTCTTGGCCACCAGGGCGGCGGCGACCATGACGTACGGGTTGGAGGTGTTGGTGCAGGAGGTGATGGCGGCGACGGTGACGGCGCCGTGGTCGATCTCGTACGTCGAGCCGTCGGGGGCGGTGACGGTGACGGGGTTCGACGGCACGCGCTCGCCGGTGCCGTCCGCGTGCTGCGGGGCGCCGGCGCCGTTGTCGTCGCTGCCGTAGGCCGGGGCGTCGCTAGCCGGGAACGACTCGGCGCTCGCCTCGTCCACCGGGGAGGCCACGCCGTGCGGCGCGGTCTGCTGCGGCACGCCCGGCTTGCGGTCGTCGCCGCCGGTGACGCCCGCCTCGACGTAGTTGAGGACGTCCTTGGCGAACTGCTGGGCGGCGCCCGCCAGGACGATGCGGTCCTGCGGGCGCTTGGGGCCGGCGATCGACGGGACGACCGAGGCCAGGTCCAGTTCGAGCTTCTCGGAGAAGTCCGGCTCGGCGGCCGGGTCCAGCCACAGGCCCTGCTCCTTGGCGTACGCCTCGACGAGCGCGAGCTGCTGCTCGGAGCGGCCGGTGAGCTTCAGGTACTTGATGGTCTCGGCGTCGATCGGGAAGATCGCGGCGGTGGAGCCGAACTCCGGCGACATGTTGCCGATGGTGGCGCGGTTGGCGAGCGAGGTGGCGGCCACGCCCTCGCCGTAGAACTCCACGAACTTGCCGACCACGCCGTGCTTGCGGAGCATCTCGGTGATGGTCAGCACCAGGTCGGTGGCGGTGGTGCCGGGCTTGAGCTCACCGGTCAGCTTGAAGCCGACGACGCGCGGGATGAGCATGGAGACCGGCTGGCCGAGCATCGCGGCCTCGGCCTCGATGCCGCCGACACCCCAGCCGAGCACGCCGAGGCCGTTGACCATCGTGGTGTGCGAGTCGGTGCCGACGAGGGTGTCGGGGTACGCCTGTCCGTTACGCACCATCACGGTGCGGGCCAGGTGCTCGATGTTGACCTGGTGCACGATGCCGGTGCCGGGCGGGACGACCTTGAACTCATCGAAGGCGGTCTGGCCCCAGCGCAGGAACTGGTAGCGCTCCCGGTTGCGGCCGTACTCCAGCTCGACGTTCTGCGCGAACGCCTCGTGGGTGCCGAACTTGTCGGCGATGACGGAGTGGTCGATGACCAGCTCGGCCGGCGCCAGCGGGTTGATCTTCGCGGGGTCGCCGCCCAGTTCCTTGACGGCCTCACGCATGGTGGCGAGGTCCACGACGCAGGGCACGCCGGTGAAGTCCTGCATGATCACGCGAGCCGGGGTGAACTGGATCTCCTGGTTCGGCTGCGCCTGCGAGTCCCAGCCGCCCACGGCACGGATGTGGTCGGCGGTGATGTTCGCGCCGTCCTCGGTACGGAGCAGGTTCTCCAGCAGCACCTTCAGGCTGTAGGGCAGGCGGGCGGAGCCCTCGACCTTGTCCAGCTTGAAGATCTCGTACGACTCGTCGCCCACGCGCAGCGTGCTGCGGGCGTCGAAGCTGTTCGCCGACACGACAGTCTCCTTCATGCATGAATTCGCGCGTACCACCGCATCCTGCCGCCCCGGGACCTTGCCGATCCGCTAAGGTACGCCTAACTTAGGCACGCCTAACTAGCGCGACAGCGGTACGCCTTCTCGGCAGATATCTCGATGTCGAGATAACTCTAGTACATCGCTGGCGCACGGTCATGCGCTGGTTGCCCGTGTCCCCCACGGCCCGCCGGGGATTCCGCCGCGTTCGCCACCCCTGTCACTACGAGGAACCGGCGCGCGCCGGTTCCTCTTGCCGTGGCCGGAACGCAACGCTCGTACGCCATGTGACGCATTGACCCCACAGCGCCATCACGGTTGCATGCCTGTGGTCCTCTGGCGAGGGATCAGGGGGGATTCTGCGCCTTGTACGTGGGGGGAATATGAGGAGAAACGCGAACCGAGGTACCACGCGACGTGTCAGAGCCGCCCTGGGCACGGTGGTCGCGCTCTGCGCGGTCACGGCGGTGTTACCCGGGGCCGCCTCGGCCGAGCCCACGGCCGGGGCGCGCGGCGCGGACGACCGCGAGACGAGCGTCCAGAGGATCAGCCTCGCGGCCGACGGGACCCCGGCGGACGGCGGCTCCGGCGACGCGTCGATCACGCCCGACGGCCGTCATGTCGTCTTCGCGTCGGCGGCGGACAACCTCACGCCCGACCGCCCGCAGGAGGGCGACGAGGTCTACCTCCGCGACCAGCGGACAGACGAGATCAGGCGGATCGGGTACTACGACCCGATCGAGCCGCCGGTCATCAGCGGTGACGGGGCCTACCTCGGCTATCCGGTGCCGTGGATGCGGGACGTGAAGATCTACCTGTGGCAGGTGCGGACGGGGGCCATCGGCGGCCTCGACTGCTGGCCCCACTGCGGCCAACTCGCGCTGAACGGGGACGGCCACCACGCCGTCTACGTCGTCGCTCCCAGACCGCCGGCGTCCCACCAGCGCGTCGAGTTCCAGGACGTGTTCACCGGCGCCAGGGAGACCATCGCCGAGTTCGACCACCGGCGCCCGCCCCGGCCGTCCCTCAGCGGCGACAGCCGCCGTGTCGCCTACCAGGACGGCGAGGCGGGCGACGTCTTCGTACGGGACCGGACCGACGGCGTCACCCACGGCCCGATCGAGGGCCCGTCCAAGGAGGCGACGCTCGTCCAGCTCAGCGAGGACAGCGGCAAGGTCGTCTACCGCTCGGGCCCCGACACCCACGTCCACGACGTGCGCTCGGGCACCGCCCAACGGGTGCCGAACGCCCGGGGCGTGGCCATCGACCCCACCGGCCGCTATCTGCTGTACGCCCCGAACGACCCGGCGGACCCCGACCAGCCGTCGCTGACGCTGCGCGACCTGAGCACGGGCACCGACGAGATCGTCTCCCGGCAGCCCGCCTCCGCCGGCGTCGACGCGGTCAGCGCCCACGGCCGGGGCGTGGTCTTCACGTCGGCGGCCGACGACATCGTGCCCGACGACACCAACGGCACCCCAGACGTCTTCGTCCGCCACTTCCACTGACCGCCCCGGCCACCGTGTCTCGGCTCCCCACCGCTCGCGCGCCCGCGCACGAGCGGTGGGGAGCCGTGACGGGGAAGCCACGGAGAGGCCGTCGCGGCATGCCCCGGTCCCCGCGACCGCGCGGGGGACCGGCCGTCACGAGCGCCAGACCTGGCCCTGCACGGCGCTCTCCACCGCCGTCACGTACGCCTCGGCCACCCGGGCGACGGGCGTGCCGCCCGCTCCGTCCCGTCCCAGGCCCTCCAGGGTCTCCCTGA
This sequence comes from Streptomyces buecherae, assembly GCF_014295035.1. Lineage (GTDB taxonomy): Bacteria > Actinomycetota > Actinomycetes > Streptomycetales > Streptomycetaceae > Streptomyces > Streptomyces youssoufiensis. Next base: position 1,815,916 of record NZ_CP060404.1, read on the forward strand.
TCCAGCCCGGGCTGATGAGGTTGATCCGCAGTCCCCGGGGCAACTCCGCGGCCGTGTTGCGGACGAAGCCCTCCAGGCCCGTGTTGACCAGGGCCCCCAGCGACCCGCCGGCCAGCGGCGTGGCGAAGGTGCCCCCGGTCAGCGTGATGGAGCCGCCGTCCCGCAGGTGGCGCACCGCTCGCCGGGCCAGCGCCACCTGTCCCAGCAGCTTGCCCCGCACGCCGTCGGCGACGGCCTCGTCGGTCACGGTCCCCAGGTCCACCAGCGGACCGCTGGCGGCGCAGCACACCACCGCGTCGAGCCCGGAGACCTCGGCGAACAACGGGTCCAGCGACGCCGGGTCCTCCAGGTCCACCTTCACCGGCCCCCCGCGTGAGGCCCTGACCACCTCGTGGGAGGGCTCCAACGCCTCGACGACCGCGCTGCCGATCGTCCCTGTCGCACCGACCACGAGTACCTTCATACGCCGCAGGCTAGAAGCGATCACCACCGGTGGCGACCGAATTCCGCCGGCCGGCCAACCGGTGTGGTCACCGGGTGCCGCTGTCGGCCAGCACCTGGGTCAGGGCGTTCGTGGCCTGGCGGATCATGCCGGGGTTGGTGTCCCAGTAGTAGGGCAGCGCCGACACCGCCTGGTAGAGCGCCCAGCCGCGACCGCGCAGCCAGGCGGCGTCGTCGACGGCGAGTTCGGCCCGGAACCGCTCCCGGCTGGCCCCGGCGAAGACGTTCCACGCGGGCTGGAGGTCGCAGGCGGGGTCGCCGACGTTCAGGCAGCCGAAGTCGATGACGGCCGACAGCCGCCCGTCGGTCACCAGCAGGTTGCCCGGCAGCAGGTCGCCGTGGAGCCAGAGCTCGGGGCCGGACCACGCGGGGGCGTGCAGCGACTCCTCCCAGGAGGCGAGGGCGGCGGCGCCGTCGACACGGTCGCCGAGTTGGGCGATCGAGCGACGCACCTGCTCGTCCAACTCGGCCAACGGCGCGCCCCGGCTGCCGGTCGAACGCCGGTGGGCGCCGGTCGGGTCCGCGCGGCGCAGCGCGGTGATGAACGCGGCGAGGTCCACGGCCGCCCGTTCCAGGTCCGTCAGCGTGCCGTTGGCGTTCTCGCCGGGCAGCCACTCGTAGACCGACCAGTCGTACGGGTAACCCTCGGCGGGACGGCCCGTCGCCACCTGGACCGGGATCGCGAGCGGCAGCAGCGGCGCGAGCCTGGGCAGCCACCGCGCTTCGCGCACCGCCTGTCGGGTGGCCCCGCTGATGCGCGGCAGGCGGACGGACAGGTGGTCGCCGAGGCGGTAGACGGCGTGGTCGGTGCCGTAGGAGTCGACCGGGGTGACCGGCAGTTCGGCCCACTGCGGGAACTGCCCGCGCACCAGGCGGCGCACCAGGGCGGAGTCGGTCAGCACCTCGTCGGCGTGCATCCTGGTCGCTGGCATGGCCGCATCCTCGCAAAGCGCGCGGCCGACGGCAGGTCATTTTCGGCCCGCCGGGCGCCGCTCGACGCCGGCCCGGGTCGCCGGGCGTCCGGTTCGTTGGCGCGTCCGGTTCGTCGGCGCGTCCGGTGCGCCGGCGTGTCAGCGCCCACGTCGCGAAGGGCCCGCGCCGGCCTGGGTGGTCTTGCCGCGGCGCGGCGTGGCCGGCGAGGATCGGGCGATGACCCGGGTCCATGACGACACGCGCCTGGCCGACGCCTACCACAGCGGGAACGCGATGCCGGAGGCGTCGCTGAGGGCGTGGGCGGAGTTCGTCGGGTCGTTCGCGCCCCGCCCCGCGCCGGCCTGGCTCGACGTCGGCGCGGGCACGGGCATGTTCTGCGCGGCGCTCGACCGGTACCAGCGGGCGTCGCGCGTGGTGGGCGTCGAGCCCTCGCCGGCCATGCTCCGCGCGGCCCGCGAGGCGACGGCGGGTGGTCGGGCCCGCCTCGTCGCCGGCACCGCCGAACGGCTGCCGCTGGCCGACGGGGCGTTCGACATCGCGCTCCTCTCCCGCGTCGTCCACCACCTGCCCGACCGGCCGGCGGCGGCGCGCGAGTTGGCGCGCGTGCTGCGGCCGGCCGGCGTCGTGGTGCTCCGGACGACCTTCCGGGAGCGGCTGGACGCGCTGGTCTACGACTACTGGCCACGGCTGCGCGCCACCGACGGCGCGCGGTTCCCCGGCCAGGCGGAGGTGCTGGCCGACTTCGCGGAGGCGGGCTTCACCGCCCGTACGGTCACGTCCTTCGCGCAGCCCGTGGCCGCGAGCCTGGGTGAGTACGCGGCGCGGCTGCGCGACCGGCCGCAGTCGAAGTTCGGCCACCTGTCGCCGGCGGAGTTCGCGGCGGGCCTTGAGCGCATGCGGGCGGACGCCGTGGCGCGCGCGGACGAGCCGGCGCGCGCCGTGTGCGAGCGCTATGACGTCGCCGTGCTGGCGCGCGGCTGACCTCCGGCCGCTGTTCCGCTGTTCCGCGCGGGCGCGTTTCCGGGCGGGCGGGGTGGAGCGAGCGCGTCCGGGAGCGTGCCGGCGGGCCTCGTACGGGGCGTGGCGGGCTGGTGTTCGTCGCGCGCGCCGGGTCGTGCGGGCGGGCACGGTGGGACGTAGCGGCTACGGCTCCGGTACGGGGGCCGGCCGTGTCGGGTGCTGACGGTGTCGGCTTCCGGACCTGCCGAGTTCTGACCGTGCCGGGTTGCGACAGTGTCGGGTTCCGGCGCGGGCGGACGCGAGGGGGCTCGCGAGCGGGTGTCCGTCCGCGCCGGGCTTGGGCCGCGTGGGGGACGCGGGGCGGTGTCGCGGGGTGCGCCGCGTGGGTGGGGCGGCGCACGGGTCTCGGGGTTACTTGACGCCGAAGCCGCCCGAGAAGGAGCCGGCGTTCCACATGGACGAGCCGATCTGGTGGTAGGCGTCGAAGAACGCCACCGAGCCGGAGGGAAGGTTCTTGGGCACCTTGGCGGTGAAGACGACCTTCGAGTGGCCCTTGGGTGTCGGACACTTGAAGCCGGTGCCTATGCCGATCTTCTCCGGGTCGGTGAAGAACACGCACTTCTTGTTGGGCTTGGCGGTCAGGCCCGGGTGCGGGCCGTTGGCCCACTGCTTGCCCATGTCACCGACGTGCACGCGGTCCAGGTAGACCCAGATGTGGCCCGCCTCCGGCGAGTCCACCGTGACGGTGACCTTCGTCTTGCTGCCGGGCTTGACCGGCACCTCGTTCCGGGTCACCCGCACCTTGGAGATCTCGTCCGAGGCCGGGGCCGCGTGCCCGGCGCGCGGGCTGGCCGGGAACCGCACCGAAGACGAGGTCTCGGGCGAGCTCTTCTCATCGGCGGCGCCGGCGCTCGGCACCGCGAGCACGCCGAACAGCACGGCACCCGCGCCGATCGCCGCGCCGAGCGTCCGCCGCGGGCGGCGGGTGACGACGGATCGCGCACGATGGGCAAGGGAATTGCGCATGGTGAGACCTCTTTCAGGAAGTGCGGGCGACTTACGGGAGGTACGGCGACTCACGGAAGTGCGGACAGCGACTCGCCTGTGCGTGGCGTAGGCGTTCCAGCCACCAGCACCGTAAGAGGCACTCGACCGGCGCAACAATGACAGTGTTTTGGCAATTCATTGCGCGAAGTGCCGTCCGCGCGGCAACTCTGGACAGGGACGCACCGGCCGCGCCCCCGGCCCGCGCGGTGCTCGCCACGGCCGGAGGGGACCGGTCTCGGCAGCGCGGGCGCGGGCCGCAGGGCCGTGTCACAGTCGCCTCGGGGCTCTCGCCGCGCCGCCCGCTCATCGCGGGTCCCGCGCGGCACGCCGTGCACCACCGCAACATGAGCACATCTCATATCTGAGATAATATTGATCTCATGACAGACGCCTACCTCGCCCGCATCGGGAAGCTCATCCGCGACGCCCGCCAGCACCGTGGCTGGACGCAGACGGAGCTAGCGGAGGCACTCGGCACCAGCCAGAGCGCCGTCAACCGCATCGAACGCGGAAATCAGAACATCAGCCTTGAGATGATCGCCCGCATCGGCGAGGCCCTGGACAGCGAGATCGTGTCCCTCGGCTACGCGGGCCCGATGCACCTGCGGGTCGTCGGAGGCCGGCAGCTCTCCGGCGCGATCGACGTCAAGACCAGCAAGAACGCGTGCGTGGCGCTGCTGTGCGCCTCGCTGCTCAACGCGGGCCGCACCACGCTGCGTCGGGTCGCCCGGATCGAGGAGGTCTACCGCATCCTGGAGGTGCTCGGCAGCATCGGCGTACGCGCCCGCTGGATCAACGACGGCAACGACCTGGAGATCGTGCCGCCGGCCGAGCTGAACCTCGCCGCCATGGACACCGACGCCGCCCGGCGGACCCGCAGCGTCATCATGTTCCTCGGCCCGCTGCTGCACCGCCTCGACCGGTTCCGCATCCCGTACGCGGGCGGTTGCGACCTGGGCACCCGCACCGTCCAGCCGCACATGACGGCGCTGCGCCACTTCGGCCTCGAGGTCACCGCGACCGAGGGTACGTACCACGCCGAGGTCAACCGCGAGGTCTCCCCCGTCCGGCCCATCGTGCTGACCGAGCGCGGCGACACCGTGACCGAGAACGCCCTGCTGGCCGCCGCCCGGCACGACGGCGTCACCGTCATCCGCAACGCCAGCTCCAACTACATGGTCCAGGACCTGTGCTTCTTCCTTGAGCAGTTGGGCGTGCGGGTGGAGGGCGTGGGCACCACGACCCTGACCGTGCACGGCGTCGCGCACATCGACCGCGACGTGGACTACGCGCCGTCCGAGGACCCGGTCGAGGCGATGAGCCTGCTCGCGGCGGCCGTGGTGACCCAGTCGGAGCTGACGATCCGACGCGTCCCGGTGGAGTTCCTGGAGATCGAGCTCGCGGTCCTCGAGGAGATGGGCCTCGACCACGAGCGCAGCGCGGAGTACCCGGCGGACAACGGCCGCACCCGGCTGATCGACCTGACGGTCCGCCCGTCCAAGCTGAGCGCGCCGCTCGACAAGATCCACCCGATGCCGTTCCCCGGCATCAACATCGACAACGTGCCCTTCTTCGCGGCGATCGCGGCCAGCGCGCAGGGCTCGACGCTGATCCACGACTGGGTCTACGACAACCGCGCCATCTACCTCACCGACCTGACCCGGCTCGGTGCCAGCGTCAAGCTGCTCGACCCGCACCGGGTGCTGGTCGAGGGCCCCACCCGGTGGCGCTCCGCGGAGATGATGTGCCCGCCCGCGCTGCGGCCCGCCGTGGTGGTGCTGCTCGCGATGATGGCGGCCGAGGGCACCTCGGTACTGCGCAACGTCTACGTGATCAACCGCGGCTACGAGGACCTGGCCGAGCGGCTGAACTCGATCGGCGCCCAGATCGAGATCTTCCGGGACATCTAGCGGCCGGGCGTGCCGGCGGGACGACGCCGCCCCCCGCACCGTGCGTCGGCCCGCGGTCGCGAGGAGTGGGGGCGGTGTGCCGCGTCGGTGGCCTCTCCCCCACGCCCGCCGTCGCTCCTAGATCACTTCGCTTCTGGCCGCAACGCCCTTATCGGCCAAAGGAATTCTTGGTCGAGTCGGCCTTTTGGCGCCCTTCGGGCTCGCCGCGCGCCCGGGCCGCCCACTGCGGGGCAGGTAGGGGGCGATGTTCGTCGCGGTCTACGTAGGTTAGGCTCACCTAAAATCTTCGTCGGCTGCCTGCCGTCGCGCTCCCGCCCCAGGCCGAAACCTGACCCTGGGGCGGGCCGGCGGGAGGTGGTTCCGACGCCTGGTGCCTGAGAACGAGGATCTTCCGCGATGCCCATTCTGCTGACCTCCCTGCGCCGCCGGGCCGCCGTGGCCGCGGCCGGAGCCGTTTCGCTGACCCTGCTGGTCACGGGCTGTGGCTCGGACGACAAGGACGACGACGGCAAGAAGGACGCGGCGAACGCGGGCGCCCCGGCCGAGGCCGGGGCCTTCCCGGTCACCATCAAGAGCGCGCTCGGCAAGGCCGAGATCAAGGAGAAGCCCCAGCGCGTCGTGACCCTGGGCCAGGGCTCCGCGGAGACGGCCATCGCGCTCGGCAACGTACCGGTGGGCATCGAGAAGTACGAGTGGGGCAGCGACAAGACCGGCTACCTGCCGTGGATCCACGAGGCGGTCACCAAGTCAGGGAAGAAGCTGCCCAAGCAGTTCACCGGCGGTGAGGAACTCGACATCGAGGCCATCACGGAGCTGGAGCCCGACGTCATCCTCGCCCCGTGGTCCGGGATCACGCAGAAGCAGTACGACATCCTCAAGGACATCGCTCCCACCGTCGCCTACCCGGACAAGGCGTGGAGCACCGACTGGGACCAGCAGATCGACCTCATCGCCAAGGCGCTCGGCCAGCCGAAGAAGGCCAAGGAGCTGACGGCGAAGATCGACAAGCAGCTCGCCGACGCCGCCGCGAAGAAGCCGAACTACAAGAACGTCACGTTCTCCTACATCTACACCTCGGGCCCCGGCACCCTCGGCGTCTTCAAGCCGCAGGAGCAGCGCGTGGAGATGGTCTCCAAGCTGGGTCTGAAGGTCGACCCGGTCGTCAACACCTTCAAGGAGACCGAGGGCACCGACTCGGCGCTGATCGGCCTGGAGAACGCCGACAAGCTCAAGAAGAGCGACGTGGCCTTCACCTTCTACACCGACGACAAGACCCGCAAGGAGATCGAGGCGCAGCCGCTGTACGCCGCGATCCCCGCGGTGAAGAAGGGCGCGCTCGTCTCCAGCAAGGACCAGTCCTTCGTCACCGCCTCCTCGATGCTCAACCCGCTGACGGTGCCGTACAGCATCGAGCGGTACCTGCCCCTGATCGACGCGGCCGTCGCCAAGTCCGGCAAGTAGCCGCGGAGCTGCGAGCGTGACCACAGCCTCTGCTGCCCGGCAGGGCCCCGGCGCACAGCGTCGGGGCCCTGCCGGGCTCTCCCTCGCCCTGATCGGGTGCCTGCTCCTGCTGGCGGTCGCCCTGTTCGCCAGCGTCATGTACGGCAGCAAGCCGACCGCCGCCTCCGACGTGCTCGATGTGCTCACCGGGGGCGGCGACAGCTATGTGCGCACCGTCGTGGAGAGCCGCTACCCGCGCACCGCGATCGGCGTGCTCGCCGGTGTCTGCCTGGCCGTCGCGGGCACGCTCATGCAGGGCGTCACCCGCAACCCGCTGGCCGAACCCGGGTTGCTCGGCATCAACGCGGGTGCCTCGGCGAGCATCGTCGCGGCCACCGCCTACCTCGGCGCCACCGGGCAGCGGGAGACGATGTGGTGGGCGCTGCCCGGCGCGCTCCTCGCGGGCGTCGCCGTACACGTGATCGGCACGGCGGGCGGCCGTACCAACCCGGTGCGCCTGGTGCTGGCCGGCGCGGTGCTCAGTGCCGTGCTCGCCGCGTTCATCCAGGCCGTCACCCTCTCCCGGCCCAAGGTCTTCGACACCTACCGCTACTGGGTGGTGGGCGCGCTCGGTGGTCGCGGCTGGGAGGTGTTCTGGTCGGTCCTGCCCTTCGCCGGTACCGGCCTCGCGGTCGCGCTCCTCCTCGGGCCGAGCCTGAACGCCATGGCCATGGGCGACGACAAGGCCACCTCGCTGGGTATCAGCCCCGCCCGCGTCAAGGGCGCCGGCCTGCTCGCCGCGACGCTGCTGAGCGCGTCGGCGACGGCGGCGGTGGGCCCCATCGCGTTCGTCGGGCTCGCCGTGCCCCACCTCGTACGCGCCCTGGTGGGCGCGGACTTCCGGCTCCAGTTGCTGTTCTCGGCCCTGGCCGGCCCCTCGCTGCTGTTGCTCGCCGACGTGATCGGCAGGGTGGTGCTACGCCCGCAGGAGCTGATGGTGGGCGTCGTCACCGCCTGTGTCGGGGCGCCCGCGCTGCTGTTGGCCGTACGTCGGATGAGGGGGGCCTGATGACGACCACCCAGCCGCTGACCCGGCGCTCCGGGCCGCGTCGCGGGACGCTGCGGATCGGAACCCGGGTCGCCGTGCCCTTCCACGTCTCGGCCGTGGTGGTCGGCCTGGCGACGCTGGTCCTGCTGGGCGTCGCGGCGGCGGCGACGCTGACCATGGGCCGGCTCGGCATCGAACTGGCCGACATTCCGAGCGTGCTGCTCGGCGAGGCCACCGGCAAGGACGCCTTCGTCTTCGACCGGCTGCGCGGCCCGCGCCTCGCCGTCGCGATCGCCACCGGCGCGGCCTTCGGCCTCTCCGGCGCGCTCTTCCAGTCCGTCACCCGCAACCCGCTGGGCAGCCCGGACGTCATCGGGCTCGGCGCCGGTGCCGGCGCGGGCGCGGCGACCGTCGCGCTGTTCCTGCCCGACGTCGTGCCGGCGTCCGTGGGCGCGCTGCTCGGCGCGCTGCTCGCGATGGGGCTGGTCTACGTCTCGACCGGCACCGGCTTCCGCAGCCCGGGCCGACTGGTCGTCGCGGGCATCGGCGTGGCGGCCATGGCGACGGCCGTCACGCAGTACGTCGTCTACGCCGTGGAGCGGGACAAGGCCAGCTCCCTGGCCGCGTACGTCAACGGCAGCCTCGCCGCCCGCTCGTGGGACGACGCCACGGTCATCTGGATCGTCCTGCTCGGCTGCCTCCCGCTGGCCGCGCTGCTGGCCCGGCCGCTGACCATCGGGGAGATGGGCGACGACCTCTCCACCGGACTCGGCGCCAACCCGGGCCGTACGAAGACCGCGGCCGTGCTGCTGTCCATCGCGCTCTCCGCGGGCGCGGTCAGCGTCGCGGGTCCCATCGCGTTCATCTCCCTCACGGCTCCGCAGATCGCCAAGCGGCTCACGCGCAGCACCGGGCCGCAACTCGCGGTGTCCACGCTGCTCGGTGCCCTGCTGCTGGTCGCGGCCGACCTGGCCGCGCAGCAACTGCCGCTCTTCGACGACCTGCCGGTGGGGATCTACACCATGGCCGTCGGGGGCGCCTACCTCGGCTACCTGTTGGTACGGGAGTGGCGGCGGCAGCCGGCGTGACGGGGGCGGCAGCGCCTCGCCCCTCCTCCCCTCCCTCGGCTCGCTCGCGTACGGCTCTTCCATGGGGTGTTCGTTCCTTCCGGACTCTCGTGCGCCGGGCGCGGGCCACGCGTGGCGGGGCGGCGCTGGTCGCGCGCCGCCACGCCACGCACCCCCGTGCGGGCGGCCGGTGCCTGTGTCCCTCCCCCGCACCGGCCGTGCTACGTCTCAGACGCTATGCCGCCGGGCGGCGGTGGCACATCCAACGGTGGTGCTACGTCCGCACACACCCAGGGGTGGACTCGCGCCGGGGCGGTACGCCCCGAGCCGTATGCCGGGCTGCTCCGCTCGGCGCACCGCACGGCGCTGGCCTGCGGCGCGGCGCCGGCGTCGGCGATCGCGGCCCGTCAGCGACGACACCCGGCCCGCGAAGCCGCGGACCCGTCACGGCAGGAGCGCGATGCCGTCCAGTTCCACGCGTGCCTGCTCGTCCCACAGGCGGACCACGCCCACGACGGCCATCGCCGGGTAGTCGCGGCCCGCCAGGCGGCGCCAGACGAGGCCGAGTTCGGGCGCGTGGGCGCGGTAGTCGGCCACGTCGGTGGCGTACACCGTGACCCGCGCGAGGTGTTCGGGCCGGCCGCCGGCGGCGCGGAGCGCGGTGAGGAGGTTGCTCAGGGCGCGCTCGAACTGGTCGGGGAGCGGCCCGTCCACCAGTCGACCCGCGCCGTCCAGTGCCGTCTGTCCGGCGAGGAAGACCAGTTGGGCGCCGGTGGCGGTGACGGCGTGCGAGAAGCCGGTGGGCGGGGCGAGTTCGGCCGGGTTGACGCGGCGCAGCGGCGGGGCGGTGGGGTGGTCGGGTGGGCTCGCGCGGTGGGGGTCGGGCTCCGGCGCGGGGGGCTGTGGCTGGTCGGCGGGGGGCGAGGGGGTCATCGGTAGAGCTCCTTGGCGATGATGGTGCGCTGGACCTCTGTCGCGCCCTCGTAGATCCTGGGCGCGCGCACCTCGCGGTACAGGTGCTCCAGCGGGTGGCCGCGCTCCAGCGCGCGGGCGCCGTGGATCTGGACGGCGGCGTCGACGACGTACTGCGCGGTCTCGGTGGCCAGCAGCTTGGCCATGGCCGAGCGGCGGGCGACGTCGGGTTGGCCACTGTCGTAGGCCGACGCCGCCGCGTAGACGAGGAGGCGGGCGGCCTCGGTGCGGGTGGCCATCTCCGCGAGTTGGTGGGAGACGGCCTGGAGGTCGCGCAGCGGCCCACCGAACGCCGTGCGCTCTCGCGCGTGGACCAGGGCCAGGTCGAGGGCGCGCTGGGCCATGCCGACGGCGAAGGCGCCGACGCTGGGGCGCAGCAGGTTCAGGGTCCGCATGGCGACCTTGAACCCGGCGTCCACCTCACCGAGCACGTCGGCGCGGGTGACCGGCACGGCGTCGAAGGTCAGCCGGCCGATGGGGTGGGGGCTGAGCATCTCCAGTGGTTCGCCGCCGAGTCCGGGGCGGTCGGCGGGTACCAGGAAGGCCGTGATGCCCCGACTGCCGGCGCCGGGTGTGGTGCGGGCGAAGACGGTGTAGAAGTCGGCCTCGGGGGCGTTGGAGATCCAGCACTTCTCGCCGGTCAGCTCCCAGCTCTCGACGCCGGTCGCGGTCGCGGTTCCGGTCGCGGCCTCGGGAGCGGTCGCGTGCGTCGGGTGGGCCGGGCCCACCGGGCGCGCCGCGAGGGTGAGGGCCGCGGCGTCGGAGCCGGCCGCTGGCTCGCTGAGCGCGTACGCGGCCACCGCGCGCCCGGCGATGACCTCGGGCAGCCAGCGGGCGCGCTGCTCGGCGGTGCCGGACTGGACCACCGGGTAGCAGCCGAGGGCCTGGAGGGCGAGGGCGGTCTCGGCCTCCGCGCACTGGGTGGCCAACGATTCGCGCAGGAGGCACAGGTCGAGGGCGCGCGCCGCGCTCGGCCCACCGCCGGCACCCTCGCCGGCACGAACGCCGGGTCCGGGCTCGGCTTCCACGCCGGCATCGCCTTTCGGTTCCGTACCCGGGTCGGCAGCCGCGCCCGGTTCCGCACCCGGGTCGGCTGTGGCCGTGGGGAAGAGTCGGCGCAGCAGGCCCAGCTCGCCGAGGGCCGTCACCAGCGGCCGGTTCACCCGTCCGGGGGCGCCGCGCTCGGCCAGTGGGCGCAACTGGTCGGCGGCGACGGCGCGCAGCGTGGCGCACCACTGGCGCTGTTGCGGATCGAGGGCGAAGGCGCTCATCGACACCCCTCCTTTATCGCGACATGTTGACTGCCGTCACCAACACGTTACGCTGACGAAGCATCTTCGGGACAGGACTGCCGCACTTCCCCATCGGTCCAAGGGGGCGCATCCGCCATGGAGCTCACGCCGTCGGCGCACACCGACACCTTCACCCGGGACCACCTGCCACCCCCGGACGCGTGGCCCGCCCTGCTGCGCGATCCGCCCGCGCCCAGCTACCCGGACCGGCTCAACTGCGCCGTCGAACTGCTCGCCGAGTCCGACGGCAGACGTGGGGCCGACCGGGTCGCGCTGCGCGGCGCCGGCGGGCAGCGTTGGACGTACGGTGAACTGCGGGCGCGGGTCGATCGGCTCGCGCACGCGCTCACCGACGACCTCGGGATACGGCCGGGGAACCGGGTGTTGTTGCGCGGCCCCACCTCGCCGTGGCTGGCCGCCTGCTGGCTCGCGGTGCTCAAGGCGGGCGCCGTCGCGGTGACCGTGCTGGCCAACCAGCGCCCCCAGGAGTTGGCCACCATCTGCGCGTTGGCCCGGGTGCGGCACGCGGTGTGCGCCGCCGACTGCCTCGACCACCTGGAGCAGGCCGGCGTGCCGGGGCTGCGGATCGCCGCGTACGGCTCGTCCGCCCCCGACGACCTGCTGCGCCTGGCCGTCGCCCGGCCCGCCGCGTACGAGGCGGTGCCGACGGCCGCCGACGACGTGGCGCTGATCGCCTTCACCTCGGGCACCACCGGGCGGCCCAAGGGGTGCCTGCACTTCCACCGGGACGTGCTGGCCGTCGCGGACACGTTCTCGGCGCGGGTGCTGCGGCCCCGTCCGGACGACGTCTTCGCGGGCAGCCCACCGCTGGGCTTCACCTTCGGCCTCGGCGGCCTGGTGATCTTCCCGCTGCGGGCCGGCGCGTCGGCGCTCCTGGACCCGTGGGCCGGCCCGGCCAAGCTGTTGCGTGACATCGCCGAGCACCGGGTCTCGGTGTTGTTCACCGCGCCCACCGCGTACCGGGCGATGCTGGGGCAGTTGGCGGGGCACGACGTCTCCTCGCTGCGGCGCTGCGTGTCGGCGGGCGAGAACCTGCCCGCCGCGCTGTGGCACGCCTGGCACGCGGCGACCGGGCTGCGGCTGATCAACGGCATCGGCGCCACCGAGTTGCTGCACATCTTCATCGCCGCGGCCGACGACGCGATCCGCCCCGGCACCACCGGCGTCCCGGTGCCCGGCTTCGAGGCGCGCGTGGTGGGCGGCGACGGGACGCCGGTGCCGGACGGCGAACCCGGCCTGCTCGCGGTGCGCGGCCCCACCGGCTGCCGCTACCTCGCGGACGAGCGGCAGCGGGAGTACGTGCGCGACGGCTGGAACCTCACCGGCGACACCTACGTCCGCGAGCCCGACGGCTACTTCCGCTTCGTGGCCCGCACGGACGACATGATCATCTCCGCCGGGTACAACATCGCGGGCCCGGAGGTGGAGGAGACATTGCTGCGCCACCCCGACGTGGTCGAGGCCGCGGTCACCGGGCGGCCCGACGAGGTGCGCGGCGCCGTGGTCGTCGCGCACGTGGTGTTGCGCCCGGGCGCGCCGCCGGGGCCCGACGCGGCGGCGGCGCTCAGGGAGTTCGCCCGGGCCGAACTGGCCCCGTACAAGTGCCCCCGCGAGTTCCGGTTCCTGCCCGCGCTGCCGCGCACCCCCACCGGCAAGCTCCAGCGGTACCGGCTGCGCGAGGACGGGTCCGGGACGGCTCTACAGTGACCGCGTGACCGATCCGCTCGCCCAGCAGCACACCCCGCGCTCCCTGATCGTGACGTACTACGGCGCCTACGGCCGCGGCGCCGGCGGTGAACCCGAGACGGTGCCGGTGGCGGCGCTGATCCGGCTGCTCGGCGCGGTGGGCGTGGACCCGCCGTCGGTGCGCTCCGCGGTCTCCCGGCTCAAGCGGCGCGGGCTGCTGGTCGCCGCGAAGACGGCGCGGGGCGCGGCCGGTTACGCGCCGTCGCCGGACGCCGTTCAACTCCTCGACGACGGCGACCGGCGCATCTACGGCCGCCTGGGCGCCTACCGACTGACCACGCGCCCCGCCGGCGCCCCCGATGCCTCCGATGCTCCCGATGCCGCTGACGCTGCCGACGCGCCCGGCGCCGCCGGCGTGCCGGGCGGCGGGGCAGCCGCGCCCGGCGACTGGTTGCTGGCGGTCTTCTCGGTGCCGGAACACGAGCGCAACAAGCGGCACCTGCTGCGCTCCCGGCTGGCCCGGCTCGGCTTCGGCACCGCCGCCCCTGGCGTGTGGATCGCCCCCGCCCACCTGTACGAGGAGACCCGACACACTCTGCGCCGACTCGGCCTTGACGGGTACGTGGACCTGTTCCGGGGGGCGCACGCGGGGTTCGAGGCGACGGCGGACGCGGTGCGCCGGTGGTGGGACCTGGAGGCGCTGGCCGCCCGGCACCACGCGTTCCTCGCCACCCACGAGCCGGTGCTCCGGCGCTGGTCGCGGCGGACCACCGTGCCGCCGGCCGACGCCTACCGGGACTACCTGCTGGCCCTCGACTCCTGGCGCGCGCTCCCCTACGCCGACCCGGGGTTGCCGCCCGCGCTGCTGCCGAAGGACTGGCCGGGCGAGCGCTCGGCCCGCGTCTTCGCCGGACTGCACGAGCGACTGCGGGACGCGGGCGCCGCGTTCGCGCGGGACGGGGCGGCGGGCTGAGGCCCGCGCGGGTCACTCCCGTACCACGGTCCCCGCCGCCGGGTCCGGCGCCCGGCCCGCCGCCGGATCCGGCAGGCAGCGGCTGGCGGCGGCGTAGCGGCGGGCCAGGGTGGCGCAGGCGGTGGCCAGTTCGCGCGGGCCGACCACCTCGATGTCGCTGCCGAAGGTGCCGAACAGGGCCGCGAGTCCGGTCCACGACCAGGCGCCGAGGGTGAGCCGGCAACGGTTCGGGCCGACCTTCTCGACCAGCGCGCCGCCCGGCGCCCAGCGGGCGATCACGGCGGCCGGCGCGTCGAGGAGCACCTGGCCGCGGCAGGGCCAGTGGTCGGGGGTGTCGCCCCGGTCGAGTTCGCCGGTGATGAACGCCGTGGGGTCCGTACTCGGCAGTGGGCGCGGCGTGAAGCGGGCGGCGGTGGCCGGGCCGAGGGCGATCCGGTCCACCCGGAAGGCGGCCCACGCGCCACGGCCGATGTCCCACGCGAGGAGGTACCAACGCCCGGACCACACGGCGAGTTGGTGCGGTTCCACGCGCCGCGCCACGGCCGTCGGGTGGCTCGGCGGCGGATCGCTCGGGGGTGGAGCGGTGGCGGCCGGACCGGTCGAGGCCGCTTCGGATGGGGGCGGAGCGGTGACGGGTGGAGCAGTGGGGGTCGGGTCGGGCGGGGGCGTCGCGCTCGCGTAGGCGAAGGTCAGCACGGAGTGGTGGCGTATGGCGGTGCCCAAAGCGAGCAGCAGGTCGGGGGCGACCGGGGGTGCGGCGAAGTCCCAGGCGTTGTCGATCGCGGTGACGCGCACCGCGTCGATCCGGTGGCGCAGCGAGGTCGGCAGCACCTGGCGGATGGTGGCCAGGGCGCGGTCGGCGGCCTCCGCGATGCCGGCGACCGTCACCGGGGCGGTCTGGAGCGCGACGGCGATGGCCAGCGCCTGGTCGTCGTCGAAGAGCAACGGCGGCAGTCGCGCCCCCGCGCCCAACCGGTAGGCGCCGCCCGGGCCCTTGGTGACGTGCACCGGGTAGCCGAGCGCGCGCAGCCGCTCCACGTCCCGACGTACGGTGCGCGGGCTCACCGCGAGCCGCTGGGCCAGCGCCGCACCGGGCCACTCGCGACGCGACTGGAACAGGGACAGCAGGAGCAGCAGGCGTGCCGCCGTGGTCTCGACCATGGCGGCCACCCTGGCACGAGAAGCGGCCAGTAGCTGGCCACTTCTGCTGCCACGGTGATCGCATGAGTAGTCAACTCCCCCTTCCGGACGGCCAGTCCGCCGGCGCGTCCAGCCCGCTCCCACCACCATCGCCCCCGCCCGTCGACCGCGACGGGGCGGGCGCCGCCGGCGGGTCGGCGGTGGTCGCGCTGGTCGTGGTGTTGGTCGCGGCGTTCATGGAACTGCTGGACGCCACGATCGTCAGCGTCGCGGCCCCCGCCATCGCGCGCGACCTGGGAGCGAGCGAGGCCGCGGTGCAGTGGATGGTGGCCGGGTACACGCTCGCGCTGGGCGCCGGGCTGATCACCGGCGGCCGACTGGGTGACCAGTTCGGGCGGCGGCGGGCCTTCCTCCTCGGGCTGGCCGCGTTCGTCGCGGCCTCCGCCGCCTGCGCCTTCGCGCCCAACTCCGCCGCGCTCATCACCACCCGCGTCGCGCAGGGCCTGGCCGGCGGGCTGATGGTGCCCCAGGTGTTCGGCATCATCCGCTCGACCTTCGCGCCGGCCGCGCGGGCCCGGGCGTTCGGCGCCTACGGGGCGGTGCTCGGGCTCGCCTCCGTCGCGGGGCCGCTGCTCGGCGGCCTGCTCGTGGAGGCGGACCTGTTCGGCCTGGGCTGGCGCGCGATCTTCTGGGTCAACGTGCCGGTCGGAGTCGGCGGGCTGGTGCTCGGCGCCCGGGTGTTGCCCGAGTCGAGCGCGCGCCAGCGGGCACGGCTCGACCTGCCCGGCGCGGCCCTGGCCGCGGCCCTGGCGGTCCTGGTGCTGCTGCCCCTGGTGCAGGGCCGCGACTGGGGCTGGCCGTGGTGGGGGTTCGCGGTGCTGGCCGCGGCCGTGCCCGTCGCCGCCCTGCTGTGGTCGCGGGAGCGGGCGGTGGCCGCGCGGGGCGGTCAGCCGCTGCTCGATCCGGCGCTGTTGCGGGTACGGGCGGTGGCCGCGGGCTTGGCCGTCGCCACGTTGTTCTTCGGGGCGATCGGCTCGTTCTTCCTCATGCTGTCCCTGTACCTCCAGTGGGGCACCGGGCGCTCGGCCTGGCAGACGGGGCTGGTCATCCTCCCGTACGCGATCGGCTCGATCCTCACCTCCGGCGTCGGCGTGCGGTGCGCGGCGCGCGCCGGGCGGGCGCTGCTCGTGTCCGGCGCGCTCGTGCTGGCCGTTTCCCAGGCACACCTGCTGCTGGTCGTACGGGACGGCGCGGCGCCCTCGTACGCGGAGTTGGCGGCGCCGCTGTTCGTCGGCGGGCTCGGGCTCGGGCTGACGGCGCCCTCGCTGGTGAACGTGGTCCTCGCCGGGGTGCCCGAGCGGGACGCCGGCGCCGCGGGGGGCGTGCTCACCACCGTCGGCCAACTGGGGAACGCCCTGGGCGTGGCCGCGCTGGGGGCGGTGTTCTTCGCCGCGTTGGAGACGGGGTTCGACCGGGGCGCGGGGCCGCTGGCCGCGTACGGCGACGCCCTGGTCGCGGTGTTGCCCTGGCAGGCCGCGTGCTACTGCGCGGCGGCGGCGCTGATGATGCTGCTGCCCAGGGCGGCCCGGCCGGAGTGACGACCGCGCGGGAGCCGCCGCCGGGGCGCCGGCTCAGGCGCCGGCTCGGGCGGCCGGCTCGGCGGCTCGGTGGCGGCTTGGGCGGGGCGGCCGGGTAGCGAGTCGGGCCCGCCGCGCGGCCCCGTGGCGAAGTGAACCCCCACCACCTGCGCGAACGGCGTCGGGGACCACCTAGGCTACTGATCATGCCTATGTCACACAGCCCCCAGCAGCACCGTCAGCACCAGCGACCTGGCTCCGCGCTGCCGCGTCGGAACAAGGGCGTGCTCGCCGCGGCCGGCCTCGGCCTGGTCCTCGCGCTGAGCGGGTGTAACGACAACGCCGACGGGGGCACGGACGACGGCGCCAAGGCCAGTCAGTCGGCGCCCGCGACCGGTTCGCCCGCGCCCGCCTCCTCCGGCGCCTCGGACCCGGGCACCACGGCGACCCCCTCCGGCGACCAGCCGGTCGTCGCGGGGTGGCAGACGCAGAGCCGCGCGGAGCACCACTTCCGCTACGACGTCCCCGGCACGGCGGACCGGTGGAAGGTGATCGACGAGGACACCGCGCTGTCCTACCTCGACAAGGACGGCCAGCCGATCGTCGTGATGACCGGCGCCGCCAACTACCGCGAGGGCGGCTGCGCGTCGAGCCCCAACCCCAAGGCGCTGGGTGAGGCGGGCAAGGGCCAGCTCGCCACCGTCGGCACCACCGGTGGCGGCAAGGACGGCACGTTGCGGGAGAACGCCCGCAACTGGGCCGGCAACTGGGGCTTCGCCGCGTACGGCGGCCCCGACCACAAGCCGAAGATCGAGGTCAGCCAGGCCAAGCCGTGGAAGCGGGGCGGCATCGACGGGTACACCGCGACCGCCAAGGTCACCGTCACCCACCGGCCGAGCGCCTGCGTGCCCGCGACCGCCGTCGTGCACAGCATCGCGCAGAAGCTGCCGGACGGCACCATGCACGGCTGGGTGATCTACGCGGACCAGGGCGTCCCCCACGCGCTCACCGACGCCGAGATCAAGAAGGTCATGAACACCGTGCGGTCCACGGACGGCTGACCCTGCCGCCCGCCCGTCGCGCTATCGCGGCCGGCCCCCGGGCACGGCCTACCGGGGCCGGCCGCCCGGCGCGCCGGGCGCGGCGGTGTGCAGGGTCAGCCGTGGCCTGGGCTCGTCGGCGCGCCCGGCGGGCGGCTTGCGGCTGCCGGCCCGGTAGGGCGCGGGCCACGGGGCGCCCGGGCCTTCGTAGCCCTGCTCCGCCGCCGCGTGCAGCGTCCAGTGCGGGTCGTACAGGTGTGGCCTGGCCAGGGCGCACAGGTCGGCGCGGCCGGCGAGCAGCAGCGAGTTGACGTCGTCCCAGGAGGAGATGGCGCCGACCGCGATGACCGGGACGCCCAGCTCGTTGCGGATGCGGTCGGCGAACGGCGTCTGGTACGAGCGGCCCGCCTCGGGCTCCTCGTGGGCGACGACCTGTCCGGTGGAGACGTCGACGGCGTCGGCGCCGTGCGCGGCGAACGCCGCGGCGATGGCGACCGCGTCGTCGGCCGTGGTGCCGCCGGCGGCCCAGTCCGTCGCGGAGATGCGCACGGTCATGGGCGCGTCGGCGGGCCAGACGGCGCGCACCGCGTCGAAGACCTCCAGCGGGTAGCGCAGCCGGCCGGCCAGGTCGCCGCCGTAGCCGTCGGCGCGCCGGTTGGTGAGCGGGGAGAGGAAGCCGGAGAGCAGGTAGCCGTGCGCGCAGTGCAGTTCGAGCAGGTCGAAGCCGGCGCGGGCGGCGCTCAGCGCGGCGGAGACGAACTGTTCGCGGATCTCGGCCAGGCCAGCGGCGTCCAACTCCCGGGGGACCTGGCTCACGCCGGGCCGGTACGGCAGCGGCGAGGCCGCCACCAGCGGCCAGTTGCCGCTCGGCAGCGGGTCGTCGATGCCCTCCCACATCGGCCGGGTCGAGCCCTTGCGGCCACTGTGCCCGAGTTGCACGCCGACGGCGACGCCGGGCGACGCGGCGTGCGCGAACCCGGTGATCCGCCGCCAGGCCGCCTCGTGCTCGGCCGCGTACAGGCCCGGGCAGCCGGGGGTGATCCGTCCGGTGGGGCTGACGCACACCATCTCGGTCATCACCAGGCCCGCACCGCCCAGGGCCCGGGCGCCGAGGTGGGCGACGTGGAAGTCGCCGGGGGTGCCGGCGTCGGCGGAGTACATGTCCATCGGGGAGACCACGACCCGGTTGCGCAGGGTCAGGCCGCGCAGCCTGAGCGGGGCGAACATGGGCGGGGTGTGCGGCGGCAGCCCCGCCTCGCGCTCGACGGCGGCCACGAACCCCGCGTCGCGCAGCCGCAGGTTCTCGTGGGTGACCCGGCGGCTGCGGGTGAGCAGGTTGAAGGCGAACTGGCGGGGCGGCTGGCGCAGGTAGTGGGCGAGGTCCTCGAACCAGCCCAGGCTGGCGCGGGCGGCGCGCTGCGTGGAGGCCACCACGGGCCGCCGCTCGGCCTCGTACGCGGCCAGTGCCCGCGCGACCGTGGGGTGCTCCTCCAGGCAGGCGGCGAGCGCGAGGGCGTCCTCGACGGCGAGCTTGGTGCCGGAGCCGATGGAGAAGTGTGCGGTGTGCGCGGCGTCGCCGAGCAGCACGATGGGCCCGTGTGACCAGCGCTTGTTGGTGACGGTGCGGAAGGCCGTCCAGCGCGAGGCGTTGCCGCGCAGCGGCCGGCCGCCGAGCGCGTCGGCGAACAGCCCGGCGCACGCCCGCGCGGATTCGGCCTCGTCGCACCGGTCGAGGCCGGCCGCGCGCCACACCTCCTCGCGGGCCTCGACGATGATCGTGCTGGCCCCGGCCGCGGGCCCGCCGTCGCCGCCGCGCGCCGCCCCGGTCCGGGGGCGCGCGTAGGGGTAGCCGTGCAGTTGCAGCACTCCGTGCTCGGTTTCGGCGATCTCGAAGCGGAACGCGTCCAGCGCGAAGTCGGCGGCCAGCCAGATGTAGCGGCAGCGGTGCGGGGTGATGTGGGGCGCGAAGACGTCGGCGTGCGCGGCGCGGGTGGTGCTGTGCACCCCGTCGGCGGCGATGACCAGGTCGTGGTCGCGGGCGAGCGCGGCGGCGGGCGGGGCGGGCGTGCGCGGGTGGAGTCGTACGCCCAGGGCGCGGCAGCGCCGGTGGAGGATCTCCAGGAGCCGCTGTCGGCCAAGGGCGGCGAAGCCGTGCCCGCCGGAGGTCAGCACCCGGCCGCCACGCACCACGTCGATGGTGTCCCAGCGGACGAACTCCGCGCTCAACTCCCGGTAGACCACGGGGTCGGCGTGCTCGATGCCGCCCAGCGTCTCGTCCGAGAACACCACGCCGAAGCCGAACGTGGTCCGCGGCTCGCCCCGCTCCCACACGCTCACCTCGCGCTCCGGGCGCAGCCGCTTGAGCAGCGCGGCGGCGTACAGGCCCCCGGGCCCGCCGCCGATGACCGCGACCCGCGCGGCGACGGTGCGGCCCGACCGCCCCGGCGTCGTCGGCGGCGCCGGCATCGTCACCGCCCCTGCCAGGCGGGCGGGCGCTTGCCGGTGAAGGCCGCGTGGAACTCGGCGTAGTCGGCGCTGTTCATCAGCAGCGCCTGGGTGGCGGCGTCGAGTTCGATGGCGGCGGCGAGCGGCATGTCGAGTTCGGCGGTCAGCAGCGCCTTGGTCTGCGCGTAACCGAGTGCGGGGCCCGCGGCCAGGCGGTGGGCGAGCCGGGTGGCCTCGGCGTCCGCCTGGCCCTCCTCGGTGAGCTGGCTCAGCAGGCCGATCCGCTCGGCCTCGGGCGCGCGCACCGGCTCGCCGAGCATCAGCAGCCGGGTGGCGTGCCCGAGGCCGACGACGCGCGGCAGCAGGTAGGCGGCGCCCATGTCGCCGCCGGAGAGGCCGACCTTGGTGAACAGGAACGCGAACCGGGCGCTGGGGTCGGCGACGCGGAAGTCGGCGGCCAGCGCGAGCACCGCGCCGGCCCCCGCGGCCACCCCGTGCACCGCCGCGATCACGGGGAACGGGCACTCCCGCACCGCCCGCACCACCTGTCCGGTCATCCGGTTGAAGTCGAGCAGCGCGTCGGTCGCCATGCCGAGCGTCGCCCCGATGATCTCGTCCACGTCGCCGCCGGAGCAGAACCCGCGTCCCGCGCCGGCCAGCACCAGGGCGCGCACGGAGCGGGTCCGGGACAGCTCGGCCAGCAGGTCCCGCAGGTCGGCGTAGGCGCCGAAGGTCAGCGCGTTGAGCTTGTCGGGACGGGCGAGGGTGACGGTGGCCACGGCGCCGTCGAGGGTGAGCCGCAGGTGCTCCCACTCCCGCGTGCGCGGCGCCGACCCGGTGAACGGACTCATACGCATGGCCTCCTCGAGCCGTACGGCAGGTGCCCGCAGCCCTTCGAAGTTATCACCCGTTCGTGACTTCCGTCACGGGTACGCGATACGAGGCGAGGTGAGCCCGTGACCGACCCCGCGCCGGCGCCGCGCCGGAGGCGTACGGGCGCGCGATCCGTCGTCAGCGCCCGCGGGGGGCGGCCGGCGCGCGCTCCCCCGCCGGTTCGGTGGTCCCGTCCGCCTCGGCCGCCTCGCCCGCCGTGGCCCCTCCGTCGGCTTCGGCGCCGGCGCGCGCGCCGCGCAGCCGGGAGTGGCGTCGCCCGTACGCCACGTACAGCACCGCCCCCACCAGCAGGAACACGCCGAACTGGAGCCAGGTCGCGGTGCCCGTCCCGTAGATCAGGTAGCCGCAGCAGGCGATGCCGAGGAGCGGGGGCAGCGGGAAGAGGGGGGTGCGGAAGGGGCGGGCGAGGCCCGGGCGGGAGCGGCGCAGGACGATCACGCTGACGTTGACGATCACCATGGCGGACAGCGTGCCGATCGTGGTCAGGTCGAGCACCACCTTGAGCGGCACCACCGCGGCGGGCACCGCGAACACCGCGGCCACGATCCAGGTGCCGGCCACCGGCGTCGCCGTCTTCGGCGAGATCCGCTGGAAGACCCCCGGGATGAGGCCGTCCCGGGACATCGACATCAGGATGCGGGTCTGCCCGTAGGTCACCGTGAGCACCACCGAGGCGATGGCGACGATCGCGCCGAAGGCGATCACGCCGCCGCCCACCGTGGAGCCGGTGACGTGGTTGACGATCAACGACAGGGCGGCCGGCTTGCCCGCCACCTCGTCCGCGGACAGCGCGCCGATGGCGGCCAGCGCGACCAGGCAGTACAGCAGCGTGACCACGCCGATGCAGACCATGATGGCCAGCGGCACGGTGCGGCGCGGGTTCTTCACCTCCTCGCCCGCGGTGGTGATCGCGTCGAAGCCGATGTACGAGAAGAAGGCGACCGACGCGCCGGAGGTCACCCCGGCGAGCCCGTGCGCCGCGAACGGCGTGAGGTTGCCCCCCTCGAAGGCCGCGAAGGCGATGGCGCAGAACAGCGCGAGGACCCCGATCTTGAGCACCGCCATCGCCGCGGTCGCGCGGGCGCTCTCCCGCACGCCGCGCACCAGCAGCGAGGCGGCCAGCGCGATGACCACCACGGCCGGGACGTTGACGACGCCGCCCTCGCCGGGCGGGTTGGACAGCGCGGCGGGCAACTGCCAGCCGAAGACGCTGTGCAGCAGCTCGTTCAGGTACTGCCCCCAGCCCACCGCGACGGCGGAGACGGACACCCCGTACTCCAGGAGCAGGCACCAGCCGGTGATGAACGCCGCGCCCTCGCCGAGGGTGGCGTACGCGTACGAGTAGGAGCTGCCGGAGACGGGGATGGCGCCGCCCAGCTCGGCGAAGGAGAACGCGGTCAGCACGCAGGTCACGGCCGCCAGCACGAAGGTGAGCACGGTGGCCGGGCCGGCCTCGGCGACCGTGTCGGAGAGCCCCACGAAGATGCCGGTGCCCACGATCGCGCCGACGCCGAAGCACACGAGCTGGAACAGGCCCATGGTGCGCCGCAGGCCGTGTCCCGCGCGGTCCGCGCCGGACTCGGCTATCAGCACGTCGGGGGACTTGATGCGGAGCTTGGGCGCGTGCATGGGGTGGTTCTCTTCTCTGGGTCTGGCTGGCGGTGCGGTGGGGGGCGGTCGCCCACGGTCGGGGCGCGGCGGAGCCCGGCGCACAGCCGGGAGCCACGGCGCGGGCAGGACGGGACCCGGCGCGCGCGAGCTACGCCGACCGGGCCGGCGCAGCGAAGTGGGGCCCGAGCCGGTGCGCCCGAACCCCACTCCCTACGCACTCATCGCGTACGCAATACGACCATTCTAGTCGCCGACACTGCATGATCGCTCATTGCAGCGTATGACTATTCACTCATCGGCGAGGCTGCCGGCTCAGCGCGCGAGCGTGGCGACCATGATCGCCTTGATCGTGTGCATCCGGTTCTCCGCCTCGTCGAAGACCACCGAGTGCGCGGACTCGAAGACCTCGTCGGTCACCTCGAGCGAGGTCAGCCCGTACCGGGCGTGGATGTCCCGGCCGACGCCCGTGCCGAGGTCGTGGAAGGCGGGCAGGCAGTGCAGGAACCGGACCTCGGGCTTGCCGGTGGCGCGCAGCACGTCCATGGTCACGGCGTACGGGCGCAGCAGCGCGATCCGCTCGTCCCACACCTCCCGTGGCTCCCCCATCGAGACCCAGACGTCGGTGGCGACGAAGTCCGCGCCGCGTACACCCTCGTCGATGTCCTCGGTGAGCGTGATCCGGGCCCCCGAAGCGGCGGCGAGCCGTCGGGCGTGCGCCGTGATGTCGTCGGCGGGCCACAGGGCGCGCGGGGCGACGACGCGCACGTCCATGCCGAGCAGCGCGCCGGTGACCAGGTAGGAGTGCCCCATGTTCGACCGGGCGTCACCGAGGTAGGCGTACGCCATCTCGGTGAGCGGCCGCGCCGCGTGCTCGGTCATGGTCAGCACGTCGGCCAGCATCTGGGTGGGGTGCCACTCGTCGGTCAGGCCGTTGTAGACCGGCACCCCGGCGTGGGCGGCCAGCTCCTCGACGACGGCCTGGCCGGCGCCCCGGTACTGGATCGCGTCGTACATCCGGCCCAGCACCCGCGCGGTGTCCTTGACCGACTCCTTGTGGCCGAGCTGCGAGCCGGTCGGGTCGAGGTAGGTGGTCGATGCGCCCTGGTCGGCCGCGGCGACCTCGAAGGCGCAGCGGGTACGGGTCGAGGTCTTCTCGAATATCAGCGCCACGTTCTTGCCGGCCAGTCGCCGCACCTCGGCGCCGGCTCGCTTGGCGGCCTTCAGCTCGGCGGCCAGCTCCACCAGGCGCACGAACTCATCCGCGGTGAAGTCCAGCTCCTTGAGGAAGTGACGGCCGAAGAGGTCGCTCGCCATGGCAGGCTCCTAGGTCACAGCGTTCGGGAACTTCGGAAGCATATACGAGCAGCAACATTTATATGCAA
Source organism: Streptomyces buecherae (assembly GCF_014295035.1). GTDB lineage: Bacteria > Actinomycetota > Actinomycetes > Streptomycetales > Streptomycetaceae > Streptomyces > Streptomyces youssoufiensis. The sequence goes on from NZ_CP060404.1 coordinate 1,839,855, forward strand.
CCGCAACCCCGTCCCGGGCACACCGCGCCCGCTGCCCCATCCCGGCCGCGCCGCGCCCGCCGCGAGCCCCGGCATCTCCGCGCCCACGCTCAGGATGCCCGGCCGGCCGCGCCACGTCATATCCCCACCTCCGGCTCCGGCCGCGTTCCCTTCCCTCGCACCCCGCCCCGTCGCGTCCCGGGCCCGCGTCCCCCGCCCCTCGTCGCCCCCTCGCCTCCCCCGCGCTCGGCTCGGGCCCAGGCGGGCGCCCACGAGCCGGGGCCCGTGGCCGCCCGCCCGACCGGGTGCCGGCCCGACTGGACCGACCGGGTGCCGGCCCGACCAGGCGGGTGTGCGCCGCCCGACCATGCGGAGCCCCGACCGGGCTCACGCCGTGCCCCGCTCATGTCCCGTCGCGCTCACACCGCGTCGCGCTCCACCGGGCAGCTCATGCAGCGCGGCCCGCCCCGGCCACGGCCCAGCTCGCTGCCCGGGATGGTGATCACCTCGATGCCGCGCTTGCGCAGGTACGTGTTGGTGGTGGCGTTGCGCTCGTACGCCACCACCACGCCCGGCTCGACGGCCAGCACGTTGCACCCGTCGTCCCACTGCTCCCGCTCCGCCGCGTGCACGTCCTGGGTCGCGGTCAGCACCCGGATCGAGTCGAGGCCCAGCGCGGCGGCTATGGCCCGGTGCATGTGCTCGGGCGGGTGGTCGGTGACCTTGAGGTCGTTCTCCTCCGCGCCCGGCTCGATCGTGTACGAGCGCAGCATCCCCAGTCCCGCGTACTGCGTGAAGGTGTCGCCGTCCACCATGGTCATCACCGTGTCCAGGTGCATGAACGCGCGCCCCTTCGGCATGTCCAGGGCCACGATCGTGCGCGCCGAGCCCGCCGCGAACAGGCCGCGCGCCAGCATCTCCACCGCCTGCGGCGTGGTCCGCTCGCTCATCCCGATCAGCACCGCGCCGTTGCCGATCACCAGCACGTCGCCGCCCTCGATGGTGGAGGGGTACGCCGCCTGCCCCTCCGACCACACGTGGAAGTCCTGGTCGGCGAAGAGCGGGTGGTGCCGGTAGACGGCCTCGTAGTGCACGGTCTCGTGCCAACGCGCCGGCCAGCGCATCGCGTTGATGGACACCCCGTCGTACACCCAGGCCGAAGCGTCGCGCGTGAACAGGTGGTTGGGCAGCGGATGGACGACGAAGTCGTCCGGCTCCATCGCGTGGAAGCGCACCGAGACCGGCTCCGGGCGCCGCTCCAGGAACTCCCGCTTGGTCTCCCCGCCGACCAGGGCCTGGGCCAGCTCGGGCGCGGACAACTCGTCGAAGGCGGCCCGCAGGTGATCGGTGGCCAGCGGGCCGTACTCCTTCTCGTCGAAGACCCGGTCGAGGACCAGGGCGCGGGCCTCGGGCAGCGCGAGGCTCTCGGCCAACAGGTCGCCGAAGAGGTGCACCTCCACACCCCGGTCGCGCAACACGTCCGCGAACCCGTCGTGCTCCTGCCGGGCCCGTCGCACCCACAGCACGTCATCGAAGAGGAGCGCGTCCTTGTTGGTCGGTGTGAGTCGCTTCAGCTCCAGGTCGGGGCGGTGCAAGATGACGCGACGGAGCCGCCCGGCCTCGGAGTCGACATGGAATCCCATGCACCTATCCTCACCCCAAGCCGGCCCCGTGCACATCGGTCGCGACGCCGTCCGCGCGCGCCGCGCGCCGCCGGCGCGCACCCGTCAGCGGGCCGGAAACCGCCGCGCGCCACCCCGCGGAGCGGTGCGGCACCGCTAGGGAGCCGCCCCGGCCCCACACCGCCGGCCCGTCGCCCCCGCCAGCCCGGACAGCCGGCGACACCGGGCGCGCCGCACTTGCCGACAGGTGTCGGAAACCCGTACGCCACGCCCCGCACGCCACCCGGCGCCCCGCCCGACCGCCCCCAGCCGGCCGGCGGCCACCAGCGGGTGGCACCAGCGACCGGTGGCAGCCGGCCGGCACCGGCCGCCCGTCGCCGCGACCCGGTGCCACGGTCGGGGCCTGGCCCGCAGCCACGGCCGTGGCGCACGGGCCTGAGAGGCGGGGGCCAGGCGACACGGTCGGAGGTCACACCCGGAGCGGAGCCGCGACCGGGCGCTCGACCGGGGTCACAGCCTGGGGTCGACGGGCTCCGACTCCAGGGCCAGGACCGCGAACACGGCCTCGTGCACCCGCCACAGCGGCTCCGCGCCCGCCAGCCGCTCCAGGCCCTCAAGGCCGAGCGCGTACTCGCGCAGCGCCAGCGAACGCTTGTGCGACAGGTGCCGCTCGCGCAGCCGCTCCAGGTTCTCCGGGCGCGCGTACTCCGGGCCGTACACCAGGCGCAGGTACTCCGGCCCCCGGCACTTGAGGCCGGGCTGTACGAGCTTGCCGCCCGCGGTCCGCGCGCCCGCCCGCACCGGCTTGACCACCATGCCCTCACCACCGGCGGCCGTCAGATCCAGCCACCACTGGATGCCGGCCGCCACCGACGCCTCGTCCTCGGTGTCGACGTAGAGCCGGCGCGTGGACGCGAGCAGCCCGTGACCTCGGCCGGGGGCGGCGACGCCGCGCGCGTCCCCGACCTCGGCCCCGGCCGCCGCCCCGCCTGCGTGCATGTCCCCGGCCGCCGCCAGGAGATCGGCCTCGGCCGTGACGAGCCGGTCGATCAGGGCCAGTTGGTCGTCGTGCGGGAGCAGGGCGAGATTGCGACCCTGCCCGGCCAGCAACTGGAACGGTGCCAACCGGATGCCGCCCAGGCCCTCGCGCCCGTCAACGCCAGGCGCGGGCGCGTCCAGCGCGCCACCCGCCGGCCCACCGGCCGGCCGACCGGCGAGGTGGCCCGCCGTCGACTGGCCCGCGCGGTCTTCCGGCGGGTCGCCCACGCGCCAGCAGTAGCGCCGGTACGCCTCGGTGAACGCCTCGGCGTCGGCCGCGCGCTCCCGCTGCCGTGCCAGCAGTTCGGTCACCTCAAGGCCGCGTCCGGCCGCCGCCTCCAGGGCGTCGAGCACGCCGGGGAACACGGCACGCGAGGCCGCCCCGACGGCCGCGTACTGGCCGCGCAGCAGCCCCTCGGCCTTCAGCGACCACGGCATCAGCTCGGCGTCGACCAGCAGCCAGTCCGTGTCCAACTCCGCCCACAGGCCCGCGCCGTCGACGGCCTCGGCCAGCCGGCCCAGCACCCGGTCGGTCAGCGCCGGATCGGCGAAGAACGGCCGCCCGGTGCGCGTGTGCAGCACGCCCCTGACCTCGGCGGTCGTCGCCCCGAAGCGCTCGCGGGCCACCCCCGCGTCCCGGCACACCAGGGCCACCGCCCGCGAGCCCATGTGCTTCTCCTGGCACACCACCTGCCGCACGCCGTCGGCCCGGTAGGCGGCGAACGCCTCGGCCGGATGCTCCAGGTAGCCGTCCCGCGACGACGTCGGACACGGGGCCATCGTCGGCGGCAGGTACGCCAACAGGCTCGGGTCCACGGCGAACCGGCTCATCACCTCGAGCGCCGCCGCCGCGTTCTCCTCCTTCACCGCGACCCGGCCCAGCTCCCGCGTCTCCACCACCCGCCGGCCAACGACGTCGTTCAGGTCCAGCGGCCTGCCGTCCACGCCCCCCGGGGCCTCGCTGACCAGCGGCTTGACCGGCTCGTACCAGACCTTCTCGGCCGGCGTGCTCACCAGCTCCCGCTCCGGCCAGCGCAGCGCGGTCAGCGCGCCGCCGAAGACGCACCCCGTGTCGAGGCAGATGGTGTTGTTCAACCAGGTCGCCCGTGGCACGGGAGTGTGCCCGTAGACCACCGCGGCCCGGCCCCGGTAGTCCTCTGCCCACGGATAGCGCACCGGCAGCCCGAACGCGTCGGTCTCGCCCGTCGTCTCCCCGTACAACGCGAAAGAGCGGACCCGACCCGACTGGCGGCCGTGGTACTTCTCCAGCAGCCCGGCGTGCGCGACCACCAGCGCGCCGCCGTCCAACACGTAGTGGCTGACCAGCGAACGGATGAACGCCGCGACCCGGGCCCGGAAGTCGGGATCGCGGGCGTCCTCGCGCTCCAACTGCTCGATCGTCTCCGGCAGGCCGTGCGCGAGCTTGACGGTGGTGCCCGCGAGGTAGCGGCCCAGCTTGTTCTCGTGGTTGCCGGGCACGCACAGGGCCGATCCGTCCGCCACCATGCCCATGACCAGGCGCAGCACCCCCGGACTGTCCGGGCCACGGTCGACGAGGTCGCCGACGAAGACGGCCGTACGCCCCTCCGGGTGCGCCGCCCCCACCGCGCGCCCCTCCTCGTCCCGGCGCAGCTCGTACCCGAGGTCGCCGAGCAGGCTCTCCAACTCGCCGCGACAGCCGTGCACGTCGCCGATGATGTCGAACGGGCCGCTCAGGTGCCGCAGGTCGTTGTAGCGCCGCTCCCGCGTGACGGTGGCGGCCTCCACCTCCGCCACGCCGCGCAGCACGTGCACCGTGCGGAACCCCTCGCGCTCCAGGTGACGCAGCGAGCGCTGCAACTCACGCCGGTGGCGCTGGATCACGTGCCGGGGCAGCGCGGCGCGGTCGGGCCGCGCCGCGTTGCGCTCGGCGCACACCCCCTCCGGCACGTCGAGCACGATCGCGACCGGCAGCACGTCGTACTGGCGCGCCAGCGCGATCAGTTGCTTCCTGCTGTCCGACTGCACGTTGGTGGCGTCCACCACGGTCAGCCGCCCGGCCGCGAGCCGCTTGCCCGCGATGAAGTGCAGCAACTCGAACGCGTCGGCGCTGGCCCCCTGGTCGTTCTCGTCGTCGCTGACCAGCCCGCGACACACGTCCGACGAGATCACCTCGGTCGGCTTGAAGTGCCGCGCGGCAAAGGTCGACTTGCCCGAACCAGTGGCCCCGACCAGCACCACGAGGGCGAGGTCGGGCACGGCGAGAACCCGCTCGTCGGTCGTCTCGTCGGTCATCTCGTCGGTCATGCGGTCACCTCGTCGCGCTGCACGGTCGCAGTGACAATTTCCCGGTCGGTGTCGGTGTCGGTGGTGGTGCCGGCGCCGGCGCCGGTGCCGGTGCCGGTGCCGGTCGTGGTGCCGGTGCCGGCGCCGGTCGTGGTGCCGGTGCCGGCGCCGGTCGTGGTGCCGGTGCCGGTCGTGGTGTCGGACACGGTCCCGGCCTCGGCCCGGACACCGGCCGGGGTCGGGGCCGTGGCGGGCGGGTTCAGCGTGAACAGCGCGAGCTGGGTCGGCGGGCCCACCTCGGGGTCGTCCGGACCGACGGGCCGGAACTCCACGCCGTAGCCGTACCGGCGCGCCACCCCCTCGGCCCAGGCGCCGAACTCCTGGCGGGTCCACTCGAAGCGGTGGTCGGCGTGGCGCATCTGCCCCGCCGCCAACCCGCTCCACCGCACGTTGTACTCCGCGTTCGGCGTCGTGATCACCACCGTACGGGGACGCGCCGCCCCGAACACAGCGTGCGCCAGCGCCGGCAACCGCGGCGGATCCACGTGCTCCACCACCTCGCTGAGCACCGCCGCGTCATACCCGCGCAACCTGCCGTCGGTGTACGCCAGCGAGCCCTGCATCAGCCTGACACGAGCCGCCTGGCGCTCCGAAAGCTGGTCGAGGCGCAGCCGCCGCGCCGCCGAACCCAGCGCGCGCTGCGAGACGTCGACGCCCACCAGTTCCGTGAAGCGCGCGTCGCCCATGAGCTCGGCCAGGAGTTGCCCCTGACCGCAGCCGAGGTCGAGTACCCGCGCGGCCCCCACCTCGCGCAGTACGGCCACGATCGCCTCCCGGCGCCGCACGGCCAACGGGCTCGGCGCCTGCGTGGTGTCGGCGCGCTCGTCCACGGCGTTGTCCACGCTCTCGGGCGGGGTGTCGTCCGCGGCGGCGAGCCGGGCCAGTTCGAGCCGCTCCAACGCGTCCCGGGTCAGCGCGCGGCTCCGGGCCAGATACCGGTGGGCGATCAACTCCTGCTCCGGGTGGCCCGCCAGCCACCCCTCCCCAGACCGCAGCAGCTTCTCCACCTCGTCGGGCGCGACCCAGTAGTGCTTGGCGTCGTCGAGCACCGGCAACAACACGTAGAGCTGCCGCAACGCGTCCGCGAGCCGCGCCTCGCCCGTCAACACCAGCCGCACGTAGCGCGCCGCGCCCCACTCGGGGAACCGCTCGTCCAACGCCACCGGCGTCGCCCGCACCCGCCAACCCAGCGGCGCGAACATGCGCTCCACCAGATCGGCCCCGCCCTCCGACGGCAACGCCGGTACCTCGACCCGCAACGGCAACGGCCGCTCCACCAACTCGGGCCGCGCCGCGCAACGCGCCTGGAGCGCGCTGGAGAACACCGCGCGCAACGCCACGGCGAGCAACGAGGAGGCCGCGTACGGGCGGTCGTTGACGTACTGGCCGAGCGGCACCGCGGTCGCGGCGTCGGCTCCCCTACCGGGGCGCTTCCCCCGTCCGCCGCGCACCAGTGCCACCGTGTCCACCTCCAACAACAGCGCGGCCGTGCACCGCTCGGGCGACGCCTCCGGGTAGAAGACGTGCGCCACCCCGTGCGAAGTGGTGAAGCGTTGCACCTTCTCGGGATGCTTGTGCAACAGGAACCCGAGGTCGGTCGCGGGCTGCTCGGTATCACCGGTCATGGTGAGGCTTAAGAACACACGCCCGAGTATCGCCCGCCCACCCACCACGCTCCCACCGATTTCCCGAGGCCGGGGGCCGGGGAGGGCCGGGGGGCCGGGGGTCCCGGGGGCCGGGGCCGGGGGCTGGGGGCCGGGGGGCCGGGGGCTGGGAGGCCGGGCGACGGCGCAACGGTGTGACGGCCTAGCTGCGTGGCGGAGCTCGCGTGCCGGCTGTGGTGTCCTGCGCGGGGTGTGGGGGGTTGAGGGCGTTTGGGCTTTGGGTGTGTTTGGGCTTGGGGGTGTTTGGGCTTGGGGGCCGGGCCTCGGGGGCGCGGGAGGGCGGGGCTGGGAGCCTCGGGGGCCGGGGCCTCGGTGGCGCGGGGGATGAGGGGTGGGGGCCACGGGCCGTACGGGCTTCGGGGGCGCGGGCGTTCGCGGCTGTCGCGGCCTGCGGTGGTGCGCGGGGAGGGCGGGGGCTCTGGCCGCTGTCGCGGGTGTGTTGCCGGGTACGCTCGCGCGGGCCGCCGGGTGGGGGGCTCCCCCCACCCCCCCCTCCCCTCCCCCTCCCCCCTCACCCCCGAATTTCCGCCGCCAGGTCGGCGATCTGGTCCGGTCCCACTCGGCAGCAGCCGCCGACGAGTCGGGCTCCCTCGGACCGCCATGCCGCGACCCGCGCCGGGTCGAAGGTGCTGCGGCCTCGCCAGTCCCTCGCCGTCGCGTCCCAGTCCTCGCCGCTGTTCGGGTAGACCACCACCGGCTTGCCGGTGACCAGCCCCGCCAGTCGCACCGCACCGTCCGCGTCGGCCGGCGTGCAGCAGTTCACCCCGACCGCGATGACCTGCTCGTTGTCCGCCGCGAGCGCGAACGCCCGCTCCAGTGGCTGGCCAGCCCGGGTGAGGTGGCCCCGGATGCTGTACGAGAGCCACACCGGAACCCCGCAGTCCTCGGCTGCCCAGAGCATCGCCTCCGCCTCGTCGATGTCCGGCACCGTCTCCAGTGCCAGCACGTCCGGTCGCGCCGCGGCCAGCGCCGCGACGCGCGGCCGGTGGTAGCCCATGAGTTCTCGCACGCTCAGCCCGTACCCGCCCCGGTACTCGCTGCCGTCGGCGAGCATCGCCCCGTACGGGCCGACGGAGCCCGCCACCCACACCGTGCCCTCCCGTGCGGCGGCGGACTCTCCGGGCGCTGCCTGATGCTCGCCCGGCCGCTCGGGTTCGCGGCCCACCAGGGCGTGCGCCGCACCTATGCCGCCGTCCCCGTCCCCGTCCTCGCCGGACACCTCCCCCGCTGTCAGGCCCGCCCGTCCCGCCGCCTCGCTCTGGGCCGCCGCCCGGCGGGCCAGGTGGACGCTGCGCCGCAGCAGCTCGTCCACCTGGCGCCGGCCCAGGTCCCGGCGGGCGAACCCCTCGTAGCTGGCCTGGTAGCTGGAGGTGATCAGGACCTGGGCGCCCGCCCTGACGTACGCCGCGTGCGCGGCCTCGATCTGCGCCGGGTCGTCCGCGAGGAGTCGCGCCGACCACAGGTCGTCCGACAGGTCGCAGCCCTGGGCCTCCAACTGGTTGGAGAGGCCGCCGTCGAGCACGACCGTCCCGCGTGCCAGCGCCTCGGCCAGCGGGAGGCCGGGGCCCTCGGGCGGGGGCGGGGACTTGGGTGGCGTCCCTTCGGGGGGCGGCTCGGCGGCGGATGTCATGGCGCGTTCCTCAGCCGAGTTGCGACTGCACCTGGGAGGAGATCAGCTCCAGGTGGTCGAGGTCGTCGAGGTCGAGGATCTGGAAGTAGATCCGGGACGCGCCGATCGCCGCGTACTGGCCGAGCTTGTCCACCACCTCGGCCGGCGAGCCGGCCAGGCCGTTCACCTTGAGTTCGGTCACGTCCCGGCCGATGGCCGCGGCGCGCCGGGCCACCTCGCTGTCGTCCTTGCCGACGCAGGCCACCAGGGCGTTGGAGTACACCAGGTCGTCGGCCTTGCGGCCGGCCGCCTCGGCCGCCGCCCGCACGCGGCCGAACTGCCGGTCGCTGTCCTCGACGGAGGCGAAGGGGATGTTGAACTCGTCGGCGTACCGCGCGGCCAGGCGCGGGGTGCGCACCGCGCCGTGGCCGCCGATGAGGACCGGCACCTTCGACTGGGTGGGCTTGGGGAGGGCGGGCGAGTCGGTGAGCTGGTAGTGCGTTCCGTTGTGGGTGTACGTCTGGCCGAGGGGCGTGTTCCACAGGCCGGTGACGATCTCCAGTTGCTCCTCGAGGCGCGCGAACTTCTCCTTGGGGAAGGGAATGCCGTAGGCGCGGTGTTCTTCTTCGAACCATCCGGAGCCGAGGCCGAGCTCGACCCGTCCGCCGGACATCTGGTCCACCTGGGCGACCTGGATGGCCAGCACGCCGGGGAGTCGGAAGGTGCCCGCGGTCATCAGGGTGCCGAGACGGATGCGGCTGGTCTCACGGGCGAGACCGGCCAGGGTGATCCAGGCGTCGGTGGGACCCGGCAGCCCGTCGACGCTGCCCATGCGCAGGTAGTGGTCGGAGCGGAAGAAGGCGTCGAAGCCCAGGTCTTCGGTGGCCTTGGCAACGGTGAGAAGGGTGTCGTAGCTGGCCCCCTGCTGGGGCTCGGTGAAGATGCGTAGGTCCATGGGCTCCATCCTGCCTGCTTCGGGGCATGGCGCCGACGTGCCCCAGCCCGTGTCAGCCCCCGCGTCCCCCGGGATCGTGGTCGGGCGGGGCGGTGTCGCGCGCGGTCGCGGCGGCGAGTCCGCGGGTCCGCGGGTTCGCGGGTTCGCGGGTGGTGGGCACCGGGTGTGTAGTCGGCGGCGGCTGTGTCGGGGGGCGGCGGTCGCTCGTCGGGGTGGGTGATGGTCTGGGCCGGTGGTGGGTCTGGGCCGGTGGTGGGTCTGCTGCCGGTGGCCCGAGCCGCGGGCGAGCGGCGACGTACGGCTCACTGGCTCCGTGGGCGCGGCTGGTGGAAGGGATTGAGGGGAAGGTAACGAGGTGGAGGCGACGGGCGGCGCGGGCGGGGTGGGGTGGCGGTCGCCGGTCAGGCGGCGCCGCCTTCCCGGTAGGCCGTGAGTTCCCGGAGCATGCCGAAGACGCGGTCCCTGGACTCGTCCGCAGCGTCCACGGCCTCCACGCACTGCCAGTACAGGCCCTCTTCCGCCACGCAGGCCACCTCCACCAGGGCTATGCCGACGTCGCCGAGCAACACCCCCAGCGCGAGGAGCACGCGCCGGGGATCGCGCACTTCCGTCAACTGCACGGCGCGTATCGCCCCGGTGCGCAGCGTGGGGTGATTGAGAGCGGGGCGCCCCAGTGCGCCGCATGCTCGGCCGCCCGCCTCGCTGAGGCCCTGTGCTTCCCAGCGCGCCGTGGGTGAGGCGCTGCCCGCGAAGTAGCTTCCGATGACCTCAGCGAGTGCCTGTGCCTGCCATGCTTCGACGACGACGTCCTGCACGGCGTCAGCCCGCGTCAAAGCCAGTCGGGTGGCCTCGATGAGCCGCATCGCCTCCATGTCCCACGCCCCTCTTCGCCCGTGCCGTGTGGGTTATCTGTCCGCTACCCAGAGTGATAAATAACAGGCGGGAAAGCTAGGGGAATTCAGGAATCTGTGGACAACAGTTACGCTGTGGATAACCTTCTCACTACAGAGAGTGATGATCTTTGTTGGTGGGAGGCGCCGCTCGCCGGGCCGGGAAGCGTAGTTCGTTGCGGTCGATCTTGGCGGAGAGGGCCCGCAGCGGGTCGATGTCCAGCGCCAGGCAGAACTGCAGCAGGTAGGCGAGCACGTCGGCCACCTCGTCCTCGACGCGCGCCGACGTCGTGGGGTCGGCCATCACGGCGGCTGACTGTTCCGGCGTCAGCCACTGGAAGATCTCCACGAGTTCGGCCGCTTCGACGCTCAGCGCCGAGGCCAGGTTCTTGGGTGTGTGGAAGCGCTGCCAGTCGCGCGCCGCCGCGAAGTCGGCGAGCCGCCGTTGGAGGGCGGGCAGGTCAGGGGCGGGTTCGGGAGCCTTGGTCACGCCCCAGGTCTACCACCGCCAGCCCGGGGACCCCGAAGTCGCCCTCCTGAGCGACGGGCCACCCCACGGCGCCGACCGCCCCTGTCCTGTCGTCGGCCGGCGCGCCGGCGCGGAACGTCGCGCGCGGGGCGCCGAGGCCGGCGCGGCGGGGGCCCTCGCCCGGGCCCGCGTGGTGGCCGTCGCCCTCGCGCGTCGGAGGCGCGAGGGGCACCTCGCGCACGGTGCCCACCAGCCGGATGTGGCCCCGTTCGCACATGCGGCCGGCCAGTTCGAGCAGCAGGCGGGCCTGGCGTCGGTCCAGGCACCGGTCGAAGCCGTCGGCGAGCACCGTCAGCGTCTGCAGGGCGGGCAGCACGTCGGCCACCGGGTCCACGTCCAGCACGCCGGGGCCGGTGAGCAGTACGAGCGCGAGGCCCAGGTAGCGCAGTTCGCCGTCGCCGAGCCGGTCCACCGGCATCTGCCCGAACTCGCCGAGGCCGAGCACGGCGCGCACCCCGGCGCCGGAGCGCCCGCGTGGCGCGCTGCCCGCGCCCATCGGGCCGCGTGGGGCCGGTGTCGTGGCGCGCCGCTCCGCCGCCTGGGCCTGCTCGTCGGCGGGGGCGCGGACGGCGGTGCCGCCGCGTCGGTTGCCGCCGGCGGCCACGGGGGCGGGGGTGTCCGGGGCGTGGTCGCGCCCGGCCGCGCCCTCGACGGTCAGCTCCGTGACGGTGGGCCCGGCGCAGCCGTCGCGTACGGCGGCGACCAGGGCCGCGTGCCGGGTGCCGCACTCCTTGTGGGTGCGGTAGAGGACGGCGGCGAGGTTGTCGCAGGCGCTGCGGAGGTGGCCGTCGGAGCGCATGGCGGGGCCGCGCATGGCCTCGGGTCGTGGGTCGCAGGGGAAGACGGAGCGCAGCGCGACGACGACCTGTTCGGCCGCGGCGAGGGCGAGCCGCTGCCCCGCGGTCTTGCCAGCGATGCGAAGCGGCAGCAGCGCGGTGGCCAGTCGGTCGTCGGGGAGCGGGGCGCGGGTGACGGGCACGGCTCCGGCGGTGTACCAGGCCGCCTGCACGGTACGGCGGCCCGGGTCGCGCAGCGCCGTCTCTAGGAGGACCTCGCCGGCGCCGGTCATGCGTTCGCCGACGATCCGCAGTTCGGGCTCGGCCTGGACGGCGATGTCGAGGTGGACGGGGCCGACCGGGCCGTCGACGGTGCAGCCGATGCGGAAGCCGCGTCGTCCCTGGCTGTCGGGGCGGGCCTGGTGGGGTACGCAGCCGGCGGGGTCGGGGAAGACGTCGGCCAGAGGTTCGCCGGCCGCGAGTCGGGCCAGGGCCGCGTACGCCTCCAGGGCGCTGGTCTTGCCGCTGCCGCTGGGCCCGGTGAACAGCGTCACCGGACCCAGCGGGAAGACCGCGCGCCGGTGCGTCTTGTAGGCCGAGAGCCTCAGTTCGGATACGGCGGGCCGCTGGCCTGATGCGTTCATGGCGCGGAAGGTATCGCCGCCGCGTTTCGCCGAACCGTTTGCTCGTCGTCGTGTTCCTACGATCGGGGGACGGAAGCGCCCGTCACGGTCGTGAAAGCGGGGCGCAGTTCGGGTTCGTCCACCTCGGTGCCGAGGGGGGCGAGCAGGAACACGTTGGTGTCGACCCGGTGCATGCCGCTGCCGAGGCCGAAGACGACTCCGCTGGAGAAGTCGAGGATGCGCTTGGCCACGTCGGCCTCGGCGCTGGTGAGGTCGAGGAGGACGGGGATCTGGGCCATCAGGTACTCGGCGACCTCGCGCGCGTCGGCGAAGGTCTGTACGCGGATGACGACGAACTGGCGCTGGTCCTGTTCGGCCTCGTCCTCGGGCAGGGCCCGGTGGTGTGGCCAGGACGGCCAGGCGTTGTTGCTTCGCAGCGGGACGACTTCGGCGAGCCCCTCCCACTGTTCGTCGGTGACGTCGTGGCTGTTCACCGGTCCACCCCGCAGGCGTGCTCGCTGGATATGTGCATCGGGCGATTCTAGGGACAAGCTCAGCTTCGATCGGCGCACCGACACAGGTATCGGCGCAGGTAGTGATGTAGGCAACGGGGAGGGGACGGGACCGGGGAGCCGGGGCACGAGCCCCGCGCGGCACCGGAGTGGCCGCCGCGCTCGCGTCCCCCGACGCCGCGCGCGACCGGCTCCGCGGTCCCGTCGTCCGAACCCGACGCCATGTGGCCGGAGCGTGAAGGGCCGACCCCCGTCGGCGCCTCCCCCGTACCGCTCCAGCCACCAGCGCGGCCAACTCGCACCGACGTTCCGGCGCGTCGTCTCGGCGATGGGCGTCTGGTGATTCAACGGCCGTGCCGACGCGGGAGAATCCCCCGCCGACCCCCCGTTCGCCAAAGTCACCGACGCGTCGCGTCGACTCCACGCGGGGCGCCTCCCCGAGACCAAACGGTCTCAGGGCAGCGCGAGTTGGAAGAGGCGGCGGCGAGCCCCCCGTTTGCGTGCTTCCCCCGACACCACCGCCTCTGCCTACGAGCATCACATGCCAGCGGGGCAAAACTCAACGCCGTGTTGAGTTTTGTCGAAACTGCGTTACGCGGCATTCGAACAGCTACGGTGAGCCGCATGGACGACAACGGGGACGAAGCAGCGCACAGAACGCTGCCTCCCTCGGCCGGGGTCCGGGGGCGCAGGCGCCCCCGCCTGAGCCGGGGGGACCGCAGGGAGGCAGCCATCCTCGACAGCGTCGTCCGCCTCTTGCGCGACCGACCGGCGAGGAAGATCACCATCGAGGAGATCGCCAAGGGCGCGGGCCTGTCCCGCCCCTCGGTGTACTTCTACTTCGACAGCAAGCAGGCCATCATCGACGCCGCCGTGCAGCGCGTGATGGGCAGCATGCTGTCGACCGCGGCGGCCGCCGCGGGCAACGAGGACATCACGTTGGAGGCCTCGCTCGAGGGGCTGATCAACAACGTTCTCGACACCTGGGTGGAGCACGGCTCCCTGTTCTGTGCCGCGATCGACTACGTGGGCCGGGACCTGGAGGCGCGCATAGCGTGGCGGGACGTGCTGGAGGCGGGCGCTGACGAGCTGGCCGCCATGCTCGAACGCGACCGCGCCCGCGGGCTGGTCAAACCGGGCGGGGACGCGCGGGCGCTGGCCGTGGCTGCGCACTGGATGGTCGAGCGCAACTGCTACATGCTCTTCAGCCGCGAGCACACGAAGCCGGAGGAACTCGCGCTGCGCACCACGATGGTGCTCAGCGCCCGACGCATCCTCGGACTCCCCGAAGCGCCTACCGAGCCCGGGGCCGCCGCATCGCAGGACGGCGCATCACGGGACGCCGCATCACGGGACAGCGCGTCGCGGGACGCCGCAGCGCGGAACGCCGAGCCGCAGGCCGCCGAGTCGTAACCCGCCGGCCCGCGCGAGGGTGGCCGGCGTTCCGGCCGGCGGGTGCCCGTACCCGCCGGGCCGGGAGCCTCTCGTACGACGCGAGAGCGGCCGGTGCCACTCCCCCGCGCCGCCGCCGGCCTCCCCCGCGCCCCGTCCGCGCGCGGGCGCTCATGCCAGCGCGCGGGGCGCTGGCGTGCCCTCAACTCGCCGTCCAGCCCCCGTCGAGCGAGAGCGAGGTGCCGGTGATCATCGAGGACTGCGGGGCGCACAGGTACGCCACGGCCTCGGCGACCTCGGCGGGCTCCACCATGCGCTTGATGGCGGGGCGCGTGAGCAGCACGTCGGTCACCACGCGGTCGGCCGGGATGCCGTGGGTCGCGGCCTGGTCGGCGACCTGCCGCTCCACCAGCGGGGTGCGCACGTAGCCGGGGTTGACGCAGTTGGAGGTGACGCCGTGCGGCGCGCCTTCGAGGGCGGTGACCTTCGACAGGCCCTCCAGGCCGTGTTTGGCCGCCACGTAGGCGGACTTGTAGGCGGAGGCCCGCAGGCCGTGGACGGACGAGATGTTGACCACGCGGCCCCAGCCCTGGGCGTACATGTGCGGCAGGGCGCCCCTGATCAGCCGGAAGGGGGCGGTCAGCATGACCGTCAGCATGGTCTCGAAGTCCTCGGGCGGGAACTCGTGGAGCGGGCGAACGAGTTGCAGGCCGGCGTTGTTGACCAGTACGTCGACGCCGTCGGCCGCCCGCTCGGCCGCGTCGAGGTCGGTGAGGTCGAGCGGATGGGGCTGAAGCTCCCCGGCCAGCGGCCCGGCCCCGGCCGCCTCCTCAGCCCCGGCCCCGGACTCGGCCCCGGTCCGCGTGGCGGCGGCGTGCAGGGCGGCGAGGCCGTCGGCGTCCCGGTCCACCGCGCGGACCTGTGCGCCGGCCGCGACCAGCCGCAGCGCGCAGGCGCGGCCGATGCCGCTGGCCGCGCCGGTGACCAGTGCGGTGCGTCCGCTGAGGTCGAGAGGGATAGCCGCGGGGGCGGCGGGGTGTGCTGCCGCGGGGGTGGCGAGGTGTACTGCCGCGGGGGCGGCGGGGTGTGTCGCTGGCGGGTTGGCTGGCAGGCTCATATCGAACAGCGTAGGCGGCCGGTCGGAGCGCGCCGGGGTTCAGGGCGCTCCCGAGTGCTCCCGTGCGCCCCCGGTGGGGTGGGGAGCGGGCGCGGGCGGCACCCGGTCGGCGCGAATGACCACCAACTCCTCCTCCCGCTGGCCGCGCTCGATCAGCCCGCGCTCGGTGAGCCACCCGGCGCGGGCGCGTAGGACGGGGCCGAAGGGCTGGTGGCGGCGGGCCACGATGGACGCCTTGAGGCCGGCCTGACCCAGTAGGCCGAGGGTCTGCTCGGGGCCGCACAGCGCGGAGTGGACGATGAGCAGCATGCCCTCCGCGGTCAAAAGGTGCGGTGCCATGGCGCAGAGTTGGTCCAGGTACCGCCGGCCGTCCAGACCCGCGTTCCAGGCCCGGGCCCGCCCCCGCTCGTGGTCGGCGTCCACGGGGCAGGGGACGTACGGCGGGTTGGCCGTGATCACGTCGTAGCGCTGGCGGTGCGTCAGGCAGGAGCGGAAGTCGCCGTGCTCGACGTGGACGGGCAGCCTGTTCAGCCACGCGTTGCAGCGGGCCGTCAGCACGGCGCGGTAGCAGGTGTCCACGGCGCGCACGCGCACCGCGCCCAGTCTGGCCGCCGTCAGCGCGATCAGCCCGGTGCCGGTGCACACGTCCAACGCGTGCGCGCCGCTGGGCACGGACGCGCGGTGCAACGCCTCTTGCAGGAGCAGCGAGTCCCCCTGCGGTCCGTACACGCCCCATGCCTTCACCAACACCGTGCCCACCTGCCGTTCCTTACGTCGTGCACCGCCCGCGCGGCTGGTGCTGTCAATGGTCGGGGTGCGCCGTGGGCTCACAGCCGTGGCGCGTAGGGGGCCAGGCCGATGATGAGGATGCGGCGATCGCCGTGGCCCGGATCGGCGCCGAGCCGGACGGGGGCGACGTAGTGGCTGACCCGGTGGTCGTGCACGGCGTAGCCGTCCAACGGTTCGCGCAGCGTGAAACGTTCGTGCAGAGCCTCGGGCGGCACCTCTTCGGGGCGGTTGCCGGCGCACTCGGGGCGGGCGATGACGTTCTCGCCGCCGGCCACGTTGGCGCAACTGACCAGGTGGGCGAAGGTGAACGTGGCCCGGGAGCCGCCGTCCTGGTGCAGGCAGTCCGGGGACGAGACGGCGACCTGGCTCCCGTCCGTGACCGCCAGCTTGATCAGGTGCACGCCGACGTACACCGGCACCCGGCGCAGGTCCGCCACCCACTCTACCTGCGCGAGGTCGGCGTGGATGAGGTGCAGCAGCAGCGCGTTGGCCCGCAGGGCGGTGGGGATGTCGGGCAGCCGGCGCCGCAGGTCCGGGTACTCCGGGTTGTGGCCGTCCTGCCAGTACTCGGTGACGGTGCCGTACGTGGCGTCCGGGGCGCCGGGCGCGAACGAGAGCTGCCGCGTCCAGGGCAGGTAGACGGCGTGCGAGTAGCGGCGGTAGCGGTGCGTCGTCGGGGCGTACGGGTCGGCCGGCAGGTCCGCGTAGGCCGCGGTGAGCTGGGCCAGGTCCCCGGCGTGCGCGGCCAGTGACAGACCCAGGTCCTCCGGGCGGTAGCGGGCGTAGCCGTCGCGTCGCAGGTCGGCCGGGCCGCCGGCCGCCGCGGGGGCGGTGGGAGCGGGGCTCCGCACGGTCGGTGTGTTCTCCATCGACTCCTCCAGTGCCGCCAAGTGGGTCGCTGTCGCCCCGCCCGTTCCGCGGTGGCACCGCCCCTAGCAGGCTCACACGAGTACCCAGGAGGCGCCCGATCAGTACGACCGTCTCGGTGAACCTCGCATCGACCCCGGCGCCCCGATCAACGCCCGTCCTCGGGGGCCGCGCCCACCAGGTCGTCCACCACGGCGGTCAGGCCGCCCGGCCGGCGGGCCGCGGCCCGCTGTCGGTGGGCCCCGGAGCCGTGGCGCTCCAGACGGCCCAGGAAGTCCGCGACCACCTGTCGGTCGCCGTGCGCGTCCAGGGCCGGGCCGACGTGCGCGAGCAGTCGCCGACCGCGTTCGGGGGCGGGCAGCACGTCGCCGGTGACGGCGTCCGTGCCGAGCCCGGGCCAGCCGTCGCGGGTCGCGTACCAGTACGTCGAGCGCAGCAGCTCTCCGCCCGCGCGCGGGCCCGGGTCGCCGGCGCGCACCCGCGCCGCCGCCGTGACCACCAGGGCCCGCACGATCGCGGCCAGGGCCGCGGAGTCGGCGGCGTCGGCCGGCACGTCCATGCAGCGCACCTCCAGGGTGGGCAGCGTCGGGTGCGGTCGCACGTCCCAGAACGGCAGCTCGCCGAAGGGCATGGCGCCGGCCGTGGCCATGGCCCGCGCGGTCCGCTCGTAGTCGGCGAAGGAATCGACGTACGGCGGCGGCCCGAGGCAGGGGAAGCGGACCCGGATCACCGAGCGCCAGCTCGCGTAACCGCTGTCCCGGCCGCCGTGGAAGGGGGAGTTCGCGCTCATCTCGACCAGCAGCGGCAGCCAGGGCCGCAGGTGGTTGCCGACCAGCGCGGCCAGTTCGCGGTCGGGCAGGTGGACGTGGACGTGCAGCGCGTTGATGGCGTAGTCGTCCATCATCGATCGGAACAGGTCCACGCTGGTCTGGTAACGCGGGTGGTCGCCGACGACGACCGGGCCCGCGCCGCCGAGCACCGGCGTACCCGACGGGCACACCCGCAGCCCCTCGGCCGCCGCTGCGCGCGCCACGGCGGCCCGCAGCCGCGTCAGCTCCCGGTGCACCTCGGTCGACGTCACGCACGGCGCGGTCTTCACCTCGATCTGGTACTCGGTGAACTCACCCGAGACCGCGTCGCCGAGTTCCGCCGCGGCCCGGGCGAGCACACGCGGCCCGGCCGGCTCGACGGCCCGGGTCTCCGGATGCACCAGGAAGTACTCCTCCTCCACGCCCACCGTCAGCACGTCCGCCTCCACCCGTCTCCCGCGTCCGGCCTCGCTGCCGCTCACCGCCCCAGCATTGCCCGCCGCCCCCACACTGTCGCGGCACGCGCGGCGATCGGGGACAGGTTCGTCCCGAGCACGTGGGCCGCGCGCCGACACGCGGTCCCCGCCGGGCCCGCCGGGCCCCGTACGGGTGACCCGTAAGCGTGGACCGGGCGCACCGGGGCACTCGGAACGAACCTGCCCAGCCCTGGAGGACGCCCATGATCCCCGTCAAACCCGCCGCTTCCCCCCTCACCCCGGCGCCGCGGGCGGCCCCGCTGCCGGCGGCCTGCGGCGCCCTGTCCGAGCTGGTGACGACCGTGCTGCGCGGTCCCGTGGCCGAGGGGTGCTCGGGACAGGTGGCGGCGGCGCTCGGCGTGGCCTCCCGCGCCGACCCGCTCGGCGACGACCTCCAGCTCGCGCTGCACACCTGTTACGAGCTCCACTACCAGGGCTTCGCCGACGTGGACCCGGACTGGGAGTGGCAGGTGGACCTGTTGCGGTTGCGCGCGGCGCTGGAACGCGCCTTCCTGGACCGGGTACGGGACGGGGTGGCGGGCGGCACGGACCTCGACGCGGAGTTGGAGGCGCTGCTCGTCGAGCCGGTCGACGGCTCGGGCCTGTCCCACCAACTGCGCCGCGAGGGCACCTGGGAGCAGGTGCGGGAGCTGTTCGCGCACCGCTCCATCTACCAGCTCAAGGAGTCCGACCCGCAGGCGTGGGTGATTCCCCGGCTGACGGGGCGGGCCAAGGCGGCGCTGGTGGCGGTCGAGTACGACGAGTTCGGCGCGGGCCGGGCCGAGCGCGTGCACTCCCGGCTCTTCGCCGACCTGATGGCGGCGGCCGGCCTCGACGCCCGGTACGGCGGATACGTGGAGGCCGTGCCCGGCAGCACGCTCGCCGTGGTCAACCTGATGTCCTACCTGGGCCTGCACCGCACCCACCGGGCCGCGCTGGTCGGGCACTTCGCGGCGGGCGAGATCGCCTCGTCGCCCGGCGCGCGCCGGATGCTCCAGGTACTGGAACGGCTCGACGCCCCGCAGGCGTGCCGCACCTTCTACAGCGAGCACGTCGAGGCCGACGCCGTGCACGAGCAGCTCATGCGCCGCGAGGTGATCGGCGGGCTGCTCGACGAGCAGCCCGAGCTGCGCGGCGAGGTCGTCTTCGGCATCCAGGCGGCGAACTTCGTGGACGGCCGGTTCACGGCGTGGATTCGCGACCGCTGGCAGGCCGGCGCCTCGTCGCTCCGCTGGCCCCTCCCGCCCGCCGGGGCTCGCGACCAGAACAGCTAAAGCCACCGGCCAGTCGCCCGCACCCGCCGCCGCGCGGCCCTCGGCCCGCGAGGGAACGCGCGGCGGCGGCGCGCCGTGCGGCGGACTCCGGCGCGGTCCGTGCCCGGTGGTCGAGGCGGGCGCGGCGGTCCGTCCGTGCCCGGCGGACGAGCGCGGGCGCGGCGGTCAGTCCGTGTCCGTGGGCGTGTCCCGCCGGTGCGGGCCGCGTCGGCGGTGGCTGGTGTCGCACCAGGGGTAGGACCGGCTGCGCCGGCAGACACACAGCGCCACCTGCGGGCGGTCCGAGTACGCGGTACGGCCGTCGCCCAGCTCCACCTCGACCGGCCCGTCCAAGAGCAGCGGCCCCTCCGGGACGACCACGACGCGCGTCGGCCGCGCCTCCCGCACGAACGAGGAAGCCTCCCACACGGGTGAGGACGGGGCGACGGGGGCGGCGTCCGCCGCGTCGGGCGTGCTCTCGCCGAGCGGGTCGGGCCGGCCGGCCGTCGTGGCGGCGGGCCCCGCGTGCGGTGCCTCCGGCGCTCCGTCGCGCGTGGCACGGCCCTCGCCGTCGCCCCCGGGCCCGCCCGTCATCGCGGCCCACCACCCGACAGGCGAGGGGCCGCGCCCGCGAGGGCGGGCGCGGCGGGCGGCCGGGGTCGGGGGCCGGGGCGCGGGCGGCGTACGGGCGAGTGGCGCGGAGAGGAGATCACGGGCGGCGAGTACCGCGGCCGGGCCCCGGCCAAACGCCCGGCCGGGCCCGCCGCCCGGCGTCCACCTGGCGCTTGGAGGTGCCCGTGGACACGGTGGGCCGGGTCCTGCCCGTCCTCGCGCGGCTGGGAGCCACCCCACGGCCCCCGGTGGTGGACGGCACGTCCGGCAACCCTGGAGAGAGAGATCCCGGCCGCCTCCGTGCACGCGCTGAGGCGACGGCCGACCGCGCTGACCCGTGGTGAGGCCGCGCTGGAGTGCGCCTTCGCCGGCTACCGGCCGGTCCACGGACCGGCCCCGACCCGCGAGCGCACCGACCACGACCCGTTGGACCGCGAGGCGTATCTGCTGCGCGTCGGACGCCACGTCGCCGGCCACCCACCGGCGAGCTGGGACGAGTGAGACGGGTGGGACACAGCGGCCGAAGAGGGCATGTCGGCGTGGGTAAACCAGTCGTATCGGGTGCTAAATGGGCGTGACTTCGTCATGCCATCGGCCGTTGGGCCGAACATGAAGATGCTCGACCTGTTCACCGTGGCATCTGTGGTCGCAGGTGCCGTTACGGCTGTGGGCGCTCCGCTGGTCCACAGCGACCTGCCAGGCATCGATTGGGGCAAGGCGCTGAGCCACTCCGAGGCACTCGGCGATCTCAGCGACCGCGCCACCGAGGACTCCTCCTCCAGCGAGTCCGTCTCCTCGTCCACCGCCTCGCGCCACGCCTGAGAAGCGCGCAGGGGCCCAATCCCCCCGCCGGGGCACGCGACCGCACACGCGGTCCGTGCCCCGGCTTTCGTTACGCCCCATCTCCCGTCGTCCGCCGGTTCTCCTCGTGCCCCGGCGCTCGTCGTCCGCCGGTCGGGGCACCCCGCGTGGCGGTGGCAGCGCGCGTCGCCGAGGGGCGGCCACCGGCGGCGTACTGGGGATTCGGGCCCGGCCGCGCGCGTCGCGGAGGCCGGCGGGACGTATAGGCATCCCTGATGGCGACATGGGATTACCCCACGCGGCCCACGGTCGCGCACAGTGGCTGACCGGCCCCGCGTCGGCAACGGGCCGGGGACCGGCAGACGGGTCGCGGTCGCACGGGAGGTTCGCGTGGAACTGGAAGTCCGGCACTTACGCGCCATCGCCGCCATCAGCGACACCGGCAGCCTCACCCTGGCCGCGCGGCAGCTCGGCATGTCCCAACCGGCGCTGTCCAAGCTGCTCCAGCGCATCGAACGGTGCGTGGGCGACACGCTGTTCGTACGGAGCAAGCACGGGTCGGTGCCCACCCCGTTCGGCGCGGACGTGCTCGCCGAGGCACACAGCGTGCTGCGGGGCATGAGCGGCATCCGCGAGCGGGCTCAGGCGTGGGGCGCGCGGCGCGGGGCACGGGAGCCGCTCACCATCGGCGGCCACTGCGGCTACCCCCACGTCGCGCTCGCCCGCCGGCTGCGCGGCCTGCCGTGGTGCCCCGAGGTCCAACTCCGCGAGGACATGAACGCCCAGACCGCCGTGGACGGGCTGGCGGTCGGGGCGTGCGACCTGGCCCTGGTCTACGTACCGCCGACCGGGGAACTCACCGTGCCCGAGCCCGTGGACGGCGTGACGGTGCACGCCAGCGAGCCCGTCTTCGTCGCCCTCGCCCACGACCACCCGCTCGCCGCGGGCCCCGGCCCGGTGCCGCTGGAGCGGCTCGCCGACCACCCCTGGGTCGACGAACCGCCCGGCCACACGCTGTGGACCAGCTACCTGCGGCAGGTCTGCCACGAGGCGGCCGTCACGCTCGACCAACGACACAGCACGGTCAGCCTGTTCACCGTCCTGGAGCTGATCACCGACCAGCGGGCCATCGCGCCGGCGTTCAGCACCAGCACCGACCGCCCCGGCACCATCGCCGTCCGCGCGCTCGCCGGTGACCCGCTCCACCTGGAGCTGCGCCTGCTCTACCGGCGGCACAGCATCGCGCACCAGCACATCGACGAGGTCCTGCACCACCTCGTCGCCGCCTACGACGACCGACTCGGGTGCAGCCGGGCCTACGACGCGTGGTGGCTGGCGCACCGGGCCTGAGCGGCGCGGTAGTCCCACGGAGCCAGCCGTGCGTGGACCGTCAGCCCGCGAGTTCCCCGAGGGCCGCCCAGGTGCGGCGGCGGCTGGCCGGGCCCGCGAGTTCCGTACCGGAGAACACCACCTCCGTCGCGCCCGCGTCCCGGTAGCGCCGCACCTCGGCGGCGAGCGCCGACTCGTCGCCGATCACCGACACGTCGACGGCGCGCCGCGCGCCCGACAGCTCGATCACCCGCGCGTAGGACGGGATGCGCTCGTAGAAGGCGAGTTGCTCGGCGACCGTCTCGCGCACGCCGTCGACGTCGTCGGTGACCACGCCGTGCGCGATCGCCACGATCCGTGGCGCCGGGCGGCCGGCCTCCTCCGCCGCCCTGGTGACGGCCGGAACGATGTGCTCGGCCAGCGCGCGCGGGCCGGCCAGGAACGGCAGGATGCCGTCCGCCAGTTCGCCGCTGACCCGCAGCGCCTGCGGGCCCATGGCCGCGACCAGCAGCGGCACGCCGTTCTCGGCGCCCGCGACCCGCGACGGGAGCGGGCTGCTGACGGACAGCAACTCGCCGCGGAACTCGGTGCTGCCGGTCTCCAACAGGGGGCGGATGGCGGTCAGGAACTCCCGCAGCCGGGCTATCGGCCGCTCGAAGGGGATGCCGAAACCCCCTTCCGCCAACAGCTTGCTGCCGAGCGCGAGTCCGAGGTGGTAGCGGCCGTGGGTGGCGGCCTGGGCCGTGAGGGCCTGGCTGGCGACCGGCAGCGGGTGCCGCCCGAAGACGGGGATCGCCGAGGTGCCCACCCTCAGCTCCGGGACCTCGCGCCCGACGATGGCGGCCAGTTGGGGCGAGTCGGCGCCGAAGGTCTGGCCGAACCAGGCCGACCGCAGCCCCGCGGCGGCGGCCTCCCTGGCGAGGTCCACGGTGGCGTCGATCTGGTTGGCGGCATCAGCCGCGTTGAGCGCGAGTCCCACGGTCATGTCTGGTCAACCCACCACGGCAGGTCGCGCATTCCCCCCGCCAGTCATCGGTGAAGCTTGACCCCGCAAGGTGTGAGTGGTTTATTACTCTTACCGTTGCGGCCGGCCCGCCACGCCCTTCGTAGCGGCCGTCCGGGACGACGGGGATCGCCCAACCGCCGCACGCGCCCACACCACCTCTCCCGCCCCCACTCCCGCAAGGCCCCACGCCCGCACCCGAACACTGCGGACAACTGCCCCGACCGGGAGGCATTTCACCACCGTCCCACCGCATCCTGCGCTCACGAGCAGAGCAGCCGACCCAGCCCAGCCGGCCCCCGCGCCATCTCCAGCCACCGCCAGCACCCGACCCCGCCCCGCCCCGCCCCGAGTAGTGACTCACTAACCACACACCTACAGCGAAGGAAAGCCGCCATGCTCACCCCCACCACCCCCACGCCGCCCAAGCCGTACGTCAGCGGGCACTACACGCCGCTGGTCGACGAGGTCACCGCGCACAGCCTCACGGTGCACGGCACCCTGCCGCCCGAGCTGAACGGGCGGTACTTCCGCAACGGGCACAACCCCCGGCCCGGCCACACGCCCACGCACTGGTTCCGGGGCAGTGGCATGCTGCACGGGCTGCGGCTGCGCGACGGGCGCGCGGAGTGGTACCGCAACCGCTGGGTGCGCACCCCCGCCCTCGAAGGCGCCCCCGAGAAGGGCCCGGACGGTGTTCCCGACCCGCGGGTCAGCAGCGCCGCCACGCATGTGGTCGAGCACGCCGGCCGCATCCTCGCGCTCCAGGAGGCAAACCTTCCGTACGAGGTGACGCCCCAGCTCGACACGGTCGGGGCCTTCGACTTCGGCGGCGCGCTGACCACGGCCATGACCGCGCACCCCAAGACCGACCCGGCCACCGGTGAACTGCACTTCTTCGGCTACAGCCCGGTGCCGCCGTACCTCGTCTACCACGTCGCCGACGCGCGGGGGCGGATCGTGCGCAGCGAGGTCGTCCCCGGCGCCGGCCCGACCCTGATGCACGACTTCGGGCTCACCGCGCGGCACGTCGTCTGGCTCGACCTCCCCGTGGTCTTCGACCCCGCCGAGCCGTCGGGCATCCCGTACCGCTGGAGCGACGACCACCCGCCGCGCATCGGCGTGATGCCCCGCTCGGGACCGGCGGTTGTGCGGTGGTACGAGGTGGCGCCCGGGGCGCTGCTGCACGTGGCCAACGCGTACGAGGACGAGCGGGGGCGCGTCGTCCTCACGGGGCCGCGTTACGACCGCGCCGGGTGGGAGCAGTCCTGGAAGTGGTGGACCGGGGCGCCCGGCCACGCGCCCGATCCGGTCGTCGGCGCCACCGCCCACCGCTGGGTCCTCGATCCGGTCACCGGGCGCGCCACGGAGCAGCCGTTGGACGGGCTGGTCAGCGAGTTCCCGACGATCAACGAGGAGTTCACCGGGAGCGCGAACCGGTTCGTGTACGGGGTGGCCTTTCCCGGGCCGGAGCTGACCGAGTACGCCGTCGTCAAGTACGACCACGACGCCGGCGGCCGGGAGTTGTGGCGCCTGGGGCCGGGACAGATGCCGGGCGAGGCGGTGTTCGTGCCGGCCGACGGGGGCGTCCGGGAGGACGACGGGTATCTGCTGACCCTGGTCAGCGACCTCGCCGACGACACCTCGCGCCTCCTGGTCCTCAACGCCGCCGACCTGGGGTCGGGCCCGCTGGCGACCGTCAAGCTCCCGCACCGCGTGCCGGGCGGCATCCACGGCTCGTGGATCGACGACAGCGACCTGCCCGGTCCGCACGGCGCGGCCTGAGCGGCGGGGCAGCCGGGCGTTCGTACGGTGCGCCGGACGCGCGGCGTGGGGCGGTGTTCAGGACCGCGGCGTGGGGGCGTCCCGCGCCGCCGGCCCGTCCGGCGTCGGTGCGAGGGGGCCGGCCGGCCCGTCCGGTGCCGTGAGCAGGGCCAGGCCGTCGCGCGCGGCCGGGGACAGGGTCGCGGGGGTCAGGCCGGAGCGCGGCAGCCACCGCACCGCGCCGGTCGACCCGTCCTGCTCCGTGATCCGCAACGGGCCCGGCGCCAGCGTCGCGACGTAGAAGAGGCCCACCAGGTGCCAGTGCACGCCGAGTCGGTGGGCCGCGTAGCTCCGCGCGCCCACCAGGTGCGCGTCCAGCAGTTCCAGGCCGGTCTCCTCGTACACCTCGCGCGCCAGCGCCTGCCGCGGCTGCTCCCCCGGGTCGATGCCGCCGCCCGGCAGGTGCCACAGCCCGGGGGCGAAGACGGGTGAGGCGTCGGAGAGTCGCGTCAACAGCAGTTGGTCGGCCGTGGTGGCGATGGCGTAGGCCGACACGCGCGTGCGGGCGGGCGTTTCCATGGGTGGGCCTCCGAAGGGAGAGGGTGGCGGGCGGTCGCGGGGTACGCGGCTCCGCGCCACTATCGATCATGGACGGCGCCGCGCCAAGGGGGCGGCGCCGGGCGGCGCGGGCCCGCCCGCGGGGTCGGCGCCGGCTCCCGCGAGAGCGAAGCCACCACGGGATCGGGGCATCGCGAGAGCGAAGCCGCCACGGGTTCGCGGGCATCGCGAGAGCGAGGGGCGCTCGGCCGAGTGCCCGCACGGGCACAGCAGCCGCTTCCTTTCGGTCACGGCTCAATCGACCCGCTTGACCCGTAGGGCCCGAGCGCCCCAGGGCGCCCACGGGCACGGCGCGACGCCGCAGTTGACGGGCGCTCGCGGTGTCGCCCACCAGGCACCAGGAGGCGGGGCCCGCCCCCGGCGCGTACGGTCGGCGGCCCGCACGCGCCCGGTCGGACGCGGCTGACCGGCCACGACGCGGTCGCCGACGCCCCAGGCACCGGCGGGCCCAGCCCCTCGCGCACCTCGTACACCGTTCGCATCAGGACACCCAGCCACATCAGGACAAGGCTGGAACACGCCCTGTCGCAAGTGGCGCGAGCGCCCCTACGCTGATACGCGCAGTCGGTTCGCGCCACGTCCAGTGGCGCGGCGCAAGAGGGAACCCGGTGTGAGTCCGGGACTGTCCCGCAACGGTGAGTGTGAGCGAACGCCGTCGACGCGCCCGGCCCCAGGGTCTCGGTGCGCGGCGGTCAGTAGGTGCCCGTCGGAAGTCCGGCAGGTGTTCCACGAGTCCGAAGACCTGCCAACTGCGCACGCGCCCTGTCGCGCGTGCTGTGCACGGTGACCTCGAGGACTGGGTCGGCGGTACAGGCGGTTGACCGGGCGTCGCGCCCGCCGAACCGCCCCCTCCCTTCCGGTCGGCGCTCGGGGCGCGGGACGACGAGGGAGGACGCGTGCATGGTCACGGAAGTCCGCGCCCGGGCCAGCCACCGGCCGATCCACACCCGGCCGCGCCCAGACCCGCGCCGCCGGCGCCCCCAGCCGCCCGGGGCGGCCCGCCGGCCGCCGGCTCCGGCTCCGTTGCCGGCACCGTTCCCGGTTCCCGCACCGCCGCCGGCGTCTGTCACGGCACGCTGGGCGAGCTGTACCAGGGGCCGCTGCGCGCCGGCGGCGCCCCGGACATCGCCCTCGTCTCGTTCCCCGTGGACCGCCACTCCTGGGCGTACTTCACGCCGGGCGCCGGCCGCCCCGGGGCCCTGCCGCCGGGTGAGAAGGCGGCGCGCGCGGTCCGCCTCTTCCTGGACCACTTCGGCCTGCGGCTGCCGCCCGGCCACTGGAGCACCCACTCCGAACTGCGCGTCGGCGTGGGGATGGCCAGCTCCACCGCCGACATCGTGGCGACGCTGCGCTGCCTGTTCCACCTCTTCGGACTGCCCTACGACCAGGGGGTGGTGACCGGCGTGCTGGCGGCCATCGAGCGGGCCGACAGCGTCTTCCTCGACGAGTTCGCGCTCCACCTCAGCGCCCGCCACCAGGTGGTGCGCACGCTGGGCACGGGCATCGGCTTCCACACCGCGTTCGTCACCGAGCCCGGCACCGTGGACACCAGCGCCGTCACCGCGCCGCTGCTGCGGCACTACGCGCGGCGGGCGAGCGAGTACGAGCGGTGCCTGATCGACCTGCTCAAGGGGTTCGAGTCCGCCGACCCGGCCGCCGTCGCCCGGGCGGCGACCACCAGCGCCACCCTCTCCCAACAGGTCCTGCCCAAGCGCACGTTCGCGCGCGTGCTGGCCCACCGTGAGCACTTCGGAGCCGACGGGATCTTCGTCGCCCACACCGGCTCCCTGATCGGCTACCTCTTCGCCCACCGTCCCTCCGCCGAAGCGAAGTCCGAACTGTCCGCCTTCTTCCACTCGCTCGGCCACCAGTGCTCATTCGCCCAAGGAGGCTACGGGTGATCCACCCCCACATCGCCGACGCCCTGAAGGTCCCCGACCTCGTCCGACTCACCGATGACACGGTCCTGATCCGCTTCGAGTCGATGAAGATCTACTCGGCGCTCGCGGCCGTCCGCCACCTCCTGGACCGGGGCACGGTGCGCCCGGGACAGACGCTCGTCGACAGCTCAAGCGGCATCTACGCGCACGCCCTCGCGCTGGCCTGCCACCGCTACCACCTGCGCTGCCACATCGTGGCCTCCACCACCGTGGACGCCACGACCCGCGCCCAACTGGAGATCCTGGGCGCCACCGTGGAACAGGTCAGGCCATCGGCCGACCTCAAGCTCGACCAGGAACTGCGGGTGCGGCGGGTGCGCGAGATCATCGCCGAGCGCCCCGACGTGCACTGGATGCGCCAGTACCACGACGCCATCCACTACCTCGGCTACCGCGAGGTCGCCGACACCCTCGCGGCGGCCTTCCCCGGCCAGGCACTGACCGTGGTCGGCGGCGTCGGCTCGGGCGCCTCGACCGGCGGACTCGTGGCGCACCTGCGGCGCACGGACCCCTCGGTGCGCCTGGTGGGGGTGCAGCCGTTCGGCAGCGTCACCTTCGGCAGCCAGGACCACCACGACCCGGAGGCCATCATCGCGGGCATCGGCTCCTCGATCGTCTTCGACAACGTCCGGCACGACCTCTACGACGCCATCCACTGGATGGACTTCCGACACGCCCTGTCCGGTGCCGTCGCCCTGCTGCGCGCACACGCCGTCTTCGCCGGCCTGTCCACCGGCGCCGCCTACCTGGCCGCCACGGACGACGTCCGCCGCCATCCGGACCGACTGCACCTGGTCATCGCCGCCGACACCGGCCACCGCTACGTGGAGCGCGTCTTCGCCCGGCACGCCGAGGCCCTCGACGTCGCCTCGCTGGGCCCCGTGGAGATCACCGACCCCGCGCAGATGTCCATGCCCTGGTCCGCGATGGCCTGGAACCGCGGCGCGTGCCCGGCCCACTGGAAGGAGCAGGCGGCATGAGCGTGGTCTGCCTGGAATCGCTCACCTTCGGCCTGGGCCACCTGGTGCGCGCCGCCGACGCGCTGGGCGAGCGGCTGCGGCTGCTGACCCGCGACCCGTCGTACTACGCGTACGAGTTGGAACGGCTGCCCGCCGGCGCGCTCGACGTCGTGGAGGTCGACACCTTCGACACCGAGCGGGTGGCCGACCAGTTGGCCGCGACCCCCGGGCTGCGCGGCCTGATCAGCTCCACCGACACCTGGACGCTGGTCGGCGCGGAGCTGACCGCCCGGTTCGGCCTGCCGGGGCTCGACGCCTCGGCGCTGCGGCTGACCCGCGACAAGGCCGCCGTACGCAACCGGCTGCACGCCGCGGGCCTCACCCGAGGCCGGGCCGTGGAGGCCACCAAGGCCGCGCACGACCGGGCGCTACGGGCCGCGCTGCTGGCGGAGGTCGGGCTACCGGCCGTACTCAAGGACACGGCGGGCACCGGCAGCCAGAACGTCTACCTGGTCCGGGACGAGCGGGAGTGGCAGGCCGCGCTGGACACGGCCGCCGGCCGGCGGCTGACGGGCCGCCTGTTCGCCGAGCCGTACTTCAGCGGCCCGGTCTACAGCGCCGAGACCCTCACCTGGGCCGGCCGCACCCGGCTGCTCGGCGTCTCCAGCCGGCTGATGTCGGCGGAACCGTCCTTCCGCGAGGAGGTCACCGCGTTCCCCGTCGCCTTCCCCGGCGAGCAGCGGGACGCCATCGAACGGTGGTTGGACCGGGTACTGGCCGCCATCGGGTACACCGACCGCTTCGCCCACCTGGAGTTCGTGCTCACCGCCGACGGCCCGGAGGTGGTGGAGGTCAACCCGCGCATCGGGGGCGCCCTGGTCGGCGAGGGCCTGTGCCGGGCGCTTGGCACCAACGTGTACGAGGCGATGATGGAGGCGGCCGTCGGCCGCCGCCCCCGCCTGCTCGACGCCGAACTGCCCGGCGGACCCGCCGTCGCCTTCGTCCTCGGCTACCCGGCCGAGCCCGGTGTGTTCACCGGGGTCACGGGCGTGGAGCGACTGGCGGACATGCCCGGCGCGCCGGCCTGGTACCCGACCAAGCGCCCCGGCGACCGGATCGAGCACCTGACGGACAGCCGGGGCTACGCGGGCATCGTCTACGCCGAGGCCGAGACCGCCGAACTCGCCACCCACCGGGCCGTGGCCGCCGCCAACGCGCTGCGCGTGCGCACCACGCCCCTCCCCGACCAGGCGGAGAGCCCGCCCGGCGATGGCTGAGCCCCCGCGCGAGGGCCCGCGCGCCACCCTGGCCGCGCTCAGCGGCCCGCTGCGCTTCCTGCTGCTCAGCTCGTTCCTGATCCCGCTCGGCAGCTTCATGGTGCTGCCGTTCATGTCGGTGTTCCTGCACGAGCGGCTCGGCATGGGGCTCGGCGCCGTCGGTCTGGTGCTGGCCGTGGCGTCCCTCGTGCAGTTCTCCGGCGGGATCGTGGGCGGGGCGCTCGCGGAGCGGATCGGGCTGCGGTGCACCATGCTGTGCGCGCTGGTGGTGCGCACGGCCGGGTTCGTGGGCCTGCTGCTCGCGCTGCGGTGGCCGCCGCTGGCCGTCGCGGCGCTGGTCCTCACCTGCTGCGGCGCGGCGCTCTACCTGCCGGCGAACAAGGCGTACCTGGTACACGGCGTGGACGAGGAGCGGCGCCCGGCGTACCTGTCGGCGGGCAACGCGGCGCTCAACGCGGGCATGGCCGTGGGCCCGCTGATCGCCGGCCCTTTCGTGCTCTCCTCGCCCGGGTGGCTCTTCCTGGCCGTCACGGCGCTGTTCGTCGCGGTCACGGCGGGCCACGCCCGGCTGCCCGCACCGGACGGCGAGCGGCGGCCCGCCGCCGAGTCCGCGCCACGGGGCCTGCTGTCCGGCCTGCCGATCCTGCCGTTCGCCGCCTGCGCCGTCTCCTTCTACCTCTACTTCCACTTCCAGCACTACCTGGCCGTCTACGCGGTCGAGCGGGCTTCGAGCGAGTTCTACAGCCTGGTGCTGCTGCTCTGTTTCGCGCTGGTCATCGTCGTCCAGCCGCTCGCCTCCGGGCTGATCCGGCGCATGCCGTACGCCCTGGCGCTCGCCGTCGGCTTCGCCGGCCTGGCCGCGGGCCTCGCCGTGCTGGCCATCGGCACCCGGCCGGCGCTGCTGGCCGGCGGGGCGTTGATCACCCTCGGCGACATCGTGCTCTTCCTCAAGAACGACCTGGAGGCCCTGCGCCGCAGCGACCGCTCCGACGCGGTCGTCTTCGGCCAGCAACGACTGGCCGCGGGCCTGGGCGCCTGCGCGAGCGGCGTCCTGGGCGGGCAGTTGTACGGCCTCGGCGAACGCGCCGGCGACACCGGCTGGTTCTGGCTCCTGGCCGCGGCCCAGTGCCTGCTGCTCCCCCCACTGCTGCTCGCGCTGCGCGGCCACACGGCACGGCCCCCCACCCAACCCGGCGACACCGAAGGAGCACCGAAGTCCCATGACGCACACGGGCGGATTCCAGGACGATGACTTCTGGACCGAGTTCTACGACTTCCTCTTCTCCGACCAGCGGTTCACCCAGGCCGAAGACCTCCTGGACACCTCACCGCTGCTGAACCTGCCCGCCGGGGCACGGGTGCTCGACCTGTGCTGCGGGCCCGGCGTGTTCACCGTGCCGCTGGCCCGCCGGGGCTACGCCGTGACCGGCGTTGACCGCAGCCCGGCCATGCTGGAGCGGGCCCGCGCGCTGTCGGCCGAGCGGTCGGCGCCGGCCACGTACGTGGAGGCCGACGTGCGCGCGTACGCCCAACCCGGCGCCTTCGACGTGGTGCTGAACATGTTCACCTCGTTCGGCTACTTCGATGACCCGGCCGACAACGCGCGGGCCCTGCGCACCATGCACGACAGCCTGGCCCCCGGCGGCACCCTGCTCCTGGACCTGGCGGGCAAGGAGTTGCTGGCCGGCCGGGTCACGCCACCCAAGGTGGTGCGGCGCGGCGACGACCTGCTCGTACAGACCGACACCGTCCTCGACGACTGGGCCCGGCTGCGCAGCGACTGGGTACTGGTACGCGGCGACCGGGTCACCCGGGCCTCACTGGTGTGGTTCGTCTACAGCGCCGTGGAGCTGCGGCAGATGGCACGGGAGGCGGGCTTCGGCCGTATCGAGATCTTCGGCGACTTCGACGGCCGCCCCTACGACCAGGACGCCCAACGGCTCATCCTGCGGGCGACCCGGGAGGGGTAGCGGCGGGCCCCGGGCCCGCACCGCCCGGGGGCGCCGGGTGCTCCGGGCTCGTCCGGGCGGTGCGGGATCGCCGGGGCGGTGCGGGCTCGACAGGGCGGGGCGGGCTCGCCGGGGCGGGGCGAACTCGTCCGGGCGGTGCGGGCTACGGCGTCCCCTCCTGCTCGTGCGGCACCGCCGCGGGCGGATCGGCCGGCCGGGCGCGCCCGCCGTCATGTCCGGAGACGACCACCGCGATCACCCCGACGACGGTGGCACCGACCAGCACGACGGCGACCCGCCCCGCGGCCCGCCCCACCCAACTCTGCCGGGGCCCCACCGCCCGCCGATCCGGTCCCCCCAGCCGCTCGGCCCGCCGCGCGGGCCGCACCAGCCGCAGCAGGAACAGGGCGGCGACGGGGAGTTGGAGCAGCCACAGCACGGTGCGCGGCCACTCGTCGTACCAGACGTTGGTGCCATACAGCAGCGTGTGCCACACGCTCAACACGTACACCACGATCACGAACCGGTGCAGCCGCCGCCAGGCGTTCGGCCCGATGCGGTGCCGTACGTAGAACAGCAGGCCCAGCGGCACGGCCAGGTAGAGGGCGCCCTGCCCGATCGGAATGGCCGTACGACCGGTCCCGGAGTCGTACCAGCCGGGCACGAAGCTGTCGGCGAACCCGGCCCACAGCCGGTCGACCCACGCCAACTTCGTCTCGTAGCGCACAAGTTCGGCCGCGAACATGATGGCGTGCGCCGCCATGAGGGCCATCGTGGTCAGGCTCGTGGTGCGGTGCCACCGCTCCAACACCTGCCGGGAGACCGGCAACCGCGCGACCCCGGGCCCCGACAACAGCAACCCGAGCATGACGGTGCCCCACGCCCACAACAGCCCCGACCAGCCGAACGCCTGGCTGAGCAGGTACATCCAGTAGGTGCGGGAGTCGTCCATGAACGGCATGACCGCGACGGTCGCCGAGGCCCCTGAGTCCATCCGAACGTAGAGGAAGACGAACACCCCCGCCGTCACCACCAACGCGGCGACGGCATCGGGCACGGCGGCCCTCAGGTCCCCCCGCAACGCCACACGATCGGCGCCCCGCCGACCACGCCCGCGCGACGCGGTGACCTCCGCCCCCTCCTGCGTCGTGTCTGGCAACATGCCTGAGCCTCCCGATCACGGGCCACCGCGAAGGTGGCGGGGGTGGCGCGCGTGTCGTACGGGCCAAGTGTGACGGAGATGGCTGGGTAGCGGAGTGCGCGATTCAGCCAGATAGGGGCCAGGGGACGGTCGGGGCCTCGGCCCCGACTGCCTGACTGGCTGGTCGGCTGACCGGCGGACCGGACCGGCGGCACTGTCGGTGGTCGCCCGTACAGTTACGGCATGACGTCCGATGACCCGACCGAGATGGTCAGGGAACGCATGTGGGTCGAGCGCCCGGCCGGAACACGGCTCTCACAGTCCCGAACTTCCGGCGGTTACAGCCCCCTTGTGCGCGGCGACGCCACGCACCACCTCGAAACCCACGTCACGCTCTACCCCGACACCGCCGATGACGAGGACGACGGCGAAGGTGAAGGCGAGCGGGAGTCGTCGGGAACGGCGCTCAAGGTGCTCATAGGCGTGGCGGTGGGCATCGCGGGAACCCTCGCCGTCGTCAAGGCCGCGCCCATCGTCAAACGCCGGCTGAACGACCTCAGGTCCAAGTGGCGCCGGAATTCCGCAAAGGACACACCCGAGGGCCAGACCGCCCCCACGGACATGTCCACCTGGGACGGCACCGCCGCGGGCTTCTCCCACGAGGTCGACATCGCGCTCGGGACCCACAGCACGAGCATGACCAGCGCGGAAGCCCAGAAACGCCTGCTGGCGCTCATGGCGGCCGCGGCTTTCATCGCCGATCAGGTACGGACGCTCAGCCATGCCCGCATCGAGGACGACGATGCCGCGCCGGAGTTGCGGGGCGCGCTGGAGAAGCTGACGGCTACGCAGGTCACGGACAGCATCAACCGGTCGCTTGAGGCGGATTCCTCCCTGCTGGACGAAGAGACTTCCGCCGAGTTCATGGAGATATTCGGCGGGGGCCGGTTCGTTGAGGGGCGCTATGTGCCGTTGCGGAACGAGAGGGTGCGGGAGGCACTGCGGCTGGGTGGGTGAGGTGTGGGCTTCTTCTGGCGCGGCAGGCTCCAGCCCGTAACCCGACAGCACGTGGGCGCGGACCGACCGCGGCGGGAGGTGACACCCGGCTCCGCAGCAGTTTTCCGTCTTGGCCCGCCCGTGCCCGGCGGAGGTCATAGGGTCGTTCCCGCACGTCGTCACACACGGTTCGCCAGGGGGACATCATGCAGGCGAAGGAGACGCTGTTCGCCGACCTCGTGCAGGGCAAGGCCCAGCAGTTCCAAGTGCCGCTCTATCAGCGGACGTACTCCTGGACCGAGCGGCAACTCGGACAGTTGTGGGCTGACATCCTGGAGCAGGCCGAGTTGCTGGAGACCGGAGACAGAGCGAGCACCCACTTCCTGGGCTCCGTCGTCCTCGCGCCTTCCCCGCGGAACGAGGTGATGTTCCCCCAGTGGCTCGTCGTCGACGGTCAGCAGCGGCTGACGACGCTGTCACTCGCTCTGGCCGCGATCCGCGATCACATCGCGGACGCCCAGCCGGACGAGGCCGAGCGCATCGACGAGGAATACCTGATCAACAAGCGCAAGAACGGCACCGCCTATTTCAGGCTGCTGCCGACACAGGCCGACCGGCCACAGTTCGCCGCGCACATCCGTGGTCCGCTCGACAACCAGGTCGGCGGCGGAAACGTCGGCAGGGCCTACGACTTCTTCCGTCGCAAACTCCTCGAGGCGGAGGACCCGGCAGCCCCGCAGGACGTGTTCCGCATCGAACAGGCCATCACGTACAGGCTCACGCTGGTCGCGGTGACCGCCGAGCGCGGCGACAACGTCCACCGTATCTTCGAGTCCCTCAACAACACCGGTCTCAAGCTCAGCCAAGCCGACCTGCTGCGCAACTACCTGTTCATGCGGATGCCCACGCGTGGCGAGCACGTCTACGAGACCTACTGGCTGCCGTTGCAGAACAGCCTGAGCAACGACGAGCTCGAACAGCTCATGTGGCTCCACCTGGTGTTGGGCGGTGACGACCGCGTGCGTCGCCAGGACCTGTACGCGTCTCAGCAACAGCATTTCGAGCGCCGCGAGAGCACCGAAGCAGAGATCGAGGCGTACATCAGGGACCTGTACCGTCACGGCGCGCTGTTCCGTCGCCTGCTCCACCCCGAGGAGGAACCGGACCCCGCCGTCCGCGCCCATGTGCGCCGTCTGGGCACCTGGCAAGCCCAGGTCTCCTACCCCGCCCTGATGCTGCTGCTGGAGCGACGTGAGCGCGGAGAGGTCGGTTCATCGGACACCGCCCGAGCGATGTCGTACATCGAGAGCTTCCTGGTGCGACGGATGATCTGCCGGGTGCCGACGAACAACCTGAACCGCATTTTCCAGGCCGTTCCCGGTCAGCTGCCGCTGGACGTACCCGTGGCCGACGGACTGCGTCAGCTGCTCTCCGCGGACAATCGCTTCTGGCCGGACGACGACGAATTGCGCGAGAAGATCCGGAAAGCGCCCTTCTACCAGTACGGGCGATGGCACCAGCGCAAGCTGGTGCTTCAGCGGCTGGAGGAAAGCTACGGGCATCCCGAACCGGTGGACTTCGCCTCCGCGCGGCTCACGATCGAACACGTACTGCCCCAGTCCGCGGGGGACGAGTGGATGCGGATGCTGAGCGAGGACGCGTCCGATACGGAGACCCCCGAGGACCTACACGCGCGACTCCGGCACACGCTCGGCAACCTGACCCTCACGGCGGTCAACTCGGAGCTGTCCAACCACCCGTTCGAGCGCAAGCAGGACCTGCTCAAGGGCAGCCACCTGGAGATGAACCGCCGCATCGCGGCCACCGACCGGTGGGGCGCCGAGGAGATCCTGGCCCGCGCCGACGATCTCGCCGAGCGCGCGATCGCTCTGTGGCCGGCCCCTCTGCGCGGCATCGGAAGGGCAGAGCGCAGTCGCGACTGGCAGCTGGCCCATCAGGTACTCGCGGCGTTACCTCACGGCACCTGGACGTCCTACGGCGACCTCGCCGCGTTTCTCGGTGCGGGCGCACAGGCCGTGGGGAACCACCTGGCCGCCACCCCGGGCGTGGCTAACGCCCATCGCGTGCTCACCTCCGAGGGCAAGGTCCCCGACGGGGACCGCTGGCCATCCCCGGGCGAGGCGGGCGACATCCGCGCCCGGCTGACCGCGGATGGTATCCGCTTCACGGTCAACGGCGCCGCCGATCCAACCCAACGCAAGAGTGCCGACGATCTCGCCCTCCTGATCACCGGCAGCGACGACGCCCAGGCGGACGACGAGGACACGGCACAGCGCACCGTGCGGGGCCAGCGCGAGGAGACGCGCGCCGACCGGTTCTTCCGTCAGCTCGCGACAGACGACTCCCCCGAGACGGTCGACGCGGTCCGTGCCCTTCTCACTGGTTGGGAGAAGCTCGGCGGATGGGTCGGCCACGGGGCAGGGCAGGCCATCACAAGCGCGTTCCTCATGCTCGGAGAGGCCGGGGCACCGGGCCGCGGTATCTGGCCGCTGACGCTCTACCCTGGCGGCGGACGCGGTGGCACGGCGGAGGTGGTGTTCCAGCACCTCGCCGCGCGCGAGCCCTTCACCAACCGCGGGCTGCGCGCCGAACTGCTGCGGCGGCTCAACGAGCTGAAGGGTGTCGACATCCCGGAGGGGAAGCTGGAACTGCGTCCCAGCTTCCGCCTCTCTGCTCTGGAGGAGAGCCGCAACCGCGAACTGCTGGCCGAGACCCTCGCGTGGTTTCGTGACTGCTGGGAGGCCAGGGACACGGCCTGAGCGGCGAGGCGCGGGCTCCGACGAACAGCTGGCTCTCACATCCACTCGGTACTCTGTCGCGACGACGAGTCCGTCGCGCCTCAACGCCGGCGGCCTCTCGTGATCCACCGGCCGGCGGCCTCTCGTAATCCACCGCCCTGTCTGACGTTCCGCACCAGGGTTCGCGGGCGCGGTACCGACAGCCGATGCGCGATGCCTGCTGCCGACTGGACGGGACCCGCCGATGTCTTCGGCCAGTACACGCAGGTGATGTGACCGGCGCATCCGAGCCGGCGTCATCGGAGCGTCAGGGGCTTGCAGCGCCATCACGGCACTCATACGTCAGGACCGCGCGCTCTCCCATAACGGCAGGCCGGGCCCCCTACTTCACCGTCTTCTCCTCATGCTGCGTCATCGGAAAGACGTTGGCCTGGACAGGCTCCAGAAAGACCAGGTCATACGCATATGTGTGGCTCGTCTCCCGCCACGAAGGCGCCACGAGCATCACGACTACCGAAGACGATGCCTCCAACCAACGCCACCAGCTTCAGAGGGGAAGGTCGTCGGGAAGTACCCGAAACGCCTTGTGGCGACCCAGCGGACGCACCGCACGGAAGTCCCGGCGATCGAGGGTGAGGACGGCGTCGGTGTCGAAGTCGGCAGCGAGAGCCACGTTCACGGCGTCCGCCAGGTCCAGGTCGAGATCCCGAGAGCGGGCACGCACGGACTGGGCGACTCCCAGGTGGCCCTCCGTGATCTCGGGGACGGCGATGCGACCGCGACGCATCCAGGCCCGGACGTCATCGACCGCACTGAGCGCGGCTTCACGACCGAGCTCCCTGGTGGCCACGTGATCGATCTCGGCGAGCAGCAGGGGGGACATCACCAGCAGACCCGCGGCCATAATCGCCTCATTGGCCGCCTGATGCTCAGGGTGAGCGGAGTCGAGCGCCGCCAGGAGCCCGGACGTGTCCGCGACGACAATGATCACGCGGCGCTTCCGGTCCCGCTCTCGCGGAGTACGGCGTCGGCCACGACATCACGCACCTCCCGCTTACTGGGGGTACGGCCAGCCCCCTCGAAGGTACGGGAAAAGAGGGGTTCGTCCCAGACCCGATTGGCCATGGCCGCGAGGTGGATGCCCTGGCGGATGATCTCGGCCTCGCTGATGCCCCGTCGCTTGGCGGCTTCCTTGATGATGGCGAGGTCCTCGGGGTCGGCGTAGACGTTGGTTCGCTTCATGGACATGTACCAAGAATAGCGCATGTACCAAATTGATGTACGTGCGGCCCAGGTCGGACACAGGCTCACGAACGCCTTCTCCGCTATGGAAACAAAGGCGACGCCCCGTACGCGCTTCGCCACCGAATGTAAGCAGGAGTGCACCAGTGCACTCCAGCGCGCCTGCCACCACAGGCGGCTGATATGTCGCAGCCGAGAGGCGGCCACCACGCGGACCGGGCCCCGGAGTGCGGTGATCTCACTTCACCGACGCATCACAGAATGCGCGAAAGCCCGGGAGTGCACACCGAGGTGGCCTCGTCACGCCGGCTAGTCGACTTAACGCGCACCCCTGCGGATCCACAAATAGCGGACCCAGAAACTCCGATCGTGTCCAGGGACAGAAGCAATTCGCTGCCGCTCCCCGCACAAAACGCCAACCTGCCATTCGACGCCGCGAAGAGGCTTGCTCCTGGCAGACCGACCACAGGCGCATCGGCCTCATCGGAAGCCGCCTCGGGGACTGGGCTCTGCCCCCTGCGGGGGACCTGTCACCAATCCGCTTGTTCGACAGAGGGGTTGCCTACGGTGGCCGCAGTTCTCGAGACCTCGGATGGCCGGGCGCACCCGTGCAGGGAGTCAGTTATCACGGCGGAACGGCCGCGAACCTGTAGGGGCGCCTGGCCTGCGCTCTCCCATGGCGACGCCCGTCGGGCGGCGATGTCGTGGCCTCGATCCGGCAGCAGGTTGACACCTGCTCTGGCTCTGTGACGGCGCTCTCTCAAGTTCGGAAGGGCCCCCTTGGCCGCGCACGCTTCCACCTGCGGCCACCACACCCACCGCGTTGTCGTCGTCGCTCTGACGTCCATGGTCGCTGGACTCACCTTCGGGATCGGCTCCGCCGCTCTCGGGCAGGCTCCGTTTACCGCTGCCGCCTCCGGTGCGGCTGCACTGGCATTCACCTCTGGTGCTGGCATGAGCGTGGTGACGCACGTAAGCCGGCACCGGTGGCAACGTCCTCGCACGGGCGGTCCCTCGCGGCTGCCCCGGCAACGCTCGGCCGGCACGTCCGGCGCCGCCGGCGCCAGCAGCGCCGGAGCGAACTTGCCGCACGCACGTCACTAGAGCTGTGGCCCACAAAACCGTAACGCTGCCGTGCGATGTCACACTCGTCATGAAGCGGGGGTGCACGGTGCCACGCGACAACCCCTGGGGCCGATCGGCCTGGCCGAAAGTCCTTTGCCGGAACGAATTCGCCCCTCTCTGGTTGTCAGTCCCGCCCACTAGAATCAGGCCCGAGGGTCGAGCGTGGCTTCCTGAACGCCTCTACGAGAAGGCAGCTGGCAAAAGCACCCGCAAGGCGACAGAGACGGGGACGGGAGCCTCATGCTGGATGGCCGGTGGACGACGGTCACCGAGTCCGGGTACGAGCACGAGCGTCGCGGCCTCGAGGCGATTCGCAGGCGGATGCCGGACGAGGAGCCGTGGCGGGCTTGGTCGAACTTCACGTTCACCGCGAACAGCGGACACGTCCGCGAAGTCGACCTTCTGGTGGTCGCGCCGGCCGGTGTCTTCCTGGTCGAGTTGAAGGACTGGCACGGCTCCGTCCACGGCGGTGGAAACGAGTGGGTGCAGACCACGCCCAATGGCACCACCCGCCGTCATGGCAATCCACTGCATCTGGCGAACCAGAAGGCCAAGGAGCTGGCGGGCCTGATCAACGGGGTCGCCGGCCGTCCAGGGGGCCGGTCGCGGATCTGGGTCGGTGAAGCCGTCTGCTTCACCGACGACCAGTTGCGGGTGCAGCTGCCGACGGCCGACATGAACGGCGTCTTCACCGTCAGGAAGCTGGTGGAGATGTTGTCCACGCCGCCCGGCGACGTCCGTCGGCGGATCACGGCCGAGACGTCCCGCCGAGTCGACGCGGCGCTGAAGCAACTTCGCATCGCGCCGATCCGCCGCCAGCACGAGGTGGGTTCGTACCTGCTGGATGCGAAGGCGTTCGACTCCGGGCCCACCTGGGCCGACTATCTTGGCCGCCACTCCCAGCTGCAGGACCTGGCGCGGGTGCGGGTCTTCCTGAGCGAGCGCGGGGCCTCGGACGAGGAGCGACGCTCGGTGGAACGGGCCGCCGCCCGTGAGGCCGCGATTCTCAGCCGGTTCAAGCACCCGGGCGCTGTACAGCTGAAGACGTATCTGCCTTCGGGGCATCCGGCCGGTCCGGCGATTCTCTTCGACTACCACCCTGAGACCATGCGCCTGGACGACTACCTGGTGCAGCACGGAGAGCGCCTGGACCTGCGGGCTCGGCTCGCTCTGGTGCGGCAGCTGGCGGAAACCGTGCGTTCCGCTCACTCGCGACGGATCCATCACCGCACGCTGTCCGCACACTCGGTGCACGTGGTTCCGCGTGACCGCGGTCCGCGCGGGCGAGAGCTCGGCGAAGAACAGCGTTGGCTGCGGCCGTGGCCTCAGATCGCGGACTGGCAGATCGCCACCGGACAGAGCGCGAGCCGCGGTCGGCCGCTGAGCCTGGCGCCGACCAACGTTTCGGGGGTCCATGTTTCGGACGCGGCAGATCCATATCTGGCGCCGGAGCTGAGGATCCCGAAGGCCGATCCGGTGCGGCTCGATGTGTACGGCCTCGGCGCTCTCACTTATCTGCTGGTGACAGGGCAGGCGCCTGGGGCGAGCCAGAGTGAGGTCATGGCGCGCATGGAGGGCGGCGAGACGCTGCGCCCGAGCGCGCTGGTCGACGGCCTGCATCCGGATGTCGACGACCTGGTGGAGGCGTCCACCGCGTACGAGCCGGGTCGGCGGCTGTCCACCGTCGACGACTTCCTGGAGATGCTGGAGTACGTCGAGCAGGCGTTCGTCGAGGAAGCTCCGGACAGCTCTGACGCTGCGGCTGGCGCAGGTGGGACCGGAGATGGCGGGGCAGTTGCGAGCGGCGGCGAGGAGCAGGCCGAGCCTGAGAAGGATCCG
The DNA here is from genome assembly GCF_014295035.1 of Streptomyces buecherae. Taxonomy (GTDB): domain Bacteria; phylum Actinomycetota; class Actinomycetes; order Streptomycetales; family Streptomycetaceae; genus Streptomyces; species Streptomyces youssoufiensis. The sequence continues at coordinate 1,880,434 of NZ_CP060404.1, forward strand.
CTGGAGGCAGTGGCCGGGAACGTGCTGGCCAGGCGGTGGGAGGTCGTGCGCCGGCTCGGCACCGGCTCGACGTCGCGGGCCTTCTTGGTACGGGACCTCGAAGGCGAGCCGCGGCGAAGCGGTGCCCTGCCGGTAGCCGTGTTGAAGGTCGCGCTGAGTGAAGCCAAGCACACGGTCCTGGATCGTGAGGCGGAAGTCCTGGCCCGTATCCATCGGGATTCCAGCATCATCGCGCTGTACGAGCGGGAGCCGCTCACCCTGGCCGGGCGCCGGGTCCTGGCCCTGGACTACGTCGGCGACAGCCGTGAACTGAAGGGCCAGGACGCGAGCGCCGACAAGGGGCCGCGCCGCCGTGAGGACACCGTGGCACGCCAGCTACGGGACAACGGCCGACTGGGCATGGACCAACTGGAGGCGTACGGGAAGTACCTGTTCGGAGCGGTGGAACACCTGGAGGCCGAGGGAATCTGGCACCGGGACCTGAAGCCGGACAACATCGCGATCCGGATCCGTCCCAACGGCACCCGCCAGCTGGTGCTGATCGACTTTTCACTGGCCGGGTATCCGGCGAAGGAGATCGAGGCCGGCACCGAGGGCTACCTCGACCCCTTCGTCGGGATCATCACGCGCGGCTCGTACGACGCACATGCCGAGCGGTACGCGCTGGCCGTGACGCTGCACGAGATGGCGTCGAACGAACTGCCCCGCTGGGGCGACGGCTCGGTCACGGCGCGGCAGACGGACTCGAAGGAGTGGCCGTATCCGCAGCTCGCGGCTGACGCCTTCGAACCGGCCATCCGCGACGGCCTGGTGGCGTTCTTCCGCAAGGCCCTGGCCCGGGACGTGAAGGATCGCTTCTCGGACCTGAAGCCGATGGAGCGTGCCTGGCAGCGCATCTTCCTCGATGCGCAGCGCACGACGGCGCCTAGCTCCGGCCACAGCGAGAAGCCGGGCCGCGGCTCAAAGAGCGGTGCCGACGCGGCGATCGCCGAACCCGCGGCCGAGCCTCGGATCGGGCGGGAGGACGACGATGTCTCCGCCGAGCAGATCCGCGATCAGCAGGCAGAACGCGCCGACCGAAAGACTCCGCTGTCGGTGGCCGGTCTGACGGTCTCCGCGCAGTCGCAGCTCTTCGCGATGGGTCTGAACACCGTCGGTGACGTACTCGACTACTCGACCAAGAAGTTCCTCACCGCACCGGGCATGGGTTCACGCACCCGCGAGGAGATCCAGCGCCGCCAGAAGGAGTGGAACCTCCGGCTCGGCAAGGCCGCGCCCTCGCCGATGAGCGCGGCGGCCCTCAAAGCCGCGAACCAGGAGCGCACCGCCCTGGAACGGGCAGCCGCAGACGCGGTCGCCGCAGTCGGTGCCACCGACCCGAATGTGCTGCGTGGCCTGAGCCTTGACGCGCTCGCCGCTCGCCTGGTGCCGAGACCGTCCGGCGGCAACGCCCGTTCTAACGCCAAGGAGCGCGAAGCCGTACGCCTCCTGCTGCGCCTCCCCGATGAGGAAGGCCGCCTGCCCGACGGCCTCGCTTGGGTGCGCCAGCGGGACGTGGCCGAAGCCGTGGGACTGACCGCCGGCCGTATCCCGCAGATCGTGAAGAAGGCGCGCGAGCGCTGGTACGAGGATGCCGCCCTCGGGCTGCTGCGTGAGGAACTGGTCGAGCTCCTCGCCGAGCGCGGACGGGTCGCACCGGTCCTCGAACTCGCCGACGCGCTGATCGCCCGGCGCGGCACTCAGCATGTGGAACGGCGTGACCGGCGTGCGCTCGCGCTGTCCCTCCTGCGGGCCCTGGTGGAGCGCGAGAGCCGGGCACTCGTGGAGCGCCAGAGTGGGGACGACGAATCCCCGCAACTCTTCCGCTACTTCCACGCCCGCATGCCCAAGGGCTCCGACCCGGTGATCGGCCTGATCGCCCTGGACGTCCGGGAGGGCATCGATGGACCGGACACCCCGTCACTGCCCGCCCTGCAGGAGTATGCGCTGAACCTCGGCGCACGGGCCGACCGGCTCGCGGCGCTCGAGTCCCTTCCGACGGCGAGCACGGTTCTCACCGAACTGGACGCCGTGCGCCGACCGCCGGGCAACCTGGGCTGGGATGAGCGGCGCACCGCCGAGATCGCGGTCGCCGCCTCCACCCGAGCCGCGCTCACCCCGCGTCTGGAGATCTACCCCCGCGACCTGGGCCTGGTGCGCGCGCTGCGGATCACCCAGGCCGGTGTGGTCGCCGTGCAGCCAGGCGTCGAGGAGGAGCGTCTGCCGGGCCTGACGGTGGACGCCTTGCACAAGCGGGTCACGACGCGCTTCCCCGACCTGGGCACGGATCCGCTGGTGCCGCGCGAGCTGCCCACGGGCAGCGCCCTCGTCCGCGCACTCAAGGAGGCCGGCTTCGAGCTGAAGCTGGCCACCCGCTACGACAAGGTCCTGCGTCTCGTCCCTGACCGCCGGTCCGGGGACGCCACCGCCGGGCTGACCTCGGCAAGTTGGGGCGCCTCAGCGGCACGACGCTCCGCGCCCACCCAGTACGACGCGGACGCGGCAGTCGCCGCCGCGGTCAAGGCGGACCAACGGCTCACGCACTCGGCACGGCAGGACGGCTTCCGCGTGCTGACCGTCCCGCAGCGGCGAGCCGAGGAGGCGGTGCGAGCGCTGACCGGCGAACCGTTCGGTGCGCGGCCGGTGTCGCTGACCGGAATGTTCGTGGAGGAGCTCCGCGCCGTGGTCAGCGAGGCGGCCCGCCCCACCTGGGAGACCGTCCTCAAGGCGGACGCCGCCGAACCGGGCAGCCGGCCGCATCAGCAGCTGCGCATCCGTACCGACAAAGCGTGGGGGCGGATCGAGCCGCAGCTGCGGGAGCGGTTGGCGGAGGCGAGCGGTCCGCTGCTGCTCACCGACACGGCGGTCCTGGGCCGATACGACGCGCTGGACCTGCTCGGGCGGCTCGCGGAGGAGGCGCGGCAGGGCGGCAACCCGCTGTGGCTCCTCGTCACGCAGTCCGATCCTGCACGCGCGCCGCGGTTGGCCGGGCAGAGTGTTCCGTACCAGGCCGGGTTCGACGAGTGGATCGTCGTGCCGGATGCCTGGGTCTCCCGCAAACACCTCGCACCAGACGCCTGACCCTCGTTCCCCTGATCTTCTTCCGCTCTCTCCCCCTCTCCACAGGAGCCGTACGTGATCGACCGCAAGAGCCTCCTCGCCGACCTGCAGAAGCAGGTCAAGGCGGCAGAGACCGACCTCGAACAGCAGGTCAAGGCTGTCCCCGAGGTCGGGGAGCGGCTGCGCGGCGAGTACGACCAGGCCCGGAAGCTGGGCCGCACGGCGGCGACGTGGAACGCGTGGCTCGGTGAACGGATCACGCAGGTCGCCGTGGCGTGGATGCTGGGTACGGTCTTCGTCCGCTTCAGCGAGGACAACAAGCTGATCGCTGAGCCGTACATCACGGCGCCGGACGTGGCGGGGAGGGAGATCGCGCAGGCGCGGTACGAGGAATATCTGGAGAAGGACGCCGATCCTACGTATCGAGGGTGGCTGGAGGCTGCGTTCGCCGAGTTGGGGGCTGGGCAGGCTGGGCGGTTGCTCTTCGATCGCGATCACAACCCGCTGTATCAGATTCCGCTTTCGCATGAGGGGGCGGGCGCGCTTCTGGCGTTCTGGCGGGAGCAGCGGGCTGGCGGGGAGGGTGAGTCCAGTGGGGGTGGCGGCCCGGTGCTCGTGCACGACTTCACCGATCCGCTGAGCGAGGACGGCACTGAGGGATGGGACACCCGATTCCTCGGCGACCTGTACCAGGACCTGAGCGAGGCGGCCCGTAAGACGTACGCGCTGCTCCAGACGCCGGAGTTCGTGGAGGAGTTCATCCTCGACCGGACGATGACGCCAGCGATTCGGGAGTTCGGCTTCGAAGAGCTGAAGATGATCGACCCGACATGTGGATCGGGACACTTCGTGCTGGGCGCGTTCCGCCGCCTGGTGCGGATGTGGACCGAGCAGCGGCCCGAGGTGGAGCCGTACGAGCGCGTGCGGGCGGCGTTGAGTTCAGTCCATGGGGTGGACCTCAACCCATTCGCGATCGCGGTGGCCCGCTTCCGGCTATTGGTTGCGGCGATGGCCGCGAGCGGCATGCGGACGTTTGAGGAGGCGCGACGGTATGAGTGGCCGATCCAGCTCGCGGTCGGCGACTCGCTCATCAAGGATCGACAGCTGGAGCTGCAGCTTGGGCTCTCGCTTGAGAACGAGGGCGGTGGTACGGCTGGTGACCCACTAGCCGAGTTCTCGTACGCAACGGAGGACGTACACGAGTACCCGGGCCTTCTGGCGGAAGGTCGGTACCACGTGGTCGTGGGAAACCCTCCGTACATCACAGTCAAGGACAAGATCCTCAACCAGCTGTACCGAGCGATTTATGATGCGTGTGCGGGAACGTACGCATTGTCCGTCCCCTTTGCCCAGCGCTTCTTCGAACTCGCCAAGCGTGGCAAGGCCGATGGTGGCGGCTACGGCATGGTCGGGCAGATCACCGCGAACTCCTTCATGAAGCGGGAGTTCGGTACGAAGCTCATTGAGGAGTACTTCGCGCACAAGGTCGAACTCACTGAGGTCATCGACACATCCGGGGCCTACATTCCCGGGCACGGTACGCCAACAGTAATCCTCGTGGGACGACCGAGGGACGGATCGAAACGCCAGGCGACGATCCGGACGGTGCGGAGTGCGCAAGGGGAGCCGTCAGCTCCGGAAAACCCAGAGCAGGGTCTTGTCTGGCAGGCGATCGTGAAGCAGATCGACCTGCCAGACAGCGTAGGACAATGGGTTTCGGTGAGCGACCTGGAGCGTGATCGGCATTTCGGGAAGCAACCATGGGTCCTGGCTGATGGCGGACTTGAGATGCTAGAAAATCTGGCTGCATCCAGCGGAGGAACCCTTAAGCAAACTGTCACCCGAATGGGTTACACCGGACAGACGAACGCAGACGGTGTCATGCTGATGACCCGCGCTGCCTGGTTCAGGCGCGGAGGAACAGAAGACTTCGGTCGAGTCTTCGTGACAGGTGATCAGGTTCGCGACTGGTTGCACACCGAGGAGACTTTTTCCTTTTTCCCCTACCTGAAGGCTGGCGAGAAATTCTCGCTACTCCCTCTCGCTGAAGGGAGCAGCGAGTACAAGTGGATGTGGCCAGCCAGAACATCACTTGGGAATCGCGCCACATTCTCTGGTGGGACCTATTTTTCGGAAAAACGCACTTGGTACCAGTGGCACCAAGTGACAGCCAGTCCTGACTGTCACCCCTGGTCCATCACTTCCCCCCTGGTCGCAACTCACAACCACTTTGCACTCGAACGCGGCGAGAAAGTCTTCAATAGGCATGCACCCGAAGTGAAGCTCCATAAGAGCGCGACGGAGGAGGAACATGTGCGGCTACTTGGGCTGCTCAACAGCTCCACGGCCGGGTTCTGGCTCAAGATGGTGAGTCACAGCAAGGGAACCGAAGGACACCAGTCCGGCATCAAGACGGAACTCTGGGAGCAATTCTTCGAGTTCACCGGAACCAAGCTCCAGGAATTCCCACTCCCCTCGGAATACCCCACGACGCTCGCCACCGAGCTTGACACCCTGGCCCAGAAGCTCGCCGCGACGACCCCCGCCGCATGCGCCGACGAAGCAGTCCCCACTGCTTCCGCTCTACGCGAAGCCCAGGCTCGCTACCATTCAACCCGCGCCCGAATGATTGCCCTCCAAGAGGAACTCGACTGGCAGGTCTACTCCCTCTACAACCTCCACTCTGAGGACTTCCGCCTCCCTGACGCCTCCGCCGTCCCCGAACTCACCCTAGGCGAACGCGCCTTCGAGATCGTGCTCGCACGCCGAGTCGCCGCCGGCGAGGCCAGTGGCGAGTGGTTCAAGCGCCACGGGTCCACTCCCATTACCGAGATCCCCGCCCACTGGCCCGCCGACTACCGTGCCCTCGTCCAGAAGCGCATCGACGTCATCGAGTCGAACCGAGCCATCGGTATGGTCGAGCGCCCCGAGTACAAGCGGCGCTGGGCCACCGAGGGCTGGGACGCGATGAAGCAGAAGGCGCTGAAGTCCTGGCTGCTGGACCGGATCGAGGACCGGGCCCACTGGTTCGACGTCAACGGCAACCCCACCGTCACCACGCTCCCCCGCCTCACCGAAAGCCTGTCCGCCGACGAGGACTTCGCCTCCGTAGTCGAGCTGTACGCACCTCGTCAGGACCTCGCGAAGACCGTGCGCGAGTTGCTCGCCGAGGAGCACGTGCCCTTCATCTCCGCCCTCCGCTACAAGCCCGCCGGGCTGAAGAAGCGCGCCGACTGGGAGCACGTCTGGGATCTCCAGCGCGAGGAGGACGCCGCGCCCGACGAACCCGCCAAGCGGGAGGTCCGCAAGCGAACGCCCGTACCGCCGAAGTACACCTCCGCCGACTTCCTGAAGCCGAGTTACTGGCGTGCGCGCGGAAAGCTCGACGTGCCCAAGGAACGGTTCGTGTCGTACGGCACGGTCAACGCGCAGTCGCCGGAGCTGTACGGCTGGGCCGGCTGGGACCACCTGGAGCAGGCCCTCGCGCTCGCCTCGTACATCCAGCAAGCCGGGCTCGGTGAGGACGAACTCGTCCCGTATCTCGCCGGGTTGCTGGAGCTGCAGCCATGGCTGGACCAGTGGTACGGCGAGTACGACCCGGAGTTCGGGGCGTCGCCTGCCGCCGAGATCCTGGCGTTCCGGCAGTCGAAGCAGGGTGCGCTCGGGCTGACGGACGACGCGCTGCGTGCCTGGCGCCCGGCGGCCGCCACCCGCGGGCGCGGTGCGGTGAAGAAGGCCGCCGCTCCGAAGAAGCGCGCCGGCGCGAAGGCCGCCGCCCAACCGGCCGGCACTGACACCATCACCGACACGACGACCGATGCCGCCACCGGCACCGAGTCCGACTGAGCAGGGCGAGGAGAAGCAGACCCACCATGGCGTTCATGAGCAGGAACAACTCTCGTCCCGAGGACCGGCCGCTGCTGCGCGAGTTGATCGACATCCCGGAGTCGGTGTCGACTTCCGACTTCGTGCTGAAGCTGAACGAGGCGGTCACCCCCGAGGGGGCCGAGGCGGCGCTGAAGAACTACGTCGTTACTGACCGGTTGCTCGGCAACTTCGACGAGGCTCTCGACCTGATCAAGTCGGCACTCGACAGCCACTCCTCCAAGGCCGCCTATCTCCATGGTTCGTTCGGTTCCGGTAAGTCGCACTTCATGGCGGTGCTGTACGCGCTGCTGTCGCGAAACCAGGTCGCGCGGGCCCGCGCGGACCTGGACCCCGTACGGGCCCGGCACGCCTGGCTGGACGCCGACGACCGCAAGTTCCTGCTGGTGCCGTACCACATGCTGGGCTCCAAGTCCCTGGAGCAGCGCGTGCTCGGCAAGTACGTGGAGCACGTGCGCAAGCTGCACCCCGGCTGCCCGCTGCCGCAGGTCTATCTGACCGACGGGCTCTTCGAGGACTTCGCCGAGCAGCGCCGGCGGAACGGCGACGAGCGGATCATCGAACAACTCGCCGATGCCGGAGGCGGCCAGGAGGACGAGTGGGGTGACTCCTTCGCCTGGACGACCGAGCTGTTCGATGCGGCGGTCGCCGCACAGGAGGAGCACGACAACACCAAGAGCCTCGACCTGGAGAGCCCCTCCACGCCACAGGAGTTGCGGGCTCGGCTGGTGCAGGATCTCACCCAGACTCTGTTCCCCTCCTTCGCCCGGAACGCCTCCGAGGACGCCGACGGGTTCGTCTCCCTGGACAAGGGGCTCGGCATCATCGCCGCGCACGCCAAGGAGCTGGGCTATGACGGGCTCGTCCTGTTCATGGACGAACTGATCCTGTGGCTGGCATCGCGTATCCACGACCAGAAGTTCGTCTCCCGCGAAGCCGACAAGATCACGAACTTCGTGGAAGGTGCCGACGAGCGGCGCGCCATCCCGGTGGTGTCGTTCATCGCCCGCCAGCGCGATCTGCGTGAGCTGGTCGGCGAGGAGATGTCGGGAGCCGCCGAGGCCGCCGTGCAGGACACCCTGAAGTTCAGTGGTGGCCGCTTCGACAAAGTGGTGCTCGAGGATCGGAACCTGCCGCAGATCGCCCAGGCACGCCTGCTCAAGCCCGCATCCCCGGAGGCGGAGGCGAAGGTGGAGGCCGCGTTCGCCGAGGCGAAGAAGCTCGGCCCGGATGTGTGGGACACTCTGCTCGGTCACGACAAGTCGACCACCGGGGCGGACGAGACCGCGTTCCGGCGGACGTATCCGTTCCCGCCGGCGTTCATGGACACCCTGGTGCATATCTCGGCCGCGTTGCAGCGGTCCCGCACCGGCCTGAAGCTGATGAGCCAGCTACTCGTCGATCACCGCGACGACTGGCGGCTCGGGCAGCTCGTGCCCCTCGGTGATCTGTACCCGGCGATCGCCGGGGGCGGTGACAAGGCGTTCAGCGGAGAGACCAGTGTCCACTTCGAGGCCGCCGAAAAGCTGTACCGGGACAAGCTGCGCCCGTACCTGCTGAAGGCCAACCAGGTCACCGAGGACCAGGTCGAGGCGTACCGCCGCCATCCCGAGACCCTCAACGATCCTCAGCTCACTGCCCGCTGCCGTGACTTCACCGGTGACAGTCGGCTGCTGCAGACGCTGCTGCTGTCCGCGCTGGCGCCGAGTGTCCCCGCTCTCGCCGACCTCACGCTCGCGCGGCTGCACGCCCTCAACCACGGTTCCATCACCACCCGTATCGCGGGTACCGAGGTCGGCCGCCTTGAGCACAAGGCCAAGGAATGGGCGGTCAACTTCCCGGAGATAAAGGTCACCGGTAACGGGCCGGGCGCGGTGGTGCGCCTGGAGCTCACCGGCGTCGACCTCGACGCCGTCCTCGCCAACGCTCAGGTCCACAACAACCAGGGCAACCGCCGTACCAAGATGCGCGCCCTCCTCAAGGACGCGCTCGGCGTCAGCGACGGGCCCGGCGGCTTCGACGCGTACGACGTGCTCGGCCTGGTGTGGAAGGGAACCGAGCGGCAGGTCGAGGTGGTCTTCGGGAACGTCGCCGATCCCGACTCCCTGCCCGAGACCACGCTGCGCCCCAGCCAGGACGACGCCTGGCGCCTCGTCGTCGACTTTCCGTACGACGAGGGCGAATTCGGGCCGATGGACGACTTGCAGCGGCTGCGCTCGCTGCGGGAGAAGCCGGGCGGTGACTCGCGCACCCTGACCTGGCTTCCCACGCATCTGACGGATGCCTCCCGCGCCGACTTCGAGCGTCTCGTCGTCATCGACAAGGCCCTCGCGGACGAGGCCCGCTTCGATGCCGAGTACGCGAGGAGTCTGAACGCGGACGACAAGGAGCGCGCCAAGGGCATGCTCCAGTCGCAACTCGTCGTCCTCACCGAGCGGGTCAACCAGGCCCTGCGGCAGGCGTACGGGCTCGCGCAGAAGCAGGAAGGAGTGGTCGACCTCAGCTTCGACAACCATCTGGTCGCCCAGCAGGACGTACCCGATCTGAGGCCGCCGCTCGGCGCGCCGCTGGATTCCGCCGCCCGCGACCTGGTCGGCAAGCTGCTCGCCCAGCAGTACCCCGCGCACCCCGATCTGGACCCCGAGGGCGCGGGCAGGCCCGTGAAGCCCGCCGAGATCAGGACCGTCTTCGAGTACGTACGCAAGGCCGCCGAGAACCGTGATGGGCAGGTCGAGGTCGAAGCCAAGGACCGCAAGGTCATGGCCCGGGTCGCGGGGGGACTCGGGCTCGGCGCCATGCGGGAGGCGTACTACCGGCAGTCCACCGCCTGGCCCGACCACTTCAGCAGCCAGGCCCGGCGGGACGGTATCGCCGAACCGACTCTGGTCAAGCTCTCCGATTGGAGTGACCTTCCCGTACCGCGCGGTCTGCCCGAGCCGCTGCGTAGGCTGCTCGCCGCCGCCTACGCGGAGATGACCGACCGAGTGTGGGTGCGCGGCGGTACCCCCGTCGAACCCGCGCCCGCACCGCACGAGCTCAAGCGGGACTACGCCCTGCGGGAGCAGCAGCTGCCCAGCGAGAGCGACTGGGACGAGGCGCGCAAGCGGTTCGAGACCGTGCTCGGGGACCGGGCGCCGCAACTGCGGCGCGGGCGGATCGTCAACCAGTTCGCCGGGCAGATCAAGCACGCTGCCAGCGTGCTCGCCCAGGACGCAGGACGGCTCGTCGGGGAACTGGAGAAGCACCGCGCCTTCCTCCGCCTCGACGACGACTCGCCCCGGCTCGTCCTGGCCCGGCGGGCGCAGGAACTGGTCAAGGAAGTGACGGAAGCCGGCCTTGAGGCCAAGGCCGTCGTGGACCGGCTCGCTCGCTTCGACCTCGGCGACTTCACCGCGCACCGGTACGGGATGTCCCTGAAGAGCGCTGGCAAGGTCGCCGCCGCGCTGCAGAACACCAGCTGGGACCAGCTGGGCCTGGCCGACACCCTCGGCGTGGACGGCGCGGCCGTCCTGGAACGGGTGCGGGATGCCGCCGCTGGCGATCCGGGGGACTACCCCGACCTGCCCGGAGTGCTCAATGCCGGTGGCCGGGAGGTGCTGTCCCTGCTCAGGGCCCGACAGACCACTGCCGAGCGTTCCCAACCGCCCGTCGCTCCGTCGCCGAGCTCGGACGACGTGGACCTGAGAGACGGCTCCGCACACCCGCAGGTACTGCCGGAGCCGGAGCCTCGTACTCCATCCCCATCGCGGCCCGCGGCCCGTTCCGGCGGCGGGCGTACCACCGCCGCCCGAGCCGCCGCTGAACTGCAGGCGGAAATCGCGGCGCTCGCAGCCGAGAACCCGAACGCCACCGTCCAGGTCGTCTGGAAGGTCATCGACTGATGCCTGACACGGTCACCGCGACCCCCGCGACCGTCGGCCCCGCCCGGCTGTCCGCAGGAACCGTCCGCCAGTACGTCGCCTCCCGTAGTCGGCTCGGCGACGGCACGGCCCGCGTTCTGCTGCTGCGGGCCGCTCCCTCATGGGACGCGCCCGCCGTACAGCGGACGGCAGGCGGGCTGCGGGCGCGCGTGGCCGTGGCTCCCTCCGTGCTCGCCGTGCACGAGCAGATCCTGGGCCACCTCGACGCGGCGGAGCCCGTGGAACCCAAGGTCCTGGTGGTCCTCACCGACCGTGAGGACACCGACCTCGACCCCGGGCTGCTCGCTCGCGTCTACGGCGGCAGGATTCGGTCCGTCGACAACTGGGAGGTCGTGCGGGAGGCGTTCGACGCGCGCGGCATCGACGGGCGGCTGCGCGGCGAGAAGTGGGCGGCCGAAGCACTCCTCGACGCTGCGGCAACCCGAGGCTGGCCCTCCCTGGGTCGGGGCCTGCTCTCCCGCGACGAGGCCCTCACCCGGCTGGCCCGTCGGCGCCTGCGGCTCGGGCGCCACGACACGGACCCGCTGGGAGGGCCGGCCGCACACGACGACGGGGACCGCATCGATCCCGTCGCACTGTTCCAGTGGACTCTCACCCCCGGCGGGCCGGACCTTCTGCGTGGCCTGCGCGGCCCGGAGCGGGCCGGTCTAGCCCGCTTCCTCTCCGAACCCGAACAGGGCGGTTCCACCGGCCGGATCGTCACCGCCCTGGTGAACGCCGAACACGGGGCGGACGCAGCGGCGTACGCGGTGGTGTGCGCTGCGCTGTGGGGGCACGCGGAAGCCGACCATGACCTGTACCGGGCGCGCGGGCGCGCCGAGCGGTGGCTCGGCGAGACGCCGCCTGCCCAGGGTGACGATCTCGACAGACTCCTGACCTCGTTCGGGCAGAGCGGCGAGGCGTACGTCCGGGGCCTGGTCGACCGGGGAGCCCACCGGCTCGCAGACCCCGTCCTGACGCGGGCCGCGCAACTCGTCGCGCAGTTCGGGGCGCGAGCAGCCGCTTCGGCCAGCCCGCTGCTCGAAGCCGGACTCGACGCGCGTTTCACGGCTGCGGGCCACGCACTGTCCGGCGGCGACGAAGAGAAGGTCACAGCCTCGATCACCGCACTGACCGAGCACGCACTCGCCGCGGACGGCGCCGCGCAGGCCAGGATCGAGCGCGTACGCATGGCCGCACGGCTGCAGCGGTGGCTCAAGACCCGGCCCGCTACCATCGCCTCGGTCGCCGACGGAACCGCCTACCAGGTCCGCGAACTCGGCTGGGCAGACCGGGCCTTGGAGCACCTCGAAGCGGGCGGCGACACCGACACCGCACTCGCCGATGCATACAGCCGAATCGGCAATCAGGTGCGTGAGCGGCGCAGGGAGCTGGACCGGGCGTTTTCCGAGCGGCTCGCGGTGTGGACTGCGGACGGCACCGATCCCCGCTCCATGCTCACCGTGGAGAGCTTCCTCAACCGCATCGTCACGCCTGTCGCCCAGAGCCCAGGCCGACGAGTTCTGCTGCTCCTCATCGACGGCATGAGCGCGGCGATCGCCGCCGAACTCGGCGAAGAACTGCGGGGCCAGTGGGCCGAGTTCGACCCCCTCACCGACGCGACGGGCCAACCGGTCCGACGAGCGGTTGCTGCCGCGCTGCCCACTCTGACCGCCATCTCCCGTACCTCGCTGTTCGCGGGCACCCTGATGAAGGGCGACCAGAACGACGAGAAGCGGCTCTTCCCTCTCCATCCCTGCTGGAACGGGGCCCCGGCTGCCGTATTCCACAAGGACGACCTGCGCGGCCCCGATACAGGCTCGCCCTTCTCCACCGCTCTCAGCGAGGCGCTGTCCGACGAGCGCTCCCACGTCGCGGTCGTCCTCAACACCGTGGACGACCGACTCGGCAAGGAGCAGAAGCTCGGCGACGGCGCCTGGACCGCGAAGGAGATCGGCGGCCTGGAACCGCTGCTGCGCGCCGCCCGTGCGAACGACATGACCGTGCTCATCACGTCGGACCACGGTCATGTCGTGGAACGACGCGGCCGCAAGCTCGATGCGGCCGGCGGCACCGTCGGCTCGGCACGTCATCGCATCCCTGGCGGGCTTGTCACAGCGGACGAGATCGAGCTGTTCGGACCCCGGGTGGTCTGGCCGGAACCGGGGGCGCGGATCGTCGCGCTGCGCGACCACGACGCCCGGTACACCGCGCTGAAGGCGGGCTATCACGGCGGCGCGACACTCGCCGAGTTCACCATCCCGCTGCTCGCCCTGCTGCCGTTCGGCGCCGAGCCACCCGCGGGATGGCGCGAGCTGGGCGACCCAGCGCCCGTGTGGTGGGAGGAGAGCACCGAGGCCGCAGTCGAAGTGGCGGCGGAAGGTGCTCCCACCCACGACGCCGCCGCAGCACGCCCGCAGGGCAAGCAGCCGAAGAAGTCCGCGCCTGTACCCGAGGGCGTCATCGGTCTCTTCGGTGAAGAGGAGGTGGCCCCCCCGGTACCGCAGGCACCCGCCGAACCCGCGCACCAGGCGACAGTCGATCTGGCGGATGCATCGGCGGCCGCGCCCGCTTCGGCGGCAGACCCCGCCACCGCACTGGTGGAGCGGCTCCTGGCAACCGAGCTGTACCAGGCGCAGCTGGGCCTGCTCGCCCGACCGCCGCGGGACAAGACGATCCTCCCGAGGGCGCTGACCGCACTCGTCGAGGCAGGCACCCTGTCGATGACCGCCCTCGCCGAGCGCGCTGGCCAGCCGGCCACCCGCGCCCCCGGCTTCGCTGCGACACTCGCCCAGCTTCTCAACTACGACGGAGCCCAGATCCTGGAGATTCTCCCGGACAACCGCACGCTGCGCCTGCACCGGGCCCAGTTGATCGAGCAGTTCGGCCTGTGAGCCGGCACCACCGCCCCTGCCTGTCTTCCAACCGGCGGGGACGTGTACGCCTGGATGGGAGACTGTTCCGGTGAACGGGTTTGGATCTTCAGCCTCCGGCGCCGCCCCCGTCGGGGCCGTACGCCGCCGTGCCGTGGTGGACGCGCTGCGGCGCGGCGCCGTCCCCGAGAGCGGTCTCGACCTGCTTGCCACCGGACTCGGCCGGTTCGAGCAGGCCATCGACGAGGAACTCGACACGGTCGCTGCCGGCGGCTCGGTGTTCAAGGCCGTACGTGGTGAATACGGCTCCGGTAAGACCTTCTTCACCCGGTGGCTCGGCGAACGCGCCAAGCGGCACACATTCGCCGTGTCCGAGGTGCAGGTGTCGGAGACCGAGACACCCCTGCACAAGCTCGAGACCGTCTACCGGCGCCTCACCGAACGGCTGAGTACCGCGAGCTTCCCGCCCAGCGCCCTGCGCCCGGTGGCTGACGCCTGGTTCTACGCCCTGGAGGAGGACGCCCTCGACGATGGCGCCAGCGAGAACGAACTGGCACAGGCGGTCGACCGGCTGCTCACCGCGCGCCTGGCCGAGGTGTCCCGGCACGCACCCGCCTTCGCCACCGCCCTGCGCGGGTACAAGCAGTCTCTGGACGCCGGCGACGAGGCCACCGCAGCCGCGGTGATGTCGTGGCTCGGCGGGCAGCCGCACGTCGCCGCAGCCGCCCGGCGCAGCGCGGGCGTCCGAGGCGACCTGGACCACTTCGGTGCCTTCGGATTCCTCCAGGGCCTGCTCACCGTGCTGCGGGATGCCGGACACGCGGGGCTCATCCTCGTCCTGGACGAGGTGGAAACACTGCAACGGGTCCGCTCCGACGCCCGCGACAAGGCACTCAACGCCCTGCGCCAGCTCATCGACGAGGTCCACTCCGGCCGTTTTCCCGGCCTGTACCTGGTCATCACCGGCACCCCCGCCTTCTACGACGGCCAGCAGGGCGTGCAGCGTCTCGCCCCGCTCGCCCAGCGTCTCGCCACGGACTTCACCACCGACCCGCGCTTCGACAACCCCCGTGCCGTCCAGATCCGCTTGCCGGGATTCACCGAGGAATCGCTGGTCGGACTCGGCTCCACCATCCGTGACCTTTACGCCGAAGGCTCCCAGTCTCCCGATCGCATCAAGCAGCTCGCCGATGACGCGTACCTCACCGACCTGGCGCGCGCGGTGGGCGGGGCCCTTGGTGGGAAGGTCGGAGTCGCACCGCGGCTGTACCTGAAGAAACTGGTCGGAGACGTACTCGACCGGATCGACCAGTTCGACGATTTCGATCCGCGTACGCACTACAAGTTGACCGTGGGCACCGGTGATCTCACCGCAACTGAACGGAACTTCGCCGCACCCGCGCCGGCCGCCTCGGCTGACGATCTCGACCTGGATCTCTGAGGATCGATCGGCCGGAGCTCCAACCCCCGTAGTCCCGAACTCCGACGACCAGCACAGGAGTCACCGACGTGCAGGACCAGCCGCGCGGCACCGACCCGGTGGACCGCCTCGACCCGGTGGTCCTGCACCACGTCGTCAACACACTCGGCTGGCCCGATCTGCGGCCTCTGCAGAAGGCCGCCGTAGGCCCGCTGATGGACGGCGAAGACGCCATCCTGCTCGCGCCGACCGCCGGTGGGAAAACCGAGGCCGCCACCTTCCCCCTGCTCTCCGCCATGCGGGAGAACCGGTGGACCGGCATCTCGGTGCTCTACCTCGCCCCGCTCAAGGCGCTCCTGAACAACCTGGTGCACCGGGTCGACAGCTACGCCCAGTGGCTGGGCCGCCGAGCCGCCCTGTGGCATGGCGACACCGGAGAGTCCGTACGTCGCCGTATCCGCACCGAGTCCCCCGACTTCCTGCTCACCACCCCTGAGTCGCTCGAAGCGATGCTGATCAGCGTCAAGACCGACCACGCCCGCATGCTGGGAGGCGTACGGGCTGTCGTCGTCGACGAGGTGCACGCCTTCGCAGGGGACGACCGCGGCTGGCACCTGCTCGCCGTACTGGAACGCCTGGAGCGGCTGACCGGCCGTCGCATCCAGCGCGTCGGCCTCTCCGCCACCGTCGGCAACCCCGACACGCTCCTCACCTGGCTCCAGGGCGCAAGCCCCGCCGACCGGCCCGGCAGAGTCATCGCCCCCGGCGTCACCCTGCCCGCCAGCGCGGACGCCGCAAGCACCACCGACGTCCCGCGCCCCGCAGGGGAGGTGGAACTCGACTACGTCGGCTCCCTCGCCAACGCGGCAAAGGTGATCTCCGCTCTACACCGGGGCGAGAAGCGTCTTGTCTTCTGCGACTCCCGCAAACAGGTGGAAGAACTCGGCGCCGCACTCCGCGCCCGCGACGTCACCGTGTTCCTCTCTCACGCCTCCCTCTCCACCGACGAACGCGCCCGCTCCGAGCAGGCGTTCGCAGAGGCCCGCGACTGCGTCATCGTCTCCACCTCCACCCTGGAGCTCGGCATCGACGTCGGCGACCTCGACCGCGTCATCCAGATCGACTCCCCCAGCAGCGTGGCCTCCTTCCTGCAGCGCATCGGCCGCACCGGGCGCCGAGCCGGCACGTCCCGCAACTGCCTCTTTCTCGCCACCCGCCCCGACACGCTGCTCCAAGCCGCAGGACTGCTCTCCCTGTGGGCCCGCGGCTGGGTGGAACCTGTCACCCCGCCTCCTTCGCCTCGCCACCTCGTCGCCCAGCAGCTCCTTGCCGTCACCCTGCAGGAACACCGCATCGGCGACCGGCTGTGGCCCGAGCAATGGAACGGCCTCGCCCCCTTCGACTGCTCCGCCTCTCCGCTCCTGTCGCACCTAATCTCCGAGGGTTTCCTAGACAGCGACGGCGGGATGCTGTTCGTCGGCCCCGAGGCCGAAAAGCACTTCGGCCGACGGCACTTCATGGAGCTGACCGCCTCGTTCACCGCGCCCCCCGAGTTCACCGTGCTCGCCGGCCGTACGGAGATCGGCACCACGGATCCGTCCGTCCTCACCGAGGAGCGTCAGGGGCCACGGCGGCTACTCCTGGCCGGCCGCAGCTGGCAGGTCACCTTCATCGACTGGGCACGGCGCCGCGCCTTCGTCGAACCGGTCGCGGACGGCGGCGTCGCCAAATGGCAGGGCAGCGAGGCCCGCGGCCTGTCGTACGCGCTCACGCGCGCCATGCGCGAAGTCCTGCTCGACACCGACCCGGACGTCAAACTCACTCGCCGCGCCACGGCGACCCTCGCCGAGCTGCGCATGGACCGCGCACCCCACGAAGTACACCCGGCGGGCACCCTGCTGGTCCGCGACGCGGATGCCACGCGCTGGTGGACGTGGGCCGGCTACCGCGCCAACGCCACCCTCGCCGCCTCCCTCGGCAACCTCGCCGACCCCGTGCAGCGCCCCACCGACACCCACGTCCGGCTGCGCCAGGACCTCTCCCTCACGGACTGGAAAGCCGCCCGTGCCGAACTCCCCGACTCCCTCACGCTTCCCACGGTCGACTCTCGCGCCGTACGCGGCCTGAAGTTCTCAGTAGCCCTTCCGCCCCGGATCGCCACCGCAACCCTCGCCGAACGTCTCGCCGACTTCGACGGCGCCCTCGCCGCAGCCCAGGAGCCCGTACGGGTCGAATGGAGTGCTTGATGGCTGAGCAGGTGGCCGCCCCAGACGAGGCCGGGACAGCGGCGTAGGGAGGGACCAGGGCGTCATTTCGGCGTCAAGATACCGCCCGTAACGCCCACACCGGCCATTACGCGCACCCGCAAAACCGCAGGCCAGCCCCCCCCCTACTTCACCGGCTCCAAAATCGCCACACACTCCACATGCTGCGTCATCGGAAACAGGTCAAACGCCCGCAGGAACCGCGGCTGGTAGCCCGTGGCCTTGAAGTAGGCGAGGTCGCGGGCGAGGGCGGCCGGGTCGCAGGCGACGTAGGCGATACGGCGGGGGGACAGGGAGGCGAGGTGGGTCACCGTCTGTTGGCCGGCGCCGGCGCGGGGTGGGTCGAGGACGATGATGTCGACCTCCGTGATGCCGGTGCGCGGCAGCACGGTCTCGACCTTGCCGTGTTCGACGCGGACCCGCTCCAGGTCGCGCAGGTTGTGGCGGGCGTCCTCGACCGCGCGCTTGCCCGACTCGATGCCGAGCACGGCGCCGCGTTCGCCGACCCGTTCGGCGATGGCGCCGGCGAAGAGGCCGACGCCGCAGTACAGGTCGAGCGCCATCTCGCCCTTGCGCGGGGTCAGGCCCTGCATCACGGCCTCGACCAGCACGTCGGGGGCCTTCGGGTGGACCTGCCAGAAGCCGCCGGAGCCGACGCGGTAGGTGCGGCCGTCGGCGCGTTCGCGGACGAAGCCGCGGCCGTGGACGCGGTGAACCCCGCCGTCGTGCTCGTCGATCCGCAGCACCGACACCGGCTTGTCCAGTTCCACGATCGGCAGCCGCTCGCCCGGCTCCGGCTCCACCAGGACCTGTCGGTCCGATGAGCCGGTGGCGGCGATGGCCTGCACGCCAGCCACGCCGGGCCACTCGCGGGACTCGATGCCCAGTTCGCTGACGCCGGGCGCCGCGATCAGGCAGTGGTCGATGCGCTGGACCTCGTGCGAGCGGTGGCGGCGCAGGCCGGCGTAGCCGTCCTGGTCCACCGCGTACTGCACCCGGGTGCGCCACGCGGGCACCTCGCCCTTGGGCAGCTTGTCGCCGGGGGCCGGCTCGACCGTGCCGTTCCAGCCAGCCTCCTGCGGGGTGAGGCCGGCCAGCCTGGCGAGCTGTTCGGTGATCACCTCGACCTTGAGGCGGCGCTGCGCGCCGGATGCCACGTGTTGCCAGTCGCAGCCGCCGCAGGCGCCGGGGCCGGAGAACGGGCAGGGCGCGGGCACCCGGTCCGGCGAGGGCTCCAGCACCTCGACGGCGTCGGCCCGCAGGAAGCGGGAGTCCGCGTCGCCCTCGGTGACCTGCGCCACGACCCGCTCCCCCGGCAGGGTGTGGCGGACGAACAGCACCCGGGGCCGCTCCTCGCCGGGCAGGGTGGTCCGGGCGACGCAGTGCCCGCCGTGCGCGACGGGGCCGATCTCCACCTCGTAGCGCTCGCCGACCAGCGAGGCGGGCTCGCCGGCGCCCGCGGTGGCCCCGTGCCCGGTGTCGGCGCCGGCGGCTCGCTGCCGCGCGTGGCTCGCGCTCGGCCGGTGCGTACGGTTCGTGCGGTGTGTCACGGCGGACGGGCTCCTGACGGAAGAGGAATACGGGGTGGGTCGGGCTCGCGGTCGGGCGGGGTGGGGGTGCGTGGAGTGGGCGGGCTGTGGGCGAGCGGGTCGCCGGGGCCGTTTCCGGGGCGGCCCGGAGCGGCTGGTGGGGCGGCGGAAGAACGCCAAGTCCACCAGTTTACGTGCCCGCGCCGACTCCGGCCGCCCACCGCCGGTGTCCGGCCCTCATCCCGGGCACACGCGGCGCGGCGGTGCCGGGGCCCGGGCCCCGGCACCGCCGCGCCGCGTCAGGTGTCCGCCGACGCCGGGTGGCTACTTCTCGCTGCCCGCCTTCTCGCGGCGCGAGGGTCGGGGCGCCGGGCCGCGGCGTACCGCCCCCGGCGGGTTCCACTCGGCGCGCTTGCGGGCCCGCAGCTTGGCCGCCTCGGAGGAGTCGAGCTGCCAGGGGACCGAGGTGACCATGACGCCGGGGGTGAACAGCAGACGGCCCTTGAGGCGCAGGGCGCTCTGGTTGTGCAGCAGTTGCTCGTACCAGCGGCCGACCACGTACTCGGGGATGTAGACGCTGATCACCTCGCGCGGGCTCTCCCGGCGCAGGCCCTTGACGTAGTCGATCACCGGGCGGGTGATCTCGCGGTAGGGCGAGTCGAGGATCTTGAGCGGTACGTCGATGCCGCGCTCGCTCCACTCGGCCTGGAGCGCCTTGGTCTCGGCCGGGTCCACGCTGATGCTCAGGGCCTCAAGCCGGTCCGAGCGCATCAGCTTCGCGTAGGCCAGGGCCCGCAGCGTGGGCTTGTGGATCTTGGAGACGAGGACGATGGAGTGCACCCGGGAGGGGCGCGCGGAGTCCTCTGGTTCCTCGTCGGTGGCCAGTTCCTCGGCGACCCGGTCGTAGTGGCGGCGGATCGCGCTCATCGTCGCGTAGAAGATGACCATGCCCAGGAGGGCGACCCAGGCGCCGTGGGTGAACTTGGTGACCAGGACGACGACCAGGACCAGGCCGGTGAAGGAGGCGCCGAAGGTGTTGATCGCGCGGGAGCGGATCATGTGGCGGCGCTTGGCCGGGTCCTTCTCGCTGGCCAGGTGGCGGTTCCAGTGCCGGACCATGCCGATCTGGCTGAGTGTGAAGGACACGAAGACGCCGACGATGTAGAGCTGGATGAGCTTGGTGGAGTCGGCCCCGTAGACGTAGACGAGTATCGCCGCCGCGAGCGCCAGCAGCACGATGCCGTTGGAGAAGGCGAGGCGGTCGCCGCGGGTGTGGAGCTGGCGCGGCAGGTAGCGGTCCTGGGCCAGGATCGAGCCGAGCAGCGGGAAGCCGTTGTACGCGGTGTTGGCGGCCAGGAACAGCACGAGCGCGGTGGCCGCGGCGAGCACTACGAACAGGAACGACCCGTCGCCGAAGACGGCCGCCGCGACCTGCGAGATGACCGGGTCCTGGGTGAAGGCGGCGCCGACCGGCTCGCCGTTGTGCAGCAGGTCCTTGGCCGGGTTCTCCGCCATCTTCACGTCGGTGGCCATGGCCAGGCCGATGATGCCGCAGAACATGGTGACCGCCAGGGTGCCCATCATCAGCAGCGTGGTGGCCGCGTTCTTGCTCTTGGGCTTGCGGAAGGCGGGCACGCCGTTGCTGATGGCCTCGACGCCGGTGAGCGCCGCGCAGCCGGAGGAGAACGCGCGCAGCAGCAGGAAGATCAGCGCGAACCCGGCGAGCCCGGTCTTCTCCGCGTGGATCTCGTAGTCGGAGGTGGGCGCGTGCATGGAGTCGCCGAGCACCAGGCCGCGGAAGGCGCCCCAGGCGATCAGCAGGAAGACGCCCGCGACGAAGACGTAGGTGGGGATCGCGAAGAGCTTGCCCGACTCCTTGACCCCGCGCAGGTTCATCAGCGTCAGCAGCACGATGGTGCCCACCGCGAACAGCGTCTTGTGCTCGATGACGAACGGCACCGCGGAGCCGAGGTTCTCCACGCCGGAGGAGATAGACACCGCGACGGTGAGGACGTAGTCGACCAGGAGGGCGCTGGCCACGGTGAGGCCGGCCTTGGGACCGAGGTTGGTGTTGGCCACCTCGTAGTCCCCGCCGCCGCTCGGGTAGGCGCGCACGTTCTGGCGGTACGAGGCGACCACCGTGAACATCAGCACGACGACGGCGACGGCGATCCACGGGCTGAAGTGGTAGGCCGACACGCCTGCCACGGACAGTACGAGGAGGACCTCGCCCGGCGCGTACGCAACGGAGGAGAGCGGATCGGAGGCGAAGACCGGCAGGGCGATGCGCTTGGGGAGAAGGGTCTCACCCAGTTTGTCGCTGCGCAGCGCCCTGCCGATCAGGATCCGTTTTGGCAGGTCGGTCAGTTTGGACACGCAGAGGATCGTAGGCGGTCGGCTCGCGGGCCGCCCACCCGCCACCCGTACAGCGGTCCCCCTGACTTTCCTAGGGGTGGCGGCGCAGTCGCACCGGGAGGCTGCGGTGGCCGTTGGAGATGAAGGAGTCCACCGGGAGCAGCTCCTTGGGGGCCACGGCCAGCTCCACGTCCGGGTAGCGCTCGAAGAGCGCGGGCAGTGCGATGGTCGCCTCAAGGCGGGCCAGCGACATGCCCACGCAGAAGTGCACGCCGTGCCCGAAGGAGACGTGGTCCTTGTTGGGCCGGGTCGCGTCGAACTGGTCGGCGTCCGGGCCGTGCACCTCCGGGTCGCGCCCGGCGGCGGCGTACGAGACGAGGATGGCCTCGCCCTTGCGGATGGTCACCCCGGCCAGCTCGATGTCCTCCACCGCGTAGCGCAGCGGGAGGTTGGCCACCGGGGCCTGGACCCGCAGCGTCTCGTCGATGATGTCGTCCCAGCTCACCTCGCCGGAGCGGACGAGCGCGAGCTGCCCCGGATGGGTGAGCAGCGCGTGCAGGGCGTTGTCGAGCAGGTTGACGGTCGTCTCGTGTCCGGCGCTGAGCATCAGCAGCAGGGTGTCGAGCAGTTCCTGCTCGCTCAGTCGCGAGTCGCCGTCCTCGTCGCGGGCGGCGATCAGCCCGCTGGTCATGTCGTCGGCGGGCGCGGTGCGCTTGGCGGTGATCAGCTCGCCGAGCAACTGGTAGATCTCGGCGTAGGTGCGGGTGACCTCATCGGGGTCGGCCGAGGTGTGGAAGATGGAGTCCACGCAGGCGTGCAGGCGATCGCGCATGCCGGTGTCCGTGACGCCGAACAGCTCGCAGATGACCTGGATCGGGATCGGGTAGGCGTAGCCCTCGCGCAGGTCCACGACGCCGCCCGGCGGGGTGTCGGCGAACCCGTCGAGCAGGTCCGTGGTGATCTGCTCGATGCGCGGGCGCAGCGCGTTGGAGCGGCGCAGCGTGAACGCCTTGGAGACCAGCGTGCGCAGCCGCGTGTGGTCGCTGCCGTACGCGGTGAACATGTTCTGCACCGCGACCCAGGTGAACAGCGGCCACTCAGGGGATATCTCACCGTTGACCCACGCGGGCCAGTGTTGGCGCGGGTCCTTGGAGACGCGGGGGTCGGCCAGCAGGTCCTTGAGCATGGCCTGCTGCGTTACTGCCCACGCCACCACCCCGCCAGGGAGTTCCACCAGCGTCGCCGGCCCCCGGGCGCGGAGCCGGGCTCCCTCCCCGTGGATGTCGCGGCCGGTGGGGTCGATGGCGACGGGGCAGGACTGGGCTTCCATGAGGTCTCTCCAGAGGTCGCGTCGAAAGTGGCGGGCGCTGAACTGACGGATGCGTGCGAAGTGGCCACGGGAACCGGCGGGAAGCGGACGGGCAGCGCGCTGAGCGCGCGGTGGAACGGCCCCGGCCGCCACTCCAACGCGTCGACGGGAACGGCGAGTTCGATGTCCGGCAGCCGGTCGAGCAGCTTCTCGACGGCGACCGAGGCGGCCAGCCGGGCGCTGCTCTGCGCCGGGCAGGCGTGCGGGCCCGCGCTCCAGGCCAGGTGGGCGCGGTTGCCCGCGCGCTGGTCGGAGGCGAGGGAGGAGTCGGTGTTGGCGGCGGCGAAGCTGATGACGACCGGCTCGCCCTCGCGCAGCCGCAGCCCGTCCAGGTCCACGTCGTGCACCGGGTAGTGGACGGCGTAGTTGG
Organism: Streptomyces buecherae; assembly: GCF_014295035.1. Taxonomy (GTDB): domain Bacteria; phylum Actinomycetota; class Actinomycetes; order Streptomycetales; family Streptomycetaceae; genus Streptomyces; species Streptomyces youssoufiensis. The sequence goes on from NZ_CP060404.1 coordinate 1,903,497, forward strand.
CCATCGGCGGGTCGGTCCAGAGCACCTCGTCCAGGGCGTCGTCCACCGGCAGGCTGCCGCCGGCCAGGCTGCCGGCGAACCGGTCGTCGGACAGCAGCAGCCGCAGCCCGTTGGCGATGAGGTTCTGCTCGGGCTCGGTGCCCGCGCCCATGAGCACCACCAACTGGTGGAGCATCTCCTCGTCGGTCAGCTCCGCGGGGTGGGCCATCATCCAGGAGATGACGTCCGCGCCCGGCTTGGCGCGCTTGAGCGCCACCAGTTCGACGATGGCCTCGGTGAGCTGGGCGTTGGCCTGCTCGGCGTTGACTCCGTCGAAGATCCCGGACATGCCCGCGAGAAGGCGCTCACCGATCTCGGGCGGGCAGCCGAACATGCGGTTGGAGACGAGCATCGGGATGACCCGCGCGTACTCGACCAGCAGGTCCGCCTCGCCGCGCGCGCAGAACCGGTCGATGAGGGTGTCCGCGCTCTCCTCGACGTAGCCGCGCAGCGCGTTGGGGTCCACGCGCTCCAGGGAGTCGGTGACGGCCTGGCGCAGCCGGCGGTGTTCCTCGCCGTCGGCGAACAGGCAGTTGGGCCGGTACATCATCATCGGCACGACCGGGCTGTCCATCGGCACCGTGCCGTCGGCCAGGGCCCGCCAGCGGCGCGGGTCCTTGACGAAGGTCTCCGGGCTGCGCAGCACGCTCAGGGCCGCCTGGTAGCCGATGACCAGCGTGGCGTCCACGCCGGGGGCGAGCTGGACCGGGGCCGCCGAGCCGAAGCGGCGCATCCGTTCGTAGGCGGCGGTCGGGTCGGTGGCGAAGTCGGGACCGTAGATCGGCTCGCCGGTGGGCCGGCCAGCGTGCGCGGGGCAGCCTGGCGGCGGCCCGGTGCCGACATCGGGGTGAGAGGTCACTCGTGCTCCTGATCGGAACGGGAGGGGCGGGTGGTACGGAAGCGGGGCGGGGAAGTGGGGCGGGGAACGGTGGGCGGCGCCGGCCGACCGCTCGGCGCGGACGCGGGGGGTGAGCGGTCGGGTACCGGCAGCAGCGGGTGGTGGGCGCGTCGCGGGGCCGGCGGTGTGGGTCGCCGCGGTGGGCGCGCGGTGGGGGTGCGCGTCCGCCGGGCGGTCCGGCGCCGGCTGGTCGCCGCGACGGGGGCTAGACGTGCGTGCGGTGCGCGTTGCGGACCTGGAGGTACTGCACGAGCGCGATCAGCGCGTGGGTGGAGGAGATGCGGTCCCGGGCGTCGCAGGTGACCAGCGGTGTGTCGGGCAGCAGGTCGAGCGCCTCGCGTATCTCGTCCTCGTGGTAGCTGGGCGCGCCGTCGAAGTGGTTGACGGCGACCGCGTACGGCAGGTCGTGCTCCTCCAACAGGCCCATGACGTCGAAGGACTGGTCGAGGCGGCGGGTGTCGGCGAGCACCAGGGCGCCGAGCGCCCCCTGTGTCATGTCCTGCCACAGGCGGGTGAACCGCTTCTGGCCCGGCGCGCCGAACAGGTAGAGCACCAGTTGGTCGCTGAGGGTCAGCCGGCCGAAGTCCATGGCGACGGTGGTCGTGGACTTGCCGTCGATCCCGGCCAGGTCGTCCACCAGGGCGCCGGCCTGCGTCATGGTCTCCTCGGTGCGCAGCGGCTTGATCTCCGAGAGGGACCCGACGAACGTGGTCTTGCCGACCGCGAAGTGGCCCACGACCAGGAGCTTGGCCGCGGTGCGGACCGTCTGCCGCAAGTAGACGTCCTCAGAGGCTGGCGCGGAGCCCATCGAGCACCTCCTGCAAGAGCTGGGATTCGGGGAGTTGGGCCTTGGGGATGGGGGCCCGGGTGACGATGTGCCCGCTGTCGACCAGGTCGCCGAGGAGCACCTTGGTGACGCTGACCGCCAGCTCCAGGTGCCCCGCGACCTCGGCGACCGACAGGGCGCCGCCCCGGCACAGCTCCACGAGCCGCCGTTGCTCCGGGTTCAGCTCGCTGAGCGGCCGGTCGTGCTGCGCGATGACGAGCGTGACCAGGTCGAAGGTGTTGCGGGTCGGGTAGGCCCGGCCGCCGGTGACGACGTAGGGCCGTACTAAACCCCGCTCGCGCCGAGGCGGGGTCATGCCGAACTACCAAGCCGGGGCGGGCTGGTGAGCTCCTTGCCGAGCCGGTCCACCAGCTTCTGCATGCGGTACGTCACGGCCTCCATGTCGACCTCGGCCGTGGCCGAGACCGCCAGGTAGGCGCCCTGCCCGGCGGCCACCAGGAAGACGTAGCCGTCGGCGAACTCGACGAGCGTCTGCTGCCAGGGGGTGTTCTCCTCGGCGCAGAACTCGGCGGTGCTGCGGCTGATCGACTGGAGCCCGGACAGCGCGGCGGCCTGTCGCTCCGCCTCGTCCCTGCCGATGCCCTGCGAGTGCGCCCGCAGCATGCCGTCGGACGAGAGCAGGATCGCGTGGCTCGCCTCCGGCATTCGCACGGCCTCGTCGAGCATCCAGCCCAGGTCGTTGGTCATGTGATCGTTCACGCTGGTCATGCCGGGGAGTTCCCTTCCTCGTCGTTGGGGTTGGTGGCGCGCCCTGACCTGGTACCGCGGGCGAAGGCACCCATGCGGCGCGCCGTCTCCTCCGCCGTCCGCGCCGGTGCCTGCTCGGCTGGGGGCAGCGGGGCGGCGGGCGTGGCGGCGGTGGTCGCGCGGCCCGGGGCCGGCTGCCGGCGGCGGCGCTTGGGGAGGCCGCCCGCCGTCGAACCGTGGATGACCGGCTCTCCGTCCTCGTGGTCGGTCGGCGTACGCGGTGCGGCGGGTCGCGCCGCGGCGGCCTGCGGGCCGGCCTGGGTGGGGGTGCGGGTGTGGGTGGGGGCCGCTCCGGCCGCGGTGGTGATCGAGGGGACGGCGGGCGGGGTGGCCGCCGCTACCGTGCTCGGCCCGTCCTCGGTGACGTGCGTGAGCAGCACGCTCGGCAGGAAGAGCACCGCGCGCACGCCACCGTACGGGGAACGGGTGTCCACCGAGACGTTGAAGCCGTAGCGGGCGGCGAGGATGCCGATGGCGGCGAAGCCGAACTGCGGCGGGTCACCGAGCCGGGAGACGTCCACGGACTGGCGGCCGGACAGCAGCCGGGTGGCGCGCTCGATCTCCTGGCCGTCCATGCCGACCCCGGCGTCGTCGATGACGACGCAGGCGCCGTTGTGCGCGGGCTGGAGGTTGACCTCGACGGCGGTGTTGGGCTGCGAGTGGCGCGCCGCGTTGTCCAGGAGCTCGGCCACGGCGAGCACGACGGGCTCGACCGCCCGGCTGGCGACAGCGATGTCAACCTGGGCGTGCACGCGCACCCGTCGGTAGTCCCTGATCCGCGAGGTGGCGCCGCGCACCACGTCGAGCAGCGGCGACGCCGCGCGCTGGCGGCCCGGCCAGGAGCCGCACAGGACGGCGATGGCCTGGGCCCGGCGGCCGAACTGGGAGTTGGCGTGGTCGATCTCCAGCAGGTCACGCAGCACGTCGGGGTTGTCGTGCCGGTCCTGCATGCGGGAGATGGAGAGCTGCTGCTCGTGCGCGAGGCCCTGCAGGGCCCGCATGGACGCCTTGAGCGCGGCCTTCGCGGCCTGGTCCGCGCGGGTCTGCGCCTTCTCCACGGCCCCGGCGAACTGCTCGGTGGCCTGCTGGAGGTGCCAGGCGTAGGCGGTGCCGGTCAACTGCTCGTCCAGGAGGCCGGGCGCCGGCAGCGACTGGTGTCCGGAGTCCTCGGCCGCCGGCAGCCTGACCTCGACCAGGTGGCGCGCCTCCTCGTCCCGGGCCCGCAGGCTGGTTTCCAGGGCGGCGTTGTGCTTACGCAGACCGGTCGTGATCTGCCGCTGGCGGAGCAGCAGCACGGCGACGATCAGCAGCGCGGCGGCCACACACCAGAACACCACCTCCGATATGTGTTGTGTCATCAAGTCCTCATGCTACGGGGGTGGGTAACGCGTCCGCCGAAGCGGAATACGGGCGATCATCCTAGCCAGAACGATCTCCGGCAAGGTGGCCTTCTGGCGGGATCGGGCACGGGAATTCCGGGATCGGGCACGCGTCGGTGCCGCCCTCGACACAGGCGCGGGAGCGGGGTGCGCTCCCCCGTCGGGTGACGGGGCCGGTCGGCCCCGCTCGGCCCGTCCGCGCGCGGCCGACCGGAGACGCCCCGATACGCGAGGTGGCGGCCGGCGCGCGCCGGCGGGTGGGACGGCGGGTGGAGCGGCGCGCGGCGGGCCCGGCCGGACGGCGTACGCCGGGCCGGGGCGGCGCCGGGCGCGGGGGGCCAGGCACAGGGGCAGCGCCGGGGCCCTGGGCGGTGCGGCTACCGTTGTGCCGGACGTCTGGCCGGACGACACTCGCTCCTGCCGCGTACCGTCATCGCCGGGGCCAGCCGCCTCGTTGTCGCCCCGGATGCCTGGAAGGAAGATATGAGCAGGGTTTTCACGCAGGACAGCGCGCCGACCAGGAGTGCGGGGTAAGGGCCGATGCACATCGTCATCATGGGCTGCGGTCGGGTGGGGGCCGCGCTCGCCCAGAGACTGGAGCGGCAGGGGCACACGGTCGCCGTCGTGGACCAGGACCCGACGGCCTTCCGGCGGCTCGGCGCGGGCTTCAGCGGGCGCCGGGTGACCGGCGTGGGCTTCGACCAGGACACGCTGCGCGAGGCGGGCATCGAGGAGGCCGGGGCGTTCGCCGCGGTCAGCAGCGGTGACAACTCCAACATCATCGCCGCCCGGGTGGCCCGCGAGATGTTCAGCGTCGAGAACGTCGCCGCCCGCATCTACGACCCCCGCCGCGCCGAGGTCTACCAGCGCCTCGGCATCCCCACCGTGGCCACCGTCCGCTGGACGGCCGACCAGATGCTGCGCCGGCTGCTGCCCTCGGGCGCGGAGACGCTGTGGCGCGACCCGAGCGGCGGCGTGCAGCTCGCTGAGGTGCACACCTCGCCCGCGTGGGTGGGCCACAAGGTGAGCCGCCTCCAGGAGGAGACCGGGGTCCGGGTGGCCTTCCTCACCCGGTTGGGCGAGGCGATCCTGCCGACCTCGCAGACGGTGCTCCAGGAGGGCGACCTCGTCCACGTGATGATGCGCACCAACGAGGTCGAGACGGTCGAGGCGGCGTTCGCCAAGGGGCCGGAGGCCGGCTCGTGAGCCCCGGGCGCGCCCGGGGCGCGGGCGAGGCGGGCCGCGGCGCGACCGCTGGCGGGATCGGCAGCCGCTGGCGCGGCGAGGCGGACAAGGAGGCGGCGGCATGAGGGTCGCTATCGCCGGAGCGGGCGCCGTGGGGCGCTCCATCGCGGGGGAACTGCTGGAGAACGGGCACGAGGTGCTGCTCATCGACAAGGCGCCCACCGCCATCTCGGTGGAGCGGGTGCCGCAGGCCGAGTGGCTGCTCGCCGACGCCTGTGAGATCACCTCGCTGGACGAGGCCGCGCTCCAGCGCTGCAACGTGGTCATCGCCGCCACCGGCGACGACAAGGTCAACCTGGTGGTGTCGCTGCTCGCCAAGACCGAGTACGGCGTGCCCCGGGTGGTGGCCCGGGTGAACAACCCGAAGAACGAGTGGCTGTTCACCGAGGCGTGGGGCGTCGACGTCGCCGTCTCCACGCCGCGCCTGATGTCGGCGCTGGTCGAGGAGGCCGTGAGCGTCGGCGACCTGGTGCGGCTGCTGCGCTTCAGCCACGGCGACGCCAACCTGGTGGAGCTGACGCTGCCGCCCGAGGCCGCGCTCGCGGGCACCCGGGTCGGCGACGTGGCCTGGCCCGAGGACACGTCCCTGGTCACGATCATCCGCGGCACGCGGGTGCTCACGCCCAGCGGGGACGACGTCCTGGAGGCCGGCGACGAGCTGCTGTTCGTCGCGGCCCAGGCCCGCGAGGAGCAGCTTGAGGACCTGCTGTCGCTGCGCCGCGAGGACGCGGTGGACTAGGCACGGGCCGGCCGCCCCCACCGGGGTCACGCCCACCGGGCCCACCCCGCCGGGGCCGCGCCCCGGAGCGCGCGCGGTACGACGAAGGCGCCGGGCGGAGCGGAGTTGCGTACTCCGCTCCGCCCGGCGCCTTGTGCCGTCTCCTGCCCCCTCGCGAGGGCCCGCCCGGTCCGCTGCCGCCCGCGCGGCCCGTTGTCGCCGCGCGGCCCGCTGCCGAGCGGGTCGCCGCGCGAGATGCGGGGCCACGCGTTTCTCGCGTACGTCTGGCGCCGGGCCGGTCAGCCAGGTGGCGGGCCGGCCAAGGGCTTGCGCTGGGTGAGCCGCCAGTGGTTGCCGAACGGATCGCGGAAGGCGGCGTCGATGCCGTAGAAGCGCTCCTCCGGCGGCTCGACGAACTCCACGCCCCGGGCGCTCAGCTCGCGGTAGGTGGCCCAGCAGTCGCGGGTGGCGAACGCGCCCACGCTCGCGTGCCCGGTGGCCACCAGTGAACGAATCCGCTCGGCGATCTCCTCGTCGACCGCCGGGGCGCCCGGCACCACCAGCATGAGCGGCACCTCCGGCTGGTGCGGGGCGTGCACGACGAACCAGTGGAAACCGTCCTGGACCACGTCGACGTCGACCTCGAAGCCCAACGTGTCGACGTAGAAGTCCCGGGCCACGTCCATGTCCAGCACGTTGACGCAGATCAGGGCGAAACCGGTGATCACGGCTGCCTCCGCTCGCCAGCGCTCACGCCCGGGCCGCCGCGCCCGCGCCGGTCGTAGTTGAGCACCGTCATGTGCCGGCCCAGTGCGCCCGCGAGCGTGGCCTGCGCGCCACGGTCGCACGAGGCCCCGGCCACCACGACGACCGGCGGGCCCGCGCCCACCCGGTCGTACGCGATGACCGTGCCGTCCCTGGACGCGATCGTCTCCATCGCCGGCTCTCCCGTCTGCGCGGTCTGGATCGCGACGGTCGCGCGATCACCGCCCTCGACGATAGGGAGGCGGGGCCGGCCGGGCTTCTCGAAAACTGCCCACTGTGCCCGCGCGGTGGTTCAGGGGCGCGGCCTGGTCCACATGCGCGGGTAGCAGCCCGGGACAACGGCAGTTCCTGGTGGCGCGACCGCTCCCGGTAGGCGCTCGGGCTCTCGCCGGTGAAGCGCCGGAACTGGGTGCTGAAGGAGCCCAGGCTGGCGAAGCCGACCGCCATGCACACCTCGGTCACGGTCCGCTCGCCGTCGCGCAGCAACGCCTTGGCCCGCTCCATCCGCCGGCTCATCAGGTACTGGTGCGGCGTCTCGCCGAACGCCGCCTTGAAGCCGCGGCTGAAGTACGCCGGCGAGAGCGACGCACCGCGGGCCAGGGCCGCCACGCTCAGCGGTTCGGCGTAGGCCCGGTCGATCAGGTCGCGCGCCCGCAGCAGGTGCCTGGCCAGCGGCGCCGCGGGACGCCTCACCGGCTCACCGGGTCACCGGCCGCTGGCCGTCAGCGCGCGGAGCCGTCGCGACGGGCCCGGTCCGGGTCCGTGGCCAGGCGTTCCAGGACCGCGTCGGTGGACTGCCGCGCCACGCTCTCGGCCACCGCGTCGGTGACCGCCCGCTCCGCCTCCCGCTCCCGTTCGGCGCGCTCGCGCTCGGCCTCCTCCGCCTCCATCTCGGCGATCACGTCGATCGGCGGCGGCGCCTTGGCCAGGAAGATCCAGGTCAGGTACACGCAGAGCAGGAAGGGCGGGATGCCGAGGGCGACCTTGACCCAGCCGAGCTGGGTGGCGTCCCCCCACCAGTACAGCGGGAAGAGGATCGCCGACTTGCCGAGCAGGATCAGACCCCACGCCCAGGTCGCCTTGGTGTACGCGCGCAGCCGGCCCGGGTTGCGCGTGCGCCAGGACAGGTTCTCCTTCAGGATCGGCCCGAGCAGCACGCCGATCAGCGGGAACCGGAAGATCGCGGAGAGCACGTACGCCACGGCCAGCCCGAGCGTGTACAGCATGCCCGGCAGGTAGAAGTTCTTCGCGTCGCCGGACATCATCGCGAAGACGGCGCCGAAGGCCACCCCGAAGACGCCGCTGAAGGCGTGCTTGAGGGTCTCCTTGCGGGCCAGCCGGGCCACCGCGAGCAGCACCGTCAGCGCGAGCGCCGCGATGGCCGCGACGTGGATGTCCCGCTTGATCGTGTAGATCAGGACGAAGACCAGTCCGGGCACGGTGGTGTCCACCATGCCGCGCACCCCGCCGAACGCCTCGAGGAGCGCGGTGTCGGCGGCTGCCTTGCTGCGCGCCGCCTCCCCCCCGTCGGCTGCCTCGCTCGCGTCGGTCGCGTCCGGGGAGTCCCCGGCCCGCGCCGGGGCGTGCTCCGCCCCGCGTGCGGCCCCGCCGGGAGGTCCGGCCCCGTTGGAGGCCCACTTGTCGTCAGACGTCACCCGCTACTCCTGTCCGAGCGGTCGGAGTTCGTACTTGGGGTTGAACAGCACGCGGCGGCCGTGGCTCATCGATATCCGACCGGAGGCGATCAGCCTGCGGCCCGGCTCGACGCCGACGATGGAGCGCCTGCCGAGCCAGACCACGTCCAGCGCGGCCGTCCCGTCGAACAGCTCCGCCTCCAGCGCGGGGACGCCCGCGCGGGGCCGCAGCGTGACGGTGCGTAGCGTACCGGTGACCTTGACGACCTGGCGGTCGCCGCACTCGCCGATCTTGACGCACCCGGCGTCCTCGGCGTCCTGCCGCAGCTCCGCGGAGTGCAGGTCGTCCTGCGACGTCGACAGCCGGTCGAGCAGCCGGCGCAGCGGGCCGGCCGGCTTCTCGGGGCGGGATGGGGCACTCATACGGCCCAGGGTACCCGCGGCCCGTGGGCCGCTCACCGCTCGAAGCGGTACCCCATGCCCGGCTCGGTGATGAAGTGCCGCGGGTGCGAGGGGTCGCGCTCCAGCTTGCGGCGCAGTTGCGCCATGTAGACCCGCAGGTAGTTGGTCTCGGTGCCGTACGAGGGCCCCCAGACCTCCTGGAGCAGCTGCTTCTGGCTGACCAGCCGGCCCGCGTTGCGGACCAGCACCTCGAGGAGGTGCCACTCGGTGGGCGTGAGGCGGACGTCCGCGCCCTCGCGGTGCGCCTTCTTGGCGGCCAGGTCGATGGAGAAGCTGTCGGTCTCGATGACCACCGCGTCCTCGCCGCGCCCGGTGGGCTCGGCGCGCCGGACGGCGGCCCGCAGCCTGGCCAGCAACTCGTCCATGCCGAACGGCTTGGTGACGTAGTCGTCGGCCCCGGCGTCCAGCGCCTCCACCTTCTCGTCCGAGGTCTGGCGCGCGGACAGCACCAGGATCGGCACCCGGGTCCAGCCGCGCAGCCCCTTGATCACCTCGACGCCGTCCATGTCGGGCAGGCCCAGGTCGAGGACGATGACGTCGGGGTGGCGGGCGGCGGCCAGTTGCAGGGCCGTCGCGCCGTCGGGGGCGGCGTCGACCTCGTACTTGCGCGCCTTCAGGTTGATGACCAGGGCGCGCACGATCTGCGGCTCGTCGTCGACGACGAGCACCCGACCGGGGGTCCGGGGTTGCCCCTCGGAGGAGCTCAGCATGGTGCCTGCCTTTCTGGCCGGGTGCGTACGCGGGTACGCACGGAGCGCGTGCGGGTCATGAGGTGACCTGGGCCGGGAGGTCGGGGGCGGCCGGCGGGCGGGCGGCGGCGGTGCTCAGGGTGAGGACCATCGTCATGCCGCCGCCCGGGGTGTCCTCGGCGGTCAGGGTGCCGCCCATCGCCTCGGCGAAGCCGCGCGCGACGGCGAGGCCGAGGCCCACGCCGGCGCCGCGCGGGACGTCGCCGTAGCGCTGGAAGGGCTCGAAGATGCGGTCCTTGGCGCTGTCGGGGACGCCGGGTCCGCGGTCGGCGACGCGCACCTCGACCCGGGTGCCCAGCGCGCTCGCCGCCACCAGGACGGGCTGGCCCGGCGGGCTGTACTTCACGGCGTTCTCGACGATGTTGGCGACGCTGCGCTCCAGGAGCCCCGGGTCGACGGCGACCATCGGCAACTCCTCGGGGACGTCCAGGGTGACGCTGCCCTCGGGGACGCCGCCGAGCGCCATCGGGACCACCTCGTCGAGGTCGATCTCGCGGATCAGCGGGGTGACGGTGCCGGTCTGCAGGCGCGACATGTCGAGCAGATTGCCCACGAGGTGGTCGAGCCGGTCGGCGCCGTCCTCGATGCCGGCCAGCAGCTCCGCCTCGTCCTCGTCCGACCAGGCGACGTCGTCCGAGCGCAGCGAGGTCACCGCGGCCTTGATCCCGGCCAGCGGGGTGCGCAGGTCGTGGCTGACGGCGGCGAGCAGCGCGGTGCGGATGCGGTTGCCCTCGGCCAGCTCGCGCGCCTGCTCGGCCTCGCCCATCAGGCGCTGCCGGTCCAGGACGACGGCGGCCTGGGCGGCGAACGCGGCGAGCACGCGCCGGTCCTCGGCCGGCAGCACCCGGCCGTTGAGGGCCAGCGCCAGGTGGTCGCCCACGGGCATGTCCACGTCGGCGTCCTCGGGCCGCAGCGGCACGCGGGCGCCGGGGGCCGCGGCGCTCGCGGCCGGCGCGCCCTCCGGGGAGGCGGCCGGGCCCTCGGAGGAGGTGGCCGGGCCTTCGCGAGAGGCGGCCGGGCCCTCTCGGGTGGTGGCCGGCTCGCCGTCGGCGGTGGGCGCGGCCGGGGTGGCGGCGGCGCTGCCCGCGCAGGTCCACGGGGCGGTGTCGGACTCCCGCTCAAGAAGCGCCACCGACTCCATGCCGAAGGTCTCCCGCACCCGCTCCAGCAGGGCCTCCAGGCTGGTCTCCCCGCGCAGCACGCTGCCCGCGAGGTAGGACAGGATCTCGGACTCGGCCCGCAGCCTGGCCGCCTGGTGGGTGCGGCGGGCCGCCAGGTCCACCACGGAGGCCACCGCGACGGCCACCGCGAAGAAGATCACGATGGCGACGAGGTTCTTCGGGTCCTGCACGGTCAGGGTGTGCTTGGGCGGCGTGAAGTAGAAGTTGAGCAGCATCGAGCCGACGGCCGCCGAGGCCAGCGCGGGCAGCAGGCCACCGAGCAGCGCGGCCAGCACCGTCAGGAACAGGAACAGCAGCACGTCGTTGGCGAGCCCCGGGCCGTCGTGCAGGGCCGTGAGCAGCAGGGTGAGCAGCGCCGGCCCGCCGACCCCGGTCAGCCAGCCCGCCAGGATGCGGGACCGGCCGAGCCGCGCGCCCCGGGCCAGCGGCAGCCCGCGGCCCTTGGCCACCTCGCTGTGGGTGACGATGTGTACGTCGAGGTCGGGCCCCGACTCCCGGGCCACGGTCGCGCCGACGCCGGGGCCGAAGACGTACTGCCAGGTCTTGCGGCGGCTGGAGCCGAGCACGATCTGGGTCGCGTTGACGCCGCGCGCGAACTCGAGGAGGGCGCTCGGGACGTCCTCGCCGATCACGTGGTGGAAGGTGCCGCCGAGGTCCTCGACCAGGGTGCGCTGGACGGCCAGTTCCTTGGGCGAGGCGGAGGTCAGCCCGTCGCTGCGGGCGATGTAGACGGCGAGCACCTCGCTGCCCGAGCCCTTGGCCGCCATCCGGGACGCCCGGCGGATCAGCGTGCGGCCCTCGGGCCCGCCGGTCAGGCCCACCACGATGCGTTCGCGCGCCTGCCAGGTGGAGCGGATGCGGTGCTCGGAGCGGTACTGCTGGAGGTACTCGTCGACCCGGTCAGCGGTCCACAGCAGCGCCAGCTCGCGCAGCGCGGTCAGGTTCCCGGGGCGGAAGTAGTTGGACAGGGCCGCGTTGACCTTGTCGGGCGCGTAGATGTTGCCGTGCGCCATGCGGCGGCGCAGCGCCTGGGGCGACATGTCGACCAGTTCTATCTGGTCGGCGCGGCGTACGACCTCGTCGGGCACCGTCTCCCGTTGCCGCACGCCCGTTATCGACTCCACCACGTCACCCAGCGATTCCAGGTGCTGGATGTTGACGGCGGATACGACGTCGATGCCGGCCCGCAGCAACTCCTCGACGTCCTGCCACCGCTTGGCGTTGCGCGACCCTGGCACGTTGGTGTGCGCGAGTTCGTCGACCAGCGCGACGGCCGGCCGCCTGGCGAGCACGGCGTCCACGTCCATCTCGGTGAACGTGGCGTCCCGGTAGGTGAGCTCACGACGGGGTACCGCCTCCAAGCCGTGCAGCATCACCTCGGTACGCGGCCGACCGTGGTCCTCGACGAAGCCCACCACGAGGTCCGTGCCGCGCTCGACCCGCCGGTGCCCCTCGGAGAGCATCGCGTACGTCTTGCCGACGCCGGGTGCCGCACCGAGGTAGATCCGAAGCTTGCCGCGTGCCATGTCCTCATTGTCTTTCGTGCCGCGCACCGTACGTGCGCTCTGTTGACTCTACGACCAGCGAATCGGACAAACGTCGCGGACATCGCCGCGCGGATTTGTCTTGACACGGCTCTGACGCCGCCCCGCGCCGGACCCCACCCGCCCCGCCGTGCGGCGTCGCCCGTTGACTCGTAAACCACGCGACGGACCGGCCGCGCCCTGCGAACATCGCCCGTATGGCAGACGTACGTGTGACACACACCTCGGGGCTGGACTCCGCCGCGTTGGCGGCCGTGCGGGCCCTGCTCGACGACGCCTTCGATGGCGACTTCGACGACGCCGACTGGGACCACACGGTCGGTGGGATGCACGCCCTCCTGTGGGAGGGCAGCGAGTTGATCGCGCACGGCGCCGTGGTGCAGCGGCGTCTGCTGCACGGCGGTCGGGCGCTGCGCGCCGGCTACGTGGAGGGCGTGGCGGTGCGGGCCGACCGGCGCGGGGTCGGCAAGGGGACGGCCGTGATGGCGGCCCTGGGTCCGGTGCTGCGCGGCGGCTACGAGGTGGGCGCCCTGTCCGCGGCCGACGGCGCCGACGTGTTCTACCAGCGCCTGGGCTGGCAGCGGTGGCAGGGCCGCACGTCGGTGCTGGCGCCCACCGGCGTGCTGCGCACCGAGGAGGACGACGACAGCACCTTCGTCCTCCCCCTCGGGGTGCCGCTTGACCTGGCCGGCGAGCTGACCTGCGACTGGCGCGAAGGCGACGTGTGGTGACCGGGCGCCCGTGACCGCTCTCCGGGCCGCCGACCGCCGGGCGGGCCCACGTACGGGGGTCGTGGGCCGCCCGGCTCCCGGGCGCGCGGCCCCGGGGAGCCGAGCGGGCCTGGGGGTCAGGCGGGGCCGGGCCGGTCAGGCAGCCAGACGGTCAGACGGCCAGGTGTCAGCCGGTCTGGCTGCGGTCCTCGGTGATGTGCCCGTCGCTCAGCTCCAGGACCCGGTCGGCGAGGCCGAGCAGGTTGGCGTCGTGCGTGGCGACCAGGGCGGTGACGTCCTCGCTGCGCACCACCGCGCGCAGCAGCTCCATCACCGCGAGCCCGGTCTCCGCGTCCAACTGTCCGGTCGGCTCGTCCGCGATCAACAGCGCCGGTCGGTTGGCCAGCGCGCGGGCGATGGCCACCCGCTGCTGCTGCCCGCCGGACAGTTCGCCGGGCCGCTGCTCCGCGTGGTCGGCCAGGCCCACCAGGGACAGCAGCAGGGCGACCCGCTCCTCCCGCTCGGCCGCCGGCGCCTTGCGCAGCCGCATCGGGACGCCGACGTTCTCGGCGGCGCTCAGGATCGGGATCAGGCCGAAGGACTGGAAGACGAAGCCGATCCGGTCTCGCCGCAACTGGAGCAGACCGCTCTCGCCAAGGCCGACGACATCGGTGTCGTCCACGAGGATCTCGCCCGCGTCGGGGGTGTCGAGCCCGCCGATGAGGTTGAGCAGCGTGGTCTTCCCGGAGCCGGACCGGCCCTTGAGCGCGACGAGTTCGCCGCGCGGCACGTCGAAGGAGACCCCGCGCAACGCGTGCACGGCGGCCGGGCCGCTGCCGTAGGTCCGCCGCAGGTCCCGCACCCGCACCATGTCCGCCCGCTGTAGCGTCCGCTCGCTCATCGCCCGCCGCTCCCCTCCCGGCCCCCGGCCGGCCGTAACCGATCACGCCGACGCTACGGTACGCGCCTGGTGGCCGGAGTCCAGGCCCCGTGCGCCACCCGCCCGCCGCGCGGGGCCGCCCGTCACGGCCGCGCGAGGACGCCGGGGGCGCGGCGGCGGGCGGGCGGGGCGTACGCGACCGGTCTCGCCGTCCCGCGTACGCCCGGCCCCGCGCCCCGCCAGCTCGCCCCCGGTCAGTCGCCCCGCTCCTCCGCCGCCAGCCGTCGCACGGCCAGGTTCAGCTTCAACACGTTGACGTGCGGCTCCCCCAGGAAGCCGGCCAGGCGGCCGTCGGTGTGCCGCTCGACCAGGCGTTGTACGGCCTGCCGGGACAGGCCGTGCTCCCTGGCCACCCGGCTCACCTGGAGGTCCGCGTAGGCCGGTGAGATGTGCGGGTCGACGCCGGAGGCGGAGGCCGTGAGCGCGTCTACCGGCACGTCGCGCCGCGGGACGCCGTTGAACGTGGCGATCGCGGCGCGGCGGGCGATGACCTGCTCCTTGAGCACCTTGCTGTCGGCGGCGAGGTTGGAGGCGCCGGAGACGGTGAGGGAGTAGCGGGTGTTGTAGACGTTCTCGCCGGCCGCCGACGGGCGGGGCTGGAACCACCTGGGGTCGGGCAGCGGGTTGCCGTCCTTGTCCTTGGCGTCGAGCGTGAAGCTCTGGCCGATCAGCTCGGAGCCGACGACCTTCCCGTTCTCCTTGATCTTCGAGCCGTCGGCCTGGTCGGGGAAGAGGGCCTGGGCGATGCCGGTGACCGCCAGCGGATAGAGCACGCCGCACACCAGGGTCAGCACCAGCAGGGCCCGCAGCCCCGCCGTCGCCAGGCGGGTCATGCCGCGGAGGGATGAGTTCATGAGTGTCACCCGATGCCAGGTATGAGGGAGATGAGCAGGTCGATGAGTTTGATGCCGACGAAGGGGGCGACCAGGCCGCCGAGGCCGTAGACGGCGAGGTTGCGGCGGAGCATCTGGTCGGCGCTCATCGGCCGGTAGCGCACGCCGCGCAGCGACAGCGGCACCAGCGCGATGATGATCAGCGCGTTGAAGATCACCGCCGACAGGATCGCGGACTGCGACGAGGCGAGCCGCATGATGTTGAGGGTGTCCAGGCCCTCGTAGCCGGCGACGCCCGCGAACATCGCGGGGATGATCGCGAAGTACTTGGCGACGTCGTTGGCGATCGAGAAGGTGGTCAGCGCGCCGCGGGTGATCAGCAACTGCTTGCCGATCTCCACGATCTCGATGAGCTTGGTGGGGTTGGAGTCCAGGTCCACCATGTTCCCGGCCTCCTTGGCGGCCGAGGTGCCGGTGTTCATCGCCACGCCCACGTCCGCCTGGGCCAGCGCGGGGGCGTCGTTGGTGCCGTCGCCGGTCATCGCGACCAGTTGGCCGCCGGCCTGCTCCCGCTTGATCAGCGCCATCTTGTCCTCGGGCGTGGCCTCGGCGAGGAAGTCGTCCACGCCCGCCTCGTCGGCGATGGCCTTGGCGGTCAGCGGGTTGTCGCCGGTGATCATGACGGTCTTGATGCCCATCCGGCGCAGCTCGTCGAACCGCTCCCGCATGCCCTCCTTGACGACGTCCTTGAGGTAGACGACGCCGAGCACCCGTGGTCCGTCGACGTCGTCGACGGCGACCAGCAGCGGGGTGCCGCCCGCCGCCGAGATGCCGTCCACCTTCTCCCGCGCGTCCGGGGAGACGCTGCCGCCGCGTTCGACCACCCAGCCGGTGATGGCCGCCGCCGCGCCCTTGCGGACCCGGCGGACCGCGCCGTCGTCGCCGATGAGGTCCACGCCCGACATCCGGGTCTGCGCGGTGAAGGGCACGAACGCGGCGTGGCCCAGCTCCCCCTCGTGGCGGGCCCGCAGCCCGTACCGCTCCTTGGCCAGCACGACGATGGAGCGCCCCTCGGGCGTCTCGTCGGCCAGCGACGAGAGCTGCGCCGCGTCGGCTAGCTCCGTCTCGCGCACGCCGTCCACCGGCACGAACCGGGCCGCCTGCCGGTCGCCCAGCGTGATGGTGCCGGTCTTGTCGAGCAGCAGCGTGGACACGTCGCCCGCGGCCTCGACGGCGCGGCCGGACATGGCGAGCACGTTGCGCTGCACCAGGCGGTCCATGCCCGCGATGCCGATGGCGGACAGCAGGGCCCCGATGGTGGTCGGGATCAGGCACACGAGGAGCGCGGCCAGCACGATCATGTCCTGCCGCGCGCCCGCGTACGTCGCGAACGGCTGCAGGGTGACCACGGCGAGCAGGAAGACGATGGTCAGCGAGGCCAGCAGGATGTTGAGCGCGATCTCGTTCGGCGTCTTCTGCCGGGCGGCGCCCTCCACCAGGTTGATCATCCGGTCGATGAACGTCTCGCCCGGCTTGGTGGTGATCTTGATGACGACGCGGTCGGAGAGCACCTTCGTGCCGCCCGTGACGGCCGACCTGTCGCCGCCGGACTCGCGGATGACCGGGGCCGACTCGCCGGTGATGGCCGACTCGTCGACGGAGGCGACGCCCCAGGTCACGTCCCCGTCGCCGGGGATGATGTCGCCCGCCTCGCAGACCACCAGGTCCCCGACGCGCAGCTCGGTCCCCGGCACCCGTTCCTCGGCGGCGTCGGGGTCGGTGGTGGCCAGGCGGCGGGCGACGGTGTCGGTCTTGGCCTTGCGCAACGTGTCGGCCTGCGCCTTGCCGCGCCCCTCGGCGACGGCCTCGGCCAGGTTGGCGAAGAGCACGGTCAGCCACAGCCAGCCGGCGATGGCCCAGCCGAACCAGTCGCCGGGATCGGTGATGGCGAGCACGGTGGTGAGGATCGAGCCGATCTCGACCACGAACATGACGGGCGCCTTGACCTGCGTCCGCGGGTCGAGCTTGCGCAGCGCCTCGGGCAGCGAGCGCAGCAGTTGGCCCGCGTCGAAGAGGCCGCCGGCGACGCGCCCGGGCTCCGCGTGCTCGCCCGGCGCCGCGGGGCCGCCCGGTGCCGGGCGGGTGGTGGTGGCAGTGGGCATGGCTTCCTCGGAAAGGTCGGTCGTGGTGGGTGTGCGGCTCATGCCAGGCCCTCCGCCAGCGGTCCGAGGGCGAGCGCGGGGAAGAAGGTGAGCCCGGTGATGATCAGGATCGCGCCCACCAGGAGCCCGGCGAACAGCGGCTGCTCGGTGCGCAGGGTGCCCGCCGTCTTCGGTACGGGCTGCTGCTCGGCCAGCGAGCCGGCCAGGGCGAGGACGAAGACCATCGGCAGGAAGCGGCCGAGCAGCATGGCCAGGCCGATCGTGGTGTTGTACCACTGCGTGTTGGCGTTCAGCCCGGCGAAGGCCGAGCCGTTGTTGTTGGCGCCGGAGGTGAAGGCGTACAGGACCTCGGAGAAACCGTGCGCGCCGCTGCCGTGCACCGAGTTACCGGCGGTGTTGAGGATCGAGTCCGGCGGCGTGGCCAGGGCCAGCGACGCGGCGGTGAAGCCGAGCACGAGGGTGGGGGTGACCAGGATGTAGCAGGCGGCGAACTTGATCTCACGGGTGCCGATCTTCTTGCCCAGGTACTCGGGCGTACGGCCGACCATCAGGCCCGCGATGAACACGGCGATGACGGCCATGATCAGCATGCCGTACAGGCCGGAGCCCACGCCGCCGGGGGCGATCTCGCCCAGCATCATGCCGAGCAGGTCGAGACCGCCGCCGAGGCCGGTGTTGGAGGAGTGGAAGGAGTTGACCGCGCCGGTGGAGGTCAGCGTGGTGGTGGCGGAGAAGAGGGCGGAGCCCGCGACGCCGAACCGGGTCTCCTTGCCCTCCATGGCGCCGCCCGCCTCCTGGAGCGCCGCGCCGCCGTGGTGGAATTCGGTCCACAGCATCAGCGCGGAGAAGCCGAGCCAGATCACGCCCATCGTGCCGAGGATGGCGTAGCCCTGCCGGGTGCTGCCGACCATGCGGCCGAAGGTGCGGGTCAGCGAGACGGGGATGACCAGGATCAGGAAGATCTCGAAGAGGTTGGACAGGCCGTTGGGGTTCTCGAAGGGGTGCGCGGAGTTGGCGTTGAAGTAGCCGCCGCCGTTGGTTCCGAGCTCCTTGATCACCTCCTGGGACGCGACCGCTCCGCCGTTCGTCTGCTGGACGCCGCCGTCGAACTGGCCGATCTCGTGGATGCCGGCGAAGTTCTGGATGACGCCGCAGGCGACCAGCACGAGCGCGCCGATGACGGCCATCGGGATCAGCACCCGGACCAGGCCGCGCACCAGGTCGGCCCAGAAGTTGCCGAGTTCGCCGGTGCGGGACCTGGCGAAGCCGCGGACCAGCGCGATGGCCACGGCGATGCCGACGGCGGCCGAGAGGAAGTTCTGCACCGCGAGCCCGCCGGTCTGCACGACGTGGCCCATCGACTGCTCGCCCGAGTAGGACTGCCAGTTGGTGTTGGCCACGAAGGAGGCGGCGGTGTTGAACGCCTGGTGCGGCGATATGGAGGTGAAGCCGTACGACAGCGGCAGGCTGCCCTGGGCGCGCTGGAGCAGGTAGAGGAAGAGGACGCCGGCCAGCGAGAAGGCGAGGACCGAGCGCAGGTAGGCGGGCCAGCGCAGTTGCACGGACGGGTTGGCACCGATGCAGCGGTAGATCCACTTCTCCACGCGGAGGTGCCGGGTGGAGCTGTAGACGGCGGCCAGGTAGTCGCCCAGAGGCCGGTGCACCAGGGCCAGCGCCCCGACGAGGGCGGCGAGCTGGAGCACTCCCGCGAGGACAGGACTCATGTCGAGCTCAGAACCTCTCCGGGAAGACGAGGGCGAGGACCAGGTAGCCCAGCAGGGCGACGGCCACGATCAGGCCGACGACGTTCTCGGCGGTCACAGCTTCGTCACCCCCTTGGCGACGAGTGCCACCAACGCGAAGACCGCGATCGTGGTGACGACGAAGGCCAGGTCGGCCATCGTGAGCTCCTAGAGGTTCGTAGAGCCGTTCGGACCCCTAGAGCAAACCCCCCGCAGCGCACGCCGAGTCGTCCGTTGACGGCTCTCATACGGCCATTGGCGCCGCGTTGACGGATTCCCTACGCGCACCGCCTCCACCTGCGCAAAAGCGGTGGGCTCCACTCCGCGAAACGGAGTGGAGCCCACCGCTGAAGGTCAGTTTCCGGCCATGACCTGGGCCGTCCTTGGACGCTCGGGCTAGCGGACCTCGGTGATCTCGGGGCCGCGCTGGAGCTGGTCGACGCCGCCCGCGAACCGCGAGCCGGCCGCCTCGTCCTGCTGCACGCCGCCCTCGGCGACCATCTGCGCGTCGTCGGGCAGCTTGAGGACGATCGGGTCGCGCGGGGCCATCGGCGATTCGCCGCGCACCACGACGGTGTCGCGGACGATCTGCTCAAGGAGCCCGGCCGCCTCGGGCTGGACCGCGCCCTGACCCGAGATCACGCCGCGCAGGAACCAGCGCGGCCCGTCCACGCCGACGAACCGCACGAGCTGCACGCCGTTGGTGCCGTCCGGCAGTTGCACCGGGACCTGGGCCCGCAGCTCCCAGCCGAGCGGGCCCTCCACCTCGTCGATGACGCCGCCCTGCTGGGTGATGCCGCCGGCGATCTCCTCGCGCACCTCGCGCCAGATGCCCTCGTTCTTGGGGGCGGCGAAGCCCTGCAACTGCACCGCGCTGTCCCGCAGCACGACGGTCGCGGCGACGATCGAGTCCCCGGCGACCTCGACCCGCAGCTCCATGCCCTCGACCCCGGGCACGAACAGCCCGCCGAGGTCCACGCGGCCCTCACCGGGGTTGCCGACCTCGGAGATGTCCCACGGTCCGTCGGGGCGCGGCGCGGGCGGCAGGCTTACCTGCTCCGCCTCCTCGGCCGAGTCGTCGGCCACGTCGTCCGCCGTGTCCTCGGCCAACTCCTCGGCGGCCACGCCCTTGTCGACCTGGTCGACGGCGTCCTCACTGCGCTTGCGTCGACGTCCGAACACGTCACTGTCCTTCCCGGTCGGCACCGACCGAAGAGTATCCATTCCCACCCGATGAGCCGCCCACCGCGGCATGGCCCCCCGTGGACCCGAAGCCCCCCTCGGCGCGCGCCGAGCCGGGAAGCTCCACCACCTCGTGGAAGCGCACCTTCTCCACCTGCTGGACGATGAGCTGGGCGACCCGGTCGAACCGCTCGAACCGCACGCTCTCGCGCGGGTCCAGATTGACCACGATCACCTTGATCTCCCCACGGTACCCGGCATCCACCGTGCCCGGAGCATTCACCAGGGCGACACCACAGCGGGCGGCGAGCCCCGAGCGGGGGTGCACGAAGGCCGCGTACCCGTCCGGGAGCGCGATGGACACCCCGGTGGGCAGCACCGCGCGCTCGCCGGGGGCGAGTTCGGCCGCCTCGGTGGTGACCAGATCCGCCCCGGCGTCGCCGGGATGCCCGTAGGCGGGGAGCGGAACCGACGGGTCCACCCGCCGAATCAGGACGTCTACGGGCTCACGGCTCACGGATTCACCTCGAAGGCACGCGCGACCTTGATCTGGTCCGGGTCGGAGAGGGCCGCGTTGATCTCTTCCGGCCGGCCGTTCTCGATGAAGTGGTCCACCTTCACCTCGATGAACAGGGCGTCCGCGCGGACGGCGACCGGCCCGTCGGGCCCGCCGATCCGACCGGTCGCCGTGGAGTAGATCTTGCGCCCGTGCACCGCCACCACGTGGGCGTCCAGGTACAGCTCGGTGTCGACCGGGACCGGGCGCACGAAGTCGGTCTCCAGGCGCCCGGTCACCGCGATCACCCGCAGCAGCCAGCCGAGCGAGCCCAGCGTCTCGTCCAGGGCCGTGGCCAGCACCCCGCCGTGCGCGAGCCCGGGGGCCCCCTGGTGGGCCCGCTTGACCGTGAACCGCGCGGTGACGCCGACGCCATCGCCCGCCCGGATCGCCAGGTGCAGGCCGTGCGGCTGTGCGTCGCCGCAGCCGAAGCACTGGTCGTAGTGCGCGCCGATCAGCTCGCCGGGCGCCGGCGCTTCGGGGTGTCGCACCGGCGCCGCGGCCTCGACCGGCGGCGTCAGCGATGTCGTTCGTCCACTCACGGGTGCAGACCTTACCCGCGCTGGTGGGCGGCGGGCTCCGTCGTGCCAAGCTGGAAACCATGCAGCCTTACGAGGAACGCCTGACCGCACCCCGTTTCTGGTGGTTCATCGCCGCCCTGACCGGTGTGGCGGGGGCGCTGATCCTGCTGCCGCTGGGAACCCTGGCCATGCTCGGCGGGCTGATCGGAGCGTCGGCCCTGGCCAGCGTCGCGATCAGCGCGTACGGCTCGGTCCGCATCCGGGTGGTGGCGGGTGCGCTGGTCGCCGGGGACGCGAAGATCCCGGTGGAGGCGCTGGGCGAGGCCCGGGTCCTCGACCCGGCGGAGGCCGTCGCCTGGCGCGGCCCCAAGGCCGACCCGCGGGCGTTCATGCTGCTGCGCAGCTACATCCCCACCGCGCTGCGGATCGAGGTCACCGACCCGGCCGACCCGACGCCGTACCTGTACCTGTCCACGCGCCACCCGAAGAAGCTGGCCGCGGCCATCGCCGCGGTACGAACGAGCTAGCCCCTGGCCGGGGCGGCACGGGTGGGGGCCGTGGCGGGTGCGCCGGCTCAGTCGCGGGGGCGGCGGCGGCCGAGGCGGCGCCGCTTCGCCTTGGGAGGCGGCGGAAGCTGTGCCGCCGGTCGGGGTGGGGTGAAGGTCTGAGCGGGTCCGGCGGGCGACAGCTCGCCCGCGACCTGTTCGGCCCGCTCCGGGGACGGGAGCTGGTCCCAGGGGATCTGGCGGGCCCGCAGGTCCTTGCGGACCTTCTCGGCGAGCCGCTTGGTCTCGCGCCGGTTCATCATCGCCCCGACGGCCGCGCCGATCATGAACGGTGCGAGGTTGGGCAGGTTGCGGAAGGTGCGCTTGACGATGCGCTGCCGCAGCTCGCGCTTGACGGGCCCGGACAGGGCCGCGTTGAAGCTGGCGGGCTTGACGACGTCGATGCCCCGCTCCTGGGTCCACGCCGTGAGGTAGGCGGCGCTGCGCTGGGACAGGGTGCCGGGCGCACGCACGCCGTAGACCTCGTGCAGCTCGGCGATGAGCTTGAACTCGATGGTCGCCACGCCGACGATCTCGGTGGCGAGCTCGGCGGGCATGGCGGGCGGAACGGGCAGCATGGCCGCGGCGCCCACGCCCGCGCCCACGGTCGAGGTGGCGCCCGCGGCGCCCGCGACGAGCTTGTCCGCGATCTCCTCGGGGCCGAGCCCCGGGAACTGCGCTCGCAGCGTCGCGAGGTCCCGCACCGGAACACGGGGGGCGCTCGCGATGATCCGGTCGGCGACGGCGCTCACGCCCGCCCGTACGCCGCGACCGGTCCGCCTGAGTCCGGTGCCGGCGGCCTTCGTGCCTCGGCCGACGGCGTCCGCGAGCGAGGCCGCACGGCCCCGCTCGACGTTCGCGTCATCCCGCTGGGAAACGTCCCGCACCGTAAGGGAGCCGTACCTCAGGCCGCGCAGTCGCGGCAGATGGGCTGGCCGTTCTTCTCGGCGGCCAGCTGACTCCGGTGGTGCACGAGGAAGCAGTTCATGCAGGTGAACTCGTCCGCCTGGCGCGGCAGCACGCGCACCGACAGCTCCTCGTTCGAGAGGTCGGCACCGGGCAGCTCAAGGCCCTCCGCCTGCTCGAATTCGTCCACGTCTACGGTGGACGCGGACTTGTCGTTCCGCCGTGCCTTCAGCTCCTCAATGCTGTCCTCGTTGACGTCGTCATCGGTCTTACGTGGGGTGTCGTAGTCCGTTGCCATGTCGCTCTCCCCCTCTGGGTATCTGCGGTGTCTCCAGCGCACGTAACGCGTGAGAGGCCGGACTTGTGCCCGACCTGAGGCGGAGATTTTGCCTCACATCAAGGTCTGTTACTCAATCGACACCCAACCGGCCCCCTGAAGAGGTGATCGGCTTGGATGGCGGTCGGACGGTACACGATGCGCGGGGGGTCCTTCACACGCGCCCTCACCGGTACTTCCCGTGATCGGCGCCCCCGGAAACCCGGATTTTCCCGGCTTTGCACCACTCTCCGCGGCTACGGAGAGTACGTGGCCGAAAATTCGTCCGTGTGATCGAAAACACATGGCGATGAATCTCGCCCCGTCGGGATAATTCCGCTAAAAGCGAACAAATTCCCAGGCTCCCGTGCGCCCCCTGGGGAGCGCCCCCACCGTTCGCCGGGGTGACGCGTCGCACGCCGCGCCCGGCCCGCGGCCCCACGCGCTCACACCGGGAAGGAGACCTGGATCACCAGTCCACCCCCCTCGCGCGGCACGGCCGTGATCCGCCCGCCGTGCGCCCGCACCACCGACCGCACGATCGACAGGCCGAGCCCGACGCCCTTGTCGCTACCGGTCCGCTCCGTCCGCAGCCGGCGGAACGGCTCGAAGATGTTGTCCACCTCGTACGCGGGAACCACCGGGCCCGTGTTCGAGACCACCAGCACCGCCTCCGCCCGCTCCAGCACGGTGTCCACCCGCACCCAGCCGTCGGGGGCGTTGTAGCGCACCGCGTTCTGCACCAGGTTCAGCGCGACCCGCTCCAGCAGCACGCCGTTGCCCTGGAGGACCGCGGGCTGCCGCTCGCCGCGCAGCTCCACCCCCTTGGCCTGGGCCTCCGTACGCGCCTGGTCGACCGCCTGGGTGGCGACCTCGGCCAGGTCCACCGGCTTGCGGTCCACGATCTCGTTGTCGCTGCGGGCGAGCAGCAACAGCCCCTCCACCAGTTGCTCGCTGCGCTCGTTGGTGGCCAGCAGCGTCTTGCCGAGCTGGGTGAGCTCCGGCGAGGCGTCCGGGTCCGAGAGCTGCACCTCGAGGAGGGTGCGGTTGATCGCGAGGGGGGTGCGCAGCTCGTGCGAGGCGTTGGCGACGAAGCGCTGCTGGGCCGTGAAGGCCCGGCCGAGCCGCTCCAGCATCTCGTCGAAGGTGTCCGAGAGCTCCTTGAGCTCGTCGTCCGGGCCGCCCAGCTCGATGCGCCGGGACAGGTCCGAGCCGGCCACCTGGCGGGCGGTGCGCGTGATCCGGCCCAGCGGCGACAGGACGCGCCCGGCCATCGCGTACCCGAAGGCGAAGGCGACCACGGTCAGCCCGAGCAGCGCCAGCAGCGACCTGCGCAGCAGGCCGTCCAGCGCCATCTCGCGCTGCCCCTGCATGCACTGCGCCACGGCGTGGTTGAACTGCGCGCTGTTGCCACGGTCGGGCAGGTCGCAGACGTCGCTGGTGGCCCGGTAGTCGGCGTTGATGATCTGGAACGGCAGCTCGTTGCCCTTGTGCAGGGCGTCGGCGGCCAGCAGGTAGATGATCGACAGCAGCAGGATGCCGGCCATCAGGAACATGCCGCCGTACAGCAGCGTCAGCCGTATCCGGATGGTCGGGCGCAGCCAGGGCAGCGGGCGGCCCAGCTCTGAGGGTGACCAGTGGGGCTTGGGGGGCGCGGTGGGCAGCGGCGGGGTGGGGGGAGGGGTCGCGGCCATACCCGGTCAGATCCGGTATCCGGAGCCGGGCACGGTCACGATCACGGCGGGCTCGCCCAGTTTGCGGCGGAGCGTCATCACGGTCACCCGGACGACGTTGGTGAACGGGTCGGTGTTCTCGTCCCACGCCTTCTCCAGGAGCTGCTCCGCCGAGACCACGGCGCCCTCGCTGCGCAGCAGCACCTCCAAGACCGCGAACTCCTTCGGCGCGAGCTGGATCTCCTGGCCGTCGCGGAAGACCTCGCGGCGGTTGGGGTCCAGCTTGATCCCGGCCCGCTCCAGGACCGGCGGCAGCGCCACGGTCGTCCGGCGGCCGAGCGCCCGCACCCGGGCGATCAGCTCGCTGAACGCGAAGGGCTTGGGGAGGTAGTCGTCGGCCCCGATCTCCAGGCCCTCCACCCGGTCGCTGACGTCGCCGGAGGCGGTGAGCATCAGGACCCGGGTGGGCAGGCCGAGGTCGACGAGCTTGCGGCACACCTCGTCGCCGTGCACCAGGGGCAGGTCGCGGTCGAGTACCACCACGTCGTAGTCGTTGACGGCGATCCGCTCCAGTGCGGCGGCGCCGTCGTAGACGACGTCGACGGCCATGGCCTCGCGACGCAGCCCGGTGGCCACCGCGTCCGCGAGAAGCTGCTCGTCCTCGACGACGAGTACACGCACGGTGCTGTCCTTTCCCTACGCCCCGATGGGCGGCTGGCCCGCTGGGGCCGACTGAATGTGCTCGGCGTTCGCCGCCTGCTGGCCTGACGTTCGCCGCGCGCTCGCCCCACGGACATCCGCCGGTGGGCGGCACACCACGCAAACGCCTGGTGAGCGTCTCCATCCTGCCCCCAAGCCCGATAAACCGGCGGTAAGGGACGACCTGGCGGAGGCCCGGAAAAGGTCCTTCGGGCCGGAGCAAGCGCCGAGGATTTCTTTGGAAGGGCGAGGTTTCTCGGCGTGGAGGGCTGGGGAAGACGACTGCACACCCCGCGATCACGCCCTGACTGTGGCACTCGACTGCGTCTGTCGTTCTCACAGCGTTCGCCGCTTTCAGGGACGGCGTACGTGATCGTTCTCCCGCCAGCGAGCGGGGACCTCCAGGGCACAGCCCGTGCCACCGAGCCGACCCACCGACGAGGGGGCGCACCATGGACGCGTTCACCGCAGGACTTCTGCAGCGCATAGAGGCCACCGAAACCGACCTGACCCGCGCCCGCGAGACGGGCGATGACTTCCTGGTCGAGGTGGAGCAGGCGGAACTGGACGATCTCCGCCGGCTGGCCGCCGAGCACGGCGTCCAGGTCACCGCCACCGCCACCGCCTGACCCGACCCGACGCCCCGGTTCCCGCCCAGTACCGGGGCGTCGTGGTGTCCGGACGCGGGGCGCGGCGCCCTCCGGGCGGCTAGTCGTGCCAGGCGCCCAGGGCCTCCAGGCGGCTCTGGAGGGGGCCGAAGAAGCCCGGCGTGGCGGCTACGGCCAGGTCCGGGGAGAGCGGCTCGCCCGGGCGGCCACCCGTGTGCGCGCCGGCCTCCCGGGCGATGAGGTCGCCCGCCGCGTAGTCCCAGGCGTTGAGCCCGCGCTCGTAGTAGCCGTCGAGCCGGCCGCAGGCCACGTCGCACAGGTCGATGGCGGCCGAGCCGCCCCGGCGGATGTCCCGCACCTGCGGCAGCAGCGCCCGCACGACCTCGGCCTGGGCCACCTTGCGCTCGGTGAGGTAGCTGAAGCCCGTGCCGACCAGCGACTGCTCGAAGGGGGGTGCCGGGCGGACCCGTATCGGCCGGTCGCCGAGGTGGGCGCCGGCGCCGGCCACGGCGCGGAAGGTCTCGCCGCGCATCGGCACCTCCACGACGCCGACGAGGGTCTGCCCGTGCGCCTCGGCGGCGATGCTGACGGACCACGAGGGCAGCCCGTAGAGGTAGTTCACCGTGCCGTCGATCGGGTCGATCACCCAGCGCACGCCGCTGGTGCCCGCCCGGCTCGCGCCCTCCTCGCCGAGCAACCCGTCATCCGGGCGCCGCTCGCCGACGAAGTCGGTGATCAGCCGCTCGGCCGCGATGTCCATCTCGGTCACGACGTCGATGGGGCTGGTCTTGGTGGCGGCTACGCCCAGGTCGGCGGGGCGGCCGTCGCGCAGCAACGCGCCCGCGCGGCGGGCCGCCTCCAGGGCGACGGTCAGGAGTTCGGCCTTGAGCTGGCCGGTCGGCTGGTCGTTCACGGTGCTCCTCGCGCTGGGCTGACAACGATGTTCCTCGATGGTGGCCGCGCCGCTGGCGCCTCGGCCGGACCCGGGTGCCGGTCGGTCACTCGGCTCCGGCGGCGGCCGGCCGTGGGGTGCGCGCCGGGCAGCAGCCCACCGGGCAGACGTCGTGGCTGGGCCCGAGCGCGCCCAGCGCGCACCGCTCGGGCGGGGCCGAGCCCGGCGTGGGCGCCGCGGCGAACCGCTCGGTGGCGGCCCGCTCCAGGACCAGGTCCCGCACCGCGGCGGCGAACCGCGGGTCGGCCCCGACCGTCGCCGCCCGGGTCACCGGCAGGCCCAGCTCGGCGGCCTTGGCCCGGGCCTCGGTGTCCAGGTCGAACTTGACCTCCATGTGGTCCGAGACGAATCCGATCGGGACCATCACGGCCCCGGACACCCCGGCGCCGTGCAACTCCTCCAGGTGGTCGCAGATGTCCGGTTCGAGCCAGGGGATGTGCGGGGCGCCGCTGCGCGACTGGTAGACCAGCCGCCACGGGTACTCGACGCCGGTCCGCTCGCGCACCGCGTCCACGATCACCCGGGCCACGTCCCGGTGCTGGGCCACGTAGGCGCCGCCCTCCCCGCCCTCGGTGTGCACCGGGACCGGGCCGGAGGTGTCGGCGGCGGCCGTGGGGATGGAGTGGGTGGTGAACGCCAGGTGCGCCTCGGCGCGGGCCGCCGCGGGCAGCTCGGCCAGCGCCGCGAGGGTCGCGTCCACCATCGGCTCGACGAACCCCGGGTGGTTGAAGTAGTGCCGGATCTTGTCGATGCGCGGCGGCTCCAGGCCCTCGTCGGCGAGGGTGGCGAGCGCGTCGGCGAGGTTCTCGCGGTACTGCCGGCAGCCCGAGTAGGACGCGTACGCGCTGGTGGCCAGCGTGAGGACTCGGCGGTGCCCGTCGCGGACCATCTCGCGCAGGGTGTCGGTGAGGTACGGCGCCCAGTTGCGGTTGCCCCAGTAGACGGGCAGGTCCAGGCCGTACTGGGCGAAGTCCTCGCGCAGCGCCCGCAGCAGCTCGCGGTTCTGGTCGTTGATCGGGCTGACCCCGCCGAACAGGAAGTAGTGCTGGCCGACCTCCTTCAGCCGTTCGCGGGGGATGCCCCGGCCGCGCGTCACGTTCTCCAGGAAGGGCACCACGTCGTCCGGGCCTTCGGGGCCGCCGAAGGACAACAGGAGCAGCGCGTCGTACGGGGCGGCGGAGGTGGTCGGAGCGGGGGGTGCGGCAGGGGGCTCGGCAGACATGTGATCGATCCTGCCACCCGGGTCTGACGGCCGGGAAATACCCCTGCGTCGCGTCGCCGCGCGCCGTAAGCTGTATGGGCTCAAGACATCCCTTACCGGCAGGTCCCCCAGCGGCCCCTCGATCGGCGGAGTGCGTCCCGTGCCCAACCCGTATCGCGAGATCTTCGCCGTCCCCGGCGCTGCGGGCTTCTCCGCCGCGGGGTTCCTCGGCCGCATGCCGGTGGCGATGATGAGCATCGGCGTGGTGACGATGATCTCGGAGATCACCGGTCGGTACGGGCTGGCCGGGGCGCTCGCCGCCACGCTGGCGATGTCGGGCGCGGTGATCGGCCCGCAGGTCTCCCGGCTCGTGGACCTCCACGGCCAGCGTCGCGTGCTGCGGCCGGCCGTGCTCATCGCGCTGACCGCCATCGCCGGCCTGCTGCTGAGCGCCGAGCGCGGCTGGCCGGACTGGCTGATGTTCGTGTGCGCGGCCTGCGGCGGCTGCGTGCCCTCGCTCGGCTCCATGATCAGGTCCCGCTGGGCGAACATCTACCGCGGCGAGCCGCGCCGGCTGCACACCGCGTACTCCTTCGAGTCCGTCGTGGACGAGCTGTGCTTCATCCTCGGGCCCATCATCGCCATCGGCCTGTCCACCACGTGGTTCCCGGAGGCCGGGCCGCTGGTGGCCGCGTGCTTCCTGGCCAGCGGCGTGTTCTGGCTCACCGCGCAGCGGGCCACCGAGCCGACGCCGCAGCCGCGCGGCGACGACCACTCCAGGCGGTCGGCGCTGCGCTCCCCCGCGCTGCGCATCCTGGTGACCACCGGCGTGTTCAGCGGGGTGATCTTCAGCTCGGTCGACGTGGTCACGGTGGCCTTCGCCGAGGAGCAGGGCCACAAGTCGGCGGCGAGTCTGGTCCTGGCGACCTACGCGGCGGGCTCGTGCCTGGCCGGTGCCGTCTTCGGGCTGATGCACCTCACGGGACCGCCGGCGCGCCGCTGGCTGCTCGGCGTGTGCGCGATGGCCGCGAGCGTGCTGCCGCTGCCGTTCGTGGGGGGCCTGGGCTGGCTCACCGGGGTGCTGTTCATCGCGGGCCTTGCCATCGCGCCGACGGGCGTGACCATCATGTCCCTCATCCAGCACCACGTGCCCCGC
Organism: Streptomyces buecherae; assembly: GCF_014295035.1. Taxonomy (GTDB): domain Bacteria; phylum Actinomycetota; class Actinomycetes; order Streptomycetales; family Streptomycetaceae; genus Streptomyces; species Streptomyces youssoufiensis. The sequence continues at coordinate 1,932,407 of NZ_CP060404.1, forward strand.
GCCAAGCTGACCGAGGGCATGACCTGGGCCAGCACCGGGATCGCGACGGGCATCGCGCTCGGCGCGTTCGTCTCGGGGCGGGTGGTGGACAGGGCGGGGGCCGAGGTGGCGTACGCGGTGCCGGGGATCGCCGGGGTGGCCGCGGTGGCGCTCGCGTTCCTGGGCTACCGCCATGTCGTACCGGCACAGCGGGCGGAGACCATACCGCCGGCACAGGGAGGGACTGATGCGGATGGCCAGGACGGCGGCGAACGGCGCGAGAACGATGGTCGCGAGGAGGACGGGCGGCACTCCCAGCCCGTGGCGTAACTGGGCCGGCAACGTGACGGCCCGGCCGGCTCGGGTCGTCGCGCCGACCAGCACGGCGGAGGTCGTCGACGCGGTGCGCTCGGCGGTCGACGCGGGGCTGCCGGTCAAGGCCGTCGGCACGGGGCACTCGTTCACCGCTACGGCCGCCACCGACGGGCTGCTCATCCGCCCGGAGCGACTGACCGGGGTGCACGCCCTGGACACGGCGGCCGGCACCGTCACCGTCGCCGCCGGCACCTCACTCAAACGGCTGAACGCGACGCTGGCCGCGCACGGCCTGTCGCTGGCCAACATGGGCGACATCATGGAGCAGACGGCCGCCGGCGCCACCAGCACCGGCACGCACGGCACCGGCCGCTCCTCCGCCTCGCTCTCGGCGCAGCTCACCGCCCTGGAGTTGGTGACGGCCGACGGCGAGGTGCTGCACTGCTCGGCCACCGAGAACCCGGACGTCTTCGCCAGCGCCCGCGTCGGGCTCGGGGCACTCGGCGTCGTGACGGCCCTCACCTTCACGGTGGAGCCCGAGTTCCTGCTGACCGCCCGCGAGGAACCGATGACGTTCGACCAGGTCACCGAGGACTTCGAGCAGTTGGTGACCGAGAACGAGCACTTCGAGTTCTACTGGTTCCCGCACACCGGGAACTGCCTCACCAAGCGCAACAACCGCAGCGCGGGCCCCCTCGCCCCGGCCGGCCGGATCAGCGCCTGGGTGGAGGACGAACTGCTCTCCAACGGCCTCTTCCAGGCGGCGTGCGCCGTGGGCCGCGCCGTTCCGGCGACCATCCCGGGCATCGCCCAGGTCTCCAGCCGCGCGCTGTCCGCCCGCACCTACACGGACATCCCGTACAAGGTGTTCACCAGCCCGCGCCGGGTCCGGTTCGTCGAGTGCGAGTACGCGCTGCCGCGCGCGGCTGCCATCGAGGCGCTGCGCGAGCTGCGGGCGATGATCGAGCGCACGGGGGCGCGGGTCAGCTTCCCGGTGGAGGTACGCACCGCGCCCGCCGACGACATCCCGCTGTCCACCGCGTCCGGGCGCGACACGGCCTACCTGGCGGTGCACATGTACCGCGGCACCCCGCACGAGGCGTACTTCAGCGCGGCGGAGCGCATCATGACGGCGCACGGCGGCCGGCCACACTGGGGCAAGCTGCACAGTCGGGACGCGGAGTACCTGTCCGGCGTGTATCCGCGGTTCGCCGAGTTCACCGCGGTCCGCGACCGACTCGACCCCCACCGCACGTTCGGCAACGCGTATCTGCGCCGGGTGCTCGGCGACTGAGCCGGCCCCGACAGCGGCCCGCCCCGACCGCGAGGCCCCGCCCGACCCGCGCGGACCGGCGCCGGCGCTCGCGCTCCGGGCGGCATGCGTACGCGGCCGGCGCCGGGGTTCGGCGCCGACCGCGTGGTGGGGATGGGAGTACGGGACCTGACGTGTGGGCGGCGGGGTCAGTCGGCCTGGGACGTCGCGGGCCCGCCCTGGCCCGCGTTCTGGCCGGGGCGCTGTCCGCCGTCAACGGTGCCGTCCCCCTCCGCCGTGGCGCCCCCGCCGTCGGTGCCCGGGCCGCTCTCACCTCCGGTGCCGGGCGGCGTGGGGGCGATGGTGCCCGGCGTCGAGGGCGTGCCGGGCTTCGACGGGGTGCCGGACCCGGGACCGGGCGTCCGCTGGTCTCCGCCGCCCGTGGGGGCGGGGGCGGGCGGGGTGGTCGGCGTGCGGGTGGGGTCGGTGGCGCCGCCGCCGGGCCGCGTCTCGTCCGGCGTCGAGTCGGGGTCGCGCCCCTCCTCGTCCTGCCGGTCGTCCTCGCCGGTCGCCGGCCGCTCAGTGGTGGGCGCCGGGTCGGGCCGGGCCGGGCGGTCCACGCTCCGGGAGACGCTGTTGCTGAACGTGGTGCCTGACTTGTCGTCGCCCCACACGTTGGACACCGGCCCGCCCGCGGCCCACTCGATGCCCGTGATCAGCGCCATGGCCAGCAGGAACACGCCGAGCGCGGCCAGTGCCAGGCGCCTGCCGCCCCGCCACCTGGTGCCGTGCGTGGTGGCGTCGGTGAACTCGTCGGCGGGCGCCCCTGACGTGTCGCCCGCGTCCCGCGCCGGCGGCGGCCCGTCGGTGGTCGCCGCCTCGGGCCAACGCAGTTGCCGCGTCGCCTGGTCCACTCGCCGCAGCGCCCGGGTGCGGTTGGCGTCGGCGCCCGGTCGGGCCTCGGGCGGCCCGGCGCCGGAGGCCCGCGGCAGCGCCCGGGTGCGGTCCGCCTCCTCCGCCATCGCGGCGGCCGACGCGCGGGGCATCATGCGCGTGCGCTCCAGGTCGGACCGCGGCAGCGGCCGGGTGCGGTCGGCGTCCGCCATGGGCAGCGGACGCGTCGCGGTCTCGTCGCGCGGAGCGTCGGCCCCACGACCATCGGCCGGCGCCGGCGCGCGATGAGCGGCGCCCGGGGCCGGCGACCGGCGCGCGCTGGTGTGCGCGTGCCGGGAGGGTGGCGCGGAGGCTCGTGTCGCCTCCGGCGCGCCGTCGCCGGTGTGGGGCACCTGTCGAGCACGCGGTCGATGGTGGACCGTGACCACGCGGAGCTGCTCCCCCGTGCGGTGGAAAAAGTGCTGGAAGACGGAGCCGCCCGCGGTGGCCACCACGCTGACCACGCCCGCGCCGATGATGGTTCCGTACACGCCGAGTCGAGAGGCGAGCACGGCGGCGGCCACGGCCGCCAGGGCACTGCCGGCGACCTGAGCGACACTCAGTTCGAGCCGCTTCGTCTTCTCTTTTGCCTCACTTTCCGTTGTGTTGCGCATCTCCCGCCTCTGGTCACGTTTCGATCCTCCTTGCACAAAGAAGTGACATTTGGGCGAAGCTGACAGTTCCGGTTCCGTCGATTCTGTGAAACTCGACACCCGAGCGCCCGATCAGGCAGCCTTTGCGGTCCTTCAACTCCCCTGGCCCACGACAACTTCGATGGCGCGGCGGTCCTCCCACATGGCCCAAATGGAGTACTGTTGCGAACCCCGGCCTCGCCATCCCGCCCGGCCGCCCGGACCGAGCGGGAGAGGCCATCGGCGCCAACTCGACCAGCGGCGCCGCGACATGGCATGGCGCGTACTACGCAGAGTGACCTATCGTCTCTTTGGGTCGTAAACACGTCACCGTGCCATAACGGCGGATCAGAGCCTAGGCTCGACACGCCAGGCAACTCGGCAATGTTGTGGCAGGCTGCACCTGGGCAGGTCACACTCATCTAGCGGGAGAACGGCAGCGACGCACGTGACGTCGGCAGGCACCACCCGGGAGGTTCCCATGCCCGAACTGCGTGTCGTGGCCGTCAGCAACGACGGCACACGGCTGGTGCTCAAGGCTGCGGACAGCACGGAGTACACGCTTCCGATCGACGAGCGGCTGCGCGCTGCCGTGCGCAACGACCGTGCTCGGCTCGGCCAGATCGAGATCGAGGTCGAGAGCCACCTGCGGCCCCGGGACATCCAGGCCCGGATACGAGCCGGCGCGTCGGCCGAAGAGGTCGCCCAGCTCGCGGGCATTCCCGTCGAGCGCGTGCGCAGGTTCGAGGGCCCCGTACTGGCGGAGCGCGCGTTCATGGCCGAGCGCGCTCGCAAGACTCCCGTGCGCCGCCCCGGCGAGAACACCGGCCCGCAGCTCGGTGAGTCCGTCACCGAGCGGCTGTTGCTGCGCGGGGCGGACAAGGACGCCACGCAGTGGGACTCGTGGCGGCGCGACGACGGCACCTGGGAGGTGCTGCTCGTCTACCGCGTCGCGGGCGAGACCCACACGGCGAGCTGGACCTACGACCCGCCGCGCCGCCTGGTGCAGGCCGTGGACGAAGAGGCCAGGTCGCTGATCGGCGAGGCCGACGACAGCCCGGAGCCGAGCTTCCCGTTCGTACCGCGCATCGCGCGGCTACCGCGCGACCGGCCGCTGGACCGCACCCCGCAGCGGCACCCGTCGGGCGCGGCCGACGATGTGGAGTCGGCACCCGCCGTGCTCGACGAGGCGCCGGCCGAGCGGGACTCGCTGACCAGCCTGTTGGAGGCCGTGCCCAGCTTCCGGGGCGACATGGTCGTGCCGGAGCCCGTGCAGGCGCCCCACCCGCCGGATGAGCCCATCGAGGAGGCGGAGCCGGTGGAGCCGGCCCCCGCGGCGAGCGCCGGTTCGGCGTACGCGGACGTGCTGATGCCCCGGGCGGTCGCCGGCCACCGCGATCGGTTGACGGGGACGACGGACCGGCAGGCCGAGGCGGACGGCGTGCGCCCGGGTCGCCGCGCGGCCGTGCCGAGCTGGGACGAGATCGTTTTCGGCACCCGGCGCAAGAAGCAGGAATAGCGGCGACGGGCGCGGGCATGGGCGGAGGTGCGACGATGACCACCGCGCGCCACCGTGCCGTCCCGCGCCTGGCCACCGCGCACCCGCGCGCCTTCGCCCTGCCCCGTTCCGTCGGCCAGGCCCCGCTGGCGCGCCGGCGTTGCTGTCGCGCCGGCAGGGCCCGCTGGCCGACCGGCCGGCGGGCCGCCGTGCGTTGGCTACCCCGCACGCTCGCCGTACGGGGCGGGGCCCGGCGCGGCGCGGGCGGCGCCCGGCGCCGGGCCCGTGACCTGCCGACCGGTCGGGCCAGGGCCCCGGCGCGTACGGACGGCGGCTCCCGCGTTCCGTTAGTCACCCGGCGGGGCCCGGCCCAGGGGGTCGGGCCGCTAGCCCGGTTCGGCGCCGGTGGCCACCGGGCGGGACGGGTTGCCGGACCACTCGCTCCACGATCCGACGTACAGCGCCGCCGGCACCCCGGCCACCGCCAGGGCCAGCACCTCGTGGGCGCCGGAGACGCCGGAGCCGCAGTAGACGCCGACCTCGGCCGTCTCCGTGGCGCCGAGCGCCGCGAAGCGCTCGGCGAGTTGGGCGGGCGGCAGGAAGCGGCCGTCCTCGCCCACGTTCTCGGTGGTGGGCGCGGAGAGTGCGCCCGGGATGTGTCCCGCCACCCGGTCGATGGGCTCCACCTCGCCCCGGTAGCGGTTCCCCGCCCGCGCGTCCAGCAGCACCCCGCGGCGGGCCAGTTCGGCCGCCCCGTCCGCGTCGAGCAGCGGCAACCCGCCTGGGCGTGGCGTGAAGTCGCCTACGGCCGGCTCCGGAACCTCCACGCTGACCGGCCCGTCGGCGGCGAGCCACGCGCTCAGCCCGCCGTCCAGGACACGCACCGAGGGGTGGCCGGCCCAGCGCAGCAGCCACCAGGCGCGGGCGGCGGCCCAACCGCCGGAAGGCGACGGCGGGTCACCCGCTCCGCCGTCGTAGACGACCACCGGATGCTGGGCACGCACCCCGGCCCGGCGCATCGCGGCGCCGAAGACCTCCAGGTCGGGCAGCGGGTGGCGGCCCGCGGGGCCGGGCGGGCCGGCGAGTTCGGCCTCCAGGTCGACGAAGACGGCACCGGGCAGGTGCCCCGCCTCGTACGCGGCGCGGCCGGACTTCTCCCCGGCGGCGCGACCGCCGGGCGGCGTCATCTGCCAGCGGATGTCGAGCAGCAGCGGGGGCCGGGGAGCGGCCAGTTCGGCGGCGAGGTCGCGAGGCGTGATGGTGACGTTCATGGCTCTCATCCTCGCGTAATCGCGCCCGCGCCGTACGAATCGCGCCGAACCCGGCGTACGACCGATCGACACCGGCCCGCTACCTCGGTGCACGAGGTGCGCCATGGCGAAGCGGGCATGGTTCGAGGGGAACCCGGGCAGTGCGGCGCGGTCGGAGAGCGCACCACGACCGCTACTGCGAGCATCTGGGAAGACCCGTTCCGTAACAACCTCGCGTGCCGCGTCGGCACGGGGGTATTCAAGCCACACGACGACGTTCCAAGGAGACGAAGACGATGACCGAGGCACGGCGGACCCCCGAGTGGCACCACCCCGGGGTCAGCCCGGGTGCTCCCCCCGTACGCGGCGTCCGGGAAGGCTCCGGTGGCGAGGTCGGCCTGAGCGGGCGCGAACCCGCCCGGCGCACGCCCGGCACGCCCTGCTGGACGAGCCTGATGGTGCACGGCCTGGCCGCGACGCAGGAGTTCTACCAGGGCTTGTTCGGCTGGGAGTTCCAGCCGGGGCCCTCCCAGTTCGGCCCGTACGTGCGGGCGTTGCTCGACGGGCGTCCGGTCGCCGGGATCGGTGAGCTGGCGCCGGGGCTGCGGCTCCCCGTGGCCTGGACGACGTTCCTGGCCAGCGACGACGCGGACGCCACGGCCGAGCAGATCCGTTGCTGCGGCGGCACGGTGGCGGTCGGCCCGCTGGACTCCGGGGACGAGGGCCGGATGGCCATCGCATCCGACCCGCTGGGCGCGGTGTTCGGCGTCTGGCAGGCGCGCGGCCACCTCGGCAGCGAGGGGGGCGGCGCGCCGGGGACGCCCGTGTGGACGGAGTTGCTGACGCCGGAGACGGCGAGCGTCGACAAGTTCTACCAGACGGTCTTCGGCTGTGAGGGCGAGCAGCTCGCGGCGTCCGACGAGGACTACGTGACGCTGACGGTGCGCGGTCGCCCGGTCGCGGGGGTGCACGGCGTCGGACAGTCCCTCCCCCGGGGCCGGGGCCCACACTGGGTGACGTACTTCGAGGTCGCGGACCCCGAGCAGGCGGCCAATCGGGTCACGGAGCTGGGCGGACGCGTGGTGAGCGGCCCGCAGGCCACGGCGACCGGCGACTGCGTGCAGGTCACCGACCCGGAGGGCGCCGCGCTCACCCTGGTGCGGACGGAGCACTGAGCGTGGCACGGGCGCGCGGCCAACCGGCCGAGCGCACCCGGCGCGCGTACGGCGCGCAGCGCACGCTACGGCTACGGCCAGCCGGCGCGCCGGGAGATGGGGCGCGACCCCACGGGACGCGGGTGGTGGGCGCGGCGCGCCGACCGGGGTAGTCCGTGCCACGGGCACGCGGGTGGGAGAAGGGGCCGCGCGGGCGAGGCGCAGCGACCGCGGTGGCGCGAACGGCGACGGACGGCCAGCGACGAGCCGTCACGGGGGACGCCGTTCGCCACGGGAGGTGCGCTATGGGCGGGTGCGCTGTGGAGAGTGCGCTACGGGTGGAGCCCGTTGGCGGGCGCCGCGACGACGGCACGGGTCCGGGTGGTGGGCTGGGCGCCGTCCACGGGCAGCACCTCGGGGGAGAGCGCGGCGGCGCGGGCGGCGGAGGCCGTCATGCGACGCCGGTGGTGGCGCCGGCACAGCACCTCGTAGCCCACCTCGGCCGCGCCGTCGGCGTCGGCCGCGTCGCTGTCGGCCCCGTCCCCTGCGGCGTCCGGCTCGCTGGCCGGGGCGGCGGCGTCGGCCCCCTCGCCGTGGGCCGGCTTGCGCACGTCGCCGACGACGACCTGCGCCCCCTCGACGACCATCCGGCCGCCCACGGTGCGCGCGTTGTGCGTGGCGCGGGCGCCACACCAACACAGCGCCTCGACCTGGAGCACCTCGATCCGGTCGGCGAGTTCGACCAGCCGTTGCGAGCCGGGGAAGAGTCGGCTGCGGAAGTCGGTGGTGATGCCGAAGGCGAAGACGTCGAGGCCCAGGTCGTCGACGATGCGGGCGAGTTGGTCGATCTGTTCCGCGGCGAGGAACTGGGCCTCGTCGGCGATCACGTAGTCGGCCCGGCTGCCCGCGCTCAACTGCGCGACGAGGTAGGCGTAGAAGTCGAAGCCCTCGTGCGCCTCGATCGCGTCGGTCTCCAGTCCGAGCCGCGAGGAGAGGCGGCCCTCCCCCGCCCGGTCGTCCCGGGTGAAGATCATGCCCTGGAGGCCACGTGCCGAGCGGTTGTGCTCGATCTGCAGAGCGAGCGTGGACTTTCCGCAGTCCATCGTTCCGCTGAAGAAAACCAGCTCGGGCATGGGGGAACACGGGCCTTTCGGTCGTTGTGGGTCTCGCGGCGTCGCCCCGCGCTGCGTCGCCCGCTCCGGGGCGCGCGGGGGTGCCGTACGCGGGCGGGGGCGCCGGGCGCGCGGCCGACGACTTACGTGCGTACCTCGAGGAGCGGCACGAGTTGCTCGACGGGGGTCATGGAGCCGTGCAGGCCGACCATGGCCGACTCGTTCGGCTCGGTGCGGCTGGCCACGATGGCGACGTCGTCGCGGGCGGCGGCGACCACGTCCCCGATGCGCCCGTACACCCGCTCGTCCACGCCGTCCCCGGGCCTGCCGAACCAGCCGGCCGCGATCGCCTCGTCCCGGCCGGCCACCCACATCCGGTCGCCGAGCACCTCGCGCCAGACGGCGAGCACGTCCCCGGCCGCTCCCGGCACGGCGTACACATGGCGGGCCCGGCCCTCGCCGCCGAGCAGGGCGACGCCCGCGCGCAGCTCCCAGTCCTCGTCGAAGTCGATGCGCGAGTCCGGGTCGAAGGGCAGGTCGATCATGCCGTGGTCGGCGGTGACGTAGAGCGCGGAGCGCGGCGGCAACTGTTCGGCGAGCCGCTGCGCGAGGCCGTCCACGTACATCAACTGGCCGCGCCAGTCGTCGGAGTCCACGCCGAACCGGTGCCCCTTGCCGTCCACCTCGCTGTAGTACGTGTAGACCAGGGTGCGGCCGGCGGCACCGGTCTGGGCCGCGGCGAAGTCCATCCGCTCCTCGCCGGAGAGCCGGCCGTGGAAGGTGCCGCCGCTGAGCGCGATCTTGGTGAGCGGGGTGTGCTGGAAGGCGGGCGCGGACACCTGGCAGGTGTGCACGCCGGCGGCGTCGGCGAGTTGGAAGACCGTCGGGTACGGCTGCCAGGCGTGCGGGTCGGTCCACGGCTGCCAGCGGAGCTGGTTCATCAGCGCCCCGGTGGCCGGGTCGGCGACCGTGTAGCCGGGGAGGCCGTGCGCGCCGGGCGGCAGCCCCGTGCCCACCGAGGCCAGCGAGGTCGCGGTAGTGGAGGGGAACCCGGCGGTCAGCGGGCGGCCCGTGCCGTTCCGGGAGCTGGCGAGGAGCGAGGTCAGGAACGGCGCCTCGGCGGGGTGCGCCCGCAGCAGCTCCCAGCCGAGCCCGTCGATGAGGAAGACGCACACCCGGTCGGCCGGCGCCAGGTCCAGGCCCGGCGTGCCGGCCAGGCCCGGCACCTCCTGGCCGACCACGACGGCGGGCAGCAGGTCGCTGAGCGAACCCGTGCCGTACTGGGGCAGCGGGGCGGTCGCGGGGTCGAGGGTCGCGCCCTGGGGCTGCCACTCGGGCCAGGCCGCACTGGTGGCGGGGCCCGCGCTGGAGTCGGACATCAGCGGCTGGTCGCCGTGGTCGCCTCGGACAGCGCCTGCGCGAACGCCAACGTCTGGCGCACGCTGTCGGGCCCGTCACCCGCCTCGCTCACGCGCAGCGACAGGTCGTCGGCGGTGGACGAGCCGGTGTAGCCGTGGTCCGCCTCGCAGTTGGGGTCCCCACAGCTCGCGGGCTCCAGGTCGAGCCTGCTCACCGCGCCCCAGCCGATGGTGAGCACCACCTCGCGGGGCAGCGTGCCGGGCGCGTACGACTCGGGGTTGGCGACGACGCGGCTGAGCACCACCGAGGAGATCCGGTTGATCTTCACGGACTCGGTGGAGGTCGTGGCGTACGGGGTCGCGGAGCTGTCGTCGGCGGCCTGCTCGTCGGTGTGGCTCACGATGAAGCGGTTGGCGGTGAGCACGAGGACCGTGACGTGGCGGCGGACCTCGTTGGAGTCGAAGGTCGTCTCCTGGTGAACCAGGAACGCCACCACCGGTTCGCCGCCCACGGCGGCCTCGACCGCCTCGGCAACGAGGGCCGGGTAGTAGCCGCTGCGCTCGATCGCCGCGCGCAGCCCCTGGGTCGTCGTACCGGTCTTCGCCATGCCTCCCATCCTACGGGCCCAGGCCGGTCCCCATCCCCTCCCCTGTCGCCACCCGCGTCGAGCCGCCCCCGCCGCCGGGCCACGGCCGGGCCGCCGCGCGCCCGCGCCGGGTCCGCGCCGGGCCCGCGCTGGGTCTGAGGTGGCCCGGGCTCAGTACGCGGGGAGGTGGCGCGGGCCGAGGTCCGTACGGACCGGGGGCGGGGCCAGCCGCAGGGACGCGCCCAGCACGGACAGCCCGTGCGGGGCCACGACCACCGGCTCCAGGTGCACGGCCACCACCTCGGGGTGGTCGCCGACCAGCCGGGAGACGCGCAGCAGCAGTTCCTCCAGGGCGGCGGTGTCCACCGGTCGCGAGCCGCGCCAGCCGAACAGTAGCGGCGCGGTGCGCACCGACCTGATCAGCTCGGCGACGTCACGGTCGGTGGCCGGTATGAGCCGGTGGGCGGTGTCGCCGAGCAGTTCGGAGGGGGCACCGGCAAGGCCGAAGGAGAGCACGGCTCCCGCGGCGGGGTCGATGGCGGCTCGGACCACCGTGTCCACGCCGCGCGGGGCCATCCGCTGGACGACCAGGCGCAGCTCGTCGGGGCCGCCGAGCAGACTGGTCAACTCGGCATAGGCCCGGCGCAGTTCCCGTTCGCCGCCGAGGTCGAGCCGGAAGGCGCCGAGATCGGCGCGGTGGCGCAGGTGGGGGGCGGTGGGCTTGAGCGCCACCGGGTAGCCGAGGCGGGCGGCGGCCCGCGTCGCGCTGTCGGGGTCCGGCGCGGGCAGGGCGGGCAGCACGCTGATGCCGTAGCGGGCCAGCAGGCGCTGGGTGTCCGGCGCGGAGAGCGCGAAGCTGCGCGCCGGCTGGGAGGCGCGCCCCCGCTCCCCGGCGGGCCGGGCGACCCGCGCGGTGTCGGGGGCGGCGGGTCCGGTGGGGTGGACGGGCTGCTGGGGCGCTCCGGCGGGCGGCGGGGGCGCGGCCCCCGCCCGGGCGGGAGGCGCCTCAGGGGCCGGGAGCGCGACCGGGGCCGGAGGGGTGGTGGGGGGCGGAGGGGCAGTAGGGGGCGCCGGCGCGGCCGGGGACGGGGGCGTGCTCGGGGACGGGGGCGTGCTCGGGGGCGGGGGCGGGGCCTGCTCGGCGTCCTCGTGGGTGTGCGCGGCGAGCAGTACGTCGATGTCGGCCCCGGCGCCCGCCTCGTCGATGTCGTCGTACTCGGGCACCCGGCCTGGCTCGGCCGCCTGGCGCCGCCAGTGCGCGTACCGCACGGCCTCGGCCAGCGCGCGCACCGCGCGCTCGGCCGCCGGATACGCCGGCACGCGGCACTCGGCCGCCGGGCCGTCCGACGCCGCGGGCGGCTCGGCCACGCGCTCGTCCCCGGCGGCGGGGGCGCCCGCGGGGCCTCCGGCCGGGGGCTCGCCGGTCGCGAACGCGTGGTCCCGACCCGCGTCCGGGGGGCCGGGCTGGGCCAGCGCGGCGGCCAGGCCCGGGATCTCCAGATGGACCACGACCACCGGCTTCGCCACGCCGCTCGCGGCGGCCGACCGCCGGATCGCCCGCGCCAGCTCCGTGGCGGACTCCTCGTCGACCGAGGGGATGGCCGTGACGACGACGGCGTCGCACAGGTCGTCGGCCAGGGCCCGGTCGAGGGCCGCGCGGAAGTCGGCGGGCTGGGCCGCCGTGGTCAGGTCGAGCGGGGGCAGCGGGCGCAGGCCCTCGGTCAGGCACGCGTCGTAGCTGATCAGGCCGAGCGACTCCGAGTTGCCGAGGATCGCCACCCGGGGGCCGCGCGGCAGGGGTTGCGCGGCCAGGAACAGGCCCACGTCGGCCAGCTCGGTGACCGTGTCCACGCGGATGACGCCCGCCTGTCGGAACAGCGCGGAGACCGTGGCGTCGGGGATGCGCGTGGTGGGCACCGCGTGCCCGGGGGGCTCGCTGCCGCTGTGCCGGGCGCCCTTGACGACCACGACCGGCTTGAGGGCCGCTGTGCGCTTGGCGAGCCGGGTGAACTTGCGGGGGTTGCCGATGGACTCCAGGTACAGCAGCGCGACGTGGGTGTCGGGGTCGTCGTGCCAGTACTGGAGCAGGTCGTTGCCGGAGACGTCGGCCCGGTTGCCGGCCGAGACGAAGGTGGAGATGCCGAAGAGGCCGGAGCCGCGCCGGTGCAGCCCCGACAGCAGGGCGATGCCGATCGCGCCGGACTGGGTGAACAGGCCCAGGTTGCCGGCCGGCGGCATCTGGGGCGACAGGGAGGCGTTCATCCGCACGCCGTCGGCCGTGTTGATGATCCCCAGGGCGCCGGGGCCGATCAGCCGCATTCCGTACGACCTGACCTGCCGGACCAGCTCCCGCTGCCGCTCCAGGCCCGCCGGCCCGCTCTCGGCGTACCCAGAGGAGACCACCACCAGGCCCTGCACGCCACGCTCGCCACAGTCGGCGACGACGGCGGGCACCTGCTCGGCCGGGACCGCGATGACGGCCAGGTCCACCGGGTCCTCGATGTCGTGGAGCGAGCGGTAGGCGGCGACGCCCGGCGGTTCGGCGGCGTCCTCGGCGGGCGGCGCCTGGCCGGGCGGCCCGGCCGGCTCCGCGTCGGGACGGGGCAGCGGGCCCGCGCCGGCGCGCTCCGGCGCCGCAGCGCCCGCGCCGAGTGCGCCCGGTGCGCTCGCCCCCGGCGGTGGCGCGGCGTCGGCGGCGCGTCGGGCCTGGGCCAGGTCGGCGCCCGTCAGCCACGAGCGCCCGGGAGCGAAGGCGTGGTTGACCGCGCACACCCGGCCCGTGTAGCCGCCGCTGAGCAGATTCACGAGGACCGCCCGGCCGGCGCCGCCGGGCCGGCGGCTGGCCCCGACGACCGCCACCGAGCCGGGCGCGAGCAGCCGCTGCACGGAGCGGGCCTCGGCGCGCTGCTCCCGGGCGCGCATGACGGCCAGCGACCGGGCCGTGGGTTCGAGGTCGAATTCCAGGCGGACGACGCCGTCCTCGAAGCTGCGCTGCTGGGTGTAGCCCGCGTCCGTGAACACCTTGATCATCTTGGTGTTGGCGGGGAGCACCTCGGCGGCGAAGCGGCGGATGGCGCGCTCCCTGGCGACGGCGGCGATGTGTTCGAGCAGGGCGGAGGCGACGCCGCGCCCCTGGTGGGCGTCCTGCACGAGGAAGGCGACCTCGGCCTCGTCCGCCGGCGCCGACGAGGGGCGACCGCGCTCGTCGATGCGGTCGTACCGCACCGTGGCGATGAACTCGTCCCCGACCGTCGCGGCCAGGCCGACCCGGTTCACGTAGTCGTGGTGGGTGAAGCGGTGCACATCGCGGTCGGAGAGCCGGGGATAGGGGGCGAAGAAACGGTAGTACTTGGACTCGTCCGAGACCCGCTCGTAGAAGTCGACCAGGCGCTGGCCGTCGTCGGGGGTGATGGGGCGGATCTGGGCGGTGCCGCCGTCACGGAGCACCACGTCCGCTTCCCAGTGCGTCGGATAGGCGTGCTCGGGCGGCGTTTCCATGGCTCCAGCCTAGGCGGGGGCACCGACAACGGTCCGACTCGCGCACAGCGTTGCGGCGGGGCAGGCTGTGGAAGGGCTCCGCCAGAGCACTCCGCACCCCGTGAGAGACTGGTCTAGACAACAGCAACCACCTGAAGGGCAACACCATGGTTGAGCGCCGCGTCACCGTCGGCTGGGCAGAGGGCCTGCACGCTCGCCCCGCGTCCATCTTCGTCCGCGCCGCGACGGCCTCCGGCGTCCCCGTGACGATCGCCAAGCCGGACGGCACCCCGGTCAACGCCGCCTCGATGCTCGCCGTGCTCGGGCTCGGCGCGCAGGGCGGCGAGGAGATCGTGCTGGCCTCGGAGGCCGACGGCGCCGAGGTCGCGCTCGACCGGCTGGCCAAGCTCGTCGCCGAGGGGCTTGAGGAGCTCCCGGAGACGGTCTGACTCGCTTTTCAGCACCCTGCGAAGCCGCGGTGATCCCCCTGGGACGTCACCGCGGCTTCGTCGTTTCCACTCCGGACAGGGGCGGGGACCGCCGTGCGGGCGCCGTGGCGCGAGACCGCGCGCCGGCTCCCGCTGGCCGCGCGCGGGCCGAGACGCGCCGAAGGCCCCGCGCACAGGGCGGGGCCTTCGGTGTGTGACGTGCGGGGGCCGGGCGGGGTGGCCCGGTGTCGCCTCAGATGTTGACGCCGTGGGAGCGCAGGTAGGCGACGGGGTTGATGTCCGAGCCGTACTCGGGCGACGTGCGGGCCTCGAAGTGCAGGTGCGCGCCGAAGGAGTTGCCCGTGTTGCCGGCGAGGCCGATCTGCTGGCCGGGGGCGACGCTCTGGCCGACCGAGACGGAGATCGAGTCGAGGTGCCCGTACTGGGTGTAGGTGCCGTCGTTCATCTTGATCACGACGTTGTTGCCGTACGCGCCGCCCCAGCCGGCCTCGACGATGGTGCCGGCGCCCACGGCGCGCACCGAGGTGCCGGTGCTGGCGTGGAAGTCGACGCCGGTGTGGCTGCCGGAGGACCAGGCGCCACCGGACGCCTGGTACTGCGTCGAGACGTACGAGCCCGCGACCGGCAGGACGTAGGAGCCCGCCGCCGGACGCTCGGCGGTGCGCGACGCGCGCGTGTCGACGACCTCGCTGGCGCGGGCCTGCTCGGTCTCGCGCTCGGCGGCGGCCCGTGCCTCGGCCGCCTTCTTCGCGGCGGCCTTCTTCTTCGCGGCCTCGGCGGCGGCCTTGCGCTTGGCCTCCTCCGCCTTCTTCTTCATCTCGGCGGCGTGCTCGGCGGCCTGCTGACGCGCCTCTTCCTCGGCCTGCTGCTCGGCCGCGGCCTGCTCGGCGGCGGAGTACTGGGCGTCGGCCTGAGCGCCGATCTTGTCCGCGATGTCCTCGTTCAGGGTCGCGGCCTGACGCAGGCCGGTGTCCTGGAGCTCGGGGACGCCGTCGGCGCCCGGGGCGGCCATCGCGGGGGCGGCGATGCCGGCGACGACGCCGGTGGCCGCGAGGGTGGCCATGCCCGCCGCGTTCGCGCTGGTACGGACAAAGCGGCTGGGGCGACGGTGCCGCCCAGTGGCACGGGTGAACGCCATGGGGAGGCGTACTCCTTTCCTTCCTTCTCGCCTACCGGGTTAGCTGACGGGTTCGGAGCAGGAAGGTCTCCTACGGTCACCACGCCTCTCGCGAGGATGGCGGCCGATTCACCCCAGGGGACTTGGGTCCCCGGCTCCCCTGGCTCGCGCCATAAGGGACTCGGCGATGGTTGCCCGGTGCCACGGGTGTGGCGAAGGTGTGACGGACAACGGGGCTGACGCTAAGCGGGACGTCTTTTGATCGGCAAACAGAACCGGCCATTTGTTGCGCACGCCACACGGCAGACAGGCAGCCTCTCCCGCAAAACAGACAAACCGAGAGGCCCTGGCATCCCACTTGACACCAGGGCCTCTTAACGGCTCATCAGTAACAGGAGCCCCTGCCGCCGCCCCGGACACCCGGGTCAAACCGGGCGCCCACGCCGCTCTCTGGGGCACGGTCAGGTACCGGGCGGCGCCCCGCTACGTCCTGGCGTACGCCACCCGCTCCACCGCTCGCGTGCTCGCCCGCACCTCCCGGCATCTGGGGACCGCGGCAGCCGCCCCGGCCGCGAGGACCGCTCGACGCGCCTCCCGGCGCTCCGGGCGCTGACGGCACGGGCAGCGCGGGCGGCACGGCGGCACGGGCGGCGCAGGGCCGGGCCCGAGCCGGACGGCACCTGACGGCTCGCCAGCCCGGCTCGGGCCACCGGGGTGGCCCGCCGCTAGCCGCTCACCACCCGTACGTCCCCGATGCCCAGCGCCTTCACCGGCTCGGCGATCACCGAGGCGTCGCCGACCAGCACGGTCACCAGCCGGTCGGTGGGGAAGGCGGCGACGGCCGCGGCCGTCGCCTCGACCGTGCCGGTCTCCGCGAGCCGCCGGTAGAGGTGGGCCTGGAAGTCGTCCGGCAGGTGCTGCTCGACCTGGTCCGCGAGGGTGCCCGCGACCGAGGCGGCCGTCTCGTACTTCAGCGGGGCGATCCCCACCAGGTTCTGCACGGCCACGTCGCGCTCGTCGTCCGTGAGCCCGTCGGCGGCCAGCGTGCGCAGCACCTTCCACGCGTCCTCGAGGGCCGGCCCCGTCACCTCGGTGGCCACCGAGCCGCTGATGGCCAGGAGGGAGAGGCCGGTGCCCTCCGGCGTGGAGCGCAGCACCTGGGCGAAGGCCCGCACGCCGTACGTGTAGCCCTTCTCCTCGCGCAGCACCCGGTCGAGCCGGGAGGTGAGGGTGCCGCCCAGGCAGTAGGTGCCGAGCGTCTGCGCGGGCCAGACCTGGTCGTGCCGGTCGGCGCCGACCCGGCCGATGAGCAGTTGGGTCTGCACCGCGCCCGGCCGGTCCACGATGACGACCCGGCCGGTGTCGTCGGCGGTGACGGTGGGCACCGGGCGGGGCGCGGCCGTGTCGCCGCTCCAGGCGCCCAGCGTGTCGGCCAGCGCCTGGTCGAGGTCGACGCCGGTGAGGTCGCCGACGACGACGGCGGTGGCCGTGGCGGGGCGCACGTGGGCCGCGTAGAAGGCGCGCACGGCGGCGGCGTCCACGCGCGCGACCGACTCCTCGGTGCCCTGGCGCGGCCGGGACATCCGGGAGTCGGCCGGGAAGAGCTCCCTGGAGAGCGTCATCGCGGCCCGCCGGGCGGGGTTGGCCAGCTCGTGCGGGATCTCGTCGAGCCGGTTGCGCACCAGCCGCTCGACCTCGCCCTCCGGGAAGGCTGGGGCGCGCAGGGCGTCGGCGAGCAGCCCGAGCGCCTTCGTCAGCCGGGAGGCGGGGACCTCCAGGGAGACGCGCACGCCGGGGTGGTCCGCGTACGCGTCCAGGGTGGCGCCGCAGCGCTCCAACTCGGCGGCGAACTCCTCGGCCGAGTGCCGGTCGGTGCCCTCCGACAGCGCCCGCGCCATGATGGTCGCCACGCCTTCGAGCCCCTGCGGCTCGGCTTCCAGCGGTGCGGCGAGGCTGACCTCGACCGCGACGACCTGCTGGCCGGGGCGGTGGCAGCGCAGCACGGTCAGGCCGTTGGGCAACTGGCCGCGCTCGGGTGCGGGGAAGGCCCACGGCCTGGCCTGGCCCGGCTGCGGCTGGGGGTGGAACTGCATGCTCGTCACGGTGTCCGTCGCGTTCGTCTGCGTCGCGGTCGTGGTTGCGGCGTCGCTCACCGGCCGGCCCCTTCGTCGTTGTCCTCGGTCGCTGCGTTGGCCGCGTCGGCCGCGGGCGCGGCGGGTGCCGCCCGCACGACGTCGGTCGGCTGGGTGGGCTGCGCGCCCTCGTCGCTCTCGCCGTTGTCGGCGGCCTCGATCGGCTCGTAGACGAGGACCGCGCGGTTGTCAGGGCGCAGTCGGGCCGCGGCGACGGCCCGCACCTCGTCGGCGGTGATGTCCAGGACCCGGCCCACGGCGCTCAGCGCGAGCTGCGGGTCACCGAAGAGCACCGCGTACCGGCACAGTTCGTCGGCCCGGCCGCCGACCGTGGCCAGCCGGTCCAGCCACTCGCGCTCCAGTTGCGCCTGGGCCCGCTCCATCTCCTCCGGGCTCGGGCCCTCAGCGGCGAAGCGCGCGAGTTCCTCGTCCACCGCGGCCTCGATGGCGGGCACCTCCACGCCGCCCGAGGTCTTGACGTCCAGCCAGCCGAGCGAGGGCGCGCCGGCCAGTCGCAGCAGTCCGAAGCCGGCCGCGACGGCCGTGCGGTCGCGCCGCACCAGCCGGTTGTGCAGGCGCGAGGACTCGCCACCGCCGAGCACGGTCAGCGCCAGGTCGGCGGCGTCCGCCTCCCGGGTGCCGTCGTGCGGCAGCCGGTAGGCGGCCATCAGGGCCCGCGCGGGCACCTCCTCGCGCACCTCCTCGCGCAACTGCGCGCCGATGGTGTCGGGCAGCGCGCCGTCCCGCGGGGTGGGCTTGCCGTCGTGCGCCGGAATGCTGCCGAAGTACTTCTCGACCCAGGCCAGGGTCTGCTCGGGGTCGATGTCCCCGACGACGGCGAGTACGGCGTTGTTCGGCGCGTAGTACGTGCGGAAGAACTGCCGCGCGTCCTCCAGCGAGGCCGCGTCCAGGTCCGCCATCGAGCCGATGGGGGTGTGGTGGTACGGGTGGCCCTCCGGGTAGACCATCGCGGTCAGCCGCTCGAAGGCGGTGCCGTAGGGCACGTTGTCGTACCGCTGGCGGCGCTCGTTCTTCACCACGTCCCGCTGGTTCTCCATGCTCTCCTCGTCGAGCGCGGAGAGCAGCGAGCCCATCCGGTCGGCCTCCAGCCACAGGGCCAGCTCCACCTGGTGGGTGGGCATGGTCTCGAAGTAGTTGGTGCGCTCGAAGCTCGTGGTGCCGTTCAGCGAGCCGCCGGCGCCCTGCACCAGCTCGAAGTGGCCGTTGCCCGGGACCTGCTTCGAACCCTGGAACATCAGGTGCTCGAAGAGGTGGGCGAGCCCCGTACGCCCCTTGACCTCGTGGCGGGAGCCGACGTCGTACCAGAGGCAGACCGCGGCGACCGGGGTCAGGTGGTCCTCGGAGAGCACCACACGCAGACCGTTCGCCAGGCGGTGCTCGGTCGCTGTCAGGCCGCCGGAGCCGGCCTGTTGCGTGGCCGTGTGACCCATGGGCATGTACGTCCCTTCGATCGCGCGATCTATCGCGGGTTGAGCAGTCCTGTCACTGTATGCAAGCGGGCTGACATCTGGCGAAGTTCCCGGCGAAGCCCCCGCGCGCGGCGGCGTCGTGCGGGCTCCGCCAGCCGGGTCGTGGTCAGCGTTGTCAGTGCGGCGGTCCACAATGGTCGGCGTCAGAACTCGCACCGGCAGGAGAAGGAGCCGCAGCCGCGATGGCCCGCCGCAGCACGAAGACCCCGCCACCGGAGGATTTCGAGGAGCGCATCCTCGACATCGACGTCGTCGATGAAATGCAGGGCTCCTTCCTCGAATACGCCTACTCGGTCATCTACTCCCGCGCGCTGCCCGACGCCAGGGACGGCCTCAAGCCGGTGCACCGCCGCATCCTGTACCAGATGAACGACATGGGGCTGCGCCCCGAGCGGGGGTACGTCAAGTGCGCCCGCGTCGTCGGCGAGGTGATGGGCAAGCTGCACCCGCACGGTGACGCGTCCATCTACGACGCGCTGGTGCGCATGGCCCAGCCGTTCTCGATGCGCCTGCCGCTGGTCGACGGGCACGGCAACTTCGGTTCGCTGGGCAACGACGACCCGCCGGCCGCGATGCGGTACACCGAGTGCCGGATGGCGTCGGCGACCTCGCTGATGACCGAGTCCATCGACGAGGACACGGTCGACTTCAGCCCCAACTACGACGGCAGCGAGCAGGAGCCCGTCGCGCTCCCGGCCGCCTACCCCAACCTGCTGGTCAACGGCTCGTCGGGGATCGCGGTCGGGATGGCGACGAACATGCCGCCGCACAACCTCGGCGAGGTCATCGCCGCGGCGCGGCACCTGATCAAGCACCCGGGCGCCGACCTCGACACGCTGATGCGCTTCGTGCCCGGCCCCGACCTGCCCACCGGCGGGCGCGTCGTCGGCCTGTCGGGCGTGCGGGACGCGTACGAGACCGGGCGCGGCACGTTCAAGATCCGCGCGACGGTGACGGTGGACAACGTTTCACCACGCCGCAAGGGCCTGGTCGTCACGGAGCTGCCGTTCGCGGTCGGCCCGGAGAAGGTCATCGCCAAGATCAAGGACCTGGTCGGCGCGAAGAAGCTCCAGGGCATCGCCGACGTCAAGGACCTCACCGACCGCGAGCACGGGCTGCGGCTGGTCATCGAGGTGAAGAACGGCTTCAACCCGGAGGCCGTCCTCGAGCAGTTGTACAAGCTGACGCCGATGGAGGAGTCCTTCGGCATCAACAACGTCGCCCTGGTGGACGGCCAGCCGCTCACGCTCGGCCTCAAGGAACTCCTGGAGGTCTACCTCGACCACCGCTTCGAGGTCGTACGGCGGCGCAGCGAGTACCGGCGCAGGAAGCGGCAGGACCGGCTGCACCTGGTCGAGGGCCTGCTCACGGCGCTGCTCGACATCGACGAGGTCATTCGCCTCATCCGGTCCAGCGAGAACGCGGCGCAGGCCAAGGAAGCGCTGATGGGCCGGTTCGCGCTGTCGGACACCCAGACGCAGTACATCCTGGACACGCCGCTGCGCCGGCTGACCAAGTTCGACCGGATCGAGCTGGAGTCGGAGCGGGACAAGCTCACCGGGGAGATCGCCGAGCTGACCCGCATCCTGGAGTCCGACGCCGAGTTGCGGAAGCTGGTGTCGAGCGAGCTGGCGACGGTGGCGAAGAAGTTCGGCACCGACCGGCGCACGGTTCTCCTCGAGTCGGCCGGTTCCACGGTGGCGTCGGTGCCCCTGGAGGTCCCCGACGACCCGTGCCGCGTGCTGCTCTCGTCCACGGGGCTGCTGGCCCGCACCGCCACCGGCGAGCCGCCGGTGGACGACGGGGCGGCCCGGCGCGCCAAGCACGACGTGATCGTCTCCTCGGTGCCGGCGACGGCGCGCGCCGACATCGGCGCGGTGACCTCGACCGGGCGGCTGCTGCGGATCGCGGTGATCGACCTGCCGACGCTGCCGGACACCGCGTCGGCGCCCAACGTCTCGGGCGGGGCGCCGCTCACGGAGTTCCTGACCCTGGCCGACGGTGAGCGCGTGGTGTGCCTGACCACGCTGGACGAGTCGTCGCCCGGCCTGGCGCTGGGCACGGCGCAGGGCGTGGTCAAGCGGGTGGTGCCCGACTATCCGACGAACAAGGGGGAGTTGGAGGTCATCACGCTCCGCGAGGGCGACGAGGTCGTCGGCGCCGTGGAGTTGCGCACCGGCGACGAGGACCTGGTCTTCATCACCAGCGAGGCCCAACTGCTGCGCTATCCGGCCGCGCAGGTGCGCCCGCAGGGGCGGGCCGCGGGCGGCATGGCGGGCGTGAAGCTGGGCGCCGGCGCCAGGGCGCTGTCCTTCGGCGCGGTGGACCCGGCCGTCGACGCGATGGTCTTCACGGTGGCGGGCGCGCGGGACACGCTCGACGGAGCGCTGCAAACGGCCAAGCTCACCCCGTTCGACCAGTATCCGCGCAAGGGCCGGGCCACCGGCGGAGTGCGCTGCCAGCGCTTCCTCAAGGGCGAGGACTGCCTGGTCATGGCGTGGGCGGGGGTGGCCCCGCCACGGGCCGCCAGCAACGCCGGCGCCCCGGTGCCGCTGCCCGAGCCCGACCCGCGCCGGGACGGTTCCGGTGTCCCGCTGGCCAAGCCGGTGGCGGCGATCGCGGGCCCGGCCGCGTAGCGGGAGCGCGCGTCGCCGCGCCGGGGCTTGTCCCCTGGCGCGGCACGTGCGGGCGCGCGGACCGTTCGGTGAGCGGTGTGGGGCACGGGCCACCGGGGGCTGCCTGCTTCGGGGGCTCGCGGGGCCTGGGGGTTCGCGAGCCTCAGACCCGGGCCGCCGGGCGAGCAGCCCGGGCGCGCGGGGGCGCGCGGCCTACTCCTCGTCCTGCTCGCGGTCCTGGTGCTGGACGTACCGCAGCACGCCCCACATGGCGCGCGCCACGGCCGCCGCCTCCGTCGGCCCGTCCGAGCCGGCCTCGGCGGCCGGGGCCGCGGTCGGCCCGACGGGCTCGGCGGTGCGCTGGGCCGGCAGCGGGGAGCCGGCCGCGCTCGCGCCGGGCTCGCCCGACAGCGCGGCCCCGGCCACGGGCCGTGCCACCTCCGCCACCTCCGCCACCAGGGGGTCGTCCGCCCGGCAGCCGGCGAGCTGGTCGCGCAGGGCGGGGGCGTCGATGCCCGAGCCGATGAGCACGAGTTGGGTCAGCCGGGGCTCGCCCGAGGGCCAGGGCTCCGGGTAGAAGCGCAGGAAGCGCCCGACGGCGTGCAGCACGTACCGGTTGCGCGGGTCGCCGGCCCCGAAGTCGACGAATCCCTTGATCCGGTAGAGCCCCGTCGGTCGCGCGTCGAGGAAGTCCATCAGCCGCCGCGGGTGCAGCGGTACGGACGAGGTGAACGCGAGGCTCTCGTACGCCGCGTGCGGGTGATCGGCGTGCCCGTCGCCGTCGCCGAGGTCCAACTCGTCGCGCAGGTCCTCGAAGGAGAGCTGTCGCCCGGCGCTCTCGTCGCGCGGGCGGCACGCGAAGAGCAGTTCCGGATCGACGCGGCCGTGCTCCGCGACGACGACCGCCGTGCCCCGGCTCAGCTCGTTGAGGGTCTCCCGCAGGGCGGTCAGCTCGGTCGGCGAGACCCGGTCGGCCTTGTTGAGGACGACCAGGTCGGCGATGGCCAGGTGCCGGTCGAGCTCCGGGTGGCGCTCCCGGGTGGCCGCGAATTCCGCCGCGTCGGCGACCTCGACCAGGCCACCGTAGACCACCCGCCGGTTGTCGCTGGCCAGCACCATCCGCACCAGTTCCTGCGGCTCGGCGAGCCCGCTCGCCTCGATGACGATGACGTCCAGGCGGGCGGCGGGCGCGGTCAGGGTGTCCAGGTAGCCGTCGAGTTCGCTGACGTCCACGGCGCAGCACAGGCACCCGTTGCCGAGCGAGACGGTCGATCCCACCTGCCCCGACACGCTCATGGCGTCGATCTCGATCGAGCCGAAGTCGTTGACGATGACGCCGATCCGGGTGTCGCCGCTGTGCCGGAGCAGGTGGTTGAGCAGGGTGGTCTTGCCCGACCCCAGGAAGCCCGCGAGGACGATGACCGGGATCTGCTGCTCGCTCAACGGGGGACCTCTCACACGGTGGGCACGGGCTGCGGCGGTGGCGGACCGACGTAGCGGGCCGCCGGGCGGATGATCTTCGAGTCCTCCGCCTGCTCCAGGATATTGGCGCTCCAGCCGACCACGCGGGCCGCCGCGAACGTCGGCGTGAACATGGCACGCGGCAGCCCGCACAGCTCCATCACGACGCCCGCGTAGAACTCGACGTTGGTGTGCAGCTCGCGGCCCGGCTTCAGCTCCGCCAGGATCGCCTCCACCTGCGTCTCCACCTGTACGGCGAAGTCCACGAGCGGGCCGCCGAAGCTCCGCGCGACGCCGCGCAGCATCCGCGATCGCGGGTCCTCGGTGCGGTAGACGGGGTGCCCGAACCCCATGATCCGCTCCCCCGCCCGCACCCGTTCCCTGATCCAGGCGTCGATCCGGTCGGGGGTGCCGATGGCGTCGAGCGTGTCCAGGGCCCGGCTCGGCGCGCCCCCGTGCAACGGCCCCGACAGCGCGCCCACCGCGCCCACCAGACAGGCGGCGAGATCGGCGCCGGTGGAGGCGATCACGCGGGCGGTGAAGGTGGAGGCGTTGAACCCGTGGTCGACGGTGGAGATCAGATACCGCTCGATGGCGCGGGCGCGCTCCGGCTCCGGCTCGGTACCGCTCAGCATGTAGAGGTAGTTGGCGGCGTACGGGAGGTCGTCCCGTGGCTCGACCGGCTCCAGGCCCTCGCCGAGCCGGTGGAGCGCGGTGAGCAGGGTGGGTACGGCGGCGCACGCCGCCAGCGCGTCCGCGCGCCGGCGCTCGGTGTCGATGTCGTACAGCGGCCGGAACCCGGCGGACGCGCCGAGCAGGGAGAGAGCGGTGCGCAGACCGGCGAGCGGACCCGACGGCCCGCTGGCGCGGGCGATGCCGGGCAGCGCGGCCCGCAGCGCCTCGGGCAGCCGCCGCAGGGCGGCGGTCCGCGCGGCGAACGCGGCCCGCCGCGCGGCGTCCGGCAGCTCTCCGTAGAACATCAGGTGCCACACGTCCTCGAAGGTGCGGCTCTCGGCGAGTTCGACGGCGGAGTACTGGCCGTAGTGGTAGAAGCCCTCGCGACCGCGGACGTCGCCGAGCGCGGTGTCGGTCACGACGACCCCCGCGAGCCCGCGCGGCACCTCGATCGGCGCGCCCTCGCCCGCCCGGCCTCGGGAGGGTGACGGCTGCTCACCACCGGCCGGCAGCGGTGCCCGCGGCCCCTGCGCGACTGCTTCGGACTCCTGGATCGGCATCTTCGACTCCCCTTCTCGCTTCACATTGATTTCGACTGTCCAGTACGCATGATCGAGCTGTCAATATTGATTGGAGCAAAGTAAATCAACATATGGAGGGGAGCTCATCAGCATGGATACGGTAAGGACATGGCGGACACGGAGTCGGACACCGAACCAGCGACCGGCCGCGGCGAGCGCCGGCTGACCACGCGCGAGGCCGCCGACCTACTCGGCGTCAAGCCCGAGACGGTGTACGCGTACGTCAGCCGGGGCCAGCTCACCAGCCGGCGCGCGCCGGGCGCGCGGGGCAGCACCTTCGACGCCGACGAGGTCGAGGCGCTGCTCCGGCGCGGACGGCGCGAGGCCGCGACGCAGTCCCAGGGGCAACCGGCCCCGGGAGACACCGTCGTACGCACCGGCATCACCCTCATCGAGCCGGACCGCCACTACTACCGCGGCGTGGACGCCACGGCGCTGGCGCGGCGGTACGGGTACGAGGAGGTGGCCGAGTGGCTGTGGACCGGGCGGCTGAGCCCCGGCGTCCGGTTCACCGCCCCGCCGGAGACCCGCGCCGCGGCGCGCCGGGCGGTCTCGGCGCTCCCCGCGCACAGCGGCCCGATGGACGGGCTGCGGGTCGCCGCCATCGCCGCCGCGGCCGCGGACCCGCTCCGCTTCGACCTGACCGAGCGGACGGTGCTGGCCAGCGCCCGCAGCCTGATCGCCACGCTGGTGGGCGCCCTGCCCCCGGCGCCGGGGCAGCGCGTGCCGGCGGCCGACGCGCCCCACTCCGGCGAGGACGCGCCCCCCGGCGCCGACCCGCTGCCGCCGAGCATCGCCGAGCAGCTCTGGCTGCGGCTCTCGCCGCACCCCGCCGACCCCGCCTCGCTGCGCGCGCTCCAGAGCGCGCTCGTGCTCCTCATCGACCACGACCTGGCCGCGTCCACGCTGGCCGTCCGGGTGGCGGCCTCGGCGCGGGCCCATCCGTACGCGGCCGTGTCCGCCGGGCTCGGCGCGGCGGACGGGCCGCTGCACGGCGCGGCCAGCGGGCTCACGCACCGCATGCTGGCGGAGGTCCTGGACCGTGGGAGCGCGGCGGCCGTCGTGGCGGACCAGTTGCGCGCCGGCGGCGGGGTCCCGGGGCTCGGGCACCGGCTCTACCCGGCGCATGACCCGCGCGCACAGGCGCTCTTCGCGCTGCTCACGGAGGTGCCCGGCGCGGCGGACGCCCTGGCCGCCGCGCGGGAGGTGACGGCGACGGCCGCCCAGCGCACCGAGTCGCACGCCAACGTGGACCTCGCGCTCGCCGTGCTGACCGTCTCGGCCGGCATGCCGCCCGAGGCCGGCGAGACGCTGTTCGCGGTGGGCCGGGTGGCGGGCTGGATCGCGCACGCGCTGGAGGAGTACGCCGAACACCCCTTGCGCATGCGCCCCCGGGGCCACTACCGGGGGCCCAAGCCGCCCCAGCCGCTGCCGTAACGCGCGCCCTCGGGAACCGGCGCACGCGGCGCACGGCCCGCGCGGTCCGTACGCGTCACCACCCTCCCGTCCCCCACACGGCGGAACGGGCGACATCGCCCGCGCCGCGCCAACGACCGCCTGAGGCCGCCGTCATCGCTGCTCACGGAGTGAGCAGCAAAGGTCCGTCCCGCCCGGTCGCGGCCACAGCTCAGGTTAGGCTCGCCTGCGTGAGCACCTGTGCGACCAGTTCGCGGGAGCTGGCCGAGCCCCTCGCGGGCACCGCCGCCACTGCCCGCACCTGGCTCCTGATCGAGCAGACCGGCCCCTGGGGCGCCAAGGCCCTCACCGCCAGCCACCTCGACCCCGAGGTGGGCCGCGCGCTGGAGCACGCCGCGGAGGGCACCGGCGTCCGCCTCGCCCTGATCCGACGGCCCGGGCGGCACGCCGACCGCCGCCTGCCGACGCGGCAGCGGGTGATCGCGGCGCACACCCTGCCCGGCCGGTCCTGGATGCGCACGACCCAGGTCAGCGATCCGGCGGCGCTGCTCGCGCTGGACTTCGCCGCCCTGGGCGCCGGCGACGTACGGGCGCTCCCGCTGGCCACCCAGCGCCCCTTCGCGCCGTGGGCGCCCCCCAGCTCGCCTCCGGGCGCCCCCGCCGCGCCCGCGCGGTGGAGCCCGTACGAGGGCGAGCCCCTGGCCTTCGTGTGCACCAACGGCAAGCGCGACCGCTGCTGCGCCCTGCTCGGCCGCCCACTCGCCGCGGAACTGGCCGCCAGCGCCACCGACGTCTGGGAGATCACCCACATCGGCGGCCACCGCTTCTCGCCCACCCTGCTCGTGCTGCCCTACGGGTACGCCTACGGCCGGGCCACCGCCCACTCCGTCAAGGAGGTGCTCGCCTCCGCGCGACGGGGCCGCGTCGTCGCCGACGGCGCGCGGGGCCGCTCCGCGTGGGGCCGCCCGGGTCAGGCCGCCGACCTGGCCGTACGCCGGCACACCGGGGAGGACCGGGCCGACGCGTTGACGGTCGCCGAGGTGCTGGCCCAGCCCGCGCGCCACGCGTCGCCCGCCGCCCACGACGCGGCACCCGCGAACGGGTCCGGCTGGACCGTCACCGTCACGCACGCCGACGGGCGCGCCTGGCGGGTCCTCCTGTCCCAGTCGCCCTCCGACCCGCCCCGCCCCGAAAGCTGCGGCGCCGCCCTCGGCACCCCCGCCCGCTTCGAGGTCGTGTCCATCCACCCCCTGCCGGCCGCGCCGCCGGCCGCCGGTTGACCGCCACGGCGCTCCCCCGTGCCCCGTCACCCGGCCGCTCGCTCCGCCGGGGCCGAGCGAAAACGTTCCGCTCTCTGTTCTGCTCCTTTTGCTCACGCTAGAACGGACACTCGTCACCTCTCAGAACACGGCACCGGCAGCCGCGCCCCCGTACGTTCATCCCCATGAGCGGGTCGGCGAGGGCGGTTCCACCGGTCCGGGCCAGGGTGGGCCGCGGTGGCGACGGGGGACGGAACGGAGGCGGACGGATGCGGATCGGGTGGCCCCGGCGCGTCTTCTCACAGGTGCTGCTCATGCAGTTGGCCATCGCCACCGGCGTCACGGCCCTGGCCACCGGCCTCTTCCTCGCACCGCTCAGCTCACAACTGGACGACCAGGCCATGCGCCGGGCACTGGCCATCGCGCAGACCACCGCCACCCGCCCCCACCTCGACGACGAGCTGCGGACGGGACGCCCGTCGGCACGCGGGCCGGTACAGGCCGAGGCGGAGGCGATCCGGCGCTCCACCGGAGCCGAGTACGTCGTGATCATGGACCGTCGGGGGGTGCGCTGGTCCCACACCTCGCCGGGCGAGATCGGCAAGCGGGTCTCCACCGACCCCAGCGAGGTGCTCGCCGGGCGCGAGCTGATGGAGATCGACCACGGCACGCTCGGCCGCTCCGCCCGCGGCAAGGTCCCGCTGCGCGACGAGCACGGCCGCATCGTCGGCGCCGTCTCCGTCGGCATCGCGTACGAGAACGTCCGGGACCGACTCCTTTCGGCCGTGCCCGGGCTGCTGGCGTACGCGGGCGGCGCCCTCGCGGTGGGCGCCGTCGCCGCCTACCTGGTGGCCCGCCGGCTCCAGCGCCGCACCCACGACCTCGCGTTCTCGGACATCTCCGCGCTGCTGGCCGAGCGCGAGGCCATGCTGCACGGCATCCGCGAGGGCGTGCTCGCCCTCGACAAGAACGGCCGGATTCGACTGGTGAACGACGAGGCGCAACGCCTGCTCGACCTCAGCCCGGGCGACACCGGACGGCCGCTGGACGAGGTGCTTCCGCTCGGCCGTACGACGGATGTCCTCGCCGGCCGCGTCACCGGCGCCGACCTGCTCACCGTCAGCAACGGGCGGGTGCTCGTCGCCAACCGCATGCCCACCGACGACGGCGGCGCCGTCGCCACCCTCCGCGACCGCACCGAACTCGAACGGCTCGGCCGCGAGCTGGACGGCACCCGCGGCCTGATCGACGCCCTGCGCGCCCAGGACCACGAACACGCCAACCGGCTCCACACCCTCCTCGGACTGCTGGAACTCGGGTTGTACGAGGAGGCGGCCGAGTTCATCACCGAGGCCGTCGGCGTGCACCGGGCCACGGCCGAACAGGTCACCGAGCGCGTCCACGACGCGCTGCTGGCCGCCCTGCTGGTCGGCAAGGCCACCGTCGCCACCGAGCGTGGCGTCTCGCTGCGCGTCTCCCCGGACACCTGGCTGCCGGACCGGGTGGTGGACCCGCCGGGGCTGGTCACCATCGTGGGCAACCTGGTCGACAACGCGCTCGACGCGGCACCCGGCGCGGTGGACCCCTGGGTGGAGATCGAGCTGTGCGCGGAGGGCGACACAATCCTGGTCCGCGTCACCGACTCCGGCCCCGGCATCCCCGCCGACCAGCGCGAACTGGTCTTCACCGAA
The DNA here is from genome assembly GCF_014295035.1 of Streptomyces buecherae. GTDB lineage: Bacteria > Actinomycetota > Actinomycetes > Streptomycetales > Streptomycetaceae > Streptomyces > Streptomyces youssoufiensis. The sequence goes on from NZ_CP060404.1 coordinate 1,960,840, forward strand.
GGCTGGTCCACCAAGACGCCACCGGCCCACGGCAAGCGTGGCATCGGGCTGGCTCTCGTGCGCCGGCTCGCCGAGCGCCAGGGCGGCAGCGCACGCGTGAGCGCCCCGGCCGCCGGCGGCGCCGAGTTCACCATCATCCTGCCGGACGCACTCACCGAGGAGCCTCGATGATCGACGTACTGGTCGTGGACGACGACGTCCGGGTGGCCGACATCAACGCTGCGTACGTCACGAAGACACCGGGCTTCACCGTCGTCGGGCGCGCCCACACGGCCGCCGAGGCCCTGGCCTGCCTCGAACGCACCCATGTGGACCTGGTGCTGCTGGACCACTACCTACCGGACGAGACCGGCCTCGCCCTCGTGGCCCGACTGCGCCAACTCGGCCACCACACCGACGTGATCATGGTGACGGCCGCACGCGACATCGCCACCGTCCAGGCCGCGATGCGCCACGGCGCCCTGCAGTACCTCGTGAAGCCCTTCACCTTCGCCGGGCTGCGCGCCAAGCTCGACGGCTACGCCGCGCTGCGCCGCGCGCTGGCCACCGACGAGGAGGCCGGCCAGGACCAGGTCGACCGCATCTTCGGCGCCCTCGGCGGCGCGTCGGCCGGCCCCCCGGCACTGCCCAAGGGCCACTCCCCGCTGACCGCGGACCTCGTACGCCAGGTCCTGCGCGGCGCCGACGGCCCGCTGTCCGCCCAGGAGGTCGCCGACCGCTCGCAGCTCAGCAGACAGACGGCCCAGCGGTACCTGAAGCTCCTTGAGCGCGCCGGCCGCGTACGCCTGAGCCTGCGCTACGGCGAAACCGGCCGCCCCGAACACCGCTACCTCTGGCGCGCCCCCTGACCAACCCCAGCTCCCCGCCACTCCCCCACCCGGGCTCCGGCCATCCAGGCGCCCCGCCGCGCACCCCGTACGCCCCCTGGCCGGCGCTGAGCCGCCTCACCAGGCCCTCCGGGGCCTCCGCCGCGTAAGGCCCCCGACACGGACCCGCCGACGCCCTGGACGGCCGTAGAGCGCCGCCACGGCGCCAGCGAGCCGGCGTGCGGGCGCCCGCGCGCCACCGAACCCCTCGGGGCACGCGTCGGGTCCCCGGCCTCGCGCCCCCCTCCGGGCGCCTACCGGCTAGGCGTCGATCCGCGACCGGTCGAGCGTCGCGGCCGAACTGGTGATGAACTCCTTGCGCGGCGCCACCTCGTTGCCCATCAGCAGGTCGAAGGCGCGCTCGGCCGCCTCCAGGTCGCTGATGTTGATCCGGCGCAGGGTGCGGTGGCGCGGGTCCATCGTCGTCTCGGCGAGCTGGTCGGCGTCCATCTCGCCCAGGCCCTTGTAGCGCTGGATGCTGTCCTTGTAGCGGACCTTCTTGCGCTCCAGCTCCAGCAGCGTCTGGCGCAGCTCGTCGTCCGAGTACGTGTACAGGTACTTGTCCTGGCCCTTCTTGGGCTGGATCAGCTCGACCCGGTGCAGCGGCGGCACGGCGGAGAAGACCCGCCCCTGCTCGACCATGGGCCGCATGTAGCGCTGGAAGAGCGTCAGCAGCAGGCAGCGGATGTGCGCCCCGTCCACGTCGGCGTCGGCCAGGAAGATGACCTTGCCGTACCGGGCCTGGTCGATGTCGAAGGTGCGGCCCGACCCCGCCCCTATGACCTGGATGATCGCGCCGCACTCGGCGTTCTTCAGCATGTCCGTGATGGACGACTTCTGGACGTTGAGGATCTTGCCGCGGATCGGCAGCAGCGCCTGGAACTCGGAATTCCGGGCGAGCTTGGCGGTGCCGAGCGCCGAGTCACCCTCGACGATGAACAGTTCGCTGCGGTCGACCGCGTCGCTGCGGCAGTCGGCCAGCTTGGCCGGCAGCGAGGACGACTCGAGGGCGGTCTTGCGGCGCTGCGCGTCCTTGTGCTGCCGAGCGGCGATGCGCGTCCGCGCCGCGGCGACGATCTTGTCCAGCACCGCCCTGGCCTGCTGCTTGACGTCCCGCTTGGAGGAGCCCAGGAACGCCTTCAACTCCTTGGCGACCACGTTGGCGACCACCCGGGAGGCCGCCGACGTGCCAAGGACCTCCTTGGTCTGCCCCTCGAACTGGGGCTCGGCGAGCCGGACCGTGACGACCGCGGTGAGCCCCTCCATCGCGTCGTCCTTGACCACGTCGTCCTCGGAGACGCGCAGCACCTTGGCCGCGCGCAACGCCTCGTTGACGGTCTTGGTGATCGAGCGCTCGAAACCGGAGACGTGGGTGCCGCCCTTGGGCGTGGCGATGATGTTGACGAACGACTTCACGGTGGCGTCGTAGCCGGTGCCCCACCGCAGCGCGATGTCCACGCCCAGGTCGCGGGTGACCTCGGTGGGCGTCATGTGCCCCCGGTCGTCGAGGACGGGGACGGTCTCCTTGAAGCTGCCCTGCCCGGTCAGCCGCAGGGTGTCGCAGACGGCCTTGTCCTGCGCCAGGTACTCGCAGAACTCGCTGATCCCGCCGTCGTAGCGGAAGGTCTCCTCGACCGGCTTGTCCTCCTCGACGCCCCGCTCGTCCCGGACGGTCAACGTCAGCCCCGGCACCAGGAAGGCCGTCTGCCGCGCCCTGGCGTGCAGCGTGTCCAGGGAGAGCTTCGCGTCCTTGAGGAAGATCTGCCGGTCCGCCCAGTACCGGACCCGGGTCCCGGTCCGGTTCTTCGGCACGCGCTTGCCCTTGAGCAGGCCGTTCGCCGGGTCGAAGGGCGCGTCCGGGCCGGACTCGGTGAAGATCCCCGGCACGCCGCGGCGGAAGCTGATGGAGTGCGTGGCCCCCCCGCGGTCCACCTCGACGTCCAGCCGCGCGGAGAGGGCGTTGACCACCGAGGCGCCGACGCCGTGCAGGCCGCCCGACGCCGCGTACGAGCCGCCGCCGAACTTGCCACCCGCGTGCAGCTTGGTCATCACGACCTCGACGCCCGACAGGCCGGTCTTGGGCTCGACGTCGACGGGGATGCCCCGCCCGTTGTCCCTGACCTCCACCGAGCCGTCCTCGTGCAGGATGACCTCGATGCGGTCGCAGTACCCGCCCAGAGCCTCGTCCACGGAGTTGTCGATGATCTCCCAGAGGCAGTGCATCAGGCCGCGGCTGTCCGTGGAGCCGATGTACATACCCGGGCGCTTGCGCACCGCTTCCAGTCCCTCAAGGACGAGCAGGTGCCGCGCGGTGTAGTTGGAGCCGCCCCGATCTGCTCCGGTCAGCAGCGCAGTGGACGGCACAGACATCTCGGCGGTCACGCGGTTCGCTCCTCGCTGAATTTCGACTGGCCCTCGGCCGGGCTCACGGGTGGGCTGGGCGCCGTCAGAAGCGTACAGATGCCTGGTAGAGCCTTTGTGCCGCCACCCGTGAGAACGCCCATGCTAATCGAGAGTCGCTCGTACGTTCGATCCCTCGATGGGGTGACGCGTACATCACGTTCCCAAGGAGGCATGAACCATTTAGGCTCCGGGCACGTCCTGATGAACAACCCGGCAACCCAGCCGGCGGGACAAGACCGACAAGCGACGTGAAACCGTAAGCCAGCGAAATACGGCTCATTCGCCGCCAACCGGCACCATCCAGCCGACTTGGAAAGAAATTTCAAGGGAAAGCCACGAACGGGAACGTTTTCGGCCTGGTTGGATGTTGACCCTGGTACGACAGCTCGTCGAGCTAGAGAAGAGGCGACGTGACTACTGTTCTGACCCCCGCGAGCCCGCTGACGGCCGCTGACCGCTGCGATCGTTGCGGCGCCCAGGCATATCTGCGCGTCGTGCTGACAAGTGGTGGCGAACTGCTCTTCTGCGCCCACCACGGGCGCAAGTTCGAGCCAGAACTCAAGAAGATCGCCGCGGAAATACAGGACGAGACCGAGCGGCTCACCGCTGCCCCGGCATCCGCGTCCACTGACTGAGGAACGCTGCCACATCGCATCCACGACGAGCGAGGACCGGCCTGGCCGGCGACGGGCGGTCGCCCCCGCAGCGCGGGGGGACCGCCCTCCTCGTCTCTCCCTCGGTATCTCCGCGGCCCGTGACTACCCGTGTCGCTCCACCAGCGGAGCCACGGCCGAGATCCGCGTATACACCCCCGGGCTGCCTGGTTGGGCGCAACCGCTCCCCCAGGAGACCAGCCCCACCAACCGTCCCCTCGCCACGAGCGGGCCGCCGCTGTCCCCCTGACACGCGTCCCGCCCACCGCTCGGGTCGCCGGCGCACACCATCGACTGCGCCACGAAGGTGCCCTCGCTGGTTCCTGGGTACGCCTCCTCGCAGCGCTTGTCATCGAGCATCTTCACCTCGGACGCCATGAGCTGCGAGGAGTAGTTGCCCGTACCCGTGGTGTCGCCCCAGCCGTAGACCTTCGCGGCCGTGCCCGGTCGATAGGCGGCGTCGCCCTCTTTCGCCATCGGAATCACCCGCTCCACGGGCTGCTCCCGTTCGAGCGTGAGCACGGCCACGTCCCCCGCGTTCGTCGCCGGATCGAAGTCCGGGTTGACCCACACGCGTCGCAGCGGGACCTCTTCGCCCAGGCCGCTCCCCAGGTCGCCACGGCCCACGATGGCCCGCAGGTCACCGACCGCGCCACGGTCCACGCCCAGCACCTCGCGACTCATACAGTGAGCCGCCGTGATCACCGTGGTCCGGGAGACGAGCACCCCACCGCAGAACTGGCCGGAGCGTGCCTCACCGAACCGGTCGCGGCTGCCCAGCGCGACGGCCCACGGCGCGTCCGCGGCCTGCACCGGCTGGCCCCCGATGACGACCCCGTCCGCAGCCGCCGCCCCCGACAGGGCCGGGACGGTCACGAGCGCCGCGAGCAGAGAAGTGGACAGCGAAGAGAGCGGGGTACGCATGCGGGCCTCCTGACCAAGCGGAGTGAGCTGTGCGCTCAGCGTCACCCAGACGGGCGCGCCCCGCATCCGGACAGCGAGCGGGCCGGGCCCTCCCGAGGAGGACCCGGCCCGCAAACGCGCAGCGTACGGCCGCCGATCAGTCCAGGTAGTCGCGCAGCACCTGGGAGCGAGACGGGTGACGTAGCTTCGACATGGTCTTCGACTCGATCTGACGGATGCGCTCACGCGTCACCCCGTAGACCTTGCCGATCTCGTCCAGCGTCTTCGGCTGGCCGTCCGTGAGGCCGAAGCGCATGGAGACCACGCCGGCCTCTCGCTCGCTGAGCGTGTCGAGAACGGAGTGCAACTGCTCCTGCAGCAGCGTGAAGCTGACCGCGTCGGCGGGCACGACCGCTTCGGAGTCCTCGATCAGGTCACCGAACTCGCTGTCGCCGTCCTCACCGAGCGGCGTGTGCAGCGAGATCGGCTCGCGGCCGTACTTCTGGACCTCGATGACCTTCTCCGGGGTCATGTCGAGTTCCTTGGCCAGCTCCTCCGGAGTGGGCTCGCGGCCCAGGTCCTGGAGCATCTGCCGCTGGACGCGGGCGAGCTTGTTGATGACCTCGACCATGTGCACCGGGATACGGATGGTGCGGGCCTGGTCGGCCATGGCGCGCGTGATGGCCTGACGAATCCACCACGTGGCGTACGTGGAGAACTTGTAGCCCTTCGTGTAGTCGAACTTCTCGACCGCGCGAATCAGGCCGAGGTTGCCCTCCTGGATGAGGTCCAGGAAGAGCATTCCGCGGCCGGTGTACCGCTTGGCAAGCGAGACCACCAGGCGGAGGTTGGCCTCCAGGAGGTGGTTCTTGGCGCGGCGGCCGTCCTCCGCGATGATCTCCAGCTCACGCTTGAGCTTGGGGGCAAGCTTGTCCGAGTTGGCCAGCTTGTCCTCGGCGAACAGGCCCGCCTCGATCCGCTTGGCGAGCTCGACCTCCTGCTCGGCGTTGAGGAGGGGAACCTTGCCGATCTGCTTGAGGTAGTCCTTGACGGGGTCGGCGGTGGCGCCGGCCGCGGCGACCTGCTGGGCCGGCGCGTCGTCCTCGTCGTCGTCGGAGAGGACGAAGCCCTGGTTCTCGGGCTCCCCCTCGCCACCCTCGGCCTTGCCCGCGGCCTGCGGCTCCTCGATGGGTTCGTCGCCGTCGAGGAGTTCGTCGGCGTCCTTCTTGGACGTCGCCTTCTTCGCGGCGGCCTTCTTGGCGGGCGCCTTCTTCGCCACCGCCTTCTTGGTCGCGGCCTTCTTCGCCGCGGCCTTCTTCGCGGGCGCTGCCTCGGTCTCGTCGCCCACCCGGTCGTCGGCCGTGGCCGTCGAGGCGGTCGCGGCGGCAGTGGTCTTCTTGGCGGCGACCGTCTTGGCCGCGACGGTCTTGGTGGCGGTGCGCTTGGCTGGGCTCTTCGCTGCGACGCTCTTGCGGGTGCGCTTCGGCGCCTCTGCGGCACTGACCATCAGCGTCACACCCTCCTCGTCGAGGACCTGGTTGAGGCTGCGCAGAACATTCTTCCACTGGGTTGGCGGAATCTGGTCAGCCTCGAAGGCCCGACGCACATCGTCGCCGGCGATCTGCCCCTCAGCCTTTCCCCGCTCGATGAGCGCCATGACAGACTCGGACTCGGCGATCTCCGACGGGAGCGTACGGGATGTGCTGGCCGACACGAACAACCTCTCGGAACGATGGAAACGGCTTCCGGCCCCGTCCGTAGACCGGAGCCGACGACCGCCGGCAAGGATGAACCGACGGCGCAGGTGGAGGCGCAGAGGACAACAGCGCCGCGAACGACGCCCGTATTCCTCCTCGGCTGCCACCTCTTTAGTCATCGCGCTGCCTCAAAGAGCGTTACGCCCAATCACCGTGGCCCGAGTCACACCACATAGCGATCCAAAACATCATGTAAGCGGACAGAGGCCGCCGCGTCGCCGAACCCACAGTCTGTCCCGGCCAGCCGGACAGGGTTCGGCGACGTCACCGCAACCGGGCAACGGGGGTCAGCGCCCCCACCAGGGGGTGCGGTCAGTGCTCACGCGGCGCGGGCACCACTCGATCGACCTCGGGGTGGACCATGAGCAGTTGAGCCATCGCGGCCTCCGCGCCGGCCCCGTCGCCGGAGCTCACCGCGTCGACGATCCGGCGGTGCTGCCCCACACTCGCCTCGGTGGAACGGTCACAGCCGGTGACCGGGCCGCCAGAGACCTGAAGCGCGGCGCCGACGATGCCGGCCAGGTGCTCCAGCATGCGATTGCCCGCGACCTGGAGCAGCACCGCGTGGAACTCGGCGTCCGCCCGCGAGTAGGTCAGGGCGTCACCCTGCCCCAGCGCGTGGCTCATGATCTCGACGACCTCGGCGAGCCGCTCCTTACCTTCCTCGCGGCCATTGCCCGCGGCGAGCCGGGCGGCGAGCGGCTCGATGGTCCAGCGCAACTGGCACAGCTCTCGTCGCTGGTCATCGCGCTGCGGCCCGAACGCCCGCCACTCGATGATGTCGGGGTCGAGCAGGTTCCAGTCGCTGACCGGGCGGACCCGGGTGCCGACGTTGGGCCGGGCGCTGACCAGGCCCTTGGCCTCCAGCACTCGCAGGGACTCGCGCACGACCGTGCGCGAGACCTCGAAGCGCTGACCGATCTCCTCCGGGACAAGTGGCCGGTCGGCCCCCAGGTCGCCGGAAACGATCATCTGTCCTAGCTGCTGGACGAGTTGGCCGTGCAGGCCGCGGCCACGGTTGCCGGTGGAGCGCCTGCCCACTCGGCCGAGCTCTGCGTCCGCGTCCCAGGCGGGGAGGGCGACACGTTCGGCGCCGGGGGCCTCGGCGTAGGGGTAGCGGTCAAGCTCGCCCGAGCCTGCGAGGCCGGAGTCGGCGGGGCGAGCCGCGGTCGTGGTGGTGTGCGCAAGGGTACTCACGCATCCTTTGTCGGCGACGCTCCGAAGGCCCTTAAGGTCTTTGGTGAAAAGCACACGAAAGGGTGATCGCCCATTACCTCATAATTGACGTCCAATCGGACAGAAGTGAGCGAGCTATGGGGAGTTGCGCACAGTTCACGCGCCCTTGAGTGCGTCCGCGTACGCCCTGGTCGGGCCCCTGCGCGACCGAGATCGACCGCCGGCGCTCATTTCGCGCGCTGCCAGCGCATGACGCGGACCGGGCGCGGACGGCCACGGAGCGCCGTGAGCACATAAGCGCACAACAGTACGGAGATCGAGAGCGCCATCACGTGCGCCACGGGTTCGCTGGCCAGTCGCGCGGCCAGGGCCAGGCCCCGGTCCGGCAGGGACGGCCATTCGACCAACGTCGCCGCGCGCACCCGGTCCGACATGCCGGCCAACGACCTCGCGGACGGCTCGTCCACCGCCCGTCGCAGGAATGTCAGCGCGAGCAGCGGCACGGTCAGGGCCGCTCCGAGCCCCAGCAGCGTGGAGCGGAGCACCGCCGCGGCCAGCAGCCCCACCCACGCGCAGCCGACCGCCAGCAGGCACCAGCCGCCCAGCAGTGCGGGCCAGTCCGCTGGCGGCCTGGCCACGTCCGGGCCGTACAGAACCCACAGCGCCGCCCCGTTGGCCAGCGCCGCGATGGTCGCGAGCAACACCGCGCCGCCCGACCAGACCAGCGACTTCGCGCCGAGGAGGGCCAGCCGTCGCGGAACGGCTCCCTGCGTCGGGGCCAGGGCGGGGTAGCGGTACTCCTGCCCGAAGGCGAGCGCGCCGAGCAGCCCGGCGCCCACGGCCACGGGCGGCAGGGGGAGCGACCTCGGCCACCCGGTGAACAGTCGGGCCGCCGCCGCGTCCCCCGTACGGGCAAGCAGCGCGCCGGCGAGGAGCGAGGCGACGAGCGTCGCGGCCGCTACGTACCAGGCAGTGCTCACGCCGAACACGCGACGTAGCTCGTAGCGCACTGGCCAGGCCGGCCCCGGCGGGGGGAACCGGGTGAGCGTCAAGGCCCGCGAGGCCGGCACCCCGCGCCCTGGGGAGGTCGGTTCGTCCGCCGGCGTGGGCCAGGGCGCGCCACCGCCGGCCACTCCCCCGGCGCCGCCGAAGCCCACCCACGAGCCGCGACCGGCCACGACGGGGCCGTCGGGCTGCGAGGCGCACGCCGGCTCGTCCGCGACAGCCAGCCGCGCGGCCTCGGGAAGCGCCTCGACCGGGGCGGTGCCGTGCTCGGGTGAATCGCCAGCACGGGTCAGAAGCGTGACGCGTTCCGGCGCCTGAGCCGGGGTCTGACGACGGTCGGCATCCCGTCTCCCCGGTGTGGTCAGGCTCGGAACCCCGAACTCGTCCGCGAGGCGGTGCACGAGGATGCCGTTGCGATAGGCGAGCTCGCCTACGGCCGCGCAACTGCTGCCGTACACGGCGATGCGACCACTCCCCTCGGGCACCACCTCGATCCGCTCCCCGGTGGCACGCGCCTCCTGCGCCAACAGGGCGGCAAGGCGGTCGGCGAACGGCGAGCGCACCACGACGCGCGGCCGCAACCGGGTACGGGCGAAGTCGGCGGCGCTCTGATCAGCGGCCAGTCGCCCTCCCTCGACGCTGATCACCCGGTCGGCGAAGCGATCCAGGCCCCGGGGTTCGCTCGTGGTGACGAGCACCGCGCCGCCCTGGTCCGCGTAGCCACGCAGCAGGCCGTGCAGCCAGGTGGTCTCGCGGGGCGACAGGTCACGCACGGGTTCGTCGAGGACCAGCGCGTGCGGGTCACCGAGGAGCGCGCACGCCAGGCCGAGGCGGCGGTCCATGCCGCGCGAGTAGTCGCCCAGCCGCTGCTCGGCAAGGCTGCTCAAGCCCACGAGCTCCAGCACCTCGTCCGCGCGCCCGACCGGCACCCCGGCAGCCGCCGTGAGCATCCCGAGGTGCCGCCGCGCGGTCCGCGCGGGGTGGCCCGGAACATCGCCGAGCACCACTCCGACTTCGCGCGCGGGGTGCGGCACCCGGTGCAGGGGGCGGCCACGGAAGAGTGCGAGACCACGCCCGGACTCCAGTTGCAACAACAGACGCAGCGCGGTGCTCTTCCCGGCACCTGGCGCCCCGAACAGAACGGTGACGAGTCCCGGACGCGCTTCGAAGGTGAGGTCGTCGACGACGGGCGGCTGGTTGCGACGGGGGGCACTGGTCAGCCCGATGGCCTGGATCATGGCTTCTCTCGCGAGGCATGAGACCGCACTGCGGCACGTGGGATATGGGCTATCGCAGCACCGTAACCCCATCTGTCCTATCTTCTCCGCATACGCAACCTTTGCAACGCCGTAGTGTCACACCTCGGGACGCAACATCGGCGGGTTCAGGAGGGTCGCACCGCCGGCCCTGAACAGTTGCGCGGGCCGACCACCCTGGCGCGTCGTCGTGCCCCCGGTGGGTACGAGAAACCCTGGCGTACCGGTGACCTTGCGGTGGAAGTTGCGCGGGTCGAGCGCCACACCCCACACCGCCTCGTACACGCGGCGCAGCTCGCCGACGGTGAACTCGCGCGGGCAGAACGCGGTGGCGAGCGAGGAGTACTCGATCTTCGAACGCGCTCGCTCCACGCCGTCCGCGAGAATCCGAGCGTGGTCGAAGGCGAGCGGCTCGCCATGCCCGGCCTCGCGCCCGAACGTGTCCTCCTGTCTGAGCAACGACTCGACGGGAGCCCAGCGCGCGCTGTGCGCGTCGCCGCCCGCCCGAGGAGCCGGGAGGTCGGGAGCGAGCGCCAGGTGCGCCACGCTGACCACACGCATCCGAGGGTCGCGCTTGGGGTCACCGTAGGTGGCCAACTGCTCCAGATGCGCGGCGTTCGGCGGCGCGGGGTGTGTCGGGTCGTGGGCGAGGAGGCCGGTTTCCTCGGTGAGCTCGCGCGCGGCGGCGGCTGACAGATCCTCATCTCCGCGAACGAACCCGCCCGGTAGGGCCCAACGCCCCTGGTGCGGCTGCTCGCCACGGCGGACGACGAGTGCGCAGAGCGCGTGCTGTCGCACGGTGAGCACGACCAGATCGACAGTGACGGCGAAGGGCGGAAAGGCCGACGGGTCGTAGGGCATGGGGGGATCATAGTCGTCTGCCTGACGATAAAAAGGCCGCTGCATTGTCTTGGCACAACCCACCGAGCGAGCGCGCGCAACATCGCCACCACCCACGCCGCCACGCATCGTCGCTCACTCACGGAGGTCTCCCAACTGCCGTTCCACCACTGCCGGCTGCCCTGCTCCCCGACCAGGTCCCCTCTCGCCCGCATCCCGCCCCTCGCTGCTCAATCAGGGCGCTCGACTCACGGCCGCCAAGCCCCGCCGCGCGGCTTGTGCGGCGCGCGACACCGGCGCGGTCGCCCGATCAGGCGATGCGTCGACGCCCTCCTCGCGTGACGCGTGGAGATGCCGGCACCTGCCGCCAGACGACGGGGGCGCCGGACCGGGCCCTCGAAGCGTCACGGAGGCCCTCAGCTCTGCCACGAGCGGCGAGCGGCGAGCGGCGAGCGGCGAGCGGCGAGCGGCGAGCGGCGAGCCCAGCATGCGCCCCCCTTCGGCTCAACCTGTGTCCGCGTAGACGATCCGCCTGATCGACACGGAACGGCTCAGAGGCGGTCGCGCTGCGCGCGGCGCTTGTCACGGTCGTGGTGTGGTCGACCTGGCGAGGCGCCTGCCGCGGGCCGAGGCGAGGTCCATCGCTCCCGCCCCTGCCGCTCGCGGCGACGTATTGGTTCTCTACGGGACGGGCTCAGGCGCTCCGCGAGGTAGGCGCCGGCCACGTCCCCAACCCCAGGGCAATACAGCTAGCTCGTGCCGTTGGTGTCGCGCGGCCCGCCGTGGCGGCGCACCCGGGGCCTACCCGCTGGCCCACGGGTCTCCCCCACATCGCGTCGCGTAGCGGGGCGGCTTCCCCTGGCAGGCCGCGACGATGCGCTACGACGTCGCTGACGGGGCACCGTCGGCCGGAGGGCCGATGTCGGTGTGGTCGCCTCTTGGTCTCCGGGAGACCTGGTCGCGAGAGGAGTGGCGCCCTGCTCGCATGTCTGCCCGCTCGCCGTCGCGGCCTGGGCGTCCCGCTTCGATGTCTTGGGATCGGGCTTCTGGAGGCTCACGCACTGCGCCACGGATCGCGGACCGCTCCGCCGTGGCCGAGCCTGCCGGTCCTTCCGCGCGTCGATCCGGCGCAGCTCCTCCCGGACCGCGCTTCGCAGTGCGCCGTCCGCCGAGCGTCCCGCCTGCTCCTCTCGTAGCGACCGGCGGAGCAGCTCGGGGTCGATCCCCTCGTTGCACGCCTGGTGCAACAGCCGGGCGAAGACGTAGTCGGGATCGGCGTGCAGGGCTCGGCTGAGAGCGACCCGGGCCTCGGGCTCGTCCCCCAGCGACCAGGCGACCCAGCCCGCCAGGGTGAGCGGCGCGGCAGCGTGCTCCGCGTAGGCGCCCACGCAACGACGCGCGAGGGCTCGCCACAGCCGCAGTGCGGGCTCCGCCTCCGGCCCCTCCATCCACTCCGCGGCTCGGTCGCGCGTGACGCGGTCTTGCAGGCCGAGGATCATCTCGGCCGCCTCGTCCTGTGCGAGAAGGTCGTCATCGCGGTCGTCCGCCGCCGCACGTCCGGAGACCGGGTCCGCCTCTTTGAAGCGCTTGAGCGCCCCTGCCGCCAGGTCCAGCGTTCGCCCGCGCACGGCGAGGGCGGAGTCTCCGAGCATTTTGGAGACGAGGGTGCCTGCGGCAGCGTCCAGCGCCCGCTCCTGCTCGGGTAGGCGTGTGGTGGGCAGTGGCGTCAGCCGGGCCTCCATTTGTCGTAGCGAGCCACGGACCTGGATTCCTGCGTAGGTGGCGGCGGCAGCCATCGCAGACGTGCCGGGCATGACGAGCGGCGTCCCCTCGTGAGGGCAGCAACGCTCGCCAGGGCAGCAGTACGACCAGAAGGTCCCCGCGGAGATGCAGAGTGCCTCCAGAACGGGGGCCTCCAGCTTTCCGCACGCCACACGCAGCCGCTGGACGAGTGGGCGGAGCCGTTCCATCACCTGGCGTCCGCTGTCCCCCTGCTCAGGGTCCTGGCAGACGAAGATGATGACGCCCGTGACCTGGTGGCCTCGTCCACGGCAGCCGGTGATCAGGCAGTCGGCGAGCTGGTCGCACATGTCCGGCCAGTCCTCGGGGATGGCCGGAATGCCCAGGCGCAGCCTGCCCCCGAAGCGTCCCTTCTCACCGTGTAGCGCGATCATGACCACGCTGTCAGTGGGATAGAAGCCCATGAGGTACGGAAGGGCGTCAGCGAGCTCCGCCGGGCTACGGAGAGTGACTTGCTCCAGGTCAGAGGCGAGCGAGGGATGACGCGAGGGTGAGGAGTCGGAGGAGCCGGCAGGACCGAAGGGTTCGTTGCGGTTCGTCATGGCACGAGAGTCGCGTGGGCGGCAAGATCCCACCAGCCCTGTGGATAACTCGCAGATTGGAAGATTGTCGTACTAATTGAACTTCTAGCGAAGTTATCCACAGGCGGCAGGACTCATTCGCGCGATGTCAGTGGCATCAGGTTGCATGGGGGCATGACCAACGACGAACTCCGCGTCTCAGCCGACCGCGTCCTGGCCCGCCTCGTCGGTGACACGACGGGTACGGCCAGGCTGCGCGAGGACCAGTGGCGAGCCATCGAGGCCCTGGTAGCCGACCACCGCAGGGCACTGGTCGTCCAGCGCACCGGTTGGGGGAAGTCCGCGGTCTACTTCGTGGCGACCGCACTGCTGCGAGAGCGCGGTAGCGGGCCCACAGTGATCGTCTCGCCGCTCCTCGCGCTGATGCGTAACCAGGTCGAGGCCGCCGAGCGCGCGGGGATTCGGGCGCGCACCATCAACTCCGCGAACACCGAGGAATGGGAGACCGTCCAAGAGGAGGTCGCTGCGGGGGCGGTGGACGTCCTCCTCGTGAGCCCTGAGCGCCTCAACAACCCCGACTTCCGTGATCAGGTGCTGCCCAAACTCTCCGCGTCGACGGGTCTGCTCGTCGTCGACGAGGCGCACTGCATCTCCGACTGGGGCCATGACTTCCGCCCCGACTACCGCCGTCTGCGCACCATGCTGGCCGACCTACCACCTGACGTGCCCGTGCTGGCCACCACGGCGACGGCCAACGCCCGCGTCACCGCCGATGTCGCCGAGCAGTTGGGCACGGGAGGCGGGTTGACGCAGACGTTGGTGCTACGGGGTTCGCTGGACCGGGAGAGCCTGAGTCTCGGCGTGCTGAACCTCCCGGACGCGGCACATCGCCTGGCCTGGCTCGCCGACCACCTCGACGAGTTGCCGGGCTCCGGCATCATCTACACCCTCACCGTCGCGGCAGCGGACGAGGTGACCACGTACCTGCGCCGCAGCGGGCACCACGTGGCCTCGTACTCAGGCAAGACGGAGGACGCGGATCGCCGGGCCGCGGAGGCCGACCTCCTGGCGAACCGCGTCAAGGCACTGGTGGCCACGTCCGCGCTCGGCATGGGATTCGACAAACCGGACCTCGGATTCGTGGTGCACCTGGGTTCGCCCGCGTCACCGATCGCCTACTACCAGCAGGTAGGCCGAGCGGGCCGAGGGGTTGAGCACGCCGAGGTGCTTCTGTTGCCGGGCCGCGAGGACGAGGCGATCTGGCGGTACTTCGCTTCCCTGGCCTTCCCCTCCGAGGAGCAGGTGCGCCGCACCCTCGACGTGCTGGCGGCGGCCGACCGCCCGTTGTCCCTGCCCGCCCTGGAACCCCAAGTCGAGCTGCGCCGCTCCCGGTTGGAGACGATGTTGAAGGTGCTCGACGTGGATGGCGCGGTGCGTCGAGTACGCGGAGGCTGGACGTCCACCGGGCAGCCGTGGACGTACGACGCGGAGCGGTACGCCTGGGTGGCGCGACAGCGCGCGGCCGAGCAGGAGGCGATGCGCGCGTACGCGTCCACGACGGAGTGCCGCATGGAGTTTCTACGCCGGCAACTGGACGACGAGACAGCGCAGCCGTGTGGGCGTTGCGACAACTGCGCAGGCGCCAGGTTCTCCGTCGACGTTTCCGCCGCCGCGCTCCAGACGGCACAGGGCGAGCTCGGCCGGCCGGGAGTGGAGGTGGAGCCACGTCGCATGTGGCCCACGGGCCTACCCGCCATCGGGGTCAGCCTCAAGGGCAGGATTCCCGCCGGTGAGCAGGCCGCCCCCGGTCGGGCCCTCGGCCGGTTGTCCGACATCGGATGGGGCAATCGCCTTCGCCCCCTTCTCGCGCCGCAGTCACCGGACGACAAGGTGCCCGACGACGTCGCCAACGCGGTGGTCACCGTGATCGCTGACTGGGCCCGCGGGCCGGGAGGTTGGGCCTCCAACGCTCCCGATGCGCCAAGCCGACCGATAGGCGTGGTCACCGTGGCCTCACGGAGCAGGCCACAGCTCATCCAGTCCCTCGGCGACCGGATCGCGACCGTCGGCCGCATGCCGCTGCTGGGCACCGTCGCCTATCGGGACGACGGGGTCGACACGCGCGTGCCGCGCACCAACAGCGCCCAACGGCTGCGGGCCCTGGACGGCGCGTTGACCGTCCCCCCGGCCCTGGCCCAGGCACTGGCCTCGTCCGATGGCCCGGTACTTCTCGTGGACGACTACACGGACACCGGCTGGACCCTCGCGGTCGCGGCTCGACTGCTTCGCCAAGCCGGCGCGCAAGCGGTGTTTCCGCTGGTTCTCGCGGTGCAGGGGTGACGCATGGCGCGCCGAGCGGCGCGTCAGCCAGAAACATGAGGGGCATATAGCTAGATAGCGGTCACTGAACGCGGCTGTTCGTTGCCGCCGTTCACCGTGACCGCGAGAATTGAACTGGCTCTTCGGTCGTGGCGTCCCCAGGGCTGGGTGCTGCCGTGTGAACCATGCTCGCCGCCCGGCCCGGGCACACAACGAAGGGAGGACCGTGGCCTTCGGCTTCGCCCCGCCCCCCGCGTCCGACCCCTCCCACCGGCTGGGACGCATACTCGAATCCTCCGAGTGGGCTGCCGCCGGCATCCCCCTACTCTCCAACCCTCGCGAGCTGGTCAGCGGCCTGTACGCCCGGCACGCACCCACGTTGTCCACCGCGGTCGTGGGCGTACTACAGCAGGACGGGCGGCTGGCGGCCAGTGCTTCGTTCCGCCAGCGCGCCGACGTCGCGGATGGCTGGGAGTTGCGTAACGGGCTGCTGGCACGGCTACGCCGGATCATCCCGCACGACCTGCGACTGCGGAGCCCGGCACGTACGGCGGTCCTGATGTACTGCCGCGGCGGGGACGGCGGCTGGACGGAAGAGGACGGGGCCTGGATGTGGGGGCTGCGGGACGCGTGCACCCTGCACGGCCTGCGCTGCGGTGCCTACATCACGATGACGCCTCACGGCTGGCAGGTGCTGGGCGACGGGCGCGGGGGACGACGTCCGTACGTGGGCTCGCCAGTTGACAAGCTCATACCGGAGGAGCCGGAGACGCCGAGCAACGTCGCCCCTCCCCGCGGAACGGGCGGCGCCTCCACCGAAAACCTGCGGCCGACGGCGGCGTGCTGACCGCCCCGCGGGCGGGGCTGTCACACGTGTTGCTCATGGGGCAACTCGGCTGCTACGCCCCTGCCGACCACCCTGAGCGCGAAACGCGGACACAGCCGGAGGGAACGCCGTTAGCCGGGCGCCCTCGGTGAGAGGGCGCCCGGCTCGGGTACGTATGTCGGCCAGCGTCGCGGGCTGGACCAGTGTCGCGGGCCGCTGGAGGCTAGACGCTCGCGGTCAGCATGGTGTTGATCCGCTGCGGGTCACCGCAGACGATGAGCAGCACGCCGGCGCGAGCCATCGCCTGAGGCAGCAGCCGGGCCACGTCTGTGTCCGCGCCGCCGTTGACGGCCACGACCACCACCGGGCGTCCGGTGGCCCGGCCCGCGTCGGCGGCGGCGTAGAAGACGTCGTCGCTCGCGTCGTGCTGGGCCCAGTACGACGCCTCACCGAAGGACAGTTCGTGCGCGGCCCACGGATGCGGGTCTCCCGTCGTGAGCACCAGCACATCGCCAGGCGCGCGACCGGATTCCAGCAGCAGATCGACGGCCTCGTCCGCAGCGTCCAGCGCGCCCTGCTCAGAGGCGGGGATGAGCTGGAGTTGCGTCTTGGCCGACGTCTTGGACGGGACGAGGGGAACGGCAGGCGTGGGCCGCGCGGCATCCGCTGGCGTGCGCTGGGCCGGGGCCGCCGGCCCGCGCTTCGGTCCGGGGCGGCCAGGCCGCATCGGAACGGGCCGGGGACCGGGAACAGGACGAGGGGTCGACGCGGCATGGCCGGAGGCCGGCGCTACGCGGGGACCCGGGACACTCTCGTGAATCTGAGGCTCCTCGGGGATGAGAGGCATATGTGATGTCTATCAAACGCCGACGCGGAGCGCGTCGGCGGGTGGCTAGTTGGGGCGACTCAGGCCCCGGTGAAGTCGAAGCCGAGTTGGCCTTCGCTCTCCAAGACGATGACGTCCGGGGCGATTCGGGGCCGCTTGAGGTGCTGCCAGCGCGGCAGTGAATCGAGGTACGCCCACGACAGTCGGTGATGCGGGGTAGGGCCCAGTTCCTCCAGGGCTGCGCGGTGCACGGGCGACGGATAGCCCACGTTGTCCTCGAAGGAGAACTCCGAGCACCCCGCGCCCAATTCCGCCATCATCGCGTCTCGTTGCACCTTGGCCAGTACGGAGGCGGCGGCCACGGCGATGCACGACTGGTCGCCCTTGATTACCGTCCGCACCCGCCAGGGGGCGCCGAGGTAGTCATGCTTGCCGTCGAGGATCACCGCGTCGGGTCGCACCGGCAGTGCGTCCAGGGCGCGGGTAGCGGCCAAGCGGAGCGCCTCCGTCATGCCCAGCTTGTCGATCTCCTCCGGCGAGGAGTGGCCGAGGCCGTGAGCCGTGACCCACGTCGTCAGCTCCGCAGCGAGGGCCGTGCGGCGCTCGCGCGTGAGCAGCTTCGAGTCGGTCAGCCCGGCGGGCGGGCGCCGCAGCCCGGTGACTGCGGCGCAGACCGTGACCGGGCCAGCCCATGCACCACGGCCGACCTCATCGACTCCGGCGACGATCTTGGCTCCGGTCGTGGCGCGTAGCGAGCGCTCGACGGTGTGAGTGGGCGGTTCGTAGGGCATGGCGATGCTAAGACTACGCCGCCCGGATGAGGGGTTGCGCACCCGGAGACGTTTCAGCGCTATGTGACTCGTGATCTCCGCCATGCACGGCACGTGTCAGCAGTCGGGGCGCCTGCGAGCGGTGCGCCGTCAGGGCGTACGCGGCGTCAACGGCGGTGGCGTCAGCGGGTACGTGAGCGTGGTCGATCACTTCTCGCGGGGTGGGGGGCCGTCCCATGTGCCGAAGTCGAGCACCTTGCTACCGGTTGGTCCGGCGCGCGATTTGCCCCCACCACCTCTGGCGAGCGGTCCCGGATGTTCACTGCCCTGTCCCGCCTCCGCCGGTTTCTCATCTCATCGCGGGGCGGCCATCGCGGCCTGAGCGGCCTCGCGCTTCGGCGCCCGAGGCCGGACATTCGCGCTGGGTGCGCAGTCGCGTGCGCACCGCAGTGGGGGGGATGTAGTCCCCCTCGCGCGACCGCGGACGCTTGGTCCTCACCCGGCCGGTCGGCGCGTGCGTCGGCAGGCTCCGCGGCGCGCTGGACCGGGATCTTGGCCTCGGAGCATCGTCAGGACCGGCCTGGCGGAAGGGGCGACTCCCGCTCAGTGCGGCTGGCCCGGCAGCCAGTCGGGGAGCGCCTCCGTACGGTCCTGCCACTCGGCCGGCGGAGCGCCCGCCGGGCTGGCAGCGAGGACGCCGCCGACGATGGCGCAGGTGGTGTCCACATCGCCGCCTGCCTGCGCGGTTACCCAGAACGCCCGCTCGAAGGAGGCGAGGTTTCCGGCTGCGGCCCACAGCGCGAAGGGCACGGTGTCGTGCGCGCTGGTACGGCGACCGCAGCCGAGGACGGCGGCGACGGTGACCGGGTCGGCGAAGTCGAGCATGTCGCGGGCGCGACGCAGCCCGGCCTGAACCGCACTGCGCGGTACCAGCGCCACCACGTCGTCCAGCAGTCGCGCGGGGTCGCCCGGCCCGCCGGGGGCGGCGACCAGGGCGGCTGCTGCCGCCACCGCCATGGCCCCGGCTACCGCCTCGCGATGCTGGTGCGTGGTGTAGGCGGAGATCTCCGCCTGGTGCGTCGCCTGCTCGGCGTCGCCCGCGTACCAGGCGCCCAGTGGGGCGATCCGCATCGCGGCGCCGTTGCCCCACGAGCCCTGGCCGTTGAAGAGCGCCGCGGCCAGTTCCCGCCAGTCGGCCCCCTCCCTCACCAGCCTCAGCATCCGGTTCACCGCGGGCCCGTACCCGCGGTCGAAGTCGTGGTGCTCGGCGAAAGAGGTGGCGAGCGCGTCCTGGTCGATGCGACCGTGCGTGGCCAACACGGCGAGCACCGAGCACGCCATCTCGGTGTCGTCGGTCCACTGCCAGGAGCCGGGAGGCAGTGCGCGTGCTTGCAGGCGGGCGTAGTTGGCGGGAACGAAGAACTGGGAGCCAAGGGCATCGCCCACGGCCAGACCACGCAGGCTCGCGTGGGCGCGTTGAAAGCGGTCAGCGGTCATCGCAGCGAACTCTAACCGGTAGTGGATACGGTTCCGGGGTGCACCAGCGCTCGAACGGTCGGTCCAATCGGTAGCGGCCGTCGTCTCCGAGCAGCAAGGTGCGATATTCGGCGTTACCCGGGTTGGAGAGCGACTCGAATTCCGCGACGCTCCAGTGGAACCAGCGCATGCAGAACAAGCGCATGGTCAGACCGTGGGTCACGAGCAGGACGTTCCGTGGGTGGTCGGGGTCCTCGAAGCTGCGCCACAGGCTTTCCAGAAAGGCACCCACCCGGTCGTAGACGTCCGCGCCGGACTCTCCCTGTGCGAAGCGGTAGAAGAAATGGCCGTACGCGTCGCGGTACGCCTTCTGCTTGCGCACGTCCTCACGGTCCTGCCAGTTTCCCCAGTCCTGCTCGCGTAGCCGCGGCTCCTCCCGGACCCGGGTACGCGAGGGATCCAGGCCCAGCAGGTGGAACGTCTCATGGGTGCGGCGGTAGGGGGAGACGTAGGCAGAGATCGGTTCGTCTCCGAAGGTGCTCCGTAGCGCGTCGCCCGCTTCGACGGCCTGCCGTTGCCCGCTTGGTGTCAGGGCCAGCGCATGATCGGGCTCCCTTTCGTAGACGGTGTCGTCGACGTTTCCCTCGGACTCGCCGTGGCGGATGAGGACGATGCGCTGAGGTCGTGCCATTCGGCCACCCTAGATCGACCGCCGCGTCGCCGCCGTGACACTCACCCGCCTCGCGCAGGCCCAAGGGCACGGGCGGTGATCAGCCGGGGACGAGGCGTCCGCGGCGCAGCTCCCGGTGCTCGCCGGCGAATCGCGCGCGCAGCAACCGATCGTGGGTGACGACGACCAAGGCACCCTGCCACCGGGCCAGGGCAGCCTCCAGCTCTTCGACCAGGCCCAGGGCGAGGTGATTGGTGGGCTCGTCCAGCAGCAGCAGATCCATCGGCCTGGCCAGCAGGCGAGCCAGGGCGAGTCGGCGGCGCTGCCCGACGGAGAGCGAGCCCACCGGGACGTGCAGATCGCGCTCGCGAAACAGTCCGTACGACAGGAGACGCTGGGCGTGCTCATCGGGCCCGTCCGGCAGTCCTCGGCCGAAGACCGCGAGCAGCCGCTCCCGGGGGTTGTCCACCGGTATCTCCTGAGCGAGGTAGCCAATGCGTCCTCGGCGGTGGACCCGGCCGCTGTCGGGCGTCGCCACTCCGGCCATCAGGCGGAGCAGAGTCGTCTTGCCAGCCCCGTTGTCGCCGTGGATCAGCAGTCGCTCTCCGGTCCGGACGGACAGCGCGTGCACCGAGAGCCGGTCCGCGACCCGGACTTCGTCCAGGGTGACCAGTTGGCCGCCGGCGGCCCCCTGCGCGGGTCGGGCAGCGAATCGCAGCACGTCAGGTGGCCTGGGTACCGGGTCGGCCTGGAGCCTTCTCAGCCGCTCCTGGGCGTTGCGCACTCGGCTGGAGACCGATGCCTGGACACGCCCCTTGTCCCGGCCGTAGGCCATCTTGTTGCCGTCCTTTCTCGCCCGGCCAGGAGCGACGCGCGAGGCGGTCGTGGCGGCGAACTCCGACAACTCGGCGGTGTCGGCGCACCATTGCTCGTACGCCGCCTCCCAGCGCTGCCGCGCTGCGGCGCGCTCCGCCACGAAACCCGGGTACCCGCCCCCGTAGCGCACGAGTGCCCGTCGGTCGGCGTCCACTTCCAGGATCGCGGTGGCCACCCGCTCCAGGAACACGCGATCGTGCGAGATGGCGAGCACCGTGCCCGGGTGAGCCCGAAGGGCGTCCTCCAGCCAGGTCAGGGCTGGGGCGTCGAGGTGGTTGGTGGGCTCGTCGAGGAGCATCACCTCGGGAGCCGCGGCGATCAGACAAGCGAGGCCGAGGCGGGCCTGCTCCCCACCGGAGAGCTCGCCGAGCTGTCGCTCGCGGCCGACGTGCGCGAGATTCAGGGCTTGCAGGGCCTTGTCGACGCGCACGTCGGCCTCGTACCCACCGCGGGCCTCGAACGCGGTGAGCAACTCTCCGTACTCCTCCAGGACTTCGCTACGGGCATCGCCGAGGGTGGACTCCAGCACGCGGAGCCTGCGCTCCATGCGTCGCAGCCCCTCCAACGCGCGGTCTATGGCGTCTCCGACCGTGTGGTCCTGGGATAGCTGTGGAGCCTGGGCGAGATACCCGATCTCGCCGTCGGCGATGGTGACGACCTCGCCCTCGTCGGGACGGTCCATGCCGGCGATCAGCCGCAGCAGCGTGGACTTGCCCGCACCGTTCTCCCCCACGATGCCGACGCGCTCCCCCGGCCGCGCGGAGAACGACACGTCGTCGAGGAGCAGTCGATCCCCACGAGAGACGGTGACGCCCCGTAGCGAGATTTGTGTAGGCAAGTGACCCCCAGTTCGCAGTCGTACTGCAAATGCACCTTGAGTTGCGTTACGCTCAGAATGACACGCCCGCCCTTCTAACGCAACGGGAGTTGCACATGACTCGTGACGCCGCCGCCGCACCAGGGACGGTGCGCCCCGGTGGGCGGACGGCCCGCACCCGCGCGGCCGTTCGTGATGCCGTCCTCACCGGTCTCGCCGATCACGGGTATCCGGGTCTGACCGTCGAGTACGTCGCGGAACATTCGGGGGTGCACAAGACCACGCTCTACAGACGCTGGGGCGGTGTCGACGGGCTGCTCGTGGACGCGCTCGACCTCGCGGGGGAGGATTCCTGGTCGCCGCCCGACACGGGAACGCTCGAAGGCGACCTGTGCGCGTTGGCCGATGAGGTGGCGGCGACGTTCGGCGACCGCGCGACGGCTGCCGCGCCCACCGCTTTCATCGCGGCGGCGTTCCAGTCGGAGCGCGCCGCGCAGGGGCTGCGCGACTTCTACCGCGAGCGCTTCGCCCGGTGTGGCCCGCTGATCAGCCGCGCCATAGAGCGCGGCGAGGCTCCACCCGGGACGGACGCGGACGCCGTCGCCCGGGCCGTTTCCGCCCCCCTGTACTTCCGGGTCCTCGTGACTCGTGAGCCGATTGACGCCACGCACGCGCGGCAGAGCGCCCTTGCCGTGTTGGCCGCGATCCAGGCCGGGGCGTATACAGGCGACGCCGGCTCAGCCTCGCCAGCCGACGCGGCGGGCGACCGAAAGGCCGCGACCGCGCAGGCGGCCGATCCACGCGGCGCCGATCCGCAGGGAGACGCCTCCACGGCCGTATCGACAGGAGCGGTGCGCGAACCGGCCGCGTCCGCCGCTGTCCGCGACCGAGCCGCAGACGGCCACGGCGGTGCGGGGCGCTCCGATCACTCAGGCCCAACCGCTGACGAGCACGCCAGGCGGCGAGAGTCGTGAGCCGGGGACCTTCGACTCACGCCCCGTATGGAACGAGGGCGCAGACGACGTGTGCCCGGGCGGCGATGCTGCCTGTCACACGGTCCAGGACGGCTCTATGGCGACCACGTCGCCCGCCAGTGCGGCGATGTCCGTGTCCACTTCGGCCCGGGTGCCGAGCCGTCGCACTCGCTCCTCGCGGTACTTGCCGTGCTCTGCCGCCGAGTTCCACATGGACAGTACGAGGAACTCGTGGCCGGGGGCCTGCCCGAATACGCCCCTGAGCATGCCTGGCGAACCGGCCATCGCCGGGTTCCACACCTTCTCCTGCATCAAGGTGAAGTGCTCGACCCGGTCCGCGTGCACCTGGCAGTGCGCGACCCGCACCACGTCGACATCGCCAAAGCTCGGCTCGAAGCCGACCTTGACGTCGAACTGCCGCTCGAAGAGCAGCACTTGCATGTCCGTGTACGTCCCCGTCTGGCCCGCCGCGAGGCGGTCATGTGCTCGTGCCATGAAGGAGTCGTAGAACGCCCTGCTCTCCCAGAAGCCGAAGACGTGCGCCACCTCCGGGCGCTCACGGCTCCATCCACCGCCCTGCCCACGGAAACCCGGCTCGCCGAGCAACCCCGCCCATTTCCGCTGCCCACGCTCGAACCCGGGACGGTCCGTCACGGAGCAGCGAATCCACTTGACCAGCACCGCGCCATCGTACGGCCCACGCGACCACCACCGTCACGAACCGGAGGCATACCCCTGGACAAGCTTTTCCGCATCGGTGTCGTCCAGTTCGACGCCGAACTCGCTGAGCAGCACCTCAATCAGCTCCTGGGGTGCTACCTCGCGCTCTTCAGTCGTGCCGTCGGGGCGTGCGAGGGACAGTCGCGCGCCGACCAAGCGATGCCGCACGCCGGGGTCGGTCCGCTGGACCACCGGCCGGGAGACGAAGGGAGACCGTTCGTGCGTGGAGATGTAGTAGTTACGGACCTCGTAATCGATCGGGTAGCGCTGCTCCGAGGTGAAGGCGTAGAGGTCGAACCAGCCATCGGAGTGCAGCGATCGCAGCGACCAGACCCCATCGGCCTCACTCGCCAGTCCGAAGGTCCAGTCGCCCTGCCGGTGCTGACCACCGGCGACCCACGGCAGCGGCTCCAGGAGTCCCTCGCCGCCGAAGCCCACGTCCGCGATCCAGTCATCGCCGTCGATCGAGACCCGCAGCAGCATGTGCGTCTCGGCGGTCAGCTTGTCGGTCCCCATCCGCACCCGTGCTCCGAGTCCCGTGACCGAGAAGCCCAACCGTTCCAGTGCGGCGGCGAAGAGCAGGTTCTGCTCGTAGCAGTAACCTCCGCGCCGCTGGCGCACCAGTTTGGCCTGGAGCGCCTCGATGTCCAGCAGGATGGGCCGCCCGAGCACGATCTCCAGGTTCTCGAAGGGGATGGCCGCCACGTGCGCCCGGTGCAGCGCACGCAGCGTGCTCACGTCAGCGGCGAGCTTCGCGCCGGCAACCGCGGACTCACGCTGACCCTCGGCCGCGGGGGTCGACGGCGCGGCCCCGTCCGTGCTGCCGCCGTCGCCCGCCGACGCCGCGAGGCCAATGCGTGCCAGGTACGCGTCCAGGTCCAGCCGGTCGCCGCCCCACGTGGATTCGTTCACGAGCCTGCCCTCTCCCCTGACGCGGCCGTCCGACCTGCGCTTGTCCGATGCACGGTACGCATCTTCCCAAACGTAACCGAGCAGCCAGAAGGCGCACTCTCCTCAGGGGCGGCGGTCGAGAAACGGCGTGGCGGGGGCCGACGCACCGCCGACCCCCGCCATCTCAGACGTAGGCAACCTCAGTCTGGGCGCCGATCGGCACCGCGAGCTGTCCGCGCTGTCGCGCGCTACCGGCGGAGATCGTTTACTCCTGGCGTGTGCTGTTCCCCGATATCCGGTTCTCGATCGGGGAACGCACGCAGCCTGAGCCGCGGCGCCCTGTGGTCGGTGAGCCACCGCATCCGGTTGTCATCCGCCGCGAGACCGGCGCGTGCCGTCCGGGTCCACTCCGCTCGGTCGAGTATTTCGAGGTACGTCGCCCGGATCGCTTCCCGCTGGGTCGCAGAGCACCTCGTGGCTTCGGGAGGCTCCGTCGTCAGGTGCTGAGTGAGCAGCGCGATCGTGAAGTAGCGCTCCGTGGTCGGGCTGAGCGAACCCACATGGCGAGCATGAGCTTCCAGGACCGCCTTCGCATGGGGGTAGCGAGCGAGGGTGAGCCCCATGCCGTCACAGTCGCTCATGCAATGGAGTAGCCGACCGGTGTGGTCGACCATCTCGCTGTCGGTTTCGAGGTCCGCGAGCGCCTCATGGAGTCTGGCGACCGTGGCGACCTCGCCGGCGAAGTATCCGTTGAGGAAGTCGCCGTCGCAGGCCCTGCGGAGCAACCACGATCGGGCGGCCGGGTCGTCGAGTCCGCAGAGAGCTTCGACGACATGGACACGGCCCCAGCCGGTGACTCGCTCGGCGAGCCAGAGCAGGGCCTCGGCCCCTTCCGGCTGGCGCTCGAGAGCGCGCGCCGCCAGTGGCCCGAACTGGTAGGAGAGCAGGCCGATCGTTCGGATCAGCGGGATGTCTTCGGCTGACCCCGCAGCGGCGAGCAGGGCCAGTCCCACGGTGACCGGGCACCGGTCGCTGCCGTGTCGGACCAGCCAGCGGCCCGTATGGCGAACGCGTTCTCTGTCCGCTCGCTCGGCCACGGCGGCGATGTGCTCGTTGGGGAGAATCGGAACGTAGACGTCGTGGAAGGCGTCGGCCAATTCAGCGGGAAGGGAGGAAGCCCGCGCGAAATGCCTGTCGAGAATGAGCGCCGCGCCCGTGCCGGCCGAGTGCCGGCCCTCCCGTGCCCGCAGGCCCCTCCGGCGACGGTGCGACCCGTCGTCGGGGTACGGCTCCCCGTCACGATGCAGCGGCTCCTCGGGAGCCAGTTCATGCAGCCGGAGGGCGTGGTCGAACAGTGTTGTCGGTGATCCGGGCAGTCCCGTCCCGGTCGTCCCGCTCATCGGCGGACGGAGGACTCGTTTCTGTTGATCATGGCCGGGAGAATGCCACGACGGCAGCCGCGGCGACAAGCCCTGCATCTGCCGGCACGTGGCGTCAATCGCACCAGCCGGGCGCCGGGATCGCCGAAGGCGGTGGAGCCGCGAGCCGGCTCCACCGCCATGGACAGGCGACCTACGCCTCAGCGAGGCCCAGGGTCAGCTGCAACCGCTCGTCGAGCCGCAGCCCTCGCACAGGTAGCAGCTCCCCGCGCGGCGCATCTTCGTCCCGCAGGAGAAGCACAGCGGGGCGTCCGCGTTGAGCCCGAGCTGCATCTCCACCAGCTCCGTGGAGTTGTGCGCCTGCTTGGGTGCCGGCACCTCCACCTTGCGCTCGGTCTGCTTCGGGGCGGCGAGCTGACGCGGAGCCGACTGCGCCAGTCCTTCCACGTCCACCTCGTCGTCGCTGGCCTCGTACGAGCCCGTGTCCAGGTGGCGCTGGCGCTCCTCGGCGGAGTGGATGCCGAGCGCCGAGCGGGTCTCGAACGGCAGGAAGTCCAGCGCCAGGCGGCGGAAGATGTAGTCAACGATCGACTGCGCCATCCGCACGTCCGGGTCGTCGGTCATGCCGGCGGGCTCGAAACGCATGTTGGTGAACTTGGAGACGTAGGTCTCCAGCGGCACGCCGTACTGCAGGCCGACCGAGACGGCGATGGAGAAGGCGTCCATCATTCCAGCGAGGGTCGAGCCCTGCTTGGACATCTTGAGGAAGACCTCGCCCAGCCCGTCGTCCGGGTAGGAGTTGGCGGTCATGTAGCCCTCGGCGCCGCCGACCGTGAAGGAGGTCGTGATGCCGGGACGCCCCTTGGGAAGGCGGTTGCGCACCGGGCGGTACTCGACGACCTTCTCCGGCTCCGGCTCGGCCTTGGCCTTCTCTTCCTTCTTCTTCGCCGACAGCGGCTGGCCGACCTTGCAGTTGTCGCGGTAGATCGCCAGCGCCTTCAGGCCGAGCTTCCAGCCCTCGAAGTACACCTCCTCGACCTCTTCGACCGTGGCCGACTCGGGCAGGTTCACGGTCTTGGAGATCGCGCCGGACAGGAACGGCTGGGCCGCCGCCATCATCCGGACGTGCCCCATGGCCGAGATGGCCCGCTCGCCCATCGCGCAGTCGAACACCTCGTAGTGCTCGTGGCGCAGCCCCGGGGCGTCGATGACGTTCCCGTGCTCGGCGATGTAGCTCACGATCGCCTCGACCTGCTCCGGCTGGTAGCCGAGCCGCTTCAGCGCCTTGGGGACCGTGTTGTTCACGATCTGCATGGAGCCGCCGCCGACCAGCTTCTTGAACTTGACCAGCGCCAGGTCGGGCTCGACACCGGTGGTGTCGCAGTCCATCATCAGGCCGATGGTGCCGGTCGGGGCGAGCACCGACGCCTGGGCGTTGCGGAAACCGTTCTTGTCGCCGACCCGGAGGACGTCCTGCCACGCCTCCGTCGCCGCGGCCCACACCGGCGTGTCCAGGTCGTCCACGCGCTTGGCGGCGCCGTTGGCGTCGGAGTGCTGCTTCATGACGCGCTTGTGGGCGTCGGCGTTGCGCGCGTACCCCTCGTACGGACCCACGACCGCGGCCAGCTCCGCGGAGCGGCGGTAGGAGGTGCCGGTCATCAGGGAGGTGATGGCGCCGGCCAGGGCGCGACCGCCGTCGCTGTCGTACGCGTGGCCGGTGGCCATGAGGAGCGCGCCGAGGTTGGCGTAGCCGATGCCGAGCTGGCGGAAGGCCCGTGTCGTCTCGCCGATCTTCTGGGTCGGGAAGTCCGCGAAGCAGATGGAGATGTCCATCGCGGTGATGACGAGCTCGACGACCTTCGCGAAGCGCTCGGCGTCGAAGGACTGGTTGCCCTGGTCGTCGTCGCGCAGGAACTTCATGAGGTTGAGCGAGGCGAGGTTGCACGAGGAGTTGTCCAGGTGCATGTACTCGCTGCACGGGTTGGAGGCGGTGATCCGACCCGACTCCGGGGAGGTGTGCCAGTGGTTGATGGTGTCGTCGTACTGGATGCCGGGGTCGGCGCAGGCCCAGGCGGCCTCCGCCATCTTCCGGAACAACCCCTTGGCGTCGACCTCGTCGATGACCTCGCCGGTCATCCGGGCCCGCAGCCCGAACGAGCTGCCCGCCTCGACGGCGCGCATGAACTCGTCGTTGACCCGCACCGAGTTGTTGGCGTTCTGGTACTGGACGGACGTGATGTCGTCGCCGCCCAGGTCCATGTCGAAGCCGGCGTCCCGCAGCGCGCGGACCTTCTCCTCTTCCTTCACCTTGGTCTCGATGAAGGCTTCGACGTCGGGGTGGTCGACGTCGAGGACGACCATCTTGGCCGCGCGCCGGGTGGCGCCGCCCGACTTGATCGTTCCCGCCGAGGCGTCCGCGCCGCGCATGAACGAGACGGGGCCGGACGCGTTGCCGCCCGAGGAGAGCAGTTCCTTGCTGGAGCGGATGCGGCTGAGGTTCAGGCCCGCGCCGGAACCGCCCTTGAAGATCATCCCCTCCTCCTTGTACCAGTCGAGGATCGACTCCATGGAGTCGTCGACGGAGAGGATGAAGCAGGCGCTGACCTGCTGCGGCTGCTTGGTCCCGACGTTGAACCAGACCGGCGAGTTGAACGAGAACACCTGGTGCAGCAGGGCGTACGTCAGCTCGTGGTCGAAGATCTCGGCGTCGGCCGGGGAGGCGAAGTAGCCGTGGTCCTCACCGGCCTTGCGGTACGTGTGGACCACGCGGTCGATGAGCTGCTTCAGGCTCGACTCGCGGCCAGGAGAGCCGACCGCGCCGCGGAAGTACTTGCTGGTGACGATGTTGACCGCGTTCACCGACCAGAAGTCGGGGAACTCGACGCCACGCTGCTCGAAGTTGACCGAGCCGTCGCGCCAGTTGGTCATGACGACGTCTCGGCGCTCCCACACCACCTCGTCGTACGGGTGCGCCCCGGGGACGGTGTGGACGCGCTCGATACGCAGGCCCTTGCTGGCCTTGCTTCCCTTGGAGCGGGAACCTCGTGCCGGACCGCTCGTCGTCTCTGTCATTCCGCCTCCCTGATACGGGCAAAACGCCCTATTACGCCAGTTTGTTCCATGGCGCAATGCCTGTCTGTCACCCGGGCACGCGGAGCGCCCCGGGCAGGTATGTGTGTGGCCGCTCAGTCAGCGGCGCGGGCCGCCCCGTCGCGCAGTTCGGCGACCGCGGCCTCGAAGTCCTCAAGCGACTCGAATGCCTGGTACACGCTGGCGAAGCGCAGATAGGCGACGAGGTCCAGCTCGCGCAGCGGCCCGAGTATGGCCAGCCCGACGTCGTGCGTGGTCAACTCGGCACTGCCGGTGGCGCGAACCGCCTCCTCGACCCGCTGGCCGAGTTGGGCGAGGGCGTCCTCGGTGACGGGCCGCCCCTGGCACGCCTTGCGCACGCCGGAGATGACCTTGTCGCGCCGGAAGGGCTCGGTGACCCCACTGCGCTTGATCACCATGAGTGACGCCGTCTCCACGGTGGTGAACCGACGGGAACAGTCGGGGCACTGCCGGCGCCTACGGATCGAGCAGCCGTCATCGGTGGTGCGACTGTCGACCACGCGACTGTCGGGATGCCTACAGAAGGGGCAGTGCATGACTCCCTCACCCTTCTCGCCCTGAAAACGGCGTACGAATCCCAGTGTCAATGGTCTCGACAGGCCCGCTGGCGGGGCTGTCGACGTGGCCCCCAGCATAGGCGAAGACTTCCGCGGTGATTCACCCGGGACCACAACCTATGGGCAACCGGCACTCATCAAACCACTAGATCTGGTGGCGGACCGTCAACCCTCGGCGCGGCGTGTCACAGCACGGCGGCAGCCATGAGGGTACGGGAAGACGGGCGGGCGCGAGCCACGGGGGCGCGAGTGGCGCATCGGGCCTCGCGCGGGAGCGCGCCGGCGCGCTCGCGCGCGCGAGAGCCCGCGACCCGTCGGGGCTCCGCACCACGCCCGCCACACACGCGCGTGCGGAGTCGACACCGGTGGAGTCGAACGGCGCTCACCGCGATTACCCAGGGTCACACCGACGGCGCGCGGGAAGGCCGCCCCGCCGGGGGGCGGCGCCACGGGGAGCGGTACCGTGATGGCCCGAAATCACTCCCCGTCTCATACACGAAGCTTCGTGATCACGTCAGCTAATCTGCGGATTTTCACTCGAACGTGTGTTTGGCGCAACCTTTCGAAAGCAACTACCGTTGGCTAACTAGGGAGAACATATCGAGAGGGGCCGACGTGACCACCACTGCCGACAGCGCCACCATCACCGCCCAGGACCGCTCCCGGAACCGACTCGAATCGGCACACACGATGAATGACGCCATCACACATCCAGAGGGGCAGCGGCCAGGCCGCTCGCTACCCGGCCGACCTCCCGGTATTCGCGCGGACAGCTCAGGGCTGACCGATCGGCAGCGGCGTGTCATCGAGGTGATTCGCGACTCCGTGCAGCGACGGGGTTACCCGCCGTCCATGCGGGAGATCGGGCAGGCCGTGGGGCTCTCCAGCACCTCGTCCGTCGCCCACCAGCTCATGGCGCTCGAACGCAAGGGGTTTCTGCGCCGAGACCCGCACCGGCCGCGCGCCTACGAGGTCCGCGGCTCCGACCAGCCCAGCGCGACGCCGCCCGCGGACACCGCGGGCAAGCCCGCCGCCTCGTACGTACCGCTCTTGGGGCGCATCGCCGCCGGTGGGCCGATCCTCGCCGAGGAGTCGGTCGAGGATGTCTTCCCGCTCCCCCGGCAACTCGTCGGCGACGGCGAGTTGTTCGTGCTCAAGGTGGTCGGTGACTCCATGGTCGAGGCGGCCATCTGCGACGGGGACTGGGTCACCGTCCGCCGGCAGCCGGTGGCCGAGAACGGGGACATCGTGGCCGCGATGCTGGACGGCGAAGCCACGGTCAAGCGGTTCAAGCGCGAGGACGGTCACGTCTGGTTGCTCCCGCACAACGCCGCGTACCAGCCGATTCCCGGCGACGAGGCCACGATTCTCGGCAAGGTAGTGGCGGTCCTGCGCCGGGTCTGACCGCCTCTCACGACCGGCCCCGGGACCACTGCGCCGGTTCCGGGGCTGCCTCGCCCCGGTTCTCCCGTTGCTGCGCTCGTGCGACGTGACGCGGATCGGCTGTGTGGTGACGGGGACGCCGGCGAGCGCGGCCGAGCCGGGACCGCGTAGCCCGGGCCCTCCGTAGGGCCCCGGTCCCACCGCCTTGGGCATGCCGCCCACGACGAGCCCGGCCTCCGTGACGTACGTACACCGCTCGGGTGGTGGTGGGACTCCGCACCGGGGTCGCACCACCACCCGACTGTGTTGTGTAGGCCGGCGTCCTACTCGCTGGCCTTCGCCGCGGCGTCGATGGCGGCCAGCGAGCGGCGGGCCTGGTTGCGGTCGGTGGTGTACCAGAAGTCCGGCATCGAGGCCCGCAGGAAGCTTCCGTACCTGGCCTTGGCCAGCCGGGGGTCGAGGACCGCCACCACGCCGCGGTCCCCCGAGGCGCGGACCAGGCGGCCGGCCCCCTGCGCCATCAGGAGCGCCGCGTGCGTCGCCGCGACCGCCATGAAGCCGTTGCCGCCGGCCTCCTCGACCGCCTTCTGGCGGGCGCTCATCAGCGGGTCGTCGGGGCGCGGGAAGGGAATCCGGTCCATCACGACCAACTGACAGCTCGGCCCCGGCACGTCGACGCCCTGCCAGAGGGACAGCGTGCCGAACAGACAGGTCTGCGGGTCGGCGGCGAAGGTCCGGATCAGCTCGCCCAGCGTCTCCTCGCCCTGCAGCAGGATCGGCGTGTCCAACCGGCCACGCAGTTCCTCGGCGGCCGTCTGCGCTGCCCGCATGGACGAGAAGAGGCCCAGCGTGCGCCCGCCGGCCGCCTGGACCAGTTCGGTCAGCTCGTCGAGCATGTCGGCCCGCCCGGCCTCCCGCCCCGGCTGGGCGAGGTGCTGGGCCACGTAGAGAATGCCCTGCTTGCGGTAGTCGAACGGCGAGCCGACATCCAGGCCCTTCCAGCGCGGCATGGTCGGGTCGTTCGCGCCGGCCTTCTCCGCCATGCCCTCGGGGGCGAGGCCGAGCGAGGCGCCCACGCCGTTGAAGTCGCCGCCCAGCTTGAGCGTCGCCGACGTGAGCACCACGGAACGCTCGGTGAACAGCTTCTCGCGCAGCAGCCCGGAGACGGACATCGGCGCGACCCGCAGCGACGCGCCGAACCTGTCGTGCCGCTCGTACCACACCACGTCGTACTCGGAGCCCTCCACGATGCGCTCCGCGACCGCGTGCACGTTCTCCACCGAGGCCAGGGCCTGCTTGCGGACCGCGTCCTCGTCCTGCACCGACTTGTCGCGGGTGCTGCCGATGGCCGAGATCACCGTGCGGGACGCGTCACGCAGCGCCATCAGCGCGTAACCGAGGTCCTCGGGGATCTCTTCCAGGCGGCCCGGAAGGGCCAGCTCCATGAGCCGCTCGAAGCTCTCGGCGGCCGTCTGGAGGGCGTCCGCGGCCTTCTCGTTGACGAGCTTCGCGGCCCGCCGGACGGCGCGGTTGACCTGGCCGGGGGTCAGCTCGCCGGTCGCCGCGCCGGTGACCCGCGACACCAGCTCGTGCGCCTCGTCGATGATCAACACCTCGTGCCCGGGCAGCACGGGGGCGCCCTCGATGGCGTCGATGGCCAGCAGCGCGTGGTTGGTGACGATGACGTCGGACAGCTTGGCGCGCTCGCGGGCCGCCTCGGCGAAGCAGTCCGCGCCGTACGTGCACTTCGACGCGCCCAGGCACTCCCGTGAGGAGACGGAGACCTGGCCCCAGGCACGGTCCGATACGCCGGGCGTCATGTCGTCCCGATCGCCGGTCTCCGTCTCGTCCGCCCAGTCGCGCAGCCGCAGCAGGTCCTTGCCCAGCTTGCTGGAGGCCTGGCCGGGGAGGGGCGCGGCGGCCTCGAACGGGTCGAAGAGCCCGTCCTCCTCCTCGTGGGGCACGCCCTCGTGCAGTCGGTGCAGGCACAGGTAGTTGGACCGGCCCTTGAGCATGGCGAACTCGGGGCGGCGGCGGAGCAGCGGGTGCAGCGCGTCGACCGTGCGCGGCAGGTCGCGCTCCACGAGCTGGCGCTGGAGCGCGAGGGTCGCGGTGGCGATCACCACGCGCTCGCCGTGGGCGATGGCGGGCACCAGGTAGCCGAGCGACTTTCCCGTCCCCGTGCCCGCCTGAACGAGCAGGTGCGCGTGCTCGCCCTTCGTCTCACCTCCACCGTCGTCCTGGTCGATGAACCGGGTCGCGCCGATGGCCTCGGCGACGGCTTGGGCCATGCTGACCTGCCCGGGACGCTCCGCGCCGCCGACGGCGGTCACGGCGGCGTGCAGCAGGTCGGTGAGAGACGGTGAAGGCGAAGGAGTCATAGGGAAGCCAGCCTAAGGGGCGCCACTGACAGTGCCGGTCACGAACCGTGCAGCGGGTTGGGCACGAAGCCGTGCACGGCGGCGTGGGGGCGGTGGGGGCTGTCTCGGTAGCCGTCCAGGTGCAGTCGGTTGCGGTTCAGGCACAGCCGCTCGATGGACGGGGTGAGCAGGTCGAACATCCGGTACCGCGCCGCGAGCTCGGGGAAGCGGCGGTGGTGGCGGAGGATCTCGCGCCGCACCAGTGACCAGAACCGCCGCTCGGGGACGCCGAGTTGGTCCGCGCACAGGGGCGCCAGGTAGCGGAAGACGCCCACGAAGAGGCCGGAGTGGATGAACTGGGTGAGGAACCCTGGCGGCTCGCTGAGCAGCACCCGCCGCACGTCAGCCGGCATGGAGGCGAGCTCGGGGAGCGGCTGGGCGCTGACGTTGATGTCGTCGACGAAGTCCTTGATCGCGAGACGGGCCGGTACGTCCCGCTCGTCGAAGACGACGACGGTGTTCTCGCCGTGCGGCGAGAACACCGTTCCGTAGCGGTACAGGAACCGCAGTAACGGCGGCAGCAGGGCGGCGAACAGGCGGCGCAGCCAGGTGCTCGGGGCGAGCCCGGAGCGTGCGACCAGTTCGGCGGTGAAGGCGCGCCCCCGCGCATCGGTGTGCAAGAGCGCGGCCAGGGTGCGTGCGCGCTCCCCCGGGTCGAGCTGGGGCGCCAGCGGCTCGCGCCAGATGCAGCCCAGCAACTCCCGGTACTGGTAGGGCACTCCGGGCAGGCGGTCGTAGAGCGGGTGCTCGACGGTCACGGACGCGGTCTCGCCGAGCAGGATCACCCGGGTCTCGTCGCGCAGAAACGGATCGGCGTCGCGGAGGCCGTGCACCCACGCGGTGACGGCCGGTGCGGCGAGCGTGCGTTCGGTGGGAAGCCCCCGCCAGACCAGGGTGTTGAGGACGGAGAGCGGGAGCTTGACGGTGCGCGCCTCGGGGCGGGTGACGTTGAGGAAGGTCCGGATGGACTGCTGGGGCAGTCGGCGGGCGTTGTCAGTGGGGAGGGGGATGATGCTCCCGTCGGCGATCTGCGGGGCGAAGAGGGGGGCGACCACCTCGTCCCACTGCCAGGGGTGGACGGGGAGCAGGAGGTAGTCGGCCGGGTCCCGGCCGTGTTCGGTGAGGGTGCGACGGAAGGTGGCGCGCGTGGGGGCGTCCAGCTCATCGCGGTAGAGCTGGTCGGGGGTGGCGAGTGCGGGCACCCCTCGGTAGTGGGCCAGGCCGCGCCGGACGGCCAGCCAGGGAAGGAGGTGGGCGTGACGGGCTTCGGGGGCCCAGTGGGCGGCGTCGGCGGCCGAGAACCCCAGGCGGCCCTTGTTGGCCACGAGCCACGGATGGCCGGTCTGGTGGCCTTCGAGGTCGGCGTAGTCGAGGTCGGCCAGGTCGGCGGCGGTCAGGGCGTCCGTGTCGAGCCGTACGTCGGCGGCCAGGGTCGCGGTGAGCTCGCGGAGCAGGTGCCCGGTGGTGTCCCCGCTCAGGCCGAGCAGTTCGTGGTGAGCGCGGGCGAGGAAGCGCAGCGGGTCGGCGCAGGGGGTGACGGAGGCGGGGTCGACGATCCAGTGGCCGTACGCGCCGCGGCGGGCGCGGAAGCGATAGGTCACGCCGTCCACCTCCGGGAGGCGATACGCGACCGGCTCCGCTTCGGCAGGGGGCGCGGCGGGGACCTCGGTGTCGGGCTCGGGGGTCAGCACGCCCTCGTAGGCGAACTCGGCGAGCATCTTGGCCAGCATGCGCCGCCCGGCGCGCTGCCAGGCGTCGGCCTGCGGTGACGCCGCGGGCTGGGCCGGTTCGGGCCGGCCAGGCGGTCCCGAGGCCGGGCGGGGGCGGGGTGGCTGCGCGGACCGCGATGGCGGCTGCGGCTGCGGCTGCGGCTGCGGTGAAGGTCGCATGGTGGGCTCCTTGGTGCCGGAGGTCACAGGAGGTGGCGTAGCGCCCGGTCCCGAACCATCAGGGCCGCGCGTTTGCCGGGGAGGGCCACCTCGGCGCCGAAGCGGAATCCGGCGCCGAGGAAGGCCGCGATGGAGGGGGTGTTACGGAGGTCGGGTTCGGCGACGACGCGACCGCAGTCGGGCCGGTGGTCCAGCACGAGGTCGGCGACCGCGCGGAGCAGAGCCGTGCCGATGCCCCGGCCCCGGTCCGCCACGCCGCCGATCAACAGGTGCAGGCCGGTGTCGTGCGGGCGGGCCGGGTAGTGGCGGGCCAGCGGGTCCAGGTCGGCGCGGTAGAGCTCCCAGTAGCCGACGGGCACGCCGTCGAGCGTGCCGAGGCAGGGCAGGCTGCGCCCGTCCCCGTCGAGTTGGGCCCGCAGGTGGCGCTCGGTGATGTCCTCGGGCCCGGCGAGTTCCCAGAAGGCGGCCACCGACGGATCGTTCATCCAGCGGGTGAGGAGCGGCAGGTCCCGCTGGACGGCCACCGGTACGAGCCGGAAGGCGCCGAAGGGCGTGGTGGCCGGCCCCCAGCGCTCGACGTCGCCGATGAGGCCGGCCGTGGGGGGTGGGAACGGTGCCGTGCGCCGGGCCTGGCCGGGGCGCGCCGCTACCGCGTGGGCGGCTTGCCCCGGGCCGGGTTCGTACGCGGGAGGGGTGGCCGCGGCCCCTCCCGCCCGGAGACCGTCGCCGGGTCGGGGGTGCGGGGCGGGGGGCGCGGCCCCGGCGGGCTGCGGAGTGTCGTGCAGCGCGGACAGCCAGAGGTCGACGGTGTCGTCGCAGGCGTGCTCCGGAGGGGCGTCGCGCCGCGGAAGCGCATCGCGCTGCGGGGCGGGCGGGCCTTCCCCACCGGGGGCTGCGTCGGCTGCGGGACCGGATGCGCAGGAGGCTGGGGCGGGGGTGGTTCCGCGCCCGCCGCCGGGGCCGGTGGTGGCGTCGGGGTCGGGCGCGGGATCGGTGGGGGGCATGGCGGTTCCCGGTTCGCGGGGGTCAGGGGGCGGAGGTGACGACGGGGTTGGCGATGGTGACGTAGACGGACTGCGTGTCCACCGGCCCGACCAGTTCGTCCAGGCCGTGCAGCCGGGTGAGCAGGTTGGCCTTGCAGCGCAGGGTGGGCGCGTCCAGGAGTCGGGCGGGCAAGGAGGAGCGGGAGGCGGCTGGTTCGCGGCTGGCCTCGCGCAGGAAGCGGCGGAAGGCGGCGAGCAGCAGGGGCTCGTCGCCGAGCCGCTGGGCGCCGAACGCGCCGATGAGGCCGAACACGTTGTTGACGCCCAGGTAGTAGGCGAAGCGCTCGTCGGCGACCGCGTCGGAGACGAACGTGTCGCTGGCCGCGCCGATGCCGGGCAGCCGGTGGTCGAGTTGCGTACGCCGGGACTCGCGGTAGTAGTAGCCCTGGTTGTCGCGGTAGCGCCCGCCGACGGGCCAGCCGTCGGCGTCGAGGTGGACGAGGGTGTTCTGCTGGTGGGCTTCGAGCGCGACGCCGGCCGCCCCGTCCAGCCACAGGAGCGGCCGGACGACGGTGTGCAGGTAGCGCAGAAACCACTCCGTCGACACGGCGCCGAGGGAGCGGCCGGTGCGGGCGGCCAGTCGCGTGACGAGGGAGGCCAGCCGCGAGCGCAGCGCCCGCTGGCCCGGCCACGGGCGGGGCGAGACGAGCCCCGCGAGGCACACCACGTCGTCGCCGACGGCGATGGGGTTGTGTCGGATGATGACGTCCACGCCGGCCACCGGCTCACCGTCGAGCCCGTCGACGGCGAGCCAGGCGGGGTCGCGGACGATGTCGAAGCCCGGCTTGCCCGGGCAGGCGGCCCGCCACTCCTTGGCCAGGCCGCTCCGTAGCAACCGGTGCACCTCGACGCCGCGCAGCAGTTCCTTGCGGAGGTTCTCACGGCGGGAGTTGGTGATGCGCAGCCCGAGGGAGAGCTTGAGCATGGCGCGTCCCGCGGGGCGGTAGACGGTGCGCACCGACGACGTGGGGTGCCAGGGGTCGCCGGCCGGGCCGAGGTCGCGTACCAGCCCCGCGTCGGTCAGGGCCCGCACGGCGCTACGGTGCCGGATCTCGTGCGCCTGCCACGGGTGCAGCGGCAGGGGGATCATGCCGTCGGGCAGCGCCGGCACCGCGCCGGCGACCAGGGTGACGAGCCGCTCGGCGGGCACGGTGCGGCCACGCTCGGTCCAGGCCGAGTCGGCGGCGAGCACGGAGGGCCGCACGGCCAACCAGTGCAGCGGGAACGAGCCGCGCAGCTCGGGCGAGTAGGCCCGGGCCTCCGCCTCGGAGAGCCCGTCGCGGCTCTTGGGCGTCGGGTGCAGCGGGTGGCCGAACAGGAGCGACTGCTCGCCGCTGAGGAAGGCACCGTTCGCGACGGGGTCGCCCGGGGCGGCGCGGCGACCGACGAGGAAGGCGGCGGTGCGCCGCACCGAGTCCGCGACCCGGCCCACGAGTTCGGCGCTGCCGGCCGCGCCCTCCGGCGCCCCGTACGCCGCCCCGTCGGCCTCCTCCCCCGCCCCGTACCCCGCTGCGTGCTCGGCGCTGAACGCGTCCGCGAGGGCGGCCGTGGCGTCGGCGACGCCGTCGGTGGCACCGTAGGCGCTGTCCAGCGCGCCGGTCGTGTCGTACGCGCCGGGGGGCGCGCCATCGCCGCCGTACGCGCTGCCCTGCGCGCCCTCGACCGGATAGATCTCCTCCTCCCCCGGGTCCAGTGCGGCGCCCGGTGTCGTCCCGCGGTGGGCACGGTCGGCTTCGCTCGCACCGTCCCCGGAGCGCGCCACCTCCGCCGGGTCCGGCGGGCTCGTGGCCCACGGCGACGGGCCGACCGGGACCGGGCCGGCCTCCGGGCCGAACCGCGGGCCGGTGCCGACGAGCGGCGCGCCGCCACGCGGCGGAGCGGCGCGGCGGGCGGCCCCGTAGGCGGCCTCCCGGCTGAGCAGCGCGGCCAGGGTGGGGGCGTCCACGGCTGGGGCGTCGGTCGGGCCGCCCACCAGGGCGGGGCGGCCGAAGCGGTGCCAGCCGGTCGCCGACCAGTAGGTCACGGGGACGAGGAGGGCGAGGCCGCTGGCCGCGAGCGGAAGCCACAGCACGTCGCCTTCGGGCGCCACCGTGTTCGTCTCGCGCACCCAGCACCGCAGCAGGTTCTCGACGGCCGACACGTCGGCCGCGGTGTGCGGGTCAGCGTCGTCCAGCGGGTCGGAGGAGGGGGAGACGCGCCCGGCGCAAGCGGCCCCCTGGCCGCGGCGGGCCTGTTCGGGGACGAACGGTACGAGGGCGCCCGACAGCGCGTCGGCTCCGGAACCTGGATTCATACGATGTGCGGCGCGTGGTGGGGGCGCTGGGCCCGCGGGATGCGCCTTCCTCCTTCATCGGCTGACCGTGCGGGATGCGCCCAGGGCCTGGGCATCGCGGGTGTGCGGGGGCTTGCTCGGCGCACCGTCGCGCCGTCGGGGTCTGGGCCACGGGCCGCCGGCGCACCGTCGCGGCGACGGCGCGGTGCGGGGGCCGCGGGCGGGGCGGGGCGTTCGAGGTGGCGCCGGTGTCGGGCGATGCCGGCCTTGGACGGTGGGCGGGGCGCGCCGTACGTACCAACGACGCGGGCGGCGCCGAATCACGGTCCGCCGGCAGATCCCTGACGCCGGGGAACCGGGGACC
Organism: Streptomyces buecherae; assembly: GCF_014295035.1. Taxonomy (GTDB): domain Bacteria; phylum Actinomycetota; class Actinomycetes; order Streptomycetales; family Streptomycetaceae; genus Streptomyces; species Streptomyces youssoufiensis. The sequence continues at coordinate 1,999,603 of NZ_CP060404.1, forward strand.
CGCGTTCGGCCGTCGTACGCGGCACCGGCATAGTGGGGGACCGCCCTCCGCCAGGGCGGTACATGACACCTACAGATCGCTTGTAGTCGCTTACCGAGCAGCCCGAACATTTCAGGGGGAGTTCCACCCATGCCATCCATGCGTCCATCCAGCTCTCGCCAGCGCGGCAAGCGGCGGCCATCGCGCGCCCGGAACTCCTCGTCCGCGCTGACCGTGGCGGCGCTGACCGCCGTCATGGCGCTCACCGTCGCCTCCTGTGGCCCCTCGGACGACGAGGGCAGCTCCACCCCGAGCTCGTCCGCCGAGCAGGGGTCGAACGAGTTGGCGCTGCCGACCGATCTGAACGACAAGCTCAAGGACCTCGGCCTCGACCTGGACAAGTGGAAGGACGGGGCCTGGAAGGACTTCGACAAGGAGTGGCTGCGCGAGGCAGGCGACTTCATCAACCCCATCATCGAGGACCTGTGGGACTCGGACCGGATGAAGGACGCCGAGGAGCCCGACCAGCCCGTCGAGGACGACATCGCCGACGACCAGGGTGTGACCGACCCCGAGCCGCAGCCGGTGAACGCGCAGCAGGTGCAGACCCCGTACAGCGCGAACGCGCCGGAGGCGGGGAAGGTCTTCTTCGACGGCCCCGAGGGCTCGATGGTCTGCTCCGCGACCGTGGTGAAGGACCCGGCGAACCCCGGCAAGTCCAACATGGTGTGGACCGCGGGCCACTGTGTGCACGCGGGCAAGGGCGGCGGCTGGTATCGCAACGTCATGTTCGTGCCCTCGTACAACGACAGCGGCCTGTCGGTGGCGGAGTTGGAGAACGCGCCCAAGGAGCAGATAGCGCCGAAGGGCCTGTGGTGGGCCGAGTGGGCGCAGACCTCCGACCAGTGGATCGAGCGGGGCGCCAAGGTGGGTGGCCAGGGCGCGCCGTACGACTTCGCCGTGTTGAAGGTCAAGCCGGAGGACGGCAGCGGCAAGTCGCTTGAGGAGACCGTCGGCGGGGCGCTGCCGGTCGAGTTCAACGCTCCGCCGGTGAAGTCGATCGCGGACATGACGGCCACCGGCTACCCGGCGGCCCCGCCGTTCGACGGCCAGTCCCTGCACCAGTGCACGGACAAGCCGGGCCGGCTCTCGCTGGACACCGCACAGCCGACGATGTACCGCATCGGCTGCCGGATGACCGCCGGTTCGTCCGGTGGTGGCTGGGTCGCCAAGGGCCAGGACGGCCAGCCGGCCCTGGTGTCCAACACCTCGATCGGCCCGGCCAACGCGGCCTGGCTGGCCGGCCCGCACCTGGGTGACGAGGCGAAGGGCGTCTACAACGCGGTGAGCAAGAAGTTCGCCAACCGGTGAGCGTGAGCGCCGGGCGCGCACCCCAGTGGTGAGCGCCCGGCGCGTTCGGCCCGGCGCCTGGACGCACGGCGCCGGGCCGAGCGCGTTCCGAGCCAAGCGCGTTACGGACCGACCGCGTTACGGACCGAGCGCGCGCGGCCGAGCCGCTGAGGGCCGTACGGGGTACGGCAGAGGGCCCGTTCCCTCCCCACGGAAGGGGGAGGAAACGGGCCCTCGACGCGCTTTCGGACTCGCGCGGGCCGCACCGAGTCGGCCGTGACGGTGTCGCGCCGCGACGCTACGACTCAGGGCACCAGCCGGCCGAGGCGGTGACGCGGGTCAGCCGAGGAGACCGGGGCGGGCGGGTCAGGCGGTGATCGCCGGGTTGCCGGCGGAGCCCACGGGCACGTACGGCTGCAGTTCCGCCGCCAGTTCCGCGTGCACCCGGGCCTTGAGCAACGTGCCCTCCGAGGTGTGCTCCTCGGAGATCACCTCGCCCTCGGCGTGCGTGCGCGAGACCAGGCCACCGCGCGTGTACGGCACCAGCACCTCGATCTCGACGCTCGGCCTGGGCAGCTCCGCGTCGATGAGCGCCAGCAACTCCGCGAGGCCCTGTCCGGACCGCGCCGACACGGCGATCGCGTGCGGCTCGATGCGCAGCAGCCGTTGCAGCACCACCGGGTCCGCGGCGTCCGCCTTGTTGACCACCACGATCTCCGGCACGTCGACGGCGCCCACGTCCCGGATCACCTCGCGCACGGCCGCCAACTGCTCTTCCGGCGCCGGGTGCGAACCGTCCACCACGTGCAGGATCAGGTCGGAGTCCGCGACCTCCTCCATCGTGGAGCGGAACGCCTCGACGAGGTGGTGCGGCAGGTGCCGTACGAATCCGACGGTGTCGGCGAGGGTGTAGAGCCGGCCGCTGGGCGTCTCGGCCCGGCGCACCGTCGGGTCCAGGGTGGCGAACAGTGCGTTCTCCACCAGCACGCCGGCGCCGGTGAGGCGGTTGAGCAGCGACGACTTGCCCGCGTTGGTGTAGCCGGCGATCGCGACGGACGGCACCTTGTGGCGCTTGCGCTCCTGCCGCTTGATGTCGCGGCCGGTCTTCATCTCGGCGATCTCCCGGCGCATCTTCGCCATCTTCTCGCGGATGCGACGCCGGTCGGTCTCGATCTTCGTCTCACCGGGACCACGGGTGGCCATACCGCCACCGCCGCCGCCACCCATCTGCCGGGAGAGCGACTGACCCCAGCCGCGCAGCCGCGGCAGCATGTACTGCATCTGCGCGAGCGCGACCTGCGCCTTGCCCTCACGCGACTTGGCGTGCTGGGCGAAGATGTCGAGGATGAGCGCCGTACGGTCGACGACCTTGACCTTCACGACGTCTTCGAGGTGGATGAGCTGACCGGGGCTGAGCTCACCGTCGCAGACGACGGTGTCCGCGCCCGACTCGAGCACGATGTCCCGCAGCTCCTGGGCCTTGCCGGAGCCGATGTAGGTGGCCGGGTCGGGCTTGGGGCGGCGCTGGATGACGCCGTCGAGAACCAACGCGCCCGCCGTCTCGGCGAGTGCCGCGAGCTCCGCGAGGGAGTTCTCGGCGTCCTGCATGGTGCCGGAGGTCCAGACGCCGACCAGCACCACGCGCTCCAGACGGAGCTGCCGGTACTCGACCTCGGTGACGTCTTCCAGCTCGGTGGACAGGCCCGCCACGCGACGCAGAGCGGCCCGCTCGGAGCGGTCGTACTGCTCGCCGTCGCGCTCCTCGTCGATCTCGTAGCTCCAGGCAACGTCCTCTTCCATCAGGGCGTCGGCCCGAAGGTTCTCGGGAAGGCGCTGCCGGTCCGAGGAATCCGCGGCGGGGAACGACTGCTGCTGGGAAGGGGTTGTCATTGGATCCTTACGTCGTGTGAGAACGGTCAGTGTCGATAACGCTCGACCGGCCCGAACGATTCCCGGGCCGCCACCGCGTCGACACATCGATGGTCCCACGCACCGTCGCGAGGGTCACCCGGGTTTTGTCCGCTATCCCGGTACACGGGGCGGGGCCGCACGGCCGCCGGGGCGCACGGGGTGCCGGGGCGGGGCAGCCGGGCCGCACGGGGCGCCGGGACGCACAGGGCGCCGGGGCGGGCCGCGCGGCTGGCCGGTTGACGGGGTCGGCGGCGGCAGCGCCGACGAAACGTTACTGGCGGCTACGGCGCGCGACGCTCCCGCCCGAGCGGGGACGCTCGCTAGAGCCCCGCCGCCGCGAGCTCGTGCCCCGCGCGCACGACGTCGTACACGCTCGGCACCTGGCGCATCGCGCGCATCAGGACCGGCAGCCGGCCGGCATCGGGGAGTTGCAGCGTGTACGTGTGCCGCACCCGCTGCTCGTACGGCGGCTCGACGGCCGCGGAGATGACCTCGGCGCCCTGTGCCGCGATGACCTCAGTGAGGTCGGCGAGCAGGTGGGGTCGGCTGAACGCCTCGGCGCACAGCGTCACGCGGTACCCGACCGGCGCCGCGTCGGCGTCGGTCTGCCAGCGCACGGTGACCGGTTGCCGCCCGGCCTCGGTCATCCGCGCCACGGCCGGGCACGGCACCCGGTGCACGGTCACCGCCCGGCCCCGTACCGCGAACCCCGTGACCTCGTCGGGCGGCACCGGCGTACAACACCCGGCCAACCGCACTGTCGCGCCGGGCTGGTCTACGACCACACCGAGGCTCCGCCGCCTGGCGGGGGTCGTGCCCGGCGGTGCGACCGTGGCGGGCCGCGCGGGCGAGGCGACCGTCCGCACCGTGGCGCCGGCATCCGCGCCCACGTCCGTGTCCGTGTCCGCTGGAGCATCGGCCTCGTCACGGGCGGCGGCATCGGTTGCCGACTCGGCCGCTCCTGCCCCGTGTGGTGCCGTGGCGAACCGTTGCGCCTCGGGCGCGGACCGCGCGTCGGCGGTCTCCCGGTCGCCGCCTCGGTCACGCGGCCCGACGGCGGCGGCCCCGCGCTGCTCGGCCGCTACGGGCGCGTTCGCGGGCGGCGGCTCCGTCTCGTTCAGCGGAGAGCCGCCGATGAGGATCGCGGGCGGGGCAGGCGTGTCGGGGCGAGTGGTTGGGGCGTGGGGGGTGGCGGTGTCGGTCGCCGCGACGGGGCCGCCCGGTGGCCCGTCGGCGCCCGGGACGGAGCGTGAGCCGGCGCCCGGGGCCGTGTCGTCGCCGGCGGCCGAAGCGGCTGGCTGCTCGGCACGCGCGGCGGCCGGCGGCACGAGGTCGGTGCCGGGCGACTGGGGCTCGGAGCCGGCCGGAGTGCCGGGGGTGGCGCCCGGTGCCCCGTCGGTGCCGCCGGTCGGCGCACCGGTGGCCGAGGCGTCGGCCTGCGCGGCGCGGACCGCCGCTGCGCGGCCCCGTGCCCCGTGCCCCGTGTCGTCGTCGGCGCTCCGCGCCCCGTGCGCCGCGCCCGGTGCCCCGTGCCCCGTTGCGGCGCCTTCCGTCGTCCCGCGCTCCGTGGGGGGCTGGATGCCAGGCCGCTGGGCCTCGTCCGTCGCGGGGCCGCCGTCCGGCCCGTAGGCCGCCGTCGCCTGCTCCGTGGTGTCCCGTCGCGCTACGAACGGCTCCCCCACGCCGGGCGCCGTGGTGCCCGGGCGGCGCGCGTCCGCCTGTGTGCTGTCCGCCTGCGTGCCGTCCGCATCCGGCGCGTCGGGGGCGGGGGCGGCTGCACCGTGGGCGGGGTGGGGCTCGGTCGGCGGGGTGGGAGGCGTCGGCCGGTCCGGCGAGGCGGCGTGGGCGGCGAGCCAGTGCGTGATGGCGATGCGTGCGGCGGGCGTACGCGCGTGGGTCAGCCATTCCGGCGAGGGTCCGGACGACGCGGCGTCGCGCCCTGTCGCCATGAGGAACTGCACGCTGTCCCCGTCGCGCAGTCTCGTGCTGAGCGTGACGAGACGGCCGTTGACCCGGGCGCCCACGCAGGAGTGACCGACCGCCCCGTACCGGGCGTACACGGCGTCCACGCAGCTCGCCCCGTCCGGCACGCTGAGGACGGTGCCGTCGGCCCCGAACACGGTGATCTCCCGGTCCTGGGCGAGGTCGTCACGGAGCGAGGACCAGAAGGCGTCCGTGTCCGAGACGGCGCGCTGCCAGTCCAACAGTCGGGACAGCCAGCCCGGCCGCGTCGGGTCCGCCCGCTCTCCGTCCACGCCCTCGCCGAGGCCGCTGGGCGCCCCGCCGTCGCCCGCCCCCCCGTCCGTAGCCTGGGCCGCGCCTGGTTCCGTGACGTCCGCCTCCGCCCCGTCCGCCGCGGCGGCGTACGGGTTGCCGAGTGCCACCACTCCCGCCTCGGCGACCTTGTGCATCTGCTGGGTACGGATGAGCACCTCGATGACCTTGCCGCCCTCGCCCGCGACGGCGGTGTGCAGCGACTGGTAGAGGTTGAACTTCGGTACGGCGATGAAGTCCTTGAACTCCGAGATGACCGGCGTGAAACACGTGTGCAGTTCGCCCAGGACCGCGTAACAGTCGGCGTCCTCACCGACGAGCACCAACAGCCGCCCCAGGTCGGCCCCGGACAGCTCGCCGCGTTTGCGGCGCACCCGGTACACGGAGACGATGTGCCGTGGGCGTACCAGCACCTCGGCCGCGATGCCCGCGTCGTTCAGCACCGCGCGGACGCCGCGTGCGGTCTCGGCCAGCGGGTCGGGGCGGGTGGCGTGCTCGGCGACGAGGTCGCGGGTGCGGGCGTACTCGTCCGGGTGCAGGATCGCGAAGACCAGGTCCTCCAGCTCGGTCTTGAGGGCCTGCACCCCGAGCCGCTCGGCCAGCGGGATCAGCACGTCGCGGGTGACCTTGGCGATGCGGGCCTGCTTCTCCGGGCGCATGACGCCGAGCGTGCGCATGTTGTGCAGCCGGTCGGCGAGCTTGATCGACATGACGCGCACGTCGTTTCCGGTGGCGACGAGCATCTTGCGAAACGTTTCGGGCTCGGCCGCGGCGCCGTAGTCGACCTTCTCCAGCTTCGTGACGCCGTCGACGAGGTAGCGGACCTCCTCGCCGAACTCCTCCCGCACCTGATCGAGCGTCACCTCGGTGTCCTCGACCGTGTCGTGCAGGAGGGAGGCGGTCAAGGTCGTGGTCTCGGCGCCGAGTTCGGCCAGGATGAGGGTCACGGCCAGGGGGTGTGTGATGTACGGCTCGCCGCTCTTGCGCATCTGCCCGCGGTGCGAGGACTCGGCGAGCACGTACGCCCGCCGCAACACGTCCAGATCCGCCCCGGGGTGGTGGGTCCGGTGCACCTTGGCCACGTGCTCGATGGCGTCCGGCACCCGGCCGCGCGGCGCCGGTCCCAACAGGGCCGCGCGGCCGAACCGGCGGAGGTTGCGCAGGTCGATGAGCGGGCGGCCACGCCTCCGGCCGAACGAACCCGGTTCTGCTGGGTTAGTGGCCTCTGCGCTCATGGGCACCTCCGGCGGCGTCGACCGGCGATGGCAGCGCGACTGCCGGGGCGGTCGGCCCCCAGGCCCCGAGTGGGCGCCCGTGCCGGTGCTTGATGCTATCGAGCCCATCACGCGCCATCGAACCGCTCTCGTCGAGCGTGAACCAGATCACCCATTCGAGCGAGCGGAATGAGGCGATGTTTCGCCCATGGGTGGTGACGGGAAGTCTGCGAGGTTGCCCCGGCTACGGGGCGACTCGCCCCGTAGCCCCGCCGCCACCGCCGTGGTGACTACGCGGCGCCGTCCGCAAGGGCGCCCCGCAGCCACCCGGGCTCCAGGGTTCCCTCGCCCACGATCACGGCGGGCCCCGTCATCTCCACGCTGCCATCCGGCAGCTCGGCGATCGTCAGCCGCCCGCCGGGGACGTCCACGGTGTACGTGACGGGGTGGCCGAGCACCGCGGGGTCCAGGCCGTCGCGGCGGGCGGCGGCCACCATGACGGCGCAGGCACCGGTGCCGCAGGACCGGGTCTCCCCCGCGCCCCGTTCGTGCACGCGCATGGCCACGTGGCGCGGGCCGCGCTCCACCACGAACTCGACGTTGACACCGTCCGGGTACACCGAGGCGGGCCGCACGTCCGGCGCGGTGAACAGGTTGCCGGCGTCGGCGAGGTCGCCGACGAACGCGACGGCGTGCGGGTTGCCCATGTTCACGTTGCGCGCCGGCCAACTCAGCCCACCCACCGAGACGGTGACCTCCGCGTCCGGCCCGTCCGGCAGCAGGGCCCGCCCCATCGCCACCGTGATGCCACCCTCGGCACCCTCCTGGCCGCGCGGGTCGGAGGCGGGTGCGGCCTTGGCGATGTGCGCCCGGCGCACGCCCGCGCGGGTGGCGATGGCCAGGTCTCCCGCGTCGACCAGCCCGGCGTGCCGCAGGTAGCGCGCGAAGACCCGCACGCCGTTGCCGCACATCTCGGCGATGCTGCCGTCCCCGTTGCGGTAGTCCATGAACCACTCGGCGTCGGCGGCCATCGACCGCGCCTCGGGGTGCGCGGCCGACCGTACGACGTGCAGCACCCCGTCGCCCCCGATGCCCGCGCGCCGGTCACACAGGCGCGCCACGGCCGCCGCCGACAGCTCCAGCCGGTTGTCCGGATCGGGGACGATCACGAAGTCGTTCTCGGTGCCGTGCCCCTTGAGGAACGGAAGCCGCTCTGCGGTACTCATCCTTCGATCCTACGGCGCCGCCGTCACCGGTGCCGGCGCCGGTGACGGCCCCACGGAGCACGGAGCGTCCACGTCGCCCGAGCGCACGGGGCGGCGCCTCCGTACCCGGGGACGGGGCACGGGGCGCGGGGCGCGGGGCACGGGGCGGTGGTCTCGCGCGCAGGCGCGGGGCACGGGGCAGCGATGCGCGCGGGCACGGGGCAGGGCGCATGGGGCACGGGGCAGCGGCGCCGTCGGCGGCCGCGGCGTATGGGGCACGGGGCGGCCCTCGGACCTCGCGGTCCGTATGGCGTGGGGCGTACGGGGCGGAGCGCGGGAGCGAACCGGTGGAGCGGCGGCTAGCGCAGGCGGGCGACGCGCCAGATGGCCAGCGCGGCGAGGAGGGCGACGATGGCGACGTAGGCGATCACGTAGCGCCAGTCGGCCTTGCGGCCCGAGCCGCGCGGCGGCAGGCCGGGCCAGGTGTAGCCGACGCGGCGGGCGGCCATCAGGCCCCAGCCGGCCGCGCAGCAGCTCAGCAGCAGGCCGAGCATGGAGACCACCGCGCCGCCATCGCCGAACTCGAAGGCAAGTGGGAAGGCGAACATCAGCGAACCGAGGGTGGCGAGCCCGACGATGGGCGCGATCTGCCAGACCCTCAGCCGGCGCGGCGGGCGCAGGTCGCGGAAGGACTCCGGTTCGCCCAGCGGTGCGTCGTCGCCCAGCGCGTCCGGTCCGTCCGGGGTCAGCGCCTCGGACTCCTCCGACGCGAGCGGCTCCGCTTCGTCGCGCGGCGGCGTCTCCGCTGTGTCCCGAGGGCTGGCCTCCATCGCCGTACGCCCTCCCCACATTCGACATCACGGCACGATCGAAGCTCGATGATGGCACGATCGCAGCGGCCTCCAGGACGCACGGAGCGTCCCGATGCCATCACGTGATCAGGCTGTGACCGCTCGTTCGACCAACGTCAGCGCGTGCGCCTGGAGTTCCCCGCTGTGACCGGCGGCGCCGCTGAGCCAGTGAACTCGCGCATCTCGTCGAAACCACGAATCCTGGCGGCGCGCGAAGCGCTTGGTGGCTCGTACGGTCTCGACGCGTGCCTCCGCTTCGTCGCACTCCCCCGCCAGCACAGCGAGCACCTGCTGGTAGCCCAGGGCGCGGGAGGCCGTGCGCCCCTCGCGTAGCCCCGTGCGCTCCAGTCGCTCCACCTCGTCCACCAGGCCGGCCTCCCACATCCGGTCCACCCGGCGGGCGATCCGCTCGTCCAGCTCGGGGCGGGCGACGTCCACGCCGATCTGCACCGTGTCGTAGACGGCGCTGTGGGCCGAGTCCGCTTCGGGCAGGTTGGCGGTGAAGGGGCGGCCGGTGATCTCGATGACTTCGAGTGCCCGGACGATGCGGCGGCCGTTGCTGGGGAGGATGGCCTCGGCGGCGCGAGGGTCGGCCACGGCGAGCCGGGCGTGCAGCGGCCCGCTGCCCCGTTCCAGCAGCTCCGCCTCCAGGCGGGCGCGGACGGCGGGATCGGTGCCCGGGAACTCCAGGGCGTCGATCGCGCCCCGTACGTAGAGCCCGGAGCCCCCGACGAGCACCGGCGTACGCCCCTCGGCGAGCAGGCGGTCGATCTCCGCGCGGGCCAGCCGCTGGTACTCGGCGACGCTGGCCGTCTCGGTGACGTCCCAGACGTCCAGCAGACGGTGCGGCACGCCCTGCCGCTCGGCCACGGGCAGCTTGGCGGTGCCGATGTCCATGCCACGGTAGAGCTGCATGGAGTCGGCGTTGATGACCTCGCCGCCGAGGTGCCGGGCCAGGGCGACCCCGAGATCGGACTTGCCCGCCGCGGTGGGGCCGACGATGGCGATGACCCGCGGAGCGGGGACTGCGCTGTTCACCGGGCCAGTCTCGCAAATCCGCGGGCCGCTCCTCGAACGAGCGACGTGACAGGGGGGCGCGGTGGTCGTTGCCCGTTGCGAGGTTTCGGCACACCGCCGAGCGAGCCAGGTTGCGGCAGTGGCGCCAGAGAACGTCCCGCTCCGTCCAGGCTGCCGCTACGCGGGTTAATCTATGGAGTGATTATGGGCGTTTTTTCAAGGTTTCGCCGTTCGTCGCGTTCGGTTGGCGCACCCCCCGCGGAGGCGGCGCGGAGCGATGAGGGCGGTAGCCTGACCGGGGAATCAGTCGCGGAATCCCCGGCTCCGGAGGAACTCGACGCCCCGCCGGTGGCCTCGTCGGCGGCTGCCTCCACCGTCGATGACGCCGAACAGGACGGCACGGCGGCAGGCGGCGCCACGATTCCCAAGCAACAGTCCGCCGAGCGGGCTGCGGACAGCGAGGCCGGGGAAGACGCCCGACAGTAGTCCTCCGACGAGGGAAGGTGGCCCATGGGCCTGCTGGACAATCTCAAGGCGAAGGCCGGTCAGCTCAAGGGCAAGGCCGGGGACCTCGCGAATCAGCACGGCGACAAGATCGAGCGCGGTCTGGACAAGGCCGCCAAGACGGTCGACGAGAAGACCAAGGGCAAGTACAGCGACAAGATCGACACCGGTACGGGCAAGGCCAAGGGCGCCCTCGACCGCCTCGCGCAGAAGGACGACGAGGGCAAGGGCCCGCAGGGCCGCTGACGCCTGACCGTCCCCCACGGCCGCGGAGCCTCCTGGCTCCGCGGCCGTGGTCGTTGTCGGCGACGGCCGGTACGGTGCGCGCCCCACGCCGGCCCCCGACGCGGCGGCGCCACGTACCCCGCCACTCCGCGTCCGGTGGGGCCCCACGCTGACGAGCCCCACCCGCACCAGCCGCCTCCACGCGGGACCACGGCTCCGCGCCCCCGTACGGACGTCGCCCCGTGCCCCGTGCGGACGGCGCCCCGTGCCCCGTGCCCCGTGCCCCGTGCCCCGTGCCCCGTGCCCCGTGCCCCGTGCCCCGTGCCCCCAGGCAGGATCACCGCTCCGTGCTCCGTGCTCCGTGCTCCGTGCTCCGTGCTCCGTGCTCCGTGCTCCGTGCTCCGTGCTCCGTGCTCCGTGCTCCCGGGCAGGATCGGCGACGCCTCGCGCCCCGTGTGTCCGCTACGACCAGGTGGCGACGAAGTAGCCCACGCCGTACGGCGCCTCGTCGTACAGCAGTGCGCCGCGCAGGCCCGCTCCGTCGCCCGCGCCGGCGAGCACCTGCCAGGAGGCCCGGCCCGACATCAGCAGGTCCTGGGCCAGGTGGGGATCGAGATCCGACAGGGCCGCGGTGTCGGCCGTGCCCAGGGCGCGCGCCACCTCCGCGTCACACGCGGCGGCCCGCTCGTCGAGGTAGCCGGGCGCCTTGAGCGTGCGGCGCGCGCTGCCGTCGCCGGAGATCAGGAGGGCCACCCGGTCGGCAGACCGCGCCAGCTCGCGCCCCAGTGCGGTGCAGCGGTCGACGGCGAGCGTCTCGGCGAGGCCGAAGCCCTCGACGGGCGCCGCGCTCCAGCGGGCGCGCTCCAGCAGCCATGCCGCGACGGCCAGCGAGGACGGCAGTTCGCGCTCCGCCAGCCAGCCCGCCCCGTGCCCCGCGTCCGCCCCGTGCTCCGTGTCGTCCGCCTCGGCGCTCCGTGCCCCGTGCTCCGTAGCGCCGTCCGCTCCCGGTAGCGCGCCGAGCCGTACCGTCATGTCCACGCCGTAGCCGCGGAACGAGCCGGCGCTGCCGCTCGGATAGGTGCCGTCAGCGTCCGGGGCGGCCGGGCCCAGCACGATGAGGCGGTCGGGGCGGGCCGCGGCCAGCACGCTGATCGCGTCCGAGCAGGCGTCCCGCAGCGGCGCCAGTTCGGGTGCGGCTCCAGCGGCGATCTCGGGCACGAGCAGGGGCGGGCACGGGCACACGGCGGCAGCGACAAGCATGATCGGCAGCCTAACGTCAGGCTCCGTCGCCCGAATCCCAGACCAGTTCGCAGACGCGGAAACGGCACGGGTACAGCCTGCTGCTCCAGGAACTCGCGATCACGAGCAGCCATCCGTCGTCGGTGCGGTACAGCCGCCTGCCGCGCGGGCTCCGTGGGTGTCTCGGCTGGTACGTCTCCACCTTCTCGGCCAGCAGCGTGAGCGCTTCCTCGCGCGTGCCGTCAACTTCGGCCAGTACCTCGATCGTGTCGATGTCGTTCTGGCCCATGGGTGGCTCGACGAGCAGTCCCCACCGTGGCATAGCGCTCTCCCCCGCCTCGTCTCACGCCGCGTGCGCGTGCGCCGTCGGGGCCGGTCCGGCCGTCGCGGCCCGCCCCGTTCGCCCGGCACGGCGAGTTCGGTACGGCCCGGTGCGACCCACCGTCGGGGACGCGCGGGTCACGCGCCCCGGCGGCCCCGGCGTACGCACCGTACGGCGCACGACTGCTCACACGTCACGCCGGCCGCGTACGGTTCCGCTCGGGAGCGGCGCGCTGCTCCCCGTCACGTATGGCTGGACGACGGGCCGGCTGGCGACCCCGGCGGCCGAACCGGCCGGCCACCGCGTGGGGCGCGTGTTCGGCGGCGTCGGCGGAGCGGCGGGCCAGGGCATGCGATGGGCCGGCCGTCGTGGGTTGCCGGCCGACGGTGCTCGGTCAGCGGACGGAGCAGCCGCCGGGCTCCGCGGGCAGCGGCGCGGGGGCGCCCACCGTGGGCAGGCCGAGCATGACGCCCGCGGGCTTTGGCTCCGGCGCGGCGTTGCGCTTCTCCCACGCGTCACCCGCCCGCGTGCGCCGTACGCCCCGGGGGGTGCCCTCCGCGAGGAGGTGGTGCGGTGCCGCGTAGGTGATGTCCACCGTGACGACGTCGCCGGGGCGAACCGGCTCGTCGGGGCGGGTGAAGTGCACCAGGCGGTTGTCGGGGGCCCGGCCGGAGAGGCGGCGGGTGGCGTCGTCCTTGCGGCCCTCGCCCTCCGCGACCAGGACCTCCACGGTGCGGCCGACCTGGCGCTTGTTCTCCGCCCAACTGATCTCTTCCTGGACGGCGACCAGGCGCTCGTAGCGGTCCTGGACGACCGCCTTCGGGATCTGGTCGTCCATCTCGGCGGCCGGGGTGCCGGGGCGCTTGGAGTACTGGAAGGTGAACGCCTGGGCGAACCGCGCCTCGCGGACCACGTGCAGCGTCTGCTCGAAGTCGGCCTCGGTCTCGCCGGGGAAGCCGACGATGATGTCGGTGGAGATCGCCGCGTCCGGCATGGCGGCGCGCACCTTCTCGATAATCCCCAGGAAGCGCTCCTGCCGGTACGAGCGACGCATGGCCTTGAGCACCGTGTCGGAGCCGGACTGGAGCGGCATGTGCAGTTGCGGCATAACGTTCGGCGTCTCGGCCATGGCGGCGATCACGTCGTCCGTGAAGTCGCGCGGGTGCGGCGAGGTGAAGCGCACCCGCTCAAGACCCTCGATGGTGCCGCAGGCGCGCAGCAGCTTGCTGAACGCCTCACGGTCGCCGATGTCCGAGCCGTACGCGTTGACGTTCTGGCCGAGCAGCGTGATCTCGGTTACGCCCTCGGCGACCAGCGCCTCGACCTCGGCGAGGATGTCGCCGGGACGGCGGTCCTTCTCCTTGCCGCGCAGGGCGGGCACGATGCAGAAGGTGCAGGTGTTGTTGCAGCCGACCGAGATGGACACCCATGCCGCGTAGGCGGACTCGCGGCGGGTGGGCAGCGTCGAGGGGAACGCCTCCAGCGACTCGGCGATCTCGACCTGCGCCTCTTCCTGGACCCGCGCGCGCTCCAGCAGGACCGGCAGGCTGCCGATGTTGTGCGTGCCGAAGACCACGTCCACCCACGGGGCCTTCTTGACGATCGTGTCGCGGTCCTTCTGGGCCAGGCAGCCGCCGACCGCGATCTGCATGCCAGGCCGCCGCGCCTTCATCGGGGCGAGCCGGCCGAGGTTGCCGTAGAGCCGGTTGTCGGCGTTCTCCCGCACCGCGCAGGTGTTGAAGACGACGATGTCGGCATCGCCCTCAGCGGAGCCCTCGGGCGCGCGCACGTAACCGGCGTCCTCCAGGAGGCCGGACAGCCGCTCGGAGTCGTGGACGTTCATCTGGCACCCGTAGGTGCGCACTTCGTAGCTTCGATTCACGCCCACTGCACTGCTCCGGTCACTGCTGCTCATGACATCAGGGTAGACGGGCGCGCGTCTCGTACGTCCTCGCACTCATCTTGGTTGCCCAGGGTACGTGTTCGACTCCGTTCCCCGCCCCTCCCTTCCGCGCCGCGATGCTGGCAGTATCCGGCCCATGCTCAAGACCCTGACCGAACGGCCGGGAGCGTGGCGCGCGCTCCGTGCCACCGGCATCGCGGGCGGCCCCGGCATCGGGCGGACCCGGCGGCTGTGGCGGCTCGCCGTGACGGCCGTCGTGGTGCTCGGGCTGCTGCTGTGGTGGTTGCTGCCGGTGGGCGACGATGCGTCCCCGAGCGGGAGCGTGACCGTGACGACCGGGGTGCGTACGGGCGTGTACGCGCGGTACGGCGAACTGCTCAAGGATCACCTCGACGAGGACCTGCCGCGGCTACGGGTGAACCTCATGCCGAGCGAGGGATCGGTGCAGAACATCAGGCGGCTCGTCGCCGGCGAGGCGTCCTTCACGATCGCCACCGCCGACGCCGTGGCGACCTACCGCGACGAGGGCGGCGACGGCGCACACCGGCTGCGGGCGTGCGCCCGGTTGTACGACGACTACCTGCAGTTGGTCGTACCCGCCGGTTCGACGGTGCGCCGCGCCGCGGACCTCGCCGGCAAGCGCGTGGCGATCGGACAACCCGGCTCCGGCGTCAGCCTGATCGCGGAGCGGCTCCTGACGGCGGCGGGGCTCGACCCGGAGAAGGACCTGACGCCGGTGCCGGTAGGGATCAGTGAGATGACCACACTGATGCGAAAGGGGAAGATCGACGCCTTCTTCTGGTCCGGTGGCCTGCCGACGGGCGCCGTGCTCGATCTCGCGAAGCGCTATCCGATCCGGCTCGTGCAACTCGGTGACCTGGTGGATCGCGTGCACAAGCTCGGCGGCGCCAAGCACTACTACCGGGCCGCCGTGATGCCCGCCGACGCCTACCCCATGGTGCAACGGGGCCAGGCCATCAAGACCATCGCGGTGGCCAACCTGTTGGTGACGACGGACGGGACGGACCGGACGCTGACGGAGAGCGTCACGCGAACGGTGATCAACAGCCGCGACAAGATCGGCGAGAGCGTGCACGCGGCGCAGCGCGTCGATCTTCGCACGGCCATCTACACCGACCCGCTGACCCTCCACGAGGGCGCCAAGCGCTACTACCGGTCGGTCAAGCCCTGAGGCCCCCGCCCGCCCGCCCGCGAAGGGCCGGCGCCGCCCCCCTCCGGGCACGCCCGCATCAGCCGGCCCACCCCGTCGCCGGCGCGATCCGTCACCGCACCGGCCGTCAACGCGTCGATGCGTTCGTGCGCCGACCGCCTCGGCGCGCTGATCCACCAGCGCATCGGTCCACTGACGCATCGATCCATCGACACGTCGATCCACCGACGCACCGCCGCGTCGCCGCGCGCGCCGGCGGCCGGGTGTGCGCGTACGGGCACGCTCTGCCGGGGCTCAGGCGCGGCGGTGCGTCGGTGGGGGCAAGGTCGGCGGCGTCGAGGGCCGGGTCGGGGAGCAGTTCGAACGCGGCGGCAGCCGCCCCCACGAGCCCCGCGTCGGTGCCCAGCGAGGCCGGCACCGCCTCGATGCCCCGTACGAACGAGAGCGCGGCGTACGTCGCCAGGTGTCGCCGCAGCGGTGCGAACAGCACCTCGCCGGCCGCGGCCACGCCGCCGCCGATCACCGCCGCCTCGACCTCCAGCAGGGTCGCGGTGCCGGCGACCGCCGCGGCCAGGGCCCGCCCGGCCCGGTCGAAGGCGGCCAGGGCCACCGGGTCTCCGTCGCGTGCCGCGGCGGCGACCACCGCCGCCGAGCGGTCGGCCCCGGTCGGCCGCCAGCCCATCGCGGCGGCATGGCGGGCGATGGCCGGGCCCGACGCGAGGGCTTCGACGCATCCTCGGGAGCCGCACGGGCACGGGGGGCCGTCCACCTCCACGCTGATGTGGCCGATGTGTCCCGCGTTACCCGTGGGCCCGGGGCACAGTCGCCCGTCCAGGATCAGGCCGCCGCCGACGCCGGTGGAGACCACCATGCACAGCGCGTTCCGGCGGCCACGGGCCGCTCCCAGCCAGTGTTCGGCGGCGGCCATGGCCACCCCGTCGCCCACGAGCGCGACCGGCACCGGCGCCCCGTGGCACGCGAGGGCGGCCTCGGTGCGGGCGCGGACCGGGAAGTCGCGCCAGGCCGTGATGTTGACCGGGCTGACGGTGCCGCGCGCGGCGTCGACCGGCCCCGCGCTGGCGAGGCCGCACCGGGTGACGCGGGCCCACTCGGGCGAGCGCGCCAGGGTGGTGATGACCTCGGTGACGGCGGCCATGACCGCCTCGGCCGCCGCCCCGGGCGAAGCGCAGGCCGCGCCCACGGCGCCGGCCGGCGCGGCGCCGTGGCCCCGCCCCGTACTGGGCGGCGTGGGCCGCCTGGCCGTGGCGTGCACCGTGCCCCGTCGGTCCACCAACGCACCCGCGATCTTGGTCCCGCCGATGTCGATGGCCACGCTCAGCGCGGCGCTGCCGGCGCCGTGGCCCGACGCTCCCCAGGAGGCGGGCGCGGCCGGCGCGCGCGTAGGGGTGGCCGGGCGGGGCGGGGGCGCGTCGGCTGGCGTCAGTGCGTCGGCTGCGGTCATGGCGGTCTGCCTCTCGGTCGATGCGGCTGTGGCTCTGCTCGGGCCCCGTGGGCGCGCGGCCCACCGCACCGGGGCTCGGCCTCGGTATCGGGCCAAGGGGCCCGGCCAAAGGCTCGCGACGCGCGCGGACCGCTCCCGAACCAGCGGCCCGCGGCGCGCCGTGCCGGCGGCGCGGGCGCCCCGCGCGGAGGGGGACTCCTTACGGAACGGGCCACGCCGCCACGGAGATACGGCGCAGCCGCGGCGACGTCGGTTCCGGCCGTACGGGGGTTCAGGCCGAGGTACCCGGGGGCCGGCCCCCGGGGGGCGCGTGGGCTCGGTCGCCGCACCCGCCGCCAGGCGCCGTACGCCGCGCGCGACACCGACTCCACCCCAGCGCCCGTGTGGCCTCGTGCTCCGTGCCCCCTTGCTCCCTGGTCGCTGCCCCGTGGTCGCCGCTCCGTGCCCCGTGCCCCGCGCTCCGTGCCCCGTGGTCGCCGCTCCGTGCCCCGTGCCCCGCGCTCCGTGCCCCGTGGTCGCCGCTCCGTGCCCCGTGCCCCGCGCTCCGTGCCCCGTGGTCGCCGCTCCGTGCCCCGCGCTCCGTGGTCGCCGCTCCGCGCCCCGTGCCCCGCGCTCCATGCCCCGCGCCCCGTGGTCGGCGCTACGCGCCCCGTGCCCCGTGCGATCGCCGCACCGCGCTCCGTACCTCGTGCCCCGTGGTCGCCGCTCCGCGCCCCGCGCTCCGTGCCCCGCGCTCCGTGGTCGCCGCTCCGCGCCCCATAGCGTCATGCCGGGAGTTCAGCGCCCACGCCCCGCGCTCGCCGCCCCACGCCCCGTACGCCCCCTCCCCCGCCCCGTACGCGACAGCCGACGGGGGACCGGGGGCGCGGCGACGGGGCGGTCCGCGGTGCCGTCCCGGTTTTCCTCGCCGATCAGTGGTAATGCCACCTGAGCATCGCGCGATCGGGGCGGGCCCCGTCCCGGCGCGCGCTCCCGTATCCGCACCGCGCACGTCATCAGCACACACCGTCAGCCGTTCCGCCCCACGAACCATCGGAGCCGCCGCCATGCATGACGACCGCAGCATCGTCGAAGACCGTCTGCGCCGTGTCCTCACCGAGCGCGTCCGACCCGCCGTCTACGGCGCCACCGAACCGCTCACCCTCGGGCGGTGGGAGGTGCCCGGCGAACCGGTGCCGGTGGCCGAGGGGTTGGCCGCGGAGTACGGTCCGGCCGCCGTCGGGGACCGGTGGGGCCCGGCGTGGGGGACGACCTGGTTCAGGGTGACGGGGCGGGTGCCCTCGGCGTGGGCGGGCCGCACCGTCGAGGCCGTACTCGACCTCGGCTTCGACCGCCAACTCCCCGGCTTCCAGTGCGAGGGGCTGGTCTACCGGGCCGACGGGGAGGCCGTGAAGGCGCTCAACCCGCACAACGCCTGGGTGCGCGTCGGTGCCCCGGTCGAGGGCGGTGAGGAGGTCGAGTGGTACGTGGAGGCCGCGTCCAACCCGATCCTGGTCGGCCAGTCGCCGACCCGGGAGGGCGACCACCTCACCGCGAGCGACGAGCCGCTGTACCGGCTCACCCGGATGGAGCTCGCCGTCTTCGAGCCGGAGGTGTGGGAGCTGGTCCAGGACCTGGATGTGGTCGGCAGCCTGATGACGCAGCTCTCCACCGGCGACGCGCGCCGCTTCGAGCTGCTGCGCGCCGTCGAGCGCTGTCTCGACGCCCTGGACCTCGCCGACGTCCCCGGCACCGCTGCCCGGGCCCGGGGCGCGCTGGCGGGCGTGCTCGCCGCCCCGGCCAACGCCTCCGCGCACCGCGTCAGCGCCGTCGGACACGCCCACATCGACTCGGCGTGGCTGTGGCCGCTGCGCGAGACGGTGCGCAAGGTCGCCCGCACCTCGTCGAACGTGGTGCAGCTCATGGACGACCACCCCGAGTTCGTCTTCGCCATGTCGCAGGCCCAGCAGCTCGCGTGGATCAAGGAGCACCGGCCCGAGGTCTTCGCCAGGGTGAAGGAGAAGGTGGCCAGCGGCCAGTTCGTCCCGGTGGGCGGCATGTGGGTGGAGTCCGACACCAACATGGTGGGTGGCGAGGCGATGGCCCGCCAGTTCCTCTACGGCAAGAAGTTCTTCCTGGACGAGTTCGGCATCGAGACGAAGGAGGTGTGGCTACCGGACTCGTTCGGGTACACGGCGGCGATGCCCCAGTTGGTGAAGCTCTCGGGCTCCGACTGGTTCCTCACGCAGAAGATCTCCTGGAGCCGGACCAACAAGTTCCCGCACCACACCTTCTGGTGGGAGGGCATCGACGGAACCCGCGTCTTCACGCACTTCCCACCGATCGACACCTACAACTCCGACCTCGGTGGTGCCGAACTGGCCCACGCGGCCCGCAACTACCAGGAGAAGGGCCGCGGCACGCGGTCGCTGGCCCCGTTCGGCTGGGGTGACGGCGGTGGCGGCCCCACCCGCGAGATGCTGGCCCGCGCGCGGCGCCTCGGCGACCTGGAGGGCTCGCCCCGGGTGACGATCGAGCGCCCGTCGGCGTTCTTCGCGGCGGCGCGGGCCGAGTACCCCGACGCGCCGGTGTGGGCGGGCGAGCTGTACCTGGAGCTGCACCGCGGCACCTACACCTCGCAGGCCAAGACGAAGCAGGGCAACCGGCACAGCGAGTCGCTGCTGCGCGAGGCCGAGCTGTGGGCGGCCACCGCGGCCAGCACGGTGTCCGGCTTCTCCTACCCGTACGAGGAGTTGGAGCGCCTCTGGAAGACGGTGTTGCTGCACCAGTTCCACGACATCCTGCCCGGCTCGTCGATCGCCTGGGTGCACCGCGAGGCGCGCGAGACCTACGCCCGGGTGCGCGCCGAGTTGACGGAGCTGGTGTCCGCCGCGCAGGCGGCGTTGGCCGGTCCGGGCGAGGAGCCGGTCGTCTTCAACGCCGCGCCGCACGCCCGGCGCGGCGTCCCCGCCGGCGGCGCGGCCCTGGCCCCGCCGCCGGCGAGCGCCCCGGTCACGGCGGCCGAGCGGGACGGCGGCGGCTACGTGCTCACCAACGGGCTGCTGCGGGTCGAGGTCGACGAGCGTGGCCTCGTGGTCTCCGCGTACGACCTGACCGCCGGGCGCGAGGCCATCGCTCCCGGCCTGGCCGGGAACCTGCTCCAGATCCACCCGGACTTCCCGAACATGTGGGACGCCTGGGACGTCGACCACTTCTACCGGCACAACGTGACCGACCTGGTCGACGTCGACGAGCTGGACCTGGCCGAGTCGACCGACGAGCGCGCGGTGGTCACGGTCGCGCGCTCCTTCGGCGACGCGGGCTCCACCGTCCGGCAGCGGCTCGCGTTGCGCGCCGGCGCCAAGGTGCTCGACATCGACACCGAGGTGGACTGGCGGGATACGGAGAAGTTCCTCAAGGCGGCCTTCCCGCTGGACGTGAAGGCGGACCGGTCCGCGTCCGAGACGCAGTTCGGGCACGTGTACCGGGCCACGCACACCAACACCTCGTGGGAGGCGGCCAAGTTCGAGATCTGCGCGCACCGTTGGGTGCAGGTCGAGGAGCCCGGCTGGGGCGCCGCCGTGGTCAACGACTCGACGTACGGCCACGACGTCACCCGCGACGTGCGCGCGGACGGCGGGCAGACCACCACGGTGCGGCTCTCGCTGCTCCGTGCCCCGCGCTACCCCGACCCGGAGACCGACCATGGCCACCACCGGCTGCGGTACGCCCTCGCGCCCGGCGCGACCGTGGCCGACGCGGTGCGCGAGGGGCACCGGATCAACCTCCCCGAGCGCACCGTCACCGGCGGCCGGGCCGTCGAACCGCTGGTCTCCGTCGCCGGCGACCAGGTGATCGTGGAGGCGGTCAAGCTCGCGGAGGACCGCGGCGGGGACATCGTGGTGCGGCTGTACGAGTCCGGCGGCGGCCGGGCCAGCACGACGCTGACCGCCTCCGTACCGGTCGCTGAGGTGGTCGAGACCGACCTGCTGGAGCGTCCGTTGGCCGACGCCCCGAAGCGCGCGTTCTCGCCCGAGGGCGCGCTGGAGCTGATCCTGCGCCCGTTCCAGATCCTGACCCTGCGGCTGACCCCACGCGGCTGAGTCGCGCCCCGCGCACGGCGCCCCGTACTCACCCCTGGGGCGCCGTGCGCGGCACGGCGATGGTCACCCGCAGGCCGCGTGGCTTGTTCGGGGCGTACGCGATCGTGGACCCGCCCGCGGCCAGCAGGGCGCGGCTGATGGACAGGCCGAGGCCGGAGCCGGAGACGTTCTGGTGCCGGTTGCTGCGCCAGAAGCGGTCGCCGACGCGCTCCAGCTCCTCCTCGGTCAGGCCGGGGCCGCCGTCCGCGATGGTGATCCGCACCGTCTCACCGGTCGTGCGCACGTCCACGACCACCCGCTCGCCCTCCGGCGTGAACTTCAGCGCGTTGTCGATCACGGCGTCCAACGCGCTGGAGAGCGCCACCGGGTCGGCCCACGCGGTGGCCCCGCCCGGGCCCACGTAGTCGAGCGTGACGCCCGCGCGGTCGGCGAGAGGGCGCCAGGCGCCGACCCGTTCCTCCGTGACCTCGGCGATGTCGCTGAGGCGCAGGTCGGCGGCGGCGTGTTCGGCCAGGGCCAGGGCGAGCAGGTCGTCGAGGACCTGGGTCAGCCGCCTGCCCTCGGCGCGGACGGAGGCGACCTCCTCGTTCCCCTCGGGCAGCTCCAGGGCCAGCAGCTCGATCCGCAGGAGCAGCGCGGAGAGCGGGTTACGGAGCTGGTGCGAGGCGTCGGCGACGAACGCCCGCTGCTGTTCGAGCACGTCCACCACGTGGTCGGCCATCTCGTTGAACGAGCGGGCCAGCCGGCGCAGTTCGGGCGGGCCGCCCGAGGCGGCGACCCGGGAGGCCAGCCGCCCCGTGGCGATGTCGTGCGTGGCGGCGTCGAGTACGCGTACGGGGCGCAGCACCCAGCCGGTCAGGCGCACCGCGGCGGCGACGGCGAGCAGCATCGCCGCCGCTTCGCCCGCGGCGATCAGCAGCCAGCCGCGCACGACGCGCGAGCGCATCTGGTCGGTGGGCGAGTCGGTGACGACCACCGCCACCACGTCGCCGTCGCGCACCACGGGTGAGGCGACCGCGAGGCGGCCTCGTTCCCAGGGCCAGACCTGTTCCGGGTCGTGGCTGCGGCGGCCGGCGAGCGCCTCCATGAAGGCCCGCCACGGCTCGCTGTGCTCGGTCAGCGACCAGCCGGCGGGGGCCGATCCCATCGGCTCGCCGTCGCGGTAGAAGACGCCGACCTGGATGCCGTACAGCTCGTGGTAGCGGGTCAGTTCCACCTGCAGCGTGGCCTGCCGCTCGTCGCCCTCCTGGGGGTAGGCCGGGCTCGCCACCGGCCGCGTCGTGACGTACTGGGCCAGGGCCGCGAACCGCGCCGTGTCGTCGATCCGGTCCACGACCACGCGCTGCTGCTCCGCCGCCGCCAGGCTCGCGCCGAGCGGGAGCCCGAGGGCCAGCAGCACGCCCGCCATCAGGACGATCAGCAGCGGGAGGAGTCGAGTGCGCACGATGCTCCCAGGGACGGGGTCGCCGCTCAGGCGGCCGGGGCGACGAGACGGTAGCCGACGCCGCGCACCGTCTCGATCAGCGCGGGCATCCGCAGCTTCGAGCGGAGCGAGGCCACGTGCACCTCAAGGGTGCGGCCGGTCCCCTCCCAACTCGTACGCCACACGTCACTGATGATCTGCTCGCGGCGGAAGACCACGCCCGGCCGCTTGGCGAGCAGGGCCAGCAGGTCGAACTCCTTGCGGGTGAGCGAGACGACGGCGCCGTCCACGCGGACCTGGCGGGTGGACAGCTCGATGCTGACGGGGCCGATCAGCAGCGGCCCCGTGGACTCGTCGGGGTGCTCGTCGGCCGCACCGTCGGCGGGCACGGTGCGCCGGCTGACGGCGTGGATGCGGGCGAGCAGTTCCATCGGGTCGTACGGCTTGACGACGTAGTCGTCGGCGCCCAGGTTGAGCCCGTGGATGCGGGAGCGCACGTCGGCGCGCGCCGTCACCATGATCACGGGCGTGCTGGTGAGCTTGCGGATACGCCCGCACACCTCGAACCCGTCCTGATCGGGCAGCCCGAGGTCGAGCAGGACCACGCTGAACGGGTCGCTCTCCCCCGGCAGCAGGGCTCGCAGCGCCTCCTCCCCGTTGCGGGCGTGCGTGACCTGGAAGCCGTGCCGGGCCAGCACCGCGGACAGCGCGGCGGCCACGTGGTTGTCGTCCTCGACCAGCAGCAGTCTCATCAGCCCCGCCCTCCCTCGGTGGTGCTCCCTCACGCGCCCCGACTCCGCTCCGGACGCGCGCCCCTCGTGCCCGCCGGGCGCCGGGTCCCGCACGGCGTTCCCGGGGGCGCCGCCGGCCCGGGGCGCGGGGCCCGTCCGCAGCGCCGCCAAGGGCGCCCCGCCTCCACCCGCGCGTCCCACCGCGCCGTGCCCCGCGTGCGCCACTGCCTGCTCCGTACGCTCGTGTGTTCCCGGTGCTCCGCGCAGCGTGCTCCGTCTCGGCGAGGCCACCACGCCGCGCCCCCACGGCACCGTGCCACGCCCGTCCCGCTCCATGCCCGGGGGCCCGTGCCCCCGTGTCCCGCGCCCCGTACGGCGTGTCTCGCGCCCTGCGCCCGCCCCGTGCCCCGTGTCGGAGCGCGACCCGGTCCCCCGTGGCGGCGGCGCGCTCCGCGCGACCGAGGCCGCGCGCTCCGTACCGCCGCCGGCCCGGGCCGGCCGCGCCCCGTGGCGGGTGGACGGGCGCGCGAGGACGCGGGACGCGCCGGCGCTTCGGGGCCTTTCTCGCTCCGTACTTCGCAACGCGCGAGCCCTGGCCGGCCGGCGCCGCCCCGGCCCCCGCCCGCGCCGGTGCGTGCCGGGGCGCGGATCGCTCACCTGGTGTGTTCCCTCGCTGTTCCTCGCGCCGACCCGCGCCGTTCGTCGGCGCCAGGCAGCGTGTCCCCCCACCGGGGCCACAGGCATGAACGCCGATACCCGCGGGGCGCGTCAAGGGAATGCGACCACCCAGTTGTTTCCGTTACGTAGCCGGTATGGGCATCGCGTTGTTTCCCGGACCGTACGGCGATCATGCTCCGCGCCCCGTTCACGCAGAGTGTCGCTTTGCGGCCGGATCGTTATGCTCAATTTCAGCTCAGATGTAATGACGCTGGTCGTGGCGGCTCATTAGGGTCCTCCCAACCGAGGAGGACGGAGCGAGACGCCGATGAGCGAAGTATCGGTGACCAAGGGCGCCACGGCTGTGGCGGGCGACTTGGTCGCGCTGACAGGAGTCAACAAGCACTTCGGCGCGCTGCATGTGCTCCAGGACATCGACCTGACCATCGCCCGCGGCGAAGTCGTCGTCGTCATCGGGCCGTCCGGGTCCGGCAAGTCCACGCTGTGCCGCGCCATCAACCGACTGGAGACCATCGACTCCGGCACCATCACCATCGACGGAAAGCCGCTGCCGCAGGAGGGCAGGGAACTGGCCCGGCTGCGCTCGGACGTCGGCATGGTCTTCCAGTCCTTCAATCTCTTCGCCCACAAGACCGTGTTGGAGAACGTGACGCTGGGCCAGATCAAGGTCCGCAAGGTCGAGCGGAAGGCCGCCGAGACCAAGGCGCGGGCCCTGCTCGACCGGGTCGGCGTCGGCACCCAGGCCGACAAGTACCCCGCGCAGCTCTCCGGCGGCCAGCAGCAGCGCGTGGCCATCGCCCGCGCACTGGCCATGGACCCGAAGGTGATGCTCTTCGACGAGCCGACCTCGGCCCTCGACCCAGAGATGATCAACGAGGTCCTCGAGGTCATGCAGCAGCTCGCCCAGGAGGGCATGACGATGATCGTCGTCACCCACGAGATGGGCTTCGCGCGCTCCGCCGCGAACCGCGTGGTCTTCATGGCCGACGGCCGCATCGTCGAAGAGGCGACGCCGGACCAGTTCTTCAGCACCCCCCGCAGCGACCGGGCCAAGGACTTCCTGTCGAAGATCCTGCACCACTGACCGCCCCCCGCTCGACGACGTAAAGGACATTCACCATGAAGCTCCGCAGGACTGCAGCGGCGGCGGCCGTCGTACTGGCCATGGCCGTGACGGCGACGGCGTGTGGCAAGGAGGGCAGCCCGGACGACGACAAGAAGGACAAGGACGCCCCGAAGCTCTCCTACGAGGTCAACACCGCGGCGGACGTCAAGGACTCGCCGGTCTGGTCGAAGGCCAAGGGCAAGACGATCAAGATCGGCACCAAGGCCGACCAGCCGAATCTCGGCTACGAGGACCCGAGCACCAAGGAGCGCTCCGGCTTCGACGTCGAGATCGCCCGCATGATCGCCGCCGAACTCGGCTTCGACGAGAAGCACATCGAGTGGAAGACGGTGCCGACCGAGGCCCGCGAGACGCAGCTCTCCAGCGGTGGCGTCGACTTCTACGTCGGCACGTACACGATCAACGACGAGCGCAAGAAGCAGGTCGACTTCGGCGGCCCGTACTACCTCGCCGGCCAGGACCTGCTGGTCGACAAGGACAGCGACATCAAGACCCCGGAGGACATCAAGGGCAAGAAGGTCTGCTCCGTCACCGGCTCCACGCCGCTGAAGCGGATCAAGGAGAAGAAGTACGGGGTCGCCAAGGCCAAGGCGCAGCAGGGTTACCAACTGTGCGTGCAGGACCTGAACAACGGTCAGGTGGACGCGGTCACCACGGACGACACGATCCTCAAGGGCTACGCGGCCCAGAACGACGGGCTGCGGGTGCTCGGCAAGCCGTTCTCGGAGGAGCCGTACGGCGTCGGCCTCAAGAAGGGCGACAAGGCGCTGCGCGACGCGATCAACGACGCCATCGAGACGCACCAGAAGAACGGCAACTGGAAGAAGGCGTACGACGCCACGCTCGGCAAGTCCGGCATCCCGGCCCCGACGCCGCCGAAGGTCGACCGCTACTGAGCCGCCGCCACGACGGCTGACGCCTGAGCGGCCGGGCGTCCACGGCGCGGCCCGGGCCCCGTGAGGGCCCACCCGCCGCGGGCGCCCCCGGCCGCCGTGCTCACCACCGGAGACTTGACTTGAACGTACTGACGGACAACTTCGCGGCATTCCGCGACGGCTTCCTCAAGACCGTCGAACTGACCGCTTACAGCTCGCTGTTGGCCCTCGTGCTCGGCATCCTGATCGCGGGCTTCCGGGTGTCTCCGGTGCCCGCGCTGCGGGTCTTCGGCACCGTATGGGTAACGCTGCTGCGCAACACGCCCCTGGTGCTCCTGTTCCTCATCGTCACGCTGGGCCTGCCCGCGCTCGGACTCAAGGGCTGGGACTCCTTCTGGCTCGCGGTCATGGCCCTCGGCTGCTACACGTCGGCCTTCATCTGCGAGGCCGTCCGCTCCGGCATCAACACGGTGCCGGTCGGGCAGGCCGAGGCGGCGCGCAGCATCGGCATGACCTTCACGCAGACGCTGAGCCAGATCGTGCTGCCGCAGGCCGCGCGCACGGCGATACCCCCGGTCGGGAGCCTGATCATCGCCCTCACCAAGAACTCCGCCATCGCCTCCGGCTTCGACGTCATGGAGCTCGGAGCGCTGCAGAAGCAGCTCAACGCGGACGCGGGCTACGACATCCTGGTGATCTTCCTCTGGATCGCGGTCTGCTACCTGATCATCACACTGACCCTCAGCGGCCTGTTCCGGCTGCTGGAGAACCGGCTGGCGGTGGCCCGATGAGTGCCAGTGTCCTCTACGACGTCCCGGGCCCCAAGGCCCGCCGACGCAATCGCGTCTACGGCGTGGTCTCCACGCTCGCCCTCCTTGGCCTGATCGCCTTCGTCATCTACCGGCTGGACGACACGGGGCAGTTCCAGGCCGGCCTGTGGGACGACTACCAGTACGCGAACACCCAGGACCGCATCCTCGAGGGTCTGCTGACGACGCTGAAGACGTTCGCGCTCGCGGCGGTCTTCTCGCTCGCCCTGGGCGCCGTGCTGGCCGCGGGACGCCTCTCCGACCACCGGTGGGTGCGGTGGCCGACGGCGGTGCTCGTGGAGTTCTTCCGCGCCATGCCGCTGCTGATCATGATCTTCCTGCTGTACTACGCGTACTTCGACACCCAGCCCATGTGGGCGCTGGTCATCGGGCTGACGCTGTACAACGGGTCGGTGCAGTCGGAGATCTTCCGCGCCGGCATCAACGCCGTGCCCAAGGGGCAGAGCGAGGCCGCGTACGCGCTCGGGTTGCGCAAGACCCAGGTGATGACGAGCGTCCTCATCCCGCAGGCCGTGCGCTCCATGCTGCCGTCGATCATCAGCCAGCTCGTGGTCACGCTCAAGGACACCTCGCTCGGCTTCATCATCCTCTACGAGGAGCTGCTCTACGTCGGCAAGGCGTTCGCGGAGCGGACCCCTCCGGAGAACGGCGTCTACGCCTTCATCCCGATGGTCATCGTCTTCGGCTCCATCTACATCCTGCTGTGCTTGGCGCTCTCGTCGCTGGCCACCTGGATCGAGCGGAGCACCAAGCGCAGCCGCAAGGGCGCCCCGGCGGCGGTGCCGGCCGGCGCGGCCACCGTCATGGTCGACCCCTCGCACAGCGCGGACGGCGGTTCCCGGGGCGGCGACGCGCGAGGAGGCGGCCCCAAGGCCGACTGACCCCACCTCCGTCGCGCCCCGGCGCCCGCAGGGGCCCCGCGCGCGACGGCGCACCCCGCGCCCCGTGTCCCCGCCCCACGGCGGGAACACGGGGCGCTCGCACGTCGGCGACCCGCCCGGCGCACCACCCGGCGTGCCGGGGGCGGCCGGTACGGGGCGAGGTGTGGCGGGGGCGGGTGGAGTTGGGCGGGGCGCGGCGCGGTGCGCGGGGGCGGTACGGGGCGAGGGGCGGTGGGCCGAGGCGCGGGGCGGGCTGCCCCGTCGCCCGCGCCGCGCGCGGCGCACGTATGCCCGCGGGCGGCGGGGCACGGGAGCACGCGGGAGCACACTGGAGCGCGCCCCGCGGGAGTCGGCGGTGCCCGACGGGGCGTCAGGCGACCGCGGGGCCAACCGCCCCGCGGCTTCCACCCACGGAACGCCGCGGCCACGCCGTGCTCCGTACCGGGCACGGGGCACGGGGCACGGGGCACGGGGCACGGGGCACGGGGCACGGGGCACGGGGCACGGGGCACGGGGCACGGGGCCAACGAGCGGGTGTCGCGCTGAGGAACGGTGCACGGGGCCGAAGGTGGGCGCGGCTGCCGGGTCCCTGGCGGGGCGGGGACGCCAACGGAAGGCGTGCGAGCGGGCGGTGACGGTGCGGCCAGGCCGTAAGGCCATTCCGCACCGGAGCGGCGACCGGAGTGCGACGCTGACGTATCCGGCCCTGTACTGGGCGTATATCCTCGGCCGGGTTGGGTACGTACGTGCTCCCGCGTGCCCCCGACCGTCACTTGACGGGGGCACACGCAATGGGTTGCATACGTTCTGTGATCGCGTACCGGGCTCCTATTGTCAGTTCTCCTACCTGCCGCAGGGACGGGGGAACCGCGTCGTGGACCCGGTGATCGTCGTGGGTGCGGGCCCCGTCGGCCTCGCGCTGACGTTGGCTCTCGCCCGCCGCGATGTTCCCGTCATCCTGCTCGACGAGGGGCCCGGCCGACCGCGCATAGACGAGCAGCGCCCAGCCCGTACCGCCGTGCTCCGGCCGGACACCGCCCAGATGCTGAGCCGCCTCGGATGCGCCGTCGCCACCGACGGCGGTGCCCGCTGGGCGGGGTGGCGCACCATGCGCCGGCGCCAGACGGTGCGTCAGGTGACCTTCGACGACCCGCGGGCGCAACGGAGCGGTGCCGCGGACGCCCCGCCGGCGCTCCCGGCCCCGCGCGACGCGACCGCGCCGGACGAACCGTCGGGCATCGCCTCGCCGCTGCACCTCCCCCAGCACGTGCTCACCCGATCGCTGCGCGCCGCGTTGGCCCCGTTCTGCCAGCAGCCCGGCGGCGGGCTGGTGCGGATCGCCACGGGCGGCCGGCTGGACGCCATAGAGCAGGACGAGGCCGGCGTCAGCGTCCACACCAGGCCCGTACTCGACACGGAGCCGGCGGACGAGGCGGACGCTGATCCGGGCGAGGGGCCGGCCGCGGACGCGACGGGCCCCGCGAGCGGACCGGAGGCCAAGGGCATCTGGTGGCGCGGGAGTTACGTGATCGGCTGCGACGGTCCGCGGTCCACCGTCCGCAAGTTGCTGCGCGTGCGGTTCCCCGGCCGGACGGCGGTGGAGCGCCATGCCGTGGCGGCGCTCAGGGCCGACCTCCCGTTCCCCGGCGAGGGCCTGCTGCACCGGCTGCCGCCGTGGCGCGGCGCCGACGCGGAGGTGACCGCGCGCCCGCTGCCGGGTGGCGCCTGGCGGCTCGACTGGCTGCTGCCGCCCGGCGGCGACCTGGTCACCCCCGAGGCCCTGCTCAGCCGCGTGCGCGACACCCTCACCGGCTGGTGCGGCACCCTGCCCCCGTACGAACTGCTGGACACCGGCGTGTACGTGGCGCACCACCGGCTCGCCCGCCGCTGGCGGGTGGGGCGGGCGTTCCTCGCCGGGGACGCCGCGCACCTGATAGGGGCGCTCGGTACGCAGGGGCTCGACGAGGGACTGCGCGACGTCGACAACCTCGCCTGGAAGCTGGCCTTGACCTGGCACCACGGCGCGGGCGACCCGCTGCTCGACAGCTATCAGACGGAACGGCGCGGCGCCGTCGGCGCCCGGCTGCGCACCGCCGACCAGTTGCTGTCCCAGGTGCGCGCGCCGGGCGGCTGGTCCGCCGTGCGCCGTTCGGTGCTGCCGGGCTCCGTACGCGGCCACGACGCGCTGCTCACCGACGGCCACGCGGGCCTCGGGCAACTCGGCGCGCCCCCGAGCTACCAGCGCAGCCCGCTGCAACCGGCGCCCCCGGAGGGCGCGGAGAGCGTGGACACGGCGCCCGGCAGCCCGGTGGCCGACGTGCCGGTGACGGCGCCCGACGGCTCCCTGACCCGGCTCCGCAACCGGCTCGGTGGGGCGCTGCTCGTGGTCCTGGTCGCCCCGGGCACGGGCGTGTGGGAGCGCCGGCACTGGGTGGGCGCCGGGCTCATGCCCCGCCTCGCCGCGGCCGTCGCCGCGCTGCCGGTACGGGCCGAGATCCTGGTCGCGGAGGGCTACCCGGGGGCCGCCGCGCACACCGTGCTGCTGGTACGGCCCGACGGCTACCTGGTGGCGGCGCTGGCCGGCGTCCGTCAGGCCGAGTTGTACGCCTGCGCGGACGCCGCACGGGGCGGACTCCTCCAGGCCCCCGCCCACAGCCCCACCTGACGGCGCCACGGGCCGACCCCCGCGCTCCGTACGCCGGTACGCCAGTTCGCCGGGGCGCCCGTGCCCCGTACGCCGGCCGGGGGCAACGGTGGGAGACGCGCGTACGGCGGCGCGGGGCGTGCCCCGTCGAGAGGCGTCCGCCCGGACCGTACGCGCCGGGCTACGTCCACGGGCACCGCACGCCGCCGCTTCGGGGTAAGGCCGGCTACGCGCTGTCACCGACCACGTACGAGCGACCGCCGCCGCGCACACCCCGGCGTGCCGGCGCCGCCCGGCGCGCGCGGCGCGTCGCCACGGGCCGGGGCGGCACGGGCGGGCGCGTTCGAGGGCCGACCCGGGGGCAGCCGCGCCGCACCGGGAGTGGGCGCGACGTGTCAGTCCGGAGCGTGGACGGTGCGTCGCACGGGCGGCCGTTAGGGGGTGGGCGAGTGCGCGGGCGCACACCCGGCCGCTGTTGACCATGGGCGAGGGGAGGTGGTCTACTCCGAACCATGTCTGACACCAGCCTGCGTCTCTGGCGGAGGGTCCATATGGACCTCCTTCGCTACGCGGGCTGCGTGTGTCGACCGTCCTGCTGATCCGCCTTCCCCTTCCGCGTGGCCTGCCGCCGCGCGTCCTCGCGAGCCCTCAGGACGGTCTCCGTGACAACCAGCTCGGTCGGCCCTGCCGCCTCTCCCCTTGCCACCGCCTCGGCCACGGCGAGCCCCCCGCCCGCCGTCGCGGCCCCGCCCGCCGCGTCCCCGTACGCCTCGGCCATCGCCGCACCCTCCACTGCCCCACCAGGTCGCGCCGCGGCGCCGGGAATCGCCGCCGCGCCGCCGCCCGGCGGTGCCCCGCTCCCCGCCCCCGGCCGCCCGGAGGCGACGCCCGCGCCCCGGGGCAGCGGCGTCTCCCTGACCGAACTGCTCGACTACGTCCGCCGCGTCGCGGCCGACGCCGCCCTCGTCGCCACGTTGCCCCTCGACCCGGAGGGCCGCACCTGGTCCCGCCTGGAGGGGCCGGGAGGCAGTGAGGCGTGGCTCATCGGCTGGCCGCCGGGCACCGGCACCGGATGGCACGATCACGGCGGCTCGCACGGCGCCTTCGCCATCGCCGACGGTGAGTTGATCGAGCAGTCGCTCGCCGCTCAGTTGCCCACCGAGGGCTGGAAGACGCTGGAGCTCGCCGAGGGCGTGGACCGCCAGCGCACCCTGCCCCGGGGCAACGGTCGCGCCTTCGGCCCGCACCACGTCCACCAGGTGCTGAACCTCTCCGCCCAGCGGCACGCCATCTCCGTGCACGCCTACTACCCCCCGCTGCCGCTCATGCGCCGCTACAGCCGTACGGGCCCCGTACTCCGCCTTGAGCAGGTCGAGCACCCCGGGGAGTGGGCATGAGCACCCACCAGCCGACCAGCGTGGACACCCTCCTCGAACGGGCCCGGGCCCAGCTCCACCGGCTCACCCCGCACGAGGCCGCCGCCGCAGCACGGGACGGCGCCCTGCTCATCGACACCCGCTACGCCGCCCTCCGCGACCGGGACGGGCTGGTCCCCGGCGCGCTGATCGTGGAGCGCAACGAGTTGGAGTGGCGGCTCGACCCGCACGGCGACCACCGCCTGCCCGAGGTCACCGGGCACGACGTGCGGGCCGTGGTGTTCTGCAACGAGGGGTACGCCTCCGGCCTCGCGGCGGTCTCCCTCCACCAGCTCGGCCTGGCACGGGCCACCGACATCGTCGGCGGCTTCCAGGCGTGGCGGGCGGCGGGGCTGCCGATACGGCACTCCGAGAGGCCGTCCGTCCCGGCCCGGACCATCGCGGGCTAACGCGATCACCGTTCGCGGGGTGCGCCTGTCCGCGCGACGGGTGGGCGCGCCCGCTTCGGCGCACCGGAGCGGGCAGCGGTCCCGCGCGGGACCGCTCGCCTCGGCTCTGGCCCACGCTCCGGACGCGGCCAGAGCGCACCCAGGGCATGGCATACCCAGGGCTCGGACGATCGTGGGCCCGTGACCGGTGCGCGCCACATCGACGCACTTCGGTGCTCAGCGGGCCCGCGCCGTAGCGAGGGGGCTCCGCGTCCAGCAGGCTCCGCGTGGTCGCTCGGTCACGCGTCGGGCAGGTGGTGCTCCAGCAACTCCGCGTCCTCGCCCTCCTCCTCCAGCGCCCGTCGCACCGCCCGCAGGGCCACGCCCTCGGAGTAGCCCTTGCGGGCCAGCATCGCGGCCAGTCGCCGGATGCGCTTGTCCCGGTCGAGCCCCCGGGTGGAGCGCAGCTTGCGCTCCACCAGCTCGCGGGCGGTTCGCTCCTCCTGCTCCAGGTCGAGCTGACCGACCGCCTCGTCGATGAGCGCGGAGTCCACGCCCTTGGTACGCAACTCCCGCGCCAGCGCTCGCCGGGCGAGCCCCCTGCTGTGGTGCCGGGACTCGACCCACGCCTCGGCGAACGCCGCGTCGTTGATCAGGCCGACGTCCTCGAAGCGGGACAGCACTTCCTCCGCCACGTCATCGGGGATGTCGCGCTGGCGCAGGGCCTGGGCGAGTTGCTTGCGGGTGCGTGGCGTCCCGGTGAGCAGGCGCAGGCAGATCGCCCGCGCCTGCTCACCGGGCTCCATGCTGGAGGCTTCCCCCTGGCCCCCACGCGACGCCCTCCGCCCGGCCCTCGACGGGCCGAGGTCGTCGCTGTCCGGTCGTCCCGCGTCGCCACTGTCCGGCCAGTCACTTCGCCGGGTCATCGGCTAGCTCTTGGCCGCGGCGGCCTTGGTCGCCTTGGTCGCCTTCACCGCCGTCGGCGCGACCGTCTTCGCGGCGGTCGCGGGCTCGGCAGTGGCGGCGACCGTGCCGTCGGGCTCCGCAGCCTGCTTGTCGGCCTTCACCCCGATGCCGAGCTTCTCCATGATCTTCTTCTCGATCTCGTCGGCGAGGTCGGGGTTGTCCTTGAGGAAGTTGCGGGCGTTCTCCTTGCCCTGGCCGAGCTGGTCGCCCTCGTACGTGTACCAGGCGCCGGACTTGCGGACGAAGCCGTGCTCCACGCCCATGTCGATCAGGCCGCCCTCGCGGCTGATGCCCTGGCCGTAGAGGATGTCGAACTCGGCCTGCTTGAAGGGCGGGGCGACCTTGTTCTTGACCACCTTGCACCGGGTGCGGTTGCCCACCGCCTCGGTGCCGTCCTTGAGGGTCTCGATCCGGCGGATGTCGATCCGGACCGACGCGTAGAACTTCAGCGCGCGGCCACCGGTCGTGGTCTCCGGCGAACCGAACATCACGCCGATCTTCTCGCGGAGCTGGTTGATGAAGATCGCCGTCGTCTTGGACTGGTTGAGCGCGCTGGTGATCTTGCGGAGTGCCTGGCTCATCAGTCGGGCCTGCAGGCCGACGTGCGAGTCGCCCATCTCGCCCTCGATCTCCGCGCGCGGGACGAGCGCCGCCACGGAGTCGATCACGATGAGGTCGAGCGCGCCGGAGCGGATCAGCATGTCCACGATCTCCAGCGCCTGCTCGCCGTTGTCCGGCTGGGACAGGATCAGGGAGTCCGTGTCCACGCCGAGCTTCTGCGCGTAGTCGGGGTCGAGGGCGTGCTCGGCGTCCACGAAGGCGACCGTGCCGCCCGCCCGCTGGGCGTTGGCCACAGCGTGCAGCGTCAGCGTGGTCTTACCGGAGGACTCGGGTCCGTACACCTCCACCACACGGCCACGCGGCAGGCCGCCGACGCCCAGCGCGACGTCGAGGGCGGTCGACCCTGTGGAGATGACCTCGATGGGGTCGTTGGGCCGGTCACCCATCCGCATTACGGCACCCTTGCCGAATTGCCGTTCAATCTGCGCGAGTGCGGCGTCCAACGCCTTCTCGCGGTCAGTTCCTGCCGCCATGGGCTCCACCCGGTTTGCTTGAGTCGATCGCTTCACGTCCACGACGCTAACGCCTGCCACTGACAATCGGTCCGGACACCCTCTCCGCCTGTGGATAACCGGGGGCAGAACCGCCAGCCAGCACCCCCATGAGAATAGATGTTCGATTTTGGTGTCAAGCAAGTCCCGCTTGTGGCGCGCCCGCGCCCCGGCGTGCCGAAGCTCCGCGCCGACGTGGCCGCTGCGGCGCGGGCGATGCTCCGTTCCGCGCCGCCGCGCCACGCTCCGCCCCGTGGGGCGCCGGACGCCGCGCCGCGGCCCCGTTGCACTGCGGCCCGCCACCGCCACGGCCCCGTCTACCGCGCCGCGGCGCGGTGGCCGCTCGGCGGTCAGCCCTCGGGGACCGGCTCCCCCGTCGCCGGCCCCGTTGACTCGGGCGACCGGGACGGCGCCGGGGCGCCTGTCGGGGCCTGCGCCCGCTCCGTGTCGGTCGCCTGCGCGGGCACCGTCCCCGCCGACGAGGTTCCGCCACCCCGGTCGGGGCGAGCGGGAACCGCGACCGGCGCGGTGGGCTCGGTGTCCGCCCCGCCAGGCGCCGACGCGCCCGAGGCCGCCCCGCCCTCCCCCCGCCGGAGCGCACGCCGCAGGCGCGCCAGCCGCGACATGCCCCGCGGCCTGCGGGTGCCGCCGCCCTGCACCCGCGCCTCGTCCGTCACCTCGTACCGCTTGATGTACGTACCGAGGAACGCCTGCAGCGTCGCGGTGGCCGGGATCGCGATGAGGGCGCCGACCGCGCCGAGCAGCGCCGTGCCGGCGATCACCGAGCCGAAGGCGACGGCCGGGTGGATGTCCACGGTCTTGGCGGTGATGCGGGGCTGGAGCAGGTAGTTCTCGAACTGCTGGTAGATCACGACGAAGCCGAGCACCCACACCGCGTACCAGGGATTGACGGTGAAGGCGATCAACATCGGCAGGCCGCCGGCCAGGTAGGTGCCGATGGTGGGGATGAACTGCGAGATCAGGCCCACCCACACGGCCAGCGCCGGGGCGTACGGCACGCCCAGCACCTCCAGCAGTATGTAGTGCGCGATACCGGAGATCAGGGCCATCAGGCCGCGGGAGTACAGGTAACCGCCGGTCTTCGCCACCGCGATCTCCCAGGCGCGGAGCACCTCGGACTGCCGGTGCGGCGGCAGCACGGAGCACAGCGCGCGGCGCAACCGCGGGCCGTCGGCGGCGAAGTAGAACGCGAAGAGGGTCACCGTCAGCAGCTTGAACAGCCCGCCGAGCACCTGCGCCGACACGTCCAGCACGTTGTTGGCGCTGTCCTGTACGTACTTCTGGAGCCAGTCGGAGTGCAGCAGGCTGTCCTGCACCTCGACCCGGGACAGCTCGGTGTGGAAGGTCGTGTTGACCCAACTGATGACCTTGTCCAGGTAGTTCGGGAAGTCCTCGACCATGGTGACGATCTGGTCGGCGAGCATCGAACCCAGCAGGGTGAAGAAGCCGGCGACGGCGATGAGGATGCCGAGGAAGACCAGCCCGGTCGCCGCCCCACGACGCAGCCCGCGAGCGGCCATCCAGTCCACGGCGGGCTCGATGGCCAGCGCGAGGAAGAACGCGATCAGGATGTTGAGCAGCAGCGACGTCAGCTCGTGAAACGCCCAACTGGCGAACTGGAAGCCGGCCACCAGCGCCAGGGCCAGGACCATGGCCCGGGGCAACCAACGGGGCATACGCGCACTCGCCGCGTCACGCGGGCTCACGGGGGGCGTTTCCTGAACGGTGTCTTCTGTCGCTACCACGGAGCAAGTGTGGCCCATGTGGCCGACGTGACCCCGCGCACCCCTGTCATGTCCGCGTCCAACTCGGTTCCCGGGGCGACCGCCGCCCCCGCCCGGGAGGCGCTGCCCGGCGGACGTGCCCGGCTCCGTGCCCCGTGCCCCGTGCCCCGTGCCCGCAACTGTCGCCCCACGCCGTCCGGCCCCACCACCCCCAACGACGCGCCACTCCGTGGCTCCGTGCTCCGTGCTCCGTGCTCCGTGCTCCGTGCTCCGTGCTCCGTGCTCCGTGCTCCGTGCTCCGAAAAAGCCTGCCCCGGAGGGCAGGCTTCTGGCGCGCGCGGTCGTCTCCGCTCCGTTCCGTCAACGCCTCTCGTACGGGACGTCGACGGCCGCGCAGACCCCGCGCCACACGTCCTTGGCGCTCCAGCCGGCCTCCAGGGCCTCGTGGACAGTCCGGCCGCCCAACTCGGACATCACGTGGTCACGCGCGAACGAATCCGCGTACCCCTCTCCGAAGTAGTCCGCCATTCGCTGCCAGAAGACCGTCAACCGCATACGTCCAGTATCGCGCCCCTGAGAGTGCAGCCGTACGGCATCGGCCGCCCCGCGCCCCGTTCCGGTCCTACGGTCGGGGGATGGACCCAGCACCGACCTCACCCCTCGCCCGTGCCGAGCACTTCGTCTGGCTCACGGCCCGCGTCCTGGAGCAGCGCAGATTCGCGTACCACTTCCTGCCCCAGCGCGACGGCCTGGAGCCCGCCGTCGACGCCGTGGAGCGGGCGCTGGCCGCGTACCTGAACGACGACGGGGGGTACGGGCACGCCCTGGAGCCGGATCTGCGCGGCCCCGTCAGCCAGCCCCTGCACACCGCGTACGCCCTGCGCGTGCTCGACGAGATCGGACGCTGCGGCGGGCAGCGCATAGAGCGGGTCTGCCGGTACCTGACCGAGATCTCCACCCCGACCGGCGCCCTCCCGGCGCTCCACCCCTCGCTGCGTGGGTACCCGGCGGCACCGTGGATTCCGGTGGTGGACGACCCCCCGAGCGACCTGCTCGCCACCGGCCCCGTCACGGGGCTGCTGCACCGGGGCGGCGTGTGGCACGCCTGGCTGTTCCGGGCCACGGACTTCTGTTGGTCGGCGGTGGAGCGGCTGGCGGACGGAGCGCCGACGCATCCGTACGAGGTCATGGCCGCGATCACCTTCCTGGACTGCGTGCCGGACCGCCAGCGCGCGGGCGCGGTCGCGGAGCGGCTCGGCGCGCGGGTACGGGAGCAGCGGCTCGTCGTCCTCGACCCGTGGGACGCGGACGACCACCCGGTGCCGGCGGGGTACGGCCCCGGGGAGCACCACTTCGCGCACGATTTCGCACGCCTCCCCGGCTCCGTCGCCCGCCCGTGGTTCTCCGACGCGGAGATGTCGGCCTCCCTGGACCACCTCGCGGCGGCGCAGCAGGAGGACGGCGGCTGGCCCATCAACTGGCGCCAGTGGGCACCCGGCACGGCGCTGGAGTGCCGCCCCATGGTGACCATCGACGCCCTGCTGACGCTGCGCGCGTACGGCCGGGAGATCGACTGACGGCACGGCACGGCACGGAGGACAGGGCACGACGGCTACGGCGCCGCTGGCAGCGGGGCGACGGGGCGTACGGGGCGGCGGGGCGGCCGTGAGGGCTCCGCGCACCGCGTGGTTCCGCGCACCGACCGGCCCGCCGTCTGCCCCGTGCCCCATGGCGCGGAGCACTGCCCCATGGCACGGGGCACGGAGCACTGCCCCATGGCACGGGGCACGGGGCACGGAGCACTGCCCCATGGCACGGGGCACGAGGCACGGAGCGGCGGCCCCGGGTACGGGGCGCGGCGCACGGGGCGCGGAGTGCCGGCCGCGCGGTGCGTTCGTACGCACGATCGCCGGGGCGCGGAACGGGGCCCGTACGGCGCGCGCGGTCGGGTCGTCAGCCGGCGACGGCCCGCACCAGCGCCGTCACGGCCACGGCGACCGCCACCACGAGCAGGAACGGGGCGCGCAGTACCAGGGCGAGGGCCGCCGCGCCCAGGCCCGCAGCGCGGGCGTCGATGACGAGCGTGTGCTCCGTGCTGAACGTCTGCTGCGCGATCAGGGCGGCCAGCAGCGCCACGGGCAGCAGGGCGGACAGTCGCTTGACCAGTGGGCGCTCCAGGGCGCCCGCCGGCACGGAGAGGCCGAGTAGCTTGACCAGGTAGCAGCCGGCGGCCGTCACGGCGATGGCGAACCACGTGTTCATCGGTTCTCTCCTTCGGCGGTACCGCTGGGCTTCGTAGCATCGGTCGCGGTCGTGGGCTCGGGCTGCCCCTCGGGCCGTGTGGCGGCGCGACGGCCGTGCGCGGCCAGGACGATCGGTGCGGCGAGCGCCGCCACCAGCACCGGCACCCCCGCGGGCAGGACCGGCACACAGGCGAGGACGAGGACGACCCCGAGGCCGGCCACCACGCGCTCCAGTGGGCTGCGGAGCATCGGGGCCAGGAGGGCGAGGAAGACCGCGGGGCCGGCCGCGTCGAGGCCCCAGTCGTTGGGGTCGCCCAGCGAGGCGGCGCCGAGTGCGCCGATCAACGTGGTGAGGTTCCACAGCGCGTACAGGCTCGCTCCCGTCACGACGAAGCCCAGCCGGGCGGCGCGCCGGTCCCGCTGGGCCAGTGCGACGGCGGCGGTCTCGTCGATGACCCAGTGGGCGGCCAGCGGCCGAAGGGCCCGGGGCAGCAGCAGGAGTTGGGAGAGGCGCAGCCCGTAGAAGGCGTTGCGTATGCCGAGGAAGAACGCGCCGGCCGCCGCCGTCAACGGGTTGCCGCCGGCGGCCAGGGCGCCGACGAGCGCGAACTGCGAGGCTCCGGTGAACACCAGCAGACTGAGCACACACGTTTGCAGCAGGCTGAGCCCGGAGCCGGCGGACGTGACGCCGAAGGCGAACCCGGAGAGCCCGACCGCGACGCCCACCCCGAGCGCGTCCCGCACCACGGCCCCGTCCCCCGCGTCGGCCCCGCCGTCGCCCGCCGGATGCCGCGGCCCCGCACCGCCCGCCCCGGCGGGAGCGGCCGGCCGCCCCGTGCCCCGGGCCCCGTCCCCCGCCGCGCTCGCCGCCCCGTGCCCCGCGCCGGACGCCCGCCCAGCGTCGGACGCCCGTCCAGCGCCGGCGGGCCCGCGCCCCGTGCCAGTCGCCTCGTCGGCGCCGCCGGCCCCGCGCTCCGTCAGGCTCTGCGCTCCGTGCCCCGTCGGCTTCGCCGCCCCGTGCCCCGTGTCGGTCGCGACGGCCGCGCTGGACGGAGCCCCGTCAGCCGCGCCGCTCGGCGCTCCGTCCAGCGCGCCGGCCGGCGCCCCACCGGGCTCCGTGGTCGGCGCTCCGTGCCCCGTGCCCCGTGCTCCGTCCTCGTCCCCACGGCGCGGGGCTCGTGCCGCGCCGTTCGTACGCTCCGCGCGCCGCACGGGGCGCTGCCATTCCTCGCGTTCCGCTTGTTCGACCACGCCGGCACCGTACGGGTGTCCGAACGACGCGGTCTTGTACGTTCTTGCGGTCGCGGTCAGGGGCGCTGGCGCCCGTTCGAGCGCTCTCTGCGGTAGGCGCCCGGCGGCACGCCGACGATGCGGGTGAAGTGGCGGCCCAGGTGCGGCTGGTCGGTGAAGCCAACCAGGGCGGCGGTCTCGGCTGGCGGCGTGCCGTCCTCCAGGAGCCGGCGGGCGCGCCGCACCCGGGCGTCGGTCAGCCAGGCGTGCGGGGGCATCCCGTACGCGGCGCGGAAGGCGCGGAGCAGGGCGAAGGGGCCGGTGCCGAGCTCCGCGGCCAGGCTCGCGAGGGTGGGCGGGGCGGCCATCCGGGCCTCCAGGATCTCCCTGGCCCGGGCGGCGGTGCGCGCGCCGGCCCCGCGCGGTGCGGGGCGGTCGGGGAGCGTCCCGCCGTGCCGGCGCAGCAGCCTCGCGATGGCCTGGCGCAGCACCGTGTCGGCGGCCAGCGCGTTGCCCCGCTCCGCGGCCTGGTGGACGGCCATGATCAACCGCACGCTCTCCGGGTCCTGCACGACCGGTTCGCGGAACCAGGCCGTCCCACGGGACGTGGACACCTCAGCGGCGATGTCGTCGACCATGGCGGCGGCCGGGTAGAGCACGTGGTACGCCCAGCCTTCGGGCACTCCGGCGCGTGCCGTGTGCGCCACGTCGGGGTTGATCATGACGACGCCGCCCGGACCCACCCGCTGCACGCCGGTCGGCAGCCGGATCTCCTCGACGCCGCCGGTGATCGCGCCGATGACGTAGCCGTCGTGGGTGTGCTGCGGGAAGGCGTGCCGGATGTAGCGGGCGTTCAGCAGGTCCACGCCCGGCAGCTCCGCGTACTGCCAGTGCCTCGCCCGCTCCCGCTCGCTCATGCCCCCATTGTGCGTAACGGTCGTTCGACGGTTCCGGCCGGCCGCCCGGGTGGTCACCCGGGCCACGCGACGGGCTGCACAGCCCGGGTGACCTGCCGCTCCGGTCGATTGTCAGTGGTGCGGTGCACGATGGGGGCATGGTGAGGAACGAGCAGGGCGGTGAGCCGGCGGGGGGTGGTGCCCCGGACGGCGCGAGCGCGCACGCCGCGGCGCTGGCGGGGTTCTCGGCGGCCACCCGCGGCTGGTTCACCGGGGCGTTCACGGCGCCGACCGCCGCCCAGGCCGGTGCCTGGCGGGCGATCGGCGAGGGCTCGGACGTGCTGGTGGTCGCGCCGACCGGTTCGGGCAAGACCCTCGCGGCCTTCCTGGCCGCGATCGACCAGCTCACCAGCGCGCCGCCGCCGGCGGAGGCGAAGAAGCGCTGTCGCGTGCTGTACGTGTCGCCGCTCAAGGCCCTCGCGGTGGACGTGGAGCGCAATCTGCGCAGCCCGCTCACCGGCATCCGGCAGGAGGCGGTGCGGCGTGGCCTGCCCGAGCCGGAGGTGCGGGTGGGCATCCGGTCCGGCGACACCCCGCCGGCGGAGCGCCGCGCCCAGGCCACCCGGCCGCCGGACATCCTGATCACCACGCCCGAGTCGCTGTTCCTGATGCTGACGTCCGCCGCGCGGGAGGCCCTGGCCGGCGTCGAGACGGTGATCCTCGACGAGGTGCACGCGGTGGCGGGCACCAAGCGCGGTGCGCACCTGGCGCTCTCCCTGGAGCGGCTCGACGCCCTGCGCGGAGCGGGTGAGGGCGGGTCGGGGCGCGCGCGTCCGGCGCGCCGCATCGGCCTGTCCGCGACGGTGCGACCGGTGCAGGAGGTGGCGCGCTATCTCTCCCCGGGGCGGCGGGTGGAGATCGTCCAGCCGCCGTCCGGCAAGGAGTTCGACCTGTCGGTGGTCGTCCCCGTGGAGGACCTGGGCGAGTTGGGCTCCTCGCCCGCGCGGGACGGGCAGGAGCAGGAGGGCGAGCGGCCGTCCATCTGGCCGCACGTGGAGGAGCGGATCGTCGATCTGGTGCAGGCCCACCGTTCGACCATCGTCTTCGCCAACTCCCGCCGCCTGGCCGAGCGGCTGTGCAACCGGCTCAACGAGATCGCGTACGAACGGGCCACCGGCGACCCGTTGCCCGAGCACCACGCGCCGGCCGAGGTGATGGCCGAGGCGGGCGCGGCCAGGGGCGCGCCCGCGGTGCTGGCCCGCGCGCACCACGGCTCGGTCTCCAAGGAGCAGCGGGCACTGGTCGAGGAGGACCTCAAGGCGGGCCGGCTGCCCGCCGTGGTCGCCACCTCAAGCCTGGAGCTGGGCATCGACATGGGCGCCGTGGACCTGGTCGTGCAGGTCGAGTCGCCGCCCTCGGTGGCCTCCGGGCTCCAGCGGGTGGGCCGCGCGGGCCACCAGGTGGGGGCCGTCTCCACCGGCGTCGTCTTCCCCAAGTACCGCGGTGACCTGGTGCAGGCCGCGGTGGTCACCGAGCGGATGCGCGCCGGCGCGATCGAGGCGCTGCGCGTCCCGGCCAACCCGCTCGACGTCCTCGCACAGCAACTGGTCGCGATGACGGCGATGGACACCTGGGACGTCGACGAGCTGTTGGCCGTCGTGCGCCGGGCCGCGCCCTTCGCGACGCTGCCCGAGTCGGCGTTCACGGCGGTGCTCGACATGCTCGCCGGCCGCTATCCCTCGGACGCCTTCGCCGAGTTGCGGCCCCGGGTGGTCTGGGACCGGGTCGCCGGGACGGTCACCGGCCGCCCCGGGGCGCAGCGCCTCGCGGTCACCTCCGGCGGGACGATTCCCGACCGCGGCCTGTTCGGGGTCTTCCTCGCCGGCGCCGAGCCGTCCAGCGGCGGGGGCGGCCGAAGCGGCGGGCGGCGGGTCGGCGAGTTGGACGAGGAGATGGTGTACGAGTCCCGGGTGGGCGACGTGTTCACCCTCGGGACGACCTCGTGGCGGATCGAGGACATCACGCGGGACCGGGTGCTGGTGACGCCCGCGCCCGGCGTGCCGGGGCGGCTGCCGTTCTGGAAGGGTGACCAGCTCGGACGGCCGCTGGAGCTGGGCCGCGCCCTGGGCGCCTTCCTGCGGGAGGTCGGCGCGCTGACCCCGGACGCCGCCCGGGCCCGGCTGAGCGTCGCCGGGCTCGACCGCTGGGCGGCGGACAACGTGCTGGCGTACGTGGCGGAGCAGCGCGC
The DNA here is from genome assembly GCF_014295035.1 of Streptomyces buecherae. Lineage (GTDB taxonomy): Bacteria > Actinomycetota > Actinomycetes > Streptomycetales > Streptomycetaceae > Streptomyces > Streptomyces youssoufiensis. Next base: position 2,041,744 of record NZ_CP060404.1, read on the forward strand.
CGCGTGCGGCCACGTCCCGGACGACCGCACGATCGTGGTCGAGCGGTTCCGGGACGAACTGGGCGACTGGCGCGTGGTCATCCACTCCCCCTTCGGCGCGCAGGTGCACGCCCCTTGGGCGCTGGCCCTCGGCGCCCGGCTGACCGAGCGGTACGGGATGGACGCCCAGGTCATGCACGCCGACGACGGCATCGTGCTGCGGCTGCCCGACGCGGACCTGCTCGGCCTCGACCTGCTCGACGTACCGATGCCGACCGAGCCGGGCGGCGACGAGCGGTCCCCCGGTGCCGGTACGCGGCCGGCGCCCGACCACGGCACGGCCTTCGACAGCGAGCAGTCGCCCGTCGGCGCGGCCGACGTCACCTTCGACCAGGGCGAAGTGTCCCAGTTGGTGACCGACGAGGTGGGCGGCTCGGCGCTGTTCGCCGCCCGCTTCCGGGAGTGCGCCGCCCGCGCGCTGCTCCTGCCACGGCGCACCCCGGGCAAGCGCACCCCGCTGTGGCAGCAGCGCCAGCGCGCCTCGCAGCTGTTGCAGGTGGCCAGCGAGTTCGGCTCGTTCCCGATCGTCCTCGAGGCCGTCCGCGAGTGCCTCCAGGACGTCTTCGACGTGCCGGGGCTGACCGAGCTGATGGGCGACATCGAGGCGCGCCGGGTGCGGCTGGTGGAGGTGACCACGCCCGAGCCCTCGCCGTTCGCGCGCTCCCTGCTCTTCGGGTACGTGGCGCAGTTCCTCTACGAGGGCGACTCGCCGCTGGCCGAGCGCCGGGCCGCCGCGCTCTCGCTGGACTCCCGGCTCCTGGCCGAACTGCTCGGCCAGGCGGAGCTGCGCGAGTTGCTGGACCCCGAGGTGCTGGCCGAGTCGGAACGCGAGTTGGCCTGGCTGAGCGACGATCGGCGGATCAAGGACGCCGAGGGCGTCGCCGACGCCCTGCGCGTCCTCGGGCCCCTCACCGACGAGGAGTTGACGCGGCGGGGCGCGGCCCCCGAGTGGCCGGCGCACCTGGAGTCCGCCCGCCGCGCCATCCGGGTGCGCATCGCCGGCCGCCAGCACTGGGCCGCGGTGGAGGACGCGGGGCGACTGCGGGACGCGCTGGGCACGGCGCTGCCGGTCGGCGTCCCGGAGGCGTTCACCGAGCCGGTGCGGGACCCGCTGGGCGACCTCCTGGCGCGGTACGCGCGCACGCACGGGCCCTTCACCTCGGCCGACGCGGCGGCGCGCTTCGGCCTCGGCCCGGCCGTCACGGACGGCGCGCTGCACCGTCTGGCCGCCGACAACCGGGTCGTCCAGGGCGAGTTCCACCCCTCGGGCATCGGCCAGGAGTGGTGCGACACGGCGGTGCTGCGCAGGCTGCGGCGGCGGTCCCTGGCCGCCCTGCGCCACGAGTTGGAGCCGGTCGCGCCGTCCGCGCTCGCCGCGTTCCTGCCGCAGTGGCAGCACGTGGGCGGTGGCGGGCTGCGCGGCGTGGACGGCCTGGTGCGCGCCATCGAGCAGTTGCAGGGCGCGGCGGTGCCCGCGTCCGCGCTGGAGAAGCTGGTGTTGCCGTCCCGGGTGGCCCGGTATTCCCCTGCCTTGCTCGACGAGTTGACCGTGGCCGGGGAGGTGGTGTGGGCCGGCGCGGGCGCGCTGCCCGGCAAGGACGGCTGGGTCTCGCTCTACCTGGCGGAGGCCGCGCCCCTGCTGCTGCCCGAGCCGCGCCCACTGGAGCTGACCCCGCTCCACGAGGCGGTGCTCGGCGCGCTCGCCGGCGGGTACGGGCTGTTCTTCCGTCAGATCGCCGACCAGGTGCGGGCCGCCGGGCTCGCCGAGCCGACGCCGGGCGCCGACACCGAGATCGCCGACGTCATCTGGGACCTGGCGTGGTCGGGCCGGATCACCAACGACACCGTCGCCCCGCTGCGCTCCCTCCTCGGCTCCGGGCGCACCGCCGGGGCGACCGCTCACCGCGCCAAGCGGGCCGTCCCGCGCGGCCGGTACGGCTCGCTGACGAGCTCGCGCGGGTACGGCCGGATGACCGCCCGCCCCACGGCCTCGCTCGGCGGGCCGCCCACGGTGGCGGGGCGCTGGTCGCTGGTGCCCGAGCGGGCGGCCGACCCCACGCACCGCGCGCACGCGCTGGCCAGCACGCTGCTCGACCGGCACGGCGTGGTGACCCGCGGCGCCGTGGCGGCGGAGGGCGTCGAGGGCGGGTTCGCCGCGGCCTACCGGGTGCTGTCCGTCTTCGAGGAGAGCGGCCAGGCGCGCCGCGGCTATGTCGTGGAGGGGTTGGGGGCCGCCCAGTTCGCCATGGACGGGGCGGTGGACCGACTCCGCGCGGTGGGCACGGCACGCGACCGCGCGGAGAGCGCCGCCCTCGACCCGGCGTTCCGCCAGGGCCTCGGCGACGGCGCGGGGCGCGACGGCGGCCCGGGGGCGGGCCCCGCGCCACGGGCCCTGGTGCTCGCGGCCGCCGACCCCGCCAACGCGTACGGCGCCGCCCTCAACTGGCCGGACCCGCCGCCGGGCGCCACCCACAAGCCGGGCCGCAAGGCCGGTTCGCTGGTCGTCCTGGTCGACGGTGAGCTGGTGCTCTACCTGGAGCGCGGCGGAAAGACGCTCCTCGCCTGGCCCAGCACGACCGGCGCATCCCCGTCCTCCCCCGAGCGCACCACCCCCTCCCCGTCCGCGACCCGCGAACCGGCAACCGGCCCCGGCACGGCCGACGACCCCCGGCTGATACCGGCGTTCGAAGCGCTGGCCACCGCGGCCCACGCCGGGTCCCTCGGCACCATCACGGTCGAACGGATCAACGGCGTGGCGGCGCTCTCCTCACCGTTCGGAGCGGGCCTGGAGACCGCAGGTTTCCACGCCACCCCGCGCGGGCTACGCCTGCGCTCCCCGCGCTGAGGCTGGCCCGTGGGCCCAGGGGGCGGCGGAGGCGGGCGGCCTCCCCGATCACGGAGCGCCGGGCACCGCGCGCCGGGCATCCGGGACTCCAGACGTCATAGCCGGCGCCTGGCCGCACAAGGAAGCGGCATGATGGCCCCATGCCCGAGGGAGACACCGTCTGGCGCGCCGCGCACCGCCTCCACGCCGCGTTGGCGGGCAAGCCCCTGACCCGGTGGGAGCTGCGCGCTCCCACCGGCGCCAGCCTGCGCCCCGACGCTCGCGGCAACCGACGCCCCCGCCTCCCCGACACCGACCTGACCGGGCGGCACGTACGCGAGGTCGTGCCGCGCGGCAAACACCTGCTCGCCCGCGTCGAGGGGGGCCTCACGCTCCACTCGCACCTGCGGATGGACGGCGCCTGGTACGTCTACGACACCGGTGAGCGCTGGCGCGGGGGCCCGGGACACCAGATCCGGGCGGTGCTCGGGGTGGCGGACCGTACGGCCGTCGGCTACCGGTTGCCCGTGCTCGGCCTCCTGCCCACGGCCGAGGAGCACACCGTCGTCGGCCATCTCGGCCCCGACCTGCTGGGCCCGGACTGGGACCCGGACGAGGCACTGCGCCGCGTGCTCGCCGCACCGCGCCGAGCGCTCGGCGAAGCGCTGCTGGACCAGCGCAACCTCGCGGGCATCGGCAACGTGTACAAGGCGGAGCTGTGCTTCCTGCTCCGGGTCAGCCCGTGGTCGCCGGTGGCCGATCTCGGCGCCTCGGCACACCAGAGACTGATGCCGCTGGCCAAGAAGTTGCTGGAGGTCAACAAGTCGCGCCCGACCCGGATCACCACCGCCGAGCGCCACCCCGACCACCGGCTGTGGGTCTACGGCCGCGCGGGCAAACCGTGCGCGCGCTGCGGCACCGTCATCCGCGTGGCCGAACAGACCAGCCCCGACGATCCCGCCAGCACCCCGGCCCGCATCACCTACTGGTGCCCCCGCTGCCAGCCGGGCCCCGCGCCCGAGCCGTCGCCGTAAGCCCCCACCCGCCACGGGCGCCACCAAGGCCGCTCCGGCCGAGTACGCACCCCAGCCGCGCGGCGACCAGGGCCAGGGCTTCCCTGGCGTCGACACCGCCCACCGCGGCCGCACCGGCTCTCCTCGCCATGCCGGGGCCACCCAGCACGGCCGGCAGGATCAACGCCCAGATCGGCCGTGCCCGACCCCGATCTCTGCCTCCGCCCCGGCCTCTACAAGCCCCGGAGCACCACCGCGCCCCGCGAGTCACTCCCGTACGACCAGCCGCGCTACGAAGAAGCGCGCCGCCCACCCCGCGTACGCCCCCGCGCCCACCGCCAGCCCGCGCGCCACCGCGCTCCGCCGCCGCCCACCCGTACGGGTTCGCGCGCCGCGAGCCGCGCCGGTGCCGCCGCGTCCGCTCTCCGCGCCGCAGGTCGCACCCGCACCACACCCGTCGCCCGCGTCGTCGGCCCCCGCGCTCCGTGGCGCGCCCGCCCGGACGACCGCTCGCCGCCGTTCCGACGACGGCCGGCCGGCACGCAGTGCACGGGCAGCAGGCTCAGGCCCCAGCCGCCCGCCAGCAGCACTCCCTCCACCGGCCCCGCCGGCGCGGACTCGGCGGCCGTCCACAACACGGCCCAACCCCAGGCCCCGCTCAGCAGCAGCGCGCCGGCCAGACGCACGGCGTCAGGCACCGCCGGCCGTCGCCCAGTCCCCGAACGCGCGATGCCTCGCCCGTATGCGACGGCGATGCCCCGACCCCGCGTGGCCCACCCGACGGCCCGGCCTCGTACGCCTCCGCCGGGCGCCTGGCGGGCACTCGCCACCCGGGGGCGGGGCGGGCTGAGAACGTCGGGCGGATATCGGCTCGTCTCGCATGTCCGGGCACCTCTCGCGGTCGGGCTCGGGGGCGCCGAACTCCGTCGCGCACCCCGTCTCGTCCTGTCGTGCCAGTCTCGCCCGGAGCCGCGCCCCACGCATCCAGAGCGTGTCCAGCGCGGCACCCCTGCGCCACCTCGCAGCGCGCCGTGCCGCGCGCCGAGGCGCCCCCGCACCGCCGGCGGCCCCACGACACGACGGAGCCGGCCCCACAACCTGTGAGGCCGGCTCCCGTGTCGACAGGGCCCCGCCGGATTCCGCCGACGTTCCGGTGGAGGCGCGAGATTCCGCGGAATCCGCCGCCCCGGCCCGGAACGCGTCGCCGTGTCAGCACACCCGGCAGCGCGAGTAAATGCCCGCTCGCGCAGGTCAGAGGCTCGTTTCGGCAATCCGAGCCCCGACCCGGCTCAGCCGGCCTCCGCCTGGAACATCCACGCGTGCTTCTCAAGGTCGGCGGTCAGGCCGATCAGGATGTCCTGCGACACCGGGTCGGGCTTGTCGGTGGCCTCGATGCGCTCGCGCATGCGGCCGATGACCGCGTTGAGCGCCCCGACCAGGATCTGCACGGCCTCGGTGTCCTTGATCCAGCCGTCCTTGACGGTCTCGATGCCGCTCGTCTTGGCGACGGTCTCGGCTCGGCCGTCCGGGCTCACGCCGATCGCGGAGGCGCGCTCGGCGACGGTGTCGGTGTGAGTCCGCGCGGATTCCACCACATCGTCGAGCTGCAGGTGGATGGAGCGGAACCGGGGGCCGATCACGTTCCAGTGCACCTGCTTGGCCACCAGGGACAGATCCACCAGGTCCACCAGCGCACCCTGAAGCGCGTCGCCGACGGTCTTCCGGTCCGACTCGGGCAGCGAGCTCTTGACGACAGTCATGAATTTCCTCCTATGTGACGGATAAGTCCCTTCCCTCACCCTGCCATACACCCGCGTACCCAGGCATACGCGGCATATGGCCAACCCGTCCCACCTTCTCGAACGGACCACCCACCTACCCCCCGCCACCAGCCCCACTCAGACCGGTACGACGCCGCTTCCCCACCGCCCCATCACCCCGCCGGGGCGGCACCCACCTGCCCCCGCACGCCGAACCAGCGACACCGGGCCAGCCAGCCCCGCCCCCGGACCAGCCAAGCCAGCCCGACCCAGACCAGCTAGGTCAGCCCGCCCGCCCCAGCCCACGCCAGACCAGCCAGCCAGCCAGCCAGCCCCCAAACGCCGTACGCCCCGTCCGGGATGCGGACGGGGCGTACGGGACAGCAGGTGCTCGGCTGATCGTGCGGCCGATGCGTGGCTTTCTAGGCGGCGACCACGTTGACCGCCTCGGTGGGCGCCTTGATGGTGACGCGCTCCTCCGGGACGGATGTCACCGAGGTCACGGACACGGAGTTCAGGCGTGGCCGCATCGGCGCCGGCACGGGCTCGCTCGCCGCGGCGGAACGCGCCAGTTCGGCGAGCGCCAGCTCGTCGCTCACTTCGCGCATCACCTGGGACATGCGTACGTCCAGGGCGTCGCAGATGGCGGAGAGCAGTTCGGAGGACGCTTCCTTCTGTCCTCGCTCGACTTCTGAGAGGTACCCCAGGGACACCCGGGCGGACGAGGAGACCTCGCGCAGCGTCCGGCCCTGGCGCTGACGCTGTCGGCGCAGCACGTCACCCAGCAGGCGACGGAGCAGAATCATCGCTGGCTCCCTCCTCGGACCGCGTATCCGGTTCCTTCTCGCCCCACCGTACCGCCTCGGGCTCCACCCGTGCGGGGGGCGATGTCGTGTTCACTCAGGGCTGCAAACATCAAAAGCGCCCACCCTGTTCCGTATCCTGTGCCCTTGCATTCTCGATCAATTCGCTCAGCAACAGTTCGAGGGCGGATGTGACGCTACGTGCCCGAATCTCGGCGCGGTTTCCAGCCAGTTGCAGCTCCGCGGCGGCCGACGCGTCGCGCGGGCCGGCGACCGCGATGTGGACGGTGCCCACCGGCTGGCCGTCCTGCGGCTCGGGCCCGGCGACCCCGGTGGTGGCGAGCGCCCAGTCGGCCCCGACGACGCGTCGTACGCCCCGTGCCATCTGGGCCGCGACCTCGGCGTCCACCGCCCCGCGCGCGGCGAGCAGCGACTCGTCCACGCCCAGCACGCCGGCCTTGACCTCGGTGGCGTACGCCGTGACCGAGCCGCGGAAGCAGCGCGAGGCGCCGGGCGCGTCCGTGAGCGCCGCGGCGAGCAGTCCGCCGGTCAGCGATTCGGCCACCGCCACGCTCTCGCCGCGGGCGCCGAGCGCCGACAGCACGTCGGTGGCGAGCGGCGCCCGCCGCGCGCGTGCGGCGACCGCCTCGTCCGCCAGCGCGCTCTCCTCCGTCACTGAATGCCCCTCAGTCACCGTGTTACCTCTCCACTCCCATCGGCTTCGAACGGCGGCGGGCGGTGGGGTCCCCACCGCCCGCCGCACGCCACTCCCTCATCGGGTTCCCCACTCCGCGCACGTCAGCGCACCGATTCCCGATCCGTCCCCGCTCGCGTGCGCGCGCGTTCGCGCTCGGCGGCGAGGCCGGCGCGGCGCAGCACGACGGCCTGGCGTACGTAGTCCAGGCCGGTCACCACGGTGAGCAGCACGGCCACCGCCATCACCCAGAAGCGCAGGGTGGCCAGCGGACCGGTCAGCGCGAGGATGTACATGCCCACGGCCGTGCCCTGCGCCAGCGTCTTCATCTTGCCGCCGCGACTGGCCGGAATGACGCCGTGCTTGATCACCCAGAAGCGCATCAGGGTGATGCCGATCTCGCGGAAGAGGATCACGCCGGTGACCCACCACGGCAGGTCGGACAGCACGGACAGGCAGACCAGCGCCGCGCCCATGATCGCCTTGTCCGCTATCGGGTCGGCGATCTTCCCGAAGTCGGTGACGAGGTTGTAGCGCCGCGCGAGCTGGCCGTCGAACAGGTCGGTGATCATCGCCACCGAGAACGCCGCCCACGCGAAGGAGCGCCAGGCCGGGTCGTAACCGTCGCCGTGCAGCATCAGCAGCACGAAACCCGGCACCAGCACGAGCCGCACCATGGTCAGGATGTTGGCGATGTTCCACAGCCCGACGGTGCGGGCGGTCACCGTCGCCGCACGGGCGCCTCCCGTCGCGGAGGCCGGGACTCCGGTCATCTGGCCGCCCCCTCGGGACACGCGTCGGCCAACGGCTCGGCGACCAGGTCCACGCCCTCCGACGCGATCACCTTCGCCTCCACCAGTTGGCCGGGCGCCAGCTCTCGGTCGGTGAGCAGCGTCGTCTGCCCGTCGGTCTCGGGAGCCTGGTGCGCGCCCCGGCCGACGGTGCCCTCGCTGTCGTCCACCCGGTCCACGAGCACCCGCACGGTCTCGCCCAGGCGCTCCTCGGCCCGCTGCGCCGTCAGCTCCTCGGCCAGTCGGGAGAGGTGCTCCAGGCGCTCGGCGACCAGTTCCGGGTCGAGCTTGTTGTCGTAGGTGGCCGCCTCGGTGCCGTCCTCGTCCGAGTACCCGAAGACGCCGATGGCATCCAACCGGGCTTCGGTGATGAAGCGCTCCAGCTCGGCGAAGTCGGCCTCGCTCTCGCCGGGGAAGCCCACGATGAAGTTGGAGCGCGCGCCGGCCTGCGGGTCCTTGCCCCGGATCTGGTCGAGCAGTTCCAGGAACCGGTCGGTGTCGCCGAACCGGCGCATGGCGCGCAGCACGCCGGGCGCGGAGTGCTGGAAGGAGAGGTCGAAGTACGGCGCGACCTTGTCCGTCGAGGTGAGGACGTCGACCAGGCCGGGTCGCAGCTCGGCGGGTTGCAGGTAGCTGACCCGCACCCGCTCGATGCCGTCCACCGCAGCCAGCTCGGGCAGCAGCGTCTCCAGGAGCCGGATGTCGCCGAGGTCCTTGCCGTAGGACGTGTTGTTCTCGGAGACCAGCATGATCTCCTTGACGCCCTGCTCGCCGAGCCAGCGGGTCTCGGTGAGCACGTCGGCGGGGCGGCGGGAGATGAACGAGCCGCGGAAGGAGGGGATGGCGCAGAAGGAGCAGCGTCGGTCGCAGCCGGAGGCGAGCTTGACGGAGGCCACCGGGCTGGTGCCCAGGCGGCGCCGGAGCGGGGCGCGCGGCCCCGATGCGGGAGCCACGCCGGCCGGGAGGTCCGCCAGGTCGGCCTGCGGTCCCTGGTCGGCCTCGGTGGCCGTGGCGCCGTGCCCGGGCAGCGCCACGCCGGCGCCCTGCCGCTCGGCGGGGCTGATCGGCAGCAGCTTGCGCCGGTCGCGCGGGGTGTGCGAGGCGTGCACACCGCCGGAGAGGATGGTGCGCAACCGGTCGGAGATGTCGGCGTAGTCGTCGAAACCGAGCACGCCGTCGGCCTCTGGCAGCGCCTCGGCCAGCTCTTTGCCGTATCTCTCGGCCATGCAGCCGACCGCGACGACGGCCTGGGTGCGGCCGTGGTCCTTCAGGTCGTTCGCTTCCAAGAGGGCGTCAACCGAGTCCTTTTTGGCGGCCTCGACGAAGCCACAGGTGTTGACGACGGCGACATCGGCTTCGCCGGCTTCCTCGACGAGCTCCCAGCCATCCGCCGCCAAGCGGCCTGCGAGCTCCTCCGAGTCCACCTCGTTACGGGCGCAGCCAAGAGTGACGAGAGCGACGGTACGGCGTTCGGGCATACGCTCAGACTACTTCGTTCCTGCACCTGTCCCCGCGCCAAGGGCACACGAGGCACCCGCCCGGTGCGCTCGGGGCGGCGCCCACCCGCCCCGATTCCGGGTATGCCCGAAACGAACCCGTCCCGATCAGCCCGCCTCGAGGTCTCCCTTGGTGTAGCTCAGGCGCTGGACCTGGCCGTCTTCGCCGACGTCCTTGACTTCCTTGCCGTTGACGAAGAGCTTGACCGCGCCGGCGTCGCCGAGCACCAGATCGATCCGCTTGGAGTCGGTGAACGTCTTCGACGCGCCCTGCTGGAGCACGCCGACGTGCAGCAGCCGCCCGTTGTGGTCCTTCGCGGAGATCCACGCCTGCCGGTCGGCGGCGGTGAGCTTGACCGTCACCTTGTTGGCGGGCACGCCGGCGACGGCGCTGTCGGACGGGTCGGGCTTGGGGTCGGCCGGCTTGGTCGTGGACTTCTCCGCCGACGGGGTGGGCTTGCCGGCGTCGGTGGCGTCGGCCGCGGTGCTGCCCGTCCCGTCGTCGCCGCCGCTGAACAGCGTGAAGCCGACGAACCCGACGACGGCCACGATGGCCGCGACCATGGCCGCGGTCCAGTTCGGGCGGCGCGGTTCGGAGCGGATGCGTTCGGCCTCGAAGAGCGGCGCGGCGGCGGTGGGCTCGGGACGGCCGCCGTGTTCCTCGTCGTACTGGGCGATGAGCGGAGCCGGATCGACCCCGACGGCGCGCGCGAGGGAACGGATGTGCCCCCGGGCGTAGACGTCGCCGCCACAGCGGGAGAAGTCGTCCTGCTCGATGCCGTGCACGATGGGGATGCGCACCCGGGTGGCGGTACTGACCTCGTCAACGGTCAGCCGGGCGCCGATGCGCGCCTGCTGGAGGACGCGGCCGATGGAAGGGCGGTCGTCTGCGGGGGAGTTGCCGATGGACACGAGGGTGCCTTTCGAGCGTGTAGCCACCTGCTGGAGGTTCAGTCTAGGGGTGGTACGAAAGGGTCGGGCAAGCGGGAGGCCGGACTTTGTACGCCATCGGAATGGCCGCACGGGTCCCGACTGTGGGCAGTATCGGGCGCCTCCCTCAACTTGACGTATCAGCAGAGGAAACGGTTGCCCGCAACCTTATGACGAGTGTTCCTCGCCACGGATAACGGCCAGCACCCCATCCAGTTCGTCCGGTTTGACGAGAACATCACGCGCCTTGGAGCCCTCGCTGGGCCCCACGATGTTCCGCGACTCCATCAGGTCCATCAGCCGACCCGCCTTCGCGAAGCCCACCCGCAGCTTGCGCTGCAACATCGAGGTGGAACCGAACTGCGTGGACACCACCAGCTCGGCGGCCTGGCACAGCAGGTCGAGGTCGTCGCCGATGTCCTCGTCGATCTCCTTCTTCTTCGCCGTACCCACCGTCACGTCATCGCGGAAGACCGGCGCCATCTGGTCCTTGCAGTGCCGGACCACGGCGCCCACCTCCTCCTCGGTGACGAAGGCGCCCTGCATCCGGACCGGCTTGCTCGCGCCCATCGGCAGGAACAGCCCGTCCCCCTTGCCGATGAGCTTCTCCGCGCCCGGCTGGTCGAGGATGACCCGGCTGTCGGCCAGCGAGGAGGTCGCGAACGCGAGCCGGGAGGGCACGTTCGCCTTGATCAGGCCGGTGACGACGTCGACCGACGGCCGCTGCGTCGCCAGCACCAGGTGGATGCCCGCCGCCCGCGCGAGTTGGGTGATGCGCACGATCGCGTCCTCCACGTCGCGCGGCGCCACCATCATCAGGTCCGCCAGCTCGTCCACGATGACCAGCAGGTACGGATACGGCGTCAGCTCGCGCTCGCTGCCTTCCGGCGGGCTGACCTTGCCCGAGCGCACCGCGGCGTTGAAGTCGTCGATGTGCCGGAAGCCGTACGCGGCCAGGTCGTCGTAGCGCAGGTCCATCTCGCGCACCACCCACTGCAGCGCCTCGGCGGCCCGCTTCGGGTTGGTGATGATCGGCGTGATCAGGTGCGGGATGCCCTCGTACGCGGTCAGCTCGACGCGCTTGGGGTCCACGAGCACCATGCGCACGTCCTCGGGCGTGGCCCGCATCATGATCGAGGTGATCAGGCAGTTGATGCACGAGGACTTACCCGAACCGGTCGCGCCCGCCACCAGCACGTGCGGCATCTTCGCCAGGTTGGCCATCACGTAGCCGCCCTCGACATCCTTGCCGAGCGCCACCAGCATCGGGTGCTCGTCGCCGGCCGCGTCGGCCAGCCGCAGCACGTCGCCGACGTTGACCATCTCGCGGTCGGTGTTGGGGATCTCGATGCCGACCGCGGACTTGCCCGGGATCGGGCTGATGATGCGCACGTCGGGGCTGGCGACGGCGTACGCGATGTTCTTGGTCAGCGCCGTGATCCGCTCGACCTTGACGGCCGGGCCGAGCTCCACCTCGTACCGGGTGACCGTCGGGCCGCGGGTGAAGCCGGTGACGGAGGCGTCCACCTTGAACTCGGTGAACACCGTCGTCAGCGAGGCCACCACGGCGTCGTTGGCCGCGCTGCGGGTCTTGCCCGGGCCGCCGCGCTCCAGCAGGTCGAGCGAGGGCAGCGCGTACGTGATGTCGCCGGCGAGCTGCAACTGCTCGGCGCGCGGCTGGAGGCCGCCGGGGCGCTCGGGCAGGTCCGGCGGCTCGGGCGTGGCGCGGGTGAGGTCGGGCACCTGCTCCACGGCGTTGCCCTGCTGCCCGCCCGCACCGTCGCGGTCCGCGCCCTGGCCACCCCGCGTGCCACGCGCGCCGGGCAGCCCCGCGCCGGAGTCGGTGCTGATGCCGCTGCTGAGCCCGGCGACCAGCGGCGAGGGCTGCACGCCGTGCAGCACCGCCCCGTCCAGCGAGGCGGCGGCGGCCGCCGCCACGTCCACCGCGTCCATCGGCCTGCTCTGCGGCGGCTCCACGTCGTCGGTGTCCGCGACGGCGGCGGCCCGGCGGGGCTTGCGCCGCTTGCTGAGCGCCTCCTCCTCCGCGCGCTCCGCGTCCGCCGCGCCCTCGTCGCCCCCGCGCGCGCCCCGCCGGGGGCGCCGGGCGGGCGCCTGCCGCCACTGGTCCGCGTACTCCTCGTCGTCGTACGCCTCGGGGTCGAGCACCTCGTGCGCGGCAAAGGCCGCGTCGTCGATGAGCCCGAGCCTGACCATGAGCTGGCGCATCCGCTGCGGGATCCTGTTCACCGGTGTCGCGGTCACCACGAGCAGGCCGAAGATCGTGACTAGGACCAGCAGCGCCACGGCGAGCGCCTCGCGCACCGTGAAGATCAACGGCTTGGACGCGGCCCAGCCGATCAGGCCGCCCGCGTCCTGCATGGCCTCGGTGCCCTCGTCCCGGCCCGGGGCGCCGCACGCGATGTGCACCTGCCCGAGGACGCCGAGGACCAGCGCGGACAGGCCGACCACGATGCGCCCGTTGGCCTCGGGTTTCTCCGGGTGCCGAAACAGCCGCATGGCCATGATCGCGAACAGGATCGGCACCACCAGGTCGAGCCGCCCGAACGTCACCGTCACCAGCATCTCGACCAGGTCGCCGACCGGCCCGTCCAGGTTCGACCAGGTGCCGGCGGCGACCACGAGCGCCACCCCGAACAGCAGCAGCGCCAGGCCGTCCTTGCGGTGCGCCGGGTCGAGCCCGCGCGCGCCGCGCCCTATGCCACGGAAGACCGCCCCCACCGCGCGCGCCAGGCCCCGCCAGATCGCGCGGATCATCCGCAGGAGGCCGCCGGTGGGGGACGGCGCCGCCTTGGGGGCCGCCTTCTTCGCCGGGGCCTTCTTCGCGGGCGCGGACTTCCTGGGCGGCGCCTTCTTGGCCGCGGCCTTCTTCGCGGGTGGTTTCGCGGCGGCCTTCTTCGCCGCGCCCGCGGCACGTCCGGCGGACTGCTTCGAGGTGCCCGCCGCGCTCGGGGAACCCTTGCCGGACGTACGAGAAGCCATGCGCCGAGGTTACCCGCGTCGGCCGTATGGGGCACGCACGCCCACGGTTTACCGTGCGGCGGGCGAGGGCCACTGGGGCGTCCGGGCCGCGGGAGGCGGGTCCGGGCGGGCCGTGGCGGCGGGCGAGGGGGTGTCAGGCCCGGCGTGGCGCGCCGAAGCTGAGGGAGGGCCAGCGCCGGGGCGGTGCGGCCGGGGCGCGTCGCGGGCGGTTGGTCACAGGCGTGTCGGTCGGGCGCGTGTCAGTGGGGTACGCGTCGGTCACGGCAAGGGCCAGCCGCCGGCGCCCGTGGGTCGCGCGGCGACGGGTCACCCGGCCCGGCCCGCGCGGCCTCCCCCGCGCCCGGTCGGGTCACCCCGTCCCGCGCGCCGAGGTCAGCTCTGCGACGACACCGCGCCGGCGCCGCTGCCCGCGCCCGGCTCCAGCGCGTCCAGCGCCCGCCGCAACCCGGTGAGCTTGCGCTCCAGGTGCGCGGCCGTCGCCACGGCGGCCGCGTCCGCGCTCTCGTCGAGCTGCTTGGACAGTGCCTCGGCCTGCTCCTCCACGGCCGCCAGCCGCGCCGAGAGCTCGGCGAGCAGTCCCACCGGCTCCTTGGCGTCGGCGGCCGGCTGACCGCCGTCCAACTGGAGCCGCAGCAGCGCCGCCTGCTCCCGCAGCTGACAGTTCTTCATGTACAGGTCGACGAAGACCGAGACCTTGGCGCGCAGCACCCACGGGTCGAAGGGCTTGGAGATGTAGTCCACCGCGCCCGCCGCGTACCCACGGAAGGTGTGGTGCGGGCCGTGGTTGATCGCCGTGAGGAAGATGATCGGGATGTCCCGGGTCCGCTCCCGGCGCTTGATGTGCGCGGCCGTCTCGAAGCCGTCCATGCCGGGCATCTGAACGTCCAACAGGATGACCGCGAAGTCGTCCGTCAACAGCGCCTTGAGCGCTTCCTCCCCGGACGATGCCCGCACCAGCGTCTGGTCCAGCGCGGAGAGAATGGCCTCCAACGCCAGCAGATTCTCCGGCCGGTCATCGACCAGGAGGATCTTGGCCTTCTGCACCATGCCTCGCCCTCCTCGCCCCGGCATGGGGTCCCCCCAGCTCGAAGTGCCGGGGGATGCACCGGGCGCCGCCCCAGGGGGCGACTCCCTTACGCCGCCCGCCCTTGTGCCGGTCATGGTAGCCGCACCCCGCTGCTCGCCACACCCTGTCACCGCGATGTCACTGTGCACATAGCGGAAACGCGGCGGGGACCGAGAAGGTTCCCCGAATGCCGCGTTTCCACACGTGTTTGGCCACAGTCAGTCAACGAAACCGCGAAACGCCGCCCCGTTACGTACGCTCCGTCACTCCGCGCGCATCCAGTGCCTCATCACCGTCAGCAAGTGATCGGTATCCACCGGCTTGGTGACGTAGTCGGACGCGCCGGCCTCGATGCTCTTCTCCCGGTCCCCCTTCATCGCCTTCGCGGTCAGCGCGACGATGGGCAACCCGGCGAACTGCGGCATCCTGCGGATCGCCGCCGTCGTCGCGTACCCGTCCATCTCCGGCATCATGATGTCCATCAGGACCAGCACCACGTCGTCGTGCTGCTCCAGGACCTCGATGCCCTCGCGCCCGTTCTCCGCGTACAGCACCTGGAGCCCGTGCTGCTCAAGCACGCTGGTCAGCGCGAAGACGTTGCGGATGTCGTCGTCCACGATGAGGACCTTCTCGCCATCGAACCCGGTGTTGCCACTGGGGTCGGCGACCAGGTCCTGGCCGGAGAGCATCCACGGCTCCGCCGGCTGCCGGCTCGCGTTGCCGCGCAGCGACCGCGGCGCTCGCCGCCCCGTGCCCAGCGCCGGCAACGGGCTGCCCGTGCCCCGTGACGCGTCACCGGCCGGCCCCTCCGCCGGGCGCTGACCGCCCGGGTCCTCGCCCGCCGGCCGCTCCGCGGCCTCTTCGTTCGCCCCGCCGGCCGGGCCCGACTCGCTCGCCGGCCCCTCCAGCTCCAGCGGCGCGGCGGGCTCGGTGGGCAGGGTGCTGATGTCGCTGACGGCCAGCTCCGGGTAGCCGTGCGGCGGCAGCACGTTCGGCTGCAGCGGCAGGTAGAGGGTGAACGTGGAGCCACGGCCCGGCTGGCTGTCGGCGTGGATCTCGCCGCCGAGCAGCCTGGCGATCTCGCGGCTGATGGACAGGCCGAGGCCGGTACCGCCGTACTTGCGGCTGGTCGTGCCGTCCGCCTGCTTGAACGCCTCGAAGATGACCCGCATCTTGCTGGCGGCGATGCCGATGCCGGTGTCGGTCACGGAGAAGGCGATCATCTCGGCGTCGGGGTCGCGCAGCGCGCCGTGTTCGAGGAGTTGTTCCCTGATCGCGTCGGGCACGTCCGCGCCGGCCGACCTGATGACCAGTTCCACCGCGCCGGTGTCGGTGAACTTCACGGCGTTGGACAGCAGGTTGCGCAACACCTGGAGCAGGCGCTGCTCGTCGGTGTTGAGCGTGGCGGGCAGCTCCGGCGAGACCCGTACCGAGAAGTCCAGGCCCTTCTCCGCCGTCAGCGGCCGGAACGTGGCCTCCACGTAGTCCACGAGCTGGACCACCGCGATCCGCGTCGGGCTGACGTCCATCTTGCCGGCCTCGACCTTCGACAGGTCGAGGATGTCGTTGATGAGCTGGAGCAGGTCGGAGCCGGCCCCGTGGATGGTCTCGGCGAACTCCACCTGCTTCGGGGAGAGGTTCCCGTCCGCGTTGTCGGCCAGCAACTTGGCCAGGATGAGCAGCGAGTTGAGCGGTGTGCGCAGCTCGTGCGACATGTTGGCCAGGAACTCGGACTTGTAGCGCATCGAGACCGCGAGCTGCTCCGCGCGCTCCTCCAGCACCTGCCGGGCCTCTTCGATCTCGGTGTTCTTGACCTCGATGTCGCGGTTCTGCCGGGCCAGCCGGTCCGACTTCTCCTCCAGTTCGGCGTTGGACGCCTGGAGCGCCTTCTGCCGGTTCTCCAGCTCGGCCGAGCGCTCGCGCAACTGCTCGGTCAGCTCCTGCGACTGCTTGAGCAGCACCTCGGTCTTGGTGTTGACGCTGATGGTGTTGACGCTGGTGCCGATCATCTCGGCGATCTGGTTCAGGAAGTCCTTCTGGATCTGCGTGAATGGCTGGAAGGAGGCCAGCTCGATCACGCCGAGCACCTGCCCCTCGAAGAGCACCGGCAACACGATGACCTGCGCCGGCGGCGCCTCACCGAGCCCGGAGCCGATCTTGAGGTAGCCGGCCGGGACGTTCTCGATGACGATGGTCCGCTTCTCCTCGGCGGCCGTCCCGACCAGCCCGTCACCCGGCTCGAAGGTGGTGGGCATGTCGTGCTTCGAGTAGCCGTAACCGCCGATCATGCGCAGCTCGTACGCCCCGCTCCCCGCACCGTCGCCGGCCTCCTGGGTGGCGTCCATGGCGTCGCCGGTGGGCGTGGCCAGGAAGAACGCGCCGTGCTGCGCGGTGACCACCGGCGTCAGCTCGCTCATGATCAGCCGCGCCACGTCCTCCATGTCGCGCCGGCCCTGCATGAGCCCGGAGATGCGGGCCAGGTTGCCCTTGAGCCAGTCCTGCTCCTTGTTGGCCAGCGTGGTCTCACGCAGGTTGGCGATCATCGTGTTGATGTTCTCCTGGAGCGCCAGGATCTCGCCCGCCGCGTCCGCCTCGATCTTGAGGCTGAGGTCGCCGCGGGTCACCGCGGTGGCCACCTCGGCGATGGCGCGCACGTGCCGGGTGAGGTTGCCGGCCATCTCGTTCACCGACACGGTCAGGTCCTGCCAGGTGCCGCTGACGCCGTCCACCCGGGCCTGGCCGCCGAGCTGCCCGTCCGTGCCCACCTCGCGGGCCACCCGGGTCACCTGCTCGGCGAACGAGGAGAGCTGGTCGACCATCGTGTTGACGGTCGTCTTCAGCTCCAGGATCTCGCCCCGCGCATCGATGTCGATCTTCTTCGTGAGGTCACCCTTGGCGATCGCGGTGGTCACCATCGCGATGTTGCGGACCTGTGCGGTCAGGTTCCCGGCCATCCCGTTCACCGAGTCGGTCAGGTCCTTCCAGGTCCCGGCGACGCCGGGCACCCGGGCCTGCTCGCCGAGGCGGCCCTCGGTACCCACCTCGCGGGCTACCCGCGTCACCTCGTCCGCGAACGAGGACAGCGTCGTGACCATCGTGTTCACCGTGTCCGCGAGCTGCGCGACCTCGCCGCGCGCCTCGACCGTCACCTTCTTCGTCAGGTCGCCGTTGGCCACCGCGGCCGAGACCTGCGAGATGTTGCGCACCTGGATGGTCAGGTTGTTGGCCATCAGGTTGACGTTCTCGCTCAGGTCCTTCCAGATACCGGTCACACCCGGCACCCGGGCCTGGCCGCCGAGCTGCCCCTCGGTGCCCACCTCGCGGGCGACGCGGGTGACCTGGTCGGCGAAGGAGGAGAGCTGGTCCACCATCGTGTTGACCGTGGTGACCAGCGCCAGGATCTCCCCCTTGGCGTCCACCGTGATCTTCTTCGACAGGTCGCCCTCGGCGACCGCGGTGGTGACCTCGGCGATGTTGCGGACCTGCGAGGTCAGGTTGTTGGCCATGAAGTTGACCGACTGGGTCAGGTCCTTCCAGGTGCCCGAGACGCCCTGCACCTCGGCCTGGCCACCGAGCCGGCCCTCGGTACCGACCTCGCGGGCCACCCGGGTGACCTCGCCGGCGAACGAGGAGAGCTGGTCCACCATCGTGTTGAGGGTGTTCTTCAGCTCCTGGATCTCGCCGCGGGCGTCCACGTCGATCTTCTGCGACAGATCGCCGCGCGCCACGGCCGTGGCCACCTGCGCGATGCTACGGACCTGCGCGGTCAGGTTCCCCGCCATGCTGTTCACCGAGTCGGTCAGGTCGCGCCACACCCCGGCCACGCCGGGCACCTGCGCCTGACCGCCCAGCCTGCCGTCCGTGCCCACCTCGCGGGCCACCCGCGTCACCTGCTCGGCGAAGGCCGAGAGCTGGTCGACCATCGTGTTGATGGTGTTCTTCAGCTCCAAGATCTCCCCGCGGGCGTCCACGTCGATCTTCTGCGACAGGTCACCGCGCGCGACCGCCGTGGTCACCTGGGCGATCTGCCGCACCTGGGACGTCAGGTTCCCGGCCATGAAGTTGACGGAGTCCGTCAGCTCCTTCCAGGTGCCGCTCACCCCGTCCACCTGGGCCTGCCCGCCGAGCCGCCCCTCGGTGCCGACGTCCCGCGCCATCCGCGTGACCTGGTCGGCGAAGAGCGAGAGCTGGTCCACCATGGTGTTGACGGTGTTCTTGAGCTGGAGCATCTCGCCGGAGACGTCGACCGTCACCTTCTGCGACAGGTCACCGTTGGCCACCGCCGTCGTCACCTGCGCGATATTGCGCACCTGGCCGGTGAGGTTGCGGAAGGCGGTGTTGACCGAGTCGGTCAGGTCCTTCCAGGTCCCCGCCGCGCCCGGCACCTGTGCCTGGCCGCCCAGCTCGCCCTCGACGCCCACCTCGCGCGCGACGCGCGTCACCTCGGCACCGAACGAGGAGAGCTGGTCGACCATCGTGTTGACGGTGTTCTTCAGCTCCAGCATCTCGCCGGAGACGTCGACCGTCACCTTCTGCCCCAGATCACCGTTGGCCACCGCCGTCGTGACCTGCGCGATGTCCCGTACCTGCGTGGTGACGTTGCGGAAGGCGGTGTTCACCGAGTCGGTCAGGTCCTTCCAGGTCCCCGCCGCGCCCGGCACCTGCGCCTGCCCGCCCAGCAGACCCTCGGCACCCACCTCGCTGGCCACCCGGGTCACCTCGTCGGCGAAGGTGCGCAGCGTCTCGGTCATCGTGTTGATCGTGCCCGCGAGCTGCGCGATCTCGCCGCGCGCGCTCACCGTGACCTTCTGCGACAGGTCGCCGCTGGCGACCGCCGTCGTCACCTGGGCGATCCCGCGGACCTGCGCGGTCAGGTTGCCGGCCATGAGGTTGACGGAGTCGGTCAGGTCCTTCCAGACCCCGGCCACGCCCGGCACCTTGGCCTGCCCGCCCAGCTCGCCCTCGGTGCCCACCTCGCGCGCCACCCGCGTCACCTCGGACGCGAACGACGAGAGCTGGTCCACCATCGTGTTGACGGTGTTCTTCAGTTCGAGCATCTCGCCGGCCACGTGCACCGTGACCTTGCGCGACAGGTCGCCCTTGGCGACCGCCGTGGTGACCAGCGCGATGTCGCGGACCTGCGCCGTCAGCCGGGACGCCATGGTGTTGACGGAGTCGGTCAGGTCCTTCCACGAACCCGACATCCCGCGCACCCGGGCCTGACCGCCCAGCTTGCCCTCCGTACCGACCTCGCTCGCTACCCGCGTCACCTCGTCGGTGAACGCAGAGAGCTGGTCCACGAGCCCGTTGACCGTGCGCCCGACCTTGAGGAACTCGCCGCGCAGCGGGTGCGCGGAACCGTCCGCTCCGCGCGAACGCAGGTCCATCCGCTGCTGGAGGTCGCCCTCGGCGACCGCGGACAGCACCCGTCCGACCTCGGACACCGGGCGTACGAGATCGTCGACCAGGGCGTTGGACGCGTCGATCGCCGCGGCCCAGGAGCCCTCGCAGGCCCCGGCCTCCAGGCGCTCGGTGAGCTTGCCCTCCCGGCCGACGACCCGGCGCACCCGCGCCAGCTCCCCGGTGAGCTGCAGGTTGCGGTCGGCAACCTCGTTGAATACCGCGGCGATCTCGGACATGGCGCCCTCGCCCGAGACCGTCAGACGCTTGCGGAAATTGCCGTCCCGCATGGCAGTCAGCGCCGTCAGCAGCCGGTTCAGGGCTGCCGTATCTACCTCGGTCGTCCCGTTCGTACGGGTACGTCCGCTTTTCGCGCGCGTGCTCGTGCCCCGCGCGGCTGCGCCAGACTCCACCGTATGCCTCCCGCAGGGTCGACCATCCTCGTCGGGCTCTCTTTTGAGCCTTCCCAGTGTTTCACCATGGCCCAACCAGGCCATAACAGTTCGGCAGCATCGCACACCGTCGGGGACGCGCTCGGGGTGGAATCACAGGCGACCGGCATCCGCGCGCACGGCGAAGGTAAGTAACCTGGCATTCGGCTAGGGCATCGGAGGGGCGCTGCGACATGGGTGAGCAGATCGCCGAGACACGTATGAGGAGACCTGTGATCACCGCGCGGGCAGCCGCCACCTTCGACCCGGTCGGCCGCTCGGTCGCCTCCGCCCGCGCCTTCGTCCGCGACACGCTCCAGGGCTGGGGGTTCACCGACGTCGTCGACGACGCCGTCGTGCTCACCAGCGAACTCGTCACCAACGCCGTGGTGCACGCCGGGACCGCCGCCGACGTGGCCTGCATGCGCACCGACACCGGCGTACGCGTCGAGGTCGGCGACCGCTATCCGGAGCGCGAGGTCCCGCTCCAGAGCGCCGGCGTCCAGTTCGGCAGCCCGGACCGGGAGGGCGGACGCGGCCTCCTGCTGTGCGCGGCCCTGGCCTCCCGCTGGGGCGTGGAGTACACCGCCACCAACAAGCAGGTCTGGTTCCAGCTCGACCTGCCCGACCGCCCCGCCGGCACCCGCTCCGCCGGCCCCGCGCTGCCCGTCGGCGCACTGCCGGTCACCGACGCCCGGGTCCGCGTCGCGGTCATCCAGATCGACAGCCTCGGCGGCATCAGCTCCTGGAACGAGGACGCTCAGAACCTCTTCGGCTTCGGCCCCGAGCAGGTCACGGGAAAGCAGCTCACGGACTTCGCGGCCTGGCCCCACACCCCCGGCACCAGCACCGGCATCGTCGAGGCCCTCCAGCTCTCCCGCTGGGAGGGCTCGTACGGCATCCGCGGCGCCGACGGCCGCGTCATCCCCGTCTACGCCTCCCATCTGCGGGTCCGCGACGCCGACGGCGACCCGTCCACCGTCTGTCTGCTCGTCCGCGACCACGAGCGCGCCATCCTGCAGTCCCCGTCGCGCGCCCCCGCCTCCGACCGGCACACCGCGTCCGAGCGGGGCTCTGCCACCGACGCGTTCGAGGTCTTCATCGGCTCCCCGGCCCCGGACGACCTCGACGGGCTGCTCCAGCGCACCGTGGAACGGGCCCGCGACATGCTCGACGGCGACAGCGCCTACCTCCTGCTCGCCACCGACGACGAGACCGAACTCGAGGTCCGTGCCTCCACCGGCCTGCCCTCCTCCCGCCAGCGCTTCGCCCGCGTGCCCGTCGAGGCAGGCTCGGGGCGGTACGGGTCGGCTCGGATGCCCGCCGTCCACGAGGACCTCAGCGCCGTGCCGGGCGCCGTGCCACTGCTCAGCAACACCGGCATGCGCTCGGTCGTCACCGTTCCGCTCAAGGTCGAGGGGCGGTTGACCGGCTCACTCGGCGTCGCCGCCGAGGCCCCCGGCCGGTACAGCAACGAGGAGGCGCTGCGGCTCCAGTTCGCCGCCGACCGCATCGCCCTGGCCGTCGAGTCCGCCCGGCTGACCGAGCTGGAGCGGCTGCGCCGCGGCTCGCTCTCCTTCCTCGTCGAGGCGTCCGACCTGCTCGCCGGCACCCTGGACCGGGACCAGACGCTCGCGCTGATGGCCCAGATGACGGTGCCGACGCTGGCCACCTGGTGCGCCGTGTACACCATCGCCGACCCGGCGTCCGAACCCGAGCTCTCCTACGTGCTGCACGAGGACGAGGACCGCATCGACGGCCTCAAGGCACTGCTCGCCAAGGTCGACCCGCCGGAGCCGGTGACCACGCCCGGCGCGCAGGTATGGACCGCGCCGGCGCACGCCGCGCACGCCGCCGCGCTGCGCACCTCACTGCGCAGCCTGGGCCTCGGCGATTCGGTACGACCGGCCACCGGCCCGGGCACGGCCCTGGCCACGGCATCCGCGGTCGGCGGCGAGACGGTGGTGCTGCCGCTCGTGGCCCGTAACCGCGTCATCGGCATGCTCACCCTCGGCAAGCCCACCGACGAGCACTTCCGGCAGGAGATCCTCGAACTCGCCGAGGACCTCTCGCGCCGAGCCGCGCTCGCCCTGGACAACGCCCGCCTGTACTCCGAGCGCACGGCCATCAGCCAGTCCCTCCAGCGCAGCCTGCTGCCGCCGGAGCTGCCCGACGTGCCGGGCGTCGAGGTCGAGGTCATCTACCGCGCGGCCGGCGAGGGCAACGAGGTCGGCGGCGACTTCTACGACCTCTTCCCGATCCGCGACGGCGCCTACGGCTTCGCCATCGGCGACGTGTGCGGGACCGGCCCGGAGGCCGCGGCCGTCACCGGTCTGGCCCGACACGCGCTGCGGCTGCTCGCCCGCGAGGGCTTCGGCGGCCCCGCCGTACTGGAGCGCCTGAACGCCGCCATCCTCGACGAGGGGGCCCGCAGCCGCTTCCTGACCCTGCTCTACGGAGAGCTGTGGCCGCAGGAGGACGGCAGCGCCACCCTCAAGATCGTCTGCGCCGGGCACCCGCTGCCCCTACGGCTGCGCCAGACCGGCGACGTCGAGGCGGCGGCCGAACCGCAGCCACTGCTCGGCGTCATGGACGACCTGGAACTGTACGAGCAGACGGTGTCCCTCGCCCCCGGCGATGTGCTGCTGTGCGTCACCGACGGCGTCACGGAGCGCCGCGAGGGCACCCGCATGCTCGGCGACGACGGCCTGGTCGACGTCCTCACCACGTGTACGGGCCTGACGGCGGGCGCGGTCGCCACCCGCGTGCTGCGCGCGGTGGAACGCTTCGCCGCGCAGCCGGCGTCGGACGACATGGCCATCCTCGCCATGCGGGTCCCCGAGCTCCAACTCGAGCCGCAGACCACCTGATCGAGCGACAACCGGCCCAAGCCGGCCGGTACGCGAAGAGGCCCCCACCAGACGGTGAGGGCCTCTTGTTAGCGAGCCCCAATACGGAATCGAACCGTAGACCTTCTCCTTACCATGGAGACGCTCTGCCGACTGAGCTATTGGGGCGCAGCGACGAAAAGAATCTTACCCGAACTCACGAGCGCTTCTGACCATGCCGAGTAGGCCCAACGCCCGCCGCCACGGGGCCGAACCCGGCCTTATGAGGCGGGCTGCAGAAGCCCGCCGAGCGCGTTGCAGGCGGCGACGACACGCTGCACCTCACGCCGCGACATTCCGGCCGCCACCGGCAGCGCCAGGGACTCGTCAGCGGCCCGCTCGGTCTCGACCAGCCACACGTCACGCCGAAACGCCGCACTGCGGTGCACCGGGGTCTGTACGGGAACTTGGCAGTCGACGCCACGGGCCCGCAGGGCGCGCGCGAACGCGTCCCGGTCCGGCCTGCCGTTGCCCGGCACCCGCACCACGTACTGCTGGAACCCGTGCGTCTCCGCGGAACGCGGCTGCGGGGTGAGCACGCCCTTGAGTCGGGCACTCAGGTACCGGGCGTGCTGCTGTCGCCGCGCGATGTCGGCCGTCGGCTCGGCGACCAGGCCGTGCCCGATGACCGCGAGCTGGTGCCGCTGGCCCAGTTCGGCCAGGCGGGCCAGGTCCGCGGGGTGGCCGAAGGTGTGAACGGCCACGACGGCACGGGTCCGCTCGGTCACCACGGCCTCCACGGCCGCGGGAGCGAGGCAGAAGGACGCCGGGTCTATGTCGGCGAACACTGGCTCCGCTCCCAGGGCCAGCACTATGTGGGCGGTCTCGCACACGTCGTACGAGGGCACGATCACCTCGTCGCCGGCACGCACGCCCGCCCGTGCCAACTCATGTCGCAGCTCATCCGCTGGAGTCCCCATAGGCCGGATGGTGCCCATCAAATATGAACACCGAGTGACCTGGAGCACAACGCAGAAGAGCCTTGTCGGGACCAGGGTCCCAACAAGGCTCTTCTCAAGAGGAGTTCGGCGGCGTCCTACTCTCCCACAGGGTCCCCCCTGCAGTACCATCGGCGCTGAAAGGCTTAGCTTCCGGGTTCGGAATGTAACCGGGCGTTTCCCTAACGCAATAACCACCGAAACACTATGAAATAAACCAACCGGACAATGACACAGTCGTTATTTCAGAACCAACACAGTGAACGCGAGCAACTGAGGACAAGCCCTCGGCCTATTAGTACCAGTCAACTCCACCCCTTACGAGGCTTCCATATCTGGCCTATCAACCCAGTCGTCTACTGGGAGCCTTACCCCATCAAGTGGGTGGGAGCCCTCATCTCGAAGCAGGCTTCCCGCTTAGATGCTTTCAGCGGTTATCCCTCCCGAACGTAGCCAACCAGCCATGCCCTTGGCAGGACAACTGGCACACCAGAGGTTCGTCCGTCCCGGTCCTCTCGTACTAGGGACAGCCCTTCTCAAGACTCCTACGCGCACAGCGGATAGGGACCGAACTGTCTCACGACGTTCTAAACCCAGCTCGCGTACCGCTTTAATGGGCGAACAGCCCAACCCTTGGGACCGACTCCAGCCCCAGGATGCGACGAGCCGACATCGAGGTGCCAAACCATCCCGTCGATATGGACTCTTGGGGAAGATCAGCCTGTTATCCCCGGGGTACCTTTTATCCGTTGAGCGACGGCGCTTCCACAAGCCACCGCCGGATCACTAGTCCCGACTTTCGTCCCTGCTCGACCCGTCAGTCTCACAGTCAAGCTCCCTTGTGCACTTACACTCAACACCTGATTGCCAACCAGGCTGAGGGAACCTTTGGGCGCCTCCGTTACCCTTTAGGAGGCAACCGCCCCAGTTAAACTACCCACCAGACACTGTCCCTGATCCGGATCACGGACCCAGGTTAGACATCCAGCACGACCAGAGTGGTATTTCAACAACGACTCCACACACACTGGCGTGCATGCTTCACAGTCTCCCACCTATCCTACACAAGCCGAACCGAACACCAATATCAAGCTATAGTAAAGGTCCCGGGGTCTTTCCGTCCTGCTGCGCGAAACGAGCATCTTTACTCGTAATGCAATTTCACCGGGCCTATGGTTGAGACAGTCGAGAAGTCGTTACGCCATTCGTGCAGGTCGGAACTTACCCGACAAGGAATTTCGCTACCTTAGGATGGTTATAGTTACCACCGCCGTTTACTGGCGCTTAAGTTCTCAGCTTCGCCAACCCGAAAGTCAGCTAACCGGTCCCCTTAACGTTCCAGCACCGGGCAGGCGTCAGTCCGTATACATCGCCTTACGGCTTCGCACGGACCTGTGTTTTTAGTAAACAGTCGCTTCTCGCTGGTCTCTGCGGCCACCCCCAGCTCAAGGCGTAAAGCCCATCACCAGAAATGACCCCCCTTCTCCCGAAGTTACGGGGGCATTTTGCCGAGTTCCTTAACCATAGTTCACCCGAACGCCTCGGTATTCTCTACCTGACCACCTGAGTCGGTTTAGGGTACGGGCCGCCATGAAACTCGCTAGAGGCTTTTCTCGACAGCATAGGATCATCCACTTCACCACAATCGGCTCGGCATCAGGTCTCACCCTCATGTCATCCGGAT
>NZ_CP060404.1:2072500-3747500 GCF_014295035.1 Streptomyces buecherae
CGCCGCGTCCAGGATCTGCTGGATGCGGTGCACGTGGCTGGCGAAGCTCGCCACGATGATCCGGCGGTCGGCGCTGGCGAAGACCTGGCGCAGCACGTTGGAGATGTCGCGCTCCGGCGCGACGAAGCCGGGGACCTCGGCGTTGGTGGAGTCCGACAGCAGCAGGTCGATGCCCTCCTCGCCGAGCTTGGCGAAGGTGGGCAGGTCGGTGAGGCGACCGTCCAGCGGCAGTTGGTCCATCTTGAAGTCGCCGGTGTGCACGGCCATGCCGGCCGGGGTGCGGATGGCGACCGCGAGGGCGTCCGGGATCGAGTGGTTGACCGCGACGAACTGGCAGTCGAAGGGGCCGATCCGCTCGCGGTGCCCCTCCGTGACCTCCAGCGTGTAGGGCCGGATGCGGTGCTCCTGGAGCTTCGCCTCGATCAGGGCGAGCGTCAGCTTGGAGCCGATCAGCGGGATGTCCGGCTTCTCGCGGAGCAGGTACGGCACGCCACCGATGTGGTCCTCGTGGCCGTGGGTGAGCACGATGCCGTCGATGTCGCCGAGGCGGTTCCGGATGGACGTGAAGTCCGGCAGGATCAGGTCAACTCCGGGCTGCTCCTCCTCGGGGAAGAGCACTCCGCAGTCGACGATCAGCAGCCGTCCGTCGTACTCGAAGACCGTCATGTTGCGGCCGATCTCGCCCAGGCCGCCCAACGGGGTGACGCGCAGGCCGCCCTTGGGGAGCTTGGGCGGCGGACCGAGTTCTGGGTGCGGATGACTCAAAAGACTCTCCTTACCACGCGCGCCACATGTCCCCTGTTCCGCCGGGAGCGGGCAGGGAGGCACGTGGCGCGGGTGTCATTCGTGCACTTGCAAGTGGGTCGGTATTCGGTTGTGAAGTCCGTGGTTAGAGCTGTACCCCGCCGGCGGCGAGGTCTCGCTTGAGCTGCTCGGTCTCGTCGGCGGACAGCTCGACGAGCGGCAGCCTGAGCGGGCCGGCGGGCAGGCCCTGGAGGGCGAGCGCGGCCTTGGTCGTGATGACGCCCTGGGTGCGGAACATGCCGGTGAAGACCGGGAGCAGCTTCTGGTGGATCTCGGCCGCCTTGGCCACGTCGCCGGTCAGGTGCGCGTCGAGGAGGGCGCGCAGCTCGGGGCTGACGAGGTGCCCGACGACGGAGACGAAGCCGACGGCGCCGACCGACAGCAGCGGGAGGTTCAGCATGTCGTCGCCGGAGTACCAGGCCAGCCGTGAGCGGGCGATGGCCCAGCTCGCGCGGCCGAGGTCGCCCTTGGCGTCCTTGTTGGCGACGATGCGCGGGTGCTCGGCGAGCCGGACGATGGTCTCGGTGCTGATCGGGACGCCGCTGCGGCCGGGGATGTCGTAGAGCATCACGGGCAGTTCGGTGGCGTCGGCGATGGCCGTGAAGTGCCGGAGCAGGCCCTCCTGCGGGGGCTTGCTGTAGTACGGCGTGACGGCGAGCAGGCCGTGCGCACCGGCCGCCGCCGCGGAGCGGGCCAGTTCGACGCTGTGCCGGGTGTCGTTGGTGCTGGCTCCGGCCACGATGTGGGCGCGGTCGCCGACCGCTTCGACGACGGCCCGTACGAGGTCGGCTTTCTCCGCATCGCTGGTGGTCGGCGACTCGCCGGTGGTGCCGTTGATGATCAACCCGTCGTTGCCGGCGTCCACGAGGTGGGCGGCAAGTCGCTGGGCGCCGTCGAGATCGAGCGCGCCGTCAGCCGTGAACGGCGAGACCATGGCGGTCAGCACGCGCCCGAAGGGGGTCTGCGATGTGGAAGTCGGAGCCATGGGCACCACGCTACTCGCAGCACGCCCCTGCACGCTCCCTCGGGGGAGTATCGGTGTCAGACAAACCGGCACGAAGTGCGGCGCTATCGGGCCACGGGCGAGCCGCGACCGGACGTCGAAGCGGAAGGCACCGGCACTGCCTGCTCGGGGGTTCAGACAGTGCCGGGCCCATTCGTCAGCCTAGATGAAGTCCCTTAAATGCCGCAATTTGGACAGTTCGCGAGGGCGTGAGGCGAGCACGCGCACCGCGCACGGAGCGCGGGACGCCCGGGCGGGCGGCGCGGGGCTACGGGGCGACGCGTCCGTTGGCGTTGAATGCCGCGTGGGTCAGCGGCATCAGCCGGGCCCACTCCGCCTCCATCAGCTCGCCCACCATCTCGATCTCCCGCTGCGGGAAGGACGGCACGGCCGCCTGCTCGTGCTGCGTGCGCAGGCCGAGGAAGTGCATCAGGGAGCGGGCGTTGCACGTCGCGTACATCGAGGAGTAGAGGCCGACCGGCAGCACGGAGCGGGCCACCTCGCGGGCGACGCCGGCGCTCAGCATCTCCTGGTACGCCTCGTACGCGTGGACGTACGCGTCCTCCATGACCTTGCCCGTCAGCTCCTGCTGGGCCTGGGTGCCCTCGACGAACCGGTACTTGCCCGGGCGCCCCTCCTGCACGAGCTTGCGGGACTCGTTCGGGATGTAGAAGACGGGCTGCAGCTCGCGGTAGCGGCCGGACTCCTCGTTGTAGGACCAGCCGACGCGGTGCCGCATGAACTCGCGGAAGACCAGGATCGGGGCGCTGATGAAGAAGGTCATCGAGTTGTGCTCGAAGGGGCTGCCGTGCCGGTCCCGCATCAGGTAGTTGATCAGGCCCTTGGAGCGCTCGGGGTCCTTGGTGAGCTCGTCCAGGGACTGCTCGCCCGCCGTGGAGACGCGGGCGGCCCACAGCACATCGGAGTCGGCGGCGCTGTGCTTGACCAGCTCGACGGTCATGTCACTGCGGAAGCTCGCCGTGGCGCTCTCGGCGGCGGTGTCGGTCACTGAGGGTCCTTCCAGTCGCATCGCTTTGCATCGCTCGGGGCGGCGCCCAGCTTACGGGCCCGTCCGCGCGCCCCTCGCCGCATAGGCCCCGTCCTGGGTTGGCGAGACAAAACGGACCCCGATGGCGGAGCCGGGCATGGCAGTTGATATTTTTTCCCCTAAGCAGTCGAAAACGGGCATGTATGGGGTAGCTCAGACGTTCTCCGTACACCTGGCCCGCTGCCCCAGCCGCTTCCCGCCTGAACCGCACGCGGCCCGAGACCCGAGGAGAGCGTCCGTATGTTCCGACGGCGAGAGTCCGTGCCGTTCGCCTTCGTGGCGGAGGCCGACCGTTTCCGCAGCAATGTGGAGCCGCCACCCAGGGAGCCGTCGACCCGGGGGCAGATAGCCGGCCGGGCGCTCATCGGGCTGACCATCGCGGCGGGCTTCGTGGGCGCGCTGCTGTTCGGGCTGCCGTCGCTGGACACGCAGTCGCACCCGACCCGTCAGATACCCAGCGCTGAGGCGGCCGACGGCCGCTGACGGTAGCCTCACCCCGCACAGCCGAGTGTGCTGGTGAGTGAGGACGGGCCCGTGCCTTTGACCATTCTGACTGCCGACCGCGAGTTCGACGACGCCGCGGCCGGCCCGCCGCCGTTGCCGCACGAGGGCCGCGAGCAGTGGCGCCGCCCCTACCGGCCGGGCCCCTGGCGGGTGGGACTGGCCGCGGTGTTCCTGTTGCTGGCCTCGTTCGTCCTGCTGTCGGCCATGGTCATCGCGATGGCGGGCTCCGTCGCGGGCGCGGCCACGTGTGTCGCCATCGCCGCCGTCATGATCACCGGCGCGCTGCGGCTGCTGCGGATGGGCGTCTGGGTGAGCCAGCACGGGCTGCGGCACACGAGCTTCCTGTCCACCTCGACGCTGCGCTGGTCGCAGGTGGCCAGCGTGCGCACGAGACAGCAGCCGGTGAAGCTGCTCGGCCTGCCGCGCACCGTGCAGGGACAGGCCCTGGTGATCACCACCACGCGTGGCGCCGTGCTGCGCGCGCTGGTCACCGACCACAACAGCGACTTCCTCGGCCGCAGGCCGGCCTTCGACCGGGCGGCCGACGCGGTCGAGGCGTGGGCGGCGGAGCACACCGCGCCGCGTCCCTGACGATCCACGCCCCTGACGAACCACTGACGACCCACGTCCCTGAACGACAGCGGTGCCCGCGCACGCGGCCACGTGGGCGGGCGTGCGCGGGCGCGTGGGGCCGGCGTACGGGGCGCCGCCGGAGGGCGCCCGCTGCCGGGCTCCGGTCCCCCGGTTCGTGGCGGTCAGCCCCGTACCGGCTGGCCGTCGTACAGGTTGATGGCGCGCTGCATCGCCTTGCGGGCCCGCGGGGTGTCCCGGGCGTCGTGGTAGGCGATGGCCAGCCGGAACCAGGTGCGCCAGTCGTCCGGGGCCGCCTCCGTCTCCGCGCGGCGCCGCTCGAAGATCGCGTCCGCCGAGTCCCGGTCGATCCGACCGCTGGGCGTGCGCACCAGCTCGTCGACCGGCAGCGCCCCCTCCGCCTCCAGCGTCCTGGCCAGCCGGCCGGCGTTGCGGGCGAACTTCGTGCTCTGCCACAGGAACCAGGCGCCGATGAGCGGCAGTACGAGCACGCCCACGCCGAACGCGATGGTCAGCGGCGTGCCCTGCTGGATGAGCAGCACGCCGCGGCTGCCGACGAGCATGAAGTAGACGACCAGGACGGCGGCGAGGGTGAAGTAGGTGATCTTTGCGCGCACTGTTCTCAGTCCAGATCCAGGAAGTGTTCCAGTCCGAAGGTCAGACCCGGCACCGTCACCACGCGCCGCACGCCGAGCAGGATGCCCGGCATGAACGAGCTGTGGTGCAGCGAGTCGTGCCGCAGCGTGAGCGTCTCCCCCGCGCCGCCCAGCAGGACCTCCTGGTGGGCGAGGAGTCCGCGCAACCGTACGGAGTGCACCCGTACGCCGTCCACGTCGGCGCCGCGCGCGCCGTCCAGGGCGGTGCTCGTCGCGTCGGGCTGTGGCGCGCTGCCGGCCTCCTGCCGCGCCGCCGCGATGAGCTGCGCGGTGCGGGTGGCGGTGCCGGACGGGGCGTCGGCCTTGTTCGGGTGGTGCAGCTCGATGACCTCGACGGACTCGAAGAAGCGGGCCGCCTGCTGGGCGAAGCGCATGGTGAGCACGGCGCCGATGGAGAAGTTCGGCGCGATGAGCGTCCCGGTGCCGGGCGCCGCGTCCAGCCACGTGCGGAGCTGGGCCAGCCGCTCGTCGGTCCAGCCGGTGGTGCCGACGACGCCGTGGATGCCGTTGCGTACGCAGAACTCCAGGTTGTCCATGACGGCGTCCGGGTGGGTCAGCTCGACCGCGACCTGGGCGCCGGCCTCGGTCAGCGTCTCCAGGCGGTCGCCGCGGCCCAGGGTCGCGACCAGCTCCAGGTCGTCGGCCGCCTGCACCGCTCGTACGGCCTCGGAGCCGATGCGGCCCCCCGCTCCGATCACGGCTACGCGCAGCTTGCTCATGGTCTCTGGCTTTCCTTCGCTCAGACGGGTGGGAGGACGGAGTGGGTGCTCACTGGGGCACTCTCGCACGGGGCGCCGACGCACGGTGCACGGGGCGCCGTCCGCTGGAGCCCCGGCACCGTCCTACGGGGCACGGGGCACGGGGCACGGGGCACGGAGCGCCGGCGCCGTTCCACGGGGCACGGAGCGCCGGCACCGTTCCACGGGGCACGGGGCCACGGGGCCACGGGGCCACGGGGCCACGGGGCATAAGGCCATGGAGCACGGAGCACGGAGCGAGTGCCCCGCCGCCCCGTGCGGCCCGCACCGGGTGGCGCGGGCCGCACGGGGCGGGGCGGTCAGGCGACCGCCTCGTCCAGGCGGCTGGCCTGCTTGTCCTTCAGCGGGCCGATCACCGACAGCGAGGGGCGCTGCCCCAGCACCGTGCGGGCGATCTCGCGCACGTCGTCCGCGGTGACGGCCGCGATCCGCGTCAGCATGTCGTCGACCGACATCTGGTCGCCCCAGCACAGCTCGCTCTTGCCGATGCGGTTCATCAGCGCGCCGGTGTCCTCCAGGCCCAGCACCGTGGAGCCGGAGAGCTGGCCGATGGCCCGCCGCAGCTCCTCGTCGCTCAGGCCCTTCTCGGCGACCTCGTCGAGTTCGTCGCGGCAGATCCGCAGCACGTCGTGCACCTGGCTCGGGCGACAGCCCGCGTACACCCCGAACAGTCCGCAGTCGGCGAAGCCGGAGGTGTACGAGTACACGCTGTACGCCAGGCCGCGCTTCTCCCGCACCTCCTGGAACAGGCGCGAGCTCATGCCGCCGCCGAGCGCCGTGTTGAGCACGCCGAGCGCCCAGCGGCGGTCGTCGGTGCGGGCGATGCCGGGCATGCCGAGCACGATGTGCGCCTGCTCGGTCTTGCGGCCGATCAGGTCCACGCGGCCGGCGGTGCGGATCGCCCGGCTGCCGCCGCGCGGCGCCACCGGCGTCACGTCCTCCCGCTCCAGCGCCCCGGCCCGGTCGAAGGCCGCCCGGACCTGCCGTACGACGCGGGCGTGGTCCACGTTGCCCGCGGCGGCGACGACCAGGTGGGTGGGGTCGTAGTGCTTGCGGTAGAAGCGGCGGATGCGGTCGGCCGTCAGCGCGTTGACGGTGTCCACGGTGCCGAGGACGGGGCGGCCCAGCGGGGTGTCACCGAACATCGTCTGCGCGAACAGGTCGTGCACGCAGTCGCCCGGGTCGTCCTCGGTCATCGCGATCTCCTCGAGGATGACGCCGCGCTCGGCGTCCACGTCCCCCGGTTCGATCAGCGAGCTGGTCAGCATGTCGCACACGACGTCTATGGCCAGCGGCAGGTCCGAGTCGAGCACCCGCGCGTAGTAGCAGGTGTACTCCTTGGCCGTGAACGCGTTCATCTCGCCGCCGACCGCGTCGATCGCGGCCGAGATGTCCAGCGCGCTGCGCCGCTCGGTGCCCTTGAAGAGCAGGTGCTCCAGGTAGTGGGTGGCACCGCCGAGCGCCGGCGTCTCGTCCCTGGAGCCGACGTGGGCCCAGATCCCGAAGGTGGCCGACCTGACGGACGGCAGGGTCTCGGTGACCACGCGCAACCCCCCGGGGAGGGTGGTGCGGCGCACCGTACCGATGCCGTTCTCGCCCTGGAGAAGCGTCTTGGTGGTGGACCGGGTACGGGCGACGGCCCGCCCCTCGCTGGAGGGGCGGGCCGTCGCGCGGTGCGATCCGCCCGAAGGGGAAAGCGGCATCACTGGGCGGCTTCGTCCTTCTGGTCGTCGCCGTCCTCGCCCTCGATCACGGGGATCAGGGAGAGCTTGCCGCGCTGGTCGATCTCGGCGATCTCGACCTGCACCTTCGAGCCCACCGCGAGCACGTCCTCGACGTTCTCCACGCGCTTGCCACCGGCGAGCTTGCGGATCTGCGAGATGTGCA
Organism: Streptomyces buecherae; assembly: GCF_014295035.1. GTDB lineage: Bacteria > Actinomycetota > Actinomycetes > Streptomycetales > Streptomycetaceae > Streptomyces > Streptomyces youssoufiensis. The sequence continues at coordinate 2,079,752 of NZ_CP060404.1, forward strand.
GCAGGCCGTCCTTGCCCGGGAGCAGGGAGACGAACGCGCCGAAGGTCGTGGTCTTGACGACCGTGCCCAGGTAGCGCTCGCCGACCTCCGGCATGGTCGGGTTGGCGATGCCGTTGATCGTGGCGCGCGCGGCCTCGGCGGCCGGGCCGTCGGCGGCACCGATGTAGATGGTGCCGTCGTCCTCGATCGTGATGTCGGCGCCGGTGTCCTCCTGGATCTGGTTGATCATCTTGCCCTTGGGGCCGATGACCTCACCGATCTTGTCCACCGGGATCTTGACGGTGATGATCCGCGGCGCGTTCGGGGACATCTCGTCCGGAACGTCGATGGCCTCGTTCATCACGTCGAGGATGTGCAGCCGGGCGTCCCGGGCCTGCTTGAGCGCGGCGGCCAGCACGGAGGCGGGGATGCCGTCGAGCTTGGTGTCGAGCTGCAGCGCGGTGACGAAGGTCTTGGTGCCCGCGACCTTGAAGTCCATGTCACCGAACGCGTCCTCCGCACCGAGGATGTCGGTGAGGGTGACGTAGTGCGTCTTGCCGTCGATCTCCTGCGAGATCAGGCCCATGGCGATGCCGGCGACCGGGGCCTTGAGCGGCACACCGGCGTTCAGCAGCGACATCGTGGACGCGCAGACCGAGCCCATCGAGGTCGAGCCGTTGGAGCCCAGCGCCTCGGAGACCTGACGGATCGCGTACGGGAACTCCTCGCGCGTCGGCAGCACCGGCGTCAGGGCGCGCTCGGCGAGCGCGCCGTGGCCGATCTCGCGGCGCTTGGGCGAGCCCACGCGGCCGGTCTCACCGGTGGAGTACGGCGGGAAGTTGTAGTTGTGCATGTAGCGCTTGCGCGTCACCGGCGACAACGTGTCGAGCTGCTGCTCCATGCGGAGCATGTTCAGCGTGGTGACGCCCAGGATCTGGGTCTCGCCGCGCTCGAACAGGGCCGAGCCGTGCACCCGCGGGATCGCCTCGACCTCGGCGGCCAGCGTACGGATGTCCGTGACGCCACGGCCGTCGATGCGCTTCTTCTCCTTGATGACGCGCTCGCGGACCAGGGTCTTGGTCAGCGAACGGTACGCGGCGGAGATCTCCTTCTCGCGGCCCTCGAACTGCGGCAGCAGCTTCTCGGCGGCCAGCGCCTTGACGCGGTCCAGCTCGCTCTCGCGCTCCTGCTTGCCGGCGATGGTCAGCGCCTGGGCCAGCTCGGTGCGGACGGCCGCGGTCAGCGCCTCCAGGACGTCGTCCTGGTAGTCGAGGAAGACCGGGAACTCGCCGGTCGGCTTCGCGGCCTTGGCGGCCAGCTCGGCCTGGGCCTGGCAGAGCGCCTTGATGAACGGCTTGGCGGCCTCGAGACCGGCGGCCACGACCTCCTCGGTGGGAGCGTCGGCGCCGTCCTTGACGAGCTGGATGGTCTTCTCGGTGGCCTCGGCCTCGACCATCATGATCGCGACGTCGCCGTCCTCCAGGACGCGACCGGCGACGACCATGTCGAAGACGGCGTTCTCCAGCTCCGAGTGGGTCGGGAAGGCGACCCACTGGCCGTTGATCAGCGCGACCCGGGTGCCGCCGATGGGGCCGGAGAAGGGCAGGCCCGCGAGCTGCGTGGAGCAGGAGGCGGCGTTGATGGCGACCACGTCGTACAGGTGGTCGGGGTTGAGCGCCATGATCGTCTCGACGATCTGGATCTCGTTGCGCAGGCCCTTCTTGAAGGAGGGGCGCAGCGGGCGGTCGATCAGGCGGCAGGTGAGGATCGCGTCCTCGGAGGGGCGGCCCTCACGACGGAAGAAGGAGCCGGGGATCTTGCCGGCTGCGTACATCCGCTCCTCGACGTCCACCGTCAGCGGGAAGAAGTCGAGCTGGTCCTTCGGGTTCTTCGAGGCCGTGGTGGCCGACAACACCATGGTGTCGTCGTCCAGGTAGGCCACGGCGGAGCCGGCGGCCTGGCGAGCCAGGCGGCCCGTCTCGAAGCGGATGGTGCGGGTGCCGAAGCTGCCGTTGTCGATGACGGCCTCGGCGTAGTGGGTCTCGTTCTCCACCAGGAAAATCTCCTCGTCTGCGTCCCTCGTCCGTGTGACGGGGGACGTTGGCGGAGGAGCGCTCGGTCTGCCGCTGGGTCCGGCGGCCGGGCCGGTCTTCGATTGAAGCCACCGGAATTGCCAGTTCCGGGAGCCACTACCGAGGACCGGCGCCTGCGGCCTCGATTCGGCGGGATGAGGGCGCTCCCCCTCGTTCGTTATGGCGTTATGGGACCAGACTACAAACCTTCAGCCGCCGCCACGACGGCTGAGACGTCTGTCCATGGGGCCGCGATGTCGCGGCCCGGCCGGGTGCGTGGGCCTCGGGTGAGGCACACGCGCCGCGTGCTGTCCGGCTCGTCCGCGGGCGCTCGACACGCTGCGGACGGCCCGGGTACGGCGCCCGCTGTGGCCGGGCGGGCGACCGTGTGGCGGGCGGTGCGGGCGCGAGGTGCGCGCCGGACGCCGTGCGGCGGGTCTGTCGCCCGATCGGGGCGACGGGGTGCGGTCTCCGGCGGCAGGTGATCGGCGCGGGACGCGATCTGGCGCCTGCCGCGCGTCGCGGGCCCGCGCACCGCACGGTGCGGGCCCGTGGTCGTACGGAGGGCTCCGTCGGCCGCTGTGCGCGGCTGGCGAGCGGGGCCCGGTGCCCGTACGGCAAAGGAGCGGCCCCCAGGTGTGGGAACCGCTCCCTCCACGGCGTGTTACTTGGCGCCCGCCGCACCGCGGCGGATGCCAAGGCGCTCGACGAGCACGCGGAAGCGCGCGATGTCCTTCTTCGCCAGGTACTGCAGCAGGCGGCGGCGCTGACCGACCAGGAGCAGCAGACCACGGCGGGAGTGGTGGTCGTGCTTGTGCATCTTGAGGTGCTCGGTCAGGTCCGAGATGCGACGCGAGAGCATGGCCACCTGAACCTCGGGGGAGCCGGTGTCACCCTCCTTGGTGGCGAACTCGGCCATGATCTGCTTCTTCGTTGCGGCGTCGAGCGACACGCATACTCCTTCAAGGATTCTCGTTTGGCCACCGAGTGCCCCCGGTCTCATTCGCGGGGGAGCTTCCATGACTCGGAAGGCGGGGTCCGCTGAGCGCAGCTTCCAGAGCCTCCGGAAGCGCGTACACACACGGCCGTCACACAGCGTACCAGCCATGCGAGTGAGCCCTCACCGCGGGCGACCCACGGGCCGTACCGCGGGGCCCGCTCCTCCGCCCGAGGCCCGGCCGGGCGGGCTTACGGGGCGAGACGCCGCGGGGCGCGGGGCCGGTCTCGCTCGGAGGCGGGGCCGGCCGTACGGGGCGCGGGGCCACGGAGCACGGAGCCACCGTCGCGGAGCCAGCGCCACGGGCCACGGAGCACGGGGCACGGAGCACGGGGCACGGGGCACGGGGCGCGGGTTTCAGCGTACGGAGCCCCGGGCGCGCCCGGTCGGTGGTTATCCGCTCGTCATGCTCCGTGCCGAGGAGTAGACGTCGAGGACGGCCAGGCACAGCGGCACCAGCGACAGCAGCAGGGCGCCCTCCGCCAGGTCCGAGACGCGGCCCCAGAACGGGGTCAGCCCCTTCTTCGGGATGACCAGGCCGAGCGCGACGATCAGCGCCGCTCCGGCGGCGATGGCGCCCACGAGCCAGACGGTGCGTACGTCCATCCCGGTCCGGTCGCCGCCCAGCAGTTCCGCCCGCAGGTCGTCGGGGGCGTGCAGCGCGAGCCCGAGGACGAGGAGGCCGATGGCCGCGATCCCGGCGACGAGGACGCAGGCCACCTGCGAGGTGTAGCGGAAGAGCCTGGCCCGCAGCAGCATGGCCAGGCCGGTGGTCAGGGCCAGTATCTGGCCCCACACCGAGTCCGAGAAGCCCAGCACCGCCGCCGCGCCGATCACCACCACGCTGCAGCCGCCGACCAGGCCGAGCAGCATCTCGTGCCCGCGCCGCGCCTGCGCCGCGATGCGTTCGGCGTCGATCGGGTCGGGGGACGGCGGGTCGTCGGGGTCGGCGTCGAAGTCCACGTTGGCCGCGCTGTACGGCGACGCGTAGCCGATCGGCAGTCGCGCGAAGCGGGTGGAGAGCCCGGGCAGGAAGGCCAGGGCGCCGACCGCGACCGGCGCGCAGACCGCGGCGGCGTCGGTGGCGCTGGCGTCGGCGAGGATGGCGCAGAACGTGGCGAGCGTCCCGATGGTCGCGGCGAAGGCGGTGGCGACGAACGGCGCGTCACCGTCCGGCGTGAGCGCCACGAGCAGGACGGACGCCACCAGGACGCACACGCAGCCGAGCAGGAACTGCAACCGTCCGGGGCCCACGCCCGGGTCCGCCTCGATGATCCCGGAGCCGGCGACCAACAGGTGCGGCATGGCGCCGAGCCCCAGCGCGATGGCCGACGGGCGGTCGTCGTACACCCGGGCCCGCACCCCCGCCAGCGCCGTCAGCAGCACCGCGGCGACGCCGGCGACGATGCCGGGCAGGCCGTGCATGGAGTGCCGGTCGGGGTCGGCGTACCAGAGCACGAGGCTCATCAGGAAGATCAGGAGCACGCCGCCCACCAGGCCGGCGCCGCGGAGCATGTCCTCGCGCCACAGGTGCCGGTCGCGGGTCACGGCGGTGGCCACGGCGTCGGACACGTCGTCGAAGACGGTGGGCGGCAGGGAGTCCGCGAACGGGCGCAGGCTGAGCAGCTCGCCGTCCAGGACGCGCTGGGCCGCGAGCGAGCGCGCGCTGTCGAGGACGGTGCCGTCGCGGCGCAGCAGGTGGTAGCCGGTCGGCGCGCCCGGAGGCTGGGTCTGGCCGGTCAGCCGAAGGATCTCGGGGTAGACGTCGGCAACCGCGATGTCGTCGGGCAGCGCGACGTCGATGCGGCTGTCGGGAGCAACGACGGTGACCCGACAGAAGCCGGTCGTTGCGGTCGAACTCACCAGAGTGCCCCTCTGTTTGGCGTCTGTTGGACAGGTGCGCGCCCGGTCACCCTACCTACCTTGGTGTCAGAGCGTGTCAGTAGGATCACGCATACGAGGTGAGAGGCCGGCGCTACGGGCGCTTCTGTCCGAAATTTCCCGAAGTCGCCGCCGTAATACGGGGATTGGTGCACCGGTGAGTCAGATCGTCGTCAAGCGTCCGCCGCGCGCGTTACCTTCCGAGGTGCCGACGGACGAGCTGCGGCTCGAACCGCCACCCGAGCTGCCCCGCGGGCAGCAGGAGGGCGTGCTGATGCAGCTCCTGCCGATGCTCGGCATGGGGTCGTCCGTGGTGTTCTTCTTCATGCCGGGCGCGGCACCGTTCATGCGGATCATGGGCGCGCTGATGCTGGTCTCCACGGTGGGCATGGTGATAGCGCAGATCGTGCGCTATCGGCGGGGCACCCAGGGCCAGTTGGCGGACGTGCGCCGGGACTACCTGAAGTACCTGGCGCAGACCCGGCGCCAGATCCGGCGCACCGCGCGGGCCCAGCGTGACGCCCAGTTCTACCTGCACCCCGCGCCGGACCAGTTGTGGTCCCTGGCGGCGGACGCGGGCGCGCGCCCGTCCGGTGACGCGGCGAGCCGGGTGTGGGAGCGGCGGATCAGCGACGCGGACTTCGGGCAGGTGCGGGTCGGGCTCGGCGCGCAGCAGCTCGCCACGCCGCTGGTGACCCCCGACACGGCGCCGGTCGACGAGCTGGAGCCGCTGTCGGCCGGCGCCATGCAGCGGTTCGTGGCGGTGCACGGCGCCCTGGACGGGCTGCCGATGGCCATCTCGCTGCGCCGCTTCTACCACCTGACCGTCTCGGGAGAGCCGCGCTCGGCGCACGGCCTGGCGCGGGCGCTGGTGGCCCAGTTGGTGGCGCTGCACTCGCCGGAGGACCTGCTGGTCGCGGTGGTGGCGGCGCCGGGTGCGGTGCCGCGCTGGGACTGGACGAAATGGCTGCCGCACGCGCAGTTGTCCCAGGCGGCGGACGGGGCGGGCACGAAGCGGCTGTTCGGCGACGACCTCGGCGAGTTGGAGGAGTTGCTCGCCGGGCGGCTCGACGGGCGGCCCCGGTTCAACCGCGACGGCCAGCCGCTGCTCGACCAACCGCACCTGGTGATCGTCCTGGACGGCGGGGTGGTGCCGCCGGACTCGGTGTTCGCGGCGCCCGAGGGGCTGCAGGGCGTCACCATCGTCGAGGTGGTCTCCGGCGAGCTGGACGAGTTGCGCGGCGGCCTGTCGGTGGACGTGCGCCCGGGCCGGCTCACCCTGGACTCCGGCACCGGGGTGCGGTACGAGGGCGTGCCGGACACGCTGTCGCCTGAGGCGGCCGAGGCACTGGCCCGCCAGCTCGCGCCGCTGCGGATGGGCGGCGGGGACGACGACGAACCGCTGTTGGCCAACCTGGACTTCACCGACCTGCTCGGGCTCGGCGACGCGGGCGCCGTGGACGTCACGCGCACCTGGCGCCCGCGCAGCCAGTCGGAGCGGCTGCGGGTGCCGATCGGCGTGGGCGAGGACGGCCAGCCGGTGATGCTCGACCTCAAGGAGGCCGCGCAGGAGGGCATGGGGCCGCACGGGCTGTGCGTCGGCGCGACCGGCTCCGGCAAGTCGGAGTTGCTGCGCACGCTGGTGCTGGGGCTCGCGGTGACGCACTCGTCGGAGACGCTCAACTTCGTCCTCGCCGACTTCAAGGGCGGCGCCACGTTCACCGGCATGTCCCGCATGCCGCACGTCTCCGCGGTGATCACCAACCTGGCGGACGACCTGACGCTGGTCGACCGGATGGGTGACTCGATCCGCGGCGAACTCCAGCGCCGGCAGGAGCTGCTGCGCTCGGCCGGCAACTTCGCCAACATCCACGACTACGAGAAGGCGCGCACCGCCGGCGCACCGCTGGAGCCGCTGGCCTCGCTGGTCCTGGTCATCGACGAGTTCAGCGAACTCCTCACCGCCAAGCCCGACTTCATCGACATGTTCATCCAGATCGGCCGCATCGGCCGGTCGCTCGGCGTGCACCTGCTGCTGGCGTCGCAGCGCCTGGAGGAGGGCCGGCTGCGCGGCCTGGACACCTACCTGTCGTACCGCATCGGGCTGCGCACCTTCTCGGCCGCCGAGTCCCGCACGGCCCTCGGCGTGCCGGACGCGTACCACCTGCCGTCCGTCCCCGGCTCCGGCTACCTGAAGTTCGGCACGGAGCAGATGACCCGCTTCAAGGCGGCGTACGTCTCCGGCGCGTACCGCACGGGCGCGCCGGCCTCCGCCGGTGGGCCGCTGCCCATCGAGCGGCGCCCCGTGCTGTTCACGGCGGCGCCGGTGCCCGTCGCGTACGGCCTGCCGGACCCGCAGACCCCACTGACGGCGCCCCGTACGGGCGACGACCCGATGGTCGACACGGTGCTCGACGTGATCGTGCGCCGCCTGGAGGGCCAGGGGCAGCCGGCCCACCAGGTGTGGCTGCCGCCACTGGACGAGGCGCCGTCGCTCGACCAGTTGCTGCCGCGGCTGTCCACCTCGCCCGAGCGGGGTATGCACGCGCCCGAGTACACGCGCCTGGGCGGCCTCGTCGCCCCGCTCGGCCTCATCGACAAGCCCTTCGAGCAGCGCCGCGAGGTGCTGTACCGCGACTTCTCCGGCGCCGCGGGGCACATGCTGGTCGTCGGCGGCCCGCAGTCCGGCAAGTCCACGTTGCTGCGCACCCTGATCGCCTCGTTCGCGCTCACCCACACGCCGCGGGAGGTGCAGTTCTACGGGCTCGACTTCGGCGGCGGCGGCATGTCCGCCCTCGCGGACCTGCCGCACGTGGGCGGCGTCGCCTCGCGCCTGGACCCGGAGCGGGTGCGGCGCACGGTCGCCGAGGTCGCCGGCGTCCTCGCGCGTCGCGAGGAGTACTTCCGGGCGAACGGCATCGACGGCATCGGCTCCTACCGCCGCCAGCGCGCCACCGGACAGCTCCCCGACCAGCCGTGGGGCGACGTGTTCCTGCTGATCGACGGCTGGGGGCCGTTCAAGCAGGAGTACGAGATGCTGGAGGGCGTCGTGACCGACATCGCGGCCCGCGGCCTCGGCTACGGCATCCACGTGGTGATCACCGCCTCGCGGTACATGGAGCTGCGAGCCAACCTCAAGGACCAGCTCCTGGGCCGCCTCGAACTCCGGCTCGGCGACTCGCTGGACTCCGAGTTCGACCGCAAGGTGGCCGCCAACGTGCCGGCCGGGGTGCCCGGCCGCGGCCAGGTACCGGAGAAGCTGCACTTCATGGCGGCGCAGCCGCGCGTCGACTCGGCCAGCGACCCGGACGGCCTCTCGGACGCCACCGCGGCCCTGGTGCGCGCCGTCAGCGCGCAGTGGCCGGGCCCGCACGCCCCCGCGGTACGCCTCCTGCCCCGCCGGCTCTCCTCCGACCGCCTGCCCAAGGGCTTCGAGTTCCCCGAGCGCGGCATCGCCATCGGCATCGACGAGACCAACCTGGAGCCGGTGTACGTCGACTTCGAGACCGACCCGTTCTTCCTCGTCTTCGGCGAGAGCGAATCGGGCAAGACGGCGCTCCTCCGCCTGATGGCGAAGCAGCTCACGGAGCGGTACGGGGCGGACGAGGCGAAGATCGTCGTGGGCGACTACCGGCGCTCGCTGCTGGAGACCATCTCCCCGGAGCACCTGTTGGAGTACGCGCCGGTCGCCTCCGCGCTGCAGACGCACATGGACGCCATCAACACCGTGATGGAACGCCGCGCACCGCGCTCCGACGTGACCCCGCAGCAGTTGCGCGACCGTAGCTGGTGGTCGGGCCCGCAGTTGTTCGTCCTGATCGACGACTACGAACTCGTCTCCACCAGCAGCGGAAACCCCCTCGCCGTCCTCACGGAGAACCTGCCCTTCGCGCGCGACGTCGGCATCCGCTTCATCATCGCCCGCAACTCGGCCGGCGCCTCCCGCTCGTCCTTCGAGCCCTTCATGCAGCGCATCAAGGAGCTCGGTGCTCAGGGCGTCGTCCTCTCCGGCGACCGGGGCGAGGGCGAGGTCCTGGGCAACATCCGCCCCCGGGCCCTCCCCCCGGGTCGGGGCGTGTTCGTCTCCCGCCGCCGCGGGACGCCCCTGGTGCAACTGGGCTGGCTGCCGGAGAACTGACGGGTGCGGGGACGGGCTCGCGCTCGCTCGGGCTCGGTCTCGGGCTCGGGCTCGGGCTCGGGCTCGGGCTCGCCGTCATCGGCGGCCATCGCATCGCGGGGCGTTGCGGGGTGTGGGTGGCCCGCCCGTTCACGAGTGGGCGCGTGTGCGCACGGCAGTGCGGGGCGGATCGAACGGCGATCCGCCCCGCACTGGTCGGCGGTGCACAGGACAGGCACGTGACGCGCGTCGGCCCGACGGTTCACGGAACCGTCGGGCCGACGTGTACGTGCTGCGGAGAACCTCAGATGCGGAACTGGGCGGCTGCGGCCTTGTCCGTGGCGCGGTAGCCCTCCGTCGCGTCGTCCAGGGCTCGCGCGATCTGGTGCAGCGTGCTGGTCAGCTCGTTGACCGAGGTGTTCCACTGCGTCTGGGTCTCGTGGAAGGCGATCTGCGCGTCACCCTCCCACGTCGAGACGACGCGCTCCACGCGGCGGTGCAGCTCGTCGAGTTCGGTCTTCAACGTGTTCGCGGTCGTACGGACGTCATTGGCGGCCGTGGTCACGGTCTCGTACGTAACGAGCAGGGACATCGTCTCTCCTTGGGTCAGATCAGAGGAAGGGTGGTCGTCAGGCCATGTCGAGAATGCGACTCTGGCCGCCGCCCTCGCCGCCCTGCATGTTCTTGAACTTCTGCAACTGGTCCAGTTCCTGCTGCGAGAACCCGTCACGGCTCATCTTCATCGCCTGCTCGATGAGCACCAGCAGCTCCCGAATCTTGCGGGCATGCAGGTTGACCCCACTCTGAAGCTGGTTGTACGCCCCCGCGGCCGAGCCCTTCCAACCGCTCTCGATCCGGTCCACCACACCGTTCAGCGACCGGATCTTGTTCTCCAGCGAGCTCTCCATCAGATCCAGGTCGTTGATGAGCTGCGTGAGCTCGGCCTCGGTTACCTTCAGATTTCCGGCCATGACGTGTTTCCCTCCGTTTTTCGTACGCTGAGTCGTGCTGGTCGGTCAATACATGCTTGAGCGAGGCTGGCGCCGTCGCAGATAGAAGACGGCCCCACCAATGACTGCCATACCGGCGCCCGTTCCCAGCACCGGCCACAGAAGACCGGACCCCCCATTCCCGCCTCCGCTCCCGCCACTGGCCGCGACTCCCTCGGCAGCGCGCTGCGCGTCCTCGGAATCCGAGCCCTTTCCGCTGCCCGGAGACGATCCGGAAGGCGCAGCAGACGGCTGGTGCGTGGGCTTCGCCTGTTCCTTTTCCTTGGGCAGCAACGGGTTGACATCGGGATCACCCGGATCGCCCTTGCCGTCAATCAGCACCTGCCCCGGCCGGATGATCCCGTACCCGATGTACTTACTGGGCACCTTCCCCTCCGGCTTACTCGCGGTCTGCATCATCACGCGGAGGACCTGGTTGTTCGTCCAGGTGGGGTGCTTGGACCAGATGAGGGCGGCGGAGGCGGAGGCTAGGGCGGTGGCGGGGCTGGTGCCGCGATTCCTGCACAACCCTTGGCCGCTTTTGCATCGCGCCGGAATGTCCACGCCAGGCGCCGCCAGCGTCACTTGCGGCCCATGGGTGGAGAACTTAGCCACCTTTCCAGACTGGTCAACCGCTCCTACGCCCACCACTCCAGGGAAGGTCGAGGGGTACCCAGGAATGTTACTCGTTGCGCCATCATTACCTGTCCCCGCGAAAACCAACAATCCTTTCTTTCTGGCGTAGTCGACAGCAGCCCTAAGCTCTCGCATCTGTCGATCAAGCGAACCCGTTGCTGTCTGCGACAGGTTGATAATGCGCGCACCATTATCTGCCGCATATCTAATAGCGCGAGCCCAGATTTCACCCGAGCCGCCAACTGTGAAGTCCCTATAACCAGTTTGGAGGGACATGATTCTCGCCCCTGGAGCTAGCCCCTGCACGCCGCCTGGGCTTTCAGCGCCCGCGATCAATGCAGCCATCGCCGTCCCATGGCTGCGTCCGTCACCACCTCCCGGTGGTGGCGTGCTAGCGAAATTCTTCTCATCTACCACCCGCCCACGCAATTCAGGGACGGGATCCACGCCCGAATCGACGACGGCAACCGTAACTCCCTGCCCCGTGCTCACTGACCACAACTCTTCAGCGCTCATCGCGTCAAGGTGCCACTGACGGTCCCGAAATTCGTCGGCAGTTGCGGGCGGCGCCACCCAGACAACCACAAGCCCTAAGAGGGTGAGTGTGTGGAGTATGCCTCGTCGCCAGCAGTCCAGCGGAAACGGCATGGGTGCTCATTCTCCTGGTAACTCGGTATGGGACGAGCTATTCAACGACTGGCGGGACGGTGTCGCGCGCCAGGGGCCAATCCTCACCTTCCTCACCTCGTTCGGGACGAGGTGTTTGACCGGCCCCTGATTGCGCTGTCGGCGTAGCACCCGATCCTCGAACCAGCCCACTCCCGCCAGGCGTGAAGCCCGCACTGCGTGGTGAGCCCATGCGTCGCGCCGCAGCCGTGCCACCCGGTTCGGTGGCCAGTCCTTGTCGACCCCTGCCGGCGTCTGCCCCCCTCATCCCTCCGGCGCTGCCGACTGGCATCCCACCGGCCGCCCCGGGCAGCGGACCCCTGGCCGGCCCGCTCCGCTCCTCACCTGCAACTCCTCCTCGAGGACCACCCGTTGTCGTGGGGGCGATCGAGCCAGGCGCTTGCGGGCCGTAGTTCCGTCGTCCCGCCGCAGGATTGTCACTCGTTGGGAGCCCTCCAGCAGGCGGAATGCTGCCGGGCATGGCCCCTCGTATAGAGGGCGCACGCCCCTCTCCCACAACCACCCCTCGTGGCAATCGAGAGCTACTCGGCAAACCGCTCGCGTTGCGGGGACGGCCACCTGAAACTCCCGGCGCATCGGACAGCCGTTGATTCTTTGCTCGAGTGGCTGGACGCTGCTGATGGACCAAGCCGTCAGAAGGCACACGCGGAACAGCCTTGCCAGCCTGATCAGGCAGGTTGGGCGTGTGCAGGCCAGGGGTAGGCGTGATGCGAGCGGGCGTGGTAGGCAAACCCTGCTCTGGAAGCTTCGAAGTTTCCACGGGCGCTAGAAGGTGTGGCGGCGAGTCGCGGACAGGAGGGGACAGCTTGTCCATCCCGTCGAGACTCATCTCTACAGGCTCACCTAAGTGCTCACCGGCCCTCATGCCATGGGCAACCGAACCCTCAGAGCGTCCACTTACATCTGCCGTCAAGACAGGTTGACGGTGAACAGCCACTATGCCGGGCGGTGCCTGCCCGGCGGGGTCCACCTCAGGTCCGTATGGCGCCTCGGGATCAAAAACCGCACCGTCGAGCGGCAACTCCTTGAACTCCGGCTCCCGCTCAGCCGCAATGTCCTCCTTGGCCGCCCGGTAGTAGGAAGAAAGCCGCTCCATCTGATGGATGGCCTGCTGCAGCTTGGTCGTCCCGTCAGCGATGTGCGCCTTGTCCGCGTCAGGGTCCCCGTGTGCCTTCTCCGCGTCAACGGGCTTTGGAACGACCGCCTTTGCCTCGGTCAGCGCTTGTCCCGCGTTGACCATGTGGTTACCGACGGCGCCTGTGAACCCCCCTAATCGCATGACCTCCAAGGCGAAGTGGTGAGACCACTCGCGGAAGCTGTCGGCACCTTCGCCGCGCCACTCCACACGCGTCGCGTGGCTCCGCAGGTAGTTGCCGACCTCTGTGATCTTCGGGGCCGCGTCGCTGAGCGCGTTCCCCGCGTTCGCCAGCTTGGCTGGATCTGAGCCCGCCAGCATCGCGTGCAGGCTCTCAAGGGACTGACCCTCGAACTCCCCGTTCCCCATGCCCCCTCTTTCCGCTACCTGAAGTCCGAGCCGGAGCCGCCGGTCTCGCCACTCCCTGCCTCCACCGGCGCCGTTCCTTGGTCGGCAGGCTGGCTCTGCTTCGTCGCCGGGTACTCCTCACGCGCACGACGCTGAATCTCACGCAGCCGCGCGGCCTGCTTAGCGTCGATGCTGTCGTAGCCGCGGTCCGCGATCTGCACCGCGATGCCGAGCGCCTCCAACTGCTCCCCCAAGGTCTGGGAGAACTTCTCCAGCCGCCCGTGCACCTTGTCGTACATGCTCGCGAGATCGTCCGCGGCGCTGAAGCCCGTTCCGTAGGCCGCCCGCGTGATGGTCTGGTCGCCGATCTTGCTCTTCGCTGCCGGAGACGACTCCAGGTCAAGGAGGATCTTGTCGATCTTCCCCTTGAAGTAGCTCAGCGTCTCGGCCTCGCGCGCGAGGTCAGCTCCACCTCGCCTGCCGCCTACGTCGCGGCCACCGTTCTGGTCTTGTTCGCCCATCTCACTCCGCCTCCCCGTACGGCGCAGATGACTTCGAGTGCCACTCTAACCACTCGGAGCGACGTCGCGCGCAGCGATATGTGACCACGCCAACGATTACTGGCCGTTGAGTACATCCCCACGTAGCGCCAAGCCACTCCGCCCACTGCAGGGTGGTCTGAAATGCCCCCGCGCGAGCGATTAGTGGCCTCTATTCGAGGGGCCCGCCCCCGGCCGACCGGACCTTGGGCCGCCGGCTCCCGCGCAGCGGAGGAATCCGCGCGCGCAGACAACACGAAGGGGGCGTACGCCAGTTGGCGTACGCCCCCTCAGCTCGTTCAGGCAGAGCTACCCGGGACTCGTCAGGGACCGAAGGCCATGATGAGCTTTTCCTTCTCCTCGTCGCCGGTCAGGCGCTCGGAGGCCAGGTAGAAACGGCCTCGCTCGTCGAAGACGCGGCGCGTGCGGTAGAAGCCGTTCTCCGCTTCCCTGGTTGCCGCGGGCAGTTGGAGCACCGTCTTCTGCGGCTTGCCGCCGCTCGGGGAGATGCTGACGATCGTGCCGGCCTTGTCGTACCTGGGCTGCTGATAGGCGATCAGGTTCCTACCGTCCATACGCAACGGGGACATCATGCGCCCGTCGGTCTTCGACTCCCACTTCTTCTTTCCGGTGTTGAGGTCGAAGGCGTGAATCTCGGTGGTGAGCCCGGAGGAACTGCTCTTACCCAACGCGGTGGGCAGGAAGAACGTGTCGTCCGAGGCCACGACGCCCTGGCAGGAACCCATACTCGAGCCGAAGATGCTCATGCCGCAGTCCGGCTGGTAATTCTGTCCCCCGAGGGCGAGGGCGGAACGCTCCTTGCCGCCCTCCTTGACGGCGATGAGGCCGCCCGATTTCCGGTCCTTGTTGACGAGGTGGATGACCACCGGACTGGTGGAGTAGATCTTCGCCACCTCGTACCCCTTGCGCACGGGGTACGTCCACGCGACCTTTCCGGTCGCCGGGTCCACCTTCTGCAGTTTGGCGGTGCCGTCATTGCAGGAGTACGCGCGCAGGAGCGCCTTGCCGCCCGCCCAGCCCTTGACGGAGCACGCTGCGGTCAGTTCCTGGACCGGAAGCGGGTTGCCGTCCTTGACGCTCACCAGGGCGGAGCCGCCGAACCAGGACAGGCCCACCGCGTCGCCGCTCTGGGCTATGCCGAGGCTGTTGTATCCCCCGCCGAACATCCCGCCCTCGGGTGCCGGCTTGTCCCAGAGTTTCTTTCCCGCCTTGAGGTCGATGAGCGCGAGCTGACTGCATTCGTCCTTCTTGCGCCCCTCGTACGCGATGACGACCTTTCCGTCGTCATTGGCGGTGGTCGGGGCGGCGCACACCGTCTTCGGCAGCGGAACGTTCCACTTTTCCGCGCCACTGTTGTCGTACGCGACGATCTTGGTCTGAACGGCCTTCACCACGTAGTCGTCCAGGACCCAGAAACCGGGCACGTCCTCGCCACTGCGCGACACCTTGGGGGCGGGCGCCTGGAAGAGGACCTTCGCCTCGCCGTCCTGGCGGATCTCGTTCGGGTCGAGTTCCTCTTCCTCAGGGGTCGCGGATTCCTCGGGCGCCTTGGTCGGCTCCGTCGACTCCTTTTCCCTGGGCTCGGTGCTCTGCTTGGCCTTGGGCTCCTTGTCGCCGTCGTCGCCGCCCACCACGGCCCACACGCCGCCGCCCGCCGCCAGTACGACCGCCACCGCGGCCGCGACGATGATCGCCGTGCGCTTCTTACGCTGACCGCCCTGACCGCCGCCCGGGCTCCCCGGTATTCCGGGCCCACTGGGCCCGGGCGCGCCGTAGGGCGGCTGGCCCGCCGGCGGGTAGCCGTACTGGGGCTGCTGAGCGTACGGGTTCGGCTGCGTCGGGTGCTGCGCGTACCCGCCGGCGCCGCCCCATGCCGGCGGAGGCGTCGGCGCACCAGGCGGAGCCGGCGGGGGCGTCGGTGGGGCATGCGGCGCGGCCGGCGGGACGTGCGGTTGCTGGGGTGCGCCAAAGCCGCCCGGTGACGGTTCCTGCGGCGCACCGAAGCCACCGGGTGGCTGGTTTGGGGGCTGTGGCGGCTGCGACATGGGCGCCTACCTCTTTACGCGGACCCGCCGACCGGTCGGCCTCCTCCCGCAATTCGGATGATCTTTCCCCCGAAAAGGAGCGAACCGGTCGCGGAGCCCGTCACGCAATGACTAATCGAGCGGGGGTTCTTTCTACCATTACCAGCCAAGAATGCCTTGACGAGGTAGCGGACCGTGGATCTTGGTGATAGTGCGCCGCTTGATCATCGGACTCCCTATTCACCTCCGTAGCGGGCTCGCACCCTCCGCTCCACGGGTCACGGAGCGGGGGCGGGGACGCGGAAAGGCCACGGGGACCGGAGCCGGCCCGCCACCCGCCGCCCGCGCCCTCGCGCACGGGGCACGGGGCACGGGGCAGTGTCGCCGGAGCGGGGCCCTACGGGGGCGGGGCGGAGGCGCCGTTGTCGGTGGTCAGCCTGCCGTGCGGCGTTCGGCGCGGCGGCGCCGGTCGCGGAGGATGACCGCCGTACCGGCGATGACCGCGACGGTCACGGCCGTCGCGCCGAGCGCGTAGGTGGCCAGTCGCTCGCGCCGCTCCTGTGCCGTCTCGCCAAGCGTGAGCCGCGCCGGTTCCGGGGCGCTCTGCCGGCCTGGGGCCCGATCCGGCGCGGGCTTCGAGATCGGGCTGACCCTGCCGCCGAGGGCTCGTACGGGGTCGACGACGCCCCAACCGACGTTGTTGTCGCGGCCGTTGATCGACCGGTTGGCGGTCTGTTTGATCCAGGCGACGACCTCGTGCTCCTTCCAGCTCGGGTATTTGGCGCGCAGCAACGCGGCGACGCCGGCTACGTACGGCGCGGAGAAGCTGGTGCCGTTGTCAACGCACTGACCGTTTCCGGGCACGGTCGAGACGATGTCCACGCCCGGCGCCGCGACCCCGACGAAGTCGCCGCGCTGGGAGAACGGGGCGCGTTCGTTGTTGCGGTCGGAGGACGCCACGGCCAACACGCCCGTGTAGGCCGCCGGATAGGTTTCCTTCACCTTGTTGTCGAGGCCGTCGTTACCCGCCGACGCCACGACGACGATGTCCCTTTGCCGCGCCCTTTCCACTGCCATCGCCAGATCGGAATGGTGCGAGAGCGGCTTGGCCGTGTCCTGCGAGATATTGATGACCCGGGCTCCCTCGGCGATGGCGTGCTCGATGGCCACCACCATGGTCTTCGTCGTGCCCGTACCCTTCTCGTCGTTCTGCCGGATCGGAATGATGGTCGATTCCGGCGCGAGACCGACGAAGCCCGTGCCCCGGCGCGGGCGAGCGGCGATGATGCCCGCGACCTTCGTGCCGTGTCCCACGGCGTCCGCCGTCGGGTCCTTGCGCTTTCCCTTGCTCACCAGGTCGAGCCCGCTCCCGTCGTCAACGGCGGGCGCCAACTGCGGATTGGCGTCGTCCACCCCGGTGTCGATCACCGCGACTTTCACGCCCTCGCCCCTGGTCTCCTGCCACAGCTCGTCGAGTACGACGCGCTGGAGCGCCCACGGACGAGCGGCGAACTGCTTCTTCATCGGGTACGTGCACTCGCCGCCGCCGTTCGGAGTGAGGCCGATGTCCCGCGCGGGGCCAGCGGGCTCACGGTCGGCCATCGGGTGAGCCTGGCCGCCTGGTGCGGGTGCCCCCGCCCCGGCCGTCGCCCCGCTGGCGGGGGATGCCGCGCCGAGGCTCGTCAGCAGCGCGGCGGCCGACAGCGCCACCGACCGGGTTGCCTGGTGCGTCGTCCACATCGTCGTTCGTCCCTCTCCCGTGTTCCCGTTCCTGCGCCCCGGGGCGCGGCGCCCCGCGCCCCGTCGGCGCGTGAACCCCCCGCCCCGACGCCCGCGCCCCACCGCGGCCCCGTGCCCCGCGCCCCACCGAGGCCCCGTGCTCCGTGCTCCGTGCTCCGTGCTCCGTGCTCCGTGCTCCGTGCTCCGTGCTCCGTGCTCCGTGCTCCGTGCTCCGTGCTCCGTGCTCCGTGCTCCGTGCTCCGTGCTCCGTGCTCCGTGCTCCGTGCTCCCGGGGAGGATCGCCGCCCCGTACGCCGTGGCTACGCTCCCTGCGGCTGCCGGGCCGCGGTGGTGTCCAGGCGGGGGCCCTTGGCCAGGAAGGACGACCACTCGATGGGCACACGGGCCGGCTTGACGTCCCGGTAGCCGAGGCGGATGCGTGCCTGGTCGACCTCGCGCTGGCCCTCCTCGTCCGCCTTCTTCGGCTTGCCGTCCGTGCCGATCACGCTCTCCTCGGAGCTGCTGTCGTTGTTCGTCTGCACCGCGTAGCGCAGCCCCGTGTCGGTCACCAGGAAGAGCGAGCCGGAGCTGGACTGGTGGCCGCGGATCTCGCGGTAGAGCAGCCCGGTGCCCGGCGTGACGTAGGTGGTGCTGCCGCCCTCCGCGATCGTCGCGGGGAAGCCCTGTCCGGCCCAGGTGCTCAGCTTCGTCGTGCCGTTGGCCTTCACGTCGCGCAGGACGCTGCACACCGTGTCGCGGGCTGACTCGCCGCCGAGCGAGTTGACCTGCACCGCCTTCGCCTGTGGCCACGCGCGGTCGCCGTAGAACGCGTCTTCGGCGCCCTCGGGCGAGAACGCCTGGGCGTCGACGTCCCTGGCCTGTCCGGCCTGGTTCAGGCGGTCCGTCTCGGGCGAGCTGAGGAGCAGTTCGGCGGTGAAGTCCGAGACGGGGAGCACCTTGCCGGGGAGCACCACGTAGTGCTGGGGTCCGGTGCCGGTCTTCGCCCGCAGCACCATGCCCACGCGACCCTCCTCCTCGCTGAGCCCGTCGATACCCGCGTCAGTGGCGACGGCGCCCGGAAGGTGCGGGAAGGTGATCGGGGTGCCGTCGCGCAGCGTTTTCAGCCAGTCGTCGGTGACGCTCTGCGGGTGGGCGGACCTGTTGCCGACCAGGGTGCGCAGCAACAGCTTGTCGTACGCGGAGCCGTAGTCCTTCGAACGCTGGCGCCAGTCGGGGCCGCCGATCAGGTACTTGGAGCCCTTGCCGTCCACCAGGTAGCGCGCCCCGTTCTGGGCCCGTACGTACATCACCTGGCCGCCGCGCAGCCGCTCCGTACCCTCCACCTTCGACGTCTCGCGGTCGGCCAGGACGAACGTCGCCTTCTGCACCGTGCTGCCGCGCCCGCCCGGCTGTTCGCACACCGCCCAGCGCTTGGCCTTGCCCGCGTCGCCCGCGTCGGGCAGTCGGTCGGGGGCGTAGGGGATGCCGATGGTGGGGCCGTGCGGGATCTTCCCGTTGTCCAGCACCTTCTCGTCGACCTTGATGACCTTGCCCTTGTCGGGATTGAGCAGGAGTTTGGCCGAGGAGAGGTTGAGGACGGGGTGGAGTTGGGCCTTGCCGTTGGTTTCCAGGACCACGTACCGCGTGGTGGAGTCGCTGCCGATGATGACGTTCGTCTTCGGCTGGTCCCAGCCCTTCGGGGCTTTGGGTTTGAACATGCCCCACGCGCCGAATCCGGCCAGGATCAGGGCGCCGACGATGGCCCCGGGCAGTACGGCGCGCAGCGCACGGGGCGCGCCCTCCTCCGTGCCCGCGGGCGTGGGCTGCAAGAAGGCAGCGACCACGCGTTTCTTGGCGAAGGTGTACGCGTTGAGCTCGTCCCGCCGTGATGCCATGGCCTCAGTTCCTCCCCCAGGCTGAAACGGTGCTGGCCGTGCGGCGCACCCGCGTTCGGGCGCCGCTGTCAGACCGGCCCCCTACTATGCCGGTAAGCGTTCGGTGCGTGACGCTCGGGTCACTCCGCGCAAGATTGGGGGCCCCGGACTTGGGCGCGGGGGCGCTACGGTCTACGGTCAGTGTGCGCACGACAGCGGGGTGTGTGGGGCACGGGGTGGCAGAGCGACCGGGGCAACAGCCCGCGGTGGCGCGGCGTGAGGGGGCGTACGACATGACGCGCATGGCCGGTGGGTGCTTACGGGCGCTCCGATCGCCTCGGCAACGCGTCGGTGCGGCAAGCGACATGACGGGGCGCCGCCGTGCGACGCGCCCCGAGCGGGGCGGGAGCCACGGACGGGGCGGAAGCCGGGGACGTGATCTCGGTCGGGCGCCGGGCCGGGGGCAGGATCGGGGTCGAGGGCGGAGCTGGGGGCGATGACGGGAACAGCGGTCACGGGCAGGGCGACGGGGGCCGGGACGACCACCGCGGGAGCGCGGGGCCAGGGGCCCGGCGCGCCGGCGGGGCCGAGCGCGGTGACGACGGCCGTGCCGCGCAAGGCGGCGCGGACGGGCGGGTTCAGCTCCTTTCCGCTGCGTCAACTTGTACTGGTGGAGATCGCCGCCGCCGTGCTGCTCGTGGCCTGGGTCGTCGACACGCTACTGGTGGTACCCGCCGCGGCCGCCGCCGCCGTGTTGGTGCTGGTCGCCGTGGTGCGCCGGCGTCGACGTTCGCTGCCGGAGTGGCTGGCGACCGCGCGGGGGCTGCGGCAGCGCACGCGGCGGGCGGCTTCGGTGCGCGTCCCGGCGGGCACCGACCCCGGGCTCGCGCCTGTCCTGGAATGCGAGCCGGCGCTGCGCACGTACTCCTTCACCGGCCGTTCGCGGCGGGACGTGGGCATGATCGGGGACGGCACGTTCCTGACGGCCGTGTTACGCGTGGAGGCCGCTGACACCGGCCTGCGGCCGGCGGGTGGCGAACGCTCGCTGCCTCTCGAGTTGTTGCGCGAGGCCATGGACGTGGACGGCATACGGCTGGAGTCGGCCCAGGCCGTGCAGCACACCCAGCCGGCTCCCGCGCCCCATCTGCCACAGCAGGCGGCGGCCATGCGCAACTACGGCCCCTTGCAGGCCCAGGCGGGCGCGCCCGCGCTGCGCGTGACCTGGGTCGCGCTGAAGCTCGACCCGGAGCTGTGCCCGGAGGCGGTCGCCGCCAGGGGCGGTGGGCTGGGCGGGGCGCAGCGGAGCCTGTTGCGCGCCGCCGACCAGTTGGCCAGCCGCCTGATAGGCGCCGGCTTCCGGGCGGAGGTGCTCTCCGAGGCGGAGCTGACCGCCGCCGTGGCCGCCGCCGCGTGCGCCAACCCGATCGCCGCCGCGTCCGGCGGCTCGTCGGGCGGGCCGGCGCGGCGCACCGTGGAGACCTCCCGTACCTGGCGCTGTGACGACCGCCGACACACCACGTACTGGGTCGGCCGCTGGCCCCAGTTGGGTGCGAGCGCGACGCCGCTGGCTCGCCTGGTGTCGCTGTTGACGGCCGTGCCGGTGCTGGCGACGACGTTCAGCCTGACCCTCGCGCGGGGCGGCAGTCAGGAGGTCGTCCTCAGTGGGCACGTACGGATCACGGGGCGTAGCGACGACGAACTGGTCGGCGCCCGGCGCGCGTTGGAGCGTACGGCGCGCGAGGCCAGGGCCGGCCTGGTTCGACTGGACCGTGAGCAGGTGCCCGGCGTGCTGGCCACCCTGCCGCTTGGGGGGACCCGCTGATGAGTACACCGCCATCCACGCCCGGAGCCTCGGGCTACCCGCCGGGCGCGGCCGGTCCGTACCCCGGGGCGCCCGCGGCAGGGGGCGCGGCCCCGAACACCTTCGGCGCCCCCGGCGCTTCGAGGGGCGCCGGGGCGCCCGGGCCCGCGCATGCGCCGGGAGGCGCTGGCGGCCCGGCCCCCACCGGCGCCGGGGTGGTCGGTGGGCAGGGCGGGCCGGCACCGGTCGGGCCCGGCCCGACGTCCGGGGCACCGTACGGTCACCCTGGCCCGGGCCCCCGCGCGACGCCCGCCCCCGCGCCCGCCGGGCCCGGCACGCTCCCCCTGGGCCAGCGCGTGCCCGCCGCCTCGCCACCGGGGCCCACCCCGCCGGCGCCCGCGCCAGCGGGGGGCGGCGCGCCTGGCGACGGGGCAACGCCCGGGGCACGGCGCGGCGTTCGGGCCAGGTTCGGCTTCGGGCTGATCGGCCCGCGCCGCGACCGACATGTGCTGCGGGCCAGTCAACTGTCGGCGCTGTCGCTGCCGATCGGCGATGACGGCGTGGTGGTCGGGGTCGACCAGCAGCAGCGCCCCGTCACACTCGCGCTCAGTCGCCCGGCCCCGTATGACGTCGTGCTCGTGGGCGGGTTGTGGACCGCGCAGGCCCTGGCGCTGCGGGCGGCGGGCACGGGCCTGCGGGTGGCCGTGGAGACGGGGCGCGCCCAGTCCTGGGGCCCGCTGGTGCAGGCCGCCGGTGGCGGCCACCCCTGCATGGTGACGCACGAGGTGGGCCGGGTGGCTCCGCAGGGGCCGTCGGTGCGCGGCCCTGTGCTGGTCGTGCGCGACTGCGGGATGCGCCCGCCACGGGGGCGGGTGACGTCGACGCCCTGGCAGTCGGTCCTGACGTTGCTGCCCTACGTCAGTCCGGTGGCCCCACGCCTGCTCGAGCATGCCGATCTGGTGGGTATTCAACGGGTTTCCCCTGATGAGGCCAGCGCGGTGGGCCGAGTGCTGGCGCTCCCGCAGGCGGATGTGAACGCGCTGTCTTCGCTGCCCGACGAGGTAACTCTGTGGTGTACGCGGCGTTCACGGCAGTACGTCACGATACGGGCGACCGATATCGAAACGGCACTCCTGGGCACTCCGCGCCGCGTGGACTGACGCCCCTGGACGCCGGGTGCGCGCACCGGCGAGGCTGACGGGGCGCAGCCGGCCCGGGTGCTACGAGGCGCCGGGCCCGGATCGCACGGGGCGCGGGGGCCACGATCGCCGGACAAACACCGCCGGTTCCCCTCGCGTGAACCGAGGCCAGGGGGCGGGCCTGCCGTTGTTGCGCTCATGGTGATTAGTCTTGGTGCGGAGTGCGGAGAACCCGATTGAGGTGGCTCCGCGTCCCCATGGGGGTAAGCCGAGCGGTCGTGCGACGGGAACGGTCGGCCCGCCGGAAACATTCGAGGGTGCTCGACCACACCAGCAGGAGGCATTGTGAGCAGCGATCGGGACGAGATCCGCACGGGCGGAACCAACCCGGGCGAGGATCAGTCCGACGCGGACGCCGAGCACACGGGCGAGTTCACTATCGACTACACCCCGCCTGCCTGGTATACGCAGAACGCTGCCTCCTCTTCGCCTTCCTCTTCGTCGTCGCCTTCCTCGGCGTTCGCCTCGTCCACGCCGCCGCCTCCGCCGTCGAGTTCGGCTTCCGCCGCGTCGTGGCCGCCCATCCCGTCGGCGCCCGCGACGCCTCCGGCAGCCGGCGGTCACGACGCGGCCTCCGCCGCTGCCACTCCCCCGCCGCCCACCGGGAGCCCCGTGGCGGTGCCGGGTCTCCCCGCGCCGGACGCGTACCAGTCCTCGTGGGCACCGCCCGCGGTGACACCGAAGGTCGACGTGTCGGCGCCGCCGTCGGCGGATGAGGCGGCCTCAACCGGCGCGTCGGGTACGGGAGCCGCGTCCGGATCCGCTTCCACTTCGGATTCCGGTTCGGTTTCCGCTTCGCCTTCCGGCGCGGTGCTCGACAAGGAGGGCCCCGACGCGGGCGGCAGCGCGGCGCGCGATGCCACGGGCGCGGATGCGGAGGCGGACGCGACCGCGGATGGCGACGGAGCGGGTACCGACGCCGCGCAGTCGGGCGACGCGGATGCCGCGCCCGCGGGTGCCGCTGTGTCGTCCACCGACGCCCGCGGCGGCACACGGAGCGAGACGGACGGCGCGACCGATGCCGGTGCCGCGACGACCAGCGAGCCGGGCACGGGCGGGGGGCCCGCCGTGACGGAGCACGGCCAGAGCCCCTCCACCGTGCGCTTCTCCACCGCCTCGCTCCAGCGCGACATGGACGAGATCGCCGCCCGCGAGAACACCGATCGCGCGGACGGGCCCACGGCTGACGTACCGAACTCGCCCAGCGGGCAGGAGTCGTCCGCCGGCGCGCGGCCCGAAGCCGCCCTCGGCGCCGAACCCACGCCTGGCTCCGCCGCCAGCCCCGGGACCATGCGGTTCTCCACCGCGGCGATGCAGCGCGAGGCAGCGGAGCGCGGGGCGGGCGACAGCGCGGCTGCCGCGCCCGACGCCGCCGGGGCGGACGCCGCGCACCAGGCCGACGCCGGGGCGCCGGCCGACGCCGCGTCACCGAGCGTCCCGGCGCCCGCCACACCGTCGTACGCGCCCGACGCCCAGCCCGCGACGGCCTGGCCGCCGGCTGCCCCGCAGTCCGGCCTGCCGCCGCTGCCGCCGAACTTCGAGCGGGCCGCGCCCCCGCCCGCGGGTCAGTCCGGCCCCGCGGCACACGGCGCCGCCGGCCCCGCCGCGTCGCCGCCGCTGGGTACGCCGTGGGGCGCGGGCCAACCCGCTCCGCACGCGGGCGACGCCCCCGGGCAGGGGCCGGCCGCCTCGGACGGAGCCGCCGCATCGGGCGCGGCGCCCGCCGCCGCGCCGGTGCCGCAGCAGAGCGGGCCGTGGGCGCCGCCCACACCGCACGCACAACCCCAGCCCGGCCTCGCGCCGCCGCCCGGACAGCAGCACCAAGCCCCCAACGCGGTGCCGCAGCAAGGCGGTTACGGCTACCCGCAGCAGGGCGGCGGCCCCGGCGCGGCAGCGCCGTTCCCCGGCGCCCAGCCGTCCGACGCCCAGCCCGCCGCCGGCGGCGGGCACGCACCGTCCGCGCAGCACACGCCAGGCGGCCCCGTCCACGACCCGAGGAGCGGCGCACCCGGCCAGGTGGCCGCCCCAGGCCCGCAGGCCGGCAGCGCTCCCGCGCCCGCGCAGGCGGCAGCCCACGGGCAACCCGGCCCCGCCGCCCCGTCCGGTTACGGCTACCCGCTGGCCGCCCCGGCTCCGGCCCAAGGCGCGGCGAGCGGCGCTGAGCAGCAGCAGGCGGCCCCGGCCGCCGCTCAACCGGGCGCGGCACCGGGCGGCTACGGCTTCCCGCAGTCCGGGGCGCCGGGCGCGGCCCCCGCGGCCGGCGGCCAGGGCGCCGTACCGCCGGGCGGGTACGGGTTCCCGCAGCCCGCCTCGCCCGCTCCCGGGCAGGGGCAGTCCGGCCAGCAGGCGCAGCACGGAGCGCCCGGCCCGTACGCGGGGCAGCAGGCGGCACCCGCGCCGGGGCACGGGGCCGCCGCGCAGCCGCACGGGGCCGGCCCCGTGGACCCGCGCTCCGGGGAGTGGCCGACCGCGCCGGCCGACCAACGCGCGCGCACGGGGCACGGGGCCGGCGCCCCGCTCGGCTACACCGCGGCCGTCGAGCTCTCCTCCGACCGTCTGCTGCGCGCCAAGCAGAAGCCCAAGAAGCAGGGCGGGGCGGCGTCGCGGTTCAAGTTGGGCGGCAAGAAAGAAGAGGCGGAGCGACAGCGGAAGCTGGAACTCATCCGTACGCCGGTGCTGTCCTGCTACCGGATCGCGGTCATCAGCCTCAAGGGCGGCGTCGGCAAGACCACGACGACCACGGCGCTCGGCGCGACGCTCTCCACGGAGCGGCAGGACAAGGTCATCGCCATCGACGCCAACCCGGACGCCGGCACGCTCGGCCGCCGCGTCCGTCGCGAGACCGGGGCGACCATCCGCGACCTGGTCACGGCCATCCCGTACCTGAACAGCTACATGGACATCCGGCGGTTCACCTCACAGGCCCCGTCGGGTCTGGAGATTCTCGCCAACGACGTGGACCCGGCGGTCTCGACGACCTTCAACGACGAGGACTACCGCCGCGTCATCGACGTGCTCGGCAAGCAGTACCCGATCATCCTCACCGACTCCGGCACCGGCCTGCTCTACAGCGCCATGCGCGGCGTCCTCGACCTCGCGCACCAGCTCATCATCATCTCCACGCCGTCGGTCGACGGCGCGAGCAGCGCGAGCACCACGCTCGACTGGCTCTCCGCGCACGGCTACGCCGATCTCGTCTCGCGCAGCATCACCGTCATCTCCGGCGTCCGCGAGACCGGGAAAATGATCAAGGTCGAGGACATCGTGTCGCACTTCGAGACGCGCTGCCGCGGCGTGGTCGTGGTGCCGTTCGACGAGCACCTGGCGGCGGGCGCCGAGGTCGATCTGACGATGATGCGGCCCAAGACCCGTGAGGCGTACTTCAACCTGTCCGCGCTGGTCGCCGAGGACTTCACCCGGGCCCAGCAGGAACAGGGCCTGTGGACGACGGACGGCAGCGCCGCCCAGCCCCCGCACGTGGCCCCGCCGATGCCGGGCACGCAGGGCGCTCACCCCGCCGCGGGGTACCCGGCGCAGCAGCAGGCGCCCGGCTACGGGCAGCAGCCCGGCGACCCGTACGGCCAGCCGCGGCAGGGCCCCGGCGGGGCGGCGTACCCGCAGCACCAGGGCTACCCGCCGCAACCGGGCCCGCAGCAGGGACAGAGCTGGCAGCAGCAGCCCCCGCCGTCCCAGCCCGACCCGCAGGGGCAGGCCGGCCAGTACGGGGCGCAGCAGGCCGCCCAGCCCGCTCCACAGGGACAACAGCCGGGGCAGCCCGGGCAGGCTCCGTACGGGTACGGCTATCCCCTGCCCGGCCAACCCGGCGCGCACCAGCAGGCGGGCCAGGACAACCAGCAGGGCGCCGGCCAGGGCGGCTGGCCCCAGCCACCGGCGCCACCGCAGCAGTAGGCAGCGGGTCGTACGCGCCCGGTGCCGTTGCGCGCCGGGCGCCGGCGCCACGGAGCAGGCCGCGCGCTGGCTTGCACGCTCCGCCTCAGGCCGCGCGACCCTGCCGTCGTCGAGCGCCCCTCACGCCGCCCCCGGGTCGGCGCTCCGTCCGGCTCCGGGCCGCTGACCGGGACGCTGTGCGACTCAGGACCGCTGGGCGCCCTCGTGGGCGGCCACCAGTTCCCGGGCGCGCTGCACGTCGACGGCCATGCGCTCCAACAGCGCGTCGATGGTCGCGAACTTCTCCTGCCCCCGCAGGAAGGCGAGGAAGTCGACCTCCACGTGGAGCCCGTACAGGTCGAGCCCCACTCGGTCGATCGCGTACGCCTCCACCGTCCGCTCCGTGCCGTCGAACTGCGGGTTGGTGCCGACCGAGATGGCCGCCGGCATCGCCTCCCCGTTCGCCGTGAGCCAGCCGGCGTAGACGCCGTCGGCCGGGATGGCCGTGTGGGGCAGGGTCTCCAGGTTGGCGGTGGGATAGCCCAGCTCGCGCCCGCGCTGTGCGCCCCGTACGACGACGCCCTCCACCCGGTGTGGGCGGCCCAGCACCTCCATGGCGCCCGCCACGTCACCCTCGGCGACGAGCTTGCGGGTCAGCGTCGACGAGAACGGCTCGCCGCCCCCCGCCTCGCCCCGTTCGTAGAGGTCGACGATCTCGACCTCGTAGTCGTAGGTGCGGCCGAGTTCCTCGAGCGTCTCCACGTTGCCGGCGGCCTTGTGCCCGAAGCGGAAGTTCGGGCCCTCCACGACCACCTTCGCGCGCAACTTGTCCACGAGCACCTTCACCACGAACTCGCTCGGTGGGAGCTTCGAGAACTCCATCGTGAACGGCAGGATCAGCACCGCGTCCACCCCCAGCTCCGCCATCAGCTCGGCGCGCCGGTGGTGCGGAGCCAGCAGCGGTGGATGGCTGCCGGGGCGCACGACCTCGCTCGGGTGCGGGTCGAAGGTCACCACCACCGCGGGTACGCCGAGCTCGCGCGCCCGCGCCACGGCCCGACCAATGATCAACTGGTGCCCGCGGTGCACGCCGTCGTACGAGCCGATGGTGACCACGCTGCGTCCCCCAGACCCAAAGAATGCAGCCTCGGGGATGTCCTCCAAGCCACGCCAGCGTTGCACTGTGCCCGCTCCTCACCCGAACTCTTGTCTGTCCAATGACGCAGGTCTAAGACTGCCATGCCCACGTCCCGACCCCGCCATCACCCACCCGTCCCCGTACGCCCCGACCCCACCCCACTGCGGGCCCGGTCAGCGCCCCGTGCTCCGTGCTCCGTGCGCCGTGGCCCCATCTCGGATTCCGCCCCGTGCCCCGTGCCCCGTGCCCCGTGCTCCGTGCCCCGTGCGCCGTGGCCCCATCTCGGATCCCGCCCCATGCTCCGGGCCCCGTGCCCCGTGCCCCGTGCCCCGTGCCCCGTGCCCCCGGGCAGGATCGCCGCTCCGTGCTCCGTCCCGGCCTCCGCTCCACGCCTGCGCTCCGTGCCGCACCGCCAGCCCCTCGACCGGTGAGGGCGGGCGGAACCCACGCACGATGTCCTCGGCCACAGGGCCTCCGCACGGCGGCGCAGCGAAACAGGCGCGAAACAGACACAGTGCGGCACGGACGACGTACCCGCGAACGGAACAGCTCCCGTCGGCGGGCAGCGCGAAGCCGCCGGCTCCGTCACGGGACGGGGCCGGCGGCTGGGTGCCTGGTGGCGGCGGCGTACGGCGGCACGGGGCCACCGCACGGCCTCGCGGCGGGGCGGCTGCTAGGCGAAGACCGCCAGGCTCTTGGCCTTGCCGTCCCGTTCCTCGATGAGCGCCAGGAATCGGCCGTTGGGGTCGAAGACCGCGACGGGGCCCTCGACGCCGAGCCCGGGGCCGTTGAGGCGGACGCCGTTGCCCAGGAGGCGGGCCTGTTCGGAGCTGACGTCCCAACGAGGGAAGGCCGCCGCCGCGGCCTCGGCGATCGGGAGCACCGTCAGCGACGCCTCGAGCTCCTCCAGGGAGTGCGCCCCGTCCAGGCCGTAGGGGCCGACCCGGGTGCGGCGTAGCGCGGTGAGATGGCCCCCGGTGCCGAGGTCGGTGCCCAGGTCGCGGGCGAGCGCGCGGATGTACGTGCCCGAGGAGCACACCACCGTGACGTCGAGGTCCACGACGGGCGCGCCGTCGGCGGCGACCGCCTCGCGCACCTCGTGCACGTCGAAGGTCGAGACCGTGACGGGGCGGGCCGGGATCTCGAAGTCCTCGCCCTCCCGCACCCGCGAGTACGACCGCTTGCCGTCGATCTTGATGGCGCTGACCTTGGACGGGACCTGCTGGATGTCGCCGGTCAGCTTGGCCACGCCGGCGTCGATGGCCGCCCGTTCCAGGCCGTCGACGCTGGCGGACGCGGTGATCTCGCCCTCGGCGTCGTCCGTGACGGTGCTCTGGCCGAGCCTGATCGTCGCCGCGTACTCCTTCTCGGTGAGCGCCAGGTGGCCGAGGAGGCGGGTCGCCTTCTCCACGCCGATGACCAGCACGCCGGTCGCCATCGGATCGAGCGTCCCGGCGTGTCCGACCCGGCGCGTCCCCGCGAAGCGGCGCAGCTTGGCCACGACGTCGTGCGAGGTGAAGCCGGCCGGCTTGTCCACGATCACCAGTCCGTCCGGACCGGTTCCCTTGCGCTTCATGCCTGTGTGGTGCCCTCGCTGCCGGTCTCGGGCTCGGGGGCCTCGTCGTCCTCGTCCGGCTTGCGGTACGGGTCGGCGTCGCCGGCGTACGCGGCGCCCTCGGACGCTTCGCGTACCTGCGCGTCGGCTGCCTTCGCCTTGGCGAGCAGGTCGTCGATGGTGCGGGCGTTGTCGGGCAGCGCGTCCGGGACGAACGTCAGGGTGGGGGTGAAACGGACGCCGGTCTGGCGACCCACCTCGGAGCGCAGCACGCCCTTGGCGCTCTCCAGCGCCGCGGCCGACGCGGTCCGCTCCTCCTCGTCGCCGAAGACCGTGTAGAAGACAGTCGCCTCCCGCAGGTCACCGGTGACCCGGGTGTCCGTGATCGTCACGTAGCCCAGCCGCGGGTCCTTGATGCGTCGCTGCAGGGTCTCCGCGACCACGACCCGGATGCGGTCAGCCAGCTTGCGTGCCCGCGCGGTGTCGGTCATGCGTCTTCTTCTCTCTTCTTCGGTTCACGTATCAAGTCGTCGGACGCGGCGCCGTGGCGCCCCGTGCCGTCGCGGCGCCCCGTCGCGGGCCCACCGCCAACCGCGGCCCCGCCCGCGGCCCGCCACGGGGTCGCGGAGAGGTCGGGCGGTGCCCCGTCGGTCACGGTCAGTCGTCGTCGCCGTGGTACCGCCGTCGGACTGACAGCAGCTCCACTTCGGGGCGAGCGGCGACCCAGCGTTCGCACCGGTCGAGCACGTCCGCGAGGTGCCCCGTGTCCCCGGAGACCGCCGCCAGGCCGATCTCGGCCCTGCGGTAGAGGTCCTGGTCGCCGACCTCCGCCACGCTCACCGCGTACTTGCGGTAGAGCTCGGCGACGATCGGTCGGACGACGGAGCGCTTCTCCTTCAACGACCGTACGTCGCCGAGGAGCAGATCGAAGGACAAGGTCCCTACATACATGTCTGTCCGGTTAACCCGCCGGTCCGGGGTAGCTCCCCGCCACTGCTTGGCAGGGACACCAGAACCGTACACGCAACGGCCGAGGCCGATCGACGGGATTTCCCCTCCGCCGCTGTCACCAGCGGCGGAGGGGGCCCGGCCGACCGGCCCCGGACCGTTACGGGTCAGACGAGATCAGCCGCGCGGCTTCTCCCGCATCTCGTACGTCGCGATGACGTCGTCGACCTTGATGTCGTTGAAGTTGCCGAGGTTGATACCACCCTCGAACCCTTCGCGGATCTCGGTGACGTCGTCCTTGAAGCGGCGCAGGCCCTCGATGTTGAGGTTCTCCGCCACGACCTTGCCGTCGCGCAGCAGGCGTGCCTTGGTGTTGCGCTTGACCTCGCCCGACCGGATGAGGACACCGGCGATGTTGCCGAGCTTGGAGGAGCGGAAGACCTCGCGGATCTCCGCCGTACCCAGCTCGACCTCTTCGTACTCCGGCTTGAGCATGCCCTTGAGGGCCGCCTCGATCTCCTCGATCACCTGGTAGATGACCGAGTAGTACCGGACGTCGACACCCTCGCGCTCGGCCGCCGACGTGGCACGGCCCTCGGCCCGCACGTTGAAGCCGATGACGATGGCGTCGGAGCCCGCCGCCAGGTCGATGTCGGTCTCGGTGACCGCACCCACACCGCGGTGCAGGACGCGCAGGTCCACCTCTTCGCCGACGTCGAGCTGGAGCAGCGAGGACTCCAGGGCCTCGACCGAACCGGACGCGTCGCCCTTGATGATGAGGTTGAGCTGCTGCACCTCGCCGGCCTTGAGCACCTTGTCCAGGTCCTCCAGGGAGACCCGGCGGGTGCGCTTGGCGAACGCGGCGTTGCGCTCGCGGGCCGCACGCTTCTCGGCGATCTGCCGAGCCGTCCGGTCCTCGTCGACAACCAGGAAGTTGTCGCCCGCGCCCGGCACGTTGGTCAGACCGAGCACCAGGACCGGGGTCGAGGGGCCGGCCTCTTCGAGCTGGGCGCCGGTGTCGTCGAGCATCGCCCGGACCCTGCCGTACGCGTCGCCCGCCACCATCGTGTCGCCGACCCGCAGCGTGCCGCGCTGGACCAGCACGGTGGCCACGGCGCCACGGCCGCGGTCGAGGTGGGCCTCGATCGCGATGCCCTGCGCGTCCTGCTCCGCGTTGGCGCGCAGGTCGAGCGAGGCGTCGGCGGTGAGGACGACCGCCTCCAGGAGCTGGTCGATGTTCAGACCCTGGCGCGCGGAGATGTCGACGAACATGGTGTCGCCGCCGTACTCCTCGGCCACCAGACCGAACTCGGTGAGCTGACCGCGCACCTTGGTCGGGTCGGCGCCCTCGACGTCGATCTTGTTCACCGCGACCACGATCGGCACGTCGGCCGCCTTGGCGTGGTTGAGCGCCTCGATCGTCTGCGGCATCACACCGTCGTTGGCGGCCACCACGAGGATCGCGATGTCCGTCGACTTCGCACCACGGGCACGCATGGCGGTGAACGCCTCGTGACCCGGGGTGTCGATGAAGGTGATCTTGCGCTCTTCGTTGTTGACCTCGGTCGAGACCTGGTACGCACCGATGTGCTGGGTGATGCCACCGGCCTCGCCCGCGACCACGTTGGTCTTGCGGATCGCGTCGAGCAGTCGCGTCTTACCGTGGTCGACGTGACCCATGACGGTCACCACCGGCGGACGCGCGACGAGCATGTCCTCGCCGCCCTCGTTCTCGCCGAACTCGATGTCGAAGGACTCGAGCAGCTCGCGGTCCTCCTCCTCCGGGCTGACGATCTCGACGTTGTAGTTCATCTCGTCGGCGAGGAGCTGAAGCGTCTCGTCGGAGACCGACTGGGTCGCGGTGACCATCTCGCCGAGGTTGAGCATCACGGCGACGAGCGACGCCGGGTTGGCGTTGATCTTCTCCGCGAAGTCGGTGAGCGAGGCGCCACGCGACAGGCGGACGGTCTGTCCGTTGCCGCGCGGCAGCATCACGCCGCCGACCGACGGGGCCTGCATGGCCTCGTACTCCTGGCGCCGCTGCCGCTTCGACTTGCGACCACGACGCGCCGGACCGCCGGGACGACCGAACGCGCCCTGCGTGCCACCACGGCCACCCGGACCACCGGGACGACCACCGAAGCCGGGACGGCCACCGAAGCCGCCGCCGCCACCGCCACCACCGGGACGACCGGCGAAGCCACCGCCGCCACCGGGACGACCAGCGCCACCGCCACCACCGGGACGACCGGCGAAACCGCCGCCGCCACCGGGACGACCAGCGCCACCGCCACCACCGGGGCGACCAGCGCCACCGGGGCCGCGACCGCCGCCACCGGGGCCCGGACGCGGACCCGCGGCCGGACGCTGCGGCATCATGCCGGGGTTCGGACGGTTACCGCCGGGGCCACCAGGGCCGCCACCGGGACGCGGGGCGCCGCCGGGGCCGCTCTGCGGACGGGGCATCCCGCCGGGGCTCGGACGGGCGCCGCTCGGACCGGGACGCGGGCCGGCGTGACCGCCCTGACCGCCACCCTGCGGACGCGGACCACCCTGGCTCTGACCACCGGGACCGGGCCGCGGGCCGCCCGGACGGGGTGCCTGCGGGCGGGACATGCCGGTGCTGCCGCCGGAGGTGAAGGGGTTGTTACCCGGACGCGGGCCGGAGGGACGCCCGCCCGGACGGGGAGCGCCACCCTGGCCGCCGGGACGCGGCGCGCCGGAGCGCCCGCCGCCCTGCCCCTGGCCGCCGCCCTGACCGGGCGTGGTGGGACGGGCACTGGGACGCGGACCCGGCGTCGCGCCGGGCTTGGCGCCACTGGGCTTGGGCGACGCGGCCGGAGCCGCGGGGGGCGCGGTGAACTCGGGCTGCGCCGGCGCGGACGGCGCCGCCGGGGCGGGGCCGGGGCGCGGAGCCGAGGCCGGCGTCGGCGCCGGGCTCTTCGGGCCCGGAGTGGGGCGCGGACCCGGCGTGGGGGCCGCACCAGTGTTGCCCGCGGGACCGCTCGACGCCGGCTTGGGGCCGGGAGCCGGGGCCTTCGGGGCAGCGGGACGGGCCGCCTGCGGAGACGGCGCAGACGGCTTGGCGGGCGACGCCTTGCGCGGCGCCGCGGGCTTGCCAGCGGAACGGCCGGAACCGTTGCCCTGCTGGAAAGCGTCAGTCAACTTGCGCACAACCGGCGCCTCGATCGTCGAGGACGCTGAACGTACGAATTCACCGAGTTCAGTGAGCTTGGCCATGACGACCTTGCTCTCGACGCCGAACTCCTTAGCGAGTTCGTATACCCGGACCTTAGCCACATCGCTCCTTTTAGGTCCGGGGTTCACCGCCGGACCGTCGCTACTTCATGGGCGTACTCATCGCGTACTCATCGAGTGCTCATCGCAATCTCGACCTACTTCCAACTCGCGAGGTACCTGACCGCACGGTGTCCCGTGCCGTTCTTCCAACTCTTACGGTGTTACCTGCTCGACGTAGCTCCGCAAAGCGGTCGTGTCGAGCGGGCCCTGGGCCCGGAAGGCCCTGGGAAACGCCCGGCGGCGAACCGCCAGGTCGTGACAGACCAGTGTCGGGTGCACATACGCACCCCGGCCGGGCAGCGTACCGCGCTGATCGGGGACACAGTCGCCCTCGACCATCACGATGCGCAGTAGATCGCCCTTTACCGCACGCTCCCGACATCCCACACAGGTTCGTTCAGGGCATGCGCTGACGCGCGTCCGGCCAGACACTGTTTTAGTCTACCTCCCCGCGTCGACCCCACCCGTTTAGGGCAACGATCGAACGGTCGTCGTTATGCCGCTTCACTGAGCCCATCGCCCACCCGACGACGACTCCGCGTTCACGGTGCCGCACAGCGCGCGACAACCCGCGCCCACCCAACACGGCCGGCGCCCCCGTGCCCCGTGCCCCGTGCCCCGTGCCCCGTGCCCCGTGCCCCGTGCCCCGTGCCCCCAGGCAGGATCGCCGCTCCGTGCTCCGTGCTCCGTGCTCCGTGCTCCGTGCTCCGTGCTCCGTGCTCCGTGCTCCGTGCTCCGTGCTCCGTGCTCCGTGCTCCGTGCTCCGTGCTCCGGCGGGATGGTGCCGCGGTGCGGAGGAAGGTGGGCGGCGGGTGTCGCATGCCTCAGGGGCGGCGGGCCCCGGGGCTTCAAGAGGTGCCGGGGCCTCGGGCTCCACGCTCTTGGCGGGGCCCACGCGGAGGGTCGTCACGCGGTGACGCGACGCTGGGTCGCCCCGCCCCAGCGTTCGACCCCGCCGTGCTCACGCCCGCTGGCCGCTGACCTTGCGGGCCGCTGGCTTCGCCAGGTGGCCCACTCGGCGAACGTGACGGATGACTCCCGGAGGGGCGCACGCTCGCGGGCACGCGAGCGGGGCCGGACTGCTCCGCTGCCGTTGGCTGGCGGCCTCGGTTCCGGGGCTTGTCCTCCAGCCTCTGCGCCGTACGCACCGGCGCTACGTTCCACACCGGCCCCGCCACGGCAGCGGAGCGCTCGGTATCCGTGCGCCAGCCGGCCCGCTCCGTGGCGCATGACACACGAGCGGCGTGCGCCGCACGCCACCCGTACAAGCTCGTACGCCCCCGCGCGGGCCCGCAGCCTCTGTACGGGCCCCGCGCGCTCCGTACCCGCGCAGCCGCGGGTACGGGGCTCAGCCCTGGCCGGCCGGCTGCTGCTCGGTGTCGGGGCGGATGTCGATGCGCCAACCCGTGAGACGCGCGGCGAGGCGGGCGTTCTGGCCCTCCTTGCCGATGGCGAGCGAGAGCTGGTAGTCCGGCACCGTCACGCGCGCGGAGCGCGCCGACAGGTCCACGACCTCCACCTTGCTGACCCGGGCCGGCGACAGCGCGTTGGCCACCAGTTCGGCCGGGTCGTCCGACCAGTCGACGATGTCGATCTTCTCGCCGTGCAGCTCGGCCATCACGTTGCGCACCCGCCCGCCCATCGGGCCGATGCAGGCGCCCTTGGCGTTGAGACCGGAGCGGGTGGAGCGTACGGCGATCTTCGTACGGTGCCCCGCCTCACGCGCGATGGCCGCGATCTCCACCGAGCCGTCGGCGATCTCCGGCACCTCCAGCGCGAATAGCTTGCGCACGAGGTTGGGGTGGGTCCGCGAGAGCGTGACCGACGGACCGCGCACGCCCTTGGCCACCCGAACGACGTAGGTGCGCAGGCGGGTGCCGTGGGTGTACTCCTCGCCGGGGACCTGCTCCTGCACCGGCAGGATGGCCTCCAGCTTGCCGATGTCCACCAGCACGTTCTTGGGGTCCTTGCCCTGCTGGACGATGCCCGCGACGACGTCGCCCTCGCGCCCCGCGTACTCGCCGAAGGTCACCTCTTCCTCGGCGTCCCGCAGGCGCTGCAGGATGACCTGCTTGGCGGTCGTCGCGGCGATCCGTCCGAACCCGGAGGGCGTGTCGTCGAACTCCTGGGGCTCGGCGCCCTCCTGGGCGTCTTCCAGGTCGGCGGCGTCTTCCTTCGCCCACACCGTCACGTGACCGGTCTGTCGATCCAGCTCAACGCGCGCCTGCCGGCGGCTGCCCTCGGTGCGGTGGTACGCGATGAGGAGGGCCGCCTCGATCGCCTCGACCAGCAGGTCGAACGAAATCTCCTTCTCCCGCACCAGACCCCGCAGGGCACTCATGTCGATGTCCACGGCTACGCCTCCTCTTGGCTCTCGTCGTTCTGCTTCTCACTGGCCTTGCGATTGAACTCGATCTCCACCCGTGCCTTGGAGATCTCGCTGAAGGCGAGACGGCGCTCCGTGGGCTTGCGACCCTTCACACCCGGGACCTCCAGGTCGAGCCCGTCGTCGTCGACCGCGACGATCCGGGCGAGTAGTTCCCCGCCCTCGACGAGCTGTGCCTTCATGAGGCGACCTGTGGCGCGGCGGTAGTGGCGCGGCTCGGTCAACGGCCGGTCGGCACCGGGCGAGGTGACCTCGAGGACGTACGGTGCGCCGCCCATAACGTCCGTTTCATCGAGGGTCTGCGAGACCGCTCGGCTCAACTCCGCACACGCGTCCAACTGCACGCCGTCGTCGGAGTCCACCACGATACGGAGCACGCGCCGCTTCCCGGCCGGGGTCACCTCGATCTCTTCCAGATCCAGGTCCCGCGCGCTGACAAGCGGTGTCAGCAGTCCGCGCAGCCTCTCGCTCTGGGTGGTGCTCATCCGGGTGACTCCTCGGCCGCGTGTGCTGTTGTGGGAACGTCGCGTGTCAGACCAGAGCCTAGCTGTTCCGGCGACGGGCTGACGATTCGGCAGTCGCGTCGCGCCCCGTCCCCGTGGCGCGGGCCGTACGGGGCGGCCCGCGGCGGGGGCAGCGCCACTCCGGCGCGCGTGATGGGTACGCTCGCCTGCGGTGATCACGAGCAGGGGATGAGGAACGTGCCGCTCACGAGAACAGCGTCAGGCCCCACGGGTCCGCGCAGACGCAGCCTGCTCGCTCTCGCCGGCGGCTCGGTCGGAGCCGCCGGCGTCGGGGCGTTGCTGGCCGGCTGCACCGACGGCGCCGGCGACGGGGCCGACTCGGACGGGCGTGCCTCGGCCGACGAACGCGTGCGCAGCGAGGCGGCCCGGGGTTCGCTCGCCCTGCTCGCGCACTACGACGCGACCATCACGACACACCCCGCCCTGGCCAACCGGCTCTGCCCGCTCCGCAGCGAAGTGGCTCGACACGCCGAGGCGTTCGGGTCACCCCCGCCATCGGCTTCCGCGTCCCCCTCGGCCACTCACGAAGGCAGCGGCCCGCGCCGCACCGTCGAGGTGCCCCGGGACGCCCGCAAGGCGCTGACCGCACTGGCCACGGCGGAGCGCCGGACGGCGGACGCGCGCACGACGGCTCTCGCCACCGCCTCACCCGAACTCGCCCGACTCCTCGCCTCCGTAGCCGCCAGCGGCGCGGCTCACGCCTACCTGCTGGCGGAGAGCCGCACGTGAGCCCTCGGAGCGGAGCGCCTCGTCGGGTGGGGTCGGGGCGGCCAGTCCCTCGCCCGCACCGTACGTGCGCCACGGAGCGCGGGGCGGGGCGTGTGGGCGCGAGCGTGGGGCATGGGGCGTGCGAGACCACCGGGGTGGGCACGGGGCACGGGGCACGGGGCACGGGGCACGGGGCACGGGGCACGGGGCACGGGGCACCCGACGATGACGGGCTGACGTGCTGCACCGCAAGGCAGGGACCAGACGAACCGCGCAGCGGACGGGACATGGCAGAAAGGTCGCCCATATGAGCCATATGAGCAGGGCCCGGCAGCGTATGGCGAACGCCGGAGGCGTCGACAGCGCCAAGGCCGCCGAAGGCAGCGCGCGCGAACAGGGGCACGACACCCCGGCGGAGCCCACGCTGCGGGCTACGCAGGCGGCCCTGGCAGCCGAACACGCTGCCGTCTACGGGTACGGCGTGGTCGGTGGTCGCATCGAGGACCAGCGGCTGCCCGAGGCACGCGAGGGCCTGACCGCCCACCGGGCACGCCGGGACGCCCTGGAACGCGCTGTGCGAGCCCTCAGGGGCGAGCCCGTCAGCTCCGCGGCCGCATACGCCCTGCCCTTCCCCGTACCGGATGCCGCCGCGGCAGCCCGGCTCGCGGGCGAGATCGAAGCCCGACTCTGCTCCGTCTACGCCGACCTGGTCCGGTCCGCCGAAGGCGGGGCGCGCCGGGAAGCCGCCGCCGCACTGCGCGAGGCAGCGGTGCGGGCGGTGCGCTGGCGCGGCAGCAGCGTAACCTTCCCTGGGCTCACCGAACGGACCGCCGGCAGCGCCCCCTCAACCGCCGCGAGCGACGTAGCCGACGCGCTGTGAGGCACCACTCAGCAGCCACCGGCCGGGTGAGAGCGGCGAGGCCCAGAACGCGTGAGGGCATGCTGTCGCGGTGCACGAAGCGACCGTCCCGGCCCCGCTGGAACACGGAGCACGCCGGCTCCGCGCCCGCCATCCGGCCACGGCGCCGCCGCCCCGCACGGGGCACGGGGCACGGGGCACGGGGCACGGGGCACGGGGCACGGGGCACGGGGCAGGCTAGTCGGCGGTGAGGGGGAGCAGGTGCGGGGGCGGGAGTGTCCGTGTGGCGCGCGTGCACGGCGCGGTCCGCGCAGCGGGGCAGACTGTCGCCGCGTGATCGCGGGGCGCACTGGGTCGGCGGGGCGGCTCGTACGCGGCACCGCCAGGTACTCGTGACGCGGTACCGCCAGGTAACGGAAAGGGACAGCTCGGCAATGGCAACAGCACCGCACGAGGGCGATTCGGAGCCCACGGGGGTTCCGGTGGAACCGCCGCAACGCCTGGTCCGCGCTGTTCAGGCCGAACACGGCGCGGCGGGCCAGGCCTGGCTGGCGACCGTACCCGAGCGCGTCGAGGGCCTGCTCGACCGCTGGAAGCTGACCGTCGAACGGGTCTGGACACCGGGTGGCCGCGGGAGCCTGCTGGTGCTGGTGCACCAGGCCGACGGGGCCCCGGCCGTGCTGAAACTCGGCGCGCACACGGAGCGCGTGGAGCGTGAGGGCGCCGCACTCGTCCACTGGGGCGGCTCCGGCGCCGTACGGGTCCTGCGGAGCGAGTCCCCCGAGGGCGCTCTGCTGCTCGAGCGGCTGCACGGCGAGGTGAGTCTGCGCTCCCTTCCGGAGCCGAAGTCCATGCTGGAGGCGGCCGAAACGGTTCGGCGCTTGTGGGTGCCGCCGCCGACGGGGCATGCGTTCCCGTCCGTCTCCGACCACACGGCCGACCAGGCCGCGGCGCTACGCGCATCACGCGACCAGTCGTGGGCAGCCGACGTCGGGCCACTGATCGACGAAGCCCTCGCGGTGCACGCCGAACTCGTCGCCACTTCGTCCGAGACGCTGCTGCTGCACGGCGCCTACCGGCAGGGCAAGGTACTCGCCGGCGATCGGGCCCCGTGGCTCGCGGTCGCGCCCGAACCGGTGGTCGGGGAGCGCGCGTACGACCTGGCCTGGCTGGCTCGGGACCGTCTCGACACCCTGATCGCCCTCCCCGGCGCCTCCAACGCCGCCCGCCGGCGTGTCAACAAGCTCGCCGACTCGCTGGAGCTGGACCGGGACCGTCTGCGCGGCTGGGCGCTGTTCCGCTCCGTAACCGCCGGCGTACGGCGTCTGTCCCGGGGCGAGCGCGACGAAGGGGAGCTGTTGCTGGAGTTCGCGGGTTGGCTGTAGCAGCCTCCCGCTCCGTACCTCCACCGCCCGGTGCCCCGTGCCCCGTGCTCCGTGCTCCGTGCTCCGTACCCGCTGCGGGGCACGGGGCCCGAGCGAGACGGAGCGCACGGGGCGGGCCAGCCGGCGCGGGGAACCCCGCGGGCGGCAGGCAGGCGTGCGGCGCCGTTACGCCGTGAGGCGGGCCACCGCCTCGTCGATGGCAAGCTCCTCACGCTCGCCCGTCCGCCGGTCCTTCAACTCGACCACGCCGTTCGCCGCCCCGCGCCCGACGACCAGGATGCTCGGCACGCCGATGAGTTCTGCGTCCGTGAACTTCACGCCGGGCGACACCCCGGCCCGGTCGTCAACGAGCACCCGTACGCCAGCACCGCCCAGTCGCTCGGCGAGTTCGAGCGCGAGTTCGTTCTGCACGGCCTTGCCCGCCGCGACGATATGCACGTCGGCCGGCGCCACCTCGCGCGGCCAGCACAGCCCGGCCCCGTCGTGGGTCTGCTCCGCGAGCGCCGCCACGGCGCGCGAGACGCCGATGCCGTACGACCCCATGGTGACCCGCACCGGCTTGCCCTGCTGGCCGAGCACGTCCAGTTCGAAGGCGTCGGCGTACTTCCGTCCGAGCTGGAAGATGTGGCCGATCTCGATGGCGCGGTCGAGTGTGATGCCGGCGCCGCAGGCGGGGCACGGGTCGCCCGGCTCCACGACGACCACGTCCAGGTACTCGTCCACCTCGAAGTCCCGGCCGCAGACGACGTTCCGAGCGTGGGTGTCGGCCTTGTTGGCGCCGGTGATCCAGGCCGTGCCCGGGGCGACCCGCGGGTCGGCGATGTAGCGGAACGCCTTGCCCGCCATGCCCTGCGGGCCGACGTACCCGCGCACCAGGTCGGGCCGGTCGGTGAAGTCCTCGGCCGTGACCAGTTCGACGGTCGCCGGGGCCAGGTGCTCGCCCAGCTTGCCGAGGTCCACCTCGCGGTCGCCCGGCACTCCGACGGCGACGATCTCGCCGTCCACCTTGACCAACAGGTTCTTGAGCGTCGCGGAGGCGGACACCCCGAGGTGCACGGCCAGGGTCTCGATGGTGGGCGTGTCGGGCGTGTCCAACTCCTCGACGGGGCCATGCGCCGCCCCGTCTCCGGCCGACGGTGCCGCGAAGGTGACGGCCTCCGTGTTGGCCGCGTAGTCGCAGGCGGGGCAGTCCACGAACGTGTCCTCACCGGCCGCCGCCGGCGCCAGGAACTCCTCCGACGCCGAACCGCCCATCGCCCCGGAGACCGCCGACACGATCCGGTAGTCCAGGCCCAGGCGCTCGAAGATGCGGGTGTACGCGTCACGGTGCAGCCGGTACGACTCGGCCAGGCCCTCGTCCGTGACGTCGAAGGAGTACGAGTCCTTCATCTGGAACTCTCGCCCCCGCAGCACGCCCGAGCGCGGCCTGGCCTCGTCCCGGTACTTCGTCTGGATCTGGTAGACGATCACCGGCAGGTCCTTGTACGACGTGCACTGGTCCTTGACGGTGAGGGTGAAGATCTCCTCGTGGGTGGGGCCGAGGAGGTAGTCGGCGCCCTTGCGGTCCTTGAGCCTGAAGAGCAGGTCGCCGTACTCGTCCCAACGCCCACTCGTCTCGTACGCCTCCCGCGGCAGCAGCGCGGGCAGCAGCACCTCCTGCGCGCCGATCGCGTCCATCTCCTCGCGCACGATGCGCGAAACGTTGTCCAGCACGCGCTTGCCCAGCGGCAGCCAGCTCCAGATTCCCGCCGCCGTGCGGCGGACGTACCCGGCGCGGACGAGCAGCTTGTGGCTGGCTGTCTCGGCGTCAGCCGGGTCGTCGCGCAGTGTCTTGAGCAGCATCGTGGACATGCGCTGGACGTTGACGGCATGGGCCATGGGGATCTCTCCTGCGTGCGAGGTGCGGTGAGCGAGAGGTTAGCCGCAGCGGGTCACACCGAGGAAACGAGCCGCCGCCCCGAGCCCCCTGGGCAGGGTTACCGCCCCGTGCCCCGTGCCCCGTGCCCCGTGCCCCGTGCCCCGTGCCCCGTGCCCCCAGGCAGGATCGCCGCTCCGTGCTCCGTACACCGCGCCCCGGGGCTGTGTCGGCCTCGGTTCCCACCCGATGGTCGCGCTGTGCGCTCCCCTGCCCGCCCCGGAGCGCTCGGCGATGGGGTCTGGCACGCTCCGCGCGTCCTCGGCGGACGCTACCGCCGCCGTAGCGGCAGGTGCGCTCCCATCACGACGTACGGGCTCCGTGCGCTCGGGAAGTGCACGGGGTGGGCCAGGTCGCGGTAGCCCAGGTCGCGGTAGAGGCCGCGGGCCGGGGTCTCCGCGTCGATCGCGGAGAGGATGCTGCGGGGCTGGGCGGCCGCGTCGGTCAGCATGGTGATCAGTGCCCGGCCGACGCCGTGCTTCTGGTGGGCCGGATGGACGTGTAGTTCGGTGATGACGAAGGAGTCGTCCAGCCAGTCCTCGTGGCCCTCGGCTCGGAGGTACGGGGCGACGATCGTGGACCACCAGTAGGAACGGTGGTTCGGCAGGCCGTAAACGAAGCCGACCAGGCGGCCGGTCTCGGTGGTGGCCCCGAGGGCACGCGCGCCCGGGGTCGCGAGGTGTCGGAGGACGATGTGGCGCCGCACTCCGATCTCGTCGTCCGTCAGCCCGAAGGCGAGGGCCTGGACTGCGAGTGCGTCGTCCACGCGAGCCGCGAGGTCGAGTGGCCCGACGGTGACGTCTCGGGGAGCTGAGGGCGGGCTCGCGGCGGGGTGTGACATGAGCGGCACACTACTGGCCGGCCCAGACGGAGTCAGAACAGGACGCTCATGAACGCGCCGACCTCGCGGAAGCCGACGCGCCGGTACGCGGCTCGGGCCGCCGCGTTGTAGTCGTTGACGTACAGGCTGACGACCGGGGCCACCTCGCGCAGGGCGTAGCTGAGTACGGCGGCCATGCCGGTTTCGGAGAGGCCGCGGCCCCGGTACTCGGGAGCGACCCAGACGCCCTGGATCTGGCAGGCGTGCGGGGTGACGGCGCCGACCTCGGCCTTGAAGATGACCTGCCCGTCTTCGACGCGGGCGAAGGAGCGGCCGGAACCGACGAGCTCCGCGACGCGCGCCTGGTAGAGCAGGCCGCCGTCGCCCGCCAGCGGCGAGACGCCGACCTCCTCGGTGAACATGGCCACGCAGGCGGGCATGATCACGTCCATTTCGTCCTTGCGGACGCGGCGCACCAACGGGTCGGGGGTGACGTTCGTCGGCATCGTCGTGGTGATCATCAGCGGCTGGTGGCTGCGCACCTCGCGAGCCGGACCCCAGCTCGGTTCCAGCAGGGACCAGAGGTCAGCGGTGGGCTCGGCGGGCCCGACGATCGAGGAACAGCGGCGCCCGGAGCGGCGCGCGCGGTCGGCGAAGGCGCGCACGGCGTCGGGGGTGGCGCAGATGGGTACGAGGTTGGCCCCGGCGTAGCACAGCGATTCCAGCCGTCCGTCGGCGTACCAACCCCACATCTCGCCGCCGAGCCGCCACGGGTCCAGACCTGCCGTCTGGACCCGTGCGGCAACGAAGGCATTGGCCACCGGGTCGCGGTCGAGGACGGCGAGCGCCGCATCGAGCTCACCCGGCTCAAGGACCCTGGTGGTGGTCGTCGTCAGCACGTGTCGGTATGCCTCGTGGTTGCGGGCCTGCGGGCCACAGGGGACTCGGTTTCCGCACTGTACCTCGCTCCCCCGCGCCGCACCCCCGCAACCGTGAACGAGGCAACGACCGGCCAACGTCAGCTGACGGATACCTCGGGTTCGCCGGAGGCGACGCCGGCCTTTTCCATCTCTTCGGCGATCTTCATGGCCTCGTCGATCAGGGTCTCCACGATCTTCGACTCCGGCACGGTCTTGATGACCTCACCCTTCACGAAGATCTGCCCCTTCCCATTACCCGACGCCACACCCAGATCCGCCTCACGCGCCTCACCAGGCCCATTCACCACACACCCCATCACCGCCACCCGCAACGGCACCTCCATCCCCTCAAGCCCAGCCGTCACCTCATCAGCCAGCTTGTACACATCCACCTGCGCCCGCCCACACGACGGACACGACACGATCT
The DNA here is from genome assembly GCF_014295035.1 of Streptomyces buecherae. GTDB lineage: Bacteria > Actinomycetota > Actinomycetes > Streptomycetales > Streptomycetaceae > Streptomyces > Streptomyces youssoufiensis. The sequence continues at coordinate 2,122,543 of NZ_CP060404.1, forward strand.
CCAACCGACGCGGCTTGAGGTTCAACGACTCCAGAATCTGGAGACCGACCTTGACCTCCTCCGCCGGCGGCGCCGACAACGACACCCGAATCGTGTCCCCGATCCCCTCCGACAACAACGCACCAAACGCCACAGCCGACTTGATCGTCCCCTGGAACGCCGGACCCGCCTCCGTCACACCCAAATGCAACGGATAGTCACACCGCGCCGCCAACAAGCGATAGGCGTTGACCATCACCACCGGATCGTTGTGCTTCACCGAGATCTTGATATCCCGAAACCCGTGCTCCTCGAACAACGAGCACTCCCACAACGCCGACTCCACCAACGCCTCCGGCGTGGCCTTGCCGTACTTCGCCAACAACCGCTTGTCCAACGACCCCGCGTTGACCCCGATCCGAATCGGCACCCCCGCGTCCGAGGCCGCCTTCGCGATCTCCTTCACCTTGTCATCGAACTGCCGGATGTTCCCCGGATTCACCCGCACCGCCGCACACCCGGCATCGATCGCCGCGAACACGTACTTCGGCTGGAAGTGAATATCAGCGATCACCGGGATCTGCGACTTCTTCGCGATCGCCGGCAACGCCTCCGCGTCATCCTGCGACGGACACGCCACCCGCACGATCTGACAACCCGACGCCGTCAACTCCGCGATCTGCTGCAACGTCGCGTTCACATCCGCCGTCAACGTCGTCGTCATCGACTGCACGGACACCGGGGCATCACCCCCGACAGGCACCGAGCCCACCTGAATCTGGCGGCTCACCCTACGGTCAGCAAGCTTGGTCGGAACGGACGGCATTCCAAGCGAAATCGCAGTCATCTGGCGAGCAACCCCAAGGTGTGTAACGAGGTCCCGAGATCGGCGGGCTCCGGTCTTCGAGATTACGGCACCCGACGCGGACACAGCGCACCCAGCCTCTAACCTCACACGATCGGTGATAGGCGGACGAATACGCCATGCCAGAACTTCGCTCCTTCGTGGCACGTACGTCAGCCAGCCGAAAGATCAACACTCCGCGCCGCCCGCCACGGCGCCGACGGCCGGCGGCCCCGTCCCCCGCGCGCTCGCCGCCCCGTAGGCCAGCCCCCAGGGGCGCGACCGCACGCGGCAGGGGTGAACAACGCGCCCCGTGGCGGCGTGGTCGCGCAGCTCCGTACCGAACCGCCGTATCGCCAGAGATCGTGGCGCACTACGCCAAACTCGCCCCATTACCACACGCACATGATTCAGCACGGTGAGCGATGGAGTCGGCAATGTGGGACGCATGTCACGTTGCATGGAGCAGGCGGCGGCGCGGTCGCCCTGGGGCGTCGTCGGGCCATCGTGGCCCCGTTCCAGCGATCCCAGCGGCCGCGGGACGGAGCCCGCGGCCGGGCTCCGTCCCGCGGCGGCCTACGGAGCCGGCATACGGCTGGGCCAGAAGCTCGGTACGCGGGGCAGCGGTGGTGGCCTGGTGACGTACCCGCGCTCGGGGCGGCGCGTCACGCTGGCGCCGCCCCGAGCGGCGTCAGGTGATGCGTACGGGGTTGACCACGTCGGCGATGAGGACCAGCAGGGTGAAGCAGATGAAGATTCCGGCGACGACGTACGCGACCGGCATGAGCTTGGCGACGTCGAAGGGGCCCGGGTCGGGGCGGCGGAAGACGCGCGCCGTCTTGCGCCGTACGGACTCCCACAACGCGCCCGCGATGTGCCCGCCGTCCAGTGGCAGCAGCGGCAGCATGTTGAACAGGAACAGCGAGAGGTTGAAGCCCGCCACCAGGAACAGCATCGTGGCGACCTGTTGCTCCGGCGGAATGTCGAGGTTGAACACCTCGCCGCCGACGCGTGCGGCGCCCACCACGCCCATCGGCGAGTCGGGCTCGCGCTCGGCGTCACCGAAGGCGGCGTTCCACAGGTCGGGGATCTTGGACGGCAGCGCCACCAGCGACTCGACGCCGGATTCCACCATGTCGCCCATGCGCTCGACGGACTCGCCGAAGGACTGCTGGACGACACCCGTGGCGGGCGCGAAGCCGAGGAAGCCAGCGGTGACGTACTCGTCTCTCACGTAGCCGCCGTCACCGTCCGACTTGGCGACCTTGTTCTTGATGAGGTCGGCTTGCAGCGTCTTGTGCGCCCCGTCCCGCTCCACGGTGATGGTGGCGGGCCCCGTGGTGTCGCGGATGTCACGCTGGAGCGTCTGCCAGTCCGGGGTCGGCTGACCGTTGAACGCCACGATCTTGTCGCCGGGCTCGAGCCCCGCCGCCTTGGCCGGGGAGTCCTTGGCGTCCTTCGGGCACGTATCCGTGTTGGCCGAGGCGGGGATCACGCACTCGGAGACGGAGCCGACGGTAGTGGTCTGGGTGTTGACGCCGAAGGTCATCATCACGCCGATGAAGATCACCACGGCGAGCACCAGGTTCATGAACGGCCCGGCGAACATGACGATCACGCGCTTCCACGGCTTGCGCGTGTAGAACAACCGCTTCTCGTCGCCCGGCTGGAGCTCCTCGTACGCGGCCGACCTGGCGTCCTCGACCATGCTCCGCCACGGCGAGGTGGAGCGCGCCGTGACCTTGCCGTCGTCGCCGGGCGGGAACATGCCGATCATGCGGATGTAGCCGCCGAGCGGGATGGCCTTGATGCCGTACTCCGTCTCGCCCTTCTTGCGCGAGAAGATCGTCGGCCCGAAACCGACCATGTACTCCGGTACCCGGATGCCGAACAGCTTGGCGGTCGAGAGGTGTCCCAGCTCGTGCCAGGCGATGGAGAAGAGCAGGCCGACGACGAAGACGATTATCCCAAGAATCGTCATCCAGGTCGTCATGCGCGTACCTCCGATGTTGCCTTCGCCGCCCGTGCGGCCAGTTCCCGGGCGCGGGCGCGCGCCCATGTCTCCGCTTCGAGGACGTCAGTCACCGACAGCGAGGTTCCATCATGGCGCTTTTTCACGGCGCCTGAGGCCAGTCCTTCGGAGACCACGGCGGCCACCGTGTCCACGATCCCGGTGAAGGGCAGTCGCTCGGCCAGGAACGCGTCCACGCATTCCTCGTTCGCCGCGTTGAAAACGGCGGGCGCGGTACCGCCCAGGTCGCCCACGTGGCGCGCCAGGGCCACGGAGGGGAACGCCTCCGTGTCGAGCGGGAAGAACTCCCACGTCGACGCCTTCGTCCAGTCGCAGCCCGGCGCGGCGTCCGGCACCCGGTCCGGCCATCCCAGGCCGAGCGCGATCGGCATGCGCATGTTGGGCGGACTGACCTGGGCGAGCGTCGAACCGTCGGTGAACTCGACCATGGAGTGCACGTACGACTGCGGGTGGACGACGACCTCGATGCGGTCGAAGGGGATGTCGAACAGCAGGTGCGCCTCGATGACCTCAAGGCCCTTGTTGACCAGGGTCGCCGAGTTGATGGTGACGACCGGGCCCATGTCCCAGGTGGGGTGGGCGAGCGCCTGGCGGGGCGTGACGGCGGTCAGTTCCTCCCGGCTGCGCCCGCGGAAGGGGCCGCCGCTGGCCGTGACGACCAGTTTGCGCACCTCGGCCGGGGTGCCGCCCATCAGGGCCTGGAAGAGCGCCGAGTGCTCCGAGTCGACCGGGACGATCTGGCCCGGCTTGGCCACAGCCTTGACCAACGGTCCTCCGACGATCAAAGACTCCTTGTTCGCGAGGATGAGCACGCTGCCGGCCTCTAGGGCGGCCAGCGTCGGGGCGAGCCCGATCGAACCGGTGATGCCGTTGAGGACGGAGTGGCACTCGCTGCCCGCGAGCTCGGTGGCCGCCTCCGGCCCCGCGAGGATCTCGGGCAGCGGCTCAGCTCCGTACCGCGCCCGCAGCGCCTCACGGAGCGCGGGCACGACGTCCTGCCGCGCGACGGCGACCATACGGACCCGCAACTGGTGCGCCTGCTCCGCGAGCAACTCCACCCGTCCACCGGCAGCGGACAGCCCCGTGACCTGGAACCGGTCGGGATTGCGCAACACCACGTCGATGGCCTGGGTTCCGATCGAACCCGTTGAGCCGAGAATCACGATGGTGCGCGGGGCCTCCGGGGCTGCGGAGGCGTCGATGGCAGCGGCGAAGGGCTGGTGCGGCGAGGCGAGGGAGTCCGTCATCCCCCCATTGTGGCCGCTCCACCGCGGGATTTGGGGGGCGCACCCCTAGTAGGACTCTGCCATAGCGGGGTCGGGGCGAACCAGGGGTCGCCGCGGCGCGGAGCGGGGCGGCCTCCTCGGGACCGCCTTGCGGGATCGCGCGCGCCGTGCGGTGCTGGGGCCCGGTGACGGGCCCAGCGGTGCCGGTGGGGCGGGGCTCCGTGCCCCGTGCCCCGTGCCCCGTGCCCCGTGCCCCGTGCCCCGTGCCCCGTGCCCCGTGCCCCCAGGCAGGATCGCCGCTTCGTGCTCCGTGCTCCGTGCTCCGTGCTCCGTACTCCGTGCTCCGTGCTCCGTGCTCCGTGCTCCGTGCTCCGTGCTCCGTGCTCCGTGCTCCGTGCTCCGTGCTCCGGCCGGATGGTGCCGCGGGTGGTCCGTGCGTGGCAAAGCGGCACGGCGCGCGGGGGCGGAGGGAATGACCGGCCTGGGCGCTGCGTACGCAACTCCGTGGGGCGGGTGCACTTCTTCGTGGTCGCCCCGTACGGTCGCGCATGGCCGGCGGCGCCGGGGTGCGGCGTACTGCTGTGCGGCGTAGCGCGGTGCTGTCGCGTGCGCGGGGCAGGGCGGGTGGCGGGGTGGCTCGTCAGCGGACGGGGCGGTGGACGGTGGGTACGCGGGCGGGGCCTGGCGTCGCGTCGGCGATCCAGGGGCCGTCGCCACTGGGGTCGAGGATGCCTTCCTCCACCCAGGTGTAGCCGCCGCCGAGTACGTCTGAGGCCACCGCGCGGTCCAGGGCGTCGGTGTTGCTCCACAAGCGCCCGAACAACTCCTCGACGCGGACGCGGGATTGCTGGCAGAAGGCGTCGGCGAGCCGGTACGCCTCGGCGCCGTGCGCCCCGTCCAGCCGTAGCCGCTCGGCCCGAACGCACGCAGCGCTCATCGCGAACAGTTCGGCGCCGATGTCGACGATGCGTCCGAGGAAGCCCTGTTTGGCCTCCAGACGGCCCTGCCAGCGCGACATGCCGTAGAAGGTGGAGCGGGCCAGTTTGCGCGCGCAGCGCTCCACGTAGCGCAGGTGTGAGGCGAGGTCCCGGTGGCCGGGTGGGTGGAACTGCGCGTACGAGCGCGGAAGCTGGCCCGCCCCCGTCACGAGTCGGGGCAACCAGCGAGCGTAGAAGGCGCCCGCCTTCGCGCCTGCCCTGGCCTTGTCACGGAGCGGCGTGTCCGGGGCGATCAGGTCGCCCGCCACCGACAGGTGTGCGTCGACGGCCTCGCGGGCGATGAGGAGGTGCATGATCTCCGTGGAGCCCTCGAAGATCCGGTTGATCCGCAGGTCGCGCAGGACTTGTTCGGCGGGTACCGCGCGTTCGCCCCGCGCGGCGAGCGAGGCCGCGGTCTCGAACCCGCGACCGCCGCGAAGCTGCACCAGTTCGTCGGCCATCAGCCAGCCCATCTCCGAGCCGTACAGCTTGGCGAGCGCGGCCTCGATGCGGATGTCGTTGCGATCCTCGTCGGCCATGTGGGACGACAAGTCGACAACGGCCTCCAGGGCGAACGTCGTCGCGGCGATGAAGGCGACCTTCGATCCCACGGCCTCGTGCCGGCCGATCGGCTTGCCCCACTGCTCCCGGGCGGCCGACCACTCCCGGGCGATCTTCAGGCACCACTTTCCCGTGCCGACGCACATGGCGGGCAGCGACAGGCGGCCCGTGTTGAGAGTGGTGAGGGCGATCTTCAGGCCGGCGCCCTCGGGCCCGATACGGTGCCGGGCCGGAACGCGCACGCGGTGGAACCGCGTGACGCCGTTCTCGATGCCGCGCAGCCCCATGAAGGCGTTCCGGTTCTCGACGGTGACCCCGTCGGCCGCGGCCTCGACGACGAAGGCGGTGATGCCGCCCTTGTGGCCGTCGCCCTCCGGCACCCGGGCCATGACGACGAGGAGGTCGGCGACGACACCGTTGGTCGTCCACAGCTTGACGCCGTCCAGTACGTAGTCCTCGCCGTCCGGCACCGCGGTGGTCGCCAGTCGCGCCGGGTCGGACCCGACGTCGGGCTCGGTCAGCAGGAACGCCGAGATGTCGGTACGGGCGCACCGCGGCAGGAAGGCTTCGCGTTGCTCCTGCGTGCCGAACATCTTCAGCGGCTGCGGCACCCCGATGGACTGGTGCGCGGAGAGCAGCGCCGCGATGGCGGGGCTGACGGAGCTGACAAGCGCCAGCGCCCGGTTGTAGTGGACCTGACTGAGACCGAGCCCGCCGTACTCGGTGCCGATCTTCATGCCGAGGGCGCCGAGTTCCTTGAGACCGTTGATCGTCTCGTCGGGGATGCGCGCCTCGCGCTCGATCCGAGCGCTGTCGATCTTCGTCTCGCAGAACGTCCGAAGTTCGGCGAGGAACTCCTCGCCGCGCTGGACGCTCTCGGTCGAGAGCGCTGGGTACGGGTGGATGAGGTCGAGCCGGAAGCGGCCGAGGAACAGTTCCTTGGCGAAGCTCGGCTTGCGCCATGTCGCTTCCCGGGCGGCTTCCGCGACCTGGCGCGCTTCGCGCTCGGACACGGACGGCGTCGTCGGGGGCGTCGGCGGGGGCGTTGCGGATGGAGCGGTCATCGGGAGCTCACCTCGCCGCGTCGTGGGATCGGAGCGGGCGGAGCGACCATCGGCGCGGGGCCCGGATGGCTGCCCCGCAGCCGGTATTCGCCGGCCCGTTCTGCTGGTCGGCGTGTACCCGATCCCAGCGCCCCGTATCAGCCAGCGCAGCCCAGCCCGACGTACGGCGTAACGGGTGCCGGCACGGCGAGCTTCGGGTGGCGGGGGGGAGCGGAAGGACAGTGGGGTGGGGTGGCGAGGGCGAGTGGCGTGGCCTCGGCGGGGCTACGTCGCGGGGTGCGGCCCGCCGCGTCGGAGAGCGCGGCGGGCATGGGGCGTGGGGCGGCGGCCCCGCCCGGGCACGGGGCACGGGGCACGGGGCACGGGGCACGGGGCACGGGGCACGGGGCACGGGGCACGGGGCACGGGGCACGGGGCACGGGGCACGGAGCCAACGGGCGGGAGGCGGATGGGACACGGGTGCGGGGTGCGGCAGGGGGCGGCGCCGGTGTAAGCAGGAGCCCAGACGCGTAACGTGCCTCGTTGCGCGCGGAGCCCCGAACGGAGCGACGGCTGGAGCGTGGTGCTTCGCTCCAGCCGTCGCCTGCGCCGCCACGGTTACTTCGGCGCCAGTTCCTCGATGTCGCGCCCGCCGTCGGCTCCGTGCCGAACCGCCGGACCGCCCTACAGGTCGATGCCGGTGAACACCATGACGCGCTCGTAGGTGTAGTCGTCCATGGCGAAGCGGACGCCTTCGCGTCCGACACCGGACTGCTTGGCGCCGCCGTACGGCATCTGGTCCGCCCGGTAGGAAGGAACGTCGCCGATGATGACGCCGCCGACCTCAAGCGCGCGGTGCGCGCGGAAGGCGGCCCGGGTGTCGTGCGTGAAGACGCCCGCCTGCAGGCCGTACTTGGAGTCGTTGACGGCCTGGAAGGCCGCGTCCTCGCCGTCGACCCTGTGGAGCGTCAGGACGGGGCCGAAGATCTCCTCGCGGGCGAGGGTGGCGTCGGCGGGGACGTCGGCGAGGACGGTCGGGGCGTAGGAGGCTCCGTCGCGCTTGCCCCCGGCGAGCAGCGTCGCCCCGCCCCGTACGGCCTCCTCGACCCACGACTCGACGCGCTTCGCGGCGTCCTCGCTGACCAGTGGGCCGACCTCGGTGGCCTCGTCCGAGGGGTCGCCGGTGACCTGTGCCTCGACGGCGGCCACGACCTTGGGGACGAGCCGCTCGTACAGCGACGCGTCCGCGATCACACGCTGGACGGAGATGCAGGACTGGCCGCCCTGGTAGTTGGAGAAGGTCGCGATACGGGTCGCGGCCCAGTCGAGGTCCGCCTCGGAGGCGAAGTCCGGGAGCACGACGGCCGCCCCGTTGCCCCCGAGTTCCAGCGTGCAGTGCTTGCGGGGCACCGACTCCATGATCGCGTAGCCGACCTTGTCAGAGCCGGTGAAGGAGATGACCGGAAGCCGCTCGTCCTGCACCAGCGCGGGCATGCGGTCGTTGGGTACCGGGAGCACCGACCAGCAACCCGCCGGCAGGTCGGTCTCGGCCAGCAGCTCGCCGAGCAGCAACGCCGACAGCGGAGTGGCGGGCGCGGGCTTCAGGATGATCGGCGTACCGACGGCGATGGCGGGGGCGACCTTGTGCGCGCAGAGGTTCAGCGGGAAGTTGAACGGGGCGATGCCCAGCACGGTGCCGCGCGGGAAACGACGCGTGAGCGCCAGCCGCCCGACCCCGCCGGTGTCGGTGTCCAGGCGCTGGGCCTCCCCACCGTTGAACCGACGGGCTTCCTCCGTCGCGAAGCGGAACACGGAGATCGCCCGACCCACCTCGCCGCGGGCCCACTTCATGGGCTTGCCGTTCTCGGCGGAGATGAGTTGGGCGATCTCCTCCGTGCGCTCGGTGAGGCGCTTCGTCACGTGGTCGAGGGCGGCGGCCCGCACGTGCGCCGGGGTGGCCGCGAACTCGGCCTGCACCGCTACGGAGGCGGCCACGGCCTCCTCGACCTGGGCCTCGGTGGGAATGCTCACGGTGCCGACGAGCCGGTTGTCCCAGGGGGACGTGACGTCGAAGGTGTCCTCGCCGGTCGCCGCGCGGCCAGCGAGCCAGAAAGCGTGGGTGGCAGATTCTTGAGTGACTGACACAGCGAATCCCGGCCCTTCTGATTGGTGGAGGTGGTGCGGTTCGTGGTCGCAGAACGAGTGCTGGACGGCCGGCGGCGGAACGGGGCGACCATCGCCGACTGCCCCCTGCATCGCTCGGTCACGCCCGGACCGAACGGCGCAGTTCGGCCCGTATCGCCTGCGTCCTGGGCAGGCGGACCACGTACCGGAGTGCTGACACACGCTCTGCCCACACCGTAGGGGCGATTGACACGTACGGCGTTTGTCCGACTCGTAGCACTGCCCGCCCGCGTCGTGCCGGATTGGCGCGTGCGAATCGCTGCGTGGTGGCCCATGAGCATTTCGTCGTTTTCCGTCGGCAGAGGCGGCTCGGGGCGGCCTGCGCGTGATGACGGTGCGCATCGGGCTGGCCCGAGGGTGGCGCATGGACGCGGAGGGCGGCAGGCGGCGGGCTTGAGGAGACTCGGGGCGGTCTTTCCGAGCGGGAGGACGGGGGTGACGGCTTGCGTGACAGACGGGGCGACGGACGACCACCTGACACGGAGCACGGGGCGCCGCCCCGCCCCCGCCCCCGGGCACGGGGCACGGGGCACGGGGCACGGGGCACGGGGCACGGGGCACGGGGCACGGGGCACGGGGCACGGGGCACGGGGCACCGCGTGAAGGTGTCGCGCGGACACGGCCATAACGAAGACGGCCTGTCCGAGAGAGTGTCCCTCGGCGCGACTTCTGTCGTACGGGCATGCCAGCTCCGGCTCCGTAAACGCCCTTGCGGTCCTTGGTAGGCCGGCCCCGAGTCAGCCGCGCAGCGACCCGTGTGCGCGGCTACATGCCGGTGGCCTTCAGGGCCAGCCAGAGCTCCATGCGGACGTCGGGGTCGTCGAGCGAGCGGCCGAGGATCTCCTCGACTCGTCGCATGCGGTAGCGCAGTGTGTGGCGGTGGACCCGGAGTTCGGCAGCCGCGGCGTCCCACTGGCCGTGCCGGGAGAGCCACGCCCGGAGACTCGCCACGAGGTCGCCCCGCCCCGTTGCGTCGTGGTCGTACAGCGCACGGAGCAGGCCGTCCGCGAAGGCCCGTACGGCGTCGTCGGCGAGGAGCGGCAGCACCGAACCGGCGGCGACCTGTTCGTGTTCGACGAGTACGCGACCGCGGCGGCGTGCTACGGAGAGGGCCTGCTCGGCCTGGCGGTAGGCGGTGGCCGCTGCCGTGGGCCCGGCGGGGGCGGAAAGGCCGATGACGAGACCATCGTCCGCGGGCGCGCTACTCCGGGCGCGGGGGCGCGCCGTACCGCCCCGGCGTGCCTCGGCCGCCTCGGCGTGCTCCGCGCAGGCCCTGACCGCCGCTCCCCCATCGGTGGCGAGCACGATCAAGCGCGCCCCGTCCGGAACGATGAGTACGGCCTCCCCAGTGCGTGCGGTCGCCGCCTCGATGGTGTCCACGAGCGAACCGAGTGGATCGGCGGTCGTCGTGGCCGGGGCGCCGCCGCAGAGGGGCGTGGCGGAACTGAGCGGCTGCGCCGGGGGCGCCGCCCCGTTCGAGGGGTCGTCCACGGTCGACGGGGCGCTCGGCGCCGCACCGTGCGGCGGTCCGTGAGCCTCCTGCGCGGTGCCGGGTTCCACGGCCGGAGCGGCATGAGCTTGCCTCGTGGAAGGGGCGGAGGGGGACGGAGCGGGAGCCGGGGCCGCCGTGTCGGCCCCGTGGGGCGCCGACGGGGCAGCGTGCGGCGTACTGGCCGGCCCCTCGGCGACGAGCATGCGGAACGGGGCGTCGAGCAGTTCGCCGTAGAGCTGGCCGGCCACGGCCCGCGCGTGGTCGGGCTCGCCCGCGAGGAGCATGCGGAGCAGCGCCGCACCGAGCCGTTGTTCGGCCTCGCGGAGCGCCCGGGAGCGCTCCGTGGTGAGGGTCAGCAGGGCGACGGCGGAGTGGACGGCGTAGCGTTCCGCGGTGCCCAACGGCGCCCCCGTACCGACGGCGAGGACGCCCCGTGTGCGCCGGCCGATGCCCAGCGTCTGGAGCTCCACCCGGTCGGCCACCTCCTCTTCGTCCCCGTCCGCTCCGCCGCCCCCGACGACGGCGCTCGCGGGGGCGGCTCGCTCGCGGAGCCGCTCGACGTCGCCGGTGAGCCTGGCCGCACGGCGCGCCGCCCAGTCGGGCGCGGAGCCGATGAGCGCGCCGGAGGCGTCGTAGAGGGCTGCCCAGCCGTTGAGGTGGGCGGCGAGCCTGGCCAGCAGCGCCGTGGGGCCCTCGGCGCCGATGGCGGCGCGGGTCAGCTCGCGCTGTGCCTCGAAGCCAGCGGTCACGGCGCGGTACTGGTCGGCGGCGATGGCGGCCGAGACGACCTTGCTGATCGCGATGAACGGGGTACGGCGCGGAACCCCGAGCAGCGGCAGCCCGGCCTCGCTGGCGGCCCGCACCAGGGCCGCCGGGGCCTGCTCGTAGTTGACGCCGACCGCGAAGCCGAGGCCGACGACGCCCGCGTCGACCAGCCGCCGGACGTAGCGGCGCATCGCCTCGGGGTCCTCGGCGTCCAGCTTCATCGCGGTGATCAGCAGCAGTTCGCCACCGTCCAGGTACGGCACGGGGTCGGGGAGCTCGCTGACATGCGCCCACCGCACGGGCGTGTCCAGCCGCCCCTCACCCGCGAGCACGGTCAGCTTCAGGGTGGAGTGGTGGACGAGTGAGGCGAGCGTGGGAGGCATGGCACCTTCGTTGCGGCTTCGGGCGGCTTCGCTTCGACGGGATGCGAAGAGTGCGCCGTCTCGTACGAACGGCTCCTTCCGATTCTGCCTCAATGGAGGAAAGCGCAGGTATCCCGTGCGCGGTAGGAGAGGGTGGGCAGGGGCCCGCGCCCTTGCCTGTCCACTCTCATCAGGGGTCGGTGATCAACCGTTCAGGTTGATCAGCACGGGTGGGGCGCTGTGGCCGCGTACGGACGTCAGCGACAGCACGGCGTGCCCGGGCGGTACCGCGTGCGCGAGCTCCGACGCCGACCAGCGCTCCCGCTCCACCGTCCGTACGGTCACGGACTGTGCGGTCGCAGCCTTGCCCGTCGCGACCCGGCGGATGAAGTGCAGCACCTTGGTCAGGGGCTCGTCCGAGATGATCTGCCGGTCGGTGACATCGCGTGTCTCCACCCACTCCTTGCCCCAGACCTCGGCGAAGTGCGCCCCGTCCCACGTCGTCAGCCCGGCGTACGCCATGCGGCAGCCCACCGCGCCGAGCAGGGCGCTGCGCAGGGCCTGCGGCACGTCGTCGAGGGTCCGAAGGGTGAGGACAGCGCCGGCGTTGGCCGAGCGCAGCCGCTGGAGGGCGCGCAGGGCCTCGGGCGTGACGGTGTGGGAGGCGTCATCGAGCACGAGGCAGGCGAACAGTGACCGGTCGGCGCGGCTGACGGCGCTTTCGGCGAACTGCGCCAGGACGAGGCGCGCGAGCAGCCGCGAGGCTTCGGCGTAACCCCGTTCCGGCAGGTCGATACGCACCCGAACCGGATGCTCCAGGGCGCGCAGCGAGAAGGGCCGGCTGGCTCCGTCGGTCTTGAAGAAGTGCGCGAAGGCGGGGCGGTCAAGGAGCGCGAGTCGCTCGGCGAGCACGGTGCCGATGTCGCCGGGCCGGGCGGCCTGGCGCTCCCTGGCGTCGAGTTCGCGGGCGTGCGCCTGCTGCCCAGTTGCTTCGAGCACCTTACGGAGCGCGAGCCAGGCCGACGGAGTGCCCTCCAGGAGCTCGCGCAGTTCGGGAACGGACGGGAAACGGCCGTGCGCCGCCCGGAAGGGGCCGAGGAGCTGCGCAATGGCGGTGCTGGCGCGCTGGCTCTCCCCGCCGGGCAGCGTGAGAGTCAGGTCGCCGAGCAGCGCTTCGGCCAACATGCCGCCTGCCTCGTCCGCGTCGGTGGCCCCGCCGTACAGGTCCAGGTCGTACGCCGAGTCCGACCGCCCGATCTTCACCACAACGTCGAACGCCTCGTCCGGCCCCAGGCCGGCACCCGCGGCCCCGACCACCACGACCGCGGCCTGTCCGGCGAGCGCCTGCAGGCACAGCGTCTCCACGACGGGGCCCACCAGCCGCGCCGTCTTCCCTGCCCCGGGCGGCCCGACCGCCAGCAGGGACGTCCCGAGCACCCCGGGGTCGACGGCCAGGCCGACGCCGCGGTGCTGGTACGGGTTACGAGGGTCGTCGGCGGCGGTGCCCAACCGCACCTGGCGGACGACCAGGTCGTGGCGGGCGATCCGTACGGGGAGGTCCCGTACCCCGGAGGGGTGCACGCACGCGGCGGCCCCGTGGCGCAACACGGTGTCGGTGAAGGCCGCCAGCCGGGAGGGCTGGGCGCGTGCGGAGGTCCACGCCTGTGCGATCCGGGCGTGGTCCACGTCGTTCATCAGCCCCGCGCGGGCATCGTGGGCCAGCCGATCGGCGGCATCCCTCGCTCCGGCCTGCCGCAGCTCGGGCCACTCGGCCGGGTCGGCTTCGGGGGTGGATGGGGGGCGAGAGGGGTCGGCGTTGTGCTCCTCCATGGCGCGGAGCAACGGGGCGAAGAGGCGGCGCAGGAGTTCGGGCCAGTGGCCTACGCGGCCGAAGATGAAGGCCAGGGCTGCCCAGATCAGCCAACGGTAGATCCGCGCCGCCCATAGTCCGATCGCCGACGACTTGTCATACCACGACTCGGGGGTAAGGAGGATGAGAGGTAGACGCCAGTAGTTACCCAGGTAGCGGTGCGACACGAGCTCCCACACCAGCCAGGCACACAAGAACGCCACCATCGCCCCACCCAACAACCTCGGGGTAGGAATCCGCTCCGGCTCCTCCGGAGGCTTGGGGCGGTACCCGAACGCCCAGATGCCTGGCTCCGCGAGTCGCCGCGGGGTGCGGAGCCACTCCAGGAACGGATGCTGTGCCGGCGGTGCCCCAGGCGGGCCAACTGGCACGGGCGGAGCCGCCGGCGCCCCGTTCCGCGGGCCGGTCAGGTACGGCTGGCTACCGACGAGCGGCGGCCCGCCGGGCGCCGGGCCGGATGTAGCCGGCGGGGGCGTCGTGGGCGGGGCGGGTACCTCAACGGGACGCTGGGGCACACCGTGCTGTCGCGGCGCCTCTGCCGAGTATGGAGGCCCAGGGGGTTGGGACGGATACGGGGCGGCCATCGGGGCGGGCGGCACCGTGGGACCGCCAGCAGGCCCAGCCGACGACGGGGGCCATAGCGGCGCCCCCTGGTCGCCCGCCCCCCTCACCGAGTCAGCGTACTTACGGGGCGGCTGTTGCCGATCGGCCGGGGGCGGCACGGTTTCCCGCCGCGCGCCGCGTGCGTCGTAGGTGCCCTCGGTATCCATCCGCTTTCCTTGCCCCCTGGCCTGACCTGCCGACTACCCACACTCAATTACCCGCGGCGCCGCACGGACCACACTCTCGGCACGTCACCGCGCGGCGAACCGGCGCCCGCCAACGGTGCGCCGTCGGGCCCCGTCGCCGCCTCGCCACTCCAGCCGCATCGACTCAGCATCCCCGCTCCCTCGGCGCTGCGACACCGACCCACACGCCCCGCCGTGCCACCGCTCCAGCCGCGTGCCGGCCTGCCGCGCGGCTCAGCGCGCTGGACGCGCCGCATGCTGGCGAGCCTCGGCGCCAGATCCCGCGACGCCTCAGCACACTCACGGGACGCTCCGCGGTACGGCGCTGATACGGGACGCTGCCGCCCCGTACTCGCTCCGTACCGCCCCGACGCGCTGTGACTACCGGCTCGCACGCCGGTATCTCATGCCCCATACTCCGCGCCACCCCCACGTCGCCCACCGATGCGCGCCGGTCCCGAGAGCCCTGAAACGGCCCATCGGCACCACGTTCGCCAGCTCGGCCCTGAGCCCGCACCGAGTCAGCGTCATGCGAGACCCTTCAACCGTCCCGCCGCTCAATCTAGTGTCCCAGCGCCGGCAGTTCCGCTGCCGCGTCCGGGGGCGCGTTGTTCGCTCTGCTATGTCCGAGCCCCGCGCTATGTCCGCCGCGGACAACGCAACACGCGCACTTCTCCCGAACGGAACATGCCCGGGCCGTGACGGCGCGCCTAGCCTGCGAAGTAAAGCCGCTGTCATTCCCTGCGTACCCCCTGGAGCCCCACATGACCGAACTGTCCGGAGGCCCCGCCCTCCCCCAGGAGCGCCGCCTCGTCACCGCCATCCCCGGCCCGAAGTCCCAGGAGCTGCTGGCCCGCAAGGGTGCGGCGGTCGCCGCAGGCGTCGGCAGCGTGCTGCCCGTCTTCGCCGCCCGTGCGGGTGGTGGCGTCATCGAGGACGTGGATGGCAACTCCCTGATCGATTTCGGCTCCGGTATCGCCGTGACCTCGGTCGGCTCCAGTGCCGAAGCGGTCGTACGTCGAGCCTCGGCGCAACTCGCCGACTTCACCCACACCTGTTTCATGGTGACGCCCTACGAGGGCTACATCGCCGTCTGTGAGGAGCTGGCCAAGCTCACTCCCGGTGACCACGCGAAGAAGTCCGCGCTGTTCAACTCCGGCGCCGAGGCCGTCGAGAACGCGGTGAAGATCGCCCGCGCCTACACCAAGCGCCAGGCCGTCGTCGTCTTCGACCACGGCTACCACGGGCGCACCAACCTCACCATGGCGCTCACCGCCAAGAACATGCCCTACAAGCACTCCTTCGGCCCCTTCGCGCCCGAGGTCTACCGGGTCCCGGTCGCCTACCCCTACCGCTGGCTGACCGGCGCGGAGAACTGTGCGGAAGAGGCCGCCGCCCAGGCCATCGACATGATCAGCAAGCAGGTCGGGGCCGAGAACGTCGCTGCCATCGTCATCGAGCCGGTGCTCGGCGAGGGTGGCTTCATCGAGCCGGCCAAGGGCTTCCTGCCGAAGATCGTCGAGTTCGCCAAGGACAACGGCATCGTCTTCGTCGCGGACGAGATCCAGTCCGGCTTCTGCCGCACCGGTCAGTGGTTCGCCTGCGAGGACGAGGGCATCGTGCCCGACCTGATCACCACCGCCAAGGGTATCGCCGGCGGCCTGCCGCTCGCCGCCGTGACCGGTCGCGCCGAGATCATGGACGCCGCGCACAGCGGTGGCCTCGGTGGTACGTACGGCGGCAACCCGGTGGCCTGTGCGGCAGCCCTGGGTTCGATCGAGACCATGCGCGAACTCGATCTGAACGCGAAGGCAAAGCGCATC
Organism: Streptomyces buecherae; assembly: GCF_014295035.1. GTDB lineage: Bacteria > Actinomycetota > Actinomycetes > Streptomycetales > Streptomycetaceae > Streptomyces > Streptomyces youssoufiensis. The sequence continues at coordinate 2,138,489 of NZ_CP060404.1, forward strand.
GAGGAGGTCATGAAGGGCCGCCTGGGCGCCATGCAGGAGAAGTTCGAGATCATCGGCGACATCCGTGGCCGCGGCGCGATGATCGCGATCGAGCTGGTACAGCCGGGCTCCAAGGACCCGAACCCGAGCGCCACCGGCGCCCTGGCCAAGGCCTGCCACGCTGCCGGCCTGGTGGTGCTCACCTGTGGGACGTACGGCAACGTGCTGCGCTTCCTGCCGCCGCTGGTGATCGGCGAGGACCTGCTCAACGAGGGCCTCGACATCCTGGAGGAGGCTTTCACCCAGCTCTGACCCCGGCGGCAAGGGTCCGCCCCGTCGCCCCGTCCTGCCCCCCGCCCCGTCGCCGTACGGAGCCCGGGGTGAGGCAGGACGGGGCGGTTACGGGGCCCGAACCGCACCTGGCCTACTGCCACCCCTCAAAGCGCCCCGTGTCACCCCGCCGTTCGCCCTCTGTGCGCGTGTCCGCGCCCGGTGCGGCCGAAAAGTACGGCCGCACACCTCGCATGAGCTCCCACGCCACACGCCGCGTGGCACCGGACCAGGAAGCGGGCGACGAGCGGCGACAATGGAGGCCACAGAGAGCGGCTACGGGGCGGGAACGGAGCGCGCGGGGATGGGCGGACAGCACACTGGGGAGGGACAGGCTCACCTCGTGAAGAAGATGTGCGAGGGCAATGTCGAGCAAGTGATCCAGCTATCCGCCACGTCGGGCCTGACGTACGGTTCCCGCAGATGAGAGAAACACCCCGCTCACAGGAGACTGTGAGCGACGCCGGGCCGGTGCATCCCCAGCCCCGTTCCGGCCGCGCCATGACGCGCACCACTGGAGTCTCTGGCTCTGGATCTCCTCACCGATCGGATGGCCGCCCGCCCCACACCCCCCGGGGCGCGCGGCGCCTCGGTCGCTCCGGCGGCCCCGGGACCACCCCCCTTGTTCCGGGGCTGCCCTTTCCTCGTCGCGCGTTTCTCGTCGTCGTGGGCGGCGCGGTGTCGCTTCTCGTCCTCATCACCTGGCAGGTGGCCGCCCATGGCCCCCTCCGTGCATTCGACGAGCGGCTGAGCCACGACATCGCGCAGCACGGGGACGTGCCGTCCGGGTATTCGGCTTCGACCTTCGTCGCCGTCCTGGCCGAGTTCGGCGCGGATCTCGGCGGCGTCGTCGCCGTCCTGCCGGCCCTGGCAGCGGCGGTGTCGGTCGCGGCGTGGCGCGGCTACCGCGTACGGCTCCGTCTGTGGTGGCTGCCGCCCCTGACGGCGGCGCTCGCCTTGGGCGCCGTACCCGCGCTCGTCGCCCCGTTGAAGGCATGGCTCGGGCGGCCTGGCCCAAACGGTGCCCCGATCGCACCCGGGAACGGCTACTACCCCTCCGGCCACGCCGCCACCGCCGCCGTCGGCTACGGAGCGGTGCTCCTGCTGATCGCCTTCACCTGGGCCATCGCGCGCCCGCAGGCGCCGTCGGAAGCGCCCGAGGCACCCCCCACGACAGTCGCCCCCACCGTGCACACCATGCCCCGTGCCGCCTGGTGGTGGAGCATGGCCGCTCTGGCATGCCTGAACGCAGGTGTCGGTCTGGGCTTGGTACGACGGGGCTACCACGGGCCCCTGGACGTACTGGGCAGTTGGTGCCTGTCCGTGCTCCTACTGAGCTGCGTCGCCTGGTCGGTGGGGCGGGCGCTTTCCGTCAACCGCCCTGCCCCGGCGCCGGCTCGTGGCCCGCAGCCGCCTCGTGCATCGCCAACTCCAGCGCCACCGGATCGATGAGCGTGCCGGAGCCGTCCGGCGGGCTGATCCACCGCACCCCGCCCGCTGCCCGCCCGGGGTAGGGCACCACGACCCAACTGCCGCACCCCGCGCCTCGTACGCCGGTGGCTACCCACCCCGCGGCGGTATCGGGCGGCACGAAGAACCCGACCCGCGAGGCGTTGAAATCGCCCAGCACGGGGCCGACCGGCCCGACGTAGCGGCGCAGTACGTCGTACGTCTCGCCGCCGAGCTCCCCCGGCATGATGAGAACGTCCCACAACCGCCCAGCAGGGAGCAGCGCCACTCCTAACGGATTGCGCCCCCACTCCGCGAGGCAAGCTCCCGCGTCAGGCGCTGCCGCCGCCAGCCACCGCACCGCGTCCGTCGCCCCCGTACCACTCATACTCCCTGGCCCCTCTCGTTTCGCGTCGTCGTGCGTGTCAGAGAGGAGAGGGGGGCCGTGACCGTTCCTTACTCCATTACTGCTACCAGTTGGTAGTGAGGCGCGCCACTCTCGTCCCGGGCGGGCCGCCCCTGGGCTTGGAAGGCTCTCGTGGAGGGCTGCTCGTCGCCCCGCGAGCGGTACGGAGCGCCGCGCCCCTCGCCGCTCGCCGCTCGCTCCGTGCTCCGTGCTCCGTGCTCCGTGCTCCGTGCTCCCAGGCAGGATCACCGCTCCGTTCCGTGCTTCGCACGTCGGTCGTCGCGGTGTCGCCAGGCCCCGGCAATGTGTCGGGGCCCAGGCCCGCCAGTCCCACCTGCTCGCCTTGTGCCACCGCGCCTCGCGGTTTCCCTGCCCGAGTGAAGACGCACTCCCGTCTCTTAAGAGGATCGATCGCCGCTGGCCGCCCCTCCCTGTGCGACTGACACAATCCCTTCCATGGGGCAGGCAGAGATCGACTCGGACGGTACGCATGCGCACGGCGAGCCGACGAGTGTGGCGGAACTGGCGGAGCGCGCGGCGCAGGGCGAGCGGTTCAAGTACTTCTACTTCTGGGGGCACCAACCGCGCCGGGCCGGCTCCGTGGGCGCCGAGTGCTTCAGCCAGTGGTTTCCATCCCCGTTCGTCGTGGATCGGGTCACCTACGCGACAGCTGAGCACTGGATGATGGCAGGCAAGGCCCGACTGTTCGGCGACGCCGAGGCGGAGCGTCGTGCCATCGCCGCTTCGCACCCTGGCCAGGCCAAGGAGATCGGCCGCTCCGTGCGCGGATTCGACGATGTGGTGTGGCGCGAGCGGCGCTTCGAGCTCGTGGTGCGAGGCAGCGTCGAGAAGTTCAGGCAGCACCCGGAGATGCGCGACTACTTGCTGAGCACGGGAGTACGCGTGCTCGTCGAGGCCAGCCCCGTGGACCGCATCTGGGGCATCGGGCTGAGCGCGGACGACGAGCGTGCCGCCGTGCCACGACAGTGGGAGGGGCAGAACCTCCTCGGCTTCGCCCTGATGGAGGCCCGTCGCCGGCTGGCGTAGTCACGGCCGGACGGCCACCGCCGGCACGAGCGGCGCTTCCTCCCAAGAACCCCGGGCACGGTGCGGCCGGGGCACGGGGCACGGGGCCAACGGGCGGGAGGCACGGGGCACGGGGCACGGGGCACGGGGCACGGGGCACGGGGCACGGGGCACGGGGCACGGGGCCTGACTCTGTACGAGCCCGCGCCGGCATGGGGGACAGACGCCTCGCCGCGCCCCCTCCCGTACGCCGGCGCCCAAGCGCAGGCTTCGCCGGGCAGAAGGGGCCTCAGGCTGAGCCCGCTACGCCCCTCCCACCGAAACCTTCCGCCAGCACCCGGGCCCGCACCAGCGCCGTGCTGCCATACGGCTCGTCACGCTCGCCCTCGCCGTCCTCGTCGACACCGGTCACGGCGTAGACGAAGATCATGGCCACGCTCGCCGCACAGGCGACGATCCCGATGATGATGCCGGCCAGCGCGGCGCCACCGTTGTTCGCCTCACCGCGCCGCGCCTTACCCCGCCCGAGTGCGCCGAAGATGATCGCCAGGGCGCCCAGGACGATGCCGAAGACGATGCTGAAGAACAGCACGAGCCCGACGATTCCCAGCACCAGTGCGGCGGTGCCCTGCGCGTTGTTCGGCCGCCACACATCATGGGACCATCCCGCTCCGTACGGCACTGGGTGCGCGTACGCCTGCCCCGCATGCGCGTGGCCCGCCCCGTAGCCGGGATAGCTCGGGCCGCCGGGGGCGTACGGCCCCTGCCCGTAGCCGCTCGGGACATGGCTGCCCGGACCATACGAGGCGGCGCCGTGCGCGTAGGCGCTCGGTGTCCCCGGCCCCGTCGGGGCCATGGGGGGCGGAGGAACGGTGCTCGAACCCGCCGCACCATGCGACGGCCACCCTGCCGGGTGATAGGCCCCAACGGGTCCATGCACGCCAGGCCCCGGCGCCCCCGTGGGCGGCACAGCCTGGGACGGAGCTGAGGAGCCCGCCGCGCCGTTTACCCCGGGCGGCGTGGCCGCGACTTCGCCCGGCACCGACGATCGCGGCTGTCCGGGCGTCGCCGGGGGGACCTGGTCCTGCGGCTCGGAGTCGGGCGCGACGGAAGGCACTGCCTCCGGGCCACCAGACGACGGGGCGGGTGTTGGCTGCTCGTGCTCATCGGACATGTCGCTCCCCCAAGGGCATCTGCTCGTGCCGCGGCCTGTTGCTACGGGGCCTACGCCCCGGTTCTACGATGATCCAAGCGTGCCCCTTCCCGGGCCCCGCCCCCAGGAGGTCTTGTTGTCCGATATCACCGCCTTCATCGCTGGGCTACCGAAGGCCGAACTCCATGTGCATCACGTGGGCTCCGCCTCTCCCCGCATCGTCGCCGAACTCGCCGCCCGACACCCCGACTCCAAGGTCCCCCAGGACCCGGCGGCGCTTGTCGACTTCTTCACCTTCCGGGACTTCGCGCACTTCATCGAGGTCTACCTCTCCGTTGTGGATCTGATCCGGGACGCGGAGGACGTACGACTCCTGACGTACGAGATCGCCCGGGACATGGCTCGGCAGAACATCCGGTACGCGGAGCTGACCGTTACCCCGTTCAGTTCCATCCGGCGAGGCATAGCCGATGCGGCGTTCGTGGAGGCCATCGAGGACGCGCGCAAGGGAGCCGAGACGGAGCTCGGCGTCTCGCTCCGTTGGTGCTTCGACATCCCGGGTGAGGCCGGTCTGGAGGCCGCGGAGGAGACCACGCGCATGGCGCTGGACCTCCAGCCCGACGGCCTGCTCAGCTTCGGCCTGGGAGGCCCGGAGATCGGCGTGCCGCGGCCCCAGTTCAAGCCCTTCTTCGACCGGGCCATCGCGGCCGGGCTGCACAGCGTGCCGCACGCGGGTGAGACCACGGGGCCGCAGACCATCTGGGACGCCCTCACCGAGCTCCGCGCCGAGCGCATCGGCCACGGCACCTCCAGCACACAGGACCCGAAGCTGCTCCAGTTCCTGGCGGAGCACCAGATCCCGCTTGAGGTCTGCCCGACCTCCAACATCGCCACGCGGGCGGTGACGACGCTGGAGGAACACCCGATCAGGGACATGGTCGCGGCGGGCGTTCTCGTGACCGTCAACACCGACGACCCGCCCATGTTCGGCACGGACCTCAACAACGAGTACGCCGTGGCGGCGCGCCTGCTGGACCTCGACGCCACGGGGGTGGCCGCGCTGGCGAAGAACGCCGTGACCGCGTCGTTCCTCGATGCCGCGGGCAAGGCCAAGCTCACGGCGGAGATCGACGCGTACACGGCGGAGGCAGTGGCCGGGTAGTTCGTACGTGTGGGTGGCACGGACGGCACACCGTATTGAGCGCCCCGTCCCCGCCTCTCGGCCCGCCCCGTGCCTCGTGCTCCGCGCCTCCGGGTGCCCCGGCTCCGTACTCCAAAATGTCCCGCCTCCGCACGGGGCCGGGGCGGGTCGCCCGCTCCGTGCCCCGGCACCGTGCGATCCCGGCTGGACATCCGCTCCGTGCCTCACACGGACCGTCGAGCAGGGCGGGCGACGACGCCCCAGCCGCCCCTCGGGCACGGAGCGCGGGGCACGGGGCACGGACCCGCAACGGAGCGGAGGGAAGGCACCGCGGCAACAATGGAGCGCATGTTCACCAGAACCGCACCACGCGTCAGCAACTTCACCGCCGTAGCCCATCGCGGCGATCCGTACGAGCAGCGCGAGAACACTCTGGCCTCGATCCGCTCCGCGATGCGCGCGGGCGCCGACGCCGTGGAGGTCGACGTACGGATCACGCGCGACAACGTGCCCGTCCTGCTGCACGATGCGTCCCTCAAGCGGCTGTGGGGACACGATCGCCCCCTCGCGAGCCTCACGGCGGACGAGGTGGGGGCCATCACGGGGGATGGGGTGCCGACCCTGCGGGACGCCCTCGGCGAGTTGGCCAAAGGCACGCGCACCGTGCGCGCCATGATCGACCTGCCCGCTGCTTCAGCCGTGCCCGCGACACTTGCCACGGTGCGCGAGGCCGGCGTGTTGGAGCACGTGTACTACTGCGGCAATCTGGCCGCGCTGCGCGCCGTGCGACGCGCGGAACCCGATGCGGAGATCGCCTTCACCTGGACGACACTCGCCCCGCCGCGCCCCGATCTGGTGGCAGAGCTACGCCCGCGATGGCTGAACTACCGGTTCGGCATCGTGTCCCCTGCCTTGGTGGAGCGGGCGCACGCCGACGGCATCCTGGTGTCCGCCTGGACAGCGGACACCAAGCGCACGATGCGGCGCTTGCTCCGCGCAGGCGTAGACGGCATCACCACCAACCGCATCAGCACACTGCGCGCCCTGGTCGGGCAAGGAGCACCCAACGGTCGGTGATGTCCGTCATCGATGGCGCCGGCGGACCGTGCTACATGCGGCCTCACACGCGCCGTTGACTGACGGCAGGTCGGCGCCGTCGATACGGAAGGGACTTACGCGCGGCCCCAGCCCTGCCTACGGCGCCACAGCCCGCCCCCGTCCCTACGGGACCCCTGTGGCTCCGTACAACAACCTCGCCTCACCGAAGACCGCCCGCCGTGCACCGTCGCAGGGACAGCCGCCCCGTGCCCCGTGCCCCGTGCCCCGTGCCCCCAGGCAGGATCACCGCTCCGGTGCTCCGGTGCTCCGTGTCCCGTGCTCCGTGTCCCGTGCTCCGTGCTCCGTGCTCCGTGCTCCGTGCTCCGTGCTCCGTGCTCCGTGCTCCGTGCTCCGTGCTCCAGCATGAAGCCCGGTCTCGTCGTTGCACCCCGCTCCCAGGCGACCAGGCAGCCACCACCCCCTCGTCCCCGCCGACCCCGCACACCCAAGCACTGCGCGCCCACCTCCCGCAGCGCCCCCGCCCCGCCCCGCTGCCACACCCCACACAGCACGGCGGGCCGGACCCGTACGGCATTCCGTACGAGACCGACCCACCTCCGACACACACCGCAACGCCCCACCCCGAGCCGCGACGCAGCCACGCACACGGCACCGTGTTCACGCCCCGCACCGCGTCACTGAGCCACGCCCGCCGGCAACGCGCACCCACCAGCATCCAACCGGCCAGCCGCCGTCATCAGTACGCACTCACAGCGGCACCCAGCCCGCCGGTCACCGAAAGGCCACGCGGCTCCGCTCCGCGCCACAGACGCCGAACGAAGACGCACCCGGCGGCGCATAACCTGCCGCCGTTCAGCCGTCCAGCGACGTCATGACGTGCTTCACGCGCGTGTAGTCGTCGAAGCCGTAGGCGGACAGGTCCTTGCCGTAACCCGACTTCTTGAAGCCGCCGTGGGGCATCTCCGCCACGAGCGGGATGTGCGTGTTGATCCACACGCAGCCGAACTCCAGCGCCTTGGACAGCCGCATGGCGCGCGCGTGGTCCTTCGTCCAGACGGACGACGCCAGGGCGTACTCGACGCCGTTGGCGTAGTTGATGGCCTGTTCCTCGTCGGTGAAGGACTGGACGGTGATGACGGGGCCGAAGACCTCGTTCTGGATGATCTCGTCGTCCTGCTTCAGGCCGGACACGACGGTGGGGGCGTAGAAGTACCCCTTGTCGCCGACACGCTGGCCGCCCGTCTCCACCTTCGCGTGGGCCGGGAGCCGGTCGATGAAGCCGGAAACCTGGGCGAGCTGGTTGGCGTTGTTCAGCGGGCCGTAGAGCACGTCCTCGTCGTCCGGCGCGCCTGTCTTGATCTCGGCGGCAGCCTTGGCCAGAGCCGCGACGAACTCGTCGTGGATGGACTCGTGCACCAGCACGCGGGTCGCGGCGGTACAGTCCTGGCCCGCGTTAAAGAAACCCGCCGTCGAGATGTCCTCGACGGCCTTGGCCATGTCGGTGTCCTCGAAGACCACGACGGGGGCCTTGCCGCCGAGCTCCAGGTGGACCCGCTTGATGTCCTTGGACGCGCTCTCGGCGACCTGCATGCCGGCGCGTACGGAACCGGTGATGGAGACCATGGCGGGGACCGGGTGCTCGACCATGCGGCGGCCCGTGTCGCGGTCGCCGCACACGACGTTGAAAACGCCCTTGGGGTGGCCGAGGTCGGCCAGCACGCCACCGATGATCTCGGCCATCAGAACGGTCGACGCCGGGGTGGTGTCCGAGGGCTTCAGGACGACCGTGTTGCCCGCCGCGAGGGCGGGGGCGAACTTCCAGACGCCCATCATCATCGGGTAGTTCCACGGCGCGACCTGCGCACAGACACCGATCGGCTCGCGGCGGATGAAGGACGTCAGCCCCTCCATGTACTCGCCCGCCGAGCGCCCCTCCAGCATGCGGGCCGCCCCGGCGAAGAAGCGAATCTGGTCGACCATCGGCGGGATCTCCTCGGTCCGCGTGAGGCCGAGCGGCTTGCCGGTGTTCTCCGACTCAGCCGCGATGAGTTCCTCCGCGCGCTCCTCGAACGCGTCGGCGATCTTGAGGAGGAGCTTCTGCCGCTCGGCCGGCACCACGTCCCGCCACGCCGGGAAAGCGGCCTCAGCAGCCGCCATCGCGGCGTCCACGTCCGCCGCGCCAGACAGCGGAGCGGTGGCGTACGCCTCCCCGGTGACCGGGTTGACCACCTCGGTGGTCCGCCCGTCAGCGGCGTCCTGGAACTCCCCGTCGATGTAGTTGCGCAAACGACGCAGCTCGGTGGTCACTGCCACCCCTCCCTGCCTGGTGTCCGATGGGTGAGACACCCACCCTAGCCTCTCGGGTGACGCTTTCGACATACCCACTCGCCGAAAGCTACGGAATCAGCACACCTATCGAACTCAAACAACGAATTCCGGCGAACTTGGGTTGCGACACGGTCGAGTCCTCGTGCACAGTGAGGCACGTGGCCACACCTGACAAGCGCAGTTCGCCCTCGATCGACGCCGTCTCCTTGGCGATCATCGAGCAACTCCAGGAAGACGGGCGTCGTCCGTACGCCGCGATCGGCAAGGCCGTGGGACTGTCCGAGGCGGCCGTCCGACAGCGCGTCCAGAAGCTGCTCGACCAGAACGTCATGCAGATCGTCGCCGTCACCGACCCACTGACCGTCGGCTTCCGGCGCCAAGCCATGGTCGGCGTCAACGTCGAAGGTGACGTCGATCCGGTGGCCGACGCCCTGACGGCCATGGACGAGGTGGAGTACGTCGTCGTCACCGCCGGTTCCTTCGACCTCCTCGTCGAGATCGTCTGCGAGGACGACGACCATCTCCTGGAAATGATCAACAAGCGGATTCGCACGCTGCCCGGCGTGCGCTCCACCGAGAGCTTCGTCTACCTCAAGCTCCGGAAGCAGACCTACACCTGGGGAACGAGATAGCCATGAGCGCCGACGCCGGCACAGAAACCACCAACGCACGTCACTCCAAGACCGCTTACGACCACTTGTGGATGCACTTCACCCGCATGGCGTCGTACGAGAACGCCCCCGTGCCCACCATCGTGCGCGGTGAAGGTGCCTACATCTACGACGACCAGGGCAAGCGCTACCTCGACGGCCTGGCCGGACTCTTCGTGGTGCAGGCGGGACACGGCAGGGCGGAACTCGCCGAGGCCGCGCGCAAGCAGGCGCAGGAGCTCGCGTTCTTCCCGGTGTGGAGCTACGCCCACCCGAAGGCGATCGAACTCGCCGAGCGACTCGCGCACCACGCCCCCGGCGACCTCAACAAGGTCTTCTTCACCACCGGTGGCGGCGAGGCGGTCGAGACGGCGTGGAAGCTGGCGAAGCAATATCACAAGCTGACCGGTAACCACACCAAGTACAAGGTCATCTCCCGCGCCGTCGCCTACCACGGCACGCCCCAGGGCGCCCTGTCCATCACGGGACTGCCCGCCCTCAAGGCCCCGTACGAGCCCCTGGTACCCGGCGCGCACAAGGTGCCCAACACCAACATCTACCGCGCGCCGCTGCACGGCGACGACCCGGAGGCGTTCGGCCGCTGGGCCGCCGACCAGATCGAACAGGAGATCCTCTTCGAGGGCCCGGAGACGGTCGCCGCCGTCTTCCTGGAGCCCGTGCAGAACGCCGGCGGCTGCTTCCCACCGCCGCCCGGCTACTTCCAGCGGGTTCGGGAGATCTGCGACCAGTACGGCGTGCTGCTCGTCTCCGACGAGGTCATCTGCGCCTTCGGCCGCCTCGGCACGATGTTCGGGTGCGACAAGTTCGGCTACGTGCCGGACATCATCACCTGCGCCAAGGGCATGACCTCCGGCTACTCGCCCATAGGCGCCGCGATCGTCTCCGACCGGATCGCCGAACCCTTCTACAAGGCCGACAACACCTTCCTGCACGGCTACACCTTCGGCGGCCACCCCGTCTCGGCCGCCGTCGCTCTCGCCAACCTCGACATCTTCGAGCGCGAGGGCCTCAACCAGCACGTACTCGACAACGAGAGCGCCTTCCACGCCACCCTCTCCCGCCTCAACGACCTCCCGATCGTCGGCGACGTACGCGGAAACGGCTTCTTCTACGGCATCGAACTCGTCAAGGACAAGGCGACCAAGGAGTCGTTCACCGACGAGGAGTGCGAGCGACTCCTGTACGGCTTCGTCTCCAAGAAGCTGTACGAGAACGGCCTCTACTGCCGCGCCGACGACCGGGGCGACCCCGTCATCCAGCTCTCACCGCCCCTCATCGCCGACCAGGCCACATTCGACGAGATCGAGCAGATCGTGCGGAGCGTACTGACGGAGGCGTGGCAGAAGATCTGACCGCTGCGGCGTACGACGGACGGCACGGGGCGGGGCGGAAGGGGCGGGGCGCGGGGGGGCTTGGCGGGCGGGTGTAACCGGGCCGGGCCGACGGAGCACGGACGCGTGCGCTCGCTGCTACTGGCCCACGACGGCTGGCCGGCGTGGCAGCGCGCCCAGAGAGCTACGGAGCGGCAAGCTGCCCCGTGCCCCGTGCCCCGTGCCCCGTGCCCCGTGCCCCGTGCCCCGTGCCCCGTGCCCCGTGCCCCGTGCCCCGTGCCCCGTGCTCCGTGCTCCGTGCTCCGTGCTCCGGCGGCATGATCGTCGCCGCGACGAGACATGCAACCGCTCGGCAACACCACCTCGGTAACGAACGCCGGCCGGCGAGCCCGCCGGCTCGGTCATGCACCACCGTCGGCCCTCGCCGAGACCGCCGATCCGCTCTGCCACACCCCACTACGGCCCGCGCCCGCCCACTCGCACCCTCGGCTGAGGGCCACCACTGGCCATTGAGCCGCGAGCGCGCGTCCGTTCCCCCTGACCCGGGCGCGGGCGCTCGGGCGTACGGCTGATTTGACGGCTGATCGGAGGAATAGCGCGCTTTCAGCGCCGCGCCTGGGCACCGTTCCCCGTGCGAGTCCCTACCGTTCCAGTGACCGATCGCCTTTGTCTTCGTTCACCCAGTCAGGGGAACGCGGACAAACGTCAGCAACCGAGGTACTGCCATGGTGGCTCCGCCCGACAACGATGTGCTGTGGGCGCGTGCCCTCACCTACGCGTATGGCGGCTCGCCCGCGCTGACGGGCGTGTCCCTGGGCGTTCAGGAGGGTGAGATCCTCGCCGTGTCCGGGCCTCGCGGCTCCGGCAAGACCACCTTGCTTCGCTGTCTGTCGGGCCAGCTCCTGCCCGACAGCGGTGAGGTGTGGTTCAACAGCTCGCCCATCCACACCATGTCAACGCTGGCGCGTGAGCGACTGCGTTGCGAACGCTTCGGGTGGATCGGCCCCGAACCGTGCCTCGTACCGGAGCTCAACGCCTGGGAGAACGCCGCGCTCCCCCTGCTGCTCCGTGGCACGCGCCGTAAGAGCGCCAAGCACGCGGCGCACGAATGGCTGGACCGACTCGACATCGGTGACTGTGCCCGGAGCCGACCTGCCACGCTCCTGCAGGCCCAGCGACAGCGCGTGGCCGTCGCCAGGGCGCTCGCCGCGGCGCCCGACATCCTCTTCGCCGACGAACCTACGGCTCCGCTGCACGGCCCCGACCGGGAACAGGTGCTCCGCACCATCACCACGGCAGCCCGTTCGCACGGCATCACCGTGGTGCTCACCGGCCACGGCACCGAGGCCGACGCCCTGGTCGACCGCTCCGTCTCACTCATCGACGGCCGCCGAAGCGGCTCCGTCCCCGCCCATCACGCGGAGGGCAGTGCGGCGTGCTCAGTCTCCGTCTAGTCCTCGGCGCGGGACCGCTGACGCACGTCCGGCGGTCGCTGGTGGCGATCGCATCGGCAGGAGCCGGATTTCTGCTGCTGTGTTCCCTCGGGTACGCCCTGGGGCACCCCGACGACAGGTCTGACGCCCTTGCCCGACTGTTGTGGTGCGTGGCCCCGCTTGCCACGACCGTCCAACTGGCCAGCGCGGTAGGGCGCGTTGACACGATCCTCCACCCCGCCCCGGGCTTGGCTGGCGCTGGCTGCGGACCGTACAGGCACGCCCTCCTGACGGCAGCGTCCACGGCCCTGATCTGTTTCGCCGGTAGCGTGCTCGCGCTGGTCGCCTTCCTCTCCCTGCGTGGCAGCATCGTCGGCTCGCCCCTCGACGACCCCATCATCGACGCGTTCGCCGTGGGTCACCGGCTGCCCGTCGGCGCCGTGCTCACCCTCCTGTCGGTAGCGCCTCTCGCCGCCGCAGCGGCCAGCGCGTTCAGCCTGCGCACGCCTCGTCCGACGGACGCGCGCCGTGCGTGGACGCCCCGGAGCGCGCGGCCGGCGCTCGCCTCGCAGCCGGCCGCCGCTGCGCTCACCACGAACGGAACGTCACACACAACTCGCACCGCCACGTCGCCGTTCGCCTCGATGACCGCGCCTCTCGGCCAGTCCGACCGAGTCGTCCCCGCGCATCACGGAGCCGACACCGGCGCTCCGTCGACCGCTCCCCCGGCCTCCCCCGAACTGGTGCAGGCAACCAACCAGCGTGCCCCTCACGTAGTGCACACCGCGCCGCCCCCGAGTCCCACCGAGGCATCGGGACTGCCGTGGGGGATCGCACTGATCTCCGTGGGGCTGGCGCTTGAGGCTTACGTCAGCCGCGACGCGACCGACACGCGGGATCTGCTGCCCACGCCCGGTCATCTCAGCGGCGGCGCCATCGCGGTCCTCGCGACGTGGGCGCTGGCCACCGCGGGGCTCGTGCTGGTGGGCCCCGGGCTCATCCGTCTCTGCGGCAGGCTGCTCGCCCTGGGGCGGCCGGGCGCCATGCGACTGCTGGCCGGGCGCGGGTTGCAGGAGGAGTCGAACCGGCTCGGTCGTCCGTTGGGCGCGCTCTGCGCGGTCGCCAGCAGCACCTACGTCGCTGTACGCCTCTACGACGCGGTGCCCGATCTGACCCACGACCGCCCGTTCGGCCCGCTCACGGGGCTCGGCGCTGCCCTGGTGATGGGGTGCGCCACCGCGACGGCGCTGATGGCCGTACTGGAGAGCAAGAACGCACGCATCGCCTCCACCGACGCCCTGATCCGCATCGGCGCCTCCCGCTCCGTGCTGCGCAACGCTGCGACGCTTCGCGTCACAGCAGTCGTCACGGTCCTAGGCGCCCTCAGTTGGCTGGTTGCCGAGCTTGCGGCAATGCCGCTGGCCACGTGAGACCCGACATCCCCACCACATCGAAGCGCACCACGCTCCGCGCCCCGACCGGCGCCCACACCCCGCCGCGACTCGCTGCGACTCCGCCCCGTGCCCCGTGCCCCGTGCCCCGTGCCCCGTGCCCCGTGCCCCCAGGCAGGATCGCCGCTACCTCCCGGTGACTCAGCAAGCAGACCGCCGTATGTGTGCCACACAAACGCACCGCTCAACGCTCGGCCCTCCGTGCTCCCTGCACCACGCCAGGGAAGTGCCGTCCCCTCGATGGCGAAGGCCAGCCCGAAGTCGCCCCGTGCTCTACTCCGTACCGCCAAGGATCACCACGTCCTCGGCCAAGAACGCGACGCGCACCTGGTCCCCCTCTGCTGGCGCCTCCCGCAGCGAACACGCTGCCTCCAGCGTCGGGCCCCGCTCGGGTTGCAGGAGCAGGGAGACGCCCAGGCCGCCCCGGAACGTGCGCGCCCGCACCACGCAAGGGAGGCCGTCGTCCGCGCTGGTCAGCCGCACACCCGTGGGGCGAACCAGCAGTTGGCACGGGCCAGCCGAGGCGCCGACTGGTACGGGCACCTCACCCCAGGGCGTGACGGCAGCCGCATCCTGCACGGTGGCGTCAACGACGTTGTCGAAGCCGAGGAAGCGCGCCACGAACTCAGAAGCGGGACGCTGCCAAACCTCCAACGGCGTGCCTACCTGAGCAATCCGCCCGTCCCGCATGACCACCACCCGGTCGGCGAGGGCGAACGCCTCGCCCTGGTCGTGGGTGACCGCCAGCACCGTCATGCCCAGTTGGCGGAACATCTGCCGCAGCTCGACGACGAGCCGTTCGCGCAGGCTCCGGTCGAGTTGGCCCAGCGGCTCGTCCAGCATCAGCAGCTTCGGGCGGGGGGCGAGCGCACGTGCCAGCGCCACGCGCTGCTGTTCGCCCCCGGACAGTGCGGCGATCGCCCGTCGCTGAGCGCCCGGGAGGCCCACCAGGTCGAGAAGTTCGGCCACGGTGCGGTCAGCCTCTCCGCGCCCGGCCCTCCTCATCCGCAGGCCGAAGGCCACGTTGCCCGCCACGTCGCGTTGAGGGAACAACTGGTGGTCCTGGAACATGAGGCCGACGCCCCTACGGTGCGCAGGCACCCCGGCCTGGTCTCGGCCTGCCAGCCAGACCTGCCCGGCATCCGCAGCCTGGAGGCCGGCTACCACCCGCAACAGGGTGGATTTGCCGCTACCACTGGGCCCCAGCACGCAGACGGTCTGCCGCTCGGTGACGTCGAGGCTCACCGCGTCCAGCGCGACGCGATCGCGGAAGCGCACCGTGACGCCATCCAACCGCAGCAAGCTCTCACCAGGCTCGCCCTGTTCCCCCCGCACACCCTGGGCACCGCGCGCACCCTCGTCGACGCCCCGTGCTCCGTGCCCCGTGCCCCGCGCCCCGTCGCCTGACGCCCCGGCGCCCTGTGCTCCGTCGCTCCGCGCCCTGTCCCCGCGCCACCGCCCCGTGCGGGACGGTCGCTCCACCGCGCCGGACCGCTCCGTGCCGCCAGGCGCAGCATCGCCCGGTGCCGGCCTGTCGGGCTGTCCTCCCGCGCGGTTCTCGGCCTGCCTCTTGCTCGACAACGTCATCTAGAACTCTCCCGAACGGTTGGTACGGAGCCGCTCAAGGGCCAACAGCGCAGCCGCGCAGACCACCATCAAGATGGTGCTCAAGGCCATGGCTTGCCCGTAGTTAAGCTCTCCTGCACGACCCAGGAAACGGGCGACGGCCACCGGCAGGGTGGGGTTGTCGGGTCGGGCGATGAAGACGGTCGCCCCGAACTCGCCAAGCGACACGGCGAACGCGAAACCCGCTGCGATCAACAGGGCCCGCCGGACCAGGGGGAGGTCGACCTCCCGCCACGCACGGAGCGGTGACGCCCCCAGTACGGCCGCTGCCTCGCGCAGCCGGTCATCCACCGCACGGAGCACCGGCAGCATCGTCCGGACGACGAACGGCACCCCGACCAGGGCCTGCGCCAGGGGCACCAGGAACCACGAGGCCCGCAAGTCCAGCGGCGGCTCATCCAAGGTGATCAGGAACCCGAACCCCACCGTGACGGCCGAGGTGCCGAGAGGCAACATCAGCAGCGCGTCGAAGCCCCGTACCAGCCGCCCCGTACGCGTGGGCCCCTCACCACGCGGCCCCCTTACGGTCAGCGCGGCGGCTGCCAGCCCGCCGACGACGAGAGCGATGACGGTCGCGACCGCCGCGTACTGGAGCGAGTTCCACAAGGCGTCCAACGGGGCCACGATAAAAGTCCCGCCGCTCTCCTCCGCCGAGGCCAGTACCTCGTAGAAGGCGAACCCGTAACCCTCGGGGCCGGAGAATGACCGCTCCACCAGCACCGCCAGCGGCAATACGATCAGCAGCGCGATCACAGTGAGCACACCAGCCAGGAGTGCCCACTGTCCGGCTCCTCGCGGTCGGTGGGCCGTGTGCGAGGCGTCCACCAGCCGCAGCGCGCTCTCCCGTCGCCGCACCGTCCACGCGTGTACGACCAGCAGCGAGGCGACCGCGGCGAACTGGGTGAGCGTGAGCACGGCGGCGGTCGGCAGGTCCAGAAGCTGTGCCGTTTGTCGATAGATCTCCACTTCCAACGTTGCGTAGCGCGGCCCACCGAGGATCTGGACAGCGCCGAAGGACGTGAAGGTGAAGAGGAAGACCATGAGCGCCGCACCGGCCACGGCGGGACCGAGAGCGGGCAGCGTCACCCGGCGCCAGGCGGCGAACCGACCGGCTCCCAGAACTCGTGCCGCCTCCTCCTGCCGCGGGTCGAGCTGCGCCCACAACCCGCCGACGGTGCGGAGCACCACGGCGTAGTTGAAGAAGACATGGGCGAGCAGGATGGCCCAGACCGTGGTGTCCAGCCGAACGCCCCACAGTTCGTCGAGGAGGCCGCCTCGTCCCAGCAGCGCGAGGAAGGCCGATCCCGCGACCACGGTGGGCAGCACGAAGGGCACCGTCACGACGGCCCGCAGCACCTGCTTGCCCGGGAAGTCGAGGCGCGCGAACACGTAGGCGCCGGGCAACGCGAGGGCCAGGGTCAGCCCGGTTGAGGCGGCTGCCTGCCACACGGTGAACCACAGCACGTTCAGCACGTCGGGGTCGCCGAGCACCTCACCGATGCGAGCGAGCTGCCAGCCACCGTCGGCGTGGAGCCCACGGGCGGTGATCGCGGCGACGGGGTAGCCGAAGAACAGCGCGAAGAACCCGAGCGGCACGGCCATCAGGCCCAGGCGTAGTCCCGCGACACGCCAGCCCCTCGGCGCCCGCCGGCCGCGCTCCGTGCCCCGTGCCCCGTCTCCGCCCGCCCCGCGCCGTACGGGGCGCTGCGCACTCTGGACCACCGGGACGCTGACCCCGTGCCCCGTGCTCCGTGCCTGCGCCCCGTCGTGCCCGGTACTCGGCGATTTCGCCCCGTGCGCCGCGTCGGGGCGCGAATGGTCGCTCACTTCACGACGAGCGAAGTCCACGACTTGATCCACTGCTCGCGGTTCTCGGTGATCTTCTCCGGTGCGACGGTGGCCGGCTTGGTGATTCGCTCGCCGTACTTGGTGAAGATCTCCGGCAGCTTCGCGTCCCGCCGCACCGGGTTGACGTACATCTTGACCGGTACGTCCTCCTGGAAGGTCTTGCTCAACATGAAGTCCAGCAGGGCCTTGCCGCCCTTGCTGTTCTTCGCGCCGTCGAGCAAACCGGCGAACTCGATCTGCCGGAAGCAGGTGCCGGTGGCCACACCCGTCGGGCCCTCCTTGGGCTGCGGCTTGACGCCGACCACCTCGGCGGGCGGGCTGGAGGCGTACGAGACGACGAGGGGTTTGTCCCCCTTGCCCGAACCGCCGCCGGAGCCCGAGAACCGGTCGTTGTACGCCTGCTCCCAGCCGTCCACGACCTCGACCCCGTTGTCCTTCAGCTTCTTCCAGTAGTCCTGCCAGCCGTCGTCCCCGTACACGCCGACCGTTCCGAGCAGGAAGCCCAACCCGGGCGACGAGGTGGCAGCGTTCTCGGTGACCAGGAGGTTCTTGTACTGCGGCTTGACCAGGTCGTCGAAGGTCTGCGGCGGCGCGAGCTTCTTGTCCGCGAAGTACTTCCGGTCGTAGTTGACGCAGATATCGCCGGTGTCCACCGGGGTGACGCGGTGCTTCGCGGCATCCAGTTGCAGCTCCGCCGGCACCTGGCCCAGGTCCTTGGCGCGGTACGGGGCGAAGACGCCCTCGTCGAGCGCGCGGGAGAGCAGTGTGTTGTCGATACCGAAGAAGACGTCGCCCTGCGGGTTCCCCTTCGACAGGATGGCCTGGTTCACCGCCGCTCCGGCGTCCGCACCGCGCGCGACCTTGACCTTGTAGCCGGTCTGCTTGGTGAACTCGTCAAGCACCGACTTCGAGACCACGAAGGAGTCGTGCGAGACGACGGTGACCGTCTTGGAGTCCGCTCCGTTGTCGGACTCGCCGCACGCCGCGAGTGTCGTGGCACCCAGTGTGCCGAGCAGGGCCGTGCCCACGGCACGGCGAAGGTAGCTGTTCATCAGTGCGTCTGACTCCCTACGCCGGTATGACCCGGATCAGGTTCGAGGGTCTGCGGCCCTTGCGATGCCGCACTCTCAGCGCGTAGCGCTCCCCTGTCGGAAATGTGCGTTTGTTCGACTCAACGGTATCGCGGCACAGTATCAGCGCCTCGCCCGCCCAAGATCGCGCCGGCCCGCGCCACGCGCACCGTCCCACCTCACGGGCCACGGCCACGGGGCGGAAACGTCGGCCCGACGGCCCAGCGGGGCACGGGGCACGGGGCACGGGGCACGGGGCACGGGGCACGGGCCACGGGGCACGGGGCACGGGGCACGCCGAGCATGACGCACTGCGGAACACTGGCGCGTACGGAAGCGAGGCCGACGCGACGCGCTTCCCGCGCCCCGTTAGCGCTCGGAGGCCGCCAACTGCCCGCACGCACCGTCGATCTCTTGGCCCCGAGTATCCCGAACGGTCACAGGCACACCATGCGCCTCAAGCCCCGCGACGAACGCGCGCTCGTCCTCGGGGCGCGACGCGGTCCACTTCGATCCGGGCGTGGGGTTGAGCGGAATGAGGTTGACGTGCACCCGCCGTCCGCGCAGCAGCTTGCCCAGCAGATCGGCCCGCCAGGCCTGGTCGTTGATGTCCTTGATGAGGGCGTACTCGATGGACACCCGGCGACCGGACTTCTCCGCGTACTCCCACGCGGCGTCCAGAACCTCGCGGACCTTCCAGCGGGTGTTCACCGGCACCAGGGTGTCGCGCAGCTCGTCGTCCGGCGCGTGCAGCGACACGGCCAGGCGGCACTTCAAGCCCTCGTCGGCGAACCGCAGCATCGCTGGCACCAGGCCCACCGTGGAGACGGTGATGCCGCGCTGGGAGATGCCCAGCCCGTCCGGCTCCGGGTCGGTCAGCCGTCGGATGGCGCCGACGACCCGCTTGTAGTTGGCGAGCGGCTCGCCCATGCCCATGAAAACGATGTTCGACAACCGCGCGGGACCGCCTGGCACCTCGCCGTCACGCAGAGCACGCATACCGTCGACGATCTGGTGCACGATCTCCGCGGTGGAAAGGTTGCGGTCCAACCCCGCCTGGCCCGTGGCGCAGAAGGGGCAGTTCATGCCGCAGCCGGCCTGCGACGAGATGCACATCGTGACCCGGTCCGGGTAGCGCATCAGCACCGACTCGACCAGGGTCCCGTCGTGTAGGCGCCACAGCGTCTTGCGGGTGGTGTCGCCGTCACAACTGATGTGCCTGACGACGTTCATCAGGTCAGGCAGTAGTTCCGCGGCCAGCTTCTCGCGTGCGGTCGCGGGAATGTCGGTCCAGTCCGCCGGGTCGTGCGTGTACCGAGCGAAGTAGTGCCGGGAGATCTGTCCAGCACGGAAGGGCTTCTCACCGATCGCGGCCACGGCCTCACGGCGCTCGGCGGGGGTGAGGTCGGCAAGGTGCCGCGGCGGCTTCTTGGCTCCGCGCGGCGCGACGAAAGTGAGTTCTCCGGGTGCAGGCATGGTTCATCTAGTGTCGCAGACATACGGGCAGGACCTCACCGCCCGCGCACGGCACCCTCAGGGTCAGCGAAACCGCAGCTCAAGGCGGCTTTCACGACATCCAGCACTGCAGCCATCGACGTCTGGCGGCGCTCCGCTCGCCGCCCCGTCAGCTCATCCTCGACAGACCACTGCGCAAGCGACGACGCTCCGCCGGCCACCGCGCCCACATGACAGAGACGCATTGATGATCCGGCCGGCCGCACGCTCCGTCCCCCGCGTCGGTCCGCCGACTCCGTCCGTACCTTTCGGCCGCACCAGGCGACCACCTCGCGCCAGGTGACGCGCTCCGCGCACCGTGCCCCGTGCTCCGTCCACCGCTCGAACCACGCCGCCGCCCCAGCGCCCCGCCGATGCGTCGCTCCATGCCCCGTGCCCCGGCTCCGCGCCAGCCGCACGCACCTTCCCCCACTAGGCAGCCCCACGCACACCCCAACGCTCCGCCACACCACACCACACCCGCGCACCACGCACCACGCACGCAGCCCCCTCCCCCGCTCCAGCAAAGAAACCGCGGCCCCGCGCTCCGTACCCCGCCCCCGAGAAACCGCCGGGCCCCGCCTGCGCGCCCCTCACACACCACGAGCCGCCGCGCCCACGGTGCTCGTGGGCGGGCGGCTCGTGGTCGGCCGTGGGCTTCTCAGCCCGCGCCGACGAACATCACCAGCAGCAGCCAGGCCACGGGCGCCGTCGGAAGCAGCGAGTCGAGACGGTCCATGATTCCGCCGTGTCCCGGCAGCAGCGTTCCCATGTCCTTGATCCCGAGGTCCCGCTTGATCATGGACTCACCCAGGTCACCCAGGGTGGCGCTGACGGCAACGGCGAGGCCGAGGATGAGCCCCTGCCACCAGGCACCGTCCTCGATCAGGAAGTGCATGCACAGCGCGCCTGCCACCATGGCGAAGGCCACGGCGCCCAGCAGGCCCTCGCGCGTCTTGCCGGGGCTGATGCGCGGGGCGAGCTTGTGCCTGCCGAACTTCCACCCCACAGCGTACGCCCCGGTGTCGCTGACCACGGTCAGGATCAGGAACGTGAGAACCCGCTGCGGCCCGTCGTCATCCGCGGCGAGCATGAGGGCGACGAACGTCGCGAGGAACGGCACGTAGAACGCCGCGAAGACGCCCGCCGTGACGTCCCGGAGGTAGTTGTCCGGCGGCTCCGTCATCCGCCACAGGAGCACCGCGAGCGCCGTGAGCGCCATGGCGATCCAGGCGCCCTGTGCGCCACGCAGGTACCCGGACACGACCATGGCCGCGCCGCCCACCGCCAGCGGTACGAGCGGTGCGCGGATCTCCTTGCGCTCGGCGAGCCGCGAGGTCAGCTCCCACAGGCCGACGACGACGGCGACCGTTATGACGCCGACGAAGAGGACCTTCTGCACGAAGAGCGAGACGACGATGATGGCGCCCAGCCCGAGGCCGACCCCTATCGCGGCGCGCAGGTCACGCCCTGCCCGCTTCTTCTGCGGCGCGGATGGCACGGCCGGGTGCTCCCTGGGCGTCGTGCCCGCGTCGCCCCGTGCGGGCTCGTGAGCGGGCTCCGAGCCGGGCTGGGGCGACGGGGCTGGCGGTTCCTGCTCGTCGCGGAACAGGGGGCCACTCAACCGAGCGGCCCCCTGGTCGTCCTGGTCTCCGCCTCTGTCGGGCACGATGGGCATGGGCCGAGTCTGCGCCGCATGCTCCGCCGCGCGCAGGGGACCCGCCGATGTCGAAGGCATTGCCCCACGAAGCGAGGGAGCCGATCCCTGGTCGGTCGAGCCCCGGTAGCCGGTACGGGGCGGAGCCCCCCAGGATGAGTCGTTCATCAGACCTCGAGCAGCTCGGCTTCCTTGTGCTTGAGCAGCTCGTCCACCTGCGCCACGTACTTCGCGGTGGTGTCGTCGAGCTCCTTCTCCGCGCGGCGACCCTCGTCCTCACCCGTCTCGCCGTCCTTGACGAGCTTGTCGATGGTCTCCTTGGCCTTGCGGCGAACGCTGCGGATGGAGATCTTGGCGTCCTCGGCCTTGGTCTTGGCGACCTTGATGTACTCCTTGCGGCGGTCTTCCGTGAGCTGGGGGAACACCACCCGGATGATGCTTCCGTCGTTGCTCGGGTTGACGCCCAGGTCCGAGTCGCGGATGGCCTGCTCGATGTTGCGCAGCGCGCTCTTGTCGAACGGCGTGACAACCGCCATCCGCGGCTCCGGCACCGAGAACGACGCCAACTGGTTGATCGGCGTCAGCGCCCCGTAGTAGTCCGCCACGATCTTGTTGAACATCGCCGGGTGCGCACGCCCGGTGCGGATCGCGGCGAAGTCCTCCTTGGCGACCACGACGGCCTTCTCCATCTTCTCCTCGGCCTCGAGGAGGATCTCTTCGATCACCACTTGCTCCTGGTGTTATCAGTAAGCAGAGCCTCGCCCCTGCGTGCGTCTTCTCCTGCACGGTGTCCGACCGGCAGGCCGTTGTCCATCCCCGCGCCGAGCACTTCCGACGGCCGGGAGTTGCCGCCCGTATGGCATCACGGGCGACCCTGTGAAGGCGGTACGGACCGTCAGTTCCGGTCACCCTGGCCGCTGACGAGCGTGCCGATCTTCTCACCCTTCACCGCGCGCGCGATGTTGCCCTCGGCGAGCAGCTCGAAGACGAGGATCGGCAGGCTGTTGTCGCGGCACAGCGTGATCGCCGTGGCATCGGCGACCTTGAGGTCCTGGGTGATGACCTCGGCGTAGCCCAGCGCGTCGAACTTGACCGCGTCCGGGTTGCGCTTGGGGTCCGAGTCGTAGACCCCGTCCACGCCGTTCTTGCCCATCAACAGCGCCTCGGCGTCGATCTCCAGGGCGCGCTGGGCCGCGGTGGTGTCGGTGGAGAAGTACGGCATGCCCATGCCGGCGCCGAAGATCACGACGCGCCCCTTCTCCAGGTGTCGCACCGCACGGAGCGGGATGTACGGCTCCGCCACCTGCCCCATGGTGATGGCGGTCTGGACTCGGGAGTCGATGCCCTCCTTCTCCAGGAAGTCCTGGAGAGCGAGGCAGTTCATGACGGTTCCGAGCATGCCCATGTAGTCCGAGCGGGCGCGGTCCATGCCGCGCTGCTGTAGTTCGGCTCCGCGGAAGAAGTTGCCGCCGCCGATGACGATGGCGATCTCGGCACCGTCGCGGACGACGGCGGCCACCTCGCGGGCGATCTTGTGCACGACGTCTGGATCGACGCCGAGTCCGCCGCCACCGGCGAATGCCTCGCCGGACAGCTTCAGCAGGAACCGGCGGCGCTTGGCACCGTCAGCTTTCGGGTCGGCCTGGTCGGCGTCCAGATTCATGGGAGATCTCCTCGTGCACATACGAAGGAGGCCACTGCCGGGATGGTCCTTGATCGACCTCTACGGCAATGGCCTCCTCGTCACATCTGCGGCCAACCGGTGGACGGCTGGCTGCGTACGACCCTATCGGGGTCGCTGGTCATTCGCTGCCCTGCTTCAACCCTGAGCCGGGCTGAATTCCGGGAACGACTCAGACGCCGACGCGGAAGCGGGCGAAGCGCTTGAGCGAGACGCCGGCCTCGTCCAGGACCTTCTTGACGGACTTCTTGTTGTCCTTGGCGAACGGCTGGTCGAGCAGCACGTTCTCCTTGAAGAAGCCGGTGACGCGGCCCTCGACGATCTTCGGCAGGGCGGCCTCGGGCTTGCCCTCCTCGCGCGCGGTCGCCTCCGCGACGCGACGCTCGTTCTCGACGGTCTCGGCCGAGATCTCCTCGCGGGTGAGGAACTTCGGCGAGAACGCGGCGATGTGCTGCGCGACGTCCTTGGCGACCTCGGCGTTCTCCTGGTCCAGCTCGACGAGCACGCCCACCTGGGGCGGCAGGTCCGGGCTGGTGCGGTGCATGTACGCCGCGACGTAGCCCCCGGAGAACTGGGCGAACCGGTCGAGGACGATCTTCTCGCCGAGCGTGGCGTTGGCCTCGTCCACGTACGCCTGCACGGTCTTGCCGGCCTCGATCTCGGAGGCGAGCAGCGCGGCGATGTCGGCCGGGGCGGTCTTGGCGACGTGCGCGGCGATCGTGTCGGCCACGGCGACGAACTTGTCACCCTTGGCGACGAAGTCCGTCTCGCACTTGAGCTCGACCAGGACGCCGGAGCTCTTGTCGTCGGCGATCAGCGAGACGACGGCGCCGTTGGTGGCGTTGCGGCTCTCGCGCTTGGCCACGCCCTTCTGGCCCTTGACGCGCAGGATCTCGACGGCCTTGTCGACGCTGCCCTCGGCCTCGTCCAACGCCTTCTTGCAGTCCATCATGCCGGCGCCGGTGAGCTCGCGGAGCTTCTTGACGTCAGCGGCGGTGAAGTTCGCCATGGTCTGTGAATCTCTTCTCGAAAGGTCTCGAAAGGTCTCGAAAGATCTGTGATCTTACGGGTGGACGGCGGGGCGTCGCGTCGCGCAACGCCCCGCCGTCACCAACCGTGACGCTGCGACGGAGCGGAGTGGGACCGATCCGTCACGGCGTTCGTCAGGCCTGCTCGGCGTCCGCGGCCGGAGCCTCGGGGGCGGCGGCCTCAGGGGTAGCGGCCTCGGGGGCGGCAACCTCGGCGGCAGCGGCCTCGGCGGGCTTCTCGGCCTCTTCGGCCTTCTTGGCCGTGTCGCCCTCGAGCAGGTCGCGCTCCCACTCGGCGAGCGGCTCACCGGCCGCCTTGTCGGCCTTCACGTCGCCGGTGGCCGCACCGGAGCGGGCGATGAGGCCCTCGGCGACGGCGTCGGCGATGACGCGGGTGAGCAGCGTGACGGAGCGGATCGCGTCGTCGTTGCCGGGGATCTTGTAGTCGACCTCGTCGGGGTCGCAGTTGGTGTCGAGGATCGCGACGACCGGGATACGGAGCTTGCGCGCCTCACCGACGGCGATGTGCTCCTTCTTGGTGTCCACGATCCAGACGGCGCTCGGCACCTTCTGCATCTCGCGGATACCACCGAGGGTCTTCTCCAGCTTGGCCTTCTCGCGCGAGAGGACCAGGAGCTCCTTCTTGGTGAGGCCGGAGGCGGCCACGTCCTCGAAGTCGATGAGCTCAAGCTCCTTGAGGCGCTGGAGGCGCTTGTAGACGGTCGAGAAGTTGGTGAGCATGCCGCCCAGCCAGCGCTGGTTGACGTAGGGCATGCCGACGCGGGTCGCCTGCTCGGCGATGGCCTCCTGCGCCTGCTTCTTCGTGCCGACGAACATGATGGAGCCGCCGTGCGCGACGGTCTCCTTGACGAACTCGTAGGCGCGGTCGATGTACGACAGCGACTGGAGCAGGTCGATGATGTAGATGCCGTTGCGCTCGGTGAAGATGAAGCGCTTCATCTTCGGGTTCCAACGGCGGGTCTGGTGACCGAAGTGGACGCCGCTCTCCAGCAGCTCCCGCATCGTGACGACGGCCATGGCCGTACTCCTTGGATACTCGGTTACCGCGGCGGCCGGGCGGCCGTCGCGCCTGACACCCCGAACGCGCCTGCCACGGAAGGAGACCTTCCGAAGACCGAGGGACGCGGCCACCGGGCTGCCCGAGAGGGACTGATGCGCCGATGGCGGGGCGTGCGAAGTCGACCCGGTCACCCGGATCGCCATGTGAAGTGTACGGGACCGGTGCGCCGGCGGGTGACGGCGTTATCCACAACCCGTGAGTAATCCACCGAAGGTCGTCATGATCCCCGCAGACCGGTGATTTACGGCACGGTCGTCGCATGTCTTACACACCCAAACCCCGCCAAGCCCTGAGCACGGTCCGGCGCGCATGGCGCCGGTTGCGCCCCGGTCGAGTGATCGCCTCCCTCAGGCGCTCGCCGGCGCCGCCACGCACAAGCGGAGTCCGCGCGCGGGGTGCTCCGTTGGTCCGCTGGATCGCGGCGGGTGCGACCGCGATCGGCCTCGCCCTCACGGCCTGTGCCGTGGCGCTGCACGCAGACGCCCGCGCGAGCGAGCGAGGCGACTGGCCCGACACGGAGAACGCCGCTTCGGACCCCTCGCGAGTACGAGTCACCACCGCACAGGCCCGCCCCGGTGAGCGCGCACCTGCACTGGACGGCCCGGATTCGCCTGCCGCCATCCCGCTTCCCGGTGCCCCGGCCCACGTGACCTCCACTCCGTCGGCCGCCCCGCGCCAAGCCCCGTCGCCGGCCAGCGCCTCGGAAACACCTACCGGGCACCTCGGCGCTGCCACCGACCCCTTCCCCCCACCGGTCCCACTCCTGGGTACGTCGCCGCGCGCTGCGACGCCGGCTCCGTCCGCTCCCTTACGGCCCCCGACGGCCCGACAGCCCCGCCCCGTAGCGGACCGTGCCTGGCCGGTGGACGGGGCGGTGGGGGCGCTACGACCCACGGTGCTCCGCGGCTGGGAGCCGCCTCCCGAGCCGTGGGCCGCCGGGCACCGTGGGGTGGACCTCGCGGCACGTGCCGGGCAGCCGGTGCGGGCTGCCGCACCGGGTCGCGTGACGTTCGCGGGCCGGGTCGCCGGGCGAGGAGTGCTCGCCATCGCGGTGTCCAACAGCGGAAGCCCGCCGCTGCGCACGACGTACGAGCCGGTGCGGGCCCTGGTGGCCAAGGGTGACGTG
Source organism: Streptomyces buecherae (assembly GCF_014295035.1). Taxonomy (GTDB): domain Bacteria; phylum Actinomycetota; class Actinomycetes; order Streptomycetales; family Streptomycetaceae; genus Streptomyces; species Streptomyces youssoufiensis. The sequence continues at coordinate 2,164,857 of NZ_CP060404.1, forward strand.
GTGGCGGCGGGGCAGGTGGTGGGTGTGATGGAGGGTGGGCCGTTCCACTGCCAGCCCGGGTGCCTGCACTGGGGACTGCGCCGCGGAGATCGCTATCTGGACCCGCTGTCGCTGATGCCGCCCGCCTTGCTGCGCGGCGGCCCCTCTCGGCTGCTGCCCACGATCGGCGTCCCAGCGACCCCGGCCGCCCCGACTGCTCGGGCCGCCTCGGGTCACCCACGGACTTTCCAGTCCCCGGAGCAGGCCGGCCCACACCGGCACCAACCAATCCGGTACGGCTCCACGCGGGGCCTGGCCCGTTGCGCTTGCCCGCGTGGCCAGCACGAAGAGAGCCAGGGGACCTGCGCCCGTCGGTTGTGCCAGACCACCCGCCCCGTCGCCCCACCGAGGCCACGGCGCAGCCGTCCTCGCGCTGCGGCCGTGGTGCCGGCGGAATGGGCGCATGTTCTGGTCGTGACCGCCGTGGCGGCCTGGGCGCGGCTACGCCTGGGGCGCCGAGCGGCGGCTCAGCCGCACACTCCGCGCAGGGCCGTGGCAACAGCGGCGTCCGTGATACGTCCGGGGTCCTCCGCGGCGCCCAGTTCGATGCGCCGGACGGCCGCGTCGACCACGCCCTGCAACAGCATCGCGGTCAGCCGGGGCTCCTCGTGACCGAGCGCGCCCAGCGCCTCGACCACCATGGCGATCAGCCCACCGTGCGCGGCCCGGATCTTCTCCCGCGCCCCCGCGTCCAGCTCCCCCGCGGAGATCGCCACCACGGCCCGGTGACGTCGGTCGCCCACCAGCGCCAACTGTTGTCGGACGTAAGCCTCGATCTTGGCCTCGGCGGTGTCGGCTCGCTCCATGGCGGCCTCGACCTCGGCCGCCCACACGGGGAAGTCCACGGCACACAGCTCTTCGACCACGGCGGCCCGCGACCGGAAATACTCGTAGACGGACGACCTGGCGAGCCCCGTCCGCTCCGCGAGGGCGGGGAACGTCAGCGCGTCGGTACCGCCTTCAGACAGCAAGGTACGGGCGGCGTCCAGCAGGGCGCCGCGCTGCATCGTCCGGTGCTCGGCCACCGAGGCCGCTCGAATCCTGGGCACTCCTCCACTTTACGTACGTGCGCCACACACCACGACGGAGGAGGGACGATTCAGCGCCCGACGTCGGCCAGTTTCGCACGCAACTGGAGCACGGACTTCGTGTGAATCTGGCTGACACGGCCCTCCGTGACGCCGAGCACCTGCCCGATTTCAGCCAGCGTGAGCCCCTCGTAGTAGTAGAGCGTCACCACGGTCTTTTCCCGCTCCGGCAAGGTGTTGATGGCGCGCGCGAGCAGTCGCCGTAGCTCCCGGTCCTCGGCGACCTCCACCGGGTCGTCAGCGGCCTGGTCCTCCAGCGTGTCGCCGAGGGTGAGTCGATCGCTGCCCTCTCCCCCGACGTGCAGCAACTCCTCCAGAGCCACCACGTTGGCCAGGGACAACTGGCTGAAAACGCCATGCAGTTCTTCGAGGCCGATCCCCATCTCGGCGGCGACCTCCACTTCCGAGGGCGTGCGGCGCAGGGCGGCCTCCAGCGTGGCGTACGCGCGCTCGACCGCCCGGGCCTTCTGTCGGACCGAGCGGGGGATCCAGTCCAGGGCCCGCAGTTCGTCGATCATCGCGCCGCGGATGCGGGTGATGGCATAGGTCTCGAACTTGATGGCCCGCTCGGGGTCGAACTTCTCGATGGCGTCGATAAGGCCGAAGACTCCGGACGACACGAAGTCCGCCTGCTCGACGTTGGCCGGCAGCCCCACACTGACGCGGCCGGCCACGTACTTCACCAGCGGCGAGTAATGCAGGATCAACTGTTCCCGCAGCCTCTCGTCCCCGGTGGCCTTGTAGGAGCGCCACAGTTCTTCGAGGGACGAGGGCGCGGGTGGCCGGACAGCGCCGCGGGCAGCGGGCGGCACCGTCGCGCGTTCAGACCCGGAGGTGTGCTGGGGCATGCGTCGCCTTGAGCCGTTCTGCCGTGACGTGGGTCAGGACGTGTGCCCGCGTCGGAATCCTTGTGAGCGTAGCGTGACTGATACGTCGCAGTGTGCGAGCGACAGGGGCTATGCGATGCGCAGATTCGTTCCGTTCTCCGCACCCCGGAGTTACGGTCGCCAGCGCGGACGGCGACCGCAATGCCGGCTCTACAACGGCGTATACGGTCATCTCCCACACCCTTTCACCCAATTGCCGCAAATCAAGAACCGCCTCGCCGCGAGGTTTTCCCCCGTTGCTCCGGGCGGGCCAACTCCCAACGTTCACCGGTTCGTTGGACGAAGCCGAGGGAGAGCAATTCGTAGAGCCTGGTCAACGTTTCGTCGTGGCTCATCCCCGCGTCCCGGGCCACCGCCCGGGTGTCACTCGTGCCGCGGGCGGGCAACGCTTCCAGCACTTGGGCGGCCGCGGCCTCCAGCAGATCGCGCCCCACGACGGGGCCTTGCCGGCTTGGCGCGAGGTCCCCGATGCTGCCGACCAGCTCGACCACCTCGTCGGCATCGCTCACCAGCAGCGCCTCCCCGCGTAACAGCTCGTGCACGCCGGCGGAGAGTGCGCTGGTCACGGGGCCGGGCACGCCCATCGCGCACCGTCCCAGCCGCTGCGCCCACCGGGCGGTGACCAGGGACCCGCTGCGGTACTGGGCCTCGACGACGACCGTGCCGCGGGTGAGGGCCGCGATGACCCGGTTGCGCAACACGAACCGGCTACGCGTGGGGTGGCTGCCCGGGGGCAGCTCCGCCAACACGAGGCCCTGCTCCGCCACCCTGTCGATCAGCTCCGTGTGGCCACGTGGGTAGGGAACGTTCGCCCCGGAGGCGAGCACGGCGATGGTCGCCCCGTTCGCGCTGAGGGCGCCCCGGTGGACCGCTCCGTCCACCCCGTAGGCCGCCCCGGAGGTCACCACCCAGCCCCGTTCGGCGAGCCCGGCGCCCAGCGTGGTCGCCACGTGCGCCCCGTAGTCGGTGCAGGCCCGCGCGCCGACCACGGCCACCGACCGCAGCGCCCACATCCGCAGCGACGCCGCCCCGCGCACCCACAGCCCCACGGGTCGGGCGTCTTCGAGGTCGTCGAGCTGGCTCGGCCACTCCGCGTCCTCCGGACAGACGAAGCGCCCGCCGAGCGCCTCCATGGCGGCCAGGTCGCCGGCCGGGTCGAGCCGGGCGGCACGGAGCGCGCAGCCGGCGAGGCGTCGGCCACTCGCCCCCGGCGGTGGCGCGTCGGCACCGGTCAGCGCGCGTCGCAGCGCCACGGGGCCGAGCTCGCGCAGCCATCGGCCGACGACCTCGTCCCCCGGCTCCGTCAGCCGGGTCAGCGCGGCTCGGGCCAGCCGCACGTCGTCGTCGACCCGCTGCCTGGCGGCGCCCCCCGTGGCGGGCTCGGGGCGCTGGCTCGGGGCACCGCCCTCCTCGGCGGCCGGGCCCGGGGCCATCACGCGCGTCCCATCGGCTGGGGCACGCCGCGGTTGACGCCGGTGCGCAACTGCAGGGCCTGTGCCACGTCATCCCGCGTCGGCCGGTCGTGGCCGGCCAGGTCTGCCACGGTCCAGGCGACGCGCAACACCCGGTCCAGTCCGCGTGCGGTGAGCACGCCCCGCTCCATGTCGCGTTCCGCCTCGCGCAGCGCTCCCGGTGCCAGCGGCCAGCGTGTGCGCAGCTCGTACCCGGGGACCGCGCCGTTCACCGTCCAGGGCGTTCCGGTGTAGCGCGCGCCGGCCCGCTCCCTGGCCTCATGTACGCGGGCCGCCACCACCGCGGTGTTCTCCGCCCGACCCAGCTCGCCAGCCAGCTCCGCGCGGCTCACCGGTCCCACTCGGACGCGCAGGTCCACCCGGTCGAGGAGTGGGCCCGACAGCCTGGCCTGGTAGCGGCGGATGACGGCGGGCGAACACGCGCACCCGTCCCCAGGCTGCCCGTGCCGCCCGCAGGGGCACGGGTTGGCGGCCAGCAACAGCAGGAACCGGGCCGGCATCCGCATCACCCCGGCCGACCTGGCCACCACCACGTGTCCCGACTCCAGCGGCTGCCGCAGCGCCTCCAAGGCGCGCCCGCTGAACTCGGCGGCTTCATCCAGTTTTCCGGCCTCCCTTTGAGCTGTACGTGATGTCTGCGGCGCCTGTGACTCGTGACGTCCCGGTCTCGTTTTGTGACCGCGATCGGGATGTTCGCCATGTCGCATCAAGTCAGTTCGGAGGGCAAGTGGCACGAAAACTGGTCATGGGTCAGCTCAGGGTGCAGGAAGTGCGGCATCGAGACGGACGGATCTCGTACACGATCGTTGGGGCGAACGGAGACGTCCATGCGGCGGCCGATGGGTACCTGGATGTGTACGCCGGGGCGGGTACGGACAAGACGTACGCCTACGTGCTCGTTGATCACCTGCGGTGGTTGGAGCACGAGGGGCTGGCGCCGGAGACCGTCGCGTTCCGGGATCTACAGAGGTACATGGGGGCGGTCGGGGCCCGTGTCCCGATGCCGTTGGGGACGCCGTGGCGCGTCGGGAAGAAGTCGTACGGCAACAGTGCACTGAAGACTGCGGCCTCGTGCCTGAAGGGCTTCTACCTGCACCATGCCGCGCTGGGGGTGAACGCTGGACTGGCCGAGGATCTGAACTTGCGCCGGATGCCGACCAAGTCCGACCGTCAGCGTTCTCTGCTGGGGCACGTCAAGCGCGATATGCCGTCCAACCCTCTGGCGCCCAAGAGCACGCGCCGTCGGCATCCGAAGATGCTGCCGGAGGGCGCCCGTGAGGTCCTGCTGGACGAGGTCAACTCCGCGCGCGACCGGCTGGTGGTGCAGTGGCTTAGCGACGGGGGCTTCCGCATCGGTGAGCTCTGCGGGCTTCATCTCGCCGACCTCCACTTGCGGGAGGGGGCGGCCTGCGGGGAGTGCCGCACCCCGCACGCCCACGTCTGCCACCGCGACGGTCTGGCCAACGGAGCCAGGGCGAAGACGAAGTACCCGTGGGAGCTGGAGGACGGCGTCATCCGCGGCGGTCTGATCAAGCGGGTCAGCCCTACGATGATCCACGCCTACTTCGACTACATGATGGCCGAGTACCCGCGGGGCGCCGGGCACGGTCAACTGCTGGTCCAGTTGCACGGCGCGAATCGCGGGATGCCCTGGGCTCCCGAGGGGGCCCGCAAGATGATCGGTCGAGCCGCCGTCCGTGGTGGGCTGGGAAGGGTTCGCCCCCACGCATTTCGGCACACTTTTGCCACCTCGGTTCTCGACGCGGCAAACGGGAACCTGGTAGTGGCCCGGGACGCCGGTGGATGGGCCTCGACGGAGGTCGTGGACGAGATCTACGCCCACGTCGACATCCATGACTCGGTCTTCGACGCTGCCCTGCGCACGGTTTGGGGTGAGGGCGCATGACCGGGCAGACACCGCGGCCGCTGCTGCCCGTGGTCGACCACCACGGCGACCGTCGCCGAGTCCGTGACCGCCTGGAGCTGCTCGAAGCCCTCACCCAGGCGCCCACGGTTGACACGTTCTACCGCGATGATCTGATCAGGATCCCGCCGCGCCACGAGGTCTACGGCTGGCAGTGCGCCGTCGAGGTCTGCCGGACGCCGTTCACAACGGGCAAGGACCTGTGCAGCGCCCATCAGACAGATTGGCACCGCGTTCGCCGTGAGCAACCCGACCTGAGCCGGTTCTCCTATGCCCGGACCGCCGGGCCGCTGCACTCCACGGAGTCGACTTCGGAACCGGCCACCTGCCGGATCTGTCCCGAGCGACCGGTAACCAACATGCTCAGGCAGCTGTGTCAGCGCCACATTGGCCGGTGGAAGTTCGCCCTGACCACGGCGCCGGATCTGGACTTCGACGTCTGGCTCGCCGGCGAGGTGCCCTACCCGTCCTACGGCCAGTGCGCCGCGGCGGTCTGTCTGTCCTGGGCCCGCGGCCCGATGAGGCTGTGTTTGGCGCACGAGCGGCAGTACTCGGCCGACGGACGGCCTGGCCAGGCAACGTTGCCCGGCAAATGGTTCGCCTATGAGCAGGTCGGACGCCCGGTCCCGGTGTTCTACGACGACGAGGGCGCCTTCCGGGCCTGGTGCTCGCAGGTGGCGGCCGCGACACGGGCTGGGCAGGTCAACCTCCGGGGGCTTCCTCCGCTGGTCAGGGCCGAGATCCGGTGGGGGATGATCGCGCACGCTCAGCGTTCCCAGCACACCGTGTGGCCGCTGCAGTGGCTCCAGCGGATCGCGGATGCCGCCCGCGCCGAACGGGTCACCTCACTGTTCGACGAGAGTCTGTCCACCTCACGGCTGGCCCGGCGCGGTCAGCTGGTGGTCGAGGAGATCCGTCGCCACCTCCAGCTCGTCTACTTCACCCGGGCCGACAGCAGGGAACTGGGCTACATCGACACCGAGCACTTCGGAGTCCGTTTCCGACACCGTCTCAGCCACTTCGACCTGACCCAGATCTCGCAGCGATGGCTGCGTGACCTGCTCTGGGACCACCTTGCCGCCCGGCTGGATGATCCCGCCGGATCACGCAGCAGCACCCCGTTCGATGCCTGCCGCCGGTCCTGCATCGAGCTGGGTGCGTTCTTGTCCGTCGCCGCGCCGGAAGGCGGGCACGATCCGCGGCTGCTCGGCGAGGAACACATGAAGCGGTTCGTCGCCGATCACCGCAACCGCGCCCGCGAGGGCCTGCCCCACCTGGGAGTCTGCCACCCCTACAAGGACAAGCCCAGCAAGGTCACCGACGTCTCGCTGAAATTCGTGTTCAACTACAGCCGGCTCGTCCTCCGCGAAGCTCTGGACAACGGGCAGGCCGAACGCGTCGGGCTCTCCCGGGCCTTCATCACCGCCCTCCCTCACGGAGGCGGGAACGGGGTGGCCCAGCGCAAACGCAGCCCGTTCAGTGACGATGTCGCGCGAGCCCTGGCCGACGACGCCAACCTGCAACAGCTGACCGTCAGTTACGACTCCCACGACCGCGGGGTGCGCGACGTCTGGGAAACCTTGGTCTTCAGCGGGCGCCGCTGCGGGGAGGTACTCGAACTGCGGCTGGAGTGCATCGGCCGCTACGGGAATCTGCCCCTGCTCTGGCACGACCAGACGAAGGTCGGCAACTACGACGAGGCGATCAGGATCCCCGAGCGGATCTACCAGCGGATCCGTGAACGCCAGCGGATCACACTCGGCAGGTTCGAGGATCGTCACGCTCGCCAGCCCACGCCCGCGGAGCGCAAGCAACTCGCCCTGTTCCCCAGCCATGTCCGCAACCCCATGGGAAACCGCGCGATCTCCTACACCTTCTTCCACTCCTGCTTCTCCCGCTGGATCAACGAGCTGGACCTCGGCTCATGCGTCCCGCACCAGGCCCGCCACACGCTGGCGACCAACCTGCTGCGGCACGGCGCCGGGCTCCACCACATTCGTAAATACCTCGGTCAGGTGTCGGTACGCATGGCCGAGCACTACGCGAAGGTCGCCAGCTCCGAGATCGAGGACGTCCTTCAGCACGTCTGGGTGGCCGGCCCCGGCGCCGCCACACCCGGCAAGCTCCTCGCCTCGCCTAGCGAAGGGATGAGCCGCACGCAGGCGGAAGCCCTGGCCCTGGACCTCTCACGCCGGTCCACCCCGGCCGAGGGCGGGTTCTGCACCTTCCAGCCCGTCGTCGACGGCGGCGAATGCCCCTGGAAACTCAATTGCGAGGGTTGCGACAAGTTCGTCATGTCGGGCGCTGATCTTCTCTACTGGCGCCGCAAGCGTGAGCAGTGGAGATCCATCGCCGAGCGAGCCCCGGACGATGCGACGGCCGACTACCTGCACCAGGTCTTCGAGCCCACTGACCGGGCCATCGACGGGCTGGAGAAGGCCCTGGGCGGTCTCGGTCTCCTCGACCAGGCTCTCGCCCTGGACCTGCGTCGGCCCCAGGACTACTTCGGCCGCATCTGGAGCACCGCGTTCCGGGCCACGGACCTCGCTGCTGCCGCCGAAGACGCCCTCGACACCGACTGGCCCGAGGAGGACGAATGACGACGACAGTGCCCGCGGCCCGCACGTCGAACGCGCTTGAGGCCCGACGCCGCAAAACCCAGGCGGCCTTGGAGCGGATCCAGGCCGTGCTGGAGCAGCTGGCAGGAGCGAAGAGGCCCATCACGATGGCCGCCGTCGCCCGCCAGGCCGATGTCTCCCGCACCTTCCTCTACGAGCACGCCGAAGCCAGGGCTCTCGTCGCGGAAGCGGTCAGCCGGGCTGCCGGCCGCCGCGTCCAGGACCGCCGAGCCGAATCCGAGGCCATCGAGGCTTCCTGGCGGGAACGCGCCCTGAACGCCGAGGAGGCCCTCAAGGCCGCCCACGACGAGATCCGCACGCAACGCGAACGGATCGGCGACCTCCTCGGCCAGGTCAAAGATCTTCAGACCCAGTGGAGCGAAGAGGACATCGTCCGGGTCACCACCGACAACGCCAACCTCACCCGCCGAGCTCGCCGACTAGCGGCCGAGAACAAGTCGCTGACCGACAAGCTCGCCGCCGCCCGCGACAACGTCCGCTTCGCCGACAAGCGCATCGCCGACCTCGAAGTTCAACTCACCGAACGGGAGCTTTCATGACCAGAGCCTGCCGAGACGTTCCACGCCCTCCGAGGCCCGGTCACCGTCGAAACCTCCACCCGATCGAGCGACACCGTCGTGCTCCACATCCCGGACATGTTCGCTATGTTTTCTCCCAGGTCACAGACCCTTCCGCAGCTCGCTCAGCCGGAAAACGTCAGAAAAAGGACCCCGTTGTGGGCCAGCGAAACGGCACCCGGTCGAGGGATGCCGGTGCCTCCGCCCACCAGTGAGGCCATCGTCGCGGAGTGGTGCGGAGCGCAGTACGGCGGTACGTCCAGGAGTGGCTTGCCCGGCGGGAGGACGCCTGCCACGGAGTGCACCGCGGTGACCTCGAGCGCCTCGTCCCGCGTGAGCGGCGGCAACAACCCCGGCAGCCGCTCCGCCAGCATCGTCTTGCCCGCGCCCGGAGGACCCTTGAGATAGATGTGGTGCCCGCCGGCCGCCGCCACCTCCAGGGCCTTACGGGCACCCTGCTGACCTGCCACGTCGGCCATGTCGAGCCGCCGGGCGGGCCCGGCGCGACCGACCGTGCCCGTACCCGCACCGGCGCCCGGCAGCACGAGGCCCGCCAGCATGGGATCGGGCCGCCCCTGGTCCGGCTCCTCCGCCTCCTCGGGCACCGGCGCATCGGTCAGGATGGCCACCAACTGGCGCAGGCTGCGCACGCCCAGCACGGAGACGCCCGGCACCAGCATCGCCTCGGCCGCGGTCTGCTCCGGGACGACGACCTGTCGGTACCCCGCGTCAGCGGCGGCGAGCACGGCCGGCAGCACGCCGCGCACCGGTCGCACCCGTCCGTCCAACCCCAGTTCGCCGATCATCATCAGGTCGGCGATCTCCCGTGGGTCGATGAACTCGGCCGCGGCGAGGACGGCGCAGGCCACTGCGAGGTCGAATCCGCTGCCGGCCTTGGGCACGGAGGCGGGGCTCAGCCCCACCGTGAGCTTCTTCTGCGGCCACTCGGCACCCGAGTTCACGACGGCCGCCCGAACCCGGTCCCGGCTCTCGGACAGGCTCTTGTCCGGCAGCCCCACCAGCGTGAACGCCGCCACGCCCGGCTCCAGATCCGCCTGCACCTCGACCACGACCCCCTCGACGCCGACGAGCGCCACCGAGCACGTGCGAGCGAAGCCCATCAGGACACCCCCCGCACGTGCTCGACGGCCGGCGCGCCACGGTCCGGCAGCCGCACGCCCACCACGTCGATGCGCACCCCGCCGGCCGGCGGCCCGCCGTACCGCTCCAGCCAACGGGCGGCGAGCCGGCGCAGGCGCTCGGCCTTGGCCTGGCCAATGGCGGCCATCGGGTCCTCGTACGCACCCGCTCTGCGGGTCTTCACCTCGCAGATGACCAGCGCGTCGCCGTCCAGGGCCACGATGTCGATCTCGCCCTCGCGGCAGCGCCAGTTGCGCGCCAGGACGAGCATCCCGGCTGCCACCAGACGCCTCACCGCCAGGTTCTCGCCGTAGGCGCCGAGGGCGCGGCGGGCCGACGAGGGGCGGGGTCGATCAGCGGTGGCGGGCCAGGTCCCGGGCACCGGGGGTGGTGGCGCGGGCGGGGCGAGGCTGGGGCGTGGCGCCCCGGCCTCGCTGGGCGCGGGGTGTGCGGGGGATCGTTTCCGGGATGTTCGCGGCATGAGTAGTACCTCCGGCACTGACGGTGCCGGAGGGGTCGCGAACTTTTGGATCTTGGTGGATGACCGGGGTGCTGGGGAAAACTCGCTCACCCATGCGAGTGAAGAAACCTTCGCTCACCGAGTCGACGGGACAGCGGTCAGTTATTGAAACCGGATTCGCCCGAGGTGAGGTCCAGGTCGCTCTTGTTGAGCTCCTCGATGTTCACGTCCTTGAACGTCAGCACCCGTACCTGTTTGACGAAGCGCGCCGGCCGGTACATGTCCCAGACCCACGCGTCCGCCATGGAGACCTCGAAGAAGACCTCGCCCTGGACCGAGTGCACCTGCATCTCGTAGTCGTTGGTGAGGTAGAAACGCCGCTCGGTCTCGATCACGTATTTGAACAGACCGACGACGTCGCGGTACTCCCGGTAGAGCTTCAGCTCCATCTCGGTCTCGTACTTTTCGAGGTCCTCGGCACTCATGGCATGTTCCCCTTCAGCCGTGCGTCCCCCCATTGTGCGTCAGACGCGCTCCGTCTCCAGGACCACCGGCGCGGTAGGGGGGCCCTCGTCGAGCAACGTACGCAGCAGTTCGGCGAGCCTGGTCGGGTACACCGTCTCACGAGTGGCGAACAGTTCTTCGGCGGTCCACCATCGAAGCCCGGCGACGCTGCGCCGCTCCAGGTCGGTCTGACCGGCGGTGCGGGTCCGCGTCTGCTCCGTCCTGGCCAGGTAGTACCACTCGTCCTGGTCCCATCGGCGCCCGTCGAACGGGAAGGAGCACACCCGCTGCCAGATCACCGGGCCCAGTCGTACGTCGGTGATCCCGGTCTCCTCGGCCAGCTCCCGCAGCGCCGCCTGCTCGCGGGTCTCCCCCGCCTCGACGCCGCCACCGGGGGTGAACCACCAGGTGGACGACGGATCGTGTGGCTCGTATCCGTGCATCAGCAGGATGCGGTCGTCGGGGCCCAGCAGGATCACCCTCGCGACCTTGCGCAGTCCGGGCCCGGCCGAGCCCTCCCGTATGCCGTCAGCCACCGTTCTTCGCCGTTCCTTCCCTGCCCCGTCCGGGCCGGCCCGCACCGTCGCCTCGCGCCGGTCTGCTTCCCGGAGCCTGCGCGCCCGGCGCCGCCGTTCCGTGCTCCGTGCCGCTGGCCCTCGTGCCCGCCCCGCGTCCGGGGGGCGTCCGCTGGGTGGGCGGCGCGGCCCCGGTGCCGCGCGGGGCGCCGCTCCGTGCCCCGTGCTCCGTGCCCCGTGTGGCGCCGCTACGTGGCTTGCCCTTGCCGCCCCTACGGTTCGCGATCGGGCCGTAGGCGGCCCCTCCGAGGATGAGTACGGCGCCGGCCACCACCATGCCGGTGATCAGGCTCAGCGGCCCGCGCTGCGAGACCCCGCCCGGCAGCTCGTCGAAGCCCGACGCCTGCTCCAACATCCCCAGGGAACCCAGGGGCCAGACCGCCGCCTCCACCCGCGCTTGGACGGCGGTCCGCGGTACGGCGCCCTGGTCGCCGTCTGCCAGGTGGCCTCGGGAGTCGACCGAGGTGTCCCGGTTGTCGCCGAGCAGGAAGAGCTGGTCCCGGGGCACCGTCGCGGAGAACACGGTCGGCGAGGCCGGGCCCTGGCGCTCCAGGTACGGCTCCTCGATGGCCTTGCCGTTGACCGTGAGGCGCCCCTGCTTGTCGCAGCAGGCGACCTTGTCGCCACCGACCCCGACCACGCGCTTGACCATCGGCAGGTCGCTCCACACCTGGTCGCGGAAGACGACGACGTCCCCCCGGCGCACGTCGTCGCCGTCAACGCGCTCGGCGAGGACCCGATCGTCCTTGGCGATGGTCGGTGCCATGGAGTCGGTGGGCACGGCGTACGGCTTGTACAGCACGGCGCCCCAGGCGAAGCCGCCGAGGAAGAGCACGCAGCCAAGTGCCACCGCCAGCCCCGACACCACGCTGCCGCGACGGCTGTGGCCGTCGCTCGTCCGTCGTGGTCCGCCCATTCCACTCCCCTGTCACCCGCCGGCGCTCCGTACGAGCCGCCCCGTGCCCCGATCGCGCCGGACGCCCCGTACGGACTCCGCAGCGGCTCCGTGCGCGCGGCGGGGCGGACCCGGCACTCAAGCCAGCACGGGTCCGCACCTTACCCGGCGGTATGGGCGCCGTCAGCTCTTCAGTTCCGCCTTCTTGATCAGCCGGCGCCTGCGCCACAACACCAGGGGCAGGGCGCCGGCGAACCCGGCGATCGTCGGCGTCATCGACGCCGCCGCGCTCAGCCCGGGCTGGTCGAAGGTGTCCGGAACCGGCAGCGTGCCCCAGCGGTTGATCGGCCACGCCTTGACGATCGCCCGGCCCACGACCTCGTCGTTCGACACGGTGCCGTTGTCCAGGTTCTGGTGGTAGCGGGAGTCGAGGGAGTCCTGACGGTGGTCGCCCATGACCCAGATCCGGCCCTCGGGCACGTGGATCGGGCCGAACTCCTTGTCACCGCACGGAGTGTCGCCAGGGAAGATGTACGGCTCGTCCAGCGCCTTGCCGTTGACCTTGACCGGGCCGTCGTTCTTGCACTCGACCGTGTCGCCACCGACCGCGATCACGCGCTTGATCAGGTCTTTCTCCTCCGCCGACGGCATCAGGCCGATGAAGCTGAGGACCTTCTGCATGCCTTCGGCGATCGGTCCCGAGTCGGACTGCGGCGCCTCGTCCAGCCAGCCGCCCGGGTCGTGGAAGACGACGACCTCGCCGCGCTCGGGCTCCGAGCCGAACCACGGCGTGAGCTTGTCGACCAGCACCCGGTCGCCGCGCTGCAGGGTGTGCTGCATCGAGTCGGAGGGAATGGAGAACGCCTGCACCAGGAACGTCTTGATCAGCAGTGCGAGCAGCAGCGCGATACCGACGAGGAGCGGTAGCTCCTTCCAGAAGGAACGGTGCTTCGCGCGCCGGGCCCGCGCGCGCTGCTCCTCCTCGCTGGGCTCGGCGGCCGCGGTGCTGGCCTGACCGTCGGCGGGCCCCCCGGGGGTGCCCGGCTCGGCCACGGCGTCCTCCGGCTCGGTGCCCTGGGCGCCGCGCGGGCGGGCCACGTCGTCGCCGTCCGGCCCCGCACCGTCGCGGTGCTGCCGGGCCTCCTGGCCGGGCCCACCGAGACCGTCGCCCCGACCCGCGTCGTACGGGGTCTCGGCCTCGGACGCCCCGTTCACGGGTGACTCACCGGGGTGCTCGGGCCGCCTCTCGGGCTCTTCGTGTCCGGATCGTGCGCCGACCGCCAAATCCCCCACATCCACTCCTCTTGCCGCGCTGCCGCCTGCCCCAGGTTCGACGCAGGCCCACCAACCCCATAACGAGCGGGAGTTCCGCAAGGGTCGGGAGATGGGTCAATCCCTGCGCTTCCGGAGAAAGCGCAGAGCCGGAAGACACACTATGCGGAGCCCCGACCGCCTGGGATGGAGCGTCACTCGCGTCGCCTACGGAGGCGAAGGTTTCCGGCTCTTCCAGCCGCCGCCAGTGACCGATCGGCCAGGCGATGACCACGGCCTTCCCGACGACCAGGTCCTCGGAGATCGTGCCACGTGCCTCGTCGTCGAGGTGGTAGCGCGAGTCGGCCGAGTTCGACCGGTGGTCGCCCATGACGAAGATACGCCCCGGGGGCACCCGCACCGTGAACTTCAGCTTCGACGGCGCATTGTCCGGGTGGACGTACGGCTCGTCGATGGGGGTGCCGTTGACGGTGATCCGGCCGTCCTTGTCGCAACAGCGCACCGTGTCACCGCCGACGGCCACGACGCGTTTGATCAGATCCTGTTCGTCAGCGGATGGCAGTAGTCCGATGAACGTCAGGAACTGCTTGGCCTGCTTGATGCCCACGGGGGCGTCGTCACTGGGCTTGTGCTCGTTTTCCAGCCATCCTCCGGGATCCTTGAAGACCACGACGTCGCCGCGCTCGGGCTTGGCGCCGAACCAGGGCGTGAGCTTGTCCACGAGCACCCGGTCGCCGATCTTGATGGTCTGTTCCATGGAACCGGAGGGGATCACGAACGCCTGTACCAGGAAGGTCTTCAGCACCAGAGCGATGAGCAGCGCCACCGCGACGAGAAGCGGTATCTCGCGCAGCGTCGAGCGGCGCCGCCGGCGTCTGACGCGGCGGGCCGCCTTGCGTCGCTCGGCCCGACCGCCCGACTGGCGCGGCGACGGTCGCTCCGTGTCACCCTCGTGTGCCGTCGCGGGCTCCGTCAGCTCGCCGTCGAGCGCTACGGGGCCCGCGCCAGGCCCCGTGCCGAGATCCGTCGTGTCGTCGACCGCGACGGCCGGCCGCGCGGTGCGCGGCGGTGCCCCTACGCCCTGGGGCCCCGACGGGGCGGGCGCGTGCCGGGCCGGTGCCGTGTGGGAGCCGTGCTGCCCGGGGGCTGTGGGCGGTGGGTGGGCGGGTGCTCCGTAGGGCGGGGTGGGCGCTCCGTAGCCGCCCGGCGCCGCCGCTTGCGGTGGGCGACCGCGCGCCTGGTACGGGGCCACGGGCGGGGCGGTGGGCGCACCCCTTGGGGCAGCCCCGTGTGGGCCCGCGCCGGCTGCTCCGCGCTCGGGGCTCCAGGCGTCGCGCCGGGGCCCCGTAGGGTCGGCTCCCGGGTTCTGGCCGGAGGCCACGCCGGTGGGCGCCCCGGGCCCCGTGCCCTGGGCGGGCTCCGCTCCGTAGCCTTCCGCTCCGTGGCCCCGTGCTCCCTGCCCCGTGGACGGGGCGCCGGCGGGGCCGCCGGGTGGTACCGGCTCGTGCGGCGGCTCCGGGGAATGGGGGCCGGAACGCGGCCGTCCGCGGTTACCCATGGCGCCGGCCCGAGGCCGGCGTCCCGCCGGGCTCCGGCACCTGGGCGAAGGCGTCGGGGCGGTGCAGGGAACGAACGCGGTTCAGCGGCCAGCCGATCCAGTCGGCCCGCCCGATGACCTTCTCCACGGGCACGAAGCCGCCTCCCGGCGCGCCGAGGCGGTCGCGGGAGTCGCGCGAGGCGCTGCGGTGGTCGCCCATCACCCACAGCTTGCCCGCGGGCACCACGACGTCGAAGGGCACGCGGGACGGGGCGTCTCCGGGGTACAGGTAGTCCTCGTCCACCGCCTGACCGTTCACCTTGATCCTCCCCCGCTTGTCGCAGCAGGTGACCCGGTCGCCTCCGACGCCCACCACGCGCTTGACGTAATCGGTCTCGGCGGGTTCGGCCAGGCCGACCGCCGAAGCCGCCGAGCGCAGCAGCGACGTCACGGGGTTCTCCGGTGGGTACTCCTCCGCGAAGGAGCCGGTGCCGTCGAAGACCACGACGTCGCCGCGCCGCGGCGTATCACCGAAACGGTACGCCAGCTTGTTCACCAGCACCCGGTCCCCGACCTTGAGGGTGTTCTCCATCGAGGCGCTGGGGATGAGGAAGGGCTGCACCACGAAGACGCTCAGCAGCAGGACACACGTCACGCACGCCGCGGCCAGCAACCCCGTCCGGCGCCAGGGACCGCCGCCGGTCAGCCACGGGAAACGCGAAGAGCGCGACCGCTGCTCCGGACCCGGTTCGGGGTCGGGAGAGCGGTCGCGCTCCGAGATCTGTGCGTCGGTGTCCATCGGGCCCAGAGCCTATCCGGCCATGCTGTGACCGCCCGGCACGCCCTCGGCTCAGTTGTCGCGCTTCTCCTTGATCTTCGCGGCCTTGCCACGGAGGTCACGGAGGTAGTACAGCTTCGCACGGCGGACATCACCGCGGGTCACGAGCTCGATCTTCTCGACGATCGGGGTGTGAACCGGGAAGGTGCGCTCGACGCCGACGCTGAAGCTGACCTTGCGGACGGTGAAGGTCTCCCGCACGCCGGAGCCCTGGCGGCGGATGACAACGCCCTTGAACTGCTGCACACGAGAGCGGTTGCCCTCGATGACGCGGACGTGGACGTTGACCG
This sequence comes from Streptomyces buecherae, assembly GCF_014295035.1. Lineage (GTDB taxonomy): Bacteria > Actinomycetota > Actinomycetes > Streptomycetales > Streptomycetaceae > Streptomyces > Streptomyces youssoufiensis. Next base: position 2,180,974 of record NZ_CP060404.1, read on the forward strand.
TGTCGCCGGGGCGGAAGGCCGGGACGTCGCTGCGCAGCGACGCGGCGTCGACGTTGTCGAGAAGGTGCATGACCGTCTGCTTTCTTCGCTGATGCCACAGGTCATCAACGGGATTTCGGAATGATCGATGAGTGTTGTCGATCCGCCGGGCGGGCGTCGTTCCCCCTGTGGCAGGGGCGCGCGCTAGGTGGACAACAGCGGCCTATTCTTCCACGGCCGCCCCCGGCGGCCCAAATCGGCCATCCGCCCGCTGCTGCCAGCCCAGGGCGGCCAGAATCGCGCGGTCGCCCTTGTCGAACGACGCGGGGTCGCACCGTTCGATGAGGTCGGGGCGGTTGCTCGCGGTGCGCCGGAACGCCTCGTCCCTGCGCCACCGGGCGATCTTCCCGTGGTGCCCGCTGACCAGCACGTCGGGGATGGTGCGGCCACGCCACTCCGGCGGCTTGGTGTAGACGGGGCCCTCCAACAGGTCGGCCATGGCCCCGGGGGCGAAGGAGTCGTCGCGGTGTGACTCGGCGTTGCCGAGCACGCCGGGCAGCAGCCGGGCGACCGCCTCGGTGATCACCAGGACCGCCGCCTCGCCTCCGGCGAGCACGTAGTCCCCGATGGAGACCTCGTACACGTCCAGCCGCTGCCCGTACTCGTCGATGACGCGACGGTCGATGCCTTCGTAGCGGGCCGGCGCGAAAACCAGCCACGGCCGCTCGGAGAGCTCCATCGCCAGCGCCTGGGTGAAGGGCCGCCCGCTGGGCGTCGGTACGACCAGGGCGGGGCCGGCCCCGCCCTGGTCCGTACCGGAGTCGAGTACGGCGTCGAGCGCCTCGCCCCACGGCTCGGGCTTCATCACCATGCCCGGGCCGCCGCCGTACGGGGTGTCGTCGACCGTGTTGTGCCGGTCGTGCGTCCACTCCCGCAGGTCGTGGACGCGCACGTCGAGCTGGCCACGGGCGCGCGCCTTGCCGACCAGCGACACGTTGAGCGGCTCCAGGTACTCCGGAAAGATCGTGATGACGTCGAGCCGCATCAGGCGTCGTCCCCGCCCCGTGCCACCTCGGCCGCCCCGTCGTCCAGCAGTCCCGGCGGCGGATCGATGATCGCCCGCTGCTCCGTCAGGTCGATCTCGGGAACGATCTCGGTGACGAACGGCACCATGACCTCGCCCCCGTCGGGACGCCGCACGATGAGCAGATCCTGGTAGGGCAGGTGGGAGATCTCCGCGATGCGCCCCACCAGGGCCCCGTCCACGGTCACCACGTCCAGGTCGATGAGCTGGTGGTCGTAGAACTCCTCGGGGTCCTCGGGAACGTCCTCGGGGTCCACCTCGGCGATCAGCAGGACGTTACGGAGCGCCTCGGCCCCGGTACGGTCGCTGACGCCGGCGAAGCGCAGCAGCAGGCGCCCACTGTGGACGCGGCCGGTCTCGATCGTCAGCGGCCCCGCCGAGGCGGGCTCCGTCGCCAGTACGGAGCCCGGTGCGAGCCGCAGTTCCGGCTCGTCGGTCCGTACCTCGACCGTGACCTCGCCCTTGATGCCGTGGGCGCGGCCGACGCGCGCGACTACCAACTGCACTGTGCGTTTCCTTCTCTGCCGCCGCGTGGGCCACGCGGGGTGGGTGAATCGAACGGAACGGAGGCGGGGCGGCGCCACGGGGCGCGTACGGGACGGGTCCCCGGCCGCACGCCCCGTGACACGGAGCGCCGGACAGGGCCGGCCGCACGGGGCACGGAGCGGACACACGGTGCGCGGGACACGGGGCGCCGGGCGGGGCTGGCCATACCTTCACCGTAGTGCCGAATGCGACACGGGCCGGGGACGACAGTTCAGCCGTCCCCGGCCCGTGCCGGTGCTCACTCGCTCTTCAGCGAACCTGGTCCACGTCGACGAGATCGACTCGGATACCTCGGCCGCCGATGGCACCCACGACCGTGCGCAGTGCCCGTGCGGTGCGGCCGTTGCGACCGATCACCTTGCCGAGGTCGTCGGGGTGTACCCGAACCTCCAGAACGCGCCCGCGGCGCAGGACGCGCGAGGCGACCTGCACGTCGTCAGGGTTGTCGACGATGCCCTTGACCAGGTGCTCGAGGGCTTCCTCGAGCATCCTCAGGCCTCGGTCGACTCGGTGGACTCAGCAGCCGGGGCCGCCTCGTCCGACTTCTTGTCGGCCTTCTTCGCCTTCGGGGTGATCGCCTCACCCTTCGGCTCGTCACCGGCGTCCTTGGCCGCGGCCTCGAACAGCGCGCTCTTGTCGGCCTTCGGCTCGGCGACCTTCATCGGCTCCGGAGCCGGCAGGCCCTTGAACTTCTGCCAGTCACCGGTGACCTTGAGGATGGCCGCGACCGGCTCGGTCGGCTGGGCGCCGACGCTCAGCCAGTACTGCACGCGCTCCGAGTCGACCTCGATGCGCGAGGGGTTCTGCACCGGGTGGTACAGGCCGATCTCCTCGATGGCCCGGCCGTCACGGCGGGTACGGGAGTCGGCGACGATGATGCGGTAGTGAGGCGCGCGGATCTTGCCCAGGCGCTTCAGCTTGATCTTGACTGCCACGGGAGTGGTGTCTCCTGGTCTTGACGTGGTTGAGCACTCGATGTGCCGCGTGGGGTTGCGGTACCCGAGTGCCCGATGGACGCGTCAGCCGGAGGAGAGAGGGGTCCTGTTCGACTGTCGAGTACAGCTCGCTATTCTGCCACACCGCGACCGGTCAGCCGACCGCGACCACCTCGGGGATACGGAAGGGCTTCCCGCATCCACCGCACATGATCGGCGCCTGGGCCAGGACCGATGGGACGACTCTCACGTTGCGCCCACAGTCACACACCGCCTTGACGCGCACGCCGCCGCCCGAGGACCCGTGCCGCGCGGCGGGGCCGCGGAAGCTACGCGTGGTGTCGGAGGCGGTCGCCACGGTGTGCGCCTTCAGGGCGCGCTGCAGCCGCTCGATGGTCGGGCGGTAGCGCTTTCTCGCTTCTGGGTTCAAGGTCACCAGCGAGAAGCCGCTGCTTGGATGCGGCTCCTCGGCGTGATCGAGGCCCAACTCCTCGGCGATCGCCAGGAATCGGCGGTTGTGGTAGCGACCGGCGCGCGACGTGTCACGGATACCGCGGGCTGCGGCGATCCCGTGCACGGCCTCGTGCAGCAGCCGTTCGAATGAGAGCTCGTGGCCACAGGCTGACGACGACTCTCCGATCAAGGATTCGGGCGCGGCGAGATCCGGCAGCTCGGGGTGGTGCCGTTGAATGTCGGCCCACGCCAGCGCCAGCTCCGCGGCGAGAACAGGTGGTGTCGTGCTCACGTCGTGACAACGAGCGGTGGCGGCTGGGTGTTCCGATTCCGGGCATCCCAAATAATTTGCACGTACCAGTCGGTTCACGCTGATGCCTCCTGACGAGGGCGGGTGCGCAGATCTGCGGAGGAGCGGCACGGCGCGCGTCAAGCTGGTACGTACCGGTGCGTACGCCCCAGCGTCCGGGCAGGAACCTCGCTTCAGGCGGGCGCCGCGCGCCCGCCCCGCGCGCCGGCGGCGCTCCGTGTACCGCCCCGCACCGCGCGCCGTGCACCATGGCCGGCACGGCTCCGCGTGCCGCCCCGTCGCTCCGGGCCATGACGTCGTCCAGCCGCGCCGTGCGTGCGGCACGGCTGGAACCCGGACGTCGAATCCGCGTCGGACGGTCACCCCTCGCCGAGGGGCCCGCCTCAGTACGAGCGGGCGACGATGGCGACCGTACCGGGAGCGTCGTCCGCGTCCGGCACCGAACCATCCTCGGCGATCAAACACCGTACGGACACAGCCTGTTCAGCCAGTTTGGCCTCGCCCTCGGGGCCGAGCTTCGCCCATGGGATGCGCGCCCAGCCGCCCGCCGTCGCGGCCTGCGCGGCCTCGTCGAGCGTGGCCACCTCCGTCGTACGGCTCTCCCGACGCTCACGGGACTGCTGGAGCAGCAGTGCCTGGTCCTCTTCGAGGATCGCCGGCAGGGTCTCGGGCAGGGTCTCCGCGCGGACCGGCTCCTTGCCCCCGGGGATGCGCCGGGCGAGCATGGCGGTGCCGTTCTCCAGGTCGCGCGGGCCGATCTCGATCCGCACCGGTACGCCCTTGAGCTCCCAGTCCACGGCGCGACGGCCGAACGGGACGTCCACCCGGTCGTCGACCTGCACGCGGATGCCGGCGGCCTTCAGCTTGTCGCCCAGGGCCCGCACGGCGGCGACGGACTCCTCGCCCTTGATCGCCAACACCACGGCCTGCACGGGCGCGAGCCGCGGCGGCACCCGCAGGCCGCTGTCATCGCCGTGCGACATGATCAGTCCGCCGACCATCCGGGTCGAGACGCCCCACGAGGTCTGCCACACCAGCTCCCGGCCGCCGTCGGCCGAGAGGTACTGGGTGTTAAACGCCTTGGCGAAGTTCTGGCCGAGCTCGTGACTGGTGCCGAGTTGCAACGCCTTGCCGTCGCCCATCATGCCCTCGAGGGTGAGGGTGTTGATCGCGCCCGCGAACCGTTCCTTCGCGGTCTTGCGCCCGAGCACGACGTCGATGCCCAGGACATTCACCATGAAGTCGGCGTACACCTCGCGGTGGATGCGCGCGGCGTACTCCCGCGCGTCTTCGTACGTGGCGTGCGCCGTGTGCCCCTCCTGCCAGAGGAACTCGGAGGTGCGCAGGAACACGCGCGGGCGCATCTCCCAGCGCACCACGTTGGCCCACTGGTTGATGAGCAGCGGCAGGTCCCGGTAGCTCTGCACCCACTTCGAGAAGTACTCGTTGATGATCGTCTCGGACGTGGGGCGCACCACGACCGGCTCTTCCAGCTCCTTGCCGCCACCGTGCGTGACGACCGCCAGCTCCGGCGCGAAGCCCTCGACGTGCTCGGCCTCGCGGGTCAGGTACGACTGCGGGATGAACAGGGGGAAGTACGCGTTGGCGGCGCCCGCCTCCTTGATCCGGTCGTCCAGCTCCCGCTGCATCCGCTCCCAGAGCCCGTACCCGTACGGTCGGATGACCATGGTGCCGCGCACCGGGCCGTTGTCGGCCAGTTCGGCCTTGTTGATCAGATCCTGGTACCAGCGCGGGAAATCGTCCGCCTGGGGCGTGAGTACGGGAGCCTTTGCCATGGCGCAGATCGTACGGGGCAAGCCCCGCAGAACGTGAATCGCGCCCCTGGTCCCTCATCACGCCGCCCCGTGTGCGGCGCCCTGCGGGGTGCGCGCGGGGTGGGCGGGTGTCAGGGGCAGCGCCGCGCCGAGCACGGGGCACGGGGCGGCGTCCGTAGCGGGGTACGGGGCACGGGGCACGGGGCACGGGGCACGGGGCACGGGGCACGGGGCACGGGGCACGGGGCACGGGGCACGCGAGTCTGCCGCGTGCGCGCGGGCCGTGGGGGCAGCGGGCCGCGAGGGGGCGGGTAGCGGGTGCGGCGCGCGCCGGATACGGCAGCGCCGTGGCCTCGTACTGGTACGGGGCCACGGCGCGAGCGGCGGAGCCGCGTAACAGCCGTTACTGCTGCGGCGGGAGCATGTCGCGGAACTCCTTGGGCAGCTCGAACGAACTCGCGTCCTTGCCCGCGCCCGGCAGCCCGAACGCGTCGCCCTGCTGGGCGCCCGGGCCCGCGGCGCGGCGCTCCGCCGCGGCCTGCTCCTCGGCCTTGCGCTTCATGGGGTTACCGCTGCGCTGCTTGCCCTTGGCCTTCTTCTGGGGCTTGCCCTTCTTGCGCGAGCCACCCCCCATGCCAGGCATCCCAGGCATGCCGGGCATTCCCGGCATGCCGCCACCCTGGGCCATCTTCGACATCATCTTGCGCGCCTCGAAGAAGCGCTCGACGAGGTTCTTGACCGCACTGACGTCGACACCGGAGCCGCGTGCGATACGGGCACGGCGCGAGCCGTTGATGATCGTCGGCTCCTGCCGTTCGGCCGGGGTCATCGACTTGATGATCGCGGCGGTACGGTCGACGTCCTTCTCGTCCAGGTTGTTGATCTGGTCCTTGATCTGCCCCATGCCCGGCAACATGCCGAGCAGCTTCGAGATGGAGCCCATCTTGCGGACCTGCTCCATCTGCGCCAGGAAGTCGTCGAGCGTGAACTCCTTGGGGCCCTTCGCCAGCTTGGCCGCCATCTTCTCGGCCTCGGCCTGGCTGAAGGTCTGCTCGGCCTTCTCGATCAGGCTCAGCATGTCGCCCATGCCGAGGATGCGCGAGGCCATGCGGTCCGGGTGGAAGGCGTCGAAGTCGTCGAGCTTCTCGCCGTTCGACGCGAACATGATCTGCCGGCCGGTGACGTGCGCGATGGACAGCGCGGCACCACCGCGGGCGTCACCGTCAAGCTTGGAGAGCACGACGCCGTCGAACCCGACGCCGTCCCGGAACGCCTCCGCGGTGTTCACCGCGTCCTGGCCGATCATCGCGTCGACGACGAACAGCACCTCGTCCGGCCGCACGGCGTCGCGGATGTCCGCGGCCTGCCGCATCAGTTCCTGGTCGATACCGAGGCGTCCCGCCGTGTCGACGATCACCACGTCGTACTGCTTGGACTTGGCGAAGGCGATGGAGTCCTCGGCGACCCGGACCGGGTCACCCACACCGTTGCCCGGCTCGGGCGCGTAGATCGCGACCCCGGCGCGCTCGGCGACGACCGAGAGCTGGTTGACGGCGTTGGGGCGCTGGAGGTCACAGGCCACGAGCAGCGGCGTGTGCCCCTGCGTGCGCAGCCACCGGCCGAGCTTGCCGGCGAGGGTGGTCTTACCGGCGCCCTGGAGGCCGGCCAGCATGATGACGGTGGGCGGGGTCTTGGCGAACCGCAGGCGGCGGGTCTCGCCGCCGAGGATGCCGACCAGCTCCTCATTAACGATCTTGATGACCTGCTGGGCGGGGTTCAGCGCCTGGGAGACCTCGGCACCGAGCGCGCGCTCCTTGACCTGCTTGATGAACGCCCGGACCACGGGCAGGGCGACGTCCGCCTCGAGGAGGGCGATACGGATCTCGCGCGCCGTGGCGTCGATGTCCGCCTCGGACAGGCGCCCCTTGCCCCGGAGGTTCTTGAACGTCGCTGCGAGGCGGTCGGAGAGGGTATCGAACACGGCGGTCGCGAGTCCTTCTTGTCGAAGTCGATTCGGCGGTTGACCCCCAAGGGTATCCGCCCGGTCCGGCCTGGTCTGCCCCGCTGCCCGTGGCCCCCCTTCCGACGCCGGTGAGGGCGGTGTACCGAGCCCCGCGCACGGTGCCCGGGCCGACTGGCCATGCGACTGCGCCAGGACGCGTCGGCGACGTTGTCCAGGTGGGTCGCCGTGCCCACAGTGCCTCATCCGCCGCGCGAACGTCGACCCGCACTGGGTGGGGTACTGCGCCCACCGCACCACGCGGCCCAACCCACCCCCCGTCACCACCCAGCACCACGGCTCCGTGCCCCGTGCCCCGTGCCTCCGGTGAGGATCACCGCACCGCGCGCCGTAGCCGCGACGAAGCCGCCGCTCCGTGCTCCGTGCTCCGTGCTCCGTGCTCCGTGCTCCGTGCTCCGTGCTCCGTGCTCCGTGCTCCGTGCTCCGTGCTCCGTGCTCCGTGCTCCGTGCTCCGTGCTCCGTGCTCCGTGCTCCGTGCTCCGTGCTCCGTGCTCCGTGCTCCGTGCTCCGGCCGGATGGTGCCGCGGGCGGCCGGAGCGTCGGGTGGCCGCCACTTCCGGGCCGGGCTCAGGACAAGGCGCGTTCGAGCGCTCGCGCCAGCGCCACGGTCCGCTTCTCTGGGAGCGGGGTTCCGGCGGGGTCGGTGACGTAGAAGGCGTCCACTGCGTGGGCGCCCAGCGTGCTGATGTGCGCACTGCGCACGACGACTCCCGCGTCCTCCAGCGCGCGACCAATGCGGTGCAGCAGGCCGGGCGCGTCCTGGGCGCGCACTTCGAGCACCGTGGCGTACTGCGAGCCGCCGGGCGCGACGGTGACGCGCGGCGGAGGCGCGGGGGCGCCGCGGCGGGGCGGATGCGCCTGCTCGCGCTCCGTGAGCCTGTCGGCGACGTCCAGCGAGCCGTTCAGGGCGCGGCTCAGGTCGTGACGTAGCCGAGTGGCCTGGGGCAGGGCCCCGTAGGCGGCGGCGACGCGCCAGGTCAGCAGCAACACGTCGGGCGACCGCGGCTTCGCGCCCGGCTCAGCATCGCCTTCCGCTCCGGCGCGCTCGTGACGGTCGGGGCGGTGCGGGTTCGCGGCCGTTGTCGTGGGGGGTGGCCGGTGCACCGTTGGCGTCGCCTTGGTAGGGGACGCGGGTGCCGGGCCCCGCCCATCCGCCATCAGTCGGTCTCCCCACGCTGGCGGGCTGTCGGCAAGGGCGGCGGGGAGCGTCACGGTGCGCAGGTCGGCGGAGCGCACCGTCAGGCCGTGGAGGGCGAGCACGCCGGCAGCCGTGGCCAGTGTTCCGGGCCGGTCGGGTGCGGCCATGAGGAGTTCGACGCCCACGGGCTCCTGCTGCGCGGCCGGCGTCTCCGCCACGGGCACGGGGCCGGCAGCGGCGACACCCGCTCCGGTCGCGACGCGGCGCCCCGTGGCCGTCGCGTACGGCTCCGTACGGGGGTGCAGGACGAGCGCCGGTTCGCCGGTACGCCACGCTTCGGTCGCGAGTCGCTCCTGCTCGGCGGTGGGCGCCTGGGTTGCGGCGTGCGCCACCGGGGACTCGCCCCTGAGTTGGGCGGCGACGCGCCTGGCCAGCTCGGCCACCAGCGACGCCCGCCAGGCGCTCCATGCGGCGGGCCCCGTGGCGAGGGCGTCGGCCTCCGTGAGCGCGTGCAGCAGTTCCAGGGTGCTCGGGCTGCGGACGGCCCGCGCGACGAGCCGTACGGTGGCGGGGTCGTCGAGGTCGCGGCGAGTGGCCGTGTCGACGAGCAGCAGATGGTGGCGTACGAGGGTGGCCAGGACGGCGGCGTCGGGCGCGTCGAGGCCGATACGCGTGGCCATGTCGTGGGCGATGGTCTCCCCCGCCACGGAGTGGTCGCCGGGCCAGCCCTTGCCGATGTCGTGCAGGAGCGCTGCGAGCAGGAGCAGGTCCGGGCGGCCGACACGGCGGCACAGCGCGCTGGCGCGGGCCGCGGTCTCGATCAGGTGGCGGTCGACCGTCCAACGGTGCACGGGGTTGCGTTGCGGGCGGCACCGTACCCGCTCCCAGTCGGGCAGCAACCGGCTGATCAGCCCCTCGGTCTCCAGCGCCTCCCACACCGGCACCAGGGCGTCGCCCGCACCGAGCAGAGTGATCAACTGTTCGTGCGCCGCTGAGGGCCACGGCGTGGGGAGCGGCGCGGCGTCAGCCAGCCGGCGCACCGTGTGCACGGACAGGCACAATCCCGCCTGGGCCGCTGCCGCTGCGGCCCGTAGGGGCAGCACGGGGTCACGATCGGGGCGGGCGGCGCGGGCCAGTACGGCTTCGCCCTCGTACTCGACCACGCCCTCGGCGAGCGGGGTGCGCGCACCGTCGACCGAGCGGGCTCCCCATCCCGCCGTGTGCGCTCCGTGCCCCGTCGCTCCGTGCCCCGTCCCGGCATGTTCCGTGCCGGCGTGGCCCGTCCCGGCGTGCTCCGTGCCGGCGTGCTCCGTGCCGGCGCCACGGAGCGGCCCACGCCGTCCCGGGCGCGGCCTGCCGAACCGCAGCACGCGGTGGACCTCGCGCCAGGTGGCGTCGGCGGCGTACGAGATCGTCCGCGCCGCCTCGTACACCTCACGCAGGAGTGTGTCGGCGTCCAACAGCCCGAGGTGCGCGGCTACTTCGTCCTGGTCCTGCAGCGCCAGTCGCTCGGTGGCCCGACCGGTGACGAGGTGCAGCGCGTCTCGTACGTCGAGCAGTCGGCTGTGCGCCCGTTCGAGTCCTGCGCGGGGCGCGTCCGCGAGCCAGGACGCGGCGACGGCTCGAAGGGCCGTGACGTCGCGTAGACCGCCGCGGGCCTCCTTGAGGTTCGGCTCCAGCAGGAACCGCAGCTCGCCGTGGCGCAGCGCCCGCTCCTGGCACAACTCATGGAGTTCCGGCAGCCGTGGCCGCGCGCTGGCGCGCCAGTCGGCGAGGCTGGCGGAGCGGAGCCGCGCCGTCAGCTCCGCATCGCCCGCGAGGTGTCGTGCGTCGAGCAGGCCGAGGTGGGCCTTGAGGTCGCCCGCTGCCGCCTCGCGCGCCTCAGCGACCGTACGCACCGAGTGGTCGAGGGCGAGGCTCAGGTCCCAGATCGGGTACCAGATCTGGTCGGCGAGGGTGGCGAGGGTCGCCGCGTCGGCGGAGCCGTCGTGCAACAGCAGCACGTCCAGGTCGCTGCGCGGGGAGAGTTCGCCGCGTCCGTAGCCTCCGACCGCGACGAGCGACACGCCGCGCACGGCCACCGTCGGCCAGCCGTACGGCGGTGCGGACAGAGGCGAGGCCGCACGGGCTCTGGCGGTCTCGGGAGGCGTGGCGGCGGGGCCCCGGCGTCGGGGTTGCTCGGCGACGGAGATGTCGACCCCCGCGCCCCGTGCACCGTGCCCCGTGGGTGGCCTGGTCCGCCCCGTGCCTCCCGCTCCGTGCTCCGTAGCGTGCCGGCCTCCCTGCCCGCCGACGTCGTGCCGTTCCGCTCCGTGCCCCCGGGAGGCGCTGCCGGCCTCGTGTCCCGCTCCTCGCGCGTCGTCGTCCGTGTCCGGGGCGGCGCCGGCCCCGAAAGGCGCGCGGGACTGCGGGTCACGGCCGCCCGGTTCGTCCGGCGCGAGGGGGTGCTCGGCCCCGGGCTCCGGTGGGCCCGGCCGCCGCGTGCTCCAGGCGCCGTGCTCCGTGTCCCACGGCCCCGTGCCCCGTGCCCCGTTCATCTCGGCGCTCCGTGCCCCGTACGGAGCGCCGGACCGACCCGGGGCCCACGCTCCGTTCGCCTGGACGCTCCGCGACCCGTACGGAGCGCCGGGCCGACCCGGGGTACACGCTCCGTGCGCCTGCGCCCCGTTCGGCCCCGTCTCCGTCTGCCCCGTGCCGCGTTCCTCGCGCTCCGTGCCCCGTGCCCCGTGCTCCGTCCGCCGCTGCCCAGGGCGGTCACCGGCCCCACCTTCGCCGAGTCCCGCTGCCTGCGTGGCCCGAGCGAGCAGGGAGGCCAACCAGCCGTCCGTGAGGTCGGCCAGCCTCGCTCGGCGCGGCTGGCCTGGCGGGCCCTGCTCCTGGAGGAGGTGGAGTCGGGCCGCCGCATAGCCGTGGTGGCCGGAGTCGGCTGGCGCCGTCCGCCCCGTGACCTGTTGCGTGATGTCGTCGGTCAACTCGGGCTCCGTTTCGTGCGACGGGAGGCGGGGCGGCACTCCCCGAGCAGCCAGTTGCCGGCCGCTGCCGGGTAGTTGGCGAGCCTGTGTGCTGAGGCGGCGGCCTGGTGTCCGCCTGGCGCCGCTCGCGAAGGCCCCAACCCCGGGGGCGGCGCCCCGTGTGCGCGGGGACTACAGGGCGTCCGGGCCGCGTTCGCCGGTGCGTACGCGGACCACCGTCTCCACGGGGACGCTCCACACCTTGCCGTCGCCGATCTTTCCGGTACGGGCGGCCTGCACGATGACGTCGATCAGCTCGACCGCCTCCGCGTCCCCCACCAGGACCTCGACGCGCACCTTCGGCACCAGGTCCACGGTGTACTCGGCGCCCCGGTAGACCTCGGTGTGTCCGCGCTGGCGCCCGTACCCGCTGGCCTCCGTCACCGTCAGGCCCTGGACGCCGAACGCCTGGAGCGCTTCCTTGATCTCGTCCAGCCGGTGTGGCTTGACGACGGCCGTGATGAGCTTCATGCGTCCACCTTCGCGTTCCCCGACTGCCGCACCGTGGCGACGTCGGGCTGGTTTCTGTCGGGGCCCGCGGGTCCCGTGGCGCGGCCGGTGCTCACGGCTCCGACGGAGCCGAGGTCGTAGGCCGTCTCCGCGTGGAACGCCTGGTCGACGCCGCCGACTTCGTCGTCCTCGGCGGCTCGGAAGCCGAGGAGGGCGTCCACCAGCTTGGCCAGCAGCCACGAGGCGACGAAGGAGAACCCGAGCACGGCGAACGCGCCCGTCGCCTGCTTGCCCAACTGCCCGAGCCCGCCGACGCCGTCGTTGGCCAGCACCCCGACCAGGAGCGTGCCGACGAGCCCGCCCGCGAGGTGCACTCCGACAACGTCGAGCGAGTCGTCGATGCCCAGCTTGTACTTGAGGCTCACCGCCCAGGAACAGACGGCGCCCGCTACGACGCCGATGAGCAGCGCGCCCATCGCGTTCACGTGCGCACCCGCGGGGGTGATGGCCACCAGCCCGGCAACGGCGCCGGAGGCGGCGCCCAGCGTGGTGAACGCACCGTGCCGGGCCCGCTCGTACGCCAGCCAGCCGAGCATCGCGGCGCCGGTGGCGGCCTGCGTGTTCAGGGCCATGGTGGCGGCGGTGCCGTTCGCGGCGAGCGCGGAGCCCGCGTTGAAGCCGAACCAGCCGAACCACAACAGCGCCACGCCCAGCATGACCAGGGGCAGGCTGTGCGGGCGCATGGGGTCCCGCCTGAACCCGATCCGCTTGCCGACGACGAGCACCGCCGCGAGCGCCCCGATGCCGGCGTTGATGTGCACGGCCGTGCCGCCGGCGAAGTCGATGACCTCCAGCCGGAACAGCCAACCGTCCGCCTGCCACACCCAGTGCGCGACCGGGAAGTAGACGAGGCTCACCCACAGGGTGACGAACAGGGCCCAGGCGCTGAACTTCACCCGATCGGCCAACGCGCCGCTCATCAACGCGGGCGTCAGCGCCGCGAACATGAGCTGGAACAGGGCGAAGGCGAAGACGGGAATGCCCTCGTCGCCGCCCGTGAGCGTACTGGCGTCCACGCCCCTGAGGCCGACGTGGTCGAGGTTGCCGAGCAGCCCCGCCCCCACGTCGTCACCGAAGGCCAGCGAGTAGCCGTACAGCACCCACAGCACGCTCACGATGCCCAGCGAGATGAACGACATCATGAGCATGTTGAGGGCGCTCTTGACTCGCACCATGCCGCCGTAGAAGAAGGCGAGGCCGGGTGTCATCACCATCACGAGTGCGGCACTGATCAGGACGAATGCGGTATCTGCGCCGTTCAATGTCGACGTCTCCTCGTCGCGGCTGCCCCTGCGGGCAAGGCGGATTCGAGCGGGACCGGCTGAGCGGCCCGATGTAGCCACGAGGTTGGCGCAGCGCCGTTTCGGCCAGGGCCGCACGGTGTTTCGCCGGGGTGACGAAGGGCGCGGCGGTGTTACGCACGAATGAACTCCAGGAGCCGACGCCGTCAGCCGGCCAGGCCCGCCCCGTGCCCCGTGCCCCGTGCCACGTGCCCCGTGCCCCGTGCCCCGTGCCCCGTGCCCCGTGCCCCGTGCCCCGTGCCCCGTGCCCCGTGCCCCGTGCCCCGTGCCCCCGACGAGGATCACCGCACCGCACGCCGTAGCCGCGACGAAGCCGCCGCTCCGTGCTCCGTGCTCCGTGCTCCGTGCTCCGTGCTCCGTGCTCCGTGCTCCGTGCTCCGTGCTCCGTGCTCCGTGCTCCGGCGGGATGGTGCCGCGGGCGGCCCGTGCGTGGCGAAGCGGTACGACGCGTGGGGGCAGCACGGACCCGTACGGCCGCGCCATGGGCCCAGCCCGAATCTCGGGAACCACCCGTTCGCGAAAGGTGCCTCATGAGACCGACCGCGGTGCCACCTCGCTGACTGGCATAGGGGAGCCGAGTCGGTCGTGCGAGGGGGCCACCGCGGTCGGATTCCGGGGGCGGACCGCGTCAGACTGCCGCTTGTGCGGCCTCCATCGGGTCCGGCAGGAGGCGGGTGAGTTCGTCGGCGAGGCAGGCGACCTCGGCGAGGTGTCCGTACTCCCGTACAGCGTTGTCGACCGTCTTGCGCAAGCGGTTGTTGACCCGCTCGGAACGCACCTTCTGGGCCGCGTGTAAGGCGCGGTCGGCGAGCACGGTGCACTGCTCCGGCTCGCGCTGGAGCAGGTGGACGGTGGCCATGCCGATCAGGTTGAGCGCGTAGGAGCGCTGGTAGCCGGGGGTGCCCTGGCTGACTTCCCGGCCGAACAGTTCGACGGCCCTGAGCATCAGGGGCTGCGCCAGGTGCGCGTACGTGGGGCTGCGACCGGCGACGTACGCGAGGTCGCGGTAGGAGTGCGCGTTCTCCGCGTACAGCTCGGCCTCGGAGAAGAAGCGAATCCAGTCCGGGTCGGCATCGCCGGGGCCGCAGTCGGCGAAGGTGTCCTCCGCCATCTTCACAGCGCGGTGGCACTTGTTGGGCAGGCCCATGTTCGCGTACGCGCGCGCCTCCAGCGAGTGCAACATCGCCTGCACCCGCGCCGTGGCCGACTCCCGCCCCCCGTACTGCGCGAGATGGATCAGCTCCAGGGCGTCCTCCGGGCGCCCCAGGTGGATCATCTGACGGCTCATGCTGGACAGCACGTACGCCCCGAGCGCGCGGTCGCCGGACTCCCGGGCGGCGTGGAGCGCGAGGACGAAGTACTTCTGGGCGGTGGGTTGCAGTCCGATGTCGTAGCTCATCCAGCCCGCCAGCTCCGCGAGTTCCGCGGCGGCTCCGAACAGGCGCCTGGCGATGGGGGTCGACTGCGGCTCCTGCATCAGGTCGGTGACCTCGTGCAGCTGTCCCACGACCGCCTTACGGCGCAGTCCGCCGCCGCACTGGGCGTCCCACTGGCGGAACATCCGCGTGGTGGACTCCAGCATGTCCAACTCCGGCTCCGACAGTCGCACGCGGTGCGTCCGGTCCGGCCGCGACCCTCCGCTGGGCACCGCGCCCGTCGCGCCCATGGGGGCGGGCACCAGCCACCGTTGCATGGGCTCCACGAGCGCCGGCCCGGCCGCGAGGGTGAGCGACGTACCGAGGAACCCGCGCCGGGCCAGCATCAGGTCGCTGCGCGAGAACTCGCTGATCAGCGCGACCGTTTGGGGCCCCGTCCAGGGCAGGTCGACGCCGGAGACGGAGGGGGCCTGGTGGTGCACCCTCAGCCCCAGGTCCTCCACGCTCACCACGCACCCGAAGCGCTCGGAGAGCAGTTCGGACAGGATGCGCGGGATCGGTTCGCGCGGTTGCTCGCCGTCGAGCCAGCGGCGCACCCGCGAGGTGTCGGTGCTGATGTGGTGTGCGCCGATGTGGCGCGCCCTGCGGTTCACCTGTCGGGCGAGTTCGCCCTTTGACCAGCCACTGCGGAGAAACCACGAGCCCAGTTGCTCGTTGGGTCGCTTCTCAGCGCTTCCGCAGTTGCCGCCCACTGGAACGCCCCCACTTCGAGAGTCACGTCATCGTTCGCTCAGCCGCGACCGCACCATCGTCGCCGGGCCTTCGCCATCCGCGCCAGCCCTCGGCGTTCGCCTTCGCTCAGCGCCCTCCGTATCACACTCCGCTCCGAGCCATCGGCGCAGGGGGCGGCGTAAGGGGCGGGCATGATCACGGTCGAGCCGGTCGCGTGACCGCGCGGCTTCCGCCAACACGGCCGCCTACCAGCGAACTTGACGCGTCACGACATGCGGTCGACTCAACCAGGTGACAAGCGTGGTTCCGGCTTGCATGTACCGACGGTAATCCTACGATCACTGCTCCAGCGAGGCGCTTCCGGGAAACGCCACCATTCGCCACCCCTTCGAATGAACTCCCCTGTCGCCCACCACGATTCACTTGTCACAGGTCGCCCTCACAAGGCGCAGTGGTGCGCCACAGGGCGTGCGTTTGACAACACACCACCCAGTACGCGGCAGCACGCCGCCTCGCCATCGGCAGCCACCGAGGGTTTCGGCGGAACTCCAACTCGTAACCATCAAGAGCGCAACCCGTTGGAGGGAGCATGGGCTTCACGATCGGCGGCATCCGAGACATCCGGTCGGCCTCACGGCGCCGCGGCCGTACGAGCGAAAGCACGATGGTGGCGGAGTACACCGGGCTGTGGGGGTGGGACGTGAGGCCCGGAGCCCGAGCCGTGCGGGGTGCCGGCGGGGTGCGTGAGTGCTCGTGCGGGGCGATCGACTGCGCCGCCCCCGGAGCCCATCCACTGGCCGGAACGCAACTGGTCCCGGCGGGCTCCACGCTCGACGAGGCCGCGGCGATCTGGTCGGGTACGCCGGGAGCCGCGATGCTCCTCCCCGTCGGTCGCGCCTTCGACGTTCTCGAGGTGGGTGAGGCGGCGGGGCGCCACGCGCTGGTACGGCTGGAGCGGATGGGCTTACCGCTCGGCCCAGTGGCCGTCACGCCCGAAGGACACGCGCAGTTCTTCGTCGCCCCCGGAGCCGCGGCCGAACTCCCGCACCTGCTCTACCGCATGGGCTGGGACGACGCCGACCTCGGCCTGCGCTGCCTCGGCCACGGCGAGCACGTCACGGCCCCGCCATCCGACCGCGGCGGCCTCGGCCCGGTCCGCTGGCTGCGCCCACCCACCCTGGACACCGCCGACAGCCCACCGCATGCGCGCCTGCTCCTCGGCACCCTGGCCTACGTCTGCCACCGCTCAGGAACCTGAGCCGAAGGCCCGCACCGTACGTCGACGCGTCGCGCGCCGGGCGCGCCGCCCCACCCCGCCACGGCCCCGCCGCGCTGCGGCCCCGTGCCCCGGCTCCGTACGACTCGTCGCCGCCGCTCCTCAACCAGCGGGCAGTCCGCACTCACCCAACATCGGCGCGCGGCACGCGCCTCGGAGCGCGCGGCGGGCGCCAGCGAAGTAGGCGGGCGCTCCCACGCGCGCTCCGTGGCGCACGCCCGCCTGACCCACGACAGTTCTCCTGGCCCCGGCTCGCTCCAGCGCGGCTGCCCCTGACCCAGCCGCGCACCCCTCTCCTGACGCGGCGCCGTCCCGCGACCCGCGGCGCCCCCACGAGACGCCGAGTCAGCCGGGAGCGCCGGCAGCCAGCCCTGCGGGCGGCCCCGGCATGCGCGCCCCACTCCCACGGACCTCAGGCACGGGGCCCGGAGCACGGAGCCCCACCCACGGAGGACGGAGCACGGGGCACGGGGCACGGGGCACGGGGCGGCAGAGCGTGACGCACGGAGCACGGGGCGGCGAGGCGCGAAACGACACCCACGCGCGAGGGCCGCCCCGCGAGATGCGGGGCGGCCCTGGGTGGTTGTCGCCTCGGTCGTGGTCGTGCGTTCCTCGTCGCGGGCTCAGTCGCCGATCAGCGCGTCCACGAACGCCTCCGGCTCGAAGGGGGCCAGGTCGTCCGCGCCCTCGCCCAGGCCCACGAGCTTGACCGGGACGCCGAGTTCGCGCTGCACCGCGACGACGATGCCGCCCTTGGCCGTGCCGTCGAGCTTGGTCAGCACGATGCCGGTGATGTCCACGACCTCCGCGAACACCCGGGCCTGGATGAGCCCGTTCTGGCCGGTGGTGGCGTCGAGGACGAGGAGCACCTCGTCGACCGCGCCGTGCTTCTCCACCACGCGCTTGACCTTGCCCAGCTCGTCCATCAGGCCGGTCTTGGTGTGCAGCCGGCCGGCGGTGTCGATGAGCACGACGTCGGCGCCTTCGGCCACGCCCTCCTTCACCGCGTCGAAGGCGACGGACGCGGGGTCGCCGCCCTCCGGGCCGCGCACGGTGCGGGCGCCGACCCGTTCGCCCCAGGTCTGGAGCTGGTCGGCGGCGGCGGCGCGGAAGGTGTCGGCGGCACCGAGCACCACGGACCTGCCGTCGGCGACGAGCACCCGGGCGAGCTTGCCGGTGGTGGTGGTCTTGCCGGTGCCGTTCACGCCGACGACGAGCACCACGCCGGGCTTCTCCTGACCGTCGGCGGTCACGCCGCTCTCGGTGTGCACGGTGCGGTCGCTGTCGGTGCCCACGAGCTGTAGCAGCTCGGTACGGAGCAGGGCGCGCAGTTCGTCGGGGGTGCGGGTGCCGAGCACCTTGACGCGCTCGCGCAGTCGCTCCACCAGTTCCTGGGTGGGCGCCACGCCGACGTCCGCGGTCAGCAGGGTGTCCTCGATCTCCTCCCACGTGTCCTCGTCGAGGTGTTCGCGGGAGAGCAGGGTCAGCAGCCCCTTGCCGAGGCTGTTCTGCGAGCGCGAGAGGCGGGCTCGCAGGCGTACCAGACGGCCCGCGCTGGGCTCCGGTACCTCGATCTCGGGTGCGGGTGGCGCCGCCGGCGCTTCGGGCTCCGTCGCGGTGGCCCCCGGCAGGTCCACCTCCTCGATGGTGCGACGGGGCTCTTCGCGTGGGGTCTCGGCTTCCTCGCCGACGTGTGGCTCGGCGGGCGGCGCGGTGACGGACGGGCTGCTCGGCGGGGCCGGGGGCAGCCGCTTCTTCTTGCGGCTGCTGACGACGAGCCCGCTGATCGCGACGAGCGCGACCACAGCGATGACTACAGCAAGGATGACGATTTCCATAACGACCCCAGTATCGGCCACGCGTCCTGAATCACGGCGCCATCAGTTGGTGGCGAGGACCAAAGCCACTTAGGTCTCAAAGTTGGAGCAAAGTACGATGGTATGGGACGATGCAACGCGCGTAGAGTCCCCCGCGTCCCTTCCGGCGGCCCGTCACCGCCGCCGCTTGCACGCACGGAGCCCCCAGCCATGGACCAGACGTCCACCGCGTTCACCACCCCCCACGCCACGACGGCCGACTCCGCCACGACCACGGCCGCGAGGGCCGTCGAGACCCGCGGCATCGAACCCGTCCCCGCCCACGAGCGCCACGGCCGGGTGCGCGAGCTGTTCCCCACCTGGGTGGCCGCCAACATCAGCGTGCTGTTGCTCACGATGGGCGCCGGGCTGGTGGTCTTCAACCGGCTCAGCCTCTGGCAGGTGCTGCTGGTAGCCGGGTGCGCCGCCACCGTCTCTTTCGGGATGGTGGGCGTGTTGTCGGTGTCGGGCAAGTGGGGTGGCGCTCCGGGCGCCATGCTCTCGCGCGCGACGTTCGGCGTTCGGGGCAACTACTTCCCCGGCGCCGTGCTGTGGGTGGCCCGCTTCGGCTGGGAGACGATCAACGCCGTTACGGGCGCGTACGCCCTGCTGACCATCCTTGACCTGTTGTTCGGCGTCCGACAGAACAACCTGCTGGTCGTCGTCACGCTGGTCGGCTTCGTGGCCACCACGTTCCTGGTGAGCGGCATGGGCCGGGCCGTGCTGAACGTGTGCAACCGGTGGTCGACCTACGTCTTCGGCGCCTTCAGCGTCCTCGTCCTCGGCTATCTGGTCGTCGACACCGACTGGGGCTCCGTCTTCGACCGCCCGACCGGCAGCACCGCCATGGTGATCGCGGGCATCGGCACCATCGCGGCGGGCGGCATCAGTTGGGTGCCGACGGGGCCGGACTTCACGCGCTACCTGCCGCACGCGGCGTCCGGCCGGAAGATCGTCGGCGCCACGGTCTCCGGCGCGGCCCTGGTGTTCGTGCCCATGGTCCTCATGGGCGCCGTCATGGCCGTCGCCACGCCGGATCTCGCCTCCGCCGCCGACCCGGTGTCCTTCCTCGGCGACGTGCTGCCCACCTGGCTCGCGGTGCCGTACCTGATCACCGCGCTGGTCGGGATGCTGCTGATCAACAGCCTGTCGATGTACTCGGCCGGCTTCACCGCGCAGACCATGGGCGTCAAGCTGCCGCGCGCCCTCGCGGTCTCCGTCAACGCGGTCATCAGCCTGGTCGGCGGCCTGTTGCTGATGCTGGTCGCCAAGAGCTTCTACGGCTCGTTCATCACCTTCCTCACCCTCCTCGCCGTCTCCTTCTCGGCCTGGATCGGCGTGTACGCGGTGGACATGTTTCGCCGCCGCGCGCTGGCGGTGCGCTACGACGCGCGGGGGCTGATGGACACCGGTCGCAGCAGTCGGTACTGGTACGTGGGCGGCTTCTGCTGGCAGGCCATGGTCGCCTGGGGGCTGGCCCTGACGGCCGGATTGTGCTTCACCAAGGTCGACTGGTTCACCGGCCCGCTGGCGACGAGCTGGATCGGCCGTAACGGCCTGGGATGGGCCGCCACGATCCTGATCGCCGCGGCGAGCTTCGCGCTGCTTCCGCGCCCCCGCGAGGGCGCCGGCGCCGCCCCCCACGGGGCCACGGGCGATGGCCAGAAGTTGAACCCCGTCGGCTGATCCGCGCCCTACCACCTGGCCGCACCGCCGGGCTACCGTCCCCTTCGCCGTCCTCGGACCGTCCACGGCGAAGGGGATTCCCATGTCCGCTGCCCTGCCCACCGGCCCGCCGACGGCGCCCAGCACAGCCGTACGGTTCAACCTCGTGGACCCGACGGCCACCCCCGAGTCCCTCTCCCGGCGCTACCGCGCGGCCATCGACATGGCCGCCTTCGCCGACGACCGCGGCATCGGCACCATCCAGACCGAGGAGCACCACGGCGCGGTCAACGGGTGGCTGCCCTCCCCGCTCACCTTCGCCGGCACCGTCTTCGGCGCCACCCGGCAGATCTCGGTCACCGTCGCCGCGCTGCTGGCCCCGTTGTACGACCCGCTGCGGCTCGCCGAGGACATCGCCGTGCTCGACCTGCTGAGCGGCGGCAGGCTGGTCACGGTCGCGGGGCTCGGTTCGCGGCGCGCGGAGTACGGGGCGCACGGCAAGGACTGGCGCTGGCGCGGCAAGCTCCAGGACGAGGCGCTGGAGACGCTGCTCGCGGCCTGGACGGGCGAGCCGTTCGGCTACCGGGGCCGCACCGTTCGGGTCACCCCGCGCCCGTACACGCAGCCGCATCCGCCGCTGTACGTCGGGGGCGGCTCCCGGCCGGCGGCGCGGCGCGCGGCGCGGCTCGGGCTGCCGATGTTCCTGAACGCGCACCTGCCGCGGCTGGCGGCGTACTACCGGGCGCGGTGCGCGGAGTACGGCACGGCGGGGCGCTGCGTGATGCCGGCGCCCCGTACGCCGGTGCTGCACCTATCCGAGGACCCGGACCGTACCTGGGCGACGTACGGACAGCACCTGTTGCACGAGGCGCGGGTGCACGCCTCGTGGCAGGCGCCCCCCGCGCGCTCCGGGGCGCATCCTCCGGTGAGCGACGTGGACGCGCTACGCCGGCAGGGGCGCTACCGGGTCGTGACGCCGGACGAGTGCGTGGAACTGGCGGGGGGCCTCGGCGACGGCGGGCGGCTGGTCCTGCATCCGCTGTGTGGCGGCATCCCGGTGGAGGAGGGGTGGAGTTCCCTGCACCTGTTCGCGAGCGCCGTTCTGCCCAAGATCGGCGCCGCCCCGGCTCCGTGACGGTGCCGGGGCGGCGGCTTCGGCCCGCGCGCCGGGGCTGTCGCCCGCGGCGCCGGGGCCACGGGGCGGTCAGCCCATCTCCTCCAGCGACTTGCCCTTGGTCTCCGGCACCCATTTGAGGATGAACGGGATCGAGAGCACGGCGAAGATCGTGTACATCACGTAGGCGCCGGAGAGGTTCCAGTCCGACAGCGTCGGGAAGCTGACGGTGATCGCCCAGTTGGCCACCCACTGGGCGGAGGCGGCGACGCCGAGCGCCGCGGCGCGAATCCGGTTGGGGAACATCTCGCCGAGCAGCACCCAGACCACCACGCCCCAGGACAGGGCGAAGAAGAGCACGAAGGAGTGCGCGGCGACGAGCGCGACGGTGCCCTGGGTGTCGGGCATCCTGATGTCCTCGCCGGTACCGGTCTTGGCCGAGAACGCCCAGGCGGCGACGGCGAGGGAGACGGCCATGCCGGCCGATCCGATGAGCGCCAGCGGCTTGCGGCCGATCCGGTCGACGAGGCTCATCGCGATGACGGTGCCGATGATGTTGATGATCGACGTGGTGAAGCTGTAGAAGAACGAGCTGCTCGGGTCGATGCCCACGGACTGCCACAGCGACGACGAGTAGTAGAAGATCACGTTGATGCCGACGAGCTGCTGGAAGACCGAGAGGCCGATGCCGATCCACACGATCGGCAGCAGTCCGGCCCGGCCGCCCAGCAGGTCCCGGAAGGTGGACCGGTGCTCGCGGCGCATGGCCTCCTGGATCTCGTCGATGCGCAGGTCGATGTCGACGTCCTTGCCCTCGACCTCGGCGAGCACCGCACGGGCCTGGTCGTACCGGCCCACGGAGATCAGGAACCGGGGCGATTCGGGGATGACCAGCGAGAGCAGGCCGTAGAGCACGGCGGGCACGACCATGACGCCGAGCATCCACTGCCATGCCTCAAGGCCCGCGACGGTGCCGCGCTGGTCGCCGCCCGCGAGGTGGAGGATGCCCCAGTTGACGAGCTGCGAGACGGCGATGCCGACGACGATCGCCGCCTGCTGGAAGGAGGCCAACCGGCCCCGGTAGGCGGGCGGTGAGACCTCGGCGATGTAGGCGGGGCCGATCACCGAGGCCATGCCGATGGCGACGCCGCCCAGGACGCGCCACATGGCCAGGTCCCACAGCGCGAACGGCACGGCGGAGCCGATCGCGCTGATCGTGAACAGTACGGCGGCGATCTGCATGCAGCGGATGCGGCCGATCCGGTCGGCGATGCGGCCGGCCGTCGTCGCGCCGATGGCGCAGCCGATGAGGGCCGCCGCGATCACCTGCGCCAGGGCTTCCGAGCCGATGTCGAACCGGCCGCGGATCGCTTCGACCGCACCGTTGATGACCGAGCTGTCGTAGCCGAAGAGGAAGCCGCCCATGGCGGCTGCCGCGGTGATGAAGATGACGTGGCCGAGGTGCTCGGGCATGGCCTTACGGCCTTCCGGCGCCGGCGGCTGCGCGGTGCTGGTCAACGTGTACTCCTGAGGCCCGGCCGCACTGCCGGGCGTGGGGGGCTGGCACTCCTAGTGGGACACGGCCCAACGCGAGCCACCACTTGAAGGCAAAAGCAACGTTGCAGAGACTATGCCTTCAAGTTTCGAAGTCAATACCCCCGCATCACGATGAGTTCCACCCCACGCCCGGCGAAAGCTTCAAGTGTTGACCTCCATGCGCGCGGTCCGCGCGGGCTGCGGGGGCCAGTCAGCGCAGCCGCTGGCTGATGACCTTCGACACCCCGTCGCCCTGCATGGACACGCCGTACAGCGCGTCGGCGACCTCCATCGTGCGCTTCTGGTGCGTGATCACGATGAGCTGCGAGCTCTCCTGCAGCTCCTCCATGATCCGGATCAGGCGCTGCAGGTTGGTGTCGTCCAGCGCCGCCTCGACCTCGTCCATCACGTAGAACGGGCTCGGGCGCGCCTTGAAGATCGACACCAGCAGGGCCACGGCGGTCAGCGAGCGCTCGCCACCGGAGAGCAGCGACAGCCGCTTGACCTTCTTGCCCGGCGGCCGGGCCTCCACGTCCAGGCCGGTGGTCAGCATGTTCTCGGGGTCGGTGAGGATCAACCGCCCCTCACCGCCCGGGAAGAGGCGCGAGAAGACGCCCTCGAACTCGCGCGCCGTGTCCCGGAACGCCTCCGTGAACACCTGCTCGACGCGCTCGTCCACGTCCTTGATCACCTGAAGCAGGTCGGCCCGGGTCTTCTTCAGGTCCTCAAGCTGCTCCGTCAGGAACTTGTGCCGCTCCTCCAGCGCGGCGTACTCCTCGAGCGCCAGCGGGTTCACCTTGCCCAACTGCTGGTACGCGCGCTCGGCGGCCCGCAGCCGCTTCTCCTGCTGGGCCCGTACGAAGGGCACCGGCTGGTTGCGCGGGTGCTCCGGGTCCCGCGGCAGTTCCTCGCCCTCGGCGGGCGGCGACGGGGGCACCAACTGGTCAGGGCCGTACTCGGCGACGAGGCCGGCCGGCTCCACGCCGAGTTCCTCCAGCGCCTTCGTTTCCAACTGCTCGATCCGTAGCCGCTTCTCCGCGCCGAGGACCTCGCCCTTGTGCACCGAGTGCGTGAGCTTGTCCAGTTCGGCGGCCAGGCCGCGGCCCCGTTCCCGCTCCGCGACCAACTCGGCCTCGCGCTCCGTCTTCGCCGTCTCGGCCGACCGCCGCTCCTGATCGGCGCGCCGCAAAGAGACCTCGACGTGCGCCAGCAGTTGCCGCGCGCCGGCGGCCACCGCGGCGCCGACGGCCGCCTCGTGCCGCAGCCGGGCGCGGCGCTGTTCGGCTCGCGCCCGCGCCTCCCGCTCCGCCCGTGCCCCGCGATCCAGCGCGTCCGCCCGGCCGGCCAGCCCCTTGACCCGCTCCTCGTGCGTACGGACCTGGAGCCTGGCCTCCATCTCCGTCTGCCGGGCGTTGGCCCCGTCGGCGGCGAGCCGGTCGCGTACGGCGGTGTCGGGCTCGTCCGCCCCGTCCTCGCCGAACGGCGACTCCTCCTCCGCCACGCGCAACCGCTCGGCCAGCTCCGCCACCTCCTCGGTCGCCCGGACGAGCGCCTCCTCGGCCTTGGCGGCGGCGGCCGTCATACGCTCCGCCTCGCCCGCGGCGCCCCGTGCCTGGCCGCCGAGCCGGCCCAGCGACTGCGCGACACGCGACTTCTCCCGGTCGGCGGCGCTGCGCCGGTTGGCCAACTCCTCCACCAGCGCCGCCGCCTCGGTACGCCGCTGCTGCGCGGCCCGCTGGGCGTCGGCGAGCTCATCGCACTGCAGGGCCAGCTCCGTGAGCTGCGCCGCCGCCTCGTCCACCTGGGCCTGCACCTCAAGGAGGCTGGGCGCGCCGGCCGACCCTCCCTGGGCGAAGTGCCCGCCCAACAGGTCTCCTTCGGCGGTCACCGCCATCACCTCGGGCCGCGAGGCCACCAGGTCCTCGGCGTCCTCCAGGGCGGTGACGACGACCACGTCGCGCAGCAGCCGGCGCACCGCGGGAAGCAGTTCGGCCGGCCCGTGCACCAGATCCGCGGCCCCCAGCGGCGTGCCCAGCCCGCCCAGCCCCTCGCCGTCCGCTCCCCCGGCGCCGCCGCCCGCCTCGGCGCCCCCGGGGCCCCGGCCTGCCCCGTTGGCTCCGACGGTCCCGCTGACCTCTCCAGCGGCAGCCCCAACCTCCGCGCCGACCGCGGGGCCGTCCGCGACCGCGCCGGCGCCCCGGGGCGCGTCCGCGCTCCCTTCCGTACGCTCCGGGGCGCTTGCCGCGCGCTCCGGGGCGCCCGTGCCGGCGCCCAACAACAGCGCCGCCCGCCCCGCGTCCTGCTTGCGCAGCAGCCGCAGGGCGTTGGCCGCCGTGGCGGGGTCGGTGACGGCGACGGCGTCTGCCGCGGCGCCCAGGGCCGCGGCGAGCGGTACCTCGTAGCCGGGGGCGACGGTGAGCAGCTCCGCGACGGGGCCGAGCAGCCCGCCGAGCTGGTCGCCCGCGCCGAGGAGCGCTCCCGTGCCGTCCTTGCGGCGCAGCCCCAGGGCCAGCGCCTCGTGCCGCGCCGCCGTCGCCGCGCGCTTGCGCTCGGCCGCCGTCGCCGCCTCACGGGCCGCGCTGAGCCCGGCTTCCGCGTCGGCCAGGGCCCGCTTGGCCTCCTCGTGTCGGTCGGCCAGCTCCGCGTCGCCCTCGTCGAGCCCGTCGACCTCGGCCTGGAGCTGCTCGTACTCCTCCTGCGCGGCCACCGCCCGCTCGCGTGCCTCGTCCCGGGAGCGGGTCAGCCGGTCGATCTCGGCCTGCGCCGACGAGGCGCGGCTGCGGGCCGCGTTCACCTGGCCGTGCAGCCTGGCCAGCCCCTCGCGACGGTCGGCGTACGCGCGGGCCGCGTCCCTGAGCCTGCGCTCCTCCTGGGCGAGCTCGCGCTCCAGTTCCGCGCGGTGGGCCACCGTGTCGTCCAGGGCGCGGCTGACCGCCTCCAGGGCGGCTTCCAGCTCGGCCTCCTGCTCCCGGATGCGCTGGGCCTCGCGCTCCATCTCCTCCGGGTCGCGGCCCCGTCGCTCGTCCACCGGGGCCGATGTAGCGCTCTTGACCCGCGCGTCGGCGAGTCCGATGGTGCCCCGCACCCGCTCGGCGAGCTGCGACAGCTCGTGCCAGGTCTGCTGGGCCCGCACCAGGCGCGGCGAGAGCCCCCGTACCTGCTCCTCCAGCGCGGCCTCGCGCCGCTGCGCGGTGCGCAACGCGGCCTCCGCGGCCTCCTTGCGCTCCTTGAGCGCCGCCTCGTCCGCCACCTCGGCCCGCAGCGCCTCGCGCAGCGTCACCAGGTCGTCGGCGAGCAGGCGCAGCCGCGCGTCCCGCAGGTCGGCCTGGATGACGGCGGCCCGCCGCGCGACGGCCGCCTGCCGCCCCAGTGGCTTGAGCTGCCGGCGCAACTCGTCGGTCAGGTCCTGTACGCGGGCCAGGTTGGCCTGCATCGCGTCCAGCTTCCTGACCGCCTTCTCCTTGCGCTTGCGGTGCTTGAGGACGCCGGCCGCCTCCTCGATGAACGCCCTGCGCCCCATCGGGTCGGCGTGCAGTACGGAGTCGAGCTGGCCCTGGCCGACGATCACGTGCATCTCACGGCCGATGCCGGAGTCGGAGAGCAGCTCCTGGATGTCGAGCAGCCGGCAGGTGTCGCCGTTGATCTGGTACTCGCTGCCGCCGTTGCGGAACATGATCCGCGTGATGGTGACCTCGGCGTAGTCGATGGGCAGCGCGCCGTCGGCGTTGTCGATGGTGAGGGAGACCTCGGCGCGGCCGAGCGGCGGGCGGCCGGTGGTGCCGGCGAAGATGACGTCCTCCATCTTGCCGCCGCGCAGCGACTTGGCGCCCTGCTCGCCCATGACCCACGACAGGGCATCGACGACGTTGGACTTACCGGACCCGTTGGGACCCACGACGCAGGTGATGCCGGGCTCGAAGCGCAGCGTCGTGGCGGAAGCGAAGGACTTGAAACCTCGCAGGGTCAGGCTCTTGAGGTGCACGCCGTCGGACTTTACCGCTCACGAGCCGTGGGGCAGCCGTCCGCAGCGCGCGCCCAGGCGCGCCGCGGCGGCTTTTTCGGTTTCGCCGGCGAAGGTGAAGGGCACATCAGACGGTAGGGAAAACTCGAATGACTGGACGAGAAACAACGGAGCGAAACGACGAAGGGACGCCGAAGCGTCCCTTGCAGATTCTCAAGCGGGTGGCGATGCTTGCCCGACAGGTCCCCTGAGGAACCACGGGTCAGGCAAGCGCAGGCTCCGCCTGGGATACGTCGATGCTGTCGAGCAGCGAGTCGCTGTGCTGAGCGGCGGCGGACAGCGCGTCATTCTCGGCCTGCATCCGAATGAGCTCGGATTCCAGATCCTGTACGCGCTGCTGAAGCCGTCGCATCTCGGCGAGGACTCGGGGGTCGGAGCCGCCGACGTAACCGAGAAGCGCCTTTGCCATGATGGATGGTCCTCCACAATGAGTGACCGACCGGAGCGGTGTGGGTCGTGAGGGATTCGCACCCGCGATGTCTGCCATCACTACCGACTTCAATGCCAAACAGTTAAGGTGCGCGGGGTTTCCAGCGTCTCACCAAAAGGTTTGACGGTCAACACGATCACGCCCCGTATCGACAGGGCAGGCGAGCGGGCGCGGCAGTAGACGGTGCGGCGCGGCTTCGTCTCGCGACCCATCGGGGCGTGGAGATCATCCTTAGCTCCGCAGCCTTCCACGGACGCGCCGTATTGGCAACCACCAGGCCGTTTCTCCCCGGCGCACATCCCGGGGCACGCGGGGCATAGCCCCGCGCTGACGCTCCCGTCAGCGAATTTCGAAAGTCTCGTAACCGCCTCGCGGGGTGTCCCAAATCTCAGTCACTCCGTCGACCCGCCCGGGCGTGTCGCCTGTGCGGAGCCACTCCAACAGCTCCTCGCAGCCGGCCCTCGGCCCTTCGGCGACCACCTGGACCCGGCCGTCGTCCAGGTTCGAGGCGAAGCCGACCAGCGTGCCGATGCGCAGGGCGCTGGCCCGCGTGAACCAGCGGAACCCCACACCCTGCACCCGGCCCCGCACCCAGGCGGTGAGGCGCGCGTTCTCGTTCATACGGGCACGCTAGCCGCCCCACCCCGCCGCCCTCACCCGGGCCTCCCCGATGGCCCCCACGGGCCGCGGGCACCGCACCGGCCGGCCCACCGGGAGCACGGCACCGTACGAGCGGCCCCCGCGCCCCCCGTACGGCGCGGCACCACCGCGAGTGCGCCCACGGGGCAGCGGTCGCGGCCCCGTACCCGTCCCCGGTGTCCTCAGCTGCGCGGGCCGATGCGGGAACCGCGCTCGCGGAGCACGCCGGGGGCACCGCCTGCCGCTACGGCGCGGCGCCCCGCCGCTCCGCAGCCGCAGCGTGCGAGGTGGGATCGGGAACGAACACGGCCGGGGCGGGGGCGGGTGGCCACGGTGCGCTAGACGGTCGGGCCGCTGCCTGCCGTTCGGGGTGCCACGGCGCGGGGCGGGCGCTGGCAGCGCGGGCAGAAGTAGCTGGAACGGTTCATCCACGGGCTGCGGCGCATCGGCGCGCCGCAGCGACGGCACGGCTCGTCCTCGCGCCCGTACGCGTCCAGCGAGCGCTCGAAGTAGCCGGACTCGCCGTTGACGTTCACGTACAGGCTGTCGAAGCTCGTGCCGCCCACGGCCAGAGCCGCCCGCATGACGTCGCGGACGTGGCCGAGCAGTTCGATGGCACGGGGGCGGGTGAGGCTCGCCGTGGGGCGGTCGAAGTGCAGCCGGGCGCGCCACAGCGCCTCGTCCGCGTAGATGTTGCCCACGCCGCTGATCAGCGACTGGTCCAGGAGCGCCCGCTTGATGGTGCTGCGGCGCCGGCGCAGGGCCGCGTAGAACGCCGCCTCGTCGAAGGCCGGGTCCAGTGGGTCGCGGGCGATGTGGCCGATGACGTCCGGCAGCCCGTCCGGAGCCCCGGGCAACTGGTCGTGCAGGGAGAGGCCACCGAAGGTCCGCTGGTCGACGAAGCGCAGTTCGGTCCCCGCCGCGTCGGCGAACCGGACGCGGATGCGCAGATGCTTCTCGTCCGCGGCGGTTTCCGGCTGGACGAGCAGTTGGCCGCTCATGCCGAGGTGGCCGAGGACAGACCGCCCCGTGGCCTCGCCCCCCGTCGCACCGTTGACGGCTCCGTCCGCAGGACCCGTCGCTCCGTGCCCCGTGCCCCGTGCCCCGTGCTCCGTCGGCAGCGCGCCGCCTCCCGTCGCCCCGTGCCCCGTCGCCCCGACGGCGAGTCCCGTGTTAGCCCGTACGGGGTGCTCCGTGGGTGCCGTGGCGTCGGCGCCCATCGCGTCCAACGGCAACCAGAGGTACTTGCCGCGCCGGCAGGCCGCGGCGAAGCGGTGCCCGATCAGTTGGTCGGCGAAGTCGGCCGGGCCCGCCAGGTGGCGGCGGATCGCGCGGGGATGCAGGACCTGCACCTCGGCGATGACGCGCCCGGTGACCCAGCGCTCCAGGCCGCGGCGGACGACCTCGACCTCGGGCAGTTCCGGCACGTGTTCCTCCGCGGAGGTCGGGACCCGTCACACGGGTCGGGGAATGGTCGGGCCGTGCCACGCGGCACGGGGGCGCGTGGCCGACGGGGCGTACGCGACGGGCCCACCGGCGGTGAACCGGTGGGCCCGTCGAACACAGCTGGACGCGTGCGGTACGGCGCTCGGCGGCGGCGTGCCGCGCCTGGTCACCGTGCGGTTGGTTCAGCCTTCCCGGCGGAGCCGGGTGCCGAAGCGGCGGCACCGTCGAGGGCCGCCCCGTCCGAGGTCGCACCGTCCGCCTCGGAGCCGTCGGTGGACGCCTCCTCCAGGGCGGCGGTGGCGGCGGCGGCCTCGTCGGCCGCCGCACGGATCGCCCGCCAGGCGGCCTCGGCCGCCTGTTGCTCGGCTTCCTTCTTGCTGCGGCCGGTGCCGGTGCCGTACGCGACACCACCGACGCGAGCAGCAGCCGTGAAGACCTTCTCGTGGTCGGGGCCCGTCTCGGAGACCAGGTACTCGGGCACGCCGAGTCCCTCGGTGGCCGTCAGCTCCTGCAGGCTGGTCTTCCAGTCCAGGCCCGCGCCGAGGTTCGACGAACGCTCGATCAGCGGGTCGAAGAGCCGATGCACCAGTTCGGCGGCGGCGTCGAGGCCCTTGTCGAGGTAGACCGCGCCGATCACCGCCTCCAGGGTGTCGGCGAGGATCGATGCCTTGTCCCTGCCGCCCGTGCCCTCTTCGCCCCGGCCGAGCCGGATGAACGCGCCGAGGTCCAGGCCGCGGCCCACCTCGGCGAGCGCGCGCGAGTTGACCACCGCGGCCCGCAGCTTGGCCAGTTGGCCCTCGGGCAGGTCGGGGTGGATGCGGTACAGCGTGTCGGTGACCACCAGGCCGAGCACGGAGTCCCCGAGGAACTCCAGCCGCTCGTTGGTGGGCAACCCGCCGTTCTCGTACGCGAAGGAGCGATGCGTGAGCGCACGCACTAGAAGGGCGGACTCAAGGTGATACCCGAGCCGCCCTTCCAGAACGGTATGAGACGAGGCCGTGTCTGCCGTCGCCGTTGTTTCTTCCCCGCGCTTGCGGAGCGGCGTCTTGGCGTCTGACATGAAGCCTGTCACCCGCCGATCAGACCTCGAGGACCTGGCGGCGGTTGTAGGTGCCGCAGCTCGGGCACGCGATGTGCTGCAGCTTCGGCTCGTGGCAGCGCTCGCACGCCACCAGGGTGGGGACCGCAGCCTTCCACTGCGACCGGCGGTGGCGCGTGTTGCTGCGCGACATCTTCCGCTTCGGAACAGCCACGGCTACTTCTCCTGTGGGTCATCCCCGCTAGCGCGAGGGGTGTTGTCCTTCTCGCCGTCCTGGACGGTCTCAGCGAGTCCCTGCAGTGCCGCCCAACGGATGTCGACGGCTTCTTGGTGATGGTGGTCCGGGTCGTCCGCCAGCCGTACTCCGCATTCGGGGCACAGACCAGGGCAGTCCTCCTGGCACACCGGCTGCAACGGCAGTGAGAGCACCACCGCGTCCCGCAGCACGGGCTCAAGGTCGAACAAGTCGTCCTCGAGGAAGAGTGTGTCCTCCTCCTCGGCGTCGTCGCCGGTATCCGCTGTGCGGCTCCGGTCGTCGGCGTCAGGGTAGGAGTACATCTCCTGGAATTCCGCTTCGAGCTCACGCCCGAGCGGCTCCAGACACCTTACGCACTCCCCTGTGAGCGGTGCACGGGCGGTGCCCGTAACGAGCACTCCCTCCATGACCGACTCCAGTCGGAGGTCGAGCTCCACGGTCGCACCCTTGCGCACCCCGATCATCTCGATCCCGAGATCACCCGGGGCCTCGATCGAGCGCGAAAGCCGCTTGAGCGCACCAGGACTCCGCCCCAGCTCCCGTGTGTCGAACACGAGGGGGGAACGGTGGTCAAGACGGGCGTTCAGGGCTTCCTGCTTTCTACGCTGCGGCACGGGCGTCCCTCCTCGCAGCACTGCTACGAGACGAAGTGGGCAGCCGGAATCGCGGATATACGTGCGGCCGAAGAGCCAGGATACTGGACGGGTCGCCGTAGACCCAATCCGCACCAATCGCCCCTGCCGCTCCCCCGAGGTCCCCCTGCGCCGCACGGCACACGCACCGCCCCGCACGGCGGTGCCGAGGCTCACACCCGTGCCACCGGCGTACGCCCCCGCAGGGCGTGGAGCCGCCGCAGCCTCCCGACAGCGCGAACAACGCACGGCGCCGGCTGCTCTGCGCCGGGCACCCGGCGCTGCGCCCCGGAGCGCACTCCGAGGTTCGCGTGCGCTCCGGGGCGCAGCGTGAGCGCGCAGGCGTGCGCCGTACGTGCTCCGGCGTGCGGGCTCCGGTGTATGGGCTCGGGACCCGGCTGGCTCGCCGTGGCGCACGGAGCGGTACGCGGAGCCTGGGAACGGCATGCGGTTTGCGAGAGCGCGCGCACGGAGCGCTGAATCTCGCACGGGGCACGGGGCACGGGGCACGGGGCACGGGGCACGGCGTGTAGGGGCGTCGCGCGGCGGATTTCGCCGGCCGCTTCGCCGGCCGCGCGGGGTGCGGAGCCTTGGGCCGCCGCAGCCCGGCGGCGGTGTGGCTCAGCGGCCCTGTTCGTACTGGCGGAGCTGGTCCAGGTTGATCATGCTGGTGTCGAAGAGGCTGGTCTCGTCCAGCGCCGGGGTGCCGGCCGTGCGGGGCTGCTGCGGTGGCTGGTGACCGTCGAGCGGCTGGGGCTCCGCGTATCCGGTGTGCGGGTCGTAGCCGTGCTGGGGTTGCTGCCAGCCGTAGTCGCCGGCTGGCTGTGGCGCGGCGGCGGCCGGCTGCTGGTAGTCGTGCGTCGGCTGCGCCGCGTACGGGTCCTGCTGGGGGTACTGCTGCTGGTAGCCGTACGCGTCCTGTTGATAGCCCGCCTGGGCGTAGTAGTCCGCGTACTCGGGCTGGGCCGGAGCCTCGGGCGGGGCGGGCGGCTGCTGGGGAAGCATCGGCTGCTGAGCGGGCATGGGTGGCTGGTGAACCGGGGCCGGCGCGTGAGCGGGAGCCGGCGTGTGAGCGGGGGTCGGCGCGGGGACGCGCGGGTCGGCGACGTGCTGGCTGGTGGCGAGGTCGGCCAGGTAGTCGTCGTCGCTGGTGCTGAGGCCGGCGGCGCCCGCGGCGTCCTGCGCGGCCATGTGCGCGCCCAGCTCGTCCTCTTCCGTACCGAGCAGCTTCTGTCTGCCCCGGCCGACCGCTTCCAGGGTCTTGGCGAGCACGGCGGCCACGGCGCCCAGCTTGGCGTCCACGTACTCGTCCGCGCGGTGGCGCAGCGTCTCCGGGTCCGCGCTGCGTTCGGGGGCCTGGTCGTACTGGCCGTTCTCGTCGTCGCCGTACGCGCCCGGGCCGCGCCCGAGGAGCTTCTCGCGGCCCCGGTCGACGGAGCCGATGGTCTTGGTGAGGACGACCTCGAAGTTGGCCAGCTTGCTGTCGACGTAGTCGTCAGCTTCGGCGCGGATCTCCTCCGCCTCGCGGCGTGCCTCGGCGAGGATGCGGTCGGCCTCCTCCTGCGACTGGCGGGCCACCTCGGTCTGGGAGATCAGCGAGCCGCGGTGGGAGTGCGCCGACTCGATGATGCGCTGGGCCTCCTGCCGGGCGGCCGCGACCATCTGGTCCCGGTCGCCGATCACCTCCTGGGCCTGCGCGAGGGAGCCGGGCAGCGCCATCCGCAGCTCTTCGAGCTTGGCGAGCAGCTCGGCCCGGTTCACCACGCAGGAGGCCGACATGGGCATGGATTTCGCGCTGCCGACGGTGCCGACGATCTCGTCGAGCTTCTTCTGCACGTCCACCTTGGGTGCTCGCACTCTCTAGGCCGAAGGGTCGGGACGGGACCGACTGTACGGGCAGTGGGCTCCCGCCCGACACCTCCTGACAAACCGTCAGCCCGCTAGCGCTCGGCGAGCCGCTCCGTCAGGCGCCGGAGCACGAGCGGCGGCACCAGGTGGGAGACGTCGCCGCCCCAGGCCGCGACCTCCTTGACCAGGCTGGAGGAGAGGAAGCTGTAGGTGGGGTTGGTGGGCACGAACAGTGTTTCCACGCCGGACAGGCCGTTGTTCATCTGGGCCATCTGCAACTCGTAGTCGAAGTCGCTGACGGCGCGCAGACCCTTGACGATGGCGGGGATGTCGCGCTGCTTGCAGAAGTCGACGAGGAGCCCGTGGAACGCCTCGACCTCGACGTTCCCGTACTCAGCCGTCGTCTCGCGCAGGAGGTCGATGCGCTCGTCGACGGTGAAGAGCCCCTGCTTTGACTTGTTGATCATCACGGCGACGTGCACGACGTCGTACAGCTTCGAGGCGCGGGCGATGATGTCGAGGTGTCCATTGGTGACGGGGTCGAAGGACCCCGGACAGACGGCGCGGCGCAAGAGTGGTTCCTCGCTCTCCAGTGCGGTCATGACGCGCTGTGGTGTGTCGTCGTGGCGGTGCTGCGTGAAGCGGCGCGACCGTACCAAAGCGTGCCCTCCCCGTAGCGACGAGCCCGTAGCCCCTCGAAACCAGTCGGCCACCGGAACTCGCCGCCCCTGGTGCTCCGCTCCACGGTGACCAGCGGCTGTGCCGCGAGCCAGCCATTGCCGGAGAGTGTGAGCAGGATCTCCCGCAGCTCGTCGTCGGTGACGGCGTACGGCGGGTCGAGGAACACCACGTCATACGGCTGCTCCGGCACGGGGCCGGCGATGACCTGTGCCGCCTTGCCCGCCCGCACCTCGGCACCGGGCAGGCCCAGGGTGCGTACGTTCTCGCGGACCACCCGGGCGGCGCGGGAGTCGGCTTCCACCAGGAGGGCGTGTTCCGCGCCACGGGAGAGCGCCTCCAGGCCGACGGCGCCCGAGCCCGCGTACAGGTCGAGGACCCGGGCCCCGGCCAGCGAGCCGAGCAGCGACTCCCAGGTGGAGAACAGGCCCTCGCGCGCCCGGTCCGAGGTCGGTCGAGTGCCGGTGCCCGGGGGTACGGCGAGACGGCGCCCACCGGCAGCTCCGGCGATCACGCGGGTCATCTGTTGGTCGGCCCTTCGTGGTGGTGGAGAACGGTGGCCGTGATCGGCCGCCGCTCCCCCACGATATGGCGTCAGCCGACGGACGACTCGGGGACCGCAGCCGGCGGGGCCACAACCGGCGGGGCGGGAGCGACCTCAGCGGGGCGGGAGCGCGCCGCGGCCCTCTCAGGGCCGCACGGCCCCGTGCCCCGTGCCCCGTGCCCCGTGCCCCGTGCCCCCCAGGCAGGATCACCGCTCCGTGCTCCGTGCTCCGTGCTCCGTGCTCCGTGCTCCGTGCTCCGTGCTCCGTGCTCCGTGCTCCGTGCTCCGTGCTCCGTGCTCCGTGCTCCGGCGGGATGGTGCCGTGGTGCGGAGGGCGGTGGGCGGCGCTGGCCGCGGTTCGGAGTGCGGGGGATCGCGTGCGGGCGGGTGCCGAGCCTCGTTGGGGGCGGGTGCTGGGCAAGCGGGGCCGGCGTGCCGGGCGTGAGCGGCATGTGGCCGGCGAGTGGGCTGCTTGGGACGGTTAGCCCTTGTCGAGGTACTGCTCGCGCTCGGCGTCCAGGAGGGCGTCGAGCGCGGTACGCAGCGCCGGCAGCCGCTCCAACTCCGGGTCGGCCGTGACGGTCGCCACGGCCTCCGCGCGGGCGGCGGCGATGATCTCCTCGTCGTCGATGACGGTGAGCATGCGCAGGCTGGAGCGGACACCCGACTGGGCCTGCCCCAACACGTCGCCCTCGCGCCGCTGCTCCAGGTCGATGCGGGACAGCTCGAAGCCGTCCAACGTCGCCGCGACGGCGCCCAGCCGGGCCCGCGCCGGGCTGGCCTCCGGCATGTCGGTGACCAGCAGGCACAGGCCCGGAGCGGAGCCACGGCCGACGCGGCCCCGCAACTGGTGCAACTGGGATACGCCGAACCGGTCCGCATCCATGATCACCATGGCCGTGGCGTTGGGCACGTTGACGCCGACCTCGATCACGGTGGTGGCCACCAACACGTCCACCTCGCCGGCGGAGAACCGGCGCATCAGCGCGTCCTTGTCATCGGGGTGCATGCGCCCGTGCAGCGCCTCGATGCGCAGCCCCTTGAGCGCGCCCTTGGTGAGCTGCTCGGCGACGTCGAGCACCGCCAACGGGGGCCGACGCTCCCCCGCCCCGTCAGCGCCCTCCGTCGTCTCCTCCGCGCCGCCCACGTCGTACTCCACGGCGGGGTCTGCCGCGCTCCCGGCCCCGCGCTGCCCCGACTTCGCGCCCTTGCGCTCCTTGGGGGCGTCCTCCTCGTCGCCGATGCGGGGGCAGACCACGTACGCCTGGTGCCCGGACTCCACCTCTTCCCGTACGCGCTCCCAGGTGCGGGAGAGGAAGTGCGGCTTGTCCTTGGCCGGGACCACGTGGCTGGCGATGGGCGAGCGGCCCGCGGGGAGTTGGTCCAGGACCGAGGTCTCCAGGTCGCCGAAGACGGTCATGGCAACGGTGCGCGGGATGGGCGTGGCCGTCATCACCAGGAGGTGCGGGGGGCGGTCGGCCTTGGCCCGCAGCGCGTCTCGCTGCTCCACGCCGAACCGGTGCTGTTCGTCGACCACCACCAGCCCCAGGTCGTGGAACTGCACCTTGTCCTCGATGAGGGCGTGGGTGCCGATCACGAGGCCGGCCTCGCCGGTCACCAGGTCGAGCAGCGCCTGGCGGCGGGCCGCGGCCCCCATGGAGCCGGTGAGCAGCACCACCTTGGTGCCGTTCTCCGATCCGCCGAGCAGGCCGCCCTCGGCCAAGTCGCCCATCATCTCGACGACGGAGCGGTGGTGCTGCTGGGCCAGCACCTCGGTCGGCGCGAGCATCGCGGCCTGACCTCCCGCGTCCACCACGGTGAGCATCGCGCGCAGCGCCACCAACGTCTTGCCGCTGCCGACCTCGCCCTGGAGCAGTCGGTGCATGGGGTGCTCGGCCGCCAGGTCGCGCAGGATCTCGGCGGACACCCGCTGCTGGCCCTCGGTGAGCGTGAACGGCAGCTTGGCGTCGAAGGCGTCCAGCAGTCCGTCCTGGCGCCGGGCACGGGGCACGGCGGGGAGCTGGGCTTCGGCGCGCCGACGGCGCGCCAGGGCCACCTGGAGCACGAACGCCTCATCCCACTTGAGCCGGTCGCGGGCCGCCGCGATGTCGGCCTTCGTGCGCGGCCGGTGGATCTTCAGCAGGGCCTCGGGCAGCGTCTCGAAGCCGCGGCCCTCGCGCAGGGCGGGGGGCAGCGGATCGACCACGCCCTCCCAACCCGTCGCCTCCATGGTGTCGAGGAGCATGTCGACGGACTTGGCGAGCTGCCAGGACGCGAGTTGCTTGCAGGCGGGGTACAGCGGCAACAACTGGTTCGCGAAGGCGTCCACCGCGCCTGCCGCGTCGCCCTCGTGGTCCTGGTCCAGTAGCTCGTAGTCGGGGTGGGAGAGCTGCCGCGTGCGGTTGAACACCGAGACCTTGCCGGCGAACATCCCGCTCCGGCCCGGTAGCAGCGCCTTCTCGTGGTGGAAGACGCTCCGGCCGAAGAACACCAGCGTCAGCGCCCCGCTACCGTCGGTCACCACCACTTCGAGCCGTACGCCCTTGCCGTGGTTGAACGTCTTCTTCGTCGCCTTGGCCACCCGCGCGACCACCGTGACGTGCTCGTCCAAGGGCAGGTCGGCGAGCCGGGTCAGCTCGCCCCGCTCCGCGTACCGGCGCGGGTAGTGGTGCAACAGGTCCCCGACGGTATGCAGGTCGAGGTGGGCGGCCATCACCTTCGCGGTGTTGCCGCCAACGATCTTCTTCAGGGGTTCATCGAGCGCGGGCACGCGATCCATTGCACACCACACCACTGACAGCGCGCGCGACACTCCCCACCACCGGCCCGTCACACCCCCGCGCGGCGGCCCCCGCCCGTGTCCCCCCGCCGGCTGTCGCACCGATGGGAGACCCAGGGGACGGCCGCCCCTCGGCCCCGTGCCCCGTGCCCCGTGCCCCGTGCCCCGTGCCCCGTGCCCCCAGGCAGGATCACCGCTCCGTGCTCCGTGCTCCGTGCTCCGTGCTCCGTGCTCCGTGCTCCGTGCTCCGTGCTCCGTGCTCCGTGCTCCGTGCTCCGGCGGCATGATCGGCCTGTTAGGGGTGCGGGACGCCGGCAGGATGCGGTCGCCTCGTGGCTCCGCGCGGCTCACGCGTGAGCGGTACGGGGCGCCGTCAGTCGCCTCGCTACCAGCTCGGGACGCGGACGGTCCGACGGTTATTCGATACCGATGAGCAGCGGGGCCGACGGCTGCTCGCCGCGGTAGTTGACCGTGTCCACCGCCAGGTGCCGTTCCCGAACGTGTTCCTCCAGCCGTTCGGCGAGGTTGTTCGGCACGCCGGCTCCCAGCACGAGGGTGACCATCTCGCCGCCGGCCGCCAGCATGCGGTCGAGCACCGTGCGCGCCGTGGCGAGCAGGTCGGCCCCGATGACGACCACGTCGCCGTCGATCAGGCCCAGCACGTCACCCGCCTGGCACACCCCGGCCATGGTCCACGACTGGCGTTCGGCCACGGCCAGTTCGGCGTAGCGGGTCGCGCCCGCTGCCGAGGTCATCGCTACCACGTCCTCGTCGAACCCGCGGTCCTCCTCGTGAACGGCGAGCGCGGCGATGCCCTGAACGACGGAGCGGGTCGGGATGAGCGCGACGCGCACCCCTTCCGTGCGCATCTGCGCGGCAGCCGCAGCGGCGGTGTGGCGCAGTTCGGCGTCGTTGGGCAGCAGGACGACCTCGTGTGCGTGCGCTCGCCGGATGGCGTCGACCAGTTCGCCACTGGCGGGCGGCTCCCCGGGGCGCGTGGTGACCACGGTCGCGCCCGCTTCGGTACACAGGGCGGCGAGCCCGTCGCCCGGGACCACCACGACCACGGAGCGCGCGGCGCGTTCGCCCCGTGCCCCGTGCCCCGTGCCCCGTGGCCCGTCAGTGCGCTTGGGCTCCCTGGGCGGGGTCTCCCGGTTCAGCCGGCGCTCGGCCGCGGCGCCGAAGTGCGTGATGCGGAGCCGATACGGGCGCCCCGCCTGGATGCCGGCCTCCACGGCGGCTCCCGCGTCGTCGACGTGCACGTGCACGTTCCACAGCCCGTCGCCGCCCACGATCACGAGGGAGTCGCCCAGCGCGTCCAGGCGCGCACGGAGCCGGGCCACGGCGGTGTCGTCGGCCTCCAGGAGGTAGATCACCTCGTAGGCCGGGCCCGTGATCGGCTCGCCGTCGCATCCTGCGAGCTGGCCCGAGTGCCCTCCGTCGGCGGGCGCGCGCTCCGAGGTGGCGGCATCGTACGGAGCGTCGGCGTCGGCGCTCCGTTCGGCCGGGGGCAGGGGGGCCGGCGGGGCGGCGGGGCGGCGCCGTTCGCGGGGTTCGGCGTCGGGGCGGCCGGGACCGAGGGCGTGGCTGCCGGGGGTCGGCCGAAGCGGGCTGGCCAGCGCCGTGGTGCGTTCACCGGTCAGCGTTTCGGCCAAGGCGCCGAGGACGGTGACCAGACCGTAACCGCCCGCGTCCACGACGCCGGCCCGCGCGAGTACGTCGAGCTGGCCGGTGGTCGCCTCCAGAGCGGCGCAGGCGCCCTCGTAGGCGGCCCGTGCCACGGCACCGACGGGCGCGGCGGGAGACCGCGTCGCGGAAGTGCCCCGCGCCCCCGGAACCGCGCCGTCCTCGCTCGCCGTAGCCGCCCCGTACGCCGCGGCCCGCTCCGCATCGTGCCCCGCCGCGGGCCCATTCCCCGCGCGGGCTCCCTGCGCCGTCGCGGCCCCGTGCCCCGTTTTGGACCCGCGCGGCGCCGACGCCCCATGCCCCGTGGGTGGGACGCCCGCCGCTCGGGCCGCTGCCGCTGCCGCCGAGGCAGCGACCGTCAGGACCGTGCCCTCCACGGGGCGGGCAACCGCGTTCCGGGCGGAATCGGCCGCGCGGAGCAACGCGCGCGACAGGACAGCGCCACCGGCGTGGCGCACGTCACCCGCGTCTCGCGCCTCACTCGCCGCATCACCCGCCTCGTGCTCCTCGGCGAGTACGTCTGCCATCCCGCGCAGCATCTGGGCCAGGATGGTGCCGGAGTTACCGTGCGCGCCGATCAGCGCCCCGTGCGCCATGGCTCCTATGGCGTCGCCCAGGCTCGGCCTGGACGCGGTACCGGTGGCCGCGTGGCCGTTGAAGGCGGCGCCGACGGCGTGCGCGGCGGACTCGACGGTCAGGTAGAGGTTGGTGCCGGTGTCACCGTCCGCGACCGGATAGACGTTGATGGCGTCGATCCCCTCGCGGGCGCGCCCCAACGCCTCCAGTGCCAGCCCGCACCACGTACGTACCGCCTCGGCGTCGAACGTGTGCGGCACCTATGGCCTCCTTGAACGGTGCTGGGTGGCAGCGCGGATGCCCGCAGGGTAGTCGCGCTTCGCGGAGATCGTCTGGGGCGGGGGCCGAGGTAGCCATGGTAGTTTCGTTGTACGGGAGCGGTCGTTGTATGCTGCTCCGGTTGCCCGATCAGGTCGGGCCAAATCCCCCCGGTGATGCCGATCAGCTATTGATTCGACGAACCGGGAACTCACCGTAAGTGCATCTGAAGTCTTTGGAGTGACCCGTGGCTGCCAACTGCGACGTCTGCGGCAAGGGGCCGGGCTTCGGCAACAACATTTCGCACTCGCACCGCCGCACTCGCCGTCGTTGGAACCCCAACATTCAGACGGTGCGCGCTGTGGTCGGTCGGACGCCGAAGCGGCTCAACGTCTGCACCTCGTGCATCAAGGCCGGCAAGGTCGCGCGCTGACGTTCCCGTCGTAGCGCAGCCAGCCGGTTGCCAAAGCCGGCCCGCATTCGTGCGGGCCGGCTTTTTTGTTGCGTCACGCTGCCTGTGGTTGCCTCGAGCCTCGCCCCACAGGCTCCATCGCCTGCACGTGTACGGGCACTCCGGTCAGAGTCGCCGCCCCGTGCCCCGTGCCCCGTGCCCCGTGCCCCCAGGCAGGATCACCGCTTCGTGCTCCGTGTCCAATGGAGCCGCCGCTCCGTGCCCCGTGCTCTGTGCTCCGTGCTCCGTGCTCCGTCCTCCGTCCTCCGTCCTCCGTCCTCCGTGCCAGGATGTCCGCCGCCCCGTGCCGCGCTCAGCTCGCGCCGATGCGGCGGCACGCGGCCGGCTGTCGCGCCGCCTGTGCGCCCGCGTCGAGGCCGGCACGAGGGGGCGACGGCTCAGCGCCAGCGCCAGGCGTGGTCGACCGGGCCGATGCCGGCGCCCAGCGGGAAGCCGGCCCTGATCGCCCCCGTGACGTACTCCTTGGCCGCCGCGACGGCCTCCGGCACCGGCATGCCGTGGGCCAGGTGGGCGGCGATGGCGCTGGCGAGGGTGCAGCCCGTGCCGTGGGTGTGGCGGTTGTCGTGGCGCGGGGAGCGGAGCCAGTGTTCCTCCGCCCCGTCCGTCAGCAGGTCCACCGCATCCCCCCGGAGGTGGCCGCCCTTCACCAGGGCCCAGCGGGGCCCGAACTCCAGGATGGCCGCTGCGGCGCGCGGCATGTCGGCCTCGCTGGTCACGCGTACGCCGGTGAGTTGCGCGACCTCGTCCAGATTGGGTGTGGCGACCGTCGCGACCGGGAGCAGCTTGGTGCGTACGGCGTCGAGCGCGTCCGCGGCCAGGAGGGCGTCACCGTGCTTGGAGACGCCGACGGGGTCCACGATGACGGGCGCGTTGAGGTCCGCGAGCAGGCTCGCGACGGTCTCCACGATCGCGGGTGAGGCGAGCATGCCCGTCTTCACGGCCTGGACGCCGATGTCGTCGACGACGGAGCGGAACTGGGTCCGGATCGCCTCCAACGGCAGCTCCCACGCCCCCTGCACACCCAGGGAGTTCTGCGCCGTGACCGCGGTGAGCACGCTCATGCCGTGCGTGCCGAGAGCCAACATCGCCTTGAGATCGGCCTGAATGCCCGCCCCGCCGCCCGAGTCGGACCCGGCGACGGTCAGGACACGGGGCGGGACGGCGGTGGGGACGGGGCCAGCATCCGGGGTGTCAGTGGTCATGCCATCGAACTTACGCCGCGCCGCTCGCGGGCCTCTCGGCCCCCTCACCGCTCGCTGGCTCAACCCACCCGACCAGACAGTTCAGGCCACGCTGGACCGAACTGCCACCCTGCCCGCCCCGGACGCCACGTCGCACCGGCGAGACGGGGCGGCAGGACGGGGCGGCGAATCGGAGTGGCGTGACGGGGCATCGCGACGTACCGGCGCCGCGTCGCGTCAACATGCCGCCTGCCGACGTACGAACGTACGCCCACGGAGGTACAGCACCGGCGTGACGGGGCGGCGGACGGAGCCATCTCGCGCGGGCAGGGGCCGCCGGCACGCACCCGCGCCGACGCGACACCGCACTCCGGAACGGCGCCTCGTACCCGGATAACGGCGCCAGGCCCAGTGCCGGCTCCGGGCGCGAGTTGAGCCAGCCCCGTCGGCGACCGACAACGTGCTCGGGAAGCCCGGTTGGCGGGCCCCAGGGGGCCTCGCCCAACCCACTTGGCCTCGGCTTCAGCTTCCCGCCGATTCCTCGATGTCGCTGAAGTGGTCCCAGCCGGCCTTGGCCCACGGCGCCCCGTCCACCGTCACCTGAGGCAGTGCCGACGGGTTACGCACCTCGCCGATCACCTTCCAGCGGGCAGGCAGCTTCACGTCGGAGGGGAAGGTCGCGACGATCGCGTGGTCCTCGCCGCCGTTGAGCACCCACTGCAGCGGGTCCACGCCAACCGCCTGGCCGATGTCCGACATCTGCGAGGGAATGTCTATCGACGCGGAACTCAGGTCGATACGGACCTTGCTGGCCGCGGCGATGTGTCCGAGGTCGGCGACCAGGCCGTCGCTCACGTCCGTCATCGCCGTGGCCCCGAGCCCCGCCGCGGCCGGGCCGGCGTGGTACGGCGGTTCGGGGCGACGGTGCGCCTCGACGAAGGCACGGGGCGAGCGGAAGCCGCGCGAGAGCACGGCGTGGCCGGCCGCCGACCAGCCCAGCCAGCCCGTGACGGCGACGACGTCACCCGGCCGGGCCCCGGCGCGGGTCACCGGTTCGTGGTTGCGCAGGTCGCCCAGGGCCGTGATGGCCACGGTGATCGTCTCGCCGCGCACCACGTCACCCCCGACCACCGCGGCGCCCGCGACCTGACACTCGTCGCGCAGACCGTCCATCAACTCGTTGGCCCACGTTGCGGGAAGGTCCGCCGGGACGACGAGGCCGAGCAGCAGCGCGGTGGGCACGGCCCCCATGGCGGCGATGTCCGCGAGGTTCTGCGCCGCCGCCTTGCGGCCGACGTCGTACGCCGTGGACCAGTCGCGGCGGAAGTGCCGCCCTTCGAGCAGTACGTCGGTGCTGGCCACGACCCGTCGGTCGGGCGCTGCGACCACCGCGGCGTCATCCCCCGGCCCCAGGCGGACCGCCGGGGTGCTGGTGAGTCGGGAAGTCAGCTCCCTGATCAGCCCGAACTCTCCCAACTCGCCCACGGTGCCCTTCATCCCATCGCCCCTTCGCACTGATCTTCCGCCCTGTGCTCCGCTGTCCGCTCCGGCAGGCGCCACGCCGCGTACGTCACGCGGGTCTCCCCGCGTCGCTCGGCGACGCGGTACCGTGGCGTCCCTTCTTCCCACATGATCCTCGTCGCCGCCCTGGAGGTTCCGTGGTACAGGCGTACATCCTGATCCAAACTGAGGTCGGCAAAGCGTCGACCGTTGCCGACGTCATCGCCAAGATCCCAGGAGTCATCCAGGCCGAGGACGTGACGGGACCGTACGACGTGATCGTGCGCGCCCAGGCCGAGACGGTGGATGAGCTCGGCCACATGGTGGTCGCCAAGGTCCAGCAAGTGGACGGCATCACCCGCACCCTCACCTGCCCGGTCGTCCATCTGTAGCTCCCCGTATCCTCGGCCCGGTGAGTTTTGCACCGCGCCGTTGGCACCGCCTGCCCATCGCCATCCTGCTCTTGTCCGCCGTGGGCTGCTCTGACAGCGACGAACCCGCAGCTCCCGCGGTTCCCACTCCGTCGGCGCGGGCCGTCGCGTTCTGCAAGACTCTCCACAAGGAACTGCCCACGAAGGTGGATGGGCTCGACCAGCGCGAGACCGAGCCCGCGTCGGAATTC
Source organism: Streptomyces buecherae (assembly GCF_014295035.1). Classification (GTDB taxonomy): domain Bacteria; phylum Actinomycetota; class Actinomycetes; order Streptomycetales; family Streptomycetaceae; genus Streptomyces; species Streptomyces youssoufiensis. The sequence goes on from NZ_CP060404.1 coordinate 2,224,198, forward strand.
ACCGCCGTTTGGGGCAAGCCCGCCGTGCAACTGCGGTGCGGCGTACCGCGCCCCGATGTGCTCACGCCCGGCAGTGAACATTACAACCCCCTGGCCGACTCCGTGGACGTCAACGGAGTCGGCTGGTTGCTGGAGAAGCAGCCGGACGGCTACCGCTTCACCACGACCCTGCGCAAGGCGTACGTGGAAGTCACCGTTCCGTCGAAGTACGCCCCCGAGATCAACCCCCTCACCGATCTGGCGGAAGCGGTCAAGAAGACCATTCCGGCCGGCATCTGACCCGCCCCGCGGCGGCTCTCACACGCCGATCGTGGCGGGGCGCGGTACGGAGCCCGGCGGGGCCGGAGCACGAGGCGCGGAGCGCGCGCCTGACGGAACGGTGCGGGCGGACGGGTGCGCACCGTTCCGCACGGCAGGGCGCACGACGCTGGCCCTCAGCGCCCGGCGTTCTGGCTTGCGAGGCGGCGCCCCGGCGCCGCTCGCGCCACCCATCGCACCGCTGAACCTCCGTACGGACTGACGACGCCGAACGGTGCCCGCACGACGCGCGGCCGGGCCATGGACGTACGGATCAGGCCCCGCGGGTCAGTCGGACAGCGGCGGGACGGCGGCTCCGCGCGGGCGCCGAAGACGGGCTCGGTCGATACGGAGCGGCGCAGACCGACCCCGGCACTGGACGCCGCTCCCCCGCCCCGTGCCCCGTGCCCCGTGCCCCGTGCCCCGTGCCCCCAGGGAGGATCGCCGCTCCGTGCTCCGGTTCCGCGCCACGATAGGGGGCCAGTGCCGTACGCCGCCGGTCGCCCGCACCATGCCGTACGTACGGGGCGCCCCGTACGCCGCTCCGGTGGGCTCGCGTACGGCCCGGCGACGGGCGAGCAGCGCAGTGGCGGCAACGTGCGGGCAGGGCAGGGCGTACGACGTCTAGCGCAGGCCCGTCGGGCGGTTGAGGGCGGCCTGGATGAGGCGATCCACCAGCTCGGGGTAGGTGACACCGCTCTCCTGCCACATGCGCGGGTACATGGAGATCGGCGTGAACCCGGGCATGGTGTTGATCTCGTTGATCACCAACTCGCCGCTGTCGAGGAGGAAGAAGTCCACCCGCGCCAGGCCCTCGCTGCCGGTGGCGTCGAACGCGGCGATCGCCATCTCCTGAACGCGCGCCGTCTCCTCGGCGGTGAGCGGCGCTGGCACGATGCCGGACGCCGAGTCGATGTACTTCGCCTCGAAGTCGTAGAAGTCGTGGGCCGTCACCGGCGGGATCTCCGCCGGCACGCTGGCCCGCGGGCCGTCCTCGAACTCCAGCACGCCGCACTCGATCTCGCGCCCGCGCAGCAGCGCCTCCACCACGATCTTCGGGTCGTGCCGCCTGGCCTCCTCGACGGCCGCGTCGAGGTCCGCCAGGTCGTCCACCTTGCTGATGCCCATGGAGGAGCCGGCGCGAGCCGGCTTCACGAAGATCGGCAGGCCGTTCTCGGCGGCGAAGTCCACGATCTTCTTGCGCGCCACCGCGCCCCGGTCGTTGTCTGGACCGAGCTTCCAGTCGCGGGCCCGGATGACCTCGTAGGGCCCGATCGGCAGCCCGAAGGAGTCGAAGACGCGCTTCATGTACTCCTTGTCCATGCCGACGGCGGAGGCGAGCACGCCGGCCCCCACGTACGGCACGCCGGAGAGTTCCAGCAGACCCTGCAGGGTGCCGTCCTCGCCGTACGGGCCGTGCAGCACGGGGAAGACCACGTCCACGTCGCCCAGCGCCTTGGGTACGGAGCCGGGCTCGCTGTAGACCACCTCGCGGCTGCCCGGGTCGACCGGCAACAGCACGCCGCCCTCCGGGGTTTCCGAGAGCTGGTCGACGTTGGGCAGCGTGCCGTCGCTGATCGCCATCCGTTCGGGCGCGTCGGCGGTGAGCGCCCAACGCCCCTCGGTGGTGATGCCGATCGGCAGCACCTCGTACTTCGTGCGGTCGATGGCCGACAGCACGGCGCCGGCGGTGACGACGGAGATGGCGTGCTCGGAGCTACGCCCGCCGAACACGACGGCGACGCGCGGCTTCCGACCGTCGGTTCCGGGGCCGGCGGCGGGCACGGGGCTTGGGGAAGTGGACTCGCTGCTCATCGGATTGAGATTACCCTGCGGCCCGCCCGCGGTCAGGTCTCGCCAGTCGGTGTCCGCGACCCGCCCCGTCGCACGGGCACGGAGCCCCGCTCGCGACCGTGCCCACCGCCCGCCCGCCCACCGCCTGGCGCCCCCGCCCAACCCGGGCCAACGACCTCCACCCCAGACCCCGTACGCCACCGAGGTACGCCACCGAGGTACGCCACCGAGGTACGCCACCGAGGTACGCCACCGAGGTACGCCACCGAGGTACGCCACCGAGGTACGCCACCGAGGTACGCCACCGAGGTACGCCACCGAGGTACGCCACCGAGGTACGCCACCGAGGTACGCCACCGAGGTACGCCACCGAGGTACGCCACCGAGGTACGCCACCGAGGTACGCCACGAAACGGTGCCGGCGCGGGCGCCGTTCCCGTGCGGGAGGAACGGCGCGACGTGCGAGGCCGCTGCCGATGCCGAGCGGGGCGCGGTGGAACCGGGGGGCAGCACCCGCCGTTCGGGGCCGCGCGGCGTGTACGGCCCGGAAGGCGGAACCACCACAGGCCCATACGCCGCTGCGTTACTGCGCCTCTCCGCAACAGGCGCCCTCACGCGCGCTCCGTAGCGCACGCCGGCACCGCGCTCCCGACCTCCGGCACCGCTCGCGCTCCGCGGCACCGGCGGACGCCGGCCTACGCGCTTCGGGGCCCCGTGACATGTGCCACGGGGCGCCGAAGCAGGCGTCGACCGGTCACGTCCCCCCAGAGTGGGCCGGCCCGAGCGTGTTCAGTGGCGCTCCGGCTTGGCGGAGCGCGACATCAGTTCCTTGAGCGCCACGAGGGGCGGCTTCCCGCCGTGCACGATGCTCACCACCGTCTCCGTGATCGGCATGTCCACCCGGTGGCGCTGCGCCAGGTCGAGGACGGACTCGCAGGACTTGACGCCCTCCGCCGTCTGCTTCGTCACCGCGATGGTCTCGGCCAGGGTCATGCCCCGTCCGAGGTTGGTGCCGAAGGTGTGGTTGCGGGAGAGGGGGGACGAGCAGGTGGCGACGAGGTCGCCCATGCCCGCGAGCCCCGCGAACGTGTGCGCGTCGGCGCCCATCGCGAGCCCGAGCCGAGTGGTCTCGGCCAGCCCGCGCGTGATCAACGATGCCTTGGCGTTGTCGCCGAGGCCCATGCCGTCGGCGATGCCCACCGCGAGGGCGATGACGTTCTTCACCGCTCCGCCCAGTTCGCAGCCGACGACATCGGTGTTGGTGTACGGGCGGAAGTACGACGTGTGGCAGGCCGCCTGCAACCGCTGGGCCACGGCCTCGTCGCTGCACGCGACAACGGCGGCGGCCGGCTGTCGGGCGGCGATCTCCTTGGCGAGGTTGGGCCCCGTGAGCACGGCGACCCGCTCCGGGCCGACCCCCGCCACCTCCCCGATGACCTCGCTCATCCGCTTGGCGGTGCCGAGTTCGACGCCCTTCATCAGGTTGACCAGCACCGCGTCGGCCGGCAGCAACGGGGCCCATGCGGCGAGGTTGGCGCGCAGCGTCTGCGACGGCACGGTCAGCACCGCGAACTCGGCGCCCCGTGCCGCCACCGCGGGGTCCGTGGCGGCCCGCACCGTGTCGGGGAGCGTGGCACCCGGCAGGTAGTCCGGGTTGCCGTGCCCCGTGTTGATGGCTTCCACCACCTCCGGACGGCGCGCCCACAGGGTCACCTCACACCCGGCATCGGCCAGCACCATCGCGAAGGCGGTGCCCCACGATCCGGCGCCGAAGACGGCACAGCGCGTCACGTGGCATTCCCCTCATTCTCGTGCTCCGTCCGGCCGCTGCCGCGATCGGTCCGGTCGGCCTCGTGCTTCGTGCGGCCGGCCTCGCGCCCCGTACCGTCGGCCTCGTGGTCCGTAGGGTCGGCGGAGCCGAGACCTTCGGCCGCGCCGCCCTTCGGCTGTTCGGCCCGCCCCGCCGGCACCGGTTCCTGGCGCACGTCGGCGAGGAGTTCGGTCACGGCGGCCATGATCGTATCGGTGGCGGCGCGCAGCACCTCGGCCGTCGGTTCCTGGCCGTAGTACGCGGACAGGTCGACCGGGGGTCCGGCCACGACCTTGAAGGTCTTACGGGGAAACAGCCGCAGCCGCTTTGCCCCCGCGTACGGGGGGAGCACCGCATTGGCGCCCCATTGCGCGACGGGAATGACCGGGGCCTTGGTGAGCAGCGCGACACGGGCGGCGCCGGTCTTGGCCCGCATCGGCCACTGATCCGGATCGCGAGTGAGCGTGCCCTCGGGGTAGAAGGCGACGCATTCGCCCTTGTCGATCGCGCTGACGGCCGCGCGGAAGGCGTTGGCGGCATCCGTGGACTCCCGGTAGACCGGAATCAACTGGAGTCCGTGGAACATACGGCCGATAACGGGCACCTTGAAGAGGGCGGACTTCGCGAGGAATCGCGGCACGCGCCCGGTGTTGTACTGGAAGTGCGCGTACGCCAGCGGATCGAGATACGAATTGTGGTTGATCGCCGTGATGAATCCGCCGTGGGCTGGAATGTTCTCCATTCCACGCCAGTCCCGTTTGAACAGAATCACGAGCGGCGGTTTCGCGAGGACCGCTGCCAGGCGGTACCAGAAGCCGATTCTGTGGCGGGGCACTCGGACGTCCTCCTCTTGGTCCCTGCTGACCTGCTGGCTTGCTGCCACCCGGGCAGCCGCACAAGTGTCGCCCCAGGTATCTGGTCTGTCGAGGACACCGTAACCCCGCCGGTCTCAGGCGGCTTCGGCAGCAGGCAAGAATGATGCGTGTGCGCAGAGACGAAGCGAGGGAAGCGGGAGTGAGCTGGAGCTTGGTAGTGCCGCTGAAACCGCTGTCCCGCGCGAAGAGCCGGCTGGCCGACGCCGCGTCCGGCGACCTACGCCCTGGGCTCGCGCTCGCTTTCGCACAGGACACGGTGAGCGCGGCGCTGGCGTGTCCCGGAGTACGGGATGTGGTGGTTGTCACGGACGACCCGCTCGCGGCGGCCGAATTGTCGGCGCTCGGCGCAACGAGCGTGCCGGACACACCCGGCACCGGTCTGAACGCCGCACTGGCCCACGGCGCCGCCATGGTGCGCGCGCGGCGCCCCGACGCGGCGGTCGCCGCGCTCAACGCCGATCTACCGGCCCTCCGATCCGCGGAACTCCACCGAGTTCTGACCGCCGCCGCGGATTTCCCACGGGCTTTTCTCGCGGATGCCGCAGGAATCGGTACGACATTGTTGACCGCGGCCCCGAAATGGGAACTCAATCCGGCTTTCGGTGGCACCTCCCGCGCTCGGCACCGCGCCACCGGGGCGCAGGACATTCCGCTGCTCGACGTGCCGAGCGTGCGCCGGGACGTGGACACGGGGCGCGACCTGCGGGCCGCGCTGGACCTGGGAGTGGGCCCGTACACGACCGCTCTCCTCGCCGCGGGCGGAACGCCGCCAACAGCGTCCAGCGCCCCGCCCTCCGGCTCCCCCACGCCCCACGGCTGACCCCGCCCCGTCTCACCCCGCCTCGGCACTCGCTGCCGCCCTCCCCCGTTCCGTGCGCCCTCGCGCCACGCCTGTCCGCGCGCCAAGCCGTGGCGCGGCTGGCCCCGTGGGCGACGGAGCACGGAGCGACGCACCCCGCACGGGGTACGGGGCACGGGGCACGGAGCCGCGGCTGATGGACACGGCGCACGGAGCACGGAGCGGCGCTTCCCCGGGCACGGGGCAACGGAGCGCCAGGCCGGCCCGCGCAGGGCAACGCCTGGCGCGGGCTACGCTGCTGCGTATGCAGGCGACCGCGTACACGTACGACCCCGACACCCGGGCGGGCAGCGTGCTGCTCGACGACGGAACTCCGCTGGACTTCGACGCGGCGGCCTTCGACGCTGGCGGGCTACGACTGTTGCGGCCCGGCCAACGAGTGCGGATCGATGTCGAGGGCGAGGGCGAGGCCCGCCGCGTGACCCTGGTGACGCTCCAGACGTTCTAGGTCGCTCGACAGCCCCACGGGCCCGCTCACGGCCCGCTCCCGTCCGAAGAGCCCGCGGCGCGCCCTGCCCCCGGCTTCTGGCCACACGCGCGCGTCCAGCGCCCCGCGCCGCCGCGAAGTCGCCGCCCCGTGGCCGCGACGCCGCCGCCCCGTGCCCCGTGCCCCGTGCCCCGTGCCCCGTGCCCCGTGCCCCGTGCCCCGTGCCCCGTGCCCCGTGCCCCGTGCCCCGTGCCCCCAGGCAGGATCACCGCTCCGTGCTCCGTGCTCCGTGCTCCGTGCTCCGTGCTCCGTGCTCCGGCGGAACGGTGCCCCGACTCCGGCTCCGAACGCCGCGCCGGGCAGCGGCCCCAACGCGCACGGCGCCCAACGACCGCGACCCGTGCGGCGCCGGAGTCGGTGCGGGGCGGGGCGGGAGTGTCGGCGTCGCGGGGGCGGGGTGCGTGTGGGCTGTTCCGAACGCACCGCGGGCCGGGCTCCCCTGGGGGAGTCCGGCCCGGCGAGGTGCTGCGCGAGACGGTGGTGGCCGCCGCGGCTACTTCTTCCTCGCGGTGGCCTTCTTGGCCGTGGTCTTCCGCGCCGTGGTCTTGCGCGCGGGGGCCTTCGTGGCCGTCGCCTTCTTCGCCGGCGCCGTCTTCTTCGCGCTGGTCTTCTTGGCGGTGGTCGTCGTCTTCTTCGCCGGCGTCGCCGTCGCCTTGACCGCGGTGGCCTTCTTGGCCGCCGTGGTCTTCTTGGCGGTGGTCTTCTTCGCCGTCGCCGCCTTCTTGGCGGTGGTGGCCGTGGTCTTCTTCGCCGGCGTCGCCTTCTTCGTCGCGGCCTTCTTCGCCGTCGAAGCCTTCTTGGCGGTGGCCTTCTTCGCCGCGGCCTTGGCCGTCGTACGCGTGGAAGAACCGCCCGAGAGGCTGCCCTTGGGGGCCTTCTTCACGGCCACGTCGTTCTTCGGGAGCTTCTTCGAGCCGCTCACCAGGTCCTTGAAGCCCTGACCCGCGCGGAAGCGCGGCACCGAGGTCTTCTTGACCCGGACCCGCTCACCGGTCTGCGGGTTACGGGCGTACCGCGCGGGGCGGTCAACCTTCTCGAACGAGCCGAAACCGGTGACCGAAACCCGGTCACCGCCCACGACCGCGCGGACGATGGCGTCCAGTACTGCATCCACCGCATCCGCGGCGTTCTGGCGTCCGCCGAGCTTGTCGGCAATGGCTTCCACGAGCTGCGCCTTGTTCACGTCTTCCCCTTCGGAGACATTGCTGGAACGAATCTGTTCAAGCTTTTTCGCACGTTAGGCAGATATATACCGCAAATCAAACACGAAACGGGCTAATCACCCTTGTGCCGCAACGAACTCGACCGTCACGGAGTTCCGTCGCTGTCGAGATCTTCGGGGAAACGGCCCTCGTCGAGGTCGTGCATCAACCGGTCCAGACGCCGCGCCGCGTCTGCCAGATCGTGCTTCGCCGCTGCCGTGATGACCAGCAGCTTCCGGGACAGCGCCATCCGTACGCCCTCCGGGACTTGCAGTGTGCGCACCCTCGCGTGCGCTTCCTTGAGACGGTCGGCGACAATCCCGTAAAGCTGGAGTTGGGTGTCGCGTTCCATACGTTGATTGTGCCATCTACGGCGAGTTGTCGCCTCACGGGGCCCCAACACACCGATGCGCCGCCGGTCCGGAGACCGACGACGCATCGTGCCAAACGTGCCCCGTACACGGAGCACCGGGGTGCCTTAGACCTGCACCGTATGGGGTTTGAAGGCCGGTCGGGCGGCCTCGTACGCAGCGATTTCCGCCTCTTGGCGCAGGGTCAGACTGATGTCGTCCAGCCCCTCAAGCAGTCGCCAACGAGCGTTCTCGTCAAGCTCAAATTCGGCCGTTACGCTCCCCGCTCGTACCTGGCGCGCCACGAGGTCCACGGTGACCGTGGTTTCCGGGTCCGCCTCGGTCAGCTCCCACAGCCGCTCCACCGTCTCCTGCGGCAAGACCACCGTCAGCAGACCGTTCTTGAGCGAGTTCCCCCGGAAGATGTCGGCGAACCGCGAGGAGATGACCGTCTTGAAGCCGTAGTTCTGCAAGGCCCAGACCGCGTGCTCGCGCGAGGAGCCGGTGCCGAAGTCCGGGCCGGCGAGGAGCACGCTCGCGCCGGCGCGCTCGGGCTGGTTCAGCACGAAGTCCGGGTTCTTGCGCCACGCCTCGAAGAGGCCGTCCTCGAAGCCGTCGCGAGTGACCTTCTTGAGCCAGTGGGCCGGGATGATCTGGTCGGTGTCGACGTTGCTGCGACGCAGCGGAACGGCGCGCCCGGTGTGCGTGGTGAATGCTTCCATGTCTGATCAGACCCCCACGGGAGCGGTTGACGGAGCGAGGTCGGCGGGCGAGGCGAGGCTGCCGCGCACGGCGGTGGCGGCGGCGACCTGGGGCGAGACCAGGTGCGTGCGCCCGCCCTTCCCCTGACGCCCCTCGAAGTTGCGGTTGGAGGTGGAGGCGGAACGCTCGCCGGGCGCGAGTTGGTCGGGGTTCATGCCCAGGCACATCGAGCACCCCGCGTGCCGCCATTCGGCCCCGGCCGCGGTGAAGACCTTGTCCAGGCCCTCCTGCACCGCCTGCAGGGCCACCCGTACCGAACCCGGAACCACGAGCATCCGGACGCCCTCGGCGACCTGGCGTCCCTCCAGGACGGCGGCGGCCGAGCGCAGGTCCTCGATCCGGCCGTTGGTGCACGACCCGACGAACACGGTGTCCACGCGAATGTCGCGCAGCGCCTGACCGGCCGTCAACCCCATGTACTCCAGGGCCTTTTCGGCTGCCTGTCGCTCGCTGACGTCCGCATACGAGGCGGGGTCCGGCACGGACGACGACAACGGGGCACCCTGCCCCGGATTGGTCCCCCAGGTGACGAACGGGGCCAGCGTCGTCGCGTCGATGACCACCTCGCGGTCGAAGGTGGCGTCCTCGTCGGTGCGCAGGGTGCGCCAGTACGCCACCGCCTCGTCCCACTGCTCGCCACGGGGCGCGTGGTCGCGGCCCTCGAGGTAGGCGAAGGTGGTCTCGTCGGGGGCGATCATCCCGGCCCGCGCGCCGGCCTCGATGGACATGTTGCACACGGTCATCCGCGCTTCCATCGACAGCTTCTCGATGGCCTCGCCGCGGTACTCGATGACGTAACCCTGGCCGCCGCCGGTGCCGATCTTCGCGATGACCGCCAGGATCAGGTCCTTCGCGGTGACGTCCTCGGGCAGTTCGCCCTCGACGGTGATGGCCATCGTCTTGAACGGGGCCAGCGGCAGCGTCTGGGTGGCCAGCACGTGCTCCACCTGCGAGGTGCCGATCCCGAACGCGAGGGCGCCGAACGCCCCGTGCGTGGAGGTGTGGCTGTCGCCGCACACCACCGTGGTGCCCGGCTGGGTCAGCCCCAACTGCGGACCCACGACGTGCACCACGCCCTGCTCGACGTCGCCCAGCGGGTGCAGGCGGACGCCGAACTCCGCGCAGTTCTTGCGCAGCGTCTCCAGTTGGACGCGCGAGACGGGGTCCGCGATGGGCTTGTCGATGTCGAGGGTGGGGGTGTTGTGGTCCTCGGTCGCGATGGTGAGGTCGGTACGCCGCACCCGCCGCCCCGCCTTGCGGAGCCCGTCGAACGCCTGCGGGCTGGTCACCTCGTGCAGCAGGTGCAGATCGATGAAGAGCAAGTCGGGCTCGCCCTCGGCGCGCCGGACGACGTGATCGTCCCAGACCTTCTCCGCCAGTGTCCGTCCCATCGCTGTCCCTCCGGTCGGCGTCGCTGCCGACCAACTCGTGTGTTCGCGGGAGCGCCGCCATGAGTGCCCGGCGCCACCTCCAGCCTGGCGGCTGCCGTGAGAATTTGAACTTGCGTTTCATACTGTGAGACGCGAGTATCGTTGCATGGACAACTCTAGCGGCGTGGGCGTACTCGACAAGGCTGCTCTGGTACTGAGCGCACTGGAGGCCGGCCCGGCCACCCTGGCAAGCCTGGTCTCAGCGACCGGCCTCGCGCGCCCGACGGCGCACCGTCTCGCGGTGGCACTGGAGCACCACCGCTTGGTGGCGCGCGACATGCAGGGCCGGTTCATCCTCGGCCCCCGGCTGGCCGAACTCGCGGCGGCAGCCGGCGAGGACCGGTTGTTGGCCACGGCCGGCCCGGTCCTCACCCACCTGCGCGACGTGACCGGCGAGAGCGCCCAGCTCTACCGGCGCCAGGGCGACATGCGCATCTGCGTCGCCGCGGCGGAACGACTGTCCGGACTGCGGGACACGGTGCCGGTCGGCTCGACGTTGCCGATGAAGGCCGGTTCGGCGGCGCAGATCCTGATGGCCTGGGAGGAGCCGGAGCGACTGCACCGTGGCCTGCAGGGGGCGCGCTTCACGGCGACGGCCCTGTCGGGCGTACGGCGCCGGGGCTGGGCCCAGTCGATCGGCGAGCGCGAGCCGGGCGTGGCCTCCGTCTCCGCGCCGGTACGGGGCCCCTCCAACCGCGTCGTCGCCGCGGTTTCCGTCTCGGGCCCCATCGAGCGCCTGACCCGCCACCCAGGCCGCATGCACGCCCAGGCGGTCATAGACGCCGCGCTCCGCCTCTCCGAGGCCCTGCGCCGCACGGGCTGATACGCCCCCGGCACCCACGGCCCCGACGTCCCGGCCCCGACACGCCACCGCGCCCCGCACGGACGCCGCCCCGTGCCCCGTGCCCCGTGCCCCGTGCCCCGTGCCCCGTGCCCCCAGGCAGGATCACCGCTCCGTGCTCCGTGCTCCGTGCTCCGTGCTCCGTGCTCCGTGCTCCGTGCTCCGTGCTCCGTGCTCCGTGCTCCGTGCTCCGTGCTCCGGCGAGATGGTGCCGCGACGGCGTCGTACGTGGCGCTCCGCCGGCCTCGGCACTCGGGCCTCTGTTTCAGCCCCTGCCGGCCCGCGCGCACGCTCCGTCGCCGCACGCCCGGCCGCGGAGCAGCAACGGGTCCGCGCTCCGTCCCTCACGGCCCACGGAGCAAGTACCGCTGTGCCGCGCACGGTTCGGAGCCGCGCCAGGGGGCATCGTCGGGCAACACGTGGTCACGTCGCGCTGGTTCCCACGCGGCACGGCGAGGCATGGCGGCCCGTACCGGCCAAGCGATAACGCGGCAGCGCATAACGCGAGATGGCCCCCCGCGTCATGCGGGAGGCCACCTCGTTATTTCTCTGTACCCCCGACCGGATTCGAACCGGCGCTACCGCCTTGAGAGGGCGGCGTGCTAGGCCGCTACACAACGGGGGCCTGATGTACTGCGCTGGGCTACCAGGACTCGAACCTAGACTAAATGAACCAGAATCACTCGTGCTGCCAATTACACCATAGCCCATGGTATAGACCAGTACCCCCGACCGGATTCGAACCGGCGCTACCGCCTTGAGAGGGCGGCGTGCTAGGCCGCTACACAACGGGGGCCCTAGCGATCCATTCGTCGTCGCCTCCGGGGTTTTTCCGGATGGTGACGGAGTCAGGATCAGTACCCCCGACCGGATTCGAACCGGCGCTACTGCCTTGAGAGGGCAGCGTGCTAGGCCGCTACACAACGGGGGCTTGTCACTGCATATCCAAGAGATCAGACGAGGAATCTCTTGCTGGGCTACCAGGACTCGAACCTAGACTAACTGAACCAGAATCAGTCGTGCTGCCAATTACACCATAGCCCACCAAAACTCAAACCCCCTGCTGGGGATTTTTGTTTGGATCTGCGCTTTCCGCTGGAGCTTCCCGGCCCCTGGCGGGCGGCGCAGGAAGAACATTACCCGACGGGAGGCGGCGCACCAAAACGGATACCGCTCGTGTGAGCGGCTCAACGGCCGCCCCAGGTGGGCTCACGCCCTGCGCACGGGCCCGGTCGGCCCGCGTACGGCAGATTCCCGTCAGCGCCGCGCGGCGCGCGGCGTACGCCATCGCCCGCCCCGAAGGCGCCGTACGCACCGCGACGCACGGAGCGCCGGCCCCGCGCCACGCAGACGCCCGCCCGCGCCCGGCCCAGGCCCCACGCACGCCCGCCCACGCCCGGCTTCCGCCAGCCCGCCCACGAGCCGACGGACGCGTCTGCCCGCGGAGCCGGAAGGCGAGACAGCGAAACAGCGAGACAGCGAGACGACAAGGGCCTCCCGCACCACACAGCCCCGCACGGAGCCGCGACGTAGCCGTAACGGGGCGGTGGCCGGTGGTGGAACGGTGGAACAAAGGGCTGGCGCCGCCCCACACCGTGGGACGGCGCCAGCCGTGGTGGGCCCCGTCGGGGCGCACCGTTGTCGCTCCTACAGCGCGGCCCGCAGTCGGCGCAGCGTCTCCTCGCGGCCGAGCAGTTCCATCGACTCGAAAAGCGGCGGCGAGACCCGACGGCCGGTGACCGCGACCCGCAGCGGCGTGAAGGCGAACTTCGGCTTGATGCCGAGCCCGTCGACCAGCGCCTCGCGGAGCGTGGCCTGGATGGGCTCGGGCGTGAAGTCGGCCAACTCCTCCAGCGCCCTGATGCTGGCCTCAAGGACCGGCTTGGCGTCCTCAGTGAGCACCTTGGCCGCGTCTGCCTCGTCAACCCGGAAGTGCTCCGGTTCCACGAACAGGAAGCCGAGCATGCCGACCGCCTCGCCGAGCACCACCATGCGCTCCTGGGTGAGCGGAGCGGCCTTGGCGAGCAGTTCGAGCTCGGCGTCGCTGGGGCCCCGTCCCGGGAAGAGGAAGGGCACCAGGCGGCGCGCGAACTCGTCGGGCGCCAGGGCACGCAGGTGGGTGGCGTTGATGGCCTCGCACTTCTTGAGGTCGAACCGCGCCGGGTTGGCGTTGACGTCGCCCAGGTCGAAGGCGGCGACCATCTCATCAATGGAGAAGATGTCCCGGTCCTCGGAGAGCGACCAGCCCAGCAGGGACAGGTAGTTGAGCAGCCCCTCGGGAAGGAAGCCGCGCTCGCGGTAGAGGTTGAGGGACGCCTGCGGGTCGCGCTTGGAGAGCTTCTTGTTGCCCTCGCCCATGACGTACGGGAGGTGGCCGAAGGCCGGCACGGTGCCGTTGCCCACGCCGATCTGGGCGAGCGCCCCGTACAGCGCGATCTGGCGCGGGGTCGAGGAGAGCAGGTCCTCGCCGCGGAGCACGTGCGTGATCTCCATCAGCGCGTCGTCGACCGGGTTGACGAGGGTGTAGAGCGGGGCCCCGTTGGCGCGCACGATGCCGAAGTCCGGCACGTTCTCCGGGGTGAACGTCAGCTCGCCGCGTACCAGGTCGGTGAAGGTGATCGGGGTGTCGGGCATCCGGAACCGGACGATCGGGGTGCGCCCCTCGGCGCGGTACGCGGCGATCTGCTCGGCCGAGAGGTCGCGGCACTTCCCGTCGTACCCGGAGGGCTTGCCGGCCTTGCGGGCCGCGTCGCGGCGGGCGTCGAGCTCCTCGGTGGTGCAGAAGCACTCGTACGCGAAGCCGCCTTCCTGGAGCTTGCGGGCGACGTCCGCGTAGATGTCCATGCGCTGCGACTGCCGGTACGGGGCGTGCGGGCCGCCGATCTCGGGGCCCTCGTCCCAGTCGAAGCCGAGCCAGCGCATCGAGTCCAGGAGCTGCTCGTAGCTCTCCTCGGAGTCGCGGGCCGCGTCGGTGTCCTCGATGCGGAAGACCAGGGTGCCGCCGTGGTGACGGGCGAACGCCCAGTTGAACAGGGCGGTGCGGACCAGGCCCACGTGGGGGTTGCCGGTGGGCGAGGGACAGAAACGGACGCGTACAGGAGATGCGCTAGCCACGCTTGATCACCTTGTTGGTGAGAGTGCCGATGCCTTCGATGGTGACGGCGACTTCGTCGCCGACGTTGAGCGGGCCGACCCCAGCCGGAGTGCCCGTGAGGATGACGTCGCCCGGGAGCAGCGTCATGGCCTCGGTGATGTGCACGATCAGGTCCTCGACGGTGCGGACCATCTCGCTGGTGCGGCCGAGTTGCCGCTGCTCACCGTTGACGGTGCACATGATCGCGAGGTCGCTGGGCTCGACGTCGGTCTCCACCCACGGCCCCAGCGGGCACGAGGTGTCGAACCCCTTGGCCCGCGCCCACTGCTGCTCGCGGCGCTGTACGTCGCGCGCGGTGACGTCGTTGGCGCAGGTGTAGCCGAGGATGACGTCCCTGGCCCGCTCGCGCGGGACCTCCCGGCACATCCTGCCGATCACGACGGCCAGCTCGGCCTCGTGGTGGACCTCCTGCGAGAAGGAGGGGTAGGCGATGGCGTCGCCGGGGCCGACCACCGAGGTGGACGGCTTGAAGAAGGCGACCGGAACGTCGGGGACCTCGTGGCCGAGTTCCCTGGCGTGCTCCGCGTAGTTGCGACCGATCGCCACGACCTTGTTGGGGAGCACCGGGGGCAGCAGGCGCACCTTGTCCAGCGGGACCTTCTGGCCCGAGCGCTCGAATTCGGCGAAGGGGTGTCCCTTGATGATGTCGAGGACGGGGCCGCCGTCAGGGGCGGCGGCCTCCTCCACGACTCCGAACGCGACGTTGCCGTCGATGGAGAATCTGGCGATGCGCACGGGAAGTGCTGCCCTTCACTACTGATCATTGGCTGAGGTCTGACGCTCCAGGCTATCGCCCCGTTTTCGACACCGCCGCGCTCCCGGCCCGTCACCGCACGGCACCGCCCCGGTGCACCAGGTAGCGGCATAGGGCGCGGCACCTCTCTCACACGGGGCATGGGGCACGGCACCTCCCTCACACGGGGCAGGGGGCAGGGGGCGCGGCTCGGGCCACGTACGGAGCGCGGGGCACGGGGCGGGCAAGGCCCCGTTCCTCTCCGTACGGGGCGCGGGGCTCGTGTCCTCTCTGTACGGAGCGCGGAGCGCGGGGCGCGGGGCGTGGGGCGCGCCTCGGGCCCAGTTCCTCTCCCATACGGAGCGCGGAGCGCGGAGCCACGGGGCGCGGCTCCGCGCCCGGCTCCTCTCACGGAGCACGGAGCACGGAGCACGGAGCGCGGGGCCCAGCCCCCCTCCCGCACGGGGCGCGGAATCCGCAACCCCCAGTACGGGGCACAGAGCCGCAATGCGGAGCCCCGCCCACGCTCCGCGGGCGCCGCGAACGGGGCAAGGCAACGGCAGGCCGCGGAGACAGGAGACAGCGGAGACAGGGGACGGACGACGGGAAACGCGAAACCCCAGCCCTGCCGGTGGCGTGGGCGGTGCGCGCCGGTACGGGGCGTGCGTCGCCAGCCGGGGGCGGGGCCGGGGTGAGGAGTGCTCGGCGCGGGGCGGGCGGGGCGCTGGAGCGGCGGGGAGAGTGAGCCGTTCGCGCGCGGGGCTCGCGACCGTGCGCCGGGGGACGCGACGAGGTGGGGCGGACGTGGGCGGCGGGCTCCGAGGGGGCCGTGGGGCGCCGCCCACGAGGGAGGTGGCCGCTACTCGGGTGCGTCGGTGAGAATCGTGCGACGGGGGTTCGCCGTCTGGGCGGGCAGTTCGACCGAGTCGGTCTGCTGCTCTTCCACGGGCGCGGTCTGCAGTTCTTCGGCATCCTTGAGGTGGGCGAGAGTGGTGCGCCGCGGGTTGGCTATGTTGCGGAACATCATCGTCGTCTTCACTGGATCTGCCTCGTCTTGTCGTTTTCGCGGACGGTGTAAAGCGTCAGGCTAAACGCGCGCTTCCCCCGAAATCCGCGAGCCCAGTCACGCCCAGCATGTGAGTTCTCTCACGAAGAGGCGGACAAATGCCACATCGTGCGCACCTATCACCCCAGGCGGAATCCGGCATTGCCGGCCTATGCGGACGTTCCGCTCTTGATCATCGCGACCCGGACACCCGCCACTCCCGAGTGGAACGTGCATAAAAGTCCGTTATCACGGCCATTGTTTTCCACATGCGGTCACTTTATTGCCACGTACCGTCACCGCATCCACACCGTGACCCACGGCTCTTGTTGGAGCATCCGGCACTGTGCTGGAATTCCACGGACCGCCGACAGGATTCACCTGGCGCGCAGCGGGCGCAGACGGGGCGCCGAGCGGCGGCGGCCTCGCTCCGCAACAAGGAAGGGTCGAGCGCGCCGGTCACTCACGACTCACACCGTTTCGCCGTACGCACGGCGAGACGCCTGGTCCAGAGGTTGCGACGCTAGTGCAGGGACGTTTCAAGAAGGATGGCAACGCCGCGGCGGACCCCGAGCCGCGCGGTGGCACCGACCGCGGCGTGGATGTCAGTACGCGGCCGACCGCGCCCAGCGGGGAAGAGTCATCCGGCGAGCGGCCGAAGGTGAAGGCCCCCACGGGGCCCGGGCCGCGAATAGCCCTGCGTAACTGGAAGATCAGCACCCGACTCGTTTCGCTGCTCGCCCTCCCCGTGGTGGCCGCCACCACGCTGGGCGCCCTGCGTATCCAGAACTCGATGGACAACATCGAGCAGCTCGACCAGATGAAGCTGCTCACCGAGATGACGCAGCAGGCGACCGAACTCGCCAACGCGCTCCAGGAGGAGCGCGACCAGTCGGCCGGGCCGCTGGCCGGCGCCGGCGACGACCGGGACGACCAGGTGGTGGCGCCCCGTCAGGCGACCGACCAGGCGCTCGTCGCGTTCGCCGACGCCACGGACGACCTGGACCCGGTCGACCCGGCGATCACCGGCGTGCAGTCCACGGTGATCGACATCAAGAAGCAGCTCAACAAGATCCACGAGATCCGCAAGCAGGCGTACAAGGACCGCGACTACACCTCGCAGACGATCCTCGGGTACAACGAGCTGATCACCTCGCTGCTCTCGCTCTCCCAGGACATGGCGCAGGCGACCAGTAACCGCGCGATGATCAACAAGACGCGCGCCCTCGCCACGTTCTCGTCGGCCAAGGAGTACGCGTCCATCCAGCGCGCCTCCATCAGCGCGGCCCTGGCGCACCCGAACAAGCCCAGGCTCTCGGCGATCGACAGCCGGTACACCTCCACGGCGCTGGAGAAGGAAGACCAGGCGCTCCGCCGGTTCCTGGAGATCCGCAGCGGTGACACGCCGGAGCTGCTCGACCCGCTCACCGGCGACAACAGCGACATCAACGCGGCCAACAAGTACGCGCTGCGCATGGTGCGCGACCCGGAGAGCCTGGCGTCCGCCAAGCGCACCTACATGGACTGGTACGACCAGGACAGCATCAAGCTCGTGGCGATGTCCAAGATCGAGCAGACGCTGCTGACGGAGATGGAGCAGAAGGCCCGCGAGCTGCGCTCCGAGGCCAAGCGGGACGCGTTCATCAACGGTGCGCTGATCCTGCTCGTCCTCGGCATCTCGCTGGTGGGCGCGTTCGTCGTCTCCCGCTCCATGGTGCGTTCGCTGCGCCGGCTCCAGGACACCGCGCAGGACGTCGCCCAGCAGCGACTGCCCGAGCTGGTCAAGGAGCTGTCCGAGCACGACCCGCAGGACGTGGACACCTCCGTCGAGTCGGTCGGTGTGCACAGCCGGGACGAGATCGGCAAGGTGGCCGCGGCCTTCGACGACGTGCACCGCGAGGCGGTCCGACTCGCCGCCGAGCAGGCGCTGCTGCGAGGCAACGTCAACGCGATGTTCACCAACCTCTCGCGCCGCAGCCAGGGCCTGATCCAGCGGCAGCTCTCGCTCATCTCCGAGCTGGAGTCCCGCGAGGCGGACCCGGACCAGCTCTCCTCGCTGTTCAAGCTGGACCACCTCGCGACGCGTATGCGCCGTAACGGTGAGAACCTGCTCGTCCTCGCGGGTGAGGAGCCGGGGCGCCGGTGGACCCGCCCCGTGCCGCTGGTGGACGTGCTCCGCGCGGCGGCGTCCGAGGTGGAGCAGTACGAGCGGATCGAGCTCAGCTCCGTTCCGGGCACCGAGGTCGCGGGCCGGGTCGTCAACGACCTCGTGCACCTGCTGGCCGAGCTGTTGGAGAACGCGACGTCCTTCTCGTCGCCGCAGACCAAGGTCAAGGTCACCGGGCACGCGCTGCCGGACGGCCGGGTGCTCGTGGAGATCCACGACACCGGCATCGGGCTCTCCCCCGAGGACCTGGCGGCGATCAACGAGCGGCTGGCCAGCCCGCCTACCGTGGACGTGTCGGTCTCGCGCCGGATGGGCCTGTTCGTGGTCGGTCGTCTGTCGCTGCGGCACGGCATCCGCATCCAGCTCCGGCCGTCGGACTCCGGCGGTACGACCGCGCTGGTCATGCTGCCGGTCGACGTGGCCCAGGGCAGTGGCAAGAAGCCCGCTCCGGGCACGCCCGGCGCGCCCGGCGCCCCCGGGCAGTCCAGCACGCCGGCCGGGGGCACCCCCGCGCTGGGCAAGGCGGCCGGCCCCGGTGGCAACGGCTCGGCCGGCCCCGCGACCGCCGGTACGGGCACGCGCCGCCAGGTGCCGGGCTCGGGGCCGCGGGCCGAACTCGCGGGCGGCGGCTCGACCCCGCAGCGCGCGAAGCCGAACCCGAGCGGCCCGGTGCCGCCCGGCGGCACCGCCGGTCAGCCCGCGCGGGGCGGCGCCACGCGCAGCGGGCTGCCCACCCGCCCCGTCGGTGCCTCGGTGCCCGGCAACGGGGCGGCCGGGGCGGGCGCCGGTGGCGGCGACTTCTTCGGCAGCGGCGGCAGTGGCAACCGGGCCAGCGGTGGCGGAAACGTCCCCGCAGCCACCGGTGACTTCTTCGGCGGCAGCCGGGCCGGCGCGCGCAGCGCGGCCGGCGCCGACCAGGGGCAGGGCCCGGACGCGAACCGCCCGGCGCTGCCCACGCGCGGCGGCCAGGACGCGCGGGACAACGAGCCCACCGTCGCCCCGCCGACCGGCGCCCCCGCGGGCGCGGGTCGCTCCGGCGAGCGTGGGGCGCGCCCGCAGCTCCCGCAGCGCGGCCCCGCCCCCGAGCTGACCGGCTCCGTGGCCTCCGAGTCCGCCGACGCGCCGGCCCAGGACGGCGGGCCGCAGGCGCCCGGCGCCAACTGGGGCGCCCGGCGCGCCGCCGCGGCGGACGACTGGCCCACCGACCGCGACGCGGCGCGTGACCACGCGGAGATCGACACCACGCCGCCGTTCCCGCGCGGTGCCGCCGGCGGCCCCGGCGACACGGGCGAGTTCGCCGTTCCCAGCGCCCCGCACGGGGCGGGCGACACCGGCGAGTACGCGCGGCCGAACGCCGCGGACACCGGTGGCTACCCGCTTCCCGACACGTCCGACACCGGCGGCTACCCGCAACAGGCCGGCCCGGGCGACACCGGCCAGTACGCGTTGCCGTCCCAGCCTTCCGGTGTCGTGGACACCGGCCAGTACGCGCTGCCCGCGGGCGGCCCGGGCGACACCGGCGAGTACCCGCGCCCCACGGACACCGGCGGCTACGCCCGGCCCGAAGGCGCCGGCGCGTACCCGGACGCGTACGCCCAGGGCACCTCGGAGGAGACCGGCGGCTACCCGGCGCCGGGCGAGACCGGGGCGTACCCGCAGCACGCCGACACGGGCGAGTACGCGCAGCCCGACGCGTACACGGGCGGTCGGGGGGACACGGGTGAGTACCCGCGTCCGGCCGGCGACACCGGCGAGTACGCGCTGCCCACCGACACCGGCGGCTACCCGCAGCCGGGGCGTGCGGACACCGGCGAGTACCCGCGTCCGGTGCACGGGCAGGACGGCTCCGGGGACACCACCCAGTTCCAGCGGCCCGACTTCAACGGCCCGCCGCCCGGGCGTGGCGGGGCATACCTGCCGCAGGGCGGCCCGGGCGTGGGACTCGGCCAGGGCGCGCACGCCGAGCCGGCGCCGGCGCCCGAGGACGACCACCTCACCGGCGAACTGCCGCTTCCGCAGGGCTACGACAACGGTGGCACCCCGATCTTCGACACGATCGAGTCGCGCTGGTTCCACAGCGCACAGGGCCCCGTGCCCGCCGAGCCGGCGCCGCACCCCGTGGCCCCGCACGGCGCCGCCCCCGGCGGCGAGGACGAGTCGGCGCGGTCGGCCGCGCCCCCGCTGCCGCGGCGCGAGCCGGGCCAGCAGGGCCTGATCCCCGCGCGGACCACGGGGCAGCGGCCCCAGGCGGCGGACGGCGCGGACGCGCAGGCCGCCGGCGCGGCCGGGAACGCGGCCTGGCGCTCCTCCCCCAACGACGAGCGCTGGCGGCGGGCCGAGCAGGTCCGTGAGCCGGCGGCGGGCGGGGTGACCTCGTCCGGGCTGCCCCGTCGCGTACCGCGTGCCAACCTCGTCGACGGCACCGCCGAGGAGCAGCCCGCCCAGCGGCGCGGCGGCCCCCAGGTCTCCCGCGCGCCCGACGACGTGCGCGGGCGTCTGACCAACCTTCGTCGTGGTATCCAGCAGGGCCGTCAGGCCGGAACGGACGGTCGGCCTTGAGTCTCGCGGTCGCGGTCCCCTTCACCAGCAGGAGCGTTAGTTGAGTCCGATGAGCCAGGCGGCGCAGAATCTGAACTGGTTGATCACCAACTTCGTGGACAACACCCCGGGGGTGTCGCACACGGTGGTGGTCTCCGCCGACGGCCTGCTTCTGGCGATGTCCGAGGGGTTCCCCCGGGACCGGGCCGACCAGTTGGCGGCCGTGGCCTCCGGTCTCACCTCGCTGACGTCCGGTGCCTCCCGCATCTTCGAGGGCGGCGCCGTGAACCAGACCGTGGTCGAGATGGAGCGCGGCTTCCTCTTCATCATGTCGATTTCCGACGGGTCATCGCTCGCGGTGCTCGCGCACCCCGAGTGCGACATTGGTCTCGTCGGTTATGAGATGGCGCTTCTCGTCGACCGTACGGGTAACGTCCTGACCCCTGACCTGCGTGCGGAACTGCAGGGAAGTCTGCTCAACTGACCCCCGATCACCGTCCGTCCTTCGCTTCACCGCCAGGCCCCCCACCGGCACCGACCGACGGCACCACTACCAGCTTGCTGTCCCGACCGGAGGAACCATGAACCCGCCCGCTGCCTCGACCGGCCCGTACGGCGCCTCCCATCACGCGCCGTACGGGGTCGAAGGTGACCAGCCGCTGGTGCGCCCGTACGCCATGACCGGGGGTCGCACCCGGCCGCGCTACCAGCTCGCCATCGAGGCACTGGTGAGCACGACGGCAGACCCCGCGCACCTGCAGGGGCTGCTCCCCGAGCACCAGCGGATCTGCCACCTGTGCCGTGAGGTCAAGTCGGTCGCGGAGGTCTCCGCGCTGCTCGCGATACCCCTCGGCGTCGCCCGCATCCTCGTCGCCGACCTGGCCGAGGCCGGCATGGTGGCGATCCACCAGCCCGGCAGCTCCGAGGCGGGCGGCACGCCTGACGTGACTCTGCTCGAAAGGGTGCTCAGTGGACTCCGCAAGCTCTAGCGGCGCGGCCCGCTCCACCACCTCCGCGAAGATCGTGGTGGCGGGCGGCTTCGGCGTGGGCAAGACCACGTTCGTCGGCGCGGTCTCGGAGATCAACCCGCTGCGCACCGAGGCCGTGATGACCTCCGCGTCGGCGGGGATCGACGACCTGAGCCACGTTCAGGACAAGACCACGACGACCGTGGCGATGGACTTCGGCCGCATCACGCTGGACGACGACCTGATCCTGTACCTGTTCGGCACGCCCGGGCAGGACCGTTTCTGGTTCATGTGGGACGACCTGGTCAAGGGCGCGATCGGCGCGATCGTGCTGGTGGACACGCGCCGGCTGGCCGACTGTTTCCCGGCCGTCGACTACTTCGAGAACTCCGGCCTGCCGTTCGTCATCGCCCTCAACGGCTTCAACGGGCACCAGCCCTACTCCCCCGACGAGGTCCGCGAGGCGCTCCAGATCGGCCCGGACACGCCGATCATCGTCACCGACGCCCGGCACCGCGGGGAAACCAAGAGCGCGCTCATCACCCTGGTCGAGCACGCGCTGATGGCCCGCCTCAAGTAGCGTGAGCCACCGGGTAGTTGTCGTACGCACCGTTGTGTCGTTTGCCACGGCTAGCCCGCAAATTCATAACGTTTCGACAGGCAATTACCGCGCGTCCACTACGCAGCGCACTCACTCGACTCCGGAGCGCACTCGATTCTCCCGAATTTTGCCGTCGGTCGCCCTTAACGCCCGTTTTATCTCCGTGGCCGACAGTCCTCCATCCGGTAGCGGCACTGTTTGGAATGCGCCTGCCTCACGTGCTGGAATTCGCTGAACTGAGCGGTAAGGGCTCAGCAGAGAACGGCACAACATCAAGTGCCGACGCCGAGAGGTTGTTGGTTAGTGAGGCGAAGCACAACGGCGCCCGCGACGGGGTCGCCCCAGCCACGGACCCCACAGGGTCAGGCGCGGGGCAACTTCACGCCGCCATCGCGCACGGTGGCATCGCCTGACGCGGCACCTGATGCCCCGCCGCCCCAGGGCGGCCCCTGGTCCCCGCGCAACTGGCGGGTCCCGGTCCGGCTGAACGCGATCCTGCTCATCCCGGTCCTGGTGGCCCTGGTCTTCGGCGGCTTCCGCGTCGCCTCGTCCGTGGAGACGTGGCAGGAGGCGCAGGACGCCGAGCGCACGGCCGGGCTGGTGCGCGCCGCGGCCACGTACGGTCAGGCGCTGATCAACGAGCGGGACGTGTCCACGGTGCCGCTGCTCGAGGGCCGCGAGACCGACGAGATGCGGCAGGCCCGGCGGACGACCGACGCGGCGGCCAAGGAGTTCGACCGCTTCGCGCGCGACATGCCGGACGACGCGGGGCTGGAGCGCCGACTCAAGGCGTTCCGCGCCGTGGAGCCGCGGCTGTCCTCGCTGCGCCAGAACGCCTTCAGCTCGCGGCTGCCGGGGGTGCAGACCGAGGAGGGGTACGTCACCGTCCAGCACCCGCTGATGGAGTTCTCCAACGAACTGGGCCTCGGCACCGGCAACATCACCTCCTACGGCCGTACGGTCTACGCGATCTCCCTGGCCAAGGCGGCCGAATCGTTGCAGCGCTCGATCGGCGCGCACCTGCTGACCAAGCCGGGCCCCAGCGAGGCGGACCGCGTCGCCCAGCTCACCGCCTTCTCCTCGTACGCCTACCTGGAGCGGATCGCGCTCCTCGAGTTCGGATCCGGCGGCATGGACGCGGACACCGCGCACCTCAAGCGGCTCCTGCGGGAGGCCGAGGAGAGCGGCAAGAAGAAGGTGGCCGACGCGCGGGAGCGCGCCGAGGGCCGTGGCGAGAAGTTCACGGCGCCGCCGTCGACGGACACCATGGCCAAGGCCATCGGCTCCGGCGCGAAGCCGTCCGAGCTGCGCGACCAGGGCATCACCGCCGCCGCCTGGTTCGACGCCTCGACGGCCACGTTCGACGCCTACCGCACGGTCGAGGAGAGCCTGACCGACAAGGCGGTGGACGAGGCGGCGCAGATCTCGTCCGACGCCCGCCGGGACACCTTCGTCAACTCCGCGATCGTGCTGGTGGCGCTGCTGGCCGCGTTCATCGTGGCCGGCCTGATGGCCCGCTCGATGAGCCGGAGCATGCGCCAGTTGCGCAACGCCGCGCTGGAGGTCGCCGAGCAGCGGCTGCCCGAGCTGGTCGACCAGCTCTCGCGCACGGAGCCGGGGCGCACCGACACCCGGGTGACCCCCATTCCGATCGCCACCCGGGACGAGATCGGCGAGGTCGCCCGCGCCTTCGACCACGTGCACCAGGAGGCGGTGCGCCTCGCCGCCGAGCAGGCGCTGCTGCGCGGCAACGTCAACGCGATCTTCACCAACCTCTCGCGCCGCAACCAGGGCCTCATCGAGCGCCAGCTCACGCTGATCAGCACGCTGGAGAACAACGAGGCCGACCCGGACCAGCTCGAGAACCTGTTCCGGATGGACCACCTGGCCACCCGCATGCGCCGCAACGGCGAGAACCTCCTCGTCCTCGCGGGCGAGGAGCCGGGCCGGCGCTGGAACCAGCCGGTGCCGCTGGTGGACGTGCTCCGCGCCGCCTCGTCCGAGGTGGAGAGCTACGAGCGGATCGAGCTGGCCGGCGTCCCGGACAGCGAGATCCACGGCAACGCCGTCACGGACCTGGTGCACCTGCTGGCCGAGCTGCTGGAGAACGCCACCACGTTCTCCTCGCCGCAGTCCAAGGTGCGGGTGACCGCGACCCGGCTGCCCGACGGCCGGGTCATGATCGAGATCCACGACAAGGGCATCGGCCTGACCGCCGAGGACTTCGCGGACATCAACCACCGGCTGGCCCACCCGCCCACCGTCGACGTGGCGGTCTCCCAGCGCATGGGCCTGTTCGTGGTCGGCCGGCTGGCCAACCGGCACGGCATCCGGGTGCAGTTGCGCCCCGCCGGCGAGCAGGCCGGCACCACGTCGCTGGTCATGCTGCCCGAGCCGATCACGCACGGCGGTGGTGGCGACGACGCGCCCCAGGAGGACTTCGCCGTCTCGCCGATCGTCCCCGAGCAGCCCGCGCCCCCGTCGCCGCGACAGCCGAACGCCCCGCGCACGGCCGCGGAGCTGGGCTTCGACGACGCCGGCCACCCGACGTACGAGGGCCAGCACGCCGCTCCGTACGAGGGTCAGCAGGGCGCCGGGTACGAGGGCCAGCAGGCCGCCCCGTACCAGAGCGCCCCGGGCGGGAGCTTCGGCGGCGAGTACGGGAGCGAGTACGGCGGCGGCCAGGCGGCGCCTGGCCAGCAGCCCTACGGGGCCGAGCGGGGCGCCGGTTTCCCCACCGGTGACGACGGCGCCGCGGGATACGACGCGGTGCCGGGCGTCGGCTACGACGCCGGGCCGGGCGGTGGGTACGACGCCGGCTACGCGTCCGCGCCGGGCGGGGCGACCGCGACCGGCTACCCGGACGACGCCGGGCACGGGGCGGCGGCGCCGGCCCCGTACGCGGGGCTGCCGGAACACGAGCACACCGGCCAGTCCCCGCTCCCGGACGCGGGGACCGCGCCGACGCCGGACGGGCTGCCGCGGCACGGTGGCTACCTCTCCGACGGCTCCCGCGACGGTGCGTATCCGGAAGGTGACTACGCGGATCAGTCCGAGACCGGGCAGCAGCCCTACGTCCCGCACGACGCGCGGGGTCACCAGGGTGAGTGGGCCGCGTCCGACGCGTACCAGGCGTCCGTCGCCGACCCGCACGGAGCGCAAACGGAACCCTTCCCGAGCGCTGCGGAAGACGGCCCGGAGCGCGTAGAGTTCCACCGTCCGGGCCCATCGCCCAGCGGCATCGACTCGGTCACCGAGGCGGGCCTCCCGCGCCGTGGCAAGCAGTGGCGGGCTTCGGACGGGACCGAGGTCGCGGACGCGGCGGCGGACCACACCGAGTCAGCACACCCAGGACCCGAGGAGCAGGCGGAGCCGGAGCAGCAGCACACGCCGCAGCAGGCGGACTCCGGCTGGCAGTCGGCCAACGACGAGCGCTGGCACCGTGCCGAGCAGCTACGTGAGCCGAAGGCAGGCGGAGTGACTCCGTCCGGGCTGCCGAGGCGCGTCCCCAAGGCCAATCTGGTGGAGGGCACCGCCGAGGAGAGCCAGCAGGGCGGACCACAGATTTCGCGGTCCCCGGAGGACATCCGCGGCAGGTTGAGTAATCTGCGGCGCGGGGTCCAACAGGGGCGCAACGCGGGCGCCGACAACAGCACGCACCACCAGCATGACCAACAGGGCTTCGGCCCCGGCAGCACCTACGATCAGGAGCGTTAGTGTGAGCCCGATGAGCCAGGCGGCGCAGAACCTGAACTGGTTGATCACCAACTTCGTGGACAACACCCCAGGGGTGTCCCACACGGTGGTGGTCTCCGCCGACGGACTCCTTCTGGCGATGTCCGAAGGGTTCCCCCGTGACCGGGCCGACCAACTGGCGGCCGTAGCCTCCGGTCTGACCTCGCTGACCTCCGGCGCCTCCCGCATCTTCGAGGGCGGCGCCGTGAACCAGACCGTGGTCGAGATGGAACGCGGCTTCCTCTTCATCATGTCCATCTCCGACGGGTCATCGCTGGCCGTACTCGCTCACCCCGAGTGCGACATCGGTCTCGTCGGCTACGAAATGGCCCTTCTCGTCGACCGCACCGGCGGTGTCCTCACTCCGGATCTCCGCGCGGAACTGCAAGGGAGCCTTCTCAACTAGCAAACAAACAGTGCGTTTCGCGCCACCGCGCCATAGGGTGCGGTGGCGCGACCGGCAGACAGGCGAGTTGGAGGAGGAACCGTGGCAACGCCCCCGAGCGGCTATTCGTACGGCGAAGGGCAGCAGCCTGACCCCCAGGGCCAGGCGCCGCTGAACCGGTTCAACTTCCCCTCCGCGCCCAGCCGTCGGGTCCGGCCCACGGCCCAGCGCCAGCCGGGCGCGGCCGACCAGTCGCACCCCCAGCAGAGCCAGCCGGGCCCGGGCCAGTACGGCCAGGGCCAGCCGGGCCAGCCGGGCCAGGGTCAGCCGGGCCAGCCGGGCCAGCCGGGCCAGGGCCAGGGTCAGCCGGGTCAGGGTCAGTACGGCGCGCGGCGGCCGGGTGGCTCGTGGCGCGCCGACCCGCAACAGCAGTCCTATCCGCAACAGCCGTACCAGCAGCCGTACGAGCAGGGTTACGGCCAGCCGCACCAGCAGCCGGGCCGCCACGCGCAGCCGCAACGACAGCCGCAGCCCCAGCCGGGTTACGAACCGCCCGCCGGGCCGCGCCATCCGCACAGCCCGCGCGTCGAACCGGTGCCGCCGCAGCGGCACGAGCCGGAGCCGGCGCCCGCCGGTAGCGCGCACAACCCCTTGGTGCGCCCGTACGCGATGACCGGTGGCCGCACGCGTCCGCGCTACCAGCTCGCCATCGAGGCGCTGGTGAGCACCACCGCCGATCCGTCCCAGCTCCAGGGCCAACTCCCCGAGCACCAGCGGATCTGCCACCTGTGCCGGGAGATCAAGTCGATCGCCGAGATCTCCGCACTCCTCTCCATCCCCCTTGGCGTCTCCCGCATCCTCGTCGCCGACCTGGCCGAGGCGGGGCTCGTCGCCATCCATCAGCCCGGCGGCGACGAGACCGCCGGCGGTCAGCCTGACGTGACACTGCTCGAAAGGGTGCTCAGTGGACTTCGCAAGCTCTAGCGGTGCAGCCCGCTCCACCACCTCCGCGAAGATCGTGGTGGCGGGCGGCTTCGGCGTGGGCAAGACCACGTTCGTCGGCGCGGTCTCGGAGATCAACCCGCTACGCACCGAGGCCGTGATGACCTCCGCATCGGCGGGGATCGACGACCTCACGCACGCGCCGGACAAGACCACCACCACGGTGGCCATGGACTTCGGCCGCATCACGCTCGACCAGGACCTGATCCTGTACCTGTTCGGCACGCCCGGGCAGGACCGTTTCTGGTTCATGTGGGACGACCTCGTACGCGGCGCGATCGGCGCCGTGGTGCTGGTCGACACGCGCCGACTGGCCGACTGTTTCCCGGCCGTCGACTACTTCGAGAACTCCGGCCTGCCGTTCGTCATCGCCCTCAACGGCTTCGACGGACACCAGCCGTACACCCCCGACGAGGTGCGCGAGGCGCTCCAGATCGGCCCGGACGCGCCGATCATCGTCACCGACGCCCGGCACCGCAACGAGGCGAAGAGCGCGCTGATCACCCTGGTCGAGCACGCGCTGATGGCCCGCCTCCGCTAGCCCGACGCAGGCCGGGGCGGGGACGAGCCGCAGCACGCGGCGCCCCTCCCCCGGCCGGCCGCGCTCCCCGACCGCGAACCGCCGGCCCGCGCGGAACCCGAAAAGCCCCCGCCGCTCCGAGGAGCAACGGGGGCTTCGTGCTGGTCGCCGTCCGGCGGGCCGGTCAGCCCTGCCAGCTGTGCGGCGCCCGGAAGCCGGGCGTGCGCTCCAGGCGGCGCCAGCCGGCGGTCGAGCGGCGGGGCGCGGCCGGCGCCGTGAGGTGCTGCGTGGCGGCGGCGCGGGCGAGCAGGACCGCGGTGACGGCGGCCAGCTCCTCCGCGTCGGCGTGGCCCCGCTCCACCCGGACAACGGTGTCGGTCGACGTGTGTGCGGTGGGCTCGGTTGCGGTGCTCACAGGCTCTTCGTCTCCATTACTACGGCGGTTACTGCGGCGGGTTGCCGTGCTTGCGGGACGGCAGGTCGGCGTGCTTGTTGCGCAGCATCGCCAGGGATCGGATCAGCACCTCGCGGGTGTCGGCCGGGTCGATCACGTCGTCGACCAGGCCCCGCTCGGCGGCGTAGTACGGGTGCATCAGCTCGGCCTTGTACTCCTTGACCATGCGGGCGCGCATGGCCTCCGGGTCGTCCGCGCTGGCGATCTGCTTGCGGAAGATGACGTTGGCCGCGCCCTCGGCGCCCATCACGGCGATCTCGTTGGTCGGCCAGGCGTAGGTGAGGTCGGCCCCGATGGACTGGGAGTCCATGACGATGTAGGCGCCGCCGTACGCCTTGCGCAGGATCACCGAGATCCGCGGCACGGTGGCGTTGCAGTACGCGTACAGCATCTTGGCGCCGTGCCGGATGATGCCGCCGTGCTCCTGGTCCACACCGGGCAGGAAGCCGGGGACGTCGAGCAGGGTGATCAGCGGGATGTTGAAGGCGTCGCACATCTGGATGAAGCGCGCGGACTTCTCCGACGCCTCGATGTCGAGCACGCCGGCCAGCGACTGCGGCTGGTTGGCGATGATGCCGACGACGGCCCCGTCGAGCCGGGTGAGCGCACAGATGATGTTGGTCGCCCAGCGCTCGTGGACCTCCAGGTACTCGCCGTCGTCGACGATCTCCTCGATGACCTTGCGCATGTCGTACGGCCGGTTGCCGTCGGCGGGCACCAGGTCGAGCAGCGCCTCGCCGCGCCGGTCGGCGGGGTCGGCCGCCTCGGCGACGGGCGGGTTCTCCCGGTTGTTCTGCGGCAGCAGGGAGAGGAGGTAGCGCACCTCTTCGAGGCAGGTCTCCTCGTCGTCGTAGGCGAAGTGAGCCACGCCCGAGGTCTCCGCGTGCACGTCGGCGCCGCCGAGCCCGTTCTGGGAGACCTTCTCGCCGGTCACCGCCTGCACGACGTCGGGGCCCGTGATGAACATCTGCGAGGTCTCGCGGACCATGAACACGAAGTCGGTCAGCGCGGGGCTGTACGCGGCGCCGCCGGCGCACGGGCCGAGCATCACCGAGATCTGCGGGATGACGCCGGAGGCGCGGGTGTTGCGCTGGAAGATGCCGCCGTACCCGGCGAGCGCGGAGACGCCCTCCTGGATACGGGCCCCGGCGCCGTCGTTGAGGGACACCAGGGGGGCGCCGGCCGCGATGGCCATGTCCATGATCTTGTGGATCTTGGTGGCGTGGGCCTCGCCGAGCGCGCCACCGAAGATCCGGAAGTCGTGCGCGTAGACGAAGACGGTGCGGCCGTGCACCGTGCCCCAGCCGGTGATGACGCCGTCGGTGTAGGGCTTCTTGGCCTCCAGGCCGAAGCCGACCGCGCGGTGTCGCCGCAGGGGTTCGACCTCGTTGAAGGAGCCCTCGTCGAGCAGGAGGTCGATCCGCTCCCGGGCCGTCAGCTTGCCCTTGGCCTTCTGCGCCTCGGTCGCCCGCTCGCTCGGGCCGCGCCGAGCTTGCTCGCGAATGGCGTGCAGCTCGGCGACGCGCCCACGGACGTCACTCGCCGCTACGGGCGCACCTTCGAGATTGGTCATGCCAAGACGGTACGTTCCCCGAGGCTGGGAACCTCATGTCGTTTCCCTACAACGTCGTGCACGTTTTCGTGTCACAGGCGGCAGAACTGCGCGGCACCCTTCCCGCATTGTCGAACCGCTAACCCCCATTTTCCCCTGTGTATACCCCACAAAGCATAGGGGCCGCCCTCGTGCCGCTCCCACAGCGACGCACGTTCGAGCGGCCCCGCCGGCCGCCTCAACGGGGCGGATGGCGGGGCCAAGGCGGTAGGGGGTGGGCGGGGTCAGCAGCCGCCGCAGTTGTAGTAGGTCACGTCCCAGTGGTTGCTCTCCCGGTAGTAGATGTTGCCGGAAGCCGACTTCCACTTCGATCCGCCGATGGACGCGAACGTGCCGGTGATGTAGTTCGACAGGCAGGTGGAAAGGCTGAAGTCGAGCTTGTAGCCGTTCCAGTGGCTGTACGTGCCACTGGCGTGCCCGGTCTCGGTGCCGCCGGTGATGTTCAGCGCGCACCGGCTGGCCTGCTTCAGCGTCTGGGCGCCCTGCGCGGAACTCAGGTTGAGCTGCGTGAACGACGTGCAGTTCGGCTGGTTCCGGTCGGAACAGCCGCCGGAGGACGACCAGGTGATCCCGGCGTCCCGGAACATCGCGGTGGCCTGCGCGTGGCTCAGCTTGGTGACCGCGTGCGCCTCGGTGGCGCCGCCGACGACGCCGACTCCGGGCGCGAACAGGGCGCCGAGCGCCAGCGCGAGGGCGGTGAGTAGGGAGCGAACGACGCGGCGCGGGCGGCGACTGCCGGACAGCGCGTGATCCATGGGGGAACCTCCTGCTGGGGACGGACCGGACGGTGGGGCGGGTCTGCTGTGCAGGTGGAGCCCCAGGATGATGCCCGAGTTCTACGCGCGTCCGCCAGAGGTCCGGCATGAACGGAGCACCACGGGTAGGGGGCGGGGTGGGTACGGGGCGGGGCCGGACGCGGGGCGGGGCCGGACGCGGGGCGGGGCCGGACGCGGGGCGGGGC
This sequence comes from Streptomyces buecherae, assembly GCF_014295035.1. GTDB lineage: Bacteria > Actinomycetota > Actinomycetes > Streptomycetales > Streptomycetaceae > Streptomyces > Streptomyces youssoufiensis. The sequence continues at coordinate 2,254,780 of NZ_CP060404.1, forward strand.
CGGACGCGGGGCGGGGCCGGGCATGGGGCGGGGAGCGGGGGCCCACCTGGGGCGCGGGGCACGGAGCGCGGGGCACGGGGCACGGAGCGCGGAGCCACGGGGCGCGGGGCACGGGGCACGGGGCACGGAGCTACGGGGCGCGGAGCGCGGGGTACCGCGTGCGAGCAGGGCGCGGGGCGATCCGGAAACGAGAAGGTTGAAAATTGAACGGAATGCCCCTACGATGAATTTCGTTGAAGCTTGAACAACAACGCCCCGAGGAGGAGCCATGGCTCTGTTCAACCGCAAGCGCAACACCACCGCCCCGGCCGCTGCCGCCGCCACTGGCACCGCCGTCGTCGACGCCGCGACGCCCCAGGCGAACCCGGCCCTCGCGGGGCTCACGGGTGAGTACACGATCGACCCGGCGCACAGCAGCATCGGCTTCACGGTGCGCCACGCGATGGTCACCAACGTGCGCGGCTCCTTCATCGAGCACGAGGGCGCCCTGCGCCTCGACGGTGCCGACCCGGCCCGCTCCAGCGCCACCATCGACGTCAGGATCGCCAGCGTCGACACCGGCATCAAGGACCGCGACGCGCACCTGCTCGGCGAGGACTTCTTCGACGCCGAGCGCTTCCCGCTGATGACGTTCCGCAGCACCGGCATCGAGCAGACCGACGACGAGAGCTTCCGCGTCACCGGCGACCTGACCATCAAGGACGTCACCCGGCCGGTCAGCATCGACCTCGACTTCAACGGTGCGGCGACCGACGTCTACGGGGCCGAGCGCGTCGGCTTCGAGGGCAGCGCCACCATCCTGCGCTCCGACTGGGGCCTGACCTGGAACGCCGCCCTGGAGACCGGCGGCGTCATGGTCAGCGACAAGGTGAAGCTCACCTTCGACATCTCCGCCGTCAAGGCCGCCCCCGCGGCCTGACCCCCGAACTCCGCGGCCCCGTCCGAGCCCTCCCCCGTGGGCCGGCCGGGGCCGCGGTGCGTTGCGACGTACCCCGCACCCCACGCGTGCCGGGCCCGGTCGGCACGGGGCGGTTGGCAGGGGGCGACGGGGCCGGGCGGACGGGGCGGCGGGGTCGGGCGGCCGGGGCGGGGCGCGCCGCCCCGGCCGGCCGGCACTCCCCCGCTTCGGGGCCGTCCCGCCGCGCGCCGCCTACTCCTGCGGTTCGACGCCCGCGCGCAGCAGGCCGTAGGTGTACGCGTCCTCCAGCGCCTCCCAGGAGGCGGCGATCACGTTGTCGCCGACGCCCACCGTGGCCCATTCGCCCCGGCCGTCGCTGGTGGAGACCAGCACCCGGGTGGTGGATTCGGTGCCGTGCCGGCCCTCCAGGATGCGGACCTTGTAGTCGACCAACTCCAGGCCGGCGAGCTGCGGGTAGATCCGCTCCAGGCCCACCCGGAGCGCCCGGTCCAGGGCGTTGACGGGGCCGTTGCCCTCCGCCGTCGCCACGATGCGCTCGCCCTTGGCCCACAGCTTCACCGTCGCCTCGTTGGCATGCGTGCCGTCCGGGCGGGTCTCGACGATGCCGCGCCAGGACTCGACCCGGAAGTACCGGCGCGCCCGACCCTCCGCCTCGGCCCGGAGCAGCAACTCGAAGGAGGCGTCGGCGGCCTCGTACGTGTAACCCTCCAACTCCCGTTCCTTGACCCGCTCCACGACCCGGGCGACCAGCGCGCGGTCGTCGCTGATGTCGATGCCGAGTTCCTTGCCCTTGAGCTCGATGGAGGCGCGGCCCGCCATGTCGGAGACCAGCATGCGCATGGTGTTGCCGACCCGCTCCGGGTCGATGTGCTGGTACAGGTCCGGGTCCACCTTGATCGCCGAGGCGTGCAGGCCGGCCTTGTGGGCGAAGGCCGAGACGCCGACGTAGGGCTGGTGGGTGGAGGGCGTGAGGTTGACGACCTCCGCGATGGCGTGGGAGACCCGCGTCATCTCGGCGAGCACCCCCGCGGGCAGCACCGTCTTGGCGTACTTCAGCTCAAGGGCGGCGACGACCGGGAACAGGTTGGCGTTGCCGACCCGTTCGCCGTAGCCGTTGGCCGTGCACTGCACGTGGGTGGCGCCCGCGTCCACGGCGGCCAGGGTGTTGGCGACGGCGCAACCCGTGTCGTCCTGGGCGTGGATGCCCAGGCGCGCACCGGTGTCGGCGAGCACCGTGGCGACGACCGCCTGCACCTGGGCGGGCAGCATGCCGCCGTTGGTGTCGCACAGCACGACCACGTCGGCGCCCGCCTCGTGCGCGGCTCCGACGACCTGCTTGGCGTAGTCGGGGTTGCCCCGGTAACCGTCGAAGAAGTGCTCGCAGTCGACGAACACCCGCCGGCCCTGGGAGCGGAGGTAGGAGACGGTGTCCCGCACCATCTCCAGGTTCTCCTCCAGCGTGGTCCGCAGGGCGAGTTCCACGTGTCGGTCGTGGGACTTGGCGACGAGCGTGATGACCGGCGCCCCCGAGTCGAGCAGCGCCCGCACCTGCGGGTCGTCCTGGGCCCGCGTCCCGGCCCGGCGCGTCGCGCCGAACGCGACGAGCTGGGCGTGCTGGAAGTCGATCTCGGCGCGGGCGCGGGCGAAGAACTCCGTGTCCCGGGGGTTGGCGCCGGGCCAGCCGCCTTCGATGAACCCCACGCCGAACGCGTCCAGGTGCCGGGCGATCGTCAGCTTGTCCGCGACGGTGAGGTTGATGCCCTCGCGCTGCGCTCCGTCGCGCAGCGTGGTGTCGAACACGTGGAAGTTGTCGTCGAGTGCGTCCGTCATGCTGATCTGGCTCCTGTCGGGATCTCGGTCTACCGGAATGACCGGTTCCACCGTCCCCACTATGCTCCCGTGCGCTCCGTCCCCTGGGCAGATGGTCCAGGAAACGAAAAAACCCCTCGCGGGTGCGAGAGGTCTGCGCGCGGGTCTGGGACGACGGTGTCCGCGCCGTACTCGGTTCGTACGGGGCGGTCACTGCGGACCGGCGCGCCTGCTGCCAATAATCATGGCGAACGAGAGCACGGCAGGAGTGTGCCACACGCCCCGGTGCGACACCCGCCCGTCTCACGATGCGGGAGCTCCCGGCCGGGCCGCCGCGCGCCGCTCCCGCCGACGTGGTGCGGTCCGACCGGGCGACGGCGTACGGGGCCACGGAGCGCGACCACTCGGACGGGGGACGGAGCACGCGCCCCGACGGGACGCAGGGCGCCGGCCCGCAACGGGGCACGGAGCGCGGGGCGCCGGCCCCCACGGAGCACGGGGCACGGGGCACGGGCCCGCAACGGAGGACGGGCGCTGGCCCCACGGGGCACGGGGCACGGGGCGCGGTGCGCCGGCTCGCAACGGAGCACGGGGCGCGGAGCACGGGGGCTTGACACCTCCCCGTGGGGCGCGGGGCCGTGGTGAACGGGACGCGCGAGGGCCCGCCCACGCGCGCGGTGGCGGCGACGTCGGGCGGGCCCGTCGGCGGTCGGTGGCGACCGGTGTCGACTGGCGCTGACCGGTGCTGACCGGTGCTGATCAGCCCAGCGGGTGCATCCAGTGGTGGGTGTCGGGCGCGGCGCCCGTCTGGATGTCCAGCAGCGCGGTGCGCAGCTTCATGGTGATCTCACCGGGCTGGCCGTCGCCCACCGTCCAGTCCGCGCGGGCGGACTTCACGGAGCCGACGGGGGTGATGACGGCGGCGGTGCCGCAGGCGAAGACCTCGGTCAGCGAGCCGTCGGCGTTGCCGTTCTTCCAGTCGTCGACGGAGATGCGGCCCTCCTCGAACTCGTACCCCAGGTCCTCGGCGATCCTGAGGAGCGAGGCGCGGGTGATGCCGGGCAGCAGGGAGCCGGACAGCTCCGGGGTGACGATGCGCACCGCGTCGCCCGAGCGGTAGACGAAGTAGAGGTTCATGCCGCCCATCTCCTCGATCCAGCGGCGCTCGATGGCGTCCAGCCAGACCACCTGGTCGCAGCCCTTCTCGGCGGCCTGCGCCTGGGCGACCAGGGACGCGGCGTAGTTGCCGCCGGCCTTGGCGGCGCCGGTGCCGCCGGGGGCCGCGCGGACGTACTCCTCGGACAGCCACACCGAGACCGGCTTCACGCCGCTGGGGAAGTAGGCGCCGGCGGGGGACGCGATGACCACGAACAAGTACTCGTTGGCCGGGCGCACGCCGAGGCCGACCTCGGTGGCGATCATGAAGGGCCGCAGGTACAGCGACTGTTCACCGCTGGCCGGCACCCATGCCTTGTCCTGGGTGACCAGGGCGTCGCAGGCGGCGATGAAGGTCTCGACCGGCAGCTCGGGCATGGCCAGCCGGCGGGCGGACGCCTGGAAGCGGGCGGCGTTGGCGTCGGGGCGGAAGGTGGCGACGGTGCCGTCGGGCTGCCGGTACGCCTTGAGGCCCTCGAAGATGGTCTGCGCGTAGTGCAGCGTCATGTTGGCCGGGTCGATCGACAGCGGCGCGTACGGAACGAGCTGGGCCTCGTGCCAACCGCGGCCCTCGGTCCACTTGATGGTCACCATGTGGTCGGTGAAGTGGCGGCCGAACCCGGGGCTGGCCAGAATCTTCTCGCGCTCCGCGGCCGGCAGCGGATGCGAGGAGGGCTTGAGCTCGATCGTGGTCGTCGTCATGAGTACGTGTCCTTCACCAGGTGGGTTCGGCGGACCGCGCTCACTTCCGTCCCTGTCAGTCGGCTATAACGTCCAAGATTCGCCTTGTGTTGCGGCCCCACGTTCGATTATCGCTCGTGCGCAACCGCCCAGGGAACACAAGGCCGCACCTCGGCGCGCGCGGGCCTGACCTCGATGGTCGCACCCCGCCGCGCGGAAGCACAGCGACGGTGAGAAGGCTCCCAATCATCGTTCGCGCCCGTGGCCACCGCCCGGGAAGCGAACGACCGTCCGCTTCGGGCCGGGCCCCGCCTCCGCCGGCCCACGGAGCCCAGGCCGCGCCTCGATCACCCCCGACCCGCGCCGCACGGACCACGATTCCCCTTGCCCCCGGCGCCCCGTGCCCCTCGCCTCGTACGAACGTCGCCCCGTGCTCCGTGCTCCGTGCCCCGTGCCCCGTGCCCCGTGCCCCGTGCCCCCAGGGAGGATCGGTGCCGCGCGGCGCCCCGTACAGGAAACGACAGCGGCACGGCAGAGCGGTCGTCCGCGTGCGGACGCCTCGGGGCCCCGCGCGTCAGCACGGGGCCCCGAGGCAGCGGTCCGTATGGCCGGCCGGCGCGTCGTGTTCGTCACACGCCGGGCACGCGGCGCACGCGTCAGGCCGTGACGCGGATGGCGAGCGCGTCGCCGATCTCGTCCGTGGTCCGGGTCACACCGTCGCGGGCGGCCAGGTCCTCGGTGACCGCGGTCTCGACGCGGGCCGCCTCCGCCTCGTACCCCAGGTGCCGGAGCAGCAGCGCGACGGAGAGCACCGTCGCGGTCGGATCGGCCTTGCCGGTGCCCGCGATGTCGGGGGCCGAGCCGTGGACCGGCTCGAACATGGACGGGAAGGCGCCGGTGGGGTTGATGTTGCCGCTGGCGGCCAGCCCGATGCCACCGGTGACGGCGGCGGCCAGGTCGGTGACGATGTCACCGAAGAGGTTGTCGGTGACGATGACGTCGAAGCGCTCCGGCTGCGTGACGAAGAAGATCGTCGCCGCGTCCACGTGCAGGTAGTCGGTGGTGACGTCCGGGTACTCCTGGCCGACCCGGTCGAAGATGTTCTTCCACAGGTGGCCGGCGTAGACCAGGACGTTGTTCTTGTGCACGAGCGTCAGCTTCTTGCGGGGGCGGGCGTTGGCCCGCTCGTACGCGTCGCGCACCACGCGCTCCACGCCGTAGGCGGTGTTGACGCTCACCTCGGTGGCGACCTCGGCCGGCGTGCCGGTGCGCAGACTGCCGCCGTTGCCGGTGTACGGACCCTCGGTGCCCTCGCGGACCACGACGAAGTCGATCTCGGGGCGGCCGGCGAGCGGCGTCGGGGTGTTCGGGAAGAGCTTGGAGGGGCGGAGGTTGACGTAGTGGTCGAAGGCGAACCGCAGCTTGAGCAGCAGGCCGCGCTCCAGGACGCCGGAGGGCACGGAGGGGTCGCCGATCGCGCCGAGCAGGATCGCGTCGTGGTCCTTGAGGCTCTCAAGTTCCGCGTCGGGCAGGGTCTCCCCGGTCGCGTGCCAGCGCCGCGCGCCGAGGTCGTACTCCCGGGTCTCCAGCTTCACGTCCTGCGGAAGCACCGCCGAGAGCACTTTGAGGCCCTGGGCCACCACTTCCTGGCCGATTCCGTCACCGGGGATCACTGCGAGGCGAATGCTGCGAGACATGCGAGGACCCTACTCTTCGTCCCATTCATTGACACGTCATGTCCATCATTCGGACGGGCGCTGGCCGGACAAGTGGCGTTCACTCCGGATACGGCCGCGATACAGCACGGAGTTGGTCGCGGCTGGGAGCTTTCCTGGCATGACCGCTCATTCCCGCCGGCCGGGCCCCCACTCCCCTGGTTCCGCCGATCTCCCCCGGGTCGGCATCCCCGATGAGCTGGCCCGCCGGATGTCCATGCCGGAACAACACGCCTACCTGCGCGCCAAGCTGTCGCGGCGCGGCGCCCTGCGCACCGGCGCGGCGACCGTGGGCACGGTCGCCGGAGCCGGCTTGCTCGCCGGCTCCGCCAACGCCGACCCCCGCCCCGTCGCCGCCGCGCACGCCCCCGGCACGGAGCGCGTCGACGGCTCGTTCGTCGCCCCGTTCGGGCGCCACCTGGCCTTCGGCGCCGACCCGAAGACCCAGATGCGCATCTCGTGGCAGGTCCCGTTCGCCGTGCGGCGGCCGTACGTACGGATCGGGGTCGAACCCTGGCGGTTGAGCCGGAAGATCGAGGCGGAGGTCCGCGACCTGCACACGCCGGCACTGTCCGACAAGCTGCCCACGGTGCGGCAGTTCTACCTGCACGCCGCGCTGGACGGGCTGCGCCCCGGCACGACGTACTACTACGGCCTGGGCCACGACGGCTTCGACCCGACCGACCCGAGCCGCCTCGCGACGATCGGCAGCTTCCGGACGGCCCCCGCGCGGCCCGAGGAGTTCGTCTTCACCGCCTTCGGCGACCAGGGCGTCAGCTACGACGCGCTCGCCAACGACCAGTTGATCCTCGGCCAGAACCCGTCGTTCCACCTGCACGCCGGCGACCTGTGCTACGCGGACACCACGGGGCACGGCGAGGAGTCGGACGTCTACGACGCGCGGGTGTGGGACCAGTTCCTCGCGCAGACCGAATCGGTCGCCGCGCGGGTGCCGTGGATGGTGACCACCGGCAACCACGACATGGAGGCGTGGTACAGCCCCAACGGCTACGGCGGCCAACTCGCGCGCTGGACGCTGCCGGACAACGGCCCCGACCCGCGCGAGGCCCCCGGCGTGTACTCCTTCACCTACGGCAACGTCGGCGTGGTCGCCCTCGACGCCAACGACGTCTCGTACGAGATCACCGCCAACCTCGGCTACACGGGCGGGCGCCAGACGGCCTGGCTCGACCGGCGCCTCGGCGAGCTGCGCCGGAGCGCGGGCATCGACTTCGTCGTGGTCTTCTTCCACCACTGCGCCTACTCGACCACCAGCGCCCACGCCTCGGACGGCGGCGTGCGCGACGCGTGGGTGCCGCTGTTCGAGAAGCACCAGGTGGACCTGGTCATCAACGGCCACAACCACGTCTACGAGCGCACCGACGCGCTGCGCGGCGGCGCGGTGGCCAAGGAGGTGCCGATCGGCGAGAGCGTGGACCCGGCACGCGACGGCATCGTGTACGTCACGGCGGGCGGCGCGGGCAAGGCGCTCTACAGCTTTCCGGTGCCGGACAGCTACGAGGGGCACGTCAGGGACCGCGACCACGTGCGGACGTACCACTGGGTCAAGGGCGCGGAGAAGGCGGAGAAGGCGGAGAAGAGCGAAGAGGACGTGGAGTGGTCCCGCGTGCGCTTCACGGGCTTCTCCTTCGTCGCGGTCAGCGTGAGCGCCGGCGCGCGACCCCGGATGCGGGTGACCACCCTGGCGGAGAGCGGCGAGCGCGTGGACCACTTCGAGATCACGCGTTCGCGGCGGCACGGCCGCGCGTGACCGCCGCGCCGCCCCACCGCACCGCGGCGTCGTCGCCGGCTGGGCGCCGACGGGGCGACGTGGCGACGGGGCACGGGGCGGGCCCGCGACGCCCGCCCCGTGCCCCGTGCCCCGTGCCCCGTGCCCCCGGGGAGGATCGGTGGTACGGGTGGCGGGGGCCCGGGGCGTGCGTCCGGGGTGTGAGTCGGTGTCAGTGACCGGTGGAGCCGCCGTTGTCGCGGCGGTCGAGCGCGCGCTGGAGCGCGGCGGCGGCGTTCTTGCGGTCGGTGTCGTCGTCGCGGCGGGCAGCGTGCCTGATCCTGCGAACGGTGTCGGCCATGATGCACGTCTCCAATGCCAATGCCAGAACCCGAAGGGGAATGGAATCGCCGGAAGGGCGGGAGCCTGGATACGGCAGGGGTCACCTGCGCGACGCAGCCGGCTCATCCGCCGTCGCTCGATGGAGCGAGACGTTCGGCTTCCACAAACGTAAGCCAGCGAAGCGGAGCTGTCTGCCCCATTACTCGGACTTCCTACTATCTGAGACGGGGGCACTACCGAGGCTCCGCTGGCACCTGCCCTGCGCGTCCCGCCTGCTGGACACCCCCGGCCCCCGTCCGACGCGCGGTCGGTGCGCTACGCCACTCGTGGGAAGCGCGCTCCGGACGCGCGGGCCGCGCGGCATGCGCGAGACGGGCGGGGCGGGGCCGCCGCGTACGGGGCGCGCCCGGGGCGACGGGCGCTGGCGCCGGGTACACCTCCGCCCCCGGCCGGTTGGGGGACCAGACGGGGGCGGAAGCTGGTGGCGCGCACGCGTGGCGCGCGCCGGACCGGACCGACCGGGTCGGACCGGTCGGCGTGTGGGGCTGATCAGCCCATGTGCGGGTAGCGGTAGTCGGTCGGCGGGACCAGGGTCTCCTTGATGGAGCGGGTGGAGGTCCAGCGCATCAGGTTCTGCTTGGCGCCGGCCTTGTCGTTCGTACCCGAGGCACGACCGCCACCGAACGGCTGCTGACCGACGACGGCGCCGGTCGGCTTGTCGTTGATGTAGAAGTTGCCCGCCGCGAAGCGCAGCGCCTCACAGGCGGCGGCGGCAGCGGCGCGGTCCCGCGCGATGACGCAGCCGGTCAGGCCGTACGCCGAGGCGGACTCCATCTGGGTGAGCATCTCGTCGTACTTCTCGTCGTCGTAGACGAAGACGCCGAGGATCGGACCGAAGTACTCGTCCTTGAAGATCTCGTTCTCGGGGTCGGTCGAGACGAGCACCGTCGGACGGACGAAGTAGCCCACGCTGTCGTCGTACGTGCCGCCGGCGACGACCTCGATCGTCGGGTCGGCCTTGGCGCGGTCGATGGCGGCCTTGTTCTTCGCGAAGGACCGCTCGTCGATGACGGCCGACATGAAGTTCGACAGGTCGGTGACGTCGCCCATGGTCAGGGCGTCCACCTCGGCGGCGAACTCCTCCTTGAGTCCGTTCTCCCACAGCGAGCGCGGCACGTAGGCCCGCGAGGCGGCGGAGCACTTCTGGCCCTGGAACTCGAAGGCGCCACGGGTCATCGCCGTCTTGAGGACCGCCGGGTCGGCGGACGGGTGGGCGACGATGAAGTCCTTGCCGCCGGTCTCGCCGACCAGACGCGGGTAGGTCTTGTACTTCTCGATGTTGTTGCCGACCGTCTTCCACAGGTACTGGAAGGTCTTGGTCGAGCCGGTGAAGTGGATGCCCGCCAGGTCGGGGTGGTTCAGGGCCACCTCGGAGACGGCGATACCGTCGCCGGTCACCAGGTTGATGACGCCCTTCGGCAGCCCGGCCTCCTCCAGGAGCTGCATCAGCAGCACGGCGGCGTGGGTCTGGGTCGGGGACGGCTTCCACACGACCGTGTTGCCCATCAGCGCCGGGGCGGTCGGCAGGTTGCCGGCGATGGCGGTGAAGTTGAACGGGGTGATGGCGTAGACGAAGCCCTCGAGCGGCCGGTGGTCGCTGCGGTTCCACACGCCCGGGGCGTTGGCCATCGGCTGCTCGGCCATGATCTGGCGCGCGAAGTGCACGTTGAAGCGCCAGAAGTCGACCAGCTCACAGGGGGTGTCGATCTCCGCCTGCTGGGCGGTCTTGGACTGGCCCAGCATGGTGGAGGCGGCCAGCGTCTCGCGCCAGGGGCCGGAGAGCAGCTCGGCGGCCTTGAGGATGATCGCTGCGCGGTCGTCGAAGGCAAGGGCGCGCCACGCGGGGGCGGCGGCCAGCGCGGCGTCCACCGCGTCCTGGGCGTCCTGGGCGGTGGCGTTCCCGTAGGTGCCGAGCTTGGCGGCGTGGTTGTGCGGCTGTACGACGTCGAAGCGGTCGCCGCCGCCCATCCGCTTCTCGCCACCGATGGTCATCGGCAGGTCGATGGGGTTCTCGCCAAGCTCCTTGAGCTTGATCTCAAGACGGGCGCGCTCGGGAGTGCCGGGTGCGTAGGTGTGCACCGGCTCGTTCACCGGCGCGGGGACCTGGGTCACAGCGTCCATGGCCGTGTCTCCTTCGATCGTCGGGTCTGCGTACGAAAACGTTCTGCGTACGGAACGTAAGGGCGGCGGCACGGGGGCCACCAGGCCGCGGGGCCGTCGGGCTTCCGCCACGGCGCCGGCTCGGCCCCGTACGGCGGCCCCTCCGGTGCCGTCCGCGCTCCGCTCCGCGCTGGCCTGCGCCGGGCGGTTCGGTGGGGGCGCCAGGGGTGCCGGCGTTCGCCGGTCGCAGGGCGCCCCCTGCCAGTCTTACTCCTGTCGGCCGCCGAACGGGGCGGCGGGCGTGTGGGGATGCCCACGGACCGGTTCGCCCGGCGCACGGGGCGGGCCCGGCGGCCGGCGGCCACGGGGCCGCCGCGGCGCGCCGGTGGGGCGGTCAGCCGCGGCTGACCAGCGAGCGCAGGAAGAAGGTCATGTTGGCGGGGCGCTCGGCGAGACGGCGCATGAAGTAGCCGTACCAGTCCGTGCCGTACGGCACGTAGATGCGCATCCGGTGACCCTCGGCCAGGAGGCGCTCCTGCTCGGCGACGCGGATGCCGAACAGCATCTGGAACTCGTACTCGTCCAGCTTGCGGCCGTAGCGCCGGCCCAGTTCCTGCGCGATGGCGACCAGGCGCGGGTCGTGGGAGCCGATCATCGGGTAGCCGTCGCCGGCCATGAGGATCTTCAGGCAGCGCACGTACGCCTTGTCGACCTCGCGCTTGTCCTGGAAGGCGACGTCGGAGGGCTCCTTGTAGGCGCCCTTCACCAGGCGCACCCGCGAGCCCTCGGTGGCCAGCGCGTGGCAGTCCTCCTCGGTGCGGAACAGGTACGACTGCACCACGGCGCCGGTCGACGGGTACTTCTTCCGCAGCTCGCTGAGGATCGCCAGCGTGGAGTCGGTGGTGGTGTGGTCCTCCATGTCCAGGGCCACGTTCATGCCGGCCTCGGCCGCGGCCTCCACGACGGGCGTGACGTTCGCCAGGGCGAGGTCGTGGCCGCCGGGCAGCGCCTGGCCGAAGGCGGAGAGCTTGACCGACATCTCCGTGCGGGCACCGAGGCCGAGCGGGGCCAGCTCCTCGGTCAGCGCCAGGTAGGCATCGCGGTTGCGCAGCGCCTCGGCCGGGTCGGTGATGTCCTCACCGAGGAAGTCCATGGTCACATCGAGACCGCGCTCGGTCAGGCCCCGGATCACCGACATGGTCGGCTCCAGCAGCTCGCCCGCGACGAAACGGTCCACCATGGGGCGGGTGACCGGCGCGGCCGAGACGATACGGCGGATGGCGTCGCTGCGTGACGCGGCGAGCAGCACGGGACCCAGCACGGGGCACCTCCACGTTGCGATGGTTCTTGTCAAGGCTGATGGCGCCGGGCGGCCAGGGCCACGACGGCAAGGTGAGCCACTGTGAAACCTATGGAGCGCGCCGGCGCGCGACCATCGACACCTGTCACGCGTTGGTGGCCGGGATCTCAGACAGATGTATGACAATGGTTCCGGCAATGCGCTGCGGTACGCGCCGGGCGTGCGCCCTGGGGTGTGCGCCGGACACCCGGCGGGCCGTACGCCGGGGCCTTGCCCGGGCGGGGCCCCGCCGGGGCGGCGCCTCGCAGGGGCGGCGCCTCGCCGGCGTTTGGCGGCGTGCGGTGCCGTGGGCGGGTACGGGCCGTGCCCGTACGCCGGAGGACGCGCACGGGGCCGGCCCCGCCCGGCGTGCGGTGCCGTGCCGCGACGCGTACGGGCGGGGCCGTCGCGCGGACGGGCGGCGCCGGCTGCGGCGGACGGGGCGCGGCGTGAGGACGCGGTACGGAGCGGCGCCGCGCACCGGCACGGGGCACGGGGCACGGGGCACCGAGAGCAGGGCACACGCGGGGCAGGACGGGCAAGGAGTGCGGAGCACGAACGCAGAGCACGAGCCACACGGAGCAGGGAGCACGGAGCACGGAGCGCGGAGCACGGAGCACGGAGCACGGAGCACGGAAGCATGAAAAACGGGGAGCGCGTGGAACACCTGAAGCACGCGCGGTGCCGGAGCGCCGCGTGAACGTCGCGACCGCACGACCAGCCGAGCGCGGCTGACGTGACCGGGAGCCGGAGGGCACGGCGACCGGAGCCGTCGTTCCCCGCTCCCCCACCCACCACCTCCCCCGCACGCGCCTCGGGCGGCGTACCCGCCCGAGAAGCGCGGGGGTTCATCCAGACACCTCGAAAGCCAGCCACCTCGAAGGGGGCCACGCGGCGGATGCGCGGCGACTACCAGCAACTCGTGGACGAGATCTCGGCGACCCTGGGCGCCCCCGCGACCCTGGAGGACCGGGACTTCGGGCTGATCGCGTTCGGGGTGCACGACAGCGACGACGACCTGGCCATGGACCCGGTCCGGACCCGGTCCATCCTTCAGCGCCGTTCGACGGCGGCGGTCCGGGCGTGGTTCGAGGGCTTCGGCATCGCACGCGCGCAGGCCCCGTTGCGCATCCCGCCCGACCCGGCGGCCGGGGTCTTCATGGGGCGCATCTGCCTGCCCGTTCGACACCGGGGCGTCGTGCACGGCTATGTGTGGCTGCTCGACGACGGCCATCTCGCCGATCTGGAGCTCGGGCGCCCCGGCGCCCAGACCGACCCGCGGCTCGCGCAGGCCATGGAGACGACGGCCCGCATCGGCGCCCTGCTGGCGGCCGAGGCGCGCAGCGGAGCGGAGCTCGGGGAGTTGCTCCGGGCCCTCCTGGTGGGGCCGCCCGCGGGGCGGGACGAGGCGGAGGCGGCGCTGCGCGACGCGCTCCGCGGGACGGCGCGGGGCCCGCTCGCCGTCGTCGCCGTCACCCCCTGGGACACCGAGAACCCCGCGGAGGCCGGCCCCCTGCCCAACCTGTCGGGGCTCGCCGCCGTCTGCGCCATCGCCGGTCGGCCCCGGGCGGCTGGTTCGGGCGCCGCCGGGGCGTCGACGGGCGCCCCCCACGCGCCGAGGACGAGCCTGGCCGCGCTGGTTCGGCTGCGTTCGGGCGCGTCGCTCGACCCGGCGCACGCGACGGCGGAGCAACTGCTGCGTTCGCCGCGCGCGGCCGGCGCCGAGCCGGAGCCGCGCTCCGGCACGGCCGACGCCGGCGGGCGGGGGGCGGCGGACGGGGCACGGAGCACGGAGCACGGGGCGGGCCCCGTGCCCCGTGCCCCGTGGCACCGTCCGGCGGCGGGGCGCCGTCCGGGACGGAGCACGGGGCACGGGGCACGGGGCGCACCGCGCGGGGCGCGGTCGGTCGGGGCGGCGGCGCCGTGCCCGCCGCCCCGGCGCACGGGGTACGGGGCGCTGCGGCGGGCGTGAGCGACGTACGCCGCGAACTCGGCGAACTGCCGGCCGCCTGGCGCGAGGCGTTGGCCGCCGCGCGCGCGGCGCGCGCCGACGAACGCTTCGGGCCCGTCGTCAACTGGGCGGACGTCGGCCCGTACCGGCTGCTGACCGGGCTGCCGGCCACCGACCCGGACCCGGCCGTGCGCCCGCTCCTCGAACTGGGCCACGCGGAGCTGGCCCGGACCGCCGAGGAGTTCCTGGACCGGGCGGGCCAGGCGGGCCGCACCGCGCAGGCCCTCGGCATCCACCGCCAGACGCTCTACTACCGGCTCTCCCGCGTGGAGCAGTTGACCGGTCTCGACCTCGACGCCGGCGAGGATCGGCTGCTGCTGCACATGGCGCTGAAGAAGGCACGTCTGGCGCGCGCGTAGGACCGCCGTCCGGCCGGCGCGCGTCCGGATCGCCCGGCGGCGTGCACCGGACCGCCCGGCAGCGTGCGTCGGGCCGTCCCACGCCCCACGCCCCGTGTGCGGCCAGCGGCGTACGGGTCCGACGGCGCCGCCCCGTCCCTGTCGCCACCGCCGGAACGGGGCGGCGACGGGGCCGGCGGACGGGGCGGGCAGGACGGGGCGGGGACAGTGCAGAGGGGAACGGGCGGCTCGGAGCGCGGTTCAGCGTCGGCAGAACTCGGCCTCCAGCGTGGCGTCCTCCCTCTCCTGGGCCCCGTAGTCGGCGTTCCTGTTCATCGTCAGGACGTGCTCGCCGTCGCGGGTGGCCGCGGTGCGTGTGAGCGAGCCCGGTACCTGACCACCGTGGCCCCACACCTCGACGCCGCAGGAGAGGGTGAACGACCGGATGCCCAGCCCGTAGGTGGCCTGGGGCGTCTCGTTCGGGGGCCGGCGGGGCGCCGCCGGCGGGGTCTCGCCGCCGTCGGACGGTACGGGGACCCCCTGGAGCATCTCGGCGAGCTGCGCGGCGGGCAGCAGTCGCCCCCGCAACAGCGCGCGGGTGAAGGTGTTCAGGTCGCGCGGCGTGGAGATGACCGTGCCCGCCGCCCAGGCGACCGTCGGGTTGAACTCGGTGACGTCGTGCACCGGGGCCGCCGGGTCCTCCTCGTACAGCCGCGAGTAGTGCCGGCCGTGCGGGGCCGGCAGGGTGGGTGATGAGCGTGGCAGCGTGGTGGACGTGAGTTTGAGCGGCTTGATGATCCGGTTCTCGACCTCGTCCTCGTAGTCGTGGCCGGTGACCTTCTCGATGACGAGGCCGACCAGGATGTAGTTGGTGTCGGAGTAGGACCAGCCCTCCCCCGGGGGGAACACCGGCGGTTGGGCCAGCCCGATGGCCACCAGTTCGCGCGGCGTGGCCCCGTCGTACCGGTGCTGGAGGAAACCCTGTCCGGTGAACTTGGCCAGGAAGCCCGGGTCGTCGTTGTAGTTGAAGATGCCGCTGGTGTGGTTGAGCAACTGGCGGAGGGTGATCCGCCTGCCGTCGTAGTGCGCGTTCCGCACCGGGCCGGGCAGCCACGTGTGCACCGTGTCGTCGAGGGAGAGCCGCCCCTCGGCGGCGAGTTGCAGCAGCACCGTCGCCGTGAACGGCTTGGTCACGCTCCCCACCCGGAACCTGTCCCGGGCGAGCCGTGGCCGCCCCGTCTCGCGGTCGGCCACCCCGACCGACCGCCGCCACGTCCCGTCGGCGTCGTCGACCCGGGCCACCACGCCCGGGGTGCCGTCGGCGACGACCGCGTCAAGCGCCCGAGCGGTCGCGGCGTGCGGGCGGCTCCGTTCGCCGGTGTGCGCGGCGGAGGCCGCCTCGTGGGCGGGGCTGCCGGTCGCCGAGGCCGGTAAGGCGGCCACGGCCGTCAGCGCCCCAGCCACGGCCAGGGCCCCGGCCACGCGTCGCGGTTGCCTACGTGCCATGAGTCACGCGTCCCTTCGCGAGGGGCGTCCGCCGGATGCGTCACGCCCGTCACCCGGGAGGACCGAAAGCCGGTGGGCCCGTGTTGCCCTCGTCCGTACGGATCGGGGTCCGGTCAGGGTTACGGGGCGCTGGCGCCCGCCAACCCCTGCGGGACATTACCTGCGGGGAGCGGCTGGCGCATGGCCTGGATCAGCCACCCACGACCGGTGCCCGCCCGCCGCGCGTCGAACGCCTTCGGCGTGGGGCGGCCGTACTCCACCGCGACCAGTCCGATGTCGCGGATCAGCGGCGCCCAACCACCGCGACGGAACCACACGTCGAGTTCCGTGCGGGGGCCGCCCTGCCACAGGTCGGTGAAGTCGGGTGAGACAGCGGTGCGCGCCGCCCGCAACAACTCCCCGTCCTCGCCGTGGTCGAGGGCCAGCGTGCTGCCGGGCGCCGAGAGCGCGCTGATCGCGTCCAGCAGCCCGTCGGCGGCGACCGACGGCAGCCCGTACACCAGGCCCTCGGCCAGCCACGCGGTACGCGCCGTCGGATCGAACCCCGCCGCGCGGAGCGCCGCGCCCCAGTCCTCCCGCAGGTCGGTGGCCACGTCGACCACCTCGCAGCGCGGGCTCGCCCCCGCCGCGCGCAACGCCCGGGTGCGGAAGTCCAGCACGGCGGCGAAGTCCACCTGGAACACGCGGGTACCCACGGGCCAGTCCAGGCGGTAGGCGCGGGCGTCCATCCCACAGGCGAGCAGCACCACCTGCGTACGCCCCGCCGCCGCGGCCTCCAGCAACGCGGTGTCCAGGGCCACGGTACGCACGGCCACCTGGTCGGCCATCAGATCGATGAAACCGGGCCCCGCCGGCCCCGACGGCCCGGAGGGCACGTTGGTCCAGGAGGCGCCGACGTCTCCGGCCGCGTCGAGGAACAACCGCGCGAACGGGTCCGCGAACAACCGGTCCGCGCGCTGGTGCTCCAGGTCGCGCAGGAACGCGACGCCCAGGGAGGTCTCCGCGAGCCCGGTCAAGCCTTCGACCCGCTCGTCCGCTTGCGTCATGGCAATCCTCTTTCCGTTGTCCGTGAGCTCGCGTCGGCGAGTTGGCGACCGCGAGTTGGCGTCGGCGTGCTGGCTGAGTGCCGCGGTGGCGGCCGGTGCCGTGCCGGCGGCGTTGCGTGTCGGCTGGGTGCGTGCTGACCGTGTGCTGCTTTGGCGGGCCGCCCCGCGCGGCCCCGTGCTCCGTGCTCCGTGCTCCGTGCTCCGTGCTCCGTGCTCCGTGCTCCGTGCTCCGTGCTCCGTGCTCCCAGGCAGGATTGCCGCCCCGTGCCCCGTGCCCCCGGCGAGGATCGCCGCCTCGTGCCCCGCGCGGCGCCCGCCCCGCCGGACGGGGCGGTGGCCCGCGCCCCAGGTCCCCGTCCCCACGGGCGCCGGGGGCGCGGGGTGCGCCGGTGGTCCCCGCCCCGGGGGGCCGCCGGCGGTCTCGTCAACCCAGGTGCGGTGCCATGGGCTGGGCATCGGCGCGGGCGTTGGCATCGCGGCTCGGGCGCGGGGTGTTCATCAGGGCGCCGACCACGGCCGCCGCCGCGACGAGGATCAGCGAGGCCGCGACGAACGCGTCCGAGAACCCCTCCGTCAGGGCCTGCCTGGCGACGTCCGGGGTGGGCGGCCGGTGCGCGCTGAGGTAGTCGGACGTGGTGCTGGCGGCGATCGTGTTGAGCAGGGCGGTGCCGATCGAGCCGCCGATCTGCTGGGCCGTGGTGACCGAGGCAGAGGCGATGCCGGTGTCCTCGGGACGCACGCCGTGCGTGGCGTAGTTCATCGCCGGGGCCATCACCAGGCCCATGCCCATGCCGACCAGCAACTCCGCGGGGAGTACCCCCGCCGCGTACGAACTGTCCGGCTCCAGCGGGATCAGCCAGGCCGCGCCCGCCGCGGCCAGCAGCAGCCCCGGTGCCACCAGCGCCCGCGGCGGGACCTTGGGCAGCAGGCGCGTGGCGACGCCGCCCGCGCCAAGCAGCACGCCCGCCGTCAGCGGCAGGAAGGCCACTCCGGTGACGACCGCCGAGTAGTCCTTGACGGTCTGCAGGTAGTAGGTGAGGAACAGGAACATCGCGAACATGCCGACCATCGCCAGGCCCACCGCCAGGTAGGCCCCGCCGCGGGTCCGGTCGAGGACCACGCGCAGCGGCAGCAGCGGCGTGCCGACCCGCCGCTCCACCACGACGAAGACGGCGAGGAGCAGGACGCCCGCGGCGAGCAGGCCGAGGACGCGGCCGGAGCCCCAGCCGTCCGCCTCCGCCTCGCTACAGCCGTACACCACGGCCACCAGGCCGCTGACGGCCAGCAGCACGCCGGGGATGTCGAAGCGGGCCCGGCCGCCGCCGGTGCGGGTGTCGGTGGGCAGCGCGTACCAGCCGAAGACGGCGGCGACGGCGATCGGCACGTTCACGTACAGGCACCAGCGCCAGTCGAGGTACTCGGTGAGCAGGCCGCCGAGCACGAGGCCGAGGGCGCCGCCGCCCGCGGCGATGGCGCCGAAGACGCCGAACGCCTTGGCGCGTTCCTTCGCTTCCGTGAACATGACGGCCAGGAGCGAGAGCGCGGACGGGGCGAGCAGCGCGGCGAAGACGCCCTGGAGGGCGCGGGCGGCGAGCAGCATGCCGAGGTTCTCCGCCGCGCCGCCGAGCGCCGACGCGCCGGCGAACCCCAACAGGCCGATGACGAAGGCGCGTCGGCGCCCCGTGTAGTCGGCTATGCGCCCGCCGAAGAGGAGCAGGCTGCCGAAGGCGAGGGTGTAGGCCGTGATGACCCACTGCCGGTCGCCCGCCGAGATGTCGAGGTCGTGCTGCGCGGAGGGCAGGGCGATGTTCACGATCGTGATGTCGAGCACGATCATCAACTGGGCCATGCCGATGAAGAGCAGGGCGAGCCAGCGTCGTGGGTGGGCGCCCGTCGGGGGCTGGTCGGTGGGCGCGGCCGTGGTTCCCCGGGCCGCGCCGGGCGCCGGCCCGGGCTCCGAGAAGGAGCCGCCTGACCTGCGGTCGCTGACGGACATGGTGGTGCCTCTCTCAGGAATGAGCGGTGTGGTGTGTGGGTCAGGCCCGTGGGCGTGACGGGGACTGGTGGCCGATCAGTCGTGTTCTGATCCGCTTGAACCAGCCGAGGTCGACGGCGGGCCCGGGGAGCGTGGCCCGCTGGTCGCAGGTGCCCGGGGCGCGGAGGCCGTCGAGGTAGATCTCCAGCTGGCGGTGGGCCAGGGCGCTGTCTTCGGCGAGTTGTCCGCCGGCCAGGGGTCGGGAGACGCGCATGAGCATCAGGGGCAGGTCGCCGAAGCGCACGTCGGGGCGGAGCGTGCCGGCCGCCTGGGCCTGGGTGACCAGTTCCTGTACCGGGTCGGCGGCGTCCTGCCGTACGCCGTCGAGTACGTCGTCGGCCTCCAGGCGCCCGATGAGCGCGGGCATGACGGAGCCCAGTTTGAGGTCGAGCGCCGCGTGCATGAAGGTGCGCAGCGCCTCGAAGGGCTCGACCTCGGCGTCGCGCGCGGTCAGCGCGGCTTCGCCGAGGGCCGTGAGCACGTCGATGGCCACGCCGCGGATCAGGTCGGCGCGGTCGGGGAAGCGCCGGTAGAGGGTGGCGACGCCGACGCCCGCGCGGCGGGCGATCTCGTCCAGCGGCGCGTCCGGGCCCTGGGCGGCGAAGACCTCTCGGGCCGCGCGCAGGATCTGCTCGCGGTTGCGCCGCGCGTCGGCCCGCATGCGCGGCGGCTCCGTGCCGGCGGTGGGAGCGCGGTCGGGGGTCACGGGTTCCTCCTCGGTGGGCCGGGCGGTGGCGGCGGGCGCGGCGCGGAGGGCGTTCGCCTACGCGGGGCAGCAGGGCACACACATCCCGTAGATGGATGGTTTTTCTCCACTTCCATCAGCGTAGGGCCTGCCGCGCATAAATTCATCACCTGTTGAGTAAGTGAGAGAAAAAAGCCGGGCCCGCACCGCCATCGCGGTGCGGGCCCGGCTTCCCGGTCTCCGCGTATACCCCTGCTGACCAGTTCGTACGAGCCTGTCGACCGGTGCGGACGGCGCGCGCCGCCACCGGGGCCGAGCCCCGTCGGCGCGCGCTCGCCGGCCGCCTACGTCACGGACGCCCGCGGGTCCCGGCTCGCGCCGTGGGCCCCGCGGGGTGTCCTGTCGTCAGTCCGTGAGGTTGATCGCGCGGGCCGACGTCGCGCCGATCTCCACGGCGATCTCGCTCATCACGGTCGCCGGAATGCTGTCGTCCACGGTCAGCGCGACGAGCGCCTCGCCGCCCGCCGTCGACCGGGAGACCTGCATACCCGCGATGTTGATCCCGGCCTCGCCGAGGACCCGGCCCAGGGTGCCGACCACGCCGGGGCGGTCGCTGTAGCGCAGGACCGCCATGTGGTCGGCGAGCGCGAGGTCGATGTCGTGCTCGCCCACCGCGACGATCTTCTGCTGGTGCTTCGGGCCGGCCAGCGTGCCCGAGATGGACACCTCCTGGCCGTCCGAGAGGGTGCCGCGCACGGTCACCACGTTGCGGTGGTCCGGCGACTCGGAGCTGGTCGTCAGCCGCACCTCGACCCCGCGCTCTTGCGCGAACAGCGGCGCGTTGACGTACGAGACGGTCTCCGCCACGACGTCCTCGAACACGCCCTTGAGCGCGGAGAGTTCGAGCACCTTCACGTCGTGCTGGGTGATCTCGCCGTAGACCTCCACGTCGAGACGGACCGCGACCTCGCCCGCCAGCGCGGTGAAGATCCGGCCGAGCTTCTCGGCCAACGGCAGCCCCGGACGCACGTCCTCGGCGATCACGCCGCCCTGCACGTTGACCGCGTCCGGAACCAGCTCGCCGGCGAGCGCGAGGCGCACCGACTTGGCGACCGCGATGCCCGCCTTCTCCTGCGCCTCCCCCGTCGAGGCCCCCAGGTGCGGGGTCGCCACGACCTGGTCGAACTCGAAGAGCGGCGAGTCCGTGCACGGCTCGGAGGCGTACACGTCGAGGCCCGCGCCCGCGACCCGGCCCTCCTTCAGCGCCGAGGCCAGCGCCGCCTCGTCGACGATGCCGCCGCGCGCCGCGTTGACGATGCGCACCTCGGGCTTGACCTTGTGCAGCGCCTCGTCGCCGATCAGCCCCAGCGTCTCGGGGGTCTTCGGCAGGTGCACGGTGATGAAGTCGGAGACGGTGAGCAACTCGTCCAGCGACAGCAGCTTGACCCCCATCTGCGCCGCCCGCGCGGGCTGCACGTAGGGGTCGTAGGCGACGATCTTCATGCCGAAGGCGGACATCCGCTGCGCGACCAGCACGCCGATGCGACCGAGGCCGACCACGCCGAGCGTCTTCTCGCTCAGCTCGACGCCGGTGTACTTGCTCCGCTTCCACTCGCCGTTCTTCAGGGCGGTGTTGGCCTGCGGGATGTTGCGCGCGGTCGCGACGATCAGGCCGCACGCCAGCTCCGCGGCGGTGACGATGTTGGAGGTCGGCGCGTTCACGACCATCACGCCCGCCTTGGTGGCGGCGGCGACGTCGACGTTGTCCAGGCCCACGCCGGCACGGGCGACGACCTTGAGCCTGCGGGCGGCGGCGATCGCCTCGGCGTCCACCTTGGTGGCACTGCGTACGAGGATGGCGTCCACGTCGGCGATGGCGGGGAGCAGCTCGGCCCGGTCCGCACCGTTGCAGTGCCGAATCTCGAAGTCGGGGCCGAGGGCGTCGACGGTGGCGGGCGAGAGTTCTTCAGCGATGAGTACGACAGGTTTGCTGGGCTTGGCAGGGCTCACGTGGTCTCAGTCCTCACTAGTCCTTTGCGGACGGCCGTCCCGACGGCCGAAGGCGGTGAAGGGGTCAGCCGCGTGGAAGACGCACGACGCTGTGAGCCTGACGCGCTTGTGGAAGCAGTGTAGTGGCGTACGGGCCCGCGTCTCGCGCCGTCGCGCAACATCGCCCGGTTCTGAGCGGGCCCCCTGGACAACGTCGTCAAGGGCGGCTCACACCCGCCGCCCGGCCACGGGCCATCGCCCCCTCTTCGGCCCCGGTCACCTTCGTGACCTGGGGCGACGTGGGAGCCCCAGCGCGACGCGGCCAGGCCGGGCCGCCCACCCCCGCCGCGCGCCGGGGCCGCGGCGCGCGGCGGCCGGCTGGCGGGACGGACGCGGCGCGGGCGCGCGGCACCGGGGTGCTCCCGGCACCGCGCGCCCCCGCCCGCGCCGGCGGCGCGCCTACTCGTTGTCGTCGACCCAGCTCATGAGCTTGCGCAGCTCCTTGCCCGTGGTCTCCAGGAGGTGGTCCTGGTCGGCCTTCTTGTACTCGTTGTACTTCGGCAGACCCGCGTGGTACTCGGCCATCCAGTTCTTGGCGAAGGAGCCGTCCTGGATCTCGCCGAGCACCTTCTTCATCTCGGCCTTGGTGGCGTCGTTGACGATGCGCGGACCGGTGACGTAGTCGCCCCACTCGGCCGTCTCCGAGACCGACCAGCGCATCTTCTCCAGGCCGCCCTCGTACATCAGGTCGACGATGAGCTTCAGCTCGTGCAGGCACTCGAAGTAGGCGATCTCCGGCTGGTAGCCGGCCTCGACCAGGGTCTCGAAGCCCGCCTTGACCAGCGCGCTCGCGCCACCGCAGAGCACGGCCTGCTCGCCGAAGAGGTCCGTCTCGGTCTCCTCGGTGAAGGTCGTCTTGATGACGCCGGCCCGCGTGCCGCCGATGGCCTTGGCGTACGACAGGGCCAGGGCGAAGCCCTTGCCGGTGGCGTCCTGCTCGACGGCCGCGATGCACGGCACGCCGCGACCCTCCTCGTACTGGCGGCGCACCAGGTGGCCCGGGCCCTTCGGGGCGACCATGGCGACGTCGACGCCGGCCGGGGGCTTGATGAAGCCGTACCGGATGTTCAGGCCGTGGCCGAAGAAGAGCGCGTCGCCCTCCTTGAGGTGGTCCTTGACCGACTCCTCGTAGACCGTGGCCTGGATCGGGTCGGGCACCAGCATCATGATCACGTCGGCCTCGGCGGCGGCCTCGGCGGGGGTCACCACGCGCAAGCCCTGCTCCTCCGCCTTGGCCCGGGACTTCGAGCCCTCGTGCAGGCCGACCCGGACGTCGACGCCCGAGTCGCGCAGGGACAGCGCGTGGGCGTGACCCTGGCTGCCGTAACCGAGGACCGCGACCTTGCGGCCCTGGATGATGGACAGGTCTGCGTCGGCGTCGTAGAACAGCTCGGCCACTTCGGGTATCTCCTAGCTTCTGGGTGGTGCGACCCACCGTATGACGGCTGGGCGGGGGAAGGGTTGGGGGTCTCGCTATCCGGTCCCGCGGGCCGGCCGGAATCCGCCGGGGTGGGGCGGTCGCGGCCGGCCTGGCGCGCGGACTGGGGGCGCGTGCGCGGTGGTGCGCGGAGCGCGGTGGCGCCGGGGTGGCGCCGGGCTGTCCCCGGGGTACGGGGCGGGCGCGGGCGGCCCGTTACGCGGAGCGGTCGAGGGCGCGCAGGCTCCGGTCCGTGATGGAGCGCGCGCCCCGCCCGATGGCGATGGTGCCGGACTGCACCAGCTCCTTGATGCCGAAGGGTTCCAGCATCTTGAGCATGGCCTCCAGTTTGTCGCTGCCGCCGGTGGCCTCGATGGTGACGGCCTCCGGGGAGACGTCCACGGTCTTGGCCCGGAAGAGCTGGACGATCTCCACCACCTTCGAGCGCGTCTCGTTGTCGGCCCTGACCTTCACCAGGACGAGTTCGCGGTGGATGGCCGAACCGTCCTCCAGCTCCACGATCTTCAGCACGTTGACGAGCTTGTTGAGCTGCTTGGTGACCTGCTCCAGGGGCAGCTCCTCGACGTTGACCACGATGGTGATGCGGGAGATGTCGGGGTGCTCGGTGACGCCCACGGCGAGGGAGTCGATGTTGAACCCGCGGCGCGAGAACAGCGCGGCGATCCGGGCGAGGATGCCGGGGGTGTTCTCCACCAGAACGGAGAGCGTGTGCTTGGACATGGGTCTCTCTCTTCTCGGCTTGCGCTCGGCCTGGTGCTCAGTCGTCTTCGTTGTCGCCGAAGTCGGGACGGACCCCGCGGGCGGCCATGACCTCGTCGTTGGAGGTCCCCGCCGCGACCATCGGCCAGACCATGGCGTCCTCGTGGACGATGAAGTCCACCACCACGGGGCGGTCGTTGATCGCGTTGGCCTTCTCGATGACGGCGTCGAGCTGAGCCGGGTCGTCGCAGCGCAGTCCCACGCACCCCATGGCCTCGGCCAGTTTCACGAAGTCCGGCACGCGGGTTCCGGTCGGCTTTCCCTCGTCCCCGCCCTCGCCGGGGCCGGAATGCAGCACCGTGTTGGAATAGCGCTGGTTGTAGAACAGGGTCTGCCATTGTCGGACCATGCCCAGGGCGCCGTTGTTGATGATGGCGACCTTGATGGGAATGTCGTTCAGCGCGCAGGTGGCCAGTTCCTGGTTGGTCATCTGGAAACAACCGTCGCCGTCGATCGCCCACACCGTACGCTCCGGCCGACCGGCCTTCGCGCCCATGGCCGCCGGCACCGCGTATCCCATCGTGCCGGCCCCGCCCGAGTTCAGCCAGGTCGCCGGCTCCTCGTACTGGATGAAATGCGAGGCCCACATCTGGTGCTGTCCGACACCCGCCGCGAAAACGGTGCCCTGGGGCGCCAACTGTCCAATGCGCTCAATTACCTGCTGCGGCGACAGACTCCCGTCCGACGGCAGGTCGTAGCCGAGTGGATACGTCTTGCGCCACCGGTCCAGATCCGCCCACCACGCGGCCAGATCGCCGCTCTGGCCCTCGGCCGCGTGCTCGGCGCGCACCGCGGTCACCAGATCGGAAATCACCTCCCGGGCGTCTCCCACGATGGGCACGTCGGCCAGGCGGTTCTTTCCGATCTCGGCCGGGTCGATATCCGCGTGCACCACCTTCGCCAGCGGCGCGAAGGAATCCAGCCGCCCCGTCACCCGGTCGTCGAACCGGGCGCCGAGCGCGACGATGAGATCCGCCTTCTGCAGGGCCGTCACCGCGGCCACCGTGCCGTGCATCCCGGGCATCCCCAGGTGCTGCGGGTGGCCGTCCGGGAAGGCGCCGAGCGCCATCAGCGTGGTGGTCACCGGCGCCCCGGTCAGCTCCGCCAGCACCCGCAACTCGGCGCTGGCCCGCGCCTTGAGGACGCCGCCGCCCACGTACAGCACCGGCCGCCTCGCCTGCGTGATCAGCCGCGCGGCCTCCCGGATCTGCTTGGCGTGCGGCTTGGTCACCGGCCGGTACCCGGGCAGGTCCGTCTGCGGC
Source organism: Streptomyces buecherae (assembly GCF_014295035.1). GTDB lineage: Bacteria > Actinomycetota > Actinomycetes > Streptomycetales > Streptomycetaceae > Streptomyces > Streptomyces youssoufiensis. Next base: position 2,279,758 of record NZ_CP060404.1, read on the forward strand.
GGCCAGGAGAACCGCGTCCGCGCCTGCAACGCGTCCTTCGCGATGTCCACCAGGACCGGGCCCGGGCGGCCCGTCGAGGCCACGTGGAACGCCTCCGCGATGGTCCGCGGGATATCGTCCGCGTCCGTCACCAACCAGTTGTGCTTGGTGATCGGCATGGTGATGCCGCAGATATCCGCCTCCTGAAAGGCGTCGGTACCAATCGCCTTCGAGGCCACCTGTCCCGTGATGGCGACCAGCGGAACGGAATCCATGTGCGCGTCGGCGATCGGGGTCACCAGATTGGTCGCCCCGGGGCCGGAGGTCGCCATGCACACCCCGACCTTTCCGGTCGCCTGCGCATATCCCGTCGCGGCGTGTCCCGCGCCCTGTTCGTGACGCACCAGCACGTGCCGGACCCGCGATGAATCCATCATGGGGTCGTACGCGGGCAGAATCGCCCCGCCGGGAATTCCGAAGACTACGTCTGCTCCGACCTCCTCAAGCGAACGAATGAGGGACTGCGCGCCCGTGACGTCCTCAGGGGTGACGGACTGCTGTCCGTTTCGGGCCCGCGGCTGGGGGTGGGGAGCCCCGGTGGCCTGCTCGGTCATCGGCATTCTCTTCTCGAAGATGAGGGGTGGTGCGGGGGTGGAAAGTGCGTCAGTGCAACAAAAAACCCCTCGTGCCGTGAGGCAATCGAGGGGAGCGCGTCGGGAGGAGGTCCGCAGGGCCTTTGTGGCCCTGCTCAGCCGACGCGCTGTCCAAGTACGAGAATTCGGGTGCGCATGGCTCTGACCCTCCCCCCGTCGCCTAGGGAGTGTCAAGTGGGTGGGACGGGCGTCTCATTATTTGAACGCAACGGCGTATGCGCCAGCGACTCGTGGCGCCGCGTCCCGTGCGATCCGCTGTACCGCACCGGCATGGCGCCGCCCACGAGCGCCGGCGGCTCGGACCGCTGCTCGGGCGCACACACCTCGGCGAGGACGCCGGAGCGGGCCGTGAGACGCGGCTCCGGGCGCGGCAGCGGGTAGTCGCCCACGGTGAGCGCGCGGCGCAGCCGGTGCTCGTCCAGCGGGCCGCAGAAGACCGTGCCCTGGGCGTGCGTACAACCCATGGCCCGCAGGGCGGCCAGTTGCTCGGGGAGGTCGACGCCCTCGGCCATCACCTGGGTGCCCAGGTCGCTGGCGATCCGCAGCAGGCCGGCGGTGATCTTGTAGAGCCTGGCCGACTCCAGCACGCCCTCGACCAGGCTCTGATCGAGCTTGACCAGGTCGATGGGGAGCTTGCGCAGGGCGTTGATCGCGGCGTACCCGCTGCCGAACCCGTCCAGCGCGATGCGGACGCCCAACCGGCGCAGCGCCATCAGCCGGTGCTCCAGGTCCTCCAGCGGCTTGCGGGAGTCACTTTCGGACAATTCGATGATCAAGCTGCCGGACGGGAGGCTGTGCTCGGCGAGCAGGCTTTCCACCGTCTTGGGCGGAATGGCCTTGTCCGCCAACTGGCTCGCGGGCAGGCGCACCGAGACCGCGACGCCGTGCCCGGCGCGCCGCCGGCGGGCCGCCTGCCGAATGGCCTCCTCCAGCGTCCAGCGGCTCAGCTCGGCGCTGCGCGCGGCGTCCTCGCCACCGCCTCGCCCGTCGCTCTGGCCGGTGCCCGTGACGCGGAGGAACTCGGCCGGCGTGAACAGGATGCCCTGCGCGGAGCGCCAGCGCGGCTGCGCGGAGACGGCGGTGACGCGCCCGCTGCTGACGTCGACGATGGGCTGGTGCAGCAGCACGAACTCGCCGTCCTTGAGCGCGGTGCGCAGCCGCGTCGCCATCTCGGCCCGGCGGGCCACGTCCGCCTGCATCTGCGGCGCGTACAGCTCGACCCGGTTCTTGCCGGCGGACTTCGCCCGGTACATCGCGAGGTCGGCGTTGCGCATCAGGTCGCCCGGGCTGATGCCGGGCTCGGCGAAGGCGACGCCGATACTGGCGGCCACCCGCACCTCCGTGCCCTGTACGCGGTACGGGCGGGACAAGGCGATGCGCAGCCGCTCCGCGATGTCGTGCACGCGGTATTCGTGGGCGGCCTGGTCGGGCCCGCCGTCGCCCATGATGAGCGCGGCGAACTCGTCGCCGCCGAGCCGGGCGGCGACGTCGCCGGCGCGCACGGACTCCTGGAGCCGGCGGGCGGCCTGCACGAGCAGTTCGTCGCCCGCCTGGTGGCCGACGGTGTCGTTGACCGCCTTGAAGCCGTCGAGGTCGATGTAGAGCACCGCGGTGCCCGGGTCGGTGCGCCGCCTGCCGCCGAGCGCCTGCCGCACCCGGTGGGTGAACAGGGCGCGGTTGGGCAGGTCGGTGAGCGGGTCGTGCTCGGCGTTGTGCTGGAGCTGGGCCTGGAGCCGGACGCGCTCGGTGACGTCGCGGCTGTTGAGGATCAGCCCGCCGTGGTGCCGGTTGATCGTGGACTCGACGTTCAGCCAGTCGCCGTTGCCGGAGCGGAACCGGCACTCGATGCGGGTGGTGGGCTCCTGGCTGGGCGCGGCGGCCAGGAACCTGCGCACCTCGTGCACGACCGAGCCCAGGTCCTCGGGGTGGATGAGCGACGCCAGTTCGGAGCCGGTCAGCTCCTCGGCGTCGCGGCCGTAGACGCCGGAGGCCGCCGGGCTCACGTAGCGCAGTACGCCGGTGGGCGCGGCGATCATGATGACGTCGCTCGACCCCTGCACCAGGGAGCGGAAGTGGTTCTCCTTCTGCGCCAGCTCCTGGGTCAGGGTGATGTTGTCCATCAGCATGATGGCCTGCCGCACCACCAGGGCGAGGACGACGGTGCAGCCCGTGAAGAGCACGACCTGGTCCACGGCCCGGCCGTTGAGCACGTTGTAGATGATCCCCAGCACGCAGACGCTGGCGGCCAGGTAGGGCGTCAGGGCGGTCAGCGAGTTGGCGATGGGGCGCCCGGCGGGCTGCGGCCGGCGCGGGCGCTCCCACTCCGCGGCGGAGCGGGCCGACGCCCACGGCGCGTAGGCCAGCAGCAGCGAGCCCGCGAACCAGCCCGCGTCCAGCGGCTGGCCCGAGTTGTACTGCTGCCGCAGCAGTGGCGAGGTGAACAGCGCGTCGCACAGGACGGTCAGCGCGAGGGCGCCGATGGCGGTGTTGACCGCGGAGCGGTTGGCCGACGAGCGCCGGAAGTGGACCGCGAGTACGACGCTGACCAGCGCGATGTCCAGCAGCGGATAGGCCAGTGAGAGGGCGGTGCGCGCGACGCTCTCGCCGTCGAAGCTGGCTGTGTGCGCCAGCGCCAGGCTCCACGAGAGGGTCAGCAGCGAGCCGGCGATGAGCCAGGAGTCGAGGCTCAGACACAGCCATCCGGCGCGGTTGACCGGGCGCTTGGCGAGCACCAGCAGTCCCACGATGGCGGGCGGCGCGAACAGCAGGAAGCAGAAGTCGGCGAGCGACACCGGGGGCACCGGCTGCCCCCGCACCACCTCGTACCAGCCCCATACGCCGTTGCCCAGGCCCGCCATCAGCGAGGAGGCGGCGAACATGTACCACGCCGGCCGGGAGGGGCCGGAGCATGAGCGCGCGTAGACGAAGCACGACACCGCGGCGGCCAGCGCCGCGGCGCAAAGCCCGAAGTCGCCCATGATCGTGGCCAGTTCACGCGATCCCCAGCCCAGGACCGACCCCGCCGCGTAGCCGCCGCACACGAGGGTCAGCAGTAGTTGGTGCAACATCCCGGCGCCACCGTCCGCCGCCCCCGGGCGGGCGAGCACCGCCGCCCAGGCGCTCACGACGGCACCGCCGTCAGCTCGCGAATCGCCGCGCCGCGGTTCGCCAGGCTGTGTAGTGATCGACGCGTGAGCCGCGTCGGGTTGTTCATCCATTGGCCGTACATCGCCCGTCGCCCCCCTCGGTTCCGGTCCGTCACGCACGCCGTGCGTTTCGTGGCGTGGGTCCCCGTTCCGGACGATACACCAGATTAGTCACTCAGGGACATAGGTCATCTACACAGCGTAACCAGGGAGGGGGTCGTCAACACTTTGAGCAATCACGTGATTTCGCAGTGTGCCGGAAGTGTGCATTCCGGGTACTGCTTGGCCGCGTTTCAGCCAGCCGTCACGACCACGTTGTGCAGGGGATCACCGGCTACGAACCGGTGCAGCTGATCCCGCAGATACCGCCGGGCACGCGGCAGAAAGGCAGATGACGGGCCGCCCACATGCGGAGTGATGAGGACTCCTGGAGCGTGCCACAACGCGTGGCCCGGCGGCAGTGGTTCCGGGTCGGTGACGTCGAGCGCCGCCCGCAGCCGGCCCGTCTCCAACTCGGCGAGCAGGGCCTTGGTGTCCACGATCGCGCCGCGGGCGACGTTCACCAGCAGCGCGCCGTCCTTCATCCGCCCTAGGAAACTGGTGCTGACCAGGGAACGAGTCGCCTCGGTGAGCGGCAGCGCCAAGATCACCACGTCCGCGTCGGGCAACAGCTCGGGCAGCGCCGCGAGTGGATGCACGGGGCCGCGCTCGGTCTCGCGGGCGGAGCGCGCGACGCGCGTCACCCGCGCACACTCGAAGGGCGTGAGCCGGTCTTCGATCGCCGAACCGATCGCGCCGTACCCGACAATCAGCACGGAACGGTCAGCGAGCGCTGGCCGGAATGCGGTGCTCCAGCGCTCGGCATCCTGGGCGCGTACGAACCCCGGGATGTCACGCAGCGCAGCCAGCGTGAGCGTCAGCGCGAGCTCGGCGGTGCTCGCGTCGTGGACACCGCGCGCGTTGCACAACTGAGCGCCGGGCGGCAACGAGGCCAGCCCTGACTCCATGTGGTCGACACCCGCCGTGAGCGTCTGCACGACCCGCACCCGGGACATCTGGGCGAGCGGCCGTACGGAGGGCTCCGCGCCCTTCATGTACGGGACGCAGTAGAAGACGCAGCGGGCCGGGTCCGTCGGGTACTCGTCCCCCGCGTCCCAGAAGGCGTACTCCAGGCCCTCCGGCAGGTCGTCGATGTCCTCGGCCGGGAGGGGCAGCCACACCACGGGGCGCGCCGTTTCACTGTCATATGCAGGCATGACAGGAGGCTATGCGAAAGGCACCGGCGCGCAGACGTTACGTTGGGGGCCGGCACGGGAGGGGTGCGGGCAGGTGGAGCGCAGGACAATCGGTGCGGGGGCGCTGTCGGTGGGCGCCATCGGGCTCGGGTGCATGCCCATGAACTGGGCGTACACCAGCTCGCAGCAGAGCGGCGAGAGCTCGTTGCGCACCGTGCACGCCGCGCTCGACCGCGGCGTCAGTCTGCTGGACACCGCCGACATGTACGGCCCCTTCACCAACGAGCTGCTCGTCGGACGGGTGCTCAAGGAGCGGCGCGCCGAAGCCTTCGTCGCGACCAAGTGCGGACTGCTCGTCGGGGAGCAACACGTCGTCGCCAACGGGCGCCCCGGTTACGTCAAGCGGGCCTGCGACGCCTCGCTGCGCCGGCTCCAGACGGACCGGATCGACCTCTACCAGCTCCACCGGGCCGACCCCGAGGTGCCCATCGAGGAGACCTGGGGCGCCATGGCGGAACTCGTCGCGGCCGGCAAGGTGCGGGCGCTGGGGCTGTGCGCCGTAGGAGCGCGCGGTCAACTGCGACGCGCCGGAGCACGCGCCGGGGCAACGGCCCCGGCGCGACTGCACGACGCGACCATCCACCAGCTCGAACGGGTCCAGCAGGTGTTCCCGGTGAGCTGCGTACAGGCCGAGCTGTCGGTGTGGTCGCCGGAGGCCCTGGACACGCTCGTGCCCTGGTGCGCCTCGCGCGGCGTCGGCGTGCTCGCCGCGATGCCGCTGGGCAACGGCTACCTCAGCGGCACGCTGACGCCCGGTCAGGGCTTCGAACCGGAGGACGTACGTGCCCGCCACCCGCGCTTCACGGGCGAGATGATGGCCGCCAACCAGCCGATCGTCGTCGGCCTGCGCCGAGTGGCGGAACGCCACGGAGCCACGGCGGCCCAGGTGGCGCTGGCGTGGCTGCTCACCCGGGGGCGGCACATCGTGCCGATCCCCGGCACCAAGAAGGAACGTTGGGCCACGGAGAACGCGGACGCGGAGCGGCTGCGCCTGACGGAGCAGGACCTGGCGGAGATCGCCGCGCTGCCGCCGGCGCGGGGGTCGTGGGACTGAGCGATCGTGGGACTGAACGTTTCGCCCGGACGGCGGGGGTGGGTCGGGCGCGCGGTGGTGGGCGGGTGCGTGGGGCGGCGTGTCCGGTTCGCTGGCATGGGATGACAGAACGCGGTTCCGCCGTCTGGCTGCTTCCCCTTGCCGGATGGCTTATTGGCTGCTTCACAGCGCACAAGACCGGCAAGCGTCCGCACTCCTGCTCCGTCCATGGCCCTTAGCCTCGCTTGGTGCCGAGCGTGCCTGGGCTCTGTTGTCGACGCTTCGCGAGCGCAGCGTTCCGTAAACGCGGCGTGGCGGGCTCGTCGCATACGAGGAGAGTGTGGAACCTCGCCCGAGTGCTGCCGTCGGGGCGCTGGACAGTGGACCACCGCTCTCCGGTCCGTAGCAGAATGTCCAGGAAATCCGGGAGCGACGCGGGATCTCCGTCCAGAATCTCCTGTGCCTCCTCGATGACCAGTACGAAGTGGTCCGCAGGAAGCCAGGCGAGATCGCTCAGGCAGTCGTTGAGCGCGGGGAGATTCCAACCGAAATAGTCTGGGAACCCGAAGTCGTCCCAGAACTGTCGCAGGAGCCCGTCCAGGTCCCTCATGTGTCGCCCGCTCATCCACGCGGTGAAGGTGGTGCCGGGAGAGGGAAGGAGGTCCCGACCAGGCACCTGGGAGTGGGAACTGGCGATGGAGAGCCAGGGTTCGGTACTGGTCGGCGGGTTGTGCTCTCTCAGCATTGAGGGAATCGCTCCTTGCCGGAAGTGTGGTGCCGCATTGATGCGTGCCTAGCGGCAGCGCCGTAGCACGCAGTGCTTTCGATAGCAGGCGACAGCCGCCCCGCGGCGACCACCACACCCCCGAAGCGGCCTCGCCCGCGAGCCGTCGTACGCACACTAGGCCAGGCAGCAGGGTGACCCTCCGGCATCCCGCCAGTCCGTGTGGCAGCGGCGATGAGCAGGGCACGGTGTATAAGGAACCAGGGTCGCGTCCCGATCTCACTCGCCGTCTGGGCCAGGGCCGCCCGGGCCAGTTGCTCGTGCTCAGTGGAAGGAAACCATCGTGCGACGTACCGGTGTTACCGCCGCATTCGCCGCGGCCACGCTGCTGTTCGTGTCCGGTTGCTCGGACGACGGCGGTGACGGCCCGCTCCTGGGGCGGACTCCGGGCACTCCGTCGTCGTCGGCCAAGAAGGGCGGTGACGGGCCGTCGGCGAGTCCCTCGCACTCCGCGCCGCCCAAGAAGGGCACCGCGAAGGTGGTGGCCACCGTGGCGCAGAAGTTGAGCGCGCCGTGGGGCGTCGTCGAGCTGCCCGACGGCGATCTGCTGGTGGCCCTGCGCGACGAGGGCAAGGTGGTGCGGATCGGGGGCGATGACGGCAAGCGGACCGAGCTCGGTTCGGTGCCCGGCGCCTCGCCCGGCGGGGAGGGCGGGCTCCTCGGGATCGCCGTGTCGCCCACCTTCGGCGCGGACCGCATGCTGTACGCGTACTTCACGACCGAGTCGGACAACCGTGTCGCGCGCATGATCTACGACGAGAGGCGCCCCGCGGGGCAGCAGTTGGGCGCGCCCGACACCATCCTCAAGGGCATCCCCAAGGGCACCATCCACAACGGCGGGCGGATCGCGTTCGGCCCGGACAAGATGCTGTACGTGGGCACGGGCGAGAGCGGGGACCGCGGACTGGCCCAGGACAAGGACTCGCTCGGCGGCAAGATCCTGCGGATGACGCCGGACGGGGAGCCGGCGGAGGACAACCCGTCCCCCGACTCGGTCGTCTACTCGTACGGTCACCGCAACGTGCAGGGGCTGGCCTGGGACAAGCAGAAGCGGCTGTGGGCCGCGGAGTTCGGCCAGGACACCTGGGACGAACTCAACCTGATCAAGCCGGACGGCAACTACGGCTGGCCCGAGGTCGAGGGCAGGGGCAAGGACGGCGAGGCCGCGGAGCGGGGTTTCGTGGACCCGGTGGAGCAGTGGAAGACCAGCGAGGCGTCGCCCAGCGGCATCGCCATCGTGGACGGCTCCGTGTGGATGGCGGCGCTCGGCGGCGAGCGCCTGTGGCGCGTTCCGCTGGACGGCACCCGGCCGGTGGCGGAGCCGCAGGAGTTCTTCGTCGGGAAGTACGGGCGGCTGCGCACCGTTCAGGCGTCGGACGACGGCACCCTGTTGTTGACCACGAGCAACACGGACGGGCGGGGCGACCCGAAGGGTCAGGACGACCGCGTCCTCCGGTTGAAGGTGAGCTGACGCGCCCCGCCGGCCTCGGCGCGGGAGGTGGCTACGCCGTTTCCACCGGGGTCACCAGGCGCAGCCGGTGGGCCATGGCCGCCGCCTCGCCGCGGCCCGAGACCTCCAGCTTGGACAGGATGTTGGAGACGTGGACGCTGGCCGTCTTCGGGGAGATGAACAACTCCTCGGCTATCTGCCGGTTGCTCCGGCCGACGGCCACCAGACGGAGCACGTCGCGCTCGCGCCGGGTCAGCCGGAAGGCGTCGGCCGGGTCGTCGGCGTGGGCGCCGGTGGCCGGGCCAGCGTCGGTGCGCGCGGCTGGTTCGGCGGCGCCGTGCGCGAGGTGGGCCCCGTTGGTCGGCTCGGGTCCCGGGTGGCCCGCGGTGACCGCCCGCCGGTTACCGGCGTCGGCCGGCGCGCCGACGGAGCGGGGGCGCCCGGCGCCGGTGGACGGCAGCGGGAGTCGGGCGCGCGCCGCCAGGAGGGTGATCGCCTCGCGCAACGGCTGGGCGGCCAGTCGGTCCGCCGTGTCGTACGCCCGCGCCAGCAGGGACGCGGCGTGCTCGCGCGCGGGGCCGACGACGGCCGGTTCGGCGGCGCGATCGGCGCCGGGGGTGGTGACGGCGGGGGTCATCGAGGCCGAGGGCGGCGGCACCGCTGTCGCGGGGGGCGGGGCGGTCGCCGGTGGCGCGTCGCCGGCGGCGAGGCGGGCCGCGGCCCAGCGGTAGCGGACCTGGGCCAGTTCGTACGGGCGGTCCAGCGGGGCCAGGGCGGCGGCGACCTCGCTCCAGTGCGCGGGCGTGTCGCGGCCCTCGGCGCGCAGTAGTTCGGCCGCCACCATCAGGCCGTACGCCCGCCAGATCGGTACGGGCTGGGCGAGTCGCTTCGCGGCCGTGCGGACGCGCTCCAGCGCCTCGGCCCGGCCCGCCTCGGCGACGGGCAGGCCGCGCGCCTCGGCCTCCGCGGTGGCGGCGGCGAGCAACAACTGCCAGGCGTAGCGCTGGGTGCCGACCGGAATGCCGAAGTCCAGTGCCTCGGCCAGGAGGGCGCGAGCCCGGAGGATGTCGCCGTGGAGCGCGGCCAGCGTCAGGGCGTGCCGGGCGAGCGTGATGGTGTACTGCGGCTGCGGGTCGTGGGTGCCGTAGAACTCGCGGGAGGCGAGGTGCTGCTCCTGGGCCGCGGCCCACTCGCCGCGCAGCAGCGCGAGCTGTGCGCGCCGGCTCGCGGCCGCGCCGCGCGGCTTGCTGCCCTGGCCGAACCGCTCCGTCTTCCGCGTGGCCTCCAGCGCCTCGTCCCAACGGCCCAGCGAGATCAGCGACTCGGCCATGTTCCCGTACGTCCAGCCCTTGGTGTCCACGAGCCCGAAGCGCTGCGCCGTCCGTACGCCCTCGCGCGCGACCTCGACCGCCTCGGCCGACCGGCCGAGGCCCTCCAGGGCCGACGCAAGGTTGACGTGGCAGCGGGCTATCACGCTGATGTACCCGCCGTCGACGGCGCGGGCCGCGGCGTCGGCCATCTCGGCCAGGCCGCCGTCCACGTCACCGGAGTCGATCATGAGGTTGCCGCGCGTCACCCGCGCGTGCAGTTCCAACTCGTCCGCGCCGACGAGGCGGGCCAACTCCACGGCGCGCTCCGCGGCGGTGTAGCTGTCCGGCCCCGGCTCGTGCACCGCCAGCCAGCCGGCCGCCGCGGCGAGCACGTCCGCGTGCACCACCGACGGCGGCAGGCCGCGCACCAGTTCCTGGGCCCGGCTCAGCTCGGCCCAGCCGTCGCCCCGCGCCAGCCCTTCCATGATCTTGGAGCGCTGGGTCCAGAACCAGGCGGCCCGCAGCGGGTCCCGCGCCTCGTCCACCGTGCGCAGCGCGCGCTTGGTGATGGCCAGCGCCCGCTCGCGCTGCCCGGACAGGTGGGCGGCCACGACCACCTCCGCGAGCAGGTCCAGGTGGCGCAGCGCGCCGTCCTCCCGCACGGCGCAGGCCGGGTAGGCACCCGCCTTGTCCATCGGCCGCTGCGCCGTCCTGACCTCGGACGGCACGTCCTCCCACAGCTCCATGGCCCGCTCCAGGAGGCCCAGTTGCTCGGCGTAGGCATGCCGGCGGCGGGCCTTGACGGAGGCGGCGAGCACGGCGGGCAGCGCCTTGGCCGGGTCGTGCGCGTAGTACCAGTAGCTGGCCAGCCGCGCCTCGTACTCGTCCTCCCGTACGAGTCCGGGGTCGGCCTCCAGGGCCGTCGCGTACTGCCGGTTGAGCCGGGCGCGCTCGCTCGGCAGCAGGTCGTCGGTGACGGCCTCGCGGACGAGGGCGTGCCGGAAGCGGTAGCCGTTGTCGTCGTCTGTCGGGAGCAGGATGTTGGAGCCGACGGCGGTGCGCAGCGCCTCGATCAGCTCGTCCTCGCCGAGCCTGGCGACGGCCGCGAGCAGCGCGTGCTCCACGCGTGAGCCGCCCTCCGCCACGATCCTCACCACCCGCTCGGCGTCGTCGGGCAGCGCCTCGACCCGCACCAGCAGCAGGTCGCGCAGCGACTCGCTGAGCCCGCACTGGGCTCCGTCGGTGATGCTGTGGGCGATCTCCTCGACGAAGAAGGCGTTGCCGTCGGTTCGCTCGAAGACCCGGTCCACCAACTGCCGGTCGGGCTCGGTGCCGTAGATGCCCGCTATCTGCGCGTGCACCTCGGCGCGGTTGAAGCGCGCCAGCTCGATGCGGCGCACGGTGCGCATGCGGTCGATCTCGGCGATGAAGGGGCGCAGCGGGTGGCGGCGGTGGATGTCGTCGGAACGGTAGGTGGCGAGGATGACCAGTCGCGCGCGCTGCACGGAGCGGAAGAGGTAACCGAGCAGCTCGCGGGTGGAGCGGTCCGCCCAGTGCAGGTCCTCGATGACGAGTACCAGCGTGCGCTCGGTGGCGAGCCGCTCGAGGAGGCGCGCCGTCAGCTCGAACAGCCGGGCCCGGCCGTCCTCGTCCCGCGACTCCGGCGCGGTCTCCCCCAGTTCGGGCAGCAGCCGGGCCAGCTCGCCCTCCTGGCCCGCGGCGGCGCGGTCCAGCTCCTCCCCCAACTGCCGGCGCAGCGCGCGCAGCACGGTGGAGATCGGCGCGAACGGCAGGCCGTCGACGCCTATCTCCACACACCCGCCCAGCGCCGTGAGGGCGCCGGCCGCGCGGGCCGCGTTCAGGAACTCCTCGGCCAGCCGCGTCTTGCCCACGCCGGCCTCGCCGCCGAGCAGCAACGCCTGGGGCTGCCGCACGGCGGCGCGGCCGAGCGCGTCGGAGAGCGCGCCCAGCTCCTCGGTGCGGCCGACGAAGACCGGGCTGACGGACGTGGTAGTCACAGTGCCGAGCATCGCACAGACGTCCGACAACGCAGCGGGAAATCCGTCGCGGACGTGCGACGCGCCATCGGCTCCGCCGAACGCGACGGCGCCGGCCCGGAGCGCCGTGCCGGCTTCCGTCGTACGGGGCGGCACGGCGCGCAGCGCGGCCCCGGGGACGGTACGGGGCCCGGGGCGAGGCCCAGGACGGGGCGAGGGACCGCCCTGGCCGGGGGGCGCGGGAACGGGCTCGGGGGTGGACATGGCCAGAACTCCGATGACGGTGCGGGGCGATCGGGGCGCGGGGCGCCGTCCTCGCGGCGTGGGGCGCGGGTGGTTACGGGGCGGGGGTGCGGGCCCTCGCACGGGACACGGAGCGCTGGGCGGTACCCCTCGTACGGAGCACGGAGCACGGAGCACGGAGCACGGAGCACGGGGCACGCAGCACGGGGCACGGAGCACGGAGCGGCGAGTCCCCCACGGGGCCTGGGGCGCTGGGCGGTATCGCTCACGCGGGGCACGGACCCTCGCACGGGGCGCGCCTCGTACGGAGGACGAGGCGCGGAGCACGGGGCGGGGAAAGGGGGTGCCCCGTACGGAGCCGTGGGGTGAGGTGGCTCCGTACGGGGCGACGGGGCGAGCGTCGGGTCAGTGAGCCCCGTCAGGCGGTGGCGCGGCGCGGTGGGACCGCGCGGCGGCCTCTGGGCGGACTCACCCGCCCCTCCGCTTCGTCGCTGGCAGAACGGCGGGCGACAAAGCGGCCGGTGGCCTCGCGGACACGGCGGTCGCTGCTGGCCTCGCGGACCAGGTCGCGCTGGCGGAGCTGGTGCAGTTCGTAGTGGAACATCGGGCTCTCCTGGTGGGTGGTGGTCCGGCAGGGGCGGCGGGGGCCTCGTGAGCCCCGCTCCGGCCTGCCTTCGTTGTGCCTCCAGCTTCGCGACTCAGAGGGGTCGGCCACATCGGGCGAGTGCCTGATTTCCGCGTGCCCCGGGGCCTTAGGACTCCCGGCCCCACGGGGCTGACGGGGCCGGGGCGCGCGGTGAGGTGCCTTAGCGGGGCGACTTAGGGAGGTGGGCGCGGCTTAGCCGGGGCACGGGGCCGGGCCACGGGGCACGGAGCGGTGAGCCTGCCTGGGGGCACGGGGCACGGGGCACGGAGCACGGAGCGCCGTGCGTGAGGCGGAGGCGGGACACGGTGCGGCGCTCCGGTGGCGTGCTGGGCGCCTGTGGGGGCGTGGGGCGAGCGGTCGCGGGCCGTCGACAGGCCGGCGCTCGCTCAGCTCCACCAGACGCGGAACGTGGTGGGCAGCGCGCCCAGGGCGGCCAACTCCGCGGCCAGTTCGGGTGCCGCCGCCTCGATGCGCTGGCCGGCCACCAGCGGCGCGGAGCGGTAGACCTCGCGGAGCGAGAAGTCCCAGCCGCGTTGCTCGTCGGGGGCGTGCCCGGCCCTGACCTCCAGCCGGTGCGGCTCGTACCGGACCAGGGCGCTCTCCGCCCGCGTGCTGGCGCACGCGTCGAGCGCCGACCAGAGTTGCGGGTCGGTGAGGCGGGCCAGTTCGTCGGGGGTGAGGGGGGTGGCGTCGAGCAGTCGCCGGGCCAGGCGGCGGACCACCGACGTCGGGCCCACGTTGTCCCAGGAGGTGTGCAGCCGCGCCTCCGCGGTGATCAGGTCGACGAGGGTGGCGGCGGTCTCGCGGTCGGTGGAGACCACGGAGTCGCGGAGGTCGATCCGGCACAGCATCACGGCGGGGTCGGTCTTGAGCCGCCCGGCGGCCCGACCGCTGCGCACGTACGAGTCGAGATGGTCGAGGTGCAGCAGACCGATGCGGTTGCCGAGCGGTGACGGCGGTTCTCCGGCGAGCGCGGCGGCGACCGCGGCGGCGCACACCCCGTGGCTCGCCAGCACGCGGCGGACCGGGTCGGCCCGCAGCAACCGCAAGCCGATCGCGTGATGATCGAGCCCTTCGATGCCCTCGAAGGTGTGACTCAGCGGCAGGTGTCCGATGTCGTGCACGAGCGCGGCAACCCGGAGCGGCGCGTCATCCGGGCGGAAGTGCGCGACCAGCGCGAGGACTCCGAGGCTGTGTTCCAGCCGGGTGTACGACTGGAGGGTGCTGAGCGTCGAGGCTCCGCCGTGGGCGACGAAGTGCAGGCGCCGTAGCGGCGCGGTGCGCAGCAGGGCCACTTCCACGGGGCGCAGGCGGACCGGTATCCGCCACAGCGGGTCGGTGAACGTCGGTGACAGGCCCACGACGTTGGTCGGAGTGGGCCGCGCTGCGGTGTCCTTGGGGGCCCGGGCCTGGTGGCCCGGGGGCGCGCTGTCGTCCATGGGGCTCTGCACGGGGCAACCCTAGGGTGGCCGGCGACCGTCGTTCGACGCCCCGCGCCCCGTCGTACGCTCCGCCGCCCGCCCGCGTGCCCCGCACACCGACCGCACCCACCGCACCCGTCTCACCAGTCACGCGGTGCGGGCGGCGGGTTGCTGGGCCACGCCCCGTGCCCGGCGTTCCGTGCCCCGTGCCCCGTGCCCTCAGGCAGGATCACCGCTCCGTGCTCCGTGCTCCGTGCGTACGGCGCGGGCGCCTCGGCCCACACGAACACTCGGCCCATCCGAACACTCGACCCGCACGAACCCGTCGGCCCGTACCGACGCCCCCCGAACGCCGCCCGGCCCCACGAACACCACCCGGCGCCTCCGCACGCCGTACCCCGGCGCCATCCCGTACTACGGCACGCCCGCGTGCTCAGGGGCCTCCGCGCGCTGCGCCAACTCCGCCACACGCCTCGGCGCTGTCTCCGCGCGCTCCGGTGGCTCGATGCTGAGCCGGGGCAGCCAGCGGTCGAGCCAGCCGGGGAGCCACCAGTTGGCGCCGCCCAGCAGGTGCATCAGGGCCGGGACCAGGAGCGTACGGAGCACGAAGGCGTCCAGGGCGACGGCGACGGCCAGGCCGATGCCGAACATGGCGATGATGCGGTCACCGCTGAGGACGAAGGCGGCGAAGACGGCGATCATGATCACGGCGGCCGAGTTGATGACCCGACTGGTTTCGGCCAGTCCGACGCGCACGGCGCGGCGGTTGTCGCCGGTTTCTCGCCACTCCTCGTACATCCGGCTGACCAGGAACACCTGGTAGTCCATCGACAAGCCGAACAGCACGGAGATCATGATCACGGGTAGGAAGGGTTCGATCGGTCCCGCCCGGCCCAGGCCCAGGAACTCGCTGCCCCAGCCCCACTGGAAGACGGCGACGATGACGCCGAAGGAGGAGGCGACGGCGGCGATGTTCATGATCGCCGCCTTGACGGGTATGCCGACGCTGCGGAAGGCCAGCAGCAGGAGCAGGCACCCGAGGCCGACCACGACGCCTACGAACAGCGGCAGCTTGCCGACGATGACCTCGGCGAAGTCGTCGTAGCTCGCGGTGAGGCCGCCGACGTGGACCTCCAGCGAGGTGCCGCGTTCGGCGGCCGGGATCACCTCGGTGCGGAGTCGGTCGACCAGTTCGCTGGTCCGCTCGGACTGCGGGGCGGTCTCCGGGATGACGGTGATCACGCTGGTGTCGCCGCTGCTGGGGGCGGTCGCGTCGGCGGACGCGGGGCCCTGGACGGAGGCGACGCCCTCGGTGTCCCGAAGGGCGTCCTCCAGGCGGCTCAGGGCGACCCGGTCGGCCGCCCCGTCGAGGTGGGCGACCAGCGTCAGGGGCCCGTTGACGCCGGGTCCGAAGCCGCTTCCGGCCGCCGCGTCCCCGGCGGCCCCGTTCGAGCCGCCGCCGGTCGCGCCAGCGCCGCCGCCGTCCGCGTCGGGGCTGCCCGCGCCGGGGCTGCCCGCGCCGCCGTCGTTCGCGCCGTCGCCGGCGAGGAGGTCGTACGCCTGGCGCGTGGTCGATCCGATCGGGTTGTTGCCCTGGTCGGAGGTGCCCAGGTGGAGCGAGAGGGTCGGCAGGGCCAGGACGAGCATGACGGCCGCGGCGAGGCCGCCGAGCAGCCGGGGGTGGCGCTCGACCAACCCGGACCAGCGGGCGGCGAGCCCCGTGGGCGCCTCGGCCGGGCGTGCGCCGGCGGCGAGCCGGCGCCGTTCGCGGCGGCTGAGGGCCCGCAGCCCGATGGTTCCGAGCAGCGCGGGCAGCAGCGTGACGGAGGCGGCGACGGTCAGTACGACGGTGAGCGAGGCGGCGACGGCCACGCCGTTCAGGAAGCTCAGGCGCAGGATGAGCATGCCGAGCAGGGCGACGCAGACGGTGCCGCCGGCGAAGACCACGGCGCGCCCGGTGGTGGCCACGGCGCGCTCGGCGGCCTCGGGCACCGACAGCCCGGCCCTGAGCCCCTGACGGTGCCGGGTGACGATGAACAGCGCGTAGTCGATGCCCACGCCGAGGCCGATGAGCATGCCGAGCATCGGCGCGAAGTCGGCGACGGTCATGATGTGGCCGAGCAGGGTGATGCCCAGCGTGGCGGTGCCCACGGCCACCACGGCCGTGATGATCGGCAGCAGGCTGGCGGCGAGCGAGCCGAACGCGACGAAGAGCACGACCGCGGCGACGGCGATGCCGATCACCTCACTGAGGTGCGTGTCGGGCTTCTCGGTGAGCGCGATGGCGCTGCCCCCGGCCTCGACCTGGAGCCCGTCACCCGCGGCGGCGCGCGCGGCGTCCACCACGGCGCGCGGCTGGCTCGCCGGCAGGTCGTCGGCGGGCCGCTCGAAGGTCACGGTCGCGTACGCGGTATGTCCGTCGGGACTGATCTGGCGCGCCCCGTCGGGCGCCGCGTAGGGGCTGCCGACGGCGGCCACCCCGGGCAGGTCGGCGATCCGGTCGAGGACGCCGGTCATCCGGGCCTCGACGGTGGCGGAGCGGACCGGTTCGCGGCCCGGGTCGGTGTGCCAGACGACGCGGTCGCCGTCGCCCGCCTGGTCCGGAAACGCCTTGGCCGCCAGCGCGGCGGCCCGCGCCGACTCGGTGCCCGGCACGTCGTAGTCGTTGGAGTACGTGGAACCCGCCACGGCGGCGGCCGAGGCGGTGCCCGCGAGGACGGCCAGCCACAGCACGATGACGACGAGGCGGCGCTTGAGGCACCACCGGGCGAGTGCGGCCATGGCGTGCTGGGTCGCTTCCGGATTGTGCACCGCCCACCGCCGGTGGGTGCCGGGGCTGGGCAGCGTGCGCGGGGAACAGGTGGGCACGGGGCCCGCCGCCTGCCGACGAAGGAGCGGCGGGTCCCGCGCAGCACTCTGACAGCCCGCGGAGATCCTTTGACCGCTTTGTGGGTTACCCCACAACTGGGCCATGGTGACCGTTAACCGCGGCCTTGAAGGGATCTCTGGCGATTTCGCCGTGGCGCCTGAGGCGCGACCCGGCCTCAGCCCGTCACGGACTCCGCCCCGTTCTCGATGTGCCCCATCAGACGGCGGCGGAAGGTCTCGTCCTCCGCGACGGTGAGCGCCAGGTCGTACCAGCCGTGCGCGCCACGCGTCGGGAACGGCAGGGTGCGCGTGCGGCCCGGGGCGAGGGTGACGGTGCGCGGCGCGGCGTCGGAGTAGGCCAGCGGCTTGAGGGTGAAGGTCAGCGGGGCGTCCCCGGCGTTCTCCAGGGACAGGTGCAGTTCGCGCCGGCGCTCGTCGATCCGGGTGCGGACCGCGACCCGGGCCGCCGCGCCACGGGCGGTGCCGGCGAACTCGCGGCGGAAGCCGCCCGGCCCGGTGAGGGTGAAGCGGTACGCGCCGTTCTTGACCGGCACGTTCCACGCCTCGCCCCGCTCGTGCCGGCCCCGTCCCCGACCGTGCCCGGCGGCCAGCGCCTCGTGCTCCGCGGCCCCGTGCTCCGTGTACGCGGCGGCTGCCCTGTCCACCCCGTGCTGGTGGCGTCCGGCGCCGGGCACGTCGCGGTGCTGGGGCGTGGCGTACTCGTCGGCGTACGGGTACAGCGCCAGGTGCGCGCTGGCGCGGCCGGTGTTGCGCAGCGCGAGCCGGAAGACGGCCGCGTCCGCGTCCAGGCGACCGTCCGCGTCCGGCCCGTACGGCAGCGGGCGGGCCGGCCGGGTGCCCGGCTCCTGCTTGGGCAGCCGCTGGTCGGTCGGCGGCTTGGGCCGCCAGCGCCCGTCGAAGGGCGGGATCGCGCCCGGCTGCTCCACCTCGGGCAGCTGGCGGCGGCGCGAGAAGTCGAACGCGGACGTGAGGTCGCCGCAGACGGTGCGGCGCCATGCGCTGATATTCGGCTCGCGAACGCCGAGCCAGCGCTCCATGAAGCGGACGATGGAGGTGTGGTCGAACACCTCCGAGCAGGCGTAGCCGCCCACCGTCCACGGCGAGATCACCAGCATCGGCACCCGGATACCGAGGCCGGTCGGCTTGCCCTGCCAGAACTCGGTGTCCGTGCCCGACGGCGGCACCGGCGGCGGCACGTGGTCGTAGAAGCCGTCGTTCTCGTCGTAGGTGAGGAAGAGCGCGGTGTGCCGCCACACGTCGGGGTTGTTGCCGAGCGCGTCGAGCACCTTGTAGACGAGGGTGGCGCTGGCGACCGGGGAGGAGGCTCCCGGGTGCTCGGAGTCGGCGGCGGAAGGCACGATGTAGGACACCTTCGGCAGGGTCCCGGCGGCGACGTCGGCGGCGAACGCGGTGGCCGTCGTGCCCGGCTCGCCGCGCCGCAGCGCCCGCTCGAACAGGCTGCGCTCGCTCGCGCTCAGGGCGCGCACGCCCGCGTCGAGGAGGTCCGTGAGCTGCTTGCGGCCGGCCGCGTCGGCGGCGGCGAGCCTGTCGTAGAAGGCGGTCATGTTCCGCACGCCCTCGACCCTGGCCAGCGCCTTCCGCGCGACGGCCTTGAAGCTCGCGTAGAACTCCAGGTTGTTGTCGGTGAAGTTGTCCCACTCCTGGTAGACCTGCCAGGAGTGGCCGGCCTTCTCCAGCCGCTCGGCGTAGGTGGGCCAGGCGTAACCGGGGTGCTTGTCCTCGGAGTACGCGTCGTTGCCCACCGCGCGCGTCCCGCCGGGCTCGAAGCCCGTCCAGCCGCTCACGAGGTGGTTGCGGTTGGGGCTGGTCGAGGAGTGGATGGAGGAGTGGTACGCGTCGCAGACGGTGAACGTGTCGGCCAGTTCGTAGTGCAGCGGGATGTCGGACCGGTCGTAGTACGCCATCGTCGCGGCGGTCTTCGCGGTGACCCAGCCGTCCATCCAGCCGTCCCGCCACGCCTTCGCGCCGCCCTGCCAACTGTGGTCGAGGTCCCCGATGTACTGGAGCTCCTTCTGCTGCGCCGCGGCGGCGGCGCGGACGCCGAACGGCAGCACGGTGCCGACGCCGAGCGCGCCGGGCTGCTCGAAGACGCTCCCGCCGCGCGGAAGTTCGATGGCGTTGCGGTCACCGAAGCCCCGTACGCCGCGCAGCATGCCGAAGTAGTGGTCGAAGGATCGGTTCTCCTGCATCAGCACCACGACGTGCCGGATGTCGCGCAGCCCCCCGCCGTGGTGCCGCTCGTGGCCCCGCTCGGTCGCCTGGTGGGCCAGCGCCTGCTGGAGCGAGGGCGGCAGCAGCGAGCCCGCCGCGACGAGCCCCGCCCCGCCCGTCCCAAGTGCCAGTGCCCGCCTGCGAGATATCTCCGATGCCACGCTCTTCCTCCTGGTCGGCAGCTAATGGTCCGGTCGTACACCATTGGTTACGTGTGGTGGGGACCGTACTGCAGCCGCATGGCACACGATAGGTACCAAAGTGGCGCATTGGTGAACGAGGCCCGGCGCCGACCCCGCGCGGGCGTGCGACTGACGCCCCGTCGTCGTCCGGGCTCCGGCGGCAGCCGGCGCGGCCGGTACCGGTGGCGGGGGCCGGTGGGGCCACGACGGGGCCGCATCCGACGCGCCCCGGGGCACCGCGCCCCGGGCCCCGTACGTCGGGCCCCGTGCTCCGTGCTCCGTGCGTCAGGCCCCGCGCTCCGTGCGTCGTGCCCCGTGCCCCGTGCCCCGCACGTCGGGCCCCGTGCCCCGTGCCCGTGCCCCGTACGTCGGACCCGTGCTGAGGTCCCGTGCTCCGTACGTCGGGCTCCGTGCCCCGTGCCCAGCGCACCGTACGTCGTGCCCCGTGCCCGGTCCGGGATCGGCCGCTTGACCTTCACATCCATGGCAACCCCTAGCCTCAGGCCGTACGTGATCTTGAGGAAGGGAGTCGAGCCATGTCCGGAGCGGTCGTGATCGGGGCGGGGCCGGGGATCGGTCAGGCCGTCGCGCGGCGGTTCGCGCGGGCGGGGATGCCGGTCGCGCTCATCGCGCGGACCCGGCGGACGGTGGACGAGGGGGCGCGGGCGCTCGATGCCACCGGCGGCTCGCCCGAGACGGGCACGACAACGGCGGCGGGAGCGGAGCCCGGCGCGCGGGTGGCCGCGTTGACCGCGGACGTCACCGACGAGGCGGCGCTGCGGGCCGCGCTCGACGCTGCGGCCGGCCGGTTCGGACCGCCCGACGTCGTGGTCTACAACGCGGCGATCGTCCGCCCGGACCGTGTCGGCGAACTCAGCGCGCAGGGACACCTCGACGCCTGGGCGGTCAACGTGGTGGGCGCGCACACCGCCGCCGCGCACGTGGCACCGACGATGGCGCGGCGCGGCAGCGGCACGTTCCTCGTCACGAGCGGCATGCCACGGCCGGTACCGCGGTACGTCAGCCTCTCCCTCGGCAAGGCCGGCGTCCGCGCGCTGGTCTCGCTGCTGGACCAGGAGTACGGGCCGGCCGGCGTGCACGTGGCGGCGATCACCGTGGACGGCCCGGTCGCGCCGGGCACGGCCTTCGATCCGGACGCCATCGCCGAGCACTACTGGCGCCTGCACGCCCAGCCACGCGCGGAGTGGGAGCACGACGTCCTGTTCAGCGGGCGTACGGACGGCTGACGGGACGCCGCCGCCCCGGCGGAGCCCTAGCCGGAACGCGGCGGCGCCACGCCCCGGGTCGCGCCACGCCCCCGGCACCGTCCCGACGGGGCACGGGGCACGGGGCACGGGGCACGGGGCACGGGGCACGGGGCACGGGGCACGGGGCAGCCCGCGCCCGCCCCGTCCGGCGCCCGGCCGGGCGCCCCGTCGCCCCGTCAAGCGCCCCGCCACCGCCCCGTCAGTCGCCCCGTCGCCGCGGCAGCAGCGCGAGGCCGGCGAACTGCAACAGGCCGCCCGCGAGCGGTATCGCCGCCGCGGACCCGTGCGCCAGCAGCAGCCCGCCGAGCACGCCACCCAGCGACGCCCCGAGGAACAGGGCGCTGGTCTGCAACGCCAGCACCTCCATGCCGGCCCCTGGCGCCAGGGAGAGCAGCAGCATCTGGAGCGGTGGGGTGAGCGACCACGCGAAGAGGGCGACCAGCATCATGGCCGCGGCGAGCGCGGCGTACGGCATGTCGCCGACCCAGGCCAGGAAGGCGACGGCCACCAGCGCGGCGCCGTGGCCGAGTTCGGCGGCCACCACCGTCGGGCGCGGGCCCCACTGGTCGGCCCCGCGTCCGCCGAGCCAGGCGGCGACGGCGCCGGCGCACCCCATCAACGTGATGGTGAGGGCGACGTCGTCGTGGCCGATGCCGTGTCCAGCGGCGCGGAGCACCGGGAAGACGTAGGTCATCTGCATCATGCCGCCGGACGCGGCGATCACGATCATGAGCAGCACGCCGAGCACGGGACGCTGCCGCAGCGGGGCCAGCCGCCCGCGCAGCCCCGCTCCCCCCTCCGTCGCGGCCTCCGCCGCCGCGCCGCCCGGCCCCGTGTCGGCGCCCGTCGCGGACGCACGGGGCACGGCCAGCGCCCCGCACCACGCGAGCGCGCCGAGCCCCGCGACGAAGAGCATCGTCGCCCGCCAACCATGGCCGCCGCCGATCCAGGTGCCCAGTGGCACGCCTACCACCAGCGAGACGGTGAGGCCGCCGATGACCAGGCCGAGGTACCTGCCGCGCCGGTGGTCGGGGGCCATGGTCGCGGCCATGGCCAGGGCCGCGGGCGTGATGGCGGCGGCGGCCACGGCCGCGAGCACGCGCAGCGCCAGCAGCGCCCCGTACGAAGGCGCCAGGGAGGCCAGCAGGTTGAGCGCGACGAACGCGCCAAGCCCGCCGAGGAGCACGCCGCGCCGCGAGAACCGCGCGGTGAGCACGGCGACGACGGGCGTGCCGATGCCGTAGGTGAGGGCGAACGCGGTGACGAGCTGTCCGGCGTTCGCCTCGCTGACGCGCAGGTCGGCGGCGATGTCCGGGAGTACGCCGGCGATGACCATGTCGTCGGTGCCGGCCGCGAAGGTAGCCAGCGCCAGGGGGAGGACGCGACTGATCGGCGCGCCGGTGGACGACTGGCCGGCCCGCGCCGTGGTGTCGACCATCAGGGCCGCCCCTCGGACACCGGCACGGCCTGCCCGGCCTGCCCGGCCCGCACGGAGCGGACGGAGCGCACGGAGCCGGCGGTCAGCGCGGTCGGCCGGGGCGGCTCGGCGGCTGAGCGGACCTCGTCGATGTGGTGGGCCAGCCGGTTGCGCAGGCCGTGCAGGGCCGCGATGCGTTCGTCCAGGGCCGCGAGCCGGTCGGTGGCCGTACGCAACGCGTCGGCGCACCCGGCGCGCTCCCGCAGCGGCACGTCGAGGCAGCCCTGTTCCAGGGCCGGCCGGATGTCCTCGACGGTCAGTCCGGCGCTCAGCAACTCCCGGATGTTCGCGGCCCGTACGCCGTCCAGCGCGCCGTACTCGCGGTAGCCGTTGGCGGCCCGCTCGGGGGCGAGCAGGCCCTGTTGTTCGTAGTAGCGCAGCGCGCGGGGAGTGACTCCGGTCCGTTGGGCCAGTTCCCCGATGCGCATCTCCGTCTCCTTCACCATGCGTGGACGCTAAAAGGTTGTCGTTAGCGTCAGGGTCAACCCCGAGGGGCGCCCCGCCGCTTCCCCGCGTGGCGCCCGTCGCGGGACGCCCATGCCTCTTCCGTACCGGGTGGGAGAAATAACTCCCGCAATTGCACTGCCAGTTGCTCGATGAATAACGGGCGTCGCTTACGGTTCGCTTCTTTTCCGGGGGATATCACTCCCGGAGCGCGGGGGAACGTGAACGGCTCGCCGGCGTCCGCAATGAGGCATTCCCATGACCCAGCCCCCTCACCGGCCTCAGGTCCCGCCGCCGCACCGGCCGCCCCGAGCGGCTACGGCTACCCGCCGCCACCGCCGCCGGGCAGCGGGCCATCGGTGGCCGAGGGCGGCGGCGCGCCGCCGCCCTCTTCCGGTGGCGGCGCGCCCTTCGGACAGCCGGCGCGCCGCCGCCCTCTTCCGGTGGCGGCGCGCCCTTCGGACAGCCGGCGCCCGGCGGCCCTGCCACGGGGCAGGGGACGGGGCCGGGAGCGGTTCATCCCCACGGCGCGGCGACCGTCGCCGGCACGGCAACCGCACCCCGGCGGGCACCCTGGCGGTGGTCGCCGTGGTGGTCGTAGTGGCCTCGCGCTGGCCGGCGGCGCCTGGCTCGTCACCTCGGGCGACGACTCGTCCGGCGCTTCGGACAAGAAGGAACCGCCCGAGGCCCGCAATCTCCACGAGATTCCGACCCCGAAGGCGGGAAAAGACCCGATCAACGTGGAGGGCATGTGGACGACCGACCGTAATCTCATGAAGGCGGGCGTCGAGAGGGTCACCGGATATCCACTCGGCGACGGTTCGGCGCAGCGGGAAATCCCCCTCGGTGGCGAGATGTGCTGGACAACTCCGCATATCAGCGCCGACGGCCGCACCGCCAACCTGCGCGTCCTGGGCCTGGGCGAGAAGGGCGCGGTCCTCGCGTACCAGGAGACGACGTTGGGCGGCGCCGGCGGCGCCGTGCGGCGCGTCGATCCGCGCACCCACGCCAAGACACGGGTGCTACGCGCCGGCGCGGCCGGCCGGGACACCGAGGCGTCCGCCGAGGCCGGTGGGCAGGTGCGCTACGCGCGTGGACACCTGTGCCTGGGCCAGAAGCTGATCAGCGCGCCCGACGAACCGACGGAGAAGAACGGGCCGCTGGCGATCATGATCGGCACGACGTAACCCGAGCGAGCGGGCGACGGGGCAAGCGCCGGGGCGGGGCGGGCGCCGGCGCCCGGGGCCGGACGCGCGCGCCGCGCGCCCGCCCGGCCCCGCCCGGCGGCCCGCTCGCCGACTGCCCCGCCGGCCCGGCCCGACCGGCCGCGCGCCGGCCGGCCCGCACACGCGTCGGCGGCGGGCCCCCACCGGGGACCCGCCGCCGTCGTCACCTCGGGCCGCGCGACCCGAGGCCGCGCCGCTCGCGCCGGTGCGCTACTCGGTGACGCCGAGCCGCTCCAGGATCAGCTCGCGCACCCGGGCCGCGTCGGCCTGGCCGCGGGTGGCCTTCATGACCGCGCCGACCAGCGCGCCCGCGGCGGCCACCTTGCCGCCGCGGATCTTGTCCGCGATGGCCGGATTGCCGGCGATGGCCTCGTCCACGGCGGTGCCGAGCGCGCCCTCGTCCGAGACGACCTTCAGGCCGCGCTTGTCGACCACCGCGTCCGGGTCGCCCTCGCCCGCGAGGACGCCCTCGATGACCTGTCGGGCCAGCTTGTCGTTGAGCGCCCCCTCGGCGACCAGCGCCGCGACCCGCGCGACCTGGGCCGGGGTGATGGGCAGCGCGGTGGGGTCGATGCCCTCCTCGTTGGCGCGCCGGGCCAGCTCACCCATCCACCACTTGCGGGCCGACGCCGCGTCGGCGCCCGCCTCGATGGTGGCGGTGATCAGGTCGATGACGCCCGCGTTGAGGACCGACTGCATCTCGTGCTCGGAGATGCCCCACTCCTCGCGCAGCCGGTTGCGCCGCACCCGCGGCAGCTCCGGCAGCCCAGCCCGCAGCTCCTCGACCCACTCCCGGGACGGCGCCACCGGCACCAGGTCGGGCTCGGGGAAGTACCGGTAGTCCTCGGCCTCCTCCTTGATCCGGCCGGAGGTGGTGGAGCCGTCCTCCTCGTGGAAGTGCCGGGTCTCCTGGAGGATCGTGCCGCCCGCGCCGAGCACGGCCGCGTGCCGCTGGATCTCGAAGCGCGCGGCGCGCTCGACGGAGCGCAGCGAGTTGACGTTCTTCGTCTCCGAGCGCGTGCCGAACTTCTCGGCGCCCTTCGGGCGCAGCGAGAGGTTGACGTCGCAGCGCATCTGGCCCATCTCCATGCGGGCCTCGGAGACGCCGAGCGCCTTGATCAGCTCGCGCAGCTCGGCCACGTACGCCTTGGCGACCTCCGGGGCGCGCTCCCCCGCCCCGACGATCGGCTTGGTGACGATCTCGATGAGCGGGATGCCGGCGCGGTTGTAGTCCAGGAGGGAGTGCGAGGCACCGTGGATGCGACCGGTGGCGCCCCCCACGTGGGTGGACTTGCCGGTGTCCTCCTCCATGTGGGCGCGCTCGATCTCGACCCGGAAGACCTCCCCGTCCTCCAGTTGGACGTCCAGATAGCCGTTGAAGGCGATCGGCTCGTCGTACTGCGAGGTCTGGAAGTTCTTCGGCATGTCCGGATAGAAGTAGTTCTTCCGGGCGAAGCGGCACCACTCGGCGATCTCGCAGTGCAACGCGAGGCCGATCTTGACGGCGGACTCGACGCCGACGGCGTTGACCACCGGCAGCGAGCCGGGCATGCCGAGACAGGTGGGACAGGTCTGCGAGTTCGGCTCGGCGCCCAGGGCGGTCGAGCACCCGCAGAACATCTTGGTCTTGGTGCCGAGTTCCACGTGCACCTCAAGCCCCATGACGGGCTCGTAGGTGGCCAGCGCGTCCTCGTACGACACCAGTTCAGTGACGGTCACGGAAAACTAACCCTCTCAGCCCAGCAGAACGTCGTCGTCGCCGAGCCGCTTGAGCTCACGGAAGAGCAGAGCGACACCTGTGGCGATGGCCGCGGCGGACACCGCGGCGTCCAGGAGTTGCAACGTGTCGTTCTCGTAGCGGGCCTTCTTGCCCTGCTTGATGACGCTGACTACGCCAAACAGGGAGGTGCCGATGGAAAGGTAGAGGCCGGGCTTCGACTTCCTGAACCCCTTGGCCTTCTCAAGCTTGCCACTCACAGGCTGCTCCTCTTCGCTTCCTTACCCGCACCGTGCCGCGGGGCGGATGTCGTCGTCGGGTGCGCCCCGGCGGCCGTACGCGTGACGCTCGTACAGACGGCGTTCACAGGGCCGGTGCCTCCTCCAGCAGGTGGTGGCCCCAGCGGTCGACGAACGCCGCCTCGACCGCCGCGCCTACCCGGTACAGCCGGTCGTCAGCCATGGCGGGGGCGATGATCTGCAGACCCACCGGCAGCCCGTCCTCGGGGGCGAGGCCGCACGGCAGCGACATCGCCGCGTTCCCCGCCAGGTTGGAGGGGATGGTGCACAGGTCGGCAAGGTACATCGCCAGCGGGTCGTCCGCGCGCTCACCGATCGGGAAGGCGGTGGTCGGCGTGGTCGGCGAGATCAGCACGTCCACCGACGCGAAGGCCCGCTCGAAGTCGCGCGCGATGAGCGTGCGCACCTTCTGCGCGGAGCCGTAGTACGCGTCGTAGTACCCGGAGGACAGGGCGTACGTGCCGAGCATGATCCGCCGCTTGACCTCGTCGCCGAAGCCCGCCTCGCGGGTCAGCGCGGTGACGTCCTCGGCCGACCGGGTGCCGTCGTCGCCGACGCGCAGCCCGTAGCGCATGGCGTCGAAGCGGGCCAGGTTGGAGGAGCACTCGGACGGCGCGATCAGGTAGTACGCGGCCAGGGCCCGGTCGAAGGACGGGCAGGAGACCTCGACGACCTCGGCCCCCAGCTCGCGCAGCAGCTCGACGGACTCGTTGAACCGCTGCATCACGCCGGCCTGGTAGCCCTCGCCGCTGAACTCCTTGACGACGCCGATGCGCAGGCCCGCCACGTCGCCCTCGCGCGCCGCCGCCACCACCGACGGCACCGGCGCGTCGATCGAGGTGGAGTCGAGCGGGTCGTGCCCGGCGATGGCTTCGTGCAGCAGCGCCGCGTCGAGGACGGTACGGGCGCAGGGCCCGCCCTGGTCGAGCGAGGAGGAGAAGGCGACCATGCCGTACCGCGAGACGGCGCCGTAGGTCGGCTTGACGCCCACCGTGCCGGTCACGGCGGCGGGCTGGCGGATCGAGCCGCCGGTGTCCGTGCCGATCGCCAGCGGGGCCTGGTACGAGGCGAGCGCGGCCGACGAACCGCCGCCGGAGCCACCCGGGATGCGGGTCAGGTCCCACGGGTTGCCGGTCGGCCCGTACGCGCTGTTCTCGGTGGAGGAGCCCATGGCGAACTCGTCCATGTTGGTCTTGCCGAGGATGACGACGTCGGCGGCCTTCAGCCGCTGGGTGAGCGTCGCGTCGTACGGCGGGATCCAGCCCTCGAGGATCTTGGAACCGACGGTGGTCGGCACGCCCTTGGTGGTGAAGATGTCCTTCAGCGCCAGCGGGACGCCCGCGAGGGGGCCCAGCTTCTCGCCACGGGCGCGCTTGTCGTCCACGGCGCGGGCCTGCGCGAGCGCGCCCTCGCGGTCGACGTGCAGGAAGGCGTGCACCTTCTCGTCGACGGCGGCGATCCGGTCGAGGTGGGCCTCGGTCACCTGGACCGCGGTCACCTCGCCGGAGGCGATCCGGGCGGCGGTCTCGGCCGCCGTGAGCTTGGTCAGGTCGGTGGTACCCGGCACGGTGGTCACTCCTCACCCAGGATCTGCGGAACCTTGAAACGCTGCTGCTCCTGGGCGGGGGCGCCGGACAGCGCCTCCTGCGGGGTCAGCGACGGGCGGACCTCGTCCGGCCGCATGACGTTGGTCAGCGGCAGCGGGTGGGAGGTCGGGGGGACGTCCTCGGAGGCGACATCGGAAACGCGGGCGACCGCGCCGATGATCACGTCGAGCTGTTCGGCGAAGTGGTCGAGCTCTTCGTCCTTCAGCTCAAGACGCGACAGCCGAGCGAGGTGGGCGACCTCCTCGCGCGTGATGCCAGGCATGCAGCGATCCTCTGGGTTCTTGGCTTGGGTTCGGGCTGGATTGCGGGTGAACGGGCTGGGTTCCTGAGCGTGGACCCGGGCGCCGTGTGACCGGAGCCGGCCCGTGCGCCGGGTCGTGACGCGCGCCCAATCCTATGCGCCACGGACAGCACCCGACGAAGGGCTTTCCGACGGCCCCCAGCACAGCCACCCACCACCCCGCCTCGGGCCACCGCGCCCACGGCCACGAGCGAGACCGCGGACGGCGCGGCGGAGCGGTCGGGGGGGCGTGTGGGGCGTGGGGGCATGGGGGCGGGGCGACCGTACGGGCGGGGCGGCGGTCCGAGGCTGGGGCGGGGGTCCGCGGCTGGGGCGGCGGTCCGGGGCGGCGGTCCGGAGCCAGGGTGCGGGGCGTCGTCGGTGGACGGGGTTTCGCCGCCGGGCCGCGCTCGCGCGGTTCCCTTCTGGTGCCCTGGTCACCAAAAAGTGCGTTCTTCCACGTCAGGGCCCTCCGTCCCTACGGTGTGCGAGGCGTCGGCTAGAGCCGACGGTCACCGCCCCTGCCCCCGCACCGCCACCGCGGCTGAACCGCTGGGAGTCCCATGACCATCCTCAAGACGTACGCCCGCCTGTGGACCGACAGCCTCGACGGCGCGCTGCCGCTGCTGCGCGAGTTGACGGGGGCCGAGCCCGATCTGCGGCTGGGGTTCGAGGCCGTCGAGCTGGCGGCCGTCGGCGACTTCCTCGTCATCGCCGGGCCGGCCGAGGAACGGGCCAAGTACGCGCACGCCTCCGCCACCGTCGTCGTCGACGACCTCGACGCCTGCCAGGCCACGCTCACGGCCTCGGGCGCCACCCTCACCACGCCCCTGACCACGGGGCCGACCGGCCGCTTCTGCTACGCACGCCACGCCGACGGGGCCGAGGTCGAGTACGTCGAGTGGGTCCCGGAACTGGTCCAGCGGATCATCCACCCGTAACCCGCTCCGCCCGCTCGCCTCCGGCCCCTCCCCCGGCCGGCTCGGCTCGGCTCGGCTGAGCCTGCGCGCCCGGCCCGTTCCGGGCCTACCAGGCCAGTTCGGCACGGTCCGGGGGCGCCCCGTCGGCGGCTCGCGGCAGGCCCGCTACCTCAGGCAAAACGTTGCGGCAATCGGCCGATGCGGGGTCTATGTCACCGGCTGGTCCGCCTCCTTGCCCACCGACGCGGCCGGGGTCTTCTGTTCGGTCGACGCCGCCGGCACCGAGGGTTCCGCCGACGCCTGGAGGGCCTGGCCGCGTTCGATCTCCCGGTGCCAGCCGCTCTTGCCACGGAGCTTGAGCCAGGCCGTCGTCTCCTCGGGCGGCATCGCCGCGGCCACGAGCCAGCCCTGCACCGCGTCGCAGCCCAGATCGCGCAGCCGCTCCCAGGTCTCGTCGTCCTCCACGCCCTCCGCGACGACCAGCAGCCCCAGCGAGTGGGCGAGGTCGAGGGTGCAGCGGACGATCTCCGCGTCCTCGTTGTCCACGACCAGACGGGCCACGAACGACCGGTCGATCTTCAGCTCGCTCACCGGCAGGCGGCGCAGGTGCACCAGCGAGGAGTAGCCGGTGCCGAAGTCGTCCAGCGACATCTTGACGCCGTGCCCGGTCAGGCCCGCCATCGTGTCGGCGGCCCGCTGCGGGTCCTCCAACAGGACGTGCTCGGTTATCTCCAGTTGCAGCGCGCCGGGCGGTACGCCGTGCCGGGCCAGGCGCGCGGCGACCGCGCCAGCGAAGCCGGGGGTGTGCACGTCGCGCGGCGAGACGTTCACGGCGACCGGCACGTCGAGGCCGGCGGCGCGCCACTGGGCGACCTGGCCGAGCGCCGTCTCCAACACGTACTCCGTCAGCTTGGGCATCAGGCCCGAGCTCTCGGCCATGGCGATGAACTCGTCCGGCGGCACCTTGCCCCGGTCCGGGTGCACCCAGCGCACCAGCGCCTCAAGGCCGGCGACGTGTCCGTCGAAGCCGACCTTGGGCTGGTAGTGCAGCTCCACGTCGCCCGCGTCCAGGGCGCGGCGCAGGTCGCCGAGGAGGCCGAGCCGGTCGGGCGTGTTGCCGTCCCGGCGCGCCTCGTAGACCTCGGTGCCGCTGCGGTCCCGCTTGGCCTGGTACATGGCGACGTCCGCCCGGCGCAGCAGGCCCTCGGCGTCGATGGCGTGGTCGGGGAAGACGGCGACCCCGGCGCTGGCCTCCAGGACCAACGTGAGCCCGTCGAGGTCGAGCGGCGAGCCGAGGGCGGCGATGAGCGAGCGGGCGGCGCGCTGAGCGCTGGTCAGGGAGTCGGCGGTGGGCAGCAGTACGGCGAACTCGTCGCCGCCGAGCCGGGCCACCTCGGCGCCGCGCGGCAGCGCCAGCCGCAGCCGCTCGGCGATCTGCAACAGCAGCCGGTCGCCGGCGAGGTGGCCGAGGGTGTCGTTGACGGAGCGGAACCGGTCGAGGTCGATGAGTACGAGCGCCGAGCGGGTGCCGGCCCGCTCGGCCTCGTCCAGCGCCGACCAGGTGCGCTCCAGCAGCCACTGACGGTTGGGCAGCCCGGTCAGCGGGTCGCGGAGCTGCTCCTCGGCGCGGACCCGGGCGATCCAGAGCGTGGAGTCGAGGGCTATCAGCGGCACCGCGAACAGCGGGAGCAGCATCGGGGTGTGCACGCCGACGACGACGATGAGCGGGGCGATGCCCAGGAGGGCGATGCCGACCAGCGCCTGGCGGACGATGGCGGTGCGCACGACGGTGCGCAGGCCGCCGCCGCGCGGCGCCATCGTGTACCAGAGCAGGGCCCGGGTCACCAGCAGGTAGGAGAAGGCGACCAGGGCGATGGGCGGGATGACGTACAGGTTCCAGGCGTCGGGCTGCCAGGGGTGTTCCACCGAGGGGATGGTGCCGAGCGCGGCGAGGGCCAGGCCCGCGGCGCCGATGCCGAGGATGTCCACGGCGCCGTGCAACAGGGCCTGGCGCCAGCGGTGTCGGCGGGCCGCGCCGACCAGCACGACCACGGCCAGGCTGATGACGACGGCGGGCAGCCAGCCGTACAGCAGCAGGGCGGCCAGGGTGAGGGCGGCGCCGGAGCCGGTGCCGCCCCACCAGCGGTCACGGCCGAGGGCCACCAGGTGGCCGACGATCGCCCCGGTCAGCACGGCCAGCGACCAGCCGACGGTGCCGCTCGGGAAGAGCGCAGTGTCGGTGCGCAGCACGCGGAAGACGCCCACGCCCAGGGCGACGGCGGCCAGCGCGACGACCACTACCGGTAAACCGGGGAGAGCGTTCCGCCACAACCGCGACACTGGGGCGGCGCTGTCGGTCGGTTTCATACCCGTCCCTCTCACAGCCGGCGGTGCCCGCGCCACGGCAGGCGCACATCTCAACAGTAGGCCGCACTAGGCTACGGGGAGCAGCGATCGACAGCGGTTGCCCGAATGCGCCCGCGCTCTCCGTAACCATCCGATATGCGCTATAAGAGTGATGCCCGCCGGCCACGGCCGGGCCACCCCCAGAGCGTCTGTGAACTATTCCGACCCGTCAGGTGGCGTGAGCGCAACCTCCCGGGCGGCATCGGGTCCCTGTTCCAACAGCACGCCCAGACCCTGATCGTCCAGTACGGGCACCTTCGCCTGCACGGCCTTGTCGTACTTGGAGCCGGGGTTGTCACCGACGACCACGAAATGCGTCTTCTTGGAAACCGACCCGGTCACCTTCGCTCCCTGGTTCTGCAGAGCCTCCTTGGCGCCGTCCCGCGTGTACGACTGGAGCGTTCCGGTGACGACGACGGTGAGCCCGGCGAGTGGTCTGGGGCCCTCATCCTCGCCGGCCTCCTCCTCGAAGCGCACCCCCGCGGCCCGCCATTTCTCGACGATCTCGCGGTGCCACTCCTCGGCGAACCACTGCTTCACCGACGCGGCGATGATGCCGCCCACCCCCTCGACCGCCGCCAACTCCTCCTCGCTCGCCTCCGCGATGCGGTCCAGCGAGCGGAACTCGCGGGCCAGCGCCACGGCCGCCACCGGGCCGACGTGCCGGATCGACAGGCCGGTGATGATGCGGGCCAGCGGCCGTTCCTTGGCGGCCTGGATGTTCTCCAGCATGGCCAGGGCGTTCTTCTTCGGCTCGCCCTTCTGGTTGGCGAAGAAGGTGACGGTCTTCTCCTCGCCGGACTCCGGGTCGCGCTTGGGCAGGCCGCTGTCCGGGTCGAGGACGTGCGAGCGGATGGGGAGCAGGGCGTCGATGTCGAGGTCGAACAGGTCGCCCTCGTTGCGCAGCGGCGGCTCCTCGGGTTCGAGCGGCTGGGTCAGCGCGGCGGCGGCCACGTACCCCAGGTGCTCGATGTCCAGGCTCTTGCGGCCGGCGAGGTAGAAGACGCGCTCGCGGATCTGCGCGGGGCAGTACCGGGCGTTGGGGCAGCGCAGGTCGATGTCGCCCTCCTTCATCGGCTGGAGGGCGGTGCCGCAGTCCGGGCACTCGGCGGGCATGACGAACTCCCGCTCGCTGCCGTCCCGCAGGTCGGCCACCGGGCCGAGGATCTCCGGGATGACGTCGCCCGCCTTGCGGAGCACCACGGTGTCGCCGATGAGGACGCCCTTGGCCTTGACGACCTCCTGGTTGTGCAGCGTCGCGAACTCCACCTCGGAGCCGGCCACCGTCACCGGCTCGACCACCGCGTAGGGCGTCACCCGGCCGGTGCGGCCGACGCCGACCCGGATGTCCATCAGCTTGGTGTTGACCTCCTCCGGCGGGTACTTCCAGGCGATGGCCCAGCGCGGCGCGCGCGAGGTGGAGCCCAGCCGCCCCTGGAGCGGGATCTCGTCCAGCTTGACGACCACGCCGTCGATCTCGTGCTCCACCGAGTGGCGCCGCCTGGGGTCGCCGAACCGGGCGATGAAGGCCCGTACGCCATCTGGTGTATCGACCACCTCGATGTGGCGTGAGGTCGGCAGGCCCCATTCGCTGAGCAGCGCGTACGCATGGGACTGACAGTCGATGTCGAAGCCCTCGCGGGCGCCGATGCCGTGCACCACCATGTGCAGCGGGCGGCTTGCGGTGACCTTGGGGTCCTTCTGCCGCAGCGACCCGGCCGCCGCGTTCCGCGGGTTGGCGAACGGCGGCTTGCCGGCCTCCACCAGGCCGGCGTTGAGCTCCTCGAACCGCTCCATCGGGATGAAGACCTCGCCCCGCACCTCGACCAGGGCGGGCACGCCCTCGCCGACCAGCCGGTCGGGGATCTCCGCGATGGTGCGCACGTTGGGCGTGATGTCCTCGCCCGTGCGGCCGTCGCCGCGGGTGGCGGCGCGGGTCAGCCGGCCGTGCTCGTAGGTGAGGTTGACCGCGAGGCCGTCCACCTTCAGCTCGCACAGGAAGTGGTACGAGGCGGCCTCGCCGAGGTCCTTGGCGATCCGGTCGGTCCAGGCGGCCAACTCCTCCTCGTCGAAGGCGTTGTCCAGGCTGAGCATCCGCTCGCGGTGCTCGACCTCGGTGAACTCCGTCTCGTACGACCCCGCCACCTTCTGGGTCGGCGAGTCGGGCGTGCGCAACTGCGGGTGCTCGGTCTCCAGCGCCTCCAGCGCGCGCAGCAGTTTGTCGAACTCCGCGTCGCTGACGACCGGCGCGTCCTTCACGTAGTACCGGAAGCGGTGCTCCTCGACCTCCTCGGCCAGGCGCTGATGCCGCTCCCGGGCGTCGGACGGCACCTCGGACCGCGCCTCGGCGGGCAGCGCCGCGCGCTCCCCGTCCGCCGCGCCCTCGGAAGCGCTCTCGCCTCCGGACACCGTTTCGCCAGCCACCGTCTCGACCTCCCGTTACCTCATCCGTCAACCGCCTCGCGGACACCACGCCGCGGGGCGGGCGCCATCACTCAGGGTTGTCCACGAGCGATGTCGCCGCCCGGACGCAGTGGTCCAGCGCGGCGCGCGCGTACCTCGGCGAGGCACCCGCGAGCCCGCAGGAGGGGGTGACCACCACGGACTCCGCGAGGGTCCCCGGCGACAGCCCCAACCTGCGCCACAGCGTCCTGACACCCATGACGCTACCCGCAGGGTCTGACAATGGCCCTGATTGCGGGTCCGTGCCCGGCAGCACACCGGCGAACAGCGTGAGGCCACCCTCGACCGCCTCGCCGATCGCCTCCTCCTCACGCTCCGTGACGAGCGAGAAGTCGAAGGAGACGCCCGCCACGCCGGAACGGTGCAGCAGCCCGAACGGGACGCCGGGCGCGCAGCAGTGCACGACCACGGGCCCGTCGTGCAGCGCGCACATCTCGCGCAGCGCGCCCTCGACCACCACCCGGTCGACGGCGGGGTGGGTGCGGTAGCCGCTGGCGGAGCGGACCCGGCCCTCGAGGACGGCGCGCAGCGAGGGCTCGTCGAGCTGGAGCGCCACGCGGGCGCCCGGCACCCGGCGCCGCACGTCGGCCAGGTGCGCGCGCAGCCCCTCGGCCAGCGATCCGACCAGGTCCCGGCAGGCGCCGGGGTCGCTGAGCATGGCCTCGCCGCCGCGCAGCTCCAGCGCCGCGGCCAGCGTCCAGGGCCCGACGGCGGACACCTTGAGCGTTCCGGTGTACCCCTGGGTGTACTCCTCCAGCGCGTCCAGGTCCTGGCCGAGCCAGGAACGCGCGCGCCGAGTGTCACGGCCGGGGTGGTCGCCGATCCGCCAGCCGCTGGGCTCCACGCGCGCGTACAGCTCCACGAGCATCCCGGCGGTGCGCCCGATCATGTCCGCGCCGGGGCCCCGCGCCGGCAGCTCCGGCAGGTACGGCAGCCGCTCCAGCGAACCGGTCACGGTCCTGGCGGCCTCCCGGGCGTCCTCGCCCGGCATGGAGCCGATGCCGGTCGCGGCGCCCGCGCCCCAGCCCATCTCGTCGTTCTCGCTCACACTCACGCAGGAAGCGTACGAGGCGCGGGGCGCGGCGCCGTCGCCCCCGTACCGCCACGGCTCCCGGCGTGACCACCGCCCGGCTCCGCGCACCCTCCCGGGGCGCGCCCCGGCGGCTCCGCGTCTCTACAGGGCACGGCGCACGGGGCACGGAGCCACGGGGTCCGTACGGCGCCACGCGCCCGTACGGCGCGACGACGCGTCGGTGCACGGGCCCACGGGGCGGGGCAACGACGGGGCGGGCTGGTCAGCGAACGGGGCCCGTCCCGGGGCGGGGCGCCAGCGGGCACCGGGCCCGGCGTCCGGGCCCGGGTGGGGTCAGGCGCGCGGGCGGACCGACAGGTCGGTGATCTCCGCGTCGCGCGGCAGGTCCAGGGCGGTGAGCAGGGTGGTGGCCACCGACTCCGGGGTCATCCAGCGCTCCGGGTCGTACTCCTTGCCCTCCTGCTGGTGCACCTTGACCTGCATGGGCGTGGCGGTGCGCCCCGGGTAGACGGTGGTGACCCGGATGCCGTTGCCGCTCTCCTCCCAGCGCAGCGCGTCGGCCAGCGCCTTGAGGCCGTGCTTGCTGGCCGCGTACGCGCTCCACTGGGCGTTGGCCCGCAGCCCCGCGCCCGAGTTCACGAACACCACGTGGCCCTTGGCCAGCCGGAGCTGGGGCAGCAGCAGGCGGGTGAGTTCGGCCGGCGAGACAAGGTTGGCGGCGAGTTGCTGGTTCCACGCCTTGGGGGTGAGGTCACCGACGTCGCCGAGTTCCACGACGCCGGCGATGTGCAGCAGCGAGTCGAGGCGC
The DNA here is from genome assembly GCF_014295035.1 of Streptomyces buecherae. GTDB lineage: Bacteria > Actinomycetota > Actinomycetes > Streptomycetales > Streptomycetaceae > Streptomyces > Streptomyces youssoufiensis. The sequence goes on from NZ_CP060404.1 coordinate 2,314,966, forward strand.
TCCGGCACCTGCTGGTGGCTGAACGCCCAGGACAGTCGCTCGGGCTCCGCCAGGTCGCCGACGAGCGTCTTGGCCCCGGGGTACCGCTCCGCCAACTGCTTCGCCCGCCCGGCGTCGCGCGCCAGCAACCACAGCTCGTCGCCGCGTGCGCACAGTCGCTCCGCGACGACGGTGCCGATGCCCGAGCCTGCTCCGGTGATCAGATGCGTACCCATGCGGCGATCCTAACGACGGTTGCCGGGTGACCGGGGCGGCCGGGGGGACGGGGCCGGTCGGCGCGGGGCGCGGGCTACGGCTGGACGCCCGCCTGCTCCTCCAGGTAGGCCAGTGCGCCCACCCCGTCCTCGGCGAAGAAGACGAGATCGGTGAGCGGGATCGGCAGGAAGCCCTCCTGCTCCATCCGCTGGAGCTGCTGTTTGAGGCCGTCGTAGAAGCCGGCCGCGTTGAGCAGCACCACCGGCTTGGTGTGCAGGCCGTGCTTCTTGAGCTCCAGGATCTCGGTCGCCTCGTCCAGCGTGCCGGTGCCGCCCACCATGATCACGATCGCGTCGGCGCGCGCGAGGAGCTGCGCCTTGCGCTCGGCCAGGTCCTTGGTGATCAGCATCTCGTCCGCGTTCTGCCGCGCCTTGTCGCGGAGGAACTCCACCGAGACGCCGACCAGCCGTCCGCCGTGCTCCTGTACCCCGTCGGCCATGACCTTCATCAGGCCGGCCTCCGAGCCGCCCCACACCAGCGTGTGTCCGCCCTTGCCGAGCAACTCGGCGAACTCGCGGGCCGGTGTGACATAGCGCTCGTCGAGGTCGGCGGCGGAGCAGAAGACGCAGATGTTCATGCCCGCCACTGTACGAGAGCCCGTCCGCGCCGGCGTTCGAAGCCCGGCCGACCGTTCACCCCGCCCGACCGGCGGGTTCGAGCGGGTGTAGCCGGGTCTGCCGGCTCCGGCTTCCGCCCCGTACGCCGCGCCGTGCGGCCGGTACGGGGCGGGGGGACGGGGCTCCGGAGAGCCGGGGTACGGGGCGGGGGGACGGGCCTTGGGGACGGTCGCTCAGGCCGCTGGGTCGGCGGTCGCCGTGGCCGCGGGTGTCGCGCGCTCCGTGTGGGCGATCGTCGCCGAACCCACCACCCGCGTGCCGTCGTACAGCACGATCGCCTGGCCCGGCGCCACGCCCCGTACCGGCGCGTCGAACCGGACCTCCAGCACGTCGCCCACCAACTCCGCCGCGACCGGCGTCTCGCTGCCGTGCGCGCGGAGCTGGGCCGTGTAGGTGCCGGGGCCGGTCGGCGGGGTGCCGCACCAGCGGGGCTTGATCGCGCTGAGCGCGGCGATGTCGAGGGCGCCGGCCGGTCCCACCGTCACGGTGTTGTTCACCGGGGAGATGTCGAGCACGTAGCGCGGCTTGCCGTCGGCGGCCGGGACGCCGAGGCGCAGGCCCTTGCGCTGACCGATGGTGAAGCCGTACGCACCCTCGTGGGTGCCCAGCTTCGTACCGTCCTCGTCCACGATGTCGCCCTCGGCCGTGCCGAGCTGCTTGGCCAGGAAGCCCTGCGTGTCGCCGTCGGCGATGAAGCAGATGTCGTGGCTGTCGGGCTTCTTCGCGACGGCGAGGCCGCGCCGCTCCGCCTCCGCGCGGATCTCGTCCTTGGTGGTGAGGGTGTCGCCGAGGGGGAACATCGCGTGCGCGAGCTGCCGGTCGTCGAGGACGCCGAGCACGTAGCTCTGGTCCTTCGCGAGGTCGGAGGCGCGGTGCAGCTCGCGGGAGCCGTCGTCGCGGGTGACGACGGTCGCGTAGTGGCCCGTGCACACGGCGTCGAAGCCGAGCGCGAGCGCCTTGTCGAGCAGCGCCGCGAACTTGATCTTCTCGTTGCAGCGCAGGCAGGGGTTGGGCGTGCGGCCCGCCGCGTACTCGGCGACGAAGTCCTCGACCACGTCCTCCCGGAACCGCTCGGCCAGGTCCCAGACGTAGAAGGGGATGCCGATCACGTCGGCGGCGCGGCGCGCGTCGCGCGAGTCCTCGATGGTGCAACAGCCGCGCGCACCGGTGCGGAACGACTGCGGGTTGGCGGAGAGCGCGAGGTGCACGCCGGTCACCTCGTGCCCGGCCTCGGCGGCCCGCGCGGCGGCGACGGCGGAGTCGACGCCGCCGGACATCGCGGCGAGCACACGGAGGCGACGGCCATCGCGCGGAGCGGAAGGATCGGGGGCGCCCGGGAAGTCAGTCATAGCCGTTCCAGGGTACGGGTGCGCCAGCCGGTACGTCGCCGCGATTCGGCCCCACCACGCCCCGGGGCCCCACACCCGCCCCACACCGCCCCACACCGCCCCATAACGGGGCGACGGGGCGACGGGGCGACGGGGCGACGGGGCGACGGGGCGACGGGGCGACGGGGCGACGGGGCGACGGGGCGACGGGGCGACGGGGCGACGGGGCGACGGGGCAGGATGCCGGGTCGGGGCGCGCCGTCGCTAGCTGAGCCCGGCCGTGCGGGCGCGGGCGACCGCGGGGCCGATGGCCGCCGCCACCGCTTCCACGTCCGCCTTCGTGGAGGTGTGCCCGAGGGAGAACCGCAGCGTGCCGCGGGCCAGTTCCGGGGGCGAGCCGGTGGCGAGGACCACGTGGCTGGGCTGCGCGACGCCCGCGGTGCAGGCGGAGCCCGTCGAGCACTCGATGCCCTGCGCGTCCAGCAGCAGCAACAGGGAGTCGCCCTCGCACCCGGGGAAGGAGAAGTGCGCGTTGGCGGGCAGTCGGCCCGCCGGGTCCGGGTCGCCGCCCAGCACCGCGTCCGGGACGGCCTCCGTGACCGCCGCGACGAGCGCGTCCCGCAGCCCGCCGATCTCGTGCGCGAACTCCTCGCGGCGCGCGGCGGCCAGCTCGCCGGCCACCGCGAACGCGGCTATGGCGGGCACGTCCAGCGTGCCCGAGCGCACGTGCCGCTCCTGGCCGCCGCCGTGCAGCAGTGGCACGGGTGCGTACGAACGGCCGAGGAGCAGCGCCCCGATCCCGTACGGGCCGCCGATCTTGTGGCCGGTGACCGTCATCGCGGCGAGCCCGGAGGCCGCGAAGTCCACCTCGACCTGGCCGAACGCCTGCACCGCGTCCGCGTGCAACGGAACGTCGAACTCGCGCGCCACCGCGGCCAGTTCGGCGACCGGCATGATCGTGCCGATCTCGTTGTTGGCCCACATCACGGTGGCCAGCGCCACGTCCGAGGGGTCACGGGCGATGGCCTCGCGCAGCGCGTCCGGGCTGACCCTGCCGTACGCGTCGACCGGCAGCCACTCCACGCGCGCGCCCTCGTGCGTGGCGAGCCAGTCCACCGCATCGAGCACGGCATGGTGCTCGACGGGGCTGGCGAGCAGCCGGGTGCGGGCCGGGTCGGCGGCGCGGCGGGCCCAGTAGAGGCCCTTGACGGCGAGGTTGTCGGCCTCGGTGCCGCCCGCGGTGAACACCACCTCGCTGGGGCGGGCGCCGAGTGCGGCGGCGAGCGACTCGCGGGACTCCTCCACGGTGCGGCGCGCGCGCCGTCCCGCGGCGTGGAGGGAGGAGGCGTTGCCGGTGACGGCGAGCTGGTCGGTCATCGCCCGCACCGCCTCCGGGAGCATCGGAGTGGTGGCGGCGTGGTCGAGGTAGGCCATGATGCGTCGATTCTACGAGCCGGGGCGGCGCGCACGAGAGGCGCGTGGGGGCGCACGGTTCCGGCCCGCGCGGGCGCGTCCGACGGCACGCGAAGTCGCTCCAGGTGAGGCCGGGCGACGGCGCATGTCCTCGGATGCGCCGCCCGCGCCCCGGAGCGCACACATGGTCGCTCGCGCGGCCGGCGGCGCGGGGGGTGACCGACCACGCCGGCGCCGCGTCGATCTCGACACCCGATGTCAGGAGTGTCTAGCATTACGGTCATGACATGGGACCTGGGCCGCACCTTCCACTCGTCCTCCGGCGCCGTGCGGTGGGCGGAGCTGGGCGACCCCGACGCACCGCCGGTCGTGCTGCTGCACGGCACGCCGTTCTCCTCGTACGTCTGGCGCGGGGTGGCACGCGCCCTGGCCGACCGGTACCGGGTGCTGGTGTGGGACATGCCGGGGTACGGCGCGTCCGAGCAGCGCGCGGGGCAGGACGTGTCCCTGGCGGCGCAGGCGGCCGTGTTCACGGAGTTGCTGACGCACTGGGGCCTGGCCGGCGGCGAGGGTGACGGGGCCGGCGCCGCCGCCCCGTCCCTCGCCCCGTACGTCGTCGCGCACGACTTCGGCGGCTGTGTCGCGCTCCGCGCCCATCTGCTGCACGGCGCCGCCTACCGGGCGCTGGCGCTCGTGGACGCCGTGGCGCTGGCCCCGTGGGGCACGCCCACGTACCGGCTCCTGGGCGAGAACGCCGCGGTCTTCGAGCAGTTGCCGCCCGCCCTGCACCGGGCGATGGTCCGCGAGTACGTCGCCTCCGCCAGCGCGCCGGGGCTGCGTCCCGACGTCCTGGACCGTCTGGTCGCCCCGTGGTGCGGCGCGGCGGGGCAGCCCGCCTTCTACCGGCAGATCGCCCAGAACGACCAGCGGTTCACCGACGAGATCCAGGGCCGGTACGGCGAGCTGCGGTTGCCGGTGCTGGTGTGTTGGGGCGCCGACGACGCGTGGATTCCGGTCGCCAAGGGGCACGAGCTGGCCGCGCTCGTCCCCGGGGCGCGCCTCCGGCTCATCGAGGGCGCGGGCCACCTGGTGCAGGAGGACGCCCCCGCCGAGCTGACCGCCGCGCTCACCGGGTTCCTCCGCGACCAGGACGCCTGACCTCTCCCTCGCCCGCCCCCGCACCCCGCGAGCCCGGCCCGCCGGGCCCCGTCGCCCCGGCCCGCGACGGGGCGACGGGGCGACGGGGCGACGGGGCGACGGGGCGACGGGGCGACGGGGCAGCGTACGGGGTGGAGCCTACGGGGTGGCGAGGGTCGTGCAGAGGTCCTCGTACGGTCCGTACAGCGCCAGCAGCTTCTTCGCCGTGCCCGCGGTCCCCTCGTCGGCCGGGCTGATGCGCACCGACATGTAGCCGCGGCTGACGAGCCACCTGCCGGCCGGCTGGTCGTGCGCGTGGAAGCCCGTCGCCCAGTTGTCGCCGCTCATGACGTAGACGTCGGAACGGGGGTAGGCGGGGTAGGTGATGGTCGCCGTTCCCGAGACCTCGCGCTCCACCGTCTTTCCGGTGTCCAGGTTGGTCGCGCGCAGCACCAGCGGGCCGTCCTCGACGGCGAACACGGGGCGCCCGGCGCCGTCGGTCCAGGTGCGCAGCCGCAGGTCGCTGACCGGGAACTCGGCGCGGGCCCGGAACGGGCAGACCTCGCCCGCCGGGTATTCGTAGGGCCTGGACTCCGGGTGGGTGACGACGGGGCCCTGGAGACCGGCGGTCCGCGCGCCGTCCGGCGCGCCGGGGCGCGGCGTCCGGTCGGCGTCGGCGGCGCCCGCCGTCCCCGCCGCTCCCGCCGTCAGCGCGGCGGCCAGGGCGACGGCCGCGGCCCCGTGGCCGCCGCGTCGGAACGCTTTCCTCATGGTGTCCTCCTCCGTCGGTTTCCGTTCTCGGGTGGCCCGCTCTCCGGCCTCGGTGGTCGTCCGTTCCTCGGGTCGGCTCGCGCCCGCCGCGCGCGGGCCCAACGGTGCTCCCCGTCCCGTCATGCCGCGCGCCTACCGCGCGCTCCCGCGCCGGCGCGACGCCCGGTGCGTGGCGCCGTCCGGCGCGCCGTCAGCCGGCAGGTCGGCCAGTAGGTCGGCGACCGTGTCCGCCTCGCGGGCGCCCAGCGTGTGGTAGACGTCGAACGCCTGCACCCAGCAGCTCATGGCGCCGCTGGACCGGCCCTGGCGCAGCATGGCCCGGCCGAGGATCACCAGGGCGTCCGCGCGGCGCCAGTCGCCGCCGTGCCGGTCGAAGGTGGTGACGGCCTGGTTGGCCAGCTCGACCGCGGTGCTGGCGTCCCCGATGGCGAGCCGCGCCTCGGCCGCCCTGGCGCGGGTGCTGGCCTCGGCCACGTACCGGCCGGCGCCCGCGAAGAGGTCCAGCGCCCGCTGGAGCGCCGGCAGCGCGTCCGAGGGGCGCTCGATGGCGGTCAGCGCGCAGCCCAGGGCGTAGGAGGCGTGCGCGACCGCGAGGCCCGGCCCCGGCGGGGGCGTGCCGGCCGATGGGGCGGGTGCGCCGAACGCCGGGGCCGGTGCGCCGGACGGGGCGCGGCCGGCCCGCTTCGCGACGTCCAGGGAGTGCTCGGCGAGTTCGCGTGCCTGGTCCGGCCGGCCGCGCGAGAGCAGGACGCGGGACCGGTCGGCCCACACCCGGGCCAGGCCGGCCAGGTTGTCGTCGCTCTCGTAGGCCCGCTCGGCCAGTTCCAGGAGCTTCTCGGCCTCGGCCAGGCGGCCCAGGCTGTACACGGCGGCGGCCCGCTCGTGCGGGGCCAGCGCCCGGACGACGAGGTCGGGCGGGCCCGCGGCGTTCGCGTACTGGTGCATCGCCTGCGCCGCCGCGCGCTCCGCCGCGGGGAAGCGGCCCGCCCTGTTGTGCGCGTGAGCCAGCGCCGCCAGGGCGCGCTGCCGCACGGCCTGGGTACGGGTTCCGCTGGCCGGCAGGGAGAGGGCCTCGACGCTCTCGGTGAAGTGCCGGGCGTACGCCTCGTCGTCGGCCAGCGCCCGGGCGGCCAGCGCCAGGTCGGCCAGGCGTTGGAGCAGGGCCGCCGAGACGCGGCCGGGCTGCGTCGCGCGGCGCAGCACGCGCAGCAGTCGGGGCGCCTCGTCGCGCAGCCACCGCGCCGGAGGTTCGACGTGGCGCGCCGCGGCCCGGTCGAGCCGGGCGTCGTGGGAGGCCAGGTGTCGGGGCAGGGTGTCGCCCGGGTCGAGGTGGCGGAGCGTGGCGGCGCCGGCGACCAGGTAGCGGTCGGCGAGGCGCAGCACGGCGGCGTCGCTCGCGCGCTGCGCCAGGTGCTTGCTCGGCGTGTCCGCCGCGCCGAAGCCGTGCTTGGCCAGCTCCTGCTGGGCGTAGAGCAGGGCCAGGGCGTTGAAGCGGTACCGGTCGCGGTCCTCGCGGTGCAGCAGGGACGCGGAGGCCAGCGCGTCCAGCAGGTCCTCCGCCACCAGTTGCGTACGGTCGAGGAGCGCCGCCGAGCTGAACCGGCTGACCTCGTCGTGGTCGAGCACGGACAGCAGGCAGAAGGCGCGCTGTCGCTCCGTGTTCAGCCGGCGGAAGGTCTGCTCGAAGCCGGCGGCGACCGAGAGGTCGCCGACGCGTAGCCCGGTCAGCCGGTGCGCGGGGGCCGCGAGCCGGTCGGCCAGCCGGGTCAGGGGCCAGGGGAAGCGCTGGTGCTGCCGGCGCACCAGTTCGCCGGCGATGCGCAGGGCCAGCGGCAACCCCCCGCAGTACCGGAACAGCCGGTGCGCCCCGTTGGCGTCCTGGACCACCCGCGCGCGCCCGAGCACGCGCGCCAGGAAGTCCAGCCCCTCGCGCTGGCTGAACTCGCGCAGCGCGATCCACGACACCCGCTCCGGCGCGGCGTGCGTCCGGCGGCTGGTGACGATGGCGGCGCAGCCGGGGGCGTCCGGCAGCAGCGGCGCCGCCTGCGCCCAGCCGTGCGCCCGGTCGATGACCACGAGCACCCGCCGCCCGTCCAACATCGCCTGGTAGCGCGCACGGCGCGCCTCGGTGCCGAACGGGATGTCGTCCGGCGCGGCGCCCAGGGCGAGCAGCAGGGCCTCCAGTACGCGGCCGATGGCGGGCCTGCCGCGTTCGCCGCCGTGCAGGTCCACGAAGAACCGCCCGTCCGGGAAGCCGGGGGCGAGTTCGTGCGCGGCGGCCAGGGCGAGCGTCGTCTTGCCGATGCCGCCCAGCCCGCCGACGCCGCAGACCGGCGCCGTGGGCCCGGCTCCGCGCAGCGCGCTCCGCAGCTCGGCGAGGTCCGCCTCGCGGCCGACGAAGTGGGCCGGTGGCGGCGGGAGTCGGACGGTGACGCGGAGCCCCGGGCCGATGGGCGCGCGGGGGTCGGGCGCGGGCACGTGGGCGCCGCGCAGGATGCGCTCGTACAGGTCCTGTACCTCGGTCGTGGGCTCCATGCCGAGTTCGTCGGAGAGCAGCCGGTGACAGTTCCGGTAGGCGGCGATGGCCTCGGCCGTGCGCCCCGTGCGGTGCAGCGCCGTCATCAGCAGGTGGTACGGCGGCTCGCGCAGCGGGTGCCGCGCGACCAGGGCGGCGAGTTGGGGAACGGCCTCGTCGACGCGGCCCAGCGCGAGGTCCAGGCCCAGCGCGCGTTCCTGGAGTTCGAGCCGCCACTCGGCGAGCCGCGCGCGCTCGGCGGCGGCGAACGGGCCCGGCACCTGCGCCAGCGGCTCCCGGTCGCTCCGCCACCGCTCCAGCACCTCGCCGAGCAGGGCGCGCGCCGCGCGCCGGTCCCCGCGCCGCAGCGCCTCGTCCACCGCCGCCTCCCGGCGCTGGATCTCGCCGACGTCGGTACGTACGTCACCGTCCAGCACGTAGCCGTCCCGGCCGGCGCCGCGCAGGACCCGCGCCCCCACGGTGCGGCGGAGCTGGGCCACGTAGCTGTGGATCACGGCCGGTGGCTGCGCCGGCTGTTGGACGCCCCAGAGCGCCGTCGCGGCCTCGCGCACGGTGACCGGGCGCCCCTTACGGAGCAGCAACAGGCACAGCAGCGACTGCTGACGCGGCCAACGGGGCGACACCTCGACCTCGTCGCGCCAGGCGCGCACGGGCCCGAGCAGTTCGAAGCGCAACCGGTCGGCCCGTACCGGCTCCGTGAGCGGCGGTGGCGGCTGGCCCGCCGCGTCCGGCAACGCCCCGGCGGCGGCCGCCCCGTCCGGCAGCCCGGTGTCCGCCCCGTCCGGCGTGGGTTCGCCCGCCTCGTCCGGCGTGGGTTCGCCCGCCCCGTCGGGCTGCGCCCGAGGCCCGTCGGGGGGCCGGTCCCGGTCGGCTTCGGGGGCGGCCGGGGCCGGGTCGGCCGGGTCGGCGGGGCTCACGTCGCGCGCCCCCCGCTCCGCCGCGTCCGGCGGTGCTCCCCCGGCCACGAGGAGCGGGGGAGCAACGGGCGGGGGCGCGGGGGGACGGTGCGCGCTGAGCACGGGCGCGTCGGCCCCGGCGGCGTCCCCGGCGCGGGCGGAGGCGCCGGGGACGCCGCCCGGGAGGCCGAGCCGCTCGCAGACCGGACCCACCAGGACGGCGAACGCCCGGGCGGTGCCCTGGAGGCGCAACAGGCCCTCCGGGTCGGCCATCAGGGCGGGGAAGTCGGGCAGGCTGCCCAGGTACGGGGCCAGGGCGCGGCCCACCGCCTCGACGATCTCGATGGAGCGCTCGACGCCCAGGGCGCTGAAGAGGAGTTCGCGCACGCCGTCGGCGAAGTCGTACACGGGCTGGGCGGCGTCGGCCGGGGCCAGCCGTCGGGTCAGCGCCTCGATCTCCGGCACCCGCGCGGCGGCCGGCGAGGCCGGGGTGACCTGGGTGAGGAGGCCGCCGAGTTGCACCTCCGCCACCTGGGCGGCGGTCGCCTCGGGCAGCACGGCGGACCTGACCAGGTGCATCACGGGCGTGGTCAGCGGGCGGACCGCGGAGAGCCGGACCGCGAGCCGGTACGCCTCCGGCGAGAACGTGCTCCGAAACCGCTCGATCCGCTCCTCCGCGGACAGCCCCACCGCCCCGGTGCCGGGCCCGCCCCCTGACGACGCCTCGCGTGACGTGCACCCGCGCGACGAGGCCCCGGGCGACACGGCCCGCCCCGGCACGGCCAACCCGCCACCGGCATCCGGCGCGAGCACCGCACCCGCCTCCGGCGCGACCAACGTCCCCGGGTACGCCGACAGGCCGAGCGGGACCTCGTCCGGAGAAGCCGGGCCCGGCCTCCCCGCCTCCGGCGCCGCAAGCCCCGGCGCGACCGGTGGCGGGCCGGCGGACGCGGCCCGGCGCGCCGACGTGCCCGGTGCCCGCTCCATCGGCACCAGCACCGTCTCGACGTGGCGCGGGGTGCCCGGCCGGGTCTGGAGGGCGACCCACGGCGCCAGCGCGGCCGGCGCCAGCCGCAACACCGGGAGCGCCACGTGGTGTTCGGCGGTCGGGTCACGCTCGCCGGTGAGCGGGTCGGCCACGCCGAGCCGGTGCGCCGGACTGAGCGGCGCCGCCGCGGTGAGCAGCCGCGGCTGGGCGTCGAGGCCGCTGCCCCGCCACAGCCGGCGCGGCAGCGCGTGCAACACGGCCACGGGGCCCCACCGGTGCTGCGCGAGGAGGGCGCGCAGGGTGCGCGGATCGCGCCAGGCCGGGTGCACGCCGTCGGTGAGGATGAGGACGACGGCGCCGGGCCCGTCGGCCATGGACGGGGCGCGCCGTCCCCGGGCCCCGGCCCGTGCCGGGTCGAACCGCTGCTGCCGTACGGACCGAAAGGCGCCACTGCGCCGCAGCACCGCGCGCACCTCGGCGGCGATCGGATGCCACACCCGCATGGAGGGCGACCGGTCGACCCAGAGCACGGCCGTCAGGGCGCGTTCGGGGACCGCCGTGGTCACCAGGTCGAACAGCCCCGTCTCGGCGGTGAGCCGCACCGTGGCCTCGATGTCGGTGACCGTGCGCTGCGGGTGGTCGTGGTAGCGGATCAGCGGGCGCAGCGCCCGCGCCAGCCGCTGTGCCTCGGGCAGCACCCGCCCGCCCGGCACCCTGCTCCCCCGCGCGCCCCGTCCGGCCCCGTCGCCGCCCGCGCTGCCGTGGCTGTACAGGGCGCGCCGTGGCGGCCGCTTCCCGGTCCCGCCGGACGGGGCGGCGAGGCCGGCCCCGGTCGCGTCCGGCGTCGACGTCGGGGCGCCGGTCGGCGGCACGGCCGGCTCGCCGGGCCCGGGCAGCGGGACGGCGCCCCGTGTGCCCGCTCCGTTGGGCCCCGGGGCCCCGATCCGCTCGGCCGGCGCGCCGTGCGCGGGCCCCTTGGGGGCGCCGGCGGGGGCACCGGCGGGAGTGTCGCCAGGGCCGCCGTCCCGGCCGTCCCCGGGGGCGTCGCCCGGCCGCGGCTCCGTGGCGTCGGCCGCGAGGACGGGGCCGACGGACGGGCCGGACGGGCCAGCCGGGCCAGACGGGGCAGAACAGTCGGACGGAGCGGAGTCGGGCGGAACGGAGCCGGGGGCGGAGTCGGGCGGTGGGGGCCCGGCCGGTGGGGCGGGGGCGGGCGCGGCCTGGCGCGCGTCGTTCCGTTCGGCGTCCGCGATCACCTGGGCCAGCCACAGCACGTCGAGCAGCTCGTCGGCGCCGGGTTCGTACCCCACGCCGACGAGCGCCTGCCGCAGCCGGTCGATCACGTCGGTAACGTCTCGTCGAGCCGGTGCATGACGGCCGCGAGGAGCTGGTCCCGGCTCATGTCGGCGCCCGCGAGGCGCAGATGGACCGCGGCCAGGAGCTGGTCGGTGGCCAGGGTCTCGGTGGCGGAGCGGCGCAGGAACGCGTCGATGAGGTCCTCCGCCTTCGCCAGCGCCGCCTCGCCCAGGCTGCCGCGGACGATGTCGCGCAGGCGGTCGGCGTCCGGGTCGGGCAGGTCGAGGCGGACGCAGCGGCGCAGGAACGCGGGGGGAAAGTCGCGCTCCCCGTTGCTGGTCATCACCACGACGGGAAAGTGCGTACAGGCGACGACACCGCGCCGTACCCTGGCCCGCTCCCGTCCCCCGCTGACCAGTACGTCCACATCGCGCTGCTGCTCGGGCAGCCGGGCCAGTTCGGGGATCTCGAACTCGCCTTCCTCCAGGACCACCAGCAGGTCGTTGGGCAGGTCGATGTCGGCCTTGTCGAGTTCGTCGATGAGAAGTACGCGCGGCCGGTGCGCCGCGGCCAGCGCCGTGCCGAGCGGGCCGAGCCGCAGGTACTGGCCGATGTCCGGCTCCGGGGCCGCGGCCCGGTAGCCCGAGGCCCGGCGGCCGGCGTGCAGGGCTCCGTGCGCGCTGCCCCGCGCGCTGCGGAGCGCGCGGGCGCCGGTGCCCTTGCCGCGCGGGCCGCCGCCGCCGCGGATGCTGCCGCGTGCGGCGGCGGCCCCCATCGCGCGCTCGCGGCGCAGCGACGCCTCGCGCAGCCTGCCTACCGCGTCGTACCGGTAGAGGGCGTCCGCCAGGGTGGCGCGGCTGTTCACGGACCAGCGCAGCACCGCGCCGAGCCCCAGCTCGCGGGCTATGGCGTGGGCGAGTTCGGACTTGCCGGTGCCGGGCCGCCCGGTGACCAGCAGCGGGCGGTGCAGGTGCAGGGCGGCGTTGACGATGGCGATCTCGTCACGGCCCATCAGGTACGGCGGGGTGGAGCCGGTGTTCCGGTTGGTGGCGAACCGGCGCCAGGGCGGCGGCTCCGGCAGCGCCGCGGGGCCCCGGAAGGCCCACCACGCCTCGCCCGGCGCCCCCGCCGCCCCGTCCCCCGCTGCCCCGTCCCCCGGGGAACCGGCCCCCACGGACGGCCGGCCGGGCACGTTCGGCTCGTTCACCGTGCTCGCCCCGTTCGGCTCGTTCCCCTCCTGCGGACGACCCGCGCCCGGCTCGCTCTGGGCGCTGCCCGATCCGGCTGGTGGGACCACGGCGCACTCTCCTTGATCGTCGTGGGCATGGGCATGGGCGTCGGCAGAGACCGGAGCCAGGGCCTGGTGCCGCTTGGCCGGCGCGGGACGGCGCGGCCGGGCGCCGGGCGGGCGCGGCGGGCGACCAAGGCCCGGGTGGCGCGGCAGCGCGCGGCGGGCGGCCGGCCAGGGGTGTGCGCCGGGGGCTGCCGGCGGCCGGTCATGACGCCGGCTCCGCGAGGACCCAGGGTTCCGGGGCGAGCGGCGGGGGCCGGTGGTCGGGCGGGTCGTGGAGCAGCGACAGTTGGCCGCCCCGGTGCGTCGGGATGCCGGGCTCGGCCATCGCCTTGGCCCGCTCCAACCGCACCGCCTCGGGCACCCCGCGCGGTTCGGTGCCCTCCAGCACGCTGGACAGGTCGAGGCCGACCTGCTCCCCGTGGTCCGTACGGTGCCAGAGCACCGTGTGCACGCCGGCCTGTACACACTGCCGCAGCAACTGGCCGTGCCGCGCCGGGTCGCAGCACAGCACGACGGTGCCCACGTCCGGGCGGACCTCCAGGTTGGCCCGCGCCACCTTGTGGTCGGCGTACTTCTCGCCGAAGACCAGGCGTCCCGCGCTGGCCAGGGCGGCCGTGCGGCGCTTCCACCCCGCGTAGCACTCCCGCGTCCTGGTCGTGGTGCGGACGACCAGGCGTCGGGTCAGCCCCGGTACGAACGCGCCGCCCTCGTCCCCCTCCTCGGACTCCCACGTGTCGATGGCGAGCCCCAGCCACTCGGGCGCGACGAAGAACTCCACGAGCGCCGTCTCGGGGTCCTCACGCACCTCGGTGCGCAGCACCCGTCGGATGTCCTCGACCACCCGGGCGCTGGCGGCGTCGCGGTCCCGCACCACGACGAGCCTGGGCTGCGCACCGGCGTCCCAGGCCCATATCTGGTACGTGAAGAGTGTGCTGCCGCCGGTGGGCAACAGCTCGATCTGGACCCGGGGCACGGCCCGCCCCAGCCGCCCGGCGGCGGTGCCGCCCGCCCCGTCCACGGGCGGCGGCGGGGCGGACGGTGCCCGCGCCGCCGCGTGGCGGTCCGCCGCGTCCGCCTGGAACTGGCACACCGCGGCCCACGGCACGCCCATGCGGCGCGCGACCCGCTCCGTCCACGCCTGGAGGTCCTCGGTGAGCTGGTCCGCGGTCTGCCGTTCCTCGCCCGCCACCAGGACGACCGCGCGCAACAGCGGCGGCACGGGCTGGCGGTCCGTCGGCTCGTACGCCTCCAACACGTCGATGACGTCGGCCAGTCCGGACAGCGCCCGCGGCTCCGCGTCGTAGGGCAGTACGGCGGCGAGCAGGGCGTCCGGCGTCGCCTGGCGGCAGCGCGCGAGCAACCCGGCCAGATCGCGCCGTTGGTCGAGGGTCAGGCACTCGGTGGGGCTCACGATGCGCGCGGCCCTGCGCAGCCGCTCCCACGGCTCCCCGGGCGACCCGGCCGCGCCGCCGTCGGGTGCGGAGTGCTGCGCGAGGGTGGTGCGGGCGGCTTCGAGGAGTTCGGGCACGCCGCGCCGGCTGCCCACGGCCAGTCGCACCAGGCGCGCGTGATCGGTGCCGAGGTCGCGCGCGGGGAAGCCGAACCGCGCGGCGAGCCACCGCTCGCACTGCGCCACCGCCGCCGGCGTGGTGAGCACGCCCTCCAGCGCGGCCAGGAGTTGCTGCACGCCGCGCCGGGCGGCGGGCACCCGCAGCGGTGGCATGCGGGGCAGCTCCGACTCGATCGCCGGCAGGCTGATGCCGTACACGACGGCCGGCGACCGGTCCTGGTGCCCGCCGGCGCCGGCGCGCGCCCGCGCGGCCTGCGCGTCCTCGTGGACGGCCACCACCAGCCCGACCACCGCCTGGCGCGCGCGGTCCCACAGCGGGCCGCCGCTGTACCCGGCGCTCACACCGACCCCGCCGACGACGTCCAGCGCGACCCACGGGGCGGCCACCACGCGCGGCCTGGCCCGGATCGTCGTCACCGGGTTCCCGCTGGCCCACAGCGCGACGACCTCGCGCTCGCAGTCGTGGAGCTGGAACGGCGCCGGCTCGGCGCCCGGCGGGGCGCTCCCCTCCAGCCGGAGCACCGCGAGGTCGCCGTGGTGCGCGAGCCGCCCGGGTACCACCGGCGCGCGACCGATGGCGTCCGCGCGCGGGGGCCGCCACCCTCCGGGCTCCACCCGGGCGCTCACCTCGCGCTCTCGGTCCACCAGCGGAAAGGCCAGCCGCAGCAGGGCGTCACGGGGCGGGGCCGCCTGGTCGAACTGGCCCCGTCCCAGCGCGCTGTTGACGACGTGCGCGCAGGTCAGCACCAGGTCGTCGGCGACCATGACGCCGGCGCCGACCGGTCCGGAGCTGCCGAGCACCGAGACGAACGCGGCGTGCAGCGCGGCGTCCTCCACGTCAGCGTGCATGTCGATCACGCTGCCTTACGCGGACGTCGAGCCGAGGTTCCAGGTGGCGGAGACCGAGAAGTTGGCCTCTCCCTTGCCGGTGAAGACGCCGAGGCTGAGATCGGTGCCCAGGGTGACGCCGAACTGCACCGTCACCTCGTCCGGGCGGCGCGGCGAGTCCGCGAGGGAGGTGTGGATGCTCTCCAACACCCCGCTCAGCGGGCGCAGCGCGTTCGCCAGCGCCTGCCCGCCCGCGGACAGGGCGCGCGCGGTCCTGCCGTCGACACTGACCGCGCGGGCCCCGCCGAACCCCGTGGGCAGTTCGAGGTCAGGGCCCGGCGGCTGGCCGTACGGGTCGTCCGGCGGGCCGCCACGGTCGCCGGCACCGCCGTCGCCGTGGTCACCGCCGTCGGAACCGCCAGCCGAATCCGGGGCCCCGCCGCCGCTCGGCCCCGCCGCGCCGACGGGCGCTGGGCGCGCCCCGTCGGCGACCGGAGTGAGGCGCAGCCAGGCGACGGTGCCGTCGTCAAAAGTCAGTGCGAGGTCCCCCATGGCGATCAGTGTGGCACGCGGAGCCGGGCGCCGGGAGCGTACGAACGCCTCGTTCCGCGCCCTCGCGCCCGCCGCGCGCACCCAGCCGAACCACCACACCTCACCCGCCTCACCAGCCCCAACTACTGCCGGCAAGGCGGAAGGTGAACACCCATCAGCCCATCGGGACTCGCGGCCCCGCCCCGGGGTGCGGTCGCCCCGTGCGGAGCACGGCCTCCGCTAGCCCAGCTTCACCCGGGCCAGTTGGCGGGCCTGCGCGACGAGTTGGTCCGCGCTGTCCCAGACCTGGACGTCCTCCTCCAGGAAGCCGCCGGCCAGGTTGCGGGTGGTGATGGCGACGCGCAGCCGGCCGGGGGCGGGGCGGCGGCGGACGTGCGCGGTCAGCTCCACCGTGGGCACCCAGCCGCTCAGCCCGAGGTCGAACGCCGTGGGCGGCAGCGCGTCCACGGCCAGCAGCAGCGACAGCGGGTCGGGGTCCCTGCCGTCGGCGAGCCCGAACCAGGCCCGCATGTCGCCGACCCCGCTGGGCTGGCCGATCGCCCAGCCCGCGGTCGCCGGGTCGAGGCGCATGTCGAACCGGTCCACTATCTCGGAGCTGTCGTTGAGCGGCACCTCACCGTCCGGGGCGTCGTCCGCGCCCAGGCAGTGTTCGTACGGGGGCATGGCCGGCGGCGTGGCGGCGGTGCGTACGTCGTTGGGCAGCGCGTCCAGGTGCCCGTAGGTGGCCAGCACGCGGATGCGCTCCACCTCCGCCCCGTCGTCGTCGAACTGGACGAGGGACGCCTGGCCGGTGGAGAGGGTGCGGCCGGCGCGGACCGTCTCGGTGCGGATCACGGCGGGCCCGGGCTGCGAGGCGGTCAGGTAGTGCGCCGTGATCGAGAAGGGGTCCGGGTGCGGCAGGGTGTCGCCGAGGGCGCGGCCGAGCACGGCGAGCAGATAGCCGCCGTTCAGCGCCTTGAGGATGCTCCAGCGCGCGGAGAGGTCGGCGTCGAAGGTCGCGGTGACCGCGGCGGAAGGAGCGCCGGATTCGGCGGCGGAGCCCGTCCCGGGGGCGCGGCGGGTCACCGTCGTGTCCCGGTCGAACTCGCTGTTACCGATGGTTGCCTGTGCCATGGAAAGCACCGTACACGGCAAGATTACCGACGGGTAGGTTCTCCCGGGCCCGGTTCGCCCTCCTCCGCCGGCCCCGCGCACCGTGGCTCCGCGCTCCGTGCTCCGTGGCCCCGCCCCCGCGCTCCGTGGTCCCGTACGCCACACCGTCGCCCCCGTGTCCCGTGGCCCCGCCCCACGCCCCGTGCCCCGTGCTCCGTGGCCCCGCCCCACGCTCCGTAGCCCCGCCCCGTGCCCCGTAGCTCCGCCCCACGCGCCGCGCGCACCCTCCACCACGCGGGGCGGCCCACCTCGCGCGGGGCGGGCCACCACGCGCGGCACGGACCGGCGTGCGCCGGCGCTGGCGTCAGGTGCCCTCCGTCTCCTCGTGGGCCGTGCTGCGGCGGTTCCAGGCGCGGGGGGCGCGCCAGCCGAAGCGCATCGCGCACAGCCGGAGGGCGAAGGCCAACAGGGCGGCGAGCGCGCTCGTGCCGCCGCTCAACGCGTCGAAGTGCACCAGCAGGGCCACCACGGAGGAGCCGACCAGGGCCGGTACGGCGTAGATCTCGCGGTCCCAGCGCAGCAGCGAGGGCACCTCGTTGGCCAGCACGTCGCGCAGTACGCCGCCGCCCGCCGCCGTGGCGACGCCCAGCGTGACCGAGGCGGTCAGGCTCAGCCCGTACTCGTACGCCTTGGTCGTGCCGGCCACGCAGAACAGGCCGAGGCCCGCCGCGTCGAATATGCCGACCGCCCCGTTGATCCGCTCCACCTCGGGGTGGAGGAAGAACACCAGGCTGGCGGCTATCAGCGGGGTCACGAAGTAGCCGAAGTCGGTGAAGGCCGCGGGTGGCACGGCCCCGATGATCAGGTCGCGGATCAGCCCGCCGCCCAGCGCGGTGACCTCGGCGAGCACGGCTATGCCGAAGACGTCGAAGTTCTTGCGTACGGCGAGGAGCGCGCCCGAGATCGCGAAGACGAAGATCCCGGCGAGGTCCAAGGAGCGCAGCACGGATGGCGTGAACAGATCGGTGAGCACCCGCTATTTTTACCCTGCGGGTCCGGGATGCCCGATCTGATCAACGGGGCCCCGGGCCGCCACCGGCCCGCCCCGGCCCCGCGCGCGGCCCGGCCGCGGGGCCCGTTCCCCGGCGTCGGACGTGCCCTCATCGCCCCCGCCCGTGGCTCCGGCCACCGCGCCGTCCACGCCCACCGCCCCGACCGTGATATCCGTCACCGCCGCGCCCGAGGTCAGCCCTCGGCGGCCCCGGGCTCCTTCCGCACCGGCTTCTTCGCCGGCTCCTTCGACGCCTTCCCCGCTGCCTCGCCCGAGGACGTCGCGGGCGCCGTCTCCACGGCCCCCTCCGGGGCGGAGCCGGGCGTCGCCGCCTCGGCCGTCGCCGTCTTCGCGGCCTTCGCGGGCGCCTTCTCCGCCGCCTTCTCCGCCGTCGTGGTCGGCTCCGTCGCCGGGGCCGCCGCGCTCGGTGCCTGCGTGCGGACGACCTTGCCGCCGTCTGCCGTGACCTCGGCCAGCGCGGCGTCGCCCGGCTTGAGGTCCTCGTGGTTCTCGGGGTGGTGGCACGCCACCTGGTGGCCCGTCTTCAGCGCGAGCAGCGGCGGCTCCTCCACCGTGCACACCACCGTGGCCTTCCAGCACCGGGTGTGGAACCGGCAGCCGCTGGGCGGGGCGATGGGCGAGGGCACGTCGCCACGGAGCAGGATGCGGTCGCGCTTGCCACGGCGCCTCGGGTCGGGCACCGGGACCGCCGAGAGCAGCGCCCGGGTGTACGGGTGCATCGGCCGCTCGTACAGCGATTTCCGGTCAGTCAGCTCGACGATCTTGCCGAGGTACATCACCGCGATCCGGTCCGAGACGTGCCGGATGACCGACAGGTCGTGCGCGATGATCACGTATGTCAGGCCCAGCTCCTCCTGCAGGTCGTCCAGCAGGTTGACCACCTGGGCCTGGATCGACACGTCGAGGGCCGAGACCGGCTCGTCCGCGACGACCAGCTTCGGGTTCAGGGCCAGCGCGCGGGCGATGCCGATGCGCTGGCGCTGGCCGCCGGAGAACTCGTGCGGGTAGCGGTTGTAGTGCTCGGGGTTCAGGCCGACGCGACCGAGGAGGCGCTGCACCTCCGCCTTGACGCCGCCCTCGGGGGTGATGCGCTGGAGCTTGAAGGGGGCGCTGACGATGGTGCCGACCGTGTGCCGAGGGTTCAGCGACGAGTACGGGTCCTGGAAGATCATCTGGACGTCGCGGCGCAGCGGGCGCATGCTGGCGACGTTCAGGTGGGTGATGTCCCGGCCCTCGAACTCCACCGTGCCGCCGGTGGGTTCGAGGAGGCGGGTGATCAGCCGCCCCATGGTGGACTTGCCGCAACCGGACTCGCCGACCACGCCCAGCGTCTCGCCCGACTTCACGTCGAAGCTCAGCCCGTCCACGGCCTGGACCGCGCCGACCTGTCGGCGCAGCAGCCCCTTGGTGATCGGGAAGTGCTTGACCAGGCCGGTCACCTTGAGCAGGGTCTCGCCCGCGGCTGGCCGCTGCTTCTGCAACGTCACGTTGTTCTCCGACACAGCTTGGTCCTTCACAGCTTGGGCGCAATCTCTTCGGTCCAGATCCGCGTCCGCTCCTCCTGCGTCATGTGGCACGCGGAGAAGTGACGGCTGCCGACCTCCTTCAGCTCCGGCCGCTCGGTGCGGGTGCGGTTGTCGGCCGGCACGTCCGCGTACGGGCAGCGGGGGTTGAAGGCGCACCCCTGTGGCACGTTGATCAGGCTGGGCGGCGAGCCGTGGACGGGGATCAGCCGGTCGGTCTGGTCCCGGTCGATGCGCGGCATCGAGCCCAACAGGCCCCAGGTGTACGGGTGTTGCGGCTCGTAGAAGACCCTCTCGGCCGGGCCGCGCTCCACGCACCGGCCGCCGTACATCACCAGGATGTCGTCGGCCAGTTCGGCGACGACGCCCAGGTCGTGGGTGATGACGATGACGGCGGAGCCGAACTCCGTCTGCAGGTCCCGGATCAGGTCGAGGATCTGCGCCTGCACGGTGACGTCCAGGGCGGTGGTGGGCTCGTCGGCGATGAGCAGTTCGGGGTTGTTGGCGAGCGCCATCGCGATCATGGCGCGCTGCCGCATGCCGCCGGAGAACTGGTGCGGGTAGTCGTCCACCCGGCGGTCGGGCTGCGGTATGCCGACCCGGTCGAGGAGTTCGACCGCGCGCCGCCGCGCCTTCTTCTTGTCGACCTTGTGGTGGACCCGGTACGCCTCCACGATCTGCGCGCCGACAGTGAAGTACGGGTGCATCGCGGACAGCGGGTCCTGGAAGATCATCGCCATCTCGCGGCCCCGCAGCCGCCGCACCTCGTCCGGGTGGGCGGCCAGCAGGTCGGTGCCGTCGAACCAGATCTCGCCGGAGATCCGCGCCTTGCCCCGGCCGTACTGGCCGACGGTGTGCAGCCCCATGATGCCGAGCGAGGTGACCGACTTGCCCGAACCCGACTCGCCGACGATGCCCAGCGTCTTGCCGCGCTCCAACTGGAACGAGAGCCCGTCGACGGACTTGACCAGGCCGTCGTCGGTCGGGAAGTGCACCTTGAGGTCGCGCACGTCCAGGAAGACGTCCGTGCCCGGGGCGCCGGCGGTCGTCGGCTCGCCCACGGCGCCGGCCCGGCGCGCGGGCCGACCGCTCGCCTTGGTGACCGCCCCGGTGCTGGGCCTGCCGTCGGCCTTGCTGACCGCGCCCCCGGCCCCGGGGGTGGATTCCGTCGTCATGAGAGCCTCACTCGGGGGTCGATCACGGCGTACAAGAGGTCCACGATGAGGTTGGCGACGACGACGGCGCCCGCCGTGAGCAGCGTGACCCCCAGGATGACCGGCAGGTCGCGTTCGCCGATGGCCGCCACCGCTGCCTGGCCGAGGCCCGGGAGGCTGAACGTGGTCTCGGTGAGGATGGCCCCGCCGACCAGCGCGCCCAGGTCCATGCCGAGGATGGTGAGCACCGGCGTCATCGTGGAGCGCATCGCGTGCTTGCCGATGACGACCGGCTCGCGCAGCCCCTTGGCGCGCGCGGTGCGGATGTAGTCCTCGCCGAGCACTTCGAGCATGGTGGCGCGGGTGAGCCTGGCGTACATCGCCGCGTACAGGAAGGCGAGCGTGACCCAGGGCAGGATCATGCCGCTGAACCACAGCGCGGGATCGGTGCCGAACTCGGTGTACTCGTTGCTCACCCAGTCGAGCTGGTACGAGAAGATCGCCAGCGAGACGACGCCGGTGAAGTAGATGGGGAGCGAGACGCCCGCCAGGGCGACGGTCATCACCGTGCGGTCCCAGATCGTGCCGCGCTTGAGCGCCGAGACGATGCCGGTGACCACGCCGCCGATGACCCAGAGCAGGGCCGCGCCGCCGGCGAGGCCGAGGGTGACCGGCAGTCGGTCGGTCAGGACCGGCCAGATGGGCTGCTCGTTGCGGAAGGAGTACCCGAAGCACGGAGCCGAGCAGTGCACGGTGTCGGCGCCGCTGGTGTAGTCACGCCCCATGAACAGGCCGCGCAGGAAGTCCCAGAACTGCACCACGATCGGGTCGTCAAGCCCGAGCTTCTGGCGGATGGCCTCGATGGCCTGCGCGTCGGACTGCTTGCCGACGTACATCGTCGCCGGGTCGACGCCGGTCCACTTCGGGATGATGAAGAAGATGCCGAAGGTCACCAGGATGACGACCATCAGTGTCAGGACGACGGCGAACAGCCGCCGGATGAGGTATGCGAGCACTGCTTTCGGCCCGGCCGCGGCGGGGAACTACCGGAGTGCGTCCGGTAGTTCCCCGCCGCGGAACGCGGCCATCACCTGCCCTTCGTGCCTAGCGGCGGGTGCGCCGGGATGCGGCTGGCCTCACGCCAGACCTACGGATACGGGTGGTGGCGATCACTTGACGACGCCCAGCGCCTGGTAGTCGTAGCGGCCGTTGAAGGAGTCGGCCGTGTAGACGTTGGTGAGCCGGCTGCTGCGCCAGATGACGTTCTTCTCGAACACGAACGGCAGGTAGACGGCGTGTTCCGAGACCAGCTTGTTCATCTCGGTGTAGATCTTCGCGGCCTTGTCCTCGTCCAGCTCGGACTGCGCTTGCGTGAACTTGGCGTCGATCTTGGGGTCGTTGAGCATGCTGTAGTTGTTGTTGCCGTTGTCCAGGATGTACTTGCTGTGGACGAGCGGCTGCGAGAAGCCCTGGCCGGTCGGGAAGTCCGGGCCCCAGCCCATGATGATGATCCCGAAGTTGTGCTTCTTGACGTACGCCGGGTTGCCGATGATGCCGGCGGTCATCGAGCCGTCGTACTGCTCGATCTCGGCCTGGATGCCGATCTTCTTCAGCGACGCCTGGAGCGACTCGGCGGTGGCGACCTCGACCGGCTTGTTGTTACGCACCGCGATGGTGGTCTTGAAGCCGTTCGGGTGACCGCACTTCTTCAGGGCTTCCTTGGCCTTGGCGGTGTTCGGGGCGCCGCCGTTCTCCAGCGCGCCGTACGGGTCGTACTTCGGGTCCGCGCCCTTGACGACCGGCGGCAGCATGTTGGTGGCGATGTCGCCGCCGGCCTGCGGGCCACCGCGGGCGGTCTGCAGCGACTGCTTGTCGGCGCCGTAGATGACGGCCTTGCGGCACTCGATCTTGTCGAACGGCTTGACCGTCTGCGGGAAGACCGCGTACCGGATGAACCCGGTCATCGGGTTGTCGAGGTTGCCCTTGTGCTTGCGCAGGGCCTCCACGCGGCCGGCCTGGCCGATGCCCGTCGCGTTCAGGTCGATGTCGTAGTCGCCCTTGATGAGGCGCTTGTCCATCTCATCGGAGTTGGTGATGAGGGTCAGCGTGACCTTGTCCGGAAGGGCCTTGCGGACCGGGTCCGAGGACTTCTTCCAGTGGGGGTTGCGGGTCAGCACCATGGACTTCTTGGGCTCGTACGAGACCCACTGGTACGGGCCCGAGGAGAACGGCTTCTGGCCGTAGCGCGAGCCGGTGTCCTTGTCCTGGCGGACCGGGGACGCGGCGGGCATGGCCAGCATCTGCTCGAAGTCGCCGTTGGGCTTGGGCAACTTGAAGACGATGGTCTTGTCGTCCGGCGTCTCGATGGCCTTCAGGCCCAGCTTCTCCGGGTGCTTGTCCTTGTACGGGCCCTTGTACTCGCCCTTGGGGTCGAGCGTGTCCTTGAGGTAGATCGGGCCGCCGGACAGCACGTCCTGGGCCCAGATCCGCTCGATGCCGTACTTGATGTCCTTGGACGTGATCGGCTTGCCGTCCTGCCAGGTCAGGTCGGGCCGCAGGGTGTACTCGTACCGCTTGCCGCCCTCGCTGATCTTGGCCTTGTCGGTGGCCATGTCCGGCACGAGTTCCTTGCTCTGCGCGCCAGGGGCCGGCTTGTAGGTGATCAACTGGCGGGTGTAGTAGCGGGCGTAGTCCCAGACGAAGCCGTAGTAGCCGCGCTGCGGGTCCCAGGAGTCGGCGTCCTGGGTCCCGATGAACTTGAGGGTGCCGCCCTTCTTGTCCGACGGGTTGGCGATCTTGTTCTGGGCGGCGTTGAAGCCCGGGCCACTGCCCTCGCTCTTCTTGTCACCGCCCCCACAGCCGGCGGTGGTCAACAGAGCCGCGACGACGACGGCCGACCCCGCGGCCAGTCTGCGCTTCGATGTGCGATGGGTTGTCACGATCTCGCAACCTCCGTGGTGGTGACGTTTCTTTGGCTAGCGTGGTGGGACTGCCGATGGAACGGCATGGGCCTGCTGGGGTGTGGGGGTCAGCGGTTCCCCTTGGGGTCGAGGGCGTCTCGGACGCCGTCGCCGAGGAGGTTGAAGGCCAGCACGGTCACGAAGATGGCCAGCCCCGGGAAGATCAGGAACATGGGCGCGATCTCGTACGTGCGCACCGCCGTCGACAGCATCTGCCCCCACGAGGCGGTGGGCGGCTTGACGCCCGCGCCCAGGAAGCTCAGCGCGGCCTCGGTGAGGATGTTGGTCGGGATCATCAGGGTCATGTAGACCGTGATCGGCGCGACCAGGTTGGGCAGCAGTTCCCGGAACAGGATGTAGCGGCGGCCGGCGCCGAGGCTCTGCGCCGCCTCCACGTACTCGCGCTCGCGCAGCGACAGCGTCTGGCCGCGCACGATGCGTCCCACGTAGGGCCAGCCGAAGAAGCCGATCACCACGATCAACACGCCCATGCGGACGCCCGAACCGCTCAGCCCCCACAGCTCACTGGGCACCACCGAGACCAGCGCCAGGATGAACAGGAGCTGCGGGAAGGCGAGCAGCAGGTCCATGGTGCGGCTGATGATCGTGTCGACGACGCCGCCGAAGTAGCCGGCGATGATGCCGAAGACGGTGCCGAGCAGGACGGCGAATATCGCCGAGAGGAAGGCCACGATCAGCGAGATGCGGGTGCCGTAGACCACCCGGCTGAAGGTGTCGCGGCCGTTGGTCGGTTCGACGCCGAACAGGAAGTCCTTGCTCATGCCGCCCCAGTCGCCCACCGGTTGGCCACCGCCGAAGGCGTCGATCGTCTCCGGGCCGTCGTGGAACTCGTTGGGCGGGTGGCCGAACCAGCTCACGATCAGCGGGGCGAAGATCGCCACGAGGATCAGGAACAGCACGATGCTGCCGCCGACGAACGCCAGCTTGTCCCGTTTCAGTCGCACCCAGGCGATCTGGGCGGGCGAACGGCCCGCGATCTCCTTGGCCGGGGCGTTGGCCGCGACGTCGACAGCCGCGGTCTCGGCCGCGCTCGTGTCGTGCAGTGGTGCCGTCATCGTGGTGGGGACCCCTCTCGGCCGGATGGTGACCGGCCCACGACCGCCGCAGTAGCGGCAGGTTCACATCAGTTGAAGCGAAAGCCGATAGTGCAAAAGCTGCTGAGCTGGTGCAAATGGGCTGAACTTGGCGTGCGGGTACCGCTGATGGTGCGAGAGCTACGAAGCGAGGTCCGCCCTCGCGACCCTGAGTCAGGCCATCGCGCGAGAACGTTGACACGGGCTCGGCGCGAAGAGTGCGGACGGACCGGGAAGTTCACCCGCGGCGCGTCACCCGTTCGGGTCGTGTGACGCGCCACACGTCCCTTGGAGCGGGAGTCTTCAACGCTGCCGCGATCACCCGCCAGACCTCATCGGTAATGGATGCGCAACTGTGATGTGGCCAGGAAGGTTCCGTTATCCGAACAGTGGAGCCGGATGAGCGGGGCGGAGTCGGCCGATTACCCACCCACGAACAGGGGTTGCGGCCAGCGCTGGCCGCCCGCGCCCAGCGGAGGGACAAACTCCCTGGAGCGCGCCGGACGCGCCGGCCGGGATTGGCGCTTTTCCGCCATCATGGCGCCTCCCCGCGAGAAGTCGCGGGCAACGACGGGGCACCGCGCGGTGTGCGTCGGGGTATCGCGCGGGGCCCGGCGGGGCAGCGCGGGGAGCGCGACGGGACGCGGTGGGACGCGACGGGACGCGGCAGGACGCGGTGGGGTGCCGGGCGGGCGGCGCGACATATCGGGTGAGCGTCGCGTCTCGGGCAGGCGGCGTCGGCGCGCCAGCGGGAAAAGGGGCGGCCCGGGTGAGGGCTGGCGGCGCCCGCCGCGAGCCCCGAAGCGGGGGCTACGGGCGCGGGTGGGGGCTACGGGCGGTGGGGACCGGGTGCGCTCAGTACGGCTGGGGCTGCGGCGGGTAGCCGTATCCGGCGGTGGGCGCGGGCGCGGCCCCGTAGAGGTCACGGTCGAAGAAGGGGCGGCTGTTGGCCTGCATCCACATCGCCACCGGGTCGTACGCGTCGGCCATCGCGACCGTGGAGACCGGCAGCCCGTCGGGCACCACACCGATGGCCTGACGCATCATCAACCGTACGGATTCCACCGCCTGTTGACTCGTGTCGTACAGCTCAAGGCCGATGGCCAGGTACGGGCTGCCCAGCGCGGGCTGCACCCAGGCGCGGCGCAGCGAGCGCACCGCGGGAGTGCGGTGCGCGTGCTGTCCGAGCAGGGCGTAGAACTGGTGCATCTCCACCGTGGGTTCGCTGAGCCGTAGCGGCCCCGCGGGCAGTCGGTCCAGGCCGCCCGCGACGCGCCGCAGGTCGGCCCAGGGAACACCGACGCCGCCGCCGGGGGCGTGCGGGTTGAGCCACAGGCCCCAGCGTTCGGGGAAGAGCGCGGCGGCGACCCGCCGGCCGGTGACCACCTCGTGGGAGCGGTGCCAGCCGCTGGCGGCCAGCTCGTGCGCGGAGGTGACGCACGGCGCGTAGCCGAGGCCGTCGATGTCCATGTTTCCGTACTGGGCGTCGGGCGATCCCGGCTGGCCGTGCCACAGGAGCATCCACACCTGGCCCTCGACGAGGGCGTGCAGGAGGCGCTCGTACGCGTCGAAGCGCCCCGGGGAGACCTGCCCCAGCGCCTCCTCGACCTGCCCGGCGGGCACACCCGCCCCGCCTCGCCCGCCACCGCCGAGATACGAGTCGCTGCGCACCCCCCTGTCCGCGCCCGCGCTCACCTGGTTACGCCCCTTCTGTCGGCCGATGTCCGAGGCGTCGTCGCACGCCCCGCCCGGTCATCCAACCAGCTTACGAGTCCCCCTCGACAGCTCCCGCACGACGTCACACGTCCCGGTCGAAGAACGGCCGCACCCGCCCCAGCATCCAGTCCGCCACCGGGTCCTGGGCGATGTCCAGCAGCACGAGCTGCACCGGCCAGGCCACCGGAACCGCGCCGAGCGCCCGGCCGAGCGCGTCCAGGACCAGGGCGCGCGCCTGCGGGTCGGGCCGGTCCACCTCGACGCCGACGAACAGGGCCGGGGGCTGCCCCTCGACGCTGGCCAGGGCCCGGCGCGCGGTCCGCACGCCGGGCGTCGCGGTGAACTCGATGCCGGCGGCGGCCAGGAAGTCGACCGGCTCGTCCTGCCAGTCGGGCTCGTAGAGCAGCACCCGACCGCCCGACGCGGCCCCGTCCAGGGGGGTGCGCCCGGCGCGGCACAGTTCGGCGACGGCGGGCGTCGGGAGCGGGACGCCGACCGCGCCGCCCGGGTTCACGACGATGCCCACCTGCGGGGGCAGCCCGCGCGCGAACTCGACGGCGGGGGCGACGGTGAAGGACATCTGGTCGCCGACGAGCGCGTGGAACTGCGCCTCGGAGCTGAAGACCGGGGTGAACGCGGCGCCGTCCAGCTCGATGGTGGCGAGGTCCAACTCGGTGCTGTCCGGGCCACCGCCGCGCGGCAGCGGCACCCATATCAGGCTGCGCCCGAGTACCTCGACGACGCGGGCGCCCGCTCCCGCCCGCTGTTGTCCGTCCGGTCCCAGCGCGAGCGAGGCGGCCAGCACCTCTTCGAGCTCGTTGCACGGGAAACCGCCGACAGCCGGGGAGGTTTCGTATCGCTCAGGGATGCTCATCTCGTCCAACCACCGTCTCGTCCGACCTGCCTACGCACCCTAACGCCCGCTCCCGCGCCCGCTCCCGCGGGCCACTGCCCGCCGGGCGCACGCCCCACGGCCCGGCGCGCCCACGCCCGCCGGCGCACGGAGCCCGTGCGACGGGCGAGCACCACGGGGGCAAGCGCCGGGGCACGCCGGGCACCGTTCGTTCTGCCGCGCCCCGCGCCGATCGCCCGGTGGGCGCTGCCGCGTACGGGCGTACGGGGCGCCGCCGCGTACGGGCGCACCCGGCGGTGGCCCGTACGCGCGCGCCGCATCGTGCCGCACTCACCACGCGGGCGCGGGCGCGGGCGCGGGTGCGGGCGCCGTCGCGGGTGCTGGCGCAGTCGCAGTCGTAGTCGCAGCCGGGTCTAGTCGAACCCGATGTCGGCCAGCGCCCCGGCCGCCGCGCGGTCCAGCAGGACCGCCGAGGCGCACCCGGGCGGCGGGGCCCCCGCGAGCGCCTCCGCGCGCAGCCGGCCGACCGCGGCGCGGTGGCGACCGAAGGCGTACGGGGAGACTCCTCGGCCCCGCGCCGCCTGCCCGGCCAGGGCCAGGCGCGGCGGCACGTCGAGCAGGACCAGGTGGAGGGCGACGCCGCGCCGGCGTGCGCAGCGGGCCAGCCAGCGGCGTACCCACGGCATGGTGCCGCAGTCGTGGACGACGACGCTGTCGCCGGAGCGCACGGCCCGGCGCAGCCCCGCGTAGTGCGCCAGGCGCACCAGTGGCCGGTAGGCGGGGTAGGCCAGCCACGGCGGCATCCGGCGTTCCCAGCGGTCCCTGGCGTCCTGCGAGTCGACCCGCCGCACCGGCCGGCCCTGCGCGTCACGGGCCGGCACCACGCGGCGGATCAGGGTGCTCTTGCCGCTGCCCGGCAGCCCGGAGACGACGACCAGGTCGCCGGCGACGTAGCGCAGCTCGCGCACCCTGACCGGCGGGGCGCCGCCGGCGCGCGCCTGCGGGAGGTGGTTGCGGCTGTCGGGCGCGCGCGAGGCCGGGTCGCCGGCGGGCTCCGGGGGCGTGGGGCTACTGGCGGGCTCCTCGCCGGGCGGGCCCCCGGCGCGCCGTTCGCCGCCCGGGTGGTCGGCCAAGAGGCGCTCGGCCGTGGAGTGGTCGGCCGTGGGGTGGTCGGCGGTGGGGTGGTCGGCGGTGGGGTGGTCGGCGGTGGAGTGGTCGGCCGAGGGGTGCTCGGTCGCCAGGCGGTCGGATAAAGCCGTCGGCGTCGCGCCCGGCCGCGTGCGGACCCGGTCCGCCGGCTGGGCGTGGGCCCGCCCGCCCGCGCGCAGGTCGCGGACCCGGGGGCCGCGGCCCGGCCGCACCAGTTCCCCCGCCGCCCGCGCCCGCTGCCTGGCCGGCGGGGGCGCCGTGGGTGGAGCGGCTGGCGTGGTCGCTTGAGGTGTTCCTGACTGTCCCGCCTGCGTGCCCTGACCCTGCAACGTGATCGTCCTCCCCGAGCTGACGGCGGCGGTCACCACGGTCCGTGTCCACCGAGTGTAAAGAAGAGGTAATACGCCCCACCGGAGATTTGGGTGCCGGACCGGGGGTCCATCGCTCGCCTGTCCGTGTCATGATGTGCGCGCAACTGCATACTGGCCGCTCGAATCCATGCGGGAGAGTTCCCGGACCAGCGATGATCCTCTCGATCAGCCGCCCGGGGCGCCGAAGGAGCAAGTCCTCCCTTGAATCTCTCAGGCCCCGATACCGCGTGGATGAGGCAGATCTGAAAAGCGAGCCGTTCGCGCGGCTCCACCCAAGGTGCAAGCCTGCCCCGCTCCGCGGGGGGTCAAGGCGAACCTCTCAGGTTCCGATGACAGATGGGGAGGATGTCTTCGCCAGCCCTGCCCACCCCTTGGGAGCCCGCACCGATGAGCAGCCTGCCCGATTCTCCGCGCCGCACCGCACTCGACGCGACCCATCGCACGCTCGGCGCCACCATGACCGACTTCGCGGGCTGGGACATGCCGCTGCGGTACGGCAGTGAGCGCGAGGAGCACGTCGCCGTCCGCACCCGCGCCGGCCTGTTCGACCTGTCCCACATGGGCGAGATCACGCTGACCGGCCCGCAGGCCGCCGAGGCGCTCGACTTCGCCCTCGTCGGCAACCTGTCGTCGGTGGCCGTCGGCCGCGCCCGCTACACCATGATCTGCGACGCCGACGGCGGCATCCTGGACGACCTGATCGTCTACCGGCTGGCCGACCAGACGTACCTGGTGGTCGCCAACGCCTCCAACGCGCAGACCGTGCTCGACGCGCTGACCGAGCGCGCCGCCGGCTTCGACGCCGCCGTCCGGGACGACCGCGACGACTACGCGCTGCTCGCCGTCCAGGGCCCCGAGTCCTCCGGCATCCTGAAGTCGCTGACCGACGCCGACCTGGACGGGCTCAAGTACTACGCGGGCCTGCCCGGCACCGTCGCCGGCGTCCAGGCGCTGATCGCCCGTACCGGGTACACCGGCGAGGACGGCTTCGAGCTGTTCGTCGCCCCGGGCGACGCCGAGACCCTGTGGCAGGCGCTGACCGAGGCCGGCGCGCCGGTCGGGCTGATCCCCTGCGGGCTCTCCTGCCGCGACACGCTGCGCCTCGAGGCGGGCATGCCGCTGTACGGCAACGAGCTGACCACCGCGACCACGCCCTTCGACGCCGGGCTCGGCCGCGTGGTGAAGTTCGAGAAGACGACCAACGGGGGCCGCTTCGTCGGCCGCGAGCCGCTGGAGGGGGCGGCCAAGCGGGCCGCCGAAGCCCCGCCGCGCAAGCTGGTCGGGCTCATCGCCACGGGCCGTCGGGTGCCGCGCGCCGGGTTCTCCGTCGTGGCCGCCGACGGCACGGTGATCGGCGAGGTGACCTCCGGCGCCCCGTCGCCCACCCTCGGCAAGCCGATCGCCATGGCCTACGTGGACGCGGAGCACGCCGCTCCGGGCACCGAGGGCGTGGCCGTGGACATCCGCGGGACGCACGAGCCGTACGAGGTCGTCGCGCTCCCCTTCTACAAGCGCGAGCGCTAGCCGCTCCACGAGCACGAGCGTCAGCCGCCGCTCCGGTCCCACCCGACCGAGGCATCCGTTTGGTTCCCGTTCGGGGCCTCGGCGGCGTTTGTCCGTTCCATCGTTTTCCCGCCCCCTTGCACGACCACGCCATCGCGTACAGGAGAATCAGGTCATGAGCAACCCCCAGCAGCTTCGCTACAGCAAGGAGCACGAGTGGCTGTCGGCCGCCGCGGACGGCGTGTCGACGGTCGGCATCACCGAGCACGCCGCGGGCGCGCTCGGTGATGTCGTCTTCGTCCAGCTCCCGGAGGTCGGCGCCGAGGTCACCGCGGGCGAACCCTGCGGTGAGCTGGAGTCGACCAAGTCGGTCAGCGACCTGTACGCGCCGGTAACCGGTGAGATCACCGAGGTCAACCAGGACGTCGTGGACGACCCGTCGCTGGTGAACACGGCCCCCTTCGAGGGTGGCTGGCTGTTCAAGGTGAAGATTTCGGACGAGCCGGACGACCTGCTCTCCGCCGACGAGTACACGGCCTTCACCGAAAGCTGAGCAATCTTCCACGTGACCCTGACGACTCTGATCTGATCGGGATGCCGATGTCGCCTTTCAACAGTTCCCTCCACGAGTTCGACCCGGACGTCGCCGCCGCCGTCGACGCCGAGCTCCACCGCCAGCAGTCCACCCTGGAGATGATCGCGTCGGAGAACTTCGCTCCGGTCGCCGTCCTGGAGGCCCAGGGCTCGGTCCTCACCAACAAGTACGCCGAGGGCTACCCGGGCCGCCGCTACTACGGCGGCTGCGAGCACGTGGACGTCATCGAGCAGATCGCCATCGACCGCATCAAGGCGCTGTTCGGCGCCGAGGCGGCCAACGTGCAGCCGCACTCGGGCGCCCAGGCCAACGCCGCCGCGATGTTCGCGCTGCTCAAGCCCGGCGACACGATCATGGGCCTGAACCTCGCGCACGGCGGGCACCTGACCCACGGCATGAAGATCAACTTCTCCGGCAAGCTCTACAACGTGGTCGCCTACCACGTGGACGAGCAGACCGGTCAGGTCGACATGGACGAGGTCCAGCGGCTGGCCAAGGAGCACCGGCCGAAGCTGATCGTGGCCGGCTGGTCCGCGTACCCGCGCCAGCTCGACTTCGCGGCCTTCCGCCGGGTGGCCGACGAGGTCGGCGCGTACCTGATGGTGGACATGGCGCACTTCGCCGGCCTGGTCGCCGCGGGCCTGCACCCCTCGCCGGTGCCGCACGCGCACGTGGTGACCACCACCACGCACAAGACGCTCGGCGGCCCGCGCGGCGGTGTGATCCTGTCCACGGCCGAACTCGCCAAGAAGATCAACTCGGCGGTCTTCCCCGGTCAGCAGGGTGGTCCGCTGGAGCACGTGATCGCGGCGAAGGCCGTCGCCTTCAAGATGGCGGCCTCGGAGGAGTTCAAGGAGCGCCAGCAGCGCACCCTCGAGGGCTCGCGCATCCTGGCCGAGCGGCTGTCCCAGGCCGATGTGGCCGAGGCGGGTGTGGCCGTGCTGTCCGGCGGCACGGACGTGCACCTGGTCCTGGTGGACCTGCGCAACTCCGAGCTGGACGGCCAGCAGGCGGAGGACCGGCTGCACGAGGTCGGCATCACCGTCAACCGCAACGCCATCCCGAACGACCCGCGCCCCCCGATGGTCACCTCGGGCCTGCGGATCGGCACCCCGGCGCTGGCCACCCGCGGCTTCACGACCGAGGACTTCCGCGAGGTCGCCGACGTCATCGCGCAGGCGCTCAAGCCGGTCTACGACGCCGAGGCGCTGCGCGGTCGGGTGAGCGCGTTGGCCGCGAAGCACCCGCTGTACTCCACGCTGTAACCCCTCGGCTGGGCGCCTTTCCCGGGGCACCGCGCACACTGGTAGTGGGCCGGTGCCCCGTCCCGCGCCCGGACGGGGGTCGATCACCGCCCGGGCGCGGCCGGGCGCACCACCCGCCGGCCCGCCCGGCCCGTACCTCACGACAACCGCATCCGGCGCCGCACCGCGGCAGCCACCCCGCCCGCCCCACCCGGGGGCCGGCGGCTCCCCCTCCCCCCGTACCCACCCCCCGACGCCGCCCCGGGCCCCTCACTCCCAAGCCCCATGGGCGCGCAACCCCGGCCCGCACCTCCGGCCTCTCTCCCTTCGCACTCCGAACCGCCCACACCGAGCAGACAAAGGGGTCAGCCACCGTGGCCATCTCCGTATTCGATCTCTTCTCCATCGGCATCGGTCCCTCCAGCTCCCACACCGTCGGCCCGATGCGCGCCGCCCGCATGTTCGTGCGCCGGCTGAAGAACGAGGGCCTGCTGGCCCACACCACCGCCGTACGGGCCGAACTCTTCGGCTCGCTGGGCGCCACCGGACACGGCCACGGCACGCCCAAGGCGGTGCTGCTCGGTCTTGAGGGCTACTCGCCGAAGACCGTGGACGTGGAGCGCGCCGACGAGGAGGTCCAGCGCATCCGCCAGACGAAGCGGCTGCGGCTGCTCGGCGCGGAGATCGGCACCGACCACGAGATCGACTTCGACGAGCCGAACGAGCTGATCCTGCACCGCCGCCGCTCGCTGCCCTACCACGCCAACGGCATGACGCTCTTCGCGTACGACGCGGAGGGGGTGCCGCTCCTGGAGAAGACGTACTACTCGGTCGGCGGCGGCTTCGTCGTGGACGAGGACGCGGTCGGCGAGGACCGGATCAAGCTGGACGACACGGTGCTCACGCACCCCTTCCGGACCGGCGACGAGTTGCTGCGGCTCTCCCGGGAGACGGGCCTGTCCATCTCGGGTCTCATGCTGGAGAACGAGAAGGCGTGGCGCACCGAGGAGGAGATCCGCGCGGGCCTGCTGGAGATCTGGCGGGTGATGCAGGCGTGCGTGGCGCGCGGCATGGCCCGCGAGGGCATCCTGCCCGGCGGCCTCAAGGTCCGCCGCCGGGCCGCGACGGCCGCCCGCGCGCTGCGCGCCGAGGGCGACCCGGCCGCGCACGCGATGGAGTGGGTCACGCTGTACGCGATGGCGGTCAACGAGGAGAACGCGGCCGGTGGCCGCGTGGTGACCGCCCCGACCAACGGCGCGGCCGGCATCATCCCCGCCGTCCTGCACTACTACGTCAACTTCGTGGCGAAGGGCTCGACGGAGAGCGAGCAGGAGGACGGCATCGTCCGCTTCCTGCTCGCGGCCGGCGCGATCGGCATGCTGTTCAAGGAGAACGCGTCCATCTCCGGCGCCGAGGTCGGCTGCCAGGGCGAGGTGGGCTCGGCCTGCTCGATGGCGGCCGGCGGCCTGGCCGAGGTGCTCGGCGGCTCCACGGAGCAGGTGGAGAACGCGGCCGAGATCGGCATGGAGCACAACCTCGGCCTGACCTGCGACCCGGTTGGCGGCCTGGTGCAGATCCCGTGCATCGAGCGCAACGGCATGGCCTCGGTCAAGGCCGTCACCGCCGCCCGCATGTCGCTGCGCGGCGACGGCCGCCACCACGTCTCGCTCGACAAGGTCATCAAGACCATGAAGGAGACGGGCGCGGACATGAAGGTCAAGTACAAGGAGACGGCGCGGGGCGGGCTGGCGGTGAACGTCATCGAGTGCTGAGGGGGCAGGCCCCGACCGGCGGTTCAGCGTCTTTCGCCGTGGTCGGGGCCTTCCCTGTTCGCGCGGTCTCCGGAGCGGCCCCGGGGCAGGTGTGACAGACCTCGGAAGCCCTTCGTGGATCGGCGGGCGATCTGGGGTTCGCCGTACCTGTTCGGCGTCAACCCGCGCTTCTGCTGGTGACAACGGCGAGCGATACCCGTACGAGGGGCCGGGTCGGTAGATGACGAAGACCCAATAACAAGAGTTTTGTTAAAGTGGGCCCATGGCTGCCCCCTCCGCACCCGGCGAAGGCCCCGTGCGTCCGGTCTCCGTTTCCCTCCACGAAGGCACGATCGCCGCCCTCAAGGCACGTACCGGCAAGCGAGGGATGTCCGCCTACGTCGAGGCCCTCATCCAGCGCCAGCTTGAGCGGGACCGACTGCGCGAACTCATCGAAGACGCCGAAACCGAACACGGCACGGTGGACAGGGCGGCGGTCGAAACCAAGCGAGCGATTCTCCGCGGCGACACGGCCGGCTCGGTGGACGCGGCGTGAGCGGGACGCTCGTCCTGGACTGTGAAGGATTGTCCAAACTCGTACGACGCTCCCCCGAAGTCACCGAGTGGCTGGTCGCGGCCGAGGAGGAGGACATCCGCGTGATCACCAGCTCTGTCACGCTGGTCGAAGCCCGCGACCCCAAGGTCAACCAGGCCCGCTTCGACTATGCCGTCTCCCGCGTGAACATCGTCCCGCCCACCGAAGCCATCGCCCGCCACGCCAGCAAGCTCCTCGCCGCTGCCGGCCTGCACGGCCATAAGTACGCACTCGACGCCATCGTGGCCGCCACCGCACTCGCCGCGCCCGCTCCCGTGACCGTACTCACGTCGGACCCCGAGGATCTCCGCGTGCTGTGCCGCCCCGACGTCCGCGTCATCAAGGTCTGACCCTGCCGGGCCACGGAAGGTGTGCGGGGCCTGGTCAGATCCGGGTCATGGTCGAGGTGTAGCCGCCCCCGCCGGGGTAGACCCAGTCGCCGGTCATGGTGGTGCCGTCGGCCGTGAAGGTGCCCCGGAAGTAGGCGGGGCTGCCCTTGGCGCCGGCCCAGATGGTGAGCTGGTCGCCGGTGAGTTCGTAGACGTAGTCGAAGGTGTTGCCCTGCGAGTCGTAGTAACGGGAGGCCACGTCCGCGCCGGTCGGCTCGCCGTAGGGGCGGAGGTTGCCGATGACCTCCATGCCGGTGACCGGCTCGCCGAACTGGACCAGGTCCACGTGCTGGACGAGGAAGAACCCGCCGGTCAGCCACTCGTAGCGGACGGTCCCCTCCACGCCGCCGGTCACCTTCCAGGTGCCGACCAGCGGTGCGAGGGCGCGGAGTTCGGCGGTCGGCTCGGCGGGCGGCTGGTCCGCGTGGGTGGTCTCGGTCGTGGCCGTGACGGCGGTGGCGTCGGTGGTCTCGGTCGTGGTCGTGACGGTCTTGGACATCGGGCTCTCCCTCTTGGTGGGTTACTCGACCGCTACCTCGTGGCCGGGACCGGGTTCTCGACAGACTTTCGATGTGATCCACGTCATACGGCGCGGTTGTCGAAGGTGGGTCCACGGCTACGAGGTTGCGGGCGGGGGCCGAGCCGGCCCCGTCGCGGTCGCCCTCAACACCCGGGCGACCGGACCTAACATCGTCGAACCGAGACCAGGGAGTGCCCCGTGAAGTACCTGCTGTTGGGTTACACACCGGCCGACGCGTGGGACGCGGCGACCGCCGACGCTCCGACCGAGGAGGCGCTGGCCGCCTTCGCGGTGTACCAGGAGTTCGAGAAGGAGCTGATCGCCTCCGGCGAACTGGTCAGCACCGAGGGGCTGGGCCACCCGGCGGTGAGCACGACGGTGCGCCCCACGCCCGAGGGTGTGGTGGCGACCGACGGGCCGTTCGCCGAGCTGAAGGAGGTGCTGGCCAGCTTCGCCGTCATCGACGTCGCCGACCGGGAGCGGGCCACGGAGATCGCCGCCCGGATCGTACGGGCGTTGGGCGAGCCGATCGAGATCCGGCCGGTCATGGGCGAGGACTTCGCGCCGTGACCACCTGGCCGTGCCGCCGCCCTCGCCCCCGCCCGTACGACCGGGTGGGGGCGGCCCACCGAGGCCGGCGATGAACGACGTGACCGACAAGGCCGACGGGGCCGACGGGGGTGCCGGGGCCGCACCGGTCGACAGGACCGACGGGGCCGGAGACGCAAGGGAGGTCGAGCACCTGCTGCGCACCGAGGCGCCGCACGTGCTCGGCGCGCTGACGCGACGCTTCGGCCGCTTCGACATCGCCGAGGACGCCGTGCAGGAGGCGCTGCTCGCCGCGCACGCGGCCTGGACGGCCGAGGGTGTTCCCACCCAGCCGCGCGGCTGGCTGATCCGCGTCGGCTACCGGCGCATGGTGGACCTGCTCCGCTCCGAACAGGCCAGGCAGCGGCGCGAACGGGACGTCAGCCTGGCCGAACTCGCCTCCCGTACCTCGGAGCCCGTGCCCGCGACGGACGACAGCCTCACCCTGCTCCTGCTGTGCTGCCACCCCGAGTTGGCGCCCGCCTCCCAGGTCGCGCTCACCCTGCGCGCCGTCGGCGGGCTGACGACCGCCGAGATCGCGCACGCCCACGGCACGTCCGAGGCCACCATGGGCACCCGCATCAGTCGCGCGAAACAGCGGCTGGCCCGCGCCGGTGCCCGCTTCACCCCGCCGACCGGCGCCGACCGCGAGAGCCGGATGGCCGCCGTCATGCGGGTGCTCTACCTGGTCTTCAACGAGGGTTACACCGCCACCGCCGGACCCGACCTCACCCGACTCGACCTCACCAGCGAGGCGATCCGGCTGGCCCGCATGCTGCACGCCGCCGCGCCCGAGGACGCCGAGGCGAACGGGCTGCTGGCGCTCATGCTGCTCATCGAGTCCCGGCGGGCAGCCCGCACCGGCGCGGACGGCGGGCTCGTACCGCTGGACGAGCAGGACCGTACGCGGTGGAACCGCGACCTGATCCGCGAGGGAACCGCGCTGATCGACGGCGTCTGGGGCCGCCGCGCGGCGGGCCCCTACCAGCTCCAGGCGGCCATCGCGGCCCTGCACGCGGCGGCCCCCTCCTCCGAGCGGACCGACTGGCCACAGATCGCGATGCTCTACCTGTGGTGGGAACGCCTCGCCCCGAGCGCCCCGGTCCGGCTCAGCCGCGTGGTCGCCGTCGCCCAGGCTTTCGGCCCCGTACGCGGGCTCGCCCTCCTCGACGACCTCAACCGGCGCCACGGCCTGGACCGCCACACCCTCACCCGGCAGCGCGAACGCGCCGTCCGCGCCCACCTGACCCATCTGTCCGGCGACGCCGCCCGCGCCGCCACCCTGTACCGCGAGGCCGCGGACCTCACCGACAACGAGGTCGAGCGCCGCTACCTGCTCGGCAAGGCCGACGGCGGGTGACCGGCTAGCGCTCTCGGCTGTCGAGCGCGGCGCGCTCGCCCCCGCCCCGTAGCCGGTCGGCCGCCGCGCGGGCGTGCCGGGCCGCGTCGGTGGTGGTCAGCTCGGCGCCACGGGCGAACGCCGCCGCGAACGCGGGAACGCCCAGGGTGGCGCGGGCCGCCGCCGTGCCCCGGTCGACGTCGCCACGCTCGGCGGGCGGCAACGGGGCGCCCACGGAGCGCCGGGCCGCGTCGGCCGCGCCGAGCAGCAGGGCCGCGCTGGTGGCGGCGGGCTCGTCGGCGGAGCGGGCGAGCGCGCCCGCGAGGCCCTCGAGGGAGAGGGCGATGGCGCGCGGCTCGTCCAGGGAGCGGGCGATGTCGAGGCCGCGCAGGTGGTACGTGGCGGCCAGGGCCGCGTCGCCGCGCAGTTCCGCGACGAAGCCCAGCTCGGCCAGGCGCAGGTGGTCGCCGGCCGGCGACGAGACCGCCGCGTAGCCGTCGCCGATGTGCCGCAGGTGCGCCTCGGCGGCGTCCAGGTCATGCGCGCGGCGCGCGCCGAGCGCCAGGCCCATCTCGGAGTGGATGACGCCGTACGTGTAGCCCTGTTCGGCGGCGCCGCGTCGGGCCCGTTCGTGCAGGTCGCGGGCCCGGTCCCAGTCGCGGGCCAGCAGCGCGAGGCGGCCGAGGCCGGACAGCCGGGCGGAGACCTCCGCCGCGAGGCCCAGTTCCCGCGCCATGCGCAGCCCCTCGTGCTGGCGGCGCGCCGCTTCCTCGTACGCGCCCCTGATCTCGGCCAGCGCCGCCAGTGGCGAGACGGTCTGCAACTCTCCCCACCGGTCGCCGAGTTCGCGGAAGAGGTCGGCGCCGCGCAGCCCGTCACGACCGAGCCCGGCCAGGTCGCCGCGGACCAGGGCGAGCATCGCCCGCAGAGCGAGGGCGGCGGCCGTGCCCCACCGGTCCCCCGTGGCGGTGCACAGGGCGAGGGTGTGCGCGTTCAGCTCGTCGCTTTCGGCGGTGGCACCCGCGCTGAACAGGCCGTACGCGCACAGCCACAGGGCGCGGGCGCGGCGCGCGGGGTCCGGGATCGCCTCGGCGACGGGCCGTTCGACGGCCACCGCGCGGTCGCCCGTGAGCAGCGCGAACGCGGCGTGCAGCAGGGTGAGTTCGGCCGCCACGGGGTCGGCCCCGGCGGCCCCCACGGGGCGGGCGGCGCGGGCGGACCGCAGGCCGCGCCGGCCCTCGGTGAGTCGGCCCCGGAGCAGCCACCACCAGGCCAGGGACGCGGCCAGCCGCGCGGCGTCGTCGGCCGCGTCCGGCGCGGCGGCGGGCCCCGTCGCCTCGTCCAGCGCCCGGCGCAGGTTGTCGGCGTCGGCGTCCAGCCGGGCCAACCACGTCTGCTGCTCGGCGCCGTGCAGAAGGGGCGCGGCGCGTTCGGCGAGCGCGCGGTAGTGGCGCAGGTGGCGTTCGCGTACGGCGTCGAGGTCCGCCATCTCGGCCAGCCGCTCGCGCGCGTACGCGGCGACCGACTCCAGGAGCCGGTAGCGCCGTCCGGTCGGCGCGTCCACGACGACCACCAGGGACCGGTCGACCAGCCGCGTCACCAGGTCGAGCACGTCGTCGTGGGCGACCCCGTCCCCCGCGCAGACCGCCTCGGCGGCCGGCAGGTCGCAGCCGCCGCCGAACGCGGCCAGCCGGCGCAGCACGATCCGCTCGGGCGCGCTGAGCAGTTCCCAGCTCCAGTCGATCACCGCCCGCAGTGTCTGCTGGCGGGCGGGCGCCCCGCGCTGGCCGGAGGTCAGGACGCGGAACCGGTCGCCGAGCCGGTCGGCCAACTCCCGTACGCCCAGCGCGCGCACGCGCGTGGCCGCCAGCTCCAGCGCGAGCGGGAGGCCGTCCAGGCGCCGGCAGATCTCCTCGACGGCCTCCCGGTCGTCGGGGTCGGCCGGGCCCGGGTCGACCGGGAAGCCGGGGGCGCGGGCGGCGGCGCGTTCCCGGAAGAGTCGCACGGCGTCGGCGGTCGGCAGCGGTTCGACCAGGAACACGGACTCGCCGGTGCGGCCCAGCGGTTCCTGGCTGGTGGCCAGCACGCGCAGACCGGGCGCGGTGTGCAGGAGGAGGGTCACGAGTTCGGCGGCGGCATCCACGACGTGTTCGCAGTTGTCCAGGACGAGCAGGGCGCGGCGGTCGCGCAGGGCGGCGGCGAGACGGCGCGGCGGGGCGGGGGCGCGGGGGCCGCGCGGCGCCAGCGCGGCATCGTCCCGGATGCCGACGGCGGTGGCGACCGCCTGGGCCAGGTCCTCGACGGTCGCGGCGCGCAGGCCGGCGAACTCGACGAGCCAGACGCCGTCGGGGAACCGCTTGGCGTCGCCCGCCGCCTCCTCCGCCGCGGCCACGGCCAGCCGCGTCTTGCCCACACCGCCCGGCCCGGTGAGCGTCACCAGGCGCGCGGAGTCGAGAAGTCGTCCGACCTCGGCGAGGTCCCGCCGGCGGCCGATCAGGGAGGCCAGGGGCGCGGGCAGCCGCGCTCCGGGACCCACGAGGGGCGGCGCGACCGCCTCGACGGGCGAGCCCTCGGCCGAGCTTTGGGCCGGACGGGTCGGTTCGCGCTGGTACGGCGCGGGCGCGGGTTGCGGGGCGGCGGGGCCCGCTGGCGGCGGGGTGGGAAGGAGGCGCGCGTCCTGTCGGAGCACGGCCTGGTGCAGCTCGCTCAGTTCGGGGCTCGGGTCGACCCCCAACTCCTCCGCGAGGCGGGCCCGCAACTCCTCGTACGAGGCGAGCGCCTCGCTCTGCCGCCCCGCCCCGTACAGGGCCCGCATCTGGAGGGCGCGCATGCGCTCGCGCAGCGGGTGCCGCCCCACGAGGTCGGTCAGCTCGTCGGCGACGGCCGCGTGGTCCCCCGCGGCCAGTCGCGCCCGCGCCTGCTCCTCCCACGCGGACAGCCGCTGCTCCGTGAGGCGCTGCGCGGCGGGCCGTACGAACTCCTCGTCGGCGAAGTCCGCGTAGGCGGGCCCCCGCCACAGGGCGAGCGCCTCGGCGAACCGCGCGGCCCGCGCCCCGGGTTCGCGCACCTGACGGGCCTCGGCGACCAGGGCCTCGAACCGGGCGGCGTCCACCTCGTCGGCGGCGCCGGCCGAACCGTCGGGGCCCTCAGGGCCGCGCAGCCGCAGCCCGTAACCCGGCGGCTGCCGCACCACCCGGTCCCGGCCGATGACCCGGCGCAACTGGGAGACCCGGGACTGCAGGGCGCCCGCCGGCCTGCTCGGCGGCTGGTCGCCCCACAGGTCGTCGATGAGGCGATCCGTCGCCACCGGACCCCCGTCGTGCGCGAGCAGATCCGCGAGCAGCGCCCGGACCTTCACCTCGGGGACCGTGACCGCCTGCCCCGCCTCGTCCCACACCACCAGTGGCCCCAGCACCCCAAACCGCATGCGCGTCACTGTATAGCCGCGTCTGAGCAGCGGGTCTGAGCGGTACGGGGCGGACGGGGCGGCGCCGCCCCGTGCGTGCGGTACGGGGCGACGGGGCACGGGGCACGGAGCGCGCGGGCAGCGGCCCGTGGGGCGGGCCGCAGCCGATCCGAAGGTTTTCCGAAGCGGCCCCGTGCACAGTCCTTCTCGCCGGGCCACACCGCACACCCGGCGCGGACGACGGGTGCGGGACGGGAGTGGCGCACATGACCAGGTACGCGGGGACCGAGGCCGTGGTCGTCGGAGCGGCGAGCGACATCGGACTGGCCATCGCCAAGCGCCTCGTGGAAGGTGGCGCCCGGGTCCTGCTGTCCGCCGGTACGCCACAGGAGCACGCCCGGCTCCGCCGCGAACTGGGCCCCGCCGCCCAGGTGATGGCCCCCGGCGCGGTCGACGCCCAACTCGCCTCCGCCACCGACGGCGTGGACCTGGTGTTCGCCGACACCGTGGCGGCCGTGAGTTCCCTGGCCCCGTACCTGCGGGACGCCGGCGCGGCGGTGCTCACCGTGCCCGCCCCAGCCACCACCGTTCCGTGCCCCGTTGCCCCGTCCCCCACCGCCCCGTGTTCCGCCGCCGCGTTGCCCGACGCCGCGCACGCGCTCGCCGCCGCACTGGCCGGCCGTGGCATCCGCGTCAACGCGGTGGCCGCGAGCTGTATCGCGGCGCCGAGCGGCACCGCCGTGCCCCTCCCGCCGCTGGGTCGGCTCGGCGCCGCCGACGAGGTGGCCCGCGCCGCGCTCTTCCTGGCGACGGAGGCGACCTTCACCACGGGCGCGCGGCTCCCCGTCGACGGCGGCCTCGGCCACGCGTGACCCACGCGGCGCCGCCCCACGGCCCCGTGCTCCGTACGCCGCGTGCCCCGTACGCCCCCGCGCCCCGTGCCCCGTACGCCGCGCCCCGCGTGCGACCCACGCCCCACCACCCGCCCCAACCCCCAGACCCACAGCAGTCCTGGCCTCGGAGCCCGTGCGGCCCGGCCGCCCAGCCACGCATCCCACCTGAACCGGAGTTCCTCGCATGAGCACCGCATCAGATACCTCGCTCGGTTCCCCCGCCGGCGCCGACGCCGACGCCGGAAACGGCCCCTCACGGGGCGACGGGCCGGAGCGGCAGCGGCTCCCGCTGCTCGCCCTGCTCGCGCTGGCCACCGCCGTCTTCATCACCAGCCTCACCGAGACGCTCCCGGCGGGCCTGTTGCCCGCGATGAGCCACGACCTCCGGGTCAGCGAGTCCGCGGCCGGGCAGACGGTGACCATCTACGCGATCGGCACCGCTCTGACCGCCATCCCGCTGACCTCGGCCACGGCGGGCTGGCGCCGCAAGCGGCTGCTGCTGGCCGCCATGGGCGGCTTCGCGCTGGCCAACACCGTCACCGCCGTGTCGTCCCACTACGGGCTGACGATGGCGGCGCGCTTCGTCGCCGGCGTCGCGGCCGGCCTGGCCTGGGCGTTGCTCGCGGGGTACGCGCGACGCATGGCGCCCGCCCACCTCCAGGGCAAGGCGATCGCCATCGCCATGGCGGGCATCCCGCTCGCGCTCTCGCTCGGCGTGCCCGCCGGGACCTTCCTCGGCAAGGTGACCGACTGGCGGGTGGCGTTCCTCGCCATGACGGCGCTGACGGTGGTGCTGCTGCTGTGGATCGTCGCGGCGGTGCCGGACCACCCCGGGCAGGGGCGCGGCGAGCGGCCGAGGATGCTGCGGGCGCTACGCGTCCCGGGCGTGGCCCCGGTCCTGTTCGTCACGCTCGTCTTCGTCCTGGCCCACACCATCCTGTACGCGTACATCGCCCCGTACCTCGACGACCTCGGCCTGGGCGACAGCGCCGACCTGGTACTCCTCGTCTTCGGCGTCGCCTCGCTGGCCAGCATCTGGGTCGTCGGCGCGCAGATCCACCACCGGCTGCGCGTCCTGACCATCGCCAGCACCCTGCTGGTCGCGGTCGCCGCCGCACTGCTGGCCGTCCTCTCCAACCATGCCGCCCTCGTCTACGTCGCCGCCGTCCTGTGGGGCCTGGGCTGGGGCGGGGTGCCCACCCTGTTGCAGACCGCCGCCGCCGACGCCGGTGGGGAGGCCGCCGACGCCGCGCAGGCCATGCTCGTCACCCTGTGGAACGGCGCCATGGCGGGCGGCGGCGTACTCGGTGGCGTCCTGCTCGGCGGGCTCGGCAGCGACTCCTTCCCGTGGGCCGTCCTGCTGCTCCTCGCGCCGGTCCTCGCGGTCGTGATCGCCGCGCGCCGGCACGGCTTCCCGGGCAGCCGGCCCACGAACTGATACGACGCGGCGACGCGACCGGCCGCCGTGTTCATCGGCCCCAGGGACCCCGCGACCCCGCCGCGCCCCCGGCTCCCAGTCCTCCGGTCCTCCGGTCCCCCGGTCCCCCGGTCCCGTGCGAACGGGGTCGGGGCCGGCCGCGTCTCGCCCCCGGGCCCCGGGCCGTGCGGGGTTGGTGGGCCTCGTGGGGCGATGCCGGGGACGCCCCGGGGCCGGCCTCCTGACGCACTCGCCCCCGCCCGGCCGAGCCGCGACCCATCCGACCCCCAGCGATGGCGTGCGCATTCCGCACCACTCCAGCCAGGCAATTC
This sequence comes from Streptomyces buecherae, assembly GCF_014295035.1. Taxonomy (GTDB): domain Bacteria; phylum Actinomycetota; class Actinomycetes; order Streptomycetales; family Streptomycetaceae; genus Streptomyces; species Streptomyces youssoufiensis. The sequence goes on from NZ_CP060404.1 coordinate 2,358,003, forward strand.
CCGGCCTCGCCCCCTACCCCTCCCCCATCCTGTTCTCCCTCCTCCACTCTCCACGAAAAACATGCCGCGCCAAAACCCCGACAGCCGAAACCGCGTCACCAGATATCAACGCCAGATATTCGCCATGCCGGCCACATCGAAAGAGCGCGGAAAGGCGCCGGGGCCTACGACATAACATTCCCCAGAAGCATCTCGGCAGCCCTTTTGCGAGCGGGCCGCCGCCCTTGGCGCGCCACTTGCCCGGGGAAGTGCCGCAAAAGCCCGGGCCTGAATACGGGGCCGAGAGTTCGAGGGCACAGGCGAACGCGCCCAGGAGGTCGCGTTCGGGCGACCACCGCAGGTGAGAGGTGGACCAGCCGGCGCTCCGGGGCTTGCGGCTCGCCCGCGTCCGGGTGCGCGCCGTCGCGGAAAGCGAGCGTCCGTTCATGGCATACGGGGGCGCCGGCCCCGCATTGTTCACGCGCGGCAAGCGGCTTTGCTCACCATGTGGACCACAGTTCGCCCCGGCGCCGGCGGGCGCACCCCGACTCCCGGCCCGGCGCGGCCCGCGCGCCGGGGCGCGATCCGATCGCGGAGACGATCACCGACCGCGCCCGCCCCGCCCCGCGCACCTCGCCGGCGGTGCGGCCTCCGTGGCACGTCAGCCCGATGGTGTGGGGTCGTGGCGGTCGGGTGAGCCGGGCGCCACTGGCTCCCGTTCGCGGCCCTTGCGGGTCTCGCCATAAGTATCTGGCGCACGTACGGCAGCCGATATGTCAAGCCGGTGGCGATCAGTTCGATTGTGAAGCTTCGCCATCAAGTCGATATGTCCCCTTCGGCCGGGCATCCGCATGATAATCTGCTTAAGCGGTCACGTATTCGGTGACGTGCCGGGAATTCTCACGGCAGGGTCATTGACATGCGGGACGCGTGGACGACGTCTGATGCATGGGCACGTTGGCGGATCGACGAACCGCCCAGGGTCGGGGGGAAGGCTTATCTGGCATGCAGCGCAACGACGATCGATCATCCCCATTCCCGGATTGAGTGGCATCGCTGAGAGCAGTTCGCCGGCGAGTAAGCACCGCCCGGTCGCTCGCACAGTGTTCCACGGAATCCACGGAAATCCCACGGAGGATGTTTCTGTGCACCGATATGGCAAGCACGAGAGTCGACTCCCGCACAGCCCGACGACGGCGTACGAGATCGTCCGGCGCCCCGTCGCCTAGGGTCGGCCCTCTTCCGGGAAACGCACGCCGGTATCACATCGCCCGCCCCTCCGGCGTCGTGCTCCACGCGGCGCCGGGACCGACCTTCGCCCCGTTCGCACGCACGGCCAGCGGCTGACGGCGGACCACGGGACTGCCCTCGATCACCAGCCCCCAGGGCCCGACGAGTTCACGACTCGTCACCGGGCGCCTGGGCGCGGAGTTCTCTCGGCAGCCTCGCCGCCCCGGCCGCCTCGCACATTCCGAACCCCAGCAGAAAAGGTGTTGATGTGTCGCACAGCGGTGTCATGGACGAAGCAACCGAACTGCAACCGTTCGGGATTGTCCTCAACAAGCACGAGAGCGGCGCGGACCTGCGGTCCCTTCCGGTCGCGGAGCTCGACGAACTGACGCGTAAGCACCGGGTCGTCGTACTGCGCGGCTTGGAGATGCTCCCGAAGGAGGAGCTCGTCGAGTACTGCCGCGAGTGGGGCAAGATCCTGGAATGGGATTTCGGCCCGGTGCTCGACCTCGAAATCAGGGACGAGCCGCAGAACTACCTCTTCGCCAAGGGCGATGTGCCCTTCCACTGGGATGGCGCGTTCGCCTCCGCCGTGCCGCGGTTCTTCCTCTTCCAGTGCATCACGGCGCCGCCCGCCGGTGGCGGTGGCGAGACCGTCTTCTCCGACACGGCCAGGGTTCTGCGGGAGGCGAGCCCCGAGGACATCGCGCTCTGGGAGAAGATGGAGATCACCTACCGGACGGACAAGGTCGAGCACTACGGCGGCCTGGTCACCACGCCGCTCCTCGGCGAGCACCCGGCGAGTGGCGAGCGCACGATTCGCTATGCCGAGCCGCTCGACCCCGAGCAGTATCTGAACCCGCTCTTCCTCGACGTCAAGGGCGTTCCGGCCGACCAGGGCAAGGCGGCCTTGGAAGACCTCAGCACGCGTCTGCACGACCCGGCTGTCTGCTATGCGCACGAATGGCGCGACAACGATATCGTGATCGTGGACAACCACGCGTTGCTGCACGGTCGCAACGCTTTCCGCGGCGATTCCACGCGCCATCTGCAGCGCATTCAGATCCTCTGATCCAACGCGTGAGTTAGCGCCGGCACGGTCGCACTTCCGCACCTAGGCACCTGCACTTCCGCACCTTTGCATTTCTGCACTTCTGCACTTGCACAATGGGGGAATCATGATCGAAATCTTTGACGACATCTCGTACGAACCCGGGCAGTTTTACACGGACCTCCAGAACCTGGCCGACAAGAGGTCCGTTCCGTTCGACGGCGCCATGGTGCGCAAGAGTCTCGACGTGTTCGCGAAGGAAATTGATCGTTCCGTCGTCCAGACGAAGACCACGACCAAGCCGGGAGACGGTCTCTACTACCGTTTCTTCTACAAGTGGGAAAACGATCTGGCCGACATCGCGCGTCGAAACGACCTGCTGCGGCATGGCACCGAACCGATCGACCGGCTTCAGCGCGAGGTGCTCGACACGTTCAGCAATGCCACGCAGGCTGGACTGGATTTCGAAGCAGGGCGCGGTCTGGCGAAGGTGTGGACGTTCACGGGAGTGCGACCGATCGAGGACCTTTTCGCGCTCTCGGCGATACCCGAATCGGTCCCCGCACACGCCGATTTCTTCGCCCGGCACGGACTGCGCAGGGCGTTCTTCGTCGCCTCCGACTTCCACGGCGAGACGATGAACCTCTATCCCCTCATCGAGCCCGAGTGCAGGAACGCGGAATGGCTGCGCAAGCTCGTGGACGAGACCAGCGGATCGCTCGCCGATACGCCGGACTACGGCAAGATGATGGGCTCCCTGGCCAGGACGGGATGCCTGGGCATGACGTTCAGTTGGCGCAGCCCCGAATTGCACCGCTGGGCGCTGTACAGCCTGAACGCCCCGACCGGTGACGGGTCGAAGTTGCTGCCCGCACTGCCGGAAACGCTGGCCGAGTTCGACGACCAGGCGCCGACGCTCAACGCTGATCCGCAGCGGAACGTCGCCTGGTCGTTCGGCAAGGCGGGCTTCTACACCAAGTTGGAGAAGAGCTACGCGAAGGACGCGAACTACTTCCTGACCACCGAAATGGGCTGCGACCTCAGTCGCTGACCCGTCGAGCCACAGGGAGCGGACAGCGCCTTCGCCCCGGCCGAGCGTGTCGTGTCGTGTCGTGCCATGTGTGCGGAGCCGCCCCCGTCAGCCGGACGGGGGCGGCTCACTCGCGTTCGAGGAGCGGCAACCTGCGCTCCGGGGCGTACGGGGGGCGCGCGAAACGTCCCGGCACCGCTCCCGGGTGACGGCGCGCCAGAACGGGCGCGGGCCCGCACCGCTCATCACGCCCTCGGGCACGCCGCCGGACGAACGTTCCGCCGCACACACCACGCGGGCGTCGCTGTCGATGGCGGTGGCCTCGTAGATGCCGTAGCCGTACGCGAGGCCGGCGAGCAGCGCGCACAGCAGCGCTCCGTCGCCCCACCATCGCGCGTGGCGCGTCCACAACGACCCGACCCTCGCGCGCGTGCTGATCGACGCGCACAGGCAGGTGCTCAACGTCAGGGCCATGACAAGCGTCGTCAGCGGCACCCACCCGGCATCGCCCGCCCCTCTCCCCCGTGAAACCGCACGTCAGCGGTGTGCTGACCACCGTACTGGGCGGCACGGCCGCCGCCCGCCGCCCCGTCACGCCGCGTCGCCGGCGTCGCGGCCCACGCGCCCGCCCCGGGCGGCCGGCCGCCCCGGCCTCCCCCGCTCGACCAGATCGCGACCCGTGAACTCCCCCTATATCTCGTGCCGTTGCCGGTGAGGGAGCGGGGGGTGGCCCTTATGCTCGATCGTGGCCGCCACCCGGGCGGCCCCTCCCGTCGCATGCGGTCGCTGGAGGCACGGCGGATCGGTGCTGGCGTCCTCCCACAGGCACGCCCTGAGTGATCCCAACCGGAGGGCCCATGACGAGCAGCGGCGCGTCCTCACACGCCTTCGGCGCCCCGGGGCCCGGCGGCGCCGTCACCACCGCGGACCGGGCCTGGCTCGCGCTCGCCTGCCGACTGGCGCGGGCGAGTCCGCGCTCGGCGACGGCGTACAGCGTCGGGGCGGTCATCGTCGCCGCCAACGGCACGGAGCTGGCGCGCGGGTACGCGCGGGAGCTGGACCCGCACGACCACGCCGAGGAGGGCGCGTTGGGCAAGCTCGACGCGGACGATCCACGGGTGGCGACGGCCACGCTCTACGCCTCCCTGGAGCCCTGCTCCCACCGGAGTTCTCGGCCCTGGTCGTGCGCGCAACTCCTCACGGCGGCCGGCATCGCACGCGTGGTCACGGCCCGGCGCACGCCCGTGCCGCCCGCGCCAGACGGGGCGGACGGGGCGGAACCGCTGGCGGCGGCGGGTGTCACGGTCCTGGAGCTGTCCGAGTACGGGCCGGCCGCGATGGCGCCCAACCTGCATCTGCTCGGCTGAACGGACCGCGCGACCGGGCAGACGCGAAGCGGACGGGTAGCGGAGGGGAAGGGGACGCGAAGCGGGCGGGAAGGGGCTGGCGGCGACCGGACCCGATCAGGGGCGTTCGGGATGCCCCCGCCCCTGGGCAGAGATGGACCGTTGAGTCGAGCTGGGTGAAGGAGTCGCCTCGTGCCGTCTGACGTAGCCGCCCCCGTACCACGCCAGGAACCGCCACCCACGGCTGCCGGCGCCACCCGGCCCGCGCCACGCCGCCCCGGCCGGCCGCGCCGGCGCGGGACACGGGGCGCGCTGGCCGTCGTCGCGCTGGGCCTCGCCGCGACCTGCGTGCTGGGCTCAGCGCCCGCGACGGCCGCGGGCCCGGACGCCGCGCACTCGGACGCCGCGCACCCGGCGGCCAGCGGCACGGCGACCGGCGGCACGGCCGGCACGGAGCCCCGCACAGGGCCGGACGCGGCACCGGGCACGAGGCAGAACACGGAACAGGACACGGAGCGGGGCCGCTCCGGTCGGGCCCACCAGGACGTGCTGTTCATCGGCGCCCACCCCGACGACGAGTACGCGTCGCTGTCCACCTTCGGGCAGTGGCGGGAACGGGACGGGCTGTCCACCGGCGTCGTGACCATCACCCGTGGCGAGGGCGGCGGCAACGCCACCGGGCCCCAGGAGGGCGCCCCGCTCGGGCTGCTGCGGGAGCGCGAGGAGCGCGACGCGGTGCGCCACGCGGGCCTGCGCAACGTGTTCTATCTGGACAAGCCCGACTTCTGGTACACCCTCTCGGCGCCGCTCACCGCCCGCGTCTGGGACGGGCCGCCCCGTGCGGCGGACACGCTGGAGCGGCTCGTACGGCTGGTGCGCGCCACCACCCCGCGGACCATCGTGACGATGGACCCGCGCCCCTTCGACCAGCACGGCGCCCACCAACTCGCCGGCCGGTTGGCCGTCGAGGCGTTCCAACGCGCCGGCGACCCCACGGCCTTCCCGGACCAGATCACCCGCGAGGGGTACCGCCCCTGGCAGCCGTCGCGGCTGCTCGCGCAGAACTGGCGGCTGCGGGGGCCCGCCGGGCCCGGCTGCGCCACGGCCGAGGTGCGCGACCCGGCGACGGGGCTGCCGCAGCAGGGGGTATGGGAGGGCGCGTGGTCCTCCCGGCACCGCACCACCTGGGCGCAGCAGGAGCGCACGGCCGCGCGCGAGTACGTCTCGCAGGGCTTCGGCGCGCTGCCCGAGAAGATCACCACCCCGCGCGAGAAGCTGGGCTGCGACTGGTTCTCGGTCCTGGCCGAGGACGGCGAGCCGGTGCGTGCGCCGGTGCGCCCGCAGCGGGACCCGCGCCCGGTGTTCGCCGAGTTCCGCGCCTGGACGGAGCGGGTCGGCATGCCGTGGCTGGCCAACGGGGCGCAGCCGGCCTACCCGGTCGCCCCGAGCACCACCGTCCCGGCCGTGGCCACCCCTCCCACCGTGGACGGCGCCGTCGGACCCGGCGAGTACGGGGCCGGCGACCAGTTGCCGCTCACGCACTGGCAGGGCGAGCGGTGCTCGCCCGCGGACTGCGCGGCGATGGCCCGGTTCGTACGGCACGGGGACGACCTGTACGCCACGGTGCGGGTCGCCGACGACGTACGGGGCGCCGCGCTGGAGGCGAGCGACTGCAAGCGGCACTGGCGTACCGACGCGGTGGAGTTCGCGCTCGATCCACGGGGTGCCTCCGACGACACCTCGACCACCTTCAAGGCGGCGGTGCTGCCCTTCACCGCCGACGGCGGCGCGTGCGCGGCCCGGGACGCCGACCAGCACCAGGGCCCGGCCGCGACGACGGCCCCCGGGATGGAGTGGGCGGCCCGGGTCAGCCAGGGGCCGTACACCGGCTACACCGTCGAGGTGAAGGTCCCGCTGCGCCTGCTGCCCGCCGCCGTCGACCCCGCGGCCCTGACGGCCAACGTGCTGGTCTACGACTCCGACACGACGGACAGGACCGGCCAGAGCAGGCTGGCCTGGTCGGCGTACGGCAGCGCGCAGGCGGACCCGTACGTATGGGGCGCGGCGCGGCTGGCCGGGTACGCGCCGCCCGGTGGGCAGCCGGCGCGCGAGCCGGTCATTCCGCTGGAGGCCGCGCGCAGCCGCGACTCGCTGCCGTCCGTCCTGCAGAGCCTGCGCACCGGCGTCCCGCTCGCCGCCGGTCCGCGCGTGCCGCGCTGAACCCGGGGCGGTCGTCGCCGAGCCGGCGGGGGCCGCCCCGGGAGGCCGGACGGGGGACGGGGCGTGGCGTGACTCCGTGCGGACCGTGAACTTCCGTAACGATGCCCCGTTGCATAGAGTCCGCCCATGGAACTGGAGTTCCGGCACTTGCGGGTGGTGCGGGCCATCGCGGACCACGGGACCCTGACGGCCGCGGCGGCCGAACTGGGCATGACCCAGCCGTCGGTGACCGAGGCCCTGCGGCGCGCCGAACGGATCACGGGCGCGCCCCTGTTCCGTCGCGACGCGCACGGCGCGGTGCCGACCCCGCTCGGCGAGTTGCTCGCCGCGCACGCGGGCACGGTGCTCACCGCGATGGACCGGCTGGCCGCCGCCACCGCCCGGCACCAGGCGGGCACCCTGCCGTCGTCGGTGCGGTTCGGCTGCACCCCGGGTTTGTTGGTGGCGCACCTGACGGTGCTGGCGCCGCAGGTGCTCGGCACCGAGGTCGAGGCGCGCACGGGGCCCGACCCGGCGGTGCAGCTCGCCCTGTTGGCCGACCGGCGGGTCGAGGCGGCCCTGATCGCGGGCAACCCGGGGCCTCGGGCGCCCGCGGGGTCGGGCATCGAGTGCGCGGTGGTCTCCGTCGAGCCGTTGTTCGTCGCCGTGGCCAGTGGGCACCGGTTGGCCGGCGAGGTGGAGATCGAGTTGGCCGAACTGGCCGGGGAGACCTGGTGCGTGGCCGACGGCCCGCGCAGCGAGGGCGTGCGCCACCTGGAGCAGTGTTGCCGGGAGGCCGGGTTCACGCCGTGCGTCCGGCAGGCCGACTACACCTCGGCGTTCCAGCTCGCCGAACTCGCCCAGGCGGTGCTGCCCATGATGCCGGGCAACCGGCCGCGCACGGGGCTGACCCTGGTGCCGCTGCGCGGCTCCCCGCTGTGGCAGCGCACCAGTCTGTTCTGGCACGCCGACGGGCCGCTGCGCAGGTCCCTGGTCGAGGGGGTGTGGCGGGAGCTGGTGCGGGCGCAGCACGAGATCGTCGAGCGGACGCCGGTGTATCAGGCGTGGCTGGAGCGCCATCCGGAGTGGGGGACGACGCCCCCGCGGATGGTGGCGGAGTACGCGCCGGGGGCGTAGGGCACGGGCGGATGGCCGGCGCGGGCTGACCCGGCGGCCGGGGGCGGGGGCGGCGCGCGGTGGTCCGCCGGCGGCGGCGGGTCGGGGGCCGGGGCCGGGGCCGTGTCGGGGGCCGGGGCCGTGTCGGGGGGCGGGGCGGACTCGGGGGAGCCGAGCCAGCCCGGGTTCCGGTCCCACCAGCCGGGGACGCGGCCCATGGGGCCGACCATGGAGCGGTAGGCGGCGGCGAGGCCGTCGCGGACGCGGCCGGCCACGGCGGCGTCGATCGGGCCGTCCTTCGACCACAGCAGGACGTGGCGCACCCGCACCGGCGCCCCGCGGACCGAGAGCACCGTGCCGATCAGCGGCAGGCCGGTGTCCAGGGCCTGCGCGGGCACGGCGACGGGGTCACCACGGCGCAGCAACTGGCTGATGACCAGCGGCTCGTACGCCCGCACGGTGATGGGCCCGATGCCGGCCAGCTCGCACTGGCTGGCCAGGTGGCGGTCGAACTCGTCGTCGCCGTTGACCGCGAGCAGCCAGGTGGAGCCGGCGAGTTCGGACAGTTCCACCTCGTCCCGGCCGGCCAACGGATGATCAGTCGCGAGCATGACAAACATGGGTTCGGGGCCGACGACCGTACGCTCGATACCGGCCGGCAGGACGGGCTCCCGGCCGGGGAAGTCCACGTGCAGGGCCAGGTCGACGGTGCCGTCGGCGAGCGCGGCGAGCACCGTCGCCTGCCGGTCCACCACCGCCAGGTCCACCACGTCGTCGGGACACACCTCGCCGACGACGTCGCCGAGGCGGGCGGCCAGCGGCGTCTGGCGGACGGCGAGCCGCAGCGTGCGCGAGCCGGCGCGGTTGCGGAAGTGGCGTACGGCGCGGTCCAGTTCCTCCAGCGCGCCGAGCACGTCGCGCACGTGCGGCAGCAGTACGTCGCCGAGCGGCGTGGGCCGCGCGCCGTGCCGGCCGCGGTCGAAGAGGGTGCCGCCGACGGCGCTCTCGATCCGCCGCACCTGTGCCGTCAGCGCCGGCTGCGACACGCCCAGGTTCGCCGCCGCCTTGGTGACGCTGCCCGCCGCCTCGATCGCCGCGACGAACCGCAGGTGTCGCACCTCCAGGTCCATTCGGCAGAGTATGGCCGACCGGATTCCCGAAGCCCAGACTCTCGACGGCGACCGTCACACACCCCAGGCCACCGCCGGCCCACCGCGCGCCGCCCGAGCCCCGTTCGAGGTACGGGGCGGTGCCGGTGCACGGGGTGCGCACCGGCGTACGGGACCCCTGCCGGTGCACGGGGCCACGCCGGCATACCGGGCCCACGTCCACGTACGGCGCCCACGTCCGTCCCCCGCGCGCCCGCGCGCGGTCCGGCGCGGCCCCGTGCCGGCGCACCCGGGCCCCGGCCCCGTGTCCGAGGCCGGGGCCCGGGGCGCCCTCGTCGCGGCGCCGCCGCTAGGAGACCGCCCGCTGTGGCACGGAGGGCGCCTCCTGGTCCGCTCGGGCCGCCCGCGCCTCCTCGCCCGCGCGGCGCACGTCCGCCAGCGACGCCAGGTAGCGCTCGGCGTCCAGGGCCGCGGCGCAGCCGGTGCCGGCCGCGGTGATGGCCTGCCGGTAGGTGTGGTCGACCACGTCGCCGGCGGCGAAGACGCCGGGCACGTTGGTCTGCGTGGAGGGCGCCAGGACGCGCAGGTAGCCGGCCGCGTCGCGATCGAGTTGGCCGGCGAACAGGTCGCTGCGCGGATCGTGGCCGATCGCGATGAAGAGACCGGTCACCGCGAGCGGCCGGGTGGCGCCGGTGGGCCGGTCGCGCAGGGTCACGCCGCTCAGCCGCGCGTCGCCGTGCAGGGCGACCACCTCGCTGTCGTACGCGAAGCTGATCTTGTCGTCGGCGAACGCCCTGGCCTGCATCACCTTGGACGCGCGCAGCGTCTGCCGGCGGTGCACGACCGTGACGGAGCGGGCGTAGCGGGAGAGGAAGGTGGCCTCCTCAAGGGCGGTGTCGCCGCCGCCGACCACCGCGAGGTCCTGCCCCTTGAAGAAGAACCCGTCGCAGGTCGCGCACCAGGACACGCCCCGGCCCGCGAGCTGTTCCTCGCGCGGCAGGCCGAGCTTGCGGTAGCCGGAGCCGGTGGCGACGATCACGGTGCGGGCGCGGTGGGTGGCGCCCCGGTCGTCGGTCACCTCCTTGACGGGGCCGGTCAGGTCGACGGAGACCACCTCCCGGTCCACGAGTTCGGCCCCGAACCGCGCGGCCTGGGCGCGCATGTCGGCCATCAGGTCGGGGCCCTGCACGCCCGCCGGGAAGCCGGGGTAGTTCTCCACCTCGGTGGTGGTCATCAGGGCGCCGCCGACGTAGAGCGCGCCGCAGAAGACCAGTGGTCGCAGGCTGGCGCGCGCGGTGTAGAGGGCGGCGGTGTAGCCGGCCGGGCCCGAGCCGATGACGATCGTGTCCCGCACGGGGCCGCCCATCACCGCTGCCCCGTCCGGGCCTCGGCCGCGCCGGTGCGGTCGGCGGGCGCGGGGCCGCGGCCGGTCGCGGCGTCGGTGGGTCCGACGTAGGCCAACAGGTTCCGGGTGTCGGCGCCCGGGTCCTGGACGCGGTCCGGGGTCGCCGCGCGGGCCAGCGCGGCGTCGAGGTCGGTGGCCGAGGTGTCGGGGTGCTCGTGGAGGTAGGTGGCCGCGACGCCGGCGACCTGGGCCGCGCTGGCCGAGGTGCCGCTGAGCCGGGTGTAGTACCGGTCGCCGAGGCCGCTGGCCACGGGTATGCCGGCGCCCGGCGCGAAGAGGTGCACGCAGGAGCCGGTGTTGGCGGCGGCCATCCGGCGGTCGGCCTGGTCCGTCGCGGAGACCGTGAGCGCGGTGGTCTGGCGGCCCGGCGTCGCGTCGCAGGCGTCGATGGGCTGGCCGTCCGCGTCGCCGTTGCCGGCGGGCGCGGTGTAGGCGACGCCCTGGTCCGCCATCTCGTAGAGCTGGAGGTCGAGTACGGAGCCGGGTTCGCCGGAGAAGCCGAGGCTGGCCAGTGCGGGCTTGGGGGCGTGCGCGCTGATCCAGTCGACGGCCGAGACCAGGTGCTCCAGGCGCCCCGTGCCGTCGCAGCCCAGCGCGCGCACGGACGCGATCCGGGCCTGCTTCGCCACTCCGCTGCGCGCGCCCGCGACGAGCGACGCGGTGGCGGTGCCGTGGCCGTGGCAGTCGGTGGCCCATCCGCCGGCGCGGTCCCGGATCGCGTCGTAGGCGGCGGTGACCCGGCCGCGCAACTCCTCGTGGCTGCCGCGCACGCCGGTGTCCACGACGTACACCGGCACGTCCGGCGCGCTGTTGGGGGCGGTGTACGTGCCGTCCAGCGGCAGGTCGCGCTGGTCCATGCGGTCCAGGCCCCAGGGCGCGACCCGGCCCCGGTGCGGGCGGGTGTCGAGGGCGCCGGCGACGCGGTAGGCGCGGTCGCGGGTGACCGAACCGACGCGGGTGTCCTTGAGGTACGCGCCCACCTGGGCCTCGGTCAGGGTGACCGAGAAGCCCTGGAGCGCGGCGTGGTACGTGCGGCGCAGTTGACCGCCGGCGTCGGCGACCAGCCGCTCGGCCGCCGCGCGGACCGCCTCCGGTGTCGCGTCGGTGCGCAGGAGGTGCACTACGTACACGCCGGTGTCACCGGCGCGCGCGGGCGTGTCGGCGCCGGCGGCGGGCGCCGGCCCGATCAGCGGCAGCACCAGGGCACAGGCGGCGGCTGCCATCACCGCCGAACGCGGGAGCGTCTTCTTCGTCATGGTGAACCTCTCGTCGCGCGGGGGGCTTTGGGGGTTGGGGAACGGGGCCCGGCGCCGGTCAGGGTGGGCGCCGGGCCCCGTTCGCGGGCCCGGGCCCGCCCGCGTGGGGGCGCGGGCGGGCCCGGACCGGTCAGGGGCCGGGCCGTGGGGCACGGCGCGGGCCCGGTCGGGCCTGGAGTGGCGGTCTCAGGCCATGGGGTGGGGGAAGCGTCCGGGTTGCGCACGGGGTGCCGGGCCGCCGGCGCGCACGGCGGGGCGGCCCGGCACGTGGCGCCGTTACAGGTTGTTCAGCCAGGTGCGCAGGGCCTGCGGCCCGTCGTAGCCGACCATGCGGCTGCCGGCCTCCTGTCCGTTCTGCACGTTGATCAGCGTGGGGAGGCCCCGCACGCCGTACTTCTGCAGGATCGCGCGGTTGGCGTCCGCGTCCACCCGGGCCCATACCCAGGAACCGTTGTCCGCGGTGTTGTACTGCTGGAGGTAGGGCTTCATCTTCTGGCACCAGTGGCACCAGGACGCGGTGAAGTTGAGCACCACCGGGCGGGTGGCGGACATCCGCATGACCTGCTCGTAGTTGGCGGCCGTCACGTCGACGACGGAGGGCTCCGCCGTGACCTGCCGGGCGGCGCCGTGCGGGGCCGGGGACGCGGCGGCCGGCAGCGCGGCCCCCATCAGGAGCGCGGTCACGGCCGTCGCGATGACGGTTGACTTACGGAGCATGGGGCTCGTCCTCTCGTTGTGGTGCGGTGGGTTGCCGTGTGAGCCGGGCGGGGCCGGGCCTGGGGGTGCGCCGGCGGTGCCCGTCGTGCCGCCCCGCGGTGTCGCGATCGCGGATGGTGGTGCGGATGGCGCGGTCGCGGCGCGGCCGTGGCGAGGGCGCCGGTGCGGTGCGGCGCCCTCGCGCTGCCGCGTTGGCCGCGCTGCCGCGGGGCACGGGGTCAGGCGGCGGCCGATTCCGTCGGCAGTTCGCCGCTGACCCAGTCCTCGATTCCCTCCCGGTACTTGCGCACGTTCGCGTAGCCGAGCTCCACGAGCCGGGCCCCCACGAGTTCGCTGTTGCGGCAGGGCACGTTCGCGCAGTAGACGACCAGCGGTACGCCGGGGTCCGGGAGCAGTCGCGGCGCGAGTTCCTCGGCGAATCGGGCGGCTTCCTCGTAGGGGAATCCGGGGATGTTGACCGCGCCGGGCAGGTGTTCGCGCGCGTAGTAGTCGGCGGGCATCGTGTCGATCACAACGACCGCATTGGCCGCGATTTCCTTGCGGAGCTGTTCCCTTGTGATCAGTGGCAGCACATCAACCTCCGGATTGGGTCGTGTTGACCTCGGCCAGCGGGGGCGGGGAATGGTCAACGGGGGGCGTGCGCCGGGGCGCGGTGAGCTTTCCGACGACGGAGTACAGAAGCAGCGCGGTGACGACCGCGTTGACGGCGGGAATTCCGCTCTCCAGGTATTCGCCGACCAGGGCGCCGGCCGCCCAGCACACCAGCGAGAGCGGCATCCAGTCGGCCCCGCCGGCGGGCAGCGTTCCGCTCTCGCGGGCCCGGTCGAGTTCGGCGCGGAAGCGGCGCACGACGAAGTACTCGGCGATGATGACGCCGGCCACCGGCGGCGCCAGGACGCCGATGGTTTCCAGGAAGTCGGTGAAGTTGTCCACGATGCCGACGGCGGACAGGGCGGTGCCGGCGGCCCCGATGACGAGCGTGACCGCGCGTCTGCTGACCCGTCGGCCGCACAGCACGTCGATGGAGTTCACCAGGCCGAGCGAGGACGAGTAGAGGTTCCAGTCGTTGATCTTCAGGATCGCGGTGGCCAGCACGAGCGTGCCGAGGACACCGGAGGAGGAGGTGATGATGCCGACGATGTCCGAGGTCCTGGCGGCGTGCGCGAGGAGCACCGCGGTGAGCCCGATCAGGTACTCCCCCAGCGTCACGCTGATCAGCGTCTGCTTGACGACGTCCGAGGGGCGCCGGTTGAACCGCGTCATGTCCGGCGTCATGAGCGCGCCCAGGATGAAGGCGCCGGAGACCAGCGTGGTGCCCTCCGCGAGCGACATGGCGGGCCCGGCCGGCGCGGAGGTCATGAGGTCGCCGACGGAGTGCTCGGAGAGCGCGTCGACGATGGAGTAGCCGGCCAGGACGAGGAAGGCGGGCACGGTCAGGTAGGCCGTCCAGGCCATCACGGTGAATCCGTACACCGTGATCGCCGTGATGACCGCGCCGCCGATCAGCGCCCACACCCATTCCGGAGTTCCGCCGGCGAGATCGTGCATTCCCTGGGCGAAGACCCCGTTCTGCACGCCGAACCAACCGGCGAGGCTCAACGCGATCAGCAGGCCCACCAGTGCCGAGCCCTTGCGCCCGAATCCGGACCAGCGGGCGAGCAGCGAGACCGACAATCCCTCGCGAACGCCGGCTATGCCGAGCAGAATCGTGATGATCTCCAACAGGACCGAGCCGACGGTGATGGCGATGACGGCGTCGGTGAAGTCCATTCCGAAACCGAGGACGGCGCCCACCAGAAACTGTTGGAACGAGGAGACCTGACCGAATCGCTGGACCGCGACGGATATCCAGGAATGCCGGGCCTCGTCCGGCACGCGGGTCAGCGCGTAATCGTCGAGCCGGTCCGCTTCGGCGGCCATCAGCCGCCCACTCCGATAAGGGAGAGGTCCGGCGTGTTGTCGTCCTTTTCCCGTACGACGAGGAATCCCTGTCCCGGGGCGGGTCGCCAGGGAAGTTCTCCGGCGTAGAACTTCTCCAGGAACGCGACCCGCTGGTGGTAGACGAACAGCGAGGCCCCGGCGCCGCAGATTCCGCCGGAGTCGGCGAACAGCGGGAGTTCGGCGATGAAGTAGCGCACGGCGAGCAGCGACTGCTCGTCGGTGGGCGTGTCCCCGGGCGGCAGCTTGCGGTCGAGCACCCAGTGCGTGGCCTCCAGGCAGGCCGCCCGGAACGCGGCGTCCCGCTCGAAGAGCGTGCCCGCCTCCTCGACCAGCTCGCGGTAGCGCGGGTGTTCCGCCAGCCGCGCCATGCCCAGGATCAGCCGCTCCGGCTCCGGCACGTCGAGCGCGCGCAGCGCCGCGGCCACCTTGTTGTGCGCGTACTGGCCCTGTCGGCTGGCCTTGTGCCGCGCCCGGCCCGGGGAGTAGCCGAGGGCCTCCAGGGTGTACGCGGTGACCGTGTCCGGGATGAAGAAATGGCACTGTTCGAACCGAGTTAACGCCCATTTCGCCAGTGCCGTCAGCCGCTCCGTGTTGAAATAGCTATTGAAGGGGCTGACTCCGATACACACGTGCGAGACGGTCGGCAGCAGCGCGCCACACCGCTCGGTAAGTGGTTCAGAGTTGAACATGTCTCGACCTCGCCAACGACTCGTATGACCTGCTCCGCGCACGGCCACGGTGGGGCCGTTCCGGGATGAGACCGCCAGCAGGATCTTCACGCTTCACCGAATGCCCGGGTAGTGTCAGCGGGCTATGCCCTGCGCGCATACCTCGACGCGACGATAAAACGCTGCGCGCGTAGCGCAAAAAGGTACGGACCAAAAACCGCAATGGGGCCACAGGTCGGAGCGCGACCGGCGGGCAAACGGCACAAACACCCGCTCCACGGCGCGCCGGGGAAGGCCGCGACAGAGGAAAGTCCGGCGTTCATGAATTGCCCTTCCTGACTCTGGCGTTCAGGACTCGCGCGGCATATCTTCGTGGCCATGGAGTTGCAGCTTCGCCATTTGCGCAATCTCTGTGCCGTAGCGACCGCGGGCAGCCTCAACAAAGCGGCGGCAGAACTCGGATTGCCACAGCCCGCACTCAGCCGACAGGTCCGCCGTCTGGAGAGCCTGCTCGGCGGCGCCCTGTTCCAGCGCGACACCTACGGCGTCCGGCTCACCCCGCTCGGCGAGAGCGTGCTCGGCCACGCCGAGACCATCGTCCGGCGCTTCGACGAACTCGACGCCCAACTCCACGCCCACCGACAACACCAGCGGCGCACGCTGCGCGTCGGCTGGGACGCGGGCCCGCTGTCCGAGGCGCTGCTCAACTGCCTGTGGCAACTGCGCCCCGAGGGACAACTGCGCATCGTGACCGTCGACTCCTCGTCCGAGCTGAACGCCCTGCTGCGCGCCGGCGAGGTGGACATCGGGCTGTTCAGCATGAGCACCGAGGTCGAACAGCCCGCCACCGACGGGCTCGTGCTGGCCCCGGTGGCCGAGACCGCCGTCTTCCTCGCGCTGGCCGAGGACCACCCGCTGGCCCGCGTCCCGGCGCTGCGTATGGCCGACCTCGCCTCCGAGGAGTGGATCTCCGTACTCGGCCCGGACGGCTGCCAGGAGGCGCTGCGCAAGCTGTGCGGCCCCTTCGGCTTCGAGCCGAGGATCAGCTACGACGTGCCGGTGTCGGGCCCGCGCTGCGACGTCATCCGGCACCAGGGCTGCGTGGCCCTCACCCAGCAGATCCGCCCGGTCGCGCCGGGCACCGTCCACCGCCGGGTCATCGACCTGCCCTCACGCATGCGGCACTGGCTCGCCACGCTGCCCGGCAACCCGGCGGCCGTCCTGCTGCCGCCGCTCGCGCGGCTACTGGCCGTGGCGCACGACGAGTTGGTGCGCGAGCGCGGCGCCAGTGGCCGCGGTGCCATCGTGCCCACCGCGCCGATCGGCCACCACGCACCGATCGCCGGGCCCCGCACATCCTTAGGCCGCCCCGGCACGTCTGTTGGTCATGACGCTGGAAATCCATGACCTGCGCGTCCTGCGCGCCATCGCCACCGCGGGCAGCCTGGCCGGCGCGGCCCGCGCCCTCGGCACCCACCAGGCGAGCGTCAGCCGCAGGCTCCAGCGCATCGAACGCAGCGCCGGGGTCACGCTGTTCTGCCGCGGCCCGCGCGGGACGACGCCCACCGCGGCGGGGCGGCTCGTGCTCGGCGGCGCCGACACACTGCTCCCGCTGGTCGACTGGCTGCTGGACGCCGCGGCCGAGCGCGCCACCCCCTGGCCGGGCCCGGGCGGCCCGGTCGACACGGTGCGCGTCGGCGCCGTCGGCCACCCCGCGCTGCCCGCCCTCGTGGGCGCCCTGTACGCGCTGCTGCCCGGCGCCCCGCTCGACGTGCGCACCGAGGAGTCCAGCGCCGCTCTCCTGGACCTGCTGCGCGCCCAGAAGGTGGAACTCGCCCTCGTACGGCACTTCCCCTGCCTGGACGGGCCGCCGCCCGCCGACGTCGAGAGCGCCGTCGTCGCCCACGAGAGGCTGCTCGTCGGCCTCGACGAGGGACACCCGCTCGCCGACCGGCGCTCGGTGACCCTGCGCGACCTCGCGCCCCACACGTGCGTCCTCGTCGACTCGCACCACGGCACGCTGCGCCGCCGACTGCTGGGCGCCGTCGGGCACAGCGGCGTCGACCTGCGCCTGTCCCGCGCCACCGACGGGGCCGTGGCCGCGGCGATGGTGCGCGCCGCCAGCGCGGCGGTGCCCACCTTCCCGGTCCCCGCGCCGCTGCCCGGCGTGGTCTTCCTGCCGCTGGACGACGACGCGGCGCGCTACACGCTCCTGCTGGCCTGGGCGCGCGGGGGCAAACTGGCCGCGCACGGGCGCCAACTGGCGGAGCGGGCGCGCCGCGCGTATCCGCCGGCTCCCACTCGCTGACCGCGCCCGCCGGGCAACCGCCACCATTGGGCGTCCGTGAGCGGTTCCGTACCGTCCGTTACCGGGAACAAGAAGAACAAGCCACCCCCCACCCCCCCCCACCACGCCCCACCTCCTATCCCCCCATCACCTCGGGAGGCAGCACGATGCTGCGCGGAATCGACGTCAGCTCGCACCAGTCGAGCGATTTCAGCACCGAGGGGCTCTCGTTCGTCTTCGTCAAGGCGACCGAGGGCCGCTCGTACATCAACCCCAAGCAGTCGGCGCAGGCCAGCCGCGCCCGCAACGCCGGCTGCGTCGTCGGCTTCTACCACTTCCTGTGGCCGGGCAACCTCACCGCCCAGGCCGAGTACTTCGTCGAGAAGTGCGCGTCCAAGAAGGACGACCTGCTCGCCGTCGACTGGGAGAACACCAGCGAGGGCACGCACGCCAGCAACGCCGAGAAGGACAGGTTCATCCGCGAGGTCAAGCGGCTGCGCCCGGGCCACCGGGTGCTGCTGTACTGCAACCGCACGTTCTGGCTCAACCACGACACCACCTCGTACGCGGGCGACGGCCTGTGGATAGCCGACTACGTGACGGCCGGGAAGCCCCGCATCAAGGCCAGGTGGCGCATCCACCAGTACACCGACCGGCCGCTGGACAAGAACGTGGCCGACTTCGGGAGCGAGGCGGCCCTGCGCGACTGGGCCACCTCCTAGCCCCGACCTCGCCCACCGGCCCGGCGGCCCGGTGATCCGGCGGCCCGACAGCGCGGCGATCCGGTGATCCGGCGGCCCGCGAGCCGGCCAGCCACGGCGAAAGGCCAGGTCACGGGCGGTGTCCGCAGGCGTTGTCAGAGGGAGCGCTTAGGCTCCCCGTATGAGTTACGCAGATGTACGCGAGCTCCAGAGCGCGCTCACCACGGCTTCGGACATCGCCTTCTCGCTGGGATCGGAGCCGTCCGCCCTGGAGACCGACCAGCTCACGGACGCGCTGCGGCGCGCGCTGGCCGCGGCCGGCGCGCTCGGGGCCGGGCACGGCAGCACGGGCTGCGCGGAGCACCCGCGCGGCGCCACGGACCCGCTGTACGGGGACAAGGACGACCCCCTGCCCCCGGGTTGGGGCCGCTGCCTGCTGTGCAACGACCGACGTCGGCGCGCCAGCGCCCAACGGCGCGGCGGGCGCTGAGCCCCACCGCGCTGCGCCCCACCGCGCCGGGCCCGACCGCGCCGCGCTCCCGCGCGAGGCGGCGCGGACGCGTCGGGCCCAGGACGCCGGAAGCCCCCGGGAGCGACGCGCGGGGCGCCGGTCCACGGGGGCTCCGGGCAGTTCGACGGACCGTCAGCGGTTCTGGATCGCCCAGAACTCGTCGAAGGAAAGCTTGCCGTCCTGGTTGCCGTCGGCCGACTTGATGATGGCCTCCGCGACGGACTCCGTGACGAACGGGTCCCCCAGTTGGGCCATCACGCTCTTGTACTCGGACGCGGAGATGTATCCGTCCTTGTCCAGGTCGTACCGCTCAAACGCCGTGCGCGCCGCCTCGATGTCCGCCACCTGGGCCGCCCCTTTTCGTGTGGTTGCTTTGACCAGCACACATTAGCGACCCCTCGGCGTGGCGCCGTAGCCAACCGGCACTCCTCAGCGCAGCGACGCCTTGACCAGCCTGAGGTAGCGCGCCCAGTCCCAGTGCCGGCCCGGGTCGGTGTGCGTCGCGCCGGGCACCTCGTTGTGTCCGATGATGTGCTGACGGTCCACCGGCAGCCCGTACCGGTCGCAGAGCGAGGCGGTCAGCGCGGCCGATGACCGGTAGAGCGCGTCGGTGAAGTACTCGGGCTTGTCCACCCAGCCCTCGTGCTCGATGCCGACGCTGCGCGTGTTGTAGTTCCAGTTCCCCGCGTGCCAGCCGATGTCCCGCTCCCGCACGCACTGCCCGACGAGGCCGTCCGCCGAACGCACCACGTAGTGCGCCGAGACCTGCTTCGCGGGGTTCTGGAAGATGTCGATGGTGTCCTTGAACGTCTCCTGCGTCACGTGGATCACGACGAAGTCGATCGGGTACGCGTCGGGCCGGTTGGAGGCGGTGAAGTTCTCGCCGCTCGCGGGCGCCCAGCGGGCCCCCGGGTAGTCGACGTCACCGGCCCGCCAGTCCGGTCTGGCCGCGGCCAGCGGGGCGGCGGCGCTCACCAGCCCGAGGGCGGTGGCACCGAGCAGGGCGCCGCGCAACACGTTGCGGCGGGAGGCGTGGGGGGCGTGGTCTTCCATGGGGTCTCCCGAGTCCGTGGTTCGGTGGGGCACCGTCGGCGCGGGTTCGGCCGCCGGGCGTGCGGTGCGCGCGTCCGTGCGGGGGGGGGGGCGGACCACGCGCGCGGTGCGGGGGGAATGACGTGCAACGGAAGGCAGGAACATGACACTTCCCCACATCGTGAACGGTCGCGGGGACGCTGCCAAGACGACCAGCCGTACGGCCGACGCACGACTGGCAAAGAAAGTTCCCGACGCCTTGTCCAGACCCTTGAAAGCACCTGAGGGTCGCATGTATTCCTTACATATTTTTGACATTCACCCGCTGCTTACAAGGCACGTGGCGCAGTTCACCTTAATTTGACATCTAAAATGTCGCATTTGGGCACCTACGCCCCCCGTGCCGCTTTGAAAGCCTCGCACCCTGTCTGCGATAGTCGAAGCAGCGACCCCCATTGACCCGGGCCAGGTCGTCGAGCAACGCCACGGCCACACCCCCTCGCGCCGTGGCGACAGCGATACGAGGAGGCCCCCGCCGCGTCCGGCACGCGGCGGGGGCCTCCTCGCTGCTACCCGGGGCCGCGCCCCCCTCGCCCGATCCGCCGCCGAGGCGGGGTCATCGCTCGGGCGCGCGCATCTCGAACCACGTCGTCTTGCCGCACGGCAGCAGATCCACGCCCCAGCGGTCGGAGAGCTTGTCCACGAGGAAGAGGCCGCGCCCGCTGACGTCCAGCTCGTGCACCGGCATCAGACACGGCAGCCCGCGCGAGGGGTCGCGGACCTCGACCCTGATCCAGCCGCGCCGACGCAGCAGGCGCAGCCCGAAGGCGCGGGCGCCGGTGTGCCGCACGGCGTTGCCGACGAGTTCGGAGACGAGGAGCACCGCGTGCTCGGCCATCTGGGGGCCGAGGCCCCACTGGCGGAGCACCACGTTCTGCGTCAGCCGGCGGGCGGCGGCGGCCGACTCGGGGCGGGAGAGCAGCCGCACCTCCGCCGCGGCGGGGTTGCCATAGAGATCGAGCGCCTTCGTGGCGAGTTCATCGTCAATGGTCGTCACCCAGCGCGCGGGAGCGGATTCGGCTTCCCGGCGCGACTGGTCCATTCCCTCCAAGCCCGCCATGCCCCCATCATGGCCGCCGAGCGGGCGCCTCGGGGCGGAACCGTGGGATTCGGCACGCCCGTACGCAACGCCACACAACTCCGCCACGACATATGCCAAAGGCACGTACAACCGTTCGATTGCCTGCCTGACCTGGCGTGACGTCACGCATGCACGTGATGACGTTGTGTGCGACGGCGCGTGCGCACCAGCGCGGCCACACGCGCTCGCGCGCCCACGATTCGCCCACACGGGGCACGGGGCCCACCGTCGGCGGGCCCCGTGGACAACTCGCCCGGTATCAGCGGAACTTGGCCTTGCCCGGACCCTCCTCCACGAAGCTGCGCATGCCGATCTCCCGGTCCTCGGTCGCGAACAGCCCGGCGAACCAGCCGCGCTCGATGGTCAGGCCGGTGTCGATGTCGGTCTCCAGGCCGGCGTCCACCGACTCCTTGGCCGCGCGCAGCGCGATCGCCGGGCCCTGTGCGAGTCGCGCCGCCCAGGCGTGCGCCTGCGCGTAGACCTCGTCGGCGGGCACGACCCGGTCGACGAGGCCGAGGGACAGCGCCTCGTCGGCCTTCACCATGCGGCCGGTAAAGATCAGGTCCTTGGCCTTGGAGGGGCCGATCAGGCGCGGCAGCCGCTGGGTGCCGCCCGCGCCGGGGATCACGCCGAGCAGGATCTCGGGCTGGCCCAGCTTGGCGTTGTCGGCGGCGATCCGGTAATCGGCGCAGAGCGCCAGCTCGCAGCCGCCGCCGAGCGCGTACCCGGTCACGGCGGCCACCACTGGCTTGGGGATGCGGGCCACGGCCGTGAACGCGTCCTGCAGGCCGCGGGCCCGCGCCACCATCGCGGCGTGGTCCATGACCTGCATCTCCTTGATGTCCGCCCCTGCGGCGAACACCTTCTCGCCGCCCCACAGGACGACCGAGCGCACGTCCGCGCGGCCGGAGACCTCGGCGGCGAGCTCGCCCAGCCGGTCCTGCAGGGCGACGTCCAGCGCGTTCATCGGCGGGCGGTCCAGGCGGATGACGCCGACGCCTTCGGCGACCTCAAGGTGCACAGTCTCAGTCATGAGCGCAGGTTAGCGCCCGCTAACAGGGCGACGGGAGGCCACCCGGCGCAGATCACAGCCGGGTGGCCGGCCGGGCCCCGCGGCCGAGCGCGGGGCCACGGGCGCTCACTGCTTGGCGGTCCACTCCGACCAGGGCATGTTCCAGCCGCTGAAGCCGTTGTCGGGCTTGATGGTCTCGTCCTGCGAGTTCTTGACCACGACCACGTCGCCGACCCGCGAGTTACGGAAGAACCAGGCGCCCGGCGTGGAGCTGTCACCGCCGCCGCGCTGGTCGAAGAGGCCGATGCAGCCGTGGCTCGCGTTGACCGAACCGAAGGTCGGCCGGCCGGACCAGTAGTTGCCGTGGATGAAGGTGCCCGAGGTCGACAGGCGCATCGCGTGCGGCACGTCCTTGATGTCGTACTCGCCCCCGAAGCCGACCGTCTCGCCGTTCATCCGGGTCACGGTGTGCTTCTCGCTGACCACCATTGTGCCGTTGTACGTCTCGGTGCCCGGCGCTCCGGCGGTGATCGGGAGGGTCTTGATGACCTTGCCGTCCCGCTCGACCGTCATCTTCTTGGTCTTCGCGTCCACGGTGCTGACCTGGCTGCGCCCCACCGTGAACTTCACGGTCTTGGCCTGCGTGCCGTAGACCCCGCGGGTGCCCTCGACGCCGTCGAGCCGCAGGTTGAGCGTGACCTTGGTGCCCGCGGCCCAGTACTTCTCGGGGCGGAAGTCGAGGCGCTGGTTGCCGAACCAGTGGCCCTCGATCGGCACGGCCGGCTGCGCGGTGACGCTGATGGCGCGCTCCACGGCCGCCCGGTTGGTGATCGCGCGGCTGAAGTTGAGCGAGACCGGCATGCCGACGCCGACCGTGTCCCCGTTCTCGGGGGTGAAGTGGCCGACGAAGGTGTCCTTGGGGACCAGCGTGGTGAACGTCGCGTGCTTGGCCGACTCGCGGCCCTCGCCGTCCTTGGCGACGGCGTCCACCGTGTACTTGGTGGAGGCGCCCAGATGGCCGGTCGGCCGCCAGCTCGCCCCGTTGTCGGTGATCTTGCCCGCGACAACGTTGCCCTTGCTGTCCGCCACCTTGACCGAGCTGAGCTTGCCCTTGTCGGCGGTGACCCTCAGGACGCCGCTGGTACCGACGTCGACGGCGCCGTCGCGCGGCGCGATGGAGACCACGGCCCGCGACGCCTTGTTGTCGCCACCCTTGCCCTGACCCTTGTCACCCTCGTCACCCGAGTCGCCACCACCGCAGGCGGACACCAGCAGCACCATCGTCCCCAGCAGCACCCCGAGCAGCCCCCGGCGCCGTCGCGCCCCGGCCATGCCCCGCACGTTCACCACGGTCGTCTCCCCTCAAACGGCCGCGCCCAGCGGCTCCCCCATCGTGCGAACACCTGCACGCATGGCGATAGATAACCACAACGTATGGAAAGTGGACTGACTGCGAATGTCACCGTTCCGTTCCAAGTCAGACAGGGAACGCGGGCCCCTGGCCAGCACGGCGAGCCGCCGGTCCGCCGACGGTCACGGCGCTCGCGCGCCGCGCGGCGGGCAGGCCAACCGGCGTACGGGGGGACGGGGTTCCGGCGGCGTCAGCACAGCGCGACGGGCCGGCCGCGGGCTAGCGGGCGGCCCGTCGCGGGGGCGAGGTCACGGGCGCTCGTCCCCGCACGCGCGGGGACGACTCACTCCGGACTGACCCACTACGGAAGGGGCCGCCCCCGCCGAGCGGGGACTCGTGGGGAGGCGGCACCCGGGTGCGGCGGGGGAGCACGGCGCGCGAACGCGGGGGCCGAGCCGGTCGCCGGGGCCGGTGGTTACCGGGGCCGGGCGAGGGTGCTCGGGTGCCGCCTCGCCCGGCGGGTTCGGATGCGGCCGGGGCGTTCGCCCGGCGCGCTTTCGGCCGGCACTCGGTGAGTGCCGGCCGCGTCAGTCGAGTTCGGCGACGGGGGCGGCCAGCGCCCGGCGGGCGCCGCCGCCGTCGCACGTGCCGAGCTAGGCGGCGGTGGAACGCGCGGCGCGCGGGCCGGCGGCGGGTCGCTGCGCGTCCTCGTCCAGGGCGGTGTCGTCTTCCCCGAAGTCCGCGGCCTGGAAGGGGTTGGTCGCTGGAGACGGCGATGCTGTGGCGGAACGGCGGGGCTGCCCTTCCGGAGCGGAGAACAGCGGCGTCGGTTCGATGAGAGGTCTCCCTATGGGTTACAGGCCCCCTGCGGGGCCTGGCGTGCCGCGAGCGGGCACGGCGGTGCTACAGCTTGGTCATCTTGGCGTACGGGCTCAGGATGCGCATCTGCGCCGGACCGAAGTCCACGAGCGCGGCGATTCCCTCCTCGACACCGATGACCCGGCCGAGGCCGTACATGTCGTGGGTGACCTGGTCACCCACGGCGAAGTGCTTGGGCCCGGGGACGACCGGGGCTTTGAAGGGGCTGGTAGGCAAACGACGCTTCGGAGCAGCAGGCTTTGTCATTAGTCTCAGTATGCGCCTCCGCGCGCCCCGTTCGCAGGGGTCGGCGGCACGGAACCGGGCGGCGGCCCCCCATTTCCGCGTTCGACACCCAGATCTTGGCGGTTCGTACCACTGCCCCGGGGCCCGTGCGCTGCTGACCGTGACGGTACGCCGACGCTGGGTGCCCCCGGCGCCGGCGGTCGGCCTCGCTCGGCGCCCCGTCGGCGGCGCGCGCTCCCTTCGCCCGTCGCGCGGGCGGCTCGTCGGCGCGCGGCCCGGTCACCCACGGCTCGGGGCGGGCGCGCCGCGCGGGGGGTTGCGCGCCGGCGGCGCCGGCGGGGCGTGCCGCCGTTCGCGGTGCGCCCCGTCGCGCCTCGGGGCGGATGGGGTGCCGGCGGATGCTCCCTGACCGCGGCGTGGGGTGTCGTACGAGGTCACGGGGGTGCGCGGGGCGTGGGTCCGGCGATGTAGGCCAAAAAATCCAGTGAGCGATGTCAGTGGTGAACCGTAGTCTCGCCCCTGATGGCTGCGACAGGTGAAGCGACGATGACGGAGCGGGAGTCGCCCTCCCCGGGGGGCGCCCGCGAGGACGCGGGACCGGCGAGGGGTCGGTCGACCGTGCGCTCGTTGCTGCGGCTGTGGCCGTACGTACGGCCGATCCGTGGGCGTCTGATCAGCGCGGCGCTGGTGGCGATCGTCGCCTCCTGTATGAGCCTGGTCATCCCGATCACGCTGAAGTGGATCGTGGACGGGCCGGTGGCCGACCGGGACCCGAGCGGCGCGTGGCTCGGCGGCGCGCTGCTGCTCGCGATCGGCGTGGCCGAGGCCGCGCTGTTCGGCATCCGGCGCTGGCTGGTGGCCCGGCCGCTGGCCTCGGTGGAGGCGGCGATGCGGGCCGACCTGTACCGGCACCTGCAGCGGCTGCCGGTCTCCTTCCACGACCGCTGGGCCTCGGGTCAGCTCCTGTCGCGGGCCACCACCGACCTGCAGCTCGTGCGCCTGTTCCTGGCCTTCCCGCTCACCTTCCTGGTGGTCAACGGCGCGACGATCCTGATCGGGTTCGCCATCCTGCTGGCGCAGGACTGGCACCTCGGGCTGGTCCTGATGGTGCCCGCGGTGCCGATGATGATCCTGTGCTCGTACTTCGAGAAGCGGTACTCGCTGGCGGCGCGCAAGGCCCAGGACCAGATCGGCGACCTCACCACCCTCGTGGAGGAGAGCGTCCTCGGCATCCGCATCGTCAAGGGCTTCGGGCAACACCGGGGCCAGGCGCGGGCGTTCCGTGCGCTGGGGATGCGGCTGCGGGAGACGGAGCTGCGCAAGGGCAGCCTGCTGGCCAGCCTGTGGGCGCTGATCATGACGCTGCCCGAGCTGGCGCTCGGCGCGGCCCTGGTGCTCGGCACGGTGCAGGTCGCCGACGGTGACCTCTCGGCGGGCACGCTGGTGGCGTTCCTGTCCATCGCCCTCGCGCTGCGCTGGCCGGTGGAGTCGATCGGCTTCCTGATCGCGGTGAGCAACGACACGGCGACGGCGACGGACCGCTACTTCGAGGTGATGGACGCGCCGGAGGCCGACGCCTCCCTCGCGCACGCCCCGGCGGAGGCCGCCGGGACGGCGCCGCACGATCCGGTGGCCTCGGGCCCGCCCGCGGCGCCCGCCGCCGCGCCGGGCGCGAAACCCGCGTCGGCGTCGACATCGGCTGACCCCTCCGGGCGGGTGGACCCCGCCCATGACGGGCTGCGGTTCGTGGACGTCTCCTTCCGGTATCCCGACGCGCCCCCTGACTCCCCGCCGCTGCTGCGCGGCGTCAACCTGCACATCCGGTCCGGCGAGACGATGGCCCTGGTCGGGACGACCGGCAGCGGCAAGACGACGCTGACCGCGCTGGTGCCCCGGCTCCTGGAGCACACCGAGGGCCGCATCACCGTGGACGGCGTGGACATCACCACCCTGTCCCGGGGCGAGTTGCGCGCCCTGGTCGCCGTGGCGTTCGAGGAGCCGACGCTGTTCTCGGCGACGGTCGGCGAGAACGTGCTGATGGGGGCGGCCGACGCTGGGCCGCGCGAGTTGGAGCGGGCCCTGGAGGTGGCGCAGGCGGGGTTCGTCCACGCGCTGCCCCGGGGCGTCGACACGCAGGTCGGCGAGCAGGGGCTCAGCCTGTCGGGCGGCCAGCGGCAGCGGCTCGCGCTGGCCCGCGCCGTCGTCGGCAACCCGCGTTTCCTGATCCTGGACGACCCGCTCTCCGCACTGGATGTGCACACCGAGGCGCTGGTGGAGGCGGCGCTGCGACAGGTTCTCGCCAAGACCACCGCCCTGGTCGTCGCGCACCGCCCCTCCACGGTGCTGCTCGCCGACCGGGTCGCCCTGCTGTCCCACGGCCGCGTCAGCGCCGTGGGCACCCACCACGAACTGCTGCGTACCAACGCCGAGTACGCGGCACTGATGTCCGGCGAGGGGAGCGACCAGTCATGACCACGAGCGTCTCCAGCGAGCCCGTCGCCAGCGGTCACACCGACGGCAGCGGCCCCGGCGAAGGACCCGGGCAGGGCGACGGGCCGTCCGGGCACGGCGGACCGGGCGGCGGGGGCACCGGCGGCGACGGCGGTACGGGAGGTGACGGCGGCAGCGGCGACGGTGCGGGCCCGAGCACATCCGGCGCCGGCGACCCGTTCGACCGGGACGACCTGCCCACCCCCAAGGGCGCCTCGCGCACGCTGCTGCGCACCCTGCTCGCGCCGCTGCGTCGCCATGTGTGGCTGGCGGCCGTGCTGATCCTGCTCCAGCAGGCCACCGTGCAGGCCGGCCCGCTGCTGGTCGCGTACGCGATCGACACCGCCGTGCCCGCCTTCCGCTCCGACGACAACGGGCCGCTGATCGCCGTGGCCGTGGCGTACCTGGGCAGCGCGCTGCTGGCCGGCCTGTTGCAGTACGCGTTCGTGCGCGTGTCGGCCTATGTGAGCCAGGGGGTGCTGCTCGACCTGCGGGGCCGGATCTTCCGGCACGGACAGGCGCTGAGCGTGGACTTCCACGAGCGCTACACCTCGGGCCGGCTGATCGCCCGCTCCACCTCCGACGTCGAGTCGCTGCGCGAGCTGCTCACCGAGGGCCTGGAGGAGCTGCTCGGCGTCATCCTCTCCGTCATCTACATCTCCTTCCTCCTGCTCTACCTGGACTGGGGCCTGGGCGCCGCGGCCATCGCCTCGTTCGCCCCGCTGATCCTGCTCGTGCGGCTGTTCCAGCGGCGCTCCCGGCGCGTGTACGCCGAGCGCTCGACGGCGACGGCGGCGTTCATCGTCAAGTTCACCGAGACGATGAACGGCATCCGCCCGGTGCAGGCGTTCCGCCGCGAGCGGGCGAACGAGCGGGACTTCGGCAAGCTCAACGCGAGCCACGAGCGGGTCAACGGCACGGCCATGCTGGAGATGGCCCGGTACGTGGTCGGCTCGCGCCTGGTGGCGAACTTCGCGGTGGCCGCGATCGTGACGTGGGGCGCCTACCGGGTGGCCTCGGGCGGCCTGGAGCTGGGCGTGTTGGCGGCGGCGGCGCTCTACCTGCGCCGGCTCTACGACCCGATCGACCGGCTCGGGATGTTCCTCAACGCCTACCAGTCCGCCGCCGCCTCGCTGGACAAGATCGCCGGGCTGCTGGCCCAGCGCCCGTCGGTGCCCGAGGCGGCGGACCCCAAGCCGCTGCCGGAGCGGCCGGCCGGGCGGCCCGGCCGGGAGGTCGTCTTCGACGGGGTGCGGTTCGCGTACCGCACGGGCGGCGAGGTGCTGCCGCGTTTCGACCTGACGCTGCCCGCCGGGCAGACGGTCGCGGTGGTCGGGGCGACCGGTGCCGGCAAGTCCACGCTGGCCAAGCTGCTGGCCCGGTTCTACGACCCGCCGCCGGTGCCGGCCGGCGAGCGCGACAACGGGCGCGTCCTGCTCGACGGCGTGGACCTGCGCGAGCTGGCCACGCCCGACCTGCGCCGGGGGGTGGTGATGGTCACTCAGGAGGCGTTCCTGTTCTCCGGCACCGTGGCCGACAACATCGCCATCGGCCGGCCGGACGCCACCCGGGAGGACATCGAGCGGGCCGCCAAGGCCATCGGCGCGCACGACTTCATCGCCGCGCTGCCGGACGGGTACGACACGGACGTCCGCAAGCGGGGCGGGCGAATATCGGCCGGTCAGCGGCAACTCGTGGCCTTCGCCCGGGCGCTGCTCGCCGACCCCGGCGTGCTCATCCTGGACGAGGCGACCTCCTCGCTCGACATCCCGGGCGAGCGGGCCGTGCAGCGGGCGATGGACACGGTGCTGCGGGGTCGTACGGCCGTCGTCATCGCGCACCGGCTGTCCACGGTGGAGATCGCCGACCGAGTGTTGGTGATGGCCGGGGGCCGCATCGTCGAGGACGGCCCGCCGTCGGAGCTGATCGCCGGCCGGGGCCGCTTCGCCGACCTGCACCAGGCGTGGCGGGACAGCCTGGTGTAGTTCCGGCGGTTCGGCGGGCCCACGAGCGTCGGTACGTGCGGGTGCGCGGCCGGCCGCGCTCCGGAATGCCCCCGGATGGAACGCTCCGCGACGAGGTCACCTCGCGCCCCCGTTCACGAGTCCCGGGCGGGTGTGTCCGGCGCACACCCGCCCCCACTAACAAGGTGTCATTTTTTGCTCATCTGTATATCTTTAAGATATTTGGCTCCACTTGGAGCAAATTCGGCTAATCGGGCATAGGGTGAGGCTTGTAAGTCAGAGAGCTTCTCTGACTACACAAACTGAAAGGCGTACCTGATGCGCTCTCTACGCGCCATCTCCGGTACTCGACCCCTACTGATCGCCGCGATCGCCGTGACCGGCCTCGCCTTCACCCCCACGCTCGCCTCCGCGACGCCCCAGGCCGGTGCGAACAGTACCCAGATCCACAGCATCCTCGGCGTCCCGGGCGCCAACGGAGTCAGCGGCACGGGAACCAACGGCGGAGTCGGGGGACTCGGCGGCACGGGTGGCGCCGCCGGTGCCAACGGCAACGGTGGCAACGGAGGTTGGGGCGGTAACGCCAACGGCGTCGGGAGCACGGGTGGCGTCGGCGGTACGGGCGGCGCTGGCGGAGCCAACGGCAACGGTGGCAGCGGCGGCACCGGCGGAGCCGCCGCTCTCGGTGGCACCGGTGGTAAGGGAGGCGTAGGCGGCGTCGGTGACGCCGGCGTCGGGATCAACGGCGGCAAGGGCGGCAACGGCGGCGCCTCCACCGTCGGCGGCGGCTACAAGGGCGGCATCGGCGGAGCCGGTGGCGCGGCCAGCCCGGTGTGCCCGGGCAAGCCCGGCGGTAACGGCACCAATGCCACGACCACCGCGAACGGCGTGGCTGGCGCCACCGGCGCCGCGGGTCGTACCACCCTCCCCTGCTGAGCAGGGCGCCTGGTGGGACCCCGCGAGCGCGGTCCGTCAGCCGACGCAGCTAGGTACGGCGGGGGAACTGCCGACGCAGTTGTTGGGGGCGTTGCCGCCGACGGGTGACGTGGTGAGCGTCATGGTGCCGTTTCGACGGTAGATGCCACCAGCCGTGAGCAACGCCTTGTTGGCGCTGACGGGGGTGCTGGTCAGGGTGGTCGCGGTGGCGTCGACGGCGGCGATGCCACCGCCCCTGGCGGCGGTGTTGCCGCCGTTGACGAAGCTGCTGGTCGTGGTCAGCGTGCCACGCGAACCGTTGTGGATACCACCACCGCGACCAGCGGCGGTGTTGCCGGAGACGGTGCTGTCCACCTCGCCGGCGCTCCTCGCTCCACCGCGCGACGGGCCCGCTCCCCCACGAGCGAGACGCCGCCCCGCCGCGCGCCGGGCGGCAACCCTCCGCCGCACGGCTCGCGGCGGCGTACGTCGCCCCCTGACGGCGCCGTACGGCTCACCCCGCCCGAGGGCGCCGCGTCGCCGGCGCGACGCCCATGTGCCCCCGGCCGGCTCCGTCGTGTCGACCGCCGTACCCGCGCTGGCCGAACGCCCGTACCGGTTCCTCCGGTAATCTGACATGTCCCATCAGGAGGGTGCGTCAGTGGAGTTCCGGCTGCTCGGAGCGGTTTCCGTGGCTACCGAGGCCGGCGAGTTGTCGGTCGGCCCGGCGAAGCGGCGCAGCCTGCTCACCGCCCTGCTGCTGCGGCCGAACCGGCCGGTGCCGGTGGAGCACCTGTTGGTCACCCTGTGGGACGACGAGCCGCCGCTGCGCGCCCGTACCGTCATCCAGGGCCACGTGTCGCGGTTGCGGGCGCTGCTCGCCGAGGCGGACGCCAAGGCGTTCGGGGTCGAGCTGGCCACCCAGGGCGCGGCGTACGTGCTGCGGATGCCGGAGAGCCTCCTGGACGCGCACCGCTTCGAGGAGCTGGTGACGCTCGCCGGCAGCCAGCGGGCCGGCGCCGACGCGGTGGCGCTGTACGAGGAGGCGCTGTCGCTGTGGCAGGGGCCGGCGCTGACCGGCGCGTACCCGAGTCCCACGGTGGTGGCCGCGGCCGAGGCGTTGGAGGAGCGGCGGCTGACCTCCGTCGAGCTGCTGGCCGCGGCGTACGCGCGGCTCGGCGAGCACGCCCGGGCCGCCGCCGTGCTGCGCGCGGAGGCCGCGGCCCATCCGCTGCGCGAGTCGCTGTCGGCCGCGCTGATGACGGCGCTCCAGCGGGCGGGGCGGCGCTCGGAGGCGCTCGACTGGTACCACCGCACCCGGCGGCTGCTCGCCGACGAGTTGGGCGTGGACCCGGGGCCGGAGCTGGCGGACGCGTACGCGATGGCGTTGCGCGGCGAGGGCGACGAGGCGCAGCCGGCCCCCGGCGCGGGTGCGCCACGGTTGCCCAGTGCGCCGCCGGGGGCGCCGCTGCCCGGCACGGTGGACCTGTTGCCGCGTATGCCGCGCGGGTTCCACGGGCGCGCGGCCGAGTTGGCCGCGCTGTCCCGGGCCACCGTCGGCACGGCCCCGCTGTGCCTGGTCACCGGGCCGGCCGGGGTGGGCAAGACGGCGCTGGTGGTGCGGTGGGCGCACCGCAACCGCGCCGGGTTCCCGGACGGGCTGCTCTACGCCGACCTGCGCGGCTTCAGCGACACCCGCGAGCCGGCGCACCTGGAGGTGTTGCGCGAGTTCCTGTTGGCGTTGCAGGTCGCGCCGCGGCAGGTGCCCGAGTCGGCGCAGGCCGCGTCGGCGCTGTTCCGCTGCCTGACCGCCGACCGCCAGCTCCTGGTGGTGCTGGACAACGCGCGTGACTCGGCGCAGGCCAGGGAGTTGCTGCCGGGCGGCACGCGCTGCGTGACGGTGGTCACCAGCCGGAACCGGTTGCACGGCCTGATCGCCTCCGACGCGGCCCGCCCCGTCCCGGTGGACGTGCTGGAGCCGGCGGACAGTACGGCGCTGCTGGCCGCGGTGCTCGGGCCCGAGCGGGTGGCGGCGGAGGAGGCGGCGGCCCGGCGGCTGGCCGAGCTGTGTGGGGGGCTGCCGCTGGCGCTGCGGGTGGCGGCGGCGCGCCTGGCGGACCAGCCGGGGTGGTCGCTGGAGGCGATGACCGCCGAACTGTCGGACGAGTCGCGCCGGTTGCACCTGTTGGACGTGGAGGACACGGGGGTGCGGGCGGCGCTGCGGCTCACCGTGCGCGGGCTGCCCGACGGCGTGGCGCACCACTTCGCGCACCTCGGCCGCTACCCCGGCACCCATGTGGACCGGTACGCGGTGGCGGCGCTGGCCGGCACGGACCCGGAGACGGCCGAGGCCGCCATGGACCAGCTCGCCGCGGCTCACCTCGTCATCCGGACGGCGCCGAACCGTTGGACGCTGCACGACCTGGTGCGGCTGTACGCGCGCGGGCTCGACGCGGACTCCGAGGCCCTGGTGCGGGTGCTCGACCAGTGCGTGGCCACCGCCCTGGCCGCGGCCGGGGCGGCCGAGCCGGGCGAGGAGGAGTGCTTCGCGCTGCCGGCGGACTTCCGCCAGCCGCCGGCGATCCGGGCGTTCGCCGGCCGCGATCAGGCCATGGCCTGGTACGCGGCCGAGCGCGAGGACCTGGCGCTGCTCGCCGGCGCGGCGCACGCGGCCGGCTGGCACGGGCGGGCCTGGCGGATCGTGCTCGGCCTGTGGCCGCTGATGGTGTGGCGGGTGCGGGACAGTTGGGCCCCGTTGCTCGGCCTGGCCCTGGCGGCGGCGCGGGCCGACGCCGACCCGCGCGGCGAGTCCCGGGTGTTGGCGCTCCTTGGGTGGGTGCTGATCGAGGAGGGCCGGCCACGGGAGGCGGTGGCGCACCTGGAGGCCGCGCCCGACCTGGCCCGCCGGGTCGGCGACCGACGCGCGGAGGCGACCGCGCTGGTCAACCTGTCGCTGACGCAGGCGGCGCTGGGCAGCCTCGACGAGGCGGAACAGGGGTGCGTACGGGCCGCGGAGTTGGCCCGCGCCGTCGACGACCGGCACACCGAGCGGTTGGCCATGTACCACCTGGCCCGGCACCAACTGGACGCCCAGCGCCCACGGGAGGCCCTGGAGACGGCGCTGGCGGCGCTGGACCTGGCGGGGCAGCCGGACATCTCGGTGGCCTCCCGGGTGCTGCTGCTCTCGGCCGCCGGCGAGGCGCTGCTCGACCTGGGCGAGCGTGACCAGGGCGTACGGCGCCTGGAGGACGCGGCGCGCGAGGCGGAGGAGTGCGGTTACGACGACGGCGCGGTGCGGGCGCTCGGCGTGCTGCTGCGGGTGTCGGCGGACGCGGGGCTGCGGGCGCGGTACGAGGCGGCCCGGCGGCGCTGCCGGTCGTGAGACGGGGCCGGCCATGAGGCGGGGCCGGCCGTGAGACGGGCCCGGCGCGGTCAGCCCGCGCGCGGCGGCTCGGTGGGCCAGGGGTACCGCACGCCGGTGAGCCGTTCCGAGCGGGCCCACAGCCGGTGGGCCGTGGCGGTGTCCTGGAGGGCGCGTTCCCGGGTGCGCAGGACGGGCTGGCCACGGAGTTGGAGGACGCCGTCGGGCACCACGTAGCTGCCGCCGGGCACGTGGTGGGCGGTGGCGGCGTGGAGGGAGGTCATGGCGCCGGCTGGTGTGGGGCGGAAGGCGGCGCGCACGAGCAGCCGGACCAGGAGCCGGTAGGCCCGTCCCCGGGTGTGGTGGGCGCCGCCGGTGAGGACGTTGGAGCGGGTGAGTCCGGGGGCGACCGCGACGCTGCGCAGCCGCAGGCCGCGGGCGTCGGCCCTGCGTTGGAGTTCCTTGGCGAAGTAGAGGTTGGCCCGCTTGGACTGCACGTAGGCGAAGGCCGCTCGGTAGTGGCGCTCGGCGTTGAGGTTGGTCATGTCGAAGCGGGCGAAGCGCTGGCCCTCGCTGCTGACCGTGACCACGCGCGGGTCTGCGGCCGCGAGCAGGTACGACAGGAGGAGGCCGGTGAGCGCGAACGTGCCGAGGTGGTTGATGCCGAACTGGGACTCGAAGCCGTCGGCGGTCCGGGAGAACGGCACCATGGCCACGCCGGCGTTGTTGACCAGCAGGTCGAGCCGGTCGTGCGGCCAGGCCGTGGCGAAGTCGCGTACGGACGCCAGGTCGGCGAGGTCGAGTAAGCGAAGTTCGGCGCGGGCGCCGGGGACCTCGGCGCGCAGTCGTTCCACCGCGGCGCGCCCCCGCTCGGGGTCGCGGCAGGCCAGCACGGTGTGGGCCCCGCTCCGGGCGAGTTCGCGGGCGGTGACGTATCCGATGCCGCTGTTGGCGCCGGTGACCACGGCCAGCCGGCCGGTCTGGTCGGGGAGCGGGCTCGGCGCCCGGGTCGGGCGCGCGTTCGGGCGGCGGCGGGTTCGTGGGGCGGCGGTCGGCGGGTGGGTCGGGTGGTCGCGCGGCGCGGTGCGGGCTCTTGACGGGAAATGGCGGGACATGGGACCTCGGTACGCGAAGTAGGGAGGGCGGTCGCGCGACGACGGCGCGGCAGGGCAGTGCACGACGTGACGCGGCAGCGCACGGCACAGCACGGCACGACCGACACGACACGACCGCATTGCAACTTGGAGTTGCGATAACCTGATCCTGCCGTACCGCCCGCCATCAACGCAACAGGGAGTTGCAATGGAGTCTGCCGCCACGTCCACCGGGCGCGCCCCCACCGTCGGACGCGGCAGCAGGATGCGCGCCGCCGTGCTGCCGGCGACGCTCACCGAACTCGCGACGACCGGGTACGCGGGGCTGACCGTCGAGGGCGTGGCCCAGCGGGCCGGCGTGCACAAGACGACGATCTACCGGAACTGGAAGGACGCTCCCACCCTGGTCGCCGACGCGCTGACCAGCCACTTCGCCACCGATATCCCGATTCCCGACACTGGGACGGTGGCCGGCGACCTGCGCGCGCTGGCCCGGGCGCTCGTCGCCAGCGTGAGCACGCCGGTGGGGCGGGCCCTGATCATCACCGTGCTCGCGGAGGCCGCCCGCCTCCCGCAGCTCGCCGACGTCAAGCGCGCGCTCTTCGACGACCGGTTCCGACGGGCGGAGCCCGTGGTCACCCGCGCCGTCGAGCGCGGCGAACTCCCCGCGGAGACGGACCCCGCCGAACTCCTCAAGACCCTCGCCGCGCCGATCTACTTCCGGCTGGTGTGCACGGGCGAGCCGGTCGACGAGGGCACGGCGGACCGGGCCGCCCAGGTCGCGTTGGCCGCCGCGCGCGCCCGCGTGCTGCCGGCGGCGTGAGCGCCGGGCGCGCGCGAGCCGAAGACCGCCGCCCGGGCGCGTTAGCCGACCCGTTTCCCGCCTGAAGCCGCACGTCAGCGAGACGACAGCCGTGCGTAAGCGAAGCGGCAGCGGCCCCCGACACAGTGGTGTCAACAGCGGAGATGACCACCGCTGAATCCGAACCAGCACAACAGGGGGACCCCCGTCATGCGCACCTCTCGCATCCGCATCGCCGCCGTCGCCGGAGCCACCACCGCCCTCGCCCTCGGCTTCACCGCCTACGCCAACTCGGCCACCGACAGCGGCGCCCAGACCCACCAGAGCACCGGCACCGTGGCCCACGCCGCGCCGTACACCAGCGCCGGAAGCGTGCAGCAGGCGGCCGGCCAGGTCGTCGCGAGCGAGGGCCACGCGCCGTCGGCCACCGGCCAGCAGGTCGCCGTGGCGAGCGCCAAGAAGACCGTCACGGTCGCCAAGAAGACCGTCACGGTCGCCAAGAAGAAGCCCGCGACGCGGGCCACCAGCGTCCGGCAGTGCTCGGGCGACGAGATCTCGTACGACGTGCTGCACCGGTTCCCCAAGCAGCTCGGTGAGCACCTGCTGGTGACGGCGATGAACGCCGACTCCAAGCCCTGCTGGGTCACCGCGTCCCCCTCCGTCATGCTCGGCGACACGGTGAACGTGCTGCCGCACTCGAAGAAGGACGCCCCCGGCGGCACCGCCCGCATCACCCTGAAGCCCGGTGCCAAGGTCTACTCGGCCGTCAACCTCTTCGCCGACGGCAAGAAGAAGCGCACCTCCACGGAGCTGTCCCTCGCGCTGCGCGACCAGGGCGGCGACACCGGCCCGGCCGTCGAGCTGAACGCCTTCACCAGCAAGGGCGCGGTCTCGAAGTTCACCTGGTCCAGCGCGGACGTGACGAACTGGAACACCGCCAAGCCGTACGACTTCTAAGCGCGCCCCGCGCGGGCGCCGGTGGTGAGCGGGGGTGACCCCGCCCACCACGGCGCCGGCCGCCGCGCGCCGCGCGTTCCGCGTCGAACCGGTACCCCCGAAACCGGCGGCGCGGCCAGCGCGCGGAAGCGGCGGTGCGCGGGGTAGGCGGCGGACCGGGACCGGCCACCAGTGGGCTGGGGACCACCGGGAACGGGCCGCCGTGAACGGCGGGGTGTGAGTCGGATGCGGCCGGCTCGCACCCCGCCGCTGTGTCGTTTCAGCCTCCGCCGCCGGTGTGCCCCGGC
The DNA here is from genome assembly GCF_014295035.1 of Streptomyces buecherae. GTDB lineage: Bacteria > Actinomycetota > Actinomycetes > Streptomycetales > Streptomycetaceae > Streptomyces > Streptomyces youssoufiensis. The sequence goes on from NZ_CP060404.1 coordinate 2,394,059, forward strand.
GCGCTCACTCGCCCGTGCGGCCGTCCGCCAACTCGCGGGCCACGTCGAGGTGGCCGAGGTGGCGGGCGTACTCCTGGAGGAGGTGGAAGAGGATCCAACCGAGCGTCGGCGCCTCCTCCTCCGTCGAGAACCGGCCACCGAGGCTCGCGCGGCGCTCGGCCGGCACGCCGGCGGCGATCTCGCGCGAGCGCGCCCACTGGCGGCGGTGCTCGGCCAGCACGTCGGCCGGGCTCTCGTCGTCGGCGACGTGCCAGCGGTCGTCTGGCCCCTGGTCCCCCCAGGCGCGCCCCTCGGTCATCGTCGTGCCGCAGAAGCCCCAGACCAGCCAGCGCAGTTCGACGTGGGTCAGGTGCTTGACCAGTTGCAGCGGCGTCCAGCCGGAGGGCAGCCGGCTGGTGCGCAGTTCCCGCTCGCTGAGGCCGTCCAGCTTGCGGTGCAGCGCGTCGCGGTAGGCGTCGAGGTAACCGTCGAGGAGCGCGCGCTGATCGGTGAGGGACTTGGGCGGTTCGTCGAGTGCGTCAGCGGGGTTCGTCATCTCATGATCGTACGGAAACCGTGCCGGCCGCGGCGGGTCGCTTCGCCCGGTTCGCGGTGGGCGGCGTGGGCCGGGTGGCGCGGGTGGCGCGGGCAGTCGGGCGTGGCCTGGGGTGCGCGCCCGGCTTGCCCGTGGCGGGCGTCGGTGCAACGGCCGTGGGCCCGCCGGCGCCCGCGCCGGCGCTGCCGCCGCCACCGCGCCGCGCGGGCCCGGCGCCGGCCCGGCGGCCCCAAGTGACGACGTGCCCGGCGCGGTGCGCGGCGGACGGGCGCCGCCCCGTCGCGCCGGGGCGCGGGGCACGCCGGGACGCGGCGGCGGGTCGCCGGGCGGGGGCCCGGGCGGCTACGGCATCCGCTATACGGACGTCACCGTTTCGTCAACGGACGGTTTTTGGACAACTTTTCGACGGCCTCCTGACATGTACATCATTACGGTGGCACTCTTCCCCTCGTCCGCCACGCGGCTCCCCCACGGCACCTCGCCGCGCGTCGGTCGCTCCTCACGTGTCCGGCACATCGGGCCACGCGCTGTCCCCGCAGTCGTACGTCGCCACCGCGCCCCGCCCACGTCACCGCTCCCCGGGCGGCGCCAGGAGCGCCGTGCCAGCGCGCCCGGCCCCCGTGTCGCACCGTCCCCCCACGCGCTGTTCAGCTCGCTTCGCTCTGCCCGGGCGACCACCCAGCCGCCCGGTCACCCTGGGCCGCCGCCACCGCGGCGGCAGTAGAAGGAGTTCCGCGTGAGACGCACCCCCCATCGACGAACGGCCGCCACCGGCGCGTTCGTCGCGGTAGCCGCCATGCTCGCCGTCGGCGTGCAGGCCGTCAGCGCCACCGCCGACACCGACGGCGCCACCGCCCCCGACGCCTCGGCCCCCATGTCCAGCGTGGCCAACCGCGGCGCGATGCCCGTCAAGCTCTCCCCCGCCGAGCGGGCCGAGCTGCTGCGCGACGCCGACGCCACCAAGGCCGAGACCGCCAGGACACTGCGGCTCGGCGCGCAGGAGAAGCTGGTCGTCAAGGACGTGTCCAAGGACGCGGACGGCACCACGCACACCCGCTACGAGCGCACCTTCGCCGGCCTGCCGGTGCTCGGCGGCGACCTCGTGGTGCAGGAGACGCGGGCCGGCGCCCTTGAGTCGGTCGCCAAGGCCACCAAGTCATCGGTGCGCGTGGCCTCGACCACCGCCAAGGTGCGGCCGGCCGTGGCCGAGGAGTCCGCCGAGCGGCTGGCGCGGGCCGACGACACCCGGAAGGCGGAGGCCGACAAGGCCCCGCGGAAGGTGGTCTGGGCCGCGACGGGCAAGCCGGTGCTGGCGTACGAGACGGTCGTCGGCGGCGTACAGGCGGACGGCACGCCCAACGAGCTGCACGTCATCACCGACGCCAACACGGGCAAGAAGCTCTACGAGTATCAGGGCGTGCACAACGGCACGGGCAAGAGCCAGTACAGCGGCGAGGTGCCGCTGGGCACCGCGGGCGGCTCGGGCTCGTACAACCTGACCGACACCCAGCGCGGCAACCACAAGACGTACAACCTCAACCGGGGCACCTCGGGGCAGGGCACGCTGTTCACCGACGCCGACGACGTGTGGGGCGACGGGACCGGCAGCCACACCCAGACCGCGGCCGTCGACGCGCACTACGGCGCGGCCCTGACCTGGGACTACTACAAGTCCGTGCACGGCAGGTCGGGCATCAAGGGCGACGGCGTCGGGGCGTACTCGCGCGTCCACTACGGCAACAACTACGTCAACGCCTTCTGGCAGGACTCCTGCTTCTGCATGACCTACGGCGACGGCTCGGGCAACACCCACCCGCTGACCTCGATCGACGTGGCCGCGCACGAGATGACGCACGGCGTCACCGCCAACACCGCCCGGCTGGTCTACAGCGGTGAGTCCGGCGGCCTGAACGAGGCCACCTCCGACATCTTCGCCGCGGCCGTGGAGTTCCACGCCGACAACCCCAACGACAAGGGCGACTACTGGGTCGGCGAAGAGATCGACATCAACGGCAACGGCACGCCGCTGCGGTACATGGACAAGCCGTCCAAGGACAGCCGGTCCAAGGACAACTGGTACTCGGGCATCGGCAGCATCGACGTCCACTACTCGTCCGGCGTGGCCAACCACTGGTTCTACCTGGCCTCCGAGGGCAGCGGCGCCAAGGTCATCAACGGCATCCCGCACGACAGCCCGACCTACGACAACCAGCCGGTGACGCCCATCGGCCGGGTCAACGCCGAGAAGGTGTGGTTCAAGGCGCTGTCGCAGCGGATGCAGTCCAACACCGACTACAAGGGCGCCCGGGACGCGACGCTGTGGGCGGCCGGCGAGCTGTTCGGCACGAACAGCGCCGAGTACGCGGGTGTCGCCAACGCCTGGGCCGCGGTCAACGTCGGGCAGCGGGTGCCGACGCCGGGCGGCGTGAGCGTCACCGCCCCCGGTGACCAGACCAGCGTCGTCAACCAGGCCGCGAGCCTGCAGATCAAGGCGACCAGCAGCAACACCGGGGCGCTGCGCTACGCCGCCACCGGGCTGCCCGCCGGCCTCGGCATCGACGCGGCCAGCGGCCTGATCTCCGGCACGCCGACCACCGTGGGCACCAGCCAGGTGACCGTCACGGTCACGGACGCGGCCGGCAAGACCGGGACCGCGGCGTTCAAGTGGACCGTGAACGACGCGGACGGCGGCGTCTACGAGAACACCAACGACGTGCAGATCCCGGACGGCCTCGACGCGGTCAACTCGCCGATCACCGTCAACCGGAGCGGCAACGGCAGCGCGGCCCTCAAGGTCAGCGTGGACATCGTGCACCCCTACCGCGGTGACCTGGTGGTCGACCTGGTGGCGCCGGGCGGCAAGACCTACCGGCTGAAGAACTCCAGCGCGTACGACTCGGCGGACAACGTGAACGAGACGTACACCGTGGACACCAGCGGCGTGGCGGCCAGCGGCACCTGGAACCTCAAGGTGCAGGACATCTACTCCACCGACCGCGGCTACATCAACAGTTGGAAGCTGACCTTCTGACGGACCGCGGCACGCCAGCCCCCGTCCCGTGACCGGCGGTGACGCGGGCCCCTCGACAGGCGCCGCCTGGGGAGAGCACGTTCCCCCAGGCGGCGCCTCTCACTTCTCCCGCTTCGTCCGTTATCCGGAGTTCATCGCACCAACAACGAACAAAATATCGACGCCACAGCGATGACCCGATGACATGTTCGCGTCTCGTGTGGCAGTCTGCCCACGCGCTTCACACCCGCACCTCTTGTGAGACCGGACGGCTTCATCGCGTCGCCCGGTCCGACCCCCCACGGCAAGAAGGAGTTCGCGTGAGCACGTCTTCCGGCATACCCCGATCCACCCGCACCCGCCGTACGGCCGCCGCCACCGGCGCGGTCGCCGCGGCCGCCGCGCTGCTGGCCACGGGCCTGACCACCGGCACGGCCGGCGCCGCCGACACCGCTGACACGGCGGCCTCGGCCACCCCCGCCAAGCTGAGCCCCTCGCACCGCGCCGAACTGCTGCGCGAGGCGAACGACACCACCGCCAGGACCGCCAGCACGCTGGGCCTGGGCGCCCAGGAGAAGCTGGTCGTCAAGGACGTCGTCAAGGACGGCGACGGCACCACGCACACCCGCTACGAGCGCACCTTCGCCGGCCTGCCGGTGCTCGGCGGCGACCTCATCACGCACGAGACCAAGGGCGGCGAGCTCAAGGGCGTCACCAAGGCGACGAAGGCCACCATCAAGGTCGCCTCCACGCGGGCCAAGCTGGCCCCGTCCACCGCCGAGCGGGCCGCGATCAAGGCCGCGCGGGCCGACGACGCCAAGCTGGCCAAGGCCGACAAGGCGCCCCGCAAGGTGATCTGGGCCGCCGACGGCAAGCCGACCCTGGCCTACGAGGCGGTCATCGGCGGCCTGCAGGCCGACGGCACGCCCAACGAACTGCACGTCATCACCGACGCCAACACCGGCAAGGAACTCTTCACCTTCCAGGGCGTCAAGAACGGCACCGGCTCCAGCCAGTACAGCGGCGAGGTCGAGCTGGGCACCGCGAAGGAGGGCGGCGGCTACACGCTGACCGACAGCGAGCGCGGCGGCCACAAGACGCTGGACCTGAAGAACGGGCAGGGCAGCCAGGGCGAGGCGTTCACCGACGACGACGACAAGTGGGGCACCGGCAAGCCGGATGACGCCCAGACCGCGGCCGTCGACGCGCACTACGGCGCGGCCCTGACCTGGGACTACTACAAGTCCGTGCACGGCCGCGACGGCATCAAGGGCGACGGCCAGGGCGCCACGTCCAACGTGCACTACGGCCAGAACTACTCCAACGCGTTCTGGCAGGACTCCTGCTTCTGCATGACCTACGGCGACGGCGAGGGCAACACCCACCCGCTGACCTCGATCGACGTCGCGGCCCACGAGATGACCCACGGCGTCACCTCGGCCACCGCCAACCTCACCTACAGCGGCGAGTCCGGCGGCCTGAACGAGGCCACCTCCGACATCTTCGCCACGGCCGTCGAGTTCAACGCCGACAACGGCGAGGACGTCGGCGACTACCTCATCGGCGAGGAGATCGACATCCGCGGCGACGGCAGCCCGCTGCGGTACATGGACAAGCCCTCCAAGGACGGCAGCTCGCTCGACAACTGGGACGAGAACGCCGGCGACGTGGACGTCCACTACTCGTCCGGCATCGCCAACCACTGGTTCTACCTGGCCTCCGAGGGCAGCGGCGCCAAGGAGATCAACGGCGTCTCGTACGACAGCCCGACCGTCGACGGCTCAAAGGTCGAGGGCATCGGCCGGGGCAAGGCCGAGAAGGTCTGGTTCAAGGCCCTGACCACCTACATGACCTCCAACACCGACTACGCCGCCGCGCGTGAGGCCACCCTCAAGGCGGCGACCGACCTGTACGGCGCGGACAGCGCCGAGGTCAAGGGCGTGGACGCGGCCTGGGCCGGCGTCGGCGTCAAGTAACGCACCCGACACGTGAGGCGGCGGGCCCGGGGATCACCTCCCCGGGCCCGCCGCACGTCGCCTCCGTTCGACCGCGTGCCGGACGCGGCTCAGCGCATCAGCAGCCCGGCCTCCTCGCCGGTGCGCTCCGTCGGCGCCGCCACCAGGCCCAACTCGGCGCCGCTGGCCAGGAGTTCGTGGCAGGGCAGGATGCGGACGGTGTAGCCGTAGGGCCCCGAGCGGTCGAGGGCGAGCGGGCCCGCGTACGACCAGTGCCCCTCCAGGCTCGGCCCGCCGACCGGCTTGAGCGGGACGGCGCGGGCGGCGCCGATCCGGTCGGCCTCGTCCACCGGGCCGGCCAGGGCCTGCACCTCGACGTCGTCCGGCGTCAGATCGCCGAGCGAGACCCTGACCCGCAGCGTCAGCGTGGTGCCCAGCTCGACGGTGGCGCACTCCCCCTCGCCCGGCGTCCCGGCGCCGACCTCCTCCGGGGCGGGTCCGGGCGGCGCGCCGGGAGCCGGGGCCTCGGGTGGCTCGCTCTCGGCCTTGACGTGGTCCACCGCGACGCCCGGCCAGGCCGCCCGCACCCGGGCCTTCCACTGGGCGAGTTCCCGGGCGGCGGGCCCGCTGGTCGCGCGGTGGGCCCGGGCGGCCGGCACGTACAGCTTCTCGACGTACTCGCGCACCATCCGCCCCGCAAGGACCTTGGGGCCCAGCGTCGTGAGGGTGCGGCGCACCATGGCGAGCCAGTGGTCGGGCAGGCCGCTGGCGCCGCGCTCGTAGAAGCGGGGGGTGATCTGGTGGGCCAGCAGGTCGTAGAGGGCCGCGGCCTCCAGCGCGTCGCGGCGGTCCTGGTCGGCCTCGGCGGACTCGCCGACGGCGGCCGATGCGTCGGCGGTGGGGATGGCCCAGCCGAAGTCCGGGTCGTACCACTCGTCCCACCAGCCGTCCCGTACCGACAGGTTGAGGCAGCCGTTGAGGGCGGCCTTCATGCCGGAGGTGCCGCACGCCTCCAACGGGCGCAGCGGGTTGTTGAGCCAGACGTCGCAGCCGGGGTACAGGCGCTGGGCCATGGCCATGCCGTAGTCGGGCAGGAAGACGAGACGGTGCCGCACCCGCGGGTCGTCGGCGAACCGGACCAGCTCCTGGATCAGGCGCTTGCCGCCGTCGTCGGCCGGGTGCGCCTTGCCCGCGACGACGATCTGCACCGGCCGCTCGGGGTGCAGCAGCAGTTCCGTGAGCCGGTCCCGGTCGTGCAGCATCAGGGTGAGCCGCTTGTACGCCGGGACACGGCGGGCGAAGCCGATGGTGAGCACGTCCGGGTCGAGGACGCCGTCGATCCAGCCGAGTTCGGCGCGGTCGGCGCCGCGCTGCCGCCAGGAGGCGGCGAGGCGTTCGCGCACCTCGACCACGAGGCGCTCGCGCAGCGTGCGGCGCAGCGCCCACAGGTCCGCGTCGGAGGTGTGCGCCGTCGCGTCCGCCGGTCGTGCGCCGGGGTCGGTCGCGGTGCGTTCGGCCACCCGCGCGCCGAGCCCGGCCACCTCGGGGGCCACCCAGGTCGGGGCGTGCACGCCGTTGGTGATGGCGGTGATGGGCACCTCGGCGGCGTCGAACCCGGGCCACAGGCCGGCGAACATCTCGCGGCTGACCTGGCCGTGCAGCGTGGAGACGCCGTTGGCGCGCTGGGCCAGCCGCAGCCCCATCACGGCCATGTTGAAGAGGCCGTCCTCGCCGCCGGGGTAGGTCTCCTGGCCGAGCGCCAGGACGCGCTCGACGGGCAGCTCGGTCAGTTCGCCGCCGTCGCCGAGGTGGCGGGCGATCAGCTCGCGGTCGAAGCGGTCGATGCCGGCGGGCACGGGGGTGTGGGTGGTGAAGACGGTGCCGGCGCGCACGGACTCCAGGGCGGTGTCGAAGTCGGCGCCGCCGGCGATGAGTTCGCGGATGCGCTCCAGGCCGAGGAAGCCGGCGTGCCCCTCGTTGGTGTGGAAGACCTCGGGCGCGGCGTGTCCGGTGCGCGCGCAGTACGCGCGCACGGCGCGCACCCCGCCGATGCCGAGCAGCATCTCCTGGAGCAGCCGGTGTTCGCTGCCGCCGCCGTAGAGCCGGTCGGTGACGTCCCGCTCGCGCTGCGCGTTCTCCTCCACGTCGGAGTCGAGCAGCAGCAGCGGCACCCGGCCCACGCTGGCCTGCCAGACGTGCGCGCGCAGCGAGCGCCCGCCCGGCAGCGCGAGGGTGACGCACGTGGGGCGGCCGTCCACCTCGCGCAGCAGCGTGAGCGGCAGCTCGTTCGGGTCGAGCACGGGGTAGTGCTCCTGCTGCCAGCCGTCGCGGGAGAGGGTCTGCCGGAAGTAGCCGTGCCGGTAGAGCAGCCCGACGCCGATCAGCGGTACGCCGAGGTCGCTGGCGGACTTGAGGTGGTCGCCGGCGAGGATGCCGAGGCCGCCCGAGTACTGGGGCAGGGCGGCGGTGATGCCGAACTCGGGCGAGAAGTACGCGATGGCCCGCGGCAGCGCGCCCGGCCCGGGGTCGCCGCCGCCGGCGGTCTCGCCGTGGTCGGTCCCGCCGTCGGCCGACCGCCGCTCGACCTGCTGTTGGTACCAGCGGGGTCCGGTCAGGTAGGCGCGCAGCTCGTCGGCGGCGGCGGCGAGGCGGCGTACGAACTCGGGGTCGGCGGCGAGGCGGGTCAGCCGGTCGGCTGGGACCGAGCCGAGGAGCCGCACCGGGTCGCCGCCCGCGGCCCGCCAGCCGTCCGGGTCCAGTGCCTGGAACAGCTCGCGGGTCTCGGGGTGCCAGGACCAGCGCACGTTGCGCGCGAGGTCGCTGAGCGGTCTGAGGGAGTCCGGGAGGACGGGGCGCACGCTGAAACGACGAATGGCCTTCACGCTCCGACGGTAGCGGCGGCCACCCGGCCGATTCGCCCATATCCGCCAAATTTCTGCGTGTCTGTAGCCAGCCACGCTATTTATCCGTTCTGCGACTGCCTGAACGGGTGACCCCACCCCGGGCGGGGGCGCCCACGGGGGCGTGCGCCCGTTCCGCGCGTGCGGCAGCCCGGTCCGCCGCTGCCTGCCACTGGCAGGGGCAGGCAGCGGGGGCGGCGCTGACGGAGACTGGGGCCCATGGACACACCAGCCGAGTTGGGAAACTTCCTGCGCAGCCGCCGCGCCCGGCTCCAGCCCGCCGACGTCGGGCTGGTCTCCTACGGGGGCCAGCGCCGGGTGCCGGGGTTGCGCCGCGAGGAGCTGGCGCAGCTCGCGGGCGTGAGCGTGGCGTACTACACGCGGCTGGAGCAGGGCCAGAGCGGCAACGCGTCGGACGGCGTCCTGGACGCGCTCGCCCGCGCGCTGCGCCTGACCCCGGACGAGCACGCGCACCTGCGCAACCTGGCCCGCCCCGGGCGCGCCGCGCGCCGCCCCGCCGCGCGCCCCGCGACGGCCCGCCCCGCCACCCGTCAGCTCATCGCGGCGATGGGCGCGGTGCCGGCGCTCGTGCTGGACGCGCGGTACGACGTGCTGGCCTGGAACCCGCTGGGGCACGCGCTGCTCGCCGGGCACCTGGACGCGGGGGCGCCGGAGCGGCCCGCTGAGCGCCCGAACACGCAGCGGCTGCTCTTCCTCGACCCCCACGTGCGCGAGCTGTACCCGGACTGGGAGTTCGAGGCGCGGCGCGCGGTCTCCTCGCTGCGCCTGGCCGCGGGCGAACATCCCGACGACCGCCAACTGGCCGAGCTGATCGGTGAGTTGACCATGAAGAGCCCCGAGTTCGCCGCGCTGTGGTCGCGGCACCCGGTGCGGGGCTGCACCAGCGGCGTGAAGGTGTTCCACCATCCACTGGTGGGGCCGCTGGAGCTGGCGTTCCAGATGTTGCGGCTGCCCGACTCCGGCGGGCAGGGCGTGCTGGCCTTCAGCGCGGAGCCGGACTCGGCCTCGGACGCGGGCCTGCGGCTGCTGGCCGGGTCCGTGGCGACCGCGCCGAGCGCGTCGCCGGTGGACCGGGTGCCGGGCCCGGCTGGGGCCCGAGGAGCCGGACACCCCGCGCGCTGATCACGCCGCGCCGCGCCCGCCCGCCGCGGCGCGGGTGGGGGCACCGTTCGCGGGCGGCCCGCTCACCCGCCGAGGCGGACGCCGAACTCCGCGTCGATGACCCGGAAGAGGACGTCCCAGCTCTTCCACTCGGTGTTGGTCTGGAGGGAGAGGGTGTGTTCGCCGTCGGCGGTGCCCACCGTGTAGAAGAGGCATCCCCAGAAGCTGCCGCCCACGCCGCGCAGCGTCAGGCCGCCCGTCGCCGCCCGGTCGAACTCGAACACGCCGAGGCCGTACCGGGTGTGCGGCGTCCAGTTGCCCCCCTCGGTGGAGACCGTGGTCCACATCGCACGGTGCTGCTCCGGCGGCAGCAGGGTGCCGCCGGCCAGCGCGCCGACGAACCTGATCATGTCGCCGGTGGTGGAGACGACGTTGGCGGGCGCCCACGAGGTGTTGTACTCGGTCACGTCGAGGGGGTCGAGCCCGGGTTCCTCCATCACCGACTCCCAGTTCTCCGGGGTGACCTCGGCCGGGTCGGTGCCGTCCTTGTAGAACAGCGTGGAGTAGGCCCGCGGATGCGGATCGGGGTACCGCGCGTCCTGGGCGGAGCGTACGGAGGTGTCGGTCAGGCCGAGCGGTTGGACGACGCGGCGTTCGATCTCCTCGGCCAGGCTGTTGCCGGTGGCCTTCTCGATGAGGGCCTCGGCGACGTAGAAACCCCCGTTGGAGTACTCGAAGCGCTCACCGGGGGCGCCGACCGGCGGCTGTGACACCGTCATGGCGAGCAGTTGCTCGGTGGTGAACGCGTCGAAGCGGTGCTCCGCGAACGCGGCCCGGGTGGCGTACCTGCTGGTCAGCTCCGGTGCCATGCCGGTGGAGAACAGGCCGCTGGTGTTGCTGAGCAGGTGCCTGATGGTGATCTTGTCGCCGTCGTAGCCGTTGTGGTCGAGCACGCCGGGCAGCCAGGTGTTGACCGGGTCGTCGATGCTCAGCCTGGACTCGGCCGCCAGCGCCAGCAGCACGGTGGCGATGAACGCCTTGCCGCCGCTGCCGGTGTGCGCGTACTCGCCCGGTCGGCGCGGGGCGCCCGTCCGCAGGTCGGCCACGCCGGCGGCGCCGAACCACCGCCGGTCGCCGTCCCTGATGTCGGCGACGATGCCGGGTACGCCCGCCTCGGCCACCGCCCAGTCCAACGCCCGCTGCACGTCCATGTCGTTCATGTTCGCTGCTCCCGCCCCATTGAGGATCTTCACGACGCGGTGAAAATTACGTTGCATACACGAACCCGTCAATCAAAGGCGAGCACTCTGAAAAGCGAAACACCAGCTCAGAGCCGTTAAATCGTTGCACACACCCTGTCTCTTAATGCAACGACGACGTTGCATTACGCTCGTGTCACCGCCGACCGACGAGGACACCGATGCCCGGAGAGAGACTCACCCGCCAGGACCGGCGGGAGATCGCCGCAGGACTGCGTGACGGGCTCACGTACGCCGCCGTCGCCCGTCGGCTCGGGCGGTCGACCTCGACCGTCACGCGTGAGGTGATGCGCAACGGCGGGCCCACCGGCTACCTCGCCGACCAGGCGCACCAGGCCAGCCAGCGCCGGAAGCGCCGGGCCCCGGCCACCGTGGCGAGCCCGGCGGCGGGCGGCGTCGATCTCGGTGGCCGCGACCCCCGGATCGTGGCGGAGGTGACCGCGCGCACCACGGAACTGTTCGTACGGACCGGGATGCGGCCGATGGCGGCCAGGGTCCTGGCCGCGCTCCTGACCACCGACAGCGGCAGCCTCTCCTCGGCCGAACTCGTGCGACGCCTGCGGGTCAGCCCCGCCGCCGTCTCCAAGGCCGTCGGCGTCCTGGAGACGATGGGGGTCATCCAGCGCCAACGCGATCCCCACCGCCGCGCCGAGCGCTACGCCATCGGTGACGACGTGTGGTTCCGGGCCGTGATGGCCAGCACGCGCATCGACGCCGAGATCGCCGCCGCGTCCGCGCGCCACGCCCAGGCGCTCGACCCCGCCACCCCGGCCGGTGCCCGCCTCGACAACCTGAGCCAGTTCCTCCACCACGTCAGCGAGGATCTGGTGCGCTCGGCCGAGCACTGGCGCCAGGTCTTCCTCGTCCGCCGGGCCGAGGAGTAGCCACCGCCCGCGCCGGGACGGGCTTCGCGGTCGGGCGGGGGCGAGGCCGGTCGGCGGCGCGGGTCAGGCGAGCTTGAGGAGCAGGGCGCTGAGTTCGTCCGGCATGGTGATCATGCAGTCGTGGCCGGTGGGCAGCGTCCAGACCTGGGCCGGGGTGCCGTTGGGTTGGACCGACGGGACGGGGCGGCGGGTGATGCCCTCCGGCGTGGCGCCGACGTTGTGGATGTGCGTGCGCGGCACCGCGCGGGCGGCCGGGTTGTCCAGGCGCACCGGCTGTCGCAGGCAGCGCACCGGCTGGTCGGAGAGCATGGCGCGCAGCCAGGCCACGTCCGCCGGGTCCGTGACACCGAACAGGCCGAGGGGGGCGGGCGCTTCGGGCGGCGGCGGCACCCGCCAGCCGCTCTCGGACCGCTCGGCGGCCTCGATCAGGTGCCGGGTCACGGGCAGGACGTCGACCGCGGACTCGCCGTCCTCGGGGACCATCGCGTCGAGATAGACCAGGTGCGCGACGCGCTCGGGTATCCGGTTGACGACGGCGGAGACCACCAGCCCCGCGTAGCTGTGGCCGACGAGTACGACGTCGGCCAGGTCCCGCTCGTCGATCAGCCCGACCACGTCGTCGACGTGCGTGTCGAGCCCCACCTCGGGGCCGGCCAGGTGCACCCTGTCGCCGTAGCCGGTCAGGGACGGCGCGAGCACCCGGTGCCCGGCGGCCTCCAGCAGCGGCACCACCCGCTCCCAGCACCGTCCGCTGTGCCAGGCACCGTGCACCAACAGGTATGTGGACATGGCAGGTCAACCCTTCGTCGTACGGGGAGCGGGGCACGGCCACATCCAGGCCGCCGGCTCGCGGTCCTGGTGGTTACCTTTCGTGCCTCGGTACTGTTCGAGTACCGGGAAACATGCTGGTGCACGCGTGCGCCGCGGGCAATAAGGCACATTGAGGTGCCTCGGTTCTCTGGAGGTAACCGTGGACACGACGTCAGAGGGCCAACCGCCGGCGACCGGGCCCGACGACGCGTGCCGGACCCGGGTGGTGCTCCACATCGTCGGGGACAAGTGGTCACTGCTGGTCGTACGCCAGCTCAAGGACGGGCCGCGCCGCTTCACCGAGCTCAAGCGGGCCATCGACGGGATCAGCCAGCGGATGCTCACCGTGAAGCTGCGCAGCCTGGAGCGCGACGGAATCCTGACCCGCACCGTCCACAACGTGATGCCGCCGCACGTCAGTTACGAGCTCACCGAGATGGGCGGCACCCTGCGCGAGGCCACGGCGCCGCTGCTGGAATGGAGCGTCGCGCACCTGTCCCGGATCGACGAGGCCCGCGCCGCGTACGACGCCCGCGCGGACACCCCGCAGGCGCCGTAGCCACCGCGAACACCGCGACGGACAGTCACCACCACGGCGCCGGCGGCGGCCTGGCGGCGGGGCCCGTCGCGTCCGGCCAGCCGAGTGAACGCGGCGCACGGCGGCCCCGCGCGTGCCCCGGGAACGGCGTGCCCACCCGGTAGAAAGAACCAATGCCCCGCACGCCAGCGACGCCGTTAGGTGATCCCATGATCGGCCGTATCCCCGTGTTGGACATCCGCCCGCTCGTTGACTGCGGCAGGCGCCCGGCGAAGGCGGTGGTGGGCGAGACGTTCCAGGTCAGCGCCACGGTCTTCCGCGAGGGGCACGACGCGGTCGGGGCCAACGTGGTGCTGCGCGACCCGGCCGGGCGCTGCGGTCCGTGGACGCCGATGCGCGAGCTGGAGCCCGGCACGGACCGCTGGGGCGCGGACGTCACGCCCGACCGCGAGGGCCGCTGGACCTTCACCATCGAGGCGTGGAGCGACCCGATCGGCACCTGGCGCTCGCACGCCAGGGTCAAGGTGCCGGCCGGCATCGACGCCGAGTTGGTGCTCACCGAGGGTGCGCACCTGCACGAGCGCGCCGCCGCCGACGTACCCAAGAACGCCGGCCGGGAGGCCGTGCTCAGCGCGGTCGACGCGCTGCTCGACGAGGGCCGCCCGGTGGCGGACCGGCTGGCCGCCGCGCTCGCGCCCGAGGTGGTCGCCGCGCTGGACGGGCACCCGCTGCGCGAGCTGGTGACCACCTCGCGCGCGGCGCCGCTCCAGGTGGAGCGGGAGCGCGCGCTGTTCGGCTCCTGGTACGAGATGTTCCCGCGCTCCGAGGGCGCGGTGCTCGCGGACGGGGCGCCACCCGTCAGCGGCACCCTGCGCACCGCCGCCGAGCGGCTGCCGGCCATCGCCGCGATGGGCTTCGACGTGGTGTACCTGCCGCCGATCCACCCCATCGGCACCTCGTTCCGCAAGGGCCCCGACAACGCGCTGACCGCCGGCCCGCACGACGTGGGCTCGCCGTGGGCGATCGGCTCCGCGGACGGCGGGCACGACGCGATCCACCCGGACCTGGGCACCCTGGAGGACTTCGACCACTTCGTCGCCAAGGCGCGCGAGCTGCGCCTTGAGGTGGCCCTCGACTTCGCGCTCCAGTGCTCGCCCGACCACCCGTGGGTGACCAGCCACCCGCAGTGGTTCCACCACCGCGCGGACGGGTCGATCGCGTACGCGGAGAACCCGCCGAAGAAGTACCAGGACATCTACCCCATCGCCTTCGACGCGGACTTCTCCGGCATCGTCCGCGAGACGCTGCGGGTGCTGCGCTGCTGGATGGCGCGCGGGGTGCGGATCTTCCGGGTGGACAACCCGCACACCAAGCCGGTGGTCTTCTGGGAGAAGGTGATCTCCGACATCAACCGCACCGACCCCGGGGTCGTCTTCCTGGCCGAGGCGTTCACCCGGCCGGCGATGATGCGCACCCTGGCGGCGGTCGGCTTCCAGCAGTCGTACACGTACTTCACCTGGCGCACCACCAAGCGGGAGCTGACCGACTACCTCACCGAGCTGACCGGGGACGCCGCCGCCTGCATGCGGCCCAACTTCTTCGTCAACACCCCCGACATCCTGCACGCCTACCTCCAGGAGGGCGGCCGGTCCGCGTTCGAGATCCGCGCCGTCCTCGCGGCGACGCTGTCGCCGTCCTGGGGCATGTACGCCGGGTACGAGCTGTGCGAGGGCACGGCGCTGCGCCCGGGCAGCGAGGAGTACCTGCACTCGGAGAAGTACGAACTGCGTCCGCGCGACTGGGCCGGCGCCGAGCGGGCCGGGGCCACCATCACCCCGCTGATCACCACGCTCAACCGGCTGCGCCGGCACCATCCGGCCCTGCGACAGCTCCGTAACCTGCGCTTCCACCGCACCGACAACGACGCCGTGATCGCCTACTCCAAGCGGGTGCCCGAACGCAGGTCCGAGCCGCCGGCACCGCGGCGACCCGGGGTGCGGCCGGGCGACGAGGCACGACGGCGGGCGGACGCGGCGGGCGGACGCGGCGCGGGCGGGGACTGCGTGCTGACGGTGGTCAACCTCGACCCCCACCACACCCACGAGGCCACGGTGTCGTTGGACATGCCAGAACTCGGCCTCGACTGGCATGAGTCCCTGTCGGTGCGCGACGAGCTCACCGGCACCACCTACCACTGGGGCAGCGACAACTACGTGCGCCTAGAGCCGGGCAGCGGCATCGCGCCCGCGCACGTGTTCTCGCTGCGACCGTCCTCACCGATCGGAGGGTCACCCACACCATGATCGTCAACGAGCCCGTCCAGGACACCTTCGAGGACACGCCCGCCGGGGACCGCCACCCGGACTGGTTCAAACGGGCCGTGTTCTACGAGGTACTGGTCCGCTCCTTCCAGGACAGCAACGGGGACGGCATCGGCGACCTCAGGGGCCTCACCGCCAAGCTCGACTACCTGCAGTGGCTGGGCGTCGACTGCCTGTGGCTGCCGCCGTTCTTCGCCTCGCCGCTGCGCGACGGCGGCTACGACGTGTCCGACTACACCGCCGTGCTCCCCGACTTCGGGGACCTGGCCGACTTCGTCGAGTTCGTGGACGCCGCCCACCAGCGCGGCATGCGCGTGATCATCGACTTCGTGATGAACCACACCAGCGACCAGCACGAGTGGTTCCAACAGTCCCGCAAGGACCCGAACGGGCCCTACGGCGACTTCTACGTCTGGGCCGACGACGACAAGCGGTACCCGGACGCGCGCATCATCTTCGTGGACACCGAGGCGTCCAACTGGACCTTCGACCCGGTGCGCAAGCAGTACTACTGGCACCGCTTCTTCTCGCACCAGCCCGACCTCAACTTCGAGAACCCCGCCGTGCAGGAGGAGGTGATCGCGGCCCTGCGGTTCTGGCTCGACCTGGGCATCGACGGCTTCCGCCTGGACGCGGTGCCGTACCTGTACGCCGAGGAGGGCACCAACTGCGAGAACCTGCCGCGCACGCACGAGCTGCTCAAGCGGGTGCGGGCGGAGATCGACGCGCACTACCCGGACACGGTGCTGCTGGCCGAGGCCAACCAGTGGCCGGAGGACGTCGTGGACTACTTCGGCGACTTCCAGCGCGGCGGCGACGAGTGCCACATGGCCTTCCACTTCCCGGTGATGCCGCGCATCTTCATGGCGGTGCGCCGCGAGTCCCGCTACCCGGTCTCGGAGATCCTCGCCAAAACGCCGGCCATCCCCTCCGGCTGTCAGTGGGGCATCTTCCTGCGCAACCACGACGAACTGACGCTGGAGATGGTCACGGACGAGGAACGTGACTACATGTACGCGGAGTACGCCAAGGACCCGCGGATGCGGGCCAACATCGGCATCCGACGCCGACTCGCCCCGCTGCTCGACAACGATCGCAACCAGATCGAGCTGTTCACCGCCCTGCTGCTGGCCCTGCCGGGGTCGCCGATCCTCTACTACGGCGACGAGATCGGCATGGGCGACAACATCTGGCTGGGCGACCGGGACGCCGTGCGCACGCCGATGCAGTGGACCCCGGACCGCAACGCGGGCTTCTCCTCCTGCGACCCGGGGCGGCTGTTCCTGCCCACGATCATGGACCCGGTCTACGGCTACCAGGTGACCAACGTCGAGGCGGCCATGAGCAGCCCGTCCTCACTGCTGCACTGGACCCGGCGGATGATCGAGATCCGCAAGCAGAACCCGGCCTTCGGGCTCGGGTCCTTCACCGAACTCCCGTCGAGCAACCCGGCCGTCCTGGCGTTCCTGCGCGAGTACGGCGACGACCTGGTGCTGTGCGTGAACAACTTCTCGCGGTTCCCGCAGCCGACGGAGCTGGACCTCCAGGCGTTCAACGGCCGCCACCCGGTCGAGCTGATCGGCGGCGTGCGCTTCCCCGCCATCGGTGAGCTGCCCTACCTGCTCACGCTGGCCGGTCACGGCTTCTACT
This sequence comes from Streptomyces buecherae, assembly GCF_014295035.1. Lineage (GTDB taxonomy): Bacteria > Actinomycetota > Actinomycetes > Streptomycetales > Streptomycetaceae > Streptomyces > Streptomyces youssoufiensis. Next base: position 2,411,043 of record NZ_CP060404.1, read on the forward strand.
GGTTCCGGCTGCGGCCCGCCGACGGCGCCGACCGCGCGGACGCCCGCGGCTCCCTCGACCAGGTAGCGGTGGGCTGAGCGACACCGTCGGTCCGGCGCCCCGCCCGTGACGCCGGACCGACATCGCGCGTACTCCCCCCACGCACGGCCCCCTCTCCCCTATACACGCGGGCCCCTCATCGCCGCGCCCGGCGGGCTCGCTCCCCCGGCCCCGCGCCCGGCGCCCACCCCCCTTCGGCGTCCGGCCCCCGCGCCCCCACGCGCGGGCTCTCCCCCGCGTACGACATCACGCGCGCCCGCGACCCGGCGCCGGTGACCCGCGCGTTCCCGCACCGCCATCCCGCACCGGCGCGCCCGGGCGGCTCCCCGAGGTACGTCCACAGCGCGTCGCCGCCCAGAAATTGGAGCAATCCGGGACACTTCGTCCTATCTGTCGTGTGCCCCGGGGAAAGGACGCGACGTCATGTCGGACTCCTCCATGTCCCGGGGGTCACCCCCCACCCCCTCGCCGGCGACGGCGAGCGCCGCGCCGCCTCGCCCCACGGGGCGGGCCGCCGGCCCGCGCGGGGACGGCCCGCGTACCGGCGGCGCGGGCCAGGTCGCGGCGGCGCCGGCCGCCGGCAGCGGCGCCGATGACGGGCTGCTGGCCTCGCTGGCGCCGCTGCTGACCGAGTGGCTGCCACGGCAGCGCTGGTTCGCCGGCAAGGGCCGCCCGATCAGCGGTTTCACCCTGGTCTCTGCGACGGAACTGCTCCCGTGCACGGCGCGCGACGGCGCGGCGGGCCTGCTGCACCTGCTGGTACGGGCCCACCAGGACCCGGACGAGAGCGCCGAGGGCGGAGCCGGCGACGAGGCGGACGGTGACCCGGGCGGCGGCGCGGGCGCCGGCGCGAACGCGGACTCGGGCGCAGGCGCGGGCGACGGGTCGGTGGGGCGCGCCGGCCGGGCCACGGCCGGGGCGGAACGCGCGGAACGCGCGGCGTTGGCGAAACCATCCTCCGCGTCCCGGGCGCGCCGGCGAGGGGCCCCCGAGCCCGCCGACTGCTACCAACTGCTGCTCGGCGTCCTGCCGCCGAACCCGCACGGCGCCGGGCCGCCGCCGGCGAACCGGGCCGCGCGGGCCGAGCCCGGGCCCACCGCCGCGAACGCCGACGCGAACGGGGCGGGCGAGCCGCTCGTGGCGCGGGAGGCGGCGGCGCCGCCACGGCTGGCGCACGCCCTCATCGGCCGGCCCGCCACCGGGCCGCTGGCCGGGGCCCTGCTCTACGAGGCGCTCGCCGACCCGCGCCAGGCAGCCCTGCTCCTCGAACGCCTGCGGCTGCCCGGCACGCTCGGGCCGCTGCGCTTCCGCCGCGCCCCGGGCGCCACCATCGAGGCCGGCCTGACGCCCCGCCCGCTGGCCGCCGAGCAGTCCAACTCCTCGGTTGTGTACGGCGACGCGTACATCCTCAAGGTCTTCCGCAGGATCGCGCCGGGCATCAACCCCGACCTTGAGGTGGCGCTCGCCCTCACCCGGACCGGCTGCCGCCGGGTGCCGCCGCCCACCGCGTGGTTCGAGGCGGCCGGGCCGGGCGCCCCGGCGACGCTCGGGCTGCTCCAGCCCTACCTCGCGGACTGCGCGGACGGCTGGCAGTACGCCCTGGACCAGTTGGCGCGCGGCGCCGACTTCACCGCCGCCGCGCACGCGCTGGGGCAGGCCACCGCCGAGGTGCACCTCGCGCTGGCGCGCTCGCTGCCGACCGCCGAGATCGGCCCCCCGCAGATCGAGCACCTCACGGCCGCCATGTCGCGCCGGCTGGACGCGGCGGCGGGCGCGGTCCCCGCGCTCCGGCCCTTCCGCCGGGCGCTGCGCGGCGCCTACGCCGACCTGGCCGCGCTCGGCGACAGCGGGCGCGCGTGGCCGGCCCAGCGCATCCACGGCGACCTGCACCTCGGGCAGGCGCTGCGCAGCACGCGGGACGGCCGGTGGAGCCTGATCGACTTCGAGGGCGAGCCCGCGAGCCCGCTGGCCGAGCGGCGTCGCCCGCAACCCGTGGTCCGCGACATCGCCGGCATGCTCAGGTCGTTCGACTACGCGGCGGCGGTGGGCGCCGGCGGCGCGCACGGCGGCCCGGAGAGCGCCGCCGGGCCGCGCGAGCCCCGGGAGTGGGCGCGCCGGTCCCGGGCCGCGTACTGCGCCGGGTACGCCGCCGCCTGCGGCCACGACCCGCGCGCGGAGCCGGAGTTGCTGCGCGCGTACGAGACCGACAAGGCCGTCTACGAAGTGCTCTACGAGGCCAGGCACCGGCCGGACTGGCTTCCCGTCCCCCTGTCCGCGATCCGGCGCCTCGCCGGGCCAGCCGCGCGGGACACGGCATGAGCCGGGTCCCGGACGTCCCCTCAGTTCTGGAGGCCCCCACGTGACCGCACGCCCGTCCCCCGAGCCCCCGCCCGCGCGCCCCGCCGGCCCCCGCGACCGGCCCCCGGCCCGGGCGCTGGGGCAGCCGCTCACCCACACGCGGCCGCTGCCCCACCCGACGACGCCGCCCGCCGCCGCGAACGGGCGACCGGGGCCGGGCCAGGCGGCGGCCGACGGCACGGCGCGGGACGCACCGGAGCGGGCACCCGGAGCACCGGATGGCGCCGGGCGGGAGGCCGCGCCACCGCACGAGGCGGCTCCGGAGGGCCAGCGGGACGCGGCCCGGCGGGACAGCGCGCCGGGACAGCGGGCGACGCCCCGGGGCGCGGCGCGGGATGAGACGGCGCGCGGCGTGGTGCTGGCCGCCGCGCCGCTCGCGGGGGACGAGCGGCGGCGGCTGTTGGACGGCACGCACCACGACCCGCACGCGCTGCTCGGGGCGCACCCGGAGCCGGGCGGGGTGCGGTTCCGGGTGCTGCGGCCCTTCGCCCGCTCGGTCGCGGTGGTGGCCCCCGGGCTGCGCGCGCCGCTGCGCTCCGAGGGGGACGGCCTGTTCTCGGGCGTGCTGCCGCTGCGCGAGGTCCCGGAGTACCGGCTGCTCGTCTCGTACGACACGGACGGCGACGCGGGGACTGGCGAGGACGGCGGGGGTGGCGGGGGTGGCGAGCGTGAGACGCACGATCCGTACCGCTTCCTGCCCGCGCTCGGCGAGTTGGACCTGCACCTGATCGGCGAGGGGCGGCACGAGGAGCTGTGGCACGCGCTGGGCGCGTGGCCGATGGTCCACCAGGGGGTGACCGGGACCCGGTTCACGGTGTGGGCGCCGAACGCGCTCGGCGTGCGGGTGGTCGGGGACTTCTGCTGCTGGGACGGGACCGCGTATCCGATGCGGTCGCTGGGGGCCAGCGGGGTGTGGGAGCTGTTCCTGCCGGGCGTCGGCGAGGGGGCGCTGTACAAGTTCGACATCGCCCGGCCCGACGGCTCGCACACGGTGCGCGCCGATCCGATGGCGCGCCGCACCGAGTGCCCGCCCGCCACGGCGTCGATCGTGCACGCCTCGCACCACCGCTGGCACGACCAGGCGTGGCTGGCGGGCCGGGCCGGGCGGGAGGTGACCGAGTCGCCGTTCTCGGTCTACGAGGTGCACCTCCCCTCGTGGCGCCCCGGGCTCGGCTACCGGGAGCTGGCCGACCAGCTCCCCGCGTACGTCAAGGACCTCGGGTTCACGCACGTGGAGTTCATGCCGGTCGCCGAGCACCCGTTCGGCGGCTCGTGGGGCTACCAGGTGACCGGCTTCTACGCGCCCACGGCCAGGCTCGGCACCCCGGACGACTTCAAGCACCTGGTGGACGCGCTGCACCGGGCCGGCATCGGGGTGCTCGTGGACTGGGTGCCGGCGCACTTCCCGCGCGACGACTGGGCGCTCGCGGAGTTCGACGGCCGGCCGCTGTACGAGCACGGCGACCCGGCGCGGGCGGCGCACCCGGACTGGGGCACGCTGGTCTTCGACTACGGGCGGCGCGAGGTGCGCAACTTCCTGGTGGCCAACGCGGTGTACTGGTGCGAGGAGTTCCACGTCGACGGGTTGCGGGTGGACGCCGTGGCCTCGATGCTCTACCTCGACTACTCGCGGGACTCGGGCGCCTGGTCGCCGAACGCGTACGGCGGTCGGGAGGACCTGGACGCGGTGGCGTTCCTCCAGGAGATGAACGCCACGGTCTACCGCCGCTGCCCGGGCGTGGTGACCATCGCCGAGGAGTCCACCGCCTGGGACGGCGTGACGCGGGCGACCCACCACGTGGGCCCCGGCGGCTTCGGCGGGCTCGGGTTCGGGCTGAAGTGGAACATGGGCTGGATGCACGACTCGCTGGGGTACGTGGCGCACGACCCGGTGCACCGCAGGTACCACCACCACGAGATGACGTTCTCGATGGTGTACGCGTACTCGGAGAACTACGTGCTGCCCATCTCGCACGACGAGGTGGTGCACGGCAAGCGCGCGCTGGTCTCCAAGATGCCGGGCGACTGGTGGCAGCAGCGCGCCAACCACCGCGCCTACCTGGGCTTCATGTGGGCCCACCCGGGCAAGCAACTCCTGTTCATGGGCCAGGAGTTCGCGCAGGGAGCGGAGTGGTCGCAGGAGCACGGGCCCGACTGGTGGCTGCTCGACCCCTCGTACGAGGCCGAGCCCGACCACCGCGGCGTGCGGGACCTGGTGCGCGACCTCAACACGGTCTACGCGGCCACGCCCGCGCTGTGGCAGCGGGACAGCGCGCCGGAGGGGTTCGCCTGGATCGACGGGGACGCGGCGCAGGACAACGTGTTCGCCTTCTCCCGGCACGCGGCGGACGGCACGCCGCTGGTGTGCGTGAGCAACATGTCGCCGGTGGTGCGGCACGAGTACCGGATCGGCGTGTCGGACGAGGTGCCGGCCTGGGTGGAGGTGCTGAACACGGACGCGGAGCGGTACGGCGGCAGCGGCGTCGGCAACCCGGACCCGCTCAAGGCCGAGCCGTACGGCTGGCACGGCCGGCCGGCGTCCGTCGTGCCGGTGCTGCCCCCGCTGTCGACGATCTGGCTGCGGCCGGCGTAGCGCCACCGGGCCCGCCGGTACGGGGCGCGCCGCCGGCGGCGCGCCCCGTGCCCCGGCAGAGCGCCGCCCCGTCCCGGAGGAGCGGGACGGGGCGGCGGATGGGGCGAGATGGGGTGAGGTCTCGCCCCGCGACATGGCCTCCTGGTGTACGCCTGCCCCGCCAGCGGGCGTCCCAGTCCAACCCGGTGACCGTGGGGATCTCCGGTCGGGCGGCCAGGCTTCTGGCGACCGGCCCGGCGGGCCTCAGACCTTGGCCGCCTCCTTGCCGTCCGCGTCGGCGGCGGTCGAGCCGGCGGCGTCCTGCTTGGCCAGGGCGACCCGCTCGGCGGGCCCGTCCGCGATCTCGTCGTCCTCGGGCCCGTGGCCGTGGCCGTCGTTGAGCAGCGTGCGCTCGTCGAACGGGAGCCGCCCGTGCAGCACCTCGCGCATCCGGTCCCGGTCGATCTCCTTGGTCCAGGTGCCGACGAGGACGGTGGCCACCGCGTTCCCGGCGAAGTTCGTCAGCGCCCGCGCCTCGCTCATGAAGCGGTCGATGCCGACGATCAGCCCGACGCCGTCCACCAGCTCCGGCCGGTGCGACTGGAGGCCACCGGCGAGCGTCGCGAGGCCGGCCCCGGTGACGCCCGCGGCCCCCTTGGACGCCACGATCATGAACAGCAGCAGCGAGATCTGCTGTCCGACGGAGAGCGGGTCACCCATCGCCTCGGCGATGAACAGCGAGGCCATCGTCAGGTAGATGGCGGTGCCGTCGAGGTTGAAGGAGTAGCCGGTGGGGACGGTGATGCCGACCACCGGCTTGCTGACCCCGGCGTGCTCCATCTTCGCGATCAGCCGCGGCAGCGCCGACTCGGACGAGGAGGTGGACAGGATCAGCAGGAACTCCCGCGCCAGGTACTTCAGCAGCAGGAACAAGTTCACGCCCGCCACCAGGCGCAGGATCGTGCCGAGCACGACGACCACGAAGATCAGACAGGTGACGTAGAAGCCGACCATGATGACCGCCAGCGAGCGCAGCGCGTCGGTGCCGGTCTCGCCGACCACCGCCGCGATGGCGCCGAAGGCGCCCACCGGGGCCGCCCACATGATCATCGCGAGCACCCGGAAGACGAGCCGCTGCACGTGCCCGATGCCGCGCAGGACGGGCTCGCCCGCCTTGCCCATGGCCTGTAGGGCGAAGCCGACCAGCAGGGCGATCAGCAGGGTCTGGAGCACCTCGCCCTCGGTGAAGGCGGAGAGCATGCTCGTCGGGATGATGCCGAGCAGGAACTCCTCGGTCGACTCGCTGGCGCCCTCGGCCTGGCCCTGGCCGACCTTGGCCGCCTCGGTGGTCAGGTGCAGCCCGCTGCCCGGCTCCAGGATGTTGCCGACCAGCAGGCCGATGGCGAGCGCCACGGTGGACATCAGCAGGAAGTAGCCGAGCGCGAGCCCGCCGACCGCGCCCACCTTGGCGGCCTTGCGGACCGACCCCACGCCGAGCACGATCGTGCAGAAGATGATCGGCGAGATCATCATCTTGATCAGGTTCACGAAGCCGGTGCCGACCGGCTTCAGCTCCACGGCGAAGTCGGGCGCCGCGAAGCCCAGCGTGATGCCGAGGAGCACGGCCACGATCACGAAAATGTAGAGATAGTGAGTCTTGTCCCGCTTCGCCGGCCCCGGCGTCCCCGGTCCCGACGCCTTCGTTCCCGGTGTCGTCCCGGGGCCTTCCCCGGTCACCTGTCCCGCCCGTCGCGATGTCGAGCCGGAGTCGGGGGGCGTGTCTCCCGGCTCCGACGGCGAGGTCTGCGCAGCCACGGCTGCCTCCTTCGGTCGTGCATTGCTGCTCGGCAGGGCTGAGAGCTGCGTGGGTACGGCCCAGCCACCGCTGCTGAGGGCATCCGGCCCGGCCGCGCCATGGGGGTACGCGCGGCTCACGTGCGGGATGTCCCGGCGACTATGCACCAGGCTGTGACGGCGGTCACCCTTCCGTACATTACGTTCACGCCAGGGGCAGCGTGCACACTGAGCCGATGCGCATCCCCCGTCCTCGCAGCCTCGCTGGCCAGCTCTTCGCCATGCAGGTCGTGCTGGTCGCCGCCGTGGTCGCCGGGTGCGCCGTCTTCACCTACGTCACGGCCAAGGGCGAGGCACAGGAGGCCGCGCGGCGCCAGGCGTTGACCGCGGCCACCACCATCGCCAACTCCCCCGCCGTCGTCGAGGCCGCCCGATCGCCCGATCCGACGGCGGTGCTCCAGCCGTACGCGGAGCGGGTGCGGCTGGACTCCGGCGTCGCGTTCGTCACGATCATGAACCCGCGCGGCGTCCGCTGGACGCACCCCGAACCCGGCCGGATCGGCGAGAAGTTCCTCGGCCACACCGGGCCCGCGCTGCGCGGCGAGGTGTTCTCCGAGACGTACACCGGCACCCTGGGCCCCTCCGTGCGCGTCGTCGCCCCGGTGCGCGAGGGCGGCGGAACGGACGGTCCTGGACCGGTGGTCGCGCTGGTCAGCGCCGGGATCACGATCAAGGAGATCACCGAGCAGGAGCGGCGCCAGGTGCTCGCCCTCACCGGCGTGGCGCTGGCCGCGCTGGTGCTCGGCGGGCTCGGTACCTACGTCATCAACGCGCGGCTGCGCCGGCACACACACGGCATGAACGCGAACGAGCTGAGCCAGATGCACGACTACCACCAGGCCACGCTGCAAGCGGTGCGCGAGGGCCTGGTGATGCTGGACGGGCAGCGCCGGATCGCGCTCATCAACGACGGCGGGCGCGAACTCCTCGGCCTCCCCCGCCCGGACACCGCCGCCACGACCGGCCCGTCCGAGGCCGCCCCCGCCCTCGACGCGCGCGGCGGCCGGCGCGGCGCGCCGCCCGTCGGCCGGCACGTGGGCGAACTCGGCCTGCCCCCACCGCTGACCGCCGCGCTGCTCGACCCCAGGCCCCGGGTGGACGAGCTGCACCTGACCGCCGACCGGGTCCTGATCGTCAACACCGCGCCGGTGAGCAGCAACGGCCGGCGCGGCTCCGTGGTGACCCTGCGCGACCACACCGAACTCCAGGCACTCTCCGGCGAACTGGACTCGGTACGCGGCTTCGCCGAGGCGCTGCGCTCGCAAGCCCACGAGGCGGCCAACCGGCTGCACGCCGTGGTCTCCCTCATCGAACTCGGCCGGGCCGACGAGGCCGTCGAGTTCGCCACCGCCGAGCTGCGACTCGCCCAGGCGCTCACCGACCAGGTGGTGGGCGCGGTGGCCGAGCCGGTGCTCGCCGCGCTGCTGCTCGGCAAGGCGGCCCAGGCCAGCGAGCACGCGGTGGACTTCGAGCTGACGCCCGACAGCCACATCGACGACGGGCTGCTGCCGGCCAGCCTGCCGGCCCGGGACCTGGTGACCATCCTGGGCAACCTGGTGGACAACGCCATCGACGCGGCGGGCGGCCAGACCGCCCCGTCTACGCGGGGCGGCTCGGGCCGCCGCTCCGGGGCGCCCGTGGACGGGCGACGGGGGCGGGTCACGGTGACGGTGCGGGCGCGGGACGACGAGCTGACGCTGCGGGTCGGGGACAACGGCCCCGGCGTCGGCCCGGGCGCGGCCGAGGAGATCTTCCAGCGGGGTTGGAGCACCAAGGCCGTGCCCGGCCACGGGCTCGGCCTGGCCATCGTGCGCCAGACGGTGCACCGCAACGGCGGCACCATCACGTTGGGCCGCTCCCCACGGGGCGGCGCCGAGTTCACTGTCCGGCTGCCTCTGCGCGGCACGGACGAGGCCCCCGTCGACGCCGGGCCCCGGCCCGCCACCCCCGCGCCCAGCACGGACGGGCGCACCACGGACGGGCCCGGCACGGACGGGCGCACTACGGACAGGCGCACCACCGACGGGCCCGGCACGGGCCGGGCCGCCGCCGGTGACACGGCCGGCGGTGGACCCGGTAGCGGGCCCGGCGACACGACCGGCGGCGAGCCCGGTGGCGGGGTCTCGTGAGCGCCATGGAGAACGGTCCCGCGCCGGCCGACGGGCCGATCCGCGTGCTCGTCGTGGAGGACGACGCCCTGGCGGCGGACGCGCACGCCCTCTACGTCGGCCGGGTGCCAGGCTTCACCGTCGTCGGCACCGTGCACTCCGCCGCGCAGGCGCGCCGCGCGCTGGAGCGCACCGCCGTGGACCTGCTGCTGCTCGACCTCTACCTGCCCGACGGGCACGGGCTGCGGCTGCTGCGCACGCTGCGGGCGACCGGGCACGGCGTGGACGTCATCGCGGTGACCTCGGCGCGCGACCTGGCCGTCGTCCGGGAGGGCGTCTCGCTCGGGGTGGTCCAGTACGTGCTGAAGCCGTTCACGTTCGCCACCCTGCGGGAGCGGCTGACCCGGTACGCGGCGTTCCGGGCGACGGTGACCGTGGGCGAGGCCAGCGGCCAGGCCGAGGTGGACCGGGCGCTGGCCGCGCTGCGCGCGCCGCAGGCGCCGGCCGAGCTGCCCAAGGGCCTGACGGCGGCGACGTTGCAGGCGGTCACCGAGGTACTGCGCGCGGCCAGCGCCGGCATCTCGGCCAACGCCACGGCGGAGGCGCTCGGCATCTCGCGGATCACCGCCCGGCGCTACCTGGAGCACCTGGTGGACACCGGGCGCGCGGCGCGCACCCCGCAGTACGGGGCCGTCGGCCGGCCCGAACTCTCCTACCGCTGGGTCTCCCCCGCCGTCCCGTGACGGCGTCGGCACCCCGCCACCCGCCGACGGCGGCATTCCGCCAGGGCCGGCAGCGGAGCCGGGCCCGGGGCGACGGGGCCAGGCCGCCGCGCCCGGCGCCTGACGTTCCGTTTCGCCCACCGGCGGCCGGTGAGCACACGGGAGCGCACGTGGTTGGGCCGGGAGGTAAACAGGAAGCTTTCCTAACCATCGTCTTGTGGCGCCCCGCGCCCGCTCGCTAGCGTTCGCCTCCCCAACTCCCGTCCCAGGATGGAGGCATGACGTGGCAATGGTGAGGAACCGTAGATCGCTCGCCCTGCTGACCGTCGCCGCCCTCGCCGGTGGCGGCGGATTCTGGCTCGCCGGCGTGCCCGGCAGTCAGGCCGCGGACGCCGCCCCCGCCCCCTCGGTGGCCGCCGTCGCCGACGGCCCGCGCGCCCAGGCCACTCCCGCCATCCCGTTCGGCAGTCACTCCTTCTCGTACGCGGACGGCGCCCTCAAGCCCTCCGGCAGCCAGAAGGACAACGACGCCAAGGTGCTGGCCTTCTACCAGAAGTGGAAGGCCAACTTCATCAAGCAGAACTGCGGCAACGGCTGGTACCAGGTGTACTCCCCCGACGCCGACCACGACTACGTCGGCGAGGCGCAGGGCTACGGCATGGTCATCACCGCGACCATGGCCGGGGCCGACGCCGACGCGCGGAAGATCTTCGACGGCATCCTGAAGTACGTCCTCGACCACCCCTCGTCGATCAACAAGGACCTGCACGCCGCCGAGCAGAACGCGAGCTGCAAGAGCGTCAACGGCTCGGACTCGGCGACCGACGGCGACCTGGACATCGCCTACGGGCTGCTCCTCGCCGACCGGCAGTGGGGCAGCTCCGGCACGTACGACTACAAGGCGCTGGCCGTCAAGCGGATCAACGCGATCAAGAAGAGCGAGGTGCACAGCGGCACCAAGCTCACCAAGCTCGGCGACTGGTCGTCCGGCGACTACGACCAGGTCTCCCGCACCTCGGACTGGATGCCGGGCCACTTCAAGGCGTTCAGGAAGGCGACCGGCGACGGCACCTGGGACGCGGTGCGGAACAAGACGCAGCAGGTCACCGCCGACCTCCAGGCCAAGCACGCGGCCAAGACCGGGCTGCTGCCGGACTTCGTGGAGAACACCACCTCCACGCCGCGCCCCCCGGCCGAGCAGGTGCTTGAGGACCCGCACGACGGGGACTACCACTGGAACGCCTGCCGCGACCCGTGGCGCCTTGGCACCGACGCCGCGCAGACCGGCGACGCGGCCTCCAAGAAGGCGGCGGTCAAGCTCAGTTCGTGGTCCAGGTCGAAGGCCGGCGGCAACCCGTCCAAGCTGGTCAACGGCTACCGGCTGAACGGCACGGCGTACGGCGACGGCAACGACGCCGCGTTCTTCGCGCCGTTCGCGGTCGCGGCGATGAACGACGCCGACGGCCAGGCGTGGCTCGACGCGCTGTGGAAGAAGATGGTCGCCACCGCGCCCGGCTCCGACGACTACTTCTCCGCCAGCATCCAGCTCCAGTCGATGCTGGTCGTCACGCACAACTTCTGGACCCCCTGACGCCCCGTCCGCGCTCCCACGGCCCGGCACCCCCCGCGGTGCCGGGCCGCTCGCGTGCCCGGGCGGCGCGCCGCACTGCGCCGTACCGGTGGTCCGGGGCATGAGGGGAGGTCGGAGTCATTGACCGACGCTCGGAGTTGATCGTACGGTCACCGGGCAGTCACAGCCGCGTCCCGTCGGCGCCTCCTGCGCGCCGCGGTGCGCTGTGCCCAAGGAGGCCGTGCCCGTGCGCCCCACCGCCCCGCTCATCCTCGCTGCCACCCTCGCCGTCGCGGCCACCTCGCTCACCGGCTGTGGCGCGTTCGGCACCGACCCCAACACCCTCAAGATCGTCTACCTGCGCAACACGGACAACAAGGTCCGGCACATGGACGCCTACCTGTCGCGGGTCAAGGACGAGTTCGAGCGCGCCCACCCGGGCAAGAAGGTCAAGCTCATCCCCATCCAGGCGGCGCAGCCCGACTACTGGGTGAAGATCCAGCAGATGATGCGCTCGGCGAAGACCACGCCCGACGTGGTGTACGAGGACACGTTCATCATCAACTCCGACGTCGCCAGCGGCTACTTACGCCCCCTCGACCGCTACCTGGAACGCTGGCGCGACTGGGACCAGTTCCTCCCGCAGGCCAAAACCGCCGCCCGGGCCGAGGACGGCAGGACGTACGGGGTGCCGTTGGGCACCGACACCCGGGCCCTGTGGTTCAACAAGAAGCTGTTCGCCAAGGCCGGGCTGCCCACCGACTGGCAGCCCCGGAGCTGGGACGAGCTGCTGAGCACCGCCCGCACGCTGAAGAAGCGGCTCCCCGGCGTCACCCCGCTCAACGTCTACACCGGCAAGGGCCCGGGCGAGGCGTCGGTGATGCAGGGCTTCGAGATGCTGCTCTACGGCACCGGCGCCGACCCCCTCTACGACCCGGGGGCCAGGAAGTGGGTCGCCGGTGGCCAGGGGTTCGAGGACGCGCTGACCTTCCTCGACACGGTCTACGGCGAGGGGCTCGGCCCGCACCCGTCGGACGCGGTGGACCCCAACGTCCCCACCCGGGTGGCCACCGAACTCCTCCCGGAGCGGAAGGTCGCCATCGCCCTGGACGGCTCCTGGATGGGCCAGTTCTGGATCAAGACCGGTGGCCGCCCCTGGCCCGCGTGGTCGAAGGAGCTGGGCCGGGCCCCGATGCCCACCCAGTACGGCCAGCCACCCGGCAAGGTCAGCATGTCCGGCGGCTGGACCTGGGCGATCCCCGCCAAGTCGCAGAAGCCCGACCTGGCGTGGAAGCTCGTCGAGACGTTGCAGAGCCAGCCGAACGCGGTCGAGTGGTCGCTACGGGACGCGCAGATCGCCGTACGCGCCGACGTCGCCTCCGACCGCCGCTACCGCACCTCGATGCCCGGCATCGAGTTCTTCACCGGCCTGGTCCGGCACACCCACTACCGGCCCGCGCTCCCGGTCTACCCGCGGGTCTCCTCGGCCATCGGCGAGGCCATGGAGGCCGTCACCACCAGCGACACCTCGCCCGCCGCGGCGGCCAGGGACTACGACGAGGAGCTGGACTCGATCACCGACGGCAAGGTGGTGAACCGCGACCGATGACCACCACCCTCGCCTCCCGGCCCCCCTCCCCCAAGCCGAGCCACCCACCCACCCGTGGCCGGCGGCGCCGCCCGCTGCGCTGGCTGCCGCTCACCCCGGCCACCGCGCTGCTGCTGCTCTTCCTCGGCGGGCCCATCGTCTACTGCGTCGCCATCGCCTTCACCGACATGCAGTTGACCGGCTCGTCCTCGACGAGCTTCGTGGGCCTGGACAACTTCCGACACGCCTTCGAGGACGAGGACTTCCGCAACGCCGTCGTCCTCACCCTCGTCTTCACCGTGCTGTCCTCGCTGGTCGGCCAGAACACGCTCGGCCTCGGCCTCGCCCTGCTGATGCGGCGCGCGTCCGGGCCGGTGCGCACGCTGGTCGGCTCGCTGACCATCGCGGCCTGGGTGGTCCCGGAGATCGTCGCCGGCTTCCTGCTGTACGCGTTCTTCCGCGACGAGGGCACCCTGAACGCCGTGCTCGACTGGGCCCACCTGCCGTCCCAGGACTGGCTGTACAGCGCGCCCATCATCGCCGTGTCGCTGGCCAACGTGTGGCGCGGCACGGCGTTCTCGATGCTCATCTACTCCGCCGCGCTCGCCGAGATCCCCCGGGAGATCACCGAGGCCGCCGAGGTGGACGGGGCGGGCGGCTGGCGCCGCCTGTGGCACATCACGCTGCCGATGATCCGCCGCTCCATCGGCACCAACCTCATGCTCAACACGCTGCAAACGCTCTCGGTCTTCGGCCTGATCTGGGCCATGACGCGCGGCGGCCCCGGCAACCGCAGCCAGACGCTGCCGGTGTTCATGTACGACCAGGCGTTCCTGAAGGCCCTCATCGGCTACGGCACGGCCGTCGCCCTCCTGCTGCTGCTCATCGGGGCCCTGTTCGCCGCCGTCTACCTGCGCCTGCTCCGTACGGAGGTATGAGCACCGTGACGTCGCCCAGCCTGCCCGCCCCGTCCGCGCCCGCAGCCGGCCAGGTGGCCGCGCCCCGCGCCCCGTCACCCCGCGCGGCCCGCCGCACCCCGACCGAACGGCGCCGGACGCGCCGGCGCGCCGGCGTCGACCTCGTGCTGCTCGCCGTCGCCGCGCTGTTCGCGCTGCCCCTGGTGTGGCTGCTGCTCGCCTCGATCGACGCGGAGGCCGACCTGCGGGTCGGGGCGCCCTCGCCCGCGACGACGGAGAACTTCGAGGCGGTGTGGAACGAGGAGATCACCTTCCGCCCGATGCTGAACAGCCTGCTGCTGTGCGGCGGGGCCACGCTGCTGACCGTGGTGTGCGCGGCGCTGGCCGCCTACCCGCTCTCCCGCTACCGCTCCCGGCTGGTCCGCCCGTACCTGCTGACCGTGCTGTTCACCACCTGCCTGCCGGTCACCGCGATCATGGTCCCGGTCTACGGCCTGTACGTACAGGTCGAGCTGATCGACAGCCTTTTCGGCACGGCGCTCTTCCTGGCCGCCACCCAACTCCCGTTCGCTATCTGGCTGATGAAGAACTTCATGGACGGCGTGCCCGTCGCCCTGGAGGAGGCCGCCTGGACGGACGGCGCCTCCTGGTACCAGGCGCTGGCGCGGATCATCCTGCCGCTGATGGGCCCGGGCCTGACGGTCGTGACGATCTACAGCTTCATCATGATGTGGGGGAACTTCTTCGTCCCCTTCATGCTGCTGCTCACCCCCGACCAACTACCGGCCTCCGTCACCCTGTTCACCTTCTTCGGCAGCCGCGACTCCGTCGTCTACGGCCAGTTGGCCGCGTTCTCGCTGCTCTACTCGACGCCGGTGATCCTGCTGTACGTGTTGATCGCGCGCCGCCTCGGCGGCGGGTTCGCGCTCGGCGGGGCGGTCAAGGGGTAGGCCCGGACCGGGCGCGCACCGCCCCGCCGGGGCGGTGTCGGGCGGGTGGGTCCGGTGGTGTGCGGTGTCGGGTCAGGCGCCTCGTTGGGTGGCGGCCCTGCGCTGCCGCTTGCCCAGCGGCGCCTGGGAGAGGTCCTCGGCCTGCGTCCTGAGGTTGCGGTAGCCGTAGCCGCGCTGGTCGAGCCAGGCCCGCGCGCGCTCCTCGGCGCGCTCGGTCGCCGTCAGGATGTCCTCCTCGGCCTCGCCGGTGTCCGCGAAGCGGAAGGTGAAGGCGGACCGCGCGGCCAGGTCGTAGCTGAGGTGGCCCTCGGCGGTGAACGACGCCCGCAGGACGTCGTGCTCCGCGGCCCGCGCCAACAGCTCGGCCCGCTGCTCGTCGCTGAGCCCGTCGAAGACGCCACGGACCATGATGCGGAAGGTTCGAGTGGTCATCGCGCGAGCCTAACCAGTGGGCCCGGCCCGGCTCCACCGGCTTTCGGCCGGCCGCCGGGGGCACGCGGGGGCGGGTGGCGGCTGCCGCCGGGCGCCGCTACCGGGGGCGGGTGGCGGGCCGCCGGCGCAGCGTCGCGGCGGCGAGGTCGCGCCGACCTGCCCGGCGTCGTGGAGACGATCGAGGTCCATCGCGGCAAGCCCGGCCCGCACGTCCTCGACCACCAGGGACAGGGGGCGCCCCGACAGCCCCGGACTCGTCGCGGCCCGCGCTCCACCCCCACTCCTTGACTTGAACCATGGGTGAAGTTCTACGTTCACCGAACCCGCTCTCCACGGCGGGTCGGCCCGCGCCGTGTGGCGGGGCCGGGCGGACCTCCCGAAGGGGCAGTGAACAGCCATGACGATTCTGGTGACCGGAGCGACCGGCAACGTGGGCCGCGCGGTGGTCGAGCAACTCGTCGAGCGGGGGCACCGGGTACGGGCGCTGAGCCGCGACCCCGGGCGGGCCGCGCTGCCGGCCGGCGTCGAGGTGGTGGGCGGCGACCTCGCCGAGCCCGGGACCCTGGACGCGGCGTTCGAGGGCCTGAGCGCGGTGCACCTCATGACGTACAACGCCGACCAGGGGGCGCTGACCACCGGGCCCGAACTCGCCAAGCTGGTGGAGCGGTCCGGGGCGCGGCGGGTCTCGGTGCTGTGGAGCGGTTCCGAGGGCAGCGTGGAGCGGGCGCTTGAGGCCGGCCCCACGCCGTGGACCTTCGTCCAGCCGGGCGAGTTCATGTCCAACGCGCTGACCTGGGCGGACTCCATCCGTACCGAGGGCGTGGTGCGCGAGCCGTTCGCGCGGGCGCGCAACGCCTCGGTCCACGAGGGCGACGTCGCGGCGGTGGCCGTGCACGCGCTCACCGAGGACGGCCACGCCGGCCGGCGCTACGTCCTCAGCGGCCCCGAGGCGCTGACCGTCCCGCAGAAGGTCGCGGTGCTGGGCGCGGCGCTCGGGCGCGAACTGCGCTACGTCGAACTGACCGAGGAGCAGGCGCGCGAGCGGTGGCGGGAGTCGGGGGCGTCGCCGGAGGCCGTCGACATGCTGGCGGAGTGGCACCGCGACCCGCCGCCCGAGGGGTACACGGTGGTGTCGACGGTGCGGGAGGTCACCGGCCGCCCCGCGCGGAGCTTCGCCGACTGGGCGGCCGAGCGCGCCGACCGCTTCCGCTGACCGGCGCGCCGCGCCCGCGAGGCCGGTGGCGCGCGCCGGCGCCCGGCGCCCGGGCGCGCCACCCGCCGCTGGCCCCGCTGACGGGCCCCCCTCCGTCGCCGCGCCGGACGCCCAACGGGGCTCGCCGAACCAGCGAAAGAGAAGACGTTCTCAGGAGTCGGACCAACTGAGCGAGAAGGCTGGAGCGCTGCTCTCCGCGGGCGCGATGCCGGTGACACTGCGCGCGGAGACCAGCCCGTCGCCAGCATCGGCGACAGAACCGCTACCGTCGACTCGGCAGACGACGCGGTACTCCTCCACCTGGCACGATCCCACCCTCGCCTGGTTGCTGGCCTTGACCAGGCCGAACGATGTGCCCTCGCTCGTCACGAAGTGCGCACCGCCCAGAGCGCGCGCCACCAACAGGAACGAGCCACTGTAGTCGCAAGGGCCCTGGCCGCAGATCACCCTCAGGGACAACGACACCTTGTCGCCCGGCGACACCGGTGGATTGCCCGGCAGCCGCCAGTCAGCCGCCGCGAACGCCTGCCCCTGCGACACCGTCAGCGCCGCGGCGCACACCAGCGCCACCACGGCGGGCCTGCGTCCCGCGGCTTTCCTCAACCGAAACACGACTGCCTCCTCTGACCGGAAGCCCCCAAACGGGAGTTGGAGCCAGCAGAGCGCGTGTCGCCGGACACTCGTAGAGCACAGACGCCTCTTCACCTGTACGAGTGTGACGCGCTCATGTGTCCCCATAGCTGGAAAGCCTGCCCCCGACTACCTCTGACGGTGCCCGCTGCCCCCGCGCCGCGCCTACCGCGCCAGCCGTCATCGCACGCCGCTGGCGCCGTCGGCGTCGCGCGGGGTCCCTGGGGTGCGGTACTGGATGCGGGAGGCCGGGTGGTCGGGTGACTGCTCGTCGAGCGGGACGATGCCGTACCGCGCCACGCAGTCGGGACACGACCACACGGTGCCGCCGGGGCCGGAGTTGACCTCGATCACCGCCACCGCGATGGCCCGCTCGGTGGGGCCCCGATGGGTGTTGCACCAGCTCGATCGTGCGCTCATGGTTCTCCTCGGCCGCGTTCGTCCAGGAAGGAGGACGCGAAACCGGGCGCCCGGGTGCCAGCCTTACGGGCCCGGATGCGGAAGTCCGGGCAGCCGTGGCACGCCGCTGCTACGCGGGCGCGTGCCGGAGCACGGCCAGGTACTCGTGGTGCTGGTGGAGGAGTTCGCGCGTCACGGTGGACGGTGCCGCGGGGGCACCCGGCGGACCGATCGACCGGCCACCGACGACGACGTCCGCGAGTTCGAGGCCGGTCCCGGCGAGCAACAGCGCCAGGTCGGCGGGGGTGTAGCAGCGCAGGGTCTGGCTGAACTCGCGCCCGGGCTCGGTGGCCGAACGCCAGGTGTCGGTCGCGGCGCAGGTGACGGGGTCGAACCGGGTCCGCTCGTACAACTCGTGGTCGTAGCCGGCCTCCGGGTCCGGCAGCAGGTGCTCCTCGTCGCCGTCCCAGCCGGCCCAGACGAACGGGTTGAACACGTCGACCAGCGCCACCCCGGCGGGGGCCAGCCAGTGGTCGGCGATGCGGTGCAGCAGCCGCCGCTGATCGGCGTCGGCGCCGATGCCGAAGCCGTTCCAGTAGGTGACGGCGTCGAAGCGGCCGTCGAGGCGCACGGCGTGGAAGTCCGCCTTGTGGAACGTCAGCGAGCCGGCCCCGAGGCCAGTCGCGAGCCCTGCCGCGTGGTCGGCGCGGTCGCTGAGTTCGACGGCCGTCACGGCGTAGCCGGCGCGCGCGGTGGCCACGGCCGTGGCCCCGTAACCGGCGCCCAGCTCCAGCACCCGCCGCACGCCGGGCCCTGCGTGCGAGCGCAGCGCCTCGACGCGCGACGCGTCCCGCTCCGTCACCCTGGCATCCGCCCGGGCCCACCAGGCGCCGGTCACCGAGTAGAACTCGCGCACCTTATCCATGCCCCGGAGCCAAGCACACGCGCACCGCCGCCCCAACGCCTTTTCGCCCCGGCGGCACCCGGGGTGGGCGGCGCGGCCGGCCCGAACGGCGCTGGCGGGTCCGGCGGCGCGCACCCGCGCGACCTCCCCAGCGGCCTCCCGCGCGGCCTCGCCGGGCCGCCCTCACGGCGTCGTCGGCGCCGCGCAACCGTGCGAGGCCGCCGAGCGCCTGGCGAACTCCGCCAGCGCCCGCCGCTCGTACGCCGGGGCTCCGCTCAACTCCCGCTCCCGCCCCCGATCCCGGCCCCGGCCCCGGCCCCGGTCCCGGTCCGTGAGCGTGCCCTCGACCTTCTCGGCCGGGTACGACGGGCGTTGCCGGGCCTCGCCGCACTCCGCGAGGCCCCACCAGAACCGGAGCCGCGGCACCTCCGAGCGGCCCGCGCGCTCCCTGTCGAAGTGCGGCGCCTCGGGTCCGATGCCGCTCCCGTTCTCCACGACGTACCGCGACTCATCTCGCCCCCGTCGTCGCGGGCCGCCTCCTCGTACGGGCGGCGCGGCCGGCGGGGCGTCAATTCACCGCACCGGCGGACGCCGCGGCGCCGGGCTCGGGGGTGGCTGGCCGCTCGGCGGCGGGTGGCGTGCGGTAGGCGCGCAGGGGGGCGTTGGCCAGGGACACGGCGGCGACCGCCAGCGCGGCGGACACCCCGCCGATGACCAGGGAGCAGGGGGCGGAGCTGACCGACGCCACCAGGCCGCCACGGAAGTTGCCGAGTTCGGGGCCCGCGACGCCGATGACGTGTTCCACCGACGAGACCCGCCCCCGGTACGCGTCCGGGGTCTCGCGCTGGATCAGGGCGCCACGGGTGACGACGGACACGGTGTCGGCCGCGCCCGCCACCGCCAGGCAGCCGAGCGCCAGCCACAGCGGCCCCGCCAGGCCGAAACAGGCCAGCGCCAGGCCCCACAGGCCGGCCGCGGACAACTGCACCAGGCCGGCGCGGCGCCAGCGCGTCACCGTTCCGGAGAGCAGGCCGGCCGCGATCCCGCCGACCGCGACGGCCGAGAGGAACAGCCCGAGGGTCCGTGGGTCGCCCCCGAAGCGCGCCTCGTTGACCAGCGGGAAGAGCGCGACGGGCATGGCGAGCAGCGTCGCGGACAGGTCGGTGGCCAGCGCGCCCCACAGCGGCGGGCGCCGCAGCACGACCCGCCACCCACCGCGCTTCGCCCGCGGCCTGCCGCCGGCCACGCCGGCGCCCTCGGGCCGGGTGACGGGCAGGCGGCGCACCGCGAGCGCCGCGACCGCCATGGCCAGGGCCTGGGCGGCATACGCGGCGTAAACGCCCCAGCGGGCGATGACCAGCCCGGCCAGCGCGGGCCCGGCCAACATCGCCACCTGGAAGGAGACGTTGGTCAGCGCGAGGCCGGCCGCGACCTGATCGGCCGGCAGCAGCCGGACGGGGAACGCGCGCCGGGCGGGCGCGCCGAGCGCGCCGCAGCTCGCGCCCACGGCGACCAGGGCGAGCAGCAGCACCACGCTCCGGTTGCCGGCCAGGGCCTGGGCGCACAGCCCCGCGGCGGCCAGCAGTTGACCCACGGTGGTGGCGCGCACCACCGCGCGGCGGTCGACGGTGTCGGCCAACAGGCCGCCGAGCAGCCCGAACAGCACCAGCGGCAGGCCGGTGGCGAATCCGATGGCGCCGGTGGCCACGGGGCTGCCGGTCAGGTCCCAGACCTGGGCCAGCACCGCCACGCTGGCCATCTGTCCGCCGAGTTGCGAGACCGAGGTGCCGATCCACAGGGCGCGGAACGACCCACCGCTCCGCAGCGGTCGGGTGTCGAGCAGCCGGACGCGAACCCGCCGACTCATTGGGATGGCTCGACGAGATGGTGGAGGACCCGCTGCCGCATCGACCGCCGCTCCAGCGCCCGCCGCACCTCCTCGACCACGGCGGTCATCGCGTACGGCACCTCGCCGTCCAACTCGGCGACCGTCGCGTGGGTGGCGCGCCACTCCGCCTCCAGGAACGGCACCAGCGACCGGCCGCGCTCGGTCAGGTCGATCCGCCGGGTGCGGGCGTCGGGCCCCGGCTCCGAGGTGACCAGGCCCTCCCTGCGCAGGGCGGCGACGGTCTGACTGACCGCCGAGTGCGAGCGGTCCAGGGAGCGCGCCAGTTCCCGGATGGTCAGCGGCCCGGTGTGGGCGAGCCGGATCAGCGGATACGCGAACCGAGGCCGCACCCCCTCGATGCCGCGCTCGACGTAGACCTGCTCGATCTCGGCGTCCATGGCGGCCAACAGCTCACGCAGCGCGTGCCAGGGATCGGGTACGGCGGTGGGGTCGGAAGATGTCACAGCGCTAATATAACAGCGCTGCGACATTCCCGTCCGCCCGCTCGGACGGCGACCGCCGACGGCGGGGGCGCCGGACCCGCCCGACGGCCGCGACACCACCCCCGCGCCGGGAGGCACCCCGCCCACCGGCACTGACGGCCCCTCGACGCGGGCCGCGCCCCGCTCCTCCCCGGCCCCAACGCCCTGACCCACCACACCCGTTGGGCGCTACGGGACGACTCCGGCCACGGGTGCGGCGGAGGCGGGCCCATAGGCAGGCCGTATGCAACGTTGGGATTGTTACGGAAGTGGCTTGGTGTCCCACAGTGAGTGGCGGCCGGGCTTGGCCCCGGCCTGGGAGGGCCGGCCCGCGCGTCTGGGCCGGTCGGAACGGACTCCTCCTCCCAGCGCTCCCCCCACCGTCTTTGGAGGACAGCACGCCATGAGACTCCGCACCCTGCTGCGCGCCGCGCTCGCCCCCGCGCTGATCGCCGCAGCCGTCCTGTCCGCGCAGAGCGCCAACGCCGCGGACGCCACGCCCGAACCCACCGCGCCCAGCACGAGGATCGTCGGCGGCGGCCCGGCCAGCGAGGCGTACTCGTTCATGGGCTCCATGCAGGTCAACGGCCGGCACGGCTGCGGCGCCTCGCTCATCAAGAGCGGGTGGATGGTCACCGCCGCGCACTGCGTGGCCGGCCAGCAGCCGGGCAGCTTCCGGATACGCATCGGCTCGTCGGACCACCTCAGCGGCGGCACGGTCGCCTCGGTCTCGCAGATCATCCGCCACCCCCGGTACGGGCAGGTCGGCCCGTACGACATCGCGCTGCTGCGGCTGAGCCAGCCGGTGGCCAACCAGCCGATCAGCATCGCCAGCACCTCGCCCGTCGAAGGCACCGCCACCCGCCTGCTCGGCTGGGGTCAGACGTGCGGCTCGCCCGGCTGCGGGCCCGCGCCGCGCGGTCTGAAGGAGCTGAACACGCGCATCAACCCGGACCGCATGTGCACCACCAACTTCAACAGCGCCGTCGAACTGTGCGTCTACGGCAGCCGGTCCGGCACCGCCTGTTACGGCGACTCCGGCGGCCCGGCCCTGGTGAAGGAGGGTGGCGCCTGGCGACTGGCCGGCGCGACCAGCCGGGCGGGCGTGAACAACCAGATCTGTGGCACCGGTGACGCCACCGTCTACACCGACGTGACCGCCCACCAGCAGTGGATCGCCCAGCAGACGGGCGGCCTCCGCACCAGCTAGGCACCGCTCCGCTCCCAGACGGCCCCCGCAGCCGAGCCGCGTCCCCGCTGGCCGGCGCGGGGGCCGGCCCGCCCCGCGCGGCCCGCGCCGGCAGGGCCAGCCGGGCCGGCGTCAGCCCGGGGCGGATGACGGGTTCCGGCAGCCAGTCGGGGATGCCGGGCCCGGCCGGGCCGGGCGGTCGCGACGGGGTCGCGCCCGCTCGGCCGGTACGGGCGGCGGCCGAAGCCGCGCGTTCGGTGGGAATCCGCGCGAGCCGGCCGCCGCCCCTCGCCGCCGCCACGCGACCGGTCAACCGGTTCGGCGGTGGGGCCCGGCGGTGGGCGGGGCCGCGGAGGCCCAGCCGGTGGTCAGAAGACCGACTCCGCCTCGTCCATCCGGTCCGCGGGCACCCGCTTCAACTCGGTGACCGCCTCGGCCAGCGGCACCAGGGTGACCTCCGTGCCGCGCAGCGCCGTCATCATGCCGAAGTCGCCGCGGTGCGCCGCCTCCACCGCGTGCCAGCCGAAGCGGGTGGCCAGGACGCGGTCGTACGCGGTGGGCGTGCCGCCGCGCTGCACGTGGCCGAGGATGACCGGGCGGGCCTCCTTGCCGAGGCGGTTCTCCAGCTCGGCCGCCAGCCGGTTGCCGATGCCCGCGAAGCGCTCGTGGCCGTACTGGTCGATCTCGCCCTTCTGGTAGTCCATCGAGCCCGCGGCGGGGTGCGCGCCCTCGGCGACGCAGATCACGGCGAACTTCTTGCCCCGTGCGAACCGCTCCTCGACCATCTTCACCAGGTCGGCCACGTCGAACGGGCGCTCCGGCAGGCAGATGCCGTGCGCGCCG
Organism: Streptomyces buecherae; assembly: GCF_014295035.1. Classification (GTDB taxonomy): domain Bacteria; phylum Actinomycetota; class Actinomycetes; order Streptomycetales; family Streptomycetaceae; genus Streptomyces; species Streptomyces youssoufiensis. The sequence goes on from NZ_CP060404.1 coordinate 2,433,701, forward strand.
CCGGCCATGCCGGACTCCAGGGCGATCCAGCCCGCGTGCCGGCCCATGACCTCCACGACCATGACCCGCTGGTGCGACTCGGCGGTGGTCTTCAGCCGGTCGATCGCCTCGGTGGCCACGCCGACGGCCGTGTCGAAGCCGAAGGTGCGGTCGGTGGCCGAGATGTCGTTGTCGATGGTCTTCGGCACGCCGACGACGGGCATGCCCGCGTCCGCGAGCATCCGGGCCGCGGTCAGCGTGCCCTCGCCGCCGATCGGGATGAGCGCGTCGATGCCGTACGAGCGGGCCAGCTCCTCGCAGTTCTCGGCGGCCTCGCGCAGCCGGGCGCGCTCCAGTCGGGCCGAGCCGAGAATGGTCCCGCCACGGGCGAGGATGCCGCTGACGGCGTCGAGGTCGAGCGGCCTGAACCGGCCGTCGAGGAGTCCCTTGAAGCCGTCCTCGAAGCCGATGACCTCGTCGTCGTGTCCGGCGACGGCGCGGTGCACGACCGACCGGATCACGGCGTTGAGACCGGGGCAGTCGCCCCCGGCGGTGAGCACTCCGATGCGCATCCTGGTCTTTCTCCTGCTCCTGGGGTTCCCCGTGGGCCGGGGCCGGGGGAGGTACATATGAGCTCGTCCGATTGTTTCACGGGCCCGAAGCTCCCGCGCACCCCACGGGTCATGCGCTATACCCACGGGCCCGGGTAGTGTCAAGAGGCAGTGGCCGGCCCGGTCGGGTGATGCGGGTGCTTCTTTGTTCCACGCGAACGTGGAGCACGACGCCCGTTTCGGGGCAGGCGATCGACGGTGGTGCCGGGCCCGGGCCAGGGTCGCAGCCGGGACCTGGTCGCGGCACCCTGGACGGCGGGGAGCGGGCCGACCCCGCGCGGTGCGGGCCACACCGCGGACCAGCCGGGTAGCACCGGCGGAGCAAGAGCCGACGCAGCCGAAGGATCGGAGAGCACGCGTGACGCGCAGCGTGTATGTGACCGGGATCGACCGCGGCGACGGCCGCCAGGTCGTGGAGCTGGGAGTGATGGAGCTCCTGACCCGCCACGTGGACCGGGTGGGCGTCTTCCGCCCCCTGATGCACGACGGGCCCGACCGGCTCTACGAGCTGCTGCGCGCCCGCTACCGGCTCACCCAGCCGTCGGAGTCGGTGTACGGCATCGGCTACGACGAGGCCGCGACCCTGCAGGCCGAGCGGGGCACCGACGAGCTGGTCGCCGAGCTGGTCACCCGCTTCCACGCGGTGGCCAGGGACTACGAGTACGTGCTCGTGCTCGGCAGCGACTACGCGGCCACCAGCCTCCCGGACGAACTGCACCTGAACGCGCGGCTGGCCAACGAGTTCGGCGCCGCCGTCATCACCGTGGTCGGCGGGCAGGACCAGAGCGCCGAGTCGGTGCGCTCCGAGGCCCGCAACGCCTACCGCGCCTACCAGGCGCACGGCTGCGACGTGGTGGCCCTGGTGGTCAACCGGACCGACCCGGCCGACCGGGCGGAGATCGCCGGACCGCTGGCCGAGCAGGTGCCCGTGCCCTGCTACGCGCTGCCCGAGGACGGCTCGCTCTCGGCGCCCACCGTGCGCCAGGTGGTGCACGCGCTCGGCGCCGAGGTGCTGCTCGGCGACGACTCGGGGCTCGCCCGCGACGTGCGCGACTTCGTCTTCGGCGGCGCCATGCTGCCCACCTTCCTGCCCGCGCTGACCGAAGGGGCCCTGGTGGTCACGCCGGGCGACCGAGCGGACCTGATCATCGGCGCGCTGGCCGCGCACACCGCGGGCTCCCCGCCCATCGCGGGCGTGCTGCTGACGCTGGACGCCCGCCCGGGGCCCGACATCCTGGCCCTCGCCTCGCGCCTCGCCCCCGGCACGCCGGTCATCTCCGTACCCGGCGGCAGCTTCCCGACGGCGGCCGAACTCTTCGCCCTGGAGGGCAAGCTGAGCGCGACCGTCCCGCGCAAGGCGGAGACCGCGCTCGGCCTGTTCGAGCGGCACGTGGACACCGCCGAGCTGACCGACCGGATCTCGGTGGCCCGCTCCAGCCGCGTCACGCCGATGATGTTCGAGCACGAGCTGCTGGAGCGCTCGCGCTCCCGACGGCGCCGCGTCGTGCTGCCCGAGGGCACCGAGGAGCGCGTGCTGCGCGCCGCCGACGTGCTGCTGCGCCGCGACGTGTGCGACCTGACGCTGCTCGGCGACGAGGACGCGGTCCGCAAGCGCGCCACCGACCTGGGCATCGACCTGAGCGGCGCGCAGATCACCGACCCGCACACCTCGCCGCTGCGCGAGCGGTTCGCGGAGCTGTACGCGAAGCTGCGGGCGCACAAGGGCGTCTCGTACGAGCTGGCGTACGACATCGTGGCCGACGTGTCCTACTTCGGCACGCTGATGGTGCAGGAGGGCCTGGCAGACGGCATGGTCTCGGGCGCGGTGCACTCGACGGCGGCCACCATCCGGCCCGCCTTCGAGGTGATCAAGACGGCGCCCGGGGCGCAGATCGTCTCGTCCGTGTTCTTCATGTGCCTGGCCGACCGGGTGCTGGTCTACGGCGACTGCGCGGTCAACCCCGACCCGAACGCCGAGCAGCTCGCGGACATCGCCATCCAGTCGGCGGCCACCGCCGCCAAGTTCGGCGTCGCGCCCAAGATCGCCATGTTGTCGTACTCCACCGGCACCTCCGGCTCGGGCGCGGACGTGGACAAGGTCCGCAGGGCCACCGAGCTGGTCCGCGAGCGGCGGCCCGACCTGCCGGTGGAGGGGCCGATCCAGTACGACGCGGCCGTGGACGCCGCCGTGGCCGCCACCAAGCTGCCCGACTCCCAGGTCGCCGGGCAGGCCACCGTGCTGATCTTCCCCGACCTGAACACGGGCAACAACACGTACAAGGCCGTCCAGCGCTCGGCCGGCGCCGTCGCCGTCGGCCCGGTCCTGCAGGGGCTGCGCAAGCCGGTCAACGACCTGTCGCGCGGCGCCCTCGTGCAGGACATCGTCAACACCGTCGCCATCACCGCCATCCAGGCCCAGGCCCGACCCGGCGCCCCGGCGGCGCCCGCAGAGAAAGCACCCAAGGCGTGAACCACTCCCCCGACCAGACCCGAGTGCTGGTCCTCAACTCCGGCTCCTCCTCGGTCAAGTACCAGCTCCTCGACATGACCGACGGCAGCCGGCTGGCCGCGGGCATCGTGGAGCGCGTCGGCGAGGGCGAGGTGCCCGACCACACGGCCGCGCTCGACCGGGTCTCCGGCGAACTGTCCGCCCAGGGGCTCGGCCTGGACTCGCCCGCGCTGGCCGCCGTGGGGCACCGCGTGGTGCACGGCGGCACCCGCTTCACCGAGCCGACGCTGATCACCGACGACGTGCTCGCCGAGGTCGAGAAGCTGGTCCCGCTGGCCCCGCTGCACAACCCGGCCAACGTCACCGGCATCAAGGTGGCCCGCACCCTGCGCCCCGACCTGCCGCAGGTCGCCGTCTTCGACACCGCCTTCCACGCCACGATGCCGGAGTACGCGGCCCGGTACGCGATCGACGTGGACACCGCCGACCGGTACGGGGTGCGCCGCTACGGCTTCCACGGCACCTCGCACGCCTACGTCTCGCGGGCCGTGGCCGACCTGCTCGGCGAGGACGTCGCCGACCTCAACACGATCGTGCTGCACCTGGGCAACGGGGCCAGCGCCTCGGCGGTGGCCGGCGGCGTGTGCGTGGAGACCTCGATGGGACTCACGCCGCTGGAGGGGCTGGTCATGGGCACCCGGTCGGGCGACCTGGACCCCGCGGCCATCTTCCACCTGGCGCGGGTCGGCGGCATGTCCGTGGACGAGATCGACGCCCTGCTCAACAAGCACAGCGGCCTGATCGGGCTGTGCGGCGACAACGACATGCGCGAGATCGGCCGCCGGATGGGCGAGGGCGACGCGGACGCGCAGCTCGCCTTCGACATCTACGTCCACCGGCTACGCAAGTATGTGGGCGCGTACACCGCGGTACTCGGCCGGGTGGACGCGCTCGCCTTCACCGCCGGCGTCGGCGAGAACTCGGCCGCCGTCCGCGAGGCGACGCTGCGCGGGCTCGGCGGGCTCGGCATCGAGGTGGACACGGTCCGCAACGCGCTGCGCGGCAGCGGCGGGCGGCTGATCTCGACCGAGCGCAGCGCGGTGGCCGTCGCCGTGGTACCGACCGACGAGGAACTGGAGATCGCCACGCAGACGTACCGGCTGGTGAGCGCGGAGCGCTCCGGCACGTCAGAGCGGTAGACCAGCCCGATAAATTCCGCCCCGAAACAAAACGGATAGGATCTGCCTCATGCGCCGTTCCAAAATCGTCTGCACCCTGGGTCCCGCCGTCGACTCCTACGACCAGCTCAAGTCGCTGATCGAGTCCGGGATGAACGTGGCCCGCTTCAACATGAGCCACGGGTCCCACTCGGAGCACGAGGAGCGGTACCACCGGCTCCGCAAGGCGTCCGAGGAGACCGGCCGCGCGGTGGGCGTCCTCGCCGACCTCCAGGGCCCCAAGATCCGCCTGGAGACCTTCGCCGACGGGCCGGTGGAGCTGGTGCGCGGTGACGAGTTCACCATCACCACCGAGGACGTCGCGGGCGACCGGACCATCTGCGGCACCACGTACAAGGGCCTGCCCGGGGACGTCTCCAAGGGCGAGTCGATCCTCATCAACGACGGCAACGTCGCCCTCCAGGTGGTCGAGGTGGACGGGCCGCGGGTGCGCTCCATCGTCATCGAGGGCGGCGTGATCTCCGACCACAAGGGCATCAACCTGCCCGGCGTGGCCGTCAACGTGCCCGCGCTGTCCGAGAAGGACGTCGACGACCTGAAGTTCGCGCTGGAGCTGGGCTGCGACATGGTCGCGCTGTCCTTCGTGCGCGACGCGGCCGACGTGCGCGACGTGCACCGGGTGATGGACGAGGTCGGCCGGCGCGTGCCGGTGATCGCCAAGGTGGAGAAGCCGCAGGCGGTGGCCAACATGGAGGAGGTCGTCGCGGCCTTCGACGCGATCATGGTGGCCCGCGGCGACCTGGCGGTCGAGTACCCGCTGGAGCAGGTCCCGATGGTGCAGAAGCGGCTCATCGAGATGTGCCGCCGCAACGCCAAGCCGGTGATCGTGGCGACCCAGATGATGGAGTCGATGATCACCAACTCCCGGCCGACCCGCGCCGAGGCGTCCGACGTCGCCAACGCGATCCTGGACGGCGCGGACGCGGTGATGCTCTCGGCCGAGTCCTCGGTCGGCGCGTACCCGCTGGAGACGGTCAAGACGATGTCGCGCATCGTGACCGCCGCCGAGGAGGAGTTGCTCTCGCGCGGCCTGCAGCCGCTGGTGCCGGGCAAGAAGCCGCGCACCCAGGGTGGTTCGGTGGCCCGCGCCGCCGCCGAGATCGCCGACTTCCTCGGCGCCAAGTCGCTGGTGGCCTTCACCAAGTCCGGCGACACGGCCCGCCGGCTCTCCCGCTACCGGGCCCAGCAGCCGATCCTGGCCTTCACCACCGACACCCTGACCCGCAACGTGCTGACGCTGAGCTGGGGCGTGGAGACGTTCGTGGTCCCGCACGTGGCCAACACCGACGCCATGGTGGACCTCGTCGACGCGGAGCTGCTCAAGCTGGGCCGCTACAACGAGGGCGACACCATGATCATCACGGCCGGCTCCCCACCCGGCGTGCCCGGCACCACCAACATGGTGCGCGTCCACCACCTGGGCTCCTCCTGACCCACACGCGACGGCCGTGGGCCGCGCCGCCACTGGTGTGGCGACGCGGCCCACGGCCTTGTGCGGCTCCCGGTGGTCCGGGGGCGGCCCCGTCGTGGGACCGCCGGGCGAGCGGCGGCGCGGACCCGGCGGGCGTCCCACCCGTCGGCCCCGGCCGAGCGCCGGTCAGCCCTCCGTCTGGTACAGGTGCATGCCGGGCACGGTGAGCGTCCCGCCGAGCTGGCCCGCCTGGGTCACCCGCACATCGGTGAAGAACAGTTCGGGAAACGTCAACGGCGGTGGCGCGTCCGGGCTGAAGGTGACCGGGATGAGGCCGAGCAGCTTGCCCTTGAGCTCCTCCGTGTACATCGTCACGGTGCCGTCGCGCATCGTCGAGTTGCTGCCTTTACGCGCGTCAACGTGCGTCTTCGTGCCGCCGGGCCCGACCACGGTCTGCCGCAGGTCGCGGATGTCGATGGAGCTGGCGGTGAACTTCAGGACCGCCTTCTCCCGGCCGCTGTACGTCTTCACCTTGACGATGCCGTCGTACTTGAGGCCGTGCAGGGCGAGCAGGCTGCTCTCCAGGATCCACGGGTCCTCGGGCAGCAGCGGGACGCCCTCCTCCAACGTGGCGTTGCGCAGCGCCTCCTCGTCCTTGACGGGGCACGGGTAGGGCTGCGGGTCGTCGGCCGACGGCAGGGTCGGCTTCGCGGTCGGGTCGGCGTCGTCCTCGGCCCCCTCGGCCTGCTCGCCCTTGCCCGCGTCCTCGCTGGCCCCCTCGGCCTCCTCGGTCGCGTTCGCCCGCTTCCGCTCGGCCTTCTCGGCGGCCTCCCGCTGCGCCTTCTCGATCCGCTCCCTGAGCTGCGCGGCCCTCTTCACGGTCGCGGCGTCGTCGGTGCCGTCGGCGTCGTTACCTGACGGGGCGTCACCCTTGCCCGCCGGTACGTCCGTTGCGGCGCCGTCGGCGTCGTCCTTGTCCGCTTCCTGGCCCGCGTTCGCGTCCGTGTCCGCGCCAGCGTCCGTGCCCGGTCGGGGCGCGTCGTCGGTGGGCGCCGGGGTGGCCGGCTCGTCGCCCTTGTCGCCCTTGTCGCCGTCGAGCAGGTCCTTGATCTTGTCGCCCAGGCCCAGCGGGTCGAGCGGGTTCCTCGGCTCGGTCTGGGACGGACTCGGGGTGGTGTCGGGCCGCTTGGCCGCGTCCTCGGGGGCCGTGGTGTCCCCGGTCTCGTCGGACCCGGGCTTCGGGTCGTCCGTCGTGGAGGACGGCTTCGGGGGCGCCTGCGTGGCCTGGTCGCTCTCGGGCCGCGCGTCGGAGGTGGCGCCCGGCGCGGGCTCGCGGTCGTCGGCCGCCTCCCCGCCCGGCGAGGCCGAACTCCCGGGCGGGGTCAGCTCGTTGTCCCCGCCGCCCGGCTTGCCGCCCGGCTTGCCGTTCTGCTTCTCGTCCCGCTGGTCCCGCTGGTCCCGCTGCTTGTCGTCCTGCCGCGGGTCCCGCTTGTCCTTGCCGTCCCGCTCGTCCTCGCCGTCCTGCTGGTCCGACTGGGTCACGCAGGGGCCGGGCTTGAAGCGGTCCTTGGCCTGGGTCTCGGCCTGTGCGAGCTGCGGCGTGAGCCCCATGCCCATCAACACGGCCGTCGGCATCGCGGCCAAGGCGATGGCCTTGCCCGCGGGCATCTGCAGCCGGTTCAGCATCGATTTCCTCGGGGCGGCGTGCCGCGGCCCCGTTCTGGCCCGGCGGCGAGTCTCGCCCTCCCGGCGGGTCTCGCCTTCCGGCGACCCCTGTTCACCCCGCACGGTGCCTCCCATTCCTGGATTCCTGGTCCGTCGCGGTCCCGGCGTCCGCCGCCTCCCGGGCGTCGTCCACGCCCTCGTCCGGCTCGGGCCCAACGGCCTGCGCGTCCTTCGTCGATTTCGCGGCGAGCACCTCGCCGGGCGCCCACGAGACGCCCAGTGCGCCGCCGAACAGCGCCAGCAGGAAGCCCAGCAGGAAGCCCCCGAAGTTGGAGACCACCAGGGAGACCAGGCCGAGGAGGATCGCGGCGACCCCCGCGAAGACCCGCGTGGCGGACTGGAACCACATGGTCAGCCCGAGGACCACCAGCAGGACGCCGATGATCAGCGAACCGGAACCGGCGGTGGTGGACATCCGGATGGTCAACTGACCCATGGTGAGGTTGGCGTACGGGAAGTACGCGATGGGCAGCCCGCCGAGCAGCGTCAGCAGCCCCGCCCAGAACGGGCGCTGCCAGCGCCACACACGGAACGTCGCCCGCCACTGGCGGACCCGGTCACGCGCCCCGGGCGACTCGGCGCCCATCGAAACCCCCGGCGACTCGGCACTCATCGAAAACAGCTCCCTGGGGCTGGCGATCGCATCGTCGATCGCGGATGTTCACTGCGTGGGCACGGGGGTGAGGGGCCAGGCCCCCCACCCGCCTCAGTGCCTCAGTAGCACTCGTGCTTGCCCTTTTTCACGTTCATGGACAGGCCCGAGAGCTTGAAGGTGCCCGCGCTGGTCGCCCAGGCGGTCTGCTTGACATCCTTCAACTGCGCCCTGTCGGCCTCCTGGGCGAACGAACCGGGGTCCGCCTGGTCGCCCTTCTTGATCCCAGGGCCGTACTTCGTGTCGCCCGCCGCCACGCCGATGTTGATGTCCGTGAACGTGGCATCGGCGTTCAACTGGTCGAGGTCGATGTACAGGTTCTTCGCCTCGACCGGCTTGCCCGCCTTCGTACCGGCCGACAGCTTCAGCGACACGTCGCCGAAGAGCGGGACCGGAACGACGACGGACTGGCACAGGTTCTTGATCGTGGCGCTGTCGAAGGCCGACACCGCGACGGGGACCTTCTTGCCCCCGTGCTGTGCGTCGATCGCGCCGTACTGGACGAACCCCTTGCCGTCGAGTTCGCCAGCGGTGACCTTGAACTGCTGGCCGGAGACGCTGAACGATGCTGCCAGCGCCCCCTGTGAGAGGGCCACACCGATGGCGGCCGTCGCAGCGACGCTGGGCACCATGACGACGGCGAACCGCTTCCATCTGGTCCCGCCACGAGCCAGGGACTCCATGACTTTCCTCCTTCTCGGACGTACATCTCCAGATCCGAGCCCTCCGCCGTGATCACGGCGACCCTGATCTGAGATGGGAGAAGTGCTACGTCCTCGGGAAGGAGAGCGCCCGCGCCGGGCAGGGTGCACCCGGATCACCGGCGATCACCCCCGAGCGACAACCACTGCCGCGCTGGGCGCGCGGCCTTGCCGGACAGGCCCTGCCGCGTGGGCAGAGACCCCCCTGTCCTCAGACCGGCTCGACTGCCGCCGGCCCGCTCGGTGGGGACCCACGAACCCTTATCCCCGGCTGGCTGCCGCGGCGTTGGAATGGACCGAGCTTGGCCGATCGTGGTCCATCCACGGCTTCGACACAAGGGGTTCATTACTTGCGAGTAACGCCCGGATAACCGAAGCGGCGCTGGCCGATATCGGCCGCGCACACAGGGTCGCCGGGCGAGCGCCGGAAAGTAACGGATAAGCCGTTAAAAACCAGACATATAGTCGACGTTCTCTTACTACGAGTAACAGCGGCCGCGATTACCAAGTTTTGGTAAAGCGCGACCGCTGCTTCGTTTGGATCAGTGTGTGTCGACGGTGTGAAAGAACGGCGTCAGAACAGTACGCGAGCGAGCGCGCCACGCGCGGTGACGACCCGCGGGTCGTCGGCGCCGATCACCTCGAAAAGCTCAAGCAACCGCAGTCGGGCACGCTCCCGGTCGTCACCCACCGTCCGCCTGACGAGGTCCACCAGCCGCCCGAAGGCGTCCTCCACGTGCCCGCCGACCAGGTCGAGGTCGGCCGCCGCGAGTTGCGCGTCCACGTCGGCCGGGCGGTCCGCCGCGTCCTTGCGCACCTGCTGCGCGTCCAGGCCCCGCACCCGCCCCAGCAACTGGGCCTGCGCGAGGCCCAGCCTGGCCTCCGCGTTGCCCGGGTCGTCGGCGAGCACGTTCTGGTACGCGCGCTCGGCGCCGCCCAAGTCGCCCGCGTCCAGGGCCTGGTGCGCGGCCGTGAGCGCCGCGTCGTGCGGACCGGGGGGCTGCTCGGCGGCCTCGGGGGCGTCGGCGATCGCGTCCGGGTCCACCGGCGTGCCGACGATGCCGAACTGCTGCTCGGCGGCCTGGATGAGCTGGTCGAGCACCTGCCGGATCTGCGCCTCGGGGGCCGCGCCCTGGAAGAGCGGCACCGGCTGACCGGCGACGACGGCGAAAACGGCCGGAATGCTCTGCACGCCGAACTGCTGGAACAGCGCCTGGTTGGCCTCGACGTCGATCTTCGCGAGGACGAACCGGCCCGCGTACTCCTGCGTGAGCCGCTCCAGGATCGGGCTGAGCTGCTTGCACGGCCCGCACCAGTCGGCCCAGAAGTCGATGACGACGGGGACCTCGGTGGAGCGTTGGAGGATCTCCTGCTGGAAGCCCGCCTCGTCGACATCGATCACCAGTCGCACGGAGCCGGGGGCCGCGCCCCCTTGGGCCGACCGCTGGGCCCGTGCCTGCTCCGCCTTCTGCTTGGCCTCCCCGGCCGCCTTCACAGCGGCGAGGTCGACTACTCCCATGGGCAAATTCCGTGGCTGCATGAGTACATCCTCCCCCTTCCGCGCGGCGATCGGAAAACACTTCGCGTCATGCGCGCACCGGGCCCCCGTCGACGCTCCGCCGGCGTGCGGAGCGAGGGAGCGGACCCAGCGATGAGGCCCCGAGGGACCCCGGGTGCGAGCACCGGGTCCCCACCCAGGCGCCGCACGCTGTGTTTGGCGTGGCTGCCACTCTTTCGCTACGAGTCGTAGCGTAACTGTCAGCCCCCAGCCGCCGACAAGGCGCTTCAACGATACGGTTCGTGATCTCGCTCACGACGCTCCACTCCACACTGGTTACCCGGGGGTAAGGTCGCCCGCATGCCGTGTCCCACGCACCGCCGCCGCACCGGCCGTACCGGTCGGCCTCGCAGCACGGAGGCCAACCGGGCGATCCTCGACGCGACCCGCGCCGCGCTGGTCGAGCTGGGTTGGGGGAAGCTCACGATGAGCGACGTCGCGGCCCGCGCCAAGGTCGCGAAGACCACCCTCTACCGCCGCTGGGCGGGCAAGAGCGAGCTGGTCGTGGACGCGGTGGCGGACCTGTTCGACGAGCACCTGGAGCTGCCCGACCGGGGCAGCCTGCACGCCGACGTCGAGGGCGTGGTCCTCCAGTTCGCCGCGCTCCTCGAACGCCCGGAGACCAAGACGGCCCTGATGGCCGTGGTCGCCGAGTCCACCAGGGACGAGGCGCTGCGCGACCGCATCCGGTCGGCCATCGTGGAGCGGCAGAAGCGGCTGGTCCTGCTCGGCCGCGAGCGCGCCCAGGCCAGGGGCGAACTCCCCTACGACTCCGACCCGTCGGTGGCCGCCAGCCAGGCCGACCTGATCTTCGACCTGATCGCCGGCACGGTCGTGCACCGGGCGCTGGTCAGCGCCGAACCGGTGGACGCCGAGTGGGCCGCCACCTTCAGCACCCTGGTGGTCAGCGGCGTCCAGGCCACCCTCGGCGCCACCACCGCCGCGAACGGCGCCACCACCGCGAACGCCTCGCCGCCCGCGCCCGCCGCGACGGACCCGCCCCGCGACCCGGCCGCGGCACCGCCCGGCTGACCGTCGAACGGCCGGATGGCGCGTATGCCGCGGCGGCGGGACGGGGCACGCTCACGGCATGACCCGACACCACCCCTTACCGCGCCCGGCCGCCGCGCCGTGGCACAGACCCCGCCGCGGCGCCACCACGGTCGCCGTCGCCCTGCTCGTCGCCGCCTGCGCCGCGCCCGCGCTGGCCAGCCCTCCCCCGCCGCGCCCCGCTCCCCCGACCCCGACAGCGACCGCGCTCGCGGCCAGCCCGGCCACCACCGACGCGGGCGCCCACGTCCAGCACGGCCGTGGCGCCCTGCGCTCGGTCACCCCGCTGTCGCGCCTGTCCCGGGACGAGGTCGCCCGCGCCGTCGCCGGGCACGGCGTGGACGTCTCCTCCGTACGCCACGGCATCGCCACCTACCGGTTCGAGTACGCGACCATCACCCCCACCGGCGCGCCCACCACCGCGTCCGCCCTGCTCACCCTCCCCGACGGCGGTGACCGCGCGCTGTCCACCGTGGCCGAGTTGCACGGCACCGTCTCGCACCGCGACGACGCGCCCTCCGTCGGCGCCAACGTCACCCGGCTCGGCGCCTACCTGTACGCGGCCGGCGGCCGGGCCACCGTGGCCCCCGACTACCTGGGCCTGGGCACCGGCCCCGGCACCCACCCGTACATGGACACCGCCTCCTCCGTCTCCGCCTCGCTGGACGCGCTGCGCGCCGCCCGCACCGCCGCCGCCCGCCTCGGCCGCGCGCTCACCGGCGAGGTGCACGTCACCGGCTTCTCGCAGGGCGGGCAGGTCGCCATGGGCCTCGGCCGCGCCCTCGCCCACGGCGCCGACCGGCACCTGCGGCTGCGCTCGCTGACGCCCGTCAGCGGCCCGTACGACCTCGCGGGGCAGGAGCTGCCCGCGATCTTCGACGGCCGCGTCGCCGACGGCTCGGCCGTCTTCTACCTCGCGTACTTCCTGACCGCCCAGAACCGGCTGCACCACCTCTACGACGACCCGCGCGAGGTCTTCCGCCAGCCGTACGCGGACCGGATGGAGACGCTGTTCGACGGCGAGCACAGCGACGAGGACGTCGCGCGCGACCTGTCGGCCACCGTCGACGCCCTGCTCACCGAGGAGTGGGCCGCGCGGCTCCAGCACCCCACCGGCGCCCTCGCCGAGGTCATCGCGCGCGTCGACGGCGTCTGCGAGTGGCGGCCCCGGGTGCCCGTACGGCTGCACACCGCGGCCGGCGACCGCGACGTACCGACCGGCAACACCGCCTCCTGCGCGAGCGAGCTGCGTCGGCGCGGTGCCCACCCGGAGGTCGTCCAGCACGGCGACGTGGACCACCTGCGCAGCTACCTCGGCGCGCTCTCCGACAACGCCCGCTGGCTCGCCCAGCGGGGGTGACGCCCCGGCGCACCCGCCCGGCTGGGGCACGCACCACCACCCGCCGGTGGGAAGACCCCACCCGATGCGGGGGTTAGCCCGATGGTGACGCGGCGCTCGGTGGTCAACGATCTGATCATGACCTCACGCAGCAGCCGCACCTCCCGCCCCGCCATCGGGTTGACCGCCGTCGCCGCCGCCGTACTCGCCGCCGTGTGCGCGGCCCCCGCGCTGGCCGCCCCGCCGTCGGCGACCGCCGACCGGCCCGACACGGCCCGCGCCGGGCAGGCGCACGGCGACCGGGCGCGCGGCACCCTGCTGTCGGTGACCCCGCTCCAGCAGGTGTCCCGGGAGGAGATCGCCCGGGTCGTCAAGGCCAACGGCACCGACGCGTCCACGGTGCGTCACGGCGTCTCGACGTACCGCCTCACCTACGCGACCATCACCCCGACCGGCGAGCCCACCACCGCGTCCGCGCTGTTCGCCCTCCCCGACGGCGGCGGCAAGCGGCTGTCCACGGTGGCCGAACACCACGGCACCATGGCCTACCGGGGCGGCGCCCCGTCCACCGGCGACGACTTCTCGACGCTGGCCGCGTGGCTGTACAGCGCGGGCGGGCGGGCCACCGTCGCCCCCGACTACCTGGGACTTGGCACCGGGCCCGGCACCCACCCGTACGTGGACACCGCCTCCTCCGTCTCCGCCTCCGTCGACGCGCTGCGGGCCGCGCGCCAGGCCGCCGCCCAGCACGGCCGCACGCTCACCCGCGACGTCCACGTGACCGGTTTCTCGCAGGGCGGCCAGGTCGCCATGGCCGTGGGCCGCGAGCTGAGCCGGGGCGTCGACCGGCACCTGCGGGTGCGCTCGCTGGCCCCGGTGGCCGGCCCGTACGACATCGCGGGCCAGGAGCTGCCCGCGATCTTCGACGGCCGCATCGACGACAGCTCGGCCGTCTACTACCTCTCGTACTTCCTGACCGCCCAGAACCGGCTGCACCACCTCTACGACGACCCGCGCGAGGTCTACCGCGAGCCCTACGCCTCCACCGTGGAGACGCTGTTCGACAACGACCACACGGAGCAGGAGATCGCCAAGGGGTTGGCCCCGAACATCAAGGCGCTGCTCACCGACGAGTGGACCGAGCGGCTGAAGCACCCGACCGGCAAGCTCGCCGAGGTCATCGAGCGCAACGACGGCGTCTGCGACTGGGCCCCCACCGCGCCGGTGCGGCTGCACACCTCCACCGGCGACCGTGACGTGCCCATCGGCAACACCACCTCCTGCGTCAGGTCGCTGGCCGAACACGGGGTGCGGGCGAAGGTGACCAACCACGGCGACCGCGACCACGGCGACACCTACCTGCGGGCGATCGGGCAGAACGCGAACTGGTACGCGCGCCTGGGCTGAGCCGTCGGGGCGCCGGCCGGGAACACGCCGGAGGCGGCCCGCGCACCCCGTCGGGTGTGCGGACCGCCTCCGGTCCCGCTGTCGGTGGGCCGCCGGTCAGAAGCCGACGGGCTCCGTCCAGCCGCCCCACTCCTCGCGGAGCACGCCGCAGATCTCGCCCAGGGTGGCCTCGGCGCGGACGGCGGCGAGCATCGGCTCGATCATGTTGGAGCCGTCCCGCGCGGCGGCGAGCATCGCGTCGAGCGAGGCGCTGACCACGGCCTCGTCGCGCTCGGCCTTGCGCCCGCCGAGCACCCGCACCTGCTCGCGCTCGACCTCGTGGCTGACCCGCAGGATCTCCAGGTCGCCGGTGACCGAGCCGTGGTGGCAGTTGACGCCGACCACGCGCTTCTCGCCCTTCTCCAGGGACTGCTGGTACTGGAAGGCGGACTCGGCGATCTCGCCGGTGAACCAGCCGTCCTCGATGCCGCGCAGGATGCCGGAGGTGATCGGCCCGATCGGGTGCTGCCCGTCGGGCACCGCGCGCCGGCCCCGCTCCTTGATCTGCTCGAAGATCTTCTCGGCGTCGGCCTCGATCCGGTCGGTCAGCGCCTCGACGTACCAGGAGCCGCCCAGCGGGTCGGCCACGTTGGCGACGCCGGTCTCCTCCATCAGCACCTGCTGGGTGCGCAGCGCGATCTCGGCGGCCTGCTCGCTGGGCAGCGCCAGGGTCTCGTCCAGGGCGTTGGTGTGCAGCGAGTTGGTGCCGCCGAGCACGGCGGACAGGGCCTCGACGGCCGTGCGCACCACGTTGTTGTACGGCTGCTGCGCGGTCAGCGAGACGCCGGCGGTCTGGGTGTGGAAGCGCAGCCACTGCGCCTTCTCGGAGGTGGCGCCGTACACGTCGCGCATCCAGCGCGCCCAGATGCGGCGGGCCGCCCGGAACTTGGCGATCTCCTCGAAGAAGTCCAGGTGCGCGTCGAAGAAGAAGGACAGGCCCGGCGCGAAGGTGTTGACGTCCAGGCCGCGCGAGAGCCCCAGCTCCACGTACCCGAAGCCGTCGGCCAGCGTGTAGGCCAGCTCCTGCGCGGCCGTGGCCCCGGCCTCGCGGATGTGGTAGCCGGAGACGGAGAGCGGCTTGTACGCCGGGATGTGCTGGGCGCAGTGCTCCATCAGGTCGCCGATGAGCCGCAGGTGCGGCTCCGGCTGGAACAGCCACTCCTTCTGGGCGATGTACTCCTTGAAGATGTCGGTCTGCAGGGTGCCGTTGAGCACGCGCGGATCGACGCCCTGGCGCTCGGCGGCGACCAGGTACATGCAGAACACGGGCACGGCGGGCCCGCTGATCGTCATCGAGGTGGTCACGTCGCCGAGCGGGATGTCCTTGAACAGGATCTCCATGTCGGCGGCCGAGTCGATGGCCACGCCACAGTGCCCGACCTCGCCGAGCGAGCGCTCGTCGTCGGAGTCGCGGCCCATCAGGGTCGGCATGTCGAAGGCGACGGAGAGGCCGCCGCCGCCCGCGTCCAGGATCATCTTGTAGCGCTCGTTGGTCTGCTCGGCGTTGCCGAAGCCGGCGAACTGGCGGATGGTCCAGGTCCGGCCCCGGTAGCCGGTGGGGTGCAGGCCACGGGTGAAGGGGAACTCACCGGGCCAGCCGATGCGTTCGAAGCCCTCGACGGTGTCGCCTGGCGCCGGGCCGTACACCGGCTCGACGGGGTCTCCGGAGAGCGTGGTGAAGTCGGCGTCGCGCTTGCGTGCCGCGTCGAACCGGGCCTGCCAGCGACGGCGGCCCTCCTCAATGCCTTCGGCGTCCATGCCACAAATTTACTTGGACGTCCTAGTAATTGTCGATGGCGAACTGCGTCACGCCGCCGTTCGGCGCCCCACAGCGGGCGCCGTGGAGCGCATCGGCCCAGGTGGCGGCGGATCGAAGGCGGGTGGACGGTTTTCCCGAGGGTCAGCCAGTGAGACGGCGGCCGGGACGGCGAGGAGGAGCGGCGCCCGCCACGGCCGGCGCCGGGCCTCACGCCTGGGCGGGCTCCGCCTCCGGGGCCTCGATCAGCGGCTCGACGTCCTGGGCGACCTTGCGCTCGACGAAGAACGCGGCCGTCGGGATCGTGCCGGACACCAGCACCCACAGCAGCCGGCCAAACGGCCACCTGGCCTTCTGCCCCAGGTCGAAGGCGAAGATCAGGTAGATGATGAACAGCACGCCGTGGATCTGCGAGATGACCAGGGTCGCGTCGGCGCCCTTGTCGAAGCCGTACTTGAAGATCATGGAGGTGCAGAGCACCAGCAGCATCACGGCGGTGATGTAGGCCATCACCCGGTAGCGGGTCAACACGCTTCGCTTCATGAGATCGAGCGTAACCGCCCGTACCGGACGGATCTTGGCCGGGCCGGGTCGGGGGCGCGGCGGTTCAGCGCGGCGTGCGGGCGGTGCCGTGGTGGGCGGCGTCGGGGCCGGTCGCGGGGGCGGCGTCGGGGCCGGTCGCGAGGGCGGTGTCGGCCTCGTGGACGGCCTCGGCCTCGTGGGTGGTGTCGGTCGCCGTGGGGCCGGCGGCCTCGGCGGCGAAGTCGCCGGACGCCACGCGCAGCGGGCGCAGCAGGGCGAAGATCTCCGCGCACTGCCGCGCGTCGTAGGCCCCGAGCCCGAACTCCATGTCCATCAGGTCCCTGGTGGCCGCCTCCACCACCTCGCGCCCCTTGTCGGTGATCGAGGCCAGGGTGCCCCGGCCGTCGTTCGGGTTCGGGCGCTTGGCCACCAGGCCCGACTTGACCAGCCGGTCCACCGTGTTGGTGACCGAGGTCGGGTGGACCATCAGCCGCTCGCCGATCTTCGACATGGGCAGCTCACCGGCCTGGCTGAAGGTGAGCAGCACCAGCGCCTCGTAGCGCGCGAAGGTCAGGCCGTACGGCTTGACCACCGCGTCGACCTGGCCCAGCAGGATCTGTTGGGCGCGCATGATCGAGGTGATGGCGGCCATCGACGGCGTGGAGCCCCAGCGCTCCCGCCAGAGTTCGTCGGCCCGGGCGATGGGATCGAAGGCGAGACTGAGCGGTTTTGCCACGCCACCGACCCTACCGGCCGGTCATATGGCGGTCAGCCCCGTCTCAGACTTCGGGCGGAGCACCCCGCCCCGTCGGCCGGCGGGGCGGAGCGCGGCGCGCGGGCCGGGCCGTGGCGGGGCGGGGCCCCGCCGGGCGGCGTCAGCCCTTGCGCGCGAAGACGACCTCCGGGTGGGCCGGGCTCTGTCCGTCCAACAGCGGCTGCGGCACGCCGCGCAGGTGCTGCTCGAAGAAGGCGCCCACGTAAGCGCGGGTGACCTGCTGGGAGCGGGTGCCGGACAGCGGGGCCATCGGGTCGGTGTAGCCGAACTGCTGGGCCAGGACGGGCCAGTCGGTGAAGCTGAGGTGGCCGGCGTCGGTGACCGTCAGCCAGCGCTTCCAGCCGTCCAGGCGCTTCCAGCCGTCCTCCCAGGAGGTGTCCTCCGGGGCCGGCGGCATCAGCTTCGGGTCGCTGGCGACCAGCATGAACGGCCGCCCGTCCAGGCCCTTCTCGGGTATCGGTGTGAAGAGGGTGCCGTCCAGGTTGATCCCGGCCCGCACCCGCGGGTCGGCGGCCATCGCCGCCGCGGTGCCGGCGCCGCCGATGGAGTGGCCGGCCATGCCGATGCGCCGGTCGTCGATCAGGGCGGCGTGCCGCCAACTGGCCTTCGGCCCGGACAACTCGTCCAGCAGGAAGGAGACGTCCTTGGCCCGGCCGTCGGAGACCCGGCGCAGGTCCTCGGTCGGGAGCACCTGGTCGCAGGAGACGCAGTCGAGCAGGCGCCCGCCGGGGAAGCTGGAGCCGCCCGACTCGTACGCGTGGTCCACGGTGGCCACCACGTAACCACGGCTGGCCAGGTCCTCGGCCAGCACGGTGAGCGAGGAGCGCTGCATGGTGTACCCGGGCGAGAGCACCACCAGCGGGTAGGGGCCGCCGGCGCGCAGCGGGCGGGCGTCCTCGCGGCCGTTGGTGCGGGTGGAGCTGAGTTCGCGGGGCGTGACGAGCTTGCCGATGTCCGGCTGGGCGTCGAGCACGGCCTTGGCCTCGGCGTAGGTCCCGTAGCCGGCCCGGCTGCCGGTGCCGGGCTTGGCCGGGTAGTAGACCGAGGTCATCAGCTCGCGGTCGGCGGTCGGGACCCAGGGGTCCTTGCGGTGCTCGTCCACGAGGTGGAGGGTGTCGCGGCCTACGGCGTATCTGCCCGTGGGGCGCGGGAGCGCGAGGCGGACGCCCTTCTTGTGGTGCTGGGCGTCGCCGGTGGCGTGGGCTCCGGGCGCGACCTCGGCGAACGGGGCGGCCCGGTCGACGGCCGGCGCGCCGGAGGGCCGTTGGTCGGCCGAGGCCGTGCCGGTCAGGGTGGCCGGCACGGCGATGGCCATGGTCACGATCGCGGTCGCCAGACCACGGGTGATCTTCTTCATGCCCGTGACACTAGGTCAGGTACGGGCACCCTTGCGTCATACCAGGGTCCGACGTTCCCGTACGACCTGAGGCCGGGTCGGGCGGTGTCGTCAGCCCTGGGTCAGGTGTCGCTCGACGGTCTCCACCTTCGAGGTGAGCCCGTCCACGACGCCGGGCCGAAGGTCGGCCTTGAGCACCAGGCTGACGCGCGGGGCGCGGGCCTCGACCGCCGCGACGGCCCGCCGGACGACGTCCATGACCTCGTCCCACTCGCCCTCGACGGAGGTGAACATCGCGTCGGTGTGGTTCGGCAGACCGGATTCGCGCACCACGCGCACGGCGTCGGCGACGTACTCACCGACGTCCTCGCCGACGCCGAGCGGGGTGACGGAGAAGGCGACGATCACGCGTTGACGATCCCTTCCTTGCGGGCCCGGGCCGCGATGACCCCGGCCTCGGCCTCCCGCTTGAGCTTGCGCTCGGCGAAGAAGCCGCCGGTGGGCAGCACGGAGAGCACGAAGTACAGGGCGGCGGTGCCCACCGGCCACTTGGTCCGGTTCCAGGCGTCGGCCCAGAAGATCACGTACAGCACGAACAGGATGCCGTGCACCGCGCCCATCACCGGCACCGCGTTGAAGTCCGTGGTGCGCTTGAGGACCGAGCACACGAGCAGGAGCAGGAAGGAGATGGCCTCCGGCGCGGAGACCAGGCGGAGCCGGCGCAGGGCGGAGGCGGTCTTGATGTCCACGGGGGCACCTTCAGTCACGAGGGCGGGACGGGCACCCCTTGTGCCCGCCTTCACAAGCCCTGCCATTGTGACAGTTACCCGGACGATCACTGCCCCGGGGTCCGGGCCGCACCGCGCCCACCAGCGGGCGACCGGCGGCCCGGTGGGACCTGTGCGGTGCCGGTCGCGAGCGATAGCGTCCCCTGTGTGGCTCACTTTCGGCTCCACGGGAGCAAGGTCCTCGCCGTCGACCTGACCGGTGACACCGTCAAGGCCAAAAAGGGCTCGATGGTGGCGTACGACGGCGAGATGACCTTCAAGAAGAAGACCGGCGGCGGAGAGGGTCTGCGGGGGATGGTCACCCGGCGGCTCACCGGCGAACAGATGGAGGTCATGGAGGTCAAGGGACACGGCACCTGCTACTTCGCCGACCGGGCCAGCGAGGTCAACCTGGTCACGCTGCACGGCGAGAAGCTGTACGTCGAGGCGAGCAACCTGCTGTGCACGGACGGCGCCCTGCGTACCGGCACCACCTTCACCGGGCTGCGCGGCGCCTCCCAGGGCAACGGCCTGTTCACCACGACCGTCGAGGGCAGCGGGCAGGCCGCGCTCGTCTCAGCCGGCGAGGCGGTCGTGCTGCGCGTGACGCCGGAGTACCCGCTGCGGGTGGACCCGGGCGCCTACGTCGCGCACACCGGCCGCCTCCAGCAGCACTTCCAGTCGGGCGTCAACTTCCGGACGTTGATAGGCGAGGGTTCCGGGGAGGCGTTCCAGATCCGCTTCGAGGGCGAGGGCCTGGTGTACGTACAGCCCAGCGAGCGCAACACGGTCGGCGGTGAGGTCTGATGCCGTTCACGATGGTCAACACGCGGATCGTGGAGGCCGCGATCACGCCCGGGCAGACGATGTTCAGCCAGCGCGGGGCGATGCTCGCCTACCGGGGCGAGGTCGCGTTCACGCCGAGCATCACCGGCGGCCAGGGCGGCGTGATGTCGATGATCGGGCGCCGGGTGGCGAACGAGGCGACGCCGCTGATGACGGTGGAGGGCAACGGCACGGTGCTGTTCGGGCACGGCGGCCATTACGTGCGGGTGGTCGACCTGAGCGGGGACACGCTGTACGTGGAGGCGGACCGGCTGCTCGCCTTCGACGGCACGCTGCGCCAGGGCACGATGTTCATGGGCTCGCAGGGCGGTGTGATGGGCATGGTGCGCGGCCAGGTCTCCGGGCAGGGCCTGTTCACCACGACCCTGGAGGGGCACGGCTCGGTGGCGGTGATGGCGCACGGCGGCGTCATCGAGCTGCCGATCACCCCGGGCCGCGACGTCCACGTGGACCCGCAGGCGTACGTCGCCCACCGCGGCAAGGTCCGCAACAAGCTCACCACCGCGATCGGCTGGCGCGAGCTGGTCGGACGTGGTTCGGGCGAGGGGTTCCAGCTCGCCCTGTCAGGCACCGGCACGGTGTACGTCCAGGCGTCCGAGGAGAAGCTGTGACCAGCCCCGTCGTGTTCGACGCGCACTCGCTGCCGGCCAGCGACAACGTCAACGCGTACGCCTTCAGCGTGGCGCTCGACGGCCAGTGGTTCCTCCAGCGGGGCAAGATGATCGCGTACTACGGCGACATCGACTTCCACGGCGTGGGCCTTGGCCGGCTCGACCGGCTCATCGCCCGCAGCTTCCACTCCCCGCTGCACGCCGCCGACTGGGTGGTGGCCGAGGGGCGCGGGAAGATGGTCCTCGCGGACCGGGCCTTCGACGTCAACTCGTACGACCTCGACGACGGAAACCTGACGATCCGCTCCGGCAACCTGCTCGCCTTCCAGCCGTCCCTGTCGCTCAAGCAGTCGATCGTGCCCGGTTTCCTCACGCTGATCGGCACCGGCACGTTCGTCGCGGCGTCCAACGGGCCCGTGGTCTTCATGGAGCCGCCGCTGCGCGTCGACCCGCAGGCCCTGGTGGGCTGGGCCGACTGTCCCTCGCCCTGTCACCACTACGACCACCAGTACCTGCGGGGCTTCCTCGGTGGCGTGCGGGCGCATACCGGATTCGGCGGAACCTCCGGCGAGGAGCACCAGTTTGAGTTCGTGGGAGCGGGCACCGTGCTCCTGCAGTCAACGGAGCAACTCATGGACGAGATCGCCACCGGCGCCTCCCCCGACCAGGCGGGGGTACCGGTTCGTGATCGGTAGCCTGCGGAGTGTAACGTCGAACGCGTGACCTCAAGCAGCCGCATACATCCATTGGTTCAGAATTCAACTTCTTTAGGTAGAATCAATCACATGGAGACCGAGACCGGCACCAACTGGCTCACCGACGAGGAACAGCGCGCCTGGCGCGCCCACCTGGACGTCAGCCGTCTGCTCATGCACCAGCTCGAACGGGACCTGCAGCCGTTCGGCCTGACGAACAACGACTACGAGATCCTGGTGAACCTCTCGGAGTCCGAGGACCACCGGATGCGGATGAGCGACCTCGCCGCCGCGACCCTCCAGTCCAAGAGCCGCCTCTCCCACCAGATCACCCGGATGGAGAACGCGGGCCTGGTCCGCCGCGAGAACTGCGAGTCGGACCGGCGCGGACTGTACGCGGTCCTCACCGACCGCGGCTGGGAGACGATGCGCGAGGTCGCCCCGCACCACGTCGCCTCGGTGCGGCAGCACTTCATCGACCTGCTCGGTGCCAGCGGGATCGACGCGCTCTACGGCTCCCTCGCGCCCGTCGCGGAGCACCTGCGCACCCGACGCAAGATCGGCTAGGGCTTGCGGTCGGTCCCGTCGGGCAGTCACGCCCGACGGGACCTCGCTCAGCGGGCCGCCGCGAACAGTTCCCGCGCCTGATCGATCGCCCGGCTCAGCGCCGCCGGCTCCGGGCGCAGCCCGGCCACCAGCGCGTCGACGGGCCGCAGCCCCGCCCGCTGGAGCAGCCGCTTCTCGTTGGTGATCCACTCGCCCCGGCCGGCGAGCACGGCGTGCGCGGTGTACGCGGCGGCGGTCGCCAGCGCCCCGGTCACCTCGGTGAGCTGACCCCGCCGGGCGTGCGCGGCGTCGGCGTACGCCAGCGTGTGGGTCGCCCGCTCGCGCCAGACGGGCGGGGCCGCCGCGCGCAGCGCCACCGGGTAGGCGGGGCGGGGCAGGGTGCCGCGCAGCACCCGGTTGTGGGCGAGTTCGGCGACCACCAGATAGCTGGGGACGCCCGCGAGGTGGAACATCAGCGGCTCCCAGCGGAAACGCCCCTGGCGGGCCTCGGCCACCTCGTGCTCGACGGCTTCCAGGTCCCGGTAGTGGACGTCCACGCGGCGCCCGTCCACGGTGAGCCAGGCGCCACCGTTGAAGACGCCGCCGCCCCAGTCGCCGATCCCCGAGACCTCGCCGGGCCAGCCGACGGCGCGCAGGTCGGCCGGGTCGAAGCCGCCGCGGTAGTACACGGCCAGGTCCCAGTCGCTGTCCGGGGTGTGCGAGCCGTCGGCGCGCGAGCCGCCGAGGGTGACGGCCCGCACGGCCGGCAGGGCCGCGAGCCGGTCGGCGACGTGGTCGAGGAAGGCACGGTCGGTGGCGTCGAGGCCGGGGGCGCCGTGGTCGGGGGCGCCGTGGTCGGGGGTGCGGTCACGGGCGTCGTGGTCGGGGGTGTGGCTGTCAGGGGTGTCGTGGTCGGGGAGCGGGGCGTCGGTCATGGTCGTCCGATCGTCGAGGGCGCCGACGGGCGCGAAGGCGGGCTGAGGGGCGAAGGGGCGCGAGGAGGGCGCGGAGGGGCGGCGCTCCCCGCGGCAGCGCGGACACGTCGAGCGGGCGCCGGAGCAGGGCTCGTACGGCGCCGGGGCATCGAGGCGTCTCAACCGTCACTACACGGCACGGACGCTACCGCCCCGGCGCTCAGCCCTCGACCCCGGCCCCCCGCGCGTCCGCCGCCCCGGCCGGGGCCGCGCCGGGCAGCCGCACCTCGAAGCAGGCGCCGCCCGCCGGGGCCTCGCGCACCGTCAGGGTGCCGCCGTGCCGCGCCACCACGTCGCGCGCGATGGCCAGGCCGAGCCCGGCGCCGCCGTCGTCGCGGCTGCGCGCGTCGTCGAGCCGTACGAAACGCTCGAAGATCCGCTCCCGCTCGGCCTCCGGCACGCCGGCCCCGTCGTCGGCGACGGCCAGCACCGCCCACGCGCCCCGGGCGTCGCGCTCTCGCCGCACCGACACCTCGACCGCGTGCTCCGCGTGCCGCTGGGCGTTGTCCAGCAGGTTGCCCAGGACCCGGACGAGCTGCCCGCGCGAGCCGCTGACGTCGATGTCGGCCAGCTCGTCGGCGCGTACGGCGACCCGGTCGCCCACCCGCCGCGCCACCTCCGCGCGCACCAGCTCCGCCAGCGCCACCCGGCCGCGCACCGGCCGCTCCCCCGCGTCCAGGCGGGCCAGCAGCAGCAGGTCGGCCGCCAGGTGCTGGAGCCGCACCACGTCGGCGACCGCGCCCTCGGGGTCCAGCAGTTCCGGGTGGGCCACGCCCACCTCGAGCTGGGTGCGCAGGCTGGCGATCGGGCTGCGGAGTTCGTGCGAGGCGTCCGCGACGAAGCGGCGCTGCCGCTCGACCGAGCCCTCCAGCGCGGCCAGCGTCTCGTTGGTGGTCACCGCCAGGCGCGCCACCTCGTCCCTGGCCTGCGGCTCGGGCACCCGTCGGGACAGGTCGGCGCTGGCGGTGATGGCCGCCATCTCGCGCCGGATGTCCTCCACCGGGCGCAGCGCGCGCCGGGTGACCAGCCAGGTCACGGCCGCGACGACGGCGAGCAGCGCGGGGAGACCGATCAGCATCGCGCGGCGCACGGTGCCCACCGCGTCCCGCTCCGTGGCCAGCGGAGCGCCGGCGTAGACGGTCAGGGACTCGTCCAGCGGGGTGGTCACGCGGACGGCGGCGAACCGGTACTCCCGCCGCTCCCCGTCCACCGTGGCCGAGCCCTCGTGGTGGGTGGCCCCGTCGTGGATCTCGCCCTGCCCGGGCAGCACCTGGTGCGGGCTCTCGCCGCGCTCGATGGCCTCGGCCGCCTCCTCCGCGGCGTCCTCGGCGGCCTCGTCGGCGGCCTCCCGGGCGGCGTCGTCCTCCGGGTCGGCGTCCTCGTCGGCGTCCGCGCGGCCCTCCCCCTGCTCCGGGGTCTCCCGCTCGTCCTGGCCGTCCCGCTCGTCGGGATCGTCGTCGCGCTCCGGGGTACGGCCGGGGGTGGGCCGCGCGGTGGGGTCGGGCTTCGCGGTGGGGGTCGGGGCCGGGCGCTCGGGCGGGGCGACGGCGCGCACGCCGGCGTGACCGGTGCCGGTGATGCGCGTGAGGTCCTCGCTCACGGCCCGTACCCGCCCGTCCTCGTCCACCACCTGCACCGGCGGGTCCTCGTCCAGTTCGAGGGGGGCGCCGGCGGCCAGCCGGGCCGCGACCTCCCGGGCTCGCACGTCCGCCTGGAGGGTGGTCTGCTCCCGCAGGTTGTCCCGGAGCACGCCGAGCACGACGACCCCGGCCAGCACCAGGGCCAGGGCGACCACCACGCTGGCGCCGATGGTGGCCCGCGCCCGGACCGACCCGAGCGCCCCGCGCACGCCCCTAGTCACGGCCCACCAGCCGGTAGCCGGCGCCGCGCACGGTCTCGATCAGCCCGGGGCCCAGCTTGCGGCGCAGCGCGCTGACGTAGACCTCCACGATGTTCGGGTCGCCCTCGTACGCGAAGTCCCACACGTGCTCCAGGATGTCCGCCTTGGAGACCACCTCGCCCGCGCGGACGGCCAGTTGTTCGAGGACCGCGAACTCCCGGGCGGTCAGCGCGATCTCGACGTCCGCGCGCCGCACCCGGTACGCGGCCCGGTCCACCGCCAACTCCCCCACCCGCAGCACCGGGGCCGCGCCGGCGCCGCGCCGGCGCAACAGCGCGCGCACCCGGGCGAGCAGCACGACGTACGAGAACGGCTTGGTCAGGTAGTCGTCGGCGCCGGTGTCCAGGCCCTCGGCCTCGTCGTACTCGCCGTCCTTGGCGGTCAGCATGAGGATCGGCACCTCGTTGCCGGCGGCGCGCAGCGCCGCGCAGACCGCGTAGCCGTTCATGCCCGGCAGCATGATGTCCAGCACGACCAGGTCGTACGTGCCCTCGCCGGCCCGGTGCAGCCCGCTGGTCCCGTCGTGCACCACGTCCACGGCGAAGCCCTCCGCGGTCAGCCCACGGGCCAGGGACAGGGCGAGCCGCTTCTCGTCCTCCACGATCAACAGGCGCATGCGCACAGCCTCGCAAACGGAACCTGAAGAGACCTTCAGCCGCCTTCAGCTCGCGTTCAGCATCGCCGCGCGAGGGTGGGAGACGTCAACGACCGGCCGAGCACCATCCGGGAGGAACCCTCATGAAGCGCAACCTCGCCATCGCCACCGCCGCGGCGGCGGTCCTCATCGGCGGCGGCACCGCGTCGGCGGTGGCCCTGGCCCACGACGGCGACGACGCGCCCGCCAGCCCGACCCGGGCCGCGGACCGCGACGACGCGGACCGGGCCGAGGGCGATGCCGACGACACCCGCGACGACCGGGACGCGCGTGACGACGGCGCCGCGAGCGATGCCGACGACAGCGACGGCGCCGACGACCGGGAGGACGTCGCCGAGGGGCGGGCGCTGCGCGGGGCGGAGGTCACCGTGCGGGAGGCCGTGGACGCCGCGCTCAAGGCCAGGCCCGGCACCGTGGTCGCGGCCGAACTCGACGCGGACGACGGCGCCCGCGCGCTGTGGGACGTGGACATCCTCGGCTCGGACGGCCACTGGTACGAGCTGACGCTGGACGGCGACACCGGCAAGGTCACGCACCAGGGGCGCGACGACGAGGACCACTCGACCGTGTCACGGGAGGCGCTGCGCGGGGCGAAGGTCTCCGCGGCCGACGCGGCACGCGACGCGCTGCGGACCGCGCCCGGCACGGTGACCTCGGTGGAGTTCGGCGACGGCCCACGGCCGTCCTGGGAGGTGGACGTCCTGGCCAAGGGCGACGGTGACGACGAGCGCGAGCTGGACGTGGACCTGACGTCCGGCAAGGCCACCTGGCACGCGGACGACGACGCTGACAACGCTGGCGACCCGGACGGCCCGGACGACACTGACGACACTGACGACGCCGACGACCGCGACGGCTCGGATGGCTCCGACGACTCGGATGGTCCTGACGACTCCGACGACTCCGACGCCTGACGGTCGTCCCACGGGCGCGACGCCACCCGGCGCACGCCCCGCCCGCGCCGGCAACTCTCCGCCAGCGGGCCACCCGTGATGGCCCCTCAGGACCCCCAGGACCCCGCCCACACCCCCGGGGCGGGGCCCTGGGCCGGCGCTCTCGCGCGGGCGTACGCCTCCCGTGCGAGCGTGCGCTTCAAGAGGGGCCGCGCGGGGTGTCCGCCACCCCGCGACGGCCTCGGCGGGCCCCCCGCGACAGCCCGTACGGCGGCCGTACGGCGACCCTGCGGGCGGCCTCACAGCGGCCCCCGCGTCAGCCCTGCGTCAGGCCCGCGACCAGTTCGTCCGCCGCGGCGTACGGGTCCAGTTCGCCGCGCACGATGCGGTCGGCCAGGGCGCTCAACCGGCGGTCGCCGCGCAGGTCGCCGATCCGCTCGCGCAACGCGGTGACCGCGATCGTCTCGACCTCGCGGGCCGCGCGCCGGCTCCTGCGCTCGGCGAGGATGCCGCGCTCCTCCATCCACGCGCGGTGCTTCTCCAGCGCCTCCACGACCTCGTCCACGCCCTCGGCGCGCGCCGCCACCGTCTTCACGATGGGGGGCCGCCAGTCGCCGGCCGCGCGCGCTTCCCCCAGGCCGAGCATGTGGTTCAGCTCGCGCACGGTGGCGTCGGCGCCCTCGCGGTCGGCCTTGTTGACCACGTACACGTCGCCGATCTCCAGGATGCCGGCCTTCGCCGCCTGGATGCCGTCGCCCATGCCGGGCGCGAGCAGCACCACGCTGGTGTCGGCCTGCGAGGCGATCTCCACCTCCGACTGGCCGACGCCCACGGTCTCCACGAGGATCACCTCGCAGCCCGCCGCGTCCAGCACCCGGATCGCCTGCGGCGCCGACCAGGCCAGGCCGCCGAGATGGCCACGGGTGGCCATGGAGCGGATGTAGACGCCGGGGTCGGAGGCGTGGTCGCTCATCCGCACCCGGTCGCCGAGCAGCGCGCCGCCGGAGAACGGCGACGACGGGTCGACAGCCAACACGCCGACCCGCTTGCCGATCTTCCGGTACGCGGTGATCAGCGCCGAGGTCGAGGTGGACTTGCCGACGCCGGGCGAGCCGGTCAGGCCGACGACGTAGGCGTTCCCGGTCAGCGGGGCGAGCGCCGCCATCACCGCGCGCAGCTGCGGGGACGCCCCCTCCACCAGCGAGATCAGCCGGGCCACCGCGCGCGGCCTGCCCTGCCTCGCCTGTTCCACCAGGTCGGGGACGTCCACCATCGTGCCGTTCTCCTTGTCGCGTGTACGGACCGGGCTGCCGGCGCGCTGGTACGGGCCGGGCCGGCGGAGCGGGGTGCGAGCGGGGGCGCCCGCTACTTCTTGGGCACCCGCACGATCAGGGCGTCACCCTGGCCGCCGCCGCCACACAGCGCCGCCGCGCCCACGCCGCCACCGCGCCGCTTGAGTTCGAGGGCCAGGTGCAGCACCAGGCGGGCGCCGGACATGCCGATCGGGTGGCCGAGGGCGATCGCGCCACCGTTGACGTTCACCTTTTCCGCCGAAACTCCGAGGTCCTTCATTGACTGGAAGGCGACGGAGGCGAACGCCTCGTTGATCTCGATCAGGTCGAGGTCGGAGACGGTGAGGCCCTCCTTGCCCAGGGCGTGGTTGATGGCGTTCGAGGGCTGCGACTGGAGCGAGTTGTCCGGCCCCGCGACGTTGCCGTGGGCGCCGATCTCGGCGATCCACTCCAGGCCCAGCTCCTCGGCCCTGGCGCGGCTCATCACGACGACGGCCGCGGCCCCGTCGGAGATCTGCGAGGAGCTGCCGGCGGTGATGGTGCCGGACTTGTCGAACGCCGGGCGCAGCTTGGCCAGGCCCTCGGCGGTGGTGTCCGCGCGGATGCCCTCGTCCTGGCTGAAGACCACCGGCTCGCCCTTGCGCTGCGGGATCTCCACCGGCGTGATCTCGGCCTCGAACAGGCCGTTCTTCTGCGCGGCGGCGGCCCGCTGGTGGGAGCGGGCGGCGATCTCGTCCTGCTCGGGACGGCCGATGCCCAGGCGCGTGTTGTGGTGCTCGGTGGAGGCGCCCATCGCGATGTCGTCGAAGGGGTCGGTGAGCCCGTCGTGCGCCATGGCGTCCAGCATCTGAACGGCGCCGTACTTGAATCCCTCGCGGGACTTCGGCAGCAGGTGCGGGGCGTTGGTCATCGACTCCTGGCCGCCGGCGACGATGATGTCGAACTCGCCGGCGCGGATGAGCTGGTCGGCGAGCGCGATCGCGTCGAGCCCGGAGAGGCAGACCTTGTTGACGGTGAGCGCGGGCACGCTCATCGGGATGCCGGCCTTGACGGCCGCCTGGCGGGCCGGGATCTGCCCGGCACCGGCCTGCAGCACCTGGCCCATGATCACGTATTGCACCTGGTCACCGCCGATGCCGGCGCGGTCGAGCGCGGCCTTGATGGCGAAGCCGCCCAGGTCGGCTCCGGAGAAGGTGCGCAGCGAGCCGAGGAGGCGGCCCATGGGCGTGCGAGCGCCTGCGACGATCACAGAGGTAGTGCCGGTCGTTCCAGTCATGGTGCGGCCCCTTCGGAAGCGTCAGGGATGTTAACGAGGGTTATCCGTCAATGTACTGAGCGGTACGCGACAGGTCATCGGCGCGAGGATGTGATCGCGCGCACGTTGCGTAATCGACCGTGCCGGCGGTGCACTGGGGGCATGCTGACGAGAATCGACCACATCGGGATCGCCTGCTTCGACCTCGACAAGACCGTCGAGTTCTACCGTGCCACGTACGGCTTCGAGGTGTTCCACTCCGAGGTCAACGAGGAGCAGGGCGTACGCGAGGCCATGCTCAAGATCAACGAGACGTCCGACGGCGGCGCCTCCTACCTCCAGCTCCTCGAACCCACCCGCGAGGACTCCGCGGTCGGCAAGTGGCTGGCCAAGAACGGCGAGGGCGTGCACCACATCGCGTTCGGCACCGCCGACGTGGACGCGGACGCCGCGGACATCCGCGACAAGGGCGTGCGTGTCCTCTACGAGCAGCCGCGACGCGGCTCGATGGACTCGCGGATCACCTTCCTGCACCCCAAGGACTGCCACGGTGTGCTGACGGAACTGGTGACCTCCGCCTCCCCCGAGCAGACCGAACACTGACTCACCCCTCCCCAGGCCGGTAGAGTGCAAGCTCGGCCGGGGCGCGGGTTGGGGGCTCGGCCCATGCTACGCCGATGATCTGACACCATTTCTTCGGAAGGGCCAGCCCTGTGCACCACCCGGGACCCGGGGCGGGGCAGGCCACCGACGCGACCAGGGGACGGATGGGACCGCGCAGTGCGGGGCTACGACCGCTACGAGCCTGACGATCACCTTTCGCAGTTCGAAGCCGAGATGGAACGGCTGAAGACCGAGCGAGAGAAGGCCGTCCAGCACGCCGACGACCTCGGCTACCAGGTCGAAGTCCTGCGCGCCAAGCTGCACGAGGCGCGCCGCACCATCGCGTCCCGTCCCGCGTACGACAGCGCCGACCTGGGCTACCAGGCCGAGCAGCTTCTGCGGAACGCCCAGGCGCAGGCCGACCAGCTCCGCGCGGACGCCGAGCGGGAGCTGCGCGACGTGCGCGCGCAGACCCAGCGGCTGCTCCAGGAGCAGGCCGAGCGCCAGTCGCGCCTCGAGGCCGAGCTGCACGCCGAGGCCGTCGCCCGCCGCCAGCGCCTCGACGAGGAGTTGGCGGAGCGGCGCGCCACGGTCGAGTCGCACGTCAACGAGAACGTGGCCTGGGCCGAGCAACTGCGCGCCCGTACCGAGGCCCAGGCCAGGCGGCTGCTCGACGAGTCGCGGGCCGAGGCCGACCAGGCGCTCGCCGCCGCGCGCGCCGAGGCCCAGCGACTGGCGGAGCAGGCCAGGGAGCGGCTGAACGCGGAGGCGGAGAGCGCCCGCTCGGAAGCCGAAGCGATCCTGCGCCGGGCCCGTACCGACGCCGAGCGGCTGCTGACCGCGGCGTCCACGCAGGCCCAGGAGGCCACCGACCACGCCGAGCAGCTCCGCACGAGCACCACCACCGAGGCCGAGCAGGCCCGTCGGCAGGCCACCGAGCTGACCCGCGGCGCCGAGCAGCGCATGCAGGAGGCCGACGCGACGCTGCGTGAGGCGCGCAGCGAGGCCGAGAAGGTGCTGTCCGAGGCCAAGGAGGCGGCGTCGGCGCGGCTTTCGGCCGCCGAGTCGGACAACGAGCAGCGCACCCGTACGGCGAAGGCGGAGATCGCCCGGCTGGTCGGCGAGGCCACCAAGGAGGCCGAGGCGCTGCGGGCCGAGGCCGAGCAGCTTCGGGACGACGCCCGCGCCACGGCGGA
This sequence comes from Streptomyces buecherae, assembly GCF_014295035.1. Lineage (GTDB taxonomy): Bacteria > Actinomycetota > Actinomycetes > Streptomycetales > Streptomycetaceae > Streptomyces > Streptomyces youssoufiensis. Next base: position 2,464,482 of record NZ_CP060404.1, read on the forward strand.
GCGGTTGGTCGCCGAGGCGCAGGAGAAGGCGCGCGCCGAGGCGGCCGAGGACGCGGCGGCCCAGTTGGCCAAGGCGGCCCGCACCGCCGAGGAGATGCTGAGCAAGGCCGCCGAGGACGCCAAGGCCGCCACCAAGGCCGCCGCCGCCGAGGCCGAGCGGATCAGGACCGAGGCCGAGCGCGAGGCCGACCAACTGCGCGAGGCCGCGCACGACACGGCCGAGCAGCTCAAGGGCGCGGCCAAGGACGACACCAAGGAGTACCGCGCCAAGACCGTCGAACTCCAGGAGGAGGCCAGGCGGCTGCGCGGTGAGGCCGAGCAGTTGCGGGCCGACGCGGTCGCCGAGGGCGAGAAGATCCGCGGCGAGGCCCGCCGGGACGCGCTCCAGCAGATCGAGGAGGCGGCCAAGACCGCCGAGGAGCTGCTCACCAAGGCCAAGGCGGACGCCGCCGAGAGCCGGGCCAGCGCGAGCGCCGAGGGCGAGCGGGTGCGCACGGAGGCCATCGACCGGGCCACGGCGCTGCGCAAGCAGTCCGAGGAGGCGCTGGAGCGCGCCCGTGGCGAGGCCGAGGACCTGGTGGCCGCCGCCGAGGAGGGCGCCGGCAAGATCAGGTCGGAGGCGGCCGAGGCGGCCCAGCGGCTGCGCGAGGAGGCGGAGCGCACCACCGCCGAGCGGCGCGCGGAGGCCGAGGCGGAGTGGGCGCGGCTGCACGGCGAGGCCGAGCAGCGGGTGGCCGCCGCCGAGGAGGCGCTGCGCGAGGCGCGGGCCGAGGCGGAGCGGCTGCGCCGGGAGACGGCCGAGGAGACCGAGCGGCTGCGGGCCGAGTCGGCCGAGCGGCTGCGAGCCCTCCAGGAGCAGGCCGAGGCGGCGGCCCAGCGGCTGCGCGACGAGGCCACCGCGGACGCGTCCACCGCCCGCGCGGAGGGCGAGGCGGTCGCGGTCCGGCTGCGGAGCGAGGCCGCGACGGAGGCCGAGCGGCTGCGGAGCGAGGCGCAGGAGAAGGCCGACCGGGTGCGCGCGGAGGCCAAGGCCGCCGCCGAGCGGTTGGCCAGCGAGGCGGCCGAGGCGCTGGCCGCCGCCCAGGAGGAGGCGGCCCGGCGGCGCCGGGAGGCCGAGGAGCTGCTCGCCGACGCGCGCGGCGAGGCCGAGCGCGAGCGTGCGCGGGCCCAGGAGCAGAGCGAGGAGTTGCTCGCCTCGGCCCGCAACCGGGTGGCGGAGGCGCAGGCCGAGGCGCAGCGGCTCGGCGACGAGGCCGAGCAGCGGGCGAGCGAGCTGGTCTCCACGGCCGAGCAGACCGCGCAGCAGGTACGGGACGCCGTCGCGGGGCTCCAGGAGCAGACCGAGGCGGAGGTCGCCGGGCTGCGTTCGGCGGCCGAGCACGCGGCCGAGCGGACGCGTACCGAGGCGCAGGGCGAGGCGGACCGGGTGCGCGCCGACGCGTACGCGGAGCGGGAGCGGGCCTCCAGCGACGCGGCGCGGGTGCGCCGGGAGGCGCGCGAGGAGTCCGAGGCCGCCAAGGCGCTGGCGGAGCGCACGGTTACGGAGGCCATCGGCGAGTCGGAGCGGATGCGGGCCGACGCCCGCGAGGAGGCCGACCGGCTGCGGAGCACCGCGGCCCAGCAGGCCGACGCGCTGGTCGCCAAGGCCACGTCCGAGTCCGAGCGGATGGTGGCCGACGCGACCGCCAAGGGTCAGCGGCTGCGTACGGAGGCCGCGGACGCGCTGGCGGCGGCCGAGCAGGACGCCGCGCGGTCGCGCGCCGAGGCCCGTACGGACGCCAACCGGTTGCGCTCGGACGCCGCGCAGCAGGCCGACCGGCTCATCGCCGAGGCGACGAAGGAGGCCGAGAAGCTCGTCGCCGACGCCACCAAGGAGGCCGAGCGGCTGCGGGCCGAGGTGGCGGCCGAGGCCAAGCAGGCGCGCGCGGAGGCGGCGGAGGTCACGGCCGCCGCCCGGCAGGAGGCCGACCGCACGCTGGACGAGGTGCGCAAGGCCGCGGGCCAGCGCCGGACGGAGGCCGCCGCGCAGGCGGACCGGCTGGTGGCCGGGGCGGCCAAGGAGGCCGACAAGCTGCGGGCCGAGGCGGCGGCGACGCTCACCTCGGCGCAGGAGCACGCCACCCGGACCCGGGTCGCCGCGGAGAAGATCAAGTCGCAGGCGCAGGAGGAGTCCGACCGGCTGCTCGCCAAGGCCCGGGTCGAGGCGGAGCGTACGGTGGACGCGGCCCGCGCGGCGGCGGCCAAGCGCCGCGCCGAGGCGGCCGAGCAGGCGGACCAACTCATCGCCGGGGCCCAGGAGGAGGCGCTGCGGGCGGCCACGGCGGCCGAGGAGCAGGCCGACACCATGGTGGGCGCGGCCCGCAAGGAGGCCGAGCGGATCGTCGCCGGGGCCACCGCCGAGGGTAACCAGCGGGTGGAGAAGGCGCGTACGGACGCCAACACGATGCTGACCGAGGCGCGCGGGGACGCGACGGCCATAAGGGAGCGGGCGGAGGAGTTGCGCACCCGGGTCGAGGGCGAGGTCGAGCAGCTCCACGACCGGGCCCGCCGGGAGTCCTCCGAGGCGCTCAAGTCCGCGGGCGAGCGGGCGGACAAGCTCGTCAAGGCCGCCGAGGAACAACTCGCGCAGGCCGAGAAGAAGGTCAAGCAACTGTTGTCGGACGCGAACAGCGAGGCGAGTAAGGTTCGGATCGCCGCGGTGAAGAAGGCCGACGGGTTGATCCGTGAGGCCGAGGCGAAGAAGACCACGGCAGATCGCGACGCCGAACGGGTGCGCGCGGAGGCGGCCGACGAAGCGAAGAAAATGATTGACGACGGCAAGCGGGAACTCGAGTTGCTCGTGCGCCGCCGCAAAGACATCAACGCGGAGATTTCCCGCGTCCAGGACGTGTTGGAAGCCCTCGAATCCTTCGAGGCGCCGACGTCGGGCAGTGGGAGTGGCAAGGACAACGGGGGCGCGAAAACAGTGGCGGGGGCGGGCGCAACTCGTTCAAGTGGCAAGCAGTCTGACGGCTAGCCACTCAAATGAGGGGTCATTCTCCAGATCAAACGGGCAATGACTCGAAGACACGCCGTCCGCACCCCTAGGATTCTCCCTATCACCTCACCGGTCTTCTTTCGACAGGAACCCCATGAGCGACACTTCCTCCCCCTTCGGCTTCGAGCTCGTGCGGCGTGGATACGACCGCGGTCAGGTGGACGACCGCATCAGCAAGCTCGTCGCCGACCGAGACAGCGCCCTGGCACGCATCACCTCCCTGGAGAAGCGCATCGAGGAGCTCCACCTCGAAACGCAGAACGCGCAGGCTCAGGTCAACGACTCCGAGCCGTCGTACGCGGGTCTCGGCGCGCGCGTGGAGAAGATCCTCCGCCTCGCCGAGGAGGAGGCGAAGGACCTGCGCGAGGAGGCCCGCCGGGCCGCCGAGCAGCACCGCGAGCTGGCCGAGTCCGCCGCGCAGCAGGTGCGCAACGACGCGGAGACCTTCGCGGCCGAGCGCAAGGCGAAGGCCGAGGACGACGGCGCGCGGATCGTCGAAAAGGCGAAGTCCGAGGCGAGCACGCTGCGCAGCGAGGCGCAGAAGGACGCGCAGTCCAAGCGCGAGGAGGCGGACTCCCTCTTCGAGGAGACCCGCGCCAAGGCCGCGCAGGCCGCCGCCGACTTCGAGACCAACCTCGCCAAGCGCCGCGAGCAGTCCGAGCGCGACCTGGCCTCGCGTCAGGCGAAGGCGGAGAAGCGGCTCGCGGAGATCGAGCACCGCGCCGAGCAGCTCCGCCTGGAGGCGGAGAAGCTGCGCACGGACGCGGAGCGGCGGGCCCGGCAGACCGTGGAGACCGCGCAGCGCCAGGCCGAGGACATCGTGGCCGACGCCAACGCCAAGGCCGACCGCGTGCGCAGCGAGTCCGAGCGTGAGCTGGCGGCCCTCACCAACCGCCGCGACAGCATCAACGCGCAGCTCACCAACGTCCGCGAGATGCTGGCCACGCTCACCGGCGCGGCCGTGGCCGCCGCCGGCGCCCCCGAGGACGACTCGGCGCAGCGCGGCGTTCCCGCGCAGCAGAGCCGCTGACCTCCGGCCGGGCCGCGGCGTCTCACGGGCCGCGGCCGGGCCCGTCCCGGCGGCGAGCGGTTCGTCGGCGGTCACCGTCCGGTGGGGACGTGGGTGGCCGCGACCGCGGGTGATCGTGGCCCTCGGGCCACGGGCCCGTGGGTCGGTCGGTAGCCGACAGGTGGCCGGCGAGCGGTGTGTCCGCACCCTTGCGTAAACAGCGCCGCACACCGCGGAAAATGGTGTGCGGCGCTGCTTGCTGTGGGGTGGCGTGTACGCCTCACGGCCCTTAGCGTGGCCTGCATGATCGAGCTTGTGGGGTTGACGAAACGCTACGGCGACAAGCTCGCCGTGGACCGGTTGACGTTCACCGTGCGCCCCGGGATGGTCACCGGCTTCCTGGGCCCCAACGGTGCCGGCAAGTCCACGACCATGCGCATGATGCTCGACCTGGACAACCCGACGGCCGGGGACGTCCGCATCGACGGCAAGCACTACCGGCAGTTGCGCGATCCGCTCAAGCACATCGGCGCGCTGCTCGACGCGAAGGCCATGCACGGCGGGCGCAGCGCGTACAACCACCTGCTGTGTCTGGCGCAGAGCAACGGCATCCCGACGAGCCGGGTCAGCGAGGTGCTGGACACCGTCGGCCTCTCCTCGGTCGCGAAGAAGCGTTCCAAGGGCTTCTCGCTCGGCATGGGCCAGCGGCTCGGCATCGCGGGGGCCCTGCTGGGCGACCCCGAGATCCTGATGTTCGACGAGCCGGTCAACGGGCTCGACCCCGAGGGCATCCACTGGATCCGCCACCTGATGAAGAACCTGGCCGGTCAGGGTCGTACGGTGTTCGTCTCCAGCCACCTGATGAGCGAGATGGCCCTGACCGCCGACCACTTGGTGGTCATCGGGCAGGGCAAGCTGATGGCGGACACCTCGATGGCGGAGTTCATCGCGCAGAACTCGCGCTCGTACGTGCGGGTGCGCACGCCCGACCACGAGCGGATGCGCGAGGCGCTGGCCTCGGCGGGGCACACGGCGGTGGTCGCCCCCGACGGGGCGCTTGAGGTGGACGGGGCGGACGCCGCGCAGCTCGGCGAGCTGGCCGCGCGGCACCAGGTGGTGCTGCACGAGCTGAGCCCCCAGCGGGCCTCGCTCGAAGAGGCGTTCATGCAGCTCACGGCCGAGTCGGTGGAGTACCACGCGCACGCGGGCCCGGCGGGCGCGCACCCGCTGGCCGCGGGCGCACCGTACGGCGGGGCCGCGCCGGGCGCGGCGCCGGGCGCCGTGCCGCCGGGCGCGGTGCCGCCGGGCGGCGGTGGGTATCCGCCGCAGGCCCAGCCACCGCAGGCTTATCCGCCCCAGGGGCCGCCGCCGGGACAGCCGGGCGGGCCCGGGCAGCAGGGGCAGGCGGGCCAGCCGGGACAGGCTGGGCAGCCGGGGCAGCAGGGCGGCTGGGGAGCCGACTGGCAGCGGAAGAAGGGCTCCTGACGATGGCGGTCGCGACGCAGGTACTCAGGTCCGAATGGACCAAGATCAGGTCGGTGCAGTCCACCGGGTGGACCCTCGCGCTGGCGCTGGTGGTCACGGTGGCGCTGAGCATGCTGCTCAGCGCGCTGAGCAAGAAGGAGTACGGCGACATGTCGCCGCGCGAGAAGCTCGAGTTCGACCCGACGCTGATCAGTTTCGCCGGCATCGGCCTCGGGCAGCTCGCGCTGATCGTCTTCGGTGTGCTCGTGGTCTCCAACGAGTACAGCACCGGCATGATCCGTACCTCGCTGGCGGCCGTGCCGCAGCGCATGACGTTCCTGGCGAGCAAGATCACCGTCGCCACGCTGCTGGCCTTCCTGGCCGGCCTGGTGATCAGCTTCGCCAGCTTCTACGCGGGCCAGGCCATGCTCGGCGAGCACAAGGCGTCGATCGGTGACTCGGGCGTGCTGCGGGCGATGATCGGCAGCGCGCTGTACATGACCCTCATCACCATGTTCGCCATGGGCGTCACCGCGATGCTGCGCAGCCCGATGGTCTCGCTCGGCATCCTCATGCCGTTCTTCTTCCTGATCTCCAACATCCTGGGCAACGTCCCGGCCACCGAGAAGGTCGGGCGGTACCTGCCCGACCAGGCCGGTTCGCGGATCATGCAGGTGGTACGGACCGACGACGACGCCCCGTACGGGCCATGGGGCGGGCTCGCGATCATGGCCGCCTGGGTCGCCGTGGCGCTGATCGGCGGCGCGCTGGCGCTGAAGAAGCGGGACGCCTGAGCGACGCCGCTCCCCCGGCTCCGGCGTCGCTCCCCCGGCTCCGGGGCGCCCCGGCGTCGGCTCACGGCGCGTGACCACCGACGGCGGGCGGACGACGACGCGGGCGGGAAGGCCGGCCCGGGCGGACGCGGCCGGACGTTTCGGCACGGGTCACCCGGAAAGCGTGTCAATCGCGGCCCGAAGGGAACCACCGGCTCCCGGTTATCCTCCTAACCCTCACGGGGGCGAGCCGGCAGGTGGCTGACGCCCCGACGACGGCGAGGGCGGAGATTTGATCGAGGCAGTCGGCCTGACAAAGCGCTACGGCGCCAAGACGGCCGTGCACAACCTGACCTTCCGGGTGCGGCCGGGCGCCGTCACCGGCTTCCTGGGCCCCAACGGCTCGGGCAAGTCCACGACCATGCGCATGATCCTGGGCCTGGACACGCCGACCTCGGGTCAGGTGACGGTGGGCGGTTATCCGTTCCGCCGGCTGCCGAACGCGCCCCGCCAGGTCGGCGCGCTCCTCGACGCCAAGGCCGTGCACGGTGGCCGCAGCGCGCGCCAGCACCTGCTGAGCCTGGCCCAGCTCTCCGGCATCCCGGCCCGCCGGGTGGACGAGGTGCTCGGCGTGGTCGGGCTCCAGGACGTGGCCAAGAAGCGGTCCAAGGGCTTCTCGCTCGGCATGGGCCAGCGCCTTGGCATCGCGGCGGCGCTGCTCGGCGACCCGCAGGTGCTGCTCTTCGACGAGCCGGTCAACGGCCTCGACCCGGAGGGCATCCTGTGGGTGCGCAACCTGATGAAGCAGCTCGCCTCCGAGGGCCGTACGGTCTTCGTCTCCAGCCACCTGATGAGCGAGATGGCGCTCACCGCTGACCATCTGATCGTCATCGGCCGTGGCCAGTTGCTCGCCGACATGAGCGTCACCGACTTCATATCGGCCAACTCCGCCGACTTCGCCCGGGTGCGCACGCCGGACACCGACCCGCAGCAGCGCGAGAAGCTGGTGGCCACGCTCACCGAGGCGGGCGGGCAGGTGCAGCCGGAGCAGGACGGCGCGCTGCGCGTCACCGGTCTCGGCCTGCCGCGCATCAGCGATCTCGCACACGCGGCCGACATCCGGCTGTGGGAGCTGGCGCCGCACCGGGCGTCGCTGGAGGAGGCGTACATGCGCATGACGCAGGGCGCCGTGGACTACCGCTCGACGCACGACCCGCGCGCCGGGTTCCAGGCCGTCGCCCCCGGCCAGCCGCTGCCGCCCGGCGCCCCGCAGGGCTGGGGCCAGCCCGCGCCGCAGGCCCCCGGCATGGCCCCGGGCCAGCCGAACCCGTACGCGCCGGGCCAACCCCACGCGCCGGCGCCGGGTCAGCCGTATCCGTACGCCCCCGGCCAGCCCCACGCGCACGCTCCTGGCCAGCCGGCGTACGCGGCGCAGCCGCCCGCCGCCGCGCCTTCCGCCGGCCAGCCGGTGCCGCCGCAGGCCGGGCCCGCGCCGGCCGCCGCCTCGCCGCGTACCACGCAGTTGCGAGCCCTGCCGGACCAGCAGGCCGCCCCCGCGGCGCAGCCGCCCGCCACCCCCGCCGAACCGAACGAGCGCGACAGCGAGGACGCCCGATGACCACCCCTCAGCAGCCGCACCCGGCCCCCGCCGCCCCGCAGCAGCAGCCGGCCCCCCACCAGCAGGTCCAGACGCTCCAGGCGCCGCAGCCGCAGCAGGGCCAGCCGCAGGCGGGCGGTGGCTTCGCGCACGCCGGCTACACCTCGCCGATCCCGATCCGGCCCACCCACATCGGGCACGCGCTCGCCTCCGAGTGGACCAAGATCAAGTCGGTGCGCTCGACGATGTGGACGCTCACCGTGATGGTGGCGCTCGTGGTCGGCATCGGGCTGCTGACCGCGGTCGGCATCGCCGGCGGCGACACGGACCTGGAGGGCGAGTCCCCGCTGGCCTTCGGCTTCTTCGGGATGCTGCTCGGTGTGCTGTGCGTGATCACGCTCGGCGTGCTGGCCGTGTCGTCGGAGTACAGCACCGGCATGATCCGCACCACCCTGACCGCGTGCCCGAGCCGTAGCCGGGTGCTGGCGGCCAAGGCGATCGTCTTCTTCGCCCTGACCTTCGTGGTGACGCTCGCCTGCACGGCCGTGGTCGGCTTCATCGGCGACAGCATGCTGAGCGACAACCCGGGCGCGGGCGAGACCGGCGGCTCGGCCTGGTTCAAGGCGACGGTGGGCGTCAGCCTGTACGTGGCGCTGCTCGGGCTGCTCGCGCTGAGCGTCGGCTCGATGCTGCGGCACTCCGCGGGCGCGATCACCATCATGATCGGCGTGGTGCTGCTGCCGCTGGTGCTGGCGCTGTTCATGCGTGGCGACGCGCTGGAGGACGTGCGCGAGGCGCTGTTCGAGTACTCGGTGCCCAGCCAGCTCGGCATCATGTTCAGCAACACGGTGGTGGACTCCGGGCCCTCCGGCTGGGACCCGCTGCTGATCATCCTGGTCGTCACGGGCGCGGCCCTGGCCGCCGCGTTCAGCGTGCTGGAGAAGCGGGACGTCTGACGCCCCGCCCGGGCCCCGGCGCCCCGGCCCCGGCCGCTCGGGCAGCCGCCGCGCGCGTCAGTAGCGCGGCGCGTTACGAGACCGCTGGAGCTTCGCGCTCCGGCGGTCTCGCGCGTTCCAGCAGCCGCGGTGCCAGTGCCGCCGGTCGTCCACGCCCGCGTAGCTCTGCCAGGCGACGAGGTGGCCGACGCCGGGTGGGATCTCCTGGTCGCAGCCGGGGCAGCGGTAGTACTTGCCGGCGGCGCTGCCCACCACCGACCGCACCAGCCACTCCTCCCCCTGCCAACTCTCCGTCCGCTCCCCGCCCGTGGACATCCAGGGGGAGTGCTCTGCTGACTTCTCGCCGCCTCGGGGGCGGTTTCGGCGAGGGGACACGGGGCACCTCGTGGCTTCGGCGGGGACTACGGACCGTTACCAGCGTAAGGGCTGTCGTCACCGTCGCGGGAGCCGGCGACAGTCAGCACATCGCCACATCTCCCGATCATCATGAAAACTTCTTGCCAAGCCGTGCCCTTGGCACGTGACAGGCGTTAATGCCAGCGGGGAGCCGCGTCGGTCGCGAGGCTGCAAGAGGAGGCAGAGCGATGCGCGTTGGAGCATTCGTCCTGGCCGGACAGTTCCCGGGCCAGGGACAGGGGGAAGCACTGCACAGGGCGGTCAGGACCGCCGAGGTCGCGGAGGAGTCGGGGCTCGACGCGGTCTGGCTGGCCGAGCACCACTTCATTCCGTACGGCGTCTGTCCGTCCGCCACCACCCTCGCCGCGCTGGTGCTCGGGCGCACCCGCCGGATCGGCGTCGGCACCGCGGTGAGCGTCCTGTCCACGACCCATCCGGTCGCGCTGGGTGAGCAGGCGGCGCTGCTCCACCTCACCACCGGTGGCCGGTTCACGCTGGGCGTGGGGCGCGGCGGGCCCTGGGTCGACCTGGAGGTGTTCGGGACCGGCCTGGGGGCGTACGAGGAGGGCTTCCCCGAATCGCTGGACCTGCTGCTGCGCTGGTTGCGGGAGCCGTCCGTCGGCGCGGCCGGCGAGCGGTACGCCTTCCGTGAGGTGCCCGTCGTACCGCGGGCGGACGAGTTCCTGGACGGCGTGCCCGCGGACGGGCCTTCGGTGGTCGTCGCGTGCGTGTCGCCGCGCGGCGTCCGGCTGGCCGCCGAGCGGGGGTTGCCCATGCTGCTCGGGATGCACTGCGGGGACGACGAGAAGGCGGAGATGGTCGCGCTGTGGCGCGCGACGGCGCTCGCCGCCGGTCACCCGCCGGAGGCCGTCGCGGCGGCCCCGCACGTCTCCACCGGCGTGATGCAGATCGCCGACACCCGCGAGGACGCGGCGGAGTCGCTGCTCAAGGCGATGCCCGGCTGGCTGCGGCGGGGCCTTGGGGCGTACGTGACGGTGGACGGGCGGCGGCGGGCCATGCGGGACCCGCGGGCCTACACGGAGCTGCTGTGCTCGCTGCACCCGGTGGGCCCGCCCGCGCTGTGCGCGGACCTGCTCGCGGCCAGCGCCGAGCGCACCGGCATCGAGCGGTTCGCCTTCCTGGTCGAGGGCTGTGGCGAGTTGACCGGCACGGAGGAGAACGTGCGGCGCCTCGGCGAGGAGGTGCTGCCGCGTTGTAGCTGACGGCCCGCCGCGCCGTGCGGAGAGGGGGTTCGCCGCCCCGCACCGGTGGAGCACCGTGCGCCTGCGGGGCGGCCGCGACAGCGCGTCAGCAGTCGCGCAGCTCCGGGGACTGGTTCAGGAGCTGTCCCCGGACGGAGGTGAAGCGGGCGAGGCGGTCGTCGGCGGACGGGTCGAGCGGGAAGACCGCGACCCGGTGGCAGTTCTGGAACGCCAGCCGAACCCCGAAGTGCCGCTCCAGCGAGCCGCGTATCGCGTCGCTGGCGAGTGCGCGCAGCAGTTGCCCACGCGCCTGCTCGTCCGGCGGCGGCACCTGGTTGTCGGCGAACTCACCGCCGTCCACCTTGAGCTGGGCCACCAAAGAGCTGACCATCTCCCAGGCGTACGGCAGGGAGGTCCGGACGCAGTCGACGAATTCCGCTTCGTCGACCTCGCCTCGCTCGGCCTGTTCGAGCAGGGCCGGTGAGACGTCGAGCGACATGGGTTCTCCTCTCGTGACCCCGGAGTCGGGGCCTGGCGGATGAGGGGCGGGAGCCGCGACGCAGCGTACTCGTGCGGCGACCCCCCGCTTTAACGGTAATTCGGGCCACCGTGCCCGCACCAGGACGTTGCACTCACTACCAGCCAATGGGGAAGGGGCCGGTCGGGGACGAATCGCGTGGACGGGGCGGCGTCGAGTAGCGTTGCCGACCATGCGTCTCGTCATTGCCCGCTGCTCCGTTGACTACGCGGGCCGGCTCACTGCTCACCTCCCCTCCGCGCTCCGGCTGATCCTGGTCAAGGCCGACGGCAGCGTGTCCATCCACGCGGATGACCGGGCCTACAAACCCCTCAACTGGATGTCTCCGCCCTGCACCCTCAAGGAGGGCGAGGACAACGTGTGGACCGTGGTGAACAAGGGGGGCGAGAAGCTCATCATCACCATGGAGGAGGTGGTGCACGACTCCTCGCACGAGCTGGGCGTGGACCCGGGGCTGATCAAGGACGGGGTCGAGGCGCACATCCAGGAGCTGCTGGCCGACCGCATCGAAACCCTCGGCAGCGGCTACACCCTGATTCGGCGCGAATACCCCACCGCCATCGGGCCCGTGGACATCCTGTGCCGGGACGGCGACGGCGGCACGGTCGCGGTGGAGATCAAGCGGCGCGGCGAGATCGACGGCGTCGAGCAGCTCACCCGCTACCTCGAACTCCTCAACCGCGATCCGCACCTGGCCCCGGTCAAGGGCGTCTTCGCGGCCCAGGAGATCCGGCCGCAGGCCCGCGTGCTGGCCACCGACCGTGGCATCGGCTGCGTGATCCTCGACTACAACGCGCTGCGCGGCATCGAGGACGACAAGCTGCGCCTGTTCTAGGCACCACCCCGCGGACCGGCTCCGCACCGCACCGCCCGAGCGGCCCGGCGCACCACGCGCGCCGGGCCGCTCGCGTGCGCCGGGCCCGCGACCCGCTTCCTCGCCGGTCAGACCCGCGGGTTGGTCGCGTCGGTGGTCGGGGACGGCGAGCCGGGGTCGCTGGTGATCTGGGTCGGGGACTGCGGCGGGTCCACCGTGGTGGGGGCCGTGCTCGGCGGGTCCGTCGGCTCGGTCGGCGGGTCGGTGGGCTGGGTCGGCGGGTCCGTCGGCCTGGTGGTGGGCGGGTTGGTGGGACGCGTCGGCGGGTCCGTCGGCCTGGTCGGCGGGTTGGTGGGCCGGGTCGACGGGTCGGTGGGCGTGCCGTCCGTGGGGTCGCCCGTCGGTGACGGTCCGCCCGTGGTCGGGCCGCCGTCGGAGGGCTGGGTGCTCGGCGACTGGCCGGCGCCGGTGGAGGCCGACGGGTTCGGCGCGCCCGAGGTGCCCGGGCCGGTGGTCGCGCCGGGGCCGGTGGTGCCCGGGCCGGTGTCGCGGCGCGGTTCGTCGGCGGCGCTTTCCTCGTCCCCGTCGTCGCGCAGGGGCGTGCTGTGCCGTGGCGTGACGCGCTCCGGCGACCCGTCGCCGCCCGAGGTGGCGCCGAGCGTGACGACCGTGCCGAGGACGGCCACCAGGAGCACACCGGCGCCGACGGCCGCCGCGTTCCGGCGCGCCCCGATCAGCAGGGGCAGCTTCCGTACCGAGGCCCGCCAGCCGCCGCGCGTGCCGCCCGTGCCGGCGTCGCCGCCGGCGGCCGGCACCACCGCCGGGCCCGGCAGCGTGTCGGTCGCGTCCTGACGCGGGACGATCACGGTCGTGTCGGTCGGGCTCGCGCCGCCGCCCGGCGCGTCCCCCTCGGCCGGCGCGTCGGCGCCGCCCTCGCCCCCCGTGAGTTCGCCGAGGGTGTCCAGGCCGCCCGGCGCCGAGATCCCGGTGCGGTCCACGACCAAGGCCAGGGCCCGGCGTCCCGCGACGGCCCCGCGCCGGTCGGCGAGCACCCCGCGCAGCGAGATGGACGCCTCAAGCTCGGCGCGGGCCCGGTCCAGTTGGCCCGTGCACAGGGCGAGGACGCCCAACTCGTGGTGGAAGTACGCCTCCTCGGCCACCTCGCCGGCGAGCCTGGCGGCCTCCTGGCCGTACCGCAGACAGCGCTCCCAGGCACCCCAGCCGAGCCCGGCCGCGAACGCCGGGGCCGCCGTCCGCGCCAGCAGCACGGCCGCGCTGAGCTGCCCCACGCGCGCCCCGCCGCCGTCCCCGGCCGCCGACTGCGCCTGCGCGGCGCTCCGGGCGCCGGCGCCGCCACGGGCGGCGACCAGCGCGCCGAGCGCGCCGAGGATGGCGTCGGCCTCCTCCGTCGCGCGGCTGGCGGCCACCGAGGGGTGGCCGGCCCACCAGGCGTAGTGCTGGGCCACGGTGAGGGCGCGGGCCGTCGGGTCGTCGGCGAAGCCGGCCGCCGTGAGCTGCGCGGCGACGCCGGTGACCAGCCGGTAGTGGTCGCCGGCGGGGGTGACGAGGCCGCAGCCGATGAGTTCGGCGACGGCGGCGTCAGCCCCCGGGTCGCCGATCAGCGCGGGCAGGTGGGACGGGTGCGGGCACTCCCCGCCCAGGGCCAGCGCGTACTGCAGGGTCTCCCGGGCCGGCGCGCTGACCAGGTCGGCCAGCAACGCCGCCGGGGCCACGCCCTCGGTGAGGGTGGGGACGCGCGGCGGGGCGGTGGCGTCGGCGGCGTCGACAGGGTCCGCGTCGATGTCGGGGGCGGCGTCCGGGGCGGCGTCCGCGCCCCCGTCCGCTCCCGCGGCACCCGGCGCCGGCTCGGCGGTCGGGTCGGCCGCCGGCTCGGTGGTCCGGCCCGCCGCCTGGTCGCGGCCCCGCAGCAGCGCCGCGGCCTGTACGAACCGCAGCGGCAGCCCCTCGGACTCGAACCACAGGTCCGCCGCCCAGGCCGCCTCCTCGTCGGTGGGCGGCCGGCGCACGAGACGACCCAGCAACTCCATGCAGGCGGTCCGGCTGAGGCCGCCGAGCGCGACCTCCTCCAGGTAGGCGCCCGGGGACGGGGCCGAGACCTCCGGCGTGGCCGACATCAGGAAGGCGCACTCGGGCGTGGCGTCGAGGAAGTCGTCGAGCGTCGGCCCGTCGAACTCGATGTCGTCCACGATGACGACGGCCCCGATGTCCCGCGCCAGCTCCACCAGCTCGGCCCGGTCCGGGCGGTGCGTGGGCATCCGGAAGACGGCGGCGCACAGGGCGTGCAGCAGGTCGGTTGGGGTGCGGTGGTAGCCGGAGAGGCGGATCACGCCGTCCGGGGCGAGGTTGCCGCAGCCGTCGGCGACCGCGTCGAGCAGCGCGCTGCGCCCGGCGCCCGACGGGGCGGTCAGCCGTACGGAGCGACCACGGGTCAACAGCCGTATCAGCCGGTCCCGTTCCTCCTCGCGGTCAAGCAGCGGCAGCTCGCGGTGGGCGGTGCCGGCGGCGATGGCGCCCGGTCCGGCGGTCACGGTGGAACGCGCGACGGTCTGGGCGCGGCGCAGTTCGGCGCGCTCCTCGCGGGTGTGGCGGCGCGGCGCGGCCGATCGGTGCGGGCTGCCCGGTGGGCACTGCTCGATCTCGCTGCCGTCGATGGGGTTGACGGTCAGGAGGTAGTCGCCGCAGGTGAGCTGGGCGGTGCGGGCGATGCCGGGCGACGGCGTCGACGACGCCCCGCCCCGGTCGCGGTCGTGGGGGCCGATGGCGGGCGGCTGCGGGCCGCGGTGTGGCGTGCGCCGCGAGCCGCCGGCGGTGTCGTCCGAAGCGTCGTGGCCGTGCTCGTGCGGCCCGCGGTGCGTCGGGTCCATGGTGAAAGCCCCCCAGAGCTGCGTGCCGTGTGGTCAGCGGGCTGGTCCGCGGCGTGCCGGATACGGGCGGCCGGCGCGGCCGTCCGGTGTCCGCCTGGCATGGCCAGCGGCGCTCGCCGAACGTCGGACCTGTGCCCAGTATCGCTGACCCACCGGTGCCGCGCCGCCCCGGCGGGCGAGCCGGCGCGTACGGCCGCTCACCGCCGTGGCCCGAGGCGGGGCCTGGTCCCGGAACCCGGCCGCGCCGGGGTGTCGGCGCGGGCCTCGCGGCCTCACACCCGGGGCAGGGACGCGACTTCCAGGCCGCCTTCGATGGCCAGGATGCGGTGCAGTCGGGTGGCGACCAGGAGGCGCTGCATCTGGGGTGGCACGCCGCGCAGCACCAGGCGTCGGCCGACGCGGCCGGCCCTGCGGTGGGCGCCCATGATGACGCCGAGCCCGGTGGCGTCCCAGGCGTCGAGTCCGGAGAGGTCGAGCACGAGGTCTCCACCACCGCCGTCCACGGCGGTGTGGAAGGCCGTACGGGCGTCCGCCGCGCTGCGGATGTCGAGTCGGCCCCCGACGACCAGCTCGGCGTGGTCGCCCTTGATGTGCATATGCGCTCCCCGATGGTGCGTCGTTGTGGTCGTATATCTACACAACTGACTGCCTCTCATACGGCAAAGTTGCCGCCCGTAAGCGAACCGATACCGAATTCACCCCATGGAGTAGGCCCATGGGGTGCGGGCCTGTCTGTGGTTGTCATGGCACGGCGGGCGCCGCTTCCCGGGGGCGCGGCGCCCGTGTACGTGGAGGGCCAACTGCCCGCCCGCGCACGGTCCGACAC
Organism: Streptomyces buecherae; assembly: GCF_014295035.1. Lineage (GTDB taxonomy): Bacteria > Actinomycetota > Actinomycetes > Streptomycetales > Streptomycetaceae > Streptomyces > Streptomyces youssoufiensis. The sequence continues at coordinate 2,479,979 of NZ_CP060404.1, forward strand.
CTCGCACAGCGCGTCGGGACCGGCGCGCGGGCCGGCGGCGGGTCAGTCGTGCGGGTAGAAGCCCCGGCCGCTCTTGCGGCCGATGTCGCCCGCGTCGACCATGCGGCGCATGATCTCCGGCGGGGCGAACTTCTCGTCCTGCGACTCGGTGTAGATGTTGTCGGTGGCGTGCAGCAGGATGTCCACGCCGGTGAGGTCGGCGGTGGCCAGCGGTCCCATCGCGTGGCCGAAGCCGAGCTTGCAGGCGATGTCGATGTCCTCGGCGCTGGCCACCCCGGACTCGTACAGCTTGGCCGCCTCGACGACGAGCGCCGAGATGAGGCGGGTGGTGACGAAGCCGGCCACGTCGCGGTTGACGACCACGCAGGTCTTGCCGATGCCCTCGGCGAACTCGCGGGCCGTGGCGAGGGTTTCGTCGCTGGTCTTGTAGCCGCGGACGAGTTCGCACAGCGCCATCAGCGGGACCGGCGAGAAGAAGTGGGTGCCCACGACCCGCTCCGGGCGCGAGGTCGCCGCGGCGATCTTGGTGATCGGGATGGCGGAGGTGTTGGAGGCGAGGATCGTCTCGTCCTTCACCAGGCCGTCGAGGGTCGCGAAGATCTCGCGCTTGACCTCGATCTTCTCGAAGACGGCCTCGACCACGATGTCCGCGTCGGCGGCGGCGTCCAGGTCGGTGGTGGTGGTGATGCGGGCCAGCGCCTGCTCGGCGTCCTCGGCCGTGAGCTTGCCCTTGGAGACGAACTTCGCGTACGACGCCTCGATGCCGTCCTTGCCGCGTGCCAGAGCGGCGTCCGTCACGTCGCGCAGGACGACGTCCCAGCCCGCCTGGGCCGAGACCTGAGCGATACCGGACCCCATCAGTCCGGCCCCGATGACGGCGAGCTTCTTGGCCACTGCGTCTCCCTTACCTGCCGGGGGCCACGGCGCCCCCACCACACTGGATTTTCGGCTTTGAGGCGGACCTTAGCGGGCGTCAGGGCCCCGGGGGCAGGGGAAGAGATGCGCGTCACGTCTCACATGACGGACCTCACACCGCCGGCGGTCACGGAGCGGGGCGCACCGCGTAGTTGAGGACGCGCTCGCTCAGCAGGTCCTCCATCTCGTCCAGCAGGACGAGCGCCTCGCGCGAGACCTCGGCGACCTCGCGGCCGGCCATCATCTGGCGGCCGACGAAGCCCATCAGGGTGCCCTGCACCCAGGCGAGCTGACCGCCCACCAGCGTCGGCAGCGGGTCGTCGGCGGCGGCGCCGGTCTCCTCGCGCAGGACGTTCTCCACCTGCTCGACCACCTCCTGCTGGAGGTACCACAGGCGCGCCTTGAGGGCGTGGGCGCCCTGGATGACCCGCATGAACCGGTCGTAGCCGGCGAACAGCCCGACGGTGGGCGAGACGGCCTCCACCTCGGCGGTGAACTGCCGCAGCACGCTGCGCGCGGCCGACTCCCCCACCTCGCGACCGCGCACGTAGCGCGGCAGCCGGTCCACCACGCCCGCGCTGCGGTCGAAGAACAGGTCCTCCTTGGCCGGGAAGTAGTTGTAGACGGTGTTGACCGACACGTCCGCCGCGTCGGCGATCTCCGCGATGGTCACCGCGTCGAAGCCGCGCTCCAGGAAGAGCCCGGTGGCCACGTCCGAGATGTGCTGCCGCGTCTGCCGCTTCTTCCGCTCCCTGAGCCCCTCTGCCATGCCCCCATCGTAAGCCTGGCTGGATACTCACCAAACTTGGAGTGATTGCAAAATTTAAGAGACTCTGTTTTTCTGTGGGCATGGCAATCATCAGCACGGTCGGCCTCGCCCGGACGTTCACCACCCCCCAGGGCCCCGTGGCGGCCGTGCGGGGCATCGACCTGACCGTGAGGCCCGGCGAGATCGTCGGCCTCCTCGGCCCCAACGGCGCGGGCAAGACCACCACGCTGCGCATGCTCACCACGCTCCTGCCGCCCACCGGCGGCGCCGCCACGGTCGCCGGCTGCGACCTGGTCCGCGACCCGGCCGGGGTACGGCGCGTGAGCGGTTACGTCGCCCAGTCGGGTGGCGTCGACCCGAACCTGACGGTCCGCGAGGAACTGGTCACCCAGGGCCGGCTCTACCGGCTGCCCCGGGCCGAAGCGGTCGCGCGGGCCGCTGAGTTGGCCGCCGACCTGGGCCTCGCCGACCTGCTCGACCGCAAGGCCGGCGCCCTCTCCGGCGGGCAGCGACGGCGCCTGGACATCGCGATGGGCCTCACCCACCGGCCGGCGGTGCTCTTCCTGGACGAGCCGACGACCGGCCTCGACCCCGGCAGCCGCGCCGACCTGTGGGAGCTGGTGCGCCGGGTGCGCGCGGAACACGGCACCACCGTCGTCCTCACCACGCACTACCTGGACGAGGCCGACGCGCTCGCCGACCGGCTGGTGATCGTGGACCGTGGCGTGGTGGTGGCCGACGGCACCCCGCGCGACCTCAAGCAGCGCCACGCGGGCTCGCCCGACGCCACGCTCCAGGACACCTTCCTGGCCATCACCGGGCACGGCATCGCCCCCGACGAGTCCGCCGAACCCGGCGGCCCCCTCGGCCCCACCGCATCGGCCCCCACCGCGGCCTGACCTGCCTGGCCTGTCCGGTTCGCCTGCCTGGCCCGCCTGACCTGCCTGGCCGCCCGGTTCGCCTGCCTGACCCGCCCGGTCCGCCCAGGCACCGACCCCGCACCGCCACCGCCGCCCCGCCTGACCGCCACCGTCGCTCACGCGGGCGCGCACCCGCGCCCCGGCGCGCCACCGAGCGCGCCCGGGCCGCACCACCGACGAGGAGTGCCCACCATGGCCACCGCCGCCCTGTCCGCCCTGTGCTCGGACACCGCGCTGATCTTCAGCCGGTACGCCCGACAGACCCTGAGGTCCCGGTTCCAGATGCTCTTCGGCATCCTGATGCCGCTGCTCTACCTGCTCTTCTTCGGCCCGCTGCTCACCGACCTGCCGCTGGGCTCCAAGGGTGACTCCTGGCAGGTGCTCGTACCCGGGCTGCTGCTCCAACTCGGGCTCTTCGGGGCCTCGTTCGCCGGTTTCGCGGTGCTCATCGAGAAGCAGAGCGGCGTGCTGGAGCGGATGCGGGTGACGCCGGTGAGCCGGCTCGCGCTGCTGCTCGGCCGGGTGCTGCGGGACGCGGCCGTGTTCGTCTTCCAGGCCGTGCTGCTGGTGCTCGCCGCGCTGGTGATGGGGCTGCGCGCGCCGGTCGGCGGCGTGCTGATCGGCCTGGCGTTCGTCGCCCTGCTCACCGTGTCGCTGGCCTCGCTCTCGTACGCGCTGGCCCTCAAGGTCAACACGCCGCAGGAGTTCGGGCCCACCATCAACGCGCTGACCATGCCCGCGATGCTGCTGTCCGGGCTGATGCTGCCGATGACGCTGGCCCCGGGCTGGCTGGACGTGCTCTCCCACCTCATACCGTTCCGCTACCTGGTGGACGCGGTGCGGGCGGCCTTCGTCGGCGACTTCGCCAGCGCGCACATGCTCTACGGGACGCTGGTGGGCGCCGCCCTCTCGGTCGTCGCCGTGACCATCGGCACCCGGGTGTTCACCTCCGCCGGCGCCTGACCGGTGGTTAGGCTCGCCCCATGGTCAATCTGACGCGCATCTACACCCGCACCGGTGACAAGGGCACGACCGCGCTCGGCGACATGAGCCGCACCGCCAAGACCGACGTCCGCATCGCGGCCTACGCCGACGCCAACGAGGCCAACGCCGCCATCGGCGTGGCCATCGCCCTCGGCTCGCTCCCCGCCGAGCTGGTACGCGTACTCGTACGCGTCCAGAACGACCTCTTCGACGTGGGGGCCGACCTGTGCACGCCGGTCGTGGAGAACCCCGAGTTCCCGCCGCTGCGGGTCGAGCAGTCCTACATCGACCAGTTGGAGGCGGACTGCGACACCTTCCTGGCCGACCTCGACAAGCTGCGCAGCTTCATCCTGCCGGGGGGCACGCCGGGCGCGGCGCTGCTGCACCAGGCGTGCACGGTGGTACGGCGCGCGGAGCGCTCCACCTGGGCGGCGCTCGAAGAGCACGGCGTCGCCGAGGAGGGCGGCAGCATGAACCCGCTCACCGCGACGTACCTCAACCGCCTCTCCGACCTGCTGTTCATCCTGGCCCGCACCGCGAACAAGGAGACCGGCGACGTGCTCTGGGTCCCCGGCGGCGAACGCTGAAGGACCCGGGCCCACGGCACGACGCCCGCCCCACGGGCCCGAGGCGGGCCGTGGGGCGGGGCGGGCGAGAGGGGGCGTACGAGACAGGGCGTACGGCGGGGCGTACGGGGCAGGGCCGCTGATCGGCACCGGCTGGCGGCGGGCGGGGCGGGCGGATCGTGCTCCCGCCCCACCCCGCCCCGCGGCCGCGCCGGGCGCTCAGCGGTCGCGGTGCGTCGCGCGCTCGACCGCCTGCTGCCAGGCGGGGCGCTGCTCGACACCCGACTCGGCGTCGACGCCGTGGCCGCCGCCGGCGGGACCTTCGGGGGCGTTGCCGGCGGGACCCTCGGGGGCACCGCCGACGGGACCCGCGGGGTCCTTTTTCGGCCACAGCGTGTACGACACCGCGACCAGCAGCCAGATGCCGACCACCATGCCCATCGGCGCCTGCATGTCGCGCAGGGCCGCCGTGCGGTCCGGGTCGTCGACGAACCAGATGGCCAGTTGGAGCAGCCCGGCCGCGATGCCCGCGCCCAGCGCCGTACGCAGCCACATCTTCCACTCGTGCGCGGCCCGCGCCATCCCGTACTTCGGCGGCTTGGCCGGCTTCGGCCCGCCCGCGAAGCGGTACGCGAAGTGCCGGTCGGCCCACGCCATCGTGTAGTGGCCGTAGGCGACGGAGAAGCCGATGTACATGGCGGCCAGGCTGTGCCTGGTACTCGCGGTGGCGCCGTCGCGCAGGTCGATCGCGGTGGCGACGAGCAGCGCGAGTTCGAGCACCGGCTCGCACATCAGGATCGCGGCCCCGGCGCGCGGTCGCCGTAGCAGGTAGCGCACGCTCAGGCCGCCGACCAGCAGCACCCAGAAGCCGACCTCGGCGACGACGATCATCGTGACGATCACGGCAGCGACCTCCTGTTCCAGCTCGGGGGCCCGGTGACGTGATCCCGGGCCACTCCTCCAGGCTCCCCGCGCGCCGGGCCGCGCGCGTCGTCGCCGCTGACGAGAGGGCGCTGCATCCTTCGATGTACTCGCCCCGGCCGCACCCGCGACCGTCAGCGGACGCCGGGCCGGTGACCTGCGTGTTGTGATGGAGACATGCCCCGCAGCCGGTCCCCGTTCCGCCCGCACGAGCACGACGTGCTGTTCGGCGTCGGTGGGCTGCTCGCCGGGCTCCTGCTCTACGCGCTCGACCTGCGCAACAGCCCCGCCGCCTTCGGGCTGCCGGGCTGGCTGTCGCTGGTGGCGCTGTTCGTGATGTCCGGGGCCGAGTTGCTGCGGCGTACGGCCCCGCAACTCGGCCTCACCATCGCCACCTGCGCCCTCGCGCTCGACATCCTCAGCGGCACGCTGGTGACCACGGTGCTGATGTTCTCGGACCTGGTGTACGCGGCCGTGCTGTACGGCTCGCCGCAGGCGGCCCGCCGCATCCCGCGCGACTGCTACCTGATCACGGCGCTGATCACGGTCGGCACCCTCGTCGGCTTCCAGGACTCGGCCGCCCTGCTGCTCGGCTTCGCCACCGCGATGATCACCATCGTCCCCGCCTGGACCGGCGCGATCATCCGCACGCACCGCGAGGCCGCCCAGGCGGCCCGCCTCGAAGCCGAGCGCACCGCGCTCCTCGCCGAGCTCGACCGCCGCGAGGCCGTCGCCGCCGAGCGCGCCCGGATGGCCCGCGAGCTGCACGACATGGTCGCCGGCCACCTGTCGGCCATCGCCATCCACTCCACGGCCGCCCTCTCGCTCGGCGACCCGAAGGCGACCCACGAGGCGCTCGGCGTGATCCGCGAGAACAGCGTGCAGGGCCTGGCCGAAATGCGTCGGCTGATCGGACTGCTGCGCGACGCCAGCGGCGACGCGGAACCCACCGCCGTGCCCACCCTCGACGGCCTGTCGACGCTGCTCGCCCGGGCCGAGCGGATCGGCGCGGACAACGGCCTGTCGTTCGCCCTCCACGACGAACGCGGGGCGGGCCCGGCACGGCCCGACCAGGCGCGGCCCGACCAGGCGCGCGCCGCCGCCCCCGACGCGCCCCGCCCCACGACCGCCGACCTCCCTCCCGCAACCGGCACCCCTCCGGCCGCCGACGCCGCTCCGGCCGCCGACCTCCCTTCAGCGGCCGACCTTCCTCCGGCAGCCGACCTCCCCGCGACCGCCGCCGAGCGCACCGGGTCGAGCGCCGCCCCGAGCCTCGCCCCGAACGCCGGGTCGGACGCCGCGCCGGCCGCCGGCGCGGACGCGCACGCCCTGCCCGCGCCGGTCGAGCTGGCCGCGTACCGCATCGTGCAGGAGGCGCTGACGAACGCGCTCAAGCACGCCGGCCCCGGGCAGGTGCGCGTGCGGCTGAGCCGCACGGAGGACGGGGCGCTGCGCGTCGAGGTGGTCAGCCCGCTCGGTGACCGCGACGGCCCCCGCGCGCCGGGCTCCGGCGCCGGGTTGGTCGGCATGCGCGAGCGCGCGACGCTGCTCGGCGGCGAGTTCGAGGCGGGCCCGGAGCCGGCCGGCCGGGACAGGATCTGGCGAGTACGGGCCGTACTGCCGGTGGACGAGGAGACACGCCCATGACCCAACCCAGCGACGCACCCGCCACGACGGCGCCGACGCACCCGACCGACCCCACGGAGGCCACCGGCCGGCCAGCCCCGACGGGCGCCCCGGGGCCCGCCGCCGGCGCGGTCGCCGACCCGACGGCCGCCGCGAGCACGCACCCGGCGACCGCCGCGGGTACCGGAGCGACGACCGTGGCGGATGCCGATGCGGATGCCGCCCCGCCCGTCCGGGTGCTGGTGGCAGAGGACCAGACCTCCGTACGCGCCGGCCTGGTGCTCATCCTGCGCTCCGCGCCCGACCTCCGGGTCGTCGGCGAGGCGGCCGACGGCGAGCAGGCCGTGGCGCTGGCCCGCGAGTTGCGCCCCGACGTGGTCCTGATGGACGTGCAGATGCCGCGCTTGGACGGCGTATCGGCCACCGGCCAGATCGTCGCCGACGGCCTGGCCGACGTGCTCGTGCTGACCACCTTCGACCTGGACGAGTACGTGTTCGGCGCGCTGCGCGCGGGCGCGGCGGGCTTCCTCCTCAAGGACAGCGAGGCGACCGAACTCCTGGCGGCGGTCCGCACGGTGGCCCGCGGCGAGGGGCTGATCGCTCCGTCGGTGACCCGCCGGCTGATCCGCGAGTTCGGCCGGGTGCAGCCGCCCGGATTGGTGAGCAGGCCCGACACCGCACTCCTGGACACGCTGACCCCACGGGAGCGCGAGGTGCTGGGCGCGCTCGGCGAGGGGTTGTCGAACGCGGAGATCGCCACCCGCCTGACGATGGCGGAGGCTACGGTGAAGACGCACGTGAGCCGGTTGCTGGCCAAACTGGAGCTGCGCAGTCGGGTGCAGGCCGCGGTACTGGCGCAGGAGTGGGGCGTGAGCGCTCCCCCGCGACGGCCGTAACCGGAATCCTCCAATCTCACTTTGGTCCAGACCTATTGACCCAGTGGTCCAGACCTCCTTACGCTCCCTTCACATCTTTGGTGAGCGTGTCATGACAATGACGGCTTACCGGGCGGCGCACGTTTCGCGAAGATCTCAGCCCGATATCCGGACGACCCCCCATCCGGACCCGAGTATCCAGGAGCCCCTGCAGTGAGATCAGGAATCGTCAGACGCATCCGGCATACCCGGCACCGAACCACCGCGGCGCTGGTCGCGCTCGCACTCCCCTTCGCCGCGCTCGTCGGCCTGGCCTCTCCCGCCCAGGCCGCCGAGTCCGCCACCGCCACCTACGTGAAGGCGGCCGACTGGGGCAGCGGCTACGAGGGCCGCTGGACCGTCAAGAACACCGGCGACACCACGCTGAACAGTTGGACCGTCGAGTGGGACGTCCCCTCCGGCACCACCGTCGGCTCCGGCTGGGACGCCACCATCACCGGCTCCGGCAACCACTACACCGCCAAGAACCTGAGCTGGAACGGCACCCTGGCGCCCGGCGCCAGCGTCACCTTCGGCTTCAACGGCACCGGCGGCGGCGCGCCGACCGGCTGTAAGCTCAACGGCGGCTCCTGTGACGGCAGCACGCAGCCCGGCGACACCCCGCCGAGCGCTCCTGGCATCCCCTCCGCCAGCGAGATCACCAACACCTCGGTGAAGCTGAGCTGGACCGCCGCCACCGACGACAAGGGCGTCAAGAACTACGACGTCCTGCGCGGCGGCACCACGATCGCCACCGTCACCGGCACCAGCTACACCGACTCCGGCCTGACCGCCGGCACGGACTACTCGTACACCGTCAAGGCCCGCGACACCGCCGACCAGCTCGGCGCGGCGAGCGGCGCGCGCACCGTGCGTACCACCGGTGGCAACGGCGGCGAGCCGCCGGTCGGCGACGCCGTGAAGCTGGGCTACTTCACCAACTGGGGCGTCTACCAGCGCAACTACCACGTCAAGAACCTGGTGACCTCGGGCTCCGCCGAGAAGATCACGCACATCAACTACGCCTTCGGCAACGTCCAGGGCGGCAAGTGCACCATCGGTGACGGCTACGCCGACTACGAGAAGGCGTACACCGCCGACCAGAGCGTCGACGGCAAGGCCGACACGTGGGACCAGCCGCTGCGCGGCAACTTCAACCAGCTCCGCAAGCTGAAGGCCAAGTACCCGAACATCAAGGTGCTGTGGTCGTTCGGTGGGTGGACCTGGTCCGGTGGCTTCGGTGACGCGGTCAAGAACCCGGCCGCCTTCGCCGACTCCTGCTACAAGCTGGTCGAGGACCCGCGTTGGGCCGATGTCTTCGACGGCATCGACCTGGACTGGGAGTACCCGAACGCCTGTGGCCTGACCTGCGACACCAGCGGTCCGAACTCCATGACCGCCATGATGAAGGCGATGCGGGACAAGTTCGGCGCCAACAACCTGGTCACCGCCGCGATCTCCGCTGACGGCTCCAACGGCGGCAAGCTCGACGTCGCGGACTACGCCGGCGCCGCCCAGTACGCCGACTGGTACAACGTCATGACGTACGACTTCTTCGGCGCCTGGGACGCGAAGGGCCCGACGGCCCCGCACTCCCCGCTCACCTCCTACCCGGGCATCCCGAAGGAGGGCTTCAACTCCGACGCGGCCATCCAGAAGCTCAAGGGCAAGGGCATCCCGGCGAAGAAGCTGCTGCTCGGCATCGGCTTCTACGGCCGCGGCTGGACCGGCGTCACCCAGAAGGAGCCGGGCGGCACCGCCACCGGCGCCGGCCCGGGCAAGTACGAGGCGGGCATCGAGGACTACAAGGACCTCAAGGACCGCTGCCCCGCCAACGGCACCGTGGGCGGCACCGCGTACGCCCACTGCGGCACCCAGTGGTGGAGCTACGACACCCCGGCCACGATCACCGGGAAGATGTCGTACGTGAAGGACCAGAAGCTCGGCGGCTCGTTCTTCTGGGAGTTCAGCGGTGACACCGCCAACGGCGAACTGATGTCGGCCATCAACAGCGGCCTGCGCTAGTCGCACGACGCGGGGCCGCGAGAGCGCGGCCCCGCCCGTCGGCCGGCCCCGCCGGGCCGGTGAGCACCACAGCGTGGGTCCCGCACGAACCGGACCGGGAAGGCAGGCACCGCCCGCCGCCTTCCCGGTCCTCCGCCATGCCCGGGCCACGCGGCCCCGCGCGAGCTGCCCGGCCCGGGAATCCCCGCCGGGGCCGGGGGCGTTGCGACCACAGCCGCTCGCCCCTGCCTCACCCAGGAGAAACTCGCACATGTCACAGCCCCAGATCGACGCGCTGGTCTTCGACGTACTCGGCACGCTCGTCGACGAACCCCGCGGCCTCCGGGCCGGCCTGCGCCGCCTCGCCCCCACGCGCGACGAAGCCGAGATCGAGCGACCTCTGACGCTGTGGCAGCACCACATCGAACGCGAACAGCGCCGCATGCTCGACGGCACGCGCCCCTACGCGCCCAGTGACGCCCTCGACCGGGAAGCCGCCCACCTCGTCGCCGACGCCGCGGGCGTCACCGACCCGGCCGCCGTCACCGCCCTGGCCCAGTCGGCCCGCGACCTCCCGCCCTGGCCCGACACGGTCACCGGACTCGCGAGGCTCGCCGAACGGTTCCCGCTGATCGGCCTCTCCAACGCGAGTCGTACGGCGCTGCTGGGCATCAACGCCCACGCCGGGCTGCGCTGGCACCAGGCCCTGTCCGCCGAGGACGCCCGTACGTACAAGCCGGACCCGGCCGTCTACGAGCTGGCCACCACCGTCTCGGGACGGCCGCCGGAGCGCCTCCTGATGGTGGCCGCCCACGCCTGGGACCTCCGCGCGGCCCAGGCCGTCGGCCTCCGCACCGCCTACGTGGCCCGCCCCGTCGGCGACCCACCCACCCCCACGGACACCTTCGACCTGCACGCCGAGAACCTGACCGACCTGGCCGACCAACTCACCGCTGGGTGAGGACGGAGGAAGCCATCGCCAGGGGGAGGCACCTTCTACCTAAGCCACAGCGACTCTCCCCTAGCTACCGCTGGGGGTACCCCCAACCAACGAGACGCCTTTCATCTACGCCACATTGACCCTCCCCCAGCTACCGCTGGGGGTACCCCCAACCAACGAGACACTTTTTATCTAAGCCACATTGACCCTCCCCCAGCTACCGCTGGGGGTACCCCCAACCAACGCGACACCTTTTATCTAGGCCACATTGACGCGTTGGCCCGGGGGGGCCGCTTCGAGCCAGGCGAGGAAGCCGGTGAGGGCGTCTTCGCTCATCGCGAGTTCGAGGCGGGTGCCCCGGTGGCGGCAGGCCAGGACCACGGCGTCGGAGAGGAGGGCGAGTTCTTCCTCGCCCTGCGGGGTGCGGCGGGCGATGACCTCGATGGCCGAGCGTTCGAGCAGTCGGCGCGGGCGGGGCGCGTACGAGAAGACGCGGAACCACTCCACCCGGTCGCCGCTGTAGCGCGCGACCCCGTACACCCAGCCCTTGCCGCTCGGCTCCCCCGCGTCGGTGCGCGGTACCTGGGCGCCGTCGGCGCCGGCCACGGCGGCGGCGGTGTCCGCTCGCGGCGGCACGTCCCAGCGCAGGCTGCAGTCGAACGTTCCGCCGGATCGCTGAATCAGTCGTCTCCGCAGCCCGAAGACGAAGAGCCCCAGCAGCACGAGTACGACGACCGCGCCGCTGACAAGCAGAGCGAGGACCATCTTCACCGACCTCCTCGCGTCATCCAGAAATCCCGCACCCGCATCGCCTCAGCCGCGGGCCGCTGGATCGAGGTCCAGCGGTGCCCGCGGCTGAGGATCGTACGTATCTGTGGCTGGCTCAGTGCGCGCCCGCCACCGCGCGCAGTCGGACCTCGGCGCGCCGCTCGGCGGCGTCGTCCGCCTCCGACTTGGCACGCTCCAGCGCCCGCTCGGCACGCTGTACATCAATCTCGTCAGACAGCTCCGCGATCTCCGCGAGCACCGACAGCTTGTCGTCGGCGAACGAGATGAACCCGCCGTGCACCGCGGCGATCACCGTCCCGCCGTCGCTCGTACGAATGGTCACCGGGCCCGACTCCAGCACACCGAGCAGCGGCTGGTGGCCGGGCATGACGCCGATGTCACCCGATGTGGTGCGCGCGATGACCAAGGTGGCCGCGCCGGACCAGACACTCCGGTCCGCAGCGACCAGCTCGACGTGCAGCTCAGCAGCCAACGTGGCTCCTCGGGTCTCCACCCGGCAGGTGCGCCGGATGTTGGGTCGAATTCTAGTGGGCGTGGCGGGAGGGACGGGACCACACCCGTCCCCCCCACTACGTCAGGCGTCAGGCGACGCCGAGCTCCTTGGCCTTGGCCTTGAGGTCGTCCAGGCCACCGCACATGAAGAACGCCTGCTCGGGGAAGTGGTCGAACTCACCGTCGGCGATCGAGTTGAACGCGCTGATCGACTCGTCCAGCGAGACGTCCGAGCCGTCGAGGCCGGTGAACTGCTTCGCCGCGTGGGTGTTCTGCGACAGGAAGCGCTCGATACGACGGGCGCGGTGGACGGTGAGCTTGTCCTCCTCGCCGAGCTCGTCGATACCGAGGATCGCGATGATGTCCTGCAGGTCCTTGTACTTCTGCAGGATCCCCTTGACGCGGGAGGCGCAGTCGTAGTGCTCCTGCGAGATGTACCGCGGGTCCAGGATGCGGGACGTCGAGTCCAGCGGGTCCACCGCCGGGTAGATGCCCTTCTCCGAGATCGGACGGGAGAGCACCGTCGTCGCGTCGAGGTGCGCGAAGGTGGTCGCCGGGGCCGGGTCGGTGAGGTCGTCGGCGGGGACGTAGATCGCCTGCATCGAGGTGATGGAGTGACCACGGGTCGAGGTGATGCGCTCCTGGAGGAGGCCCATCTCGTCCGCCAGGTTCGGCTGGTAACCCACCGCGGAGGGCATGCGGCCGAGCAGCGTGGAGACCTCGGAGCCGGCCTGCGTGAAGCGGAAGATGTTGTCGATGAAGAACAGCACGTCCTGCTTCTGGACGTCGCGGAAGTACTCGGCCATGGTGAGGCCGGCCAGCGCGACGCGCAGACGGGTGCCCGGGGGCTCGTCCATCTGGCCGAAGACCAGCGCGGTCTTGTCCAGCACGCCCGAGTCGGTCATCTCGTCGATGAGGTCGTTGCCCTCACGGGTGCGCTCGCCGACACCGGCGAACACGGAAACGCCCTCGTGCAGCTTGGCCACACGCATGATCATTTCCTGGATGAGGACGGTCTTGCCGACGCCGGCGCCGCCGAACAGACCGATCTTGCCGCCCTTGACGTACGGGGTCAGCAGGTCGACGACCTTCAGGCCGGTCTCGAACATCTCGGTCTTCGACTCGAGCTGGTCGAAGTCCGGCGCCTTGCGGTGGATCGGCCAGCGCTCGGTGACGTCCTTCTCGGCCTCGGGCTCGTTGAGGATCTGGCCGAGGGTGTTGAACACCTTGCCCTTGGTGATGTCACCGACGGGCACCGTGATGCCGTTGCCGGTGTTGGTCACCGTGGCCTGACGGACCAGGCCGTCGGTCGGCTGCATCGAGATGGCGCGGATGACGCCCTCGCCCAGGTGCTGGGCGACCTCGAGGGTCAGCGTCTTGAGCTTGCCGTCCTCGGCCGGGTCGGCGACCTCGACGGTCAGCGCGTTGTAGATCTCCGGCATCGCGTCGACGGGGAACTCCACGTCGACGACCGGGCCGATGACCCGCGCGACGCGGCCAGTGGCCACGCCGGCAGGAGCGGTCGGCTCAACAGTGGTGGTCATATCAGTCACTCCCCGCGGTCGCGTCGGCCAGGGCGCTCGCGCCACCGACGATCTCGCTGATTTCCTGGGTGATGTCGGCCTGGCGGGCCGCGTTGGCAAGCCGCGTGAGCGACTTGATGAGTTCTTCCGCGTTGTCGGTCGCCGACTTCATCGCACGGCGCGTGGCGGCGTGCTTGGAGGCAGCCGACTGGAGCAGCGCGTTGTAGATCCGGCTCTCGACGTACCGCGGCAGCAGCGCGTCGAGGACCTCTTCGGCCGACGGCTCGAAGTCGAACAGCGGCAGGATCTGGTCCTTGCCGGCGCCCGTCTTCTCCGCGTGCTCGGTGGCCTCGTCGATGCTCAGCGGCAGCAGCCGGACGTCGACCGGCGTCTGCGTCATCATCGACACGAACTCGGTGAAGATGATGTGCAGCTCATCGACACCGCCCTCGGCCGTCTCGGTGGTCACGGCCTCGATCAGCGGACCCGCGACCGTCTTGGCGTCCGCGTACGTCGGGTTGTCCGTGAAACCCGTCCACGACTGGGTGACCGCACGGCCACGGAAGCCGTAGTAGGCCACACCCTTGCGACCGACGATGTACGGCAGCACCTCCTTGCCCTCGGCGGTGAGCCGCTCGGTGAGCTGCTCGGCCGCCTTGATGGCGTTGGAGGAGTAGCCGCCGGCCAGACCGCGGTCGCTCGTGATGAGCAGCACGGCGGCCCGCGTCGGGCGCTCCACCTCGGTGGTCAGCGGGTGCCGGGTGTTGGAACCGGTGGCAACCGCCGTCACGGCGCGGGTGAGCTCGTTCGCGTACGGCGTGGAGGCGTCGACCTGACGCTGGGCCTTCACGATCCGTGACGCGGAGATCATCTCCATCGCCTTGGTGATCTTCTTGGTGGCGGTGACGGACTTGATGCGGCGCTTGTATACCCGTACCTGGGCGCCCATGCTCAGCCCTCACCCAGCAGCTTGCCGTCCGAGGTCTCGAACTGCCGCTTGAACGAGGCGATGGCCTCGGCGACCGCCTGGAGCGTGTCGTCCGACATCTTGCCGCCCTCGCGGATCGACGTCAGCAGGTCCTTGTGCTCCCGGTGCAGGTAGTCAAGCAGCTCGCGCTCGAAGCGACGGATGTCCGCGACCGGCACGTCGTCCATCTTGCCGGAGGTACCGGCCCAGATCGAGACGACCTGGTCCTCGGTGGAGTACGGCGCGTACTGGCCCTGCTTGAGCAGCTCCACCATGCGCTTACCGCGCTCCAGCGACGCCTTCGAGGCCGCGTCCAGGTCGGAACCGAAGGCGGCGAACGCCTCCAGCTCGCGGAACTGGGCGAGGTCCACGCGGAGGCGACCCGAGACCTGGCGCATGGCCTTGTGCTGGGCCGAGCCACCGACTCGGGAGACCGAGATACCGACGTTCAGCGCCGGCCGCTGGCCCGCGTTGAACAGGTCGGACTCCAGGAAGCACTGGCCGTCGGTGATGGAGATGACGTTGGTCGGGATGAACGCCGACACGTCGTTGGCCTTCGTCTCGACGATCGGCAGACCCGTCATCGAGCCGGCACCCAGCTCGTCCGAGAGCTTGGCGCAACGCTCCAGGAGCCGCGAGTGCAGGTAGAAGACGTCACCCGGGTAGGCCTCGCGGCCCGGCGGGCGGCGCAGCAGCAGGGACACGGCGCGGTAGGCGTCGGCCTGCTTCGAGAGGTCGTCGAAGACGATCAGGACGTGCTTGCCCTGGTACATCCAGTGCTGGCCGATGGCCGAGCCGGTGTACGGGGCGAGGTACTTGAAGCCCGCCGGGTCCGAGGCCGGAGCCGCGACGATCGTCGTGTACTCCAGCGCGCCCGCCTCCTCCAGCGCGCCGCGCACGCCGGCGATGGTGGAGCCCTTCTGGCCGATGGCGACGTAGATGCAGCGGACCTGCTTCTTGGGGTCGCCGGTGCGCCAGTTGTCCCGCTGGTTGATGATCGTGTCGACGGCCAGGGCGGTCTTGCCGGTCTGGCGGTCACCGATGATGAGCTGGCGCTGGCCGCGGCCGATCGGGGTCATCGCGTCGACGGCCTTGAGGCCGGTCTGCATCGGCTCGTGCACCGACTTACGCACCATGACGCCGGGAGCCTGCAGCTCCAGGGCGCGACGGCTTTCGGTCTCGATCTCGCCGAGGCCGTCGATCGGGTTGCCGAGCGGGTCGACGACGCGACCCAGGTAGCCCTCGCCGACGGCTACCGAGAGGACCTCGCCGGTACGCGTGACCGGCTGACCCTCTTCAATGCCGTTGAACTCGCCGAGGACGACCGCGCCGATCTCGCGCTCCTCGAGGTTGAGGGCGAGACCAAGGGTGCCGTCCTCGAACTTCAGCAGCTCGTTCGCCATGGCCGAGGGCAGCCCCTCGACCTTTGCGATGCCGTCGCCGGCAACGCTGACCGTACCGACCTCCTCGCGCGAGGCCGCGTCCGGCGTGTACGCCTGGACAAAGTTCTCCAGTGCGTCCCGGATCTCCTCCGGCCGGATCGTGAGCTCCGCCATCTGGGTTCCCTGCTCTCCTTGTTGGGCCCGAAGTTTTTCTGGGGGGTCTGGGGGCTACCCCCCAGAGGACATCAGTCGGCCCAACTCGGGCCGCTAGCAATGCTTGTTGAGTTGGTGGCTGGTCAGCCGGCCATCCGCCGGGCCGCCTCGTCGAGACGGTCCGCGATGCTGCCGTTGATCACCTCGTCGCCGATGCGCACCGTCACCCCGCCGAGGACGCTCGGGTCCACGTCGAGGTTGAGGTGCACCGCACGCCCGTAGATCCGGGCGAGCGCACCGCCAAGGCGCTGCTTCTGCTGGTCAGAGAGCGGCACCGCGGAGGTGACGACGGCGACCACGCGGCTGCGACGGTCCGCGGCCAGCTTGGAGAGGGCTTCAAGACCCGCTTCCAGGCTACGTCCCCGAGGCTGGGTGACAAGACGGATCACCAGCCGCTCGGTGACGGGGTGGGCCCGACCGCCGAGCAGCGAGCGCAGCAGTTCGGCCTGAGCCGTCCTGGCGCCCTGGTGAGCGGCCTTCGCGGTCAGCGCGGCCCGCAGCTCGGCGGAGGAGGAGACGATCCGGCCGAACCGGAACACCTCGTCCTCCACGTCGTCGAGCGCGCCGGCGCGCTGCGCGGCGATGAGGTCGGCGCTGGCCGCCAGCTCCTCGATCGCGTCCACCAGGTCACGCGAGCGTGACCAGCGGGAGCGGACCATGCCGGAGACCAGGTCCAGGGACTCGCCGCCGAGCTGGCCGCCGACGAGCTGGCGCACCAGGCCGGCCTTGGCCTCGCCGGACTGCGCCGGGTCGGTCAGTGCCCGGCGCAGTGACACCTCGCGGTCGAGCAGCGTGGTGACGGCGGCCAGCTCCTCGGCGAGCTTCGCCGCGTCGACGGACGTGTTGTCCGTCAGCGCGTCGAGTCGCTCGCGTGCGGAGGCCAGCGCCTCGCGGCTCGCTCCGTTCATCGCGTGGCCTCGGCCTTCGTCGCGCTGTCCTCGAGTCCGTCGAGGAAGCGGTCGATGGTGCGGCTCTGCCGGGCGTTGTCCTCAAGGGCCTCGCCCACGAGCTTGCCGGCCAGTTCGGTGGCGAGCTTGCCCACGTCCTGACGCAGCGAGAGCGCGGCCTGCTTGCGGTCGGCCTCGATCTGGGCGTGACCGGCGGCGATGATGTCCTCACGCTGCCGCTGGCCTTCCGCGCGCATCTCGGCGATGAGCGCGGCGCCCTGCTCCTGCGCCTCCTGGCGCAGGCGCGCGGCCTCGTGGCGGGCGTCAGCGAGCTGGGCCCGGTAGTCATCGAGAACCTGCTGCGCCTCGGCCTGGGTGGCCTCGGCCTTCTCCATGCCGCCTTCGATCGACGCCCGGCGCTCTTCCAGAACCTTGTTGATGTTCGGGAGGAGCTTCTTGGCGAGGAAGAGGAAGACGATTGCGAAGGCGATCAGGCCGATGACGAGCTCTGGGATCGGCGGGACGAGGGGGTTCTCGGCCTCCTCGGACGCCATCTGTACCAGGGCGTTCACATCAGTGCCTTTCGTCGAATCGACTGGGCTTTACGCCGTGATCAGCTGGTCGGGTAGACGAACGGCATGACCAGACCGATCAGGGCGAGCGCCTCACAGAAGGCGAAGCCGAGGATCTGGTTGGCGCGGATCAGACCGGCAGCCTCGGGCTGACGGGCGAGGGCCTGGGTGCCGTTACCGAAGATGATGCCGACGCCGACGCCGGGGCCGATGGCCGCGAGGCCGTAACCGATCGAGCCGAGGTTGCCCTTGAGTTCGACACCAGCAGCAATGGTCTGGAGAGCGGACATGCCGGTTCTTCCTTCTCTTTCACGGACCGGTGGGGGTTGGCCACCGGACGTCTATTGGACTGGGGGAGGCGGGTGCTCAGTGGTGCTCGGCGAGAGCGCCCTGCACATAGGTGGCGGCCAGCAGCACGAAGACGTACGCCTGGACGGCCTGGATGAAGAGCTCGAAGGCGGTCATCACGATGGTCAGCACGAACGAGACGCCCGCGTAGGCGATGCCGATCCCGTTCAGCAGGTACCAGCTGGCGATCGTGAACATCAGCAGCAGCAGGTGACCGGCGAACATGTTCGCGAAGAGCCGGACCGCGTGCGTGAACGGCCGCACGAGGACGTTGGACATGAACTCCAGGAACATGACCAGCGGCAGGACCCCACCAAGGGACTTGTCATAGCCGGTGATGTTCTTCATGCCGCCGACGAAGCCGTGCTTGCTGAACGTGAGGTACATCCACAGCACGTACACGATGAGCGCCAGCGCGGCGGGGAAGGCGATGATCGAGGTCACCGGGAACTGGGCCACCGGGACGATCGACCAAAGGTTCATGATCCATACGAAGAAGAACAGCGAGACCATCAGGGGGACGTACTTCTCGCCCTCCTTCTTGCCGAGGGTCTCGTAGACGATGCCCTTGCGGACGAAGTCGTATCCCGCCTCGCCAATCATCTGCAGCTTGCCCGGGACGACCTTGGCCTTTCCGAAGGCCGCCCAGAAGAACCAGACGATGGCTACCGTTCCGAGCAGCGCCAACAGCATCGGCTTGTTGAACTCGAAGCTGCCGACGGTGAAGATCGGGTCGAAGGTGAACGAGTGAAGCCCTGGGGCCGGGAAGCCGCACCCGTCCTTCTCAAAGATGTGGCAATCGGTCTCGAAGGCGAGCATCTGGTCAGAACTCACCGCGAGCTCCTTCAGCGTGGCGCATGGGTACGGCAACCTCGTTGTGTCGGCGCGGCACGGAGCCACGGAACGGCACTGGACTGGTCTTACGGATTAGAGGGCAGCTGGTCGGCGCTGGGCCGGGGCGGATCGCTGGCACCTGCCGCGATGGCCGCTGGTTGCGTCCCGGGGAATACGGGAGTTCAGCCGCCGGCGCCAGCTGTGCCGCAGATGGCACCGGACGATAGCAGGCGCTCGCGCGGACATTTATTCCGCCCCTACGTGTCACGTCGTGGACCCTGCGGTCTCTGACTTCGGGGCCTCGGGGGCCGCCGGATCGACGTAGAAGATCTTGGCTTTCATGTGCGCGCGAGCCTGGGCGCCGATCCACACGACGGTGGCGACGACCAACGTGATGGCGAACGCCCGGGGATTGAAGAACGTGGCGTTCTTGAAGACGGCGACAAAAACCACCATCAGCAGAAGCTGGACCACGTACAACACGAGTCCAATGCCCTGAAAGAGCAGCGGAAGGGATTTGGCGACCCACTGCAGGACACCCAGTCCCATTCCCATGAGCAGAATCACCAGCACGACGCCGAAGACAGCACCGATCGCCCCCTTGCCGCCCGCGAACACGGCGCTGGCCGCCACGGCGAGGGCGCCGACGGCAGCGGTGGGTGCGGCGGTATGGAGGAGGATTCGGGCGTCATTCGACTGCATGGCGGCAGCTCCGGCTGGGCGAGAGGGCGGGCGTCGTCATGGACGAGCGTAGCCCGGGGCAAGGGATGATCCGCGACCCAAAGGACCTTCGCACTGGGGCCCTTGGAGTCTTCGCATGAGATCTGTGCACCGGGTTTCGTGAACGGTATCACAAACTATTTGATGAGGTCTTTACCTACAAAGTGTGCCGGCCGTCACACGAAAGAGTTACTTACGTCACGTCCAACGGACGTGGGCAAGCAAGTCTGGTATGTGAGTGACACCCCGGGTCACCAGGCACGATGCGGGCGGGCCCACGCGGGGCACCCGCACCATGCCGTGCGCATCCTCGCATTCCGTACCGCGCGGGCACCCACGCGGCCCCCGGAGCGCGCGGCTCCGGATCAGCGGTGCGTGCTGATCTTGCGCCGCTGCGGCAGCCGCGACCGGTCGCCGACGGCGGTCGCGCCGTGGAACCCGCTGGGCACCGGCTCCCGCTCCTCGCCCCCGTCGGCGACTGCCTCCGGCCCGGCCTCGGGGTCGCCCCCCGGGGCCTGGTTCGCGGCGTGCGCGCCACGGCGCCGGCCGCGCCGGTAGCGGGGCGGGAACAGGCTCTCCGCCCAGCGCGGCGCGTGCGGCGTGAACCGCGGCAGCAGCAGGAGCACCAGGCCGACACCGCTCAGCGCGGCGATCGCCAGGACCACCCACACGCTCGCGGAGTTGACCGAGTAGGCCACGGCGCCGAAGGCGATCAGCGCGGACCAGAAGTACATGATGAGCACCGCGCGGCTGTGCGAGTGGCCGATCTCCAGGAGCCGGTGGTGCAGGTGCCCACGGTCGGCGGCGAACGGCGACTGGCCGTTCCAGGTGCGTCGCACGATGGCCAGCACCAGGTCGGCGACGGGCACCGCGATCACCGTCAGCGGCAGCAGCAGCGGGATGTAGACCGGCACCATCGCGTGCACCGCGGCCCGCTCCGAGCCGGCGGACGAGTTGAGCAGGTCCGGGTCGACCTGGCCGGTGATCGAGATCGCGCCCGCGGCCATGACCAGGCCGATCAGCATCGAGCCCGAGTCGCCCATGAAGATGCGCGCCGGGTGCATGTTGTGCGGCAGGAACCCGAGGCACATGCCCATCAGGATCACCGCGAACAGCGTCGCCGGGGCCGCGGCCTCCACGCCGTAGCCGAACCACATCCGGTAGGCGTACATGAAGAACGCCGTGGCCGCGATGCAGACCATGCCGGAGGCCAGGCCGTCGAGGCCGTCGACGAAGTTGACGGCGTTGATGGTGATGACCACGAGCGCCACCGTCAGCAGCGTGCCCTGCATGGGGGTGAGCGAGACCGTGCCGACGCCGGGCACCGGGATCCACAGGATGGTCAGGCCCTGGAGGACCATCACGCCGGCGGCGATCATCTGGCCGCCCAGCTTGACCAGCGCGTCCACGCCCCACTTGTCGTCCAGCACGCCCAGCAGCCAGATCAGCCCGGCGCCCGAGAGCAGCGCGCGCGGCTCGTTGGAGATCTCGTAGACGCTCTTGAGGTTGGTCAGGTGCGCGGCGACGAGCAGCCCCGCGCACAGCCCGCCGAACATCGCGATCCCGCCAAGTCGCGGGGTGGGTTCGCGGTGTACGTCCCGGGCGCGGATCTCGGGCATCGCCCCGGCCGCGATGGCGAACTTCCGCACCGGGCCGGTGAGCAGATAGGTGACCGCAGCCGTGACACACAGCGTCAGCAGGTATTCACGCACGGGCTGCCCCAGAGGTTTCGCTGGCCATCACAGCCCCACACCCTATGCGCGTCCGACCTTCTTCTGTGAACTTCAAGACAGACGCACGGCGGGCGTCAGTGGTTCCCGTCGCCGATCCGGGGTTCGGCCGCGGCCGGGTAGGGGGGAAAGCTCCCGGCCAATTCCGCGACCTCCGCGCGGACCGTCCCGTCCTCCCGCAGGGCCGCCCCGATCAGTTCCCCGACCCGCTCCATCTCGGCCTCCGCCATGCCCTGCGTGGTGACCGCGGCGGTGCCCAGCCGCAGGCCCTTCACGTACCCGGCCGCCTGCCCGGGCCGGGGCAGCGCGCAGGTGTCGAGCACGATGCCGGCGGCGGCGAGCCGGCCGCGCGCGGTGCGCCCGTCGAGGCCGAGGCCCGTGACGTCGGCGCTGATCAGATGGGTGTCGGTGCCCCCGGTCAGCAGTCCGATGCCGAGGCCGTCCAGCGCCCAGGCCAGCACGCGCGCGTTGTCGACGACGCGGTGCGCGTACGCGACGAAGTCGGCCGTCGCGGCCTCCGCGAAGGCGACCGCCTTGGCGGCCACGGTGTGCATCTGCGCGCCGCCCTGGGTGAAGGGGAAGACCGCCCGGTCGATGCGTTCGGCCAGCGCGGCGTTGCACAGGATCAAGCCACCGCGCGGCCCGCGCAACACCTTGTGCGTGGTGGCGCAGACCACATCCGCGTACGGCACCGGATTGGGCGCCGCGCCGCCGGCCACCAGGCCGATGGGGTGGGCCGCGTCGGCGATGAGGTAGGCGCCCGTCTCGTCGGCGATCTCCCGGAAGGCGGCGTAGTCCGGGTGCCGGGGGTAGGAGATCGAGCCGCAGACGATGGCCTTGGGGCGGTGGGCCAGGGCCAGGGCGCGGACCTGGTCGTAGTCGATGAGGCCGGTGGCGCGATCCAGCCCGTAGCCGACGAAGTCGAACCAGCGGCCGGAGAAGTTCGCCGACGAGCCGTGCGTGAGGTGCCCGCCGTGCGGCAGGCCCATCGCCAGGACCGTGTCGCCCGGGCGCAGCAGCGCGGCGTACGCGGCCAGTACGGCGGAGGACCCGGAGTGCGGCTGGACGTTGGCGTGCTCGGCGCCGAACAGCGCCTTGGCCCGGTCGATGGCGATCCGCTCGGCGAGGTCCACCAGCTCGCAGCCGCCGTGGTGGCGGGCGCCGGGGTAGCCCTCGGCGTACTTGTTGGCCAGCGGCGAGCCGAGCGCGGCCAGCACGGCGCGGGAGGTGAAGTTCTCGGCCGCGATGAGTTGCAGCCCGTCGGACTGCCGCTCGACCTCGCCGAGCAGCACCCCGGCGATCTCCGGATCGACCCGGCGCAGCGCGTCGAGGTCGTTTCCCCAGGGGGTCTGTGGCAAGGACGTGGCGCTGACCGGCATGGCGAACCTTCCGGGCGAGAGGGGCGTAAGGCCCAATGTAGGGCCGCCGTGCCGCGACTGCCCGGTGTGTGCGCCGCCCGGGGCGGTTCGCCGCCACGGGGGCGGACCGGCGCGCGCGGCGCGCGCCCTGCGGGCGGTGGGCGCCCGGGCCGCTGTGCGCTGCCGTGTCGCTCGTACGGGGCAAGGGGTGCCCGGTTGTCCCGGCCGGCGCTCGCGCGGCGGCACGCGCCCGCACACCCCCGCGCGCGGCGGCGCGGGGCCGCCGGGGGACGGCGCGGGCCGCCGGGGGGCGGCCACCACCGCGGCCCGAGCGGTGTCGGCCCGAGCGGCGCCATCCAGGCGACGCGGCGCGGCCCGGACGGGCGGGCCCGGGCGGCGGGTCGCTCCTGGGCGCGGGTTAGGCGGGGGCCGGCACCCCGGTCAGGGCCGTGACCACCGGGTCGAGGGCCTGGTTGATCTCGTCGCCGATGCTGCGGAAGAACGTGATGGGTGCCCCGTACGGGTCGTGCACCTCGTCCGCCTCCTCGTTCGGGGCCAGCAGCCAGCCGCGCAGCGCGGCGGCGGCCCGCACCAGGGCGCGGGCGCGCTCGACCACGCCGCCGGCCTGCTCGGGGTCGGGCAGCGTCGCGGGGTCTATGGCCCGCACCAGCCGGGTGAACTCCTTGAGCGTGAAGGTGCGCAGGCCGGCCGAGTGCCCCATGGAGATGACCTGGGCCCGGTGGTCGCGGGTGGCGGTCAGGACCAGGTCGGCGCGGATGACGTGCTCGTCGAGGAGTTCGCGGCCGAGGAAGCCGTCCGGGTCCGCGCCGAAGTCGGCCAGCACGGTGGCGGCGTGCGCCTCCATCGGCGCGCCCTCGTGGCCCCAGGTGCCCGCGCTCTCCACGACGAGGCCACCGATGTACGGGTCGCCGAGCCGGTGCGCCAGGGCGTGCCGGTTCAGCCGCTCGGTGATGGGCGAGCGGCACACGTTGCCGGTGCTGACGTGGAGGATGCGAAAGGCGCCCGCGCCGTGGCCCTGGCCACCGTCGCGGAAGAGGTCACCGTCCGCTATGCCACGCCCGTGGGGGGACGTCAATTGGCCACCTCAAGATCGGGCACGACCTCGCGCAGCTGGTCAGCGCTGAGGGCGCCCGCGCGCAGCAGCACCGGCACCTTGCCGGTGACGTCCACGATGGAGGACGGCACGGCGGCCGGCGTCGGCCCGGCGTCGAGGTAGACCGAGATGGAGTCGCCGAGCATGTCCTGGGCCGCGTCGCAGTCCTGCGGCGAGGGGTGACCGGTCAGGTTGGCGCTGGAGACGGCCATCGGCCCGAACTCGGTCAGCAGCTCGATCGCCACCGGGTGCAGCGGCATCCGCACCGCGACCGTGCCCCGGGTCTCCCCCAGGTCCCAGGTCAGCGACGGCTGGTGGCGGGCCACCAGCGTGAGCGCGCCCGGCCAGAACGCGTCCACCAGCTCCCACGCCTGCTCGGAGAAGTCCGTGACCAGGCCGTGCAGCGTGTTCGGGGACCCCACGAGGACGGGTGAGGGCATGCCGCGCCCGCGGCCCTTGGCCGCCAGCAGATCGGCTACGGCCTCCGCGCTGAAGGCGTCGGCCCCGACCCCGTACACGGTGTCGGTGGGCAGCACGACCAGTTCACCGCGACGGATCGCGGACGCGGCCTCGCGCAGGCCGGTCTTGCGGTCGGTCGCGTCACCGCAGTCGTATCGCCGAGCCATTTAACGGACCTCCTCGTAACGGACCAATGTCTGCCGCGCCCTCGCGCGGCGCGCCGCGGCTGCGTCGCGCGGGCACTCGCTCGCCATGACACCCGTCATGGCATGGCCCGGCGCGCCGTAGCGAATCGGGGACGGTTGTTCAGGTCGGGGTGGTCCGCGGCGTCCGCCCACCCCCGCTCCTCGGTGAAGATCCACGGCACCTGGCCGCCCTGGGTGTCGGCGTGCTCCACGACGACGACGCCGCCCGGGCGCAGCAGCCGGTGCGCGGTGCGCTCGATGCCACGGATGGTGTCCAGGCCGTCCTCGCCGGAGAACAGCGCGAGCGAGGGGTCGTGGTCGCGGGCCTCGGGGGCGACGTACTCCCACTCGGTGAGCGGGACGTACGGCGGGTTGCTGATCACCAGGTCGACCTGGCCGTCGAGTTCGGGGAGCGCGGTGAGCGCGTCCCCGTGGTGCAGGACGACGCGGGAGCCCTCGACGTTCTTGCGGGCCCACTGGAGCGCGCCCTCGTCCAGCTCCACGGCGTGCACGCGGGAGCGCGGCACCTCCTGGGCCAGGGCCAGGGCGATGGCCCCGGAGCCCGTGCACAGGTCGACGATGAGCGGCTCGACGACGTCCATGGCGCGGACCGCGTCTATGGCCCAGCCGACCACCGACTCGGTCTCCGGCCGGGGCACGAACACGCCGGGTCCCACGTGGAGTTCGAGGTAGCGGAAGAAGGCGCGCCCGGTGATGTGCTGGAGCGGCTCGCGCGCCTCGCGGCGGGCGACGGCCTCCCAGTACCGGGCGTCGAACTCCGCGTCGGCGACGGCGTGCAGCTCGCCCCGCTTGACGCCGTGCACGAACGCGGCGAGTTCCTCCGCGTCGAAGCGCGGCGATGGCACACCCGCGTCGGCCAGTCGCTGGGTGGCCTGCGCCACCTCAGCGAGCAGCACGGACCGCGGATTCGGGGGGCGCCCCCCGGGTGACTGCTGCACGGGCCCTCCTACTGGGCGGCGGCCAGCTTGGCCGCGGAGTCGGCGTCGACACACGCCTGGATGACCGCGTCCAGTTCGCCGTCGAGCACCTGGTCCAAGTTGTACGCCTTGAAGCCGACACGGTGGTCGGAGATCCGGTTTTCCGGGAAGTTGTACGTGCGGATGCGCTCGGACCGGTCCACCGTACGGACCTGGCTGCGGCGCGCGTCGGACGCCTCGCGCTCGGCTTCCTCCTGCGCCGCGGCCAGAAGCCGTGAGCGCAGGATACGCAGTGCCTGCTCCTTGTTCTGGAGCTGGCTCTTCTCGTTCTGGCACGAGACCACGATGCCGGTGGGCAGGTGGGTGATGCGCACCGCGGAGTCGGTGGTGTTGACGGACTGGCCGCCGGGGCCGGACGAGCGGTACACGTCGATGCGCAGGTCGTTCGGCCCGATCTCGACCTCGACCTCCTCGGCCTCGGGGGTGACGAGCACGCCGGCGGCCGAGGTGTGGATGCGGCCCTGCGACTCGGTGGCGGGCACGCGCTGCACGCGGTGCACCCCGCCCTCGTACTTCAGTCGCGCCCACACGCCCTGGCCGGGCTCGGTGGCACCGCCGCCGCCCTTGGTCTTGACGGCGACCTGGACGTCCTTGTAGCCGCCGAGATCGGACTCGTTGGCCTCGATGATCTCGGTCTTCCAGCCGACGCGCTCGGCGTAGCGCAGGTACATGCGCAGCAGGTCGCCGGCGAACAGCGCGGACTCCTCGCCGCCCTCGCCCGCCTTGACCTCCAGGATGACGTCCTTGTCGTCGCTGGGGTCGCGGGGCACGAGCAGCAGTCGCAGCTTCTCGGTGAGCCGCTCGCGGAGCTGCTCCTGCTCCTTGACCTCGTCGGCGAAGTCCGGGTCGTCGGCGGCCAGTTCGCGGGCGGCCTCGATGTCGTCGCCGGCACGCTTCCAGTCGCGGTACGTGGCGATGATCGGGGTCAGCTCCGCGTACCGCTTGTTCAGCCGCATCGCTTCCCGCTGGTCGCCGTGGACCGCGGGGTCGGCGAGCCGCTTCTCGAGGTCGGCGTGTTCGCCGATCAGTTCCTCGACCGCCTCGAACATCGGGACTCGTTTCTCCGCAAGGGGTGCTGGGTGGGGGTGGGGCGTGGGGCGGGCCGGGCGCCGGCGGGCGCGGGCCGGGTGGCGAGGTGGCCGCTACGACAGAACGCCGGTCCTCGGCCACCCCGGTCGGGGCGGCCGGGAACCGGCGCCGGTTGGGTCGCTACTTCTTGGCGGACCCGGCGTTCTTGCCGAAGCGGGCCTCGAAGCGGGCCACGCGGCCACCCGTGTCGAGGATCTTCTGCTTGCCCGTGTAGAACGGGTGGCACTCGGAGCAGATGTCAGCACGGATGCTGCCACCGGTCATGGTGCTGCGAGTGGTGAACGACGCGCCACAGGTGCAGCTCACCTGGGTCTCGACGTACTCGGGGTGGATGTCGCGCTTCAAGGGAATCTCCTAGTTTTCGGGAGGGCACCGGGTCGCTGGGCCCCTTCGACCCGATGGGCGGGTCGGAGGGAGGGCTGCCTGACGTGAACCGGAGCCGACGGACCAGTCTGCCAGCACTGGCCGTATCTCCCAAAACGAGACCGACCCGCCAGGTATTCCGCCCACCCCGCGCGGGCACGGACAAGCCCCCGCGAGCGGGTCGCGGGGGCTTGCGCGGGCGTACGGGGCGGGGCCGGGAAGGGCCCGTGGGGCACGCGCGAGGTGGGGCCGGCGGGGGTGGGCCGGGTGCTCTCGCGCGTGCTCAGCCCTGGGCGATGGCCCTGGTCAGCGACGGGGTCGGCGTCGCGCTGGAGCGCGGCTCGGCGGAGCCTTCGGCCGGTTCGGCGTCGCCCTTGTCGCCGCCGACGACCTTGCTCGCGTCCGGCGGGTCGCCGACCGAGCCCTTCGTCGCCGACTTGGGGATCGGCTTGTCGGCCAGCAGCGCCTGCCACACCTGGTTCGCCTGCTCGGGCATCGGCACCACGCGGTTGATGTCGATCGTGTCGTAGACCACGGGCAGCGTCACCATCGTCATGTGCTTGGAATCGATGCCCTTGAGGCCACGGGAGAAGCCCAGCAGCTTGTCGACCGAGGCCAGCTCCGAATCGGTGGTCAGCGCCTTGGTGGAGGTGTCGGCCAGGTCGTAGAGCTTCTTCGGGTTGCCGAAGACGTTGACGTCCTTGATCTGGTCGATCAGGGCCTTGACGAACGCCTGCTGGAGCGCGATCCGCCCCAGGTCCGTTCCGTCGCCGACGCCGTGCCGGGTGCGGACCAGGCCGAGCGACTGTTCGCCGTCCAGGGTGTGGTCGCCCGGCTCCAGGTCGAGGTGGCTCTTCTTGTCCTTGATGGGCTTGGTGGTGGTGATGTCCACGCCGCCGAGCCGGTCTATGAGGTCCTTGAAGCCGGAGAAGTCGACCTCGAGGTAGTGGTCCATGCGGATGCTGGTGATCGACTCGACCGTCTTGACGGCGCACGCCGGGCCGCCGACCTCGTACGCGGTGTTGAACATCACCCGCTTCGCCGGCGGCGTCTCCTCGCCGTCCTTGGTGCACGAGGGCCGCTCGATGAGGGTGTCGCGCGGGATGCTGACGACGCTGGCCTTCTTCCGGCCCTCGTGGACGTGCACGATCATCGCGGTGTCGGAGCGGGCGCCGCCCTCGTCCTTGCCGTACTTGTCGTTCTTGCCGGCCCGCGAGTCCGAGCCGAGGACGAGGATGTCCATCGAGCCGTTGTCGACGTCCTCGGGGCGTTCGGTGCCCAGGGCGGCGTTGATGTCGACGCCCGTCAGGTTGCCGTTGAGCTTGTAGTAGAGGTATCCGAGCGTCCCACCGCCGAACAGTACGAGGGCCGCGGCGACCCACGCGGTGGCCACCAGGGCCCGGCGTCGCTTGCTCGGCGCCTTGCGGCGTCGACCGGTGGCCTTTCGGCCATGGCGGCGCCGACCCGCCGACACGCTGTTGCTCTCGTCCGCCATGGGCTCCTCAGTCCTCGGTGGTTCCACTACCCCCTGCCCGCCATGCTTCTGGCGCGCCCCGTCGTGACTAGTCAGACGAGGGCTCGGGCGCCAGGGTTGCATAGCGTCGGCCTCGGGAATTTCGGCCGTCGGCCGGCTTCCGAGCCCGCTCCCACGCCGGCCAGGACCCCGTTCACCTGCTGTTTCGCGAGCCTCAGCGCGACGGTTGCCCGCCAGATGGCCAGGAATCGCTGTGCTCCACGTCTCAGCGGATCGGCGAATCGACCCGGTCACCGATGTTTGACGCCCGGTGACGCGGCGCGGCGCGCCCCGCGCTCGACGGCGTACGCGGCACTGCGCGGCGTGCGCCCGGCACGCGGAAGGGCCCCTTCCGTACCGCGTGCGGTACGGAAGGGGCCCGATGCCCGTGGGCGCCGCTCTCCGGTGCCGGCTGGCCGGCGGGAGGGCTGGGGCGCCCGGTCGCGCCGGGTGAGCGGCGCGCGGTGGACGACTGGGTGGAGCGTCAGTCGTTGCCGTTGCCCGGTGCGGGCGTGGTCTTGGCGATCTGCATGAGGAACTCGGCGTTGGACTTGGTCTGCTTCATCTTGTCCAACAGCAGCTCGATGGCCTGCTGCGAATCCAGCGCGTGCAGCACCCGGCGCAGCTTCCAGACGATCGCCAGCTCGTCGCTGCCGAGCAGGATCTCCTCCTTACGCGTGGAGGACGCGTCCACGTCCACCGCCGGGAAGATCCGCTTGTCCGAGAGCTTGCGGTCGAGCTTGAGCTCCATGTTGCCGGTGCCCTTGAACTCCTCGAAGATCACCTCGTCCATGCGCGAGCCGGTGTCGACCAGCGCGGTGGCCAGGATGGTCAGCGAGCCGCCGTCCTCGATGTTCCGCGCGGCACCGAAGAACTTCTTCGGCGGGTAGAGCGCGGTGGAGTCCACACCACCGGACAGGATGCGCCCGGAGGCCGGCGCCGCGAGGTTGTAGGCACGGCCCAGACGCGTGATGGAGTCGAGCAGCACCACGACGTCGTGCCCCAGCTCCACCAGCCGCTTCGCCCGCTCGATGGCCAGCTCGGCGACGGTGGTGTGGTCCTCGGCCGGGCGGTCGAAGGTCGAGGAGATGACCTCGCCCTTGACCGACCGCTGCATGTCGGTGACCTCTTCGGGCCGCTCGTCCACGAGGACGACCATGAGGTGGCACTCGGGGCTGTTGTGCGTGATCGCGTTGGCGATCGCCTGCATGATCATGGTCTTGCCGGTCTTCGGCGGGGCCACGATCAGGCCACGCTGGCCCTTGCCGATCGGCGTCACCAGGTCGATGATCCGCGTGGTCAGCGCGCCGGACTCGGTCTCGAGGCGCAGTCGGTCCTGCGGGTACAGCGGGGTGAGCTTGCCGAACTCGGGACGGCCACGGCCGGTCTCGGGCGCCATGCCGTTGACCGAGTCGAGCCGCACCAGCGCGTTGAACTTCTCGCGCCGTTCGCCCTCGCGCGGCTGCCGCACGGCGCCGGTGACGTG
Source organism: Streptomyces buecherae (assembly GCF_014295035.1). Taxonomy (GTDB): domain Bacteria; phylum Actinomycetota; class Actinomycetes; order Streptomycetales; family Streptomycetaceae; genus Streptomyces; species Streptomyces youssoufiensis. The sequence goes on from NZ_CP060404.1 coordinate 2,509,560, forward strand.
GTCGCCCTTGCGCAGGCCGTTCTTGCGGACCTGGGCCAGCGAGACGTACACGTCGTTCGGGCCCGGCAGGTAGCCGGAGGTGCGGATGAAGGCGTAGTTGTCGAGGATGTCCAGGATGCCCGCGACCGGGATCAGCACATCGTCATCGGCGACCTGCGGCTCGTTGCCGAAGTCCTCGCGACCGCGGCGCCCGCGCCGGTCGCGGTAGCGCCCGCGCCGACCGCGCCGGCCGCCCTCGAAGTCCTCGCCGTCGTCGTCAGCGCGCTGCTGGCTCTGGCCACGGCCCTCGCGCTGCTGGCGGCCACCCTGGCCGCCGTCGTCGTTCTTGCCGCGCCGGCCCTCGCGCTCGCCGCGCTCGCCACGGTCACCGCGCTCGCCACGGTCGCCGCGCTCACCGCGGTCGCGCTGGTTGCCGCGCTCCCGGCGGTCGCCCTTCTGACCGCGCTCGCCACGGTCGCCGCGCTCGCCCTTGGCGGGCTTGCCGTCGCCGCCGTCGGCGTGGCCGGCCTCGCCCTTGGCGTCGGAGCGGGTGTCCTGCTTGGCGTCGGACTTGCCCTGGGCCTGGCCGTCGGCCTGCGCGTCGGCGGCCTGCTCGGCGTTGTCCGGGCTGCCCGCCTGGGAGGTGGCGCGGCGCCGGCGGCGCTCGCTGACCGGGGCCTCGTCGCTGACCGGCTGGCCGGGGATGTCGATCTGCTGCTGAGCGGGGGCCTGCTCGGCCGCCTTCTCGGGCTGCTTGTCGGCTCCCTCACCCGTACGGGCCTTGGAGGTCGTGCGGCGCTTCGGCTTGGCCGGCGCCTCGGCGGCGGGCGCGGTCTCGGTGCTCTTGGCGGCACCGGAACTGGCCTGCTTCTCCTTGATGACCTCGATCAACTGGCTCTTCCGCATCCGCGCGGTGCCCTTGATGCCGAGGCTGGAGGCGAGCTGCTGGAGCTCCGCCAGGACCATGGCGTCAAGGCCGGTACCGGAACGGCGCCGCCGGGGGGCACTAGCAGTGGCACCGGTGGCAGGCGCGGCGGGAGCGTCCGTGGCGGGCGCGGCGGCATTGCCGACGGAGTTGTCGGTGTTGCCGGAGGCGTTCACGCCCATCAGATCGGTGGTGTCGCTCACGAAGGGTCCTTCCCTGGAGCGGGCGTCGGCCTGTCTGGCTCGGCGACCGGTTGTGCTGTCCGGCTGTGGTCCGTACCACGTGGACTGGGCCGGGGCGGTGGTCCGCCAGGACGGCGGAAAGATCGGTGCTGGGTCCGGCGCACGGAAGAGACGTATCACTCAGATCCGCCACGCCGATTCCGGAGCGTGCTCAAAACTGCTCAGGCAGGCTGCTCAGGCAGTTGGGGAGGCTCCCGGAAGAAGGGTGGTCCCGAATGGGGACGGTGAGCACTGCGCCTTTGCAACAGTCCAAAAGGCTGCAGGTGCAGACTTGAGGTTAACACTACCGGCTCCAACAAACATTCCCCCTCTCCAAGTCCGGCAATCGCATTTCAGCCAGGCCCGGGGTGGCCCCCGGCCCCCGTGTGTCAGGCGAGCGGCAGGACGCTCGCTCCCCCCGCGTCGAGGGCCAGCCGGTTGGCCGCCCAGCCCTCGCCCGCCAGGCGTGCGACCTTGTCGGCCGCACCGCTCTCGGCCAGTGCGAGCACCGTGGGGCCCGCACCGGAGATGACCGCGGGGACGCCGTCGGCGCGCAACCGGTTGACCAGGGTCACGCTCTCCGGCATGGCCGGCGCGCGGTACTCCTGGTGCAGCCGGTCCTCGGTCGCGGTCAGCAGCAGCTCGGGGCGCCTGGTCAGCGCCTCGACCAGCAGCGCGGCGCGCCCCGCGTTGGCCGCGGCGTCCACGTGCGGGACGGTGCGCGGCAGCAGCCCGCGGGCGGTCTCCGTCGAGACGGCGCGAGCGGGTACGAAGACCACCGGAACGATGGAATCCGCCGGCGTCATGCGGATGGCCCGCGCTACGCCGCCGTCCATCCACGACAGCGTGAAACCGCCGTACAGGCAGGCCGCGACGTTGTCCGGGTGGCCTTCGAGCTCGGTCGCCAGCTCAAGGAGGGCCTCGTCACCGAGCCGCTCGGCGCCGCCTATGGTCACCGCGCGCGCGGCCACGATGCCCGCGCAGATCGCCGCGGCGGACGAGCCGAGCCCGCGGCCGTGCGGAATGCGGTTGGCGCACACCAGCTCCAGGCCCCGGGGCTGGCCGCCGAGCAGGTCGAACGCGGCCCGCAGGGAGCGTACGAGCAGGTGGTTCTCGTCGCGCGGCACGGTCTCCGCGCCCTCCCCCGCGATGTCGATGTGCAGCCCGGCGTCGGCGACCCGGACGACCACGTCGTCGTACAGACCCAGGGCCAGGCCGAGGGCGTCGAAGCCGGGGCCGAGATTGGCGCTGGTGGCAGGGGTGCGCACCCGGACGGCGGCGGCACGGAACGCTGGACCGGCCATCGCTCGATGACTCTCCTTGTGTGACTGCGGACGTGTGGCGACAAGTGTGTGCGGGCTGCGGTGTACGGGCTGCGGTTTATCGAAGAAGTACGGAACACCGCGAGGACCGTTTCGGCAATGCCGCACGGAGCCGATTGCTCAGCGGCGGGTGCTCTGCGACGGGGCGGATTCAGTACAGCCTATCGAAGGAAGGTTCTGTGGCGACATAGGGCGCACGGGAGGCGCACGATGCGTGTCGTGAGCCGTCCCGTGCTCCGTTATCCCCGCTTATCACTGTCCAGCGGGATAAAACCGAGGGATTTAACGGCTATTCCGCGAGACCGTCGCCCGGTCCGCGGCCACCGCCTTACCCAAGGTTACGCCAGGTGCGGGCCAGCGGTCAGGCCAGCCCGAGGCTGCCGGCCGCGGCGTCCGCGTCCACCGCCACGGTGACCGGCTGCGGCGCGCCCGCCACCGCCCAGTCCGGGTCCTTGAGGCCGTTGCCGGTGACCGTGCACACGATGCGCTGCCCCGGATCGACCTTGCCCTGCTCGGCGGCCTTGAGCAGCCCGGCCACACTGGCGGCCGACGCGGGCTCCACGAAGACGCCCTCCTGCGCCGCCAGCAGCCGGTAGGCGGCCAGGATTTGACGGTCGGTCACCTCGTCGATGAAGCCGCCCGACTGGTCGCGGGCCCGCTCGGCCTGCTCCCAGGAGGCCGGGTTCCCGATGCGGATCGCGGTCGCGATGGTGTGCGGGTCCTTGACCGGCTCGCCCCGCACGATCGGCGCGGAGCCGGACGCCTGGAAGCCCCACATGCGCGGCGTACGGGAGGAGACGGCCGCGTGACCCTGCGAGGACGGGACGGCGTACTCCTGGTAGCCCTTCCAGTACGCGGTGATGTTGCCCGCGTTGCCGACCGGCAGCACGTGGATGTCGGGGGCGTCCCCGAGCGCGTCGACCACCTCGAACGCGGCGGTCTTCTGGCCCTCGATACGCGCCGGATTGACCGAATTCACCAGTGCGACCGGGTACTTCTCGGACAGTTCGCGCGCCAGCGTGAGGCAGTCGTCGAAGTTGCCGTCCACCTGCAGGATGCGCGAGCCGTGCACCAGGGCCTGGCCCATCTTGCCGAGCGCGATCTTGCCCTGGGGCACCAGGACCGCGCACACCATGCCGGCGCGCACCGCGTACGCCGCGGCCGAGGCGGAGGTGTTGCCCGTGGAGGCGCAGATGACGGCCTTGGCGCCGGCCTCCTTGGCCTGGGTGATGGCCATCGTCATGCCGCGGTCCTTGAAGGACCCGGTCGGGTTGGCGCCCTCGACCTTGAGATGAACCTCACATCCGGTGCGCTCGGAGAGCACCTGCGCGGGGACCAGCGGCGTGCCGCCCTCGCGCAGTGTCACCACCGGAGTGTGCTCGCCGACCGGGAGCCGGTCCCGGTACTCCTCGATGACCCCGCGCCACTGATGGGTGCCCTGCCGAGCGCTGATGTTTGCGGACATTGCTTTCGTTACTCCCCTTCAACCCGCATGATGCTCGCGACGCCGCGTACCGTGTCGAGCTGCCGAAGCGTCTCCACGGTGGCCGAAAGCGCCGCGTCCGGCGCCCGGTGCGTCACCACGACCAGTGACGCCTCACCGTCCTTGCCCTGTTGGCGGACGGTGTCGATGGAGACGCCGTGCTCGGCGAAGACCTGGGCGACCTGAGCGAGGACACCCGGCTTGTCGGCGACGTCGAGACTGATGTGGTAGCGCGTGACCACCTCGCCCATGGGGCTGACGGGAAGCCGCGTGTACGCGGACTCGCCGGGGCCCGTGGTGTCGGCCAGTCGGTTGCGACAGGCGGCGACCAGGTCGCCGAGGACCGCCGACGCGGTGGGCGCGCCGCCGGCCCCGGGCCCGTAGAACATCAACTGTCCCGCGGCCTCGGCCTCCACGAAGACCGCGTTGTACGCCTCGCGGACGGAGGCCAGCGGGTGGCTGAGCGGGATCATCGCCGGGTGCACCCGCGCGGTGACCGAGCGGCCGTCGCCGGCCCGCTCGCAGATCGCGAGCAGCTTCACGGTGCACCCCATGCGCTTCGCGGACGCGATGTCCGCGGCCGTCACCTCGGTGAGGCCCTCGCGGTGCACGTCGTCCAGCCGCACCCGGGTGTGGAAGGCGATGCCGGCCAGGATCGCGGCCTTGGCGGCGGCGTCGAACCCCTCGACGTCGGCCGTCGGGTCGGCCTCCGCGTAGCCGAGCGCGGTGGCCTCGTCGAGCGCCTCGGAGTACCCGGCGCCGCTCGTGTCCATCTTGTCGAGGATGAAGTTGGTGGTGCCGTTGACGATGCCGAGCACCCGGTTCACGGTGTCCCCGGCCAGCGACTCGCGCAGCGGGCGGACCAGCGGGATGGCGCCGGCGACGGCCGCCTCGTAGTAGAGGTCGGCGCCCCGCTCCTCGGCCGCGGCGTGCAGCGCGGCGCCGTCCTCGGCGAGCAGCGCCTTGTTGGCCGACACGACGCTGGCGCCGTGCTCGAAGGCGGTGGTGATGAGGGTGCGGGCCGGCTCGATGCCGCCGATGACCTCGATGACCACATCGATGTCACCGCGTTTGACCAGCGCCGTCGCGTCGGTGGTGATCAGCTCGGCGGGCACGCCGGCGCGCACCCGGCCTGGGCGGCGCACCGCGATGCCGGCCAGTTCCACCGGGGCCCCGATGCGCGCCGTGAGGTCGTCCGCGTGCGTCGTCATGATGCGCGCCACCTCTGAGCCGACCACACCGCAGCCCAGCAGCGCCACCTTCAACGGACGCGTACGCATCATCCGACCTCGTTTCCTCTGCTTTTACCGCACATACGTCGGCGCCAGTCTCACTCACTGGACGGGAGTTCCCGTCACCCGTCCAGTATCCGAGATGTCTATTTCGTCTGTCGGCATACCGCGCTTCCGCGCACGGGGCTGACCCGCTGCCGCCCCTCAATTGTCACCCGACGTCGAGCCTCATCAGGTCCTCCTCGGTCTCCCGCCGCACGATGACCCGGGCCGCCCCGTCGTTCACGGCGACCACCGGGGGCCGCAGCGCGTGGTTGTAGTTGCTGGCCATCGAGCGGCAGTAGGCGCCGGTGGCGGGCACCGCGATCAGATCGCCGGGCGCGACGTCGGCGGGCAGGAACGCGTCACGCACCACGATGTCGCCGGACTCACAGTGCTTGCCGACCACCCGGACCAGCATCGGCTCGGCGTCCGACGCGCGCGAGACGAGCGAGACCGAGTACTCGGCGTCGTAGAGCGCCGTACGGATGTTGTCCGACATGCCGCCGTCGACGCTGACATACGTACGCAGTCCCTCCAGCACCTTGACCGTGCCGACCTCGTACAGCGTGAACGCCGTCGGCCCGACGATGGCCCGCCCCGGCTCGACCGAGATCCGCGGCACCGCGAGCCCCGCGGCCTGGCACTCGCGCGTGACGATGCTGGACAGCGAGGCCGCGATCTCGTGCGGCTCGCGCGGGTCGTCGTCGGAGGTGTACGCGATGCCGAGGCCGCCGCCGAGGTCGATCTCCGGCAGCTCGACACCGTGCTCGTCGCGGATGTCGGCGAGCAGTTGCACGACGCGGCGCGCGGAGACCTCGAAGCCGGCCATGTCGAAGATCTGCGAGCCGATGTGCGAGTGGATGCCGATCAGTTCGAGGCCGTCCAGCTTGAGCGCCCGGCGCACCGCCTCGGCCGCCTGGCCGCCGGCGAGCGCGATGCCGAACTTCTGGTCCTCGTGCGCGGTCGCGATGAACTCGTGGGTGTGCGCCTCGACGCCGACGGTGACCCGGATCTGCACGCGCTGGCGCTTGCCGAGCCGCTCGGCGATGTGCGCGACGCGCACGATCTCCTGGAACGAGTCCAGCACGATCCGCCCCACGCCCGCCTCGACGGCCCGCCGGATCTCCTCGGTGGACTTGTTGTTGCCGTGCAGCGCGATGCGCTCGGCGGGCATCCCCGCGGCCAGCGCCGTGGCCAGCTCGCCGGCCGAGCACACGTCGAGGTTGAGCCCCTCCTCGTGCAGCCACCGCACGACGGCCCGGGAGAGGAACGCCTTGCCCGCGTAGAACACGTCGGCCTCGCCCCCGAACGCCTGGTGCCAGGCCCGGCAGCGGGCCCGGAAGTCGCTCTCGTCCAGGACGTACGCCGGCGTGCCGAACTCCTCGGCGAGCGCCCCCACATCGAGCCCACCCACGCTGACCGCGCCGGTGTCGGTACGGGTCACCGTGCGGGCCCACACCTTGGGGTCGAGGGCGTTCAGGTCGGCGGGCGGTGCGAAGTAGTGGCCCTCGGGCAGCACGTCGGCGTGCCGGGGCCCGGCGGGGTGAGCGGATCGACTCATGGTTCTCAGGTCTCCTACAGCGACTCAGTCGGCTCAGAGGTGGGCGGGAGCGGAGATGCCGAGCAGGTTCAGGCCGTTTGCCAGCACCGTTCCGGCGGCTTCGGCGGTGGCCAGCCGGGCGCGGTGTGCGGCCGAGGGTTTCTCCTCGCCGCGCGGCAGCGGGGCGCAGCCGTCGTGGAAGCGGAAGAAGGCGTCGGCGACGGCCGTCAGCTCCCGCGCCACCCGGTCCGGAGCATGCCGCCGCGCGGCGGCCTCGACCACCCGCGGGTAGTCGGCCAGCAGGGCGAGCAGGGCCCCACGGGCGCGCGCGGCCGAGTCGCCGGTGGCACGGGTAGCGGCGTCGGCGTTGGCGGGGCCGTCGGGGTCGAAGGGACCGTCGGGGTCGGGCTCGACGCCCAGGTCGCGGCCGTTACGCAACAGCGCGCGCACCCGCGCGTGGGCGTACCGCACACGGAACAGCGGATTACTCTCCCGCTGCGCCAGCACCTCGGCCGGGTCGCAGCTCGGAACGTCATGCGCGGCGGCGCTCAGCAACGCCCACCGCGCACCGTCCCGCCCCAGCGACTCCACGAGTTCGCCCAGCGTGCGCCCCGGCTCGCGCACGGAGAGGACGACGGCCTCGGTGGCGGTCTCGGCGTCGCCGGTGGGGGCGGACGTGGCGGCGAGGGGAGCGGCTCCTCCGCCGTTGGGCAGCACATCGACCCCGGCCCCGCACGCGGTGGCCAACCGCGCGACGACCTCGGCGAACAGCGCGGCCCGCGGTCCGTCCTGGTACCGCAGCCGCAGCCGCGTCCCGACAAGTCCTTCGCCCTGCCCGTACGCCGCGCCCTGCGCGAGCACCTCCCGTACGAGCCCGGCGTGCGCTCCGGCGGCCACGGTGATGTTCACGAAGCCGGGCCCGGCGACCTCGACCCGCTCGATCCCGGGCTGCTCGACCAGCCGGCGCCGCAGCACCTCGGCGACCTCCCGGGGCGCCTGCCCGGAGGCGGCGGCGAGCCGCAGGGCGACATGGGAGGCGAAGTCCCCGCAGCCGGGCCGGGGCGGCACCCGTACGATCCCCCGCCGCGCGCCACCATCGGCTCCCCCGGCCTCGGCGTCGAGCGAGGCGAGATCGTCGGCCGGCACGGACAGCTCACCAGCCTGAACGGCAGAACGCACGACGTACACCACGGTGCGAGAGAGCTGTGCGGGGGTCACGGGGCAAGCGTATGGGAGAAGGGGGGAGGCTCCGCGAACGGGTTTCCCGACGCGCCCTCGCCGTCGGGACCGGGGCCGGGGTGGCCCGCTCGGCGGGCGGTAGTGCAGCGGGGGCCCCATCTACGGCGAACCGCTCGACACACCGATCACGATCACTTACGCAGCCAGCCACTCCGCGTACGCCAGTCACCGAACACCGCCACCACGTGAGCCAGCGACCGCTCAACCACCGGGCCGAACGACGGGCTCAGCACCTTCAGACGGCCCAGATCCGGGGCCGCCGTCGTCGTCACCTTCCTCCCCCGCCTCATGACCGGCGGCCTGTCGCACGAGCTGTCGTACGAGCCGCACCAGCTCGGCGGGCTCGAAGGGTTTCGCGAGGAACGCATCAACACCGGCAGACTGCCCGCTGTCGACATCCGACTGCGTGCAAGCGCTGACGATGGCGAGGGGAAGGTGTCGAGTACGCACGTCATCCCGCAATCGAGCAGCGGTCAGCAACCCGTTGAGACGGGGCATCACCACGTCGAGGGTGACCACGTCGGGTCTTACGCGATGCACGATCTCCAGGCACTCGACACCATCAGCCGCGGTCACGACCTCGAACCCCTCTAGCTCAAGGTTGACCCTGATTAGCTGCCGGATGACCTTGTTGTCGTCGACAACAAGGACCCGGCCGGACACGCCAGGCACAACTCGAAGCCTAGGCGTGCGACTCCGACTGCGTCCGGGTTTTGCCCACTTCCGCCACGTGCGGGGGACCTTTCAGCGAGGCTCCCCACGATCCGCGACGAATGCGCTACAAGCGCGGGCCCCGCGTTCCGCTTCCCCCGGCGCACCCTCCGGACCAGTCGCCTGGGTACACCGGCTCGCTTCCTCCCCCACCGCCTGCCCGGCCCTGCGGCCGGCCCACGAAAGGCGTTCATGGCCACCCCTCATGAGCTGGTAGTGTTCTCTCCGTCGCCACGCAAGACGGCGGACACGCCCCCGTAGCTCAGGGGATAGAGCAACGGCCTCCGGAGCCGTGTGCGCAGGTTCGAATCCTGCCGGGGGCACTTCGCTTCAACCAGCACGATGATGCGGTTGACCAGCGCAGATGCCACGCATGAAGAGCGGGAACCAGTCTCACTGGGTCCCGCTCTTTGTCGTTGCTGCGCACTGATCGCGATAGACCTGCGATAGACGACGGGCCCCGTCTGCCCTTCTGCGTTGTGGACTGGAGCCGGGCGTGAGGTCTCTGACCAGCTCAGAACCAGGACGAAGTTGACGAAAAGCGCATGCGCTACTCAGGGCCACGCAGTAACTTCCACCCGTGGCAGATACGGCGAACGATCAGGAACCGAGTAAGTCCCCGCGAGCGAAAGGGATCGGCCGGCGGTGGGAGTACGGAAAGACCCTCTCCGCGTGGCCCACCTTGAAGCTAGCTCACGCCGCACAGTGCAAGGCTGAGCTTGAGTCTCGGATCTCCCTTTGGACTGCAGGACGCCCCATTGATACCGACTATTCCCTCTCCGAGGACAGGCGTAGATGGCAAACACGGCTGCGAGTGCGCTCGGCACCGCCTTCGCAGGAGTGGTCTCTCATCCTGGGCGACATGCTCTACAGCCTCCGCAGCGCTCTTGACGCATGCGTATGGGAGTTCGCTCACATCGATGGAGTATCCCCACCCAAACCAAAGATGATCCAATTTCCGGTGGTACGTGATCGCGCTGACTGGAGCAAGGCGCTTCGCGACCGACTCCAGACCGTCCCCCCAGAGATTGCAGAACGCATCGAGATGCTCCAACCCTTCAATCGCCCACCCGAGCAAGTCGACGCGGACCCACTAATTTGCCTCACGGATCTCAATAACCTTGACAAGCATCGTGCCAGCATCGACGTCTCGATTGACCCCCACAGCATCCAACAGAACGTCTCCACGAGTTGGGAATCCGAAGAAGCAGCGGAACGCAACGCTCCCCCCAACATCACATACCATTTTCCTGATCTCGCGGACCAGGCACTCATTGTCGACGCTAACTTTAGAGACCCAGTCAAGAAAATCGAGGGGGGGTTCTTGATTGGACTACAGGTAACCGTGGAGACACCCACAGGAAAGCAAGGCATTGGGGCGCTGACTAATGGCCTCATTCAGAATATTCAGCAGGTGCTTAATTTCATCGCAGCCGGTCCGGCCACTGCTGAAGAAATTAAGGCAATGAGTAACCAGGACACTGGCGGGTGGCTTCCCTTGGATATCCAGCCAGATGGATCAGGGCGCACGTTCCATACCGGTGCTCCCGGCACAGGCGACGCCCCGACCGAGAACTCGTAGGGCCCAGACTCGCCCAGTCGGGCCCTACGGCCCATCAAGCAGGCCAGTCGAGCTCCTTTTCGATCTTATGGTTCATGGCATCTTCCTGCCCATAGATGCATCCCTCGTAGACCCGGTGAATTACCTCGGGCGAGTTGCCGACCCGACGTGCGACCTCAGCCACAGGCACGCCAGCGTTCAACCATGTCGTGATGCAGGTGTGCCGAAGGTCGTACGGCCTTCCCCCGAGAATGGACGCTTGAAGATCCGGCGAGAGCGCGAACTCCCGGGCGTCCCGCCACACACGCCAATAGGTACTGCTCCCCACGAGACCGCCCCGCTCGTTCGTAAAGAGTCGCCCGTCCACGGCCGTGCCGAACTCCTTTAGATGGGCGCGGAGCATGGCCACGAGCGGTGGGGGGATCGGGACCGGTCGGTCTTCCTTGGCCTCCCTCGCCTTCAGGCCGCGCTTGTCGTGGCGCTCCCCGCTGTCTGTCCACTGCTTGCCCGACACGGGGTGCGTGTTGTGGAGTGTCAGAATTCCCCACCCCTTCTCTGGGAGGAAGCAATCAGCCTTCCGGAGGCCCACGGCCTCACTCGGGCGCAGCCCCGCGAAGTACATGACCCCGTAGAAGCCCACCAGGCGCCGGCCCTTCTTGCGGTCCCATGTCCCGACGTACGAGACCGAGGCGAGGAGTTGAGCAGCCTGCGTCTTGTTCACGAGAACACGAGGGTCCACACGGTCCGATGAGGAACTCTTCACCTTCTTGATGGCGGTGAGCGGGTTTTCCGTCAGAAGCTTGCGCTCGATGGCGTATTCAACCGCCGTATTGAGTGCGCGCCGGCGACGACGAGATGTCTCTCCCGCCGCAGGGGTGCCGTCCAGTTTGAAGGAGATACGATACTGAACATCACGGAGAACCTTCGGATCTTCCAGCGAGGAGACGAGAAGCGATTTCTTGGATATCCACGCGTAGGCGACCTCAAGTTCCTCCGGCGGGTCAAGTTCGGCGTTCTTGGGAATGACCGCCCACCGGAAAGCGAGGCGCAGCTCTTCCGGTGACGGCATTTTCTGTTCCTGCTCCACCAACGCCAGCGTCACTGCGGCGAGCCCGTCGGCGATGCCCTCACGGGTCTTGGCTGCGGCAGTCGGCCAACGCATCGCCATGTACTCGCGACAGAACGCGAACCAGGGCAGTTCCTCACGGGCTTGTTCCGCACTGGCCTTGGCCCGTACCTCGGATTCAGGCAGACCGTCCGTGATGCGGAATGCCTCGCCACGGCGCATTGCCTGCCACAGTTCAGATCTGCGGCTCTCTGCGAGCGCCACCGTGGCGAAGGTGGCGCTACTGACCTTCCCTCCGACTTTCCAACGGAGTTGGTAGGGACGGGTCTTACTCTGCGCCTTCGACACCTTCCACAGGCGGACATCTAGCGAAAACCCGTCCGGGGCCGAGCGGTTGTTCTGCTCGGCCCTGCTGTCGGCGTCCTTCGTCACGCGCTCTCCTCCAGCGTCTGGAGCCACCGACTCAGTTCGGACCGCCGGATTCGCACCGCGCCGTTCGGGAGCTTGATGGATTTCGGGCCCTTCTTGTACTGCCGCCAGCGGTAAAACGTCGCTCGCGGTACGCCTATCTCTTCGATCACTTCGGGGATGGTGAGCATCTCGTCGCGGGGCTTGGCCACGACTCCTCCTTGGGCGAGAGGGCAAGGGAAGGTGGTGGGACCAGCCGAGAGCCGCCACAGAAACCACGAAATACACAGAAACCCTGGATTGGCGTGCTGACCTGCGGCGATGCCGCACGGTGGGGCTGCCACAGAAATCGCCGGAGGTTCCACAGAAATAAGGGACCGGATCGGCGGCGCGAGGGCGGACCTATTTCTGTGGCTTCTCGGCAGGTTTCTGTGGCATTGCTCCGGGAGCCCCTGACGTGGCGGTCTGCGCAGGTCAGGGGCTCACCGGTCTATTTCTGTGATTCTGTGGTTTCTGTGGGCGGTCTCAGGGGGTCGGGTCGGTCAGGCGGGGGTGGACCAGGTAGCGGGGGGAGGGTGGCCGGCCGCGGCCTCCGGTGCGGGTCACGGGTTGGGCGCGCACGTATCCGTGGTCTTCCAGCAAGGTCAGCACCGGGTCGAGGTCGGCCGCGGTGGCGAACTCGGAGCGGGAGAGTTTGACCATCAGGTCCCGCTTGCTGACCTCGCTCCACTTGTGCGTGCGCAGGGCTTCCAGCACGGTGCGGGCGCGTTCGGTGGTGGGGTCGGCGCCCATCTGGTCGAACGCGGCCAGGCCGTGACTGGTGAAGTAGTCCGCCAGTGCGATCGCGTCGCGCATGGTCGCTTCGGCCACCGGAATCGTGTGCCCCTTGGTGAGGTGCTGCGCGAGGTGGAGCAGGGCGGCGATACGGGCGGTGGCGCCGGCGAGTTTTCCGGCCCAGTCCGCGATGTGGCCCAGCGAGCCGCCGCGGGCAGCCAACTTGGGTTCCACCCGCCCTTGGAAGGCGAGCAAGGCAGCATCGGCCTCGGGGGTGAGCTGCACGACGGCCGGATCGGTCCACTCCGCGAGGAACACGGTCAGGTCGATGACGTGGCGCCGGTAGGTGTCCTTGGCCTGGTCCGGGATCGGATCGGGGCTGAGCTTGCGGCGGCCGACCAGTGATTCAGGCACGGAGTAGAGGAACCTGCCAAGCAGGCCGCGGCCCTTGAATCCGTCCTGCCGTCCGATCTCGTCCAGTACCTGAGGCTGGACGCACAGGCCCATGGTGAGTGCGGGGTGTTCGATGTACTCCTTCCGCGTCTGCCGGTCCACCCTGAGCCGGTCTCCGGCGTGGCCTTTGAGGAAGACGCCCATGTTGGGCTTGCCGGAGTAGCGTCCGGCGATGATGTCGAAGATGTCGCCCTCGGCGGACATGACCGCGATCCGGCCGCCCTGCTCCGACATGCGCGAGGTGACCGTCTCGGCGGTCGCGTCGTCGGCGAGCAACTGCGGTTCGGCCGGCACGGTGACAGTCTCCGCAGTCTGCGCGAGCGCAATGGCCGTGGACACGAGTTCGTCGCGCTCGTCTGCGTTCGCGGAGGCGGCTTTGGCCGCGGCCTTGTCGGCCGCTTCCTTGGCGAGGCGTGCGGTCATCTGGGCTTCCACGATGGCCGGTTGCTGCACCGTGCGGAGCTGTGCCTCCGCGTCGTACAGCGGGTCGGTCAGCAGGGCGAACACGGCGGACTTCCGGTTCGCCGGCGGGAGCGCGACCACCACGAACAGGTTGGTGGGCTCGCGCCAGTGTCCGCGCACCTGCACCACCGCCCTGCCGCCCGCCGCGGTGGCGAGCACAGAGAGGGCGATGCAGCCGGCGAGGTCGAGGGGGGTCTGTGTCTCTTCGGCGACCGCGGCCACGAACTCCCGTAGCCAGTCCGGCAGCGCGGCCACCGGGAACGGGGCGAGCTTGCGGGGTCCGGCGAGCGGTACGGGGTCCTCCCACACCGGGGTGGGTTCGTCGTCGAAGGTGGGCAGTCCGGCCCACAGGTCGGGGCTGTCCACAGGCTGTGTGGTCATGAGGCTGCCCTCCCTTCGGTGGGATCGTCGCTGTGCGGGTCAGGACCAAGGGCAGTGCGGACGCCTTCGGCGACGTCCTTTCGCCCGCCTACGATGCCCCGTGATACCGCTTGCATGGCGCTCTGAGGACCTTTCTCGGAGTTATAGGGCTTATGGGTCATACGGCGCCCCTCTCGGTCACGCTGAGGCCATTGGTGACCGCGCGGCGGGCGTAGGGCTCGGGGACGCCGACGGAGACGGCCGCAGCGATGATCTGCGCCCCGATGGCGTCCAGTTGGCAAGGCCCCGGGCAATTCGCGTGTTGGGCTGCCAGGAAGCGGGCCACCCCGAACGCCTGTGATCCGGCGCCGGATTCGGTGTGGCTGCGGACTAGGGCGAGGCCGCGTTCCAGGCCAGTGCGGACGTACCGCTCGGTGTGCCTGCATCCGGTGGCGACGGTCCGGTCCCAGTCAGCGCGCTCGGGGACGGAAGAGACCACCCTCCCCCGGGCGGGGGTGGTCTCTTCCTTCACCACCAGGGCGCGGACGGCCGACGGCAGGCCCGCCATGCGGCCGGTGCCGGGACCGAGCCACCGGGCGTAGACCATGAGCGACTTGACGTCCACACCGGGCCGGACCGCGTTGGACGACTGCATGACGCCCTGGTAGAGCCAGTGCTCCCCACGCGTCGTCAGCACCGTGCGGGTGGCGGGCAGGGTCTCGTGTGCCCACGCGACGGCCGCCGCGCTGTCCAGGTCCACGACGGTCAGCCCGATGCCTCCGGGGTGGTAACCGACACCAGCGGCCTGCCGCCATGCCGGGGCCCATGTTCCGGAGGTGATGACGCGGCTGTCGGTGGTGGCTGCGGCCCATGCGTGGCACGGCGCGGGGCACTGGCAGGGGCCCGCGCTCTTCATGTTCGGCCGCCCGCCGCAGGTGTTCTTGGCGCACGTGCGGCAGTTCCCGAACGGCACCTTGCCCTGACGTAGCGGCAGCACCGGCACACCGGCCACAGCGAGTTCAAGCGCGGTGAGCAGGTGGGAGCGAGTGGCGGTCATGCCGCCCTCCCTTCCAGGCGCGCGGGGACGTGGGCGCCCAAGAGCAGGCCGTAGGCGTGATGGGCCTGTTGGGGCACCACGCCGTTGCCGATTACCTTGAGCTGTTCCTTGCGGGGGATGCCGGGCACGGCGGTCACCCACCCTGTGGGCAGGCCCATGAGCCATTCCGCGAACGCCGGCGACAGGCGCCGGTTGCCGCGGGTGCCCGGCTCGGTCGGGCAGGGCGCGGGACGCCCGGTGACGTGCTCCCACCGGCGGATCGCGGGCCCATAATCGGTGCCGTCACTGGCCACCCACCGGTCATCGAGCCGTACAGCCTGACCGGGCAGGTAGTACTGGCCCGCCGTGTCACGCTGGTTCGGCCCGCCGTGCGGTCCGTCCGACGCCTTGGGCTTGGGCAGCAGGTTGACGACCACCTCGTTCAACGGGCGGGCGTTCCTGCCCAGCAGGTTCGACGCTCCCGACTTCCAGTCCCGGGCCGCAGGCGTGGGCAGGAGGCTGTGGACGGCACCGGAGAGGGTGGGGTTCCCCCGGGAGTAGGTGAGGCTGCCGCGGTCCCCGTCGGAGGCAACGGAGGTGGGCAGCAAGCTCACTCCTTGGGCGGTGCCGGCAGCCTGGTCACGGCCGTCCGCAGGTTCATCCCGCCCTTGCGCTTCGGCGACGTTCCGGGGCCGCCAGTGCCGTCCGAGGTGCTGGGGGTCGGCATCAGCGGGATGGGCAACTGCGAACCAGCGATCCCGCGGGTGCGGGGCGCCGACTTCGGCGTCACCAGCTCGTAGACATGTCCACCGCGCGTCATACCCGATCGCGGCCAGGTCCGCGGCGACGACGTCCAGCCCCCGCGAGCGGAGCGCCGCCACGTTCTCCAGGAACACGAGACGCGGTCGAACGACGCCCACAGCCTCAGCGACGTTTTTCCAGACCCGAGACCACTGCCCATGGATTCCGTCCCTTCGTCCAGCGTTGGAGATGTTGCGGCAGGGGAAGCCGGCGCCGATCACGTCCGGCGCGTGCACGTCGCGTACCTGGTCCCAGTCCACGGCCGTGATGTCCCCGAGGTTCGGCACCTCGGGGTGATGGGTGGCGAACACAGCCGCGGCGTGAGGGTCGTTCTCCGCGAACGCGACCGGCACGCCACCGGTCCCGGCGCGGATCGCCTCTTCGAGTCCGCCGTAGCCGGCGCACAGCGCCAACAGGCGCGGCCGGGTGCGGTCTCGCCCGATGGGGGTGGGTTGGGTCATGCTGGGGGTCTCCTGTTTCTGTCGAAGGGACGGAGAACCGGGGCGGTCGCGGTCTTTGGCGAGAGGCGACCGCCCCAGCCACGTCTAGCCGTTGAAGTGGTTGCGCTTGAACACGGCCTTGCGGATGTTGAAGGTGTTGCCGCCGCTGTGGCCGCTCGCACTGAAGACCTGCACGGCGATCCAGCCGCCGAAGATGACGGCGGCGAGGATGATGAGCTGGTGGATGAGTGCGGCGAGCGCGGCGATGAACGTGGTCAGCAGGACCAGGCCGCCGCACACGGCGCCGAACCCGATGCCCCCGAGGGCGATGTTCACCGCCGTGCGCGAGACAGCTGGCTTGGTCGCGACCGGTTCCGGCTTGGCGGGCTCGATGGCGTAGCCGGTGACGACGCGACCGTCGGGCAGGACGACGCTCGCCACCGCCGGGATGCTGCCCAGCTGCACGGGCACGAGCGGCGCGGCGTACTGCACCGGGGCGAGGGGCGTGGGGTGGTGAACCTCCACGGCTTGGGCGTGGTGCACGGTGGGTTCGTTCATGGCAGCTCTCCCGTTCAGTTACCGAGCTGGGACAGGAAGCGCGCGAAGGACGCCACCAGGTCGTGGATGGGCCCGTAGGCGCCGGTCCCGGCGGTGAAGAAGCCGAAGAGGAACAGCAGCACCGCGGCGCCGGCGCCGGTCGACTTGGTCTTGACGGCGAAGAAGGAGACGGCGCCGAACAGCAGCACGGCGGAGATGGTCAGGGTCATCGCGAGCCTTCCGGGCGGGGGGTGTCGGTGCCGGCGCGGTAGATGCGGGCCCAGCGGTTGTAGAGCCAGCGGCCGACGCGTATGCGCTTGCCGGTGGCCTTGCAGCGGCGGCAGTCCTTGCCGCGCTTCTGGCGGCCCTTGCGGTCGGTCTTCATGGCGAAGCCCCAGCCGTTGCACTTGCGGCAGTTGCCGAACGGCGAGGCAGCACACACAGCGACGTAACACAGCGTCATGCCGAGCAGGAGTGTGATAGCGAGCAGGGCAGGGGTCATGACGGGCCCTCCGGGCGGGTTTCAGGGGTTTCCGCAGGTGGGCCGCTATTCGCTAGCGACCTGATCAGAGCTGGTTTGGGGCGCTAAGCGAGCCGCTAACGCTAGCGGGGTGTGCCGCTAGCGCTAGCGGCCCGAGATGGTCAGCCCGCGTCCCGCTTTCCGTCACGCTCCGCAATCGCGGCCGTGATGTGGGAGCGGTCGACACCGCGCCGGTTGACGACCTTGCCGTCCACCCGGCGGCCCACCTGGATCGTGGACAGGCCCCGCGGCTTGAGCGCCGCGGCGAGGGTCTCGGGCTCCCAGCCGTCGTAGACCTCGGGGCGCAGTTCGGCGAGCCGCGCGACGACGGTTTCCGACCACACCTTGGTCTCCTTGACGGGGATCACGGCGAGGATGTCGGCGAGCAGGTCGTACGCGCTCGCCACGGTTTCGGGCTCTTCCCCGAGCGCGTGGCCGGACAGGGTGCCTGCGGCTTCGCGTGCCTTGCGGGCGCGGGCGGCGATGCTGTCGGCTCCGGGTCCGTCGACGTAGACCGAGCCCACGATCCGAGCGTCGGAGCCTTCACCCACGAAGTAGTGGATTCCCTTGTCGCCCCAGGCGAACATGGTGGCGCGCACGCCGCGCTTGTAGGCGGACGTGCCGAGGACCATGTCGTTCTCCAGCTGCCCCATGACCTTCAGGCACCAACGCGCCGACGCGTTCGCGGAGATGCCCGTGGGCAGTGCCTTTGCGTCCGGTCGCTGCGTGGCGAGCAGCAGCACGATGCCGGTGGCCGGACCGCGCTTGACCAGGTCGGTTGCGATCTCCTCGAACTCGTCCTTGTGCTTGGGGTGTTCGAACAGCACCTGGCACTCGTCCACCCCGATCACGATGGGGTGCAGTCCAAGGGAGCGCTTGTCGGCGAGTTCGCTGGTCACCTTGGACTCCGGGCAGATGTCCCGCGGGAGCGAGCGGATCACCTTGGTGCGGCGGCGCAGTTCCTCGCGTAGCGCCCGGAAGTCGTTCAGCGCGTACTCGATGGCGTCGTCATCGTCGCCTGCGGCGTGCCGGTGGGAGACGGCGTTGCCGACCGGGTCCAGGTCGCCGGTTCCCTTCATGTCGTAGGTGTGCAGCTCGGCGCGCGGGTCCAGCGCGGCGATGAGCAGGAGCAGGCGGAGCAGGAAGGTCTTGCCCATGCGCGGGATGGCGCCGATGATGCCCGCGATGTACATCAGCGTGACCTCTACCCAGCGTCCGCGCTGGTCGGTGCCGTAGGCGACGGGCTTGAACAGGTTGACGCTGCCGCTGGTCAGCAGCGGCCACTTGGGCTTGCGGGACGCCGACATGTCCTGATCGCCGACCCACAGCACGAGATGACCGGTGTGCTCGTTCGGAACCGCCTCAGGCCACACACAGCCCAGCGGCCGGCGCAGACCGGACGCGAGCCGGTCGCGACGCTCGATCACGTCTGTGACCGTCACGCCGTAGGGGAGGTTGCCCTCCGCACGCCACCCCGGACCATCGCGGGTGATCGGGGCGGTGAACTCGAAGCCGTCGCGGCCCTTGCCCTGCGCCTGGTTGATGGCGGGGATACCGAGCGAGTCGAGCGCCCGCAGCACGATGTCACTGGTGAGCTTGACCGCCTTGGGCAGTTCCACCGCGCGGTGGATGACCGGAGCGTCCGCCCGGCGGCCGGCGAACCCGAGCGCCATCACGACCGCGCCGACCGAGACGGCCTGAAGCCACGCGGGGGCGAGCACGTAGATGGCGAGCGCGGAGCCGAGCCCGATGAACATCGCAAGCACGGTCACCAAGGTGCGCAGTCGGACCCGTCCGTCGCGCTGCCGTGACAGCTTCAGGTACTCGGCCGCGTCCTCGCGGCGGACGGCGGCGAGTCGGACCGGCTCGCCCTCGCGGTCGGCCATCCACCGCAGCGTGCCGCCCACGAACTTCGCGGCACCGGACGGCGCCTGAAGCGTGAGCCGTGCGGCGTAGACCGGCGAGCGCAGCGCGTGGTAGCCGACCGAGTGGGCGTAGTGGCGTGCCACCCACCCGGTGGCAGTCTTCAGCTCCGCCACGGACTTCAGCCACGCCGGAACGACCGGACGGCGCTGCGCGGCGAGCAGCCGACCGAGGTAGCCCGGACCGGTCGCCTTGGCGGTCGGCAGGTCGACCATCACGCGTGCGGTCGGGTCGCCCGACTCGGTGCCCGACCGGTCCGGCGCGGAGTCGGCCGACGGATCGGAGTCGGGTCGGGCGGTCGAGTCGGCCGACTGCTCGCGGGCCGACCGTGCCTTGTCGAGGTCGACTACCTCTCCCCCGGAGTCGGCAGCCATGTCGGCTTCGAGTCGGTTGAAGAGTTCGTTGTCGTCGTCGGGGTGCTTCACTGAAGGTCCCTTCCAAGGGGAGGAAAGGCGGGGTCCGGCCGTCGCTGTAGGAGGTGGGCGGACGGACCCCGCCGGATGGTGGTGCAGGGGTGTTCAGGCGGTGCGCTGTTCTTCGGGGTAGGCGCAGGGCACGCACATGCCGAGCGAGGTCGGGATGACGTATCCCGCGTCGGTGCGGCACTGCGGGCAGGTGCGGCGGGCGCACATCGCCTTGGCGAGTGCGGCCCTTTTGCCGGGCGTCATCGGCCGGACGGGCTTGGCGCGGTCGACGCGGTAGAGGTAGGCGACCAGCGGACCGCGCCGGTAGCGCGGGCGCAGCACCTGAGCCGCGATCGGCTGACCGCCCGGACGTAAGCCACGGGCGCGCAGTTGACGGCGCGTGGCAAGCCCGTCCGGGGCGTAGCGCCACGGATAGGTGGGGATGCCGAACTGACTGCCGGAAGGGTCGTAGCACTTGCCGTAGGACAGAGGCATCAGGCAGCCACCCCGACGATCGGGGCATCCTTGCGGGCACCGGTTCGGCCGGCACGGCGTCCGGCGACGGTGGCGAACAGCCGGCCGAGCCCGGCGCGACGAGTTCCGGCACGGGCCTGTTTGGCCGCGTACATCGCCTCATCCGCCCGCCGCAGCAGCCCGGACAAGTCGTCCGTGGGGAAGTCGGCGGCGCGGACCCAGCCGAGCGAGACCGTAGTGCGTACGGCCGGGTCTTGGCCGTCGACCGGCCTGGCGAGCACGCCGTGCAGCACGGCGAGCAGATCCCCGGCGGTGCCGTGTTCGTCGATGAGCACGGCGGCGAACTCGTCGCCCCCGAGCCGTCCGGCGACCCCGGACCGGCTGACGTGGTGGGCGAGGCGGTCGGCGGTCGCCTTCAACAGGGCGTCACCGGCCGCGTGCCCGTGGGTGTCGTTGATGTGCTTGAACTTGTCGACGTCGGCGAGCACCACGACCGCGCGCGGGTCCCTGAGCAGGGCAGTGGCGCGGTGGGCGAAGCCGTCGCGGGTGCGTAACCCGGTGAGCGGGTCACGCCGGGCGGTGTTGAGGCAGCCTCGCAGCCACCACACATGCACCGCCCAACCAGCGGCCAGAGGCAGCGCGGACAGCAGGACCGTGGCCAGGGTGTTCACGCGGCCACCCCCTCGGCACTGTCACCGGACGCCGTGGCGTCGGGAGTGGTGACGGAGTGCAGCGCGCGCCCATCGGCCCGCTCGGCGAGCAGGACGTCACGCACCTGCCGGGCGTGACGGGAACCGCAGTGCAGTTCCTTGCGCAGCACCTCGGCGTTGATCGCGGCGTCCTTCCAGTCGGCCGTGACCGTGCGTGCTTCGGCGAGCAGTTCGGCCGACGTGCGCTGCACCGTCTTGGCCTTGCTCGTCGGCTGCCGCTTGCGCGACGGCTTCGGCGCCGTGCGCTGCGCCTTCTCGGGTGCCTGCTCCGGATTCGGCTCCGGTTTGCCCGGCACGTCGTCGCCGGCGGGGGCCAACTCGCCCATGCGCAGCATCACGCGGTCGCGCCGTGGTGTCTTCCAACGCCACTTCCAGCCGTACCGCTCGTGCAGGTCCGCACGGGACAGCAACCGCTCCCGCTCGCAGGCCAACGCCACACCATAGGAGGTGACCTCCCACAGCGTCATGCGCCGCCACAACGCGAACGTCGACACCGGGGCCAGCAGCCAGCGGGAGAACCGGATCTTCTCCATGCGGCGGCCGGTCGCTGCGCCGATCCGGACGGCGTAGATGTGCGCGCCGATCTCGGAGAACACCACCCACAGCAGCGGCATCGTGCCGTGCGCCACCTTCGCCCACACGTCCTGTCCGGCGGCGACGTTGAGCCCGCAGGTCACCAGAGTGAGCACCCAGGGCACGAACCGCACCCACGCCAGCGCCATATCCATCCGGATCAGCAGCAGGTTGGCCACGGTGAACACCGGAATGGCCACGTCGATACCGACCGGCAGCATCCACGGCTCACCGAACCCCCAGCGGGCAGCGGCGGCCGACACCGCGTCGAAGGAAGCGATCAGACCGAGCGCGCCGACTCCGGCCGCGGCCAGCGCGCCAACTCCGGCGAGCCCCATCTCCGGCTTCGTCAGCGGCGGCACCGCCGGACGCTCGACAGTTTGTGCCGTCTCGGTGCTGGTCATCCCGCACCCCCGTCCAGCGGCCGGATCTGAGCCGCGGCCATGAGCACCACGCGCACGGGGTGCGGGTGGTACTCCGGGGTGGTGTCCTCGCACCACTCCCAATCGGCGTCCTCGGCGAGCGTGAAGCCGAGCGAGGCGAGCGCCGCCGCGCGCTCTTCGACCGTCGGGGCCTGCAGCGACGTCGGCCACGTGAAGACGGGCCAGTCACTGACCAGGCCGGTCATCGCGACGAAGAGCTGCCAGCATGGCCCGGCGGTCGGCTTGGGGGCCGTCGTGCCGCAGCACCGCATCGTGATCTGCGCCCGCAGTACCCGCCCGTTCATCGCGCACCCCCGATCGCGAGCAGGACAGCCAGGATGAGCAGGGCGCCGCCTGCACAGGTCACGTCGACGGCGCGACGCAGGCAGGTGAACTTGACGACCGCGAGGCGGGACAGACCCGCGATGTCAGCAGCCAGGTCACGGGACACGGCGTCGCTGATCTGCTCGGGGGTCAAGGTGGCCCACAGCGGAAACCCGTGCCGCCCCTTGATGTTCGGCCGCACCGACCGCAGCAGCAGACCGGCTGCCGCGACCAGGACCGCCATACCGAGCCCGCCCGCCACGTAGGCAGGCACGTTCATCGGCAGGTCACGGACAACCGTCCAGGCGCCAGCGAGCACCGCGCCGACAAACGCCAGCAGCAGACCAGTCTTGGTGTCGGTCCGTGTGATCTCCGCCTTCACCTCCGCATGCGCGGCGGCGAGCAGGGCGTTGGTGTCGGGGGCGCTCATGCCGCCGCTCCCTTCCGGGAGGGCCGACGGCGGCCGGCCGGGCGGATCAGTGGGACGACGTTGAACAGCTCCGGGGCGTGCGCCTCGATCACCTCGGCGGCGATGCGGGCCACATCGTCCGGCAGACCGGGGTTCTCGGCGAGGATGTCGCGCGCCGCGTCCTGGCGGGCCGCGCGCTCTTCGTCCGTCTCGCCCTCGACCCCGAGCCACAGCTCGACCGGGGTACCGAGCGCGAGTTCCGCGAAGTCGTCGACAGATACGGGCTGTTGACGGCCGATGTACGTACGCATGGCAGTTCTCCTGACATCGAAGGGATGCCGGGGCAGTCGCGGTCTTTGGCGAGAGGCGACCGCCCCGGAGAGGCCCCGAGCGCGATGGCGGCGGGGCGGTGGAGCGCTGAAAGAGCTGTTCCGGCTCCCCTCAGCCCCGCTCGTACGAGACGAGCGGAGGAGGCAATCGGCCGCAGACAACTGCGGTGGATGAGTGGTCTCTTTCGGGGACGCGGCTGCCGGATCAAGGAACAGCTCGCTAGGGCCCCGTTGTAGGCAGAGACCTGACCTTTCGGTCTGCCATCCGGACTGCCAAGGGATCGCCTGAAACAGACGACTGTCCGGTGCCCTCCCCCCGTCCAACGCGGGGCTCCTGGTCGTGCGCTCGCTCGGTTCGCTGACGCGACCCGAACAAGAGACACATGTATTACGTGTTCCTCATCTTGCAGAGAGAGGTTCGCTCCGTCAAGCCCTTCGGCTTTTGATGTCTGCGAGCCCCTCGTGCTCGATGTACCTACAGCCTGGCGTCGGCGCGGCCGACGTTCGACTTCGCGGATGTACGGCTCGGGTCGTCCTTGGCTACCGTGAAGTCGTACCAAGTCGTCCCGACAAGGCGGAGGTTGGACGTGGCGAACGAGCGACTGCGCGGCGCGATAGTGGACTTGGGCCTGACGCTCGATGAGGTCGCCCAGCGTCTCGGGGTCGCGGCCAAGACGGTCGAACGATGGATCAACGAGCCTGAGCGCAAGCCATACCGCCGCTTCCAGTACGCGACAGCTTCGCTTCTGAAGTGCGAAGTGTCGTACCTCTGGCCGGACGAACGCACATCAGCCGAGGTCACCGCGTCCGGCAACGCGGAGTTGGTCAGGCTCTATCCACACCGGTCTGTCGTGATGCAAACCCTCTGGACGAACCTCTACTCCAAGTCGACCCGTCAGTTTGACCTGTTGGTGTACTCCGGGTTCTGGCTCACGGAAGACGCGACGTTCCACCGCATCGTGAAGGAGAAGTCAGCCGACGGAGTGCCCATCCGCTTCATGCTGGGTGAGCCGACGTCGCCGGCCGTGGCGGTGCGCGGCGAGGACGAAGGGATCGGCGCGGCGATGGCAGGCAAGATCCGGAACGCCCTCATCAACTACGGTCCGCTCTTCGGCCTCCCTGGGGTGGAGTTCCGGCTGCACGGTACGACCCTCTACAACTCGATCTACCGAGCTGATGACGAGATGCTGACGAACGGGCACCTCTACGGCGTCGGCGCCTACATGGCCCCCGTACTGCACCTGCGGCGTGTGCCCGGCGGCGAACTCTTCGACGCCTACGCTGAGAGCGTTGAGAAGACCTGGGAATCGGCCCGCCCAATCTCGTCACCTGCCGACTGGGAAGGCACTGCCTGATGAGCCGCATCGACTACTTCCGCGACCCGAAGGCCCCTCAGGCCAATTCAGTGGTGCCCTCGGTCACCGCAGTGGTACGAGACGACTCGGGGCGGTTGCTGCTCATCCACAAGACGGACAACGATCTGTGGGCACTGCCCGGCGGTGGCCACGACATCGGCGAGCGCATCGGTGACACCGTCGTCCGAGAGGTCGCGGAAGAGACCGGCATTGCCGTTGAGGTAGACAGCATCGTGGGGCTCTACACCGACCCTGAACACGTACTGGCGTACGACGACGGAGAGGTCCGGCAACAGTTCTCCATCTGCTTCCGAGCCCACCCCGTCGGTGGTTCCCTGCGTACGAGCAGCGAGTCAAAAGAGGTCCGCTGGGTTGACCCAACGGACCTTGACGGGCTGGACATTCACCCGTCGATGATGCTGCGCATCCGCCACGGTCTCGACGACACGCGGCGAGAGCCCTACATCGGCTGACTGTCGGCAGAGACCTGCGCCAGCCGGCCGTCAACACGCTTCGCCGCCGCATGGATCTCGGGTGCCGCACGCTGGATGAACCGCCCGACGATGGTGTCCGGGCCGTACCGCTGCACGATCTCGTCCAACCGCTCGGTCGAGGTGGTCAGCGTCCCATCAGGCGTCGTCGTCATGTCGCAGTACAGCAGAGCGTCGACCAGGTCCGGACGCTCTAGCTCGAACTCCCCCTCAAGCTCCTGCCTCAGCCCGCGCTCCTCGGCTTCCAGCAGGGCGCAGGAGTGGTGGGCCACGAGACGAACAACCCTCTCGTCTGCCTTCTCCTGGTCTCGGAGGAACCGCGCACCGTCCAGGGGGTGAAAGCCGGTCGTGGCGATGGCCGGCGAGTACCCGATGTCATGCAGCACCGCGGCGGCCTCAAGCAACTCGGCATCGTCCCCCATGATCGGGCCCAAGGAGCGAGCGCGCTTGGCGACCCCCAGCGAGTGCGCCCACCGGCGCGGGAGCGGATCAGACAGCAGCGATTCGGAGAGCGAGTACGCCCACTCAGTCAGTCCCATGGCGGCTAAGACTACGGCCGCGCGGTGGGCGTCGGCAGAGCGCGCACGGTGCGGCCCTTACCGTGGACCGTGGCGAGCAGGCCGTTTCCCTCCATCTGAGCGAGCACACGACGCACAGCGGTGCGGGAGGTCCCGAACCGCTCGCACAGCTTCGCCTCGGAGGGATAGGTGTCGCCCACCGCGAGGGAGTCCTCTGCAATCAAGTCCGTCATCCGCTGTGCCAAAGAACGTCGGTCACCGCTTTGGAGGACGCGCCAACCGATGCCGGGGGCCGATTCAACGACACCGTCGGCCTCCAGCACCTTCAGAGCACGGCGGACGGTATTCCGCGAGACGCCATGTGCCTGCATGAGGGCAGCCTCAGACGGCAAGGCACTCACCCCGTCACGCGACTCGATCTGTTGGCGCAACGCCTCAGAGACTTGCAGATACGTGCCGCGCGGACTCGCTTGTGGCACAGCCTCCCCTTCCGCGATCAGGTTGGACTCGGGCAGTCAAGAACAAGCTTCCCACGTCCACTCGACTCCAAGGCAGCAACCTCGGGGCTTAAGACCTCGGATTTTCGACCGTAAACCAGCGATCTTCGAATGTGGCGCGGTCACGCCCGTAGTGCCGTCTCTTGAACTGGCCAAGCGCGGCCTGCCATTGACTCAGAAGCAGGACTACGTCACTGTTCTGCGGCAAGGTATCTTCGTCCAGCTTCTCGATAAAATCCCGACTCGGATCGTCGCCGAGAACTTTAAGGAGTTCATCCAAGAGCCTATTAATGTTCCTAATTTTCAGCGAATTGACAATGCCATCCTGCTTTTTCTTTGAAAGGTCACTCATCTCCCTATGAGCGGCCGTCAGCATTGGAACTAGACGGTCGTACGTTTCAGCCTGCTCTTCAGTTGGCTGGGCCATTGCGACTCCTCCTACTTCGGTAGAGTTCTAGTAAACTCTACATACTTTTTTCGAATAGCTTCAATCGGCCGACGTCCAGACTCCATCAACTGAAGCATCAGCTCAAGGTCACTATCATCAAGACACAGCACTGCCGCCCGCTTGGACGAGTGCAAATCCACAATATTCTGGGCCACGTTGCGCGGCATGGGATTGCGCGCCAGAAGAATTCCGAACTTTCCGATCTCTTCGTCATCCAAATAGCGGTACAGCTGATTCACATGCTCAGTTTCCAAGGACCGCACGTTCTTCAATTCGACGACGATCTGGCGAGCTCCGTACTGATCTCGCAAATCACCCAGGAAAGCAGTCTTTCTGTCGTTGTGGAAGATCACGTCACGAATATGCGCCCCGCTTATCGTCCGAACTTGGTCGGCGGCGAGATCGAGCTCCGGATAGAGCAAGGAGGAGAGAAGGTCGAACGCCAGATCCTCGAACTGCTTGTCAGCGCCCCCTGTCTTACCTGTCGGCAACTTGCGCAGCTCAGCCAGCTTTCGTTGGAGCGTCGTGAAGCGTAGCGGCGTGAAGAGTGGATCAGGAGTACAGAGCGAGGCATTGGCCTCTCGCGAAGCTACGTACGTCTGCACCGTGTCGTAGTGAGCGCGGTTATACGCCAGCACAGATTCTTTAGGTACCGCCTTCCTGGATCTCCCCGGAGGAAGCACCAGGGGTGCATACGTACTCCGATAGTAGTCCACGTAATTAATCCACGGCAGGCGACGCAGCAGGTCGAGCGGGCAAAGAATTATGGGAGATCCATCAACGGGATTGTACGGAAGCTGGCATGTAAACGGAATCCAATCGAGCCGGTCGCCGTCCCAGCCAACCATTCTGAAGCTTCGAGTTGGAATGCCAAGCTGTCTCGCCTGCTGACCACTGTAGTCCGTAAGCCATTTCTTGAGGACCGAAGCAGTGATATCACTGATGCGATCTTCAGCGATCTTAGGCACCAGAAGCGCGAGCAGCTCAATATGATTAATTCCGCCTGCATTGAGCTGCGGAGTGTCACGGAAAGTATCGGTAATGGCAGCCCTCAAGGCTGGCCCCAGAGCAGATCCCCTCTTTGTTCCAGCCGCATATCCGAGCCCTAGCTCCACAGGCTCCGCAACCTCGGAGAGAAGTAGCCGTGCCCGCGTCTCGCCACCCCCGACAGATTCCGACCGAACTTTTTCAACAAAACTCAGGAGGATTTCATGCAGGGCAGCGTATTCTACGCTTTCTGACTTCCACAGAAGGAATGGGTCAATCGAGAGCGGAAGATCCTCCTTGAGATGCGGGATGACAAAGCTCACCTCATCCTGGCGGATCGTCAAGTCGAAAACATCGCTCAGTCGCGGATTAATGGTTCCGCTGTCGCTTCCTCTGCCTGCTTCCGCAACGTCGTCGGTCGCTGCAGGCTCCTCTTCGTGATCATTCGCAGACATTGCCATTGCCCCACCCATCCCTGACGAGTGACGGCATGTTACCCGCGACCACTGACACCACACCGCGTACACGGCTGGCCAGCCCTTCGCTGCCTCGCCACAGCACCGCCGGCCACGCGAGTCAGCCGCCCGCCTTGTGCCCAGCAAGCTGAGTAACGCTCACCCAGCGCACGGTACGCGATAGAGATCAGCATCACCCAACAGACAGTGCGACGAAAGCGCAGGTCAGACTGCATTCTCGGGCACGCGTGGACATCCCCTCCGGAGCCGTGTGCGCAGGTTCGAATCCTGCCGGGGGCACAGTGTGTAACTGTAGCTGTGCAAGTGTGACAAGGACCCCGCCACCAGTGGAATCGCTGGGGGCGGGGTCTTTGCGTTGATGGGTTGGCCGGCAGCGGGCTGCTCCGTCAGGCGGTGGTCTCGCCGCGTCGGCGTCGGTGGCACCGTGAGGGAGCCACGCGTCGGGACGGAAGCCGGACGGGGCAGAGGCATCCCGGACGGCCCTTCGTCTCCACGTGGTCCCGCTGGCGTGTCGTGGAGACCCCGCCCCGCCGGGGCGCCGCTGCTCGGCAACCAGGCAGATACGGACGGGTACGAGCCGTGGTGTTGTCTGACCAACCAGCCTCGCCTACGCTACGCAACAGTACGAACACCTCGCTGCGACCGACCGTGTCGGCGTGGCACCTCCTATGGCCGTCGCCCGGGTTTTCGGGGTCGGCCATAGCTGTTTCTGTGCTTGGGGGCTCGTTCTTGTATCTGTGCTACATCGATGAGTCAGGCACCGCTCAGGTTCTCAACCCTGACGTGCCCGACTCGGTTCCCGTGATGGTCATCGGCGGGTTCACTGTTCCGGAGGAGCTCCTTACGGCGCTCGCCTCGGACTTCATCGAGTTGAAGAAGCGGTTCCGACCGGAGCTGCGTACTCGGCCCACCCTGCGGGACGTCGTGCACCACGAGGTCAAGGGCGAGACCCTCCGCAAGTCCTTCCGCCGCACCGGTCGCAAGCAGCGCCGCGCGGCGCACGGCTTTCTCGATCATCTGCTCAACTTGCTCGAGCAACACCACTGCACGGTGTTGGCTCGCGTCTGGGTGAAGCAGAACAGCGTCGTCTATGACGAAGAAGACTTGTACGCGTCTTCGATCGCCGTGCTCTGCAAGAGCTTTGAGAACTACCTCGCTGAACGGGCGGCCAGCGGAATCGTCGTACTCGACAGTCGGAACCCGTCGGACAACGCCGGCAGTGTGCACGGCATCACCGCACGCAAGTTCAGCAAAGACGGTGATGAGCTACCGCACCTTCCCGAGTCCCCCGTCTTCGGGCACAGCAACACCCACCTTGGCCTGCAGATCGCCGACCTCCTGGTGTCCGCGATCCTGGCGCCCTCGGCCGCCGCCACGTACGCCGCGGACCTGGTCGGCAACGTGCACTGTGATCCTCGCTTCGCCGAGGTACGAGAGCGGCACTGCCCGCGGCTCGGGAAGCTTCAGTACCGCTACCAGGACGGCCAGGGGAAGTGGACCGGCGGCATTGTGGTGTCGGACGCTCGGGGGCAGCAGTCGGCCCGCAGGCTGTTCGAGCCAGCCCCGCATGTGGTGAGGCAGTCGCTTCACGACATCCAAGGGCACGCGTCGACCCGCGATCTGGCCGCCGTGGCCTCGTTCCCGGAGTCGGCGGCGCCCGCCCCGTGACGGGGCGGAGCGAATGGGTCCGCCGCAGTCCGCACGGTTCGCACGGGTTCGTCTCCGGTGCACAGGGCGAGAGGCGGTTGGCGAGCGATCACGACTGTGCGGTTTGTGGTGTCGCTGCCGCTCTATACGATCACAGGTGAAGCTTCTTGCTCATCCTCGGTCCGAGTCGTAGGGTCTCGTCCGAACAATTTCGATCACGACGGACTCCCACCGGGAAAGTCCCCCACCTCGAAATGGAGGGCCTCCGTGCCTTCGTCTTCCCCTTGCGCCTCGCATGCGCGCACCACTGGCCATCTGCCGCCAAGGTCCTCCACCGCGAGCCCGTCGCATGTGGCACGGTCTCTCGCCGAGCTGGCGCCCCACACGCCGTCCACTCTTTAGTTGTCGTCACGGTGATCATCGCCGGCTAGGCGCAGCACCACGCAGAAACGTTTTCCTTTCGGATGCTCGAGCCCTGGGCGTCTCGGGAGAACCACTCGTCCCTGCTCCTCGCCTCGCGCCTTACTCGCCAACTCCTCGGCCGGGATAAGCGAGTTCCGCACATGCGCGACGACCACCTTGGCAGGCGTCCGAGCGTCTACCGAGCGGCAACACGCCTCGTCCGCTCACGTCTTGACACGGTCGCGTGCCAAGCCTTTATCAGCACAACCTGCAGGGCGAGGGGGCCGCGAGGCCCCCTCGGTCTGTGCAGAAACTGACCGCTCGTGCGCAGTTAGAGTGGTTGTCCCTTCATCAAGCGGCCCGCCGGGCTTCCCTTCCCCACTGGCGATATGTCCAGCGGCCTGAGGGACACGCCCCCACCCGCTCCAGTCGCATGCGTTGCCTGGGGGTTCGCCTTGCTCATTCGTGATTCCGCGTCTTCGATCGCCGCCCGACTTCTCGAGGGCTCACTCGAGTTGCATCTGATCGAGCAGTTCGTGCACCGCCACGGCTACCGCCCCGGCGAGTCCGAGGTCCGGTCGTGGAACCGCAGCCTTCCGGCGCTCACCAGCGCGCTGCTCGACGCGGGGCTGGGTCAGGTGGAAATGCTCGTCGAATACGGTCTGCCGCTGACCAGCAAGCGTGCCGACGTCGTGCTCGCGGGGGTTCATCCGAGGACCGGCGAACCCTCCTATGTGGTCGTGGAACTCAAGCAGTGGAGCGAGGCGCATCCCGACGAGGATGACGACCTCGTGCTGTGTCGGGTGGATGCCTATTCACGGCCCGTGTTGAATCCGATCGAGCAGGTCCGCAGGTACTGCGACTATCTGGTGTCGTTCAACGGAGCACTGGCCAACCATCCGAAGCGCATGTGCGGGGTCGCTTATCTCCACAACGCCACCGACTTCGGGGTGGCCGGGTTGGACGCGGCCGAAACGGACGAACGTGTACGCATGTTCACCGCTGAGCGGCGAGGCAAGTTCCTCGCGTTCCTGACGTCGCGGCTCGCCCCCGAATCGGGGGCCGAGGCCGCCGATGTCTTCCTGGCAGGCAAGGTCCAACCGTCGAAGCAGTTGATGGCGGTCGCCGCCGACGAGGTGCGAGACCGCGAGCAGTTCGTGCTGCTGGACGAGCAACAGGTCGCGTACGAACTCGTGCTCCGCGCCGTGCGGGACGCGCACCGGTCCCACCACAAGCAGGTGCTGGTGGTGACGGGGGGGCCAGGCACGGGCAAGAGTGTCATCGCGCTCTCCGTGCTCGGTGAGATGTACCGGCGGGGCGTCTCGGCGCTGCACGCCACGGGGTCGCAGTCCTTCACCAAGACGATGCGCAAGGTCGCTGGCGCGCGGAAGCGTGAGGTCCAGGATCTGTTCAAGTACTTCAACAGCTTCATGACCGCCGAGCCCAACACCATCGACGTGCTGCTCTGCGACGAGGCGCACCGCATCCGCGAGACGTCCGCCAACCGCTACACGCGCGCCGAGCACCGTACGGGCAAGCCGCAGGTCAGGGAACTGATCGACGTGGCTCGCGTGCCGGTCTTCCTGCTCGACCAACACCAGGTCGTACGACCTGGGGAAATGGGGACCGTGGCGGAGATCGAGGCTGCCGCGGCCGCCATGGGCTTGACGTGCCGAGTCGTATCGTTGGACAGCCAGTACCGGTGCGGTGGCAGTGACGCCTACCTGCGATGGGTGGTGCGACTCCTCGGGATCGAGGGGGACGGCCCCGAGGAGTGGGAGCCGGACGGACGCATGGAGCTGGAGGTCGCCGACTCGCCAGCGGCCATGGAGGAGTTCCTGCAGGCGAAGCGGGCGCAAGGGTACGGAGCGCGCATGTCGGCCGGCTACTGCTGGAAGTGGTCGGACGCCAAGCCCGGCCAGGAACTGCCCGCTGACGTGGTGATCGGTGACTGGCAGCGCCCCTGGAACCTCAAGGGTGACCGCTCGGTGATGGGCGCTCCTCCGTCCGCGCTGTGGGCCACGGACCCGGCCGGGTTCGGTCAGGTGGGGTGCGTCTACACCGCTCAGGGTTTTGAGTACGACTGGAGCGGGGTGATCTTCGGGCCCGACCTGGTGTGGCGAACTGACCAGTGGGAGGTGAACCTCTCCGCCTCCAAGGACCCGGTGTTCAAGCGGGCCGTTTCGGAAGACGATGTGAAAAGGCTTGTTCGCAACACGTACAAGGTGCTGCTGACGCGCGGCATGGTCGGGACCATTCTGTACTCGACCGACGCGGAGACGCAGGAAAAGCTCCGGGAACTGGTCACTCGATCGGCGTCACCGGTGACGGCGTAGCTGCGCTCGCTCCCCGGTGAGAGACGCTGGATGGTCGCGGAGAGCGGCCCGGTGGGAGCACCGGGCCGCGAACCCGCGCCCGGCGGGGCGGGGACGGCGCGCCATGTCCCGAGCGCTCAGGGGATGAGGGCGCGAAGGAACTCCCGTGTGGCCGGGTCGGTCGAATACAGCACGGTGCCCTTCATTCCCCGAGTGAGGAGCACTTTGTAGGTGTTGCGGATCAGTCGGTGGAATTCGTGCGGGGGTGCGTTGTCGAGAACCGCGTCCTCGCTGGCTGACGGAACCGACTGCCAACCCTGCTCGCGCCACACCAGGTCGTCGCCGATGATGACGCCGCTCCAGTCGTATTCGAAGCCCTGGGCGGTGTAAATGCAGCCGACCTGTCCGAAGCCCGCTGGATCTGTCGCCCACAGGTCCGATGAGGGCAGACCGCCCACTCCGCTCGAGCCCTTGATGTTCCAGGGGCGCTCCCAGGAGCCGATCTTCACGTCGTTCACCAGCGAACCGTCCTTGTTCGGGTCGCTCCACGGCCAGCAGAATCCCGCCGTGATACGTCCGTCCTCGCCGCTGGAGCGCTTTTGGCGCAGGAAGTCCTCGAGTTCCTCGGGGCTTTCTGCGACGTGTACGGCGTAGCGACCCTCGTCCCCCTTCCACTCGAGGGGGCCGCCGGGCTCTATGTTCAACAGGCGGAGCACCCATGTTTCGTAGGCACGGCTGCCGCCGGCGCGGAACTGGCCGTCGAGGTCGACGTGCCGCACCGTGAGTCCGCGCTTGGCCGCCACTTCCTCGATCATCTGGAGGGAGCCCGTCTCGCCGGGTCGCACCACCTGGTGCTGGTCGAGCAGGAAGACCGGGACCAGAGCGGCGTCTATCAGTTCGTCGATCTGCCGCCTGACCCCCCACTTGCTGCCGAGCGGTGCTCCGTTGGAGGTCTCCCGCAGCCGGTGCGCCTCATCGAGTATGAGGACGGCGAGTCCGCTGGACCTGTCGCCGGTGAAGCTGTTGAAGTACGTGAACAGGCTGCCGCTGTCCCTGTCGTTGTTCGAGATCCGTTGTTTCAGGGTCCGGGTGAAACTCCTGGAGCCCGTGGCGTGCGCCACCGGATAGCCGTCACGCAACAGGCTTCCCATCAGAGAAAGGGCGATCACGCTCTTACCTGATCCCGGGCCGCCGGCGACGACCACCAACTCCTTGGTGCCGGAGGGTCGCTCATGAGCCATTCTGAGAGTGCGCATCACGAGAGAGAAGGCCGTGTGCTGCTCACCGATGAGCGTGAAATGGCTACGGTGGAGCACTTCGTCGGCAGCGACCTTCATTAACGCCTCGCTCGGAGCGAAGCGACTTGCGAGCAGTTCGTCGCCGACCTGGTTGCTGTCGTCGAAGCAGAGGGTTTCCCGCAGAAACCGGACGAAGTCGTCCTCGGTGGTTCGGGTGAACAGCCTGTTGTCGGCACCCGGTGTGGTGAGGAGTTCCGCGATCCCCTCGCTCTCGGCGTTGTGCAGGTAGGCCACTCCGGTGACGCGTTCGCCGTGCCCTTCGAGGACCAGAGCGTAGTTTCTGAGGTACTCGCAGTACCGGGTCACCTGGGCGATCGGGTGCAGCGTGGCTCGCCGGGGCAAGCCGATGACCTCGCAGAGTTCGTCGGAGCCCGGGATCAGCCGTGCCCTACTCCACTGTTTGAGCTCAACCACTACATAGGCCGGATCACCTGTTTTCGGGTCTCGCCCCGCGAGCACCACGTCGGCGCGCAGGCTGCACATCGGCAGCGCGAATTCGACCAGCATCTCTACGTCCTCGAGGCCGGCCGTGGCGAGCAGGCGGGCCAGCGCGTCCAGGCTATGTCCCCAGGAATTGACCTCTGCGGTGGAGGGAGGCCGCTGGTACGTCATCCGGTACCTTTCCCTCAGTTCGTTGACATAAGGGCGCTGCCCGAAAGCGGATTCGGCGAGCAGCTTTCGCGCGGAGGTTTGCTTGAAGGCCACAGGTCCCCCAGGAAGACAGAGTCGTCGCGCGGGGGGCGTGTCCTCGTAGGAAGCCCGTCGGATGCGGCACGTAACGCCCGGAACTTTACCGAACGGGCGTTTGCCCGAGTAAGCACCTCTCACCGCCAGCCGAGGGGCAACTCAGTGGAAGTCGCTGTCCAACGACAGCGTCCGCGCCTTCAGCCCCGCATCGGCTGCCGCTTCCCGTAGTACGGCGGCGAACGCCTTCGGTCCCCGGCTCACCCCGGGCAGGTCAGTCGACAGCATGAACACGGGCACCTGAGCGGCGGCGAACAGGCGCCGCACGTACGGACCCAACACCTCGCGCCCGGCAGGTTTTTCCGCACGGATCAACGCCTGCTCAAGCGTGGATTCCCCGCACAACAACATGTCGCACCGCGGCGGCTCATATGCGTCCTCCGGCGTGAGGAGCCGGGCCCGGTATCCGGCACGGCGGAGGAACTCAGCCGTTGTGATGGCCAGTTGTGACGCCTCGAGTCGCGACAAGCCCGTCACCAGCACTATCGACTTCTGATCTGCCGTGAACGTCGCGCGTAGCACGGTGGTCACCCAGTGCGTCGCTCCGTCCCAGTCGTTCCTGATACGAAATTCCGGGTGAACCCGACCCTGGTGGCCTACCTGATCCGGCCTGTATGCGCCGAACAGTGTGCTGTCGGCCAGCAACTCGACGGATTCCCGGCCGGACACTGGCGCCAGCCTGCGGCGCAGGAACCTCTTCAGCGCCCCGCGGGAGTCTCGGGTAAACACGTAGGCCAACCTGTTGCGCGGAGCTGCCAGCAAGTCCGCAACCTGGTGATCGGCGGCGTTGTGTAGATAAGCCATGCCTACCAGCCGGTCGCGGGGCTCGGAGAAGAGGTCATGGGAGGCCAGGAGTGCCCGACATGTCCTGGCTGTTTGTTCGGCAGGGTGGGGCTTCGGTTTTCCGATCATGTTGGCGACGATGAAGCGTTCGTCGTCGTCTGGGTCGGTCGCCACTCTCTGCCATTGCTTCAGTTCGGTGACCACATAGGAGTGGTCACCGGTCTCCGGGTGTCGCCCAGCCAGGATGACGTCCGCTTCCCCTTGGACTCCGGGCAGCTCGCATTCGACCATGAGGTCTACCGCGTCAAGTCCCATTTCCACGAGGTCTCCGGCGATGACGGGCAGACTGCGGGCCCAGGCGTCTTTTTCTCCGTCACTCGTCGACCTACGCCCAAGCGACTTCTCGGCCTCGGACAGCACGGACCTCAGAGTTCCCCGAGCGTGCAATTCGTACGTTTCGGCGGCTGACAGACACGCCAGATACACAACGCCCCCACACGCGACACCTCGCGCGGAAGGGGCGTGTCCGCCTTGGGAAGCCCGTCGAACCGCTAGACGACACTCACCTTACGGCGGGCGCAGGCGCCCCACTACGTCGCCCGTTCCTCCTGGCACGGCTGGCCATCACCCCACCCGAGAGCAACCCCTCACCCCGCACCCTTCCCCTCCTCCCCCGCGCCCCCACGCGACCACGTCAGACCCTCCATCCGTTCGATGCTCTGGTTGAACTCGATCAGCAGGCTGACGAACTGCTCGGTTTTCTGCTCCGACCAGCCCGTGACCTCGATGAGGCGGGTGGTGCCGGCGCGGCTGATGGTGCGGTCGGCGGCTAGGCGTTCGAGGCCGAGGGGGGTGGGGCGGAATTTGCGGGCCATGCCGCCGGCGGGGTCGGGGATGCGTTCGACCAGGCCGTTTTTGAGCATGGCGCTGACCTGGCGGTTGATGGTGGAGACGTCGACGTGGAAGGTGTGCGCCAACTCCTTGAGGGTGAGCGGGTCGCCGGCTTCGAGGCGGGTCAGGAGGACGTAGGCGGAGCGGTCCAGGCTCTGGCCGATGCGGGGGCCGCGTGAGGCGACGAAGTGGCGGGAGAGCAGGGTCATCTCTCGTTCCAGGTCGCTCAGCCGCTGCTCTTGGTCGCTCATGCCTCGATTGCCCTCGGTTTCGTCCCGGTTCGGTTCGCTCGTTTCATCATCGCTGATGGGCTCACGGTTTCGGGGCACCGCTGACCATCGTTGTGCATTATGCATATCGTGTGTACTGTGCATATTGAGAGTTGCGTGCGGGGTGCCCGGGCGGACCTGCCGTGTGTGTGCGGCGGCGTGGCTCGGACTCGATTGCCGGGCCCGGCCCCGTACCCGAACCCGCACCCAAACCCCTCCCCCCACCCATCAGCGCGCCCTCGCCGGCGCCCCTCCGGGCAAGGAGTTCCCACGTTGTCAGCCACCTCTCCCCGTACGGTGGGGCCGGGCGTCGTGACGGGTGTGATTGCGTTGAGTGGCGTGGTCGTGTCGCTCATGCAGACGCTGGTCGTGCCGATCATTCCGCAGCTCCCGCGCCTCCTTGACGCCGAGCCGTCCGACGCGTCGTGGGTGATCACCGCCACGCTGCTCGCGGCGGCCGTGGTGACGCCGATCGCGGGGCGGCTTGGTGACATGTACGGCAAGCGCAAGGTGCTTGTCGGCAGTCTCGTCTCGCTGGTCGCGGGCTCCGTGTTGTGTGCCGTGTCCGATGCGCTGATACCGGTGATCGTGGGGCGGGTGTTGCAGGGGCTGGCCACCGGGGTGATTCCGGTGGGCATCAGCATGTTGCGGGATGTGTTGCCCGCGGAGCGGGTGGGCGGCGCCGTGGCGTTGGTCAGTGCGAGTTTGGGGGTTGGCGGGGCGGTTGGGTTGCCGCTGTCGGCTGCCATCGTTGAGAACGCTGACTGGCATGTCCTGTTCTGGCTGGCCGCAGGGCTCGGGGTGGCGTGTCTCGCGTTGGTGGTTGCCCTGTTGCCGGCGCCGCCGAGTCGGGCGGCCGAGCGGTTCGACACCGTGGGGGCGGCCGGACTCGCGGTGGGTCTGGTGTGTTTGTTGTTGCCGGTGACCAAGGGGGGTGACTGGGGATGGACGAGCGGTAGCACCCTTGGGCTGTTCGGTGGCGGCGTCGTGGTGTTGGTGTTGTGGGCGGCGTACGAGGTGCGGGTGGCGCAGCCGTTGGTGGATCTGCGGGTGACCGTGCGGCGGCCCGTGTTGTTCACCAACCTGGCCTCCATACTGGTTGGCTTTGCCATGTACGCGATGTCGCTGACGCTGCCGCAGTTGCTCCAGTCGCCGGAGGCGACGGGGTACGGGCTCGGGCAGTCCACGCTCATGGCGGGGCTCGCGTTGGCGCCCGGTGGGCTGGTGATGATGGCGCTTTCGCCGGTCTCCACGCGCATTACCGCCCGGCACGGGGCGCGTACGTCGCTGCTGATCGGCGTGGGTGTCATCGGTCTCGGGTACGCGGTGGGGCTCTTCCTGATGGCCGCGGTGTGGCAGATCGTCGTGACGGCGGTGATCGTCAGCGGCGGTGTCGGCATCGCGTACGCCGCCATGCCGGCGCTGATCATGGACGCCGTGCCGGTGACCGAGACGGCGTCGGCCAACGGGGTCAACGCGCTCATGCGCTCGATCGGAACCTCCACCTCCAGTGCGGTGATGGCCGCGATCCTGGCGAACATGACGCTGCGCCTCGGGCCGGTCGAGGTGCCGACGGAGGACGGGTTCCGGGTGACGTACGTGGTCGCCATGGTCGCCGCGGCTGTGGGGTTGTTGCTCACGCTGGCCATTCCGCGCGCCGTTCGCCCTGCCGCCGCCCCGCAGGCCTCTGGTCCGGGCCCGGCCCCGGCCTCGGCTCCGGCGGCGGACCTCCCGAGCACCCTGAGCACCACCACCCCTACCGAGACCCGCTGACCCGCCTCGTACGACGGAAGGATCGCCACGCGTCATGGAACATCTCAGGGAAACCGAGGAGCCCAACAGCGGAGGCCGGCTGGCCGGCAAGGTTGCCGTCATTACCGGGGCGGGGAGCGGGATCGGGCGGGCCGCCGCCGTGTTGATGAGTCGGCAGGGGGCTAGGGTCGTGGTGGCCGACTACGACGCGGGCGGCGCGCGGGGGACGGCGGGACTCGTGGCGGCGGCGGGTGGGCGGGCGTTGCCGGTCACCGTGGACGTGACCGATGAGGGCTCGGTCGCCGGCATGGTGGACGCGGCCGTCGGCGAGTTCGGGGCGTTGCACGTGCTCTGCAACCACGTCGGTGGGACCGATCCGCGGAAGGATCTGGACCTGTTGCGTATGGACATGGACGAGTTCGGTCGGGCCGTTGACCGTAATGTGCGCAGCACGCTGTGGGGGGCGCGGTACGCCGTGCCGCATATGATCCGCGCCGGGGGCGGGTCCATCATCAACACGGCCTCTGTGGCGGCGCTGGTGGGCGACGTGTTGCAGACCTCGTACGGCGCGGTCAAGGCGGCGGTGGTCAGCATCACGAAGTCGGTCGCTGTCCAGTACGGGCCGCAGAACGTGCGCTGCAACGCGATCGCTCCGGGCGCCGTCATGACCCCCGCTCTGGAGAAGAATCTGCCGGAGGACGTCATCGAGGCGTTGAAGCGGGGCAACGCGCTGCCGTACCTGGGTGCTCCGGAGGACATCGGGCACACGATGGTGTTCCTCGCCTCTGACGAGTCCCGCTATCTGACCGGTCAACTGCTCGTTGTGGACGGCGGTATGACCATGCAGTCCTCGGCCGCGCCGGGGCGGCGCGCCATGCTGCCCGGGTAGCCCCTGCGACGGGGGCGGCGGGGGCCCGGGGTGGGGAGGAAGTGGGGTGCGGAGCGGTGGGGCGGGCGACTGCGGACCGCTGCGGGTGCCTACGTAGAGTAGGGCTCATGTCCGAGGACACTCCCCTGATACAGAGCATGCGCGCGGCCGTACAGGCCACGCCCGGTGATGTCGCGCTGCGGTTGCACCTCGCCGAGTTGTTGCTCGACGCCGGGCAGGCGGCCGGTGCCGTGGCCGAGGTGGCCGTGGCCTTGCAGCACGCGCCGGATCACGCGCAGGCGCGCGAACTCATGGCCCGCGCCATCGCCCCGCCGCCCGCCGCCCAGGCGCCCGCTCCGTCACCCGCTCCGTCGCAGGTCGCGGCCCCGGACACGGGCCAGGCCACGAACACGGGCCAGGCCGCGAGCACCGATACCGCCGGCCCGGGCGCCCCGCGTGGCGGGTTCGACTGGCAGGCGGCCGAGAACGAGGTCGGCGACGTCGTGCCGCCGCGCTTCGTGGAGGCGCCGCTGACCGTGGACGGCAGCGGGGACCCGGGCGACGCCGACGCGTGGGAGGTGGCCGCGCCCGGGACGGTGCGGCTGGCCGACGTCGGTGGGATGCGGGACGTGAAGGAGCGGCTTGAGGCCGCGTTCCTGGCGCCGTTGCGCAACCCGGAGCTTCGAAAGCTGTACGGGAAGAGCCTGCGCGGCGGGCTGTTGTTGTACGGGCCGCCCGGGTGTGGCAAGACGTTCATCGCGCGGGCCGTCGCCGGGGAACTGGGGGCCAACTTCCTGTCGGTCTCGGTCAACGACGTGCTGGACATGTGGATCGGCAACTCCGAGCGCAACATGCACGAGATCTTCCAGACGGCCCGCCGACAGGCGCCGTGTGTGGTGTTCCTGGACGAGTTGGACGCGCTCGGCGGCAAGCGCAGCCGTACGCAGCACTCCGGGATGCGGAACACGGTCAACCAGTTGCTGACCGAGTTGGACGGGGTGGACGCCACCGCGAACGAGGGTGTGTTCGTGCTCGCCGCGACCAACGTGCCCTGGGACGTGGACATCGCGCTGCGCCGGCCCGGGCGCCTGGACCGTACGCTCCTCGTGTTGCCGCCCGACGCGCCGGCGCGCGAGGCCATCCTGCGCTACCACCTCAAGGACCGGCCCATCGAGTCCGTCGACCTGGGCAAGCTCGTCAAGATCACGGACGGCTTGTCCGGCGCCGACCTGGCCCACGTGTGCGAGGCGGCGGCCGAGCACGCGCTGCTCGACTCGGCCCGTACCGGCACCGTGCGCCTGATCAACATGGCGGACCTGCTGCGCGCGGCCAAGGCCGTGGCGCCCTCGACGGAGCCGTGGTTCGCGACGGCGCGCAACGTGGCGATGTACGCCAACGAGGGCGGGACGTACGACGACCTGGTCGCCTACCTGAAGCGGAAGCGCAAGCTGTGACGACCGAGCATCCGTTGACGGCACAGGCCGGCGCCCTCATCGAACTCGATCGGTACGACGACGCCAAGGCGTTGCTGGCGCGGCGGCTCGCCGAGGACCCCACCGACGTACGGGCCTGGACCCGGCTCGGCCGGTGCCACCAGCTCACGAAGGACCACGCGGAGGCGCTGCGGGCGACGGACGAGGCGCTGGCCATCGCCCCCGAGGACTACAACGCGATGCTGCTGCGGGCGTACGTGCTGCGCAGCCTGCACCGGTGGGAGGAGGCGCAGCAGGCGGCGCGGGCGGCGATCGGTCTCAACTCCGAGCACTTCGCCGCCTACTCGCTGCTGGCCGAGCTGCTGTTCCTCCCGCCGCGCCAGGAGACCTGGCAGGAGGCCGTTGACCTGGCCAGGGAGGCGGTGCGGCGGGGGCCCGAGGAGGTCGGCGCGTACATGACGCTGTGGAAGCTCGCCGGCGTCGCGCAGAACACGGCCTGGATGGACCAGATCGAGCGACAGATCCTGCAGATCGACCCGACGAACGCGTTCGCTCTGGAGTACCAGACGGTGAGGGCGGCGAAGGCCCCCGGCGTGCGGGCGGCCGACGCCGCCGAGATGTACGCCGGCGCGCTGGCGACCGCGCCCACCTCGTACTCACTGACCCGCGGGCTCGACCAGGCAACGTACCGGCTGCTGCGCGGCACCCGGTGGCTCGCGCTGATTGGCCTGGTGTGCGCGGGCGCGATGGTCAACCTGTTCCCGGAGGAGGGTGAGGCGCCTGAGTTGCCGGTGCCGATCGGTACCCGGTTGTGGGTGCTGGTGGTGATGGCGGCCATCTGGGCGTTCGGGGCCTTCCGGCGCTACCGGCGGTTGCGCGCCGGCGTGCAGCTCAACGTGCGCTCCGTGTTGCGGCGCGGCACCTGGTCCCGGATCGTCCTCGCGCAGGCGGCGCTCGCGCTGCTGTGCGGGCTGCTGATCGCGGAGGTGCCGTGGACGGAGCGCACGGTGCCGCAGATGTTGTTCTGGGTGGGCCTCGCGCCGACGGCCGCCACGATCTGGTTCGACCGGAAGAAGGCGAAGTGAGGGCGGGCCGCGCGGGCCGGGAGGGGTTGCGGGAAAC
Organism: Streptomyces buecherae; assembly: GCF_014295035.1. Taxonomy (GTDB): domain Bacteria; phylum Actinomycetota; class Actinomycetes; order Streptomycetales; family Streptomycetaceae; genus Streptomyces; species Streptomyces youssoufiensis. The sequence goes on from NZ_CP060404.1 coordinate 2,550,536, forward strand.
CGGCCCGCGCCGGGTGGTCGAGCGTCGCTAGCCATCCAGGTCCTCACACGCGATGGGCATGCCCTCCACCAGCATGGCGGGCTCCACGGCGAGCAACTGCGTACGGAGCGCGTGCACCAGGGCCACCCGGCCCAGGTCTTCGACGGGCGTCCAGACGACGCCGTGCCGGTCGCAGGCCGGGGCGGTGAACGTGTCCTCCTTCGCGCACCCGCCGTCCACGAAGATCGCCAACTCTTCGGGCTGGCCGGCGTCGGTGGCGGGTTGCTGGTCCACGGCGAGGAGGCGTAGCGGCGGCGGGGGAAGCGCGATGCCGAGGGCGGCGCCGGTGCGTTCGGCGGCGCGCTGGATGGACTCGCCGGGACGCAGTACCACCCCCGGTGGGGACGGCACGCCGTCCTTGACCACCTGGAGTACGCGCGGCCAAAGGCGCGCGGAATCGAGCGGGTTACGGGTGTCCGCGGGGCAGTGGACCAGCAAGAACACCCATACCTGACGTTCAGTCACGCGACCCGGACCCCTTCGATCTGCGCCAGTCCGACACACTCGTCGGCGCTGCGGTCATCGAAGGTGATCAGCCCGGCCGACGCACTCCCATCCGACCAGAACCAGCCCTCGACGGTGTTGTGCTCCACGCGCCGCCTGTTGGGGCACAGTACGCCGTGACGGAGCGCGTGGGGGTCGAACATCGACTCTTCGTACGCGGCGTGGAACTCGGTGTCGGTGACCGGCGCCCATGTCTCCTCCGCGTACAGGAAGAACCGCAGGGCGACGCCTCGGACCAGGACGCGGTGGGTGCCTTCCGTCGTCACGCGGCGCCTCCGGTGGTGGCCGGCGCGGACGCGGGCGCTGGCGTGGCCTCGCGGAGGCGGCGGTGGATCGGGCAGCGGCACGGCGGCCAGGCCGCGGTGGCGGCCCAGAGGTAGTCGTCCCGCCACACCCGCTCGCTGTCGACGGCGGTCACGCTGACGGCGGCGGAGGCGGGGTCGGGCGGACCGGTCTCGCCGGGTCGTCGCCGGTACACGCGCAGCGTCATCAGGTGCTCCATGGCCTGGTCTCCCCACGAGGGTGGCTGGCAACTGCCGTCCCTTGGCCAAGACTTGACCCTTCATCGGTCGATCCCTTAGGCAAGGGGTGCAGCCCGGTCGCGGATTGTGACCGGACACTCACAGCATCGGCCTGGTGGAGCCGACCCGCTAGCAGTCGCGCCTTAAAGCCGCAAGTGTTAAAGCGGGCAGAGGGAAGAGGGAGTGGCAACGTTGGTCATGGAGACGGACAGCGGGGCGCCGGCATCGCTGGCGGGGTTCCTCGGTAGACAGCTTCGCAAGCTCCGCACCGAACGAGGCTGGTCACAGACCGAGTTGGCCACGAAGGCACACACCACCGGCGCCATGATCAGCTACGTGGAGAACGCGAAGCGGGTGCTGGCCCCTGACCTGGCTCGCGATCTCGACGCGACGTTCGACATCGACTTCTTCGAGGAGTTGTCGCCGCTGGTCCTCGCGTACGCGTATCCGTCCTGGTTCCTGCCGATTGTCGAACTGGAGCGAGAGGCGAAGTCCATTCGCTCCTTCCAGAGCCAAATCGTTCCAGGGCTGCTGCAGACGGAGGAGTACGCAAGGGTCACGCTCGCATCGTGGCGACCGGATAACCTGGAAGACCTCGTAGCTGCCCGACTGACGCGCCAAGCGCTGTTCGACCGTGACGAGCCACCGCACACATGGTTCATCCTGGACGAACAAGTACTTCGTCGCAGGATCGGCGGACCGGCCATGATGCGCAGCCAGCTTGAGCGCCTGCTTCATGCCGGACAGCATCCGCGGTGTGTAATCCAGGTGGTCCCGGAAGAGGTGACCGCTCATCCGGGGTTGGCAGGCCCGTTCACGCTACTGAGCGGCTTCGATCAGCAAGACGGGAAGAAGCCACCGCACGACGTACTGCACGTGGACGGCTTCTCTCGGGGACGAACCGCGCTCGACCCAGCCGAGGTGAACGAGGGCGCCCGCGCCTATGATCTGCTGAGGAGCTACGCCCTGTCGCCGGAGGAGTCGGCCGACCGCATCGGCGCATATCTGGAAGGACTGACGAAGCGATGAGCAGCACAAGCACATGGCCCGTCCGCTGGCGCAAATCCAGTCACAGCAGCCCCAACGGCGGTGACTGCGTGGAGGTCGGGTTCGGCATGCCGAGCACCGTCCCGGTCCGTGACAGCAAGGACCCGCACGGTCCGGCCCTCGCGTTCGACGCCGCCGCCTGGACCGCGTTCGTGGCGAGCGTGAAGACCGGCGCTTTCGACGCCTGACCCCCACGTACGAAGGAGCCCTCGGCCGTAGCGCGATGGTCGGGGGCTTTGCCATGCCAGAGATGGATGCCGTGGAGGACATCGGGCGTACTGGCCAAGTCGGCACTCTGGTCCAACTGACGTGTTCTGCAGCATGGTTGAGGCAACCAAGCCCGAAGGGTGTGAGCAATGACCGACAAGTGGATCAAGTCCTCGTACAGCTCGACCAACGGCGGCGAATGCGTCGAGTGGGCCCCAAACACCGCCGCCGCAACCGGCACCATCCCCGTCCGCGACAGCAAAGACCCCCACGGCCCGACCCTCGCGTTCGACACCGCCGCCTGGACCGCGTTCGTCACGGGCGTGAAGAACGGCGACTTCGACGCCTAAGCGGTCGGTCGGCCCCGTGCGTCCTGCGGGGATTGATCAGGCTGCGTCGTGGTGGACGGAGTCCAGGGTGGCGAGTTCGTCCTCTGACAGGCGCAGGGAGCCGGTGGCCACGTTCTGGGTGAGGTGGTCGGGGTCGCCGGTGCCCGGGATGGCCAGGACGTGGGGGCCCTGGTGCAGGGTCCACGCCAGTCGGATCTGGGCTGTGCTCACGCCGCGAGCGCGGGCGATGGCGTGCACCTCCGGGCTGTGATCGGCGGTCGCGCCCCCGTCGCGTCCGGTGCCGGCGATCGAGTAGAACGGCACGAACGCGATGCGTTGTTCACCGCAGACGCGCAGGAACTCCTGTTGCTCGGGCGTGGCCCCGATGCCGTACATGTTCTGGACGCAGACCACCGGTGCGATGCTCTGAGCCTCGGCGAGGTGGTGGGGGCGGATGTTGGACAGGCCCAGGTGCCGGATGAGTCCGGCCTCGCGCAGTTCGGCGAGTGCGCCGAAGCGTTCGGCGACGGAGCCGGTGCCGACGATGCGCAGGTTCACCACGTCGAGGTGGTCGCGGCCGAGCTGGCGTAGGTTCTCCTCGACCTGGCCGCGCAACTGCTCGGGGGTGGCGGGCGGCAGCCACTGGCCCGAGGGGTCGCGGCCGGGCCCGACCTTGGTGGCGATGACGAGGTCGTCCGGGTAGGGGGCCAGCGCCCGGTTGATCAGCTCGTTGGCGCAGCGCAGCGACGAGAAGTAGAACGCGGCGGTGTCGATGTGGTTCACGCCGAGTTCGACCGCCCGGCGCAGCACCCTGATCGCCTGGTCGCGGTCGCGTGGGACGGCGTCGGCCGCGAACGCCTCGCCGTGCTGCGGCAGGCGCATCGCGCCGAAGCCGATCCGGTTGACCGTCAGGTCGCCGAGTTTCCAGGTGCCCGATGCGGCCGCGGTGTTCGTGTGTGAGGTCATGGCGGGATGATCTCCGCGCGGTAGGGTGGCCCGCCATTGATTCACGTATGCCTGAATCCGTTGAGGGGGGGGTCGTCGTGGCGGAGCTGGCGTTCTCGACGAGCGATCTGGCGCGGGTACGGTTCGCCGTCTCACCGATGTGGGAGGTCGCCCCCAGCTTCCGACTGCTGACGTCCGCCGCCGCGCACCCGATACACCGGCCCTGGGCCGACCAGGTACGCCCGCGTATGGTGGCCGCCGGGCTGGACCGGGGTTGGCTCCGCGAGCTGGTCCCGCCCACCGGCGGCTACGTTCCCGACTTCCTCAACCCCGCCCCCACCGGACCGGCCCCCACCCCGGCGGCGGAGCGTGACGCGATCCGGGCCTCGGCCGCCGACCGGGTACGCCAGGACCTCGACCACCTCGCCCGCCATCAGGGGAACCTCGGCCCCCGGTTGAGAGCCCTGCGCGACGACCCACCGGGCCTCCTGGCCAAACTCACGGAAGAACTCGAAACGTACTGGGAGCTGGTACTCGCCCCCTACTGGGCACGCATCCGGGCAGTCCTGGACGCGGATATCCGCTACCGGGCCCGTCTGGCCGCCGAGCACGGCACCGGCCACCTCCTCAACGACTTGCACACGTCGCTGAGCTGGGACGGCACCGCGCTGCGGATGACCCGCCGAAAGCAGCCACTGACCCGCACGACAGCGGGAACGGGGCTGCTGCTGATCCCCTCGGTCTTCACCGGGCCGGGACTGCGCACCCGTACGACGCTGCCGGACCCGCCTCAACTCGCCTATCCCGCACGCGGTGTCGGCACGCTGTGGGAGCCACGCTCCGTCACCCGGACCGACGCCCTCGCCGCCGTACTGGGCCGCTCACGGACCCTGGTCCTGGCCGAGTTGGAGATCCCGGACTCCACCACCCAGCTCGCCCACCGCACCGGACTCTCCCCCGCCGGGGTGTCCCAGTGCCTCACCGCGCTCCGCGACGCGGGCCTGGTCAGTGCTCACCGCGCCGGCCGCTCCGTCCTCTACGCCCGCACCGCCGCGGCCGAAGCCCTCCTCCAGGCCGCCTCCGCCTGACCCGCGTCAACCCTCGCCCTACCCGAGCGGCTCCGGTCGGGAGCCGTTGGCCAGGGTCAGGAGGAGGTGGGCGGATTCCGGGTGGAAGTAGTCGGAGTGGGCGCGGAGGGGGTTGAGGTGGCTGTTGCGGTAGCGCCAGCTCGCGTTGACGTTGACGAAGGCGTGGTCGAGGCAGGAGTGGGGGTAGGGGGCGTCGGCCGGGTGGAGGGGGGTGTGGGCGACGTCGTTGGGGGCCAGGTCCCCACGGGGTGGTGACAGGCGCATGCCGCCGTGGCCGATGCCGGGCAGGTGCTCGGCGCGCAGGTGGCAGTAGCCGGTGGCGCGGTCGTGGCGGGAGTGGGTGAAGACCATCGGGCCGCCGACCGGGGCGCGGTGGCCGCGCGTGCTCGGGCGCAGGGTGCGGAACGTGCCGTCGAAGGCGTTGCTGGGGGCCGCCATCTGAAACGCGGTGAGCGAGTCGACGGTGAAGGGCCGGCCAGGGTCGGTGGCGACGCTCCAGGCGAGGGTGTCGCCGGCGTCGGCGGCCCACTGCACGGCCTCGCACAGGAACCGGCCGCCGAAGGAGTGGCCGACCAGGTGGAGGTAGCGGCCGGTCGAGGTAAGCAGGGTGTTTGCTTTGGGGTCGCCGCGTTCGGCGTCGAGGTAACCGAGCAGGTGGCCGAGGACGTGGGGGGCGTAGCCACGGCCGGGGGCGCTCATGGCGTGCGCCAGGTCGCGTACGGCGTAGTAGCCGCGCAGCGAGAGCCGCGACGAGGAGGGCCAGCGGACGACCACGGTCCAGGGGGCGAAGTCGGCGGCGGGCAGCCGGGGGTAGAGGTGCGGGCGGCGGGCGTGCTGTTCGTGGACGAGGGCCAGCAGGCGCTCGGCGTTGCGCAGGGCCGCGTCGGGGCCGGTCTGCCAGCCGTGGGCGTAGACCAGGATGTCGGTGGCCCGGTCGGGGGGCCGCAGCCAGCTCGCCAGGTGGTCGGCGAGCCGGTCGGCGGGTACCGGGTCGCCGGTGTCGGGGGCCAGCAGCCAGCCCCTGTGGTCGAGGTCGACGGTGGCGAAGGCGTCGGGGGCCGGCGCGTGGGCGGCCCCGGACCGGCGGCGCCGGCCCGGGGTGCGGGGGTGGAGGGGGCGGCTGTGCGGCGCGGTCACGGGGCGGTCGCTCCTTCGTCCGGGGCGGGTGGGGCGAGCCTGCTGTCCAGGCCGCACTGGAGTCCGTAGATGAGGCCGAGCGGGTTGTGGTACTCGGCGGCGAACCAGCGGACGGTGTCGCGTACGGCGGTGCCCGCCGCCGCCCGGTCGACCAGGTAGCGGGTCAGGAAGCGCAGCGCGAACTCCACGCCGAAGACCTGGGGTACGGCGATGTGCGGGGCCAGTACGCCCTGGGCGCCGTGTCGGATGAGGCTGCCGGCCAGGCTGGCGAAGCGGCCGGTCACCGGGGAGCCGGCGTAGCAGACGTTCAGCACGACCATCGGGTGGAAGGGCACGAACGCGCCCCGGCGGCGGTTGGCCTCGGTGTGCCGCTTGCGGGTGCTGTCTATCCGGCCGGCGTGCACGGAACGGGCGTCGGTGAGCTGGAACGCCTGCCAGGTGGCGTCGCCGTCGCTGATGACGGCGCCGTGGCAGAAGAAGTACATGAGGTCCTCGTCGAAGTGGGCCATGGCCAGGTCCGCGAGGAGGGCGTCGCTGTGCGTCCGCTCGGTCAGCTCCGTCTGGTCGTCCAGCAGCTTGTGCACCTCGGCGACGCGTGGCGTCTTGCGCAGCCGGTGGTCGACATTGGCGCTGCTGACCGGGCGGGCCCGGTTGGCGACGTAGTAGAAGTCGGTCTCGTACGCGCCGGACGCGGCCTCGATGAGGTGCCGGTGTCCGAGGAAGAGATCGAAGAGGGCGGGGAGGTCGGGGGCGTCGGGGGCGTCGGGGGCGTCGGGGGCGTCGGGGGCGTCGGGGGCATGGTGGGCATGGTGGGCATGGTGGGCGTCGGGGGCATGGTGGGCTTCGGGGGTTTCGGTGGCTTCGAGGGTCCCGGTTTCGGGGTGGCCGGCGAGGCCGTGGGAGACGGTGGGGGCCGTGGCGGTGGCGGGCGGGGCGTATGGGGCGTGCGTGTCGTACGCGACGATGTGGGGCGGCGGGGTGGCTATCGGCGGGGTGTGCGCGTCCAGGGCCAGCAGCGGCCAGGGCAGGTCGAGGTCGGAGTCGAAGCGGATACGCAGGTCACGGCGGTGCAGGGCGGCCATGAGGAAGGTGCGCAGCCGCACGAGGTTGGGGTCGTTGCCGTCGAGGAGTTCCTCCAGGAGGTGGCTGCCGCCCCGGGCCAGCTCGGCGACGCGTGAGCGCACCTCGCCGGGCGGGCGGGCGCCGAGGTCGGCGACGCTGGCGTACGGGCGGATGCCGGCGGCCGGGTCGGCCGGCTGGTAGTCCACGAACGCCTTCCAGTCCGCCAGGAGTTGGGCCGTGAGGTCCTTGACGTCCCGGACGTCCGACTCAAGGAGGGCCCAGTGCTCGCGGGTGCGGGAGCGGGGCAGGACGGCGGTCTCGCCCCACAGGCTGATCATCGGCTGACCGCCGCCGCCCGGGAGGCGCAGGCAGACGATGAGGTCGCGGGGTTCACGGGCCGGTGAGCCCGGCAGGAGGCGGTAGCCGCTACTCGCGTTCTGACTTGGCGTCAGGGGTATGTTCTCGTCCAACGGCTCAGGACTCCGGCGCCTGGTGCGTGTCGGCTGCCTCGACCGAGGTCGCGGGCGCGCCGGGGGGCGGGTCGGCCTCCGGCGCGGGGCGCGCGGGGGCCTCGATCGTCATGGTGGCGTCGAGTTCCTGGAGCACGACTCCGTAGCCTCGGTCGTAGACGGTGAACCGGAGTTGGTGCTCGCCCGGCTCGTGGGCCGTGAACACGAAGGTGGCCGCCTCCTCGCTGGCGTGCCCCGCGTGGTAGCTGCGGGTGGGCGGCATGATGCGGGCCGCCGTGCGTGTCGCGGCGACCAGGACGAGGTGGGCCGACGGGTGCTCGGGCTGGCGCGCCCACGGGTGCTCGTCGGGCACGTCGAGGGCGAATTCGAGCACGGCGGGCGCCCCCACCCGGGCCGGCCCGTCGCGCAGCGTCAGCCGCGGCGTACAGGGCGGCCCGGCGGGTGGTACGGGAGGCGCGAACGGGGACGGGGCGCCGGCCCGGTGGGGTGCCGGCGGGGACAGGGAGGCCAGGTCGGAGAGGCGGGGCACCGGGCTGGACGCACCCGGCGGCCCTCCGGGCAGGCCCGGCGGCCAACTGGCCGCGCGGGGCGGCGGCCCGGGGAGGCGGGGCGGCGGCTCGGGGGGCCAGGAAGGTCCGCTTGGCCAGGTCGGCGCGGCGTCCGTCCACGGCGGCACGTCCGCTGCCCACGGCGGGACCTCGGCCTCCCACGGCGGCACGTCGGTGGCCTCTGCCGGCGCCGCGCCCGCGTCCGTCCATGTCGGCGTGTCGGGCGCCCCTGACCGCGCCGTGTCCGTGTCCGCGTCCGTCCATGTCGGCGTGTCGGGCGTCCCCGACCGTGTCGTGTCCGCGTCCACGTCCGCGTCCACCCAGCGTGGTGCCTCGTCCGCCGGGGCGGGTGGCTCGGCGGGCGGCGGCTGGTGCGGGTGCCTGGGCGTCCCGGCCTCTCGCGGCGGTTCCTGGGCGGCCTCGGCCTCGGCCCCGTGGGTGGGGGGCTGGGGCGGGGTTGCCTCCGGGTGCGGCTCGGGGCGGGGCGGTTGGTTGGGCTCCCGGCCGGGCGCGGGTGGTGCCGGTGGGTTGGGCCCGGGGCGGGGCGGCTCGGCTGTGGTGCGGTCCGGGTCGGGTCGGCCCGTGTCGGAGCGGCCCGTGTCGGGGCGGCCCGTGTCGGGGCGACCCGTGTCGGAGCGGCTCGGGTCCGGGTGGCGCGGGGTCGAGCGGCCGGTGGGTGGGCGGCTCGCGTCTGGTCGGGCCGCCTCGGGTCGGAGCGCCTCCGGTCGGGCGGTGGTCGGGCGGGCCGTGCGGTGTCGTGGCGGTCTCGTGTCCGGCCAGCGGACTTCCCGTTGGGCGAACCGGTATGTCGCCTCGGGCACGCCGCGCGGGCCGCCCCGGGCGGGGTCGCCGTGCGACCGGTCGTCGGTGGCGGTGGCGGTGGCGGACCCGGGGTGCGGCATCGCCGAGGGGGGATACGACATCGGCAAGACGGGCCCGTAGCCGACGCCCTCCGGCGCGGAGTCTGGTGGCGCAGGTTCGGTACGGGGGGCGTGGGGGCGGGCTCTCGCGTCCCGGCTCCGGTTCCTGACGTACGCCACCGCGTGCCACAGGCACTTCCCGCCCAGCACCACGAGGCCGGAGGTCAGGCCGAGGACGACGGCGGTCAGGAGCAGGGTGGCCACGTCCTGCGAGGTGGACTTGCCGGCCAACCGCAGGCCCAGCATGGCCGCGAGGGCGCCGGCGGTGAAGGCGGCGGCGATGCGGCTGCCGACGAGGGCGCCGATGTGGATGAGCAGGCCGCGCAGGCGCTGCCAGCGCGTGCGCCGCTGGGGGGTGGCCAGCGCCCAGTGGGTGTCGGTGACCGGTTCCTGGCGGTCGGCGGCGGCGCGCAGGGCGGCGGTGACGGAGCCCGTCTTCGGCCGGGCACCCGGGTGCGGTGCGAGCAGGCCCTCGACCAGCGGCGCGAACTCCCGCTGGCGGCGTACGCGGGGCGGGCGAGCGTCCCGGAGCGCCTTGAGCCGGGGGCCGGGCAGGGGGCCGCGCAGCGGGCGGCGCCCCTCGACCATCTCGTACAGGGTCATGCCCAGCGCCCACAGGTCGCCCTGCGGTGTCGGGGCGGGGGCGGCGCCGCGTTCCCCGCCGGGCGTCAACTCCGGTGCCGTGTACTGCGAGTGGGGACGGCCGGGGCATAACGGCGGCGCCCCGTACGCCGGATCGGCTGGCTGGAACCCGTAGCCGGGCAGCGCCGCCGTGCCGTCCTCGCGGAAGAGGATGCCGCGCGGGCCGATCTGACCGTGTGCCGCGCCGGCGGCGTGCAGCGCTTCGAGCGCGCTCGCCACCTCCAGGCCGATGTGGGCGGCGGCGGCCGCCGGCAGCCGCCCGTGCGCGCGCAACAGGGTGTGCAGCGAGCGCGGTACGACCGGCTCCATCACCACCCAGAGCGCGTCCGCTTCCTCGATGACGTCGTGGACGGCGAGCAGATGGGCGTTGGACGGCTCGGAGACGGGTCGCACCTGGCGGGCCAGCGCGCCGGGCGCCCAAGCACCGTACTTGGCGGTGTCGCGGCCGTGGCGGCGGTCGTCCGACGCGTGGGGGCGGAGCTGTTGGATGAGGACGTCCCGCCGCTCCGTACGGTCGTAGCCCGACCAGTAGGTGGAGCCAGCGGACTCGCCCCAGGGTGCGCGCAGCGCGTAACGGTCCCGGAGGACGTCAGGGTGCGCGCCGGTCATGGAGCCCCCCGTCCTCCCCCGTCTGCGTCCGGCGCCACCGTGCCCGCCGGATACGGGGAGGATAGCCCGGGGTTGGCGGGAGCAGCAGGTCCCGGGATGACATCCGGCGGGGCGCGCGGGAGTGCGGCCGGCGGCGGGGCGGGCGGGCCGAGCATCGGTGTGGGGGCGCGGGGCGGCCTGGTCGGCGCCGCGTCAACCGGGCGCTCGCAGCGCCGACTTGTGCCCCGGTCAGGAACGACCGCGTGGGCGCGGGGGTCCGGTCGCGCCGTGGCGCACTCGCCCGGCGGGGCGGTTGGTGGGGGCGGCTGGTGGCCACGGGGGGGCCGGTGCGGGCTCGCCATGATCGCTTAGGGTGCTGAACGAAGGCTTACCTAAGGCAAGGGGAGGGGCGTCATGTTCGGTTCTTCCGTGCGGGTGCGGCGGGCACTGGTCGGGGTTACCGCGTCGGCCGTGGTCGGGGCGATCGCGGCGGCGGGGTCTCCCGGGGCGTTCGCCGCCGGGGGTGACGTACGAGCGGGGGCGCCGGCGCGAGCCGCCGCGCACCAGGCCACGCAGGACGCGTTGGACGGGCTGGTGAAGGCCGGGATGCCCGGCGTGGCCGCGACGACGAAGTCGGCGGACGGGAAGCAGTGGTTCGGGTCGGCGGGGTACGCCGACACCGAGACGGGGCGCGAGCGGAGCGCGGCCGACCACTTCCGGGCCGGCAGCATCACCAAGACGTTCATGGCCACCGTGCTGCTCCAGTTGGAGGCCGAGGGCGAGATCGACCTCGACGACTCGGTGGAGAAGTGGCTGCCCGGCGTGGTGAAGGGTGACGGGTACGACGCCAGCCGGATCAGCGTGCGGCAGATGCTCAACCACACCAGCGGCATCCACGACAGTGTGGAGACGCCGGAGTGGCAGCAGACCATGAACGGCCCCGGCTTCTTCACGCACCGGTTCGACGTGAAGAAGCCCGAGGAGATCGTGGCCATGGCCCTGAAGTACCCGCCGTACTTCAAGCCGGGCGGTGGCTGGCACTACTCCAACACCAACTACGTGCTCGCCGGCATGGTCATCGAGAAGGTGACCGGCGACAGCTACGCGCACCAGGCGGAGCGGCGGATCATCAAGCCGCTCGGGCTGCGGCACACCTCGTTCCCCGGTACGAGGACCACGCTGCCCACGCCGCACTCCGTCGGCTACTCCAAGCTCTACGCGCCGAACCCGGGCCCGGAGGTCTACGACGCCACCGAGTACAGCCCTACCTGGTCCGGCGCGACCGGCGAGATGATCAGCACCGGCGCGGATCTGAACACCTACTTCCGCGCCCTCACCCGGGGCCGGCTGCTGCCGAAGCAGCAGACGCGGGAGATGTTCACGGCCGTGGAGACCGGTCAACACTTCCGGTACGGGCTCGGGCTCATCGCGCGCGACCTGTCCTGCGGCGAGACGGTCTGGGGCCACGACGGCATCGTGTGGGGCTCGTTGACCAGCTCCGCCACGACGCGCGACGGCGCGCACTCGCTGACGTTCCAGATCAACGGCGACTGGCTGGCCGACGGCGCCCCGTACGAGCGGGTCTTCGAGGCCGAGTTCTGCGCCCCGGGGCAGACGATGCGGAAGTGATGGCGGGTTCGTAGATCGTCCGTAGATCGTTCGCGGATCGACCGTGGGTCGTTCGTGACGCGTTCGTAGGGCGCGGGCCCCGGTCGGGCTGGTCGCTCGGCGCGGGGCCCGTGGCCTTTGCGTACAACCGCCGCGCCCCGTCAGAGAGTCGCGTGGCGGCGCGGTGCGGTGAGCTGTGGGGGCGGGCGGGGCCCCTGGCCACGGGGGAAGCTCTTGGGGCCCCGCCCTGTCGGTGCGGTCGCCACGGCGGGCGACCGGCGCCGGCCACCCCGGGGGGAAGGTGGCCGGCGCGGTGGTCAGGTCTCGTCCGACTTCTCGCGGGCGGGCGCGTCCGCGTCCGGGGCGTCCGTGCCCGTGGCGCCCGGTTTGGGGCCCACGCTGGCGAGGCCGGCGATGGCCACTCGGGCGGCGCGGCTGAGGGCGAGGCGGAGTTCGTCGGCGGAGGCGTCGCGGGCCAGGCAGATCAGGGCCGTGTTCACCAGGGCGCCGACGAGGGCGCCGACCGCTGCCGCCGCCTCCGGCTCGGTCAGCTCGTCGCCGTACGCCTCCAACAGGGCCGCGGTGAGCTGACGTTGGGCCTCGAAGAGCCAGTGCAACGCGCGGGCCTGGAGCGCGGGGGACGAGAGGATGAGCCGCACGCGCAGCGAGGGCACCTCGCCGGTGAGGTCGGCCGCGGCGTCGGGTGAGACGACGGAGCCCTCCAGGGCGCGCAGCAGCAGGTGGGCGACGGTCTCCTGGGGGCGGCGGTCGGCGACCGCGCGCACCAGGGCGTCGACGCGCTGCTGGCTGTCGGCGAAGAGGACGTCGTCCTTGCCGGGGAAGTAGCTGAAGAAGGTGCGGGTCGAGACGTCGGCCGAGGCGGCGATCTGGGCCACCGTCGTCTCCTCGTACCCCCGCTCCGCCACCAGGCGCACGGCCGCCTCTATCAGCGCGCGCCGCGTGCGCAGCTTCTTGCGCTCGCGGAGCCCCATGGGCTCCGGCGGGACAGCCGTCGTCTCGATCATGCGCACAGCCTACCCAACTTTCGGCACCACATGCATTTTTGCATGCCTTGCAGTTTTTCTCTGACTGAGCTTTTATCAAAACATGGAGCGCTTACTACATTCCCTTGGTCGAATGTGTGCTGTCCGCCCCTGGCGCACGATCGGTGCCTGGTTGGTCGCGGCGGTCGCCCTGCTCGCCGTCGGGCAGGCGGCGGGCGGCACGTTCGTGAACGACTTCCGGGTGCCGGGCGTGGAGTCGCAGGAGGCCACGGACACCGCGCGGGACCACTTCCCCGCCTTCGGCGCCGTGGACTCACAGATCGTGTGGCGGGCACCCGAGGGCGCGCTGGACGATCCGAAGCGCTCCGCCGCCGTGCGGCAGATGCTGGCCGACATCGAGAAGCAGCCCGACGTCAGCAAGGTGGACCAGCCGCTGCCGAGCCCGAACGGCAAGGCCGCCACCACCACCGTCAGCTACGACCAGGAGCTGGGCGACCTCGACACGTCGCACTACGAGCGGCTTGACGAGGCCGCCGAGGGGACCCGGGCGGCCGGTCTCGACGTCGAGTTCCGTGGCATGGTCATCGACCTGGGCACCGAGCCCACCACCAGCGCGGCCGAACTCGTCGGCGTCGGCGCCGCGTTGATCGTGCTGATCATCGCCTTCGGCTCGCTGGTCGCGGCCGGCCTGCCGCTCGTCGTCGCCGCCATCGGCATCGTGGCCGGCACGGCGCTGGTGCTGCTGGTCGGCGCCGTCATCGACATCCCGACCTCGGCGCCGATCATCGCCGTGATGCTGGGGCTCGGCGCTGGCATCGACTACGCGCTGTTCATCCTGAGCCGGTTCCGGGCCCAACTCGCCGCGGGCGACGCGCCCGCCGACGCCGCCGGGCACGCCTCGGCCGTCGCGGGGCACGCCGTCGTCTTCGCGGGCGGCACCGTGGTCGTGGCCATCCTCGGGCTGAGCTTCGCCGGCATCCCGTTCGTCGGCGCCATGGGCATCGCGGGCGCGATCACGGTGGGCGTGATGATGGTCGCCGCGCTGACCCTGCTGCCCGCGCTGCTCGGCCTGCTCGGGCACCGGGTCAACGCGCTGCCGCTGCCGAAGCTGCGGCGTACGGGGCGAGGGCGCGGCAAGGCCGCCCCCGCGCCTCGGCCCGCGAGCGATGACGGGGAGCCGGCCGGGCCTGCCCAGGGCGCGGACCTCACGCTGGACGCGCACGGCGTCGCCGCGCCGCCGACCGACTCGCGCGCCGCGCACTGGGGCGACCACGTGCACCGGCACCGGCTGGTGTACGCCTGCGGCGCCACGGCGGTGCTCATCGCGCTCACCGCTCCCCTGCTGTCGCTGCGGCTCGGCAACCCCGACGACGGCATCCAGCCGCCCGACCTGACCCAGCGGCAGGCGTACGACCACATCGCCGACAACTTCGGGCCCGGGTGGAACGCGCCGCTGGTCATCACCGTCACCGACGCCGAGCGGGGCGGCGCCGAGGCGCTGGCCGCCGAGCTGAAGCGGGACCCCGAGGTCGCGCGGGTGACGGAGCCCGAGCGCAGCGACGACGGGGCGGCCTCGCTGGTGACCGTGGTGCCCCGGCACGCGCCGCAGGACAAGGAGGTCAGCGACCTCGTCCACCGCATCCGCGACGACCTCGCCCCGCGGGCGCTGGCCGACTCCGGGGGCCGGGCGCTGGTGGGTGGCTCCACGGCGCTTCAGATCGACATGGCCGACGTGGTCGGCGAGCGGCTGCCGTGGGTGGTGCTCGCGGTGGTGGGTGCCGGCACGCTGCTGCTGGTCGGCATGTTCCGGGCGCCGGTGGTCGCGCTCAAGGCGGCCGTGATGACGCTGCTGTCCATCGGGGTGTCCTTCGGCGTCATCACCGCGATGTTCCAGTGGGGTTGGGGCCTGGACCTGGTCGGCGTGGACAAGACCGTGCCGATCATGTCGGCGGTGCCGATGCTGCTGTTCGCCGTGTTGTTCGGCCTGTCGATGGACTACGAGGTGTTCCTGCTCTCGGCCATCCGCGAGTCGTACGAGAAGACGGGCGACCCGCGCCGCGCCGTCATCGCCGGGCTCTCCTCCACGGCGGGCGTGATCACGGCCGCGGCCGTCATCATGGCCTGCGTGTTCCTGAGCTTCGTCTCGGTGCCGGAGACCCTCATCAAGATCATCGGCATTGGCCTGGCCACCGCCGTCGTCATCGACGCGACGCTGATCCGGATGGTGCTGGTGCCGGCGGTGATGGGCCTGCTGGGCGACGCGGCCTGGTGGCGCCCGGGGCGTCGTAAGGAGGACGCCGCGGCGGTCGCCCCGGGCGGCGGCGGTGACGGTGGCCCCGGCGGGTCCGGGGGCGAGCGGGCCCCGGTCGGGAGGTGACGGGTGCGCCCCGCCCGCCGGTACGGAGCGGCGGGCGGGGCGCGGGCGCGCGCGACGGGGCCGGCGGGCGTCGTCGTACGAGCGCGGACGCGCGGCGCGACGGGGCGGGCTGTGGCGTCGTGCGGGGGCGGCGAAAGCCGCGGGCGCGGGGCGCGGGGGTACGGAACGATGGCGGCGGGCCGGCCGCTCGGGTCGTGTGCGGGCCGGCCGGCGCACCCGTACCGCACGTGAGGATGCAGCCTGATGGATGTTCTTGCCGCACACCGTGACCTGTTGGGCCGGTTGCTGCCCGCCGACGAGCCGGGCGACCTCGTCGTCCACGAGGGGCAGTTCCACCGGGTGGTGGTCGGCGCGGAGCGCGTCGTGTGTCTGCCGCGCAGCGACGCGGCGGCGGCCCGGCTGCCCGCGCGGGCGGCCGTGCTGCGCACGCTGGCCGGGCTCGACCTCGGGTTCCGTACGCCCGTGCCGCTGCTCGCGGGTGAGCCGGGGCCTGACGGGCCGGGGTTCCTGGTGCTCAGCCGGGTGCCCGGGGCGCCGTTGGACGCGGCGGCCGTGGTGGGGCCGGGGGTGGCCGATGTCGTGACCGATACCGTGGCGGAGCAGTACGCGGCGCTGCTGACCGGGCTGGCGGCGGCCGGTGCCGACGCGGCGGTGCGCGCGGCGGTGCCGGTGGCGGAGGAGGACCGGTGGCGGCGGTTCGCGGCGCGGGTGCGCGCGGAGCTGTACGGCCTCATGTCGGAGGCGGGGCGGCGGCGGGCGGAGCGGGAACTGGTCGCGCTCGACGGCCTGCCGCACCGCGCGGACGCGGTGGTGCACGGCGACCTGGGGGCCGAGAACGTGCTGTGGACCCACGCCGATGACGGACTCCCCCGCCTTGGCGGCGTGGTGGACTGGGACGAGGTCGTCATCGGCGACCCGGCCGAGGACCTCGCGGCCATCGGCGCCAGCTACGGGTCGGAGTTCGCGGGGCGGGTGCGCGCGTACGGCGGCTGGACGGGGACCGAGTGGGACGCCCGTATCGACGCCATACAGGGCACGTTCGCCCTGCAACAGGCCCTGGCCGCGCACGAGGACGGTGACGCGGAGGAGCTTGCCGACGGGCTCGCCGGCTACCGCTGACGCGGGCGGGGCGGGCCCGCGCTCGCGAGCCCGCCCCGTGTTACCGCACCGTGCGGAGCGCGGGGATCACTCCGCGACGTACGTGCGGCCCTCCCAGTCGAAGACGCGCAGCACCGCTCCGTGCTGCGAGACGGTCTCCTGGGTGGCGCGGAAGTGCTCGTAGCAGTTGCCCATGGAGAGCTTCAGGTGCGACTGCCGTTCGTCGACGTGCCGGGTGCGGGCCTCGTCCGCCAGGTGCACGGGGCCGCCGCGCAGCAGCGCGTTCGGTGTGGTCGTCGTCGTGGTGGTCATGGTCGAGGTCGTGGCCATGGGCGCTCCCTTGTCCTTTCGTGGGTGGTGTGGCGTGGGTGGGTGTGAGGGTGTGCGTGGGGGGCGGCGGCTAGGCGGACGCGGCGCCGGCCACGAGGGCCTCGACGGGCAGGCGGAGCCAGTAACTGCCGCGCTGGAACGGGTAGGTGGGCAGTTCCACCAGGCGCCCGCCGAGCCCCGCGTAGGACTGTCGCCAGTCCACCGGGACCCCGGCGGCGTGCAGGTGTGCCAGCGCGGACAGCAGCCCGGCCCGGCTGCCGGTCGCGTCCAGGGCGCTGGCCGGCCGAACGCCGTCCGCGACGCCCGTGGCGCCCGTCGTCCAACCCGCGGCCAGGCCGTCGGACGCGGGGCCGAGCAGGAGCGAGCCGCCGGCCGTGCGGGAGGGCGCGGCCAACTCCTTGGCGGCCCAGTTGTGCGCCCAGTGCTCCGGGGTACGGAGCGCGTCCGGGGCGACCGGCCCGCCGGTGACGGCGGACAGCAGCGGGATGGTGGGCGAGCGCAGTTCCAGGCCGTCCAGCGTGGCGCGGAGCGCGGCCGTGTCGTCGGCGCCGGCGGTGGCGTCCGGGGCGTCGTCGGTACGGGCCAGGGCAAGGAGGAGTTCGACCGCGTCCTCGGGGCGCAGCACCTCGGCGGCGTACGCGGCGGCCAGGGCGCCCGGGCCCGCGCCGATGACCGAGGCCGGCGGCACGCCCCAGCCCTGGAGCAGCGTGAACAGCGCGCAGCCGACGGCGAAGGAGGCCGCGTGGGCCGTGGTGGGCGAGGGCGGCCACGCGCTGGTGTCGGTGCGCAGCGCCCAGTCCCGCGCCGCGTGCTCAAGCCGGGTGTCCAGGTGGGCGCAGACGGTGTCGAGCGCGTCGGCGAAGGCCGGGTAGGCGTCGTACAGCTCGCGTACGCCGGGCAGGCCGGCGCCTGTGCCGGGCGGCAGGGCGGGGAAGCCGAACACGGCGGTGCCCTCGGTGGCCGCCGCGACGCCCCGGATGACGGTGCCGGAGCCCTCCTGCGTCGTGCCGTCGGCCACCAGCCGCGCGAGGCCGGCCAGCAGGCCCGGCCGGTCGTCGGCGAGGACCACGGCGCGGTGCTCGAAGACGGCGCGGGACGCGGCCAGCGACCAGCCGACGTCCGTGGGCGTCAGCTCGGGCGCCTCGGCGAGGTGGGCCCGCAGCCGCTCGGCCTGGGCCCGCAGGGCGGGCGCGGAGCGGGCGGAGAGCGGGAAGGCCAGCACGCCGGGGGCCGAGGCGACCGGCTGGGACGCGGTGGCCGGTGCGGCGGGTTCGACGGGTTCGGCCGGGGGTTCCTCCACGATGATGTGCACCTTGGTGCCGCTGGCGCCGAACGAGGAGACGCCGGCGCGGCGCGGGCGCCCCGTCTCCGGCCACGGCACCGTCTCGGTCAGCAGCCGCACCGTGCCCGACGACTGGTCGATGTGCGGCGACGGCTCGTCCGAGTGCAGCGTCCTGGGCAGCACCCCGTGCCGCATCGCCAGCACCGTCTTGATGAGGCCGAGCACGCCGGAGGCGGCCTGCGGGTGGCCGGTGTTGGACTTGTACGAGCCCAGCCACAGCGGCTGCTCCGGGTCGCGGCCCTCGCCGTAGGTGGTCAGCAGCGCCTGGGCCTCGATCGGGTCGCCGAGCGGCGTTCCGGTGCCGTGGCCCTCGACGGCGTCCACCTGGTGGGCGGTGAGCCCGGCGTCGGCCAGCGCCTGGCGGATGACGCGCTGCTGCGATGAGCCGTTGGGCGCGCCGAGGCCGTTGCTGACGCCGTTGTGGTTGACGGCGGAGCCACGGATGACGGCGAGCACCCGGTGGCCGCTGGCCCGGGCCGTGGACAGCTTCTCGACGAGCAACATGCCCGCGCCCTCGCCCCAGCCGGTGCCGTCGGCGGCGGCCGAGAACGACTTGCAGCGGCCGTCGGGCGCGGCGCCGACGCCCATGTCGGGCGAGACGGCGGGGTTGGCCAGCACCGAGGCGCCGCCGGCCAGGGCCATGACGCACTCGCCCTGGCGCACCGCCTGGGCGGCCAGGTGGAGGGCGACCGAGGAGGACGAGCAGCCGGTGTCGACGGTCAGGACGGGGCCCTCGAAGCCGAAGGTGTAGGCGATGCGGCCGGTGGCGACGGCCGGGGAGATGCCGCCGCTGAGGAAGGAGCGCGCCTCGTCGGGCACCTGTTGCAGGCCGGTCCAGTAGCCCTGCGAGAAGGTGCCGGCGAAGACGCCGACCCGGCTGCCGCGCAGCGTGTGCGGGGAGAGCCCGGCGCGCTCGAACGCCTCCCAGGACATCTCCAGGAGCAGCCGGTGCTGCGGGTCCATGGCGATGGCCTCCGGCTCGCTGATGCCGAAGAACTCCGCGTCGAAGGAGGCCGCTTCGGCGAGGAACCCGCCCTCGCGCACGAACCGCATGCCGGGCACGTCCACGCCGGCGCCCTCCAGGGCCGCCACGTCCCAGCCACGGTCGGTGGGCAGCGGGCCGACGGCGTCGCGCTCGTCGGCGAGTAGTTGCCAGAGCTGTTCGGGGGTCTCCACTCCCCCGGGCGCCCGGCAGGCCATGCCGACGATGACGATCGGATCGTCGTCCGGGGTGGGGCTGCCCTCAACGGCCTTTGTCTGTACGGCTGTTGAGGGGGCGGACTGCTCGGGAGTGTCGGTGAGGTGGCCGACGAGTTGTTCGCGTAGCTCGCGGGCGAGCGCGGTGGGGGTCGGGTGGTCGAAGACGACGGTGGCGGGCAGCGTGAGCCCGGTGGCGGTGCCGATGCGGTTGCGCAGCTCGACCGAGGTGAGCGAGTCGAAGCCGAGGTCGCGGAAGGGCTTGCCGGGCTCCACGCCGTCCGGGCTGACGTGCCCGAGGACGGCGGCGACGTGGCCGCGTACGAGGTCGAGCGCGACCCGGTCGCGGTCGGAGGCGGGGGCGGCGGCCAGTGCCTGGGCGAACGCGCCGCGCTCGCCGTCGGCCGCCGCGCCGTGCGCGGGGCCGGTGGCGGGACCGGAGGTGGCGCTCAGCAACTCCCTGAGGTCGGCGAGGTCACGGAGCTGGGGGCGGGGGCGGGCGTCGAAGCCACCGCCGCGCTCGGCGATCTCCTCCCATTCGATGAGAGCCATCGCCACGCACGTCTCGTCGTGGTCGAGGACCTGGCGCAGCGCGCGCAGCGCCAGCTCCGGCTCGATCTCGGAGCCGCCCCGGCGGCGCAACTGCGCCTCGGCCTCGCCGGAGGCGATGCCGCCGCCGGCCCAGTGGCCCCAGGCGATGGCGGTGGCGGGGCGGCCCTGGGCGCGGCGGTGCCGGGCCAGGGCGTCGAGGTAGGCGTTGCCGGGCGCGTAGTTGCCCTGGCCCGGCACGCCGAACGTGCCGGCGAACGACGAGAACAGCACGAACGCCGAGAGGTCGGCGTCCCGGGTCAGCTCGTGCAGGTTCTCCGCGCCGCGCACCTTGACCCGCAGCACGCGGTCGAGCTGGTCCAGGGTGAGCGAGTCGAGCACCGCGTCGTCCAGGACGGCGGCGGTGTGCACGACGGCGCCCAGCGGGCGGTCGGCGGGGATGTCGGCGAGCAGCGCGGCCAGTTCGGCGCGGTCGGTGATGTCGCACGCGGCGACGGTCACCTCGGCGCCCGCCGCGCGGAGTTCGGCCGCGAGGGCGTCCGCGCCGGGGGCGGCGGGCCCTCGGCGGCTGACGAGCAGCAGGTGCTCGGCCCCGTTGTCGGCCAGCCAGCGGGCGACGTGGCCGCCGAGCGCGCCGGTGCCGCCGGTGATCAGCACGGTGCCACGGGGCGCCCAGGCGGGGTCCCGCGCCGGCTCGTGCCACGGGGCGCGCACCAGGCGGTTGGCGAAGACGCCGGCCGGGCGCACGGCCACCTGGTCCTCGCCGTCGAGCCCGGCGAGCACGTCGGCGAGTCGGCCACGGGAGCGCCGGTCCGCCGCCTGGGGCAGGTCGACGAGGCCACCCCAGCGCTCGGGCACCTCCTCGGCCGCGACCCGGCCAAGGCCCCAGACCTGGGCCTGGAGCGGGCTGGTGAGCGGGTCGGAGGGGCCGGTGGACACGGCGCCACGGGTCGCGCACCACAGCGGCGCCGTGATGGCCGCGTCGCCGAGCGCCTGGAGCAACGTCTGGGTGGCGGCGAAGCCGCGCGGGGTGGCCGAGTAACGGGCGTGCGCCGACTCGTCCAACGGCAGCAGCGACAGCACGCCGGCCAACTCTCCCGCCCCCTCGGCGGCCCGGCGCACCACGGTGGCCAGGGCGGCCCGGTCGGCGCCGTCGGTGTCCGGGTCGACGTCGAGGCGGACGAGGCCGGCGCCGCGCTCGGTGAGGGCGGCGGTGGCGGCGTCGGCCCACGGGTCGCTCGCGCGGGCCGTGGGCACGACGAGCAGCCAGGTGCCGGTCAGCGCGCCGGCCGGGTGGGTGACCGGGCGCCAACTGGTCACGTACCGCCAGGAGTCGATGGTGTCCTGGTCGCGCTGGCCGCGCCGCCAGTCGGCGAGGGCGGGCACCAGCGCCCTGAGGGGTTCGCCGGAGACGCCGAGTTCGGCGGCGAGCCCGTCGAGGTCGGCGTTCTCGACGGCGGACCAGAACCGCTCGTCGGCGCCGCTGGCTGGCGCGCCGCCGGGGCGCTGGGCCCCGTGCTCGGCGGGCGGCGCCTCCAGCCAGTACCGCTCGCGCTGGAAGGCGTACGTCGGCAGGTCGACGGTGCGGGCCCCGGGGAACTGCGGCGCCCAGTCGATCCGCGCGCCGGCCACGTGCGCCTCGGCCAGCGAGGTCAGGAACCGCCGCGATCCGCCGTCGTCACGCCGCAGCGACCCGACGGTGGTCACCGGCGCCTCCGCACCGGCCGTCTCCTGAATGCTCATCGACAGCACGGGGTGCGCCGCGCACTCCACGAAGAAGCCGAAGCCGTCCGCGATCAGCCGCTCCACGGCCGGCCCGAACCGCACCTCCTGCCGCAGGTTCCGCACCCAGTACGCCGCGTCGAGCCCGGCGGTGTCCACCGGCTCCGCCTCGACCGTGGAGTACAGCGGGATGTCGGCGGTACGAGGACTCACACCGTCCAGGACGCGCAACAGCTCGTCCCGGATCGACTCCACCTGCGGGGTGTGCGAGGCGTAGTCCACGGGGATGCGCTTGGCCCGCACCTCATCCGCCTCGCAGCCGGCGATCAGCTCATCGAGGGCGGCGGGCTCACCGGCGACGACGGTGGACGCCGCGCCGTTGACGGCGGCGACCGCGATCCGCGCACCGTACGGGGCGATCCGCTCCTCCGCCTCGGGGCGGGGCAGGCCGAGCGAGACCATCCCGCCCTTGCCGGCAAGGCGCTGGCCGATCACCTTCGACCGGAGCGCCACCACGCGCGCCCCGTCGCTGAGCGACAGCGCGCCGGCGACGACAGCGGCAGCGATCTCACCTTGCGAGTGACCCACCACAGCGGCCGGCTCCACGCCGTACGAACGCCACAGCTCGGCGAGGGAGACCATCACCGCCCACGAGACGGGCTGTACGACGTCAACCCGCTCCAGCGAGCCGTCCAGCTCGGCGGCGAAGTCCCAGTCAACGAACGGAGCCAACGCCTCACCACACCGCGCCATCGACTCCGCGAACACCGGAGCCGAGGCCATCAACTCCCGTGCCATGCCCACCCACTGAGCGCCCTGCCCCGGGAAGACGAAGACGGGGCGGGCCGTGCCGTCGGCGGTGCCACGGATGAGGTAGGCGGACTCGGCGCCCTCGGCGAGGAGGGTGAGGTGGTGTAGCAGGTCGTCCCGGTCGGCGCCGATGAGCGCCGCGCGGTGCGGGTGGGCGGTGCGGGTGGTGGCGAGGGAGAGGCCGAGGTCGGCGGCGGTCTGGGTCGGGTTGCGGCGCGCGTGGTCGAGCAGCCGGGTGGCCTGGTCGCGCAGCGCGGCGGGGCTCTTGGCGGACAGGAGCCAGGGCAGCGCCCCGGCGAGCCCTGCCGCCCCGTGCCCCGTGCCCCGTGCGGCCAGCTCCGTGCCCCGTGCTCCGTGCCCCGTGGCCGTCGCCCCGTGCCCCGTGCTCCGTGCGGCCGGCTCCGGGGCCTGCTCCAGGATGAGGTGGGCGTTGGTGCCGCTCATGCCGAACGAGGAGACGGCGGCCCGGCGCGGGCGCCCCGTCTCGGGCCAGGGGCGGGCCTCGGTGAGGAGTTCGACGGCGCCGGCGGACCAGTCGATGTGCGGCGACGGCTCGTCCACGTGCAGCGTCTTGGGCAGCACGCCGCCGCGCAGGGCCATCACCATCTTGATGACGCCGCCGATGCCGGCCGCCGCCTGCGCGTGGCCGAGGTTGGACTTGATGGAGCCGAGCCACAGCGGGTGCGGCGTCTGGTCCGGGGTGCGCCTGCCGTACGTGGCGAGCAGCGCCTCCGCCTCGATGGGGTCGCCGAGCCGGGTGCCGGTGCCGTGCGCCTCGACGGCGTCCACCTCGTGCACGCCGAGCCGGGCGTCGTCCAGGGCCTGGCGGATGACGCGGCGCTGGGACGGGCCGTTGGGGGCGGTGAGGCCGTTGCTGGCGCCGTCCTGGTTGACGGCGGAGCCGCGCAGGACGGCCAGGACCTGGTGTCCGTTGCGTACGGCGTCCGACAGGCGCTCCACGAGCAGCACGCCGACGCCCTCGGACCAGCCGGTGCCGTCGGCGCTGGCCGCGAACGCCTTGCAGCGGCCGTCCGGGGCGAGCCCGCGCTGCCGGCTGAACTCCTGGAACACGCCGGGGCTCGACATGATCGTCGCGCCGCCCGCGAGGGCCAGGGTGCACTCGCCCCGGCGCAGCGCCTGCGCCGCCAGGTGCAGCGCGACCAGCGAGGACGAGCAGGCGGTGTCCACGGTGACGGCGGGGCCCTCAAGGCCCAGGGTGTAGGCGACGCGGCCCGACACGACGCTGGTGGCGGTGCCGGTGAGGGTGTAGCCCTGCACGTCCTCGGGGAGTTCGTCCAGGTCGGTGCCGTAGGCGGGGGCGCCCGCGCCGACGTAGACGCCGGTCTTGCTGCCGCGCAGGGTCTCGGGCCTGATGCCGGACCGCTCCAGGGTCTCCCAGGCGGTCTCCAGGAGCAGCCGCTGCTGCGGGTCCATGGCAAGGGCCTCGCGGGGCGAGATCCCGAAGAACGCCGCGTCGAACTCGGTGGCGTCGTGGACGAAGCCGCCGTCGCTGACGTAGCTCGTGCCGTGCGTGGACAGCTCGGGATCGGTCAGCGCGGCCAGGTCCCAGCCACGGTCGGTGGGCAGCGGGGACAGCGCGTCGGCGCCGTCCACGACGAGTTGCCACAGATCCTCGGGCGTTGCCACGCCGCCGGGGAAGCGGCAGGCCATGCCGACGATGGCGATCGGCTCGCGCTGGGCGGCGAGGAGTTCCTCGTTGTGCTGGCGCAGCCGTTCGGCCTCGGTGACCGAGGCCCGGAGCGCTTCGACGATGGTTTCCGTTGAGGTGGCGGATCGTTGGGTGGTCATGTACGCACTCAGCTCCGGGGTCGCTTCAGGATTCGTTCTTGCGCAGCGCCATCTGGACGAGGTCGCCGACGTCCATGGCCGCGATGGACGCGGCGTCGGCCTTCTCGTCGCCATCGGCGGAGCCGTGGTCGAGGCCGGTGATGCGCAGCAGGGTGTCCATGACGCCCGCGTCGCGGAGCGTGGACAGGGGCAGGGCGGCCAGCGCCTGGCGGAACGCGACCTCCTGCGGATCGCCCTCGGCGCCCGCGCCGGGCGCGGTCTCGTCGCCGCTGGCGAGTTCGTCCGCCAGGTGGGTGGCGAGCGCGAGCGGCGTGGGGTGGTCGAAGACCACGGCCGCGGCCAGCTTGAGGCCGGTGGCGGCGCCGAGCCGGTTGCGGAGTTCGACCGCGGTGAGCGAGTCGAACCCCACGTCCCGGAAGGGCCGTTCGGCCTCGATGCCCTGGGCGTGGGAGTGGCCGAGGACGGTGGCCGCGTGGGTGCGTACGAGGTCGAGCAGGACGCGTTCGCGCTCGGCGCGCGGGGCGCGGGCCAGTCGCTGGGCGAGGGCGGCGGCGCCCGAGGTGTCGACGGCCGCGCTCGCGGCCCGCCGCTGCGGGGCGCGGACCAGGCCACGGAGCAGCGCCGGCACCTCCTCGGTGGCGGCCTTGGCGCGCCACATGCCGAGGTTGAACCTGGCCGGCAGCAGCATCGCGGCGTCCGTGCCCAGGGCCGCGTCGAACAGGGCGAGGCCCTGTTCGTTGCTGAGCGCCTGGACGCCGGAGCGGTTGACCCGGGCCAGGTCCTCGCGGCCCAGCTTGCCGGTCATGCCGCTGGCCTCCTCCCACAGGCCCCAGGCCAGCGAGAGCGCGGGCAGGCCGTGCTCCCTACGGCGCGCGGCGAGGGCGTCCAGGTAGGAGTTGGCCGCCGCGTAGTTGCCCTGGCCGGCGCCGCCGAGCACGCCGCCCATGGAGGAGAAGAGGACGAACGCGGCCAGGTCGTGGCCCGCGGTCAGCTCGTGCAGGTAGCGGGCCGCGTCCACCTTGGGCCGCAGCACCCGCTCGACCTGCTCGTCGGTGAGCGAGCCGATGACGCCGTCGTCCACGACGCCGGCGACGTGCACCACCGCCGTCAGCGGCCGGTCCGCCGGAACGGCCGCGAGCGTCGCGGCCAGCGCGTCCCGGTCGGCCGCGTCACACGCCACCAACTCCGGTTCAGCGCCCGCCTTCCGCAGCTCGGCGAGGAGTTCGTCCGCCCCGTCGGCGGCCGGGCCACGCCGGCTGGTCAGCAACAGGTGCCGTACGCCGTGCTCGGTGGCCAGATGCCGGGCGACCAGGCCGCCGAGGGTGCCGGTGGCGCCGGTGACCAGCACCGTGCCGGCGCGGTCCCAGGCAGCCGGGACGGTGAGGACCACCTTGCCGATGTGCTTGGCCTGGCTGACGTGCCGGAACGCCTCCGGCGCGCGGCGCACGTCCCAGGAGCGCACCGGCAGCGGGGTCAGCTCGCCGCGCGCCAGCAGGCCCACCACCTCGGTGAGCATGGCGCCGATCCGGTCCGGGCCGCTGGTGATCAGGTCGAAGGCGTTGTACGTGACGCCCTCGTGTCGGGCGGCGACGGCGGCGGGTTCGCGGATGTCGGTCTTGCCCATCTCCAGGAAGTGCCCACCGCGCGGCAGGAGGGCCAGCGAGGCGTCGACGTACTCCCCCGCCAGCGAGTTGAGCACCACGTCCACGCCACGACCCCCGGTCACGGCCAGGAACCGGTCCCGGAACTCCAGCGAACGCGACGAGGCGATGTGGTCATCCGCCACACCGAGCCCGCGCAGCACCTCCCACTTGGGCTCACTCGCCGTCGCGAACACCTCGGCCCCGCGCAGCTTCGCCAACTGCACCGCCGCCATGCCCACACCACCGGCCGCCGCGTGCACCAACACGGCATCACCCGGACCGACACCGGCCAGGTCCACCAACCCCATCCACGCGGTCAGGAACACCACGGGGACCGAGGCGGCCTGTTCGTACGACCAGCCGGCGGGCAGCGGGGCCAACAGGCGGTGGTCGGTGACGGCCTGCGGGCCCATGGCGTCGGGCAGCAGGCCGAGGACGCGGTCGCCGGGGGCGAACCCGGAGACGTCGGGGCCGGTCTCCAGGACGATGCCGGCGCCCTCGTTGCCGAGCGGCGGGGCGTCGCCCGGGTACATGCCGAGCGCGATGAGCACGTCGCGGAAGTTGAGCCCGGTGGCCCGTACGGCGACGCGCACCTCGCCGGCCGCCAGCGGCCGGCTCGCGTCCGGGTTGGCGGCCAACTCCAGGTCGTCCAGTGTGCCGGAGCCGCCCCGTACGGCCAGGTGCCAGGGGCCTTCGGCCGGCGGCAGCAGCGCGCCGTCGCCGGTGGCGCGGGCGAGGCGCGGTACGAACACCGCGTCACCCTGCACCCGCGTGTGGGGTTCGCCGCTGGCCAGCGCCGCGGCGAGGCCGGCGGCCGGCAGCGGGGCGAGCGCGGCGGGGTCGCCGTCGAGGGACGGGGCGGCGGCGTCGGCCGCGACCGGCTGGGCCGTGCCCTCGGTGTCGGGCTTCTCGGCCACCTCGACGAGCAGCAGGCGGCCCGGGTTCTCCGACTGCGCGGAGCGGACCAGGCCGGCCGCCGCGGCGTGCGCGAGCAGGCCGTGCCGGGTGACGACGGCCAGCGTGGCGTCGGCGAACCGGTCGTCGGCCAGCCAACCACGGACCAGGTCGAGGGTGCCGGTCACGGCGGCCCGTGCGTCCTCGGTGGGCGGCACCGGCGCGACCACCACGTCGGGCAGGTCGGCGGGCAGTTCGGCGAGGCTCGGCGCGTCCTGGCCGAGGATCGCGACGCGGCCCGGTTCGCGCGCTTCGCTCGCCGGCGCCGGCACCCAGTCCACGCGGAACAGGGCGTCGCGTACCTCGGCGTGCGCCTCGCGCAGCGCGCCCGCCGAGACGGGGCGCAGCACGAGCGAGTCGACGGTGGCCACCGGGGCGCCGGTGGCGTCCGCGACGGTCACGCTCACGGCGTCGGCCCCGGACGGCGTGAGCCGTACCCGCACCGTCGCGGCGCCCGCCGCGTACAGCTCGACGCCGCTCCACGCGAACGGCAGCACCGACTGGCCGCTGGTGCGCAGCAGTCCACCCAGGCCGATCGGGTGCAGCGCGGCGTCCAGGACGGCCGGGTGCAGCCCGAAGCCGGCCGCCTCGTCCGCCGCGTCGAGCGCGACCTCGGCGAACACCTCCTCGCCCCGTCGCCACGCGGCCCGCAGGCCCTGGAAGGCGGGGCCGTAGAGCGAGCCGGCCTCGGCGAGCCGAGCGTAGAAGTCGGTCAGGTCGACCGGTTCGGCGTCCTGCGGGGGCCAGGTGGTCAGCGCGTACGGGGCGGCGGACTCGGCCGGGGACAGCTCGCCGACCGCGTGGCAGGACCACTCGCCCTCGGCACCGTCGGCGCCGTCGGGGCGGGAGTGGACGCGCACGGGGCGGGCGCCGGACTCGGTGGGCTCGCCGACGGTGACCTGGAGCTGCACGCCGCCCCGCGCGGGCAGCAACAGGGGCGCCTGGAGGGTCAGTTCCTCGACGCGCCCGCAGCCGACCTCGTCGCCGGCGCGGATGGCCAGCTCCACGAAGGCCGTGCCGGGCAGCAACACCGCGCCGGCCACGCAGTGGTCCGCGAGCCAGGGGTGGGTGTGCGTGGAGAGGCGGCCGGTGAGCAGCACGCCGCCGCCGTCGGCGAGCGGGACGGCCGCGCCGAGCAGCGGGTGCTCGGGCGAGGCGAGCCCGATGGCGGTGGCGTCGCCCCGGCTGGCGGAGGGGCGCAGCCAGTAGTGCTCGCGCTGGAAGGCGTAGGTGGGCAAGTCCACGGTCGCGGCGGCCGGGAAGAGCGCCGACCAGTCCACGGTGACGCCGCTGGCGTGCGCGCGGGCCAGCGCCTCGACGGCGGTGCGCGGCTCGGCCTTGTCCTTGCGCAGCAGCGGCACCAGCGTCGCGTCGGAGGCGTCGGCCAGGCACTCCTGGGCCATGCCGGTCAGCGTCCCGTCGGCGCCGACCTCCAGGAGGACGGTGGCTCCGTCGGCGTGGAGTTGGCGTACGGCGTCGTGGAACCGTACGTGCTCGCTGACGTGCCGCACCCAGTACTCGGGGTCGCTCCAGTCGCCGTCGATCCGGCCACCGGTGGTCACCACGCCAAGCTCGGGTGTGCCGAAGGCGAGCCCGGAGACCACCGCACGGAAGTCCGCCACCATGGGCGCCATCAGCGGGGAGTGGAAGGCGTGGCTCACCCGCAACCGCTTCACCCGGCGGCCCAGGGCCCGGAACCGCTCCTCCAGTTCCGCGACCGCCGACTCCGCGCCCGAGACCACCACCGACGACGGCCCGTTGACCGCCGCCACGCTCACCTGGTCGGCGTGATCGGCCAGCGCCTCGGCGACCTCGTCCTCCGACGCCTGAACGGCCAGCATCGCGCCACCAGCGGGCAGCGCCTGCATCAACCGGCCGCGCGCGGCCACCAGTTGGCACGCGTCGGCCAGCGACAGCACCCCGGTCACGTGCGCCGCCGCGATCTCGCCGACCGAGTGGCCGGCGACCTGGGCCGGCCTGATGCCCCAGGACTCCAGGAGCCGGAACAGGGCCACCTCAAGGGTGAACAGGGCCGGCTGGGCGTACTCGGTACGCTCCAACACCGCCGCGTCCTCGCCCCACACCACCTCGCCCAACGGACGCGGCAGCGCACCGTCCAACTCCGCCACCACCGCGTCCCACGCCTCGGCGAACACCGGGAACGCCGCGTACAACCCACGCCCCATCCCCAGGCGCTGGCTCCCCTGCCCACCGAACAACAGCGCGGTGCGGCCGGCGGTCGCCTGGCCGGTGACGGCGTCGGGCGTTGGGGTGTCGTCGGCGAGGTGGGCGAGGGCGGCGAGGAGTTCGGCGCGGGTCTCGCCCAGGGCCACGGCGCGGTGGCTGAGGTCCGCGCGGGAGGCGGCCAGCGTGGCGCCGACGGCCGCCAGCGGCAGTTCGGGGTGCGCCTCCAGGTGGGCGAGCAGGCGCGCGGCCTGGGCGCGCAGCGCCGCCGTGCCACGGGCCGACAGCGGCCAGGGGGTCACCGGCAGGGGCGCCGGGGCCCGGGCGGGCTCGGGGGTCGCGGGGGCCTCGGCCGGCGGGGCCTGCTCGATGATCACGTGGGCGTTGGTGCCGCTGACGCCGAACGAGGAGACGGCGGCGCGGCGCACGGAGCCGGGCGCGCTCTCCCAGGGGCGGTCCTCGGTGAGCAGCGCCACGGCGCCCGACGCCCAGTCGACCTCGGCCGTCGGCTCGTCCACGTGCAGCGTCCTGGGCAGCGTGCCCGCGCGCATCGCCAGCACCATCTTGATGATGCCGGCGACGCCGGCCGCGGCCTGGGTGTGGCCGAGGTTGGACTTGATGGAGCCGAGCCACAGCGGCTGGTCGGCGGGGCGCTGCTTGCCGTACGTGGCGAGCAGGGCCTGCGCCTCGATGGGGTCGCCCAGCGGGGTGCCGGTGCCGTGCGCCTCGACGGCGTCCACGTCGGCCGCGGTCAGCCCGGCGTTGGCGAGGGCGGCCTCGATGACGCGTTGCTGGGACGGGCCGTTGGGGGCGGTGAGGCCGTTGCTGGCGCCGTCCTGGTTGATGGCCGAGCCTCGGACGACGGCGAGGACCTGGTGGCCGTTCTTCCGCGCGTCGGACAGCCGCTCCACGAGAAGTACGCCCACGCCCTCGGACCAGCCGGTGCCGTCGGCGCCGGCCGCGAACGCCTTGCAGCGGCCGTCGGGGGCGAGCCCGCGCTGGCGGCTGAACTCGACGAAGACCTCGGCGCCCGGCATCACGGCGACGCCGCCCGCCAGGGCCATGGTGCACTCGCCGCCGCGCAGCGCCTGCACGGCCATGTGCAGGGCGACCAGCGAGGACGAGCAGGCGGTGTCGACGGTGACGGCCGGGCCCTCGAAGCCGAAGGTGTACGAGATGCGGCCGGAGAGCACGCTGGAGGCGTTGCCCGTCATGAGGTAACCCTCGGCGCCCTCGGGCAGGTCCTGGAGGCCGGTGACGTAGCCACGGTGGCCGGCGCCGACGAACACGCCGGTGGGCGTGGACTCCAGGCTGGCCGGGGCGATGCCGGCGCGCTCCAGGGCCTCCCAGGAGGTCTCCAGGAGCAGCCGCTGCTGCGGGTCCATGGCCAGGGCCTCGCGCGGCGAGATACCGAAGAACGCCGCGTCGAACTCGGCCGCGTCGTAGAGGAACCCGCCCTCGCGGACGTACGTCTTGCCGGCGGCGTCCGGGTCCGGGTCGTACATCCCCTCCACGTCCCAGCCACGGTCGGTGGGGAAGCCGGCGATGGCGTCGCCGCCGGCCGCGAGCAACTCCCACAGCTCCTCGGGCGAGCGCACCCCGCCGGGCATCCGGCAGGCCATGCCGACGATGGCGATGGGCTCGTCGGACGCGGCGGCCGTGGCGCGCGCGGTGGGGGCCGCGTCGGCGGGGGCCGGGGCGCCTATGAGAGCGCCGCGCAGGTGGCGGGCGAGGGCCTGGGGCGTGGGGTGGTCGAAGACCAGGGTGGCGGGCAGCTTGAGCCCGGTCGCGGTGTTCAGCCGGTTGCGCAGGTCCACGGCGATCAGCGAGTCCACGCCGAGGTCCTTGAACGCCCGGTCCGGGTCGACGCCCTGCGGGTCGGGGTGGCCGAGCGCGGCGCCGGCGTGCGTACGGACCAGGGTGAGCAGTTCGCGGTCCTGGTCGGCCGCCGGGAGCGGGGCCAGGCGCTGGGCCAGCTCCGTCGCGCCGCCGGCGGCGGCCGGGCCGCCGGCCGACGGGGCCGCGGCCTCGACGGCGGCGCGGGCCTCGGGGACGCCGGTGATCAGCGGGTAGGGGCGCACGGCGGTGGCGTTGGGGGCGATGGTGGCCCAGTCGATGTCCACGACGCCGAGGACGGTGTCGCCCGAGGCGATGGCGCGCTCCAGGGAGGCGACGGCGCGTTCGGGGTCCATGGGTGGCACGCCGTCGGCGCGCAGCCGCTCCCCCACCGCGCCGTCGGCGAGCCCGCCGCCGCCCCACGAGCCCCACATCACGGAGGTCGCCGGCAGGCCCTGGGCCCGCCGGTGGGCGGCGAGCGCGTCCAGGTAGGTGTTGGCCGCCGCGTAGTTGGCCTGCCCGATGCTCGGGAAGACGCTGGCGAACGAGGAGAACAGCACGAACGCCGTCAGGTCACACGCGGCGGTCAGCTCGTGCAGGTGGCGGGCGGCGGTGGCCTTGGGGCGTACGACGCCGGCGACGCGCTCGGGGGTGAGGGAGTCCACGATGGTGTCGTCGAGGACGCCGGCCGCGTGGAAGACGGCCGTCAGGGGCCGGTCGGCGGGGAGGGCGTCGAGGGTGGCGGCGAGCGCGTCGCGGTCGGCGGCGTCGCACGCGGCGACCGTGACGGCCGCGCCGAGCGCGGTCAGTTCCCGCTCCAGTGCGGCGGCGCCGGGCGCGTCCGGGCCGCGGCGGCTGGTGAGCAGCAGGTGCTGGGCGCCGGCGCGGGCCAGCCAGCGGGCGACGTGCGCGCCGAGCGCGCCGGTGCCGCCGGTGATGAGGACGGTGCCGGGGCCCGGACGCCAGGCGCCGGTCACGGGGCGGTCGGCGCCGCCCGCGCGCACCAGGCGGGCGGCGAACAGGCCGGCCGGGCGCACCGCGACCTGGTCCTCGCCCGCGCCGCCGGCCAGCGCGGCGGCCAGGGCGCGCTGGGCCCGCTCGCCGGCGTCGGCGGGCAGGTCCACGACGCCGCCCCAGCGCTGCGGGTACTCCAGCGCGGCCACCCGGCCGACGCCCCAGACGGGGGCGGCGGCGGGGTGCGTGACGGGGTCGGCCTCGCCGGTGGAGACGGCGCCCCGGGTGGCGCACCACAGCGGGGCGTCCAGGCCGACGTCGCCCATCGCCTGGAGCAGGGCCAGGGTGCCGAGGGTGCCGGAGGTGAGTTCGGGGTGCGCGGCGTGCGGGGTGGTGTCCAGGGCCAGGAGCGAGAGCACGCCGGCGACGGGGCCGTGCCCCGTGGTGGCCGCCTGCTCCGTGGTGGCTCCGCGTCCCGTGTCGGCTCCGTGCTCCGTGGTGGCTCCGTGTCCGGCGTCGGCCAGGACGGTGCGCAGGGTGCCGGCCAACTCCGCGCGGGGGGCCGACGGGTCCACGCGGACCCGCAGGACGTGCGCGCCGGCGCCGGTCAGGGCCCGGGCGGACGCGTCCAGCCAGGCGGCCCCGCCCGCGCCGTCCGCACCGTCCGCTCCGTTCGCCCCGTCGTCGGCCGCTCCGTCGTCGCCCGCGCCGGGCAGCTCCGGGGCGAGCAGCAGCCAGGTGCCGGGCAGCGTGCCGGTGGCCGGGGTGGGCAGCGGCTGCCAGTCGAGCCGGTAGCGCCAGGAGTCGAGCACCGAGCGCTCGCGCTCCCGGCGCCGCCAGGCGGACAGCGCCGGCAGCACGTCCGTCAGCGGCTGGTCCGCGCCGACGGCCAGCGCGTCCGTCAGGTCGGCCAGGTCCTCGCGCTCGACGGCGTCCCAGAACCGGTCCTCGTGCGCGTCCCGCCGACCGCCGGTGGCCGCCGCGTCGCGCGCCTCCAGCCAGTACCGGTCGCGCTGGAAGGCGTACGTGGGCAGCTCCACCGTGCGCGCGCCGGCGAGCAGCGGCGCCCAGTCCACGGCGACGCCGCGCGCGTACGCCTCGGCGAGCGAGCGTGCGAAGCGGTCCAACCCGCCCTCGTCGCGGCGCAGCGACCCGACGGCGGCCACCTCCGCCACGCCCGCCTGCTCGGCGGTCTCACCGACCGCCATCGCGAGCACCGGGTGTGAGCTGGACTCGATGAACGTGCGGTGCCCCAGGTCGATCAGGTCCGCGATGACCTGCTGGAACTCGACGGTCTGGCGCAGGTTGCGCACCCAGTACGCGGCGTCGAGCCCGGCCGTGTCGAGCAGCGCCCCGTCCACCGTGGAGTAGAACGGCACGGCGGCCGGACGCGGCGCCACGCCGTCCAGGACGCGCAGCAACTCGTCGCGTACGGAGTCCACCTGCGGCGAGTGCGAGGCGTAGTCCACCGGGATGCGCTTGGCCCGTACGTCGTCGGCCTCGCAGCCTGCCACCAGCTCGTCCAGCGCGGCGGGTTCGCCGGCCACCACCGTCGATGAGGCCCCGTTGACCGCGGCGACGGTGACCCGGCCGGCGTACGGGGCGATGCGGGCCTCGGCCTCGGCGCGCGGCAGCCCGAGCGAGACCATCCCGCCCTGGCCCGCGAGGCGTTCGCCGATCACCTTGGAACGGAGCGCGACGACCCGCGCCCCGTCCTCGTGGGACAGCGCACCGGCGACGACAGCGGCGGCGATCTCGCCCTGCGAGTGACCGACCACGGCGGCCGGCTCCACGCCGTACGAACGCCACAGCTCGGCGAGCGAGACCATCACCGCCCACGACAGCGGCTGCACGACGTCCACGCGCTCCAGCGAACCGTCCAGCTCGGCCGCGAAGTCCCAGTCGATGAACGGGGCCAATGCCTCGCCACACCGCTTCATCGACTCCGCGAACACCGGGGCCGACGCCATCAACTCCCGTGCCATGCCCACCCACTGGGCGCCCTGCCCCGGGAAGACGAAGACGGCCTTGCCGCCCTGCTGGGCCACCCCGACGGCGGCCGTCGGGGTGGCCTCCTCGCGGGCGACGGCGGCCAGGCCGGCCAGCAGCTCCGTACGGTCCGCTCCGACGACGACGGCGCGGTGCTCCAGGGCGGCCCGGGTGCGGACCAGCGAGGCGGCCACGTCCCGGGGCGCCAACGCGGGGCGCTCGGCGAGGAAGGCGTGCAGCCGCAGCGCCTGCGCGCGCAGCGCGGCGGGGCTCTTGCCCGCGACGACCCACGGCAGCACGCCCGCGTCGGACGGGGCCACGGACGGGGCGGCGTCCCGCTCGGCGGGCGCCTCGGGCCGCGCCGAGTCGGCGTCGGCCGCCTCGGGCTCGGTCTCCGGCCCAGCCCCGGGCTCAGCCTCCGGCTCGGGTGCCTGCTCCAGGATCACGTGCGCGTTGGTGCCACTGATCCCGAACGAGGACACACCAGCCCGCCACGGCTCCGCCTTCTCCGGCCACGGCCGCGCCTGGGTCAACAACGACACCGCACCCGCCGACCAGTCGATATGCGGCGACGCCTCCTCCGCGTGCAACGTCCGCGGCAACACACCCGCCCGCAACGACATCACCGTCTTGATCACACCAGCCACACCCGCCGCCGCCTGCGCATGCCCGATGTTGGACTTGAACGAGCCGAGCCACAGCGGGCGGTCGGCGGGGCGGCCCTGGCCGTACGTGGCGAGCAGGGCCTGCGCCTCGATCGGGTCGCCGAGCGGCGTGCCCGTGCCGTGTGCCTCCACGGCGTCCACCTGGCCGGCGTTCAACTTGGCGTTGATCAGCGCCTGGCGGATGACGCGCTCCTGCGCGGGGCCGCTCGGGGCGCTCAGCCCGTTGCTGGCGCCGTCCTGGTTGACGGCCGAACCGCGCACCACCGCGAGCACCTGGTGCCCGTTCTTCCGCGCGTCCGAGAGGCGTTCGACCAGGAGGACGCCGACGCCCTCGGCCAGGCCCAGGCCGTCGGCGCCGGCGCCGAACGCCTTGCAGCGGCCGTCGCGGGACATGCCGCGCTGCCGGCTGAAGGCGACGAAGCCGCCGGGGCTGGAGAGCACGGCGACGCCGCCGGCCAGCGCCATCGAGCAGTCGCCCTGCCGCAGCGCGGAGCAGGCCAGGTGCAGCGCGACCAGCGAGGACGAGCAGGCGGTGTCCAGGGTGACGGCCGGGCCCTCCAGGCCGAAGGTGTAGGCGATGCGGCCGGAGACGACGCTCGCGTTGGAGCCGGTCAGCAGGTGCCCCTCCAGGCCCTCGGGGGCGCTGGCGATGTCGGTGAAGTAGTCGGGGCGGTTGGAGCCGATGAAGGTGCCGATACGGCTGCCGCGCACGCTGCCCGGGTCGATGCCGCTGCGCTCGAAGACCTCCCAGGTGGTCTCCAGGAGCAGCCGCTGCTGGGGGTCCATCGCGACGGCCTCGCGGGGCGAGATGCCGAACACGTCAGGGTCGAACTCGGCGGCCTCGTAGAGGAATCCACCGTCCTTGACGTAGCTCTTGCCGGGCGCGTCCGGGTCCGGGTCGTACAGCTCCTCCAGGTCCCAGCCCCGGTCCGTGGGGAACCCCGAGACGGCGTCGGCGCCCTCGTCGACCATCTGCCACAGGTCTTCGGGCGAGGCCACGCCGCCGGGGAAGCGGCAGGCCATGCCGACGATGGCGATGGGCTCGCCGGCGGCCTCCTCCACGCTGCGCAGGCGCTGCTTCGTCTCGTGCAGATCGGTCGTTACCCACTTGAGGTAGTCGCGGAGCGTCTCTTCTTTACTGGCCACTGGGTTCCCCTACGGAATTGTTCATGAAAGTGGGTAAGTCGAGGTGTCCCGCCCTTGCCGCTGACCCTCGGATTTCCCCGTGCTTTTCTCGGACCGGCGCGCTGCCCGCTGTCGCTCGGCGGGCGCCGCGTCGGTGCTACGGCGCGGCTTCTCGCGTGCCGGTCGGTGCGGGCCGGCGCCGTTACGGGGCGCTGGCCAGCGGCCCGGGGCCGGCGGGCCCGCGGGGATGCCGTACGGGGCCCGCCACGGGGCGCGCCGCCTGGCGCGGGGCGCGCCCCGGGCGGGGCGGTGCTGGAAAGGACCGGTTGGTGGTGCGGGGCGGGTTATTCCGCGGCACTTCTCATGCGCGTCCCAATTCGTCGCGGATGAAGGCGAACATTTCGTCGTCGGATGCCGTCTCCAGTCGGTCGGCGACGGATTCGCCGGCCTCGGTCTCGTCGCCGCCGGTGACCTGGACCTGGCTGCCGGTCCACTGGGCGAGCAGGGCCCGCAGCCGTTCGGTGATGGCCTCGCGGCCCAGGTCGTCCACGTCGAGGTCGGTGAGGGCCGCGGCCATCCGGTCGATGTCGGTGTGCACGGACTCCGCGGTGGTGGCGCTCTCCTGGAGGAGTTCGGCCCGGAGCAGGCCCACCAGGGCCTGCGGCGTGGGGTGGTCGAAGGCCAGGGTCGCCGGCAGCTTCAACCCGGTGGCCCGGCCCAGCCGGTTGCGTAGCTCCACCGAGGTGAGCGAGTCGAAGCCCAGGTCGCGGAACGGGTGTCCGGGCCTGACCTCGTCGGTGGTGGGGTGGCCGAGTACGGCCGCGGCGTGCGTGCGGACCAGGTCGAGCAGGATGCGCCCGCGCTCCTCGTCGGGCAGCGGTGCCAGGCGCTGGCGCAGTTCGGCCGCCGCGGCGGTGGTGGTGCCGGCCGGCTCCGCCTCGGCCGCCTCGCGCAACTGCCGCATGACGCGGGTCGCCTCCGGCAGCGCGTCCAGCAGCCGGGTGGGGCGGGCCATGGTGAACAGGGCGACGAACTGCTCCCAGTCGATGTTGGCCAGGGCGATGAACGTGTCGTCGTTGTCCAGGGACTGCTTGAGCGCCGCGATGCCCAGGTCGGGTTCGAGGAACGGCAGGCCCTGCGCCTGGGCGCGCTCGCTGATGGCCATCCGCTCGGCGGCGTAGCTCTCCTTGATGTCCACCGGCCGCCACACGCCCCAGGCCATCGAGGTGGCGGCGAGCCCGCGAGCGCGCCGCTGGTAGGCCATGGCGTCCAGGTGGGCGTTGGCCGCCGCGTACGCGCCGTGGTAGCCGCTGCCCCAGAACGCGGCGATCGAGGAGTAGAGCACGAACGCGTCCAGGGTGTCCTGGTCGAAGAGGCGGTCCAGGTGTTCGGCGCCCTCGACCTTGGCGGCGAACGCGTCGGCGAAGTCGGCCGGCCTGGCCTCGTCCAGCGGGCCGAGGTCGATGTGGGCGGCGGTGTGCACGACCGCGCGGATCGGCGGTCCCTCGGCCTCCACGCGGCGTACCAGGTCGGCGAGTTCGTCGTAGCTGGCGATGTCGCAGGCGGCGATGGTGACCCGGGCGCCGAGCGCGGTCAGCTCCCGCTCCAGTTCGGCGGCGCCGGGCGCGTCGGGCCCGCGGCGGCTGGTGAGGACCAGGTGCGCGGCCCCGTGCTGGGCGCACCAGCGGGCCAGCAGGGTGCCGAGCGCGCCGGTCCCGCCGGTGATCAGCACGGTGTCGCGGGGCTGCCAGTCGCGCACCGGTTCGCCGCCGCCGAGCAGGTCGCGCACCATGCGGCGGGCGAGCAGGCCGGTGCGGCGCACGGCCACCTGGTCCTCGCCGTCGAGCCCCGCGAGGACCGCCACCAGACGGTTCAGCGCCCGCTCGTCGGCGTCGGCCGGCAGGTCGACGAGGCCGCCCCAGCGCGCGGCCTGCTCCAGCGCGGCGACCCGGCCAAGGCCCCACACCTGGGCCTGGACGCGGCTGGGGCGCGGGTCGGCGTCGTCCACGGCGACGCCGCCACGGGTCACGCACCACAGCGGCGCGGCCAACCCCGCGTCGCCGATGGCCTGGAGCAGCGCGAGGGAGCCCATCACGCCGGCGGACAGGGCGGCGTGGTCGGGGTGCGGCGAGGCGTCGTCCAGCGGCCACAGCGACAGGACGCCGGTCAGGCCGGCGCCGTCGCCGACGACCTCGCCGAGCCGGGCGGTGAGCTTGGCCCGGTCGGCGTCGGCGGCCTCCACGTCGAGGCGTACGACGTCGGCCCCGTGCCGCTCCAGGGCGGCCAGCGTGCCCCGTACGGCGGGGTCGTCGGCGCGCTCCGTGGGCACGACGGCCAGCCAACCGCCGCGCAGCGCGGGCGTCGGGGCGTCGGGTACCGGGTGCCAGGCGATGGTGTAGCGCCAGGAGTCCACCTCGGAGCGTTCCTGGTTGCGTCGCCGCCAGGCGGAGAGCGCGGGCAGTACGGCGCGCAGCGGCTGCTCTGGGTCGACCTGGAGGGTCTCGGTCAGCCGGGCCAGGTCCGCGTCGTCCACGGCGTCCCAGAACGCGGCCTCGGCGGGGTCACGGTGCGCGGCCTCGGGTCGTCCGTCGCCATCGGGCTCGATCCAGTACCGCTGATGCTGGAAGGCGTACGTCGGCAGCTCCACGGTGCGGGCGCCGGCGAGCAGCGGCGCCCAGGTGACGGCGACGCCGCCGGCGTACGCCTCGGCGAGCGAGGCCAGGAAGCGGCGCTGCCCGCCCTCGTCGCGGCGCAGCGAGCCGACGGCGACGATCTCGGCGGCCGAACCCTCGGCGGCCCCGGCCCCGGCGCGCTCGGCGCTCTCGCCGATGGCCATGGTCAGCACCGGGTGCGCGCTGCACTCGACGAAGACGCCGTACCCGTGGTCGAGCAGGGCCCCCGTGGTGCGCTCGAACTCGACGCTCTGCCGCAGGTTGCGCACCCAGTACGCGGCGTCGAGCCCGGCCGTGTCGACGGGCTCGGCCTCGACCGTGGAGTAGAACGGCACCTCGGCCGAGCGCGGCGCCACGCCCTCCAGGACCCGCAGCAACTCCTCCCGGATCGACTCCACCTGCGGGGTGTGCGAGGCGTAGTCCACCGGGATGCGCTTGGCCCGCACCTCGTCGGCCTCGCAGCCGGCGATCAGCTCGTCCAGCGCGGCGGGTTCACCCGCCACCACCGTGGCCGACGGCCCGTTGACGGCGGCGACGGTGATCCGCTCCCCGTACCCGGCGATCCGCTCCTCGGCCGCCGCGCGCGGCAGCCCGAGCGAGACCATCCCGCCCTTGCCGGCGAGCCGCTCGCCGATCACCTTCGAACGGAGCGCGACCACCCGCGCCCCGTCCTCGTACGACAGCGCTCCGGCGACGACGGCCGCCGCGATCTCCCCCTGCGAGTGACCCACCACCGCGGCCGGCTCCACCCCGTACGAACGCCACAGCTCGGCCAGGGAGACCATCACCGCCCACGAGACGGGCTGTACGACATCCACCCGCTCCAGCGAACCGTCCAGCTCGGCCGCGAAGTCCCAGTCGATGAACGGGGCCAACGCCTCGCCACAGCGCGCCATCGACTCCGCGAACACCGGGGACGAGGCCATCAACTCCCGCGCCATGCCCACCCACTGGGCACCCTGGCCCGGGAAGACGAAGACGGGGCGGTCGGCGGCGGCGGGGGTGACGGTGCCGCGAACGACGTGGGCGCCGTCGGGGCCGCCGGCGCCTTCGGCGTCGCGGGCGAGCTGGTCGAGGCCGGCGAGGAGTTCCGTACGGTCGGCTCCGACGACGACGGCCCGGTGTTCCAGGGCGGCCCGGCCGCCGACCAGGGTGCCCGCCACGTCCAGCGGGCGCAGCTCCGGGTGGCGCTGCAGGTGGTCGCGGAGCCGCGCCGCCTGGGCGGTCAGCGCCCGCTCCGTCTTGCCGGCCACCACCCACGGCAGCGCCCCGTGCTCCGTGCCCCGCGCGCCGGCGTCGTCGGCCGGCGCGGGCTCGGCGTGCTCGAGGTCGGCGTGCGCGGCGTGTGCAGCGTGTGCAGCGTCTGCCTGTTCCACGATCACGTGGGCGTTGGTGCCGCCCATGCCGAAGGCGGAGACGCCGGCGCGGCGCGGGCGGCCGGTCTCCGGCCACGGCCGGGCGGTGGACAGCAGCGACACGGCGCCCGCCGACCAGTCGACCTCGGGCGTCGGCTCGTCGGCGTGCAGCGTCGCGGGCAGCACGCCGGCGCGCAGCGCGAGCACCGACTTGATGACGCCGCCGACGCCGGCCGCGGCCTGCGCGTGCCCGATGTTGGACTTGAGCGAGCCGATCCACAGCGGCTCGTCGCCGTCCCGGCTCCGCCCGTACGTCGCGAGCAGGGCCTGCGCCTCGATCGGGTCGCCGAGCGTGGTGCCGGTGCCGTGCGTCTCGACGGCGTCGACGTGCGCGGCCGAGAGCCGGGCGTCGGCCAGGGCCGCCTCGATGACCCGCTGCTGGGAGGGGCCGCTGGGGGCGGTGAGGCCGTTGCTGGCCCCGTCCTGGTTCACGGCGGAGCCCCGTACCACCGCGAGGACCTGGTGTCCGTTGCGCACGGCGTCCGACAGGCGCTCCACGAGCAGCAGGCCGACGCCCTCGCCGAGGCCCATGCCGTCGGCGCCGGCGCCGAACGCCTTGCACCGGCCGTCGGCGGCCAGGCCGCGCTGCCGGCTGAAGCCGACGAACTCGGCGGGCGTGGACATCACCGCGACGCCGCCGGCGACGGCCAGTTCGCACTCCTCGTCACGCAGCGCCCGCACCGCCAGGTGCAGCGCGACAAGGGACGAGGAGCAGGCGGTGTCCAGGGTGATGGCGGGGCCCTCGAAGCCGAAGCTGTAGGCGACGCGGCCGGAGACGACGCTGGCGGCGGCGCCGGTCAGCAGGTGGCCCTCGAAGCCGTCGGGGACCTGCTCGATGCCGGAGCGGTAGTCGAGCGGGTTGGCGCCGATGAAGGTGCCCACGCCCGCGCCGCGCAGCGACAGCGGGTCGATCCCGGCCCGCTCCAGCGTCTCCCAGGTCAGTTCGAGCACCAGCCGCTGCTGCGGGTCCATGGCCAACGCCTCGCGGGGCGAGATGCCGAAGAGGCCGGCGTCGAACCGGTCGGCATCCTCCAGGAACCCGCCCTCGGTGACGTAGCTGGTGCCCTCCCGGTCCGGGTCGGCGTCGTAGAGGGTGGCCAGGTCCCACCCACGGTTGGTGGGCAGGCCGGAGATGGCGTCGCCGCCGTCGGTGAGCAACTGCCACAGCTCCTCCGGGGAGCGCACCCCGCCGGGGAAGCGGCAGGCCATCGAGACGATGGCGATCGGCTCCTGGCTACGCGACTCGACGCTGCGCAGCCGGCTCTGGGTCTGCTGGAGTTCGGTGGTGACGCGCTTGAGGTAGTCGAGGAGCTTCTGTTCGGTGTCGCCGCCGGGCGCGGCCGATCGGGGCGCGCCGCCCGGCGCGGGCGCGGCCTGTGGGGCGTCGGCGGCGGGCTGGGCGTCGGCGGCCGGCTGGGGCGGGGTGGGTGTGGGTTCCTGGCTGGGCATGGTGGGTTTCTCCCGGGGAGGTCGATGTCGGGCCTGACGGTGGGGACGTTCCGGAATCCGGCGTTTCGGAATCAGGTCGTACCGAGCTCCCGGTCGATCAGGGCGAACATCTCGTCGGCGGTGGCCGACGCGACGTGCGTGGCCTCGTGGTCGGGGACGGCCGCCGGTGCCGGCCGCGCGGTGGCGCCGGGCGCGGCCTCGGTCCACTTCCACAGCAGGTCCTGGAGCCGCTTGGCGATCGTGTCGTGGGTGGCGCCGTCGGCGGCGAGACCGGCCAGGGTCTCCTCAAGCCGGTCCAGCTCACCGAGGACGGGGCGCGCGGCCCCGTCGCCGTCCGCGTCCTCCGGCAGCAGCTCGGCGCGCAGCCTGCGGGCCAGCGCGAGCGGCGTGGGGAAGTCGAAGACGAGCGTGGCGGGCAGCTTCAACCCGGTGGCCGCGCCGAGCCGGTTGCGCAGCTCGACGGCGGTGAGCGAGTCGAAGCCCAGCTCGCGGAAGGCACGGTGGGCGTCGATGGCCGCACCGCCGTCCGCGTGCCCGAGCACGGCGGCGGCCTGGGTGCGCACCAACTCCTGGAGCGCGTGGTCCTGTTCGCCGCGGCTCCTGCCGGCCAGGCCGGCGAGCAGCGGCGTCGCGTCGGCGTCGGCCGCGTCGTCGGCGCCGTCCGCCGACTCCGCTGCGGCCAGCACCCGGCGCGCCTCGGGCACCTCGTCGATGAGGCGGCTGGGCCTGGCCATGGTGAACAGCGGCACGAACCGGTCCCACTCCACGTCGGCGACGGCCACGAACGTCTCGTCGTGGTCGAGCACCTGTCGCAGCGCGGTGAACGCCAGGTCCTTGTCGAGCAGCGGCAGGCCGTGCCGGCTGGAGCGCTCGTTCTTCAGGGTGCGCAGCTCCGTGTTGCGCTCGTCCCAGTCGTTGGCCGCGTCCCAGATGCCCCAGGAGACGGCCGTGCCGGGCAGGCCGCGTGCCCTGCGGTCCTCGGCGAGCGCGTCGAGGTGGGCGTTGGCCGCCGCGTACGCGCCGTGCTCGCCGCTGCCCCAGAACCCGGCGATCGAGGAGAACAGCACGAACGCGTCCAGCGTGTCCGTGGCGAACAGGGCGTCCAGGTGGTCGGCGCCGAGCGTCTTGGCCCGGCACACCTCCGCGTACCGCTCGGCGGTCGTCTCGGCGATGGTGCCCAGCTCGATGTGGGCCGCGGTGTGCACGACGGCGCGTACGGGGCTGCCGTCGCGTGCCAGCCCGTCCACGAGGGCGGCCAGCGCGTCCCGGTCGGACACGTCGCAGGCGGCGATGGTCACCCGCGCGCCGCGCCCCCGCAGGTCGGCCTCCAACTCGGCGGCGCCCACCGCGTCCCGGCCCTTGCGGCTGGTCAGCACCAGGTGCTCGGCGCCACGGTCGGCCAGCCAGCGCGCCAGGTGGCCGCCGATGCCACCGGTGCCGCCGGTGACGAGCACGGTGCCGCGCGGCTGCCAGGCGCGCGGGGCGCTCCGGTCGGCCAGCGGCGCGCGCACCATGCGCCGCGCGAGCGGGCCGGCGGCGCGCAGCGCGAGCTGGTCCTCGCCGGCACCGT
This sequence comes from Streptomyces buecherae, assembly GCF_014295035.1. GTDB lineage: Bacteria > Actinomycetota > Actinomycetes > Streptomycetales > Streptomycetaceae > Streptomyces > Streptomyces youssoufiensis. The sequence goes on from NZ_CP060404.1 coordinate 2,592,885, forward strand.
CGCCGGCCAGCACCGCGCACAGCAGCCGCAGGGTCTTCTCGTCCCGTACGGCGGTGTCCGTCGCTACGCCCTCGTCGGCCGCGGGCAGGTCGATGAGCCCGCCCCACAGCCGGGGCTGCTCCAGCGCGGCGACCCGACCGAGGCCCCACACCTGCGCCTGGAGCGCGCTCACGGAGCGGTCGGTCGCGGTCGCGGCGACCGCGCCCCGGGTCACGCACCACAGCCGCGCGCCGGCCCCGAGCCCACCGGCCCGGCCGGCCCCGTCCGCCGCGCCGCCGCCGGCACCGTCAACCGCTCCGTCGGTGGCGCCGTCGACCGCTCCGTTGGTGGCTCCGTTGGTGGCTCCGCGCCCCGTGGTCAGGTCGCCCAGCGCCTGGAGCAGGGCGAGCGTGCCGACGGCGCCCGCCGAGGTGCCCGCGTGCTCCGGGTGCGGGGCCTCGTCCAGCGCCCACAGGGAGACCACGCCGGCCAGTTCGGCGGCGTCCCCGGCGGCCTCGGCGATCCGCGCGGCGAGCTTCTCGCGCTGCGCGTCGGCGGCGTCCACCACCAGCCGCAGCGGCTCGGCCCCGCGCTCGCCCATGGCGCGCAGCACCCCGGCCGCCAGCGGATCGGCGGCGTACGGGGCGGGCAGCACCACCAGCCAGGTGCCCGTCAGCGCGGCCGGGAGCTTCGCCAGTTCGGTCTGCTGCCGCCAGGCGGCCCGGTAGCGCCAGGAGTCGATGACGGAGCGCTCACGGCGCTGCCGCCGCCAGGCGGCGAGGGCCGGCAGCACCGCGCCCAACTCCTCCTGGCCCCCGTCCGCGCCCAGCGTCGCCGTCAGCTCCGCCAGGTCCTCGCGCTCGACGGCGGCCCAGAACCGCTCCTCCACCGCGTCCTGCGGCGCACCGGTCGCCGCCCCGTCCGCGACCTGGCTCTCCAGCCAGTAGTGACGGCGCTGGAAGGCGTACGTCGGCAACTCCACCGACCGCGCCCCGGCCAGCAGCGGCGTCCAGTCCACCCGTACGCCCGCCACATGCGCCTCGGCCAGTGAGGCCACGTACCGATCCAGCCCACCGTCATCACGCCGCAACGACCCGACGGTGGTCACCGACGCGTCCGAACCGGCCGTCTCCTGGACGCTCATCGACAGCACCGGATGCGCCGCGCACTCCACGAACACCCCGAAGCCATCCGCGATCAACCGCTCAACCGCCGGCCCGAACCGCACCTCCTGCCGCAGGTTGCGCACCCAGTACGCGGCGTCGAGCCCCGCCGTGTCCACCGGCTCCGCCTCGACCGTGGAGTACAGCGGGATGTCGGCGGTACGCGGCGCCACGCCATCCAAGACGCGCAACAGCTCGTCCCGGATCGACTCCACCTGCGGCGTATGCGAGGCATAGTCCACGGGGATGCGCTTGGCCCGCACCTCATCGGCCTCGCAGCCGGCGATCAACTCGTCAAGGGCGGCGGGCTCACCGGCAACCACCGTGGACGCCGCACCGTTGACGGCGGCGACCGCGATGCGCGCACCGTACGGGGCGATCCGCTCCTCCGCCTCCGCACGCGGCAGGCCGAGCGAGACCATCCCGCCCTTGCCGGCGAGCCGTTCGCCGATCACCTTGGAACGGAGCGCCACCACGCGCGCCCCGTCATCCAGCGACAACGCCCCGGCGACCACCGCCGCGGCGATCTCACCCTGCGAGTGACCCACCACGGCCGCCGGCTCAACCCCGTACGAACGCCACAGCTCCGCGAGGGAAACCATCACCGCCCACGAAACGGGCTGCACCACATCGACCCGCTCCAGCGAACCATCCACCTCAGCCGCGAAGTCCCAGTCAACGAACGGGGCCAACGCCTCACCACACCGCGCCATCGACTCCGCGAACACCGGAGCCGACGCCATCAACTCCCGCGCCATACCCACCCACTGCGCACCCTGCCCCGGGAAGACGAAGGTGGTCTTGCCGTGGGCGGTGGCCTGGCCCTGTACGAGGTGGGGGGCGGGTTGTTGGTGGGCGAGGGCGGTCAGGGCGGCGGTGAGGGTGGCCCGGTCGGTGCCGATGACGGCGGCGCGGTGCGGGAAGTGGGCCCGCTCCGTGGCGAGCGAGTGGGCCACGTCGGCGGCGGCCAGGTCGGGGCGGGACGCCAGCGCCTCAAGCAGTCGCTCCGCCTGGCCGCGCAGGGCGGCGGGGCTCTTGGCGGACAGCAACCAGGGCAGCGGCGCCTCCTCGGACGGCAGCGCCGGCGTCAGCGCCGGGGCGGGCGCGGCGGGCGCGTCCGGGGCCTGCTCCAGTACGACGTGGGCGTTGGTGCCGCTCAGGCCGAAGGAGGAGACGGCGGCGCGGCGCGGGCGGTCGGTGGCCGGCCAGTCGGTGTGGTCGGTGAGCAGGGCGACGGCGCCGGTGGACCAGTCCACCTCGGGCGTCGCCTGTGCGACGTGCAGCGTCTTGGGCAGCAGCCCGTGCCGCAGCGCCTGCACCATCTTGATCACTCCGGCGGCTCCGGCGGCGGCCTGCGCGTGCCCGATGTTGGACTTCACCGAGCCGAGCCACAGCGGCTGGTCCGCCTCCCGGCCGCGCCCGTACGTCGCGAGCAGGGCCTGGGCCTCGATCGGGTCGCCGAGCGTGGTGCCGGTGCCGTGGGCCTCCACCGCGTCCACCTCGTGGGCGTCCAGGCCCGCGTTGGCCAACGCCTGGCGGATGACGCGCTGTTGCGAGGGGCCGTTGGGGGCGGTGAGGCCGTTGCTGGCGCCGTCCTGGTTGATGGCCGAGCCGCGCACCACCGCGAGTACCCGGTGGCCGTTGCGGCGGGCGTCCGAGAGCCGCTCGACGAGGAGCACGCCCACGCCCTCGGCGAGCCCGAAGCCGTCCGCGTCGGCGGCGAACGCCCGGCAGCGGCCGTCGGCCGACAGCCCGCGCTGCCGGCTGAACTCGGTGAACGCCGCGGGCGTCGACATGACCGTGACGCCGCCGGCCAGCGCGAGAGCGCACTCGCCGTTGCGCAGCGCCTGCGCGGCCAGGTGCAGCGCCACCAGGGACGACGAGCAGGCCGTGTCCAGGGTGACGGCGGGGCCTTCGAGGCCGAGGGTGTAGGCGATGCGGCCGGAGGCGACGCTGGCGGTGTTGCCGGTCATCCGGTAGCCCTCGGCGCCGTCGCCCGCTCCGTCGCCGTACGCGTAGTGGGTCAGGCCGGTGAACACCCCGGTGTGGGTGCCGCGCAGGGTGCCGGGGTCGATGCCCGCGCGCTCCAGTGCCTCCCAGGACGTCTCCAGGAGCAGCCGCTGCTGCGGGTCCATGGCCAGCGCCTCGCGGGGCGAGATGCCGAAGAACTCCGCGTCGAACTCGGCGGCCTCGTGCAGGAACCCGCCCTCGCGCACGTACGTCCTGCCGGGCGCGTCCGGGTTCGGGTCGTACAGGCCCTCCACGTCCCAGCCGCGCCCGCCGGGCAGCGGCGAGATGGCGTCGCCGCCGGCGGTGACCAGGTCCCACAGGTCGTCGGGCGAGCTGATGCCGCCGGGGAAGCGGCAGGCCATGCCGACGATGGCGATCGGATCGTCATCGGAGCCGGAGCCGGAGCCGGTGCGAGCGCCGGGGGCCGGGAGCGCGCCGGTGGCCTGCTCGCCGGCGAGTTCGGCGGCCAGGTGCGCGGCGAGCGCGGCCGGGTTCGGGTAGTCGAAGACCAGCGTGGCGGGCAGTTTGAGGCCGGTGCGGGTGATCAGCCGGTTGCGCAGTTCGACGGCGGTCAGCGAGTCGAAGCCGATCTGCCGGAAGGCGCGGCCCGGGTCGACGGCGGCGGGCGTGCCGTGGCCGAGTACGGCGGCGGCGTCGGCCCGGACCAGGTCGGTCAGCTCGCGCTCGGCGTCGGCCCGGGGCAGGGCGGCGATGCGCGCTGCGAGCCCGCCGGGCGCCCCGTCGGCCTCGGCCGCCGGGGCGGTGGCCGCCGACGCGAGGGCGGCGAGCGCGGCGCGGGCCTCCGGCACGCCCTCCAGGAGGCGGCTGGGCCGCTCCGTGGTGAAGACGACGGCGAACCGGTCCCAGCGCATGTCGATGACGACGGCGTTGGTCTCGCCACCGTCCAGGGTTCCCTGGAGCGCGGTGGTGGCCGCCTCCGGGTCCATGGCGAACACGCCGTGCCGGCGCGCCCGCTCCCCCACCTCGCCCTCGGCCATGCCGGAGCCGGCCCAGGTGCCCCAGGCGACGGCGGTCGCGGGCAGGCCCTGGGCGCGGCGCACCTCGGCGAGCGCGTCCAGGTGGGCGTTGCCCGGGGCGTAGTTGCCCAGGCCGGGGGTGCCGAGGACGGCGGTGAAGGACGAGAAGAGGACGAACGCCGACAGGTCGAGGTCGCGGGTCAGCTCGTGCAGGTTCTCCGCGCCGCGCGCCTTGACCCGCAGCACGCGCTCCACGCGCGCGTCGGTGAGCCCGTCGACCATGCCGTCGTCCAGGACCGCGGCGGTGTGTACGACGGAGGTCAGCGGGTGCTCGGCGGGCACGGTGGCCAGCAGCGCGGCCAACTCGTCCCGCTCGGCGATGTCGCAGGCCGCGAGGGTGACGCGGGCGCCGAGTTCGGTCAGCTCGCGCTCCAGCTCGGCCGCGCCGGGCGCGTCGGCGCCCCGGCGGCTGACGAGGAGCAGGTGCTCGGCCCCGTTGCGGGCGAGCCAGCGGGCGACGTGCGCGCCGAGCGCGCCGGTGCCGCCGGTCACGAGGGTGGTGCCGCGCGGGGCCCAGCCCCCGTCGGTGCGCTCCGGGGCGGACGCGGCGGCGCGCACGAGTCGGCGCGCCCGCACGCCGCCCGGGCGGACGGCGAGTTGGTCCTCGCCGTCGATGCCGGTCAGGCAGGCGGCCAGCGCGGTCTGGGCGCGCTCGTCCACGGCGGCGGGCAGGTCGACGAGGCCGCCCCAGGTACGGGACTGCTCCAGGGCGACCACCCGGCCGAGTCCCCAGACCTGGGCCTGGGCCGCGCCCCGTACGCGCTCCCGCTCGTCGGTGGCCATCGCGGACTCGGTGGCGCACCACAACGGCGCGTCGAACCCGCCGTCGCCGAGGGCCTGTACGAGGCGCAGGGTGGCGGCGTGGCCTCGGGTGAGGGCGGTGTGACCGGGCAGCGGGCGTTCGTCCACGGCGGTCAGCGCGAGCACCCCGACCAGGTCGGTGACGTCCGCGCAGGCGGCCCGGAGGGCGTCGGCGAGCGCGGCGCGGTCGGTGGTCGCCGGGTCGACGGTCAGCGCGACGACGCGCGCCCCGGCCCGCTCCAGGGCGTGCGCGGCGCCGGTGGCCCAGCCGCCGCGCGACCCCTCGGGCCAGGCGTACGCGGCGTCGGCCGCCCCCGGCGCGGGCTCGGCCTGCGCGTCGGCGGTGCCGGCGGCCGGGAGCACCAGCAGCCAGGTGCCGGACAGGACGGGCGTGTCCGGGGTGGCGAGGGGCTGCCAGGTGACGCGGTAGCGCCAGGAGTCGATGACGGAGCGCTCACGGTGCTGCCGCCGCCAGGTGGCGAGGGCCGGCAGTACCGAGCCGAGCCCGTCGGGCCCGCTCTCGACGCCCAGCGTCGCCGCCAACTCCTCCAGGTCCTCGCGCTCGACGGCCGCCCAGAACCGCTCCTCCACCTCGTCCCGGGGCAGCGCCGTCGCGTTCGCCGTGGCCTCGGCGTCGGTCGCGTCGAGCCAGTACCGTTCGCGCTGGAAGGCGTACGTCGGCAACTCTACGGCGCGGGCCCCGGCCAGCAGCGGCGTCCAGTCCACCCGTACGCCCGCCACATGCGCCTCGGCGAGCGAGGCCACGTACCGCTCCAGCCCACCGTCATCACGCCGCAACGACCCCACGGTGGTCACCGACGCGTCCGCACCGGCCGTCTCCTGGACGCTCATCGACAACACCGGATGCGCCGCACACTCCACGAACACCCCGAAGCCATCCGCGATCAACCGCTCAACCGCCGGCCCGAACCGCACCTCCTGCCGCAGGTTGCGCACCCAGTACGCGGCGTCCAACCCCGCCGTGTCCACGGGCTCGGCCTCCACCGTGGAGTAGAACGGCACCTCGGCCGAGCGCGGCGCCACCTCGGCCAGGACGCGCAACAGCTCGTCCCGGATCGACTCCACCTGCGGGGTATGCGAGGCATAGTCCACGGGGATGCGCTTGGCCCGCACCTCACCGGCCTCACAGCCGGCGATCAATTCATCGAGGGCGGCAGGCTCACCGGCAACCACCGTAGAAGCCGCACCGTTCACAGCCGCGACCGCGATGCGCGCGCCGTACGGAGCGATCCGCTCCTCCGCCTCGGAGCGGGACAGGCCGAGCGAGACCATCCCGCCCTTACCGGCAAGACGCTCGCCGATCACCTTGGAACGGAGCGCCACCACGCGCGCCCCGTCCTCCAGCGACAACGCCCCGGCGACCACCGCCGCGGCGATCTCACCCTGCGAGTGACCCACCACGGCCGCCGGCTCAACCCCGTACGAACGCCACAGCTCAGCCAGCGACACCATCACCGCCCACGAGACGGGCTGCACCACATCCACCCGCTCCAGCGAACCATCCACCTCGGCCGCGAAGTCCCAGTCAACGAACGGGGCCAACGCCTCACCACACCGCGCCATCGACTCCGCGAACACCGGAGCCGACGCCATCAACTCCCTTGCCATGCCGACCCACTGGGCGCCCTGCCCCGGGAAGACGAAGACCTGGTTGCGGGCGCCGCCGGTGGTCACGCCGGTGGTGACGTGGGGGGTGGGGCGGCCCTGGGCGAGGGCGGTGAGGCCGTCGAGGAGCGCGGCGCGGTCGTCCGCGACCACCACGGCGCGGTGTTCCAGGTCGGCGCGCGTGGTCGCCAGGGAGAAGGCGACATCGCGGGCGTCGGCCTCGGGGCGGTCGGCGAGGTAGGCGCGGAGCCGGCCCGCCTGCGCGCGGAGCGCGACCGGGTTCTTGCCGGAGACGGGCCACGGGACGGACCCGTTGGCGGGCGTGGTGGCCGGTGCCGGGGTGGTCGCTTCGGCGGCGTCCGGGGCGGTGGCGCCGGCCTCTTCCGGGGCGCCGGCCGACGGCGGCTCTTCGAGGATGACGTGGGCGTTGGTGCCGCTGACGCCGAACGAGGAGACGGCGGCCCGGCGCGGGGCGTCGGACCGGGGCCAGTCGCGGGCCTCGGTGAGGAGTTCGACGGCGCCCGACGTCCAGTCCACGTGCGGCGTCGGCGCGTCCACGTGCAGTGTCCTGGGCAGCAGCGCGTGCCGCATGGCCAGCACCATCTTGATGACGCCGCCGACGCCGGCCGCCGCCTGGGTGTGCCCGATGTTGGACTTGAGGGAGCCGAGTCGGACCGGGTCGGCGCCGGGCGCGCGCTGCCCGTACGTGGCGAGCAGGGCGTGCGCCTCGATGGGGTCGCCGAGCCGGGTGCCGGTGCCGTGCGCCTCCACCGCGTCCACGTCGCCGACGCCGAGTCGCGCGTCGGCCAGGGCCTGCCGGATGACGCGTTCCTGCGAGGGCCCGTTGGGGGCGGTGAGGCCGTTGCTGGCGCCGTCCTGGTTCACGGCGGAGCCCCGTACCACCGCCAGCACCTGGTGACCGTTCCTGCGCGCGTCGGAGAGCCGCTCCACGAGCAGCACGCCCACGCCCTCGGACCACCCGGTGCCGTCGGCCGCCGCGGCGAACGACTTGCACCGGCCGTCGGCCGCGAGGCCGCGCTGCCGGCTGAACTCGACGAACAACTCCGGCGTGGGCATCACCGTCACGCCGCCCGCGAGGGCGAACGAGCACTCGCCCTTGCGCAGCGCCTGCACGGCCAGGTGCAGGGCCACCAGCGACGAGGAACAGGCGGTGTCCACGGTGACGGCCGGGCCCTCAAGGCCGAGGGTGTACGAGACCCGGCCCGAGATGACGCTCGCGGCCTTGCCGGTCATCCCGTAACCCTCGATGATCTCCGGCGCGGTGCGGCCGAAGACGCCGTACCCGGGGTGGCCGGCGCCCATGAAGACGCCGCCGTCGCTGCCCGCCACCGACGACGGGTCGATCCCGGCCCGCTCCAGCACCTCCCAGGACGTCTCCAGGAGCAGCCGCTGCTGCGGGTCCATGGCCAGGGCCTCGCGCGGCGAGATGCCGAAGAACTCCGCGTCGAACTCGGCCGCGTCGTGCAGGAACCCGCCCTCGCGCACGTAGCTGGTGCCCGGCGTGGACAGCTCCGGGTCGTACAGGGCGTCGGTGTCCCAACCCCGGTCCTCGGGGAACGGCGTGATCGCCGTCGCACCCGCACCGCTCCCGGTGGCCCGGTCCTCGCTCCGTACGGCTCCGTCGTCGCTCCGTACGGCTCCGTCGCCCGGCTCGGCCACGTCGGTGATCAGGTGCCACATGTCCTCGGGCGAGCGCACGCCGCCCGGGTAGCGGCAGGCCATGCCGACGATCGCGATGGGCTCCTGGTCGCGCTGCTCCATCTCCGCGATGCGGCGACGGGCGGTGCGGAGGTCGGTGGTGGCTCGCTTCAGATAATCGCGGAGTTTGTCTTCGTTGTTCACCGGGTTGTCACACCTATCCGAGTATCCGAAACGGCTTCAGGGGGTTTCGAGTTCGTTGTCGAGCAGGTCGAAGAGTTCGTCGTCGCTGGCCTCCCGCACGCTGGCGCCGTCCGGCCCGTCGTCGGGCTCCGTGCCGCCCTGGCCGCCCCAGCGGGCGAGCAGCGTGTGCAGGCGGGCGGTGACCTCGCCGCGCAGCGTCTCCTCGGCGGCGAGGGCGGCGAGGATGGCCTCCGCCTTGTCCAGCTCGCCCAGCGCGTCCCGGGTGGACACCGTGGTGGCCTCGCCGAGCTGCCCGGCCAGGTGGCCGGCGAGCGCGAGCGGCGTGGGGTGGTCGAAGACCACCGCCGCTGGCAGCCGCAGGCCGGTGGCGGCGCCGATCCGGTTGCGCAGCTCGACGGCCGTCAGGGAGTCGCAGCCGACGTCGCGGAAGGCCCGTTCGGGCTCCACGGCCTGCGCCGAGGCGTGCCCGAGCACGGTCGCGGCGTGCGTGCGTACCAGGTCGAGCAGCAGCCGTTCGCGCTCGGCGCGCGGCGCGCCGGACAGCTTCCGCAGCAGGGCGTCCGCGCCGTTCGCCTGCTCGGCGGCGGCGCCGGCCGCGCTCCGGCGGGCCGGGGCGCGCACCAGGCCGCGCAGCAGCGACGGTACGTCACCGCCGCCGCCCGCGCGCGAGGCCAGGCCCGCCAGGTCGAGCCGGATCGGCACCAGCAGCGGCTCGTCAGCGGCGAGCGCCGCGTCGAACAGCCGCAGGCCCTCGGCCGGGGTGAGGGCCAGCGCCCCGGAGCGCCCGACGCGGGCCAGGTCGGCCTGGTCCAGGTGCTCGGTCATGGTGCTGGCCTGGTCCCACAGGCCCCAGGCCAGCGAGGCGGCGGGCAGCCCCAGGTCGTCCCCGCGGTGCCGGGCGAGCGCGTCCAGGTAGGCGTTGGCCGCCGCGTAGTTGGCCTGCCCGGGGGTGCCGAAGAGGCCGGAGGCGGAGGAGAAGAGGACGAACGCGGCCAGGTCGTGGCCCACGGTCAGCTCGTGCAGGTTGCGGGCCGCGTCCACCTTGGGCCGCAACACCCGCTCCACCTGCTCGTCCGTGAGCGAGGCGGCCAGCGCGTCATCCACCACGCCGGCCACGTGCACCACGGCGGTCAGCGGGCGGTCCGCCGGGATCGCGTCGATGACGGCGGCCAGCGCATCCCGGTCGGCCGCGTCACAGGCCACCAACTCCGGTTCCGCGCCCGCCTTCCGCAACTCGGCGAGCAGTTCGTCCGCCCCGTCGGCGCCCGGACCACGCCGGCTGGTCAGCAACAGGTGCCGTACGCCGTGCTCCGTCGCCAGATGCCGCGCGACCAGGCGGCCCAGGCCGCCGGTGGCGCCGGTGACCAGCACCGTGCCGGGCTCGTCCCAGCGGCGGGGCATGGTCAGCGCGACCTTGCCGACGTGCTTGGCCTGACTGACGAAGCGGAACGCCTCCGGCGCGCGGCGCACGTCCCACGAGCGCACCGGCAGCGGGGTCAGCTCGCCGCGCGCCAGCAGGCCCACGACCTCGGTGAGCATGGCGCCCAGGCGGTCCGGGCCGGCCTCGATGACGTCGAACGTCTGGTAGCGCACGCCGGGGTGCCGGGCGGCGACATCGGTGGGTTCCCGGATGTCGGTCTTGCCCATCTCCAGGAAGTGCCCACCGCGCGGCAGGAGAGCGAGCGAGGCGTCCACGTACTCCCCCGCCAGCGAGTTGAGCACCACGTCCACGCCACGACCCCCGGTCGCCGCCAGGAACCGCTCCCGGAACTCCAGCGAACGCGAGGAGGCGATGTGGTCATCGGCAACCCCGAGCCCACGCAGCACCTCCCATTTGGGCTCACTCGCCGTCGCGAACACCTCCGCACCCCGCAACTTCGCCAACTGCACTGCCGCCATGCCCACACCACCGGCCGCCGCGTGCACCAACACGGCATCACCCGGACCGATCCCGGCCAGGTCCACCAGCCCCATCCACGCCGTCAGGAACACCACCGGCACGGTGGCGCCCTGCTCGTACGACCAGCCGGCGGGCAGCGGGGCCAACAGGCGGTGGTCGGTGACGGCCTGCGGGCCGAAGGCGCGCGGCACGATGCCCAGCACCCGGTCGCCGGGCGCGACGTCGCGTACGCCGTCGCCCACGGCGAGGACGACGCCGGCCGCCTCGTCGCCGAGGAAGGGCGTGGCCTCGCCCGGGTACATGCCGAGCGCGATCAGCGCGTCCCGGAAGTTCATGCCGGCGGCGCGCACGGCGATCCGCACCTGTCCGGGCGCGAGCGGTTCGGCCACCTCGGGGCGCGGCAGCAGGGCCAGGTTCTCCAGGGTGCCGGCCGCCGTGAAGTCGAGGTGCCAGGGCCCGTCGGCGGGCGGGGTGAGCCGCCCGTCCGCGCCGGCCCGGGCCAGCCGGGGCACCCACACCTCGCCGCCGCGCACCCGCACGTGCGGCTCGGCGCCGCTCAGCGCGGCCTCGGGCAGGGCGGGTTCGCGCGGGTCCGTCCCGGCCGCGCCACGCGCCCCGTCCGCCTCGGCCCCGTGCCCCGTCGCCCCGTGCCCCGTCGCCCCGTGCTCCGCCGCTCCGTGCCCCGTCGCTCCGTGCTCCGTCGCCCCGTCGGGCAGCGGCTCCAGCTCGACCAGGAGGAAGCGGTCCGGGTGCTCGGACTGTACGGAGCGGACCAGGCCCGCCACGGCGGCGTGGGCGAGGTGGTCGGCGTGGACCACGAAGGCGAGCCGGACGGCGGCCAGCCGCTCGTCGGCCAGCCAGGCCCGCACCAGCTCCAGGGCCCCGGTCACCTGGGCCCGTACGTCCTCGGAGTCCGGCGCCCGCCAGAGCGCCACGTCGGGCAGGTCGTCGCCGAGCCCGGCCAGCGCGGCGAGCGCGCCGCGCGCCCCGTCGCCCGCGCCGTCCCGGCCGTCGCCCAGCGGGGCCACCCGGACCGCGCCGGGGGCGAGCGGGTCGGCGGGCGCCGGCACCCACTCCACCCGGAACAGGGCGTCCCGGGTGGTGTCGGGCGTGGCGGCGCGCAGTTGCTCGGGGGTGACGGGGCGGGTGGCCAGCGTCTGGACGGCGGCCAGCGGCGCGCCGGCGGCGTCCGCCAGCTCCACGCCGAGCGCGCCCTCGCCCACGGGCGTCAGCCGCACCCGCGCGGCGCCGGCCCCGGAGGCGTACAGCTCGACGCCCGACCAGGCGAACGGCAGCCGCAGCGTCGCGCCGGGCCCGTCCAGCGTGTCGACCAACGCCCCGTGCAGGGCGGAGTCGAGCAGCGCCGGGTGCAGCCCGAAGCGCTCGGGTTCGCCGTCGCCGCCGTCCGGCAGGGCGACCTCCGCGAACACCTCGTCGCCCCGCCGCCAGGCGGCCCGCAGCCCCTGGAACGGCGGCCCGTACGTCGAGCCGATGGTCGCCAACCGGTCGTAGAAGCCCGTCAGGTCCACCGGCTCCGCACCGGGCGGCGGCCACGCGGCGAGGTCGAACGCGGCGGCGCCCGTGGCGGGGGCGGCGGTCAGCGTGCCGCTGGCGTGACAGGTCCACGGGGCGTCGTCGCCCGCCCCGTCGGCGCGGGAGTAGATCCGTACGGAGTGCGCCCCGCCGTCCACCTGCTCGCCGACGGCGACCTGGAGTCGCACGCCGCCGTGTTCCGGCAGCACCAGCGGGGCCTGGAGCGTCAGCTCCTCGACGCGACCGCAGCCCACCTCGTCGCCGGCGCGGACGGCAAGCTCCACGAAGGCCGTGCCGGGCAGCAACACCGCGCCGCCCACCGCGTGGCCGGCCAGCCAGCCGTGCGTGTGCAGCGAGATCCGCCCCGTCAACAGCACCCCGCCGCCGTCGGCGAGTTCGACCGTGGCACCCAGCAGCGGGTGTTCGGCCGCACCCTGGCCCAGCGCCGTGGTGTCGCCCGGCGTGCCGGCCGACGGCAGCCAGTAGCGCTCGTGCTGGAAGGCGTAGGTGGGCAGCTCGACGGTGCGCGCCGGCCCGACGAGCGCGTCCCACCGCACCCGTACGCCGTTGACGTGGGCCCGGCCCAGGGCCTCCACGGCGCACTGCGCCTCGGGCCGCTCCCGGTGCAGGAGGGCCGCGCAGCGCACCGGCGCGCCGTCCTCGGCCTCGTCCAGGCAGTCCTGGGCCAGGGCCGTCAGCGTCCCGTCGGCCCCCACCTCAAGGAGGAAGTCCAGATCGTCGGCGACAAGTCGGCGTACGGCGTCGTGGAAGCGGACGGGCTCGCTGACGTGCCGCACCCAGTACTCGGGATCGCTCCAGTCGCCGTCGACCCGGCCACCGGTGGTCACCACGCCAAGCTCGGGCTTACCGAAGGCGAGTCCGGAGACCACGGTGCGGAACTCGTCCACCATCGGCGCCATCAGCGGGGAGTGGAAGGCGTGACTCACCCGCAACCGCTTGACCCGGCGGCCCAGCCCACGGAACCGCTCCTCCAGTTCCGCGACCGCCGCCTCCGCGCCCGAGACCACCACCGACGACGGCCCGTTGACCGCCGCCACGCTCACCTCATCGGCATGGTCGGCATGATCGGCCAGCGCCTCGGCCACCTCCGCCTCCGACGCCTGAACCGCCAACATCGCCCCGCCGGTCGGCAACGCCTGCATCAACCGGCCGCGTGCGGCCACCAGTTGGCACGCGTCGGCCAGCGACAGCACCCCGGCGACATGCGCCGCCGCGATCTCGCCCACCGAGTGGCCGGCGACGCACTCCGGGGCCACGCCCCACGACTCCACCAGTCGGAACAGCGCCACCTCGAAGGTGAACAGGGCCGGCTGGGCGTACTCGGTACGCTCCAACACCGCCGCGTCCTCGCCCCACACCACCTCGCCCAACGGACGCGGCAGCGCACCGTCCAACTCCGCCACCACCGCGTCCCACGCCTCGGCGAACACCGGGAACGCCGCGTACAACCCACGCCCCATCCCCAGGCGCTGGCTCCCCTGCCCACCGAACAGCAGCGCGGTGCGGCGGGCGCCGCCGGCGCGGACGGCGCCGCGCACGGCGCCGGGGGCCTCGGTGTCGGCGGCGAGCGCCGCCAGGGCGTCGAGCAGGCCCGTGCGGTCGCCGGCGACGGCGACGGCGCGGTGGTCGAAGCGGGTGCGGGTGTGCAGCAGCGAGGCGGCGATGTCGGCGTCCGCGAGGTCGGGGCGGGCCGCGGCGAAGTCGCGCAGCCGCTCCGCCTGCCCGCGCAGCGCCCGCGGGCTACGGGCCGAGATGACCCACGGGACGACGGGTGACGCCGCCCCACCGGCCGCGCCGGGCACGCGCTCCGTGCCCGGCTCCGTGCTCGGCTCCGCGCCCGGCTCCGTGCTGACCGGTGCCGTGCTGCCCGGCTGGGCGTCCGTCTCCGTGGGGGCCTCGATGATCACGTGGGTGTTGGTGCCGCTGACGCCGAACGAGGAGACGGCGGCCCGGCGCGGCGCGCCGGTGTGCGGCCACTCGCGCGCCTCGGTGAGCAGTTCCAGGCCGCCCTGGGCCCAGTCCACCTTCGGGGTCGGCTCGTCCACGTGCAGCGTCCTGGGCAGCAGCCCGTGCCGCATCGCCTGCACCATCTTGATGACGCCGCCGACGCCGGCCGCCGCCTGCGCGTGCCCGATGTTGGACTTGAGCGAACCCAGCCACAGCGGGCGCTCGGGGGCGCGGTCCCTGCCGTACGTGGCGAGCAGGGCCTGCGCCTCGATCGGGTCGCCGAGGGTGGTGCCCGTGCCGTGCGCCTCCACGGCGTCCACGTCCGCCGCCGCGAGCCCGGCGTCCGCCAGGGCCTGGCGGATGACGCGCTGTTGCGCCGGGCCGTTGGGGGCGGTCAGGCCGCTGGAGGCGCCGTCCTGGTTGACGGCGGTGCCACGGATGACGGCCAGCACGCGGCGGCCGTTGCGCCGCGCGTCGGAGAGCCGCTCCAGGAGCAGCATGCCCGAGCCCTCGGACCAGCCGGTGCCGTCGGCCGCCGCGGCGAAGGACTTGCACCGCCCGTCGTGCGACAGCCCGCGCTGGCGGCTGAACTCGACGTACACCTCGGGCGTCGCGAGCACCGTCACGCCGCCCGCGAGCGCCAGCGAGCACTCGCCACGGCGCAGCGACTGGGCCGCGAGGTGCACGGCCACCAGCGACGAGGAGCAGGCGGTGTCCAGCGTGACGGCCGGGCCTTCGAGGCCGAGGGTGTAGGCGACGCGGCCGGAGAGCACGCTGCCCGCGTTGCCGATGCCGACGAACCCCTCGACGTCCCGGGGCACTTCGCCGATGGCCGCCCCGTAGTCGTGGTACATGATCCCGGCGTAGACGCCGGTGGCGGTGCCGGCCAGCGTCGTGGGGTCGATGCCGCCGCGCTCGACGGCCTCCCACGCGGTCTCCAGGAGCACCCGCTGCTGCGGGTCCATGGCCAGGGCCTCGCGCGGCGAGATGCCGAAGAAGCCGGCGTCGAACTGGTCGGCCCCGTCCAGGAAGCCGCCCTGGTTGACGTAGCTCTTGCCGCTGGCGTCCGGGTCCTGGTCGAACAGCTTCTCCAGGTCCCAGCCACGGTCGGTGGGGAAGGCCGACACGGCGTCGGTGCCGCCGGCGACGAGGTCCCACAGGTCCTCCGGGCCGCGCACGCCGCCCGGGTAGCGGCAGGCCATGCCGACGATCGCGATGGGCTCGGTGGCGCGCGCGGCGGCCTCCGCCTTCTCGCGGCGCAGCCGCTCGACCTCCTTGAGCGAGCTGCGCAGGGCACCGACGAGTTCGTCCGTGGACGTCTTGTTACTCACAGTTCGTTCTCCTGGGCCTTGCGGAGGAGGGCCTCCACGTCCATGTCGTCGATGTCGCCCGCCGCGTCGTCGGACTCGGCGGCGGCGCCGGCACTGTCCGCGCCGGCGGCGGGCGCGGTGCCGTGCTCGGCGAGGCCGGCGAGCCGCAGCAGGTCGTCCATGACGCCGAGTTCGCTCAGCCGCTCCAGCGGGATGGTGGCCAGCGCCCGCCGCACCTGGTCCTCGGCGATCCCCTCGGGCAGGCCGCCGGTCGGGGTGGCGGCGCCGTCCGGGGCCAGCTCGGCGAGGGTGTACCGGGCCAGGGCGGTCGGCGTCGGGTAGTCGAAGACGAGCGTGGCCGGCAGCCGCAGGCCGAGTTCGGCGGTGAGCCGGTTGCGCAGTTCGACCGCCATCAGCGAGTCCAGGCCCTGCTCCAGGAAGCCGGTGTCGGCCTCGACGGCGCGCGGCGTGCCGTGCCCGAGGACGGTGGCCACGTGCTCGCGCACCAGGTCGAGCAGGAGTTGCTCGCGCTCGTCGGCCGGGGTCCGGGCGATCCGCCGCGACCACGGTTCGGCCGCGCCGGCCGCGCCGCCGCTCGCGCCGCCCGACTGGGCGTCGCGCCGGGCGGGCGCCCGCACCAGGCCGCGCAGCAGCGGCGGCACCGGCTCCGTCGCGGCCCGCGACCGCAGCCCGGCCAGGTCCAGCCGTACGGGCGCGAGCAGCGCCTCGTCGGTGGTCAGGGCCGTGTCCAGCAGGGCCAGGCTCTGGTCGGTGGGCATGGCCACGACGCCGGCCCGACTGCCCCGTGCCAGGTCGCCACGGCCCAGGCCGCCGGTCATGCCGCTGGCCTGCTCCCACAGGCCCCAGGCCAGCGAGACGGCGTGCTCGCCGGTGGCGCGGCGGTGGTGGGCGAGGGCGTCCAGGAAGGTGTTGGCCGCCGCGTAGTTGGCCTGTCCGGCGCCGCCGATGAGGCCGCTGACCGAGGAGAAGACCACGAACGCGGCCAGCCCGGAGCCCGCCGTGAGCCGGTGCAGGTGCTCGGCCGCGTCCGCCTTCGGACGCAGTACGCGGGCGAGTTGGTCGGCGGTGAGCGAGGTGAGGACGCCGTCCTCGATGACGCCCGCGGTGTGGATGACGGCGGTCAGCGGGTGCTGGGCCGGGATGCTGTCCAGCACCGTGGCCAGCGCCCCGCCGTCGGCGGTGTCGCAGGCGATCAGGGCGACGTCGGCGCCGGCCTCGCGCAGCTCCGCCGCCAGCTCCGTGGCCCCGTCGGCGGCCGGGCCGCGCCGGCTGACCAGGGCGAGGTGGCGTACGCCGTGCGCGGCCACCAGGTGCCGGGCGACCAGGGCGCCGAGGGTGCCGGTGCCGCCGGTGACGAGCACCGTGCCGTTCGGGTCGAGCCGCCTCGGCGCGGCCCCGTCGGGCCCCGTGGCCGCGTCCGCCGTGGCGGTGGCCTCCCGTGCCTGGGGCGCCGCCGGGTGCCGGGTCAGGCGCGGGGTGAGGACCTGGCCGGCGCGCAGGGCGAGTTGGGGCTCGCCGCAACCGACGGCCGCGGGCAGCGCGGCCCGGGAGGCCGCCGCGCCGTCCAGGTCCACCAGGGCGAACCGGCCGGGGTGCTCGGTCTGCGCCGCGCGCAGCAGGCCCCACAGCGGGGCCGCCGCCAGGTCGGCGGGGTGCTCGTCGCCGGCCGCGACGGCGCCCGAGGTGACCAGGACCAGGCGCGAGTCGGCCCAGGTGTCGTCGGCCAGCCACGCCTGCACGTCGGCCAGGACCCGGGCGGTCAACCGGTGCGCGGCGGCGGCCCGCGGCGCGCCGTCCGCGCCCCGTGCCCCGTTCGGCGCGGGCTCCGCCTCGGCCAGGGCCCGTTCGCCCGTCACGCCCAGCACGACCGTGTCCGGCACGGCGCCGCCGTCCGCGACGCTCGCCCGCAGGGCGGCCAGGTCAGCGTAGCCGCACGGGTCGACGCCGGCCTCGGTCAGGGCCCGGGTCAGGCCCAGGTCGTCGGCGCCGAGCACGGCCCACTGCTTGGCGGGCACGGCGCCGGGCACGGCGCTCGTACGGGCCCACTCGACCCGGTAGAGCGCGTCGCCCGCGCCGCCGCGCGCCGCGCTGAGCTGGGCCGCGGACACGGGCCGGGTGGCCAGCGCCGCCACCGAGGCGACCGGGCGGCCGGCGCCGTCGGCCAGTTCCACGGCGAGCGTGTCGCCCGCGCCCGGCGCGAGCCGTACCCGCACCGTGCTGGCGCCCGGCGCGTGCAGCCGCACGCCGCTCCAGGCGAACGGCAGTCGCACCTGGTCCGAGCCGCCGTCGAGCGGGCCGAGCAGGGCGCCGTGCAGCGCGGCGTCGAGGAGCGCGGGGTGCAGGCCGTAGCCGCCCGGGGCGCCCTCGACGTCCTCGGGGAGGGCGACCTCGGCGTAGACCTCGGTGCCGCGCCGCCAGGCGGCGCGCAGGCCCTGGAAGGCGGGCCCGTAGTCGTAGCCGGCGTCGGCGAGCCAGGCGTAGAACCCGGAGACGTCCACCACGTCGGCGCCGGGCGGCGGCCAGGCCGCCGGGGTGCCGTCCTGGTCGGCGAGGAAGCCCGTGGCCTCCGCCGTGGTCTGGCCGGCGTCGTCGGCCGGGGTGAGGGCGCCGGTCGCGTGGCAGGTCCAGGGCGCGTCGGCGGCGTCGGCGGGCCGCGAGTAGACGCGTACGGGCCGCGTGCCCGCCCCGTCCGGCTCCTCGACCACGACCTGCGTGCGCACCGTCGCGTCGGCGGGGAGCGGCAGGGGCTCGTGCAGGGTCAGTTCGTCGAGCTGGCCGCAGCCGACCTCGGCGCCGGCGCGCAGCGCCAGCTCCACGAAGGCCGTGCCGGGCAGCAGCACCGCGCCGCCCACCGCGTGGTCGGCCAGCCAGGGGTGGCTGGCCAGCGACAGGCTGCCCGTGCACACCAGGCCCCGCCCGTCGGCGAGCGGCACGGCCGCGCCGAGCAGCGGGTGGTCGGCCGCCGCGATGCCGGCCGCGGCGAGGTCCGCCCGGCCCCCGGCGGCCGAGCGCAGCCAGTAGTGCTCGCGCTGGAAGGCGTACGTGGGCAGGGGTACGGCGTCGCCCGCGGGCAGCAGCCGGGTCCACGGCACGGCCGCCCCGTACGCGTGCAGGTGGGCCAGGGCCGCGACGGCGGCGTGCGGTTCGGGGCGGTCCCTGCGCAGCGTGGGCACCAGGGCCACGTCGGACGCGTCGGCCAGGCACTCCTGCGCCAGGGCCGTGAGCGTGCCGTCCGCGCCGACCTCCAGCAGGCGCGCCACGCCGAGGTCCGCCAACTCCCGTACGGCGTCGGCGAAGCGCACGGGCTCGCGGACGTGCCGCACCCAGTACTCCGGGTCGCTCCAGTCGCCGTCACTTTGGCCGCCCGTCGTGACCACGCCGAGCGTGGGCGCGGCGTACGACAGCTCGGCCAGGGCGGCGCGGAAGTCCGCCACCATCGGCTCCATGAGCGGCGAGTGGAAGGCGTGGCTGACCCGCAGCCGCTTGACCCGCCGGCCGGCGGCCCGGAAGTGCTCCGCGACCGCGTCGACCGCCGACTCGGCGCCGGAGATGACCACCGACGTGGGTCCGTTGACGGCGGCGACGCTCGCCTGGTCGGCGTGGTCGGCCAGCGCCTCGGCGGCCTCGGCCTCGGTCGCCCGGACGGCCAGCATCGCGCCGCCGGCGGGCAGCGCCTGCATCAGGCGGCCCCGGGCCGCGACCAGTCGGCACGCGTCGGCGAGCGAGAGCACACCGGCCACGTGCGCCGCCGCGATCTCGCCGACCGAGTGGCCGATCACGTGGTCGGGCACCACGCCCCAGGACTCCAGCAGCCGGAACAGCGCCACCTCCAGGGCGAACAGCGCCGGCTGCGCGTACTCGGTGCGCTCCAGCTCCGCCGCGTCCTCGCCCCAGACCACGTCGGCGAGCGGGCGCGGCAGCGCCCCGTCCAGCTCGGCGGCGACCGCGTCCCAGGCTGCGGCGAAGGCGGGGAAGGCGGCGTGCAGCGCGCGCCCCATGCCGAGCCGCTGGCTGCCCTGGCCGCCGAAGGCGACGGCGGTGCGGCCCGTGGTGGCCTGGCCGGTGAGCGCGGCGGGGGACGCCGTGCCGGTGGCGAGGTCGGTCAGCGCGGCGGTCAGCTCCGCGCGGGTCGCGCCGAGCACCACCGCGCGGTGGTCGAAGGTGGCGCGACCGCGCACCAGGGACGCGGCGATGTCGGCGTCCACGAGGTCGGGGCGGGCCGCGGCGAAGTCGCGCAGCCGCTCCGCCTGGCCGCGCAGCGCCCGCGGGCTACGCGCCGAGAGCACCCACGGGACGAGCCCGCCCAGCTCCCGCCCGGCCGACTCCGGGGTGGCGGCCGGCTCCGTACCGGTCGGCGCCTCGGCTTCCCGCCGTACGGGGGCGGTCTCGGGTGCCGCCTCTTCGAGAATCAGGTGCGCGTTGGTGCCGCTGATGCCGAAGGCGGAGACGGCGGCCCGGCGCGGGGCGCCGGTGCGCGGCCACGGGCGGGCCTGGTCGAGCAGGCGTACGGCGCCCGCGTCCCAGTCCACCTCGGGGCTGGGCTCGTCCGCGTGCAGCGTCCTGGGCAGCACGCCCTCGCGCAGGGCGAGCACCGTCTTGATGACGCCGGCGATGCCGGCAGCGGCCTGGGTGTGCCCGATGTTGGACTTGAGCGAACTCAGCCACAGCGGCTCGTCGCCCGACCGCTGCTGTCCGTACGTGGCGAGCAGCGCCTGCGCCTCGATCGGGTCGCCCAGGGTGGTGCCCGTGCCGTGCGCCTCCACCGCGTCCACGTCGCGGGCCGCGAGCCCCGCGTTGGCCAGGGCCTGCCGGATGACGCGTTCCTGGGACGGGCCGTTGGGGGCGCTGAGGCCGTTGCTGGCGCCGTCCTGGTTGGTGGCGGAGCCACGGATGACGGCGAGCACGGGGTGGCCGTTGCGGCGGGCGTCGGAGAGCCGCTCGACGAGCACCATGCCGGCGCCCTCGGACATCCCGATGCCGGCCGCGTCGGCGGCGAACGCCCGGCAGCGGCCGTCGCGGGCCAGACCGCGCTGGCGGCTGAAGCCGATCAGCGGCTGCGGCGTGGACATCACGGTGACGCCGCCCGCCAGGGCCATGGTGCACTCGCCGTTCCGCACCGCCGCCGCTGCCAGGTGGAGGGCCACCAGCGACGAGGAGCAGGCGGTGTCCACGGTGACGGCCGGGCCCTCAAGACCGAAGGTGTAGGCGACGCGACCGGAGACGACGCTGTTGTGGCCGCCGGTCAGCAGGTGGCCCTCGTAGCCGTCGGGGACGCGGCCCACGCCGGCCCGGTAGTCGGACGGGTTGGCGCCGACGAACGTGCCGGTCATGGAGCCCTTGAGGGTGTGCGGGTCGATGCCCGCCCGCTCCATGGCCTCCCACGCGGTCTCCAGCATCAGCCGCTGCTGCGGGTCCATGGCGCGGGCCTCGCGCGGCGACACGCCGAAGAAGCCGGCGTCGAATTCGGCGGCCTCGTACAGGAACCCGCCCTCGCGGGCGTAGACGGTGCCCTCCCGCGCGGGGTCCGGGTCGTACAGGTTGGCCAGGTCCCAGCCACGGTCGGTGGGGAAGCCGGAGATGGCGTCCACCTCGTCCGTCACCAACCGCCACAGCGCCTCGGGCGAGTTGGCGCCGCCCGGGTAGCGGCAGGCCATCGAGACGATGACGACCGGGTCGTCGTCGGCGGCGGAGGCCGCGGCGGGCACGGCGGCCGGCGCGGTCACGGTGGCAGCGGTGGCCGGCGCGTCGGCGAACAGCCGGGTGGCCAGGTAGCCGGCCAGGTCGAGCGGCGACGGGTAGTCGAAGATCACCGTGGCGGGCAGCCGCAGCCCGGTGGCCGCGTTCAGCCGGTTGCGCAGGTCCACGGCGGTCAGCGAGTCGAAGCCGATGTCGCGGAAGGCGCGGCCGGGTTCGATGCGCGCCCCCGACGCGTGCCCGAGCACGGCCGCTGCCTGGGCGCGCACCACCTCGGCCAGCTCCGCGACCCGCTCGTCCTCGCCCAGCTCCGCCAGCTTGCGGTGCAGCGCCGAGGTGTCGGCGTCGCCCGTCTCCCGCGCGGCGGCCTCCAACTGGCGGCGCGCCTCCGGGATCTCGCCGAGCAGCCTGCTGGGCCGGTAGGAGGTGAAGATGGTGGTGAAGCGTTCCCAGTCGATGTCGGCGATGGCGACGAACGTCTCGTCGTGCTCCAGCGCCTGCCGCAGCGCGTCGCAGGCCGTGTCCGGCTCCAGCATCGGCAGGCCCTGGGCGCCGACCCGGTCGCTCAGCTCCTTGCGCTGCTCGGCGGCGCGCTCGTCCCAGTCGTGGAAGGCGTCCCAGATGCCCCAGGCCACCGAGGTGGCGGGCAGCCCCTGGGCGCGCCGCTGCTCGGCGAGCGCGTCCTGGTGGGCGTTGGCGGCGGCGTACGCGGCGTGGTCGCCGCTGCCCCAGAAGCCGGCGATGGAGGAGAAGAACACGAACGCGTCCAGGTCCTCGCCGGCGAGCAGCTCGTGCAGGTGCTCGGAGCCGCCGACCTTGGCCGCGTACACGTCGTGGAAGTGCGCGGGGCTGGCCGACTCGATGGGGCTGAGGTCGGCGACGACGGCGGCGTGCATGACGGAGCGGATCGGCCGGCCCTCGGCCTTGAGCCGCTCGATGAGGGCGGCGACCGCGTCCCGGTCGGCGATGTCGCAGCCGACGACGGTGCCGCGTGCGCCCAGCTCGGCCAGCTCGGCCTCCAGTTCGGCGGCGCCGGGCGCCTGCCGGCCACGGCGGCTGGTGAGCACCAGGTCCTTGGCCCCGTTACGGGCCAGCCAGCGGGCGAAGCACGCGCCGAGCGCGCCGGTGCCGCCGGTGATGAGCACGGTGCCGGCGTCGGGGCGCCAGGTGCGGGTGGGCCGGGCGGCGCCGAGCGGGGCGCGCACCATGCGGCGGGCGAGGGTACCGGCGGCGCGCAGCGCGAGCTGGTCCTCGCCGGCGGGGTCCGCCAGGATGCCGGCCAGCCTGCGCAGCGTCCGCTCGTCCACGGCCGGCACGGGTACGGGCCGCGCGGTCCCGGCCCGCGACGGGGCGGCCTGTCCGGGGGCGGCCGGCGGCGTGTCGGGGGGCGTGGGCAGGTCCACCAGGCCGCCCCAGCGGCGCGGGTACTCAAGGGCCGCGACCCGGCCCAGGCCCCAGATCTGGGACTGCGCCAGGCTGGCCGGGGCGTCGGCGGGCCCAGTGGACACGCCGCCCTGGGTCAGGCACCACACCGGGGCCGCCAGGTCCAGCGTGCCGAGCGCCTGGAGCAGCGCGAGCGTGCCGGCGACGCCGTTCGGCAGCGACGGGTAGGTGGCGTGCGGGCTCTCGTCGAAGGCCCACAGGGACAGCACGCCGCCCGGCTCCGGGTGCTCGGCCAGCAGCGCGCGCACCCGCTCCGTCAGCCGCTCGGGCTCGGCGTCGGCGCTGGTGACGGTCAACGGGGCGACGCGGGCGCCGCGTTCGGTCAGGAAGCGGGTCAGCGACTCGGTCAGCTCGGTGTCGGCGTACGCGGCCGGGACCACGAGCAGCCAGGTGCCGGACAGGACGGGCACGGCCGTGCCGGACACCGGCTGCCAGTCGACGCGGTACCGCCAGGAGTCGATGACGGAGCGCCCGCGGCGCTGCCGCCGCCACGAGGACAGGGCGGGCAGCACCGCGCCCAACTCGTCGCCGCCGCCGGCCACGCCGAGCGTCGCCGTCAGCTCCGCCAGGTCCTCGCGCTCGACGGCGGCCCAGAACGCGGCCTCCACCTCGTCGCCGGCCGCCCCGACCGTCCCGTCCACCTCGTCCGCGTCCGGCGCGGCGTCCCGGAGCCAGTAGCGCTCGCGCTGGAAGGCGTACGTCGGCAGGTCCACCACGCGGGCGCCCGGGAACGCCGGGGCCCAGTCGATCGTCGCGCCGGCCACCTGGGCCTCGGCGAGCGAGGCCAGGAACCGGTCCGGGCCGCCCTCGCCGCGCCGCAGCGAGCCGACGGCCACGACCTCGGCGCCGTCGACGCCGGCGCGTTCGGCGGTCTCGCCGACGGCCATGGTCAGCACCGGGTGCGCGCTGCACTCCACGAACAGGCGGTGCCCGTCCGCGATGAGCACGCCCGTGGTGCGCTCGAACTCGACGCTCCGGCTCAGGTTGCGCACCCAGTACGCGGCGTCGAGCCCGGCCGTGTCCAGCGGCGCCCCGTCCACGGTCGAGTAGAACGGCACCTCGGCCGAGCGCGGCGCCACGCCGTCCAGGACCCGCAGCAGCTCGTCCCGGATCGACTCGACCTGCGGCGTGTGCGAGGCGTAGTCCACGGGGACGCGCTTGACCCGTACGCCATCGGCCTCGCACGCCGCCACCAGCTCGTCCAACGCCGCCGGCTCGCCCGCCACCACCGTGGCTGACGGGCCGTTGACCACGGCGACGGTGACCCGCTCGCCGTACGTCGCGACGCGGGCCTCGGCCTCGGCGCGCGGCAGCCCGAGCGAGACCATCCCGCCCTTGCCCGCCAACTCCTGGCGGATCACCCGGGACCGCAGCGCCACCACGCGCGCCCCGTCCTCCAGGCTCAGCCCACCGGCGACGACGGCCGCCGCGATCTCACCCTGCGAATGACCGACCACCGCGGCTGGCTCCACGCCGTACGAACGCCACAGCTCGGCGAGCGAGACCATCACCGCCCACGAGACGGGCTGGACGACATCCACCCGCTCCAGCGAGCCATCCAGCTCGGCGGCGAAGTCCCAGTCGATGAACGGCGCAAGAGCCTCGCCGCAGCGCGCCATCGACTCCGCGAACACCGGGGACGAGGCCATCAACTCCCGTGCCATGCCGACCCACTGGGCACCCTGGCCCGGGAAGACGAAGACGGGGCGCGGGGCGTCCTCGGCGGCCTGGCCACGGACGACGGTGGCCGTGCCGGGTTCGGCGGCGGCCCCGTCGAGGGCGTCGCGCTCCAGGGCGGCGAGGCCCCGGACGAGCGCGGCCCGGTCGTGGCCGATGACGGCGGCGCGGTGTTCGAGACCCCAGCGGGTGGTGGCCAGGGACCAGCCGACGTCGGCCGGGCTGAGCGCCGGGTCGGCCTCGACGAACTGGCGCAGGCGCGCGGCCTGGGCGCGCAGCGCCTCGGGCGTCCTGGCCGACACCAGCCACGGCACCGGCCGCTCGCCCGTGGCCTCGGACGGGGCCACGGCGGGCCGGTGCGCGGCGGACGGGGCGGGCGGGGCGGCCTGTTCGAGCACCACGTGCGCGTTGGTGCCGCTCACGCCGAAGGAGGAGACGGCGGCCCGGCGCGGGCGGTTCGGGGCGGGCCAGGGGCGCGCCTCGGTGAGGAGTTCGACGGCGCCGGCCGACCAGTCGATGTGCGGCGACGGCTCGTCCACGTGCAGCGTCTTGGGGAGCGTGCCGTCACGCATCGCCATCACCATCTTGATGACGCCACCGACGCCGGCCGCCGCCTGGGAGTGCCCGATGTTGGACTTGAACGAGCCCAGCCACAGCGGCTCGTCCCCGGCCCGCTGCTGCCCGTACGTGGCGAGCAGCGCGTGGGCCTCGATCGGGTCGCCCAGGGTCGTGCCGGTGCCGTGCGCCTCGACGGCATCCACGTCGGCCGCGGAGACCCCGGCGTTGGCCAACGCCTGCCGGATGACGCGCTCCTGCGAGGGCCCGTTGGGCGCGGTGAGGCCGTTGCTGGCGCCGTCCTGGTTCACGGCCGAGCCTCGTACCACCGCCAGCACCTGGTGACCGTTCTTCCGCGCGTCGGAAAGCCGCTCCACGAGCAGCACACCCACGCCCTCGGACCAACCGGTGCCGTCGGCCGCCGCGGCGAACGACTTGCACCGACCGTCGGCCGCCAGCCCCTGCTGCCGGCTGAACTCGGTGAACACGCTCGGCGTGGACAGCACCGTGACGCCGCCGGCGAGCGCGAGTTCGCACTCGCCCCGGCGCAGCGACTCGACCGCCAGGTGCAGCGCGACCAGCGACGACGAGCAGGCGGTGTCCACGGTGACGGCCGGGCCCTCAAGGCCGTAGGTGTAGGCGAGCCGGCCGGTGACGACACTGCCCGCGGTGCCGGTGGTCAGGTAGCCCTCGACGCCCTCCGGGTAGCGCGCGACGCGGCTGGCGTAGTCGTGGTACATCACGCCGGCGAAGACGCCCGTACGGCTGCCGCGCAGCGTGGCCGGGTCGATGCCGGCGCGCTCGAAGACCTCCCAGGAGGTCTCCAGGAGCAACCGCTGCTGCGGGTCCATGGCAAGGGCCTCGCGGGGCGAGATGCCGAAGAACGCCGCGTCGAACTCGGCCGCGTCGTAGAGGAACCCGCCCTCGCCGACGTACGTGGTGCCCGCGCGCTGGCCCTCCGGGTCGACCAGGCTCGCCACGTCCCAGCCACGGTCGGCGGGGAAGCCGGCGATGGCGTCGGTGCCCTCGGTGACCAGGCGCCACAGATCCTCGGGCGAGCGGATGTCGCCGGGGTAGCGGCAGGCCATGGCGACGATGGCGATCGGCTCGTCGGATGCGGCGGCCGACGCCGTCTCGGCGGCGTGCTCGGCCGCCCGGGCGCGGCCCGCGTCGGCGTCGAGCTTGCCACGCAGGAAGCGGGCCAGCTCGGCGGGGGTCGGGTAGTCGAAGACGACGGTGGCGGGCAGCTTGACGCCGCTGGCGGCGCCGAGCCGGTTGCGGAGTTCGACGGCGGCCAGCGAGTCGAAGCCGTGCTCGCGGAAGGAGCGGGAGACGCTGATCGCGCCGGCCGACGCGTGGCCGAGAACGGCGCCCGCGTGCTCGCGCACCAGGTCCGTCAGTAGCCGCTGCGCGTCGCCGTCGGAGAGCCCGGCCAACCGGCCGGCCAGCGCCGAACCACCGGCCGCACCGGCGACCGCGCCGCTCGCGGCGTTGCGCGCGGCCCGCCGCTGCGGCACCCGCACCAGGCCGCGCAGCAGCGCCGGCACGTCGTGACCGGCCGCCAGGAGTTCGCGCGGGGCCAGGCGGGCGGGGACCAGGAGCGCGCTGCCGGCCCCGGTGTCCTCGGCGTCGGCGACGGCGGGCTCGGCGGAGAGCGCGAGGGCGGCGTCGAAGAGGGCGAGCCCGTCGGCGGAGGAGAGCTGGCCGACGCCGGTGCGGGCCAGGCGGCGCACGTCGCCGCCGTCCAGGTGCCCCGTCATGCCGCTGGCCTCGGCCCAGAAGCCCCAGGCGAGCGACGTGGCGGCGAGGCCGGCCGCGCGGCGGCGGGCGGCGAGCGCGTCCAGGTAGGCGTTGGCGGCGGCGTAGTTGGCCTGCCCCGCGGTGCCGAGGACGC
Source organism: Streptomyces buecherae (assembly GCF_014295035.1). Classification (GTDB taxonomy): domain Bacteria; phylum Actinomycetota; class Actinomycetes; order Streptomycetales; family Streptomycetaceae; genus Streptomyces; species Streptomyces youssoufiensis. The sequence goes on from NZ_CP060404.1 coordinate 2,619,359, forward strand.
CGGCGACGGAGGAGAACAGCACGAACGCGGCCAGGTCGAGCCCCGCCGTCAGCTCGTGCAGGTGCAGCGCGGCGTCCGCCTTGGGGCGCAGCACGTTCTCCAGTCGCTCCTCGCTCAGGGTCGCGACGATGCCGTCGTCCAGCACGCCGGCGGTGTGCAGCACGGCGGTCAGCGGGTGCGCGTCGGCGATACCGGCCAGCAGCGCGGCCAGCGCGTCCCGGTCGGCCACGTCGCAGGCCACCACGGTGGCCGTGGCGCCCAGCTCGGCCAGCTCGGCCACGAGTTCGGCCGCGCCGGCGGCGTCCGGGCCACGGCGGCTGGTCAGCAGCAGGTGGCGGACGCCGTGCGCGGCGACCAGGTGGCGGGCGAACAGCGCGCCGAGCGTGCCGGTGCCACCGGTGATCAGCACGGTGCCCTCGGGGTCCAGCGGCCGGGCCGCCGGGGCGGGCGCGGGGCTGACCCGGGCCAGCCGGGGCACGGCGAACGCGTCGCCCCGTACGGCGAGTTGGGGCTCGCCGGTGGCGAGCGCGGCGGCCAGCGCGGCGTGCAAGGGGCCCGTGGCGGCGGCCTCCGCCAGCCCGGTCGCGGTCGCGCCCCCGGCGAACCAGTCCTCGTCCGCCTCGATCAGCACGAACCGCCCGGGGTGCTCCGTCTGCGCGGAGCGCGCCAGGCCCCACACCGCCGCGTGGGCGGCGTTGCCGGCGCGGGTGACCAGGGCCAGCCGGGAGTCGGCGAACCGCTCGTCGGCGAGCCAGGCCCGGATCAGGCCGAGGGCCTCGTCGAGCGCGGCGCGCAGCTCGTCGCCGGAACGCAGCACGGCCACCACGGCGGACGGCGCCTGGCCCGGCGCGCCGTCCGGCGCGGGTCCTGCGGCGACGGCCGCCAGGTCGGGGGCGTCCGCGCCCAGCACCACGAGCCCGTCCGAGGCCCGTGTCTCCCCCGCGCCGGTGGCCACGGCCTCGCCGGCCGGCAGCGGCGTCCAGGCCACCCGGTACAGAGCGTCGTGCCCGGCCGCCGGCGGGCCTCCCAGCGCCTCGGGGGCGACGGGGCGCAGCGTCAGCGACTCGACGGTGGCCACCGGGGCGCCCGCGGCGTCGGCGAGGTGCAGGGCCACCGTGTTCGGGCCGGTGGCCGTCATCCGTACCCGCGCCGTCGCGGCGCCGGTGGCGTGCAGCGTCACCCCGCTCCAGGCGAACGGCAGCCGCACCGGCTGGTCCGGGGCGCCGATGGCGTCGAGCAGTGCGGTGTGCACGGCGGCGTCGAGGAGCGCCGGGTGGAGCCCGAACTGGTCGGCCCCGTCGGCGGACTCCAGCTCCACCTCGGCGTACAGGTCAGTGCCCTGCCGCCAGGCGGCGCGCAGCCCCTGGAAGGCCGGGCCGTAGGCGTAGCCGAGACCGGCGAGCCCGGCGTACGTCGCGTCCAAGGGCACCGGTTCGGCGCCCGGCGGCGGCCAGGCCGCGAGTTCCCGGCCCGCGCCGGGGGCCAGCGGCGCCAGCACGCCGGTGGCGTGCCGGGTCCACGCCCCGTCGGCACCGTCGGTTCCGTCGGCCCCGTTGGCACCGTCGGCCTGGCCGGGGGCGCGCCCGGCGCCGTGCGGCGTGGTCGCGGGCTCCGGCCGCGCGTACAGGTGCAGCGGGCGGTGGCCGTCGCCGTCCGCGTCGCCGACCACCACTTGGACCTGCACGCCGCCGCGCGCGGGCAGCGGCAGCGGGGCCTCCAGAGTCAGTTCCTCGATCCGGCCGCAGCCCACCTCGTCGCCCGCCCGTACGGCGAGTTCGACGAAGGCCGTGCCCGGCAGCAGCACCGTGCCGGCGACGGCGTGGTCGGCCAGCCACGGGTGGCTGGAGAGCGCGATCCGGCCGGTGAGCAGCGCGCCGCCGCCGTCGGCCAGGCTGACCGCCGCGCCGAGCAGCGGGTGCCCGGCCGCGGCGAGCCCGATGGCCGCCGCGTCGCCGCGACCCGCCGAGCGCCGCAGCCAGTAGCGGCGGCGCTGGAAGGCGTAGGTGGGCAGCTCCACGGTGCGCGCGTCGCCCAGCAGCGCGGACCAGTCGATGCCCGCGCCCGCCGCGTACGCCTCGGCGGCCGACAGCAGGAACCGGTCGGGCCCGCCCTCGTCACGGCGCAGCGACCCGACGGCCACCGCGTCGGCGCCGGCGTCCTCGGCGGTCTCGCCGAGCGCCATCGCGAGCACCGGATGCGCGCTGCACTCGATGAACAGGCCGTGCCCGTCCGCCAGCAGGCGCCGGGTGACCTGCTCGAACTCGACGGTCTGGCGCAGGTTGCGCACCCAGTACGCGGCGTCGAGCCCGGCCGTCTCCACGGGTTCGGCGGCCACGGTCGAGTAGAACGGCACCGTCACGGAGCGCGGCGCGAGCCCCGCCAGGGCGGCCAGCAACTCGTCGCGTACGGAGTCCACCTGCGGCGAGTGCGAGGCGTAGTCCACCGGGATGCGCTTGGCCCGTACGTCGTCGGCCTCGCAGCCTGCCACCAACTCGTCCAGCGCCGCCGGCTCGCCGGCCACCACCGTCGACGAGGCCCCGTTGACCGCCGCCACGGCGACCCGGCCCGCGTACGGGGCGATGCGCTCCTCCGCCTGGGCACGGGGCAGGCCGAGCGAGACCATGCCGCCCTGCCCGGCGAGGCGTTCGCCGATCACCTTCGAACGGAGCGCGACCACGCGCGCCCCGTCCTCGTGCGACAGCGCGCCGGCCACCACGGCGGCGGCGATCTCGCCCTGCGAGTGGCCGACCACGGCCGACGGCCGCACGCCGTACGCGCGCCACAGCTCCGCGAGGGAGACCATCACCGCCCACGACACCGGCTGCACCACGTCGACGCGGTCGAGCCCGGGGGCGCCGGCCTCGCCACGGACGACCGCGCGCAGCGACCAGTCGGTGTGCGGGGCGAGCGCCCGCGCGCAGCGCTCCATCGACTCCGCGAAGGCCGGCGAGGTCTCCCACAGTTCGCGGGCCATGCCGGCCCACTGGGCGCCCTGCCCCGGGAAGACGAAGACCGTCCGCACGCCCTTGCGGGCGGCGCCGGTGGCGACGACGGGCGACGCCTGGCCGTGGCCGGCCGCGGCCAGGCCGTCAAGGAGGGCCTGCCGGTCGGCCGCGACGACCACGGCCCGCTGGTCCAGCTCGGCCCGGGTACGGACCAGCGAGGCGGCCACGTCCCGGGGCGTCAACTCGGGGCGCTCGGTGAGGAAGGCGTGCAGCCGCAGCGCCTGCGCGCGCAGCGCGTCCGGGTTGCCGCCGGAGACCACCCAGGGCACCGCGCCGGCGGTGGTGCCGATGCCGCTGGCCCCGTGCTCCGTGGCCCCGTCGCGGTCCGTGGCTCCCTGCGGCGTGGGTTCGGCGTCCGCCGGCTCGGGCTCAGAGTCCGGCTCGGGTGCCTGCTCCAGGATCACGTGCGCGTTGGTGCCACTGATCCCGAACGAGGACACACCAGCCCGCCACGGCTCCGCCTTCTCCGGCCACGGCCGCGCCTGGGTCAACAACGACACCGCACCCGCCGACCAGTCGATATGCGGCGACGCCTCCTCCACGTGCAACGTCCGCGGCAACACACCCGCCCGCAACGACATCACCGTCTTGATCACACCAGCCACACCCGCCGCCGCCTGCGCATGCCCGATGTTGGACTTCAGCGAGCCGAGCCAGAGCGGTTCCGCATCCGGCTGCCGCTGGCCGTAGGTGGCCATCAGGGCGTGCGTCTCGATGGGGTCGCCGAGCCGGGTGCCGGTGCCGTGCGCCTCGACGGCGTCCACGTCGCGGGCCTCAAGCCGGGCGTCGGCCAGCGCCTGCCGGATGACGCGCTCCTGCGCGAGGTCGTTGGGGGCGGTGAGGCCGTTGCTGGCGCCGTCCTGGTTGACGGCCGAACCGCGCACCACCGCGAGCACCCGGTGCCCGTTCTTCCGCGCGTCGGAAAGGCGCTCCACGACGAGGAGGGCCACGCCCTCGCCGACGCCGAACCCGTCCGCGTCGGCGGAGAACGCCTTGCTGCGGCCGTCGGCCGCCAGGCCGCGCTGCCGGCTGAGGTCGACGACCCAGTTGGGGCTGGCCATCACGGTGACGCCGCCGGCCAGGGCCATGGAGCACTCGCCACGGCGCAGCGATCGCACAGCCAGGTGCAGGGCGACCAGGGACGAGGAGCAGGCGGTGTCCACGGTGACGGCCGGGCCCTCAAGGCCGAGCGTGTACGCGACCCGCCCGGACATGACGCTGGTGGTGGTGCCGACCATGAGGTAGCCCTCCAGGTCGGCCGCCTCCGGGTCGCCCACGCGCGGCGCGTAGTCCTGCGGGATCGCGCCGACGAAGACGCCGGTGTCCGCGCCGCGCAGGGACGCCGGGTTGATCCCGGCCCGCTCGAACGCCTCCCAGGAGGTCTCCAGGAGCAGCCGCTGCTGCGGGTCCATGGCCAGCGCCTCGCGCGGCGAGATGCCGAAGAACTCCGCGTCGAACTCGCCCGCGCCGCTGAGGAACCCGCCCGCGCGCACGTAGCTGGTGCCCGGGCCGCCCATGTCCGGTTCGTAGAGCGCCTCCAGGTCCCAGTCCCGGTCGGCGGGCAGCGGCTGGATCGCGTCCCCGCCGTCGGCGACCAGCTTCCACAGGTCCTCGGGCGACGCGATGCCGCCGGGGAAGCGACAGGCCATGCCGACGATGGCGATCGGCTCGTGGTCGCGGCCCTCGATGCCCTGCAGGCGCTGCTTGGTCTGGCGCAGGTCGGCGGTGACGAGCTTGAGGTAGTCGCGGAGCTTGTCTTCGTTGGAGGTCATGGAGGTTGGGCTCCCGGCGCGAAGAATGAGGGTGGCGGCAAGGGCGGAGGATCGGGGGATACGGGCTGTTCAGCCGATTCCGAGTTCCTTGTTGATGAGCGCGAACATCTCGTCGTCGGACGCGGACGCGAGTCCGTCACCCGTGGCGGGAGCCGCGGCGGGCCCCCCGTCGCCCGGGCCGGTCGCGTCGATCTTCCACAGCAGGGTGCGGAGTCGGTCCGAGACCCGGGCGCGGTCGGCGTCGCCGATCGCGCCGGCGGCGAGGTGGCGCTCCAGGCTCTCCACGTCCGCCCACAGGGCGGGGAGTTCGGAGGCGGCGGGCGGCGCCTGGTGGGGGAAGAGGTCGGTGTTCAGTTGGCGGGCCAGCTCCTGCGGCGTGGGGTGCCGGTACAGGACCGTGCTGGGCAGGCGCAGCCCGGTGGCCTCGCCGAGGACGTCCCGGAACTCCACCGCGGACAGCGAGGTCAGCCCGGCGTCGCGGAACGACTTGTCCGGCTCGATGTCGCCGGCCGTGCCGTGGCCGAGCACGGCCGCCGCGTGCTCGCGTACGAGGTCGAGCAGCGCGGCCTCGCGCTCGGGGGCGGGCGCGGCGGCCAACCGGGCGAGCAGCGGGTGCGGCTGCCCCGGCTGCCGGTCGTCGCCCGCCGCCCCGTGCCCCGTGCCCGGCGCGGCGTTGTCGGCGGCCCCGTGCTCCGTGTCCGGCGCGGCGCCGTCGGCCCCGTGCGGGGCCTCGTGCGCGGCGGCGGACCGGTCCGCGTCGGCCGGGTGGCCGGTGGCGGGTGTGGCCCAGTGGGAGGTGCGTTGGAAGGCGTAGGTGGGCAGGTCCACGGGGCGGGCGCCGGGGAAGGCCGGGCTCCAGTCCACGGGGACGCCGGCGGCGAACGCGGCGGCCACCGAGCGCAGGAAGCGGTCGGGCCCGCCCTCGTCGCGGCGCAGCGACCCGACGACCGCGACCCGGCCCGCGCCGCCCGCTCCGGCGCCCCCCGCCGCCTTGGCCGTCTCCTCGGCGACCGCCTCGGCCGTCTCCTCGATGCCCATGATCAGCACGGGGTGGCTGCTCACCTCGATGAAGACGGTGTGCCCGTCGGCGAGCAACCGCCGGGTGATCCGCTCGAAGTCGACGACCTCGCGCTCGTTGCGCAGCCAGTACGCGGCGTCCAGCGGCTCCGTGTCCGGCCGTACCCGGCCCTCGACGGTGGAGTAGAACGGCACCCGGGGGGCGCGCGGGGCGAGGTCCGCGAGGCCGGCGAGGAGTTCGTCGCCGATGGCGGCGACGCCGGGCCCGTGCGAGGCGTAGTCCATCGGCAGCCGCTTGGTGCGGACGCCGTCCTTCGCGCAGCCGGCGGCGAGCGCCTCAAGGGCGGCCACCTCGCCGCCCAGCACGGTGGACAGCGGCCCGTTGACGACGGTCACCGCCGCCCGGTCCGCGTACGGGGCGACCCGCGCCCGCGCCTGCGCGCGGGGCAGTTCGACGGCGAGCATGCCGCCGTGGCCCGACAGGTGCGCGCCGATCAGCCGGGACCGCAGGGCCACCACGCGCGCCCCGTCCTCCAGCGTGAGGGCGCCCGCGACGACGGCCGCCGCGATCTCCCCCTGCGAGTGGCCGACCACGGCGGCGGGCTCCACGCCGTACGAGCGCCACAGCTCCGCCAGCGACACGGTCACCGCCCACAGCAGCGGCTGGACCACGTCGACGCGGTCCAGCGGGCCGTTCACGGCCGCCGCGAAGTCCCAGTCGACGTGCGGCGCCAACGCCGCGCCGCAGCGGGCCATCCGCTCCGCGAACACCGGCGAGGTGGCCAGCAACTCCCGTGCCATGCCCACCCACTGCGCGCCCTGCCCGGGGAAGACGAGCACGGGCCGCTCGGTGCCGCGCGCCACGCCCCGTACCAGGCCGGCGTCGCGCTCGCCGGCGGCGAGCGCCGTGAGGCCGGCCACGAGGGCGTGGCGGTCCGCGCCGACGAGGACGGCGCGGTGCTCGAAGGCGGTGCGGGTGGTGGCCAGCGCGTGCCCGATGTCCCGGTGGTCGTCCGCCGGGTGGGCCGCGACGTGCGCGCGCAACCGCTCGGCCTGCGCGCGCAGCGCCGCGCCGCCACGGGCGGTCAGCACCCAGGGCACGGGGCCGCCGGCGCGGGCGCCGGGGTCCGTGTCGTACGCCTCACCCGCCGCGTCGGCCAGGGCCCGCGCGGCGTCGTGCGCGGGGCCGCGTTCGGCACCGTCCTCGGCGCCGTCCCCGGCACCGTGTTCGGGCTCGGCGCCGGGCGGTTGGGCGAGGACCACGTGGCAGTTGGTGCCGCCCATGCCGAACGCGCTGACACCGGCCAGCAACGGCCGCTCGGGGTGCGGCCAGGGGCCGCGCTCGGTCTGTACGCGCAGGCCGAGGCGGGCCAGCGGGATGTCGGGGTGCTCCTGGGTGAAGTGCGGGCTGGGGGGCAGTTCGCGGTGGCGGAGGCTGAGCACCGTCTTGATCAGCCCGACGAGGCCGGCCGCCGCCTCCAGGTGGCCGACGTTGCTCTTGGCCGAGCCGACCCGCAGCGGGTCGCCCGCCGGGCGGCCGGCGCCGTAGACCGCGCCGAGCGCGGACGCCTCGACCGGGTCGCCGACGGCCGTGCCGGTGCCGTGCAGTTCGACGTACTGCACCCGCGCCGGGTCGGTGCCGGCCCGCTCGTGGGCCAGCCGCAGCACCTCCTCCTGGGCGGCGCGGCGCGGCGCGGTCAGGCTGTCGCCGCCGCCGTCGTTGTTGACCGCGCTGCCGAGCAGCAGGCCGTGCACCACGTCGCCGTCGGCGCGCGCCGCGGCCAGCGGCTTGAGCACCACGACGGCGCCGCCCTCGCCCCGTACGTAGCCGTCGGCGCCGGCGTCGAAGGGGCGGCAGTGGCCGTCGGCCGACAGCGCGCCCATGGCCCGCGCGCCCGCGGTGGTCCCGGGCGCCACGATCAGGTTCACGCCGCCGACCAGCGCGACGGTGGACTCGCCGCGCCGCAGGCTCTCACACGCCAGGTGGACGGCCACCAGCGACGAGGCCTGGCCGGCGTCGACGCTGAGGCTGGGGCCGGTCAGCCCCATGGCGTACGAGACGCGGCCGGCGAGCACGCCGCGCTGGGCGCCGGCGAAGGCGTACGGGTCCGCCGTGCCGTGGCGCAGGGTGAGGTGGGCGTACTCGTCCCACATGGCGGCGGTGAACACGCCGGTGCGGCCGGCGCGCAGGCCATCGGGGTGGGTGCGGGAGTGCTCGGTGGCCTCCCAGCACAGTTCGAGCATGAGGCGCTGGTGCGGGTCCATGGCGGCGGCCTCGCGGGGCGAGATGCCGAAGAACTCCGCGTCGAAGGTGTCGACGCGCTCCAGGTAGCCGGCCCGCTCCGGGTGGCCGGCCGCGTCGTCGCCCTGGTGCGCCCAGCGCCCCGCCGGCGCCGGGCCGACCGCGTCGCGCCCCGCGCCCAGGAGGTCCCAGAACGCGCCGGGCCCGGCGGCGCCGGGCAGCCGGCAGGCCATGCCCACCACGGCGATGGGCGCGACGTTCTCGTACGTCCTCATGCGAATCCCCCGATGACGAAGTACCCGGTCGCGCGCCGGCCGCGGGACGGTGGCCCTGACGTGGCCGCCGTCACCGCCGCCACTGCCGCGTGCGACTCCCTTCCGGCCGGGCCCACGGCTATGGGCGCCAGTTGCGCGGAAGGTTGGTGTTTTTGCCTTTCATTGGCCGAGCCATGCGCAAAATTGATCAGTCCGTACGACGATCCATGCATGGCCTTGACCGACCCATGGGCATGATTCTGGGGTGAGGTGTGGGCGCGAAACCCTGGGGCGCGCCCCCAGCATCCACCCCAGCATCACGGCCTCGGCGTGGACTTCTGGGGTCAGGCCCCGTCGACGGGCGCCACGTCGGTCGCCCCCCAGTAGGCGCGCATCTCCTCGATGAGCCCGCTGGCGTCGAACCGGAACACCGAGGTCACGTTGACCGCGAGCCGGCCGCCGGAGGGGTCCTGCGGGTTGCGGATGGTGGCCCGCAGGCCGACCGCGACGTGCTGGTCGTCCTGCGATCCGGTGAGCGTGCCCGGGGTGTCCTGGGTGCCGAACTCCTCGACCACGCGCTGGAAGTAGGCCCGGATGGCCTCCTCGCCCACCACGGGGCCGGTGCCGACCGGGTCCTCGACCCTGGCCTGCGGGGTGAACATCTTGCAGATGCCGTCGACGTCGCCGGCGTTGACCCGCTCGAAGTAGTCGAGCACCAGTCGCTTGCGCTCGGTCTCGTCAGCCATGAAGTTCCTCCTGGTGTGGTGCGGTGGTGTGCCGCGGTGGGTGTGGTGGGTGCGACGCGCGCGCGGTCCCCGCCGCACGGCGGACCCGCGTATCGGAGCCGGAACCGGCCCCGGGCCCTGGGGACCGCTGGGACCCGCGAGCCGACGCGGCGACCGGTGCGGGCGCGCGCCGCGCCCCGGCCGCCCGTGGCCGCGCCGGGAGCGGGGCGTGCGTCACCGCGCCGCGGACGGCGGCGCGCGCGGCGGCCCGTTCTGGTGACGGCGCCCCGTGCCCCGTGTTCCGGCTCGGCGCCCCGTGCCCCGTGCACGGCGCCGCGGTGGGCCGGCCCGGCCTCGCGCCCCGGGGGTGCCCCGGGGCGCTCGCCGTGCCGGCCGCGCGCCCTTCCGGGGCCCGGGGCCTGACACGGGGTGCGGTGCGAAGGGGGGCACCGCCCGTGCGCCGCTCGCTGGCGGCGTGGACCGGGCGCCGGGGCGCGTGGGCGCGCATGCGGCACGGCCCCCGACTCGGGCGGGGGCCATGCAGCGATTCTGCGGGCCAACCACCCCGGAGAACCTCGGGTAAGGCCCCAGCAGCAACCCCAGCCTTTGCGACCCTCACACCCTGGCCAGGGCGTCCCGCAACTCCCCCCGGGAGGCGATGCCGAGCTTGCGGTACGCCTGCCCCAGGTGCCACTCGACCGTCTTGACCGTGACGAAGAGCATGTGCGCGATCTCCTGGTTGCGCTTGCCCTCGGCCGCGAGGACGGAGACCGAACGCTCCCTGGGGGTCAGCCCCGACACCCCGGTGCGGGTGGGCACCCGGGCCCGTACGCCCATGGCCGCCAGCTCCATCCGCACCCGCTTGCCGAGCGCCGCCGCCCCGGTGGCGTCCGCGATCTCCGCCGCCTTCCGCAGCAGCGCCCTGGCCTGGTCGGTCTGCCCGTGTTCGCGCAGCGCGGCACCGCACTCGACCAGGGCCAGGCAGCGCTCCAACTCCGCGGGGCTGTCCCGCAACAGCGCCACCGCCTCCTCCAACTGCCGCAGCCCGGCCCGGCCGCCCGTGGCCAGGCCGCTGGCGACGAGGGCGCCGGCGATGGTGCGCGGGGTGCCGAAGCGGCGCGCGGCGGCCAGGCAGTCGGCGGCGAGGCGCCGCGCCTCCTCGGTGCGGCCGATGCGGGCCAGCGCGGCGGCGGCCTCGGCCGCCGGGCTCAGCGCCGGGCAGTCGGTGCCCCAGTCGCGCAGCGCGTCGGCGGCCCGCAGCAGGTCGCCGACGCCCGCCTCGGTCTCGCCCTGCGCGATCCGCAGCCGGCCACGGGCCATGACCAGCGGGAGGTAGGGCGGTTGGCGGGAGATGTCAGCGCCGAGGCCGCACCGGTCGATGACGCGCATGGCGATCCGGGTCTGCCCCTGGGCCACCAGCGCGTCGATGAGCGCGCCGGCCGCGAACGGCATGCCCATCGGCGGCACCCCGGCCTCGTCCGTGGACCCGAGCGCCAGCGAGCCGTCCGTCTCCGCCTCGGCCAGCATGCCGCGCTGGAACCGCACCCAGGCGTGCAGGGCCCGCAGGTCCACGGTGGCCAGGTGCATGCCCCGCTCCTCGGACTCGCGCAGCGCGTCCTCCAACAGCCGGTCGGCCTCCAGGAGCCGGTCGCAGCAGGCGAAGGCCAGCGCGATCAGCCAGCCCGCCTGCGCGCCGCCATCCGGCGGGTCGATCAACGGGCCCTGCAACAGCGCCCGTTCGCCGCTGGCCACCACCGCGTCGGCGGTGCCGCCGCTGATCAACGCCTGGAACGTCTGCTGGGCGCCGACCAGCGCGGCGGTCGCCCCGGCCTCGCCGACCACGGTGCGGTCCAGGCGGCTCAGCTCGCGCATGGCCAGGGGGCGGGTACGCGGGGTGAGTTGGGCGACCTTGACGATCTCCGAATGGAGCCGCAGCTCCACGTCCCGGTCCAGGCCCCGCACCTCGTTGTGCACCTGCTGGAGCAGGGCTAAGGCGTCCTCGTAACGCGCCGCGGCGATCAGCGCGGCGCTCATGTCGACAACGATGCCGGCCCGACTCACCGGGTCGTCCGTCAGCTCCAGCGCCTCCCCGAGGTGGCCCAGCGCCTCCGGGTCACGCAGCCGCAGTTCGGCGCCGCCGAGCTGGGCGAGGAGCGCGGGCAGCGCGCCGGTGGGCGCCGGCTCGTTGAGCGCGCGGCGCAGCAGCGGCGCGGCGGCGGCCGGGTCGCCCGCCGCCAGGGCCTCGCGCCCGGCCGCGGCGATGACGCCGGCGGTCCAGGCGTCGCCGGACGGCGGCAGCGGCAGCAGCAGCGGGACGACCTGGGAGCTGGGGGCGCCGGCCGCGTGCAGGGCCTTGGCCGCGCGGGCGTGCGCCCGGTGCCGGTAGGGCAGCGGCAGGTGTTCGTAGATGGCGGTGCGCACGATGGGTTGGGCGAAGCGCAGCGGTGCCTGGTCGTGCACGACGCCGAGGTCCATCAGCGTGCTGATGGCGTCGGCGGCCTCGGCCGCGTCGAGTTCGGCGACCTGGGCGACGTGGGCCGCGTGCGGCGCGGCGGGCTCGCCGGGCGAGTCGAGCACGGCCAGCGCGCGGGCGAGCCGGGTGGCGTGCTCGGCCAGCGGCTCGGGCAGTTGCTGGAGCCGGCGCAGTACGACGCGGGCGATGTTGCGCGGCCCGGTACGGGCGATGGACCGCGGGTCGCCGAGCGCGCCGGCCCCGGCGGCGGCGAGGAGTTCGCGCAGGAAGAACGGGTTGCCGCCGGTGGCCGTGTAACAGGCGCGGACGAACGCGTCGTCGGGCCCCGGCACCGCCAACGTGCCGGACACGAAGGCCCGTACGCCCTCCTCGCTGAGCGCGCTCACCGGCATCAGGTGCGCCGAGGTGGAGGACAGCAGCGCCTGGTTGATGTCGGCGCGCTGGCCGCCGTCCACCGACTCGGTGGCCGCGCACACCACGATGGCCTGCCCCTCCAGGCGGCCCTCCATGTAGTGCAGGAACTGGAGCGAGGAGACGTCGGCCCAGTGCAGGTCGTCCAGGAGCAGCAACAACGGCGCGCGGTGGGCGAGGTGGACGCACATCCAGTACAACCCGTGCAGCACGGCCTGCCGCTGCTCGGGCCCGGCGCCGGTGGCGACGCCGCCGCTGCCGTACTCGAAGAGGGGAGCCGCCAGCCGCGCGGGCCCCGAGAGCACCGCGTCCCGCTCCTCCTGACTGGCGGCGGCCAGCCAGGGCTCGAAGAGCTGCCGCACGATGCCGTACGGGAACCCGGCCTCGAAGTCGCTCCCGCGCGCGAACAGCAGCACGAAACCCGCGTCCAGGGCCCGCTTCTTGGCCTCGTTGAGCAGGGCCGTTTTGCCGAGGCCCAGGGCGCCCTCAAATATCAGGAGCTGCCCGTCCCCGGCGTGACAGTTCTTGATCGCCGTATCGATTGCCTCGGATTCGCCATGCCGCTCAACAAAAGGACCGCGCTCAAGCCGCATTACGGTGCTCCCTCCACCCTTTCACAAAGAGATGGCCGCTCCGCAGATATGAATATCCCGCTTCAACTGCTTTTCGAAAAATAGATAGGGGAAGTCAGGAGTCACTTGCCAGCCGCGCGCAGGATGCAACACCGGCGCGCTGGCACGAAATTCGCCGAATGCGAATCGAACTGCGGCCACGAAAAATAGGCGTAGCGTTGGAGCAAAACCGTCAAATCCCCCGTTGTCCCGCGCATTACCATACGCCCGGCAGGGTCGTGGCGGCGCTGCGCATTACTGATCCGACACGGCCATCGTAACCCACGCCGCACAGCGGGCGAAGTATTAAGCCCGTCTGACCGAGACTTCCGAAGGGTCGTTCTTTGTCGCCTTCGCGAGGGAATAAGCGCCACCCTCATCACCCCCGTCGGACGTGGAGTTACACCGCGTAACACGGAAAGCCGTGCGGGGCCCGGCGGGCCGTCCGCTTTCCGTACGCAGCGTCGCCTCCGCCGGCCGACGGAGGGGCGGGTACGCGTCCGGCCCTAAGCCGCACGGAGTAGGCCGGGTCCCCCGCCGGCCCGACGCCGACGCGAGCTGGTCGAACTAGCGTCAATGACGCCAGCGCCGGGATTTCACGGCCCCTACCCGAGGAGTTGTCCATGCCCACCACCCACGGCACGAGTGAACTGGATCTCACCGCCTATCTAGCGCGGATTCAGTGGTCGGGTGAACGCGTGGCGAACGCCCGGACGTTGCGCTCATTGCACCGCGCGCACGTGCTCCACATCCCCTTCGAGAACACCGAGGCGGTGAGCGGTTCGGCGCCCTCGCTGGCCCTGCCCGACCTGGAGCGCAAACTCGTCCGCTCGGCCCGCGGCGGCTACTGCTACGAACACAACACACTGCTCGCGGCGGCGCTGCGCGCCTTCGGGTTCGAGGTGACCTACCTCGCCACCCGGGTACGGGCGAGCGTGCGCGGGGAAACCCCGACAAGGCCACGTACGCATATGGCGCTCATGGTCCGCGTACCGGATACGGAAACGCCTTATCTCGCCGATGTCGGATTCGGCACCACGGGGTTGCTGGAGGCCGTTCCGCTGGTGGCCGACACCGCCGTGGAGCGCGGCGCGTGGCGGGTGCGTCTGGTGCACGAGCCGCACGCGGGGCGACAGGACCTGTGGGTGCTGCAACTGGCGCCGAGCGGGGGCGACTGGAACGATCTCTACGAGTTCACCGAGGAACCCTTCGAAGGCCCCGACTTCGAGGTCGCCAACTGGTTCGTGGCCACCTACCCGCGCTCCCCGTTCCGGCGCCGCTTCTTCGCGCAACGCCCCGGCGTCGATTCCCATCTGGCGCTCTTCGACCGGCAACTGGTGCGCACGCACGGCGACGGCACCGTGCGCGAGCGCGCGTTGCGCGACAACGCGGAGGTACTGCGCACCCTGGCCACCGACTTCGGCATCGAACTGCCGGCGGGCACAGAACTGCCCGGCTGAGCCGTTCCGCCCGGCTCGGCGACCGACCACCAGAGCGGACGACGCACGGAAATGGGCACACACCCTCGGTGACGGCAGCGGTACGGGCCCAAACGTCTCCCTTCCGTCCGACGCGTCTTCGCCTGTCCGCCGCGCGCCGGCCACCCCACGCGCCCACGCTCTCCCCGGATCCGCACCCCCGCCTGGGAGAGACACATGAGTGCTGCACCCCCTTCGTCCAACGGCCTGGATCGGCGCCTGTTCCTGCAAGCGGCCGGCGTCGGCGTCGGCGCGCTGCTCGCCGGTGCCGGGCTGGCCGGCCAGGCCGAGGCGGCGGGGGGCGCTCCACGGCTGCGCGACGACCCGTTCCGGCTCGGCGTGGCCAGCGGCGAGCCGGCCTCCGACGGCATCGTGCTGTGGACCCGGCTGGCGCCGCGGCCGTTGGCCGACGACGGGCACGGCGGCATGGCCCGCGCGGGCTACGACGTGCGCTGGCAGGTCGCCGAGGACGAGCGGTTCCGCCGCGTCGTACGCGCCGGCACCGCGCTCGCCCTGCCCGAGCTGGGCCACTCCGTGCACCCCCAGGTGCGCGGCCTGCGCCCGGGGCGGCAGTACTTCTACCGGTTCCAGGCCCAGGGCCACACCAGCCCCGTCGGCCGGTTCCGCACCGCGCCGGGCGACCGCTCGCGCGCCGCGTTCAGCTTCGCCACCGCCTCCTGCCAGGCGTGGTACCACGGCCACTTCTCCGCCTACCGCGACCTGGTGGCCCGCGACCCCGACGTCGTCTTCTTCCTCGGCGACTACGTCTACGAGTACGGCATCACCGCCGCCAACATGTGGCGCGCCGCCCCGGCGCCCGGCCCCCGGCACGAGCTGGAGACCAACACCCTCGCCGACTACCGGGTGCGCTACTCCCTGTTCAAGACCGACCCGGACCTCCAGGCGGCGCACGCGGCGGCGCCCTGGATACTCACCCCGGACGACCACGAGGTCCAGAACGACTACGCCGACGAGAAGTCCGCCTACGGCATCAGCGAGGAGGACTTCCTGCTGCGCCGGGCGGTGGCCTACCGCGCGTACTACGAGAACTGCCCGCTGCCGCCGCTCGCGCTGGCGCAGGGCCCGGACGCGCGCCTGCACCGCCGGCTGCGCTACGGCGGCCTCGCCACGCTGCACGTGCTCGACGGCCGCCAGTACCGCGACCCCAAGCCGGCGAACACCGAGGAGCAGTACGCGCCCGGCCGCTCCATGCTCGGCGCCGCGCAGGAACAGTGGCTCTACCGCGGCCTGCGCACCGCCGACACCCGCTGGAACCTGCTGCTCCAGCAGGTCGGCATGGTCAAGGTGACCGAGAACCGCGTCGACCAGTGGGACGGCTACCCGGCCGCCCGGCAGCGGCTGCTCGACGTGCTCGGCGAGCGGGGCGTCGCGCCCTCCGTCGTCTTCACCGGCGACTGCCACCGCTCCATCGCCGGCGACCTGCTCGCCGACTTCGCCGACCCCGACTCCGCCGTCGTGAGCAGTGAGTTCCTCGGCACCTCGATCGCCTCCGACGGCGACGGCGCACCGAGCGACAACTACGCCAAGGACTGGATGCAGCACCCCTGGATGTCGTTCTACGACGGCCGCCGCGGCTACGTCCTGGGCCACGCCGACGCGGGCGCGGTCACCGCCGAGTACCGCGCCGTCCCCTACGTCCGCGCCGACAACCAGGCGGCCGGCTTCTCCCTCGACCGCTTCCGCGTCGAGCACGGCCGCCCCGGCATGCAGAAGGTGAGCTGACCATGACCGACACGACCGACCCGGCCACGACCGCCGCCAGCGCCACCCGCGCGGGGCGCGGGCGCTGGGACCACACCCCGGGCGCCGTCTCCGGCCTCACCGCCACCGGCGGGCTCGCCACCGTCGAACTGACCTGGCACTCCTACCGCCCGCGGCGCGGGCAACTCGTGGACCACTACGAGGTGTACGTCTCCGAGCGCGCCGACCGGGGCGGCGACCTCGCCCACTCGGCGACGCTGCTCGGCCGCACCCTCTACCCGCACCTGACCCACCGGGTGGGCCCCGAGCCACGGAGGCGGCACTACACCGTCGTCGCCGTCGTCTCCTCCGGCGCGCGCACCCGCCCGGCGCGCCCCGTGTCGGCCGTGAGCGCGCGCTCCGTGGCGGCCGGCCGAGCGGTGGCGCGGGTCGGTGACTTCGACCACAAGGGCCTGGAGTTCGCGCTGTCGCCGGACCAGAGCGCGCGCTACCGGACCGCCTTCCCGACCGGCGTCGACTACCGGTACGGCACCTCCACGCCGGGCCGCGACTGGAGCTACCTCCACCCGGGGCCGAGCGACGCGTGGGGCGGTCGCAAGGAGCACACCTTCGCGCTCCGCTTCGACCTGGCCGCCGCCCCGAAGGACGACCTGGCCTGCGCGCTGTGGCTGATCGACGCGCACGCCACCGCCGCCGGCGCCGCCGAGGTCACCCTCAACGGCCGCCCGGTGCGCACCCTCCAGTTCCAGGGCGGCGCCACCCGTGGCTCGCTGGAGGGCGACGCCACCCGCGTGGGCAGCGCGCTCAAGCCCTCGTACTACGAGTTCCCGCTGGCCGCCGACCTGTTCACGGCCGGCGAGAACGTGCTGCGGCTGCGCAAGACCAGCGGCTCCTGGATCGCGTACGACGCGCTCGGGGTCTTCGCCGCCGAGTGAGCGCCGGCCGGACCCCGGCCCCTCCCGCGCACCGGCTCACCGGCCCGGGCTCGCCACACCCGGGCCGGTGCCGCGCTCTCGTCAGCCCCGAAGCCCAGGGGCGCCGGGCCGGGCGACGGGGCGCCGGGCCGGTGCCGGGCCGCCGTGCCCGGCGCTACGTCCGCCGGGGCATCACCCGCCGGCCGAACACCCACAGGTTCGCCAAAGCCAGCGCGGCGAGCGCGCCGCCGAGCCACAACACGCTGGACAGGGCCACCCCGTCGGCCGCCCGCCCGCCGAGCAGCGCGCCCAGCGAGATCGCCAGGTTGAACACCGACACGAACAACGCCGACCCCACCTCGCGCGCCTGCGGAGCGGCCCGCAGCATCCACGCCTGCGCGCTCACGGAGACGCCCCCGTACGCCAGCCCCCACACCACGAGCAGCACCGCGGCGCCGGGCGTGGACGCGCCGACGAGCGCGATCAGCACGACGGCGGTGGCCAGCAGCGCCGAGAGGGTCATCAGCGCGCCACGCGGGTCGCGCTGGGCGCGCGCGCCGGCCAGGAAGTTCCCGGCGATGCCGGCCACCCCGTACACCAGCAGCAGCGTGCTGATCAGTCCCGAGCCGACGCCGGACACCTCCTCCAGGACCGGGCGCACGTAGGTGTACGCGGCGAAGTGCCCGGTGACAAGCAGCGCCGTGGCGACGAGGCCGATCCGCGGGGTCGGGTCGCGCAGCAGCGCGGGCAGCTCGCGTGGCCGGACCGACCGTGTCGCCGGCAGCGGCGGCAGCAGTACGGCCATCGCCACCAGCACCGCCAACGCCAGCGCGCCCATCATCCAGAACGCGGCCCGCCAGGTGGCCAGGTCGCCGATAAGCGTGCCGGCCGGCACGCCGAGCACCGAGGCCACCGCGATCCCGCTGAAGATCACCGAGGTGGCGGTGGCGACGGCCCTCGCCGGCACCAGCCGCACCGCGAGCCCCGCGGCGATGGCCCACACGCCACCGATGCTCAGGCCCACCAGCACCCGCGCGGTGAGCAGTACGGGAAAGCTGGTCGCGAGGGCGGAGACCAGGTTCGCCCCGGCGAGCAGCGCCATCAGGGCGATCAGCACCCGCTTGCGGTCCAGCCTCCCGACGAACACGGCGAGCAGCGGCGCGGCGACGGCGGCCACCAGCCCCGGCAGCGTCATCGCCAGCCCCGCCGTGCCGTCGCTGACGTCCAGCGACGAGCCGATCGAGGTCAGCAGGCCGACCGGCAGCAACTCGGTGGTCACCACGGCGAAGATGCCGACCGCCACCGACAGCACGGCCAGCCACTCCCGCGCCCCGGGGCGCGGGGTGGTCGAGGCGGTGGCGGCGCTTGTGGCGGGCGTCGCGGGCGTGGTTCCGGGGACGGTCGGGGGCGGGGCGGCACCCGACGCGTGGGCGGGCTTGCGGTTCTCGGACATGGCTCAAGCCTTGGTCCGGGCCCCGACCGGGAACAACGCCGAACCCCTCATCCTTGAATGAGCCAGGCTCATCGATGGGCCCGCGGGCGCCGGCTCGCGGTGCGGGCCGACGCCGGGCGCGCCGCGCACGGACGGAAGGACGGGCGGCACGGGCCCGCGCGAGGAGGGCTTGGCATGAGCGGCGTGGAGATCCGGGAGCTGGAGTGCTTCCTGGTGCTGAGCGAGGAGCTGCACTTCGGCCGGGCCGCCGAGCGGCTGTACGTGTCGCAGAGCCGGGTCAGTCAGTTGCTCGGCGCCCTGGAACGTCGGATCGGGGGGCGCCTGTTGGAGCGCACCAGCCGCCGGGTGTCCCTCACCCCGCTCGGTGAGGGCTTCCTGTCCGAGCTGCGGCCCAGCTACGAGGCGCTGCGCGCCACGGTGGAGCGGGCCCGCGCCAGCGCCCGGGGCGGCCTTGAAGGCACGCTGCGGGTGGGCTTCCTCGGCTCGGCCGACGAGCGCGTGATGGGAGCGCTCAGCGCCTTCCGCGAGCGCCACCCGCACTGTGAGGTGGCGCCGGTGGAGATACCGCTGGCCGACCCGTTCGGCGCCGTGCGGCGCGGCGACGTGGACGCCGCGATCGTCTGCCTGCCGGTGGCGGAGCCCGACCTCGTGATCGGGTCCGTCTTCTCGCGACAGCCGCAGTTGCTCGCCGTACCGCTGGGCCACCCGCTGGCCGGGCGTGCCACGCTCGACGCGGAGGAGCTGGCCGACTGCCGCCTGATCGGCCTGCGCGGCCCCGCCCCCCGCTACTGGCGGGAGTTCATGGCCCCGACCACCACCCCGAGCGGGCGGCCCGTAGCGCCGGGCCCTCAGGTACGCACCCTCCAGGAGGGGCTGACCGCCGTGGCGGCCGGCCTCGGCACCATGCTGCTCTGCGCCCCCACCGCCACCCACCAGAACCGCCGCGACATCGCCTTCGTCCCGGTCACCGGCCTGCCGCCGTCGGCACTCGCGCTGATCTGGCCGCACTCGCGGGAGAGCGCCCGACACCGCGCCCTGAGCCAGCTCATGACGGACCAACTCGTCACCCCGGTCGGCGCGTAGCGTCGCGGAGGGAGCGTCTGGGCACGTTCCACCCCGGGGCGCCCCTCGGCCTCGCCCGCCCCGAGGCCGGCCCGCGAGGGGCTGGCCGGATGACGTCCACTCGCCCCGTACGGTCCCGGCCACCGGCGCGCGGCGTGAAACCGCCGTACCGTCGCGGGGCGGCGCGTGCCGCGGCACGGCGGCGGCCGGTGGCGGTCGGCGGCCGGTCAATTCACGCGATGACGGGTCCAGTTGAGATACGCGCTGTACCCGCATGGCGACGTGGCGCGATTATGGCAAGGCGCGGCCGACCGCCTCCACGGTCCGAATTGCCGGAATTCCGGAGACCCGCCGAATTGGTTCGCCGATCAACCGCCCATTCCGCGGTATGGAACAACTTGCACCGGAGGTATTTGGGGTGCACACTGTTCCAAAGATTCGGAGCAACCTGCACCAGACTTCTCACCATGAGGAGGCAGCTCTTGAGCGCCATAGCGGGAACTCGCGACCAGTGCCGGCCCGATCTGACGCTAACGTACGCGGTACACAATGCCTTCCGGCGCGACGCGGCCCTGCTGATGTCTGCCTCCTACAGCGAAGACGTGCGCGACGGCGCGTCCATTCGCGCGGGCTGGGAGACATTCAAGCGGCATATGGCGATGCAGCGCTCCGCCAAGGACTCGGTGTTGTGGCCCGCGCTGCGCGCGCGACTGGCCGGCCGCCCCCGGGAGCTGGAACTCCTGGAGTCCATGGAGGCCGAGAACGCCGAGATGGACCCGTTGATCAGGAAGATCGACGCGGCCCTCTCGCACGACCGCCGCTTTAGGCTGCGCGAGTACGCCGAGGACTTCTCCACCTCGCTCCTGCGCCACCTCGACCACGAGGAGGCGGAGGCGATTCCGCTCCTGCAAAGCGTGCTCAGCCAGCAGGAATGGCGCGCCTACTGCGACGAGCAGCGCCGCCAGGTCGGCTATAAGGGCGCCCCGTCCTTCTTCCCCTGGCTGCTCGACGGCGCGCCGGACAGCACCCGGAGCCAGATCCTGGAGCTGCTCTCGCCGCCGCTGCGCTTCCTGTGCCGCACCGTGTGGCAGCCGCGTTACGAGCGCGTCCCGCACTGGGAGCTGACCAGCGCCGCGTAAGGCGAACCGCGAGACGGGAACGCGCGAATCGGCCACGCCGTTCCGCGGGTCACGCGCCGCACAACTCCCGTCACGCATAAGGGGGTTAGCGCCCCGCTCCGTTCACCTCTTGAATACAAGCAGAACCCCCGACGCCCCCTCCGGCGCCGGGGGTTCTCGCGTCCCACGGCATTGCGGATCGCCCCGCACACCACCACCATCGACCGGGTACGCTGATCAACTCCGCATCTGGCCTAGACCAGCGGGCCAAGGTGGTCGGCGGTTGGGCGAATTAGGCAGTGGGATGACCATCCGCCGCAGAGCTGGAAGGACCATAGGTGCTCGGCTCAAAGCGGGTTACTATCTGGATCGTTCGAAGACCGAAGGCGCCCCATCATGCGGAACTATCGACTCACTAGTGAACTGTTGAACGACCGACTTGAGGTGACATAGACTGCCTGCTGGCTCCAGATTTGCTCGACTTTCAGCCACGGGGGGATGAACAGGCGACGCAGCAAGGCCATACGAAAACAGGCACGACGGAACAGCGACGGACGCCCGTCCCCCAGCGGAGCGGCCCACACGGGGACCAGCGGCAAGGCGAATCCCGGTGCTGTCATGGCGTCTTGCCTGCGTGGCCTCTCCACGCGTCCCTCTCATCGAGCCTCTCGTCACACTCTTCTGGAAGGTGAACGAGAACGTCATGGAATTTGCCATATTGGGCCCGCTTCGCATGAACGAACAGGGGCGTTCTTATACCCCAACCGCACCGAAGCAACGGCAGCTTCTGGCCCTGCTGCTCCTCAACGCCAATCAGGTCGTTTCCACCAGCACCTGCATAGATGAACTGTGGGAAACGTCGCCACCCAACACGGCGCTGTCCACCCTGCAGTCCTATATCCTCCAACTGCGGCGCACACTGCGCAGAGTCCCGCGCATCGGCAGTTTACAAGCCGCGCGTCGCGTTCTGGAGACCCGCGATGGTGGCTATTTGCTCGCGGTCCGCAACGATGAACTCGACGTCAATATCTTCACGTCGCTGGTGCGCGAAGGCCGCGCCCAACTGCACCGCGACGACCACACCGCGTCCGCTCTCCTGACCCGTGCGCTGACCATGTGGCAGGGGTCCGCGCTCTCCGACGTCCAGGCGGGTCCGGTGCTCCGAGCCCACCTGGTGGGCCTGGAGGAGGACCGGATCAGCGTCCACGAGCAGCGCATCGACGCGGACCTGCGCCTGGGCCGGCACCACGAACTCCTGGGCGAACTCAGCGCGTTGGTCACCAAGTACCCCACGCACGAGAACCTGCACGCGCAGCTCATGCTGGCTCTCTACCGCTCGGGGCGGCGCGCGCAGTCCCTCGAGGTCGTGAAGCGTTTGCGCCAGGTGCTGCACGACGAACTCGGCCTGGAACCGTCGCCGCGGATGCGCAATCTGCACCAGGCGGTACTGGCCTGCGACCCGGTCATCGACAGCCCCGCGGGCACCGACTCCGTCCTGGCGCTCGACCTCGCGCGTTACTCGTCGTCGCCCACCCTGCCCAGCCAGCCCTCGCCCGCCCTTCACGCCTCCCACCCCGCATCGGTGCACGCGCACGCGCACGGTAAGTAACTCCGTGGCGTAATCGTTTCCGCACACGCGGCGGATGGTCCGAACTCTCCCTCGGCCCGTCCGGGTCGTACGGGTGTCACGCGCGTTCCCACCGAGCGCGCGTACGCTCCAGCTCACGCGCACCGCTGCCCGGTGTCCCTCTCATCGGGCAGCACGCCGGACAGGCCAACCGCCGTTGTGAGCCGGCCTGTTGCGCGGTCGTGCCGACGGCGCGGCGTGTGCTGGTTCAGTGGGTGACGGTCCAGGTGTCGTTGCCGGCGAGGAGGGTGGCGAGGTCGCCCTTGCCCTGGGCTTCGATGGCTTGGTCGAGTTGGTCGCTCATCAACGTGTCGTAGACCGGGCGCTCCACACTGCGCAACACGCCGATGGGTGTGTGGTGGAGGGTGTCGGCGTCCGCGAGTCGGGTCAGTGCGAACGCGGTGGTCGGGGACGCGGCCCGCGCGTCATGAACCAACACGCCGTCCGTGCCTTCCTCCCGCACGTCCACCACCCGCAGATCCCCACTGGCCTGGTCACGAACCACGCCCTTGGAGCCCAGTCCGTCCTCGGCGGGCGCGCCGAAGCGGATGGGTTGGCCGTGTTCCAGTCGGATCACGGCTTCCAGCGCGCGGTCCTTGTCTTTGAGGACCTCGAAGGCGCCGTCGTTGAAGATGTTGCAGTTCTGGTAGATCTCCACCAACGCCGTGCCCGGATGCGCGGCCGCCGCCCGCAACACGCTCGTCAGGTGCTGGCGGTCGGAGTCCACCGTCCGTGCCACGAACGAGGCTTCGGCGCCCAGGGCGAGGGAGAGTGGGTTGAAGGGGGCGTCCAGGGAACCCATCGGTGTCGACTTCGTGATCTTCCCGACCTCCGAGGTCGGGGAGTACTGGCCCTTGGTCAGTCCGTAGATCCGGTTGTTGAACAACAGGATCTTCAGGTTCACGTTGCGTCGCAACGCGTGGATGAGATGGTTCCCACCGATCGAGAGGGCGTCGCCATCACCGGTGACCACCCATACCGACAGATCCCGTCGCGAGGTCGCCAACCCCGTCGCGATCGCCGGCGCCCGCCCGTGAATGGAGTGCATGCCGTAGGTGTTCATGTAGTACGGGAAACGGCTGGAACACCCGATCCCGGACACGAACACGATGTTCTCCCGCGCCAGGCCCAACTCCGGCATGAAACCCTGCACGGCCGCCAACACCGCGTAGTCCCCACACCCCGGACACCACCGCACTTCCTGATCGGACTTGAAGTCCTTCATCGACTGCTTACCCTCAGCCCGCGGCACCAACGACAACAACCCCCGCCCCCCACCCTCAGAAGAACCAGCGGGAGAAACAGCGGGCATGCCAGCAGCACCGGACGTGCCAGCACTGGACGCGGCAGCGGCGGGCGTGGACGTTTCGGGCGTGGTGGTGGGTGTTTGGGGGGTGGTGGGGTTAGGCATTGATGGCCTCCTTCAACGCGTTGGCCAACTCCTCGGCCTTGAACGGCATTCCGTTGACCTGGGTGTGGGACCGGGCATCGATCGCGTACTTCGCGCGGATCAACGTCGCGAGCTGTCCCAGATTCATCTCCGGGATCACCACCCGCTCATACGAGGCAAGCACCTCACCCAGATTCGCCGGGAAGGGATTGAGATGCCGCAGATGGGCCTGGGCCAACGCCACACCCTCACCCCGCAACCGCCGGACCGCCGCCGCGATCGGCCCATACGTCGAACCCCACCCCAACACCAACACCCGCGCCCCACCCGGGTCATCCACCCGCACATCCTCGACCACGACACCATCGATCTTGGCCTGACGGGTGCGGACCATCAACTCATGATTAGCCGGATCGTAGGAAATGTTCCCACTGCCATCCTGCTTCTCAATCCCACCGATCCGATGCTCCAACCCCGCCGTCCCCGGCACCGCCCACGGCCGCGCGAACGTCACCGCATCCCGCTTATACGGCCAAAACACCCGCGACCCATCCGCCAACTCATGATTGGGCCCCGAGGCGAACCGCACCCGCAAATCCGGCAACCCCTCCACATCCGGCACCCGCCACGGCTCCGAACCATTGGCCAAATACCCATCCGAGAGCAAGAACACCGGCGTGCGATACACCAACGCGATCCGCGCCGCCTCCAACGCCGCATCGAAACAGTCCGCCGGCGTCGACGGCGCCACGATCGGCACCGGAGCCTCACCGTTACGGCCATACATGGCCTGCAACAAGTCCGCCTGCTCCGTCTTCGTCGGCAACCCCGTCGAAGGCCCACCCCGCTGAATATCCACCACCACCAACGGGAGTTCCAGCGAGACCGCGAGCCCGATCGTCTCCGACTTGAGCGCCACCCCAGGCCCCGAGGTCGTCGTCACCGCCAACGACCCACCAAAGGCCGCCCCCAACGCCGCCCCGATCCCCGCGATCTCATCCTCAGCCTGGAACGAGCGCACCCCGAAGTTCTTGTGCCGCGACAACTCATGCAAAATATCCGACGCCGGAGTGATCGGATACGAACCCAAAAACAGGGGCAACTCCGCCTGTACGGAGGCCGCGACCAGGCCGTAGGCCAACGCCAGGTTCCCGGAGATGTTGCGATACACCCCAGCCTGGAACGCGGACGAGGCCGGAGCCACCTCATAGGAGACCGCGAAATCCTCCGTGGTCTCACCGAAGTTCCACCCCGCGCGGAACGCGGTCACGTTCGCCTGCGCCAACTGTGGCTTCTTCGCGAACTTCTTCCGCAAATACGCCTCAGTACCCTCCGTCGGACGGTGATACATCCACGACAACAGGCCAAGCGCGAACATGTTCTTACTCCGCTCAGCCTCCTTACGACTGAGCCCGAACTCCTTGAGTGCCTCGACCGTCAACGTCGTCAACGGCACCCCATGCACCTGGAACGCTTCCAGCGACCCGTCCTCCAACGGACTGGTCGCATACCCCACCTTCGCCATCGGACGCTTCGTGAACTCATCCGTGTTCACGATCAACACCGCACCCGCCGGCAGATCCCCCACGTTCGCCTTCAACGCCGCCGGATTCATCGCGACCAACACATCCGGCGCATCCCCCGGCGTCAGAATGTCATGATCCGCGAAATGCAACTGGAACGACGACACACCCGGCAACGTCCCAGCCGGCGCACGAATCTCCGCCGGGAAATTCGGCAACGTCGACAAGTCATTCCCAAACGACGCCGTCTCCGAAGTAAACCGATCACCCGTCAACTGCATACCATCACCCGAATCACCCGCAAAACGGATAATGACTCGGTGCAGGGTCTCGGTCGCCTTCTCGGGCGGCGATCCGGCGGTGGACGGTGCCGCGCCCACGGTGGGCTCCGTGGCGGGGGCGGGCGCGGGGTGACCTGGGGCGGCCGGGCTCATAGCGACTCGATGTCCTTCGAGAGCGGCAGACGGTGTCGGCAGTCGAATATGTAGCGGGCCGATGCGGCGATGGCCTCGTAGTCGAACTCGTCGTGATCGGTGACGATCAGGACGGCGTGCGCCCGGGAGACCTCCTCCGGGTCCGGCTTCACCTGCGTGAGCCCCGGTATGCCGGGCTCCTCGGTGACGTGTGGGTCGGCGAAGCGCACCGTGGCGCCGGCCTCGATCAGCAGCTTGGCGATGGGCAGCGCGGGCGACTCGCGGATGTCGCCGGTGCCCGGCTTGTACGCCAGGCCGAGCATCAGGATGCGCGCGCCGGTCACCGTCTGGTGCCGCCGGTCCAGGCCGCGGGTCAGCTTGCGGACGACGTACTCCGGCATGGCGTTGTTCAGCTCGTCGGCCAGCTCCACCAGGCGGAACCGCTTGCTGGACGCGCGCTCGACCTTCCACGACAGGTACAGCGGGTCCACCGGCAGGCAGTGGCCGCCGACCCCGGGGCCCGGGGTGAAGCGCATGAAGCCGAACGGCTTGGTCGCGGCGACCTCCAGGGCGTCCCACACGTCGACGCCGATGCCCTCGGCGTGCGTGGCCAACTCGTTGACCAGCGCGATGTTGACGTGCCGGAACGTGTTCTCCATGACCTTCGCCAGCTCGGCGACCCGCGGGGCCTTCGCCAGCACCACCTCGCGCACGATGTCCGCGTAGAAGGCCCGCACCCGCTCCAGCGAGGCCGCGTCGATGCCCGAGACGACCTTGGGCGTGGTCTCGAAGGTCCACTCCGGGTTGCCGGGGTCGATCCGCTCGGGGCTGTACCCGAGGTGGAAGTCCGCGCCCGGCTCCAGTCCCGAGCCGTCGCGCAGGATCGGCGCGAGCACCTCCTCGGTGGTGCCCGGGTAGCTGGTCGACTCCAGGATGACGGTGGCGCCCGGCCGCAGCCGGGCGGCCAGCGCCTTGCCCGCCGCCTCGATGTAGGACAGGTCCGGCACGCCCTCGTGCAGCGGGGTGGGAACGGTGATGACCGCGATGTCGAAGGCGTCCAGGTCCTCGGTGTCGATGCTCGCCCGGTAGGTGCCCCGGTCGATGACGGCGCCCAGGCGCCGCGAGGTGACGTCCCCGACGAACGAGTCGCCCACGGCCAGCTTCTTCACGCGGGACTCGTCGGTGTCGTAGCCGACGACCTGGTATCCGTGCTCGGCCGCGGCCACGGCCAACGGCAGGCCGACGTACCCCTGCCCCACTACGACCAGTTTCGTGGTCAAAGGACGCTCCCTAGTCGAAGAATTCACAGACCGAGTCGGCGATGTATTCCACCTGACTGTCGGAGAGGTGGGGCCAGATGGGGATGGCCAGGTTCTGGTCGCTGGCGCGCTGCGCGCCGGGCCACTGGGCGCCCTCGGGCGCGAACCGCGCGAACGCGGGCTGGAGGGGCAGCGGCACCGGGTAGTAGACGTGCGTGCCGATATCCTTCTCGCTCAGCCAGGCGCGCAGGTCCGCGCGCCGCTCCACGAGCAGCGAGTAGACGTAGTAGCAGCGGCCGTTGCGCCCCGCCGGCGGCGCGAGCACGCCCCGGCCGGCCAGCGGCTCGAAGCGCTCCGTGTAGTAGTCGGCGATGCGGGCCCGGCGCTCCAGGCGGTCCTCGAAACCGGCGTGCCGGTGGAGCTGGAAGGCCGCGATGATCTCGTCGAACCGGCTGTTCTGGCCGATCCTGTGGTGCAGGAAGCGGGTGATGCCGTCCTGCCCGTGGTTGCGCAGCATCCGTACGGTGCGGCCCAGCTCCGGGTCGTCGGTGAGCACCGCGCCGCCCTCGCCGGCCGTGCCGAACGCCTTGACCTGGAAGAAGGAGAAGACGCCGAGGTCGCCCCAGCGGCCGGACGGCACGCCGTCGAGCACGGCGCCCTGGGCCACCGCCGCGTCCTCGATGACCTTCAGGCCCCGGTCGTGGGCGATCTTGTTGATGCGGGGCATGTCGGCCATGATCGAGAAGACGTGGGCGGGCATCACCGCGCGCGTCCGGCTCGTGATGAGCGCCTCGACGGAGTCCGGGTCGATCACCATCGTGTGCGGGTCGACGTCCGCGAAGACGGGCGTGGCGCCGAAGTTGGCGACCGAGCTGGCCACCGGCTGGCAGCAGAACGCGGGCACGATGACCTCGTCGCCGGGCCCGATGTCCAGGGCCTGCACGGCGAGGTTGAGGCCGCCGGTGCCGCTGGAGCAGGCGATGACGTGCTCCGCCTCGGTCGTGCGGCGCAGCTCCTCCTCCAGCTCGGCGGTGCGCCGGCCGAGGATGAACTTCTGCTCGGCGTCCGTGCCCACCTCGAAGAGCAGGTCCTTGAACGCCTGCCGGTCCGTCTCGAAGAGGTCCGGGGGGAAGAAGGGAATGGTGGCCATGTCATCGCCTTCCGGCGTAGAAGTCCGAGATGGCGGCGCAGACCGTCTCCAACTGCGCCTCGGTCAGGTCCGGGTACAGCGGCAGCGCCAACGTCCGCTCGCAGGCCGCCTCGGCGTTGGGCAGGCTGCCGGGGCGCAGCCCGATGTCCGTGCCGGCGAAGCAGGGCTGGGTGTGCAGCGGGCGCGGGTAGTACGTCTCGGTGCCGATGCCGCGGGCCGTGAGGTGGGCCACCAGCTCGTCCCGGGCCTCGACCTCCACCTGGTAGACGTAGAAGACCGGCTCACTCTCCACGGAGCGCGGCAGGACGCGCGGCACGGCGAGCACGCCGTCGGCGTCGCGCAGCCGCTCGGAGTAGGCCGCCGCCAGTTCGGCGCGGCGGGCGATGTCGCGTTCCAGGCGGGTCATCTTGGCGAGCAGGATGGCCGCCTGCACGTCGTCCATCTTGCTGTTGGTGCCGGAGACGCCGGAGAGGTTGGAGATGCCGGCGATGTGGTCGATGGTCTTGCCCATCCGACCGTGGTGGCGCAGCACGGCCGCCTGCTCGGCCAGCTCCTCGTCGTTGGTGAGGATCATGCCGGCGTCGCCGAGGGCGCCGAGCGTCTTGGTCGGGAAGAAGGAGAGCACGCCGCCACGGCCGATGAGCCCGGCGTGGGTGCCGTCCCAGCGCATGCCGATCGCCTCGGCGCTGTCTTCGAGGAGCATGACGTCGTGCCGGCGGGCGACGTCTGACAGCGCTGTCAGGTCAACCAGTTGGTGGAAGAGGTGGGCCGGCATGATGGCCTTGGTCCGCTCGGTGATCAGCTCCTCGACCGAGGCGGCGTCCATCCCGTAGTCACCGTCGTTGGTGATGTCCGCGAACACCGGCGTGGCGCCGGCGAGGCTGACGGCCGAGGCCGAGGCGAAGAAGGAGAAGGCCGGGACGATGACCTCGTCGCCGGGCTCGATGCCGGCGGCGCGGAGCAGGATCACCAGGGCGTCGGTGCCGCTGTTGACCGCGATGGCCCGTGCGGCACCCGTGTAGTCGGCGATGGCCCGCTCAAGCTCCGCCACCTTGCGGCCGTGGGAGAACTTGCCCCGGTCGAACACATCATCCGTATGTCGGGTGATGAGCGGCCATAGCTCCTTGAAGGACTCCGCCTGAGTGAAGAACGGAACCGGCGCGGCGGGAGCATCGGTAAGCGTGGACACCATGGGAGTGACGCTATGGAGCGGCTCTGTGACGTCGCTACGGACAAGAACTTGCCGGTAGCAGTCATTCCTGGCCAGCCGGCCCGAGCTGGGCGCCCCGTCGGCAAACCTGTCATACACAGGTGCCCAGGCCGGCGATACGGCAAGATCTTGCCAGTCACCAGGGGCTTCCCCGACCCGGTGCGACCCCTCGCACGCGCCGCCCACACCTGGCGTGCACGGGCGGCTTCACTCCGTATTCAAGCTTCCACACGCCGTCCTGTACACCCCGTGTCGGATGTCCCACTGCCGCGGTCCACCCACCGGGACCGACCGGGCCGGCGCCGCTGGTCGTGCACCCAGCATGGCGTAATCCCGCGCGTGGCGCCGCACGGCACGCGCGGGGGCGCGCGGCAGAGGCGGAATCCGTCGGCCGGGCTTGGCGGACGGCCCGCCCGCCAAGCGAGCTTGACCTCAACCGCGCTTGAGGTCCGAGGGTGGCCGCATGACGATCTCAGCGACGGACCGGGCGGCGGTGGGCGAGTGGATCAGGGGCGCGGCGCACCCCCTGCGCACGGCGGACCCGTTGGCGCCCCTGGACGACCTGCGACCGCTGCTCGCCATGGTCGGAGAGCGGACGGCCGTGGCGGGGTTCGGCGCCGGCACCCGGGGCGCCCGCGAACTCCTCGCCCTCCAGGCGCGCATCGCCCGGCTGCTGTTCGCCGAGGCCGACTTCCGGGTGCTCGCCCTGGACCAGGACGCCGCGCTCGGCGCCGCGCTCGACACGTGGTCGCGCACCGGCGCCGGGGACGTCGTGGCGCTGCTCCGGGCCGCCGAGCCGTTCTCCCGTACCGGGGAGACGCTCGCCCTCCTCCGCTGGCTACGCGCCCTGCGCCGGGCCCGGCCGGAGGCCGCGCCGCGCGTCGTCGGGGTCAGCCCACGGGAGACGGGGGCGGCGGCGTACGACGCGGTGACCGCGTACGTGCGCCGGGCGGCGCCCGAGCGGCTGGCGGAGCTGGCGTCCCACTACGCCGGACTCCGCCCGCCCGGCGCGGTCCCCGACCACACCCGCCGCTACCAGGCCCTGCCCGACCGGCGGCCCTGGCGGGAGCGCGCGCGGGCGGCCCACGACCTGGTGGCGGCGGCGCCGGGGCACGAGGGGCACGCCTGGGCGCGCTACCAGGCGCGGCTGATCCTCCAGTACCACGCGCTCCACGACCACGGCCACGACCCGCTGGACCCGCACAACATGGACCGCTACGAGCGGTCGTTCGCCGAGAACGTGCTGTGGTGGCACCGGCACACCGGGCACCGGGTGCTGTTCTGGTCCTCCAGCTCGCACACGGCCAGGGCGCCCGGACGCGTCGTCAGCTTCCCGCCCCACCCGCCGGGGCTCTCCCCGAACGCCGGCGGTCACCTCCACGCGGACCTCGGAGACCGGTACCTGTCGATCGGCCTCACCTTCGGCGCCGGCGAACTGGCCCCGTACACCGGGGCGCCGCACCACCGGGTGCCCGCTCCCGTGCCGCCGCTGGTGGAGTCGGTCCTCGACGGCGCGGGGGCGGGCGACTTCCTCCTCGACCTGCGCCAGCGGGCGCCCCGGCGGGTCGCCGAGTGGCTGGCCCGGGACGTCACGACGCGGCTCGTCGGCCCGCGCCACGACCCACGGCGCGACCCGGACCACCACATGACGGGCGGTTCGCTGGCCGAGTGGTTCGACGTCCTCGTCCACCGGCGGCGCGTGACGCCGGCCCGCCCGCTCGGCCCGGCCACGCCGGAGGCGACCGGCTGACGGCCGCCGCCCGTGGCGCGGCCGGGCGTCCCCTCACGCGGGCCGGGAGGGGCAGGAACCGGGCTGGTCAGGGACCGGGGTGGTCAGGAGGCGCCGCGCAGGAACGGCTGGTCGTCCGGGGCCAGCACGTCCTCGACGGTCTCCGCGATGCAGTGGGCGGTCAGGCCGGCCTCGGCCAGCACCTCGTCGCGGCTGCCGTGCTCGCAGAAGCGTTGTAACAGGCCGAAGTCGCGGAGGGGCGTGGTCACTCCCGCGTCGCGGAGGGCTTGGGTGATGGCGGAGCCGACGCCGCCGACGCGGCCGTTGTCCTCCACCGTGGCCACCAACTCGTGCTCGGCCGCCAACCCCACCAACGCCGAGTTCACCGGCTTCACCCACCTCGGGTCGACCACCGTCACCCCCACCCCACGCTCCGCCAACAACGCCGCCGCCTCCAACGACACCTGGGCCATCGCCCCCACCGACACCAACAACACCCGCGACACACCCTTCGCCCGCGCCAGCACGTCCAACCCACCCACCGACGCCACCGGCTCGATGTCCGCACCCACCGCGCCCTTGGGATAACGCACCACCGTCGGCGCGTCCTCCACCTCCACCGCCTCCCGCAGCAATGCCCGCAACCGCGCCCCATCCCTCGGCGCCGCCACCCGCAACCCCGGCACCACCTGCAAAATCGACATGTCCCACATGCCGTTGTGCGACGGCCCGTCATTACCCGTAGCGCCCGCGCGGTCCAACGCGAACGTCACCCCACAGCCATGCAGGGCCACGTCCATCAACACCTGGTCGAAGGCCCGGTTCAAGAACGTCGCGTACACCGCCACCACCGGATGCACCCCGCCAAGCGCCAACCCCGCCGCCGACGTCACCGCGTGCTGCTCCGCGATGCCGACGTCGAAGACCCGCTTCGGATACGCCTTGGCGAACGCCTCCAACCCCACCGGTCGCGACATCGCCGCCGTGACGCCGACGATGTCCTCCCGCTCACCACCGAGCCTGACCATCTCGTCCGAGAACACCGACGTCCACGACGGACCGGACGGCTCGGCCGGCCGGGGGCCGCGGACGGTGCCGGGGGGCGGGGCGGTGGGCCCGGTGTCCGGGTCGCCACGGGTGACGCAGTGCACGACGGCGGGCCCGCCGAGCGCCTTGGCCCGGCGTAACGCCACCTCTAACGCCACCGCGTCCTGACCGTCCAGCGGCCCGAAGTAGCCGAAGCCCAGGTCGTCGAAGAGGCTACGGGGCGTCGGCCGAGGCCGTTCGACGGCCTGGGCCCGCTCCGGCGGCGCCTGGACCAGCGTGATGCCGCCGCCGGCGCCGGCGGCGCTGCCCGGCAGGGCGTCGACGGACGGCTCCGCGAGGTGGTCGGACGCGACGCGGTCGGCGCGGTCGGGGGCGGGACGCAGCAGCAGCCGGCGGTCGGTGAGCCCGTCGGCGGCGGGCGCGGGGGTCGGGACGGCCTCGTGGACGACGATCACCAGCGGCAGGTCGCGGCTGGCGGCCAGGTTGTTCAGCGCCTCCCAGGCCATGCCGCAGGCCAGCGCGTCCCAGTCGACCACCGCGACCACGTGCCGGTCGTGCAGGCCGAGCAGTTGGTGCGCCTTGGCGAAGCCGTCCGCGTAGGAGAGGGCGGTGGCCGTGCGCGCGTTCTCCACGGCGCCGTGCGGGGCCGCGTACCAGGTCGGCTCGGAGCGGCGGCGGCGTGGGGTGAAGTCCCGTCGGCCGGTGAGCAGTTCGTGGACGTACGCCTGGCGGCCGGTGCCCCACACCAGGCGGTCGCGTGGCGCGTCGAAGACCCGGTGCAGTGCGAGCGTCAGCTCGACCACGCCCAGATCGGGCCCGAGGTGCCCGGCCTGGCGCGGCACCGCCCGCCCGATGAACTCCCTGATCTCCGCGGCCAGCCCGGGGAGCCGGGACGCGGGGACGGCCCGCAGGGTGTCGGGGCCGGAGAGGGTGTCGAGCAGCGGTGCCACGGCCGGACGCGGCCCGTCAGGGCGCAGGGTCAAAGCGCACCTCCATCTCGGGCTGTAGCCCGAGATCCGGCCCCGACGCCGTCTTGTCGACGTTGATCAGGATGTTGTAGTGGTTCGGGTAGTGGCAGGAGTCGAAGCCGAGCACGGTGCCGACCAGGTGGCCGTTGATGCGCACCTCGTCGCCCCGGTCGATGACGCCGCCACGGGCCAGCTCCACGAAGCCGAGGAAGCCGACCCGGTCGATGACGGCGCCGGTGCTGGTGTCGTCGTGGTCGGTGGTGACCAGTTCGTGCACCTCCTCGCGGCGCACGCAGCGGCTGGCGAACTCGGTCAGCTCCATGCCCCGGTCGTCCCGCTTGTGCGTGAGGATCTTGACCAGTTCGCCGGTCACGGGGCGCTTGGCGCCGTCTTCCGCGGGGTTCATCGGGCGCCTCCCCCGGCGTGCTGCGGAGCGGTGCTGCCGGCGCCGGTCGCCTCGGCCTCGCGCCGGTAGACGTCGGCCACCAGTTCCAGCGCGGCCAGGCCGCCGTGGCTACGGTCCTCGCCCGCGCGCACGGCGGAGGCGAAGTCGCGCAGCACGCCCACGTACTCGTGCCACAGCGAGGTCTTGAAGCCGTCGTGGCCGCCGAGCATGTCGGCGGTGAGCACGGTGCCGTCGGCCAGGGTGAGTTCGACGTCCTTGGTCTCGCCGGGGTAGGCCCAGTCGAGCAGCACCCGCGCCGTGGCGCCGGACTCGGCGCGCAGTTCGACGGTGGCCTGTCGGTCGGTGCCCTGCGCGTCCCGTACGACCTTGGAGTCGGTGACCGTGACCTCGCCGACGATCTGCCGGACGGTGTCGAAGGCGTTGGGCCCGTTGTCGGCCACGCAACCGCCGCCGCAGCGCTCCGGGTCCAGGTACCAGTGGTCGTCGCCGGCGTGCTCCTCGATCATCTCCAGGTAGCGGACGGTCACGTGCCGGAGTTCGGCGCCGGCCGGGACGCGGGCGACGAGGTCCAGGACGTTGTCGTTGTAGCGGCGGTGGAAGGAGGTGAAGAGCACCACGCCCTTCTCGCGGGCCGCGCGGACCAGTTCGCGGCCGTCCTCGACCCGGGTGGCCAGCGGCTTCTCCACGCAGACCGGCAGCCCGGCGGCGACGAGGTCACCGCAGACCTGGGCGTGTACGTCGTTGGGCACGTTGACCACGACGGCGTCCAGGCCACCGGCGGCGATCATGTCCCGGTAGTCGGCGAAGGTGGGCACCTTCCCCTCGAACGGGGCCAGCGCGTCGGCCCGCAGGTCGCACACGGCCGCCAGCTCCACGTCGGGCAGCTCGTCGAAGGCCTTCACGTAGAAGCGCGAGATGACGCCGAGTCCGACGATTCCCACGCGCAGCGCGCCGCTCATGCGTCCACTCCCACCGGGGCCTCAAGGCCCCATCGCTCGGCGACCTCGCGCAGTTCCTCGTGGAGCGCGGGCGTGATCGGTACGCCGTCGGCCCGGGCGGCCTCGGCGGTGGCGGCCTCGCGGGCGCCGGGGTAGCTCACGGGCTGGGCCGGGTCGATCGGCGGGCAGTCGAGCAGCGACTGGAAGAGGCCGCCCGCCTGGGAGAGGAAGCCCTCCACCGGGCGCAGCGCGCCCGGCGCGACCACGATGGCCAGGATGCCGATGTCGTCGTCGCGCCCCGAGGGGCCGCCGCTGCCCTCGTACGCCTCGGGCGCGGGGCCGAGCCCGGCGCCGGGGACGAGCGCGGCCAACACCTCGACCAGCAGGGCCAGGCCGTACCCCTTGTACGCGCCGGTCTCCGGGCGCCCGCCGAGCCAGGTCGGGAAGCCGTCGCCGCGGTCGAGCGCGTGCGGGTCGGTGACCGGCTGGCCCTGCGCGTCGGTGAGCCAGCCCTCGGGTATGGGCTGGCCCGCGCGCGCGGCCTGGCGGATCTTGCCGGTGGGCACGGCCGTGGTGGACATGTCCAGGCAGTACGGGGGCAGGTCGGGGCCGGCCGGGGACGCGATGCTCATGGGGTTGGTGCCGAGCATCGCGACCTTGCCGCCCGGCGGCCTGGCGATGCGCTGACCGCCGCAGTTGGAGGCCAGGATGCCGACCATGTCGCGCTCGGCGGCGCGCAGCGTGTGGTACCCGGCGCAGCCGAAGTGGGTGGCGTCGCGCACCGAGACCAGGCCGATGCCGTACTCGGCGGCCCGGTCCGCGGCCAGGTCGATCGCCTCGCTGGCCAGCCACAGGCCGAGGCCCTTCTTGCCGTCCAGGAGCACGGAGGCACCCTTGTCGGCGAGCACCTCGGGCTCGGCGTCGGGCTCGACCCGCTTGTCGTCGAAGAGCGGCAGGTAGAGCCGGGTCAGGTTGGTGAGGCCGTGGGAGCGCATGCCGGCCAGGTCCCCGTAGACCAGGGCCTTCGCGGCGGTGCGGGCGCGGCCGGTGGGCACGCCGCGGGCGGCGAAGACGTCGGCGGCGAAGCCGACCAGGTCCTCGTACGGGACGCGCGGTGCGCTCTCCTCGGCTCCTTGGGGCGACGCAGGTGTCATGACCTTCCGTTCCTGGCTAGGCGGTGCGGCTGGTGCTGCCGGCGGGGGTGGTGGCGCCCGCGGGCTGGTCGGGCGTGGTGGCGACCGGGGCGGGCGGCTGGCCGGCCTCGCTGGCCCGGGCGAAGGTGGTGAGCAGCGCGCGAACGCCGGTGGCGAAGGACTCCAGGTCCGCGAGGTCGGCGTGCTCGCCGTCCGCGTGCGCGCCGTTGGCGTCGAGGTCGCCGGGCCCGTAGACGACGGTGTACGCGCCGGGCGCGTCGTGCGTCCAGATGGCGTCGCAGGTGAACGCGTCGGCGTCGGCCGGCGCGTAGCGCAGCCCGGCGCCCTCGGTGAGCAGGCGCTCGGCCCACGGGTCGGAGCTGGCCAGCGCGGGCAGACCGCGCTTGAGCCAGTCGAGCCGGGTGACCTGGGCCGCCTCGCGGGCGGTGAGGGCGAAGTCGGGCAGGTCGGCGAAGGTCTCGGTGAAGCTGGCGAGTGCGGCGCGCAGTTCGTCTTCGAGGGCCCGTTGCAGGGCGAGCCCGGCCTCCGTGGTCGGGTAGGCGAGGTTGAGCAGCAGGTGGCCGCTGCCGTACACCTTGTTGTGCAGGGTGCCGGTGTGCAGGCCCGCGACGCAGACCCGGCCGCCGGCCACCCGCCCCGGCAGGTGCCGGGCCAGGTGGTGGGCGAGGTGGCCGAGGAGGACGGTGGCGTTGTGGCCGCCGCCCGGCCGGTCGTCGATGGAGTCCTGGCCCGCGACGGATATGCGGGCGGTGGCCGCCGCCGTCGAGCGCGGCAGCAGGAGCTGACGGGTGGGCTCGCAGAAGACGTTGAGCCGCCCGGTGTAGCCGGCCGCCACCAGCGGGCGGGTGCCGAAGACGCCCATGGCGCCGCCCTCCTCGCCGGCGACGAGCTGGATGAGCACGCCGACGCGCTCGCCGAGCGCGGGCACCGCGGCGCGGGCCGCGCGCAACCCGGCGAGCAGGGCGACGGCCGGGCCCTTGGCGTCGATGGCGCCGCGGCCGTGGAAGCGGCCGTCGGCGTAGCGGGGCGGCTCGAAGCCCGCGACGGTGTCCAGGTGGACGTTGAACATCACGGTCCGCTCGGGCGGCAGCTCGGGTCCGAGCCGCAGCACCATGCTGGGCTGGCACTCCAGGAAGTCGGGCATGGCCGCCGCGGCCTCGCGCACGGTGACGGGCACGCCGTCGAGTTCGAGCACGGCCGGGTCGGCGGCGGCGTGGTGCACGACGGTGAAGCCGAGTTCGGCCGCGGCCTCGGCGTACGCGCGCTGGGCCGCCCACAGCTCGGGGCGCGGCCCGTCCTGACCCACCTCCAGCGGGCCGGCGGTGGGCAGCCCGATCAGGCGCAGCAGCAGTTCGCGCTCGGCCACCGACAGGGTGACGCCGCCGGCGGCCTCGCCGGGGCGTTCGGTGGCGGGTGCGGTGGGGCGTTCGGTGAGCGGGTCCCGCGCCGGGGCGTCGGTCACGCGCGCTCCCCCGCGAGCCGTGCGACCATCCGCTCCAGGGCCCGGCCGTACTCCACGAACGCGTCCACGCCGTCCTTGCCCTCGGTGGCCAGCGACTCGTGCGGGCGGACGTTGATGTGCGGCTCGATGGACCACACGCCGGTGTAGCCCTGGTCGAGAAGGTAGCGCAGCGAGTCCTCGACGCGGCAGCGCCCGTCGCCCGGCAGCAGGTAGCTGGCGTCCTCCGGGGTGCCGACGGCGTCCTTGATGTGCACGTGCTCGACGTACGGGGCGATCGTCGGCAGCAGGTCGTACGCCTCGTAGTCGTAGGCCACGCCGTTGCCGACATCGAAGAGCAGGCGCAGCGCGGGGCTGTCGACCTCGGTCAGCAGCTCGCGCATGCGGGCGGCCTCGGTGCCGGCCCAGCCGGCGCAGTTCTCGTGCAGCAGGACGAGGCCGGCCTCCTCGGCGCGCGCGGCGAGCTTGCCCATCCGGGTGAGCACCTCCTGCCGCCAGTCGGCCTCGGAGAGCCCGTCGTTGGGGTAGGACATGACGCGCACGTAGCGGGTGCCCAGGCGGTGGCAGCGCTCGCCGAGGGCGTCGAGTTCCCGCAGGTCGGCGTCGAAGTCGGCGGTGATGGGCCGGCCCCAGTTGGCGATCCGGGAGTCCACGCAGGTCACCGCGAGGTCGGCGGCGGCCAGCCGGTCGACCAGGCGCTCGAAGGCGGCCTCGTCGAGGTCGGCCACCGCGGTGCCGTCCACGTTGCGCAGCTCGATGTGGCCCCAGCCGAGCGTGGTGAGCGCGCTGATCTGTTCGTCGAGCGAGGCGCCCGCCTCGTCGCCGATCCCGCACAGCGCGATCCCCGGCGGCAACGCGGTGCCCGCGCTGGTCCCGGTGGCGTCAACCGACATGGATGCTCCCGTTCTTCGTGGACGTGACCTGCTCCCCGGCCGGGGCCGGGCGTTCGTGCGCCGCCGCCGGGCCGGCAGCGATCGGCGCGGCACCCGGTTCGGCCGCGGCGGCGTGTCGCTTGGCGCTCTCCAGGACCCGCACGACCTGGGCCTGGAGCTCGAAGTCGGCCGTGAAGTCGGCGCGCTCGGCGAACCCCCGGTAGGTGTCGAGGACGCAGGCGTCCAGGGCGTCGTCCTGGAAGACCTCGTACTCCTCGGGCAGCCCGATGGGGGTCACCCGCAGATGGGCGAAATTGTCCTCGCCGCTGACCGGGTAGTGGCCGACCGCCCGGCCCGCGTCGAAGTCGAGCACCATGCTGCGCTCGCGCACCGGGGAGACCAGGTCGGAGACGATACGCGTGGTGGCGCCCGCGTCGTGTGCCACCGTCAGTTCGGCGGTGCCCATCCGGGGCACGACGCGGTCGCCGTAGGCGGCGTCGGACCAGGCGGCGTCGGTGACCGTACCGCCGCCGGCCAGCCGCAGGGCGACGCCGACCGAGTGCGGCAGCTCCACGTCGAAGGCGGTGGGGTGGCTCGGGGTGGACAGCGAGCGGCGCAGCCGGGGCTTGTGCTGGCGCACGGTGATGCGGCGCAGCGCGCCGAGCCGCCCGGAGCGCACGGTCTCGCTCAGCCGCGCGGTCAGCGTGCTGTGCAACCAGGGCGCGACGACGGCGAGCCGCAGGCCGTACGCGTCCCGCACGGCGCGGGTCTCGGCGACGGCCTCGCCGTCGACCCCGAGCGGCTTCTCGACCAGGAACTGGGTGAAGCCCAGTTCGGCGAGGTCGCGCAGCACCTCGGCGCGGTGCCCCGGGGGCGTGCACAGGTGGACGACGGTGGTCCTGGGGTCGAGCCGGGCGCGCGCCTCGGCGAGCGTGTCCACGGTGACCAGTCCGGGCGTCGCCTGGCCGGCCGGCAGGGGCGCCAGGTCGAAGCCGAGCGGCGGGGCGGCGGCGAAGACGGAGCCGGAGCCGGTGGCCGCGTTGTCACAGCCGGCACCGGCGTCCTGTCGCAGACGGCGGAGCACCGGCAGATGCAGCTCTCGTCCTGACCGTCCCAGCCCGACGAGCAGTGTGTGCAGCACCGCGAACTCCTCATGGATGCGCGTAGCGGGGCGACCACCGTACGCGAGGCGTGACCTGCGGGTCCTTAGCAGATAACTGCCTGGATTACCCCTTGGCCCGCACTCTCTTGCCATGGCAGGGACTTGCCCGGCTTCCTAGCCTGAGCCCCACACAAGCTGGGCGTGGGCGGCAGCGGAACGAGGTCCACGGAGGATACGAGGTCCACGGAGGGCGAAGAACGATATGAGCGTGACCGACCAGGCGTCCCAGGAATCCCAGGCGTCTCAGGAGTCTAAGGACTCCAAGGAATACGTCTTCGACCCCACCTGGGACCAGGAGACGGAGCGGCTGCGCGCCAACGAGGCCATCTGGGACCCGGGCACCATCGAGCGCCTGGAGCGGCTCGGCGTGGCCCCCGGCTGGCATGCCCTGGAGGTGGGCGCCGGTTCCGGGTCCATCGCCGGCTGGCTCGGCGAGCGGGTCGGGCCGACCGGGCGGGTGCTCGCCGCCGACCTGGAGACGGGGCGGCTCGAAGCGCTGCGGGCGCCGCACGTGGAGGTGGCCCGGATCGACATCCGTACCGAGGAGCTGCCGGCCGAGTCCTTCGACCTCGTGCACTCGCGGATGGTGGTCCAGCACCTGGAGGACCGACCGGCCGCGGTGGCCAACATGGTCCGGGCGCTCAAGCCGGGCGGCTGGCTGTTCCTCGAGGACACCGACTCGCTGCCGCTGTTCCGCAGCGCCACCTCGGAGGACTTCCTCCAGGACGTGCGGGCGGCCGGGTACGGGCTGATGCGCCGCTCGGGCCACGAGCCGCGCGGCGGCCACTTCGACCTTGAGGCGATGCTCGCCACCGAGCTGGAGGAGGTGTCGGCCGAGGGCCGGGCCGTCATGGTGCGGGGCGGCTCCTTCCAGGCCCGGCACTACCAGTTGTGGCTGGAGTTCATGAAGCCGCGCATCGTCGCCGAGGGCGAGGTGTCGGCGGAGCGGGTGGACGAGGCGCTGGCCGAGATGGGCGACCCGGCCCACCACTGGCTGACCCAGGTGCTCATCTCCAGCTTCGGCCGCAAGCCCAGGTAGGACGCGCGCACGGCCGGATGAGGCGCCGGTGGCGGCGCGCGCGAGCGCGCCACCGCGCGGCGCCGGGGCCCGGCGCGTACCCGTGCGGTGCGTGGCCACGGCGCCGCGACCGCGCACCGCGCGGGCGGCACACCACCGTCGGCGCGCCACGGCACCGTGCCGTGCCCACCGCGCGCCGGTCCGGGGCGCACGCCGCGCTCCGCCTCCGCACCACCGCGTGCGCCCCAGCGCGTTCCCGGTCGGGCCCGTAGGACCCGTCCGGTTCGGTAAGACTCCGCACCACTCGTAGGACTGTCGGACGACAGACCCGGGGCGGGGCATCGCGGCGCCCCACCCGCGCCGACCGACGTCCCGCACCGCTGACCGGCACCGATTCCCGCCGGCGTGCCCCGCACGCTCCGAGCACACCGGGAAGACACACCCACCACAACGCGAAGAAACCATCACAGAAGGCAGCAACCGTATGTCGCTGAACACCGCCGCATCGCCGGTCGCCAAGGACCGCTTGAGCGCGTTCGTCAAGCTCGGCAAGCTCTCGTTCTACGACTACTACCTGAGCGCCTTCATCGTGTGGGCCGCGCTGCCCGGTGCGCAGACGTGGGACGGCACGACCTTCGCCGTGATCCTGCTCTACATAGCCGGCTACGTCGGCGTGGTCGCCGCCACCGTCGCGCTGGACGACGTCACCGGCATCCGGGACGGCAGCGACGCGCGCAACTACTCGCCGGAGTCCGGCGCGCTGCGCGACCTGTCCCGCAAGCCACTGCTGAGCGGCGCGCTGACGGTGCGGCAGGCCGAGCTGTTCGGCTGGGGGGCGATGGCCTGGGGCGCGGTGATGTGGTCCCTGGTCTTCGTCATCGCGCCGGAGAACTCGCTGTGGGTCGGGCTCCTGATGGTGGCGGTGCTGGTCTCGAACGTGCAGTACTCGTACGGCCTGAAGATCAGCTACAACTTCGGCCAGGAGATCATCCTGGTCAGCCCGGGCCTGGCCATCCTGATCCCCTACGTCCTGCTCACCGGCGAGGCGACGGGCCTGGTCATCCTGGAGTCGGCGCTGTTCGGCCTGTGGAGCCTGCTGGTCTCCATCTACTCCAACATGAACGACGTGGAGGGCGACCGGCTGGCCGGCCGGCGCAACCTCGCCACCCTCACCACCGCCTCGACCTACCGGAAGATCATCGTCGGGGCACACCTGCTGGAGCCGCTCGCGGTGACGGTGGCCATCGCCGTGGGCGCCGTGCCGGTGTGGTTCGTGGCGCTGATGGTGCCGCTGTGGGCGATGCGCGTCTCCCAGGCCCGCTCGGGCGTCGGCCAGGGCAACCTGCTCCAGGCCCGCATGCTCGGCATCAAGCTGCACCGCTGGGGCGTCCCGGTGCTGCTGCTGGCGAACGTGCTGGAACTGCACGTGTGACCCGCGCGCGGCACCGCCCGGAAGCGGACCGCGCCCAGTCCCCGTGAGCGTCCACGACCGCCCCGCCTCCCCCGCGAAGGCGGGGCGGTCGCCGCCCGCCCCGCGCCGCGCCCGTGGCCGCCCCTCTCGTCTCCCGTGTCGACATCCGGCCGCTGTGGCCCCGTCAGGTCCGGTCGGCCGTACGGCCGGTCACGCGGCGGGCTCCGCCATCGCGGTCAACGCCCGTACGGGAGGCCGCGGGATGACCGCCCGGCACGATGTGGATCACGTTCCGGTGACATTCGGCAGTGGGTCAGGCATGGAACTGGCCACGTGGGGGAGGGTGTTCGGCGACCAGCGCCGAGCCTCGAACCGGACATGCCACCGATGTCCGGATCACCGCGCCGGGCTGGCCCCCACCGTGCCCGGGAAGCGACCCGGCGATCTATGGAACGACTTGCACCGGAGCCAGCGAGAGGTGCAGACTGTTCCATAGGTCTAGTGCAATGTGTTCCACAAGTCC
Organism: Streptomyces buecherae; assembly: GCF_014295035.1. Classification (GTDB taxonomy): domain Bacteria; phylum Actinomycetota; class Actinomycetes; order Streptomycetales; family Streptomycetaceae; genus Streptomyces; species Streptomyces youssoufiensis. The sequence continues at coordinate 2,660,875 of NZ_CP060404.1, forward strand.
TCGCACGGTGCTCCCCTCTCTCGCGCCGCCCGTCAGGAGATTCCGAAAATGCTCGACAGACTAGCGAGTCTGATCCTCCCCAGGCCAAAGAAAGTGCTGTTGGCCGTGCTGATCATCGCGCTCGCCGTCGGTGGTGCATCGATGGGTCTGACGGACCGGCTGACGATGGGCGGGTACGAGAACACCGACACCGAGTCGCACGAGACCGAGGAGCTCCTGGAGAAGGAGTTCAAGCAGGGCAGCCCCAACCTCTCCATCGTGGTGAGCGACCCGCGCGGCGTCGACGACCCCGCCGTGACCGCCGCTGGCCTGAAACTGACGAAGGGCCTCCAGGACCACGAGCACGTGGCGAACGTCGCCTCGTACTGGTCCATGGACCGGGCCCCCTCCCTCAAGGGCGAGTCGGGCAAGCAGGCGCTCGTCAGCGGTCGCATCCTCGGCGACTTCGACGAGGTCAACGACCGGGTGCAGGACCTCAAGAAGGAGTACTCGGGCAAGGTCGAGGGGCTCGACGTCGAACTGGGCGGCATCGCCCTGATGAACTTCGAGAACGTCGACCAGTCCGCCAAGGACGCCGCCACCGCGGAGACCCTGGTCTTCCCGCTGGTCCTGATCGTGCTGGTGGTCATCTTCGGCTCGCTCGTCGCGGCGGCCCTCCCGCTGGCCGTCGCCCTGGCGACGATGCTCCTCGTCTTCGGCCTGCTGTACCTGATCACCTTCGGGTTCGACGCCAACAACCTGCTGACCAACGTCACCACGCTGCTCGGCCTCGGCCTCGCGATCGACTACAGCCTCCTGTTCATCACGCGCTACCGCGAGGAACTCCAGCGCGGCCAGGAGACCGAGCCCGCCATCCGCGCCACCATGCGCCAGGTGGGCCGCACGGTCATCTTCTCCGCCGTGACGCTGGCCATCGCCTGTATGGCGCTGATGGTCATGCCGTTCGGCATGTTCCAGTCGATCGCCATCGGCGGCGCGGCCACCGCGCTGATGGCGGCGCTCGCCACGCTGGTCATCGTGCCCGCGCTGCTGGCCTGGGCCGGCCCCCGCATCGACAAGCTGCGCCTGATCCGCCGCAAGCCGCGCCCGGTGACCGCGTCGCACGAGGGCGGTTGGCACCGGCTGGCCCTGTTCGTGATGCGCAAGCCCGTGCCCCTAGTGGTCGCGGTGCTCGCCCTGATGGCGCTGCTCGGCTCCCCCGTCCGCGACCTGAACCTGCGCCTGCCGGACGAGCAGATCCTGCCCAAGTCGGCCCAGTCGGCCGAGGTCGCCCAGACGGTCCGCGAGGACTTCAACAACCGCGAGGCGCAGGCCATGCAGGTCGTCGCCGTGGACATCGGCAAGACGGCCGACCGCGAGGACGACATCGCCGCCTACGCCACGCAGCTCTCCGCGCTGCCCAACGTCGCCCGCGTGGACGCCCTCACCGGCAGCTACGCCGGCGGCAAGGAAGTCGCCCCGGCCACCCGGTTCTCGCAGCAGTACGGCACGGACTCGGCCACGTACCTCAGCGTGGTGCCCGCCGTGGACGGCCTCTCCCCCAAGGGCGAGGACATCGTTCGCGACATCCGGGACGCCAAGGCCCCGTTCCCGGTCAAGGTCGGCGGCCACCCGGCCATCTCCGTGGACACCTTCGACGTCTTCGCCGACAACCTGCCGCTCGCCCTCGGCATCATGGCGATCGGCACCTACATCCTGCTCTTCCTGCTCACCGGCAGCCTGTTGCTCCCGCTGATGGCGATGCTGCTGAGCGTGCTGAGCCTGAGCGCCACCTTCGGCTCGCTGGTCTTCGTCTTCCAGGACGGCCACCTGCAGTGGCTGGTCGGCGACTTCATCAACACCGGCGCCATCAACTGGACGGTCCCCGTCCTCGTCGGCACCCTGGGCTTCGGCCTCTCGATGGACTACGCGGTGTTCATCCTCTCCCGCGTCAAGGAGGAGTACGACCGCACGGGCGACAACGAACTCGCCGTCGCCACCGGCCTGGAGCGCGTCGGCAAGGTCGTCACCTACGCGGCGATCATCCTGTCGCTGGTCTTCATCGTCATGCTGACCTCCGGCATCAGCTACATGAAGGCCATGGGCCTCGGCGTGCCGCTCGCGATCCTGCTGGACGCCACGCTGATCCGCGGCATCCTGCTCCCCGCGTCGATGCGCCTGCTCGGCACCAAGAGCTGGTGGGCCCCAGGCCCGATGCGCAAGCTGCACGACCGGTTCGGCATCAGCGAGGGCGGCGAGCCCGCGCCGGCGCCCAGCGCGAGCAGCGGCGGCGACGTCGCACCGGAGCGCACCGTCGACCGCGTCTGACAGACCCGCCGCGCGACCGACCCCCGTGGACGCGCGGCTTCCCAGCAGAGCCCCGCCCGCCGTTCGCCCGGCGCGCGGGGCTCTGCCACGTCACGGGCGCCTTCGCGCCCGACCGATCCCCGACGGGGTGGCGGGGGACCTCATGGGCCGCCCCGGGCCGTGGTCGTTTCCTCGATGTGGGCGACGCGGCCAGGGACACCCCTCGGAGGCACCCCTTCCGGCCCTTGAAGGGGCACCTCGGAGGCACCCCTTCCGGCCCTTGAGTTGAACCGTGGTTCAGGTTCTACGGTCCTCGTATGACCAAGATCCTGGTGACCGGGGCGACCGGCACCGTAGGCAGGCACGTCGTCGCCGGGCTGGCGCGGGCGGACGTGGACGTACGGGCGCTGGTGCGGGACCCGGGGGCGGCGGGGCTGCCGGGTGGGGTGGAGGCGGTGCGGGGGGACCTGGGCGACCCGGACTCGCTGGCGGCGGCGGTGCGCGGGGTGGAGCGGGTGTACCTGATGTGGCCCGGGCTGCCGGTGGACCCACGGGTGCTTGAGGTGATCACCGACCAGGCCCGGCAGGTGGTCTACCTCTCGACGGACGTGGCCGACCTCGCGGACGACGAGGAGCCCACCTCGTACCACCAGGCCATCGAGCGCCAGCTCAGGCGGTCCGGGGTCACCTGGACCTTCCTGCGGGCCATCGACTTCGCGGCCAACGCGCTGCGCTGGGCGGACCAGATACGGCGGGGCACGGTGCGCTACCCGTACGGGCGGGCCGCCAGGTCGCTCATCCACGAGCGGGACATCGCCGAGGTCGCCGTGCGGGCGCTCACCGCCGACGGGGCCGAGCGGCGGCGGCACGACGGGGCGGCCCACCTGCTCACCGGGCCGGCCGCGCTCACCCATGTCGAGCAGGTGCGGATCATCGGCGAGGTGATCGGGCGGGAGGTGCGCTGGGAGGAGATGCCGGCGGAGGTGGCCCAGGAGGAGTTCGCCGCGGCGTGGGGGAACGCGGAGTTCGTGGCGGGCCGGCTGCGGGCCTGGAAGTCCTTCGTGGACACCCCGGAGCGGGTCACCGACACGGTGGAGCGGTTGCTCGGGCGCCCCGCGCTGACCTTCCGCGCGTGGGTCACCGACCACGCGGACGCCTTCCGCTGAGGCACGGGCGGTCCACCGACGGACCGCGGTGCGGCGAAGGCCCCGCCCGCCGGCCGCGAGGGGCCGGCGGGCGGGGCCTGTCGGTCGAGCCGCACGCGGGAGGGCGGGGCGGCCCCCGGGGGGAGGGCGGCGGACCGCCCGTGGGTCAGCGCTGGCCCGAGAGCCAGGCGTGCACCCGGTCCACCGCGAGCTTCGATGAGGCGATGGCCGCCTCGCTGCTCGGGCGCAGGTAGAGCCAGTCGCCCGCGTACTCGATGGGACGCGGCGAGCGGCGGACGAAGCGGCCCCGCAGCCGGAGCGCGGCCGGCGGGGCGGCGGGCAGGCCGTTGGGCCAGCGGACGATGTGGTGTCCGACGTACGCCGAGCGCAGGCCGTCGATGAAGTGGGTGCTCTCGTCCAACGCCCGCTCCAGCACCTCCTCGTCCGGCAGGTCGTACACCTCGTGCACGCGGCGCGGCGAGATCAGCAGGGTGACCAGGCCACGGCCGGCCGGCACCCGGTCGGGGCACTTGTTGTGCTCGATGGTGCAGCCGGAGAAGAGCGAGTTCTCGTTCGGGCCGAGGACGACCGCGTACGAGCGCGGGTTACTCGGGTCGCGGCGCGGCTCCAGGGGGCGGTCGAGGCGGACCGCGACGCGCATCATGGTGGTGAAGGTGGACGCCTCGATGAACGGCCGCTCGTCGTCCGGGAGTCCGGGGTGGATCGAGGGGATCTCCGGCGACGGCTGGGTGAGGACCGCGGCGCGCGCCGTCAGGTCGGTGCCGTCCGCGAAGTGGACGCGCACCTCCTCGCCCTCGCGCACCACGCGCTCCACCGAGCGCGACAGGTGCACCTTGACCCGGCTGGCCAGCGTGCGGGCCATGGTGTCCTGGCCGTCGCGGTAGGTCTGCCAGCGGAAGATGCCCTTGGTGCCCTGCATGATGGCGAGCAGCGGCGCCACCGCGCTGACCTCGGGCTGCCAGCCGAAGGCGGTGTGCGCGATCGGGGCGAGGCTGCGCTCGACCATCTCCTGGCCGTACCGCTCGCCGAACTCGGCCAGCGTCATGTTCCCGTACTTGGAGTTCTCCGGCCATTCCGGGTCGACCTGGCCCGAGCGGCGCATGCCGCCCAGCATCGAGCGGAAGGACTGGACGCGCCCGCCGACGGACAGGCCCGCGCCGAGCACCATGCCCTTGGGGTGCCCCACCCAAGGGTGGTTGCGGCCCTGGTCCCACAGGCCGACCGGGTGCTCGATCTGGTGGATCTGGTTGCCCCGGTCCAGGCCGAGTTCCCGGATGAACTCCCAGGTGGCCGGGTAGCCGTACGGGGAGATCGTCTCCGCGCCACGGTCGGTGGTGTAGCCGTCGACGCGGCTGGAGCGCATCCGCCCACCGGGCGCGTCCTCGGACTCGAACACCTCCACCCGGTGGCCCTCTTGTGTCAACCGGTACGCGGTGGTCAGGCCGGCGATGCCGGCGCCGATCACCGCTATGTCGATGTCAGCCACTCCTGCTCCTCATACGCGTTGCTCCCGCGGGTGCCCGGCCCGGCGCGTGGTGCGGGCGGCGTCGTGCCGCCCGCGTGCTCGCGCGGGCCGGTCCCGTCGGATGGTGGTTCCTCGGTGGTTCGTCGTCTGCTGCCGGGCGTCGCCGCGCGGCCACGGTGCCGCGCCGCCCGTCCCCGCCGGCCGGCCGCGAGCGGGCCGGTGGCGGCGTCCGGCGCGGGGCCTGGCCCCGCGCCGGACGGGAGGTCCCGTCTCAGGTCCAGCGGCCGGAGCCGATGGCCTCCTTGCTGCCCAGCACCTGTTCGCGCAGGTCGAGCCGGCGCACCTTCCAGGTCGCGGTGCGCGGCACCTCGTCCCAGGGCACGAGCTTCGGCTCGGCCATCGGGGGCAGCCCGGCCGTCGCGGCGGCCCACTCCTGCGGGTCGAGCTTGTCGTCCACCATGGACAGCACGGGCACGGGCAGTTCGCCCGGCAGGCCGAGCACGGTGACGTCGGAGGCGCGGGGCAGCCGGTCGAGCAGGATGCTCTCCAGCTCGATGCCGCTGGTGCCGGGGATGATGTCCACCTCGCGGTCGACCAGCTTGAGGCGGCCGAGCGCGTGCATCTCGCCGACGTCGCCGGTGTTCCACCACTGGCCGTCGACCTTCTCCGCGTGCCGGTCGCTCTCGCCGACGTAGTCCAGGCACTGGGCCTTGGTGGAGACCATCATCAGCCCCGGCTCGCCCTTGGCGACCTTGCGGCCGGTCTCGATGTCGACGACCTTGACCTTGTTGAAGCCGGGCGAGGGCCAGCCGATGTCGCTGGTGACCGACGCGTCGTCGGAGATGTTCTTCATCCGGCCCCGGGTGAAGAGCGTGAAGCAGACCGGGCCGACCTCGCTCTGGCCCCAGCCCTGGAGCCACACCGGGAAGCGCCGCTTGGAGACGTTCAGGAAGGTGCGCACCGTGCGCGGGTGGATGGCGTCGAAGGTGCCGACGAACAGCCGCACCTGACGGAAGATCTCCGGCCGCTGGTAGGCCAACTCCTCCCAGCGCTGGAAGATGTTCGGGCACGCCTCCAGGGAGGTGGGCCGGTGCTCCTCGATCATCCGCTCGGCGACCTCGGGGTCGTGCTGGGAGATGATCACGATCTTCTTCGGGGCGAGCACGAACTGCCCCATCACCCAGGACACGATCCGGCCGTGCGCGAACGAGACGGAGGTGGCGGCCACGTCGCGGTGCTTGCTGGCCAGGACGGGGAAGCGGATGCGCTCCATCCGGGCCACGCCGCCAAGCAGCGAGTTGCCGGAGTGGACGACGAGCTTGGGCACGCCGGTGGTGCCGGAGCTGTGCATGATCAGCATGGACTCGTGCGGGGCGCGCAGCCGGGTCGGCGGGGCGTCGGCGCCGTCGAGGTCGCTCAGCGTCAGCGCGTCCTTGGGGGCGCCGTCGCCCAGTTCGCCGAGGACGATCACCTTGGTGCCCGGGTCGCTCAGCTCGATGCCCGCCCGGGCGGCGGCGGCCAGCGCGGTGGGCGAGACCACCAGGACCGAGGGCTTCAGCTTGGCGATCATCGCGCGGTGGTTCTCCGGGGTGTTGGCCCCGGCGATCGTCGCGGGTATCGCCCCGAAGCGCGCCGCCGCCGCGGCGGCCAGCGTCATGTCCAGGTGATTGTCCTTGACAATGGCCACCCGATCGCCCGCGCGGGCCCCCGCGGCATAAAGCCGGGCGGAGAAGTCCCGCACCGTGTGGGCGAGTTGTCCGGCGTCAAAACGCGTGCCCTGATCGGGGGCTATGTCAAAGGGCCGGTCCAGGTAAGCGACGGTCTGCTGCTTGGCCTGTGCGTGCCATTCAAACAGTTCAGCGATGTTCAGCGGGTGTTTCCGATAGGACATTCCAGCTCTCCCCACCTAGGAACGGGATTACCTTCACGACGGGCCGCGCGGGTGGCCGCGCAGCGTGCGTGCAGGCGCTGGTCGCCCGGGGTTATGAAGGCTAGAAGTTGTCACAAAGTAGGCTCCGACCTGCACGAATGGCCATAGCAAGCCGCATGGCAAGCTCCACCATGTCAGATAGCAAGAACTAGCCGCTACCGTGCACGAGTACTTTCCCCAAGACTCGGTGGCCAGTTCGCTCAGGACGGGCCGATCCGCTCGGCGACACGTCGTACAGGGAATGGAGAGCGGCATGGCCAGCACGCGCCTCGATGTCTGCATCATCGGGGTGGGCCCACGCGGTCTCTCCGTCCTGGAACGGCTCTGTGCCAATGCCCGGCATTTTCCGGCACTCGGGGCGCTGACCGTGCACGTGGTCGATCCGTACGTACCGGGCCCCGGCCAGGTATGGCGGACCGACCAGTCCCGGCACCTGCTGATGAACACCGTGGCCTGCCAGGTGACCGTCTTCACCGACGACAGCGTGGACATGGCGGGCCCGCTGGCCCCGGGCCCCAGCCTCTACGAATGGGCCCGCGCGCTCGGCGCGCGGAACGCGGCGCCCTCCGGGGGCGTGCCCCCGCAACCGGGTGCGCGACGGGCGCACGAGGCACCCGCCAGCGCCACCCGGCAGCCGCCCGGCACGCCCTCCGATGCGCACCCGCGAGCCCCGCGAACGGCGGCGTCCGACGCCTACGGCCTCCCGGGCCCTGGCGACCCGCCCTGCGACGCCGCAACCCTGGCCGAGGCCGCCGCGCTGGGCCCGGACACCTATCCGACCCGCGCGCTGTACGGCAGCTACCTCGCCTGGGCCTTCGGGCGCATCGTCGCCGGCGCCCCCGCGCGGGTCACCGTCCGCGTGCACGCCGGGCGGGCCGTGGCGTTGGACGACGGGGCGGCGGGCACCCAGACCGTGACGCTGGAGGACGGCGGCCGGCTCGAAGGGTTGGACGCGGTCGTGCTGGCCCAGGGCCACCTCCCCGTCGAGCCGTCGCCGGCGCAGGCGCGGCTGGCCGACTTCGCCGCCGGGCACGGCCTGGTGTACGTACCGCCGGCCAACCCGGCCGACGCCGACCTCTCGGGCATCGCACCCGGCGACACCGTGCTGCTGCGCGGGCTCGGGCTCAACTTCTTCGACCACATGGCCCTGTTGACGCAGGGCCGCGGCGGCCGGTACGAGCGCCGCGCGGGCCGCCTGGTCTACCTTCCGTCGGGCCGCGAGCCTCGGTTGTACGCCGGCTCGCGCCGGGGCATGCCGTACCACGCGCGGGGCGAGAACGAGAAGGGCGTCGAGGGTCGCCACGAGCCGTTCCTGCTCACCCCGGAGCTGATAGCCAAGCTGCGCGCGCAGGCGGCCGGCACCCCAGGGCTCGCCTTCCGCGAGGCACTGTGGCCGCTGGTCGCGCGCGAGGTGGAGACCGTCTACTACTGCGCGTTGCTGACCGCGCGCGGCGAGGCCGAGCGGGTCGCCGCGTTCCGGGAGCGCTACCTCGCGCACGCGGCGGACGGCGCGGCGACGGCGTACGACACCGCCCGCCCCGACGCCGCCGACACCACCCAGCCCGACGCCGCCCGTGGCGCGTCCGCCGCCGCGAGCCACCCGGCGGACCCGGCCGGCCCCGCCTCCGCGCATCCGCCGATCAGCGCCGCCGACGCGGAGTTGCTGACCGCGTTCGACATCCCGGCGGCCGAGTGGTGGGACTGGTCGGCCATCGAGCAGCCCTACGCGGAGCGCGAGTTCAGCGGCCCGGACGACTTCCGGGACTGGCTGCTCGACCAGTTGCGGAGCGATCTGGAGGCCGCCCGCGCGGGCAACGTCAGCGGCCCGCTCAAGGCCGCCCTCGACGTCCTGCGCGACCTGCGCAACGAGCTGCGGCTCGCGGTCGACCACGGCGGGCTGAGCGGCGATTCCTACCGCGCCGACCTGGACCGCTGGTACACCCCGCTCAACGCCTACCTGTCCATCGGCCCGCCCGCGCGGCGCATCGAGGAGCTGCTGGCGTTGATCGAGGCGGGCACGCTGCGCGTCGCCGGGCCCGCGCTGCGGATCGTGGCCGACCCGGACGCTGGCGCGTTCGTCGCCGAGTCGCCGGCCGTGCCCGGCTCGCGGGTCAGCGCCCGCGTGCTGATCGAGGCCCGGCTGCCGGAGATCGACCTGCGCCGCACGGCCGACCCGCTGCTGCGCCACCTGCTCGCCACCGGCCAGTGCGCCCCGTACCGACTGCCGGCCACGGACGGCACGGCGTACGAGACCGGCGGGCTGGCCGTCACCGAGCGCCCCTACCGGCTGCTGGACGCGCACGGCGTGCCGCACCCGCGGCGGTTCGCGTACGGCGTGCCCACCGAGGCCGTGCACTGGGTGACGGCGGCCGGCATCCGGCCCGGCGTGGGCTCGGTGATCCTCAGCGACTCGGACGCCATCGCGCGGGCCGTGCTCGGTGACGACCCCACCCGCGCGCCGGACGCGCCGGCCCCGGCGCTCGCGGCGACGGCGGTCGACCGGTGAGCACGGGAGGGGCGCCACGGGCGCGGCCCGAAGCCGAACCGGTGGGAGGCGCCGGCGCGGGCCCCGGGGCGCGCGAAGCCGCACCCACCGAGCCGGCGCGCGACAGCGCGACCGCGACCGCGCCCGGCGCCGAGACCACCGGGCAGCTCGCCGACGCCGAACGGTTCGCCGACGCGGGGCTGCTCTCGCCGGTGCGCGCGGGCACGCCCGTGGAGGCGGCCGTCGCCGACCACGCCTGGCTGCGGGCGATGCTGGACGCGGAGGCCGCGCTGGCCCGGGCGCAGGCCCGGCTCGGCACAGTGCCGGCCGCGGCGGCCCGGGTCATCAGCGACGCGGCGCGGGCCGCGCACCTGGACCTGTTCGCGCTGGCCCGAAGCGCCCGCGAGGCGGCGAACCCGGTGGTCGGCCTCGTGCGGGAGTTCACCTCGGTGGTCGCCGCGCGGGACGCGGCGGCGGCCGAGTACGTCCACCGCGGCTCGACCAGCCAGGACATCTTCGACACCGGCGCGATGCTGGTCGCCGACCGGGCCCTGGGCCTGGTCATCCCCGACCTCGACCGGACCGCCGAGGCGCTGGCCGGCCTCGCCGAGCGGCACCGGGACACGGCCATGGCCGGCCGCACCCTGACCCTGCACGCCGTGCCCACCACCTTCGGGCTCAAGGCCGCCGGCTGGATGTGGCTCGTGCTCGACGCGGCGGGGCGGCTGCGCCGGGTACGCGAACAGCTCCCGGTCCAACTCGGCGGCGCGGCCGGCACGCTGGCCGGCTACCTGGAGTACGCGGGGCACGGGCACGGCTCGCCGGGCGCGGCCTCGTACGCGTACGAGCTGACCGCCGCCTTCGCCGCCGAGACCGGGTTGGCCCAACCTGTGCTGCCCTGGCACGCACTGCGCACCCCGATGGCCGATCTGGCCGCCGCGCTCGCCTTCACCTCGGGCGCGCTCGGCAAGATCGCCGTGGACGTGCAGTCGCTGACCCGGACCGAGGTCGGCGAGGTGCACGAGGGCGCGGTCGCCGGGCGCGGCGCCTCGTCGGCGATGCCGCACAAGCGCAACCCGGTGCTGGCCACCGTGATCCGCTCCGCCGCGCTCCAGGTGCCGCAGCTCGCGGCCACGGTGACCGGCGCGATGGCCGTCGAGGACGAGCGGTCGGCCGGCGGCTGGCACGCCGAGTGGGAGCCGCTGCGCGCCTGCCTGCGGCTGACGGGCGGCGCGGCGGCGCACGCCGTGGAGCTGGCCGAGAACCTGTCCGTCGCCTCCGACCGGATGCGCGCCAACCTCGACCTGACCGGCGGCCAGCTCGTCTCCGAGCGGATCGCGGCGGCGCTGGCACCGCTGCTCGGCAAGGCCGTCGCCCGGCAGGTGCTCAGCCGGGCGTCCGCCGACGCGGCGGCCTCCGGACGCACCCTTGAGGCCGTGCTCGGCGAACTGCCCGAGGTGACCCGGCACCTGTCGGCCGCGCGCCTGGCCGACCTGGTCGAGCCGACGCACTACACCGGCGCCGCCGGCGCGCTGGTGGACCGCGCGCTGACCAGGCCGCGCCCCGGCCGCTGGCAGGACGTTGTCATGGCCCCGAACAGCCCAGAACCGCAGGATTGACCCATGACCTGGGAAGGGCAGGCGAGGGCGGGCGCGGCGCCGGCGCGTTGGCGCGCAGCGGCGGCCACGTCGCGCTGCCCCGGCGGCCGACCGGCCACCGCCGGCGCACGGCACCGTGCCGCACTCCCGGGCCCCACCGCCGCTCCCAGCGGCCACGGAGACGACCGCGACCGCACCACCGCGCACGCCGGGCGCTCGCAGCGCGCACAGGCTCGTACGCACCGCCCGCACGCCCCGGCCGGCCCGGCCACGAGCCCGGCCTCCGGGGCGGAGCCGAGCGGAGCCGTGCCGGGCCGCTCCGCGCGGCAAACGCCCCGGCCGGCCCGGGTCCGCATCCCGCACGGCCCGGGCGACGGGGCCACCGCCGTGCCCCACCCCAGACGCGCCCCTGGCGCCCCACCCTGGCTCCCGCCCGCCACGGAGCAGACACCGGCACCGGGCAGCCACCTGAGATCCTTGCCGAGCCGCCCGACCGCCTAGCACGCCCAGATCATCCAGATCACTCAGATCATGCAGATCACTGTCGACGCGCCAGGCCGCGACCCGGGTGAGCCGGACGCGACAGCGCGACACCGTCGGCCACGGCGCCGACACCCGCACGACCACCACCGAGGACTCTGTCTTCCTCCATGCCGGGGAGCTTGTTGTGACATCCATCGAGGCGACGACCACCGTGGCCAACACCGACGCCAGTCGGGGCACACCAGCCAGTCAGGGCACACCGCGGGAGCTGCGCGACCGCATGCTGGCCCGGGTCGAGGAGCGGCTGGCGGCGCTGCTCGCGCAGGAGCGGGCGTACTGGAGCGAGCAGAACCCGGACGCGCTGGAGCTGGTGGACTGCGTCGGCGCCATGGTCGCCAGCGGCGGCAAGCGGCTGCGGCCGGCGTTCTGCATCGCGGCCTACCTCGCCGCCGGCGGCGACCCCGAGTCCGAGGTGGCCGTGGACGCCGCCGCCGCGCTGGAGTTGATGCACACCTCGGCGCTGCTCCACGACGACGTGCTGGACGAGTCGGAGCTGCGGCGCGGCGGGCCCACCGCGCACGTGCTGCACGCCACGCTGCACCGCGAGCGCGACTGGCACGGCGACGCCCGGCACTACGGGCAGAGCGTGGCGATGCTCGCCGGCAACCTGGCCATCGTCTACGCCGAGCGGCTGCTCGCCCACTGCCCGCCGGCCGCGCGCTCGGTGTGGGGCGAGCTGTCGACGGAGCTGATGGTGGGGCAGTTCCTCGACGTGCGGGCCGCCGCCAGGTTCCAGCCGGACATCCCGCTGGCCCGCTGGATAGCGCTGTTCAAGTCCGGCCGCTACACCGTCTACCGGCCGCTGGCGGTGGGCGCGATGCTGGCGGGCGGCTCGCCCGAGCTGCTGACCCCGTTCGAGGAGTACGGGCTCGCGCTCGGCGAGGCGTTCCAGTTGCGCGACGACCTGCTGGACGCGTTCGGCGACACGGACATCACGGGCAAGCCGGCCCGTCTCGACTTCAAGCAGCACAAGATGACGCTGCTGATGTCCTTCGCCCTCCAGGACGAGCCCGAGGTCAAGGCCCTGGTCGGCGACGACCTGCCGAACACGGACCCCGAGGAGCTGCACGCGCTGCTCCTGAAGACGGGCATGAAGGACCGCGTCGAGTCGGTCATCGAGGAGCGGCTGAAGGTCGCCAACGACGCGGTGAGCGCGGCGCTCCCGGCCGAGTGGGCCGCCGAGCTGCACGCGATGGCGCGGGCGGCGGCGTACCGGGAGAAGTGAGCCGGTCCCGGCTCCGCCCCGTGCGCCGGGCGCGCCCGGGGCGGGGCGGGATGGGGCGGCCCGTCAGGGCCTGTCGAGCCAGACAGGGTCGGGCAGGCAAAAGAGCCGGGCCCGGCACCGTCGGGTGCGCCGGGCCCGGCAGGGTGGTGCGTGGTGCTATCCCGCCGCCGTCTGCTGCACGATGCGGGTGACGTGCACGCGGGAGGGGCACTCCAGCTTGTTCATCACCTGGCGCAGATGGTTGACGACCGTCCACTCCGACAGTTCGAGCGAGCGGGCGATCTGGCGGTTGGTCATGCCCTCGGCGACCAGCTCCGCGATCTGGTGCTGCCGGGGGGTGAGCCCGGCCAGCCTGGCATCGGTCCCCGGGCCCGCGACGGGCTTGGGTACCGGTGCCGACAGCGCGGTGGCCAGCGCCGAGTAGAGCGTGGGCGTGTCCACCGCGGTGGCGGTCCGACCGCTGTCACCGTCGGCCGCGTCCCCCGTGGCCTCCCGCAACTGGTCGGACAGCGACCGCAACGCGGCCCCGTCCACGCTCGGCGGCAGCTCGTGCTGCTCCCGCAGTGCCTTGGCCAGCCCCAACAACCGTAGGACGTGCGCTCGCTCCGTGCCGCCTCCGCTCGGCGCCGAGCGAGCCGCTGTCTCCAGCGCGAGCACCACATCGGCCGGGCCGCCGACGTACCGGGTGAGGATCTCCATGGCCTCGCGGACCGTGGTGTACGCCTCCGTCGACCGGCCGGTGGCCAGCCGCACCCGGGCCAGGTGGATCAGCGCGACGGCCCGGGCGTACGGCTCCTCCAGGGACCGCAGCTCCTCCAGGGCCCGCACCAGCGGGGCCTCCGCGTCCGGCTTGCCGCTCCCGGCGCGTACCAGGGACAGCAACCGCCGTGCGGTGGCCGCGTTCCTGACGTCGCCGATCGCGTCCAGCTCGGCCACGGCGAACTCGGCCTGCCGCTCGGCCGCGTCCGCGTCCCCCGCGCGCCGCAGCAACTCCCCCTGCAGCGTGGCCACGCGGGCCCGCCCGCCGGGATCCCCCGTGCCGCGATAGAGCTCGGCGGCCCGGGTCAGCAACGCCCGGGCGCACTGCAACTCCTCGCCCGCCATCGCCCACCGACCCGCCGTCTCCAACGCGTCGGCCAGCAGCGCCGCGTCCCGCGCGTCCCGTACGTCGGCCGCCTCCAGGGCGGTGACGGAGCGGGACAGTATCCCCGCGGACTCGCGGAGCACGTTGTGCACGACCCACGCCTCTTCGAGGGCGAGCAGGGTACGGACCGCGGTGGCGTGCTCCCCCTTGGCCTGGAGCCGCCGGATCGCGGTGCGGATGTCGGCCAGCCGGGTCTGCGCGAGCGCGAGCCAGTGGGCCCGCTCCTCCGCGATGCGCAGCCCGCGTTCGGCGGCGACGGCGAACTTCGCGTAGTGCTCGGCGTGCCGGTTCCGCGCCTCGGCCTGTTCCTCGGGGTCCTGCGCGAGCCGCTTGCGGTAGTAGTTACGGGTCGCGGTGAGCATCCGGAACTCCGGCTCGCCCCCCTCCCGCTTCGCGCTCACCAACAGGCTCTTGTGCACCAGCGAATCCAACCTGCGCGCCGCCTGCATCAGCGACAGGTTGCCCAGTCGCTGCGCGGTGGGCAGGTCGATGGAGGTCTCGCACACCGCGAGCCGCTGGAGCAGCGCCCGCTCCTCGGCGGAGAGCGCCTGGTCGCCCCAGGACAGCGCCCCGGGTACCGACTGGTGACGGGTCGGCACGTCGAGGAGACGGCTGTTGTAGGGGTGGGCACCGCGCCGCAGTTGTTCGAGCAGCGCCCGTGGGCTGAGCGTGCCCACGGCCCGCGCGGTCACCTCGATGGCCAGCGGCACGCCGTCGAGGAGTTCGCAGATCTCGGCGATGTTGTGCAGTTCGCCGCCGTGCAACACGTCGCTGCGGTAATGCGCCCGCACCCGGTCGATGAACAGTTGCACCGCCACCGAGCTGTACGGAGTCTGCCCACCGGAGCCCACGGGGAAGGGCGCCACGGGGAACAGGTGCTCGGCGTACACCTCAAGGGAGATGCGACTGGTCAGCAATACGCGTAGCGCCGGGCAACCACGCAGCAGCGCGGCTATGTCGGTGGACAGCAGCGGTGCCACGAGGTCGCAGTTGTCCAGGACGAGCAGCAGCTCGCGATCGCCGATCTCGGAGCCGACCAGCTCCGGGAGGGCGAGCGCCGCCGCGTCGCCGCCGATGCCGAGCGCCGCCGCCACCTGCCGCCAGGCGATGGTGCGGCTGCCCGTCGACGCCAGGTCGGCCTTGATGATGCCGTCGGCGGCATAGGGCACCGACGTGGCGAGCACGGCGTTCGCCAGTGCGCTCTTCCCCACGCCGGCGGGTCCGGTGATGGTCAGTAGCCGGATTCCGGGATCGTGCAGCATTCCGCAGAGTTCGGCGATTTCCCCTTCCCTTCCGAATAAACGGGCAGAACGGGGTTGGTGCATTTTCTCACGGTTCGTTACGGACAATATGGGAATTGCCTCGCAGACACCGCTATCCATGAGCTGGTTCACGAAATCACTCCCGCCATGACTTCAGGCCACGTCGCCTCCGGCCAAGGGCAGCAACACGAGCACACTCATCAGTCCTGTGACACTGGGCTCGCCAGACCCCCCGATGAGCGCCTCCGTTCGCTCTCCCCCGTGCGCGGTACAAGATGTTTCATAGAGCAGACTTCACCAGGGTCTGCGGCACGAATAGAGCGCCGCTGGAGTCTCACTGAAACATCTGGCCGTCGAGCATAGCGGGCTTTGCTTGTGCGTCGCGCCCGGACCCGGGCGCGCGAGGTCAGTCCGTGCCCCGGACCTGCGGAAGCGCGTAGGTGGCGAGGAAGCGGTCCGCGAGATCGGTTACATAGCCGTCATCGAACGTTCCGTTGAAAAACAGCCTCTTGAAGAGCATCGGGCCGGCCAGCTTGTCGATCGCGGCGTCCGTGGGGAGGTCCGGCGACAGCTCGCCCCGAACCTTCGCCGCCTCGACAATTTCCCGTATGAGTTCCGTACCTTTGCGGTGGCAATCTTCCAGGATGATGGCGCTGGCCCGGTCGGCGGCGGCCCGCTCGATCATCACTCGCAGCGCACGCTCGGCCACAGAATCGAGCAGCATGCTGCGAAACGCCTGCAATTCAGAGATCAAATCGGCCCGCAAGTTGCCCGTCGGTGCGCAATGTTCGACCTCGAAGGAGCGGGCGAGCACGTCGCGGATCAACATGGCCGACTCCGGCCAATGCCGGTAAAGCGTCGTCCGGCCGACTCCGCTGCGCGCCGCCACGGCGACGTGCGTCACCGCGGCCCAACCGTCCTCGATCAGCAGTTGCTGCGCCGCCGTGAGCGCCGCGGCCCGGCTGCGCTCCGCACGCGGATCGGGCCCCCGGTGCGTCACACCGACCGCCGCGCCGTCCGTCTTCGCCATGCATCACGCTCCACGCTGAACTGACTAATGTGGAGCAGTTTGCACCAGACCCCTACTGGGCGCCTACCTCGCCGGCCCTCGCGAGGGCTTTTTGGGCCTGGTCAAACCCCTATCGCGGCGCGAATTGAGCGCTGAGCGCGACCGGGGGGACGCACCGCGCGACGGCCCCGTGCCGCCGGCGGACCGGCCGCGCGCGGAGCCGACGCGGGGCGGCCGAGCCCGGTTCGGCCCGGGCCGGGCCACCGCCGCTCGCGGATCAGTACGCGGCGCCCGCCACGGGCTCGGCCCGCCGCTCGGGGGTCAGCTCGCGCTGCGACTCCGGCGGCACCTCCACCGCGTACGCCCGCAGGAAGCCGTCGACCAGCTCGGTCACGTAGTCGCGCTCGAAGCCGCTGTTGGCGACCAGCCGGCGGAAGAACATGGGCCCGAGCAGCAGCCCGATGGCCTCCTCCGTGCCGAGCCGCGCCGGCAGGTCGCCCTGCTCGCGGCCGTGCTCGATGATCGCCGTCAGCACCTCGGCACCCTTGTGCCGGCACTGCTCAAGCACCTCGGCGTACTCCGCGTCGATCGACGCCTGGTCGATGATCACGCGCAGCGCGCGGTCGCCGGTCGGGTTCTCCAGCAGGAGTTGGAAGGCCCGCAGCTCGCAGATCAGGTCCTCGCGCAGGTCACCCGTGCGGGAGGAGTGATCGATCTGGAACAACTGGGCGAGCAACTGGCGGATGAGCATCGCCGAGTCGGGCCAGTGCCGGTAGAGGGTGGTGCGGCCGACGCCGCTACGGGCCGCGACGGCAACATGGGTGACCGCCGCCCAGCCCTCTTCGATCAGTAGTTCCTGGGCAGCGGCGAGCGCCGCGGCCCGGCTCCGTTCCGCGCGCGGATCGGGCCCCCGGCCCGTCACGCCGACCGTCATACCGTCTTTGTCCACTGGCCTACACGCTCCCCGTGAGGGCTTCACCGCCGTGGAACGTCCGCACCACAGCCACGCTTAGCCTCCAGAGGATAGCAACGATCGACCATACGATCAGTTCCACGGACCGGACATAAACCGACCGCACGCCCGGCCGACCCCACCGCCACGGCTTCCACGGGCCCGGACCGGCCCCACCGCCACGGCTCCCGGAGGCCCGGATCGGCCCGCCCAGCACCGGGTGGTCAGCGCTCGCGCAGCATGCACACCCGGGGCCAGCGGTCCAGGCCGATCTCCGCCTCCCGGCGCCGGATCTCCCGCAGCCCGGGCGTCACCTCGGCGTCGGCCAGCACCCGGAACCCGCAGCGCCGCGCGTAGTACGGGGCGTTCCACGGCACGTCCGCGAAGGTCGTGAGCGTCACCCCGGGCAGCCCCTCGGCCCCGGCGCGCTCGGCGAGGTGGTCGATGAGGCCGCGGCCGACGCCCCGCCGGGCCGCGTCCGGGTGCACCGAGACCTGCTCGATGTGCAGCCGCCCGTCCACGGGGTCGGTCAGCCCGTACGCGACCGGCCAGTCCCCGTCGTCCGCGACGACCCAGCAGCGGCCGGCCCGCTGGTAGTGGGTGAGCTCGGGGAGCGAGGGCGGTTCGTCGTCGGCGATCTCCGGCATGCCGATCGCCCGGAAGCACTCCCCCGCCGCCCGCTCGATGTCCCGTAGCACCGGCAGCTCGTCCCGGCGCGCCAACCTGTTGATCATGCGCCCATTCTGGGGCGAGGGGCGCGGGTCGGGAAAGCGCGTTTCGCGGGCCCGGCTCCCGCGCACGCCGGAGCCGGGCCCGCGCCCGGGCCCGTCAGCCGGCCTGCGCCGGGGCCTGCCCCGGATCGCCGTAGAACTGCCGGGCCCAGCGCCGGAACGGCATGATCGGGCCGTCCCCCTGCGCGAGTCGCGGCTGTTCGTGGTACCTGCTGTGGGCCCAGATGGCGGCGTCGCGGCGGATGTCCACCGCGGCGGCCGGGGCGAAGACGCGCGGTGCCACGGCGGCCACCAGCGAGGCGACCGGCCGGCGGCCGGTGCCCGTCGGCCGCAGGGCGACGGAGACCCGCATCTCGCTCCGGTCGGCCTCCACGGGCGTGACGGACATGCGGGCGCGCAGCTCGAAGCCGAACTTCATGGCATCGGCCTCCACCCGGACGCTGCCGATGCCTTCCAGCGTCACGTGGATCGCGGGCAACGTCGCGTAACGCTTGGTGCCCGCGCGCTCGCCACCGGGGCGGATCTGGTACTGGAACCGCATCAGGTGCCCGTCGATCTCCTGGTCTCCCAGCGGGGCCATGCTGACCTTGTGCAGCGTGCCGAAGTGTCCGAAGTCGACGAAGTTCTCGGCGACGTCCTGCGGGTGGGCCGCCAGCGCGAACCGGGTGCACCGAGGGGTGCGGAACCCCGCCCCCATGATGCCCTCGACTTCCCACTGGGGCGCCTTCCCCTCGGCGTGGGACCAGACGAAGACGAGGTCGTCGACCTCGCGGAAGTCCAGGGTGGCCAGCCGGGCCTTGGGCGGCGGGGTGCCGTAGGCCGTCTTGACGCAAGTCCCCTCCGGGTCGAACTGGAACTGGTGGAAGGGGCAGACGAGGTTGTCGCCGCGTACCGTTCCGCCGTGGCCCAGATGGGCTCCCAGGTGCGGGCAGAACGGCCGCACCACGCTCAGTCGACCGCTCGTGGTGCGGTAGAGGACCACGTCCTCGCCCTTGAGCCGTCGGGTGAGCACCTTGCCGGGGCGCACCTCACCGCTGGTCGCCACGGCGAACCAGCCGTCCGGGTACGGCAGTCCGGGTTGTTCGTTCGGCGATGGCGCGTGGGCCGTGTCCCGCTCGCGCCGTTTCCACCTGCTCATGGTGCACCCCTCGTCACGCTCGTCGTCTGCGCCCGTGTCGTGCCGTGCCGCTCGCTGGCGGCGTGGTGTGGTGGCGGCCCGGACGCCTCGGCCGCGCTCCACGCCGCGCGCTATCCGGTGGGCCCCTCGGCGGCCGGCGGGTCGCCGGCGTCGGCCGACCCCGCCCGCGCGCCGGCGCTCCCCTCTACGCTGTAGAACTGCTCCGACCAGCGCCGGAACTTGACGACCGGCCCGTCTCCCTTGGCCAGCCGCGGCTGCTGGGCGTACCTGCGGTGCTCCCAGATCGGGAAGTCCTTGCGCGTGTCGAACCAGAACAGCCAGGTCAGAGTCCTGGCGGCGAGTTCGGCCGGCAACCCGGCCGCGCCGCGCGGGCCGAGCCGGGTACAGCGGGCGCTGGTGGTCAGGCGCAGGTCGACATGGGCCGCGTCCACGGGCGTGACGGCGAACCGGGTGCGCATCCGGAGGCCGAGCTGGGCCACCTCGATCTCCGTGTACCCGACGCCGATGCCCTGCACGACCACCTTGACCAGGGGCGCGACGGAGGACACCCGCGCGGCGTCGTCGGCGCCCTTGGCCGGGTGGAAGCGGTATGTGGTGCCCATCCGGTGGCCGTCGAACCAGGGCTCCTCGACCACCTCGTGCCGAATGCCGTGGATCGGCCCGAAGTGCCCGTAGTCCACGATGTTCTCGATGACGTCCTGCGGATACTCCACCAGCGCCCGGACCGTGGGGTACGGGCGGGAGAACCCCTCGCCCGAGCGGACGTCGAGTTCCCACTGCGGCGGCTTGCCCAGCGCGTGCCGCCACACGAACACCAGGCCCTCGACCTCGCGGCAGTCCAGGGTGGCCAGCCGGGCCCTGGCGGGCGGCGGCGTGCCGTAGCCGGTGCGCACGCACGTCCCGTCCGGGCCGAACTGGAAGTGGTGGAACGGGCAGCGGATGTCCTCGCCGCACACGGTGCCGCCGTAGCCGAGGTGGGCGCCCATGTGCGGGCAGTGGGCCAGGGTCGCGCGGACCCTCCCGCTGGCCGACCGGTAGAGCACGACGTCCTCGTCCATCAGGCGCCGGGTCAGCACCTGCCCCCGCCGCAACTCGCCGCTGCTGGCGAGTGGGAACCAGCCGTCCGCGTAGGGCCCCCTGGGGGCGAGTCGCGCCATCGAGGGTGGCAGGCCCGCCTCGCCCCGGTCGTACCAACCCGTCTTCCTGACCCGCATGCCGCCCCTTTCCGCGCTGCCGACCCGGCTCGTCGGCGGTGCGTCACTGCCCCGCCCGCGGCCTGTTGCAGCCCTTCCCGACCGGGCGCTCGCGGCAACCGGTGGGGCCGGGGCGGCTGGGGGCACGTAGGGGGCACGCGGGGCGGGCCCACGGCGGGGCGGCGCGGCGCGCCACTCCCCGGGGCGAGGCGGTTGACGGGCGTGGGGGTGGTGAGGGGAGCGCGCGGCGGGTGGCGGTCGTGCGCGCGGGGCAGGTCAGCGCGTCAGCCGCGCCACCGTCTCGCGCAGACCTGACCAGCCGGCCTCGGTGTCCGACGTGCGCTCGTGCGGCCCGCGGAACCAGGTCAGGTACTCGGACACGTCCCGCAGGTCCCAGCGCAGCGCGTACAGGGCCAGCGCGGCGGGGTCCGGGGTGTGCCCGCTGGCCCGCGCGTACCGGTCCAGGTCGGCGGGGCCGGTGGCCACCAGCCACAGGTCCCGCTCGGGGTGGGCGAGCCGCACCGTGTCCCAGTCCACGAGCAGCGGCCGGTCGCCCGCGTGGCCCGCGCCGGCGCGCCGCAGCACGTTGCCCGGGTGCGGCTCGCCGTGGGTGACCACGCGCCGCGCGCCCCGCCCGGCCACCTCGGCGGCCAACGCGTCGTGGGCGGCCAGCCGCTCGCGCAGCGCGGCGGCGGCGTCGGCCACCACCTCCCGCGCCGGCTCCGCGAACGGGCCACCGCGCCACGGGCGCCCGCACTCGGCCAGCGCCCGCCGCAGCACGTCGCCCGTGGGCGACTCCGGCGAGAGTTCGGCGAGGGGTTCGGGTACCGCGCTGCGGTGCAGGGTCGCCAGCAGGTCGAGCAGCGCAGCGCGCTCGGCCTCCGACAACTTCTGCCCGAACGCGCCCGCCTCGCCGCTCTCGTACGGGAAGACGCTGACCGCGAACCGGGGGCCAAGGCGTCGGACGGCGGTGCCGTCCCGGGTGGGCAGCGGGGCCACGACGAAGTCGCGCCCCGGCTGGGCGCGCAGCGCGACGGCCGCCTCCATCGCCGCGCGCAACCCGGCGAAGGCGGCGTCCGCGCCGCCGTCCCACTGGTCCTTGTGCGTGAGGTCGGCGACGGTGACGAAGGCGCGGCGGCCGGCGCCGGTCTCGGCGATCCAGTGGTAGTCGCCGAAGCCGACGGGCGCGTAGGTGAGGTGCGCGCCCCCCAACTCCCAGGCGTCGAGGGCCTGCCGCAGGGTGCGCTCATCGAGATCGGGTCGTTCCCGCATGCCGCGACCGTAATGGCGCCCCCCTCCCCCACGCACGCCAGTTCCGCCCGCCGAGCGCCCTCCCGTACGCCCCGACGCCCCTCAGCCGGCACCGCGCGCGGGCCGACGGGGGTGCGCGGACGGCGGCCCGGGGCGGTCGTGTTCGGCGACGGCGTCCAGGCGGTGGCGCGGGTGGTGGCGGGGGCGGTGGGAACGGCGTGTGGGCGGTGCGGGAGCGCGTGTGGGTGCGCGCCGGTGCGCGGGGCGAGGGCGCGCTGCGTACGGGAGGCGCGACGCGCTTTGGCATCCGACCGGCATGGGTAACTTACGTACGTTTCGCCACTGTTCACCCCGCGAGACCCCTCACGGGCTACTTCGGAGGAAGTGCACCAGAAGCTATGGACCTCCACCTCACCGGTAAGAAGGCTCTCGTCACCGGCGCCAGCCGCGGCACCGGTCTCGCCATCGCCAAGGCCCTGCTCGCGGAGGGCGTGCGCGTGGCCGGCTGCGCGCGCACCCTCACGCCCGCGCTGAAGGATTCCGGCGCCGTGCCGATCGCGTGCGACGTCACCGCGCCCGACGGGCCACGCGACCTGGTCGCGGAGGCCGCGGACACGCTCGACGGCCTCGACTTCCTCATCAACAACGTGGGCGGCAAGGACACCTACAACTCGGGCGGCTTCCTCGCCCTGGACGACGCCGAATGGCAGCGGACGCTGGACCTCAACTTCACCAGCGCCGTGCGCGTCACCCGGGCCGCCCTGCCGCACCTGCTGCGCCAGGGCGGCGCCATCGTCAACATCTCCTCGACGGCGGCCCGCGTCCCGGCGGCCACGACGGTGGACTACGGGGCGGCCAAGGCGGCGCTGAACGCGCTGACCAAGGCGCTGAACGAGGAGTTCGGACCGCAGGGCGTGCGGGCCCTGACCGTCTCGCCCGGTCCGATCAACATCGAGCGCTGGTCCGACCCGGACGGCCCGGCGGCCATCCTGGCCGCGGCGTTCGGCGTCCCGCAGGACGAGTTGGTGGCCCACCTGCCGCAGCGCTTCGGGCTGACGACCGGGCACATCGCGGAGCCGGCCCACATCGGCTCGCTCGTCGCCTTCCTGCTCTCCGGCCAGGCGGCCAGCATCGCCGGGGCCGACGTCCGGGTGGACGACGGGCAGGTCAAGGCCGTCTGACAGTCGCCTTCACCTGCCGCCGCGCCCCGCCCCACCGCCGCCGCGACTCGATCCCCCCGGGTCGCGGCGGTCGCGGTGGTGGCGGGGCGCGGACGTCAGGCCCCCACGGTGCCGTCGACGCCCTCGCGCAGGAAGTCGGCGTGCCCGTTGTGCCGGGCGTACTCGTGGATCACGTGGAGCATGACCAGGCGCAGCGACACGTCCGTGCCCCAGCGGGGTTGGTGGCCGGTCACCTCCAGGGACGGGGCCGCCCGCTCGACGCGCCGGGCGTGCTCGACCTCGGCGCGCCACGCGGCGAACGCCTCCGGCGCGGAGGCCGAACGCGCGACGTACGCCTCCTGGTAGTCGCCATCGGCGGACCAGACGAGCGGGACGTCCTCGCCGGCTATCACCCGTCGGAACCAGGTGCGCTCCACCTCGGCCATGTGCCGCACCAGGCCGAGCAGGGACAGCGTGGACGGCGGCATGGAGCGCTCGCGCAACTCCTCCTCGGTCAGGCCCGCGCACTTCATGGCGAGCGTGGCGCGGTGGAAGTCGAGGTAGGCGCGGAGCGTCTCGCGTTCACCCCCGGTCATCGGCGGGGCGATCCGCTGGCTCCAGTCGGGCGGCACGAGGGGATCACTGGTCACGGCGGCACTCCGGTGGGGCGAGGGGCTCGGGTACGGCTGGCCCGAGCGCTCGCGGACACCGGGACGCTCGGCCCGGCCACGGGCGGGCGACCAGCACGCGGGGAGCGTACGCGAGGCCGCCGCCGGCTCCCCCACCGGGCGTGACGCACCCGAGCCGCGGAACCCGGACCAGCGCGAAGGCGGGCCCCGCCCAGTTGTTACCGCACGGTCAACAAGTTGCGCCCAAGGGATTGACTGCCTTGCTGACACGCAGTCTCATAAGAGCGTGACCGCGGGTAACCCATCAGCGAGGTGTCCTCAGCCATGACTGCGACGATGAACGAGATCGAGATGCTCCGGGACGCCCTCGGACTGCTCAAGGACCGCGAGCAGGTGGCCGAGCGCCTCCTCGACTCCTCCGCCAAGCACTCCTTCGACCCGGACAAGGAGTTGGACTGGGACGCGCCCTTCGAGGAGGGCAAGTGGTTCTGGCCGCCGGAGCTGGTCTCGCTCTACGACACCCCGATGTGGCAGCGGATGTCGGAGGAGCAGCGAATACAGCTCTCCCGCCACGAGTCGGCGGCCCTGGCCTCGCTCGGCATCTGGTTCGAGATCATCCTGATGCAGCTCCTGATCCGGCACATCTACGACCGCCCGACCACCAGCGCGCACGTGCGGTACGCGCTGACCGAGATCGCCGACGAGTGCCGGCACTCGATGATGTTCGCGCGGCTCATCCAGAAGTCGGACGTTCCCGCGTACCCGGTCACGCGGCTGCACCACAACCTCGGCCGCCTCTTCAAGACCATCTCCACCACGCCGGGTTCGTTCACCGCCACCCTGCTGGGCGAGGAGATACTCGACTGGATGCAGCGGCTCACCTTCCCGGACGAGCGCATCCAGCCGCTGGTGCGCGGCGTCACCCGCATCCACGTCGTGGAGGAGGCCCGCCACGTGCGCTACGCGCGCGAGGAGCTGCGCCGCCAGATGGTGACCGCGCCGCGCTGGGAGGCCGAGTACACCCGGCTGGTCTCCGGCGAGTTCGCCCGTATCTTCTCCGTCGCCTTCATCAACCCGAAGGTCTACTCGGACGTCGGGCTCGACCGCCGGGAGGCCGTGGCCCAGGTCAAGGCCAGCGGCCACCGCCGCGAGGTGATGCAGACCGGCGCGAAGCGGCTGACGGACTTCCTGGACGACATCGGCGTGCTGCGCGGCGTGGGCCGCAAGCTGTGGCAGAGCAGCGGGCTGCTGGCCTGACGCCGCCCCCACCGGCGGGGCACCGGCCACCTCGCGCGGGTGGCCGGTCGCGGGGCCTCCCGTAGGCCCCGACCCGTCGCCGCACCCGCCGGATAGGCTGCTCGTATGAGAGGCAGCCCTTCATGACCAGCGGCGGGAGCGCCCCCGCGGCCACGACCCGGCCCGCGCCCCGCGGCGCCTACCGCAGGCTCAGCGTCGAGGAGCGCCGCGCCGAACTGCTCGCCGCGGCGCTCGGACTCTTCGCCCACCGCCCGCCGGAGGACGTCTCGTTGGACGACGTCGCCGCGGCGGCCGGCGCCTCCCGGCCCCTGGTCTACCGCTACTTCCCCGGCGGCAAGCAGCAGTTGTACGAGGCGGCCATCGGCAGCGCGGCCGAGCAGTTGCGGGGCTGCTTCACCGAGCCGCAGACCGGGCCGCCCACCCAGCGGCTGAGCCGGGTCCTGACCCGCTACCTCGCCTTCGTGGACGAGCACGACGCGGGGTTCTCCGCGCTGCTCCAGGGCGGCAGCGTCGCCGAGACCTCCCGGACCGACGCCATCGTGGACGGCGTGCGCCGCGCCGCCGCCGAGCAGATCCTCATCCACCTCGGCACGCCCGAGCCCGGCCCGCGGCTGCGGATGATGGTGCGGGTGTGGATCACCGCGGTGGAGGCGGCGTCGCTGATCTGGCTGGACGAGGGGAAGCAGCCGCCGCTGGACGAGCTGCGCACCTGGCTGGTGGACCACTTCGTGGCGCTGCTCACGGCGACCGCCGCGCGCGACGAGGAGACCGCGCGGGTGGCGCGGGCGACCCTCGCGCTGGAGGGTTCGCAGGGCGCCGTCGCCGATCTGACCCGCCGCATCCTGCCCCTGGTCGACGACGCCGCGCACCTGCTCTGAGCAGGGCCTCCACCCCGCGCCGGCCGCCCGCGAGCGCCTGCGGCCAGCACACTGCCACGGCTGCGGGCGGCGCCATCGGTGTGACACTGGGGAGCGTGAGAAGCGTAGAGACGCCCTTCGTCGGCGGGCCGCTGGACGGTCGCGTACTGCCGGTGCTGACCGGCGCGACCGGGCAGCCACCCAAGACGTACGAGGTGCCGGTCCCCAACGACGACGGCACCCCGCCGACGGTGTACGTCTACGTCCGCGTCCCCGTCGCCCTCTCCCGCCGCCTCGGCGTGCCCCGCGGCTGGCAGTACGAGTACGCCCCGGAGGGCAGGCCGCGCGAGGGCCTCAAGTGGCCCTGGTCCCGCCCGAACCGCTGACCCGCCGCACCACCCGGGGCCGCCGCGCCCCCCGGCACGTCCCACCGGCCGCCCGCACCGCAGCCGCCCGCACCGCCGCCGCCCACGCGGCGGTGCGGGCGGCCGTCTGACGGCGCCGTGGCCCAGTCGCACGCCCCGGGACCAGCGGGTCCGGGGGCCGCACCCGCGCTTCAGTTTTGGTCCGGACCATTGACACTTCTGGTCTAGTCCTTGTTTGCTGCTTGCGCGGAGAGAGCCGCTTCCGCGCCTCCCTGGCCGTCCCCCACCCCACGGAAGCGCCTCTCCGCCTCGACCCCGTACGCCCCACCCGTACCGCTGTCGAAGCCCCCAAGGAGCCCCCATGCGCTCGCACCCCCGTCCCCGTCCGCGCAGCCGCGGGAGATCGCTCGGCGTACTGCTCGCCGCGGCGAGCGCCGTCGCCGCCACCGCGCTCACCGTCCCGTCCCCGGCGACGGCCGCCCCCGCCCCAGCCGCCACGGCGCGGCCGGCACCGGCGCCCGCGCCCGCCCCCGCGCCGACCGCGCTCCCGGAACACGCCCTGGTCGGCTACCTGCACGCCAGCTTCGCCAACGGCTCCGGCTACACCCGGATGGCCGACGTCCCCGACAGTTGGGACATCATCGACCTGGCCTTCGGCGAGCCGACCTCCACCACCTCCGGCGACATCCGGTTCAGCCTCTGCCCCAAGAGCGAGTGCCCGAACGTCGAGACCGAGGACGAGTTCAAGGCCGCCATCAAGGCGAAGCAGGCCGCCGGCAAGAAGGTGCTCATCTCCATCGGCGGCCAGAACGGCCAGGTCCGCCTGGAGTCGACCGGCGCCCGCGACAAGTTCGTCTCCTCGGTGGGCGCCATCATCGACCGCTACGGACTCGACGGCCTCGACATCGACTTCGAGGGTCACTCGCTGTCGCTGAACACCGGCGACACCGACTTCAAGAACCCGAAGACCCCCGCCATCGTGAACCTGATCTCGGCGGTCAAGACCCTGAAGGCCAAGTACGGGCCGGACTTCACGCTCACCATGGCGCCGGAGACGTTCTTCGTGCAGCTCGGCTACCAGTTCTACGGCTCCGGCCCCTGGGGCGGCCAGGACCCGCGCGCCGGGGCGTACCTGCCGGTCATCCACGCGCTGCGGGACGACCTGACGCTGCTGCACGTACAGGACTACAACTCGGGCCCGATCATGGGCCTGGACAACCAGTACCACTTCATGGGTGGCGCCGACTTCCACATCGCGATGACGGACATGCTGCTCACCGGCTTCCCCGTGGCCGGCAACAAGAACAACGTCTTCCCCGCGCTCAAGCCCTCCCAGGTCGCCATCGGCCTGCCGGCGAGCACCCACGCGGGCAACGGGCACACCGCGCCCGGCGAGGTCACCAAGGCACTGAACTGCCTCACCAAGAAGACGGACTGCGGCAGCTACCAGACCCACGGCACCTGGCCCGCCCTGCGCGGCCTGATGACCTGGTCCATCAACTGGGACAACTTCAACAAGCGGGAGTTCTCGAAGAACTTCGACGCCTACTACGGGCGCCGCTAGCCAGCCCGCGGGGCGAGAGCACCCCGGCGTCGGTGAGCGGCGGGACGCCGACCGCCGCGCCAGCCACCAGGCGCCTCGCCCCGGCCGCGCCGCCGACGACGGCCCCCACCGCGTCGCCGGCGCGGCCCCCGGCCGGGCCCGCACCCGCCGACCCGCCGCACAGGCGCGCCCGGTACGCCGAGCAGGTGACCGGGCGGACCCACCCTCCGCAAATATCCGGTTTATACGACTAACCGTGTCACGATCCGAAGACCGGGCCACCGGCCCGGGACCGTCGAGGCCGTGGAGGTGAGTCGTGCCGCAACGCCACGTACGGGGCGCGTGCGCCCTCGCACTGGCCGCGAGCGCCGGGCTCGCGCTGCCCGCGCCGGACGCCGTCGGCGCGCCGCCCCCGCCCCCCGCGCCCCACCACGGGCCCGACCGCACCACCGAACCCCCGCGCACGCCGGGCCCCCTCGCCGGCCCCCGGCGTGCGCCGGCACGCACGGCCGCGCCCGGGGGCGTGCCGGTGAGCGTGCTGCTGGCCCAGCTCAAGACGCACTACCGGGCGACCGACGAGGCCAGCGCGCGCTACCGGGCCATCGAGCGCCAGCTCAACCGCCAACGGCGCACCACCCAGCGGCTGATGGCGCGGCTCGCCGAGGCCCGTACCGGCCTCGCCGCCGCCCGCGAGAGCGCCGGGCGGCTGGCCCGACAGCAGTACCGGTACAGCCTCGGCTTCTCGCCGGCCGTCCGGCTGCTGCTCAGCGACAACCCGGGCCGGGTGCTGGACGAGGAGCACGAGCTGCGCCGCGCGGCCGGCCGCACGGCAGCCGTCGCGGCCCGGCTCGCCGACGCCGAGATCACCACGGACTACTACGCCACTCGCGCCCGCCGGGCGCTGGACCGCAGGCAGACACTGGCCGACCGGCACAAGCGCCAGCGCGACCTCGTGCGCGCCCGACTCGCCACCGTCGAACGCCTCCTGGCGTCCCTGACCGCCGACCAACTCGCCGCGCTCCAGCGGCTTGAGACGTACGGCGCATACGGCGCCCCCGGCACCGCAGCGGCGCGCGACCCCGCTGCCGCCGGGGGCGCTCCGGCCACGGACGGCCGGGGCCCCGCGAGCACCCCGCCGGCGGCCCCGCCCCGCGCCGCCGCGCGGCCGGCCGGGCCGGCGGCCGGCGCCGCGCCCGGCACGCCGCCGGCCGCGAACCGCCCGCGCGGCCGATAGCCCGCGCGAGGCGCCGGGGCCGGGCGCGGTCCGCCCGCTACGCCGGCACCTCGGGCGCCGCCTCGCCGACCCGCGCGAGGTAGGCGGCGGCCAGGTCCGGGTCGTAGAAGTAGTGCTCGAAGTCCGCGGGGTCGTTGAAGCCGTTCGCGAAGCGGTCGGCGACCGGCTGGAGGCCGCCCGCCGCGCCGAACAGGTTCAGCACGTGCTCCGGCGGCGGGGCCAGCATCGCGTTGGTCCACTTGGTGACGTACTGCGCCGTCTGCCAGTACCGGTCGAACGTCGCCCGCATCCACGCGGCGTCGAACGGCTCGTCGCCGCGCTCCAGGATGGAGGCGAGGTAGGAGGCGGCGCACTTGCTCGCGGAGTTGGAGCCCTGGCCGGTGATCGGGTCGTTGGCGACCACGACGTCGGCGACGCCGAGCACCACGCCGCCCGACGGCAGGTGCCCCACCGGCTGCCGGACGGTCGGCGCGTACCGGCCGGCGAGCGTGCCGCGCGCGTCCGTCAGCTCGACGGCGGTGGAGCGCGCGTACTCCCACGGCGTGAACCTCTTCAGCAGCTCCAGCGTCAGGGCCAGGTGCTCGTTCGGGTCCTTGATCCCCTGGAAGGCGTCGAGCGGACCGCCGGGGATGCCCTCCCAGAAGAGGATGTCGGCGCGGCCGGAGAGCGTCAGCGTCGGCATCACGAACAGTTCGCCGACGCCGGGCACCACGTTGCAGCGCACCGCGTCGAACTCGGGGTGCTCGGGGCGCGGGCCCATCCCGTGCACGTACGCGACGGACAGCGCCCGCTGCGGGGTCTCGTACGGCGAGCGACTGGCGTCCCGGCCGAACATCGAGACCAGCTCGCCCTTGCCCGCGGCGACCATCACCAGGTCGTAGGCGCGGGAGAAGTAGTCGAGGTCCGACACGGCCGCGCCGTGCACCACGAGCTGGCCGCCGCGCTCCGCGAACGTCTCCATCCAGCCGGCCATCTTCACCCGCTGGTCCACGGACTGGGCGATGCCGTCCAGCCTGCCGACCCAGTCGATCAGCCGGGTGGAGGAGCCGGTCGCCTCGTCGGGCGGCCCCGCGACGGACACCCCGAGCCCCTCGATGCGCGGCGCCTGGTCCTCCCAGAAGTTCAGCCGCAGATCGCGCTCGTGCTGCAGGGCCGTGTGGAACATGCACTGCGTGGACATCACGCGCCCGGTGCGTATCTCGTCGGCCGTGCGGTTGGACATCAGGGTGACCTCGTACCCGTGGGACTGCAGGCCGAGGGCGAGTTGCAGGCCGGACTGGCCGGCACCGACGATGAGGATCTTCCGCATGACAGCTCTCTCTCACACAGCGCGCCCCGGCGCCCCGCCGCCCGCCCCGCTCCCGGCGTGAGCCGACGGGCGGGCGAGCGCGGATCGCCGAGTCGACGACACGTACAACAACAAAAGGGAGGGGTTCCCACGCGACGGCACAGGGCGCGGGAGGCGGCGGGGCCGGGTCGGCCGGGCCCGCTCGCGCGAGGCCACGTCACTCCGGCGTGCGGTCCAGCGCGTAGCCGACCAGCGCGAGCAGCGTCTCCACCACCGTGTCCCGCCGCCGCGCGTCCATGATCACGATGGGCACGTGCGGCGGCACGGACAGCGCGTCGCGCACGTCGTCGGCGGTGTACTCCTCGGTCCCCTCGAAGTGGTTGACGGCCACGACGTAGGGCAGCCCGCCGCTCTCGAAGTAGTCCAGGGCGGGCCAGGAGTCCTCCAGGCGGCGGGTGTCGACCAGGACGATCGCGCCGATCGCGCCCCGCACCAGGTCGTCCCACATGAACCAGAACCGCTGCTGGCCCGGCGTTCCGAACAGGTAGAGCACCAGGTCGGACGCGAGGGTGAGGCGCCCGAAGTCCATCGCGACGGTGGTCGTGGTCTTGTGCGGAGTGGCCTCGATGTCGTCCACGTCCACGCTGGCCTGCGTCATCAGCGCCTCGGTCTGGAGCGGGGTGATCTCCGAGACCGAGCCGACGAACGTCGTCTTGCCCACGCCGAACCCGCCGGCCACCACGATCTTCGTCGCGGTGGGCGCGCGGGTGCGGTCGAACTGCCACCCCTGCAGGCCCTCCTCGGCGGCGAGCAGCCTCGCCACCTCGTCGGCCGCCGCGCGCTCGTCGAGGCCGACCACGCCGGCGGGTGCGCCGGCGTGCCCCACGATGTCGATGCTGCCGTCGATGCTCTCCTGCGTGCCGTCGTCGGGACCGACCAGGGCCCGCGCGCCCACCGGCGCCACGCCGCCGACGACGGGGCCGGGGCCGGCCGCGGTGGCGGGCAGGTCGGCGGCGGGGTCGCTCGTCGGGGCCCGGTCCGACGGCGGGTCCGCGACGGCGGGTATCGCCGTCACCGTTTCAGAGCCTGCGGAGTCCACCGAGCACCCTTTCCAGCAGCGCGCGGTCCGGCTGCCCAGGCTCCCGCCCGGCGCCGTAGACGCGAATCTTTCCCTGGTCGGCGAGGTCGCTGAGCAACACCCGCACGACGCCGAGCGGCATCTTCAGGAGCGCGGCCACCTCCGCCACCGAACGCATCCGGCGACACAGCGCGACGATGGCCCTGATCTCCGGCAACACCCGGCTGTTCAGGCCGCCGGAGGTCAGCTCCCGCCGCTCCTCGGGCGCCTCCAACGCGGCCACGAACGTCTCGACCAGCAACACGTGCCCACACCGCGTCCGACCGCCCGTCAGGCTGTACGGGCGCACGCGCGACGGTCGCCGTCTCGGCAACTGGGAGGTCGCGCTCATCGCGCCGACTCCACCGACTTGCGCAGCTCGCTGCGCAGTTCCGGCGTGAGCACGTGGCCGGCCCGGCCGACGAACAGGGCCATGTGGTAGGCCACCACGGTCATGTCGCAGTCGGGCGTCGCGTGCACGCCCAGCAGCGAGCCGTCGCTGATCGACATCACGAACAGGCTGCCCTGTTCCATCGCGACCATCGTCTGCTTGACGCTCCCACCGTCCATGAGCTGCGCCGCGCCCAGCGTGAGGCTGCCGAGCCCCGAGACGATGGTGGCCAGGTCGGCGCTCGAACCCTTCGGCCCGTCCTGCCCCAGCGCCGGCTTGGCCGGCCTGGCCGCCGCCGCGGTCTCCTCCGGATCGGAGGAGAGCAACAACAGGCCGTCGGAGGAGACCACGGCCACCGACATGACCCCGGGCACCTCCTCCACCAGATTGGTCAGCAACCAGTGCAGGTTGCGGGCCTCGTTGCTCAGCCCGTACGCGTGCGGCCTGGCCGGAGCCTCGGTCGGCGTCTCGGGGGGCGCCCCCCGGAACATTGCGGTCAACTGCGTGCCTCCTCGACAGTTTCACCCTCGTCCAGCGCCCCCGCTTGGTGTTGCGTGTGCCCTTGTCGCGCGTGCCGCTGTCGCGGCTGTCGATCCTCTGGCTGCCGACCGGTCGGCGGCTGGTCAAGCCGCTCCTGGTCGTACGGCGATTGATGATGCTGCTCCTGGTCGTACGTGGGTTGGTCGGACTGCCCCTGGCCCCGGCCCTCGACCTGGCCCTGGCCCTCGCCCGGCTGCGCGCGCCGGCTCTGCCCCGGTCCGCTTTCGTGCCCCGGCGCGGGGGCGTGGCTGCCGGGTCCCGGTGCGGGGGTGTGGGGCGCGGGGGTGTGCGGAGTGGAGGCGTGGGCCGGCTGGTCGAGCGCCGGCGGTCCCCCGGGGCGCGGGGCGAGAGGCGGTTCCTGCGCCCGGTCGGGTCGCGGCTGGTCGCCCCGCTGGTCCCACGGCGCGGGGCCGCGCTGCGCGGCCACGCGCTCCGCGATCTCCGCCTCGGCGTCCCGGCGGCCCTCCCGCGCGCCCTGCTGGAACCCGCCGAGCCGCCGCCGCAACGCCTCCGCGTCGACCGTGCGCCGCTCGCCCGCCAGGGGCTTGCGCGGCGCCACCACCCGCGGAGTCCGCTTGGGGAGCCCCTTGTCGGTGCGGGGCCCGTCGGCGCGCGCGGCGTCGGCGTACGCCTCGTCCGGCGCAGGGGCGCCGTCTCGGGGCTCCGTGGTGTCGAGCGGGCCGCGCGCGTCCGGGCTCGCCGGACGCGGGTCCGCCGGGCGCGGGACGGGCGGGGTCCACAGGGTCCGCGCGGGCTCCGGCGGGGCATCGGGCCCGGCGTCCGGTTCCTGGCGCGCCGAGCGTTCGATGGCCCGCTCGGCCGCGGCCACCAGCGGGTCACGCCGCACCGCGGGCGCGGCGTGGGCCCCGGTCCGCGACGCGGCGCCCGCGCCTGTCGAGGACCCGGCCCCCGCGTCGGCCGGAGCGGGACCGTCCGCGGCGCCACGCGCCCTGGCCCGCAGCGGCGCGTCCGGCCACGGGTCGGACGGTTCGGCGTCGCCGCGACCGCCGGCGGGCGCCCCGTCAGAGCGCGGGCCGGGGGTTGCCGGCTGACCCTCGCGCGGACCCGGCACCAGCGGCCCACCGTTCAGCGGCTCCGCCTCGTCGGGGCCGGGACCCCACGGCTCGCCCGTCCACGGCATGGGCCGGGCCTCGCCGGGCCGGTACTGCTCGGGGTGTTCGCGGCCACCGAGCGGGGCGATCGGCTCGGAGTGCGTGTGCCGCGCCCGCCGCCGCCCCGTCGGCTGGTCCGCCGCCGACAGGTCATCGCCACGGGGCGCGGGGCCGGGCGCGGAGGCGACGCCGGACACGCGCGTGGCGGTCCCGGCGCCCGAGAAGGTCGCCCCCCGGGGCACGGCGTCCTCGTCCCCGGGGGCGGCGGGGGCGGCATGGGCAGCGGGAGCCGCGTGCGCGGCGGGGGGCGCGTGCTCGGCGCCCGGGTCGCCGCCGGCGGCGCGCGCCCCGCCGTCGTGCGCCGCCGAACCGTGCGCGGCCGAACCGTACGCGGTGGGCTCGTACGCGGTGGGCTCGTACGCGACGGAGTCGTGCGAGACCGCGTCGTGGGCCGTGCGTGAGGCGGCCGGATCGTACGCGTCGGGCTGCTCCAGGACGGCGGCCTCGGACCCGGGCGCCTGACTCGCCGGCACGGGCGCGGCGTTCGGCACGGGCGCGGCGTTCGGCACGGGCGCGGCGTTCGGTGTCGCCTCGCCGAGCTGCGCCGGCGCGTCGCCGGCGGTGCCGGTGGGGCCCGTGCGCAGGGCCACCGAGCGCACGCTTCCCGCCGCTGGCAGCGGCTGCGGGAGGATCTGCCGCGGCAGCACGACGACCGCGGTGACCCCGCCCTGCTTCTGCTCGCGCAACTGCACCCGCACCCCGTGCCGGGCCGCGAGCCGGGTGACCACGTACAGCCCGAGCCCCAACGGGTCCTCCGGCTGCGGGCCCTGGCAGTAGTCCGGGACGGGGTCGGCGAGCCGGGCGTTCAGCTCGTCGAAGCGCTCCGGCGTCATGCTGATGCCCTCGTCCTGCACGGAGAGCATCACCTCGCCGCTCTCCATCAGCCAGCCGGAGACGTGCACCTCGGTGCCGGGCGGGGAGAACACGGTGGCGTTCTCCAGCAGCTCCGCGATCAGGTGGCTGATGCTGTCGGCCGCGAACCCGGCGACCTGCGCCTGCGGCGGCAGCGCCTGGATACGGATGCGCTGGTACCGCTCCACCTCGCTGATCGCGGCGCGCAGCACGTCAAGGAGCGGCACCGGCCCCGGGTGGTTGGACTGGCGCTCGGAACCCGCGATGACGAGCAGGTTCTCGCTGTACCGGCGTATCCCGGTGGCGAGGTGGTCGAGCGTGAAGAGGGTGTCGAGCCGCTCCGGGTCCTGCTCGCTCTCCTCCATCGTCTCGATGACGGTCAACTGCCGCTCCACCAGGCCCAGGGTGCGCAGGGCCAGGTTGACGAAGCTGCTGTGCACCCGCTCGCGGAGGCCGTCGAGCCGGGCCTGCACCTCGTCCTTGAGCCGGCGCAGTTCCTCGCACTCCTGCCGGATCTCGGCGATCTGCGCCGCGAGGTGCTGGCGCTCCTCGATCAGGTGCCCGCGCTCGGCGGCGAGCTTGGCGACCCGGGCGCGTTGGCTGCCCAGGTTCTCGTGGAGCTGGTTGACGGACTGTGCGAGCCCGGCGAACTCGTCCCCACGGGCCGCGTCCCGACGCCTGAGGGCCACCGGTTCCGCGCCGGTCGGGTCCTCGACCAGCCGCCGGGCTCCGGCGCGCAGCGCGACGAGCGGACGCGTCACCGAACGGGTCGTGCGCACGCTCACGGCGATCGCGAGCAGCAGACACCCGAGCAGCAACGCGGCCCGCAGCTCCAACGCGGTGATCTCGTCGTCGCGCGTGCGCTCCGCGCGCGTCAGCCCGTCAGCGGCCAGCGCGGTCTCGACGCCACGCAGCCGGTCGATACGGGCGGTGAGCGCGGCGTCGACCCGCTCCCGGTCGAGCGCGAGGTCGGCGGGGGACAGGCGGGGGGCGTCGGTGAGCTGGGCGAGATAGCGCGCGGCCGCGGCGACGTCGTGGCCGGTGGCGGCGCGCTCCGCGCGCTCGCGGGCGGGTCTCGGCGCGAGCTGGGCGAAGTCGGCGAGCGCCGCCTCCTCGCGCAGTCGGGTGCGCTGCGCCGCGGCGGTGAGGTCCGGTTGGCGCCCGCCGGAGGCCAGGGCCCCGAGCAACAGCGCCCGACTGCCGGACGCCTGTTCCACGGCGCGGCCGAGCGGGCCGAGGGAGCTGGGTTCGGCCACGCCGGCGGCGCGGTGCAGGGCCCGCACCGCGCCGGTGTACGCGTCGAAGGTCTCGACGGCCGAACCGGGCCCCGACAGCGCCCGCTGCCGGACCTTCGGCAGCCCGCCGAGCCGCTTGGTGGCGTCGGCGAAGGTCACGGAGGCGTCGTTCGCGCTGTCGCGCAGCTCCCCGATCTGCCGGTCCACCCGGGCGCGCACGGCCTTCGTCGCGCCCCCGCCGAGGGCGGCGGAGCGCCCGGTCGCCACGTGCTCCGTCATCGCGTCGCGTTCGTCGGCCAGTGAGTGGGCGAGGGAGACGGCCGCCACGGCGGCCTCGGCGCGATCGACGCGGCGCTGGGCGTCCTGGACGTCATGGGTCGCCGTGACGAGGACGGGGGCTCCGGCCGCGATCACCGCGGCGGCGACCACGGTCACGGACACGACGAGTCGGTTACGCACCCGTGCCCGATGCTCCGGCACAGGATTGCGCTCGCCTGGACTGCCCTTGCTGCCCCGAAGCCGTCTCTTCCGCACCGGTGCCCACATTCTTCTCTCGCCCGACCCGCCGTGGTTCCAGGAGGTGACGACAGCTCCGCAGTTGCTCTGGGACCGTGCGCTCGACCGTGTGACCTCACGCTCGTACCCACTCCTGGTACGGAAACCGACCTTTCCAGTACCGCCGTGCGGCGGGCACGCATCGACAGCCCGGCCACTCGAACGAGTGAACATCAATCGGAAGTTGGCCATCAACTTGCACCACGGTCCGCACACGCGCGCTGACTCGACCAAGTGGAAAACACCACGGTGTCCTGACAGGATGCCCGCCCGCAGCCCTTCGGGGGCCGGTTCCGCGCGAATTAACCTCACCGAAACCCGCGGGAGGCCCTTGGTATGGGCCAATATCCGAACCGCTTTCGCCTCTCGGTAGGAGCGGGTGACGGTCCGGCAGACTTGCGCCATGCGTCTCGACCTGGCCACCGTTCCCGGGGATCCCCAACGCCCCAACGAGGACTACGCGTCCATAGCTCTCCCAGCGTCCGGGCAGGGTGGAGCGCTGGTGCTCCTCGACGGCGTCACACCACCGCCGTACCCGTACGGGTGCAGCCACTCGGTCCCCTGGTTCACCGCCCGACTCGGCGGCGCCCTGCTCGAACTGTCCGGTTCGCGGCGGGATATGCCCCTCGCCGACTGCCTGGCGGCGGCGATTACCCGTACCGCCGACGCCCATCGCGGCACGTGTGACCTTTCTCATGTTCGTACGCCCCAGGCAACCGTGGTCGTCGTCCGCTGGGACGCCGACCGCGTGGAGCATCTGGTGCTCTCCGACTCCTCCCTGCTGATCGAGGCGCCCGACGGCATGGTGACGCCGGTGCTCGACTCCCGGCTCGACGAGCTGCCGCACCGCGTGCGCGCCCTCGGCGCCGCCGCCCGGGCGCTCCCGCGCGGCTCGGCCGAGCGTCGCGCGGCGGGCGCCGAGTACGGGCGGGCCGTGGAGGCCCTGCGCAACGCCGAGGGGGGCTTCTTCACCGCCGCCGCCGACCCCGACGTCGCCCGCCGGGCCGTCACCGGCACCACCCCGCGCGCCGAGGTCCGGGCCCTCGCGGCGCTCAGCGACGGGGCCACGCGCTGGGTCGAGATCTTCCGCGAGGGCGACTGGACGGAGAGCTTCGCCCTGCTCCGCAAGGAGGGCACGCAGGCCCTGCTCGACCGGGTACGGGCCGCGGAGGACGCCGACCCGGACGGCGTCACCTTCCCCCGCGGCAAGCACCACGACGACGCGACGGCGATCTACGCCGAGCTGTGACCGGGCGCCCCACGGTCCCCCGCTGGGCCCCACCGGGCGAACTCGGAGGCGACGTGGAGGCCGTCGGCCCGTGAGGGCGGGCGGAGACCGTCGGCCCGTGAGGGCGGGCCCGGGGGCCGGGCTCCGACGCGGAGTGGCCGGGGCCCCGTGGCGACGGGAGCGGCGGGGGTCGACGGTGAACGGCGCGCGCCGGCCCGGCCGCACGCCGCGCGTGCCCCGCCGAGCGGCCCTCGCCTACCGCTCGGACGTGGTGGACTCGTGGCCCGACTCCGTGGGCGACTCCAGCCCCGGCGCGGCCGGCTCCGTCTCGTGGCCGGCGTTGAGGCGGTGCAGCAGCCGGGCCAGCTCGGCCACCTCCGCGCGGTCCCAGCCCTCCAGGCGCTGGGCGTAGCGGGCGCGCAGGCCGCCGCGCACCCGGGTGAACCTGGCCCTCCCCTCCTCCGTCAGATGGACCAACCACGCCCGCCCGTCGTCCGGGTCGGGGGCCCGGCCGATGAGACCGAGCCGCTCCAGCGCGCGCAGTTGGCGGCTCATGGTCGCCTTGCCGACGCCGAAGTACGCGGCCAGGTCCGTGGCCCGCATCTGCCCCGCCTCACCCAGCCGGGCCAACAGTCCGTACGCGGCGGGCTCCAGGTCGGGATGCACCTCCCGCGCCAGCTCGCCCAGGTTCGCGCGAGCCCGCCGGAGAAAGACCGACAACTCACGCTCAAGAGCCAGAAAGGCGCCGTCGACCCCCGCTCGACCCTCGCCGTCGCCAGCTCCCCCGACCCCGGTGTTGTGCACGTCAGCGCCTCTCCGGCTTTTCAGCACGTGAAAGTCTCGTCGCGCCGCGACGCGTTGTCGCAGCTCCGCCAGTATTTTGCAGGAATACACCGCGACTCCACCCGGGACCTCTTCCCATTCCCCCATCTACGCCCGTAGAGTGGGAGCATGACATGGTCATTACAAAGCCATGTCGCGTATCCCCCACCGAGGCCATCGGAGGCATACCCATGCCCACGCACAGACCCGGTTCCCCCCGCCGCTCCCTCACCGCAGTGGTCGGGTTTCTCGCAACGTTCCTCGCCATGACGTTGGCGTTCACGCTGCCCGGTGCGGCTTCCGCTGACGACCAGCCCATTCCCCACCCGGAGAAGGACTGGATGGGCTCCACCATCCTGGAGCGGGAGGGTGGCAACCCCGACAATCAGCCCCCCTCCTCGCGCGCCGCCTCCGTCGAGGGCGTCGACGTCAGTAGCCATCAGGGCAGCGTCAACTGGTCCTCGCTGTGGAACAGCGGAGTGCGCTGGACGTACGTCAAGGCCACCGAGGGCATGACGTACGAGAACCCGGACTTCGCCCAGCAGTACAACGGCTCCTACAACGTTGGCATGATCCGTGGTGCCTACCACTTCGCGCTGCCCAACGTCTCCAGCGGTGCCCAGCAGGCGAACTACTTCGCCAGCAATGGCGGGGGCTGGTCGCGCGACGGCAAGACGCTTCCGGGCGCCCTCGACCTGGAATACAACCCGTATGGCGCCACGTGTTACGGGCTGAGTCAGAGCGCGATGGTCAACTGGGTGCGGGACTTCTTCAACACCTACAAGGCACGCACTGGTCGCGACGCCGTCATCTACACGTCCACCAGTTGGTGGAAGACCTGCACGGGCAATTACGCGGGCTTCGGCAACACCAATCCCCTGTGGGTTCCGCGTTATGGCTCGTCGGTGGGCGAACTTCCCGC
Organism: Streptomyces buecherae; assembly: GCF_014295035.1. GTDB lineage: Bacteria > Actinomycetota > Actinomycetes > Streptomycetales > Streptomycetaceae > Streptomyces > Streptomyces youssoufiensis. The sequence continues at coordinate 2,699,420 of NZ_CP060404.1, forward strand.
CGGATGGGGCTTCCACACCATGTGGCAGTACACCTCATCGGGGCCGATCGTCGGCGACCACAATCGCTTCAACGGCGCCTACGACCGCCTCAAGGCGCTTGCCAACGGCTGACCGATCTCGCCGACATACCGGCGGCATATTCGGAACGCTGTTATGCGACCCCCGTCGCAGCGTTCTTCCGTGATTACGTGAGATCACTTTCGAACGCCTCGCCCGGTGTTCGTGAGTGAGCCGCGGTCCCGGCACCGTGCGGCCCCTCTCGCCCTCCGCGAGAGGGGCCGCACCGCCTCCGCGCCCCCGCCTCGACTCCCTCGGCTCCCCGCGCTCTCTCTGACCCCATGTCAGTGGGCTCCACTACAGCCATACGGACAGGTCTGTCTGTATCCTGAAGAGCGTTGGCGTAGGCTCCGGGCGCGCACCTGACGCGGCACCGAGCCGGCGCCCGAACCAGGCACCCACCTCTTGGAGCGTGACGCATGGCTGACAAGCGGTCTCCCGCTCGGAGTCGGATTCTGGATACCGCGACGGAGTTGTTCAACGCCCACGGCGTGCGTGGCGTCGGCGTGGACCGCATCATCGCCGAATCCGGCGTCGCCAAGGCGACTCTCTACTCTCACTTCCGCTCCAAGGACGATCTCGTCATCGCGTACCTCCACGGCGCCGACGGGCTCTGGCGCGGTGCCCTGCGGGAGGCCGCGACCAACGCCGGTTCCGACCCCCGCGAGCAGATGCTCGGGCTGTTCGACGCGCTGCGCACCGCGACCATCTGCGACGGCTTCCGTGGCTGCGCCTTCATCAACACCGCGAGCGAGACGGAGCCCGGCACCGCCCCGCACGCCACCAGCGTCGAACACAAGCAAGCCGTGCGCGCCTGGCTGAGGGAGCTCACCGTCGCCGCCGGCGCCGACGACCCGGTCCTGTTGGCCCAGCAGCTCAGCGTGTTGATAGACGGCGTCATGTCGGCCGCGGCCCTGGAGCCGACGCCGGAGTTCACGGAGGCCGCGCGCGCGGCGGCCCGCACCCTCATCTCCGTGGCCTGCCCGGACCCCGCCATGGCGTGAGGACCCTTCTCGGCCAGCTCTTCGCCCCACCGCGATGACCTCGACCGGGCAGCGCGGGCGGGTGTCGGCGGGCTCGTCAGCGGACGGCGCCGGGGCGGCGGGCCGTCGCGTCGGGCGCGTGGCGTATGCGCCGGCCGAGGGGTGACCAGGCGCGGTCGCCCAGTCTGGTCAGGAGAACCGGGGTGACCACGAGGACCAGGAACGTCTCGATCAGGACGGCGGTGGCCAGGCCCAGGCCGAACTGCTTCATGACGCGGTCGGGCGAGAGGGTGAAGGCCCCGAAGACCGCCGCCATGATCAAAGCCGCGGCAAGGACGACCCTCCCCGAGGAGCGCAGGCCCTCGGCGACGGCTTCGCGGGCATCGCGTCCGCCGTCGTACGCCTCTCGGATGCGGGAGAGGACGAACACCTGGTAGTCCATGCTCAGGCCGAACAACAGCGCCATCAGGGTCATCGGCATATAGCTCTCCAGCGGGCCGGTGCTTCCCGCGCCGACCAGACCGGCGCCCCAACCCCACTGGAAGACGGCCGTGAGGAGTCCGTACGAGGCTCCGAGCGCGAGCAGCGTCAGAGCGACCGCCTGGAGGGGGACGAGCAGGGAGCGGAACATCGCCGCGAGCAGGATCAGCGAGATCACGACCACGGCCAGGACGAAGACGAGGAGCTTGTCGGCCATGCGCTCGGTGAGATCGACGGACGTGGCCGTCAGCCCGCCGACGTGCGGGCGCAGTCGCGTGCCGGCGGTGGATCTCGGGAGCACGTCCGTGCGCAGGGTGCGTACGAGGCGTGGCGTGGCCTCGTCCTGGGCCGCGGTCTCGGGGATGACGGTGACGAGGGCGGCCTTGCCGTCGCGGCTCACGGCGGGCGGGGCGACCCGGTCCACTCCGGGGGTGCGGCGCAGCCGATCCGTCAGGGCGCCCAGGGCGCTGGGGTCGGTACCGCGCAGGTCGGCGACGACCGACAGCGGGGCGGTCGAACCGGCGCCGAACGCCTGCCGCTTGAGGTCGTGGGCACGGCGCGTGGTCTCCGAGGTGGCGGCGTTCTTGGCGTCCGCCGCGCCCAGGCGCATCGACAGGGCGGGGGAACACAGCACGAGCAGGGCGACGACTCCGACGCAGGCGATCTTGCCGGCGTGCCGGGTGGTCAGGCTGGAGGGCGACCGCATCGCGCGGGTCGTGCGCCGCTCCAGGCGGCCGGGCCGCGTGAGCCACCGATCGCACAGGCCGAGCAGCGCCGGCACGAGGGTGAGGCCGAGGGCGAGGGTGGCGAGCACGCCGAGCGCGCAGCTCGCGGCGAGGCCGTAGATGAAGGGGATGCCCATGAACAGCATGCCGCCCAGGGACACGATCACCGTGGTGCCGGCGAACAGCACGGCTCGCCCGGAGGTCGCCGCCGCCGTGGCCACGGCCTCAGCGGGAGGCTCCCCCTCCTGGCGTGCGGAGCGGTAGCGGGTGGCGATGAAGAGGGCGTAGTCCACGCCCACACCCAGAACGATCATGACGGCTACGGACATGCTGAAGTTGGGCACGGTCATGACCTTCGAGAGCAGCATGACCAGGCCCATGCTGGTGAAGAGGCCGGTCAGCGCGACCACGATCGGCAGCCCGGCCAGGGCCAGCGAGCCGAAGAGCAGCAAGAGGATCGCGACGGCGGCGGCCAGGCCCACGGTCTCGCTCACACCGGCGCTGGGCACCGGGGCGAACATCGAGCCCGACAGTTCCACCTGGAGCCTGTCGGTGCTCATCGCCGTCAAGCGCTGCTTGATGTCCTCGGCGTCGGCCTTCGGCACCTCGGTGCGTGGCGCGGCGAAGACCAGCACCGCGACTCCGGTGGTGGCGTCGGCGTTGACGCGCCCGCCCCGACGGGTGTCGTCGTGGGGGATGACGCTCTTCACGGCGCCCGCCTGCCGGGCCGCCGCAAGCACCTTGCCCACGTCCGCCCGCGTCTGGGGGTTGGCCAGACCCTCGGGGGCGTGCAGCACGACCTCGCCCCGGCCGGTGGCCTGTTCGGGGAAGTGCTTCTCCAGGAGCGAGTACGCGCTGTGGGAATCGGTGTCCGGCAGGGCGTACTCCGCGTCGAACGCGGGCTTGGCCATGCCGCCGGCACTGACCAGGACCAGGGAGGCCAGTACCCAGGTGATGAGGGTGGCCCAGCGGTGCCGGTGGCAGGCGCGGGCGAGGCGGCTCAACATGTCATGTCACGACCCATCCATCTCTGTTCTACGTCGCGTAGAACAATCTGCCGGAGCACCGTAACAGGCTCCGCGAGAGGTGTTCTACGCCGGGTAGAATGAGGCGTCACGCACCACCCGCGACCTGCGCCCCGCCACGTGGCGGGACCGCCGCGGCCAGGCTGGAAGGGACCACATGCGCCGCTCGGGCGAACTGGAACGCGCCATCATGGACGCCCTGTGGGAAGCCCGGGAGCCCCGCACGGCCAAGGAGGTGCTGGCCACCCTGACCGAGGAGAAGCTTGCGCACACCACGGTCATCACCGTCCTCGACCGGCTCACTCGCAAGGGGCTCGCCCGCCGCGAACGTGTGGGCCGTTCCTGGCGTTACGCCCCCGCCGCCAGCCGCGAGTCCTACGTCAGCAGCCTCATGATCGACGCGCTGGGGCGGGCCACCGACCGAGAAGCCGTCCTCGTCCACTTCGCCCACTCGATGTCCGGTTCGGAGGCCGACGCGCTGCGTTCGGCGCTCGCCACCGCGGACGACACGGACGGCGCGGACGACGCGGATGAAGGCGGCCAGAGCGGAGAAGCCGGTCAGGGCCGGCACCGAGCATGAGTCACCTGCTGCACTTCGCCGTCCTGATCGTCTGCTGCGTCGCGGCCGTGCGTCCGCTGGCCCGCGCCCACTGGGTGCAGCGCATGCCCCGCACCGCCCTCGCCCTGTGGCAGGCGATCGGTCTCACACTCGAACTCTCCCTGACCGGGCTCCTGTTCTCCGCCCTCTTCGCACCGGCCAACCAGGGTCTCCTGCCCGGCCTCGCGCGTCTCGTCACCGACCCGGCCGGAACCGATCTCGTGGGGCGGCTCGCCGCCACCCTTGGCGGACTCTTCGTCGCGGCCCGCCTCATCACCCTGGTCATGACCTGCGCGACCACAGCCCGGGCCCGCCGCAAGCACCGGGACCTGCTACGCCTGATCTCCCGCGCCGACCCCGCACTGCCCGGCGTCGCGATCCTCGACCACCCCGCCGCCGCGGCCTACTGCCTGCCCGGCCGGGACAGCTCCATCGTGATCAGCACAGGCGCTCTGGGCATGCTGAAGCCCGCACACGTACGAGCCGTCGTCGCGCATGAGCAGGCCCACCTGCGCCAGCGTCACGACCTGTTCCTGCTGCCGCTCCTGGCGTGGCGGCGGCTCACGCCACGTAGCACGACGTTGAGCGAGGCGATCGGTGCCGTACGTCTCCTCCTGGAGATGCTGGCCGACGACACCTGCTGCCGCACCCGCTCACGCCACGACCTCGCTGACGCACTGGCCCGCTTCTCCCGTGACTCCGGCCAACTCACCACACCCTTGGGCGGATTCGCCGCCGCCGACACCGGGCTCGCCGCCCGTACCGCACGGCTTCGGGCCCCCGCACCAGCGCACTCAGCGGCCAGGAGCCTCGCCGTGTTCGCTCTCGCCGCCACCCTGCTGGCGACGCCCCTCAGCCTGTTCGTGCTGCCGATGTAGCTCAGGGCGTCGGGCGCTCGGGCGTTCCGGGGGGAGCACAGAAGCGTGGCCCACCGGCCCGCGACACGGAAGAACCCGGCACGGCGAGGACGCCGTGCCGGGACCCAGGCGGGGATGACGACACCGCGTGGGTGTCGCCGTTGCGCTCAGGCGGCCAGACTCGACTCCTCGGCGGCTGCCGGCGCTATGCGCGCGGTCTCGGGCGTACCACTGGCCCGCAGAAGGGCCCGGTAGGCGTCCCGCTGGGCCGTCAGCCCCGACTCGTCCATCCGGCGCGTCCCGTAGGCGACGAACGGCTCCTCGTACCGCATGCCGGCCACCCCCGCCGTGACGTCGAAGGGACGCAACAGGTCGGGGACGGAGAAGCGGTGCACTCCCCCGGGCCCGTAGGCGTCGCTGGGGCCGCCCACGGTGGTCGCCACCCGCAGCGTCTTGCCGTGCAGGGCGGAGCCATCGGTGCCGTAGGCGAACCCGTAGACGAAGACCTCGTCGAGCCACTGCTTGAGCAACGGGGTCGCCGCGTACCAGTAGAAGGGGAACTGGAGCACGATCCGGTCGTGCGCCCGGAGCAGGCCCTGCTCGCGCGCGATGTCGATGCGCCCGTCGGGGTACGTGGCGTACAGGTCGTGGACCGTGACGCCGGCGACGCTCCTGGCGGCATCGACGAGGGCCGTGTTGACGCGCGAGGTGGCCAACTGCGGATGAGCGAGGACAACCAGGGTGCGGGGCTCGGATGCCACGGGAGTCTCCTGTTCGGAGGCGATGCGTACGACCGGTGCGTGCGGCGAGGCCGCACGGGCGAGTTCAGTAGCGAACAGACAGGTCTGTCTGACACTCCAAAATTAACAGACAGACCTGTCTGCCTGTCAAGGTCATCGAGAGAGCCAACGACTCGTTCCCCCTTTCGAGTTGAGTGGCTGTCACACGCACACGGCGTACCGGGGCGCGTGACCGTTCGACCTCCCTGGCGTCTCGCGTTGTCGAAGGTCAGGGACCTCGCCCGCGCGCCCATGACCCCCTCGTACGCCCCGAGTCGTTGACCCCGCGGACGCCTCATCGCGGCCCGTGACCCGCGGACGCCTGGGGCTGACGCGCCGAGGCCGGCGCTCCCCGCTCCACCGCAGGTGAAGAGGGAACGCCGGCCTCGGCAACGCCGTTCGGGCGCGGCCCGGGTCAGCTCACGCGGCAACCCGCGTCCGGCTGTCCGCGCCGGCCACCAGGTCCGCGTCCGTGGCGGGGCTCAGCGCCAGCTCCAACACCTGGCGCACGTCCGACACGGCGTGCACGTCCAGTCGGTCGAGCACCTCGGCCGGAACGTCGTCCAGGTCGGGCTCGTTCCGCTTGGGGATGACCACGGTCGTGATCCCCGCGCGGTGGGCAGCCAGCAGCTTCTGCTTGACCCCGCCGATCGGCAGCACCCGCCCGGTCAGCGACACCTCGCCGGTCATCGCCACGTCCGGGCGCACCTGGCGGCCCGAGAGCAGCGAGGCGAGGGCGGTGGTCATCGTGATGCCCGCGCTCGGCCCGTCCTTGGGCACCGCCCCGGCGGGGACGTGCAGATGGACGCCGCGCTCCTTGAGGTCCGCGACCGGCAGTTCCAGTTCGGCTCCGTGCGAGCGCAGGAAGGAGAGCGCGATCTGCGCGGACTCCTTCATGACGTCGCCGAGCTGTCCCGTCAACGTGAGCCCCGCGCCACCCGTCTCGGGGTCGGCCAGCGACGCCTCGACGTAGAGCACGTCGCCGCCGGCGCCGGTGACGGCCAGTCCGGTGACCACGCCGGGGACGGCGGTGCGCCGCTCGGCCGGGTCCTGGGCGGCCTCGGGGGTGTGGTGCGGCCGACCGATGAGCGGGCGCAGCTCGTCCGGGCCGATGGTGAAGGGCAGCTCCCGCTCGCCGAGCGCGTGCTGGGCCGCGACCTTGCGCAGCAGCCGTGCCACGGACCGCTCCAGGTTCCGGACGCCCGCCTCACGCGTGTACTCGCCCGCCAGCTTGCGCAGCGCCGCGTCCTCCAACGTGACCTCGCCCGGTTCGAGGCCCGCCCGCTCCAACTGGCGCGGCAGCAGGTGGTCGCGGGCGATGGTGACCTTCTCGTCCTCCGTGTATCCGTCCAGCCGCACCACGTCCATCCGGTCGAGCAGCGCCTCGGGGATGGCTTCGAGCACGTTGGCGGTGGCCAGGAACACCACGTCGGACAGGTCCAGTTCGACCTCCAGGTAGTGGTCCCGGAAGGTGTGGTTCTGCGCCGGGTCGAGCACCTCGAGGAGGGCGGCGGCAGGGTCGCCCCGGAAGTCGGAGCCGACCTTGTCGATCTCGTCCAGCAGGATCACCGGGTTCATCGAACCGGCCTCCTTGACGGCCCGTACGATCCGGCCCGGCAGGGCGCCCACGTAGGTGCGCCGGTGGCCGCGGATCTCGGCCTCGTCCCGCACGCCGCCGAGCGCGACCCGCACGAACTCGCGCCCCATGGCACGGGCCACCGACTCACCGAGCGAGGTCTTGCCGACGCCGGGAGGACCGACGAGCGCGAGTACGGCACCGCCCCGGCGGCCGCCCACGACGCCCAGGCCACGGTCCGCGCGCCGCTTGCGCACCGCGAGGTACTCGGTGATGCGCTCCTTCACGTCCGCCAGCCCGGCGTGGTCGGCGTCCAGCACCTCCTTGGCGCCCCTGATGTCGTACGCGTCCTCGGTCCGGTGGTTCCACGGCAGTTCGAGAACGGTGTCCAGCCAGGTCCTGATCCAGCCACTCTCGGGGCTCTGGTCGGAGGCCCGCTCCAGCTTGTCGACCTCCTTGAGCGCCGCCTCACGCACCTTCTCCGGCAGGTCAGCGGCCTCGATGCGGGTCCGGTAGTCCCCGGACTCGTCCTCGCTGTCGCCGTTGAGCTCGGCGAGTTCCTTGCGTACGGCCTCCAGCTGGCGGCGCAGCAGGAACTCGCGCTGCTGCTTGTCGACGCCGTCCTGTACGTCCTTGGCGATGGACTCGGCCACGTCCTGCTCGGCCAGGTGCTCCCGGAGCCAGCCCATGGCGAGCTTGAGGCGCGCCACGGGGTCGAGGGTCTCCAGGAGTTCCAGGCGCTGGGCGACGGTGAGGAACGGGAAGTAGCCGGAATTGTCGGCGAGCTGCGCGACGTCGTCGATCTGCTGCACCCGGTCCACGACCTGCCAGGCGCCACGCTTGCGCAACCAGCTCGTGGCCAGCGCCTTGTACTCCTTCATCAGCTCGGCCTGCGAGCCTGGCGAGATCTCGGTGGCGTCCGGGCCGGCCTCCTCGACCGGGGTGCCCTCGATCCACAGTGCGGCCCCGGGCCCGGTGGTCCCGGCGCCGACGCGCACCCGGTGCACGCCACGGATGAGCGCGCCGGGGTCGCCGTCCGAGAGGCGGCCCACCTGCTCGACGGTGCCGAGCGTGCCCACCCCCGCGTACGTTCCCTCGATCCTCGGCACGAGCAGCACCTGCGGCTTTCCCGCGCTTCCGGTGCCGCTCCCGCTGGACCTCGCGGCGGCTTGGGCCGCTTCCACGGCGGCCCGTACGTCCGTGTCCGTCAGATCGAGCGGCACCACCATGCCGGGCAGCACCACCTCGTCGTCGAGCGGCAGCACAGGCAGGGTGAGCGGTGTAGACAGCGAAGCCATGATCTCCCCTTCGGCAGGCAAGTTGAGCTATGCACACTCAATGCATATGAGGCTCCTCGTGTTCCCTCACCTATGTTCGCTGTGAGCGATCAGACGCCGCGGTGGCTCCGCCGCCGGGTGCTCTGTGGGGAGAAACCACTCGTCCGGCGGCTTTACTCCGCACCCGCTCCGGCGTCTGAGCAGGGGTTTTTCGCGGGGTGGTGTGGCGGGGGGTGCGGAGGACGGGGGTGTGCTGGCTGGCGTGACCGGTACCGGCGGGGATCTGGGGCGGGCTGTGGCGAGGTGGTGTCCGGGGGTCGGCCTCGCCGCGTCGTCGGGTCGTCGGGTCGTGGGCCCGTCAGTGTGGAGGGGCGGGGCGGGGGCGCCACACTGACGCGGGCTGGGGGGCTGGGGGGCTGGGCGGTGTTTACCGTTCGTGGCCGAGCGTGGGTCTCCGGTGGGCTGAGACGCCCTCCGGGAGAGGGGTGGTCGGCATGCGCTGGCGCGAGCGGCGGCGGGCGGCTCGGAACGGTGACGCCCCGGACGCCTACTGCGTTTTCAGTAGGTGGTCGTGTGGTTTCAGTAGGTCGCAGTGTCCGTAACGGCATGACGACGGGGCGGGCCCTCCGCCACGAGCCTTGAGAGGTCATCGCTTGTGGATAGGGAGACCCTGACGTGGCGACTTTTCTGTATCGGCTCGGGCGCGGCGCCTTTCGGCGAAGCGGCAGGGTCGTCCTGATATGGCTGGGCGTGCTGGTGGCGGTACTGGTGGGCGCCGCGGGGGCGTCGGGGCCCTCGGACGAGGAGTTCTCGATGCCGGGGATCGAATCGCAGAAGGCGTTCGATCTCATGGAGGAGCGATTTCCCGGAACCGCCGCGGACGGTGCCACCGCCCAGGTCGTCTTCGTCGCCCCGGACGGGCAGAAGGTGACCGCGGGTGACACGCGGAAGGCCGTCGAGGACGCGGTGGGCTCGCTGGGTGGCGGCCCGCAGGTGGCCGACGTCGAGGACCCGTTCGCGTCGGAGGCGGTCAGCGAGGACGGTGCGACCGCGTATGCGACCGTCACCTACAAGGTGGAGCCCTCCGAGGTCACCGACGCCAGCCGGACCGCGGTGGACAAGGCGGCGGACCAGGCGCGGGCGGCGGGCCTGACGGTGGAGACCGGCGGGTCGGCGATGGACAGCGGCGGCGGGCCCGGCGGAACCGCGGAGATCGTGGGCCTCGCGGCGGCGGCGGTCGTGCTGCTGTTCACCTTCGGTTCGCTGGCCGCCGCCGGGCTGCCGCTGCTGACCGCGGTCGTGGGCGTCGCGGTGAGCCTGTTCGGAATCGTGCTGCTGGCGGGCCCGTTGGGGCTCTCGGCGGACACGCTCACCCTCGGGATGATGCTGGGCCTGGCGGTGGGCATCGACTACGCCCTGTTCGTGGTGTCCCGCTACCGGGAGGAGCGCGGGCGCGGCCTGGCGCCGCAGGAGGCGGCCGGGGTGGCGGTGGGCACCGCCGGATCGGCGGTCGTGTTCGCCGGGGTCACCGTGGTGATCGCGCTGGCGGGCCTGACGGTCGTCGGCATTCCCACGCTCACGAAGATGGGCCTGGCCGCCGCGGGGGCGGTCACGGTCGCCGTGCTGGTGGCCCTGACGGTCGTTCCCGCGCTGCTCGGCTTCTGGCCGAACGCGGTGCTGTCGCGCAGGGTACGCAAGGCCGGCACCGCCATCCCCCGTGACCGTGACCGTGACCGTGGCGCGGGCGGGCGCGGCAACCTGGGCGCGCGCTGGGCCCGTTTCGTACTGCGTCGCCCGGTAGCGGTACTGGTCCTCGGCGTGGTGGGCCTGGGCGCGCTGGCCGTGCCGATGACGTCGCTGCGACTGGGCATGCCGGGTGACGAGGCCAAGTCCCCGGCCACCACCGAACGGCGGGCCTACGACGCGCTCGCCGAGGGCTTCGGTCCGGGCTTCAACGGCCCGCTCACCATCGTCGTGGACGCGAGGGATGCGGCCGACCCGCGGGCCGCGGTGCGCACCATCAGCGACCGGATCAGCGATACGGACGGCATCGTGTCGGTCTCGCAGGCCGGCTTCAACGAGGTCGACGACACCGCCGTCTTCCGGGCCACGCCGTCGACCAGCCCCACGGACGAGAAGACCAAGGACCTGGTGGAGACGATCCGCCACGACCGGCCAGCGGTGGAGGAGCAGGCGTCGGCGACGTTCGAGGTCACCGGCACGACCGCGCTGAACATCGACATCGCGGCCAAGGTGCAGTCCGCGCTGGTGCCGTACCTGGTCGTGGTGGGCGGTCTGGCGGTGGTCCTGCTGCTGGTGATCTTCCGATCCGTGCTGGTACCGGTCAAGGCGGCCCTGGGCTTCGTCCTCTCGGTGCTGGCAGCGCTGGGCGTGCTGGTACTGGTCTTTCAGGAGGGTCATGCCGCGGACCTCTTCGGAGTGGAGCAGACCGGACCGATCATGAGCCTGATGCCGATCTTCATGATGGGTATCGTCTTCGGGCTGGCCATGGACTACGAGGTCTTCCTGGTCTCGCGTGTGCGGGAGGCGTACACCCGTGGGGAGACCGCCGGTCAGGCGGTCGTGTCCGGGTTCCAGCACAGCGCCCGGGTGGTGACGGCCGCCGCGCTGATCATGGTCGCGGTCTTCTCGGGGTTCATCGGGGAGGACGGGTCACTGATCAAGATGCTCGGGTTCAGCCTGGCCGCCGCGGTGCTCTTCGACGCCTTCGTGGTCCGCATGGCGATCGTGCCCGCCGTCCTGGCCCTGCTCGGCGACCGAGCCTGGTGGCTGCCGACGTGGCTGGGACGCCTGCTGCCCCGCGTCGACGTGGAGGGCGAGGGGCTCGGCCACGCGCGGTCCGACAGCCCGGGCCCATACCCGGACGGGTCGGTCGAAGCACGCGTGTGACCAACTCCGCCCGCGAGACCGCCCGAGCGAGCTGCCTCGGGCGGTCCGCACGCCCGTCGTCGTCATCAGCGACCATGGACCACGGCACGTCCCTTACGGAGACCACGATGATCAACCTCCTCGAACGGTACGCGGAACGCCACGCCCGGGCCGCCGACGTGGTGACGGCGGTGGCGTTGTGCGTGTGCACCCTCTTCGGGGCCCGGATCAGCACCTCCGAGTCCTCACCTCCAAACGCCCTGTGGCCCGCCTGGATCCTCGTCATCTCCAGTGCGGCCGTCCTGGCCTGCCGCAGCCGCCCGCGCGCCACCCTCGCGATCACCGCCACGGCGGCGGCCGTGCTGACGGCCCTGGGCTACCTGCCAAGTCCCTTGCTGCTGGCCCCCGTCATGACCGCTCTGTACTGGCTCGCCGCGCTCACCGATTCGCGTACCACCGCCCTCTACGGCTCGGCGACCATGGCCGTGCTGGTCGCCACCTCGCTCGCCGCCGCCCCGCTGGGTGATGACTTCATCCTCCGGACCGTGGGTACGGTGCTGTGGTTGCTGCTGCCGGTGTCCCTGGGCGGCAGCAGCCGCTTCCGTCGCGCCTACCTCGAGTCCGTCAAGGCCCGCGCCACCCACGCCGAACGCACCCGCGAAGAGGAGGCTCGACTCCGCGTCACCGAGGAACGCATGCGCATCGCCCGCGAACTTCACGACGCCGTCGCCCACCACATGGCCGTCGCCCACGCCCAGGCCGGCACCGCCGCCCACCTCGCCGACACCCACCCGGAACAGACCCGGGGCATCCTGACCGACCTGGTCGAAACCACCTCCTCCGCTCTCCTGGAACTACGCGCCACGGTGGGCGTCCTACGTCAGACCGCCGACCCGGACACCGATCCGCTGGAGCCCACCCCGGGCCTGGACCGCCTCCCCGCTCTGGTCGCCGGCTGCGAATCGGCCGGCCTGTCGGTCGCGGTCAGCACTGAGGGGGAGGCTCAACCCCTGTCCCCGGGTGTGGACCTGACCGCCTACCGGATCATCCAGGAAGCCCTGACCAACGCCACGAAACACGCGTCCGACCACGCGGCCCGGGTGCGGCTCCGCTACGAGGACGCACGCCTACTCATCACCGTCACCAACGACGGCACAGCCAGCGACGGGGCCGGCCCACCAGTGCCCGGCGGCGGGTACGGGCTGATGGGCATGCGCGAACGCGCCCACTCCGTCGGCGGCGACCTGCGCGCCGGCCCCCGCCTCGAAGGCGGCTTCGAAGTCGCCGCCACGCTCCCCTTCCAGCCCCGCACCCTGGCGAAAGCCCCGGCGGACCCTTCGCCGGACGCCCCAGCCGGACCACGACACGAGGAAACCCGTTGACCATCCGCGTGCTGCTCGCTGACGACCAGGCCCTGCTGCGCGGCACCTTCCGGCTCCTGATCGACTCCTGCGACGACATGGAGGTCGTCGGCGAGGCCGCCGACGGTCATCAAGCGGTGGAGCTCGCCCGCTCGCACCGTCCCGACATCGTCCTCATGGATATCCGTATGCCCGGCGCCGACGGCCTCGCCGCCACCGCCACCATCTGCGAGGACGCAGACCTCGCCAGCACCCGCGTCCTGATCCTGACCATGTTCGAGACCGAGGAGTACGTCGCCCAGGCGCTGCGCGTCGGCGCCAGCGGCTTCCTCGGCAAGTACGTCACCACGGACGCGCTACTGAACGGCATCCGCACCGTCGCCGCCGGCGAAGCCCTCCTGTCGCCAGGAGCCACCCAGGCCCTGATCACCCGCTTCCTCACCCTTCCCACCTCCGGCCCTCCCCTCGCCTCGGCCGAACGTCTCGCCGACCTCACCCCCCGTGAACAGGAAGTCACCGTCCTGGCGGCCCACGGCAAATCCAATGACCAGATCGCCCAGGAACTCTTCTTGAGCGTGCTGACCGTCCGCACCCACATCCAACGCGCCATGACCAAACTCGGCGCGCGTGACCGCGCTCAACTCGTCGTCATCGCCTACCAGAACGGCCTCGTACGCCCCGCCCCACCCCACTCCTGACGCTCGCGGCGTCCGCTCTCAACACGCCCGTGGGCAGGGCGATGACGGGTCCGAAGGCACGGCGCTTGGCGGCCTGAGCGCCCCTGCCCGGCAGGAATACCGGCTGTCGCTCGCAGCGCGTCCCTGCCGCTTCGGCCCGCACCCCCGTAGCGCGCCGGCGCCAGACAACGGCAGTCGGGCTTTCGCGGATCCGGTTGACACGCACCAGTCGCACGCCAGCCATACCAACCGGGCTCGCGCACTCGCACCGCGCCGTTACCCATGCGGGCTCGCTCGGAGGGTCACGCCTGCGCGGCGTACATCAGCTCCCAGACATGGCCGTCCAGGTCCTGGAAGCTGCCCCCGTACATCGGCCCCTCCTGGAGCGCCGGCTTCCACGGCTTGCCGCCAGCCGCTATGGCCCGAGCGACCGTGTCGTCCACTTCCTCCTTGGACTCCGCGGACAGACAGGTGATGACCTCGGTGGTCCTCTTGGCGTCGGCGATGTCGCCGTTGATGAAGTCCTTGAAGCGGTCCTCTTCGAGGAGCATGACGAAGATGTTCTGCTCGACGATCATGCAGGACGTCTTCTCGTCAGAGAACTCGGCGTTGAACTCGAAGCCCAACTGCCCGAAGAACTCCACGGATCGCTTGACGTCACTGACCGGCAGGTTGATGAAGGCCATACGCATCGCGGTGACTCCTCTGATCGATGACGACCCTGACCACGCCGGCCAGGCGCCGCGTCGCACGTCGACACCCCCACACCTTCTCCAGGGGCTGTGAAGACAACATAGCAAGCCTTACTCCTAAAAAACAAGTGGGCACTTTCTTTTCAGGAGTTGCTCGCGTAGGATGACGTCATGGCGACGAAGCGGAGTTACCACGACGCATGCGGCACGGCGCATGCCCTCGATCTCGTTGGAGAGCGCTGGGCCCTCCTGGTGGTGCGCGAACTCCTCCTGGGACCCAAGCGATACGGCGACCTGCGCGCCGACCTGCCCGGCATCAGCACCAACGTCCTCTCGCACCGGCTCGACGAGTTGGAGGAGGCGGGCGTCGTGTACCGCCGCACGCTCCCGCCACCGGCCAACGCCCGGGTGTACGAGCTCACCGAGTGGGGCCTTGAGTTGGAGCCGATCATTCGCGCCCTCGGCCGCTGGGGCGCCCGCTCTCCCGCTCATCAACGCGACGCGAGCATCAGCCCGACCTCGTTCGTCCTCTCTCTCAGGACGAACTTCGACCCCGAAGCGGCCAGCGGTGTCCAAGCGGTGTACGAACTGCACTTGGGCCAGCACAGCTTCCACGCCAGGGTCGCGGACGGCGTGTTCGAGATCGACAGAGGTACGACGTCGGCACCCGACGCGACGATAGAGGGGCCCCCTGACGCGCTGGCCTCCGTCATATACGGGGGGCGTGACATGACGGAGGCGACGCATACGAGCGACCTGGCCATAAAAGGTGACCTGACCGCGGTCGAGCGCTTCCTCTCCCTCTTCTCACTCCCCGAGCCCGCAGCCCAAGCCGTTCAGGAGTAGCGCTCCCGCCGGTGGAGCCGTGCGCCGGCCGCGGCTCCACCCGCCTGCCTCATCAGCCACCGGTCGGCCGTCAGCGCTACCTCAGCATCACCACTGTTCTGGCCGCGTCACCGTCGCCCCACCTGCGTCAGCGCTGCTCTGGGTGTCGCGTCGATCGACTGCGCAGCGGCGACCAGCAGGCCAGCCCGATAAGCACGGCGAGCACGTGGCCCCAGTTCGTGAGGGGGTCAGCGAGCTCGATCAGATCCAACGCGAGCACCGCCCCGAGGCTCACCAGAACCGCCCACCGAACCTTTCGCACGAGGAGGCCAGCCAGCGCCGCCAGACTCGCCAACAGCCCATAACTGATCCCGTAGTCGAGCCGGTCAAGAGAGCTGGGCGGTAGGTGACCGGAAGCCACGGCCGCGGCGACCGGCAACTCCGTGAACAGCGTGGCCAGCACATGCCCGAGCGCGAACACCGCGGCCGTGCACCAAGCGCCCACCCGGCGCTCCAGCGCGCCCAACACGAAAGGGAAGAGTGCGATGGACGGTGACGTGAGTCCGCCCGCTACCCAGATACCACTGGTGACCAGCGCGAACAGCGGTCGATGCGCCAGGTTCGAGGCATCGGAGCTGGAGCCCTCCAGCGCACCGTGCACCGCTCCCGGATCGCCCCACAGGATGAACAGGCCCGTGGCCAGCAGTACGACGGCGTAGCAGAACGTGAAGGGCGTACGGGCGGGCGTCGGCAGGGCGGGTGCCAGCCGCGCGCCCCACCCTCGCCTGCCACGCCAGGCGAAAATCCGGGACCACTCATGCCCAGGGTCGTCCGCCGACGTCCGGGCCGCGTCGCCGACTCCGGATCAGAGCATGGCCCGTTCCGTTCCGCGTCAGGCACGGTGCGGCGCGAGGCCGTAGGGAGGCGGGGTGTGTTCGCCGTCGGCACCGGCGCCACCTGCGGCGTGGCGCTCACGTTCTCGAACGGCGCGGCGTGAGGGGCGATCGCATCCGACGCGGCGAGGCACGAGGCCGTGGGCTCCACGGCGACGAGGGGTGAGGCGACGAGGGATGAGGCGGGCTCGCGGTGAGTGGGCCTCATGGCCACAGGGCGAGTGGTGGGCCGCTCGATCGCGGGCCGGGCGGCGTCGGCCTGGGGTCGGGGGGCGAGGAAGCGCGAGGTCTCGGGTCTGGCGGTCGCAGCGGTCCACGCCGCAGGGGGTGGCGGCGTGGGCCGGGCAGGGAAAGGCGAGTCGGATGAGCCGGCCGGGCCCTCCGAGCCGGTGACCACGGGCGCCGGGTCGAGCGGTTCGGACGAGGAGGCCGGGCCGGGCACGCCGAGGGCGTGCGCGTGGGGGGCGCGCACGCGAGGGGTGGCCGCGTGGGACGTAAGCACGTGGGACGTGGGTGCGTCAGACGGGGGCGGGTGGGATGCGGACGCGTCGGACGTCAGCGCGTGGGGCGCGGGTGTGTCGCGGGCTGGGGTGGCGGTAGCGGGTGTGGGGGTGTGGCGCGCGGGGCGGTCCGACCGGGGCTCGTCGCAGGTTTCGCCGTACGGGAGAAGGGGGTGATCGGGCGTGGGGTTCGGAGAAGCGACAGCCCGACCCCAGGCGGTGCGGGGACTGACGGAGTGGGGCCAGGCTGAGCGAGACCGGGTGAGGCGAGGCCAGGCTGAACGGGACCGGGTGAGGCGGGGCCAGGCGGTAGGGAGCCAAGCGGTGCCGCGCGGTGCGTCGCCGGCCGGCTCAGCGGGTGTCTTCGACCAGGTCACCGCCCTTGAAGCCTCTCTCACGGATGGTGCGGCCACGCGCCGCAAGGCTCCACCCTCTGCGATACGGGAGCCACATGCCCCAGGAAAGGAGTGTGATGATCACCACTGTAGACAGCCCGGCGGGGCTCATTTTCATCGCCCGCTGGGTGGTGGGCTTACGGGCACGCGCCGCGTTGGTCCGGCGACGCATTTCTATCGCGTTGGACCGCCTCACCCGGCTGTGGCGAAAATGGCCCGGTTCCGCCCGTCTGCCTTGTGCCGCAACACCTTCGGAGGTCAGCGCCATGTCCGCCGCGCCGTTCGAGTCCGCGCCGTACGAATCTGTGGCGTACGAGTCTGTGCCGTATGACACCGATGACCGGCCGGTGACCGTCGAGCGGCGCGAGGGCCCGTACGGGGAGGTCGTGCTGCGGCGGCGCGGGCAGGGCGCGGGAGCCGTGTGGGAGATCATCGCCAACGGCTGCTTTCTGATGGACACCTCCGATGGTCGGTCCGAGCGGTTGCTGATGCGTGCCGCGCTGAACGCCCTCACGGAGGGGGTGGAATCGGGTTCCGGCTCTGACCCTGCCTCGGATTCTGTTGACGAGGTCAGTGCCGTCTCGACCGCGACCGGCGCGCCGTCGCTGGCCACCACGTCGTCCGTGCCGGCCGTGAGCGATGAGTTGGCGTCTGTGCGGGGGGCGGAGGCGCGGTGTCCGATACACAGCGGGGCGTTGGGCGGCGACTCGGTCGACGGTTCGGCGGCACCTGGTACGAGCGGCACCGAAGATGTCAGCCGGCCCTCTTCCGGGAGGCGGCCCACGGGAGACGGTGGTTTCGACAGTGGCCTGGACGGCGGTCGCGGGGTGGGTGCCTCGCCCGTGCGGCGAAGCTCTCAGGGCGTGGATTTTCGGCCCGCGGTGCTGATCGGTGGGCTGGGGGTCGGGTTCTCACTGGTCGAGGCGGTGGCGGAGCCGCGGTGGGGGCGCATCGTCGTCGCCGAGCGGGAGCAGGCGGTTATCGACTGGCACCTGCGCGGGCCGCTCGCCGAACTCACCGGCCCCGCTCTTGCCGACCCGCGGACCGAGATCCTGCACACGGACCTGGTGGCCTACCTGCGCGGACCGTCCCACGACGATGCCGACCGCGTCGCCGCACCGAGCAGTCAGCCCGACACCGACGAGCACGGTTTTGCCTCGCGGAGTGAGGAACCCCCCGCACCCACGGGCGCCGGGGAGGCGATAGCGGTGAGCGATTCCCGCACCTGCGACGCAAGGCAGAGCGACGCAGGGCGGAGCAACGCAGGGCAAAGGTACGACGCGCTGTGTCTGGATATCGACAATGGCCCGGACTGGACGGTGACCGAGGACAACGGTGGTCTGTACTCTCCCGCGGGGCTCGCGGCCTGCCGGGAGCGACTCAACCCCGGCGGAGTGCTCGCGATCTGGTCCGCGCAGCCGTCGACAGCGTTCGAGGAGGCGTTGCGGAATGCCGGTTTCACGTCTGTACGGACGGAAGAGATCACGGTTGCCCGAGGCGTCCCCGACGTGGTTCACCTCGCGATTCGCGGTGCGTAGCCGAGCCAAGCACACTGCGTTTACGCTGCTTGCCAGCGAATGCTGCCTGGGTAGCCAGGGATGACCAACCCCGGCGCGCCAGGCAAGGGACAACGCAGGGGCGGGCAGATGGAGCAGACACACAACGGCCTGGGCGGCACAGCGGCAGCCGCCAACGGGGCCAATGGGGCGCAGCGCCGGGTGCTCGTCGTAGAGGACGATCCCACGATCGTCGACGCCATAGCGGCTCGGCTGCGAGCCGAGGGATTTCAGGTGCGTACGGCCGGGGACGGGCCGGCCGCCGTGGACACGGCCGAGGCGTGGCAGCCCGATCTGCTGGTGCTCGATGTGATGCTGCCGGGGTTCGACGGACTGGAGGTGTGTCGTCGGGTCCAGGCACAGCGACCGGTGCCGGTGCTCATGCTGACCGCGCGCGACGACGAGACCGACATGCTGGTGGGGCTCGGGGTCGGTGCCGACGACTACATGACGAAGCCGTTCTCGATGCGCGAACTGGCGGCGCGGGTTCACGTGCTGCTGCGTCGGGTGGAACGGGCGGCGCTCGCCGCGCACACGCCCCGTACGGGCATCCTGCGGCTCGGCGAGTTGGAGATCGATCACGCGCAGCGGCGGGTGCGGGTGCGGGGTTCGGACGTGCACCTCACGCCGACGGAGTTCGACCTGTTGGTCTGCCTGGCGAACACCCCCCGCGCGGTCCTCTCACGAGAGCAGTTGTTGGCCGAGGTGTGGGACTGGGCCGATGCGTCGGGCACTCGCACGGTGGACAGCCACATCAAGGCGTTGCGGCGCAAGATCGGCGCGGAGCGTATCCGTACGGTGCACGGCGTCGGGTACGCCCTGGAGACGCCGGCCGCATGAGTGGTGAGCGCCGGGTCGGCTTGGTGGGCCCGGCCGCCCGCGCCGCGCGCCTGACACCGTCCGCGCGCGGGGGCACCGTCATCGATTCGGGCACCCCTGCTGGGTCGCGGCCGACCGATCCCGCACGGCCCCTCGCCCTTGCCCGGCAGGCCGCCCGTATCCGGCCATGGTCAGCCATCCGTACCAGGCCGGTTGGCGCTGTCCGGTCGGTCGGCTCCGTCAGGCCGGTCAGCGTCGTCGGGCCGGCAGTTCTGGGCGGTGCGGTTGCCCCTGTCGGACCGGCCGTTCCAGTCGGGCCGGCTCTCTCTGCCGGGTCGGTCGTCCGGGGCGCGGGGGCCTACGGCATCGGGGCGGTCGTCGCTGCGGTGTCCGTACGGGCGGATGTCTTTGGCCAGGGGTTCGGCTCTGGCCGGTCGATCGCCTCCGGCTGGACGACTGGTTGGGCCGGCCACGGGGTTGGCCGTGCCCGTGCCGATGACCATGCGCACTCCCCCGCACCATGCGGGCTGACCAGCGAACGGGATCAGGCACCACATGAATGTCATCCGCGCGGCCGCCCATCCATGCACCGGTTCGGGGAGCGCCACGAAGGGCCGAACTGTTCCGACCGGATCGGTCCGGCAAACGGTCGCTTTGGCCAGCCTCGCCGCGGGCGCTGCGGCGAGGCCCGACGCCGCAGCCTCGCCAGCCAGCATCTCGCCAGCTAGCGCCTCGCCCGCCAGCGTCTCGCCGACCTTTGTCGCCGCTGGCGGTAGGCGCGGAGGGGTGGGCGAGTACGCCGCCTGGGGCACGGGCGGCGGCGCGTGGCGGGCCGGGTTCGCCGCCGGGGCTCCGTGT
This sequence comes from Streptomyces buecherae, assembly GCF_014295035.1. Lineage (GTDB taxonomy): Bacteria > Actinomycetota > Actinomycetes > Streptomycetales > Streptomycetaceae > Streptomyces > Streptomyces youssoufiensis. Next base: position 2,719,243 of record NZ_CP060404.1, read on the forward strand.
GTGGGGCGTTCCGCCGCGCGGTTGGCCTGGCGTGGTTCGGCGGACATCGCCCCGGGTGCGTGTGTCGTTCGCCTCGCTGCTCGATCTGACCGGGCGGTCATAACCGCCGGTGTGGCGGCACGTATCGGGGGCTGGGGCGGCACGGCTGGTGACGTGTTCGGTTCCGAGGGCTGCCCAGTATTGGCGGCAGGTCCGCTTGTCGCCGCCCGCGAGGCCAGCGCCGAGTGGGGCCGGGTGAGGGCGGCGCTGGGGGCCGGCGCGGAGTGCGCGCGACAGGGCGCGACCGGTGGCTGTTCGTCTGCGAGTGCTGGGGACGTCCCGGGCTCGCCGCCGGCATCGAGGTCCGCCAGCCAGCCGTCAGCTCTCGCGCGGCGCTCGTGCCGCAGGTCGGGCGCGCCCCGCCGGTCGGGGGTACGGGTGCGCGCGATGACGGCAACAGGTTCTCGGCCCGCGACACGCGCGGCACGCGCGAAGGGTGCGCCCGAGCAGCGGGGCGCGCCGCGTCCGTCGAACGGGGCAGGCGTGACGCGCGCGGCAGGTGCGACGTGCGCGACAGGTGCGACGAGCCCGGGGCCCATGGCGGACGCCGCGTACACCACGTACATCGCGCCCGCGGCGGACCCGGCGAGCGCGGGACTCAGGCAGCAGGGCGCGGCCCCCACGGCCAGCCCCGCTCGCGCGGTGTCGGCACCGCGCCGCACAGCACACCCGGTGCTCCCGGCCCGCTCGGTTCACCTGGCGAGCCCCACGTACTCGGCTCACCCGGCGAGCCCCGCGTATTCGGCTCCCCTGGCGAGCCCGGTGTCGGCCACCACTCCCATGCCCGCGACCACCGACCACGCCCGTACCCCAGCACGCACGGCGCGCCCCATACCTCCGGAGGCCACAACGCCCTCGCCACCCGCGACCCCCAAGGCGCCATCTGCCTCCGCAGCACCGACCCCTTCCCCTGAATCCCCTTACCCCTCCCCAGCCCCCGCGAGAGATGCCGCCCCCGCGAGAGGCACCACCTCCACGAGACGCACCGCCCCCACCAGGGACACCACCCTCACGAGAGACACCGACCCGATGCGGGACCCCTCCCCCACCAGAGTCACCACCCCCGCACGTCGCCTGAGGCACCCGTGAGGCCCCCGGAAGAGGGCCGGGCGGGCGTCGGCGAGGGCGAGAGGAGATCGACACGGGAGCGGCCGCGGTGGGGGGAGTGGCAGGAGTGGCGTAGGGAACGACGTACGGGACGGCGGGAGCGGCGCGTGGACGAGCGAGGGTGGCGGATGCCGGTGCGGGGGCGGTGGGTGACGGAGTCGGTGGAGCGTGCGGGGCGGGGGTGGCGGTTCCCGCGTGCCCGCAAGCGGGTCGCGGCGGCGGTGAGCTGGTTGTGGGAGGCGCTGCGTCCGCTCGATCCGTACCGTTCGGTGAAGGCCGCGCTGGGTGCGTTGGTGATCGTCTCCGTGATCATCACGACGCTGCTGGTGTTCGTGGCGGTGCGGTCGGAGACCGAGCTGCGGATCATCACGATCTTCTCGATCATCGCCTCGCTCCTGGTCACCCAGTTCGTGGCGCACGGCCTGACCGCGCCGCTGGACGAGATGACCGAGGTCACCCAGGCGATGGCGCACGGTAACTACACGCGGCGGGTGCGGGCGGCCGGCCGGCGGGACGAGTTCGGCGCCCTCGCGGCGTCGTTCAACCGCATGGCCGCCGACCTGGAGGCCGTCGACAGGCACCGTAAGGAACTGGTCGCCAACGTCTCGCACGAGTTGCGCACGCCGATCGCGGCGTTGCGCGCGGTGCTGGAGAACGTGGTGGACGGGGTTTCGGAGGCCGATCCGGAGACGATGCGTACGGCGCTCAAGCAGACGGAGCGGCTGGGCCGGCTCGTGGAGCAGTTGCTCGACCTGTCGCGCCTCGACAACGGCGTGGTGCCGCTGCACGCGCGCTCCTTCGAGGTGTGGCCGTATCTGGCGGGCATCCTCAAGGAGGCCAGCATGGCCAGCGGGGCGCGCGCCGCGACGGCCGGTTCGTCCGGGGTGCACGCGCGCGGGGACGTGCACCTGCACCTGGACGTCTCGCCCCTCGACCTCACCGCGACGGCGGACACGGAGCGGCTGCACCAGGTGGTGGCCAACCTGATCGACAACGCGATCAAGCACAGCCCGCGGCGCGGCCGGGTCACGGTGCGGGCGCGCGGCGACGAGATGCCGCAGAGCCTGGTGCTGGAGGTGCTGGACGAGGGGCCCGGGATTCCCGAGGCCGAGCGGCACCGCGTCTTCGAGCGTTTCAACCGGGGCGGGCCCGAGCACAAGGGTCCCGGCAGCGACGGCGGCACCGGGCTCGGCCTCGCCATCGCGCGCTGGGCCGTGGATCTCCACGGAGGTCGGATCGGAGTGGCCGAATCCCCCCGGGGGTGCCGTATCCAGGTCACTCTTCCGGGCAACGTGCGGGAGGCACGTTGACGTATGGTCGGTGACGGAAGCACGCATTCGACCGAGTGCGGGCGCGGCGCGCCCTTGCCTGGTACGGGTGTCCTGCGGGGAACCCCGTGTGTTTCCCGCCAAGTCATGCCTCGAAACCCGTCGATCAATGTGATGTACGCGACGCATAGCCCGTGCGGCCTGCACCAAACGTCCCAACAGGCGTAGCCTTTATTTCCGCTGTCCACCACCTTAGGAAGCGGAAGAGGGCGGTTGCCGCCGTGTCGCCACAGTCCCCCAACACTTCGAGCATCTCGACCGACCCCGACGGGCAGGGGAAGACCCCGCCCGCCGAGTTCGGACCCAATGAGTGGCTCGTCGACGAGATCTACCAGCAGTACCTCCAGGACCCGAACTCGGTAGACCGAGCCTGGTGGGACTTCTTCGCCGACTACAAGCCGGGCAAGGACGGGGCGTCGGCCCCGGCAGCGGCGGGGGGAGTAGCAGCTCCGCCGGGCCCGGGAACCGGGGCCGCATCGAACGCTTCCGCCCCGGCCGCGCCGCAGGCGCCCGCGAGCGCCCCCAAGGCCGCCGCGCCGCCCGCGGCCAGCGCCCCGGCGCCGGCCACCGCGCCACCCGCGCCCGCGCAACCGGCGCCCGCCAAGGAGGCGCCGGCCGCCAAGGCCGCGCCCGCCAAGGCCACCCCCGCCGACCGGCCGGCCCCCAAGGCCGCCGCGAAGCAGGAGACGCCGAGCGCCGGGCCGGAGCTGGTGACGCTGCGCGGCCCGTCGGCCGCGGTCGCGAAGAACATGAACGCCTCCCTTGAGCTGCCCACGGCCACGTCCGTGCGCGCGGTGCCGGTGAAGCTGCTGTTCGACAACCGCATCGTCATCAACAACCACCTCAAGCGCGCCCGCGGCGGCAAGGTGTCCTTCACGCACCTGATCGGCTACGCCATGGTGCAGGCGCTGAAGGCCATGCCGTCGATGAACTACTCCTTCACGGAGAAGGACGGCAAGCCGACCCTGGTCAAGCCGGAGCACATCAACCTCGGCCTGGCCATCGACCTGGTCAAGCCCAACGGTGACCGGCAGCTCGTCGTCGCGGCGATCAAGAAGGCCGAGACGCTCAACTTCTTCGAGTTCTGGCAGGCGTACGAGGACATCGTCCGCCGGGCCCGGGACAACAAGCTGACGATGGAGGACTTCACCGGAGTCACCGCGTCGCTGACCAACCCGGGCGGCATCGGCACCGTGCACTCGGTGCCGCGGCTGATGCCCGGCCAGGGCCTGATCATCGGCGTCGGCGCGATGGACTACCCGGCGGAGTTCCAGGGCACCTCGCAGGACACCCTGAACCGCCTCGGTGTCGCCAAGGTCATGACGCTGACCAGCACCTACGACCACCGCGTGATCCAGGGCGCCGCCTCCGGCGAGTTCCTGCGCGTGATGAACCAGTTGCTGCTGGGCGAGAACGAGTTCTTCGACGACATCTTCAAGTCGCTGCGCATCCCGTACGAGCCGATCCGTTGGCTGCGGGACATCGACGCCTCGCACGACGACGATGTCACCAAGGCCGCCCGCGTCTTCGAGTTGATCCACTCCTACCGGGTCCGCGGCCACGTCATGGCCGACACCGACCCGCTGGAGTACCGCCAGCGCAAGCACCCCGACCTGGACATCACCGAGCACGGGCTCACGCTGTGGGACCTGGAGCGCGAGTTCGCGGTCGGCGGCTTCTCCGGCAAGTCGATGATGAAGCTGCGCGACATCCTCGGCGTGCTGCGTGACTCGTACTGCCGCACCACCGGCATCGAGTTCATGCACATCCAGGACCCGAAGCAGCGCAAGTGGATCCAGGACCGGGTGGAGCGCCCGCACTCCAAGCCGGAGCGCGAGGAGCAGCTGCGCATCCTGCGCCGGCTGAACGCGGCCGAGGCGTTCGAGACGTTCCTGCAGACCAAGTACGTCGGCCAGAAGCGGTTCTCGCTGGAGGGCGGCGAGTCGGTCATCCCGCTGCTCGACGCCGTGATCGACTCGGCCGCCGAGTCGCGCCTGGACGAGGTCGTCATCGGCATGGCCCACCGCGGCCGGCTGAACGTGCTGGCCAACATCGTCGGCAAGTCGTACGCGCAGATCTTCCGGGAGTTCGAGGGCAACCTCGACCCGAAGTCGATGCACGGCTCCGGCGACGTGAAGTACCACCTGGGCGCCGAGGGCACCTTCACGGGCCTGGACGGCGAGCAGATCCAGGTCTCGCTGACGGCCAACCCCTCCCACCTGGAGGCGGTGGACCCGGTCGTCGAGGGTGTGGCGCGCGCCAAGCAGGACATCATCGGCAAGGGCGGCACGGACTTCACCGTGCTGCCGGTGGCGCTGCACGGCGACGCGGCCTTCGCGGGCCAGGGCGTCGTCGCGGAGACGCTGAACATGTCGCAGCTGCGCGGCTACCGCACCGGCGGCACCGTGCACATCGTCATCAACAACCAGGTCGGCTTCACCGCCGCCCCGGCCGCGTCCCGCTCCTCGATGTACGCCACCGACGTGGCCCGCATGATCGAGGCGCCGATCTTCCACGTGAACGGCGACGACCCGGAGGCCGTGGTCCGCGTCGCGCGGCTGGCCTTCGAGTTCCGCCAGGCGTTCAACAAGGACGTGGTCATCGACCTCATCTGCTACCGCCGCCGCGGCCACAACGAGACCGACAACCCCGGTTTCACCCAGCCGCTGATGTACGACCTGATCGACAAGAAGCGCTCGGTGCGCAAGCTCTACACCGAGTCGCTGATCGGCCGGGGCGACATCACGCTGGAGGAGGCCGAGCAGGCGCTGCAGGACTTCCAGGGCCAACTGGAGAAGGTCTTCACCGAGGTCCGGGACGCCACGTCGGCCCCCGCCCCGGCGGAGGTGCCGCAGCCGCAGGCCGAGTTTCCGGTGCACGTGGAGACCGCGGTCTCCCGGGAGGTCATCAAGCGCATCGCCGAGTCGCAGGTCAACGTGCCCGACCGGGTCACGGTCCACCCGCGGCTGCTGCCGCAGCTCCAGCGCCGGATGGCGATGATCGAGGACGACACGATCGACTGGGGCATGGGCGAGACCCTGGCCATCGGCTCGCTGCTGATGGAGGGCACGCCGGTGCGGCTGGCCGGCCAGGACTCGCGGCGCGGCACGTTCGGCCAGCGGCACGCGGTGCTGGTGGACCGGGAGACCGGCGAGGACTACACCCCGCTGCTCTACCTCTCGGAGGACCAGGCCCGGTACAACGTCTACGACTCGCTGCTGAGCGAGTACGCGGCGATGGGCTTCGAGTACGGCTACTCGCTGGCCCGGCCGGAGTCGCTGGTCATGTGGGAGGCGCAGTTCGGTGACTTCGTCAACGGCGCGCAGACCGTCGTGGACGAGTTCATCTCCTCCTCCGAGCAGAAGTGGGGCCAGACCTCCGGCGTCACGCTGCTGCTGCCGCACGGCTACGAGGGCCAGGGCCCGGACCACTCCTCGGCCCGCCCCGAGCGCTTCCTGCAACTGTGCGCGCAGAACAACATGACCGTCGCCATGCCGACGCTGCCGTCGAACTACTTCCACCTGCTGCGCTGGCAGGTGCACAATCCGCACCACAAGCCGCTGATCATCTTCACGCCGAAGATGCTGCTGCGGCTGAAGGCGGCGGCCTCCAGGACGGAGGAGTTCACCACCGGCGGCTTCCGCCCGGTGATCGGCGACCCGGTGGCCGAGGCCAACGCGGCGAACGTGCGCAAGGTCGTCTTCTGCTCCGGCAAGGTCTACTACGACCTGGCCGCCGAGCGGGACAAGCGGGGCGCGAACGACACGGCGCTGGTCCGTATCGAGCGGCTGTACCCGCTGCCCGGCAAGGAGCTCCAGGCCGAGATGGCCAAGTACCCGGGCGTGCAGCAGTACGTCTGGGCGCAGGAGGAGCCCGGCAACCAGGGCGCCTGGCCGTTCATCGCGCTGAACCTGATCGACCACCTGGACCTGGGCGTGGGCGCCGACCTGCCGCCGGCCGAGCGACTGCGCCGGGTCTCCCGGCCGCACTCCTCGTCCCCGGCCGTCGGCTCCAACAAGCGGCACCAGGCCGAGCAGCAGGCGCTGGTCAACGAGGTGTTCGACCTCTAGCGGCGACGTGCGGCCGGCGCCCGCCGAGAGCGTGAGCCGGTCGCGCGGACCGTTGGAGCAGTACGAAGCAAGGGCCCGGCCCCCGTTTCCGAACGGGGGCCGGGCCCTCGCGCGTGCCGGGAGGCGGCTCCGGGGGGCGGGTCCGAGGGTGGGTCCGGGCCGGGTCCGGGGGCGCGGCGGGGTTCGAAGCGGGGCACGGGAACGGGAGGGGGCTCGCCGGCCACCAGGGCGGGGCGGCGCGGGCGTCAGGTGGCTCGGGCGTCAGGTGGCGCGGGCGCGCAGCCGGCGGAGCATGCGGGCGTCCTCGAAGCCCACGTCCCGCGCGGCGGCCTCCACCGTCGCGCCGTGGCTGATCAGGTGCGCGGCGCGCTCCAGGCGCAGCGTCTGCTGGTAGCGCAGCGGGGTCAGGCCGCCGGTGGCGCGGCCGAACAGCCGGGTCAGGGTGCGCTGGCTGACGCCGGCGTGGTCGGCCAGCCGGGCGAGGGTCAGGGGCTCGGTGAAGCGGGCGTCGATGAGGTCCTGGACGCGGTGGACGGTGTCGTCCAGGTGCGCGCGGTGCCGCAGCATGGCGCTGGTCTGCGGCTCGTGGCCGTTGCGGCGGGCGTAGACGACCATGCCGCGCGCGACCCGGGCGGCCAGCGCCGGGCCGTGTCGTACGGAGAGCAGGTGCAGCGCCAGGTCGATGCCGCTGGCGATGCCCGCCGAGGTCACCACCCGGTCGTCGGAGGTGAACAGCACGTCGCGGACGACGGTGGCGCGCGGGTAGCGGGCGGCCAGCTCATCCTGGTGCGCGTGGTGGGTGGTGCAGCGGCGGCCGTCCAGGAGGCCGGCCTGGCCCAGCGCCTCCGCCCCGGCGCACACGCTGGCGACGGTGCCGCCGGCGGCGTGGTGCGCGCGTATCCGCTCCAGGAGCGCGGGGCCGGGGCCGGGCCCGGCGCGCAGCGTGCTCGTCTGCCAGCCGGGGACGACGACGAGGTCGCCCGGACCCAGCGTCGGCCACCGGGTCCGGGCGGTCAGCGGCAGCCCCTGGGCGCTGGGGACGTCTTCGTGCTCGGCCACGTAACTGAGCCGGTAGGGCTGCCCGCAGCTCACCGCCGTGCCGAAGACCTGGGCCGGGCCGGCGACATCGAGCAGGTGGACCTGGGGCAGCAGGACGAAGACGACGTGGCTCACCCGGTCGATGATCCCTGTTCGGCGGCCAGCTCCGCCACCGTCGCGATGCGGGCGAACCGGTCGCGCAGGGCCACCTCGGTGCGCTCGACGATCTCCTGGACGGTGAGGCCGCCGAGCGGGTTGGTGGTGGTGGCGTCGGTGACGAGGACGGCCGCGTACCCCAGGTCGCTGGCGAGCCGGGTGGTGGTCTCCACGCACTGTTCGGTGCGGATGCCGCACACCCACACCTCGCCCACGCCCGCGCGGGTCAGCAGGTGCTGGAGGTTGGTGGTGGTGAAGGCGTTGTGCACCGTCTTGCGCAGCACGGGCTCGTCGGGGGCCGGCTCGTCCAGCTCCGCGAGGAACCGGACGTGTCCCGATTCGGGGTCGAAGGGGGTGTCGCTGCCGGGCGCGGTGTGCAGCACCCACACCACGAGGTCGCCGTTCGCGCGGGCGAGGCGGACCAGTCGGTTGACCGGCTCGGCGATCCTCGGGTTGCCGATCCGCTCCCACGAGGGGAGGGCGCGGAAGGATTCCTGGACATCGATGACGATGAGTGCTCGTTTCATGTCACCCATGGTGGCCAGCGCGTACGGGCCGCCGACAGGCCCGATCCAGGCTGGCGGCGGACCGATCTGGTCAGCCGACCACCGGCCGGGACCGGGCGGTACGCCACCGGCCGCCCGGCCGGGCCGGCGACGGCGACGGCGACGGCGGCACGGGCCGCCGCCCCGCTCACCGACCACGGCGGTCGGCGGGCGGGGCGGCGGGTGGCACGGGTCGGCCCGGTCGGCCGAGCGGGCGCGGCTAGTGCGCGTGGTTCTCGAAGTCCCAGAACGGCCTGGCCCGGGAGCGGGCCGAGATGGTGTGCACGTGCTGGGAGCCGAGGGTGTCGGAGAGCGCGCTCAGCGCCGCCTCCTCCACCTTCTCGGCCTGCTGCCGGTCGCGCATCACGCGCAGGTCGGCCGCGAGCGCCACCTGGCAGGAGAGCGCCAGCGGGTGCTGGGGCCCCAGCACCTCGGCGGCCAGCTGGCTGGTCCTGCGGCTCAGCTCGGCGGCGCCCTCCGGGTCGCCCATCAGGTTGCGGGTCGCGGTGGCGTTGAGCGCGATGCCCAGCGTCCACGGGTGCCGCTCGCCGACCGCGGCGGTCATGGTGGCCAGCGCCTCCTCGATCAGCATCGCCGACGGCTGGCGCTCCCCCGCCGCGCGCAGCACCAGCGCGTGGTTGACGGAGCTGCCGACGGCGTACGGGTGACGGGGGCCGAGCATCTCGCGGTAGCGGCCGAGCACCCGCTCCCCGAGGCCGCGGGCCAGGTCCAGGTCGCCGTGCTCGCGCTGCATGCAGCCGTAGCTGGAGGCGGCCATCAGCGTGAGCGGGTCGGTGTCGCCCAGCACCCGTTCGCAGCGCTCCAGCATGTCGCCGAGCAGGGTGATGCCGCGGGTGCGGTCCCCCTGCCGGTACAGGCACATCGCCAGGTTGTGTTCGGCGCGCAGCGTCTGCGGGTTGTCGGGCCCCATCACGTCCCGGTGCACCTCGACGCTCGGCTCCTGGATGGAGATGGCCTCCTCGTAGCGGCCGAGCAGGCGCAGGTCCCAGGCGTAGTTGATCTCGGAGAACAGGGTCCAGTTGTGCCGGGGGCGCAGGTGCTCGCGGCGGGCCTCCAGGGCGCGCCGGTCCATCTCCAGGGCCTCCGTGTACCGGCCGAGGACGCGGTAGGAGACGGCGAGGTTGTTCAGCGCGCCCAGCGTGCGCGAGTCCTGTTCGCCGACGAGTTCGGTGTACTCGCGCAGCACCGACTGCTGGAGGTCGAGCGCCTCGTCGTAGCGGGCGAGCGCGCGCAGGTCGGCGGCGAGCCCGGTGACCGCGCGCAGCAGGTCGAGGTCGTGGTCGCCGCGCTCGGCGCGCAGGTGGTCGGCGGCGGCCCGGTCGAGCTGCTCGGCCTCGGCGTACCGGCCGACCGAGCGCAGCAGGTTGACGTGGTGGTAGGCGAGGTCCCAGACGCGCGGGTGGGTGGGGCCGAGCAGCTCGTGCCACTTCGGGGTGACCCGCTCGGCGATCTGGAGCCCGGTGCGGTACTCGCCGCTGAGGAAGAGGTAGCGCAGGCAGTTGAGGACCAGGCGCTGCACGGCGCCGTGGGTGCTGACGTAGGAGCCGGACGCCTCCAGGTGCGGGACGAGTTCCGCGTACCGGGGCCACAGCCGGGTGTCGGTGGGACGGCCCGGGTCGGAGTTGGCCAGCGCCCGGCGGGCGACCCGGGAGTACTCGGCGCGGTCCTCCTCGGGCATGCCGGCCCGCACGGTCTGGTGGACCATGCGGTGCAGGTGCAGCACCTCGGTGCCGGCGGTGGGCTCGTCGGTGCCGTCCTCGGGGTTCTCGGTGCGCACCACCGAGTACTGCACGAGCTTGCTGATCGAGGACGTCCAACGCAGCGGGTCGTCCATCAGGCCGCGCAACTGCTCGGGCAGGTCGCGCGCCGGCAGCTCGCGCAGCAGCCCGAGCGGGACCGGGCCCGGGGCGAAGAAGGAACACAGCCGCAGCAGGTCGACCGCCTCGGGCACGGACTCCCGCAGCCGGTTGAGCAGTATCGAGAAGGCCGTGTAGTACGTCATGGGGAAGTCGGCCGCGACCTTCAGGCCCACCTCGATGTCGGCGCCGTCGCGCAGCAGTTCGATGTACTCCTCGACCGGCATGGTCGAGTCGTTGAGCGAGCCGGCGGTCTGGTCGAGGGCGAGCGGCAGGTCGCCCAGCGCGTCGGAGAGCAGGTCGGCCTCGTGGGCGGAGATGCGCCGCGCGCGGCGGCGGACGAAGGCCACGCTCTCCTCGCGGTCGTAGACGGGGATCTCGACCAGCGAGGTGTTGTGTTCGTCCCAGTCCCGGTTCTGCGAGGTGATCAACACGTGGCCGGGGCCGCTGGGCAGCAGGTCGGCGACGGTCTCCGGGTCGTCGGCGCCGTCGAGGACGAGCAGCCAGCGGCTGTAGGGGGTGCCGCGGCGCAGCGCGTCGTGCACGGCGCGCAGCCGCTCGCCGTACTCGGGGCCGGCGCTCAGGCCGAGCGCGGGGGCGAGTTCGGCCAGCCGCTGGCGCAGCGTGCCGCGCTGGTCGGCGGGGACCCACCAGACCATGTCGTACTCGGAGCCGAAGCGGTACACGTACTCGGCGGCGGTCTGGGTCTTGCCGACGCCGGACATGCCGAGCAGCGTGACCACCGCGGCGCTGGCCTCGGCGCCGTTGAGCTGGTGGTAGATCTCGCTCAGCGCGCCCTCGCGGCCGGTGAAGCGGATGTTGCGGCGCGGCACGCCGCCCCAGACGCGCGGTTGGTCACGGGGGAAGCGGGGGCCCGTGGGCTCGGCGGCGGTGGCCGGGGCCGCGCTGTACGGGGTGCCGAGGCGGGCCAGGAGCCGGCGCTCGGCCTCGCGGGGACCGGCGACGCCGAGTTCGGTGACGTTGAGGGCCGCGGTCGCGGTGGGCATGGCGGCGTCGGTGACGGTGACGGCCGCGAACCGGTCGGTGTTGGGCGCGACGACGGCGCGCAGCGCCTGGTTCCACTGGTCGTGGGTGCGCGGGCCGAGTTGGAAGTACCAGTCGCTCAGCAGGAGGAGGACGCGCCCCTCGGCGAGCAGCAGGTCGCGCAGCGCGTCCTCGAGCGGCGTCTCGACCGGCGGGTCCCAGCGCTGGAAGGCCACCCGGTGGCCGTGGCGTTCGAGCCGGTCACCGATCCAGGCGGCCCAGGCGCGGTTGAAGCCGGCGTAGCTGATGGTGACGGGCTGCCGCTCGGCGGCGGCAGGGGACTTGCGCACTACGGCCATCCGACCGTCTCCCTCGTGTTGCTCCATGCGATGTGAACAGCGCACGGGTCATCCGATGACCCGTCAGCCACTGTGTGGGGAACATACACCCGCGTTTCACCCCTGGGCAGTTCATCGTGTGTGCTGCCTCCGCCAGGTGAGACGGGCCGTTTCCACGTAGGCCGCCGCACGCGCCAGGTACCTCGCCGGCGGGGGCGTGCCCTTCATCCTCGTGTGCAGCGCGACCAGCTCCGCCAGTAACACCCTGCCAGCCGAGGTGAGTTGGCGCGAGCCCGACAGGGTGGGCAGTATCGCCCCCACCTGTTCGCGGCAGCGCGCGTGCTCGGCCCAGGCGAGGTCGCGCAGTTCCGCGTCGACCGGGGCGAGCGCCACCCGCTGCCAGTAGTCGGCCAGCGCCAGATGGGCGTACGCCCCCTGCAACAGGCCGTCGAAGGGGCGGGCGTCGGGTCGCCAGGGGGCCCAGTAGCGGCGCGGGGAGCCGGCGATGTGCAGCGGGGAGAGGTCGCTGACCGCGGACAGCTTGGCGTGGTGGAGTTCGTGCACCAGCGTGGCCGCCAGGGTGGCGGGCCCGCTGGGCGCGCTGGCCAACACGGCGCCGAACGCCTCGCGGCGGGTGCCGCTGGAGTGCGCGGCGCCCTCGGCGCGCCGCGCGGCGCCGGGCGGCCGGGTCATGGGGATGACGCAGCTCAACAGGCCGGCGTCCACGAGGGGGCGCTGTCCGGTCAGGGTCAGCAGGGGCAACGCGGCGCGCCAGGTCGCGCGCCACCGCTCGCGCTGGCCCGCGGTGAGCGTGCCGAAGGCGAACAGGCCGTGCTGCCGGGCCTCGTCGTCCACCGCGCGGTAGGGGTCGGCGTCGTCGAGGAGTATGCGTACGGGGCCGTCCGCCAGCGCGTGCACCGGCCGCCAGCGCGGGTCCTCCGAGCGCCAGCCGCCGTGCCCGTCGGGCCGCAGCACGGCCGGCGCGATGCCGGCCCCGGACACGGTCAGCACGCCGTCCGTGCCCTGGACCCACACGGTGTTCCCGGCGGCGGCGTACGGGCCGGGGCGGGCGGCGTGCGGTGCGGGCGTCCCACGGCGGCCGGCGGCCGGGGGCGCGTCGCGCGGCGGGGCGGCGCTCGGGGCGGCGGGGCGCACCCGCAGGGCGCCGAGCGCGGGCAGCGTGACCTGGCCCGCCCGCACGGCCAGGCGGGTACGGAAGGTACGGCCGCCGCGCGCCGCCGCGGCCACGGCGAACCCCCCGAGGTGAGCGAGGTCAGCGGCGACGGCCGGCTGTCCGGGGCGGCCGGCGCCCGCCGGTGGCGGCGGCTGCGCCTCGGGCGACGGCGGTGGCGGCCCGGTCAGGCCGCGTACGCAGCGCTCGGCCCAGGGGCCGGCCAGCGGGTAGTACAGGGCCGCGCGGGCCGCCTCGGGGGCCGCGCGGTCGACGTCTTCGAGGAGCGTCCAGTGCTCGTGGGCAAGCGCGGCGGCGGCGGGCGGGAGCACGGCGGCCGACGCCGTGCGCACGGCGTCCAGGAGCAGCCGCAACAGCAGGAGCCGGCGCGCGTGTTGGCCGTCGATGAGGGTGCCCAGGGTCCGGGCTCCGCCGTCGGCCCGGCCGAGTTCGCGGAGCATCCACGCGGGGACCGGCTCGTTCACGCGCCCGCCGCCTCGGTGACGCGGCCCGCGATGTGCTCGATGAGGTGACGCAGGTCCGCGCAGTACACGGACGGGTGACGGAAGCCGGCGCCGGCGTCGTACCGGTGCGCGTAGTGGCCGCCGCCGCAGACCCGCACCACGGGGCAGCGCAGGCAGTCGGCGGCGAGCGCGGCGGTGCCGGCCTGCCGGGCGGCGACGCCTGGGTGGGCCAGCGCGTCGTCGAAGGAGTGCCGGAAGACGTCGAGGCCGGTGGCGGCGGCGCCCTCGTACGCGGACTTCAGCGCGTCGCTCTGCTCGATGGTGCCGTCGGTCTCCACCACCGCCGCCGCGAACGGCTGGAGGCCGAGCGACTCGGTCGCGGCCGGCAGTCCGAACAGCAGGGCCAGGCACTCCTCGAACAGCCGCACCCGCACCCGACGCCGGTCCGCGCGCCACCACTGGTCGAAGACGGCGCCCAGCCACTGCCCGTAAGGGGCGGCGCGGGCGGCGGACGAGGGGGCGCGGCCCAGGCCGGCGGCGGTCAGCCCGGGGGGCGGGGCGCTCCAGTTGCCGTGCGGGAGCAGGAAGTCCAGCATCGGCGGGTCGAAGGCGAGCAGCGACGCGTACACCTCGGCCGGGTCGCCGGTCACGTCCACGACGCACAGCACGCCGGCGTACGCGTCCGGGTGCCCGGCCAGCAGGCGCAGGCCACGGGTCGCGGCGGTCCAGGACGGGCGGCCGGCGTGGTCGACCCGCTCCCGGTTGTGCCGCTCCAGGCCGCCGTCCAGGCTCACGCCGACGCGGACGCCGGCGGCGCGCAGGGTGCGCAGGCCGGCCTCGGTGAGCAGGGTGCCGTTGGTCTGGACGACGGCGTGCACCGCGCAGTTCGCGGGCACGGCCGCGCGCACCCGATCGACGGTGGCGGCCAGCGCGTCGGCCCCGGCGAGCAGCGGCTCACCGCCGTGCAGGACGAGGGAGATCTCGCGCAGGCCGTGCGCGCTGGCGTGCTCGGCGATGCGGTGGGCGGTTCGCGCGCGCACGGCGTCGCTGGCACCGGCCGGCCGGTGGCGCCAGCCGCTGTCCGGGCCCGCGTACAGGTAGCAGTAGCGGCAGTTGAGGTTGCATCGGCCGTTGACCTTGAGGATGAACTGCCGGAAGGGGACCAGCGGCGCCCCGGCGGCGACGGGCCCGGCGCGGGCGTCGGGGCGCCGGGGCCGGGGGCCGGTCGGCGGCGGGGGGCGGGATCGCAGACCGGTCGGCGGGGGGCTGTGCGGGGGCGCGCGGAGCGGGCACGGGGGTGGCCGCCGGGTGTGGGGCCGTGGCCGCGGTCGATACGGGCCGCCGCTCCCCCGCCGCTCCCTGCACTGCTCCTCATCCCCCTCACCGTCCCGCTGGGCGCTCCGGCGCCACCCCACCGCCACCAAGACCACACACCGACCGCACCCCTCACACCCACCGCACCACCACCGAGCACGGCCCGCGCCTCGGTGCGCCGCGCGCACGCCGCGCCAGGCCCGCGACCGTCCCCGGGGCCACCGGCGCCGCCTGGTCGGCGCCCCGACTCGGCCGCGCGCGCCGCCCGTTGGCCCGCGCGCGGTGGGCGTCACCCCCGGGCGACACCCCTTTGTCCACTACCCCGCGCGGCCGGGCCGAAAGCATGCCGGGGGGGCGGCCGAGCGGCGGCGCGCGACGAACGCGGCTGGTCACAGGCGTACGCCGGGGCACACGGCGGCGCCACGGAGCGCGCCCGGGTCCGGCTCGGGCGCCGGTGGCGGCCCGGTGCGCCCGGGCGCGAAAGGCGCGCCGGCGCTCGGGATCGCCGGGCGAGTGCGCCGGCCAGGCGCCCCCGTCGCGGCGGAGATCAACAGGCGCATCAGCAGGCGCTGTTGAACGCCCACAGCATTTCGCGGGGTTGGGCCACCCGGTCGCGCAGGTCGCCGAGCACCTCGTCGAGGACGGGATGCTCCAGCGTGCGCAGCGTCGCCAGGTCGAGGCCGAGAACGTCCGGCAGCGGCCCCGCCGATCCCTCGGCCCCGGCCCGGCCCGCCTGGTCCGTGTGCTGTGCGGTTCCCTCGTGTGCAGCGCTGTCCCGGCTCATGTCAGCCTCACCCTCCCCGCGTCACGGCCCACCGGGCATTCCCCGACGGGTGGTGCTGGAAACACCCGCGTCCGCGGCAGGGGCCGCTATCGGCCGCGGGCGAGGTCCGCCAGGCGCTCGGCCGTGCGCCGGCCCAGCGCGCCGCCGCCGTCCGGGAGCGCGCGCCACTGCGCGAGGGCCGACTCGTACGCGGTGCGCGCGGCCCGGGGACGCTGGCCCGTCTCGTAGACGACGCCGCGCCAGTGGTGCGCCGTGGCCGCCAGCCGGGCCGCCTCGGCGTTGACGGGGGCGCCCTCCGCGCCGGCCGGGCCCCGGCCCGGGCCGGCCGCGCTCGCGGCCTCCGCGGCCCGCCGGTACGCGTCGGCCGCCTGGTCGAGCCGCTCCGCGCGCCGGGTGTGCCGGTAGGTGCTGCGGTGGGCCTCGCCCAACTGGAGCCAGCAGCGGGCGCGCAGCAGCGGGTCCTCTGCGCCGTGCGCGGCGAGCCCGAACAGGTGCTCCGCCTCGCGCAGGTCCACCAGGTCCTCGGCCTCGCGGTAGCGGATGGCCAGGGCCTGCCCGAGCATCATCAGCCGCTCCGGCAACCGGGGATCGCCGGCCGGGGTCTCCATGCGGCAGTCCCGGAGGACCCGCACCGCCTCGAAGACGTAGGCGTCGCCGCCGGGCCGCTCGGCGCGCTCGATGAGCACCGTGCCCCACTCGGCGATCAGGTCGCTGTAGCCGGCGCGGTCGCGGGTGAGCAGCCGGCTCGCCTCGGCGAACCGCCGCGCCGCCGCGTCCAGTTCGGCGACGTCGCCGCGCCCGGCACCGGCCGCCTCGTACCGCCGCACACACAGTCGCGCGTCGCGGGCCAGGACCTCCGCGCGCAGCGGCCGGTCCGGCGCCAGGGCCAGCGCCTCGGCCACCAGCGCGGCGGCCTGCTCCGGCCCCTCCTCCGCGACCAGCAGCGCGTCCACCACGTCGAGCGCGGCCCGGGCGCGCACCTCGGCCGGCGCGCCCTCGGCTTCGAGCCCGGCGCGCCCGAGGTCCAGTGAGGTCGCGGCCTGCCGGGCGTAGGTGCGGGCGCGTTCGCGGTCAGGGGCCGCGCCGGCCAGCCGCAGCAGCGCCCGGCCGCGCGCCAGGGAGAGCCCGCTGGGCTGCGGCAGGCTCGCCGGCCACGCGTCGGCGAACGCCTCCAGCATGCCGACGCTCTCCTCAAGGAGCGCGCTGTCGCCGCCCAGTTGCCACTGCTCCTCCAGGACCCGCACCCGGTCCAGGGTGACCGCGAGCGCCTCGCCGGGGGCGAGCCCGACCGTGGCGCACACCGCGGTGAACTCGCGGTCCGCGCGGCGCAGCAGGTCGAGCGCCGCCCGTGGGTCGCCGGCCGCGCCGCGGTCGCTGGCGGCGGCGTGCAGCACCCGGGCCAGCACCGTGCGGGCGCGCACCGAGCCCGGGTAGGAGGCGGCGGTCTGCGCGGCGTCCTGCGCCTCGCGCAGCAGGTCGGCGCCGCCGCGCAGCCGCCACAGGCGCAGCAGGTCCTGGGCGAGGTCGCTCCACAGCTCGGGGTCGATGCCCTGGGCGAGGGCGCGCTGTTGGGCGGCGGCGCGGCGCAGCAACTGGACGGCGTCCACCAGGCTCTGCACCAGGCCGTCGGCCTCGAAGCGCTCGATGAGCAGCGCCGCCCGGCGCACCGCGAGCGAGCGGGGGGCCTCCTCGCGGGCGAGCGAGACGCCTTGGGCCGGAGTGTCCGGCATGAAGCGCTCCAGGACGCGGGCCGCGACCTCGGCGAAGGGCTGGGCCGGCCGGGCGGGGCCCGCGCCGTCCGCGTCGTCGGGGGTGGCGGGCGCGGCCCCGGGCGCCTGCCCGTCGACGGAGAGTTGGGCGATGGCGAGGGCGGGGAAGTTGGGCCCGCCCTTGCCGAACCGCTGCTCGACGTATTCCGAGCAGTGTTTGAGCACGAGCAGCGCCTCGTCGCGGCCGAGGGAGGCGAGGAGTTCGTCGTGCACGCCGTCGGCGAACTCGTACCAGCGGCCGTCGCCGCCCGGCTCCCGTTCGCGGCGTCGCAGCAACCCGCCGAGCAGCACCTCGGAGAGTTCGGCGGGGCCGGAGTCCGGCAGCATCGTGCGCTGGACGAGTTGCATGACGGGCAGGAACAGCGGGGCGGCGGCCAGGTAGACGGCGAGTTGGCCGGCGCCGGGCGACGCGGTGGCGCGGAACCGGCTGACGAGCTGGGTCGGCGAAAGCGGTCCGCGTGGCCTGGCCGGCGCGGCGGCCACCTGGTCGGCCCGCACCCAGCCGACGGCGGCCTCCACGGGGCCGGCCCCGGTGCCGGTCAGCAGCCGGGCCCAGGCGCCGAGGGCGGCCGGCGCCGGGGGCAGCACGGGCACCGGCGCGGCGCCCGCGCGCCGCTGCTCCTCGCGGCCCAGTCCGTAGCCGGCGGCTCCGGCGTCGGGGACGAAGTGCAGCGGCGCCGAGGACGTCGGGCCCTGGCCACGGACCAGGGCGCCGAAGGAGGCGGGCAGCCGGGTGCGGGCCCACAGGCGCTGGGGCAGGGGTTGCAGGACCGCGACCGGGGCGTGCCGCAGCAGCCGGTACGCCAGTCGGTGGGCGGCGCCGCTGCGCCACAGCGGGCCCGCGCAGTCGCTGACCAGGACGGTGACCAGGCGCCCGGTCGGGTCGGTGAGCTGGTCGGCGGAGCGCAGCGGGGCCGCGTTCGGGTCGAAGTGGCGGCTGACGGCGGGCGTGCCGTCGGGCCCGTCGTGCAGGTACTGCACCGCGACGTCCCGGAAGGCCCCCAACTGGCCGAAAACCTGCTGGAGTTCGCGCAGCAGGCGCTGCCATACGTACATGGACGACGAGGCGTCCATGAGGAGTTGGAGCGAGGCGTCGCCGCGCAGTACGGGGCGGAACACGGGCAGCACCAGGCCGCCGGCGCGGGCGCTGTGGTCGGCCGTGGCCGCCTCGTCCAGGGTGCGGCGCAGCGGGGGCGCGGCGGCGCGGTAGCGCTGGAGGGGGCGCAGGGCGCGTTGGAGCTCCAGGGGCCGGGGCAGGGCCGCGGCCTCGGGCACGCCGATGGGTACGCCGCCGGTCGGGGGCTTGGCGCCGGTCGGCCGCGGCCCGCCGGGCCGAAGCGTGCCGTCCGGGTAGAGGTGGACGCGGCTGGGGCGCGGGTCGGTCCGGCCGGGTTCGGGGCGGCCCGCGTCGGGCGCCGGCGTCTCGGCGGGGGCGGGGCCCGCGGGGTCGGGGCCGCCGGTCCGGGTCGCGCGGTCGGCGTCGGCCGCGAGGGGCGTGGCCAGGGGGTCGGCGGCGTGGGGGGTGGTGGACTGGGGCCCCTGATCGGGCCGCGCGTAGCGGGCGAGCCAGAGCGCGTCGGCTAGTTCGCCGTGCGCCGGGTCCAGGCCGGCGCCGCGCAGCACCTCGATGAGGTCCGCGAGCGGGCTTGCTGCGGCGCGGCGGGGCCGCGGGGCCGAGTCCTGCATGACATCACCTGGGCCGGTCGAGGCGTTGGATGAGCATGTCGGCGAGCCGGTTGCGGGTGGGTGGGGCGGCGTGGTGCGTGAGGTAGATGGCGTTCAGGAGTTGGTCGGTGGCCAGGAGTTCGCTGCGCGAGCGCTCCAGGAAGCGGAGCACGAGGTCGTCGCCGACGCGCGCCAACTCCTCGCCCAGGTGCGCGCGCACGACGGTGGCCAGGCGTTCGTGGTCGGGCTGGCCGAGTTCGAGGTGGATGCAGCGGCGCAGCAGCGGGGCGGGGAAGTCACGCTCGCCGTTGCTGGTGAGGACGACGAACGGGAAGGCCCGGCAGCGCACCCGGCCGTCCCTGATGGTGACCTTGGCGCCGTCGTCGGTGAGCACGTCCACCTCGGGCTCGCGCTCGGCCAGCCGCTGGAGTTCCGGTATCTCGAACTCGCCTTCCTCCAGGACGTTCAGCAGGTCGTTGGGGAGGTCGATGTCGCTCTTGTCCAGCTCGTCGACGAGCAGCACGCGCGGCCCGGCGGTGGGTAGCAGCGCGGTGCCGAGCGGGCCGAGCCGGATGTAGCTGCCGATGCCGCCGGGCACGCTGACCGGGCCGGTGCCGGCCGCGCGGCTGCTGGCGGCGATCTGGGTGTCCTGGAGGCGGGCGATGGCGTCGTACCGGTAGAGCCCGTCGTCCACCAGCGTGCTGCGGCTGACGATGGGCCAGCGCAGCACGCGGCCCAGGCCCAGTTCGTACGCGACGGCGTGGGCGAGGGTGGACTTGCCGGTGCCGGGGCTTCCGGTGACCAGGAGGGGGCGGCGCAGGTACAGCGCCGCGTTGATGATCTCCAACTCCTCGCCGCTGGGCCGGTGCAGGGCGGCCATGTGGCGGTAGGCGCCGAGTCTGCGGGTGGAGGCGCTGTCGGTGCCGGGGCCCGGCTCGACCAGCGGGGCGCCGTCGAAGTCGCGCCAGGGCGGCGGTTTGGGCAGCGCGGAGATGCCGGGGTGGGGCTCCCCGGTGCCCCGGTAGATCAGCCACTCGCTCGGGGCGCCGCGGCCACCACCGCCGCCACCGGCCTCGGGCGGCTCGGCGGCGTCGGGGCCGGGGTCCGGATTGCTGTCAGGCACAGTCACAGCTTGCTCCTCGTCGCTCGGTTGTCGATGGCGGGAGCGCCGACCTCGACTCGACGGTATCGCTCAAACGCGTCGAGCGTGGCGGGGACGCCCAAGGCGGGGTACGGCCGGTCGTCACGGTGCCTCCAGCGGTTGGTCGGTCCCCGGCAGCGGGCGCGTGGGGTCGTCGTACAGGAGGGCGACGCCCTCGGCCCAGTACGCCTCGGGGACGCCGTCCTCCAGGTCGGCGCGCAGGTGCCAGACGGTGCTGGGCAGCCGGTCGGCCTGCCCCGCGTGGGCGACCGTGCCGGTCGCGCCCCGGTGGAAGTCCGCGCACACCCCGTCCCGGCCCACCGGTTCGCGCCGCCACAGCACCACGTCGTGCCCGCCGTCCATCACCTGGCGTAGGGCGCCCGGATCGGCGCCCGGGTCGGCGGACCGGCACAGCACCGGGAGCAGGAAGCTGTCCCAGGCCAGCAGCTCGGCGACGGTGGGCACCGGCTCGGGCCGCCCGCCGTCGCAGTCGAGCACGAAGGGGCGCATGGGTCCCACGTGCGCCCGCTTCCACCGGGACTGGCGCGGCGTGCTCACCTCGCCGGTCTCACCCCCCTCCGTGTCGTACGTCCCGACACCCCTGTCCATGCCCGCCGGGTCCGCCGGCTCGCGGTCGGCGCAGCGCACCACGACGGGCCGCACGCTCCCCAGCGGCCGGTCCTCCAACGGCGGCACCCGCCACTGGTCGACGGGGAAGCCCAACAGCGCGTACGGCAGGGCGACCTGCAGCGTCACCGGGCGGCTCGGCTCGTCGCCGCGCCGAAAGGACTCGGCCAGCGCCGCGCGCAGCCGCTCGGGCGGCGCGTCCAGGCCCCGGATGCCGAAGTCCTCGTCCACCGAGACGAGTTCCCCCGACGGGCGCGCCACACACACCCGCCAGTCGTAGCTGCCGCGCTCCCAGCCGCGCGGGATGATCTCCAACAGGGTGTGCGAGCGCGCGACGGTCTCCGAGGTCACCGGCGCCCGGCCGACCGCGGCCACCGCGCGCGGGCGCGCGCCCAGCGCGTCGACGGCGTGCGTGCCCGGCCGGGAGTGGGTGATCTCGACGGACGCCGCGTCCCGGCGCAGCCGCAGCCGCGCGGCCCGCTCGCCGCTGAGCGCGTTACGGAAGGCGCGCGGCAACTCGGCGTCGGCGGCGGCCCGAGCCGCCCAGTCGCCCAGCGCGCGCTCGGTGCCGGGCGCCGCGGGGTAGGGCCGGTCGGCGGTCGCCACGTGCACCGCGTAGCGCAGCAGGGCCTCCAGTTCGTTGCGGCCCTGCCGCAGGTCGTACAGGAGGCCGAGGCCGTCGCGCCAGCCGCGCGGCGCGGGCAGCCGCCCCTCGTAGGACTGTCCGCGCAGGCCGGTCACCAGCTCGTCCAGGCTGCGGGCGCTCACCGGCGGCGGCAACTCGGCGATCAGGCCGAGGAGTTCGACCCGCTGGCCCGGGGTGAGCGCGCGGCTCGCGGTGGCCCGCAGTTCGCTGAGGCCGTCGGTCCAGGTGGCGCGGCCGACGTGGTCGTTGCGGTGCTGGTCCGCGTGGTAGCGGTCGTGCGCGTGCATCACGCGCTGGTAGAGGTCGTGGCGCTCGTCGAGCACCGGCCCGGACGGGGAGGGCAGTCGGCGCAGTTGGACGACGGAGATCGCCAGGCCGCCGTCCCGGCCGTTGCCGCGCCTGGCCTTGAGCACGCCGATGACCTCGCCCCGGTCGAGGTCCACCAGCGGGCCGCCGGAGCAGCCCTCGGGGATCTCGTCCTCGTTGCCGAGCTTGAGCCGGCCGTCGGTGCCCAGCTCGCCCCTGATGGTGCAGCGCCCGCTGATGTCCTCGATCTCGCCGTCCTCCTCGGTGCAGCCGAAGAAGGCGACTTCCTTACGGGTGAAGACCTTCGCGGTCCGCTCGGAGAGCCAGACGCAGCCGTGCGGCGCCGGCTCCAGCATGCGGATTAGAGCCAGGTCGGGCGCGGGCCACAGGCCGCCGGCCGGGTTCGTCTCCGGCTGCGCCCACTCGACGACGCCGGGCACGGTGCGCCCGCCGAAGCTCAGCCCCACCTCGCGCCCGCCTCCCCTCCCGCGCATGGCCACGTGGGCGCAGGTGAGCACCCAGTTCGGGGCGATGAAGAAGCCGCTGCCCCAGGGCCGCGGAGCGGGCCCGTCCGGGGCATACCCGGGGCCCGGCGCGTGGATGCGTACCGTCGCCGCGGCGATGAGGGGGGCCAGGGTCTCGAAGGGGTCCACGTCGGCGTCGTGTGCGCCCCCGGTGCTCACCCTCCTCACCCGCCCGAGCCGAGGTCGGCCGGCGGCCCGCCCTCCCAGGTCAGGGACACGGTGATCGCCCCCTTGGCCTCGCCGTCCGCGAGCAGCCCCACGACCTTGCCGGCGCGGCCGGTGAGTTCGATGCCGAAGGACACCGTGACCTGGTCGGGCCGCGCCTCGCGCAGCGCGTCGGCGAGCGACCGCGAGACGCCGGTGATCAGCGCGTCCAGGCTCTCCATCCGCGCCAACACCCGATCGGCGATCCCGGTGTCCGCATAACTTCCCCGTGCGCCCCCCGTGAGCTCCTCCGCGCCTGAAATACGCGCCCATACCGGTGTGCCATCCGGTAGTTCGACACGGGTGATGTCGTCGCTCATGTCGCCCCCGCTCCCCAGCCGTTGGAAAAGGCTAGCCGCCTGGTGGGTGCGGCGCGAGGGGCCGGACGCGCGGCATCCGCACGGGGGGCGGGCCCGGCTCCGACGGGCGCCGGCGCAAGCCGGGCGCGGGGACGGAGCGGAGGCCGAGGCGGGACGGAGCGGGGCGGGCGGCCGGGGTGAGGTGGCCGTGGTCGGTCACCGCGACCGGGCGGCCGGGGCGAGGTGGTCGTCGTCGGCCGCGGCGACCGGGCGGCCGGGGCGAGGTGGTCGTCGTCGGCCGCGGCGACCGGGCGGCCGGGGCGGGACGCGCGGGTCGGTACGCGGGCGGTGCCGGGCGGGCCGGGAGCGCGGTGGAGGCGAAGGCGGGGCGGGAGGCCGGGGCGGGGGCGGGGCCCGGGGGCGGTGCGGGGCAGCGCCTATCCTGGAGGGCGACGGTCGGACCCGTACCAGCGGGGCGGCCGGGTCCCATCGCCCCCTCTCGTCTCTTGCGGAGCACGCCTTGTACTTCACCGACCGCGGCATCGAGGAACTGGAGAAGCGGCGCGGCGAGGAAGAGGTCACCTTCGAGTGGCTCGCCGAGCGGCTGCGCGAGTTCGTCGACCTCAACCCGGACTTCGAGATCCCGGTGGAGCGGCTGGCGACCTGGTTGGCCCGACTGGACGACGAGGACGACGAGTAGCCCCCGGCCCGCCGGCGCGGGCGGGCGACGCCCGCCGGGGTGAGGCGGCTAGCGAGGCGCGGCGTACGTGTGCCGGGCGGCGCCCCGCGTACGCCCCACGCGGCGCGCCCCACCGCCACGGCGGAGCGCTGGCGGCACGGCAGTCACACCCGTCACGAAATTCGAACATCTCCCGCACAACCTTTCGACCCCCTCGGCCCGTCTTGGATGCGGGGCGCACGCCGGTGCGCCGATGAGACGCCGTTGGCGGCGCACAGCGCGCCGCTGCCAGTGGGGGGACCACCATGCCGCACGACCGAATACGCCGTACGTCCCGCACGTCCGTTCCGGCCCTGGGCGCCCTCGCGGCGGCGCTGGCCGCGGGCGTGCTCGTGCCGCCGGCCACCGGCGCCGGGTCGGCCGCCGCGGCGGCGCCGAAGACCGTGTGCACCTCGAAGAAGGCGGGGCTCGCCGCCAAGCTGGCCAAGGACGTCGACGCGGCGCTGAAGGGCCGGCGCACGACGGCCGCGGTGGCGCTGAGCGACCCGAGCACGGGCACGGTGTGCACGCTGCGCGCCGACCAGAAGTACGACTCGGCCAGCGTGGTGAAGGTGACCGTGCTCGGCACCCTCCTGTGGGACGCCCAGAAGTCCAGGCGTTCGCTCACCCAGCGCGAGACCAAGCTCGCCACCGCCATGATCACCAAGTCGGACAACGACGCCACCACGGCCCTGTGGAAGCAGCTCGGCGTCACCCGGGTGAAGAACTTCCTGCGCGCGGCCGGCATGACCAAGACGGTGCCGGGCAGCGGCGGCTACTGGGGGCTCACCCAGATCACGGCGCGCGACGAGCAGCGGCTGCTGCACCTGGTCATGACCAAGAACACGGTGCTCACCGACGCCTCGCGGTCCTACGTCCGCAAGCTGATGAACCAGGTGGTCGCCGCGCAGCGCTGGGGCACCCCCGCGGGCGCGCCGAGCGGCACCAAGATCCACGTGAAGAACGGCTGGCTCTCCCGCGCCACGCACGGCTGGCGGGTGCACAGCATCGGCGCGTTCAGCAAGGGCGGCAAGGACTACACGATCACCGTGCTCAGCCACGACAACCGCACCATGCAGGACGGCGTGAACACCATTCAGGCGGTGGCCAGGGCCGTCCACAAGGACCTGCGCCCGAGCACGGCGGGCGCGCGGTACGCGCCGACCCTGACCCCGCAGGAGACCATCCCGCTGGTGCCGCGCTGACCGGCGCCGGCAGCCGTCTCGCCCCGACCGGGCCGGCGCGGCCCGGTCGGCATGACGCGGTCGGCATGACGCGGTCGGCATGACGCGGTCGGCATGATCCTGCCGGCGCGGGCCCGCGCGGCGTTACCCGTCGCGCGGGCCGCCCCGCGCCAGGCCGGCCGCGCCGTCCGCCGTCAGCAGCGCGCCCAGCAGCGCCCAGCCCGGTCGGCCACGGCGCAGGCCCCAGGCCGAGAGCGGGAGGCCGACGGCGAGTTGGGCCGCGCACACCGCCCGGGCCCGAGGGCCGCGCGGCCAGGACCCACGGGACCCGGCGTCCAGGTTGTCCAGTTCGGCCCGTACGGCGTCCCGCCAGCCGCGCCAGACCAGGGTCTCGGCGCCGGGGGCGGCCTGCGCGGCGGCGCGCAGGCGGGGTTCGGGCGCCCCGGGGGTGAGCCCGGGCGGCAGCCGTAGGCCCGCCCGGGAGACCACCGCGACGAGCCCGATCAGCCGCCGCGTGGCCGCCGCGACCGGCTCCTCGCCCGGGTCGGCGTGCGCCGCGTCGGCCAGCGCGGGGTTCGGGCCGTCGTGCGCCGGCGCCGCCCCGGTCAGCTCGTCCATGGCCGCGCCGTCGAGGACCGGGTCGAGGCCGAGCCGGGAGACCAGGGCGCGGGCGGCCTCGGCGTCGCCGGTCGGGGCGCCGTCCGCCGGCCAGACGAAGGTCAGCGGGCGCCGGAAGCCGGACGCGACCGTGAACCCGGCCCCCTCGGCGCCCCACCACACCCCGAGCACCGGCCAGGGTTCGCCGGCGGCGACCGTACGGGCCAGGTCGGCGAGGTCGGTCGAGTCCGCGACCACCGGCCGCCGCTCCACCCCGCCGCGCCCGGTGGCCCGGGCCACCGCCCCGGAACTGGCCGCGGAGACCACGCCCCGCCCCGCCCGGCTGAGCGCGGCGACCCCGGGCCCCACCCGGGGCCGGGTCCGTGCCGGGGCCGGGCCGGTCGTCGCCGCGTCCGGTTCGACGGTCGGCCCGTCGGGCTCCGCGGGCAGCAGCACGCTCCAGCCCGCGCCGGCCGGGGCGAGCAGCAGCGGCGTGGGCAGGAGGCTGGCCGACGGGCGTACGTCGTCGGGGTCGGCCCGACACAGCAGCAGCGCGCCGCTGACGGGCCGGGGCCTCGGTACGCCGGGACGGGAGGGAGAGACATCAGGCATGTTCACCACGCTATGAAGGTTCGTCCGGAAACAGGCCACTCGTCCGCATGTACCCCGAAACAGGCGGAGTCCTCCCCGGACAGGCTCCCGCTCTTATGCCCCGGACCCTCGAGTCAAGCCCGCTATGCCCGCATGCGTTACGCCCGATAGGCCCGCACGAACAGCTCCGCCGCCTCGTCGCACAGCGCCGCCGCCTCCTCCTCGGCCAGCGGCTGGGTCCCGTACGTCGAGGCGTGCAGCCCGCGCTGCACCAGCAGGGCCACCAGTTGTCGCGCGGCCCCGGCCGGGTCGGGGACGGCCAGCTCGCCGGCCTCGGTGCGCCGCCGCAGCAGGTCGGCGCCCGCGGTGACGAGCGACTGTGGCTCGCCGTGCGCGCAGGCCGGCCGCAGCGACGGGTAGCGCCCGGCCTCGGCGATGATCAGCCGGCGCAGCGCGGAGGCCCGCTCTTCGAGCAGCACGGCCAGCACCTGCCGGCCGTAGGCGGCGAGCGCGGCGCGGGCGTCCTCCGGCGCGGACCGCGCGCCCCCGTGCGCCGGCGCGGGCGGCGGTCCCTCGCCGCCGGGCGACCCGTCCGGCGGCTCGGCCCCGGCTCGCGCCCCGGCGGGCGCGGTCGGTGGCGGGGACGCGAAGCGCGTGGCCACGCGGTTGCGCTCGCCCTCGACCGCCGCGAGGAACAGGCGCTCCTTGCCGCCGAAGTGGTTGTAGATGGTCTGCTTGGAGACGCCCGCCTCCTCCGCGATGGCGTCCACGCTCGCGCGGTCGTACCCCTCGCGCAGGAAGATCGCCACCGCCGCCTGGAGAATGGCCTCCCGCTTGGCCGCCAGCCGACCGGCCGGCCGGCCGACCGCGCCGCCTCGACGCCCCTCGCGCGGCCCGTGTACCCGTTGCCCGCTCACGCCCGTCCTCCCCCGTCCGGGCGGGCGCCCTCGGCTCCCGCCCGTACGTCGTCGCGTACCGGAGCCCGCCACGCGACCGCCCGGGGCGCACGCCCGCGCGCCCCGGACGCACAGCGACCGCGGCCCCCGAACGCGCACGCGCCCACCGTGCGTGACCGGCCTTGCCCTCGTGTGACCGCCGACTCTAGCCTTCACTCCGAGCGCGAACTAGACAGCGCAGTCCATGAAATGCGTGCCGGTCTCCCGAAGGTTCCCGGGGCGCCCGCTGGCTTCCTTCCCGCTCCCCGACTCCCCCTCTCCCGTCCGCCACCGTCAGGAGACGCCTTCATGACCGCACCGGTACACAGCGACGCCAGCACGCACCTCACGCTCGGCCAGGAGGCCCAGGACCAGTTGTTCCGGGCCGCCCGCACCGCGAACACCTTCACGGACGAGCCGGTCACCGACGAACAGGTCGCCGCCATCTACGAGTTGGTCAAGTACGGCCCGACCTCGATGAACCAGCAGCCGCTGCGCGTGGTCCTGGTCCGCTCGGCCGAGGCGCGCGAGCGGCTGGTGCCGCACATGGCCCGCGGCAACCGGGCGAAGACCTCCACGGCGCCGCTGGTGGCGGTGCTCGCGGCCGACCTCGACTTCCACGAGGAGCTGCCCCGCCTGGTGCCGACCATGGACAACCCGCAGAAGGTCTTCGCCGACCCGGCCGTCCGGGCCGCCTCCGCGCGCTTCAACGCGGGCCTCCAGATCGGCTACTTCATCCTCGGCGTGCGGGCCGCCGGGCTGGCCGCGGGGCCCATGTCGGGCTTCGACCCGGAGGGCGTCACCACGGAGTTCTTCCCCGACGGCCGGCACCAGGCGCTGCTCGTGGTCAACATCGGCCGCCCGGGCCCCGACGCCTGGCGGGACCGGCTCCCCCGGCTCGGGTACGACGAGGTCGTGCGCTCCGTCTGAGGGCACGCGCCCCGGCGCACGCCGGCTCAGCCCGCGTGCGCCGGGGCGGTGACCGTCCGGGGCCGGGGCGGGCCGGGGGGCCTAGGCAGGGCCGTGCGCGGCGGGGGCGCCGTGGCGGCCGGTTCGCCCGTCCGCCCCGGCGCCCGGCTCAGCTTTCGATCAGCCGGTGGAAGGCCACCGTGTCGAAGATGTCCTCCATCCGGGCCGCCCTGCCGTCGCGCATCGTCCACGAGTGCACGAAGTCCAACTCGGCCGTGGTGCCCCGGCGCGAGGTGACCTCGCGGGTGCCGAAGACGACCACCCGGTCCCCGGCCTCGACGAACTCGCGTGGGTCGAGCCGCATCCCGCCCAGCACGGCCGGCACCCGGGCCAGGAACTCCCGGATGCCCGCGTGCCCCCGCTTCGTGCCGCCGAGCCCGTAGTCGGCCATCCCGTCGGGGTGGACCCACTCCACGTCGGGCCGCATGACCGCGAGCACGGCCTCGATGTCACGGCTGGCGAAGCCCGCGTACGCCGCACGGATCGCCTGGATGTTCTGGGACGTCACCGGTGAACTCCTCGATGGTGTGAGTCGGTTGTGTCGCGATGGTGGTGCGTGTCGGTCGTGCCGCCGCGTGTCGGGTCGCGCCGCGTGCTGGCGCGTGTCGTGTCGCGTGCTGCCGGTGTGGTGCCGGCTCGTGCCGTGCCGTGCCGGCTCGGTCGCCGGGGCGCGTCCGCCGGCCGGGTGCGCCCCTACGCACCCGTGTCGGCCAGCAGCCGCTCCGGGTGGTGCGCCGCCAGCGTGCGGCGCAGGCCCTCGCGCCAGCCGACCAGGCAGTCGCCGATGAGGCGGCGCCGCACCGTCGGGTCGAAGGCGTACGTCTCGCGGGTGACCTCGCTGGGGACCAGGCGCGGGGCGACGCCGGTCAACTCCTCCAGGTAGCGCAGGCAGTCGGTGACGCCGACCCGTTCGTCGCCGCCCCAGTTGACGACCGTGGCACCGGTGGTGGCCACCTCCCACAGCAGCGGCACCTGGCGGACCAGGTCGTCGGTGTACAGCGGGGAGCACCAGTTCTGGCCCTGGAGGGGCACCGCGATGGGCTCGCCGGCGAGCATGCGCTGGAAGTAGAGCATCGGGACGCCGCCGTAACCCCCTGGCCCGTACGCGATGTTGAGCCGCGCGATGGTCGTCGGCAGGCCGAGGACCCGCGCGAAGGCGCGCGCGGCGCCCTCGGCGGCGATCTTGGCCACGGGGTAGGCGGGCAGCCAGTCGGCGACGCCGCCCAGCGGGTCGCTCTCGCGGTAGGCGTGGTCGAGGGTCTGCCGCGCGTACAGGGCGCCCGTGGAGACGTACAGGAACGCCTCGGCGCTCGCGCAGTGCGCCATGAGGCGGCCGGTGGAGACGGAGTTGGCGGCCACGGCCGCGTCGAAGTCGCCGTCCTCGCCGCGCCGCACGGCGCTGTGCAGTACGTGGGTGAAGTCCGTGGGCAGGCCGTCGAGGGCCGCCGGCGAGGTGTCGTTCATGTCCCAGTACCGGGTGGTGATGGAGCGCTCGGCGAGGGCGCGCGCCACGCCCGGGGTGCCGAAGCGGCCCAGGCACCACACCTCGTTGCGCTCGGCCAGCGCCTCGGCCACCGGCCGCGCCACCTGCCCGGTACCGCCTGTGACCAGGATCTTCTTGCCTTCCACCGGTTCTCCTCGGGTTGGTTCGATTTGTCGTGCGCGACCGGCCACGGTCCCGGGCCGGGGCCGCAGGGCGCGCGCGGGGGCGCGCGGCCGTCTCACGGGCTCCCCTCGCCGAGCGCGTGGTCGAGTTCGCGGCGCAGGATGGCCTGGAAGGTGGCGACGTGGCGCGGGCCGAGCATCGTGTAGTGCTCGCCGGGCACCTCGATGTAACGATTCTGCGAGCGGGTGTGCTCGTCCCAGCGGCGTAGCTCGCGCGCCAACCAGTCCTCCTTGGTGCCACGCAGCGGTACGGCGTAGAAGACCGTCATGGACCGCACCGTCCCGCTCGGCTGGTACTCGCGGCCGAGCGCGGTCAGGCCGCTGGCCAGGCGCGCCCACGCGGTGAACTTCGGCAGGTCGAGGTCGAGGTCGCGCAGCCGGCGCGGCGGGGCGAGGTCCAGGAGGCGGGCCAGGCGCTCGTCGGCGGGCAGGGCGCGCAGTTCGGCGGGGAGTTCGCGCGCGCGCCGCCGGTCGACGAGGTCGAGGAAGAGGGCCAGATTGGTGGCGGTCTCCACGAAGTCCAGCTCGTCCATCCGGTACTTGATGTGCGGCGGCAGGTTGAGGCTGCCCACGAAGCCCACCCGCTCCCCCAGCGCCTCCAGCCTCTTGGCGATCTCGAAGGCCACGGCCCCGCCGTACGAGTAGCCGGCGATGGCGTACGGGCCGCGCGGCTGCCGGGCGCGGATGGCGCGCACGTACGTCTCGACCATCTCCGCGAAGCTGCCGAACGGCCGCTCCCCCGCGTTGAAGCCCCGCGCCCGCAGCGCGAAGAAGGGCCGGTCGCCGGCGAAGTAGCGGGCGAGGTTGACGAAGACCAGCACCTCGCCGACGCCCGGGTGCACGCAGAACAGCGGGGTCTTGTCGCCGCCGGTCTGCAACGGCACCACCGGGTCGTACGCGGCCGGGCCCGCGCCGGGCGGGCCGGCGTCCAGCCGCGCGGCGAGTTGGCGCACCGTGGGGGCGGTCAGCACGGTGATCACCGGCAGGTCGGCGACCGCGAGTCGGGTCGCGACCAGGCGGCGGAGCCGGAGGATGTCGAGCGAGGTGCCGCCGAGGTCGAAGAAGCTGGCGGTGGCGCTGACGCGGGCCGGCTCGCGCTCGAAGAGTTCGGCGTAGATGTCGGCGAGCGCCCGCTCGGTCGCCCCCTCGGGCGCGACGTGGCCGCCGAGGTGGCGCTCGGACTCCGCGGCGACCTCGGCGATCACCGCGTCGTACGCCCCGGCCTCCAGCCGCTCGCGCATCCGCTGCCGCAGCGTCTTGCCGAGGCTGGTCCTCGGGAACGCGGACGCGGGCAGCGGCAGCACGTGGGCCGGCCGGAAGCCCCAGTGCGCCACGACGGTGGCGCGCACGGTGGTCAGCAGCCGGTGCAGCGCGGCCCCGCTCGCCGCGGCCGGCTCCGGACGCAGGGCCACCACCAACTGCTCGGTGTCGTGGCCTGGTTGGCGGGTGGGGAAGGCCGCCACGTGACCAGGGGAGACGCCGTCCAGGCGTTCGACGGCCGCCTCGATGTCGGGGCTGAAGTAGTTGACGCCGTTGACGATGACGCTGTCCTTGGCCCGGCCCACCAGGGCGAGGTGCCCCGCCCCCGCCTCGCCGCCCACGAGCAGGCTCGGGGCGCCGTCGCCGAGCCCGTCGATCCGGCCCAGGTCGCCGCTGCGGAACCAGCCGTCGGGGGTGTGCGCGCGGGCCGTGGCGGCCGGGTCGCGGTGGTAGCCGTCGGTGATCATCGGCCCGCGCAGTTGCAGCTCGCCCACCTCACCGGCCGGGCACACGCGCCCCCGGGCGTCGGCGACGCGGATGCGCAGCCCGCGCACGGGCTGCCCGAGCGAGGCGAACTCGCGACCCGCGTCCACCCGCGGGAAGCCGCGCGAGTAGACGCTGCCGGCGCAGGTCTCGGTCATGCCGAAGGCGGGCCACAGGGCGTCGCCGCGCAGCCCGTACGGGGCGTAGCGGGCGAGGAACGCCTCGCCGGTGGCCCGCACGTTGGCCTCGCCGCCGCTGACGATGTGCCGCAGCGAACGCAGGTCGAGCCGCTCGCCGCCGGGGTCGTACGCCCCGGTTTCGGCTTCGGTCCCGCCCCGCGCCTGGCCGGCCGCACCCCGGCTGGCGGCGCGCTCACCGGCCGCACCGGCGGTGGGCGCAACGGCCGTGGGTGCATCGGCCCCGGGGGCACCGGCCGTGGGCGCGTCGGCCGCGTTGAGCAGCCCGAGGAGAAAGTTCGGCGTGAAGGTCATCGTGACGCGGTGGCGGGAGATCAGCCGGAGGAACTCCATCGGGTCGCCGAGGACGCGCGCGCTCGACACGTGGAACTGCTCGGCGCCCACCGCGAGCGGCAGCAGATGTGCCTCAAGGAGCGCGGCCACGTGGTCGAACGCGATCCAGTTCAGGGTGCGGTCGGCGCTGGTCAGCCGCTGCCGCTCGGCCTTGGCGGCCATCGAGGCCAGCAGGTTGGCGTGGGTGAGGCGCACCGCCTTGGGCCGCCCGGTGGAGCCCGAGGTGAGCACGAGCAGCGCGAGGCCGTCGGGGGCGACGGGGGCATCGGGGGCATCGGGGGCGCCGTCCGCCGGCGCGGCGGGGCCCGCGCGGGCCCCGGCTCGGTCTCGGCCTCGGCCTCGGCGTGGAGCTGGCCGATGGGGACCATCCGCACCCGGGCGCCCCGTGGCGCCGCGCCGGCCACCGGCTCGGTGGTCAGCAGCAGCGGGCCGTCGAGGAGTTCGCCGAGGTGGGCGAGGTGTTCCCGGGCGCGGTCCGCGTCGTCGGGCAGGGGCGGCAGCGGGCAGGGCACGAACCCGCCGAGCACGCAGCCCCAGAAGGCCGGGATCACGTCCCGTGGTCGGTCGAGCAGCAGCCCCACCGGGTCGCCCGGGGTCAGACCACGGCGCGCGAGGCCGGCCGCGAGCCGCTCGGCGGCGGCCAGCAGGAACGGATACGGCTGGAAGGCACTCTCTCCCATCGGATCGTCTGGGAGGTAACGCATGCCGGCATCGGGGTGGCTCCGCGCTGCCTTCCGCAGCAGTTGGGCGACGGATTCGGGCTCCGTCGCCGCGTCTGGTGTCACGACCGCGCACGGTGGGACCTGCGTCGATCCCACCGATCCCTCGCTCCGGTTCATCTCCGGCTCCCCTCCGGAACTCCCCTGCCATCGCAGGGGTACTGCGCCGCTTCAAGAGACAGTTCGTGACAGCCCGTCACCTCTCCCACGCGGGCCGCCACATGGGGAGAAGAACGTAGCAGTGGCGAAGATTCGTGAGCCATCCGTCGGACACCGCTCTCCCCGCGCTCACACCGCCCCCTCATCCCCCGCCGAGCGGGGCCCCACCTCGGGGCGAGCCGGCCCCCAGCCGCCGCGCAACGCGCCGTGCCGCGCATGCCGACGCCGTGCCGCGCCGTGCCGCGCGATGGTGGCGCTTGACTTCCCTTATCCGCGATATATCGTGTTAGCAGTAGACGCGATATGTTGCGTCCGTGCTCCAGCTGGGGAGGCCCCACATGTCAGACCGGTCCGAGTGGTCGCTCAGCGCGCCACGCAAGCTCACGTTCGACGCGCCGGTCACCGCGCTCCACGTGCGCGTCGTCGGCGGCACCGTCAACGTCGTCGGCACCGACACCGGCCCCGCCAGCCTGCACCTCTCCGAGATCGAGGGCCCACCGCTGGCGGTCAGCCTGCACAACGGCGTGCTGAGCATCGCGTACGAGGACCTGCCCTGGCAGGGCTTCCTCAAGCTGCTTGACCGCAAGGGCTGGCAGCGCACGGCGCACATCACCCTGACCGTGCCCACCGAGACCCGGGCCGAGGTGGGCACGGTGCACGCGGCGGCCGTCGTCTCCGGGCTCAGCGGGCGCACCGAGGTGCGGGGCATCTCGGGCGACAGCACCCTGGTCGGGCTCACCGGCGAGGTGCGGGCCGACACCGTGTCGGGCAGTGTGGAGGCCCAGTCCCTCGGCGGGCGGCTGCGCTTCAACTCCGTGTCGGGCGAACTCACCGTCATCGACGGCACCAGCCCGGCCGTCAAGGCCGACTCGATCAGCGGGAACATGGTGCTGGACATCGCCCCCACGGCCACCCCCGCCGACCTGCACCTGAACACCGTCTCCGGCGGGATCGCCATCCGCCTGCCGGACCCGGCGAACGTGGCCGTGGACGCCCAGACCACGAGCGGCCAGCTCTCCAACGCCTTCGACGACCTCACGGTGGACGGCAGCCCCTGGGGCGGGCCGTGGGGCGCGTGGGCCTGTCCCGGCGGGACCGGCGGGAAGATCACGGGGACGCTGGGCACGATGTGCGGGCGACTGAAGGCCACCAGCATCTCGGGCGCCATCGCCGTCCTGCGCCGCCCCTCGACGGAGGAGGGCGCGCCCCCCGGCGGGCCCACGGCGCCCACGGGCCCGGACGGGGCGCCGGAGCCGGCCGTGCCCCGACCACACGAACCCACCGACCCTCCCCAGGCTAGCCCGTCCGACAAGAAGGTCCTCTGATGCCCCCCGTCTTCGCCCACGGCCGCCTGCGCCTGTACCTGCTCAAGCTGTTGGACGAGGCGCCGCGCCATGGCTACGAGGTCATTCGGCTGCTCGAAGAGCGCTTCCACGGCCTGTACGCGCCGTCCGCCGGCACCGTCTACCCGCGCCTGGCCAAGCTGGAGGCCGAGGGCCTGGTCACGCACGCCACCGAGGGCGGGCGCAAGGTCTACTCGCTCACCGACGCCGGTCGCGCCGAACTCTCCGACCGTGGCGGCGAACTGGCCGACCTGGAGCTGGAGATCCGCGAGTCGGTGGCGGAGTTGGCCGCCGAGATCCGCGAGGACGTACGGGGCTCCGCCAGCGACCTGCGCCGTCAGATGCGCGAGGCCGCCAGCCAGGCCCGGGCGACGGGCGGAGCGCCCTCCGGGGCCGACGGCGGGCCGGGACACCGCGACGACCAGCGAACCGGGCGGGAGGCCCCGCACGGTCCGGGGGGCCGGGCCCGCCCGGCGGGCGCGGCCGGCGAGGCGGGGCGCGCGGCGGGCGGCGGCAAGGGCGGCGGGGCCCCGTGGGAGAGCGGCCCGTGGGGCGACCCGGAGGCGTGGCGGCAGGCGAGGGAGGAGTTGCGGCGGGCCAAGGAGGAGTGGAAGGAGCAGGCGCGCCGGGCAAAGGAGGAGAGCCGCCGGGCCAAGCAGGATGCCCAGCGCGCCCGCAGGGAGGCCAAGGACGCCCGGGACTTCGCGCGCGAGGAGGTCGAGCGGATCGCCCACCGGGTGCAGGAGCAGACCCAGGCGCACCTGCGGGCCGGGGACTGGCAGGGCGCGCTGCGCGAGGGCCTGTCCGAGGTCACCCGGGCCATGACCCGCATGGGCCAGACCGCCCCTGGGCCGACCGCCCCGGGCCCGTTCCAGCAGACCGCCGACAAGGCCCGCGCCGACGCCGACCCCACGACCGAGCGCGCGCCCGACCCGTACGGGGCGGCCGGCAAGGCCACGGACGCGACGGCCGGTGCCGGGGCGACCGGTACCGGGGCCGGCGACGCCGGGGCGGCCGGCGCCGCGGTGGGGCCGCTGCCCGACTGGGCCGTGGCCGACGACGCCGACTCCACCGACCCGGCCCGGGACCTGGAGCGGCTGCTCGACCGGTTCCGCGACGGCGTCCGCGACGCCGCCCGCGACCACGGCGTCACGGCCGACCAACTCGCCGCTGTACGCGCCCAGTTGGCGCACGCGGCGGCCCGCGTGGACGGCGTACTGCGCACCCGCCCCACGCGGTGAGGGCGGCCGGGCCCGCGACCGAGCGCCGGGGAGCGTTCGGTCGCGGGCCCGGCGGTAACGCGGCAGCGGGGGGCCGCGTGACGGGACGGGGAGGCGGCCGGGCGGCGGGGCCTCGGGGCGGCGTTGACTTCAACCAAGGTTGACGTACCAGAGTCGGGGACGCGGGCGATCGACGGGCCCGCGCCGTACGACTCACCAAGGAGCACGCCATGGTCTCCCCGTCCCACCCCGTCACCCTCCCCGACGTCACCCGCCCCGACGCGGGCACCATCCTGGCCAGCCGCTGGGTCGTCAGCGACCCCGCGCACCAGCGCCCCGCCGCCGACTCCGTGGTGGACTCCTGGGAGCGACTGGACCGCCCCGACGCCATGCTGACCCTGACGACGTTCCTCAGCACCGACGGCGGACACGTCCTCAACTACGCGCAGTGGACCAACGACGAGGACCACCACACCTTCGTCCGCACCCAACGCCCGGCCCTGGTCCGCGCCATCGACGAGGAGTTGCCCGGCATCGAACGCCCCGGCCTGACCCGGTACCGACTCCACGACAGCTACCGCGCCCCGACCACGGATGGCGCCACCGGCCAGGACGCCGGACCCGCCAAGCAGGTCGGCGCCGTCGTCACCGGGGAGTTCGAGACCGACGGGGCCGATACCCAGCGCCGCTTGGCTGACGAGGTGATCGCCGGCCTGCGCGAGCACCCGGTGCCCGGCCTCGTCGCCGCTCACTTCCACCTCAGCGCGGACGGCGCCGGAGTGCTGAACTACGCGGAGTGGACAACGCTGGACGCCTGGCACGCCTTCACCCAGGGCAGCACGCTGCGGGGGCTGGCCGAGATCGTCGAGTCGCTTCCCGGCGTCCGCCCGCTCGGCTCCACGACCTACCTCCCGTACCGGGGCGTGGTGAACGTACCGGCGCCGTGAGGCACCGCGTGCCGCGCGCTGGTGTCGGCGCGGAGCGGGCCGTCAGGAGCGGGCCATGCCTTCGGGCACCGGGGCCGGCTTCATGAGGACGGCGGCCCGCTGGTCGCGCCGGTACACGACCCAGAAGGCCCCGGCCACGCCGACGCACGCCGTGCACAGCCCCACCGGGATCCACACCTGGAGGCTCAGCCGGGTCCGCGAGGCGTACGCCCAGCCCCGGCCGGCGAACACCGTGTCACCCTTGGCCACCTCCGGGCCCTGGATGTCGCCCATGCTGGTGCGCCCGTCGGCGAACTGCCACTCCCCCTCGCAGTGCGCGGGCTCCGTGCCGGGGCCACCGCCCTCCGCGCAGCGCGCGACCGCCCGCACGGTGGCTTCCTCGCCGGTGGCCAGTTGCTGGGCCTGCCGCCCGACGAAGAGGCCGACGACGCAGACGACGGCGAGCAGCAGCCCGATCGCGGACAGCAGCCCCCGCACGCCGCCACGCTCCGCCGGCCTGGCGCGAGTTGACCGCTCCGCGCCCGGCGACGTACGCCTCACCCATCTCCGTGACTCGCTCAACACCGCGCACCCCCCTCCGTACCGTACCCGCGGCCCCCATGCCCGGCGAGAGTCGGCGAACACGCCGGCGGCGCCGGGCGGCGGTGCCGCCGGGCCGGTGGCCGGTCACCCGAGCGCGCGCCCCGGCGCGCGGCGGGCGGCGAACCGGCCCGGGCCGCTCACTCCGCCGCGCGCAGCGCGTCCGAGGTGATCACGCGCAGGAACACCGGGACGGTGGCCGCCACGGTCGCGGCGAAGACGAGGAACGCCCACCGCACGCCGCACCACTCGGCGAGCACGCCCATCAACCCGGCCCCCACCGGTAGCGCGCCCCAGCTCAGCAGCCTGGCCACGCCGCTGTAGCGGCCCATCATCGCCTCGGGCACCAGGTTCTGCGCGATGAGACGGGCGTTGACGGTCCACAGCGTGCCCCCCATCCCGCCGACGAACGCGGAGAGGGCGACGGCCCACAACCGCGTGGTGAGCGCGGGTACGGCCATCATCGCGAGGGTGCCGAGCAGGTCGGCGAACATCGCCCAGCGGCGGCCGAGCAGCCGGTTCACCCAGGTCGCGGCCACCGCCCCGGTGAGCCCGCCCACGCCGAGCGCGCTCAGCACGATGCCGTACTCGTCGGCCGACAGGCCCATGGTGCGCGTCGCGACCAGCGGCATCAGCGCCAGCCAGGCGCCCCAACTCGCGCACAGCACGGTGAGGATCAGCGCCATGGTGCGCAACAGGCGCTGGCCCCACAGGTGCCGCAGCCCCTCGGCGATCTGCGCGTGCACGGCGGCGGCCGGCGCCTCGGGCCGGGCGTCGCCGTCCAGCGGCCCGGCCGTCGGGGCGGTGGCGCTGGAGGCGCCGGGAGTGGGCGCGCCGGCGTGCGCGGCGGCCCCGGACGCGTCCCGCGCGGCCCGGAAACGGCCGGTGAGCAGCAGCAGGACCAGGCTGGCCGCGAGGTAGGTGACCCAGGTAGCGCCGAGCGCCACGCCGGTGCCCGCGGCGACGAGCAAGCCGCCCACGAAGGGGCCGCAGAACTCGTTGGCGACCGTCTCCGTGCCGGTGATCAGCGCGTTGGCGCGCTCGCGCGCCGGGCGCGGCACCACGGCCGGTATCAGGGCCGCCGCCGAGGTCAGCGCGATCACCTCGGCGACCCCGAGCACCAGACCGGCCAGCGCGAGCCCCCACAGCGTGATGCCGCCCGCCGCGAGCGCCAGCAGCAGCCCACCGACGGCCAGCATCCGCATGCCGTCCGCCAGCCACAGCAACCGGCGGCGGTCGGCCCGGTCGACCAGCACCCCGACGTGCAGCGCCACCAGCAGCCACGGCGCCGTCAGGGTGAGCGAGACGAGCGAGATCCGCGCCGGTGACGTGGTGAGGTGGGCCGCCATCAGCGGCAGCGCGATCTTCGTGACCCCGTCCGCCAGGTTGGTGATCGCGGTGAAGACCAGCAGCACCGCGGTGTTCCGCGAACGAGGCCGCGCGGCCCGGGCCGCCCCGGTCGCCCCCGGCCCAGCGGCAGTCGCGGTCGCGGACGCCGTCGCGGCGTCCCCGCTCACGGTCGCGGCGTCAGCACTCATCGAACCGTCCCCCTCCATCACGTTTCCCTCGCCGGCGGCGGGCCGGAGGCCCGGCGGGCCGCCGGGGACATGCCGGGGCCCACCAGCCTCCGCGTAACCGTCTATCGCCCTTGACTGGTTAATGAAGGGGAGCCTGGCATGCCCCGTGAGCGCCGTCAACCGGTCAAGCGCTTGACCGGTTAGCCTTGGCGGGCGAGGCTGGGCGAGACAGGCAACGGGGCGCGACGGGTGGCGGCGCGCGGGTGGCGCACGAGGGAGGTGGCACGTGTACGAGGAACCGGCGACGGCCCGGCTCGTCGAGGCGTTCGCGAACACGGTCGACGTGGAGCTAGGCACCGACGACCTGAGCACCCCGGAGCAGCTCACCAACTGGCTGGTCGGGCAGCACCTACTGGCGCGCCCGCACCGGGCCGACGCCGACGACCTCGCGCTCGCCCTGCGGCTGCGCGGCGGGCTGCGCGAACGGCTCGGCGTCCCGGTGGGCGACCAGCCCGCCGCCGCGCTGCTCGCCGACGCGGACTCGGCCCTGCGCGAGCTGCCCCTGCTCGCCACCGTGGGCGGGGCGCCCCCGGCCGACCAGCCGGCCAACCAGCCCGCCGCGCCCTCCGACGCCGGGCCGACGGAGAGCGTCGAGCCCGCGCGGGGCACCGACCCCGACGCCACGGACGGCGCGTGCGCCGAGCACGCCGCACCGGAGGCGGCGCCGGTCGGCGGCGCGGGCGCGGGCCTGGTGCTGGTTCCCGCTCCCGGGCTGCCGCCGATCCGGCGGGGGTTGGCCGGCGTGGCCGTCGCCTGGAGCGAGTTGGTGCTCGCCGGCGACGCCGCGCGCCTCAAGCGCTGCGCGGAGCACGAGTGCGCGTGGGTGTTCTGGGACGTGTCGAAGAACCGCAGCCGACGCTGGTGCTCCATGCGCGTCTGCGGCAACCGCAACAAGGCCCGCCGCTTCGCCGCCAAGCGCGCCGTCGCCCCCTCGCCCACGACACGCCCGAACTGACCGCGACTCAGCCGAAACTGACGGCCACTCACCTCACTGCTCCGGCCCGCGCCGTACTCCCCGCGGAGTAGGTACATGACGTGACCGGCCGCGCCCCTTTCGCAACCTCCTTCGCCTAACCGGCCGCGCCCCGCCCCACCACCACCGCGGGCCAGCCCCACGACCGACGACGACCCCGGCCGTGACCCCGCGCCCGGCGGCTGACCTGCGGTGACGGCCGGCCGAGCGACGCGGCCGGGCCCCGGCCGGCCGGCGCCGGCCCGGGCCCGGCACCCCGTGGAGGGACGGCGTCCGGCGGGCCCGGCCGGGCCGGCACGCGCGTACCCCGGGCGGCCGGTTCGCCGTCCGCCCGCCGTGGGACCCGTCGTGCGCTCCGCAGGGCTGACTACGCCCGCCTTACGGAGGAGGCGTATCTCCGCCCTGGGCGGGTCGTTTACGCGTCGCCCGTGAGATGTACTGGGAGGTCTACTGGCCGTGCCGCATCGTGCGGCGCGCACGACGCGGAAGAGGGAACCGTATGTCCTTGCCCGCCGCCATCACGGTGGAATTCGACTCCGCCGCCGGCGCCGACGAGTTGCTCGCGCAGGAGCTGGCCGACCTCGTGGACCCGCACCGCGGCGAGGAGTGGCCACCGGCCTCCAGTACGGCGCGACGACCGGCCGAGGCGGAGTCCCCACCGGCGATCGCGCGGGCGGACTCGGCCCGGGCCGACACGTTCGCCTGCCGAGGCGTCGTGATCGTCCGAAGCGGACGCGAACTCCTGGGCTGGGGACGGCTGTTGCAGCCACCGGGCGAGTCGGCGGCGGTCGTCTTCGACCACACCCTGGCCACCGCAGCGCGCAGACGGCCGCCCACCGGGCGCCACGGTGCGCGCGAGGACACCCCGGAACCACCCTGTGCGGTCGAGCTGTTGACGCTGCTGTTACGGCACGCAGCGGCCCATGCCAAGGAGTTGGGCTTCGCCACCATCAACTGGAGCGGCCCCGACACCAGCCCCGTCGGGCGCGCCGCCGACGCGCTGGGGGCCCGCGTCGACGGAGAGCTGGGCCGGCACTGGACGGTGCCCGACCTCAAGGCGTGGACCCCGCCGCCCGGCCTCCCGCCGGCGCTCCTGCGCGAGACACCGCGCCCCTTTCCGCCGGGCCCGCACCCGGCCGTCGAGGCATACGTCCGCCTGTACAACACCGTGCACGCCCAGCACGACCGCCGGGCCGGCGGGGTCCCCCGCGACCTCGTCGACGCCCTCCCGGAGTGCGACGAGGCCGGCACGGCGGCGGCGCGGTCCTGTGCCGGCGATCACGCGGTGCCCGAGCCACCCTGGGACGCCGCCAGCGTCGACGCGTACCTGGCGCACCGCGCGCCGCAGGGCCACGTGCTCGACCTGCTCGGCGCCGACGGCTCGCTCACCGCCCAACTCGCCGCCGACCTCATCGACGGCCGGGCCCTGTTGGAGGTCGCCGCGCCGCTCGACGCGCCGCCGACCGAACTCGCCGCCGGCATCGCCGGGCTGATAGCCCACCTGCGCACCGTCAGCGCGGACACGGCCGACCTCGACATCCGGGAGATAGCCGACCCGCCACTGCGCCGCGCCGCGGAACTGCTCGGGGCGCGCATCACCAGCCGCTGGCAGGCGTACGCGTTGACGCTCTGAGAAACGGGACACGGGTGGCCCCGGGGCCGCGCACCACTCGGGCGGCCCCCCACTCCCCCGCCCCGGCCGGCCCGTACGGGCGCGCCGGGGGAGGCCGCACCAGGCTCCGCACGCTGGCGCGCGCGGCAGCGGGCAGGGGCCCCAGACCGTCAGGTCACGTCACGCCGACACGACCACGACGCGACACCCCGGCACCCAACACGCCACGTCGCGTCACGTCACACCGTCAGGACGACCTTGCCGAACAGATCGCCCTCCGCCATCTTCGCGAAGCCCTCGCGGGCCCGGTCCAGCGGGAGCACCGTGTCGATCACCGGGCGCACGCCGGTGGCCGCGCAGAAGTTCAGCAACCCTTCCAGCTCGTCCTTGGTGCCCATGGTCGAGCCGACCACCTTCAGCTCCAGGAAGAAGATGCGGTTCAGCTCCGCGGCCTTCGGGCTCGGGCCCGAGGTGGCGCCGGAGATGACCAGGGTGCCGCCCGGCCGGAGGGACTTGACCGAGTGCGACCAGGTCGCCGCGCCCACCGTCTCGATCACCGCGTCCACCCGCTGCGGCAGCCGGGCGCCCGGCTCGACGGCCGCCACCGCCCCCAGCTCCATCGCCCGCGCGCGCTTGGCCTCGTCCCGGCTCGTCGCGTACACCCGCAGCCCGGCGGCCTTCGCCAGCACGATCGCCGCGGTCGCCACGCCCCCGCCTGCGCCCTGCACCAACACGGAGTCGCCGGGGCGCACGCCGGCGTTGGTGAACAGCATGCGGTACGCGGTGAGCCATGCCGTCGGCAGGCAGGCGGCCTCCTCGAAGGAGAGTTCCTTCGGCTTGCGCAGCACGTTCCACTCTGGCACGGCGACGCGCTCAGCGAAGGTGCCCTGGTAGCGCTCGGTGAGGATGGAGCGGGGCTCGTCCGCGCCGACGCCGTGTCCGCTCTGGCCGATGACCGAGTGCAGCACGACCTCGTTGCCCTCGGCGTCGACGCCGGCCGCGTCGCAACCGAGGATCATCGGCAGGCTCTCCTCGCCGAGCCCCACGCCGCGCAGCGACCACAGGTCGTGGTGGTTCAGCGACGCGGCTTTGACGCTGACGGTGGTCCAGCCGGCCCGGTCGGCGGGCTCGGGGCGGTCCCCCAACTCCAGTCCGGACAGCGGCTGGTCAGGGTCGATGCGAGCGGCGTAGGCAGCGAACATGCCCCGACCCTAGGCGCGTGCCGGGCCCGAACGGAACCGGGCGACGGTGTGACGCTGCCCCCACCCCTCGCCCGGCCCACACCCGCCCCCGCGGGTTGGCCTGGACCAACGCCGCGCCGGCCCGCCTCCCCCGGCCACGCGGGGCCGCGCCGCCCGCGCCCCGCGACCGCCCGGCGCGCCGCGGCGTCGGCCCCCGCGCCCCGGCAGCCGCGCGCCCCGGCGCACGCGCTCTCATACGAGGGCGGGCCCACCCCCGGCCAGGGAGTGGGCCCGCCCCGCGGTCCGCGTACGGCTCGCGCGCGCCGCGCCTAGCGGCGGGCGACGCCCTCCGCCCGCGCGGCGGCGGCCACGGCCGCGGTGACGGCGGGGGCCACCCGCTCGTCGAAGGGCGAGGGGATCACGCGGTCGGCGCTCAACTCGTCGGCGACCACGGCGGCCAGTGCCTCGGCCGCCGCCAGCTTCATGCCCTCGGTGATCCGGGAGGCCCGGACCTGGAGGGCGCCGGCGAAGATGCCGGGGAAGGCCAGGACGTTGTTGATCTGGTTCGGGAAGTCGCTGCGGCCCGTGGCCACGACCGCGGCGTACTTGTGCGCCACGTCGGGGTGGATCTCCGGGTTCGGGTTGGCCATCGCGAAGATCATCGCGTTCTTGGCCATCGTCGCCACCGCGGACTCGGAAACCGTGCCGCCCGAGACGCCGATGAAGACGTCCGCGCCATCCAGCGCCTGCTCAAGAGAGCCGGTCAGGCCCGCCTTGTTGGTGAAGCCGGCCAGGTCGCGCTTGACGTCGGTGAGGTCGGTGCGCTCGGCCGAGACGATGCCCTTGCGGTCGCAGACGGCGACGTCGCCGATGCCGGCCTCGACGAGGATCTTGGCGATGGCGACGCCGGCGGCGCCCGCGCCCGAGATGACGGCCCGCAGCCCGCCGATCGGCCGGCCGGTGAGCTGCGCGGCGTTGCGCAGCGCGGCCAGCGTGACG
This sequence comes from Streptomyces buecherae, assembly GCF_014295035.1. Lineage (GTDB taxonomy): Bacteria > Actinomycetota > Actinomycetes > Streptomycetales > Streptomycetaceae > Streptomyces > Streptomyces youssoufiensis. Next base: position 2,761,880 of record NZ_CP060404.1, read on the forward strand.
ACGGCGGTGCCGTGCTGGTCGTCGTGGAAGATGGGGATGTCGACGCGCTCCTGCAGCCGGCGCTCGATCTCGAAGCACCGCGGCGCGGAGATGTCCTCCAGGTTGATGCCGCCGAAGGAGGGCGCGAGCCGGGCGACGGTGTCGACGATCTCGTCGACGTCCCGGCAGTCGAGCGCGATCGGCACCGCGTCGACGCCGCCGAACTGCTTGAAGAGGATGGCCTTGCCCTCCATGACCGGGAGGGACGCCTCCGGGCCGATGTCGCCAAGCCCGAGCACCGCGCTGCCGTCCGTCACCACGGCCACCACCTGGGACTTCCAGGTGTAGTCGTGGACGAGCTCGGGCTGTTCGGCGATCGCGCTGCACACCTTGGCGACACCGGGCGTGTACGCGAGGGACAGGTCGTCCCGGTCGCGCATCGGCACGGTCGCCTGGACGGCCATCTTGCCGCCCCGGTGCAACGCGAAGGCCGGGTCGAAGAGTTCTTCGTCCGTCGTACCGTCGCTGTCGCTGCGAGGATTCACGATCTCCGCTGCCACTTTCTTGACCCCTTTGTCGTATATCTGGTGAGGGTAGCCGCCCCCTGTGTTGCGGAGCGGGCGGGCACCGCGTCCGCCTTCCGCCCCGCGGATAACCGCGGCGGAGGTGGGCGAACGCCGGGCACGCCGCACACGTGCCCTGAGCCCCGGGTGAGGGGTGTAACCGTCTTTTCTACCGGAGAAGCGCACTCCCGAACGAGTGAGTTCCGTCGCGGTGCAGCGCGGCAACCCCGCGTTAACACCGAAAGCAGGTCAATCGCTACCGAATATCCATGTACCGCGACACCGCGGCCACGCGTCGGTAGCCATTCCGTCACCCGGGCGTTTCCCGGTGCGCCGCCGAGACGTCATGTCCGACGTCGTTCGGGCACCGCACCGCGTGAGCTGCCCGTTATCCGATTTTGACCTCGCCGGCCCCCCATATGCGCTGGCCCGGATGGCAAGATGCCCCAATCACACACGGCCGCGACACCCGAAGGTGTGTGCCGGCCCCGTCGGTGCTTCCCTCATCCGCAGGAGGAACCAGTATGACCGCCAGCCGCTCTCGTCGGCCGGGCATGGCCACCCCTCGGACACCCAGGTGGGTCGCCGTCGCCGCCTTCGCGGTCACCGGCGCCCTTCTGCTGTCCGGCTGCGGCGATCAGCGGGACAAGGTGGACGGCTCCGCTTCCGGAAAGGGCCTCTTCAACAAGCTGCCAAAAAGTGTCCAGAGTGCGGGCAAGATCAAGGTCGGGTCCGATATCGCCTTCCCGCCGGTGGAATTCAAGAAGAGCGGACGGACCGTCGGCATCGACCCCGACCTCGCCGACGCGCTCAGCAAGGAGTTGGGCGTCCGCTTCGTGTTCGCCAACGGCACCTTCGACACCCTCCTCACCGGGCTGCGCTCCAAGCGGTACGACATCGCCATGTCGGCCATGACCGACACCAAGGAGCGCCAGGAGGGCATCGACCCCGAAAAGGGCAAGAAGGTCAGCGAGGGCGTCGACTTCGTCGACTACTTCCAGGCCGGCGTCTCGATCTACACGCGTAAGGGCAAGACCCAGTCCATCGAGACCTGGGACGACCTGTGCGGCAAGAAGATCGTCGTGCAGCGCGGCACCGTCTCCCACGACCTGGCCAAGGACCAGGTCAAGGCGTGCGAGGACAAGGGCAGGGGGACGATCGCCATCGAGGCGTTCGACAACGACGTGCAGGCCCAGACCCGCCTGCGGGCCGGCGGCGCCGACGCCGCCGCGAGCGACTTCCCGGTCGCCGCGTACGCCGTGCAGACCTCGGGCGGCGGCGACGACTTCGAGATCGTCGGCGAGCAGGTCGAGGCCGCCCCGTACGGCGTGGCGATCAGCAAGGACAACACCCAGCTCCGGGACGCCCTCAAGGCCGCCTTCGACGAGATCATCAAGAACGGCGCGTACGAGAAGGTCCTCAAGAAGTGGGGCGTCGAGGCCGGCGCCGTCACCGAGGCGAAGATCAACGGCGGCTCCTGACCGCCCCGTTCGTGACGGTTCATGCTGAAAGGCAGCACCTGTGACTGTTGACATCGACAAGGTGACGGGGCCCTCGGGCACCCCGGCTCCTGCCCCCGAGGCGATCAAGGCCATCCCGGTCCGGCACTACGGCCGCTGGATCTCGGCGGTGATCGCGCTCGGCCTGCTCGGCCTGCTCGTCAACGCCTTCGCGCAAGGCAAGGTGAACTGGGGCGCCGTCCCCGACTACTTCTTCGACAAGGACATCCTCAAGGGCGTCCGCAACACGATCTGGCTCACGATCGTCGCGATGGCGCTCGGTGTGGCCCTCGGCGTCGTGCTCGCCGTGATGCGGCTGTCGAAGAACCCGGTCACCGCGTCCATCGCGTGGGCCTACATCTGGTTCTTCCGCGGCACCCCGGTCTACGTCCAGCTCCTCCTGTGGTTCAACCTCGGCCTGGTCTTCGAGTACATCAACCTCGGCCCCATCTACCAGGACGAGTGGGCGGACTTCATGACGCCGTTCCTGGCGGCGCTGCTCGGCCTCGGTCTCAACGAGGCCGCGTACATGGCGGAGATCTGCCGGGCCGGCATCCAGTCGGTGGACGAGGGGCAGACCGAGGCGTCGCACGCGCTGGGCATGAGCCAGGCCAAGACGCTGCGCCGGGTGGTGCTGCCGCAGGCGATGCGGGTGATCGTGCCGCCGACCGGCAACGAGTTCATCAACCTGCTCAAGACCACCTCGCTGGTGATCGCGGTGCAGTACTACGACCTGCTCCAGGCGGCCACCAACGTCGGCCAGACCTCGGGCGGCACGGTCGAGATGCTCTTCCTGGCGGCGATCTGGTACCTGGTGGTCACCAGCGTGCTGAGCGTCGGCCAGTTCTACCTGGAGCGGCGGTTCGCCCGCGGCTCGCTGCGTCAACTGCCGCCCACGCCGTGGCAGAAGGTCAAGGCCAACGTGGGCTCGCTGAGCACCCGCGGTACGAAGGGGGGTGGCGGCGCGTGACCGCCATGGTCAAGGCCGAGGGCGTGCACAAGTCCTTCGGACCCGTCGAGGTACTCAAGGGCATCGACCTGGAGGTCGCCCCGCGCGAGGTGTTCTGCCTCATCGGCCCCTCGGGTTCCGGCAAGTCCACGTTCCTGCGCTGCATCAACCACCTGGAGAAGATCAACGCCGGGCGGCTGTACGTCGACGGCGACCTGGTCGGCTACCGGCAGCAGGGCAACAAGCTCTACGAGCTGCGCGACCGCGAGGTCGCCGCGCAGCGCCGCGACATCGGCATGGTCTTCCAGCGCTTCAACCTCTTCCCGCACATGACCGCGGTGGAGAACGTGATGGAGGCGCCGGTCCAGGTCAAGCGGGAGTCCAAGGCCGTGGCGCGGGAGCGCGCGCTGAGGCTGCTCGACCGGGTGGGCCTGGCCGACAAGGCGGGCAACTACCCGGCCCAGCTCTCCGGCGGGCAGCAGCAGCGGGTGGCCATCGCGCGGGCGCTGGCCATGGAGCCCAAGCTGATGCTCTTCGACGAGCCGACCTCCGCGCTCGACCCGGAGCTGGTGGGCGACGTGCTCGACGTGATGCGCGACCTCGCCGAGTCCGGCATGACGATGATCGTCGTGACCCACGAGATGGGCTTCGCCCGCGAGGTCGGCGACGCGCTGGTCTTCATGGACGACGGCGCGGTGGTCGAGACGGGCCACCCGCGCGAGGTGCTGACCAACCCGCAGCACGAGCGCACGAAGTCGTTCCTGTCCAAGGTGCTGTGAGCCGCCGGCGCCCGACCCGGTTACCGGCCTCCCGGAGTCCGGAGTCCGGCGCCCGGGGCGGGCCGGGGCGGGGCGGCGCCTCGTGCGGACGAGGAGACGGACGAGACGGCGGCACGGGCCCACGCGGCCCGTGCCGCTCCCACACGCCCACTTGTCGCACGCCCACCCGCCGCGCGGCGTCCCCGGCTCCGGGGCGGCCGGCCACCCGTCGCGCCGCCGGCCCGGCGGGCGCCGAAATCACCGGAGTCTTCGGAGTCGCCGGAGCCTCCGGGCCTACTTGAGGCCGAGCACCAGGGCGTCGGTGGCCGAGCACCACACCGGGCGTGCCTCGTCGAACCCGGCCGCGCGCAGCGCCGCCACGTGCCAGTCCACCGACTCGTCGTTGCCGTCGTGGTCGTTGCTGACCTCGGTGGGATTGTTGAAGATCTTGAACCGCTCGGCCGCAGGCCCGCCCAGCACCTCGTCGGCGGCGACCGCCCGCCACCAGTCGGCCCAGTCCTGCACGCCCTCGGCCCGCTCGCGCTCCTGCCGCGCCTTGCGGAACCGGCGCTCGGCGGCATTGATCCGGGGCGTGGACGGGACGGGCATATGGTCGGCGTTCATGAACACCCCGCCCTCCCGTACCAGCTCCGCGACCTGCCCGTACAGCGTGCTCAGCGCGTCGCTGTTCAGCCAGTGCAGCGCGGTCGCGGTGAGCACCGCGTCGTACGAGGCGTGCGGCAGCTTGCTCCGCCACTCGGGGTCCCGCAGGTCGGCGGTGACGAACTCGACGCGGCGCTCGTCCGCGAAGTACCCGCGCGCGATGGTCAGCAGCGCCGGGTCGAGGTCGACGCCGGTGCTGGTGGCCTCGGGGAAGCGGGCCAGCACGCGGTCGCTGATGCTGCCGGTGCCGCAGGCCAGGTCGAGCACGCGCGGCGCCGGGCCGACCGTCGCCTCGACCATGTCGAGCATGGCCCGGAACCGCTCCTCGCGGTCCGGCATGTACCACTCCTGCTGCCGGTCCCAACTGGCCTGCCAGGCTCGCCAGTCAGCGCCCGCAGCCGTGATCGTCTCCGTCATCGCGACCCTCCCATGACCTCTACGTAATACCCTGATAGCCACAGCAGTCATTACCCCACTGCACCGACGACCATAGACCGCCTCCGTAAGGACTACAAGTGGAACTGGCCTATTACTCGGATCTCGCCGTCCAGCTCGTCAACAGCGAGGAGCCCGAGCGCGGCACCGACGGGCTCACCTCGGTCGAGGCCGTACGGGACCTGTTCGGCCCGAGCCAGCAGGTCGCGCGGCGGGCCACCGAGGCCGACGTGACCCGGCTGCGCGGGGTGCGGGGGCGGCTGCGCGCCGTCTTCGAGGCGGCCGACCGAGGCGACGAGGTGCTGGCCGTCGACCTGCTCAACGCGCTGCTCCTTGAGTTCCCGGTGAGCCCGCAGATCTCGGGGCACGAGGTACGGGACGAGGACGGCCGGCCCAAGTGGCACATGCACATCGCGGACTACGCCGCCAACGCTGGCGCCAGCTACGCGGCCACCGCCTCCATGGGGCTCGCGTTCCACCTCACCGAGCTGGGCGCCGACCGGCTCGGCATCTGCGAGGCGTCGCCGTGCCGCAACGCCTACCTCGACACGTCGACGAACCGTTCCCGACGCTACTGCTCCGACCGCTGCGCCACGCGCGCGAACGTCGCCGCCTACCGGGCCCGCAAGCGCCTGGAGAGCGAGCGCTCCGGACGCCCGGAGCGGCCGGCCAGCCGGCCGAGCGGCCCCCGCCCCGAGCCCACCGGCCGTACCGCCGAGGCCGCCCACGACAGCAGCCCCGCCACCGAGCGCTGACCGGCCCCCGGCGGCGGACGCAGCCGGGCCAGCGCCCGCGCCACCACCAGCTCGTCCGGGACGGCGCCGAACTCGCGGCTGTCGTTGTGGACGTACGGGTTGTCCCCCTCGACCCACCAACCACCGGGCCGCCGCCCCACGACGCGCTTGACGATCAGCAGGTCCTGCGCGAACGGGTGGCACAGCACGACCACGTCGCCGACCCGCACGCCCGCCCCGTACCGCACGACGAGCTGGTCACCCGGGCGCAGCGTGGGCACCATCGACGGGTTGTACACCTCGGCGAGACCGATCCGCAGCAGCCCGTGACGCTCGCCGTCTTCCCCCTGCCCACGCTCGCGGCCACGCTCCTGCGTCCGCTCCGGCATCACGGCACCTCCCGGTCCGTCGCTCCATCAGTCCCGGTCCGACACCGGACTTTTGTCCTAAGCCCCCCGGGCCACCCGAGAAAAGCCTTCCCTCACGGAGTAATCTCGCACCTGAGAAGACGATCACGAGGAAGGACAGCTCTATGCTTTCCCGCCTGTTCGCCCCCAAGGTAAAGGTCAGCGCCCACTGCGACCTTCCCTGCGGCGTGTACGACCCGGCCCAGGCCCGCATCGAGGCCGAGTCGGTCAAGGCAGTCCAGGAGAAGTACCAGGCCAACGAGGACGAGCACTTCCGCGCCCGCGCCACCATCATCAAGGAGCAGCGCGCGGAGCTGGCCAAGCACCACATCTCCGTGCTGTGGAGCGACTACTTCAAGCCCCCGCACTTCGAGAAGTACCCGGAGCTGCACCAGCTCATCAACGACACCCTCAAGGCCCTGAGCGCGGCCAAGGGCTCCACCGACCCGGCCACGGGTCAGAAGGCCCTGGACTACATCGCCCAGGTGGACAAGATCTTCTGGGAGACCAAGAAGGCCTGAGCCGCCCGCCGGCTTCTTTCAGCCTCTTTTCGGCGAGCCCCCACCAGGCGCCCGCCCCGCTCTTCCTCGCACCCGGTTCGCCCGCTGTCATCCGTGACGGGGGCGGGCCGGGTGCGGTCTTCTTCTCCGGGCCCGAGTCGCGCGTAGACCCGCAGCGTGCTCACGGCGGACGCGTGCCCGAGGGCCAGCTGGACCTGCTTGACTCTCGCGCCGCCGGCGATGAACGCGGAGGCGTAGAAGTGCCGCAGGTCGTGGGTGACCATGTTGGCAGCTCGACGGCTTGCGGCCCTCGTGCTTGGCCGTCTCGCTCTCCTCCGCCTGGAGCGCTCTGCGGGCACAGTTCCACTCAGTCTTCCAGCGGCGATAGTTGAGCGGCTCCCCCTCCTCCATCGTGAACAGCCACTCCTTGGATGGGCATGCAGCAAGATGCGCGAGGAGCGCGTCGGTGACGACCTGACTGAAGCCGCCGCCGGTCGACGTGGATGGTGCCGGTTTTGAAGTCGACGTCCGACACCTTAAGGCCGAGTAGTTCACCGATACGCAGTCCTGATCCGGCAAGGGTGACGACGGCCGCGCGGATGTACGACGACATCACGCGCGCCATCGCCTCGACCTGCTCGACCGTGGACGGCGTGACCTCCGCGTCCAGCATGGCCGGGAGGGTGATCCGGCGGCACAGGCTGGAGGCGATGACCTTGTCGTCCACGGCCGCCGTCATCACGCGCACCAGGACGTCGTAAACGTTCTGCGCGCTGCCGGGGCCGAGCTGGTCGTATAGGTGCTTGAAGAGCACCTGTACGTCGTTGCGGCGTATCGTCGCGATGGAGCGGGCGCCCGGCGCCGGTAGGAGGTGGAGCCGTAGCGCGTTGTCGGAGATGCGCTCGCCCGCCTCGCTGGCGATGAACGAGCTCTCCCGCTTCTCGGGGTACTTTTCGAAGGTGACGCGGCCGACACGGGGATCGACGTACTGGCCGGTGACCATGCTGGCCGTGTCTTCGCCGAGCCAGCACTGGGCGTCGAGCTTCCGCTCGACCTGCCGAGCGTGCTCCTTGCCGTTGAGGTCGCAGTAGCGGGCCCGCCATTTGCCGTTCGGGCGCTTCTGAATGTTGGCCAAGTGGGCTTCTCCTCTTGTGGCACGGTGGAGGGGGTATGTGATCCCGTGTTGCTTGGGGGTGACCATGGCGCGGCGGAAAGCCGTGGGAGGTCAGTGATGAGCTGTGGGCGGTGATCGAGCCGCTGTTGCCGAAGCATGAACGACGGTTCCGGCACCCGGGGCGCAAGCGGATCGATGACCGTAAGACGCTGCAGGGTGTGCTGTTCATCCTCTACACCGGAATCTAATGGGATTATCTGCCGCAGGAGTTGGGGTTCGGTTCCGGCCCTACCTGCTGGCGGCGACTGGCCGAGTGGCAGCAGGCCGGAGTGTGGCACGCGCAGCGGGTGCTGCTGGATCGGTTGAGGGCGGCGGACCGTCTGGACTTCTCCAAGCGTCACCGTTGACGCCTCGCATGTGCAGGCCAAGCGGGGGCCAAGCAACCCAAAAGTCGGTCCGAGTCCGGTTAGCCGTGCCCGGCTCGAAACACCACGTGCTGACCGACGCCCACGGCACCCCGCTGCGGGTGTCGTTGACGGGAGGGCACCGCAACGACGACACCCAACCCCTGCCACCGGCCGACAGCCTGCCGCCGGTACGGAGGCAAGCGGGGCCGGCCTCGGCGCAAGCCCCGCACCTCGTACGCGGACCGCGGCTACGACCACGACATCGCCTGGCTCCACGGCCCTCGACGCTCACGAACCCGCTGGGAGGCCCGAGACGACATGCGCGACGCCTTCCTCCAACTCGCTCACTCCATGCCCCACGCCCACAAGCACCAAGCATTCTGAAAGCCTCCCTAAGGGCGTGCAGATATTTAACTCGCTGTCTTGATCTTGCTTCGGTTGGGGCCGGCCGCGAGGAATGTTGCAATGACGACTGGGTGTGCGGAACCGGGCGGTGGAGGGGGTGACGTGGTGGCCGTGCGCTTACAGGAGCGGGCGGACTTCTTGGTTCGCGCGGCTGATGGTCACGCCGGAGACGTTGAAAAGTTGCCCGAGGAGGTTCACTGTGCCGAGTTTGCGCAGGTGGAGCACGGTGGCCAGGATGCGGCCAGCTGGGGTGAGCTTGGCTTTTGCGCCCGTGCCGGGGGCCACTAGCCTCGAGCTTTCGTGACGGTCCGCCGAAGGAGTCGGTGGACCGTTTTCGTGCCATGGGCTGAGGGTGGCCAGGCTGAGGGCCCGAGTGTCGTCTCGGGGTGGCGCCGGGTTCCACTGCTCCGGGTGTCGGGGTGCTGTCGTAGGGACGGAGAAGCTGCCGATTAGCCGGGGCTTGGTAGGAGTGCGAGCCGTTCGAGGGCGGCGGTGATGTGACTGGTCCAGGGCCAGTGCCCGGCCAGGCGGAGGATGCGGCGGCGGCCGGTGGTGACGAGCTGTCCGGCCGTGGTGAAAGGCGGAGCCGTAGTCAGCGGGGCTCCCAGAGGCAGGCCTTGCCTGTCAGGGCGAGCATCGGCACTCAGGCCAGCGGGTCGAGTGCGAGTTGCACGATCTCCTACCAGATCCGGTTCTGGGACGTGCGGTGCAGGGGGAGGTTGCGCAGTCCGGTGGCCCGGGCGGCGCGGATGCGGTCCTCGGCTCGGGCCCGCAACCGGTGACGGAGTTCGAGCTCGGTGATCGGCCGGCCGACGGTGTTGGTCGCGAAACACGTCAACCGCATGGCGTTCGCATCCGTGAGCCGCAACTGGGGCCCGGGATGCGGCCCCTCCTTCCTGACGACCAGCCGCGTCCCCTTCGGCCGACCGGTAAGGACATCACCGGTGAGCTCGGCGACCCAGGCCCCTCGCGGATCTCGCCGCCACTCTCGACGGCTAGCGTCCAGGCCGAGGTCGGAACCCGCAGCACATGCTGGTAAATCTGCTCGGTGACTGTCATGCCGACCGAGTAGGACAGCCACCGCCCCCGCCGGGCGAGCCAGGCCACGAAGTCGTGAGCCCCGCCTGCCGAATCGGTACGGACCAGGGTCCGGCGCCCGCGCCGGTACTTCTTCGGCAGCTGGGCCAGGGCCAGCCGGGTGGCGGCGATGTGGTCGGCGGCCGTGTTCGATCCCGCATTACCCGCTCTGAGTAGGGCTGTGAGTGGTTCGCCCGTGCCGCCCGGACCGTGGTCGACGAACCCCATCAGCGGGTGGTGGCCGTAGCTTCGCTTCCACGTGGGTGCGGCGTCCTCCTTGTCCGAGTGCGCGATCACCAGCACACCGTCCAGGTCCACGGTGACCGTCCCACCCGCATCAGGCGCTTCCTGGCCGGCTAACCGCCAGCCGTGTTGGCGGACTTCAGCTCGCGCGGCACGGATGGCCCGCAGGGCCTTCTCCCCGGAGGCGGCGAGGGTGTCGATGAAGCGGGAGACCGTTGGGTCGGAGGGGACCGGCCCGAACACGGCCGGCTCGGCCCGCAGCATGGCGACATCCGCGAGCAGTCTCCGCCCAGCGCGACCGCCAGGGCCGCGTCCAGCAGGATCTTGCCCGGATCGTGCACCGCCCGAGCCTTCCGCCACGGCGTCAGCGCCGCTGATATCGCCGTGTCCAAGCCGGCCTTGCGGACAGTCTCCACCGGCAGCACGCCCTCGGCCTGCGAGACCACCACCCGGCCGCCGCCCTCGACGCGTCATCCCCTCCCTGGCCACATCCCTGACCGCCGTCCACACCCAGCGACAGGCGATGGAAGCCCAGATCAACACGCTTTTGGAGGCCCACCCTCGCTCCCCGGTCCTGACGTCGATGCCCGGCGTCGGCGTCAGGACCGCCGCCGTCCTGCTGATCACCGTCGGCGACGGCACCAGCTTCCCCACCGCCGCCCACCTCGCCTCCTACGCCGGCCTCACACCCACCACCAAGCAGTCCGGGACCTCATTCCACGGCGAACACGCACCCCGAGGCGGCAACCGCCAACTCAAACGGACCATGTCCCTGTCCGCCTTCGCCTGCATGAACGCCGACCCGGCCTCCCGCGCCTGCTACGACAAGCAACGAGCCCGCGGCAAGACTCACACCCAAGCTCTCCTGCGCCTCGCCCGCCAACGCACCAGCGTCCCGTTCGCCATGCTCCGCGACGGCACAATGCACGAATCCCGGACACCGCAAGACGTCGAGCTCGCCGCATAACCCCAACTCCGAACCACACCAAACCCGACAGGGGCGCCTTGACGAAGGGCATAAAGGCACCCCCGAGGGGGACTCGGGAGGAGGCGCAGCCCATCGTCCGCCGCACGGAGCCGGTAGAGATCACGGCACACTTTCTCGGCACACGTGTCTCTCAAGTCGCGCCGGCTAGACGCTGGTTGGCCTATGCTTGCCAGGCGTCTGAAGGGGTGGGGCATGACGGCATCGGGCGAGACTGGACCGGAAGCTAGATCTGTTCGCAATGAGTTCGCACTAGAGCGCTATCGGTACATCCTGCAGCAGATCCATGCAGTGAATGAGAATGCGTATCGCTTTCTCGCTATCTACCAAACGCTCGCTACGTCCCTGGTTGGTGCGGCACTTGCACTCTTCGTTGGGTACCGGAAGTGGGGAGTGTCACCAGACACAGCACGGGGAGGAGTAACTGGGCTATTGATCCTTGCCACGATGGTTGCCGCGTTTACTGTGGCACTTGTCGTGGTGGGGGCCATCACCTGGCTTGATTACCGCAACGAGGAATGCGACCTTACTGATGATATTGTGGCTCCAGGATTTCGCAGGCGCCCGCGGCCCGGAAACCTGATGCGGTGGTATGAAACTTATGTGCTTCTATTCATCGGCGTCTCCGTGATTCTCATGTGGGTACTCGCCGGATTGTTTATTTTTCCGAAAATTGAGTAGCGCAGCAGTGTGAGGCTCTACCGGGTCACATGGCGACGTCAGCGCCACTACAAATAAACGCGGTCAAATTTACAGAAGATTCCTTGGGGGAGTCGTGGACGCATTTTCTACCTTTGCGGAGCGGAAGGCACGAGAAGCAGAAAGCTATGAGGCATTCGGCGGATTCAGCTTACTGCAGACGAGGCGAGATCTCGAAGAGCTTCTGGGTAGGATCGGGCAGCTCGGCTTCTTTGATGAGTACACAAAGCACGATATTACTCATATTGACGCAATGCTCGAGAAGCTCGATTGGCTCATCCCTGATGAAACCAAGAATAATTTGACGGCATCCGACTGGCTACTTATCGTTCTTTCTGCCTATTTTCACGATCTAGGCATGCTGGTCACAAGAGCAGAATATCGGCGACGTGACGAATCTGCATTTGCTAAATATCGCGACGAAGTATTGTTGACGGATGATCCTGGTGGGCGCGACTACTCCTCTCGGATTGCTGAAATGGACGACGATCAGCGGGAGAGGTTTCTATACCAGGAGTTCGTGCGCGAAAATCATGCTTTGCGGGTCAAGAACTGGATCTTGGGCGAGGACTCGTTCGACCCGGGAGTTTCCACCAGCATGATGCTTGAGGTTAAAAGAATGCTCGCTTCTCTGGAGCCGGTATTTCGAGATGACCTTGCGCAAGTATGCGAGAGTCATCATCTCCAAGACCTCTATGACACGAATATTTATCCGGTTCAGCAGTACTATGGGAACAGCAGCCAAGAGGTCGCTAATGTTCAATACGCGGCGATTCTGCTGCGTACCATCGATCTGCTCCATATCACTCGCGACAGAACGCCGTCTATCGCTTTCAGAGTCCTAAGTCCCGCCGACCCGATTAGTCAGGTTGAGTGGGCTAAGCAGATGGCGGTCAGGGCGGTGAAGCCCCTCTGGGGCCTGGATAGTGATGGCAACCGCAGCGAAACAGCCCCCCGTGAAGCTATTGCTGTCTATGCAAAATTTACGGACGGTGATGGATTTTTTGGCCTAACATCCTACCTCCGATATGCCGTGCAGGAGTTGCGTACAAGTCACGATTGGATTCAACGCAGCAACCTTGCGAACGGACTTAACTACCAGTTCCCGTGGAAATCCATCGACACTTCTCGCATCGAAGCCAAAGGTTTTCTGACACAAACGTTTCACTTTTCGCTTGATCAAGCGAAAGTGCTTGATCTGCTGACTGGGCACACGCTATACAATGATTCAAACGTCGTATTGCGAGAACTTCTGCAGAACTCGATTGACGCTGTCAGGCTCGAACATGGCGAGCTATCTCAAAGGGATGGGAAGGTCTGGGTCCGATGGGATGCCGAATCTAGGACACTGGAAATTCGTGACAATGGTTCCGGCATGACCCAAGAGATCATCGAAAGAAATCTCTTGAAGGCAGGGTCGAGTCGTTATCAGGATCCGGAATTTCGCAAAAAGAACCCGACATTCAGCCCAATTAGCCGTTTCGGTATCGGGGTTCTATCTACCTTCATGGTTGCCGATGAGGTTGAAATTATAACCTGTCACCCTGACGACGACGAAGCCCGCCAGCTTTCTCTGCGGTCTGTACATGGTGAGTACCTGGTTAGGACTCTCAGTAAAACTGAACTCGCCGAAGATATTCGCCCGCATGGCACCTGCGTACGCCTCAAGGTTCGCCCGAGCGCCGATGTCGGCGATGTTGCCGAAATCGCACAAAGGTGGATTGTATTGCCGGAGTGTAACGTAATGGTCGATTCGCGTTCTGGGGGCTGGACTCATATCGGCTACACGTCGGTGAGTGAGGCTCTGAGGCACGCCATTGCAGAACACAGAGCTGATTTGCATGAGCAGCTTGATCAGGCCAAAATTAGAATCGTTGAAAAGAACATCGACGGTCTGTCAATTGCGTACGCGGTGCGATGGAATGAGCACTTCAATGAGTGGACTTTTCTCCCCTTCCCGACGCCTTCCTATGCAGGTGGCCATGCCAGTCTTAGCCTCGCAGGCACCTGCATAGGCGGGATTAGAGTCGAAAGTTATCCTCCGGGATTTCGTCATCACTCTGGCGTTTGGGCTCTTGCCAATGCATGGGGCCCGCGGGCACCGCAAACCAATGTAGCCCGGTCAGCGATCGATGCAACGCCAGAATTTAACCAGGTCACCGAAAAGATCTACTCGGCTTATTGTGATCACATTCGCAATGAAGTCGAGGAGCTTCAGTCGGATCGTTCTTACTCCCTGACCTGGGCTACGGGCGAAGCAGCAATTATTTCTCAAACGCTTCTCCTTGGCGATGCCTTTCCGGTTTCCCGGTCATCGCTGAGACAAGGTTTGAGCCATGTTCCTCTCTTCCTGCTTGAGCAGAGTGGAACTCGTCGCCAAGCGTCAGCCGCCGAATTGCTTAAGTTTGATGCTCTCTATATGACAGAAAGTGCAGTCATGGAGCACGTCGAATACCTACTCCGTGAGCTGCCTGGTGGATCCAGGACATCTTTGATGAAAGTCCTGGCAGACGCTGAGGGGCAGGTCGATACATTCGAACCCGTGATCTGCACACGTCTCGGAAACCATGATAATGTGGACGACTTCTTTCTTTCGGCATGGCAAATTTCTGAAATCAGGGCCAGCAAAGAAGATCGCCGATGTGATTTGAAGTGGATTAAGCGCAACGGTACGTCTCTTTGGTCAGACGTGGATCTTCAGGAGGTTGGTCTGGGGCGGTTGCTTTCAGAACAAGAACCCTATGGACGACGCCGGAATCATCAAATGGTGCGTATTCCAATTGCACCCGTACCAGTGAGTGGATTCGTGGATAATGAGATCGGAGTCAATGTAGGTGGGTCGTTTTATCTAATTCCCGGCCATCCATGGGAACGAATGATAGAGGAGATGAAACAGAAGTCGGATTGGAGTGGCGCCTGTGATGAGAGAGCCGTCGCTTTGTCCTGGATGATCGGGGCCTTGATTTCTACAGGTTCCGCAGGTCGAATGATGGGCCAGCGCGCATACGCTCACATTAGTGATTCTCTCGATGATATGCGGATCCATTCCCGTAGGCTGGAGATCAGTCACCTTTTCGATTTTGAAGCCTTCGCTGATGGGGCAATGTCCAGATCGCTAGAATTCTTTGACACTCGCAGGTGGCAGCGATTGGGTGGGTTATTTTATTGAGCTGCTCGGCGAGCCGACATGTACCTCGGTCAATAGTCCAGATACTGTCTACTCTTCAGTTTGCTGGGACTGTGGCAAGCTGCCTATGCTAATGTCTCGGACGCCGTACTGGAAGCACTGGCCGGAGTGATTCGACCTCGAATCACTCATCATCCGTCTCGGGGGCTCTCGACAGACGTGTGCTGTCTGCAATGTCTTGATCGAAAAGACCGGAGAAGCCGCATTGCTCTTGCTGCAGCACCCGTAGATAAATCGCATCCTGCTTGCGTCAGGCGCACCCTCACTGCCTCATCTCCGCAGTGCTCCCGCTGGATGATGCCGTAGTCGAGCAGCCAGTAGAGCGCGCCGTAATTGAGTGCGTCCTGCTCGAGCAGGACGGAGTCGGGGCCATCGCCGACTGTTACGGAGGGCTAGGCTCTCTCGGCGATGGTAAGCAGATCGAAGCCCTCATCCTCAAATACTACCTCGAGGCTAACTTCACCGACCTGCAAAGTATGCTGAAGCGTCAGCAGGACTTCCGCGATCTTTCACGCATCGACGGCGAAAGCGTCGATGCCCGACTCGAGGCAAGAAGCTCTCGATCACTAGCCCCCACTGCCCACTTCTGCCCCGGGATCGCTCGACCTCTGCCCCTGCTGATACAAGAAAGCACTTTAGGGGTCATTGATCGTCGTGATCGGCGGGAACCTGCAAGGAATGACAGCCGAGGATGCCTCTTACGCGCCATGGCCTTGAGCTAAGCGGTCGGCGTCATCATGCCGCTGACCGTGGCGCGCCCCAGTAGAGACAGTCCCTGCCCATGCATGATGCGCACCGGATGCAAGCTCAGCACGGCCATGAAGTAGCTGCTGACTGGAGGGAAAGCCGCACAGAAGGTGGGCACAATTAGGCTTCGGAAGCACGCGGAGCGCCTGCAGCCCGCCGGTGTTCTGCGGACCCGCCACTCGGGCGACCCGCAGCTCACGCCCAGGCCAAGGAGTCCGCACGCAGTCCTCAAGACACCCAATCAAGACCGTCGCACCCCATCGCGGGCAACCGGGAGAAGGCCGGCTCGGTGACCTGCAGCAGCCAGCGCCGCAAGTCACCGACCTGGCCCGTTACGAGGAGACCAAGAGGGCTTGAGCCGGCTCCCGGCTTCTCTCAGCCTCTTTTCAGGCTCTTCCGACGAGCGCCCCACACGGCACCCGTCGGCAGCTCTTTCTCGCACCCGGTTCGCCCGCCGTCATCTCCGACGGCGTGGCGGGCCGGGTGCGGTCGTTCAGCGACCGGTCGCGGGCGCGCGCGTGCGCCCTGTCGCCCACACCGCCCCCGCCAGCGCGCCGGCGCAGACCGCCGACGTCGCCGCCACCGTCCGCACCACCCGCGGTACGTCACGCACCGCCCTGCGCTCCCCGTCGGCCAGGACACAGACGGTGCGCAGGGTGAGGAAGTCGACCTCGTAGTCGACCGCCCCCGTCAACTGGGCCCGGCACGGGTGGTTGTAGGGGAACGGGGCGGAGTCGGCCCCGCCGTCCTGTGCCACCGAGACGGTCATCATGAGGTCCAAGGCTCCCAGCGCGTAGGCGGCCGTGGCCGTCGCGGCACAGGCGAAGGCGGCGGCAGCAGCGGCGCGCCGCCACCCGGTCCAGCGCCCGCCGCCCGGCAGAGCGGCGCGAAGACACTGGAGTGCGAGGAAGACGACCACGGCGCATGCGGCGAGCAGCACCACCGGTACGAAGAAGATCACGACGTTCCCTTCGGCCGGGCTTCGCCGGCACAGCCGTCGGCACTGGTACGCGGGCAGGGCGCCCGGCAACGCCCGGCGAAGCCCATGGGCCAGCCGCCGTGTTGGCCCGGGGAGGTGCGTTCGTCCAGGGCCTCTCGCTCAGACATGTACGGATGCCGAGGCCCGGCCACGGTCACGGTCACCCCTGACGGCACCGCGCGACCGCGACGAGGAGGACAGTCCGTCGCCGAAGCCGGCGGACCACGAGCCCTCCCCCGTCAGTCCCCCTCCGCCCGCCGCGGCACCACCGTGATCGTCGTGGTCTCCGAGCCGAGCGACCCGCCGCCGCTGCGCTCCACCGAGTAGGCGACGGCCACCGCCGTCTTCGCCGCCGCGAGCACCTCGGTGGGGACGACGAAGGCCATCTCGCGACCGACCCAGGAGGTGGAGACGGGCGAGACGTCCGTGTAGAGGTCGCCGAACGTGACCGTGATGACGTCGCCCTTGGCCATGCCCGCGTACGGCGCGACCCTGACCGTCGCCCCGTACGGCGCGTCCGTCGCCGCGAGGGCTCCGTCGACCACGTCGTCCACCTCGGGGGCGGGCAGGTGGACGCTGCTGCCGTCAGCCGCTGATAGCTCGCTCATGGCGGGGCCCTCTCCGGAAAGCCGACGATGCGGTGGCGGGCGACGACGTCGGCGTGCGCCGCCGCTCTTCGGGGTGATCTTTCCGATGCTCGGCCGCTTCGACAAGGGGGCGAGAGCGGCCGGTTGGGCTCCGCCCGATTCGTCCCGGGGAGCGGACCGGCGCGCGGGAGGCGGCTGCCCGCCGGTCATCTGGTGGCCACCGGGAGGTCGCGCGCCGCGCGCCCGCCGGGTGCCGGTCGCCGCGTCGCCCGGGCGTGGCGAGGCGCCGCCCGGAGCCGCCCGGGCACCGCCGCACCGCCCCGTGGCAACCGGCACCCGGCATACTGAGCGCTCCCACACCTCGCAGGAGCCGCCGTGTCGATGATCCGCACCCTTCGGACCGCGGTCCGCATCGGGCGGCGGCGCCCGCGCGGCGTCGACCTCAGTCATCCGGCCCGTTCGCCGCTGGGCAGCGCCGTCGTCAACTGCGCGGTCTACCGCGACGGCCAGCGCCAGCAGGGCAACCTCCCCGCCGCCGACGCCATCCGGCGGGTCCGCGAGGACCGGCCCGCCGTCCCCGCGCAGGGCTCGGGCGGGCGTGGCCGGCCACCCGGGTTCGTCTGGATCGGGCTGCACGAGCCGGCGTACGAGGAGTTCGCGGACGTCGCCGAGTTGTTCGGGCTGCACCCGTTGGCCGTGGCCAACGCCCTCCAGGCCCACCAGCGCCCGAAGGTGGAGCGGTACGCGGCGGACACGCTGTTCGCCGTGTTCAAGACGGTGCGGTACGTGGGGAACGACCGGTCCACCGCGACCAGCGAGATCGTGGAGACCGGCGAGATCATGGCCTTCGTCGGGCCCGACTTCGTCATCACCATCCGGCACGGCGGACACGGCTCGCTCGGCCCGGTCCGCGAGGAGTTGGAGGCGCGGGCCGAGCTGCTGACCCACGGTCCCGCCGCCGTGCTGTACGCGATCGCCGACCACGTGGTGGACGACTACCTCGCCGTCACGGACGCCGTCCAGGACGACATCGACGCCGTGGAGAGCGAGGTGTTCGCGCCGGCGCCGCAGGGCCGCGCGCCGCGCCGCTTCGGCCGCGCCGGCCGCTCCGACCCGTCCGCCAGCTCCGCCCCGTCCGACGGCTCCGGCCGCTCCGTTCGCTCCGCCCGGTCCGGGCACACCGGACACGCCGGCCGCGCCGGCCGCACCGATGAGGTAGAGCGGATCTACCAACTCAAGCGCGAACTCCTGGAACTCAAGCGCGCCGTGGCCCCGCTCGAACGCCCGCTGCACGCCCTGGCCACCCAGCCGTCCCGGCTCGTCGACGAGGACGTACGGGCGTACCTGCGGCACGTGGCCGACCGGCTGACGCGCGTGGCGGAACAGGTCACCTCGTTCGACGACCTGCTGAACTCGATCCTGCAGGCCGGCCTCGCCCAGGTGACCGTCGCGCAGAACGAGGACCTGCGCCGGATCAGCGCCTGGGTGGCGATCATCGCCGTACCCACCATGGTCTGCGGCCTGTACGGCATGAACTTCGACCACATGCCGGAGCTGGGCTGGAGCTTCGGCTACCCGGCCACGCTGGCCTCCCTCGTCGCCGTCTGTCTCCTGCTGCACCGCGCCTTCCGCCGCAGCGGCTGGCTCTGACCCGCGCGACCCCGGCCGCGGGGCCGAGCCGCCGGGCCTGACCCCGGACCCCGCCGGGCCCCAGACCGTTCACCTCCGGCCACGCCCGCGCCACCCCGCGTCCACCGGCGGCCCTGAACATGCGTACGAGGAACGCCGTGCCGCGACGGCCCGTACGGCACCGTGCCGCCGTCCACGCCCCGCCCGGCAGGCGCCCGCAGTGCCACCCCGCCCCAGCCGCGCCCCACGCGAGACGAGAGAACCACCGATGGCCTTACACCGCCGCATCGGGCGGCTCGGCCCCGCCGCCGTCACCCTGGCGGCGCTGGCCGGGCTCTCCGGCACCATCGCCCTCACCGCCACCGCCGCCCCGCCCGCCGGCACGGGCCGTCACCTGCCGACCGACGACCGCACCGGCGCACACACCGGCGCACACACCGGCGACGCGCCCACCGCCTCGGACGGCGGCGCGCACGCGGGCGGCCACCGCGGGGCGCCCCGCCGGGTGGCCCCGTCCGGCGGGCCCGTCGGCGCCGCTACCTCCCGGGCCGCGAGCGCGCCGTAGTCAGCCGTCACCCCCGCCACGCCAGGCTCAGGGGGACGACTCACCGACGGTCGAGAGACATCTGGCCGAACGCGGCACCACATCCAAAGGGCACGCACCACCATTCATGACTGCCGAAGACTCCATATCTCGCCCCGGAACATTGGCGGATCGCACACCTACGCCTCGGCACGCGGCCCGCAGACTGGTAGGCACTGCAACGGTGGGACGACGCCACTGACGTCCCCCTGCGTCCCGCCGCCAGCTCGGAGAAAGGGGCGCGTCCGCTATGTCTGGCTCACGCGTACTGGCCCTCGGCCATTACCAGCCCACCAGGGTGCTCACCAACGACGACCTGGCGAGGATGGTGGACACCAGCGACGAGTGGATTCGCAGCAGGGTCGGCATCCGTACCCGCCACATCATCGGCCCCGACGAGAGCGTCGACATGATGGCGGCGCAGGCGGCGGCCAAGGCGCTGGCGAGCAGCGGCCTCGCGCCCGCCGAGATCGACCTGGTATTGGTCGCCACCTGCACGGCGGAAGGCCGCAGCCCCAACACGGCCGCCCGGGTCGCCGCCCGGCTCGGGCTCGGCTCGCCGGCCCTGATGGACATCAACGTCGTGTGCGCCGGCTTCACCCACGCCCTGGCCACCGCCGATCACGCGCTGCGCGCCGGGTCCGCGACGAAGGCGCTGGTCATCGGGGCCGAGGCGTTCACGTCGGTCGCCGACTGGACCGACCGCTCGACGTGCGTGCTCGTCGGGGACGGCGCGGGCGCCGCCGTGGTCGTGGCCTCCGATGAGCCGGGCATCGGCCCGGTGCTGTGGGGCTCGATGCCGCGGATGAGCGACGCCGTACGGATCGAGGGCAGCCCCACCCGGTTCTCCCAGGAGGGCCAGAGCGTCTACCGCTGGGCCACCACGCAACTGCCGCCGCTGGCCAGGGCCGCCTGCCAGCGGGCCGGCATCGAGCCCGAGGATCTCGGGGCCGTGGTGCTCCACCAGGCGAACCTGCGGATCATCGAACCGGTGGCGCGCAAGCTCGGCGCCGTCAACGCCGTGATCGCCCGGGACGTCGTGGACTCCGGCAACACCTCGGCGGCCAGCATCCCGCTGGCCCTGTCCAAGCTGGTCGAGCGCCGCGAGATCCCACCGGGCGCGCCGACCCTGCTGTTCGGCTTCGGCGGCAACCTCTCGTACGCCGGCCAGGTCATCGCCTGCCCTTGACGCCGGGCCCCGGCCACGGGGCCTGACCTGCCTGACCCGTCCCCGCTGGGGGCCCGGGCCGGGACCCAGCACCCCTGGGCGCGCGGCACGGGACGCGCGGGCTCAGAACACCGACCAGCCCGTGAGCGTGGTGAAGTGGTCGAGGGCGGCGACCCCGGCCACCGAGTTGCCGCGCTCGTCGAGGCCGGGGCTCCACACGCACAGCGTGCACCGCCCCGGGATGACCGCGACGATGCCACCCCCGACGCCGCTCTTGCCCGGCAGCCCGACCCGGTAGGCGAAGTTGCCCGCCGCGTCGTAGGTGCCGCAGGTCAGCATGACCGCGTTGACCTGCTTGGCCTCGCGCCGCGACAGCAGCCTGCCGCCGTCGGCGCGCAGCCCGTGGCGGGCCAGGAAACCGCCGGCCAGCGCGAGGTCGCGGCAGCTCATCCGGATCGAGCACTGCCAGAAGTAGTGCTGCAACACCGTGGGCACGGGGTTCTCCAGGTTGCCGTAGCTGGCCATGAAGTGCGCCAGGGCGGCGTTGCGGTCGCCGTGCTCGGTCTCGGAGAGCGCGACGGCCGGGTCGAAGGCCAGGTCCGGGTTGTCGCTCTCGGCCCGCAGGAAGTCCAGGAGCGTGGTGCTCGCGTCGTCGGTGAGGGTCTGCAACCGGTCGGTGACGACCAGCGCCCCGGCGTTGATGAACGGGTTGCGCGGCACGCCGTTCTCGTATTCGAGCTGCACCAGCGAGTTGAACGCGTTGCCGGACGGCTCCCTGCCGACCCGCCGCCAGATCGCCTCGCCGTCCCGCGCCAGGACCAGCGCCAGGCTGAAGGTCTTGGAGATGGACTGGACGGAGAACGGCTCCTCCCAGTCCCCCACCCCGTAGACGTCGCCGTTCATGTCGGCGACCGCCATGCCGAACTGCCCGGCGTCGACCGCGGCGAGAGCCGGTATGTACTGCGCCACCTGCCCCTGGCCCACCTGCGACCGGACCGCGGCGGCCACCACTTCCAACGCTCCCTGGTAGTCCACGTGCCCCCCGTGCTGTCGTGCGTACTGTCGTGTCCGTGCTCGCGGCGGCACCGCGGTGCGGGCGCGCCCCGGGCGGGCTCGCCACGGGACGTCGGCGCCATCATGCACTGCGTGGCACCACCAACCACACCGGCGTACGCCCCTGGGGCACACGCCCCCCGATCCACCCATCCGCCAACGGACAGCACCCCGCCCACCTGGGCCAGAGCCCACCGCGCACCGGGCCCGGCGGCCAAAACGGTTCGCACTGCCTCCGAACGGCTAGTCCGACGCCGAACGTTCCGGTACAAGCAGGTCATAGAGGCGGTTCGCGATCGGCGACCGCCGCGCGACCGAACGGAGGCGGCCATGTCCCCACCCATGTCCGCGCGGGACTTCATCAACGCGCTGCGCGACGAGGGCCTACGGGTCAGGGAAGTCGGCGACTGGGAACACCACAACCGCGACCACATGGGCCCCTGGGGCCCGGTGCACGGCGTCATGATCCACCACACCGTCACCTCGGGGGCCGAGGAGACGGTCAACCTGTGTCGCGACGGCCACTCGAGCCTGCCCGGCCCGCTGTGCCACGGCGTGATCACCAAGGACGGCACGGTGCACCTGGTCGGCTACGGCCGCGCCAACCACGCGGGGGCCGGCGACGACGACGTCCTGCGGGCCGTGATCGCCGAGAAGCGCCTCCCGCCCGACAACGAGAGCAACACCGACGGCAACCGCCACTTCTACGGCTTCGAGTGCGAGAACCTGGGCGACGGCGAGGACCCCTGGCCGGCGGCGCAACTGGAGGCCATCGAGCGCGCCGCCGCGGCCGTGTGCCGCCAGCACGCATGGACCGAGCGATCGGTCATCGGCCACCTCGAATGGCAGCCCGGCAAGGTGGACCCCAGGGGCTTCACCATGGACGAGATGCGGGTACGCGTCGGGGAACGACTGAAGTAGCGCACCGGGCACAGCACCGCCGCGCCCCCACCACCCCGGCGCTGTGCCCACCCGAGCACCCCGCCACGGCGGCGGCCCCACCACGGACCCCGGCGGCCCCGCCACGGACCGGCCGGACGCGCGGCGGCGGGCCACCCGGACGCCTGGCGGCGGGCCGGGCCGGGTCCGACCGACAATGGAACGGTGAGCAGCGTCCCCGGCCGACCCCAGCCGCCCCCGCACCCCGACCACGCCCCTGGCTCGCGCCCCGCCGCCGACCGTGCCGGCGCGCGGATCGACGCGCTGCGGCCCGCGCTGCCGTCGCCGCTCCAGACCGTGGCCGACGCGCGGTTCGCCCGCCGTGGCGTGCGTCTGCTGCTCAAGCGGGACGACCTGATCCACCCGGACCTGCCCGGCAACAAGTGGCGCAAGCTGGAGCTGAACCTGCGCGCCGCCGCCGCGACGGGCCCGCGCCCCCTGCTGACGTTCGGCGGCGCCTACTCCAACCACCTGCGCGCGACGGCCGCCGCCGGCCGCCTCCTGGGCCTGGCCACCATCGGCGTCGTACGCGGCGACGAGCTGGCCGACCGGCCGCTCAACCCGGTCCTCGCGCGGTGCGTCGCCGACGGCATGCGCCTGCACTTCCTCACCCGGTCCGCCTACCGGCGCAAGGCCGAGCCCGAGGTGCGCGAGGCCCTGCGCGCGCGGTTCGGCGACTGCTACGTCATACCCGAGGGCGGCAGCAACGCCCTGGCCGCCACCGGCTGCCGGACGCTCGGCCGCGAGCTGCGCGCGGCCCTCGACCCGGCCGACGGCCCGCACGTCGTCGGCGTCGCCTGCGGCACCGGCGGCACCCTGGCCGGCCTCGCCGCCGGCCTCGCCGACCACCGCCAACCGGCCGATCCCGCGACCGGCCTCACGATCGATCCCCCGGCCGGCCAGACCGCCGAGCAGACCATCGAGCAGACCGCCGAGCAGACCGCCGAGCGCGCCACGGAACGGGCCGCCGGCTCCGGGGCACGCCCGCGGGCCATCGGGTTCCCCGTGCTCAGGGGCGACTTCCTGGCGGCGGAGATCCTCGCGCTCCAGACCGAGGCGTTCGGCGCCCGGGTCGGCGACTGGGAGCTGGACGGCCGGTTCCACTGCGGCGGGTACGCGCGGACGACGCCGGAACTCGACGCGTTCGCCGCGGACTTCGCCGACCGGCACGGCCTGGCCCTGGACCGCGTCTACGTCGCCAAGCTGCTCTACGGCCTGACCTCCCTGGTCGAAGCGGGCGCCATCGCCGGCGGCAGCACCGTCACCGCGGTCATCACGGGCCCGGCCCCCGCGCCGTAGCCGACGCCCCCGCGCCCGGGGCGGCGCTACTCGCCCTCCCCCTCGCGGTAGGCAGCCGCCTCCTCCAGGTCCAGCCGGCGCAGCAGCGTCCGCAGCATCTCGTCGTCGATGCGCCGCTCGTCCCGCAGCCGCACGAACACCTTCCGCTCCGTCTCGATGACCTCGCGCGCGAGCCGCCGGTAGGTCTCGTCCGCTGACTCGCCCGTCACCTCGCTCACCGTGCCGAGCCGCTCCCAGACGGCGTTGCGGCGCCGCTCCACGACCGTGCGCAGCCGGTCGGCCAGCGGCTGCGGCAACTGGTTGTGCTCGTCGGCCAGCAACTCCGCCAGCCGCTCCTCGGCCGCCTGGGACGCCGCGCTCTGCGCCTGCGCCTCGGCCAGCGTCTCGGCCTGTACGTCGCGCCCGGGCAGCCGCAGCGCGCGGATCAGGGCCGGGAGCGTCAGCCCCTGCACGACCAGGGTGGCGATCACCGTGCTGAAGGTGAGCAGCAGGACGAGGTCGCGGGCCGGGAAGTGGTCCCCGCCGTGCGCGGCGGTGGGGATGGAGAACGCGATGGCCAGCGACACGACGCCGCGCATCCCGGCCCAGCCCACGATGGTCGGCGCGGTCCAGTTCACGTCGGGCTCGCGCCGCCTGATCCGCGCCGAGAGCAGGCGGGGCACGAAGGTGGCCGGGAAGACCCAGAGGTAGCGCACCACCACCACGGCCAGGAACACCGCCAGGGCGTACCAGAGCAGCTCGCCGGCCCCGTACCCGTCGAGCCCCCGCAGCACGACCGGTAGTTGCAGCCCGATCAGCGCGAAGACCGCCGACTCCAGGACGAAGGAGACCATCGCCCACACCGCGCGCTCCTGCAACCTGGTTGCGAAGTCCACCTGCCAGAGCTGGTGTCCCAGGTGCAGCGCCACGACCACCACGGCCAGCACCCCCGACGCCTCGACCTGCTCGGCGACCGCGTACGCCACGAACGGGATGAGCAGCGAGAGCGTGTTCTGCAACAGCGGCTCGGTGAGCCGGGTGCGCAGCCAGTGCAGCGGCACCATCAGCACCACCCCGACGCCGACCCCGCCCACCGCGGCGACCAGGAACTCCCGCAGGCCCGAGCCCCACGTGGCGCCCGTGCCGACCGCGGCGGCCAGCGCGACCTTGTACGCCGTGATCGCGGTCGCGTCGTTGACCAGCGACTCGCCCTGCAGGATCGTCGTGATCCGGGAGGGCAGCCCCGCTTTGCGCGCGATGGCGGTCGCTGCCACCGCGTCCGGCGGCGCGATCACCGCGCCGAGCACTAGCGCCGAGGTCAGCGGCAGGTCCGGCACCACGAGGTAGGCGATCCAGCCCACGGCCAGCGTCGCGAACAGCACGTAGCCGACCGAGAGCAGCGCGACCGACCGCGCGTTGGCGCGCAGGTCCAGGTAGGAGCTGTCCAGCGCGGCCGTGTGCAGCAGGGGCGGCAGCAGCAGCGGCAGCACGACGTGCGGATCGAGCACGTACGCGGGCACGCCGGGCACGTACGAGGCCACAAGGCCGGCCGCGACCAGCAGCAACGGCCCCGGCACGGAGGTGCGCCGCGCCGCGCCGGCGATCGCCGCGCTGCCCGCGATCAGCGTCAACAGGGGAACGACGTCCATCGGCCCAGGCCCATCCCATCTCGCGACCCGTACGTCGCGCACGGCTCTGACATCCCATGCATCCTCCACACCACGCGGCCCCACCCGCCCCGCGCGCCCGAACAGTCTCGAACACTCCGTCCCTTTCCAGCCACCCCGGCCACGCCCACGCCAAGCCTGCCGGCGCCCGCGAGGTTCCCGCCCCGCGCCGTCGCCGCCCCCGGTCGCCCGGCCACCGGCTGGTCGGGGCGTGTACCGCCGCACCGCCGGCGACCGCGCACGCCCGGCGCCCTACGCCGCCCGGCCACGCCGCCGCCCGCCCCCACCCGACGAAGCGACCTAATCTGGCCACCATGAGCGAATGCCCCCACGTCACCGAGCTGCCGTACCCCGAGCCCGCCGCGCAGAGCGAGACCTGCCCGGAGTGCGTCGCGGCCGGCACCCACCCCGTCCACCTGCGACTCTGCCTGAGCTGCGGCCACGTCGGCTGCTGCGACTCCTCCCCGCGCAGGCACGCGTCGGCCCACCACGCGGCCACCGGCCACCCCGTCATGCGCTCCTTCGAACCGAACGAGGACTGGCGCTGGTGCTTCGTCGACCAGGCCCTCGTCTGAACCCCTCGCTCGCCCCGAACCGGCCCCACGAGGCACCGCACGACGCACCCCCGGCCGGCCCGTGACCTGGCCCGACCCGCCGACTGTCAGAGGCTCCCGCTACCTTTGGCCGCATGATCCGACCTGCAACGCCCGCCGACGTCCCCGTGATCCACGCGATGATCCGCGAGCTCGCGGAGTACGAGCGCGAGCCGGACGCGGCCAAGGCCACCGAGGAGCAGCTTCACGACGCGCTGTTCGGCGCGCATCCGGCGGTCTTCGGGCTGATAGCCGAGCAGCCCGCCGCGCCGACGGCCGGCGCGGCGGGCTCCGGCGCGAGCGAGCCGGTCGGCTTCGCCCTGTGGTTCCGCAACTTCTCCACCTGGACCGGCACCCACGGCGTCTACCTGGAGGACCTGTACGTCCGCCCGGAGGCGCGCGGTGGCGGCCACGGCAAGGCGCTGCTGGCCGAGCTGGCGCGGATCTGCGTGGAGCGCGGATACGAGCGCTGCGAATGGGCGGTCCTCGACTGGAACGCGCCGTCGATCGCGTTCTACGAGTCCATCGGCGCGCGGGCGATGGACGAGTGGACGGTGCGACGGCTGACCGGCGCCCCGCTGCGGGAGCTCGCGGCGTTCGCCGAGAAGAACGGCTGACCTCTCCGGCCACCCCGCGCTGACCAGGCACGACGCCTTGGAGGCCCGGCGCGGACGGCGGGCGGGGTGAGCGACGCGAGGCCATCTCTTTCGATTTGAGGCCGCCAACCCCTAGCCACTGTGCGTACTCATATGCTTACCATGAGTGACAGTCGCGTGCCTCCGGCCCCGTACTCACCCTGGGCGAGCCATGCTCCGTCCGGGCGACACGAGGCCACAGATCGCGATAGCGTCGCAGGCGAACCGTGTGCCGCGCCGGATCGTCCGCCTCCACCATAAGGGCTGACGGCCGGCGTTCATATCAGCTCAACCAGCTTGTGTCACCTTGGAGGTGAGGGTGTCCCAGATCGCAGGCGAGCCCGGGACCCAGGACTTCGTGGAAGTCCGGTTGCCCGCTGAGGGTGCCTACCTGTCGGTGCTGCGTACGGCCACAGCCGGCCTAGCGGCCCGTTTGGACTTCACCCTCGACGAGATCGAGGACCTGCGCATCGCCGTAGACGAAGCGTGCGCGATCCTCCTGCAACAAGCGGTTCCCGGCAGCGTCCTCAGTTGTGTTTTCCGATTGGTCGGCGACGCGCTACGGGTGACCGTCTCAGCGCCCACCACCGACGGCCGCGCTCCCGAGCGCGACACCTTCGCCTGGACGGTGCTCTCCGCGCTGGCCGGCGAGGTCGACTCGACGGTCGCCGAAGACCGGACGGTCAGCATCAGCCTGCACAAGAAGCGCGGCGCCGGGCCCGGGCAGCCGTAACGGAAAGGGGGGCTCCGTGAGTACTGCATCATCGCGGGGGGTGCGCGCCCCGGCCATCCCGCAGCAGCCGGACGGGCCGCATCCCGCGGACCCGGAGCCGACCGGCGACGGACCAGAGCGGGCGGACCACATGGATCAGCACCAGCACGAGCAGCGGACCCACGATCCCCAGGACCGAAGCGGCGCGCGAGCGATGTTCATAGAGCTGCGCGAGCTCCCCGACGGTTCTCCTGAGCGGGCCGAACTCCGCAACAGCCTCGTGCGCATGCACCTCCCCTTGGTAGAGCACCTCGCACGCCGCTTCCGCAACCGCGGGGAGCCCCTCGACGACCTGACCCAGGTCGCCACCATCGGACTGATCAAGTCGGTCGACCGGTTCGACCCCGACCGTGGCGTGGAGTTCTCCACGTACGCGACGCCCACGGTCGTCGGCGAGATCAAGCGCCACTTCCGTGACAAGGGCTGGGCCGTGCGCGTGCCGCGGCGGCTCCAGGAGCTGCGGCTGGCCCTGACCACGGCGACCGCGGAGCTGTCCCAGCGACACGGCCGCGCCCCCACCGTGCACGAGCTGGCCGAGCACCTCGGCATCTCGGAGGAGGAGGTCCTGGAGGGGTTGGAGTCCGCCAACGCCTACAGCACCCTCTCGCTCGACGTCCCCGACACGGACGACGAGTCTCCCGCCGTGGCCGACACCCTCGGCGCCGAGGACGAGGCCCTGGAGGGCGTGGAGTACCGGGAGTCCCTCAAGCCGCTGCTTGAGGACCTGCCGCCGCGCGAGAAGAAGATCCTGCTGCTGCGCTTCTTCGGCAACATGACCCAGTCGCAGATCGCCCAGGAGGTCGGCATCTCCCAGATGCACGTCTCCCGACTCCTCGCGCGCACCCTCGCCCAGCTTCGGGAGAAGCTGCTCGTCGAGGAGTAGACGCGCCGTGTCCGGCGACCGGCGGCCCTGCCCAGCGGGGACGCCGGAGCCGCGGCCCGCGCGCCACTGACGGGCACGCCAGCGGTGTCCGGTAGCGGCGTGCGGCCAGGCGGTTCGTCACGCGTCCCGGGGCCCGATGCCGAGCGCCTCGGTCGCCGTGGGGTTGACGAGCAGCACGAGGGCCGCGAGGGCCACCACGCCGATGGCGATCCCGCCCGCGATCAGCGCGCCACCTGAGTTGATCAGCGTCCAGGCCACGGGCAACGCCATGATCTGCGTGATCATCGCCGGCCCCCGACTCCAGCGCCGGCGCAGCCACAGCCCGCGCGCGGCCACCAGCGGCAGCGCCGCCAGCGCGAAGAAGACCACCGCGAGGATCTCCGTCTGCTTCGGGCTGTCCGGATCACCGGCCAGGCCCATCACCATCAGGTAGACCCCGTACGCGGCGAGCAGCGCGCCCTCGGCGGCGGTGATGGCCGCGGCGCCGGTGAGCCGGGCAGGTCGCGGCCCGGACGGCACCTGCGGCGCGGCCGACGCCCCTAGCGCGGCCGATACGCCCGGCTCCCCGTCATGCCCAGCCGTACGCCCGCCCGCCGGGTCGCCGGCCCGGGCGGGTGTGACCGAAGACTCGTCCCGCGCGGCCGACTGGGGCGCGGCCTGGCTCGCGGCGGCCTTCTTGTCCGGTCGCGTCTTCCCGGCCGCTGCCGCGGGCTTCCTGCCGCGCTGCGCGGGGCGGCGGTTCTGCTTGCTGCTCACCCCAGCAGGGTAGTGCGTCGGCGACCTCCCACCGCGGGCCACCGGGGACCCGGTCCGCGCCGGCCCGCGGCCGTGCAACCACACCCAGGGGGTGGGGGCAGTGTGAGCAGGTAGGTAGTCTGCATCGCATGCGCGCGCTCCTCGTGGTCAACCCGGCAGCAACCACCACCAGTGCTCGCACCCGTGATGTGCTGACCCACGCACTCGCCAGCGACCTCAAGCTGGAGGTCGCGAACACGGAGTACCGGGGGCACGCCCGCGATCTGGCCCGCCGGGCGGCCGAGAGCGGCACGTACGACGTGGTGGTGGCCCTCGGTGGCGACGGCACGGTCAACGAGGTGGTCAACGGGTTGCTGCACCACGGGCCCGCGCCGAGCGGCCTGCCACGGTTGGCCGTGGTCCCGGGCGGTTCCACCAACGTCTTCGCGCGGGCGCTGGGCCTGCCCAACCACGTCGTGGAGGCGACCGGTGCCCTGCTCGCCGCGCTCCGCGAGGGCAGCGAACGCACGGTGGGGCTCGGTCTCGCGGCCGGCACCCCCGGCACCGCGGACGAGGCCGTGCCGGCGCGTTGGTTCACCTTCTGCGCGGGCTTCGGGTTCGACGCCGGGGTCATCGGCCGCGTCGAGCAGCAACGCGAGCGCGGCAAACGCTCGACCCACGCGCTGTACGTGCGGCAGGCGCTGCGGCAGTTCTTCGGCGAGCCGCACCGCCGGCAGGGCACCATCACGATCGAACGGCCGGGCGAGGATCCCATCACCGACCTGGCGCTGTCGATAGTCTGCAACACCTCACCGTGGACCTTCTTCGGCAACCGTCCGATCTACGCGTCGCCCAAGGCGTCCTTCGACACCGGCCTCGACGTGCTCGGACTGACCAAGCTGACGACCCCGGCGGTGACGCGTTACGCGACCCACCTGCTGACGTCAACGCCCGAGCGCGGGCCGCACGGCAAGCACGCGGTTTCACTGCACGACCTCGCCGACTTCACCTTGCAATCACAGGCGCCGCTCCCCCTCCAGATGGACGGTGACCACCTGGGACTGCGTACGAGCGTGACGTTCACAGGCGTACGGCATGCACTGCGTGTGATTGTGTGAGTGGCAGGGCCAAAACTCCTTCCACTCGAACGTTTAGCCTGGCTTCCACCCTGTGGAAGTACGGCTGTGACTGAGGCGACACCGTGGATTCAAAAAAAACTTTCCGGAAGGGGTTGTATCCGCCGCCGAGGTTTGCGAGTCTCTTCATGGCGATCGGGACGGCCGCACCAGGCCCCCTTGAGAGCCCGAATCCCCCTCCTTATGACTTCAGGTCCGCACCGGGCAACTGGGCGGCGGCCCTTCCGTTGCGGGGGGATTCGTGAAAGCGTTCACATTCACAAGCAATGAACCCGCAATACGAGGAGATGGAGCAGCCATGGACTGGCGTCACAACGCCGTTTGCCGCGAGGAAGACCCCGAGCTGTTCTTCCCCATCGGCAACACCGGTCCTGCGCTGCTGCAGATCGAGGAAGCCAAGGCCGTCTGCCGTCGCTGCCCCGTCATGGAGCAGTGCCTGCAGTGGGCGCTGGAGTCCGGCCAGGACTCCGGCGTCTGGGGTGGCCTCAGCGAGGACGAGCGCCGCGCGATGAAGCGCCGCGCCGCTCGCAACCGGGCGCGCAACGCCAGCGCCTGACCCGCAGCCCCTCGGCCCCCGAGCCGCAGCGCGCAGTACCCCCGATGCTCTGCCAGGCTCCGCCCCCGGTCCCAGGACCGGGAGGTGCCAAGGGCGGTGCCCCCACAGCAACGTGAGCTTTGAGCCCCGGACCAGATGGGTCCGGGGCTCAGTGCTGTGCCCACTCACCCTGCCCCACGGGCCCGCCACGCGAGCCCTCCTCCGCCGCCGCGGGGCGCTTCACACCGCGCGAACCGCCGGATGCGGGGTCAGATTCCGTACGCCGGAGCACGTGGCGACCGTCGTACCGCTGACGTGATGTCCGGACAGCCGCGCCGCACGACGCCCCGCGCACGGCCCGAAGGGCGTCGGCGGAGGCAACGGTCCGATATCGATCGACGGTGCGCCCGCACGCGGAGCCGGCGGGCGACCGCCGCGCGCACCCGCCGATCGGCCATCCGGGGTCCCGCGCGGCGCCGCCGCCCATAACAAATGGGCGACTTTGCCTGACGCATCGTCAACTTCGCGTGATGCTCTCGCTCCCGCGCACATCCGTAGGGCACGCGAAGGCCGTTCGGCCGCGCGTGTGATGTTCATGCCCGCGAACACCGTTGCCGAGGTGTGCCACGGGGCGTGCGAGGCAGGCACACGGGCCGTCCTCCCGCCGCCGCGGTACCGGGCGAGCCGAGGGCGTGCACGGGGGCTTGTGCCCCGGTGCCCAGCGCCGCTGGCGTCAGTTCTTCTCCGCGCGCACCGGCAGGTCGAGGACGACCCGGGCACCGCCCGTGGGGGCCGGGACCATGGTGAAGGTGCCGCCCAACTCCCCTTCCACCAGGGTCCGTACGATCTGGAGGCCGAGGTTCCCCGCCTCGCGCGGGTCGAAGCCCTCGGGCAGGCCGCGCCCGTCGTCCTGCACGGTGACCAGCAGGCGGCCTTCGGTCCTGGTGCCGCCGCGGACCGCGCCGACCTCGACCGTGCCCTGCTCACCCGGGCCGAAGCCGTGCTCGAGGGCGTTCTGCAGCACCTCGGTGAGGACCATCGCGAGGGGCGTGGCGACCTCGGCGTCGAGGATGCCGAACCGTCCGGTGCGCCGGCCGGCGACGGTACCGGGCGCGATCTCCGCGACCATCGCCAGCACCCGGTCGGCGATCTCGTCGAACTCGACGCGCTCGTCCAGGTGCTGCGACAGCGTCTCGTGCACGATCGCGATCGAACCCACCCTGCGCACGGCCTCGTTGAGCGCCTCGCGCCCCTGTTCCGAATCCATCCGCCGGGCCTGGAGGCGCAGCAGGGCGGCCACGGTCTGCAGGTTGTTCTTCACCCGGTGGTGGATCTCGCGGATCGTGGCGTCCTTGGTGATCAGCTCCCGCTCCCTGCGCCGCAGTTCGGTGACGTCGCGCAGCAGCACGAGCGAGCCGATGTGGGAGCCCTTGGGCTTGAGCGGGATGGCTCGCACCTGGATGACGCCCTCGTCGCCCTCCACCTCGAACTCGCGCGGTGCCCAGCCGCTCGCCAACTTGACCAGCGCCTCGTCCACCGGGCCACGGGCGGGGGCGAGTTCGGCGGTGGTGCGGCCGAGGTGGTGCCCGACCAGGTCGGCGGCGAGGCCGAGGCGGTGGTAGGCGGAGAGGGCGTTGGGGCTCGCGTACTGCACGAGGCCCTCCGCGTCGAGCCGGATCAGCCCGTCCCCCGCGCGCGGCGAGGCGTCCATGTCCACCTGCTGGCCGGGGAACGGGAAGGCGCCGGCGGCGATCATCTGGGCGAGGTCGGAGGCGCTCTGCAGATACGTGAGCTCCAGCCGGCTCGGGGTCCGCACGGTGAGCAGGTTGGTGTTGCGGGCGATGACGCCGAGCACCCGGCCGTCGCGGCGGACCGGGATCGACTCCACCCGCACCGGCACCTCCTCGCGCCACTCCGGGTCCCCCTCGCGCACGATCCGCCCCTCGTCGAGCGCGGCGTCCAGCATCGGCCGGCGTCCGCGCGGGACGAGGTGCCCCACCATGTCGTCCTGGTACGAGGTCGGCCCGGTGTTGGGCCGCATCTGGGCGACCGAGACGTACCGCGTCCCGTCCCGGGTGGGCACCCAGAGCACGAGGTCGGCGAAGGACAGGTCGGAGAGCAGTTGCCACTCCGAAACCAGCAGGTGGAGCCACTCGAGGTCGGAGTCGTCCAGAGCGGTGTGCTGGCGTACGAGATCGTTCATGGAGGGCACCCGGCGAGCCTACCCGGGCCCTCCCACGAGCCAGTCCGCGCACAGCCGTAGACAGCGGAGAATGGTCTAGTCCACAATGGGCCGTACACGACCTCCACTCTCCCCGCACAGGAGAGTGGACCGAGGCTCACGGCGCTCTCTGCCCTGACCGCGCCGAAGCCTCAGGTCGGCCGAACCGGCCGATGCAACTCCGGGCTGCGGTGCCGGGCGGGTTGAGGGTCCCGCCCTGGCGCCGCGGCCCGCGGGTCTTCCCCGAGGCCGCCGGCCTGTCTCGCGGGCACGCTGACCCGCCTCCGCACTCCCCTACGCGACGTCCGTGGGCTCCACCGCGTCCCGTCCGCCCGCGCCGGTCCGCGCCGACGCTCAGCCGGGTATGTCGTCCGTCTCCGCCGGCCAGGCCGCCATCGCCGTGTGGGCCACGATCTCCAGCGTCGCCCGGTCGACGCCGTCCCTGGCCTGCTGGGCCATGCCGTGCAGCACGACCGTGCAGTAGACGGCGAGGGCGTGCGCGTCGGTGTCGCTCGGCAGTATGCCGGCCTCGACGTCGGCGGCGATCCGCCGCTCGACCGCCGCGATCCCCTCGTTCCGACGCTCGACCAGGCCCTGGGCGATCTCGTTGGACTGCGGGGTGCAGTTGGTCGCGGCGCTGATCAGCATGCACCCGCGCGGATACCCCGGCAGCGTCTGCCAGGACGCGGCCTCGTGCAACATGCGCGCCACGGCGCGGCGCGCGGTCGGCTCCTCCTCCAGGGCGCGGTCGATGAAGCCGCCGAACTCGCGCACATAGGACTCGATGGCCTCCTCGAAGAGCGTCTTCTTGTCCCCGAAGGCCGCGTAGAGACTCGGCGCCTTGACGCCCATCGCCCGCGTCAGGTCCGCGATGGAGACCGCCTCGAAGCCGCGGTCCCAGAACTCCATGGTGGCGGCCCGCAGCGCCGCGTCCCGGTCGAAGGAGCGGGGCCTCCCCCGCCTCACCGTCCCCTCAGAACCCTCGTTCGTGGTAGCCATGCCGCCATTCTATAGCGCCCACTAGATAATGTGCTACGGTCTTTATGTATCGACTCCTAAAGAAAAAAGGGGGGCGTGACCATGGGCGCGCTCAAGGGCAAGACAGCGCTGGTCACCGGCGGCAGTCGGGGCATCGGGCGGGAGATCGCCGAGCGACTGGCGCGGGACGGCGCCAGGGTCGCGGTGCACTACGGGAGCAATGACGAGGCGGCCAAGGAGACGGTGACGGCCATCGAGGGGGCGGGCGGACAGGCGTTCGCGCTGCGGGCCGAGCTGGGCGTGCCGGGAGACGCGGAGACCCTGTGGTCCGCCTTCGACGAGCAGGCGGACGGCCTCGACATCCTGGTGAACAACGCGGGGATCGTCGAGGCCGGCAAGCCGATCGCCGCCGTGACACCCGAATCGTTCGACCACGTCTTCGCGGTCAACGCCAAGGCACCGTTCTTCATCACCCAACTGGGTCTCCCGCGCCTGCGGGACGGGGGGCGGATCGTCAACATCTCGACGGGGCTGACGCGCGGCGCCGCGACACCCGAGCTGATCTCCTACTCGATGACCAAGGGCGCCATCGACGTGCTGACCCTGACCCTGGCCAAGGAGCTGGGCCCGCGCGGGATAACGGTGAACGCGGTGGCGCCGGGCGTGGTCGACACCGACATGAACGCGGCCTGGCTGCGCGGCGATGCCGAGACGTGGAAGGCCGTCGCCGCGCAGTCCCCGTTCAACCGGGTAGCGAAGGGCGACGACGTGGCCGACATCGTCGCCTTCCTCGCCTCATCCGACAGCCGCTGGGTGACCGGCCAGTGGATCGACGCGACGGGAGGTGCCCTGCTGTAGCCCACACACCTCGGACCCCGGTGCGGCGCTCCCCCTACGGCCTCGTGTCGCCTGCGGGGTGACGCGGTGTCTGGGTGGGTTGCCTGTTGGTGCCCGCGCCGCGTGGTCGCTGGCGTGGTGTGGCGGCGCTGGCGTGGTCTGGTGGCGCTGGCGTGGTGTGGCGGCGCTCGCACGGTCTGGTGACGCTCGCGCGATCCGACTGGACGGGTGCGCGCCCGGGCTTCACGTGCTCTGGGCGGGCCGCGGGTCGGGGCGGCGCACAGGTCAGTGGCGCGTGCGTCTGCGAGGAGGCACAGGGCCGGCGTGCTGGCGGCACGGGTCGGGCAGCGTGGGGGTCGTGACGGCGGGGCGTCAGGGAGCTGTGCCTCGTCGTCGGGTTCGCCCTGGCTGCGCGCTCGTTCGGTGCTGGCGGGGTGCCGGGGGCCGTGCGATTGCCGTTGCCGAGTGTCGACTGCCGTCTTCGGGTGCGGTGCGGCTGCGCTTGCCCTTGCGTGGGGACCAGGGCGGAGACCGCTTTCAGGGGCGGCCCGCTTTCGGGGGACGGCCCAGGCAGGCGTACCCGTGGACCGGGCTGCTCCGGCAGGCGGGCGGGGAACGGGGACGCAAGCCGACGGTCGGGCGGTGAGCGGTGGGCGCACTCGCCGGAGGCTCTGCCGGCACGCAGGTGGGCCGGCCTGCACGGGGAGGCCGACCTGACCAGCGGGTCGTGCACGGTGAGCCGGCCAGTGGGCCCGAACTCCGGGCCCCGGGTCGAGGTTAAGCGGCGGGGGCCACCGAGGTGGCGGAGCGGCAACGCGTGCCGCCGTGGCGGCCCGGCCCGGCTTGGACTGCCCCGGGGTGGCCCGGGCTGGGCTGAGCCAGGCGGGACCTCGGGGCCGCAAGGGGCGGGGAGGGTGGGCGAGGGGGAGGGGGGAGGGCCTCCACCCCCACCCGACAAGCTCCCCCGCTCCACGACCCCACCCCAGCAACGCCCCGAGCGCTAGCCCCCCGTGATGACCTCGGCGGCGGCGCGGCCGCAGACGCGGGCGGCGCCGTGGGTGGCGATGTGGAGGGCGCCGACGGGGGCGGCCTGGGGGACGCCCATCTCGACCACGATCGTGTCGGGTCGCGCGGCGACCAGGGCGGCGAGGGCCTCGGTCATCCAGGTGTGGCGGTGGACGTCGCGTACGACCGCGACGATGGGGCGCTCCCCCGCCTTCGCGCACACCTGCGCGATGGTCTCGGGTACGCCGTACTCGGTGACCCGCGCGTTGTTGAGTGCCTCGGTCTTGGTGCCGGGGAGGAGGCGAGCCAGTTCGGCCGCGACGCCCCACGGGGTGTCGTCGCCGACCGCGATGCTCGCCATCGGGGTGAAGGCGGCGACGTAGGCGGGCCGCGTGAGGGGGGCGGTGGCGCGCGAGCCGGCGGTCACGCGGACCGCGCGGCGTGCGGCGGCGAGTCCCACCTCGGGGGCGGCGGCTACGGACGGGGCCGAGCCCTCGGCCGATCCCGCGCCCCGGGTGTCCAGGCGGGCCCAGTCGGCCAGGGCGCGGACCCGAGCCGCCGCGTCGGCGAGCCGCTCCTCCTTCAGCTCGCCGGCGCGGACGGCCTGGACGAGGGCGTCGCGCAGGCGTCGCACGGTCTCCTCGTCGGCCAGCCCGCCGCCGACGCAGATGGCGTCCACTCCGGCGGCGAGGGCCAGTACGGTGCCGCGTTCCACGCCGTACGCGGCGGAGATGGCCTTCATCTCGATGGCGTCGCTGATGATCAGCCCGTCGAAGCCGAAGCCGCCGTCGGCCACGGGGCGGCGCAGCAGTCCGTGCAGCGCCTCCGGGCTGAGGGTGGCGGGCCGGTTCGGGTCCAGCGCGGGCACCAGGATGTGAGCGCTCATGACGGCCTTGGTGCCGGCGGCCACGGCGGCCCGGAAGGGCACCAGGTCGCGGTCGGCCAGGACGTTCAGGTCGGCGTCGATGCGCGGGAGGTCGTGGTGGGAGTCCACGGCGGTGTCGCCGTGCCCGGGGAAGTGCTTGACGCTGGTGGCCACGCCGGCCGCCTGCATGCCTTCGACGTAGGCGGCGGTGTGCCGGGCGACCAGCTTCGGGTCGGCGCCGAAGGAGCGGACGCCGATGACCGGGTTGTCGGGGTTGGCGTTGACGTCGGCGGACGGCGCCCAGTCGAGGTTGACGCCGACCTCGGCGAGGCGGCGGCCGATCTCCTGGGCGACGGCCCGGGTGAGGTCGGGGTCGTCCACGGCGCCGAGGGCCAGGTTGCCGGGGAAGGAGGAGCCCTCGTTCACCTCGAGGCGGGTGACGTCGCCGCCCTCCTCGTCGATGGCTACCAGGAGGTCTCCGCGTTCCGCCCGCAGTTGCCCGGTGAGCGCGGCGACCTGTTCGGGCCGCTCGATGTTGCGGCCGAACAGGGCGACGGACGCGAGCCCCTCGTCGATCCTGCGGAGCAGCCAGTCGGGGGCGGTGGTGGTGCCCCGGAAGCCTGGCTGGAGGACGGCGAGGGCGTCGCGGCTCAGGGAGTCGGTGCGGGCGGAGGCGGAGGTGGTGCTCATCGTGCGGTGTGTCCCTTGCGGTTAAGGCGCGTTGACCCGTTATCCCTTGACGGCGCCGGAGGTCAGGCCGCCGACGGCCCGGCGCTGCAGGAAGAGGAAGAGGATCAGGATCGGGAGGGCGAACAGGGAGGCGGCGGCCATGGTGGCGCCCCAGTCGTTGCCGAAGTTGCTCTGGAAGCTGTAGAGCCACACGGGCAGCGTCTGGGCCTGGTCCTGCTTGTTGAGGATCAGCACCATCGGGAACTCGTTCCAGGCGGTGATGAAGCCGAAGAGGGAGGTGGCCATCAGCCCGGGGGCGAGCAGCGGGAAGATCACCTTGCGGAACGCCTGGACGCGGGAGCAGCCGTCGACCATGGCGGACTCCTCCAGTTCCTTGGGCACCGCCGCGATGTAGTTCCGTAGCGTCAGGATGGTCAGGGGCAGCACCATGACCGTGTAGAAGAGGGTGAGGGGGACCAGGCTGTTGAGCATGTCAGCATCGCGCACCAGCATGTAGATCGCGATGACCATGACCTCCCAGGGGGCCATCTGGGCGATCATGAAGACCAGGATGACGCCCCGGCGGCCCTTGAACCGCATGCGGGCGATGGCGAACGAGGCGCCCAGCGCGACCAGCAGCGACAGGCCCACGGCCAGCAGCGTGACGGTGAGGGAGTTGCGGACCAGCGTCCAGAAGTTGTCCGCGTTGACCGCTGTCTCGAAGTGTTCGAACGTCAACGAGGACGGGAACCAGACCGGGTCCTCGCTGAGGATGTCGCCGGTCGGCTTCAGGGCCGTGTTGAACATCCAGTACACGGGGAAGACGAACCCGATGAACAGGACGATCGCCGTCGCGTTGGGCCAGATGCGGCCGAGGCGTGAACGCTTCACAGCTCGTCCCTCTCTTGCTTCAAGACAATGCGGAGGTAGTACGACGTGAGGCCCAGCAGCACCAGGATGGTGAGCAGCGAGATGGCGGCGCCCATGCCGTAGTGCTGGTTTCCGACGCCCTCGACGAAGGCGTAGACCGGGAGGGTCTCGGTGAGCCGGTCGGGTCCGCCCTCGCTGAGCGCGAAGATCTGGGGCAGTGCCTTGAAGACCCAGATGACCTCGAGGAAGGTCGTGGCGAAGAGGAACGGCTTGATGAAGGGGAAGGTCACCGTGGTGAAGCTCTTCCAGGCGCCGGCGCCGTCGAGGGACGCGGCCTCGTACAGCTCGTTCGGGATGGTGGTGGTCGCGGCGTACAGGCTCAGGGCCACGAAGGGTATGGACTGCCAGACGATCAGCAGGGTGATGACGAAGAAGGCGGAGAACTGGGAGCCGATCCAGTTGTAGTCGGCCATGGAGTGCCAGCCCAGCTTGTCCAGGACCCAGTTCACGACGCCGAAGCGCTGGGCGAACAGCCACTGGTACACGGTGGTGGCGGCGATGATGGGCATGGCCCACGCGAGCACCAGGCCGATCTGGAGCGTCAGCCGCATCTTCTTGCCGAGCCGGGCGAGCAGCAGGCCGACGAGGGTGCTGATCCCCATGATCAGGATGACGTTGACGCCGGTGAAGACGATCGAGCGACCGACGACGCGCCAGAACTCTTCGCTCTTGAGGGTCGCTTCGTAGTTGTCGAACCCGGTCCACTCGGTGAGCCGGCGGATCAACTGTCGTCGGTTGACGTTCTGCAGGGACAGCGTGGCGTTCTTGACCATCGGCCAGCCGAGGAACACCAGGGTCGTGGCTAGCGCGGGGAGAAGCAGCACGTACGGCAGGAGACTGCCGCTGGCCCCCTTCCGTTTCGCGTGTGGCCCGCCCTTGGGCGGTCCTCCGCTCTTGCGGACGGCAGTTCCCGGTGCCGTCTTCGCACGTTCGGTCTGCACAGACATGCTCGTCTTCTCTTCCTGGGCCGGACGTAGTCGGTGCGCTGCCGGGGGTGGCGACTCCCAACCCCCGGCAGCGTGCGCGTGTGAGCCTGCGGCTAGAGGTCCTGGCTCAGCCGCTTGTTCAGCTCGCCCTCGACCGACTTGGCGGCTTCCTCATGCGACTTGCCGTTGAGAACGGCGGTCATGTAGGTCTTGATCGGGTTCGGGGTGTTCTCGACCGCGGCCCACTCGGGGATCAGCGGGGTGGTGCCACCCACGGTCGCCGGCGCCATGGCCTCGGCGGCCTTGTTGCCCTTGAGCTGGCTCTGCAGCGACTGCTTGTTCGGGATCACGCCGCCTTCCTTGGCGAGCTGGCCCTCGAACTTGTCGGAAAGCGCGATCTTCAGGAATTCCTTCGCCAGTTCCTGCTTGTCGCTGCCCTCGGCCACGGCGAGGTTGGAACCGCCGAGGAAGACGCCCTCGGGCTTGTCCGCCGTCTCACCCGGGACGGTGAAGTAGCCGATGTCCTTTTCAATCTTCGGGTTGGCCTTGATGGCGGTCGCGGCTTCCCAGCCCATGCCGATGAAGGCACCGGTCTTACCCTCGGCGAAGACCTCGGCCTGCTGCGGAGTGGCCTCGTCCTTGTCCTTGGGGGCCTCGCTGAAGTCGGCGTACTGCTTGTAGATGTCCATGGCCTTGCCGACCTTGGGGTCGGAGAGGTTGGAGACGTACTTGTCGCCGTCCTTCTTTACCAGCTCGGCACCGGTGCCAATGGTGAGGCCGTCGAAGAAGTACCAGTTCTGGCCGGGCATGTAGATGGGCTCGGCGTCGGTCTTCTTGTCGATGGTGTCGAGCGCCTTGAAGAACTCGGTACGGGTCTTCGGCAGTTCCTTGATGCCGGCTTCGTCCCAGATCTTCTTGTTGTAGAGGACGACGCGGCTGACCGCGAACCACGGGGCCGCGTACTGCTTGCCCTCGTAGACGGAGGACTCGTTGATGTTCTTCGTCCAGTCGGCGCCGATCTCCTTCTTGAGGTCGGACAGGTCGGCCAGGCCACCGGTGTGCGCGTAGGCCGGCGTCTGCGTGTTGCCGAGCTCGATGACGTCCGGCGGATTCGACTCAGAGAGTGCCGTGGTTATCTTCTGCTGAATTCCGTTCCACTGCTGAACTTCAAACTTCAGCTTGGCTCCGGTCTTCTTTTCGAAGGCAGCCGTCACATCTTTGGTCCACCCGTCAGGTGTGGAACCGTCCATGGCCCAGACGGTCAGGGTCTCGCCCTTCCAGCCGTCTTTGCCGGAGCCTTTGTTGTCGTCGCTGTCAGACCCACAGGCCGCGACGCTCACCAACATGGCCGCGACACCCGTCGCCGCTATGAGCCCACGCTTCACAGCACTCTCCTCAAAGAACCGGAATTGGTCTTTAATGGTTTAGACCAGTTCCCGCAGCTTGGCCTAGACCTTTAGGGGTGTCAAGGGTGTATAAGAGTCGCTGTCAGGTCCGTTATCGGACCGACACCTGGGGCCCGCCAGCACGTTGATGAGGGTGCCCCGGGGCCCACCCATGCCACGATGTGAGCCGCGCTGCGTTGTCCGGGGAGACCCCCCGTACCTCCAGCCGAAGTAACGGAGGAGCCGGTGACGGCAACAGGATCGGAGTCGGGGCGTCACGCCATGGGGAGCGACGGGGGCATCGCCCAGAGCGCCGGCGGCGCACTGGGCAACGGGAACGGAACGGCTGCGAGTGGCACGCGCACCGCGCGCGTCCCCAAGTATTACCGACTCAAGCGCCACTTGCTGGAAATGACCGAAACCATGCCCCCGGGCACGCCGGTCCCTCCCGAGCGCACCTTGGCCGCCGAGTTCGACACCTCCCGTACGACGGTGCGCCAGGCGTTGCAGGAGCTGGTCGTCGAGGGGCGGCTCGAGCGCATCCAGGGCAAGGGCACCTTCGTCGCCAAGCCCAAGGTCTCCCAGGCGCTGCAACTGACCTCCTACACCGAGGACATGAAGGCCCAGGGACTGGAACCCACGTCCCAACTCCTGGACATCGGCTACGTCACGGCCGACGACCGGCTCGCCGGGCTGCTGGACATCACCGCCGGCGGCCGGGTGCTGCGCATCGAGCGGCTGCGGCTGGCCAGCGGCGAGCCGATGGCCATCGAGACGACGCACCTGTCCGCCAAACGCTTCCCGGCCCTGCGCCGCAGCCTGGTCAAGTACGCGTCCCTGTACACGGCGCTGGCCGAGGTGTACGACGTCCGCCTGGCCGAGGCCGAGGAGACCATCGAGACCTCGCTGGCCACCCCGCGCGAGGCGGGGCTGCTCGGCACGGACGTCGGGCTGCCGATGCTGATGCTCTCCCGGCACTCGCTGGACGACAACGGCGAGCCGGTCGAGTGGGTGCGCTCGGTCTACCGCGGCGACCGGTACAAGTTCGTCGCCCGCCTGCGCCGCCCGACGGACTGACCCGCCCCGCCCGGGCCCACCCGCCGGGCGCGGGCGCGGGCGCGGGCGCGCGGGCGAGGCGGGCGCCCCGCGTCGGGGCGCCCGTCGTAAGCCCGGCCGCCGGCCCGCCACCGCGCGCCCCCACCTACGCGGCGGGCGCCGCGTGCGGTTCCAGGGCCCACACCCGCTCGGTGCGCAGCGGCCCCGTACGGTGCAGGAACAGGCCGTGGCCGAGCGCGCCGAGCGGGGCGAGCTGCGAGCCGTAGCACTGCACGGCCAGGCGCTTGCTGGCCCACTCCGCGTCGTCGAGGCGCACCTCCCAGCGCGGGGTCAGCCGGAAGCGCTTCGCCAGGCTCCGGTAGGACTCCCCGCGCTCGGGGTCGGCCGCGAGCGCCTGCTCGGCCCCGTCGGTGTGCCAGCCCGGGGTGTGGCCGGTGTAGGGCAGGTCGGCGTAGATCAGCGGCGGCGGCGCGCCCTGCGTGGCGCGGGTCAGCAGCACCTGTTCGCGGACCAGGGCGTGGTGCTCCTGGCGGGTGCCCATCGGGGCGAGCACCTCGGTGTCGGCGGGCAGTTCGCGCAACCACTGGTCGAGGTGGCCGAGTTGGTCGGGGTTGCCGTACGGGCCGTCGGGGTGCGGCAGCGCGATCTGGGCCACCCCGAGCAGGCCGAGGGCCTGGGCGTCCTCGACCACGCGGGCCGCGTGGGCCTCGTGTGGCGTGGTGAAGCCGCACATCTCGTCCCATTCGGAGACGGCGGCCCCGTGTTCCGGTGCCCCGCCGTAGGCGGTGACGACGGCGACCGGGCCGCGCAGCTTGGGGAGCACGGCCGCCAGCGACAGCACGGCGTCGTCGAAGTGTGGCGAGATGACGACGGTTCCCCACGGTGGCGTGCCGGGTTGGGTGGTGGTGGGCGTCGCTGTGGACGGGGTCGTCTCGGTCATGGACGTGCGGTCCTTTCTCAACGGGAGCGCGCCGCGGGCGGCGGCGTTGGTGGGCTGAGCCGCGCCGCGGTGCTGGACACCGTGATACGCCACGCGTCGTGGCGGTGGAACGGCGGGTCCACCCTGTGGACCGGCGCGGCCCCGGGTGGCGCGTGCGGCGTGGCGCTGATCAGGGGGCCGGCGGCGCGGGGTGGGGCGTCGGACCTGGCAAAGCCTTGGTCAAACGCGGTCGGGCCGCCCCGCGCGGATTCCGGCCGCGCTGGTGGCTGGTAAGCCGGCGCGGCTGGCACGCGTCGCCCAGGCGGGGCAAGGCCGCGCGGCCGTGGCCGCCGCTTTTCGGCCAGGTCTCGCGCGGTCTCGTGGGGTGGCCGGCGCGGGGCGTCGGGCGCGGGGGAACGGGGTGCCGGCCAGGGAGTCGTGACCGGCGGAGGCTTCCCTTCCCCTGGTCACCCGCGCGAGGATTTCCGCCTG
Organism: Streptomyces buecherae; assembly: GCF_014295035.1. Taxonomy (GTDB): domain Bacteria; phylum Actinomycetota; class Actinomycetes; order Streptomycetales; family Streptomycetaceae; genus Streptomyces; species Streptomyces youssoufiensis. The sequence continues at coordinate 2,804,686 of NZ_CP060404.1, forward strand.
CCGCCCAGCGTGGGCGGCGCCGAGGGGCGGCCCACCGAGCGGTCCACCGGCCAGACCGACGAACGGAGCGGACGGATCGGCGGGTTCCAGATGAGGCGCGCACCGGGCCCGCGCTGCCAGGGCTGGTACGCGCGTGACGTGTGAGGCCGAAGGGAAGGATGACCCGGTGTCGGCGAGGGCGAGGGGCGTCTCCGCGTTCCGGTTGTGGACGCGATGGACGCCACGAGGCACGCCCTGGGCCCGCAGTACCACCACGATGTCGAGCACGTTCAGGTCCCATCGCAGGCGTGGGGAAGCGGAGTTGAACCAGATGAAGGCGATCGTACGAGCCCTCGGGCAATTGGTCCAGACCACACCAGATGAGGAGTCAGCCGGGCGCACCTCGCCCGCGCATTCCCCTCTTCGGCCTCTGACCTGGGCTGTCGCGGCGAGCCGTGGCGCTGTGGCGCCGGCCCGGATCGACGGAGGGTGCGCCCGGTGAGCACTCCCAGCCCACGGAACATCTCCCCGCGCACCGTCCTCGTCTGGACCGCCGTCGCCCTCGTCGGCGCCCTCGGCTGGGCCATGCTCGCCCTCTCCCGGGGCGAGGAGGTCTCCGCCGCCTGGATGGTGGCGGCGGCGCTGGGCTCGTACGCCATCGCGTACCGCTTCTACTCGCGTTTCATCGTCACCAGGGTGCTGCGCGCCGACAAGACGCGGGCCACTCCGGCCGAGCGGCGCAACGACGGCGTCGACTTCCACCCGACCGACCGCCGCGTGCTGCTCGGCCACCACTTCGCGGCCATCGCGGGTGCGGGGCCGCTGGTCGGGCCGGTGTTGGCCGCGCAGATGGGCTATCTGCCGGGCACCATATGGATCGTCGTCGGCGTGATCTTCGCGGGCGCCGTGCAGGACATGGTGACGCTCTTCTTCTCCACCCGGCGAGACGGCAAGTCGCTCGGCCAGATGGCGCGCGAGGAGATCGGCCCGATCGGCGGCGCCGCGGCGCTGCTCTCGGTGTTCATCATCATGATCATCCTGCTCGCGGTGTTGGCGCTGATCGTCGTCAACGCGCTGGCCGAGTCCCCCTGGGGCACCTTCTCCATCGCGATGACCATCCCGATCGCCCTCGGCATGGGCTTCTACCTGCGCGTGCTGCGGCCCGGCCGGGTCACCGAGGTCTCGCTCATCGGCCTCGTCCTGCTGCTGCTGTCCATCGTGGGCGGCAACTGGGTGGCCGAGTCCTCCTGGGCCGACACCTTCACGCTGGACCACAGCACGCTGGTGCTGTGGATGGTGGCGTACGGGTTCATCGCCTCCGTGCTGCCGGTGTGGATGCTGCTCGCGCCGCGCGACTACCTGTCCACCTTCATGAAGATCGGCACCATCGGGCTGCTGGCCGTCGGGGTCGTCTTCACGCTGCCCACCCTCAAGATGGACGCCGTCACCGACTTCGCGGGCCGCGGCGACGGGCCGGTCTTCGCCGGGTCGCTGTTCCCCTTCGTGTTCATCACCATCGCCTGCGGCGCGCTCTCCGGCTTCCACGCGCTCATCGCCTCCGGCACCACGCCGAAGATGATCGAGAAGGAGACGCAGGTACGGATGATCGGCTACGGCGCCATGCTGATGGAGTCGTTCGTGGCCGTCATGGCGATGGTGGCCGCGTCCATCATCGACCCGGGCCTGTTCTTCGCGATGAACGCGCCGGCGGGCGTGGTCGGCGACAGCGTGCGATCCGCGTCGGAGGCGGTCGCGGGCCTCGGCTACTCCATCTCGCCCGAACAACTCGCCGCGGCGGCCAAGGCCGTGGAGGAGAGTTCGCTCCTCTCGCGCACCGGGGGCGCTCCCACGCTGGCCGTCGGCGTATCGGAGATTTTCTCCGACGTGATCGGCGGCGACAGCATGCGGGCGTTCTGGTACCACTTCGCGATCATGTTCGAGGCGTTGTTCATCCTCACCGCCCTGGACGCGGGCACCCGGGTCGGCCGGTTCATGCTCCAGGACATGCTGGGCAACGTCTACAAGCCGTTCCGCGACGTGGGCTGGAAGCCCGGCATCTGGATCTGCAGCGCCATCGTGGTCGCCCTGTGGGGCTACTTCCTGTGGGTCGGCGTGCACGACCCGCTGGGCGGCGTCAACCAGCTCTTCCCGATCTTCGGCATCGCCAACCAGTTGCTGGCCGCCGTCGCGCTCGCGGTGTGCACCACGCTCCTGGTGAAGTCCGGACGGCTCAAGTGGGCCTGGGTGACGGCGGTCCCGCTGGTCTGGGACGTGGTGGTGACGCTGACCGCGAGCTGGCAGAAGATCTTCTCGGACGATCCGCGGGTGGGCTTCTTCAGCCAGCGCGACCGCTACCAGGACGCCATCGACGCGGACAAGGTGCTCCCGCCCGCCAAGAACATGGACGAGATGCACACGGTCGTCACCAACTCGACCGTGGACGGGGTGCTCTCCGCGCTGCTCGCCGTCCTCGTGATCGTCGTCATCGCGGACGCGGCCCGCACCTGCGTCCGGGCCATCCGCGACCCGGAGGCGGCCCGGCTGCACGAGGCGCCGTACGTCGAGTCGCGGATCGTCGCGCCGGCCGGGCTCGTGGCCACCCCCGAGGAGAAGCGCGAACTGGCCGAGGCCGCCGCGGCGGCCGGCCGGCCCGAACGCGTCTCCCAGGGCGACCCCTCCGCCTGACCGTCACCCGCGCGGCGGGCGAAACCGGCGCCGCCCCGGCGCCCGGCCCGCCGCGCGGACCCCGCCCGCGCCAGGCACCACCCGCCGGCCCCGCCACGCGGGCACCGCACGCGCCACCCGGTGCTCCACCGAAGCCGCTGGCCCGCCCCCCCAGCCCCACGGCCGCGCGAGGCCGCACCATGGGCAGGGGGCCGGGCCCGCGCACCCCGCGGGCACCACCCGCCAGCGTCCGCACCCGACAAGGAGCCGATCGCGATGACCAACACCGCCGCGCGCCGGGCCGCGCACTGGGGCCGCCGACTGCGCTGGTACGTACGCGAGTTCACCGGCGAGGGGACGTACGACCGGTACGTCGCGCACACCCGCCGGCAGCACCCCGACACCGAGCCGGCCAGTCGCGCCGAGTTCGAGCGGCGCCGGATGGACGAGCGCGAGGCGGACCCCCGCAACGGCTTCCGCTGCTGCTGACGCCGCCCCGCCCACCCACCAGACGCCCGCCGACCGGCTGCCGCCCCACTCGCGCACCCGACGCCCCGCCAACCCGCCGCCCCCGCGCCCCGCGCGCCACGCACCCCCACGTGGCGCGCGGGGCGCCGCCGCGCCCCCTCCCGCGCCCGCGTCGCCCCGTCCCGCGCCCGGCGTACGCCGCCGCGCGCCATGAACGGCGACGGCGACGGTTTCGGCGCCGGCTTCGGCTTCGGCGGTGAAGATGTCGCCCTGTCACGTCCCCACCGCCGCCGCGCGCGCCGCATCCCATTCCCCCCTCTTCGGCCAGTGATGTCCGCGCCGACGGCAACCGGCGCGCGTCGCGTTCCGCTTCGCGCCGAGTGGGCCGCCAACACGCCGGGGACTGTGGCAAGCCACCAATCGACGGGGCCTCGGCCGAACCGTTCGGGCCCTTCATGACGGGCCCGACGGGCACTCAGACCCCTGGATCGGTTAGCACATCCGTACGGGATTCACCGCGCCGCGACACAAGATGTGGGGGCACCCGCCATCGCCGACACAAGATGTATGCTCGTGCTCGCTGTCGCCGCAGGGGAATCCGGTGCGAATCCGGAACTGTCCCGCAACGGTGTACGTGTGCCGTTTTGCGCGCCGTGAGTCCGAGGACCTGCCGACAGCGCGCCCATGGCCGGACACGCTTGCCGGCCCCGGGCGTCGCATACGTCCGGGCCCCGTGGGTTGGGCCGGTGGACGCCGCGTGGCATGCCCGACCACAGGTCGTGGCCCGCCCGTGCGCGCCTTCCATACCTCCCGCGCGGCCCCCTGCCGAGCGAGGGAGAGCCACCCGTGACCATCGCGCCAGCGGACCCCGTTTCACGTGAGTCCGTCTCAGAGTCAGCGGTCGAAGGAGCCGGCACCGCGCTGTTGCGCGTACTGACCGACCTCACCGCCGACCTGCCCGCCACCGACCCGGGGAAGGTGGCCGCCGCCGCGCTGCGCGGACGCCATCCAGGTTCGGACGAGGCGGAGTTGCGGTCGCTCGCGACCGAGGCGGCGGCCGGTCTGATCGCCGAGGAGCCGCAGTACTCGCGGCTCGCCGCGCGGCTGCTGACCCGGGCCATCGCGGAGGAGGCCGCCGGGCAGGGCGCGGTGTCCTTCTCCGCCTCGGTCGCCGTCGGCCACCGCGAGGGGCTGATCGCGGACGCGACGGCGGACTTCGTCCGCACCCACGCCGAGGCCCTGGACGCGCTGGTGGAGGAGACCAACGCGGCGGGAGCCGGGCACGGCGTGGGCCGGGCCGACGACCGCTTCGGCTACTTCGGCCTGCGTACCCTGCACAGCCGCTACCTGCTGCGGCACCCGATCACCCGGCAGGTCGTCGAGACCCCGCAGCACTTCCTGCTGCGGGTCGCCTGCGGCCTGGCCGAGGAGGGCTCCGCGCGGGCGCTGGCCGACGTCAGCGAGCTGTACCGGCTCACCAGCTCGCTGGCGTACCTGCCCAGCTCCCCCACGCTCTTCAACTCCGGCACCCGGCACCCGCAGATGTCCTCCTGCTACCTGCTGGACTCGCCGCTGGACGAGCTGGACTCGATCTACGACCGGTACCACCAGGTCGCGCGGCTGTCGAAGCACGCGGGCGGCATCGGCCTGTCGTACTCGCGCATCCGCTCCCGGGGTTCGCTGATCCGCGGCACCAACGGGCACTCCAACGGCATCGTGCCGTTCCTGCGCACGCTCGACGCCTCGGTCGCCGCCGTCAACCAGGGCGGCCGGCGCAAGGGCGCGGCCTGCGTCTACCTGGAGACCTGGCACGCGGACATCGAGGAGTTCCTCGAACTGCGGGACAACACCGGCGAGGAGGCGCGGCGCACCCACAACCTCAATCTCGCGCACTGGATCCCGGACGAGTTCATGCGCCGGGTCGAGGCCGACGAGGACTGGTCGCTGTTCTCCCCCGCCGACGCGCCGGACCTGGTGGACCTGTGGGGCGATGAGTTCGACGCCGCCTACCGCGCCGCCGAGGCCGCGGGCAGGGCCAGCAAGACGGTGCCCGCCCGGACGCTGTACGCGCGGATGATGCGTACCCTCGCGCAGACCGGCAACGGCTGGATGACGTTCAAGGACGCCGCCAACCGCACCGCCAACCAGACCGCCGAGCCCGGCGCGGTGATCCACTCGTCCAACCTGTGCACCGAGATCCTGGAGGTCACGAACGACGGCGAGACCGCGGTCTGCAACCTCGGCTCGGTCAACCTCGCCGCGCACCTGCGCACGGACGTGGACCCGGCCTCCGTCGCCGACCCGCTCGACGCCGTCGACTGGGCGAAGCTGGACCAGACGGTGCACGTCGCGGTCACCTTCCTGGACCGCGTGGTGGACATCAACTTCTACCCGACCGAGCAGGCCGGCGCCTCCAACTCCCGCTGGCGCCCGGTGGGCCTCGGCGTGATGGGCCTGCAGGACGTCTTCTTCCAACTGCGGCTGCCCTTCGACTCGCCGCGGGCCAGGGATCTGTCCACGCGGCTCGCCGAGCGGATCATGCTCGCGGCCTACGAGGCGTCCGCCGACCTCGCCGAGCGCCCCCGGGCCGGCTCCGACGCGCAGGCCCCCGTCGGCCCGCACCCGGCCTGGGCCGCCACCCGCACCGCGCGCGGCGTGCTGCACCCGGACCACTACCCGACCGCCACCGCGCACTGGCCGGAGCGCTGGGAGGCGCTGCGCGCGCGGATCGCCAGGACCGGCATGCGCAATTCGCTGCTGCTGGCCATCGCGCCGACCGCGACGATCGCCTCCATCGCGGGCGTGTACGAGTGCATCGAGCCGCAGGTCTCCAACCTGTTCAAGCGCGAGACGCTCAGCGGCGAGTTCCTCCAGGTCAACGCCTACCTGGTGGAGGACCTGAAGAGGCTCGGCGTGTGGGACGCGCAGTCCCGCGACGCGTTGCGCGAGGCCAACGGGTCGATCCAGGACTTCGGCTGGGTCCCGCAGGAGGTGCGCGACCTGTACCGCACCGCCTGGGAGGTCCCGCAGCGCGCCCTGATCGACATGGCCGCCGACCGCACCCCGTACCTGGACCAGAGCCAGTCGCTCAACCTCTTCATGGCCCAGCCCACCATCGGCAAGCTCAGCTCGATGTACGCGTACGCCTGGAAGCGCGGCATCAAGACCACGTACTACCTGCGCTCGCGCCCGGCCACCCGGATCGCGCACTCCGCGCGCGGCGCCGAGGCGACGGCCAGCGTCCCCGTACCCGCCCAGCAGACGCCCGTCGAAGCCGACGCGGTCGCCTGCTCCCTTGAGAACCCCGAATCCTGCGAGGCATGCCAGTGACCAGCCCGGCCACCACTCCGGCCACCACCGACACCACCAACGCCACCGGCGAGGCGGTCACGGTGCGCAAGAACCTGCTCGACCCGGGCTTCGAGCTGACCCTGCGGCCGATGCGCTACCCCGAGTTCTACGACCGCTACCGCGACGCGATCAAGAACACCTGGACCGTCGAGGAGGTGGACCTCCACTCCGACTTCGCCGACCTGGCCAAGCTCTCGCCGGGTGAGCAGCACATGATCGGCCGCCTGGTCGCGTTCTTCGCCACGGGCGACTCCATCGTGGCCAACAACCTCGTGCTGACGCTGTACAAGCACATCAACTCGCCCGAGGCGCGGCTGTACCTGTCGCGGCAGTTGTTCGAGGAGGCCGTGCACGTCCAGTTCTACCTGACGCTGCTCGACACCTACCTGCCCGACCCGGACGACCGCGCCGCGGCGTTCGACGCCGTGGAGAACATCCCCTCCATCCGCGAGAAGGCGCAGTTCTGCTTCAAGTGGATCAACGAGGTGGAGAAGCTCGACCGGTTGGAGTCCAAGGCCGACCGGCGCCGCTTCCTGCTCAACCTGATCTGCTTCGCCGCCTGCATCGAGGGCCTCTTCTTCTACGGGGCGTTCGCCTACGTGTACTGGTTCCGCTCCCGTGGCCTGCTGCACGGCCTGGCGACCGGCACCAACTGGGTTTTCCGCGACGAGTCCATGCACATGGAGTTCGCGTTCTCGGTCGTGGACACGGTCCGCGCGGAGGAGCCCGACCTCTTCGACGAGGAGATGGGCCGCGAGGTCACGGCGATGCTGGAGGAGGCCGTCGAGGCCGAGCTGCAGTTCGCGCGCGACCTGTGCGGCGAGGGGCTGCCCGGCATGAACACCGAGTCGATGCGCGCCTACCTGGAGTGCGTCGCCGACCAGCGGCTGCTGCGGCTTGGCCTGCCGGTCCGGTACGGCACGGAGAACCCCTTCTCCTTCATGGAGTTGCAGAACGTCCAGGAGCTGACGAACTTCTTCGAGCGGCGGGCCTCGGCCTACCAGGTCGCCGTGGAGGGCTCGGTCTCCTTCGACGACGAGTTCTAGGCACGGCTCGCGACACGGCTCCCGGCGCCGGTTCCGACACCGGCGCCGGGAGCCGGCCTCGTCTGACGAGCGCGGGGCGCGCACCTTCGGGGCGCGCCCCGCGCGGCGCGTCACGTTGCTGCCAGGCACCGTCCTGCCAGGGTGAGAGGGGCCGAGTGGGCCCGCGGGGACGTGACGCGTCGCTAGCGTTTGGCCCATGCATGGTTCCCAGCCTCCCGGCCAGTCCCCTGTCCCGGGCCCCGGCCCAACCCCCGGGGCGCACCCGGCCCCGCCGCACGGCTACCCGCTGCCCGAGTTCCCGCCGGGGCCTGGCGCGGCCCCGTCCGCGGCGCACCAGATGCCGGGGGTCGTACGGACCGCCCAGGTGCTGTTGTTCGTGGGGGCCGGGTTCTTCCTCTTCCTCGCCGTCGTGACGGGCCTCGCCGATGGCTCCCGGTCGGCGGGCCAGGCGATCGGGACCGGGTTGTTCTGGTTCGTCGGGGCGGGCTGCGCCTTCCGGTTCGGCAAGGGCGAGCACGCGACGCGGGTCACCGCGATCGTCGTCGCGTCGATGGCCATCGCCACCGGCCTCGGCTCCATGCGGGAGCACCCCACCGGCCCGACGGCGATCCTCGCGATCGTCGTCGTGGTCCTGCTGTCCCAGCGCACCACCGGCGACTGGTTCCGCCGCCCACGCTGATCACCACCCCTGGCTGTCGGCGCGGTGAGTCGAATCGGTGCGCGGCGCCGGCCACCTGCCGAGGCGGCCCGCCCCGGCAGCACGAGGCGGCTCGCCCCGCAGGCCAACGGGCCGCCGCCGACCGGTGTTCCGGTCGTCGGCGGCCCGTTGGCCGTGCCCGTAAGGGGGCGACTCAGGCGTTGGGCACCGTCTCGTAGCGCGGCGTGCCCTCCTCCATCTGGCGCAGGGCGTCCTTGCGGTCCCGCTTGGAGAGCCGGTCGATGTACAGGTAGCCGTACAGGTGGTCCGTCTCGTGCTGGAGGCAGCGCGCGAAGTAGCCCGTGCCCCGCACCTTGATCGGCTTGCCCTGGGCGTCCTGGCCGCGCACCTCGGCGTAGTCAGGGCGGGCCAGCGAGGCGTACGCGGTGGGCACCGAGAGGCAGCCCTCGTTGGAGTCGTCCAGGTTGCGGCGCTCGGCGGGCAGCTCGATCAGGACCGGGTTGCAGACGACGCCGACGTGCCGTACGCCCTCGTCGTCCATGCAGTCGTAGACGAAGACCTTGCGGTCCACGCCGATCTGGTTGGCGGCCAGGCCGACGCCCTCGGCCGCCCGCTGGCTGGCGAACATGTCGTCGATCAGCGCGGCCAGCTCGTCGTCGAAGGCGGTGACATCCTGGCACTCCTTGTGCAGTACCGGATTGCCCACGACGGTGATCGGGCGGGCCGTGCCGCGCTCGCGGTGCGCCTGCTCCCGCTCCGCGCAGTCCTGGGTGTCGATGACGAACCCGTCCTCCGCCTCCGGCAGTGAGGACCCCTCGTTCACCTGCTGGTCGGTCTCTTGCTGCGCCATGGTCCGCCGTAAGCCTTCCTGGAATCCCTGCTTCGTCGCCCTACAGGGTACGGGCATCGCCGGGCACCCGACCCGCGCTCGCCCGGTCCGGGCCACCACGGGGCCCGAGCGCCCGCGCCGCACGGGCCGCCCGGGTTCAGCAGACCTCTTCCAGGTCCCGCCATTCGCGGGTGTCCGGGCTGTCCGCGACCCAGCCGTCGAGCAGGCCGCGCACCAGGCCGGCCGGGGCCGCGATGCCGCACTCGCGCTCGGGGACCCACAGCGAGCCGGAGCCCGCCGTGCGGTGCCCGAGCGGGCCGGGGTGGCCCGGTTCGCTGTGGTCGTGCGGGTCCAGGTGCTCGCCGTCGCCCTCGTCGCTCGGCATCCGGCTCTCGGAGCAGGAGCGGCACAGCAGCCGCACCGACGACGACCAGTCCTCGGCCGCGAAGCCGGCGTCGGCCGCCAGCCGCTCCAGGGCGTCCCGGTCGGCCTCGCGGGCCGCCTCGATCAGGACGACCCAGGTCGGGACGGGTGAGGGAGCCCACAGCTCGATCTCGTCGAAGACGGGGTAGGACGGGCCGGCGGCGGTGGTGCGCTCCCCGTGCGGGACCCCGTCGTGCAGCACGACCTCGCCCCAGCGCCGGCCCGAGGACGGCAGCGGGATGCTCAGCACCTCGATCCGGGCCGGGTCGAGCCGGCGACCCCACACGACCTCGGCCTCGCCCTCGGGTGAGAGCCGCACCGCCGCGCTGCCCAGGTCCATGTCCACGGGGGCGTTGTCAGGACCCGAGGTGGCCGCCTGGTCACCGCGCGTCTTCAGGCCGTACGCCTGCCAGGCCCGGCGGGCCAGCGGCCAGTCCTGGAGCGCGGTGGCCGCGATGCCCACGTTCCACCAGTCGGGGGCCCCGGAGTCCCGGTCGAGGAGCGCGACGGCGCGCAGCCCGGCGGCGCGCGCCTGCTCCCAGTCGTGCCGGAACTTGTGCAGCAGGGCCAGGTTGAACCAGGACTCGGAGAGCCAGGGCTCCAGATCGACGGCGCGCGTCAGCAGCGCGCCCGCGTCCTCGTACCGGCCGTCGCCGATGAGCGTGAACGCGCGGTCGGTGGCCTGCCGCCAGGAGGCGGATGGCCGGCGCCGCACCTTGCCGAAGATCCTCACGATTCCCGCCTGCCGATTGCTGCGTCATTCCGCGCCGGTGCCCTTGCGGGCGGCGTCGCCCTCCCTGACGACAACCTGCCACATCTTCACGGACATCTCAGCCCGGCCCCTGCGATTGCGTCGGAGCAGCCTGTGCGCTACTGCTCTCCTTGCCGCTGGCCTGGGCCGCGACACCCCCTTCTCCGCATCCAACCATGCCCATTCCGGGCCCCGCTCATTACCCACGGGTTGTGACAAGGGCCTGCCAGATGAGCGGCCACCACGCCATTCGGCGGGCCACCCGTCGGAGCGCATCCGTTGCGCGGAAGGAGAGTTTCGCAGGGCGGTATCAGGCGTCGGCGTCGCGGCGCACCACCCGGGCCAGCGCGGCCACCACCTCCGGGTCGTACTCCCGCTCCGACCCCTCCCACAGCCGCCCCAGCGCCCACGACGACCCACCCGCCGCCGCGCGCCCCTCGTCCCCGTCGCGCCCCGCACGCCCGCCGGCGCGCTCCCCGGTGCCGCACACCCCGGTCGGCTCCCGGCGCGAGGGCGCGCCAGGATCACCCGTGAGATCCGCGTACGCGTTGACCACCCGGATGACGCGCGCCGGCAGCGGCTGTTCGCGGTACGGGGCGGCCTGCCGTTCGACCGCGTCGGCGACCTCGGCGGGCATGCCCGTCTGGCGCGCGACGGCGCCCCCGAGTCGGGCTATGCGCCGCGCCTCCGAGGCGGGCAGCGGCTCGGTGGCGCCGGCCGGGTACGGGTCGACCAGGGAGAGTTGGCCCACGTCGTGCAGGAGGGCCGCGTCCTCGATGACGGCGAGCGCGCGGCCGGAGAGTCCCAACTCCCGGCCGACCGACCGGCCGAGCCGGGCCACCCGCCGCGCGTGGCCGGGCGGCGTGTAGCCGGCGATCTCCGTGGCGCGGGCCAGCGAGGCGACGGTCTGCCGGTCGGCCTCGCGCCCCGCCGCGCGCCGGCGCACCGCCAACTGCGCGAGCAGCAACGGCACACCGCAGAGCGGCAGCGCCCACTCCCCCGCCGTGCCCACCGCGAGCGCCAGCACCCCCGACGCGGCGCCCACCGCCGCCCCCACCACGCGCCGGGCCCGCAACTCCGTGCCCAGCAGGGCCGCGTACGGACCGCCGCCGCGCGCCCACGCGAACAGCGCGGCCAGCGCCGCCTCGCTCAGCAGGGCGAGCCCGAGGAGCGCGAGCAGGCAGGGCACGACGAGCGACTCGACGCCCACAGGCAGCCCCAACGGCGTGCCGCTGTGCAGGAGTTGACAGCCCAGTGCGGCGCAGGCGACCGCGAGCACCCGGCGCGCGACGCGCTCCGGGTGGGCCGGCTGGCCGAGCGCGACGGGTGGCACGAGGCCGGCCAGGCTGGCGGCGACGACGACCGCGACGGCCTGCGCCCAGCCGAACGGCCCAGTCACCTGTGCCACTTCGCCGCCCGCTCCCGCCACCTCCCCGAGTGCCACATAGCCGAGCGCGCCGGTCGTCGCCAACGGGGCCGGCTCCCGACACCGGGCCGGCGCGACCCGGCAGCGGACCGCCTCCCCGACGGCGATCAGCGCGCCGAAGGCGAGCGCCGTACCCGGTGCCTCCACACCGCGCCGGGCCGTCAGGCCGAGCGCGGCGACGGAGAGCGCGAGGGCGGCGCCGTAGGCGGCGAAGACGAGGAGGGGGGCGGGGACGGGGACGGGGACGGAGACATGGACGGGGGCGGGCGCGGGGGCGCCACCGGCGCGTTGGCGCTCGGCCGTGTGCGCCGGGCGCCGCTCGTGTCGCGACCCTCGCTCCCCGCGCCCGTCGGCCGCGCCCGGCGCGGTGCGGCGCGCCGGCTGGTCCGGCGCGGACGCGTCAGCCCTGGCCATCGGTGTGCGGGGCTCGGCGCGCCGCGTGCGCGGGGGCGGCCACCGACCGCAGGGCGCCGGCGCGCGGGAACGAGAGATCGCCGGACAGTTCGGGAACGCCGCGCGCGCCCGCCGGACCGGGGGCCGCGCCCCCGCCCACCGCCGGGCCGCCCCGCTCACCGGCCACCCCGGAGAATGCCTCCCGCTCCTCGTCCGTTGGCCATAACTCGCCCGACCTGGCGCCCAGTTCACCCCCGGGCCAGACACGCTCGGTGGCGTCCTCCGCGTCGCAATCGGCGTCGTACGCGGCGCCGTAGGCGCTGGCGTACGCACCGCCGTACGCGGCACCCGGGTAGGCCGCGCCCACGCGGTCGTGCGACGCGTCGGCCTCGTGCGACGCTTCGTCCTCATGCGGCGCGCCGGCGTCGTGCGGCGCGCCGGCGTCGTGCGGCGCGCCGGCGTCGTGCGGCGCGCCGGCGTCGTGCGGCGCGCCGGCGTCGTCCCGGTCGTCCGCCGCCGCCCGCGCGGTGCCGCCGTCGCCCGCTCTCTCGCGAGCGCCGGCGCTCGCGGCGTCGGGCGCGACCTCGGACGCGGCACCGCGCACGGGGGCCGTGCCGGACGCCGGGGCGGCGTCCGGCACGCCGCACGCGGCTCCCGTCGCCCCGTCACACTCGCCCGTTCCGTCGGCGGCGCGCGAGCCGTCCGCCCCGCTCGCCCCGGCCACTTCCGGGGTGACGGCCTCGGGCTGCCAGCCGTGTCGGTCCAGCGCGCGGGCGAGGGCGCGCACCATGCGGGGGTCGAACTGCGAGCCGGCGCAGCGCCGGAGCTCCTCCACGGCCACGGACACCGGGCGCGCGCGGCGGTAGCTGCGCGTCGAGGTCATGGCGTCGAAGGCGTCGGCCACCGCCACCACCCGGGCCACCTCGGGGATGTCGCGCCCGGCGAGGCCGTGCGGATATCCGCTGCCGTCCAGCCGTTCGTGGTGGTGCAGGATCGCCGACCGGGCCTCCGCCAGGCACGCGATGTCGCGCACCATCGCGTCCCCGTGCTCCGGGTGCAGCTCGATGACGCACCGTTCCTGCGGGGTCAACGGGCCGTTCTTGCGCAGCAGTCGGGTCGGCACGCCGAGCTTGCCGACGTCGTGCAGGACCCCGGCCACCCGCAGCACCTCAAGGCGCTCCGCCGCCATGCCCAGCTCGCGGGCGATCAACACCGAGGCGGCGCCCACGCGTTCGCCGTGCCCGCGCGTGTAGCGGTCCTTGAGGTCGACGGCCTGCACCAGGGCGCGCACGGCCGCGTGATGCGTGGCGCGCTCGGGCGCCCGGGGGCCGAAGGCCCAGCCGGCGACGGAGATCGGCACCAGCACGAGGAGCGCGGCCGGCGGCCCGTAGGGGCTGTGCCACAACAGCGCCATCACCAGCCCCACCAGCCCGTGCACGGCGTACGGGGCGCAGGAGCCGCACAGGTCGCGCGGGCGCCCCCACCCCGCGCCGCGGCCACCGACGGCGGCCCGCGCCCCCCGGTCCAGGCCCGCCTGGAGCAGCCCGTACGCGAGCGCCGCCCCGGTGGCGGGCAGGAGGGCGCGGGGCAGGTCGGCGGCGGCGAGGGCGGCCGGGCCGCCGAGCGCGGCGAAGGCCGCGGCGCTCCCGTACGTGGCGAGCGCGAGCCGGGCGGCGCGCCAGCCACGGCTGGCGGTGGCCGGCCCGCCGCCCAGTTCGGCGGGTGCGGCCCGGCCGATGAGGGCGCCGGGGACGGGGACGAGCGCCGCGGCGGCGGGCGGCAACAAAAAGGCCCCGGCCAGGAGCGCGGGGCTGCACCAGTCGAAGGGCGGGCGGCTCGCCGGGGCGGTGGTGCCGTGCGGGGAGCGGCGGAGCGCGGCCCGACAGCCCGCGTACCCGAGCGCCAGCAGCGCCGTCGGGAACCAGGCGTCGGCCCCGACGCCGCCGGGGCCCGTGAACGGCTCCGCGACGTCGGCGCCCAGCGCCGCGGACGGGGCCGTGACCAGGGCCGGAGCGGCACAGAAGGCCGCCGCGCACACGGCACCGACGATGTAGAGGCGCGCGCTTTGCGGGAGCGTCCGCACGGTCCCCTCCTCCCCCCAGTCGCACGGGCTTCGACGTCAGGTTGGGGAGAATAGGACGGCCGCGTGGGAAAAACGTCCACTCAGGTGGAATCAGGTGCTCGGCGGGAACAGATACACACCTTCGGGTGACAGTCAGATGGCGCGGTGGTGGCCCACGGCCCGACGCCCGCCCAGGCGTTCGACAGTCACTCGGATGCCATCCCGCCGCGGGCCCCACCGAGCGCCGACGCGTCTCCACCGGCTCGTACCGGCGTGTCATCGACCCCGCCACTCCGACGCGCCCCGCTCCGCCAACGCCCTTACGCGCCGCGGCAGTTGGGGGCGGCGGCGTCCCGGGCCCGGCCCCGGGGCGAAGCTGGCGGTCGGCCGTCGGCACGCGTACGTCCGCCCCGTACTCCGAGGGCATGGGCATGCCGATGGCGTACGGGGCGGACGTGTGAAAGGGATCGAAACGCCGGGCGGTGCAGCCCTGGACCGGGCGGCGCCCGGGTGCGTCAGTCGCGGGTGGCGCTCTCCGGGCCACCGCGATCGACCGAACCGCTGCTCGGCGCGGCCTGCAGCGGCTGCGCCGCGGCGGCCTGGGTCGACGCGGCGGCCGAGGCCGCGCCCGTGACCGGCGTGGAGTCGGCGGCCGGGGCGGAGCCGACGGCCGAAGCGGAGTCCGCGGGGCCCGGCTCCCGGCCGGCGGCCTCGGGGCCACTGACGCGGTGCAGCGGCCGGCTCGGGTCGGTCTCCAGCAACGCCTGGTCGGGCACGGTCTCGCCGGCCCTTATCAACTCGATCCGGCCCATCACCTTGGAGCGGAGGTCGGCCGGTACGTCGTCCTGGCCGCAGCAGCGCTTGACGAGCTTCTTCACCGCCTGCTCCAGGCCGTACTTCTCCAGACACGGCGAGCACGCGTCGATGTGCACCTCGAACTTGGCGCAGTCACCGTCGGGCATCTCGTGGTCGAGGAACTCATACAGGTGGTCGAGGACCTCGGAGCAGTCCGTCTCTCGCGGGTCACCGCAGCTCATGAGCCCGAGCCTTTCCGATCGTGCGACTCTTCCCCTGACGATGCCGGGGAGACCCCACTCGACACAGCCCCCGCGCCCGCCGGCACCAGCCCGCGACCACGGGCGTAGTCCTCTAGCAGACCGCGCAGTTGGCGGCGCCCACGGTGCAGTCGGGACATCACCGTACCGATGGGTGTACCCATGATGTCCGCGATCTCCTTGTAGGCAAAGCCCTCAACGTCGGCGAGATACACCGCGATGCGGAACTCCTCGGGGATCGCCTGCAGAGCCGACTTCACGTCGGAGTCCGGCAGGTGGTCGAGGGCCTGGGACTCGGCGGAGCGCAGGCCGGTCGACATGTGCGACTCGGCGCGCGCGAGCTGCCAGTCCTCGATCTCCTCGGCGGCACTGCGCTGCGGTTCTCGCTGCTTCTTGCGGTAGGAGTTGATGAACGTGTTGGTGAGGATGCGGTACAGCCACGCCTTGAGGTTGGTGCCCTCGCGGAACTGGTGGAAGGACGCGTACGCCTTGGCGTAGGTCTCCTGCACCAGGTCCTCGGCGTCGGCCGGGTTACGCGTCATCCGCAGCGCGGCCGAATACATCTGGTCAAGGAAGGTGAGGGCATCCCGCTCGAAACGGGCGTTCCGCTCGGCCGCGGTCTCGCTCCCGCTCCCGGCCGCTTCGGCCTGGGCGGTCTCGTTCTCAACGTGGCTGACCTGGGCGGCGGCCTTCTGCTGCCCCGCGCCGGTCGAGCCCCGCGTCGTGCCGTCGGTCCCCGCGTCCGTCCCAGTGACCGGACCCACCTCCTCCAACACCGTGGCGAGACCGGATGCGGACCCGCTTGAATCGGAGAATAGACGACGATCCGGTCCGCCCGCCGCTCCAGCCAGCGTCGACTGGTCGACCCGAAGCTGCGACCACGCCAGGTCGGCGGTCTGCGGACGGGACGGGCAAGCAAGCGAACCCATGCGGGAAACTCCCATTCCTCGTGCTGATGCCGCTACGTTTCGATCCTTACGTCGGGCACAACATCCGCACGGCGGTTCGCATTCCCCGACTCAGTGAGCGATCCGATCCAGCCACTTCGCTACGGCATCCGTGAGCAGCGTCAGCGTCTCCTCCTGCGTACGGGCCGCCTTCTTCGGAACGGCGAAGCCGTGATCGGCCTCCGGAACCTCCACGATCTCCGTGCCCTCGGGGAACTCCTCGGGTCGGCCGAACGGGTCGCGTCCCCCCTGCACCACGAGCGTGGGCAGCCCCGCGTCCAACAGTTCGGCGGCCCGGGACGACGCCGGCTTGCCGGGCGGGTGCAGCGGGAACGACAGGGCGAGCACGGCCCGGGCGCCCAGCTCCCGCCCCGTACGGCAGGCCACCCGGGCCCCGGCGCTGCGCCCGCCGGCGACCACCGGCAGCCCGGGCCCGGTCAGCGCCGGCCACACCGCCCGCCAGCCGACGTCCAGCGTCTTCGGTGCGGGGGCGACCTTCTTCCCCGCCACCCGCCAGGGCTGCTCCACCAGAGCGACGCTCACGCCGCGTGGCGGCAGGGTCGCGGCCAGCGCCGCGAGGTCGCGCGCCTCGATGCCGCCGCCCGCCCCGTGCCCGAGGGCCAGCACGGCGCGGGCGTCCGGCGCCCGGTGCCAGGTGATCCGCGCGTCACCAGCGGGGGTCGGCACGGTCTCGGTCTGCACGGTCTCGGTCGGCACGGTCTCGGTCTGGGGGGCGGGGCCGGCCCCGCCCGTCCCGTTCGCTGTCGTCCGCATCCGCCCATCCTGCCCCGCGCCCCACCGCGGCCCTACGCCACCCGCCGACGGGCACCCGATCCGGCCCCGGCGGGGCGCTCCGCGGGCGACGGACCCCACGGGCGGTGGCGACGCGACCCGGCGCGGGCGCGAGCCGGGCCGGGCCGGCACGTGGACACGTGGACACGTAGAGCGGGCAGGCGACGGACGAGCGGGACCGCTGACGCACGAAGGGCGACGCCCGACGGGCGCAGCGCGACGGACGACAGACGACAGGCGACAGGCCACAGGCCACAGGCGACGCTAGAACAGCGTCTCCTCCTCCGGCGCGGGGAGTTCCTTCAGCAGCTCCGGGCCGTTGTTGCGGACGTTGCTCACGTCCGTGGTGACCGGGTAGGCGCGCAGCAGCCCGCCCGGCGGCGGTGCGAGCAGCGCGCGCAGGGACTCCTCGTCGGTGCGGGCGGGATCGAGCCAGGCCGCCCAGCGGTCCGGGGTCAGCATGAGCGGCATGCGCGGGTGGATCTCCGCGAGCGAGGCCGGCCCGTCCGCGCCCGCCTCCCGGCCCGCCAGCGGCGTCGTCTCCGCCTCGGTCGTGATCACGGTGCACGTCGCCCACCACGCCTGCGGGTGGTCGTCGGGCAGCGTGCGGTCCCGCCAGAACTCGTAGAGGCCCGCCAGCGCCATCACCGAGCCGTCGGCCGGCGTGACGAAGTAGGGCTGCTTGCGCGGCCGCTTCTTGCGGCCCCGCTCCTCCAGTTGCCGCTCGTCGGCGCTGGTCACCCACTCGTAGTAGCCGTCCGCCGGCACCAGGCAGCGGCGTGCCTCGAAGGCGCGGCGGAACGAGGGCTTCTCGTGCACGGTCTCGGCGCGCGCGTTGATCATCTTCGCGGCCCCCTCCGGCGACTTCGCCCAGGAGGGCACCAGGCCCCAGCGCAGCGGTCGGAGCTGGCGGACCGGCGTGCGGTCGGCGGACTGCTTGAGGGGCCGCTCCAGGACGGCGTAGACGTTCTTGGTGGGCGCCACGTTCCAGTCCGGGGCCAGCGCCTCGGTCGGCTCCCACTTGCCCACGTCGAACAGGTTGGCCAGGTCCTCTGGTTTCCGGCTCGCCGCGTACCGTCCGCACATCTCGTTACAACCCCTCCGACCGCACCGTTGCCCCATCCATGCTGCCGCACCCGGCCCCCGTTCGGTGCGCCGACGGATGGTGGGGCCGGCCACCGCCCGGGGCGGGCTCGCCCCGATCCCGGAGCAACCCCCGCATTCCGGCCGGGGTGCCGGCGGAACCAGGGCCGGCGCGCCCGCGTTTTTCCTACCGTCTGCCCGGAGGTGCCAGACTGCGGCACCACCGTGCGGCCGGGCCTCGGCCCGGCCGCCGGCCAGGTCAGCCACCACCGACCCATCGCGCAGCGCCGTACGGGCAGTGCTCGCTCCCCGCCCCAGCCCGACCAGCGGCACCCCCTGCCAACCAGCACCGCCCAGCAAGCCCGGCACCACACAGCACCGACGTGAACCACCCAGCGCCACCCAGCGCCGATCGGGACCAAGGAGTCGCCCCCGCATGGACAGCACCAGCGCAACCGAGCTGTGGGACCGCGTCTTCGGCACCCAACCCGACCCCTCGCAGTGGCTGGTGGCGATCACCGGCCTGATCGCGCTCGCCGTCGTCACCTCGCGCCTGACCTGGCGGCTGGCCCGTAACGCCATCACCATCGCCCACGAGGGCGGGCACGGGATCGTGGCGCTGCTCAGCGGGCGCCGCCTGGACGGCATACGGCTGCACTCCGACACCTCGGGGTTGACCGTCTCGCGCGGCAAGCCGACCGGAATCGGCATGATCCTGACCGCGGCGGCCGGCTACACCGCCCCGTCGCTGCTCGGCCTCGGCGGCGCCTGGCTGCTCGCCGCCGGCCACATCACGGCGCTGCTGTGGGGCGCGACGGCGCTGCTGGTGGCCATGCTGGTGATGATCCGCAACGCGTACGGGGCGCTGTCGGTGGTGGTCACCGGCGCGACCTTCCTGCTCGTGTCCTGGCTGACGGAGCCGGAGGTGCAGGCGGCGTTCGCGTACGGGGTGGTGTGGTTCCTGCTGCTCGGCGGGGTCAGGCCGCCGTTCGAGTTGCAGCGCAAGCGCCGGTTCGGGCAGGCCGGGGACTCCGACCCGGACCAGCTCGCCCGCCTCACGAACGTGCCGGCGGCGCTGTGGATGTTCCTCTTCCACGCCGTCTCGCTGTGCTCGCTGATCGGCGGCGGGCGCTGGCTGCTCGACCTGTGAACGAGCTTGGCGTCGGCCCCTCCTATCAGTGCCGTGTTACGGAGGGGTTTCACCGTTTTTGATCGAGAATCGTCGTTCGGCGGAGCCACTAAAGTAAGGCTCATGACCGGCACTGAGACATCCCCGGATGACGCCCTCGCGCTTTGGCCCGCTCCGCTCGCGCACGGAGCGGTCGACGCGACCGTCACCGTGCCCGGTTCCAAGTCCGTCACCAACCGCGGCCTGGTCCTCGCCGCGCTCGCCGCCGAGCCCGGATGGCTGCGCCGCCCGCTGCGCTCCCGCGACACCCTGCTGATGGCCGAGGCGCTGCGCGCCATGGGCGTCGGCATCGAGGAGACCATCGCGTCGAACTCCGCCGCCCCCGGCGAGCCCGGCGCCCCCGCCACCGGCGAGGCGTGGCGGGTCATCCCCGCGGGGCTGCACGGCCCGGCCACCGTGGACGTGGGCAACGCCGGTACGGTGATGCGCTTCCTGCCGCCGGTCGCCGCGCTCGCCGACGGGCCGGTCCGCTTCGACGGCGACGCCCGCTCCCACGAGCGCCCACTGCACGGCGTGATCGACGCGCTGCGCGCCCTCGGCGCCCGCATCGACGACGACGGGCGCGGCGCGCTCCCGCTGACCGTGCACGGCAACGGCAGCATCGACGGCGGCCCGGTCCGCATCGACGCCTCCTCGTCCTCGCAGTTCGTCAGCGCGCTGCTGCTCTCCGGCGCGCGTTTCAACCAGGGCGTCGAGGTACGGCACGTCGGCTCCACGCTGCCCTCCATGCCACACATCCGGATGACCGTGGACATGCTGCGCAGCGCGGGCGCGGCCGTGGACACCCCGGAGGCGGGCGGCGAGCCCGACGTGTGGCGGGTGGCGCCGAGCGCGCTGCTCGGCCGCGACCTGGTGGTCGAGCCCGACCTGTCCAACGCGGCCCCCTTCCTGGCCGCCGCGCTGGTCACCGGCGGCCGGGTGACCATCCCCGACTGGCCCGAGCACACCACCCAGCCCGGTGACGCGCTGCGCGAGATCTTCACCGAGATGGGCGGCTCCTGCGAGCTGGTCACCACCGCCGACGGCACCGCGCTGACCTTCACCGGCACCGGTCGCGTCCGGGGCATCGACGTCGACCTGCACGAGGTGGGCGAGCTGAGCCCGGTGATCGCCGCGGTCGCCGCGCTCGCCGACTCGGAGTCGGTCCTGCGGGGCATCGCCCACCTGCGGCTGCACGAGACCGACCGGCTCGCGGCGCTGGCCAAGGAGCTGAACGACCTGGGCGGCGACGTCACCGAGACCGCGGACGGGCTGCGCATCCGCCCGCGCCCGCTGCACGGCGGCATCTTCCACACCTACGAGGACCACCGGCTGGCCACCGCCGCCGCCGTGCTGGGCCTGACCGTCGACGGCGTCCAGGTGGAGAACGTGGCCACCACCGCCAAGACCCTGCCCGACTTCCCCGGCCTGTGGACGGGGATGCTCGATGCCACACCCGGGGCGGCCCCGATGCCGAGAGGCTGAGGCCGCGACGATGCGCCGCTACGGAAAGCACACCGACGAGGACGACGTACGCGTCCGTCCGGGCCGCCGGGGCAGCCGCCCCCGCTCCAGCATCCGGCCCAAGCACGAGGACGCCGCGCCGGGCTTCGTCCTCACCGTGGACCGGGGCCGGATCACCTGCCTGGTCGACGGCCGCACCATCCACGCCATGAAGGCCCGCGAACTCGGCCGCAAGGGCGTCGTGGTCGGCGACCAGGTGGCCGTGGTCGGTGACCTGTCCGGTGCCAAGGACACTCTGGCCCGCATCGTGCGGGTCGAGCCGCGCAGCTCCGTGCTGCGCAGGACGGCCGACGACGACGATCCGTACGAGCGCGTGGTGGTCGCCAACGCCGACCAGCTCGCCATCGTGACCGCGCTGGCCGACCCCGAGCCCCGCCCCCGGCTCATCGACCGCTGCCTGGTGGCCGCCTTCGACGCGGGCCTGGAACCGCTGCTCGTGCTCACCAAGTCGGACCTGGCGCCGGCCAAGGCGCTGCTGGCCACCTACGAGTTGCTCGACGTGCCGCACGTGGTGACCAACCGCGACGAGCTGGCCGACGGGGCCGCCGCCGACCGGGTCAGGGAGTACCTCACGGGGCGGGTCACCGCGTTCGTCGGGCACTCCGGGGTCGGCAAGACGACGCTGGTCAACGCGCTGGTCCCGGAGCGCAAGCGGGCGGTGGGGCACGTCAACGCGGTGACCGGGCGGGGACGGCACACCACCACCTCCGCGCTCGCGCTGCCGCTGCCGACCGGCAGCGGCTGGGTGATCGACACCCCGGGCGTGCGCTCCTTCGGGCTGCACCACGTGGACCCGTCCCGCGTCATCCACGCCTTCCCCGACCTCGCGGCCGGTACGGAGAACTGCCCGCGCGCGTGCGGCCACGACGAGCCGGACTGCGCGCTGGACGCCTGGGTCGCGGACGGCCACGCCGACCCGGACCGGCTCTACTCGCTGCGCCGACTGCTCGCCACCCGCGAGCGACGCGAGGGCGACTGAGCGGACGCGGAGGCCACGGCCGGCGGACGCGGGGGGGCACGCCGGTGGGTGCTGACCGGGTCGGCGGGGCTGGCGAGGTCCGAAACCCGTGCCTGGAACGGCCGAGAACACGGGCGTGACGTTTGCCCGTTGATCTCCGAGGTAGATGCATAATCGCACGCAGGCCGAACACGGGAGGCAATCTGATGGCGTGGCTGCTCGTCGTGGTCGCCGGTCTCCTCGAAACCGGCTTCGCCGTCTGCCTCAAGCTCTCGCACGGCTTCACCCGGCTGTGGCCGACCATCGCCTTCTGCGTCTTCGCGCTCGGCAGCTTCGGCCTGCTCACGCTCGCGCTCAAGAAGCTGGACGTGGGCCCGGCGTACGCGGTGTGGACCGGGATCGGCGCGGCGGGCACCGCCATCTACGGCATGGTCTTCCTGGGCGACCTGGTCTCCACCCTCAAGATCGTGTCGATCTCGCTGGTCATCGTGGGCGTCATCGGCCTCCAGCTCTCCGGCTCGGCGCACTGAGACGCGGCGCACCGAAGCGCCCCCCGGGGGTACGCCGTGCGCCGCACACACCACGGGAGCCCGGCGCACCACGCCCCGCGCGGAACGCGCCCCTCGCCCCCGGCGGTAGGGCGTCGCTCACGAGCGCGGTTCAGCGCCGGGCGGGCCCGGCCTGCTGGCCCGCCGTCCAGCGCGGCGCCAGCACCCGCCGGACCAGCGCCGCCGCCTCGTCGGGCGCTCCGGGGACGCTGACGTACGAGATGGCCAGTCGCGCCGCGGCCTCGCACGCCCAGGCCAACTCCGCCGTCGCGAGGGCGGGCCGGTCGGCGCAGAGGGCCGCCAGACAGCGGTCGCCGACCTGGCGCATCAGCTCACCGGGGCTCGGCAGCGCGTCGCCGGGCCCCGGCGCGCCGGCCCGCGCGCCACCTCCCAACCACGCGCCCTCGCCGTCCCACCCACGACCCGTCATCTCGCGTCCCGACAGCCCCCAGTGGCCCGCCTGTCCCGACAGCCCCGGTGGGCGTGACCGCCCCCGCTGACCCGGCTGACCCAGTGGGACCGGCGGTGCCGGCTCGCCCGACTGCTCCACCGTGGCAGCGCCGATCGGGTGTCGTTGGGCGGGCAGCGCGCGGGGCCCGAAGGCGGCGGCCGGCAGCCGGTCGTTCCAGCAGCCGGTCAGCGCCGCGCGCACCAGCGCGTTGCCCCGGGCCACCCGTACGGTCCACGCCGCGGCTGCGGCCAGCCGGTCGGCCGGGTCGCGCGCGTCCTCGCCGGGCGCCAACGCCTGTTCCACGCCCCGTAGGTACGCCTCGGTCTCGCGCCGTACCAGGGCCCTGGCCAGGCCGTCCTTGTTGCCGAACTCGTTGTAGAGGGTCTGCCGGGACACCCCGGCCGCGGCGGCCACGTCCACCATGCGCACCGTGCCCCACGGCCGGCGCCCCACGGCGCGGAACGCCGCATTCAGTAAGGCTTCACGCGCTGTAGGCACCCTTGCCTCCCAGGCTCGGACAGCTCATCCGGCTGCCGTGCGGCACAGAATTGACGCACCGACAGACGCTGTCAATAGCCCCCGCGAGCGCCGAATCGTCCCGCTTCGCCAAGGTAGTGTGCGAGCATGCCCGACTACCACGATGATCTGCGGCTCGCACAGGTGCTGGCGGACGCGGCCGACTCCGCGACCATGGAGCGGTTCAAGGCTCTGGACCTCAAGGTCGAGACCAAACCCGATATGACGCCCGTCAGCGAGGCCGACAAGGCCGCCGAGGAGCTGATCCGCTCCTCGCTCCAGCGCGCCCGGCCGCGCGACGCGGTGCTCGGCGAGGAGTTCGGCAGCGAGGGCTCGGGCCCGCGGCGCTGGGTCATCGACCCCATCGACGGCACGAAGAACTACGTGCGCGGGGTGCCGGTGTGGGCCACCCTGATCGCGCTGATGGAGCGCGGCGAGGGCGGCGACCGACCGGTGGTCGGCATGGTGTCGGCCCCCGCGCTCGGGCGCCGCTGGTGGGCGGCCGAGGGGCTCGGCGCGTACACCGGTCGCAATCTCTCGTCGGCCTCCCGGATCTCGGTGTCGAAGGTGAACACCCTCTCCGACGCCTCGTTCGGGTACGCGTCGCTCGGCGGCTGGGAGGAGCGCGGCAAGCTCGACGGCTTCCTCGACCTGACCCGCGCCTGCTGGCGCACCCGCGGCTACGGCGACTTCTGGCCGTACATGATGGTGGCCGAGGGCGCGATCGACCTGTGCGCCGAGCCGGAGCTGTCCCTGTGGGACATGGCCGCCAACGCGGTCATCGTGCAGGAGGCGGGCGGCCGGTTCACCGGTCTCGACGGCAAGCCCGGCCCGCACAGCGGCGACGCCGCCGCCTCCAACGGCCTGCTCCACGACGAACTCCTCAAGCACCTCCAGTAACCCCCGCGCGCCACCCGCTCCTCGCGGGCGCCTCCCCCGCGCCCGCCCGAGCGCTCCATGTGCTCCCGCCCGATCCCTTGTCGCGCCCGCCGCCTCATGTGAACATGAGAATCCGCCCGCTTGTGCGCTTGTGAATCTTTTCTCATCGCACCCTCCCGTGCCCTCGACCGAGCGGGCCCCTCAGGAGGTGGCTCCATGTCCACGCTCGTCCGCGACGCCATGACCACGGTGGTCCTCACCATCGGCCCCACCCACACCCTCCGTCAGGCCGCCCAGTTGATGGCGGCCCGCCGCGTCGGCGCCGCCGTCGTGCTCGACACCGACACCAGCGGGCTCGGCATCCTCACCGAGCGCGACATCCTCGTCTCGGTCGGCGCCGGCCAGGACCCCGACCGCGAGACCGCCCACGCGCACACCACGACCGACGTGGTCTTCGCCGCCCCCGGCTGGACCCTGACCGAGGCCGCCCAGGCCATGACGCACGGCGGCTTCCGTCATCTGATCGTGCTCGACGAGCGCGAACCGGTCGGACTCGTCTCCGTCCGCGACATCATCCGCTGCTGGTCCCGCGCCGAGGAGGCCACCGGCGCGCTCGCCGGCTGACCCCGCGCGGCACGCGCCCGCGCACGCCGTGGCCCGACGCCGACGCCACTCCCCCACCCGCGAGGAGCGACGCGGCCGGGTACGCGAAGAGGTCCGGATACGCGAGGAGGTCCGGGTACGCGAAGAGGCCGGAGCCCCATGGCGTCCGGCCTCTTCGGTTGTTACGGCAAGCGACTGTTCAGTCGCCCGCGCGGGGGACCACCGCCCACGGGGGTGGGGCGGTGGGCCCGCCGCGCGGACGGCTCAGCCGCGGAGGGCCTGGACCGCGGCCTCCAGCCGCTTGCCGTAGTCCGCGTCCGCCTTGCGGAAGTTGGCGATGGCGCGCTCGATGATGTCCTCGCGCGACACCCCGGAGAGGGCGCCCGCCAGGTTGGCGATCAGGCGCTCCTTCTCGTCCTCGGTCATCAGCCGGTAGAGGTTGCCGGCCTGCACGAAGTCGTTGTCCTCGGCGTGCGAGGGGGTGGCCTCCTCGCCCGTGAGGCCGCTGACCGCGATCGGCTGCCACAGCGGGACGCTGGTCTGGGCCGGCCCGCCGAAGCTGTTGGGCTCGTAGTTCTTCGAGCCGCCGTGCCGCCCGTCGTAGGCGAGGCCGTCACGGCTGTACGTGCGCGCCTCGGTGGCGTGCGGCCGGTTGACCGGCAGGTTGTCGGCGTTGATGCCCACCCGGTAGCGGTGCGCGTCGCCGTAGCCGAACAGGCGGCCCTGGAGCATCTTGTCCGGGGACGGGCCGATACCGGGCACGAAGTGCGCCGGCGAGAAGATCGACTGCTCGACCTCGGCGAAGATGTTCTCCGGGTTGCGGTTGAGCTCCAGCTTGCCGAACTCGACCAGCGGGTAGTCCGCGTGCGGCCAGACCTTGGTCAGGTCGAACGGGTTGAAGCGGTAGGTCGCCGCCTCGGCCGCGGGCATGATCTGCGCGTACACGGTCCAGCTCGGGAACTCGCGGCGCTCGATGGCCTCCCGCAGGTCCCGCTGGTGGCTGTCGGGGTCCTTCCCGGCGAGCACCGCGGCCTCCTCGGCCGTCAGGTTCTTGATGCCCTGGTCGGTCTTGAAGTGGTACTTGACCCAGAAGACCTCGCCCGCCTCGTTGTTCCACTGGAAGGTGTGCGAGCCGAAGCCGTCCATGTGGCGGTACGAGGCCGGGATGCCACGGTCACCGAAGAGCCACGTCACCTGGTGCGTGGACTCGGGCGACAGCCCCCAGAAGTCGAAGACGTTGTCCGGCTCCTGCGAGCCGGTGTACGGGTCGCGCTTCTGGGTGTGGATGAAGTCGGGGAACTTGATGGCGTCCCTGATGAAGAACACCGGGGTGTTGTTGCCGACGAGGTCGTAGTTGCCCTCCTCGGTGTAGAACTTCAGCGCGAAACCGCGCGGGTCCCGGACCGCGTCCGGCGCGCCCAGGTTGCCGGCCACGGTGGAGAAGCGCAGGAAGGTCTCGGTCTGCTTGCCGACCTCGGAGAGGAACTTCGCGCGGGTGTACCGGGTCACGTCCGCGGTCACCGTGAAGGTCCCGTACGCGCCGGCCCCCCGGGCGTGCACCACACGCTCCGGAATGCGCTCCCGGTTGAAGTGCGCCAGCTTCTCCAGCAGCAACTGGTCCTGCACCAGCACCGGGCCGCCGACGCCCGCGGTCTCGCTGTTCTGGTTGTCGGCGACCGGTGCGCCGGCCTCCGTGGTCAGCGGCCCCGCCGACTGAGCCGTCTCGCCCTGAACCGTCACGTGCGCCTCCTGCGTATTCGTCCTGTCCCTTGGCCTGAGCCGTAACCGATCCTACATTGGACTTTGTCTAAGTCAAGAAGAAGTGGAGAGACGTACAAAGTCTGTTCATGGACGCACACTGCTACTCTGGTTCCTATCTGACTGATAGGTGAATGGCATGAGTGACCTGCTAGAACGACTCCGGGGGCGCGGCTGGCGACTCACCGCCCAGCGACGCGTCGTGGCCGAAGTGCTCGACGGGGACCATGTGCACTACACCGCCGACGAGGTGCACGCCCGCGCATCGGAGCGCCTGCCCGAGATCTCCCGGGCGACCGTCTACAACACCCTCGGCGAGCTGGTGTCGCTCGGCGAGATCCTGGAGGTGAGCACGGACGGCCGCGCCAAGCGGTACGACCCCAACGCCCACCACGACCACCACCACCTGGTGTGCAGCCGCTGCGGCACCATCCGCGACGTGCGTCCGGCCGGCGATCCGCTCAGCGACCTGCCGGTGGTGGAGCGCTTCGGCTTCACGGTCACCGGCGTGGAAGTCACCTACCGCGGCACCTGCCCCTCCTGCACGGACGCCTGACCCGACCGGCCGCCGCTCGGGCGCGCTCTCACAGCGGCTCGCTGTAGAACTGACGGGCCCAGCGGCGGAACCGGGTGATCGGCCCGTCCCCCTCCACCAACCGGGGACGCTCCAGATGGGCCATGTGCTCCCAGACGGGTACGTCCTTGCCGGTCTCAAGGCCGGAGGCGTACGTCACGGCTCTGGGTAACAGCGCGGCCACCACCCGGGCCGCCCCGGTGCGACCGGGCCGGGTGTGCCGCACGGCGGCCGTCAGGCACATCCGCACGTGCCGCGGGCCCACCGGGGTGACGCAGAACCAGATGCGCAGCCGGAAGCCGTAGTTCTCCGCCTCGCCGTACATCACCCCGAGGCCCTGCACGACCGTCCGGACCGACGGGCCGAAGGAGTACATGCCGTTGCGCTGCCCGGCGGCCCGCCCCAGCCGGTAGGCCGTCTCCATCCGCGCCCCCTCGAACCGCGGCGGGTCGGTGATGTCGACAACGAGTCGGTGCAACGCGGCGAAGTGTCCGAAGTCGATGGCGTTCTCCATGAAGTCCTGGGGGTGCGCGGCCAGGGTGCGGACGCGCCGGTGCGGCGCCGGGAAGTCGGCCGCCGGTGGCACCTCGACCTCCCAGCTCGGCGGCAGCCCCCGGGCGTGCCGCCAGACGAGGACCAGCCCGTCGATCTCCCGGTGTTCCAGGCGGCCCAGCCGCGCCCTGGGCGGCGCGGTGCCGTACCCGGTCCGGACGCAGGCGCCCTCCGGATCGAACTGGAAGTGGTGGAAGGGGCAGACGAGGTTCTCCCCGCGCACCGTCCCGCCGTGCCCCAGGTGCGCTCCGAGGTGCGGGCAGTACGGGCGCACGGCGCGCAGCCGCCCGCCGGCCGTCCGGTACAGCACCACGTCCTCGTCCGCCAACCGCCGGCTGATGACCTTGCCCGGCTTCACCTCGTCGCTGGTCGCCATGAGGAACCAGCCGTCCGGACAAGGCGGGAGTGACACGTGGGCCGAGGCGGCTGGCGCGGCGGCCACGCCAGGGGGCCCGTGGGGCGCGTGCGGCGGAATCGACCGGCCTGGTCCGAGATCCTGCATGGCGCACCTTTCGTGGGTGTCGTCGCCCGGGCGCCGTGGGTGCGGTGCGTGCGCGGTGGCGGCGCGACGCCCGGGGCGGGCAGCGAGTACCTGCGCGCCCAGCCTCGCGGCAGCCGGTTCCGGCTGAACGATTCGCCCGTGGCGCGTCACCGGAAGACGTGAACCCGGCGCCGGGAGGTTTGCGCCCGACCACCCCGCCAAGGGGCCGACCGGTCCGAGCCCAGGGGGCGCCCCACGCCCGATCACGGGGCGCGCACGGGCCGCCTCCCGCAGGCCGCCCCCACCCGCGACCACGACGGACGCCACCGCCCGCACCAGCCGCCGCGTGACACCCCCACCGGCACGCGCCGCACGCCGGGTGGCCACCACCGCGACCACAGCCGATACCGAGGAGCCGACACCGAGCCGGGAACGGGACCACGAGGGAATGACGTAAAACGACGAAGGCCCGAATCCCTGATCAGGATTCGGGCCTTGTCTTTGCGAGTAGCGGGGACAGGATTTGAACCTGCGACCTCTGGGTTATGAGCCCAGCGAGCTACCGAGCTGCTCCACCCCGCGTCGTTGTGTACTTACTGTAACCCCACTCCGACGACCAGGGCAAATCGCGGTCCCGCCGCCCCTCGCCGCCCCGCCTTCCCACCGCCTCCGCCGCCGCGCCGGCCCGGCGCGCGGCGGGGCCCGGCGCCCGCCGGCGGCGTACGCGGAGCGCGGGTCTACGCGGTCTGTTCCTGCTGGAGCGCGTCCGCGAGCCGGGCCGCGCGCTCCGCGACCTGGGCGGGCCCCAGCTCGACCGCGCGGGCGCACCAGCGCTGGCCCTCGGTCAGCGCCCCGCGCCGGGCCGCGAGCAGCGCGAGCCGCAGCGCGGCGCGACCGTGGCCGGCGTTGGCGGCCCGGGTCCACCACAGCGCCGCCTCCGGCTCACTGCCCTCGCGGGCCAGGAGCAGGCCCAGGTTGAAGGCGCCGTTGCGGCTGCCGGCCTTGGCGGCGGTGCGGTACCAGTGCGCGGCCTTCACCACGTCCCCGCGAGCGGACGCGAGCATGCCAACTCGAACCTGTGCGCGGCGGTGGCCCTGGCGGGCCGCCCGCTCGTACCACTCCTCGCACTCCGGCCGCTCCGGCTCACTGTCCGTACCGTTCCCGAGGCTCGCGCTCGGGTCGACGACGGCCGGCCGGTCGAGGAGCGCGCCGAGCCGGAAGGCGGCCTCGGCGCTGCCGCCCTCGGCCGCGCAGCGCAGATGCTTTTCGGCCGCCTCCTCGTCGCCCTCGCGCAGCAACACGATCGCCACCTGGAGGGCGGCCTCGGTGTGCCCACCGGCGGCGGCGCGTACGTACCACTCGTGCGCCGTGCGCTCCGCGCCCCGTCCCGCGTGCAGGATGCCGAGGTTGAACGCGGCGTCCACGCTGCCCGCCTCGGCGGCCTTGGAGAACCACGGCTCGGCCCCGGCCGCGTCCGAGCGCTGGAGCAACAGCACGGCCAGCGCGTTCGCGGCCTCGCGGTGACCCGCGTACGCCGCGCGCCGGTACCACTGCTCGGCCTGCGCGGTGCGCCCCTGGCTGGCGCAGAGCAGGCCGAGGTTGTATGCGCCGTTGATGTCGCCCGCGCCCAGCGCCGCGCGGTACCAGCGCTCCGCGGTCTGCGGCTCGCCCCGGTCGGCGTGGAGCGCGCCCAGCGCGTTGGCCGCGTTGCCGTCGCCGTCCTGGGCGGCCCGGTGCCACCACACGGCCGCGCTGTCCAGGTCGCCGGCGTCGCGCAGCAGGAACGCGAGCGCGCAGGCGGCCCGCGGCTCGCCGTCCTCGGCCGACATCAGGTACCAGCGGCCGGCCTCCTTCGTCTCGCCGCGCTCCTCAAGCAGCGTGCCGAGGTGCAGCGCGGCGCGCCGGTGCCCGCGCGCCGCGGCCTGCCGGTACCAGCGCTCGGCCTCGCTCTGCTCGCCGTCGGCCCGCGCGGACCTGCCCCGGCCGTCGGGGTGGTGCTGCTCGCGCTCGCGCCTGTGCAGGATCTGCGCGAGCCGGTACGCGGCCTCGCGGTGGCCGTGCTCGGCGGCGGCGCGAAACCATCGCTCGGCGCCCACGTCGCTGCGGTGCTCAAGCAGGTCGGCCAGGGCGTACGCGCCGAGCGCGTGCCCCGACTCGGCGGACTGCCGCAGCCAGTACTCGGCGGCCGGCTCGTCGCCGCGCTCGCGGTGGTGCCGGCCGAGGGCGTGGGCGGCGGCGGCCGAGCCGGCGACGGCGGCGGTCCGCCACCAGCCGGCCGCCTCGTCGGCGTAGCCGCGCTGGTGCAGGAGGACGCCCAGGTTGTTGGCGGCGGCGCGGTCGCCGGCGACGCTGGCGGCACGCAGGTGTGGTTCGGCCCGGTCGAGGTCGCCGCGGCGCAGCAGCAGGGCGCCCAGGACGCTCATGGCGGCCGGGTCGCCGGCCTCGGCAGCCCGGCGGTGCACTGTCTCGAATTCGACGTCGGCGCTGTACGCGCTGCCCGCGATGTCCGCGGTGACGGCGTCCACTTCGCTCGCGCTGTCCAGCGCGAGTCCCGGCATGCTTTCGGCGCGCCCGTCGTCGGGCGCCGGCACAAGCCGCTCCTTCTCCAACAACCTCGCCCTGTCCCCCATGCGTTCCATCGTTGCACCACCCACAACCGGCGTACACCTGGTATACCGCAGGGGCGAGGTCAATTCGACGTTTTGTCGACTTCCCGACAGAACGACTTCTGAAACCGCAGTTGGAGCCAGTTCCGCGCGCCGTCCTCGGCGCGTCGCGCCGCTCGTCGTGTCGCTCATCCCGCCACACGGAGACCGTGCGACACACCTGCCCCGGCAGCCGCGCCGTACGCCGGGGCGGGCCGTACGGCGGGGCGGAGCGGGCCGTAGACGCGACAAGGCCCGAATCCCTGATCAGGATTCGGGCCTTGTCTTTCAAGTAGCGGGGACAGGATTTGAACCTGCGACCTCTGGGTTATGAGCCCAGCGAGCTACCGAGCTGCTCCACCCCGCGTCGGTGTTCCCTTAAGGTATCACGACGCGGGGTGGGCTCCTTCACCCGTCTGCTCGCTCCGGCGTCCGCTCCGGCTTGTCGGCTGGCTGGCCTCCGGTGTCGGCGGACGCCTGCTCGGCCCCGCCGCCCTTGTCGCCGCCGGCCCCGTCCTTGGCGCCGTCGTTCTTCCCGTCGCCCTTGCCGTCGCCCTTGGCCTTGTCCGCCGCGTCCTTCTCCGCCTTGGCGGCCCGGTCCAGCGCGTCCTTCAGGTCCTTCTGGGCCTTGCCGAACGCCTCCCAGTCCTGGGGCTCCTTCTGGAGCGCTTCCTGGCCCGCGGTGATGGCGTCCTGCGCGTCCCTCAGGGCCTCGCGCACCGTCGGGTCGCCCGATGGCTCGTCAGGTTCCTGGCCGTCGCCCGGTGGCTTCGTCGGATCGGTGGGCTTCTCCTCACCGAAGACGACGTCGAGCGCCTTGTCCAGCGAGTCCTCGAAGGCCGTCTGGTCGCCGTAGGTCACCAGGACCTTCTTGAGCAGCGGATAGTTCGTCCCCGCGCCCCGGACGTAGACCGGCTCCACGTACAACAGGCCGTCGTCGAGCGGGACCGTCAGCAGGTTGCCGTACTCGACCGTGGAGTCGCCGCCCTTGAGGAGCCTGATGCTCTCGGCGATCTTCGGATCGGAGTTGAACTTGCTCTGCACCTGTTGTGGTCCGGAGACCGGGTTGTTCGGCCGCAGCTTCAGGATTCTGATCTTGCCGTAGCCGTCGCTCTGGGCATCGGCGTCGACCGCCATGAACGCGCTCAGGTTGTCCCGGTCGTTCGGCGTGAACGTGGTGGTCAGGGAGAACTTCTTCTCCTTCTGATCCGGCATCTGCATGCTGAGGTAGTACGGCGGCACCGAGTTGACCTTGTTGGTCGGGTCGTCGGGAACCTGCCAGACCTCACTGCCGCTGTAGAACTGTTCCGGGTCCTCGACGTGGTAGCGGGTCAGCAACTGGCGCTGCACCTTGAACAGGTCCTGCGGGTACCGCAGGTGGTCCATCAGGTCCTTGCTGATCTGGTCGCGGTCCTTGACCGTGCCCGGGAACGCCTTGCGCCACGTCTTGAGGACCGGATCCTCGGTGTCCCACTCGTACAGCTTCACGGACCCGTCGTACGCGTCGACCGTGGCCTTGACCGAGTTGCGGATGTAGTTGACCTTGTTCTCCTGCGCGACGACCTCGCGCTGGCCGTCGGTCAGCGAGTCCTCCGTCGTGTCACCGAGGGTGGTGCGCGACGCGTACGGATAGCCGTTGGTCGTCGTGTACGCGTCCACGATCCACTGGATGCGGCCCTTGATGATCGCCGGGTAGGCGTCGCCGTCGATCGTCAGCCACGGGGCGACGGCCTCGACCCGCTCCTTCGGCGTGCGGTTGTACAGGATGCGCGAGCCCTCGCCGATGGCCCCCGAGTAGAGGATCTGCGGCTCGTTGAAGGAGACCGCGTACGCCGCCCGGCTGAGCGGGTTGGAGAGCTTGACCCCGCTGTCGCCCTTGTACGTGGTCGTCTTCTCCTCGCCCTTGTCGCCGGAGTAGTCCAGCTCCTCCTGCGGGCCGCCCACGATCGAGTACTGCGTCGTCTTCTCGCCGTAGTAGATGCGCTGTTCGTAGTCGCCGAACTGGCCCTCCGACGGGAGGTTGCGCTCCATGAACGCCGGGGCGCCGGTCTTGGTGGTGTCGGTGCCCTTGGCCGTCACGGCGCCGTAGCCGTGGGTGTACTTGAAGTGGTCGTTGATCCAGTTGCGCTCGGGGATGCCCTTGGTGTTGATCTCGCGCAGACCGATGACGGTGTCCTGGTCCTTGCCGTCCTTGGTCTTGTACCGGTCCACGTCCAGGGTCTGCGGGAACTGGTAGTAGCCACGGACCTGCTGGAGCTGCTGGACGGTGGGCGAGACCACGTTCGGGTCGAGCAGACGCAGGCTGGCCGTGGAGTCCACCTTGGCGCGCAGCGTCTTCGGGTCCTTGCTGCTCTCGCCCTGGTAGTCCGTGACGTCCGTCTTGTCGATGCCGTACGCCTTGCGCGTGGCCTCGATGTTCTTCTTGATGTACGGCGCTTCCTTGGCCTGCTCGTTCGGCTGCACCTGGAACTTCTGCACGATCGCCGGGTAGAGCCCGCCGATCAGGATGGCCGAGAGCACCATCAGGCCGAAGCCGATCACCGGGAGCTGCCAGGTGCGCCGCCACAGCGTCGCGAAGAACAGCAGCGCGCAGATCACCGCGATGCAGAACAGGATGGTCTTCGCCGGCAGGTACGCGTTGGCGTCGACGTACTTCAGACCGGTCCAGTTACCGGTCTCCTTGAGGTCGCTCGACTTCACCGCCAGGCCGTACCGGTCCAGCCAGTACGCGACGGCCTTGAGCGCGACGAAGATGCCGAGCAGCACCGACAGGTGGCCGGTGGCCGCCGCCGTGGCGCGCGCGCCGGGGCTGGTGATGCGCAGCCCGCCGTACAGGTAGTGCACCAGCGTGGCGGCGATCAACGAGAGGACGGTGGCCGCGAACCCGAAGCTCAGCAGGAAGCGGTACCAGGGCAGGTCGAACACGTAGAACGACACGTCCTTGTGGAACTGCGCGTCCTTCTGGCCGAACGACACCCCGTTGACCCACAGCAGCCAGGTGCGCCACTGGCCGGATGCGGAGGCCCCGGAGATCAGGCCGACCAGCGCCGTGACGCCGATCAGCAGCCACTTCTTGTACGGGTCGATGCCCATCCGGTACCGGTCGAGGGACTGCTGCTCCAGCGACATCGCGCTCAGCGGCGGGCGCAGCCGGTGGGCCAGCCAGATGTTCACCCCAACGGCCACGGCCATGAGCAGCCCGAAGACGAGGAAGAGGCCGATCTTGGTCACCAGCGTCGTCCTGAAGACGGACGAGTAGTGCACCGAGCGATACCACAGCCAGTCCGTCCAGAACCCCGCGAACATGACGAAGCCCATGGCCAACACGGCCAGGACGCCCAGCGTCATGAGCAGGGTCCGGACCCGCCGGGACGGTCGGCCGACTCTGATCCGTGGCCCGGTCGGGCCTCCGCCGCGGTCCGGCATCTGGAAAGCCAAGGTGCGCACCTCGAAGTTCGGTGTCGATGAAGCTGGGTGAAGCGGCCCCGAGATACTAGGGCCCACTGATGCAACTTACTCAGGCTTTACTCAGTTCCCGTTTTGGGGTCCGTTCAAGGCACGATATTGACCATGTCCAACCTTCCCCCGGATTCCACGCCCGCGCCCCCCATGGCCGCGAGCCCGCTCACCCGTGCCGTACTGGAGCTCGACGAGTACGCGGCCGGCCTCGGCTGGGACCAGCCGGCCCGGCTGTTCGCCCTGGTCGACACGGCCCGGCTGCGCGCCGACGAGCCGCAGCTCGCCGCGCAGCTCGGCCTCGAAGCCGACGGCCCCGCCGGCTCCCTGACCCCCATTGAGCAGGACGAGCTGCCGGTGGGCGCCGCGCTGGACGAGTTCCTGGCCACCATCGCCTGGCCCGACGCCGTGGCCGGCTGCGCCCTGGTCGTGGAGCGGCTGATGCTGCCGGCGACGTCCGAGACCAGCGTGCCGGAGGGGTTGGACGAGCGGCAGTTGGCGAGCTGGGTCGCGAAGCAGCCCGGCCGCCAGGAGGTCCGCATGACGGTCGCGGTGCTGCGGGACGGCGCACGCGAGTCGGCGCTGCGGCTGCGGGAGAAGGACTCCCCGACCGAGG
This sequence comes from Streptomyces buecherae, assembly GCF_014295035.1. Lineage (GTDB taxonomy): Bacteria > Actinomycetota > Actinomycetes > Streptomycetales > Streptomycetaceae > Streptomyces > Streptomyces youssoufiensis. The sequence goes on from NZ_CP060404.1 coordinate 2,839,342, forward strand.
TGCTGACCGGGGCCGACCTGGTGCCCGGGCTCGCGGAGGCGTTGGCCGCCACGTTCGAGGACTGACGGCCGGGCGCGCCCGGCGGCGAGCGGTCGCGAGCCCCGTACGGCTGTCACCCGGCCGGACGGGGCTCGGGCTCCGTCGCGGCGACGGCCGGTCGGGCGGGGCCGGTCGGGCGCGGCCGATCGGGCGGCGTCGGGCAGCGGGGGCGGTGGGGCGCGCCTGTGGGGCGGGCCGGTCGGGCGCGGACCGACGGTCAGTTCTCGGGGCAGCTCGGCAGTTGGTCCGTCTTCTTCTCGCGGATCTTGCGCAGCGCGTCCATCGCGTCGTCCAGGTCGCCCACCTTGATGAGGGTGAGCCCGTCCGGGATGTCTCGGGAGGCGGTGGCGCAGTTGGCTTCCGGGGTCAGGAAGTAGGTGGCGCCCTTGTTCCGCGCGCCGACGGTCTTCATCGCGATGCCGCCGATGGGGCCGACCTTACCCGTCTCGTCGATGGTCCCGGTGCCCGCGACGAACTCCCCGCCGTTCAGGTCGCCGGGGGTCAGCTTGTCGATGATGCCGAGCGAGAACATCAGCCCGGCGCTGGGCCCGCCGACGTGTTCGACCCTGATGTCGATGTCGAAGGGGAACGTGTAGTCGACGGCCGCCTCGATGCCGATGATCGCCCGCTCCTCCTCCGGGGCCTTCATCGTGGCGAGGGTGACGTTCTTGGCGCCCTTGGGCTCCTTGCCCTGCTTCTCGGCCGCCGCCACCCGCTCCGCGGGGATCACCGTGAAGACCGTCTTCTCACCCGGCTTGTGCTGGCTGACGAGCTTGGCCACGTCGGACGGGTTGTGCACCGCCTTGCCGTCCACCGCCTTGATCGCGTCGCCGGCGTGCAGGTTGCCCTCGGCCGGGCCGCCCTTGACGACGCTGCCCACCACGGTGTGCGAGCCGAGCTTGACGTCCAGCAGCTCGCGCTTCTTCAACTGGCGCAACGCGGCGACCTTGGCGGCCTCCTGGGACTGGCTGAACTCCTCGGCGTTCTCCTGGTTGACCTCGTCCGCGGACTTGTCGTCCGGGTAGAGCATCTTGCGCGGCACCACCAGCCGGTCGTGCGAGAGCCAGCCGTACATCGACTCGAAGAGGTTCATCTTGTACTCCGAGTTGGTGACCTGCACGGTGGTCATGTTCAGGTGACCACTGGTGGGGTAGGTCCTCTCGCCGTCGATCTGCAGCACCGTCTCGCCTTCGTGCTTCCCGAGCGTGTTGACCGTCAGGCCAGGGCTCATCTCCGCGTAGGGCACGGGTATCAGCACTCCCGCGCAGAGCAACGCGATGAGCGTCAGGAGCGAGGCGAGCAGCGTGGCGGTGCGGCGTGGCATGGAACGACAGTACGGGACGGGCCTGTGAGTTCACCTCCGGGGCCGCCCGCCGACAGGCCCGTACGGGGGGTCGCTGGCGGCGCGGGAGGCGGGCGGGTGCCGGCGGCTTCGCGGTGGTGTGGCGCCCAGGTGGGCGCGAGGCCGGTCGCCCCGCGCTCCGTGGTGGGCCGGTGCGCGAGCGTGCGATCACGAACGCGAACGGTGGGCCAGCCGAGTGGCCGGGTCAGGCGGAGCCGGAACCGGAATGGGAGCGCTGCATCGCTTCGCGGAACCGCTCGTACCCCGCGACCTCGGCGGCGTCCCCGGCCTTGCGGTCACGGGCGGCCCAGGTGGTGTAGACGACGGCAGCGCCCGTGGCGATGAGCGGAATGACCAACCACACGAGGACACCCACAGCGGACTTCCAATCCCCTGACACACCCGCAACTGGCAGATGAGCAGATTAATCGTCTGCCAGGACAACGCTCACGGCAGGGGTCGGGTTACGCAACCGCACGAGCCTTCGTGCCTCGTCCGCGCCCCTGGAGCGCCTTCACCCCCCAAGACGCGCCCCGGGCCCGAAAGGATGCCTCAGACGCCGACCCATTCCTCCGTGCCGTCGCCGAACGTCTGGTGCTTCCAGATCGGGACCTCTGCCTTGAGGTCGTCGATCAGCCGGCGGCAGGCGGCGAACGCCTCCGCGCGGTGCGGGCAGGAGACGGCGACCACCACGGCCAGGTCGCCGACCGCGAGGTCGCCGACGCGGTGCACGGCGGCCAGCGCGCGGACCGGGAAGTCGGCGACGACCTTCTCGGCCACCCGCCGCAGCTCCGCCACGGCGCTGGGGTGGGCCGCGTACCCGAGGCCGGTGACCTGGGCGTCACCCGGCCCGTCGTGGTCGCGTACGGTGCCGACGAAGAGCGCCGTGCCGCCCGCAGCGGCGTCGCCGACCGCGGCGAACACCTCGTCCACCGAGAGCGGCGTCTCCCGAATGGCCAGCAGTCTGATGGGGTCGACCGCCGCGCGCTCCCCCGCCTGTGATGCGTCCGTGTGTGCCATGGCGCCCATCGTGCCCCACCCCGCGCCGGCCGCGACGTCGACCCGGGCCCCTCACCCCGGCCGACCCGCGCGGACCCGGCGGGCCGCCGCGCCCCGTCGCTAGAGGCGGCGGCGGGCCTTGCGCGCGCGGCGTACCAGCGCGGCGGTGCCCACCAGGGCGACCGTGGCGCCGGCGGCGCCGAGCGTCGTCGCGTCCTTGCGGCCCAGCCTGCGACCGGCCACCGTGCGCCGCCCCGCGACCTCCTCGAGGAGTTCGGCCAGCACCTCCTCGTTGGTCCACCGGGGCCGCCAGCCGGCGTCGTGCAGCCGACTGCCGCTGACCACCCAGGGGTGCATGGTGTACGCGAGGTCGCCCGCCGGGGAGGGGGTGAGGCCGAGCCGGTGCAGCCGGGACGCGGCGCCGAGGGCCACCGCCGACGGCAGCTCCATGCGTCGGATGCCGGTCAGCTCCTCGACCTCCTCCTGTTCCAGCCAGCCGTCGCAGCCGACGGCCAGTTCGCCCTCGGCCTTTTCGAGCACCGCGTACTCCAGGGCGCTGACCAGGTCATCGACGTGGCAGAACTGCCAGGTGGGGCGCGATCCGGCGACCACGAGCAGCCGGGGCGACTCGAAGTAGCGGGTGAGGGCGGTGTCGGTGCCGCCGACCAGCAGCGCGGGGCGTACGACGGTGACGTTGAGGCCGGGGTGCGCGCGGGGCGCGCGCTTGGCGAGCTGTTCGATCTCCAGCAGGTCGCCGACGCCGGTGGCCTCGGCCGTGGCGCGGAGCTCGGCGTCCTCCGAGAGGGGTACGTCGTTGTCGGGCAGCGCGCCGTAGACCATGGCGGAGGTGCACAGCACCACGCGGCGCACACCGGCCGCCGCCGCTGCGGTCAGCACGGTCTGGGTGCCGCGCACGTTGTACGCCGTTCTGGCCTCGGCGTCGGTCTCCAGGTCCAGGTCGGTGGCGAGGTGCACGACGACGTCGGCGCCGCGCAGTTTGTCGGCGATGATGGGATCGCGCACGTCGAGGACGTGCCAGCGCGCCTCGCCGACCTCGCCCCGGCGTTCGTCGATGGCCAGCACCCGCTTGACCTCGTCGGACTCGGTGAGCCTGCGGGTCAGCAGCGCGCCGACGCCCGACGCGGCGCCCGTGACGGCCACGACGGGGCGCCGCAGGGGCGCGGGGGGCGGCTCCTGGCGGGCCGAGTGCTCGGGGGGCGGATCGTTTCGCGCTGCGCGAACGGTCGGATCTGGGGAACTCACCGGGCGGCTCCAGCGGTTGTCTTCTGTACGTAAGAGAACTGACGCGTACGTACCAGGCGCTGTCCATCCTGCCGCAGGCATCCGGTCGGCGAAGCACCGAGCCCTGATAGCGGCTGGGTGTCTACGCTGGTGGTGTTGTCGGGCAGTCGCTGTCGGCCCCGAGCCGATGGCCCTACGAGCCGAGGAAACCCGTGAGTGACACCCCATTTGGATTTGGCCTTCCGCCGGAGGAGCCGGAGGACGGCGACGACGGCAAGAAGAAGGACAGCCAGGGCGGTGGCCCGGGTCCCGCGAATCCGTTCGGCTTCGGCGGGGGCAGCGGCGCGGACAACCCGTTCGCCGCGATGTTCGGTTCGCTGAACCCGAACGACCTGGGCGCCGCCTTCCAGCAGCTCGGCCAGATGCTCTCGTACGAGGGCGGCCCGGTGAACTGGGACATGGCCAAGGACATCGCCCGGCAGACCGTGGCGCAGGGCGGCGCGGCCGGGCAGGGCGAGGGCCAGAGCAAGGACGTGAGCGTCGGCCCCAAGGAGCGGGCGGCGGTCGAGGAGGCCGTGCGCCTGGCGGACCTGTGGCTGGACGGCGTGACCTCGCTGCCCTCGGGGGCCGCGTCGGCGGTGGCCTGGAGCCGGGCCGAGTGGATCGAGGCGACCCTGCCGGTCTGGAAGGACCTGGTGGACCCGGTCGCCGAGCAGGTCGGCTCGGCGATGGGCAACGTCCTGCCGGAGGAGATGCAGGCCATGGCCGGGCCGCTGCTCGGCATGATGCGCTCCATGGGCGGCGCGATGTTCGGCACCCAGATCGGGCAGGCCCTCGGCGTGCTCGCCGGCGAGGTCGTCGGCTCCACCGACATCGGGCTGCCGCTCGGGCCCGCGGGCAAGGCGGCGCTGCTGCCGACGAACGTCGAGGCGTTCGGCGCGGGGCTCGGCGTGCGGCAGGAGGAGGTGCGCCTGTACCTGGCGCTGCGCGAGGCGGCCCACCAGCGCCTCTTCGCCCACGTGCCGTGGCTGCGCTCGCACCTGTTCGGCGCCGTCGAGGGGTACGCGCGGGGCATCAAGGTGGACACCGCCAAGCTGGAGGACGCGGTCGGACAACTCGACCCGACCCACCCCGAGCAGCTTCAGGAGGCGCTCCAGCAGGGCATGTTCCAGCCCGAGGACACCCCGGAGCAGAAGGCGGCGCTGGCCCGGTTGGAGACCGCGTTGGCGCTGGTCGAGGGCTGGGTGGACGCGGTCGTGCACGCCGCGGCGGCGCCCCACCTGCCGTCCGCCGACGCGCTGCGCGAGACGCTGCGCCGCCGCCGCGCCAGCGGTGGGCCCGCCGAGCAGACCTTCGCCACGCTGATCGGCCTGGAGCTGCGGCCCCGGCGGCTGCGGGACGCGGCCCGGCTGTGGGCCTCGCTCACCGACGCCCGTGGCCTGGACGGCCGGGACGCGCTGTGGGAGCACCCGGACATGCTGCCCACCGCCGCCGACCTGGACGACCCGGACGGGTTCGTCCACCGCGAGCAGCTCGACTTCTCCGAGCTGGACAAGATGCTCGGCGAGGCGGCGAGCGGCCCGAACCTCAGCAAGGGCGACGCGTCCCCCGGCGACACGGCCGCCGACCAGCGGGACGGCGACCGTGAGGGTGAGCGGGGCGACGAGGGCGACGCCGGCGGCGAGCGCGACCGGTGACGGCGCCGACGACGCTGCACGCGGCGGCCACCCGCGCGCTGCGCGAGTGGCCGGCGCCCGACGGGGAGCAGGAGCGGCTGCGGACGACGTACGCGGAGCACCTGGCCGCGCATCCGGACGGGATGTGGAAGGCGTGCCGGGACGGGCATCTGACGGCCAGCGCGCTGGTCATCGACCCGCCCCGGGGGCGGGTGCTGCTCACGCTCCACCGCAAGCTGCGGATGTGGCTCCAGATGGGCGGCCACTGCGAGCCACGGGACACCACCCTCGCGGAGGCGGCCCTGCGCGAGGCGACCGAGGAGTCCGGCATCGCCGGGCTGACCCTGCTGCCGGGCGGCCCGGTGCGTCTGGACAAGCACCACACGCCCTGCGCCTGGCATCTGGACGTGCAGTACGCGGCGCTCGCGCCCGCCGACGCGCGGGCCACGGTGAGCGAGGAGTCCCTCGACGTGCGCTGGTTCGACTACGACCAGGTGGCCGCGGTGGCCGACGACTCGGTGGTACGCCTGGTGGAGCGCGCCCGCGCACTGCTGTGAGCGACGGCGCGCGCCCCGGGGCCCGACGGCACGGGCCGGGGCGCGGCCGTACGCCGGGCGACGGGGTCAAGGCGCGCGCGGGGGGATTACCCGGCCGTCGCGCGCCCGCTACGCGCGCTGACGCGCGACCGGCCGCGACACGACACCCGCGCGGCCCCCTGGGCAGCGGACGAGGCGGGCCGGCGGCGCGGGGGCCGGGCCGGCCCGCCTCGGGGGGAGGCGCGGGGTCAGCGGTTGTTTGTCCAGACGTTGCCCTGGTTCTGGCCTCGGGCGCCCTGCTGCCCCATGCCGAACTGGGCCGCGGCGCCCTGCCCCACCACCGCGTTCTGCGGCGGCAGCAGTTCGCTGGGCTGGACGAGGGCGTACCCCTGGCCGAGGAAGCTGAGTTCCCAGCCCTCGCCGGTGTTGCCCCGGCGCCGCCACACGCCCGACGAGTGGGTCTGGGCCTGCATCTGGACGCGCAGCGAACTGGACCAGGCCACGATGGCGTCGGCGTCGGCGTTGACGTACTTGTCCGGTGTCACCTGGAGCACCAGCGGCTGCCCCGAGGTCATCAGCGCGACCTTGCCCCGGCCCGAGATGTTGAGGTTGTACTTGCCCGAGCCGGAGACGCCGAACTGGCTGTCCACCGCGATGGTCTCCCAGTGCAGCCCGGAGTCGAGCGCGAGGACGTACGCGCTGTCCACCGTGAGCCCCTCGTGGTCGACGTCCACGACGTGCACGTACTGCGCGAGGTTCGCGAAGTAGACGACGCCCTGTCCCGAGCAGCGCATCAGGTCCAGGCCCTCGCCGGTCTGGGCGCGCGCCCGACGCTGGCCCTGCGTCTGGTACTCGCCGTCGAACTCGATGAGCCCCTGGTAGGCGACCATCGCCCCCTTGCGGGCGAGGACGTCGTCGTGGCCGGTCAGGGAGACCCGCAGCAGTTGCGGGTTCTGCATCGCGTAGCGGTCCTGCGACTGGGTCTCGGTGTGGCCGAAGAGCGGACTCTGCATGTCTTCTTCCCCCTCAGCCCCGCGCCCGGAGCCGGTCAGTGCTGTCCTCGCTGGGCTGGACCACGACGAAGCCCTGGCCGGAGAAGCCGAGCTGGTACGCCTCGCCGCTGCCCCGGCCGATCATCGAAGAGGCCTTGAAGCTGCGCTTCCCCTTCATCTTGAGGTTGGTCGACCAGGCGACCAGGGCGTCCGGGTCGACGTACGTCTCGTCCTCGCCGCGCCCGCAGTCCACCACGATCGGCGTGCCGCGCGAGGTCAGGGCGACCCAACCGGTGCCCGAGATGCCGACGTTGAACAGGCCCTGACCGGCGAACTTGGCCATGCCCTTGACGCGCTGCACCCCCCACTGGAGGTGCGCGTCGAAGGCGAGCAGGTTGGTGCCGTTGACCGAGATCGAGTCGCCGGCCAGGTTGACGCAGACGACGTCCGCGCCGTAGTCGGCCAGGTAGAGCAGCCCGTCGCCGCTGCACTTCATCAGGGGCGCGCCCTCGCCGGTGAGCCACTGGGAGGCCATCTGGCGCACGGCGGGCGGGTTCGGCTCGTACTGGACGAAGCCCTCGTAGGCCACCATCGAGCCGGTGCGGGCGAACAGGTCCTGGCCGCTCTGCATGGCGACCTTGAGCATGCTGTTGCCGTGGTTCTCCATCCGCGCGGTGACGGGGGTCGGGGCGTAGCCCGAAAGCAGTTGCTGGTTCATGGCGGGCTCCCTCAGACCTCGTAGGGCTGGACGACGATGAAGTTGCCGGGCGCGCCCCGGAACTGGAGGTTCACGGCCTCCCCGCTGTGGCCGGGGAAGGCGTTGCGGCGCAGCCGCACCTGGCTGGAGATGATCACCTGCGCGGCGGCCGACCAGGCGACGATGGCGTTGCTGTCGGCGAACGTCGTGGGCGTCACGGGCAGCACCACGGGCGTGCCCTGGGTCTTGACGATCACGGTCCCGGTGCCCTGGAACTGCATGGTGAACAGGGCGCCGCCGGGGATGCCGTGCCCCTCGATGCGGCGGACCTCGTGCTGGAGCGACTCGTCGAAGGCGAGCACGTTCTCGGCGGAGACGCAGATCGCGTCGCCCTGCAGCTCGATGGGGTGCACCTCGGCCGCGTTCTCCGCGAAGAACACCTGCCCCTGTCCCGTGCAGCGCATGAGCTGCATCTCCTGGCCGGTCGCGTTGCCGACGACGCGGCCCCGGAACCCGGCGCCCTTGTAGCTGAAGTCGACCTTGCCCTGGTACAGCACCATCGTGCCCTGCTTGGCGAGCACGGGCTGCCCGCCGACACCGAGGTCGACCCTGACCAGGCGGGGATTCTGCGGCGTCCAGCGCTGACCGGTCGGCGCCTCGCGGTACTTGGCGAGCGCGGCCTGCACGCCGGCGCCCGTCGGAGCACCGGGCGCGCCGCCCTGTCCCGGATAACCCTGCGGCTGGCCCGGCTGTGGCTGCTGCCCCGGGTAGCCCTGCGGCTGACCCGGCTGCGGCTGACCGTACGGAGCGGGCGCGGGCTGCCCCGGGTAGCCCTGGACGCCGGGTTGGCCGGGTCCTGGTTGGCCGGGGAAGGGCGCCGGCTGGCCCTGCGGCTGACCGTACGGGGCCTGCGGCGGCGCGGGCTGGCCCGGCGCGAACTGCCCGGGCGCGGGCTGGCCGCCGGGCGTGCCGTACGGCGCCGGCTGGCCGGGGTAGCCCGGCGGCGGGCCGGGCTGGCTCGGGGGTGGCACGGCGCCGCCGGGGGGCGCGAGGGGCGCGACCATGGTCGGAGCCGAGTGCATCGGCGCCTGCGGCTGCGCGGGGGCCGACGGCTGCGGGGCGGGGGCCTGCGGCTGGGGCGCCGGGGATGGGGGCGCGGGGGCCTGCTGCGGGCTGGCGGCGGGTGCGCCGAAGCTGGGCGCGGGCGCGGGTGTGGGCGCGGCGGGGGCGGCCTGGCCGCCGGGGGGCGCGAAGCCGGGGGTGGCGCCTTGCGCCGGCGCGGGGGCCGGGGCGGGTTCCTCCTCGGCGACCTCGCCGCCGAAGTTCTTGAGCAGCGCTTCGAGCCCGCCGTCGAAGCCCTGGCCGACGGCGGCGAACCGCCAGACGTCCTTGAGGTAGAAGTCGCCGAGCATCACCGCCCGCTCGGTGCTGAACTCCGCGCCGGTGAACGCGTACCGCGCCACCTCTTCCCCACCGGCGACGATGCGGATGTATCCGGGCCCGACCTGCGACATCTGGCCCGCGCCGTCGATGGTCGCGGTGAACGACAGCTTCTGGATGCGCGGCGGAATGCTGTCGAGCGTCACCCGGAAGGACTCGGTGTCCCCGGCCTGCGGGCCGAGCTGCTGGATCGCCTCCTCGGGCGACTTGGGCTGGTTGAAGAAGATGAAGTAACGGTCGTCGGAGAGTCGCTCATCGCCGTCGAGGCCGAAGCAACTGATGTCGAAGGAGAGCCCGGGTCCGGCGATCTGCACGCCGACGTACAGGTCCCTCCCCGCCGTCAGATCGCTGATCTTGGCCTTGTGGCCGCGCTGGAATTCCCTGGCCATACGTAACGACCGTCCCCCATCCCGAAACCGTGAGTGCGTTGCGCGTCAGGCTAACCGCTGACGACACGGACGGGGGATACCGGGGCGACCGGGCCCGCTGGGGCGCGGCCTCCCCGCCGCGCGCCCCACGACCTCGGGAACATCCCCCAAAAACCAGGGAGAAAGCCCCCGCGAACGGAGCGGCGACGCCCGTGTCCGGCGACAGTGACCCGAGAGACGAGCCCCCCGGGCCCGGTGGTTCCACCCAGCCGGCACCGGCGCGCTCCGGGGGCGCGGCGACGCGGCCCGGCCGGGCCGGCGGAACGCGCTTCGGCCCCGGGCGGGCGAGCGGCGGGGACCCCGCCGCGGGGCCGGGGTGGAAGTGGAGAGCGCGCGATGGACGGCGGGGGCGCGCTACTCGCTGCGTGCTTCGGGCAGGTGCGGCAACCGCCCCGCCGCCACGACGCCCTCCAGGTAGCCCCGCGCCCGCTCCGTACGGGGATAGGCGTCGAGGAGCCGCCAGAACGAGGGCCCGTGGCCGGGCACCAGGAGGTGGGCCAGCTCGTGCAACAGCACGTAGTCGAGGACGTACTCCGGCATGCCCTGCAACCGGTGCGAGAGCCGGATGCTGCCCTCGGCGGGGGTGCAGGAACCCCAGCGGGTGTTCTGGTTGGTGACCCAGCGCACCGTGTTCGGCGTGGCCCGCCCCGCCAGGTACTGCTCGGAGAGGAGTTCCGCGCGGGCCGCCAGGTCGGCGTCGCCCAGCATCCGCTTGCTCTCCTGCGCGGCGAGCTTGTCGAGCATCACGCTCACCCAGCGCTGCTCCTCCGCCTCCGACATGCGGGCCGGCAGCAACACGATGGTGCGGTCGCCCTCGCGATAGGCGGAGACCGTGCGGCGCCTCCGGCTGCTCCGCCTGATCTCGACGGCGCTCGTCTGCGGGTCGCGCCGCTGGGGGCCGGGAGGGAGGCGCTTGGCTCTGGGAACGCTCTGCAACGGGGTTTCCCCGGCGGCACTCCCCCAGCTCGCGCTGGAGGAACCCTCACCCGGGCGGGCTCTCGAAGGAAAGCGAGGGGATGGGTCGGCGGGCACGCCTCGACGTTACCCGGTAGCGGTACGCGAAGTCCCGCCCCGCACGCGCATGGCGGTCGAACCACCCGCCCGTCCGAGCAGCTTGTACGACTATCGCGGCCCCCTGTGGATAACTTCCGGCGGCCACCGTACGAAGTGTCCATGCTGGGCCCACGGAGATCACCACGGCGATCACCACAGCGATCACACGACAAGACCCCCGGACACCCACCGCACCCCGCCCGAAGACCAGGAAAGAGGGGGACCAGCATGCGCTCCACACACCCGACTCCGCCCCGCGCCACCGCCTCGCGACCCACGGCGTCTCCGGGACAGCCAGCCCGAAGAAGGAGCGCGCCGAAGGCGGCTCCGTCCACGGCTCCGGCGTCGAGTCCACGATCGGACCGGCCGGCGCGAGGGAACACCGGCTGGTCGCCCTCCGACATGACACCGCCGACCAGCGAGGCGGCGCCGCTCCCCTCCCACCCACGGCTCAAGCCGGCGCTACGCCGGGCCTGGCGCAGCCGGGACACCGTGCAACTCGGGATCACGCGTTCGCATGCCGTGGTGGTCGGCCCCCTGGACACGGCGACCACCAGCTTCATCGGCCTGCTCGACGGCACCCGGGGGCTGCCCCTGCTGCGCCAGGAGGCCCGGGCGATGGGCCTGCCGGAGGGGAGGGCCGACGCCGTCGTGGCCCGCCTCGTCGCGGCCGGGGTGATCGACGACCCGTGGGCGAGCGCGGGCCCAGCCGCCCTCGTCCGGGACGACCCGGGGGCGATGGAGCGCCTGCGGGCCGACCTCGCGGCCCTGTCGGTGCGACACCCGGAGCCGGATGCCGGGCTGCGGCTGCTGGGGGCCAGGCGCGCCGCGCGTGTGCAGGTCCGAGGCGCCGGCCGCGTCGGGACGGCGGTGGCGGCCCTACTGTCGGCCGCCGGCGTCGGGCAGGTGGACGTGCAGGACGGCGGTTGCGTCGAGCCGTGGGACGTGTTGCCGGCCGGGCCTGCGCCGGATCAGGTCGGGGAGCGCCGGGACACCGCGGCCCGCCGCCTGGTGCGGAGCGCGGCCGTCGCGCGCCGCTCGCCGCGCGCCCCGGCCGAGCCCCGTGGCCTGAGCCTGGTGGTGCTCGCCCCGCGCGACGGCCTGGCGGTGTACGCCCCGGAGCCGGACACCGCCGAGCCGCTGATCACCACGGGGACCCCGCATCTGTACGCCGGGGTCCTGGAGGGCACGGGGGTGGTGGGCCCCCTCGTGGTGCCGGGCGCGACCTGCTGCGCGGCGTGCATGGCCATCCGGCGCGCGGAGCGGGAGCCCGGCTGGCCTCGGCTGTTGGCCCAGTGGCAGTCGGGCCGCCGGGCGCCCGCCCCGGCCTGCGACGCGGCGCTGGCGACGACGGTGGCCGGGCTGGCGGCGGCGCAGGCCCTGGCCTTCCTGGACGGTGGGGCGCCGCCCAGCGTGGGGGCCCGGTTGGAGCTCACGCTGCCGGGACTAGCCTGGGACCTGCGGCCCATCGCGCCGCACCCGGACTGCGCATGCGCCACGATGACCGCTTCGGTTGCGGAATATTCATCGAACAGTGAAGGGTCGCAGGCGACAATGTCCGGGTAGACCGGCGTCCGCTGGGTGGACGACGGGGGCCCGGGGTCCGCCCCGGGGGAACTCAGTTGGAGTTGGAGGGGCGCATGTCTGATCTACCCCGCAAGGCGGTCACCCGCACCGCCAAGCTGGCCGCACTGCCACTGGGTTTCGCAGGCCGGGCCACCTGGGGCCTTGGCAAGCGCATCGGTGGCCGGCCGGCGGAGATCGTCGCACGAGAGCTGCAACAGCGCACGGCCGAGCAGTTGTTCAAGGTGCTCGGTGAGCTCAAGGGCGGCGCCATGAAGCTCGGGCAGGCGATGTCGGTCTTCGAGTCCGCGCTTCCCGAGGAGATCGCCAAGCCGTACCGGGCCGCGCTGACGAAGCTCCAGGAAGCCGCGCCCCCGATGCCCACCCGCTCGGTGCACGCGGCGCTGGCGAGCCGCCTCGGGGACGACTGGCGCGACCTGTTCCTGGAGTTCGACGACAAGCCGGCCGCGGCTGCCTCCATCGGCCAGGTGCACCGGGCCACCTGGCACGACGGGCGCTGCGTCGCGGTCAAGGTGCAGTACCCGGGGGCGGGCGAGGCGCTGCTCTCCGACCTCACCCAACTCGGCCGTCTCTCCCGGCTGCTCGGCCCCCTGGTGCCGGGCATCGAGGTCAAGCCGCTCATCGCCGAGTTGCGCGACCGGGTGTCCGAGGAGTTGGACTACGAGCTGGAGGCACAGGCCCAGCGGACCTACGCGGAGGAGTTCGAGGGCGACCCGGACTTCACCGTCCCCGGCGTGGTCCACCAGTCCGACCAGGTGCTGATCACCGAGTGGATGGAGGGCATACCGCTCTCCGAGGTGATCGCGAACGGCACGCGGGAGCAGCGCGACCGGGCGGGCCAACTGCTGACCCTGTTCCTGTTCTCGGGCGTCGCGCGCACCGGACTGCTCCACGCCGACCCGCACCCGGGCAACTTCCGCCTGGTCGTGGGGGACGCGGAGGACGGACCGCCGGAGCTGTGGAAGCTGGGCGTCATGGACTTCGGCACGGTGGACCGGCTGCCCGACGGCCTGCCGCCGCACATCGGCGTCACGCTGCGGATGCTGCTGGACGGCGAGGGCGACGAGGTCCAGGAGTTGCTGCGCGAGCAGGGGTTCATCAAGCCGGACCTCCAGCTCGACTCGGAGGCGCTCATGGACTACCTGCTCCCGATCATCGAGCCGGCCCAGCAGGAGGAGTTCACGTTCACCCGGGAGTGGATACGGGGCCAGGCGACCACCCTGGCCGACCGCCGCTCGCCCGCCTACGACCTGGGCCGACAGCTCAACCTGCCGCCCTCCTACCTGCTGATCCACCGTGTGAGCATGAGCACCATCGGGGTGCTGTCCCAGCTCGGCGCCACGGTGCGGATGCGGGACGAGATCGAGGCGTGGGTGCCCGGGTTCGCGGTCGCGGACGAGGCAGCCACAGACGAGTTGGCGGTCGCGGCACCGGAGGACGCCCCGGCAGCGCTGGAGCACGACGTCGCGGAGGAGACCTCGGCCTGACCGGCCCAGGCTCAGGCCCGGGCCCCCGCCCCGGGCCGGACGGCCGACCATCTGACCGCCTCGGCCACACCCGCCTCGGCCAGACGCTGCCCCAGCCAGGCGTTACCTCGGCCACGCGCCGCCGCACCGGCCATGGCGCGGAAGACCACGGCCCCGACGTCCGAGCGTGACGGGACAGCGCGGCCCGCGCCGAGCCCCAACGCCCCCACCCCCGCCTGCCCTTCGCCTTCGCACATGGCGAGCCGAACGGCTCCGGCTGGACGGCTCCGGCCTCGCCGCCGCCCCCGGCCGGGTCTCGCGACCCTGCCGAGCCACCGGGGCAGCACTCCAACGACTCTCAGCCCGCTGAACCCCGCGCCGCTCCGCGCCACCCGCAGCACTCCGAGGAGTCTCGGTGAGCTTCGGGGCGATCCGGGCTACCACCAAGCCGAGTCGAGTCGCCCCTCGATGGCTCTGATGTTCTCGCGGGCACATGCTTCGCAGAAGTAATGGCGCACGCCGTTCTCGACGGAGCAACTCCAGGTCATGGGCGTGCCGGAAGCGACGGCGCCGCAGTGGGCGCAGCGGACGGATTCGCCGTCGGGAGGCATCGGTTCACGTGACGTCTGGTCCACTCGCTGACGATAACTCCGCCCGTGGCGAGTGGCGGGACCAACGCGCCCCCTGATGAGCCGAGTGGGAAACGCGCTGGGGGCGGGTCCTCTCGGACCCGCCCCCAGAAAGTCGGCACTATTCGTTGTTGTTGCGGGTGGGCGATCGCTCGTCCTCGGTCGTGGTGCGGCATCGGAGGGTCCTCCCCCCGGCCGAGGCCACGGTCGATCGCCGCGGGCTACCGGCCGTTCACCGGCCGACAGCCCTTCAGTTCATGACCGCCATGGCCAGGGCACGGCGGGCGCGCAGCGACGCGCGCTCGGCCCGACGCTGCATGCGGCGGGCGGTGGCAAGGCGCACGGCCCTGCGTTCGGACTCGGCCTCGTGCAGGCGCTCGTGCATATGGGCACGAGCCAAGGCTTCTGGGATGAGTTGCATTTCGCGGGTCCTGTTCTGTCGCGCCTCGGGCGCGTCGGTGGTGTGGCGTGGGGGGTGAACCAGGGTGGGTTCGTCGGTGGTTGGCATCGTCGGGTCCTGCTTCTTGGGGTCGTGCGTCGCGGGGCGGTCGATGGTTCCCGGGGTGTTCATGCGACGACCGGGTTCTTGCGCGGGCGGCCACGGGGCCGCTTCCGAGCTACGACAACGCCCTGCACGAAGAGTTCGCCGCCCCAGACGCCCCAGGGCTCGCGCCGGTCCTTCGCCCCGGCGAGGCACGCCTCGCGCAGCGGGCAGGTCTGGCACAGCGACTTGGCGTACTCGACGTCGGCGGGCGACTCGGCGAAGAAGACCTCCGGGTCGTACGAACGACAGGGCACGGCTTCGCCGAGGCTCTCGATGGCGTCATCCAACTCGGTCAGAGCGGTGAGCGGGGCCGGGGTCAAGGAGTCCTCCGAGGGGTCTGGCGGGGGGATCAGGTCGGTCGCGACGGACGGGGTGTGCGCCTTGAGTTGCACGGTGGTGACTTCCTCGTCTGTGTTGGCCCGGCTGGTGGCCGGGCTCTGCGTCTCCCCCCTGGGCGGCCAGGAGGGCAAATCAAAAGGGCCGCGAAACCCGGTGTGGGTTTCGCGGCCCTGGAAGGTGCCGACCTGATCGCCGATCAGGTTGGATCACTCCAGGGTTCAAGCCCGCGAGAGGCCCACATCTGGTGGTGCTTCGTCTGGTTTTCGGCACCATTAGCCGCTGCCATGGCGTAGGTCTCGGCCTGCGCCACTGCTGCCACTGCGGGTGCCTGGATCGGTCGCTCGATACCGAGCTCCCGAACTGGGAGGGTCGCCAGGGAGTCCATGCGCACGGCGGAGGTGCCAAAGCTGGCCAGGCCGAGGCTGGGCACGCCGACGGACACACCGGTGCCCTGCAGGGAGAAGCCGAGCGGGCAGGCGGCGACGACCGAGCGATCGGTCAATTTGGTGGTGGCAATCGAAGTGATCATTTGGTCTTCGCCTCCTCTCGGCGTCTCGGGGCTTGTCCGGCAGGACCAGCCCAGGAAGGTCAGTACAACACGAATCCATCGGATCTCGGAAGGCCCGCTGTCTCCGTGTTCGGAAGGCTATGGGTACGCCCTCCGCACGCGCAAACTATTTTTTCGACGAGTTTTTCTCGGGCTCGTCCCGGCCCACGAGATCCTCTCCGGCGCAGAGTGCGAGCACGTCAGAGCCGTACTTGCGGAGCTTACGCGCCACGACTCCGGGGATGGCGGAGAGCTGGGCCTCGGAGTCGGGGACCGCCTCGGCGATGGCGAGCAGGGTCTTGTCGGTGAAGACGCAGAACGCGGGCTGGCCCAGTTGGGCCGCCTGCTCCGCCCGCCATTCGATGAGCCGGTCGTAGAGCCCCTCGTCAAGCTCGGAGGGGCAGTCCTCGCACCGCATCAGCTTCATCTCTCCCGGGTCCGTCAGTGACCGACCGCACACCCGGCAGCGCACCGGGCCACGCGGCCGGCGGCGCGGGCTGGCGCCCCGCTCCACGCTGCCGGCGGCAGCGGAGCCCGGGGCCGCCGAGCGGCGCGGGGCGGCGCTGCCGGAGCCGGGGCGCAGGCCGTCCAGGAAGCGGCTGGGCCGGCGGGACGGGCGGCCCCCGGGCGAGCGGGACAGCGCCCAGGAGAGCGTGAGGTGGCGGCGGGCCCGGGTGACGCCCACGTACAGCAGGCGGCGCTCCTCCTCGATCTGCTCGTCGCTCCGGGCGTGGTTGATCGGCATCATGCCCTCGGTGAGCCCGACCAGGAACACCGCGTCCCACTCCAGGCCCTTGGCGGCGTGCAGTGAGGCCAAGGTCACGCCCTCGACGGTGGGGGCGTGCTGGGCGGCGGCCCGCTCGTCCAGCTCGACCACGAAGTCGCGCAGGGTCGCCTGGGGCCGGGCCCGTACGAACTCCTCCGCGAGCCGCACCAGGGCCGCCAGCGACTCCCAGCGGTCCCGGACCGCGCCCGAGCCCGCCGGGGGCTGTGGCGCCCAGCCTCGGGTGCCCAGCACGGCGCGCACCTGGGAGGCTATGTCGGCGTCCTCCAGGCCCGGCGCGGCGCCCCCCGCGCGGGCCGCGCCCCGCAGCAGCAGCCCCGCCTCGCGCACCTCTGCGCGCTCGAAGAACCGCTCGGCGCCGCGCAACTGGTAGGCGATGCCCTGGTCGGCGAGCGCCTGCTCGTAGACCTCGGACTGGGCGTTGATGCGGTAGAGCACGGCGATCTCGCTGGCGGGGACGCCCGCGTCGAGGAGTTCGCTGATGCGGCGGGCGGTGCCCTCGGCCTCGGCGGGCTCGTCCGCGTACTCCGCGTAGCCCGGCTCGGGGCCCGGGTCGCGCTGGGAGATCAACTCCAGGCGGTGCTCGGCGGCGCGCCCGCGCGCGCTGGCGAGCAGGCCGTTGGCCAGGTGGACGACCTGGGGCGTGGAGCGGTAGTCGCGGACCAGCTTGACGACGGTGGCCGTCGGATGGCGGGTGCGGAAGTGGAGCAGGTGGTCGGGGGTGGCGCCGGTGAAGGAGTAGATCGTCTGGCTGGCGTCACCGACGACGCACAGGCTGTCCCGGTCGCCGAGCCACAGGTCGAGCAGGCGCTGCTGGAGCGGGCTCACGTCCTGGTACTCGTCCACCACGAAGTGTTGGTACTGGCCGCGCACCTGATCGGCGATGTCGTGCCGGTCCTGGAGGACGCCGACGGTGAGCAGCAGCACGTCCTCGAAGTCGATCACTCCGCGGTCCCGCTTGAGCTGCTCGTACATCGCGTAGATCCGGCTGGTCTCGGCCGGGTCGCGGGGGGCCTCGCGCGGGGACTTGGCGATGGCGGCCGGATACTCCTCGGGGACGGTCTGGGTGACCTTGGACCACTCGATCTCGCTGGTGACGTCCCGCAGCTCGTTGCGGTCGAGGCGGATGGAGCAGCGCGCGCCGGCCTCGGCAACGAGCTGGGCCTTGCGCTCCACCAGCCGGGGCATCTCGCCGCCGATCGCCTTCGGCC
This sequence comes from Streptomyces buecherae, assembly GCF_014295035.1. Classification (GTDB taxonomy): domain Bacteria; phylum Actinomycetota; class Actinomycetes; order Streptomycetales; family Streptomycetaceae; genus Streptomyces; species Streptomyces youssoufiensis. Next base: position 2,856,890 of record NZ_CP060404.1, read on the forward strand.
AGAAGTAGTGGAGCTGGCGCAGCGCCGCCGAGTGGAACGTGCGCGCCTGCACGCCGCCCGCGCCGAGCTGGCGCAGCCGGCCGCGCATCTCGCCCGCCGCGCGGTTGGTGAAGGTCACGGCGAGGACGCTGGCGGGCTGGAGGATGCCCGCACGCACCCCGTACGCGATCCGGTGGGTGATCGCGCGGGTCTTGCCCGTGCCCGCGCCCGCGAGGACGCACACCGGGCCGTGCAGGGCCATGGCGACCTCGCGCTGCTCGGCGTCGAGGCCGTCGAGCACCGCGTCGGCGGAGTCCGGGGCGCTCGGGAAGAGCGCGGTGGGCTGTCCGCCGCCGGAGGCGAGGGGTGCGTTGCTTGCTGTCACCCCGCCATGCTGCCAGGTGTGGGGACGGGGTCGTCCCGGTTGTCCACAGCCCGAGGGTTGCGGTCGTATGAACCGATGATGGCGGCACGGGCACCGCGAGGCGGTCGGTGGGCGGGCCGTGCCGGTCGGTGCGCGCCCGAGTTCCCCCGAGTTTCCCCGGTTCCCACACAGCCCCACCAGCGGCGGGCAGGCGTTGTCGGCGGCCGGGGCGGCGGCGGGGCGAGGCGACGGTAGGGCGAGGCGGGTTGGACGGGTGGGAATGGCGGAGGGTGAGTGCGCGTTGTACGACCGTAATCACGCGACGCCAAGCCGAAGGAGCGCGAGGACCGATGTCGGGCACCGTGACGATGTACAGCACCTCCTGGTGCGGCTACTGCCGCCGTTTGAAGGGCCAGATGGACCGCGAGGGAATTGCGTACACCGAGATCAACATCGAGCAAGACCCGGAGTCGGCGAAGTTCGTCGAGCAGGTGAACAACGGCAACCAGCTCGTTCCGACCGTGCTGTTCCCGGACGGCTCGGCCCTCGCCAACCCGTCGTTGGCGCAGGTGAAGCAGAAGATCGGCGCCTGATAGCGCGCTCGTAGCCGGCCCGGTTCGACGGAGTGCCGGCGCGCGTGCCCGGATCGCCGGGGTGCCCCAGGAGGGTGCCCCGGCGATCTGCGTTCAGCGCGGCGGAAGAGGCCCGGGCCGGCCGGAGCGGCCGGTCAGGGGGTGAGCGGCTTGCCGTACCAGAGTTCGATCAGGCGGCCGGCGATGGAGATGCCGTACGGCGGGAGCATCTCGCCCGACTCGTAGGCCGCGCGCAGCTCGTCGCGGGAGAACCAGCGGGCCTCGTGGATCTCCTCGCCGTCCACCTGGATCTGTGAGGTGGTGGCGCGGGCCATGAAGCCGAGCATCAGGCTGGACGGGAAGGGCCAGGGCTGGCTGCCGACGTACTCGACGTCGCCGACCGTGACGCCGACCTCCTCCGCCACCTCGCGGACGACGGCCTGCTCGATGGACTCGCCCGGTTCGACGAAGCCGGCCAGCGTGGAGAAGCGGCCCTCGGGCCAGTGCACCTGGCGGCCGAGGAGCGCGCGGTCCTGGTCGTCGGTGACCAGCATGATCACCGCGGGGTCGGTGCGCGGGTAGTGCTCGGCGCCGCAGGCCGGGCAGCGGCGGATGTGGCCGGCCGCGGCGATGACGGTCCGCTCGCCGCAGCGCGAACAGAAGCGGTGCAGCCGCTGCCAGTTCTCCAGCGCGACGGCGTGCACCAGCAGGCCCGCGTCCCGTTCGGAGAGGAGCGCGCCCGCCTCGCGCAGCCCGGCCGGGCGCGCCGACTGGTCGATGCGGCCGGGCAGGGCGTCCTTCTGGAGCGCGAAGTAGCGCACGCCGTCGGCGTCGGTGCCCAGGAAGTAGCGGTGGGTCTCGGTGACGGGGGCCTCGAAGGCCGGGGTCATCACCAGTTCCGTGCGGCCGTCGGGGGTGTCGTCCACCAGGGCCTGGCCGCCGGAGACCACGAAGACGCGGGTGGTGGGGTGGCTCCAGGCGGCGGCCAGCCACGCCTCGTCCAGCCGGTGGTGGGCCGCGCGGTCCACGCCGCTCGGGGTCGTGAGCGGGATCGAGTGGCCGTTGGGTCGTTCGGTCCAGGTGGTCACGTTACTTCCAACTCCCCCTATGTGAACGGTTCATGGCTGTGCTCTCTTCCCGGCTCGGCGAAACGTTCTGGCGCGGCGAGCGCGCGCGACCCGGACCGCCCCGGCCCCGGCCCACATCGGCCCCGCGCCCGGCCCTGGCCGGGTCCCGGTCCCGCCCGGTCGCGCGGCCCGCGCGCGTGCCGTGGCCCCGCGCGCCGGACGGCGTCCCCGGCCCCGCCGGGCCCCGCGCCCCGTGCGACCGGGCGCCGGCCCGCTACCCGGCCACCGGCACCTTCCAGTGTTCGGCGAGGTCGGCCCAGAGGTACGCGGCGCTCTCGACGCCCTTCATCAGGAGGTCGAGCTCGACCTTCTCGTTCGGGGCGTGCCAGCCGTCGGACGGCACCGAGATGCCCAGGAACAGCACGGGCGCGCCCAGCACGTCGCGCAGGTCGGCCGCCGGGCCCGAGCCGCCCTCGCGGGTGAAGCGCACGGGCTTGTCGAAGGCGCGGCCCATGGCCCGTACGACCGAGCGCAGCGCCGGGTGGTCGAGCGGGGTCAGGCAGGGGCGGGTCGCGCCCCAGAAGGTGATCTCGTGCCGGATGCCGGCGGGCAGCCGCTCGGCCACCCACTCCCGCACCGCCTGCTGGATCTTCTCCGCGTCCTGCCCCTCCACCAACCGGAAGGACAGCTTGAGCTGGGCGCTGGCGGGGACGATGGTCTTGCCGCCAGGACCCTGGTAGCCGCCGCCGATGCCGTTGACCTCGGCGGTCGGCCGGGCCCAGACGCGCTCCAGGGTGGTGAAACCGGCCTCGCCGAAGGTGGCGTGCGAGTGCGCCGTGCGCAGCCACCGCGCCTCGTCGAACGGCAGCTCGGCGAAGAGTTCGCGCTCGCGGTCGGTCAGCTCCACCACCCCGTCGTAGAAGCCGGGGATCGCCACCCGCAGGTCCGCGTCGTGCAGCCCCGCGGCGAGCCGGGCGGCCTCCATGGCCGGGTTGGGCACGGCGCCGCCGAAGGAACCGGAGTGGATGTCCTGGTCAGGCCCGTACAGATCGATCTGGCAGTCGGCCAGGCCGCGCATCCCGGTGCAGACCGTCGGGGTGTCGGCGGACCACATGCCGGTGTCGGAGACGATCACCGCGTCGCAGCGCAGCCGGTCGGCGCGGGAGCGGACGAGGTCGGGGAAGTTCGGCGACCCGGACTCCTCCTCGCCCTCGATGAGCAGCTTGAGGTTGACGGCGGGCGCGGTGCGGCCGGTCGCGGCGAGGTGCGCGCGGACGCCGAGTGTGTGGAAGAGCACCTGGCCCTTGTCGTCGGCCGCGCCCCGCGCGTACAGCTTGCCGTCGTGGACCCGCGGCTCGAACGGCTCGCTGTGCCAGCCGTCCTCCAGCGCGGCGGGCTGGACGTCGTGGTGGCCGTAGACCAGCACGGTGGGCGCCTCGGGGTCCCCGGACGGCCACTCGGCGAAGACGGCGGGAGCGCCCGCGGTCTCCCAGACCTCCGCCGTCACGAAACCCGTGGCCAGCAGCTTGTCCACCAGCCACTGGGCGCTGCGCCGGACGTCGCCGGCGCGGCCGGGGTCGGCCGATACGGAGGGGATGCGCAGCCATGCGGCGAGGTCGTCGAGGAACGCGGCACGGTGGGCTTCGACGTAGGCGCGGACAGCGTCGTCCGGGGTGGTGCTCATGATGACGAGCCTATCCGCCCCGGACGACCCGTCTCGCCACGGTTCCGGGCCTCCGAGCGCGGCCTTGCTCACCCTCCGCGCCCGCCCGTTTCCGCCCCGTTTCGTACCCCGGTCGCCCGCTCCCGGCGGCCGGTGGCTCCGCGCGCCGGCCGTGACCGGCGGTCACGCGTCGGGGCGCGGGCCGTGGGGCGGGGCGGGCTCGTCGCCGAGCAGGACGCGTTCGATCTCGGCCCGGCCGGGGAGCGGGTGCGGCCGGACGATGTCGCCGGTGCGGACGTAGAGGAAGGTGGCCGTGACGGCGGACAACGGCAGGCCGTGCTGTTCGGCCCAGGCCAGCCGGTAGACGGCGAGCTGGAGCGGGTCGGCGTCCTGCGCCCGGTTCGTCTTCCAGTCGACGATCTCGTACGCGTAGGGGTGCGCTGCCGCGTCGTGCGAGGTCTCGCCGTGCGGCGCCTGGTCGCGAGCGGTCTCGTCGCGCGGGGGCTCGTCGGGCGCGACCGGCTCGGGGGTGGCGTCGGTGCCGGCGCGCGGGGCGGCGGGGGCGCGGTAGCGGTAGACCGCGTCGATCCGGCCGCGGACCACCCGGCCGGCGAGCGTGAGCTGGAACGGCGCCTCGACGCGGTACGGCGTGCGCCGGGCGTACGGGGTGCGGTGGAACGCCTCCTTCAGCGCCTCCAGGTCTCCCCCGTCGTCGTCCGGTTCGCCGTACTCGTCCGCGCCCGGCAGGTCGTCCGGGCCGAGCAGGGGCAGCGGCAGGGCCTCGAATCGCGACTCGACCCAGGCGTGGAAGCGGGTACCCCGGCGCGCCGCGCGCCGGGGTGGGCGCGGCATGGGGCGGGCCAGCTCGCGGGCGAAGCCGTCCGGGTCGGCGGCGAGCCGGAGCAGTTGGGTGGCGCTCAGCGCGGCGGGGACCAGCACGTCGCGCACGGTCGCGCGGGCCCGGCGCAGTTCGCCGGCGAGCGTGTCGAGGTCCCGGTCCCAGGACGCGGCGAGCCGGGCCTCCTCGGGCAGCAGCCGCTCGCCCACCGGCTCCCTGGGCCGGCCGGCGGCTGTGTTGTCGTACGGATCGGCCTCGTACGGGTCAGCGTCGTACGGATCGGCGTCGTACGGATCGGCCTCGTACGGATCGGCCTCGTACGGGTCGGCGTCGTACGGATCGGCGGGGGCGGCCGGCGCGTCCGCGCCCCGGCCCGGCGCCGGGGCCTGGGCGGCGGGGTGCCGCGCGTCGTGGCCGGACGGTGCCTCCGGGCCGGGGCCGGGGGCCGCCTCGGCGTGCGTCGGGGTGGCCTGTCGTACGAGGTGGGCGCGGACGGCGTCGGCCGCGCGGCGGCGGCGGGCCAGCGCCGTCGGGTCCAGCGGCAGCGGCCAGGTCCGGTCGGCGCGTGCCGTCGGGTCCTGGTCGTGGTCCGGGTCAGGGACGCGCAGCGCCGGGTTCTCCTCGCCCGGCTCCGGCGCGGGCGCCCAGGACTCGATCTCGCCGTCACCCGCCTCGCAGTGCTCCCGCAGCGCCTCCAGGAAGGCGGACGGGCCGCGCGGCTTCTTCTGCGACGGGCCCCACCAGTGGCCGGAGCCGAGCAGCAGGGAGCGGGGGCGGGTGAAGGTCACGTAGCCGAGGCGGAGTTCCTCGGTGCGCTGGTGCTCCTTCATCGCGGCCTTGAACGCGTTCAGCCCCTTGGCGTCCCAGCTCCCCACCGTGGGCAGGGTGTCGGCGTCGCCGCGCAGCGCGTGCGGCAGCACCCTGGCACTGGCAGTCCAGGACTCGCGGGACTGCTCGCTCGGGAACGTCTTCGTCACCAGGCCCGGCACCGCGACCACGTCCCACTCCAGCCCCTTGGACTTGTGCGCGGTGAGCACCTTCACGGTGTTCTCGCCGCCCGGGAGCGCGTTGTCCAGGCCCCTCTCGTACTGGGCCGCCGTACGGAGGAAGCCGAGGAACGCCAGCAGCGTGGGCTCGCCCTCCAGCGCGGACGCGCCGCCCTGGCGGGTGGCGAACCCGGCGGCGACGTCCAGGAAGTTGCCGAGCGTCTCGCGGCGCCGGGCGGCCAGCGCGTGCGGCGACGCGGACAGCTCCACCTCAAGGCCGGTCACCGCGAGGATGCGGTGCAGCACGTCCATGAGCGGGTCGCCGAGGGAGCGACGCAGCTCGCGCAGTTCGGCGGCGAGCCGGGCGAAGCGGACGCGGGCCTGCGGCGAGAACGGCAGGTCGTGTGCCGCGTCGGCCGGCGCCCGGTCCGGGCCCGGGCCCTGGGTGCGGCCGGTATGGCCCGGGACCTGGGTGTGGCCCGGGTCCTGGGTTCGGGCATCGTCGTGGTCGTGGCCCTGGTGCTGGTCGTGGCCCTGGTCGGGGTGGGTCGCGGCCGGGGTGTCGAGGACGAAGGTGTCGAGGGCGTCGGCCAGCGAGATGGCCTCGGCCGGGTCCACGCCCTCGACGGCCTCGGCCAGCCGGCGGTCGGCGTCCTGGTCCAGGCTCTCGTGGTCGCGCCGTACGAGAGCCCGCGCGCGGCGGCCGAGCAGCGCCAGGTCGCGCGCCCCGATGCGCCAGCGCGGGCCGGTGAGCAGCCGCACCAGGGCCGCGTTGGCCGTCGGGTCCTGGAGCACCTCGCACACGGCGACCAGGTCGGCGACCTCCGGCAGGTGCAGCAGCCCGGACAGGCCCACCACCTCGACCGGCACGTCCCGGCTCACCAGCGCGGACTGGATCTCGGCGAAGTCCACGGCCGTACGGCACAGCACCGCGATCTCCCCCGGCTCGGTGCCCGTACGCACCAGGTGGGCTATGGAGTCCGCGAGCCAGGCCATCTCGTCGGCGTGCGTGGGCAACAGCGCGCAGCGCACCAGGCCGTCGCGCTCGGCGCCGGGCGCCGGGCGCAGCGCCTCCACGCCCGCGTGCCGGGCGCGCAACGGCGCGGCCAGCCGGTTGGCGAGCGCGAGCAGCCGGCCGCCGCTGCGCCGGTTCTCGCTGAGCGCGAACCGCTCGGCCGGGGCGCCCCGTACGGCGGCGGGAGCGTCGCCGGGTTCGGCGGCGAGGGCGGGAGCGTCGATGGGCGAAGACGGGCCGTCCGCGTGTGCGGGGCGGGTGGCCGCGCGGGGGAAGTGCTCAGGGAAGTCGTCCAGGTTGGCCACGGAGGCGCCGCGCCAGCCGTAGATCGCCTGGCAGGGGTCGCCCACGGCGGTCACGGCGTGCCCCACGCCCTCGCCGGCTCCCCCCGCGCCCGGCGTGCCGTCGCCCGGCGACGTACGCCCACCCGCCGTCCGCTCACCCGGCGCCCGCTCGCCGGGCGGCGCCTGCTCGCCCGCGCCGAACAGGCTCGACAGCAGGAGTCGCTGGGCCACCGACGTGTCCTGGTACTCGTCGAGGAGGACGACCGCGAACTCCGCGCGCAGCGCACGGCCGACCTCCGGGTGGTGGCGTGCCAGGGTCGCCGACAGGGCGATCTGGTCGCCGAAGTCGAGCAGGTCGAGGCGGCGCTTCTCGGCGCGGTAGCGGCCGACGAGGTCGAGCAGTTCGAGCCGGGCCCGGGCCGCGTCGGGCACCTTGCGTAGGTCGTCGTTGCTGAGCTTGACGGCGTCGAGGGCGGCGAGAAGCTCCGTGTCGTACTCCCGCAGCCGCTCGACCGGGACCAGGTGCTCGGCCAGTTCGCCGTCCAGGGCGAGCAGGTCGGTCACCAGATCGGCGAAGGAGCGGGTGAGCGCCGGGTAGGGGCCGGGCGCGGTGCGCAGCACGCGGGCGGCGAGCTGGAACCGGGTGGCGTCGGCGAGCAGCCGCGCGCCGGGCTCGACGCCGATCCGCAGCCCGTGGTCCTTCAGCAACTGCCCCGCGAACGCGTGGTACGTGGAGATCCGCGGCTCACCCGGAACCTCGTCCTCCGCGCCGGCCTGCCCCACGGGCCCGGCCGGGGCTCCCCCGGCGCCGCCCGGCTCACCGACGCCGGCCCGCAGCAGCGCCCTGCGCACCCGCTCGGCCAGCTCGCCGGCCGCCTTGTTGGTGAAGGTCAGCCCCAGCACCTGCTCCGGCGCGACCTGCCCGGTGCCGACCAGCCAGACCACGCGCGCGGCCATCACCGTCGTCTTGCCGGACCCGGCACCGGCCACGATCACCTGGGGAGCCAGCGGCGCGGTGATACAGGCCAACTGCTCCGGGGTGAACGGGATGCCGAGCAACTCCTTGAGCTGCTCGGGGTCGGTGAGGTGTGCTGACACCCCAGTGAGGCTAACGCCCCGCACTGACAGGCCCCGCCGCCGCGCACCCCGCGCGGAACCGGCCGCCGCCCCGCTCCACCCCCGCAGCGGCCGGCTCCGCGAGCGCGCCCCCGCCCAGCGCCCGGGCGGCCTGACGCGCCCCACCGTCACCCCGGCGCACCGGCCCCCACGCCACGCGCCGGGGCACCGCCAGAGTGACCAGAACCACCCTCAGTGCCCGGGCCAGAGCCAGAGCCGTACACCCGCGCCGAGCCAGGACCAGACCCAACCCCCGGGGGCCGCTCGCCCGCGCCGAGCCAGGACCGCACGCCCGCATCGGGCCAGGGCCGCGCCCACCCCCCGGCCGCGCGCCAGGGCGGACCGTCGCGCGGTCACTCGACCACGTGGCGGCCCTCCGGGCGGGCGCCGCAGGAGGCGCGGAAGGCGCAGCGGTTGCAGTGCTCGCCGGTGGTCGGGGCGAAGCGTTCGTCGAGGACGCGGCCCGCCGCCGTGGCGAGCAGTTCGCCCACCCAGTCCCCCGCCTCACCGGCGTCCGTGGGCCCCGTAAGCGACTCCTGTGCCTGCACCTTCGGTAGCGCGTCGCCGCCCTCCTTGCGGGGCGCCGCCTGGCGCAACTGGACCAGTTCCGCGCCGCCGGGCTCCGGGCGAGCGCCGTCGAACAGGTCGTCCACCGCGCCCGCGCGTACCGCGAGCTGGTAGACGGCGAGCTGCGGGTGGTGGGCCACGGCGTCGCGAGTGACGGTCTGCTTGCCGGTCTTGAAGTCCACCACGTACGCGCGGCCCTCCGCGTCCGTCTCCACCCGGTCCATGGAGCCGCGGATGCGTACCTGGTACGCCGCCACGTCGAGGGTCACGTCGAAGGCGTGCTCGCTGCCGACGACGGTGCGCCCGCCGCGCTCCATCACGTGCCAGCGCAGGAAGCGTTCCAGCGCGGCACGCGCGTTCTCCTTCTCCTGCCGCGACTTCCACGGGGCGTCGAAGGCGAGCGCGTCCCACACCGAGTCGAGCCGTTCCATCAGCACCGCGAGGTCGGCCGGGGTGCGGCCGGAGGCCACCTCGTCCGCGAGCACGTGCACGACGTTGCCGAAGCCCTGCGCCGCGGTGGACGGCGGCTCCGCCTTCACCTCCCGGCCCAGGAACCACTGGAGGGAACAGGTGTTGACCAACTGGTCGAGCGCGCTGCCCGACAGGGTCACCGGCGCGCCCCGGTCGCGCAGCGGCGCCTCGGCGCGCGTGCGCTCCTCCAGGCCCCACCAGCGGTACGGGTGCGCCGCGGGCACCAGCGGGTGGCCCTCCTCGTCGCGCAGCGCCGCGAGCCGGGCCAGCCGCTGGGCGGCGGCGTCCCGCAGCGCCTCGGACGCGCTCGGGTCGACGGTCGTGGCGCGCAACTCGGCGACGAGCGCGGAGACCGACAGCGGGCGGCGCGGGCGGTGCAGCACGTCCACCGGCTCCACGCCCAGCTCGGTCAGGAACCGCGACGGCTGGTCGCCGTCGTCGGCGGGGGCCCGCACGGCGGTCACCACCAGCCGCTCGCTGGCCCGCGTCGTGGCCACGTAGAACAGCCGCCGCTCCTCGGCCAGCAGCGCGCCCGGCGGCATCGGCTCGGCGATGCCGTCCCGGCCGATCCGGTCCGCCTCCAGGAGCGAACCCCGGCGCCGCAGGTCGGGCCACAGGCCCTCCTGCACGCCCGCGACGACCACCAGGCGCCAGCGCAGGCCCTTGGAGCGGTGCGCGGTCAGCAGCCGCACGGCGTCGGGGCGCACCGCGCGGCGGGTCAGCGTGTCGGCGGCGATGTCCTGGGCGTCCAGCTCTTCGAGGAAGTTGAGCGCGCCCCGGCCGCCGGTGCGCTCCTCCGCGCGCGCGGCCGTCTCGAACAGGGCGCACACCGCGTCCAGGTCCCGGTCCGCGTTGCGCCCCGCGGCCCCGCCGCGCCAGGCGGCGCGCTCCAGGCGCTGCGGCCACGGCGTGCCGTCCCACAGGCACCACAGCGCCTCCTCCGCCGTGCCGCCGCCGGCGAGCAGCTCGCGCGCCTTGCGCAGCAGCAGGCCGAGGCGCTGCGCGCCCCGCGCGTACGCCGGGTCGTGCGCCACGAGGCGCTCCGGCTCGGCCAGCGCCTCGGCGATCAGCACGTCGGACGGGCGGGGCACGGCGCGCCCCGCGGCCCGCTCCTCGTCGCGCAGCGCCCGGCCGAGGCGGCGCAGGTCGGCCGCGTCCATGCCGCCCAGCGGCGAGCCGAGCAGCGTGAGCGCGGTCTCCACGGAGAGCCACCCGGTCCCGGAGGTGGTCTCCGGAGCCTCGGACTCGGACTCGGACTGGGGGTCGGGGCCGGTGTCGGGGGCGGCGCCGGCGCGCGCGGGGGGCGTCGGCTCCCCATCCGGACGGGGCTCGCCAGGCTCGGACGCCGGCTCGGGTCCGGGCTCCGGTGCGGGCGCCGGGCGTTGGCGCGGCAGGTGCGGGCCCTGGCCGGGGCGCCGGGCCAGGACCGCCGTCGCCGCCGCGCGCAACGCGGTGAGCAGCGGCGCGACGGCCGGTTCGGTACGCAGCGGGATGTCGTCGCCGTCGACCTCCACCGGCACCCCGGCGGTGGTCAGCGCGCGCCGCACGCCCGGCAGCCCCCGCGCGCCGGCGCGCACGAGCACGGCCATCTCGCTCCACGGCACCCCGTCCTCCAGGTGCGCGCGGCGCAGGATGTCGGCGACGTTGTCCAGCTCGGCGTTGGCGGTGGGGTAGGTGTACGCCTCCACCCGGCCACCGTCCCGGGCGGCCGTCAGCCCCCGGTGGGCGCGGGCGACGGCGGCCGGCAGCCGGGACAGCGGCATCCGGGCGGCCAGCGCCCGGGTCGCGGCCAGCAGTCGCTCGCGCGTACGGTGGCAGGTGGCGAGCACGGCGACGTCGGCGGGCCGCCCGTCGGGGCGCGGGAAGGTGGCCGGGAAGTCGAGGATGCCGCCGACGTCCGCACCGCGGAAGGCGTAGATCGACTGGTCGGGGTCGCCGAACACGACCAGCGCGGTGCCGCCCGCCGTGCCCTTCGCCGCGTTCTCCCCGGCGCGGCGCGGCGCGCCGCTCCCCTCGCCACCGCGCGGACCGCCCCGCCCGCCGCCCCGGGCGGCGTGGCCTCGGGCGACCACGCCGCCGGCCAGCGCGCGCAGCAGCCGCACCTGGGCGACGTCCGTGTCCTGGTACTCGTCCACGTAGATCGCGTCGTAGGTGCCCGCCAGTTCGGTCGCCACCTCGGGCCGCTCGGCGAGGAGCACCGCGCGGTGCACCAGTTCCGCGTAGTCGAGCACGCCCTGCGCGTCGAGGACGTCCAGGTACTCGGCGAGGAAGTCGGCGGCGGCGCCCCAGTCGGGCCGGCCGGTGCGGGCGGCGAACGCGCCGAGCGCCTTGGGCCCCAGGCCCAGTTCGCGGCTGCGGGCCAGCACCGCCCGCACCTCGTCGGCGAAGCCACGGGTGGTCAGGCAGGCGCGCAGCTCGTCGGGCCAGCGCACCGCGGCCCGGCCCGCGCCCTCCAGCTCGGCCTGACCGGCCAGCAGGTCGCGCACCACCACGTCCTGCTCGGGGCCGGACAGCAGGCGCAGCGGGTCGGCGAACAGGTCGGCGTCCTGGTGGGCGCGGACCAGCGCGTAACAGAACGAGTGGAAGGTCGTCGCCCACGGCACCGCCACGCCGCCCACGCGCACGGCGAGGCGGTCGCGCAGGGCCACCGCCGCCTTGCGGCTGAAGGTCAGCACGAGGACGCGCTCCGGGTCGGTGCCCCGGCGTACGCGGGCGGCCACGGCCTCCACGAGCGTGGTCGTCTTCCCGGTGCCGGGCCCCGCGAGCACGAGCAACGGCCCGCCCGCGTGGTCAACCACGGCCCGCTGCCGGGCGTCCAGCACAGGAGGGGTGGCCGCCCCGGGCGGCGTCCGCACCAGTCGATAGCCGCCGGGGCTGGACGCGCCGGGCGGCTCGAACGGTCCGGGGGCGTACGGCGCGTACCCGCGGGTCGCGGTGGCGGCGGGCGCCCCGGGCGCCGCGCCGGCCGACCGGGTCGCGGCGGGCGTCGGCGCCTCGTGGTCGGGGTGCGGGGCGGGTGAGTCCGTGGGCGACCCCGACCGCGGCCCCGGGGACGAGCGTCGCGCTGGCGACGCCGGCCCGCGCCGGGGATGGGACGAGGAGGAGGAGCTCACGTGGATCGCCGGTCCTGGTGGTTGTGCTGGGTGCCTTGCGGCCGTACGACGGATGGGGTCATGCCGGGCCGGGTCGCCGCCCGGGTGGGCCCGGCCCCGGTCCCACCGCGCCCGGCCCCGGTCGGGGCGCGCCGCGTGCTGGCCGGGGCGCGCCGGGCGGGGGCCGAGTGGTGAGGGCCGCCCCAGACGCTACGCCAGTGCCCGCGCGGGGCGCAGCGCCCGGCGTGCGGCGCGACCTCGCCCCGCGGCCTCCCGGCGTCCACCCGCCCGTCACGCGCGGGACGCCTGACCCGTCGGTCGCGGGCCGCCCGTCGGCCCGACGCGGGGCGGCTGACCGGGCCACACCGCGCGCCGCCGGCCGGGCCCCCGGGCCCGCCGCGCCGGCCGCCGGGTCCGCCTCGCGGGCCGCGCTCGCGGGTGACGGAAGTGACGAACGTGACGCAACCGACATCACCGCGGGCTCCGCCGTCACGGGGACGCCCACGGCCAGGGACGCGGGCGCGGCTGCCCCGCGCGCGCTCGCGGCGCCGCTCGGGCGGGGCGGGGCGGGCGCACCGGTGCCGGGCTTGCGGGCCCTTGTCACGGACTCGCCCACGATGCCGCGTACGGGCACGCCGCCCGATGCCCCGGGCCGGCGGCGGCGCACGCCGCGCGCCGTGGGTGGCGCCGGCGTCGCCCCGGCGTACTCACGCCTGGTCGCCGGAGGGTGGCGGATTGCCGTCCCAGCGGGCCCGGCGCATGTCGAGGCGGGGCAGGGCGCCACCGGAGCGCGCCGCTCCGCGGCCCTGACCAGCGCCGCGACGGGCCGCGCCCGGCCCGTCGGCCCGCTCGGCGTCGGGGGCGGGCCTGGCGCGCGCCGCCTCGCGCAGCGGCGTGCCCTCCGCCCGGTACTGCGCCAGCGCGCGCCGCTCGTGGCCCGGCAGCAGCGCGCCGTCCGCGCGCACCACGCGCCACCACGGCACCGCCGACCCGTACAGCGCCATCACCCGGCCGACCTGGCGCGGGCCGCCCACGCCACGGCCGCCGCCACCGGGCACCGGCGGTGCCTGCGGGTCCAGCTCCTCGGCCAGCCACTCGGCGACGTCGCCGTAGGTCATCACCCGGCCGGGCGGGATCCGCTCCGCGACCGCCAACACCCGTTCGGCGTAGTCGGGGAGCTCGTCCGGTTCGGTTCGTTCCTCGCTCTCGCGGCTCATCCGCCTCATCCTGCCGCACCCCACCGACAGCCGGCCCCCGATATCACGCACTGTGCACGGTCGTGCTACGGGGCGTACCATCCGTATCTCGCGACCTCGAAGTACCCCCTGATGCCGTCCCCGGCCCAGCGGCCATGCCACCATCTTCCGGGCGGTGACAGGTGACACGAGATCAAGAAGAGACGACTGAGATGCAGGGTGCGCAGCCTCCGGAAGAGGACAGCGCCCCCGCCGCGCTGCCTCGCCCCGACGACTCCGACGACGCCGACACGGCCGACAACCCCGACCGCGAGCGCTCCACGGGGGTGTCCGCCGCCGTCGAAGGCGCCCACCCCGACCAGCCCGCGCCCGACGCGGCGGCGCCCGCCGGCGCGCACCGCTGCGAGGACGGCGACCGGCACGCGGACCAGGTGTCCGGCGACGAACCGCTGCTGCCCGCCCGCGTGCACCGCCCCTCCGACCTGGTCAAGCTGGTCCTCGGGGTGCTCGGCATCGCGCTCGTGCTGGCCGCCGCCGCCTTCGCCCACGGCACCACCGCGGGCCTGGAGAAGGACATCGGCAAGGGCGCCCGGCAGGCGCCCGACCTGCTGATCGAGTTCGCCGGCCTGGCATCGAGCGTCGCCGTGCTCATCCTCCCCGTGGCCTTCGCCATGGAGCGGCTGATCAAGCGCGACGGGCTGCGGATCGCCGACGGCGTGCTCGCCGCCGTCCTCGCCCACGGCGTATCGCTGGCCACCGACCTGTGGGTGGCCCGCTCGGCCCCCGACTCGGTGCGCGAGACGCTGACGCAGCAGTCCCCGGGCGGCGCGTTCTCCGACCCCGTCCACGGCTACCTCGCCCCCGTCATCGCGTACATGACGGCCGTCGGCATGGCCCGCCGGCCGCGCTGGCGCGTGGCCATGTGGGTGGTGCTGTTCCTCGACGCCTTCGCCGTGCTCGTCGGCCGCTACACGACGCCCTTCTCCATCCTGGTCACGGTCCTGATCGGCTGGACCGTCGCGTACGGGACGCTGTACGCGGTCGGCTCGCCCAACGTGCGGCCCACCGGGCAGCACCTGCTGCTGGGCCTGCGCCGGGTCGGGTTCAGCCCGGTCAGCGCGCTGCGCTGGGACGAGGGCGCCAGCGGCGAGCAGCCGTCCACCACCGACCGGGGCCGCCGCTACCTGGTCACCCTGGAGGACGGCCCACCGCTCGACGTCACCGTCGTGGACCGCGAACAACAGGCCCAGGGCTTCTTCTACCGCACCTGGCAACGGCTCGCGCTGCGCTCCATCACCCAGCGCCGCGGCCTCCAGTCGCTGCGCCAGGCCCTCGAACAGGAGGCGCTGCTCGCGTACGCGGCCATCGCCGCCGGGGCCAACGCGCCCAAGCTCATCGCGACCTCCGAACTCGGGCCGGACGCGGTGATGCTGGTCTACGAGCACACCGGCGGCCGGACCCTCAACGCACTGCCCGACGAGCGGATCACCGACGAGCTGCTGGAGGGCGCCTGGCGCCAGGTGCGGGCGCTCCAGTCGCGGCGGATCGCGCACCGCAGGCTGGAGGGCGACGCCATCCTGGTGGACCGTTCCGGCCGGGTGATCGTCTCCGACCTGCGCGGCGGCGAGATCGCCGCCGGCGACGTGGTGCTGCGGATGGACATCGCGCAGTTGCTCACCACCCTCGCGCTGCGGGTCGGCGCCGAGCGGTCGGTGGCCGCCGCGGTCGACGTCATCGGCCCGGACGCCGTCGCCGACAGCCTGCCGCTGCTCCAGCCGCTGGCCCTCAACCGCGTCACCCGGGCCACCCTGCGCCACCTCGGGCGCGAGCGCTCCCACCGCGAGCGCGAAGCGGTGCTCGCCGCGGCCCGCACCGAGAAGGAGGCGCGCGAGGCGGAGGCCGCCGCGCTCCGGGAGCAGGTCGACGCCCAGCCGCTGGACCGCAGGGCGCGCAAGGCGCTCAAGGCGGAGAAGCACGCCGAGAAGCAGGCCGAGAAGCGGGCCGTCGACGAGGCGCTCGAAGAGGCCCGCGAGGAGGACCTGCTCTCGCAGATCCGGCAGCAGGTGCTGCTGGTGCGCCCGCAGGCGCCGATAGAGCCGGTCCGGCTGGAGCGCATCAAGCCGCGCACCCTGGTCAGCTTCTGCGCGGGCGCCTTCGCCGCGTACTTCCTGCTCTCCCAGTTCACCCACATCAAGCTGGGCCAGGTGGTCGGCGAGGCGAACTGGGCGTGGGTGGCGATCGCCCTGTTCTTCTCCGGCCTGACCTACGTGTGCGCGGCGATCAGCCTGCTCGGCTTCGTGCCGGAGAAGGTGCCGTTCGGACGTACCGTGTTGGCGCAGGTCGCGGCGTCG
Source organism: Streptomyces buecherae (assembly GCF_014295035.1). GTDB lineage: Bacteria > Actinomycetota > Actinomycetes > Streptomycetales > Streptomycetaceae > Streptomyces > Streptomyces youssoufiensis. The sequence goes on from NZ_CP060404.1 coordinate 2,872,451, forward strand.
TTCGCGAAGCTGGTCGCCCCGGCGGCCGTCGGCGGCGTGGCCCTGAACACGCGCTTCCTGCAACGCGCCGGGGTGCGCCCCGGGCAGGCGGTCGCCAGCGTCGGCGCCTCGCAGCTCTTCGGCCTCGCCAGCCACGTGATCCTGCTCGGCACCTTCGGCTACATCACCGGCACCGAGCGCACCCCGACCCTCTCGCCGTCCCGTACGGTCATCGCCGGGCTGCTGACGGCGGCGGTGCTCGCGCTGGTGGTGACGGCCGTCCCGGCGCTGCGCAGGTTCGTCTCCACGCGGGTGCGGTCGCTGTTCGCCGGGGTCGTCCCGCGCATGCTGGACCTGCTCCAGCGCCCACAGAAGCTGTTCGCCGGCGTCGGCGGGATGCTGCTGCTCACGGCCGCGTTCGTGATGTGCCTGGACTCCTCGATCCGGGCCTTCGACGGCGACCTCAGCTATGCGAGCATCGCCGTCGTCTTCCTCGCGGGCAACGCCCTGGGCTCCGCGGCGCCCACGCCCGGCGGCGTCGGCGCGGTCGAGGCGGCGCTCATCGCCGGCCTGACCTTCGCCGGCCTCCCGTACGACACGGCGGCCCCCGCGGTCCTGCTGTTCCGGCTGATGACCTTCTGGCTGCCGGTCCTCCCCGGCTGGCTCTCCTTCTCCTACCTGACCCGCAAGGAAGCCCTGTAGGCGACGGCGCGCCCCCGGCCGCGCGCGCCACCGGCCGGGGGCGCGGTCGCGCGCGTCAGGCCGCGGCGCGCAGGTGCTCGCGCGCCCACGCGTCGAGGGTGGTCAGGGGGATGCCCAGTGCCCGGGCGAACTCCGGGCGCGCGGGCTGCGGGTGTTCGTTGAGGATGGCCTGTCCGAACCCGGCGTCGGGCATCCCGGCCGCGGTCGCCTCCTCCTCGGTCAGGTCGGGCACCGCCAGCTCGACGCCGAGGCGCTGGGAGAGGACCCGGGCGATCTCCGCCACCGTGCGCCGGTCGCTGGCCAGCTCCAGTTCGACCCCGGCGAACCGTTCCGGCGCGGCCACGGCCGCGGCGGCCGCCGCGCCGATGTCCGCGACCGCGACCAGGGCCACCCGGGTCGCGGGCCGCAGCAGGGTCACGAGGCCGCCCTCGACCCCGTGGGGGAAGAGCATCCCCGCGGCCGGGAGCAGGTTCTCCATGAAGAAGCAGGGCTTGATGAGCGTCCAGTGCGCGAAGCCCGCCGCGCGCACCCGGTCCTGGATGCCGGCCTTGGCCGAGTAGTAGGGCTCCATCCAGGCCCAACGGCCCGCCAGCCACGCGGCGTGCTGGCCGGCCCCGGAGACGGAGGTGTGCACGAACTGCGGCACGCCCGCGGCCCGCGCGCCCTCGATCAGGTTGGCCGCGTGCTCCACCTCGCCGGCGAAGCCGCGCCCGGCCAGGTCGGGCAGTTGGACGGAGAAGACGGCGCGGGCTCCCTCGGCGGCCCTGGCCACCGCGTCGCGGTCGTCGAGGTCGCCGGTGACGAGTTCGGCGCCGAGCGCCCGGACGGCGCGCGCCCGCTCGCTCGCGGGGTCGCGGACCAGCGCTCGGACGGGGACGCCGGCGGCCAGCAGGGCGCGGGCGGTGGCGCCGCCCTGTCGGCCGGTGGCGCCGGTGACCAGGACGGGGGTGGGGTCGGCGGACATGACGCTCCTCGGTAGGGGAAGCAGTTAAATGGCGGGGCCCGCCATTTATGCTTCGGTACGATACGGAGGGCCCCACCACTTAGCAATCCCGGAGATGACGCCATGACCGGCCAGCGCGCGGACGCCCGGCGCAACTACGCGCGGATCCTCGCCGTGGCCGAGCGGGAGGTCGCCGCGCACGGCGCCGACGCCTCCCTGGAGCGGATCGCGCGCATCGCGGGGGTCGGCTCGGCCACCGTGCGCCGGCACTTCCCCGGCCGGCGCGCGCTGCTGGAGGCCGTGTTCGGCGAGCGGATCGCGGCCCTGGGCGCCCGGGCAGCGGAGTTGGCCGAGGCGGCCGACGCGCGGGCCGCGCTGCTTGAGTGGCTGGCCGCGCTCACGTCGTACGCGGCCTCCGCCCGGGGCATGGCCGACGCGCTGGTCCAGGACGGGCTGACCGACCCGGAGCAGGTGGAGGACTGCTCGGCCAAGCTCGCGACGGCGGTCGAGCCACTGGTACGGCGGGCCGCCGCGGCCGGTGCCCTGGCGGCGGACGTGACGGCGGCCGACCTGCTCACGCTCGTCACGGGCATCGCCCTGGCCACCGAACACCACCCCGACCCGGCCGCCGAGGCGCGGCGGCTGCTCGACCTCGTGGTGGCCGGGGTCAGCCCGGCGCGCTGACCGCCGGGCCCGCCGCGCTCGGCCCCGCGCCCCGGCTGTCGGGGTTCCCACCCGCTCCCCGCCACTCGCTCACCCGTCCGGCGCGTCCCATCCGCTCGCCCCGCCACCCCGCTCACCCGTCCGGCGCGCTGTGCGGGCAGCGGCCGGCGCCAGTGCGGACGATGGGCAGCAGCCGCACCGCCGCCCGGTGCGCCCACGCGAGAGGACGGCCATGCCCCGAGCGACCCGACCGGGCCCCCGCAGCGCACCCGCCGGGGCCGCGCGGCCGGCGCCCGCGGCGGCGCGGGACCGGCGCGACGGCCGGCTCGCGGGCCGGGCGGAGCGACAGGGTCAGGCGGGGCGGGCGAGGTGGGTGAGCCCGGTGAGCCGGTCGGGCCACGGCCGGTCGGCCTGGCCCCTGGCCCTGGCCCTGCTTCTGGTCGGCGGGGCCCTCGCCGGCTGCGGGGACGACGGGGGCGACGCGCGGCCGGCGTCCCTGGCGCGGCAGAAGCTCACCTGGGGGCGGTGCCCGGAGCCGGCCGAGGGCGAGGAGGGCGCGGGCACCCCGGCGCCTGGCCCGCCCTGGGAGTGCGCCACGCTGCGCGCGCCGCTGGACCACGCCAAGCCGCGCGGCGAGACCATCGACATCGCCCTCATCCGCGCCCCGGCCACCGACCGCGCGCGCCGGATCGGTTCGCTGATCTACAACTTCGGCGGCCCCGGCGGCTCCGGCGTCAACGGCTTGCCGGCCTTCGCCGACGACTACCGCGACCTGCGCACCCGCTACGACCTGGTCAGCTTCGACCCGCGCGGGGTCGGCCGCAGCAGCGGGGTGCGCTGCCTGAGCGACCGGGACCTGGACGCGTACCACGCCGCCGACACCACCCCGGACGACGCCCGCGAGACCCACGCCCTCGACGCCCGCAAACGCGCGTACGCCGCGGGCTGCCAGGAGCGCTCCGGGAAGGTGCTCGCGCACGTCGGCACCGTCAACACCGCCCGCGACCTCGACCTGATGCGGCGCGTGCTCGGCGACGCCAGGCTGCACTACTTCGGCGTCTCCTACGGCACCGAACTCGGCGGCGTCTACGCCCACCTGTACCCGCGCCGGGTCGGCCGGGCCGTGTTCGACGCTGTCGTGGACCCGGGACAGGACCCGGTGCGCGGCGCCCTGGGGCAGGCCAGGGGGTTCCAGCGGGCGCTGGAGAACTACCTGCGCGCCTGCCCCGCCGACGCGGACGACTGCCTGACCGGCGAGGAGATCGCGGCGCTGCTCCGGCGGCTCGACCGGGACGCGCTGCCCGGCGCCGGCGACCGGTCGTTGACCCAGTCACTGGCCAGCGACGGCATCGCGCAGGCGCTGTACACCAAGGACTTCTGGGAGTACCTGACGCAGGGGCTGCGCGACGCGGCCGACGGGGACGGCAAGGTGCTGCTCGCCCTCGGCGACCTGATGAACGGGCGCGGCGAACAGGGCCACTACAGCACCCTGCAGTCCGCCCTGACCGCCATCACCTGCGCCGACTACCGACAGCGCTACACGGCGGCGGACGTGCGGGCGCGGCTGCCGGAGTTCCGCAGGGCCTCCCCGGTCTTCGGCGAGTACCTGGCCTGGGGCCTGCTCCAGTGCCGGCACTGGCCCACGGCCGGCACCTGGCGCACCCCGGACGTGCGCGCCCCCGGTGCCGCCCCGATCCTGGTCGTCGGCACCACCGGCGACCCGGCGACGCCGTACGAGGGGGCCCGGCGGATGGCCCGCGCGCTGGGCCCGGGCGTGGGCGTCGAGGTGACGTACCGGGGCGAGGGGCACGGCGCGTACGGCGGCGGCAACCGGTGCGTGCGGCGGACCGTGGACGCGTACCTGCTGGCGGGGACGGTGCCGGCCAGCGGGACGACGTGCTCGTGACGCGCGGGTGAGGGCGTGGCGGCACGGGGACGTCAACGGTGCGTGGAGGGGCGCTTAGGATCGCTTTCCATGTCACGCCATATACGGAGCACGGCCCTGACCTCAGCCGCTCTCATGATCGTGGTGGGCGCCACGGTGGCCGGGTGCGGGGGCGGTGACGAGGGGGCGAGCGGCGACCGGCGCGAGTCCCCCACCGCCACGCCGTTGCCCCGCGTACCGGTCGACCCCGCCCTGCCGGAGCACCTCACCGGGCAGCAGGTGAGGTGGGAGGCGTGCGCGGCGCCGACGGTGCTCCAGGGCGGGGGCGAGAAACCCGGCGACGCCTGGCAGTGCGGCACGCTCAGGGCCCCGCTGGACTACGCGAAGCCGCGGGGCGAGACCATCGACCTCGCGCTGATCCGCAAGCCGGCCACCGAGGCCGACCGGCGCATCGGCTCGCTCGTCTTCAACTTCGGCGGCCCCGGCGGCTCCGGGGTCGCCACCCTGCCCGACTTCGCCGAGGACTACGCGCGCCTGGGCGAGCGCTACGACCTGGTGAGCTTCGACCCGCGCGGGGTCGGCGAGAGCGCCGGCGTCACCTGCACCAGCGACGCGGAGCGGGACGCGTCGGCCGAGGTGGACGGCACGCCCGACGACGCCGCGGAGCTGAAGCGGGGCCTGGCCGACTCGCGCGCGTACGCGGCGGCCTGTCAGCGCGCGTCGGGCAAGGTGCTGGCGCACGTGGACACCGAGAACGCCGCCCGCGACCTGGACCTGATGCGGCAGGTGCTGCGCGACCGCAAGCTGCACTACTTCGGCATCTCCTACGGCACCGAACTCGGCGGCACCTACGCCCACCTGTTCCCGAAGAACGTCGGCCGGGCCGTGCTCGACGCGGTCGTCGACCCGACCAGCGACACCAGGGCGGGCGCGCTCGCCCACGCGCGGGGCTTCCAACGCGCCCTGGACAACTACCTGAAGGACTGCGCCGGCAAGGGCGCGAAGTGCCCGGTGGGCGACGACCCGGCCGAGGGGCGCGAGCTGATCGCGGCGCTGCTCGGGGCGTTGGACGAGGAGCCGCTGCCGACCGACGACGGCGACCGCGTGCTCACCGAGAGCCAGGCCCTCGGCGGCATCGCCACCGCGCTGTACAGCGAGGAGAGCTGGAAGTACCTCTCGCTCGGCCTCCAGGAGGCCATCGAGACGGAGCGGGGCACGATACTGCTGGCACTGGCCGACTCCATGCTGGGCCGCGACGACGAGGGCCGCTACGACAACGGCCAGCCCGCCAACTCCGCCATCACCTGCCGGGACACCCGCCAGCGCTACACCCCGGAGCAGGTACGCGCCGAGCTGCCGGCCTTCCGCAAGGTCTCCCCGATCTTCGGCGAGTTCATGGCCTGGGGCATGCTCGGCTGCACCGACTGGCCGGTGCCGGGGCTGCGCGAGCACCCCGAGGTCAGCGCCCCCGGCGCGGCCCCGATCCTGGTTATCGGCACCACCGGGGACCCGGCGACGCCGTACGAGGGCGCGCGCACCATGGCCCGCGAACTCGGCGAGGGCGTCGGCGTCGAGCTGACGTACCGCGGCGAGGGCCACGGGGCGTACAACAGCGGCGACGACTGCACGGTGCGCGCCGTGAACGACTACCTCATCGACGGCACCGTGCCGCCGAGCGGCACCACCTGCGGCTAGCTCCCGGCCACCGCAAGGCCACCCAGCGCCGCGGGCAGTTCGCCCGTGTGCAGCACCCCGAGGCGCTGGGTGGCGCGGGTCAGCGCGACGTACAGGTCGCTGACCGCGTACCCGGCCGGCTCCACGACGAGGACCGTGTCGAACTCCAGGCCCTTGGCCTGCCGCGGGCCGAGCAGCACCACCTCGCGGGTCAGGTCGGGCGTGGGCCCGTGGCCCGCGTCCGGCAGCTCCGCGAGCAGCCCGGCGTGCAGCTCGGCCGGGGCGATCACCGCGACCCGGCCGCCGTCCCTGGCCACCGCCGCCTGGCGCGCGACGGCCACGGCCAGCTCCGCCGGTTCGGCGCGCAGCGCCCAGGGCCGCACCCCGGTGGAGCGCACCGAGCCCGGCGCCCGGAACGCGGGGTCGTGCGCGCGCAGGTACGCGGCGGCCACCTCCATGATCTCGGCGGGCGTGCGGTAGTTGACGCCCAGCCGCACGTGCTCCCAGCGGTCGCCCACGTACGGCGTGAGGACGCGCTCCCAGGAGCCGAGCCCGGCGGCGTCCGCGGTCTGGGCCGGGTCGCCGACCAGCGTCATGGAACGCGTCGGCACCCGCCGCATCAGCAGCCGCCAGGCCATCGCCGACAACTCCTGCGCCTCGTCCACGACGATGTGGCCGAACGCCCAGGTCCGGTCGGCCGCCGCGCGCTCGGCCGCGCTGCGGTGGTCGGCCTCCTCGTGCCGCTCGGCCATCCGCTCGGCGTCGATGATGTCGTGCGCCGCGAGCACCTCGGACTCCTCGTCCTCGAACTCGTACGTCTCCGAGCCCGCCGACAGCTCCAACACGCCCTGCGCGTACGCGATCCGCTCCTGGCGCGCGGCCTCGGCCGCGACGCGGGCCGCGCTGTCGTCCTCGCCGAGCAGTTCGGCCGCCTCGTCCAGCAGGGGCACGTCGGCCTCGGTCCAGGCCCCGCCCGCGCGTCGGATCAGCGCGACCGAGGTCTCGTCCAGGTGGGTCGGCTCGGCCAGGAAGTCGGCGACGAACTCCTGCGGGGTGAGCCTCGGCCACAGCTCGTCGATGGCCGCGTGCACCTCGTGGCTCGTCGCGATCTCCTTGCCCATCTGCGCCAGGTCGTCGGGTCCGAGCAGGTTGGGCCCGCCGAACGGGTCGGCGCCGATCCGCTCGGCCAGTTGCGCGGTGAGCGCGTCGATGACGTGGAAGGCGAAGGTGGGCCGGGCCAGGTTGTGCGGCAGCCCGCTCTCGCGGGCCCGCCAGCGCGCGTCCTCGGCCATGGCCCGGTCCAACCGGAGCGTCCCGTACCCCTCGTGGTCGATCTCCCGGGCCCGCTCCGGCACGGTCTGCCGCTCCCGCAACGCCTTGGCCAGCACGTCGGCCATCGCGGCCCGCCCCTTGACCTCGGCGGCGGCCGGGCTGTCGGTGCCGGTGGCGCGCACGCCGGGGAAGAGTTCGCCCAGGGTGGCCAGCAGCACGCCGGTCTCGCCGAGCGAGGGCAGCACGTCGCCGATGTAGCTGAGGAAGGCCGGGTTCGGGCCGACGATCAGCACGGCGCGGCGGGCCAGCAGCTCGCGGTGCTCGTACAGCAGGTACGCCGCCCGGTGCAGCGCGACGACGGTCTTGCCGGTGCCGGGGCCGCCCTCGACGACCAGGACGCCCTGGTGCGGCGCCCGGATGATGCGGTCCTGCTCGGCCTGGATGGTGCGGACGATGTCGTGCATCCGCCCGGTGCGCGCCGCGTCCAGCGCGGCCAACAGCACCTCGTCGGCGTCGGCGCCCTCGTGGCCGGTACGGGTCGGGTCCTGGAGGTCCATCAGCTCGTCGTGCAGCGCGGTGACGGTGCGTCCCTCGGTGCTGATGTGCCGCCGGCGCCGCAGGCCCATCGGGGAATGCCCGGTGGCCAGGTAGAAGGGCCGTGCGACATCCGCCCGCCAGTCGATTACCAGGGGCGTACGGGACGCGTCGTCCTGGCGAATTCCGATGCGCCCGATGTGATGACTCTGGCCGTCCCGGAAGTCAAGGCGACCGAAACAGAGCCCGTTCTCCCCCGCATTGATCGCACTGAGCAGCCCGGCCTGCTCCGCCACCTGCGTATCCCGCTCAAGCCTGGCCTGGAAACCGTTCCCCACCTGCACGAGCGCGGCCCGCATCGCCTCCTCGGCCTGCTCCCTGAGCTGATCGAGCCGGGCATAGAGGCCGGTGATGAATTGCTGTTCCTGCCGCATTTCCTCGGTTGACAATTCCACTCCCGACGCGTTAAGCTTCCCGCAGATGACTTGATTCCGCGTTTTCTTCTGACGAAGACACGAAGGATCAAATATACGCAGAGATAAGCCCCGGATGTCAATTCATCCGGGGCTTATCTCTTTTGCGCACGCGCCGCCTCACACGCGGCGGCGGTGGCGGTACGTGGGAGCGGCGCGGGCGACGGGCGGCCCGGGGCCCGGCCCGCGGCCGGACACGCGCGGGGCCGGGTCCGCCGCTGACTGACGGTGGACCCGGCCCCTGCGCTCGTGCTCCCGGCCGCGCGGCGACGCCGCCGCGGGTCGCAGGGCGTGCCGTGGCGGTCAGTAGACCGGCTTCTCCGGCTCGATCTGGTGGACCCAGCCGATCACGCCGCCGCCCACGTGCACCGCGTCCGCGAAGCCCGCGGACTTGAGCACGGCGAGCACCTCGGCCGACCGGACGCCCGTCTTGCAGTGCAAGACGATCTTCTTGTCCTGCGGAAGGCCCTGCAGGGCGTCGCCCATCAGGAACTCGTTCTTCGGGATCAGCCGGGCGCCGGGGATGGAGACGATCTCGTACTCGTTCGGCTCGCGGACGTCGATGATCTCGATGCCCTCGCCGTCGTCGATCCACTGCTTGAGCTGCTTGGGCGTGATGGTCGAACCCTGCGCCGCCTCCTGGGCCTCCTCCGAGACCACGCCGCAGAACGCCTCGTAGTCGATCAGCTCGGTGACCGTCGCGTTCGGACCGCAGACCGCGCAGTCGGGGTCCTTGCGGACCTTGACCTGGCGGTAGGTCATCTCCAGGGCGTCGTAGATCATCAGGCGGCCGACCAGCGGCTCACCGATGCCGGCGAGCAGCTTGATGGCCTCGTTGACCTGGATGGAGCCGATCGAGGCGCACAGCACCCCGAGCACGCCGCCCTCGGCGCAGGAGGGCACCATGCCCGGCGGCGGGGGCTCCGGGTACAGGCAGCGGTAGCACGGGCCGTGCTCGCTCCAGAACACGGACGCCTGGCCGTCGAAGCGGTAGATCGAACCCCACACGTACGGCTTGTTGAGCAGCACGCACGCGTCGTTGACCAGGTAACGCGTGGCGAAGTTGTCCGTGCCGTCGACGATCAGGTCGTACTGGGAGAAGATCTCCATCACGTTCTCCGCCTCAAGGCGGTCCTCGTGCAGCACGACGTTCACGTACGGGTTGATGCCGAGGACGGTGTCGCGCGCGGACTCCGCCTTGGAGCGGCCGATGTCGGCCTGGCTGTGGATGATCTGGCGCTGCAGGTTCGACTCGTCGACCTCGTCGAACTCCACGATGCCGAGCGTGCCGACGCCGGCGGCCGCCATGTACATCAGGGCGGGCGAGCCGAGGCCGCCCGCGCCCACACAGAGCACCTTGGCGTTCTTCAGTCGCTTCTGCCCGTCCATTCCCACATCGGGAATGATCAGGTGACGCGAGTACCTGCGGACCTCGTCCACGGTGAGCTCGGCAGCCGGCTCGACCAGGGGTGGCAGCGACACGGGGAACTCCGTAGTTGATGGGAGCAGCGTTGTTCTTCTGGTAACACTGCCACGCGGTGTCTCATTCCGTGACACCTGGTCCGATGCGCGAGACGATTTCGTCCCAGTAGCCGGGCAGCGTCTCCCACGCGTCGGCCTGGCCGTGGCCCTGCCGGTCGGTGAAGTAGATCGTGCCCGCTCCCTGCCAGCGCGCGATGCGCAGCGCCTCGTCCAGATGCGTGCGGGGCACGCCGTGCACCAGGTGGCAGAACCGCTCGGGCGGGTAGTCGGCCGTCCACGCGGCGGCCTGCGACCACCGGTAGTCGGCCCACTGCCCGGAGAAGGTCACCAACTGGTCGGCGCTCTCCACGTAGCTCGGATGCGGGTGCGTGCCGTGCGCGAACACCAGGTACGCCGGCGCGCGCAGGGCGCGCAGGGTGGTCGCGATCCGGCGCACCTCGGCGAGGCCCGGCCGCTCGGTGGGACATCGATCGAGGTAGAAGCCGTCCACCTGGTACCACTCCAGGAAGCGGTGCGCGTCCGAGAGCAGTTCACCGAACGGGCGGGTGCCGAACCGCACGTCGAGGTGGCCGAGCACCCGGCCGCGCGCCTCGTGCAACCGGGCCGCCGCCGCCAGGCAGTGCGGATCGGGGCGGGCGCCGGGGCCGCGCGCCACGTTGAGCACCGCCCAGTGCAACGGGGTGTACGGGCGCGCCAGTTCGGCCCACTCGGCCGGCGCCACCAGCGGGTGCGCGCAGCCGGGCACCCCGAAGCCGAGCCGGCCCGCCACCGCACCCGTGCGCCGGGTGCCGGTGGAGGTCACATACGGCATGCCGCCTCCATCCAGATGTCGGCCAGGGATTCCTCCAGGCCGATCCGCGTCCGCCAGCCCAGCCGGTCGCGCGCGGTGCGCACGTCCGCCTGCTGCCAACTGCCGCAACCGTCCGGGTACACGTGCCCGACCGGCCCCGTCGGGTGGTCGGGCCCGTGCTCGCCCCGGCCGTGCCCGGGGCCGTGGCCGGACCCGCCCGCCGGGCCGTGGCCGGCGCCGAGCGGCAGCCCGTGTCCGCCGGCGTGCGCCAGACCGGGGGGCTGGGCGGGGTGCGGCACGGAGCGCAGCGGGTGCGATCCGCCCTCCATGTCGTGCAGCGCGCCACCGAAGCCCGCCACCCGGGCCAGCACGGCGGCGGCGTCCCGCATCCGCACGGCCCGGCCGGTGCCGATGTTCACCACGCCCTGGGCGGCCGACAACGATGCCGCGTGGACGGCCCGCGCCACGTCCCGTACGTCGACGAAATCGCGTTGCGCGCCGAGCCCGGGGAACTTCAGCTCGTTGTCGCCCGCCTGCATCGCGCGCCGCATGGTGTCGGCGAGCCGGCCGAGCGGCGAGCCGGGCGGGGTGCCGGGCCCGACCGGCGAGAACACGCGCAGCACGATGGCGTCGAGCCCGGAACCGAGGACCAGCTCCGTCGCGGCCAGCTTGCTCACCCCGTACGGGCCGCCCGGGCGCGGGATGGCGTCCTCCGCGGTGGACGAGCCGGGCTGCGATGGCCCGTACTCGGCGGAGCAGCCGAGCTGCACCAGGCGGGCGCCGCAGCCACTGCGCCGCAGCGACTCGCAGATGGTGGCGACGGCCACCGTGTTGTGCCGGGTCAGCTCCCGGGCGCCGCCACGCGTCGTGCCCGCGCAGTTGATCACCACGCCGGGGTGGACGGCGTCCAGGAACCGGGTCAGCGCCCCGGGGCTGCCGGTGGACAGGTCGAACCGGACGTCGGCGGCGTCGCCCCGGCCCAGCTCGGTGAGCTGCACCGCCGGGTCGGCGAGCAGATGGTCGGCGACGTAGCGCCCGATGTAACCACTGGAGCCGAGCAGGAGAACGCGCATCAGCCACGCCCCCGTTCCGCGGTGCCGCTGACGAGCGGGGCGCCGGCGGCGCGACGGCACTGGGGACGGGCTGTCCCGGCGAGCCGGACGGCTCCGGGGGTCCCGGCCGCACGGCGGGCGGGGCGGTCGACGGAATGGTTGGTCATCTCGCTTGCTCCTTGTGAGGGTTGCGCCGCCCCGGCCCCGTGGACGGGAGGTGCGGCGGCAGAGGTCGTGGGTCGTGCGCCGGCTTGCGCGGCGCACGCGGTGCCGGCGGCGGTGCGCCCTACGGGGACACGGCCGGGCCACGGGATCGCCGCGCCCAGCCCTCGCACGGCGCGGGGCTGCCCGCGCCGATCTCCCGTGGCACAGCGCCGCGACGGCGGGTGCCGTCGGTCGCCGTGCGCGTGGACGTGGCGTCCCGCACCGGGGTGCGGTGCGCGCCGGTGTCGGGGGCGGCGGGGTGACCGCCCCGGGTGGCTGGGCCCGTGTCGTACGCGCGCGGGCGCGCGCCGGCCGGCGGGTGGGCGTCGGCGGCGTGCGCCCAGGGGCGGGCGAGCGCGCCGAGCGCGTAGGCGCCCAGCACCAACGCGCCGGTGGCGCAGGCGAGCGTGGTCACGGTCGCGGGCCCGCCGACCGCGACCAGGCGCTCGACCGGTCGGGCCAGCCCCGCGCCCCGGGGCGCTTCGGCGGCCAGCGCGGTCGCCACCGCCGCCGCCTCGATCCCGCAGGCCAGGGCGAGCCCGCGGCGCGCGGCGCGGCGGAACCCGTGCGCGGACAGCAGGCGCGCGACGAACAGCAGCAGGCCGAGCGCGCCGGCGGCGAGCGCGGCCCCGGGCCCGAAGCCGGGTCGCGGTCCTAACCCGTGCCACGACAGGGCGCACCAGGCCGCGACGAGCAGCGCGCCGAGCGCGCACCCGAACAGCGCCAGCGCACCAGCGAACGCCCTGCGCGCCCCCGTCGCGAACCCCGCCAACTCCCGGCTCGCCCACAGCGCACGGCGGGTGCGCGCGGCGAACCACCGCGCGCACCAGGCGGCGGGCGGCCACGCGCCGATGAGCGCCGCCACGCCCACCGCGCCGGGCGCGACCTGCCGCCAGTCGTCGGACCCCCGCCACTCGTGGAAGTCGGGCCACCCCTGGAGATCGAGCCAGCCGTGCGGGTCGGGCCACCCGCCGAGGCCCGGAAGGCTCGGGTACGGCGGCTGCCCGGTGCTCCAGCCGGCACCGAGCGCGCCCGCCAGCGCCTCGGTGAGCAGCCAGTTCCCACCCAGCAGGAACCCGAACAGCCAGCACCACCACACCGGCCCGAGCCCCCACCGCCACGGCACGCGCCGAGACCGGCGCGCGGAGGCCGAAGCCGACTTCCCGCGCGCCACGCCGCGCCCCGGCGCACCGCCGCACGCCGCACCGCCCGCGCGCGGGGTGCTCGCGCGGGAGCAGACGAACGGGGCGCCGGCAGGGGGTCGCGCCGGCGAGCCGTACGGCGGGGCCGCGGGCGCGGCGTGCCCGCACGGGGTGTGCTCGAACGGGGCGTACGCGTACGGGGGGTAGGGGTCCGGTGGGTGGGCGTCGGGGGCGTACGCGTACGGGGCGTTCTCGTACGCGTGGGGCGTGGGGTACGGGTACGGGTACGGGTACGGGTACGGGTACGCCGAGGCGACGGGCGGGGTGGCGGGGCCGTACGGGCTGGCGGCGGGTGCGCCGGGGTGGTCGGCCCCGGCGGCTCCGGCGGCTCCGGCGGCCGGCCGTGGTGCTGTGTCGTCCGCCAGTGCGCCGGCGCGTGGCGTTCTGGCGTACAACTCCTCGGCCAGCGAGAACACGTCGCGATGCCGGTAGCGCGCGGCGGAGCGGTCGCCGACCCCGCGCGCCTCAAGCCCCGCGGCGATCTCCCACGGGTCGACGGCCCGCTCGCACAGCTCGCGGTGCTGGTGCAGCAACTGCCGCACCGGATCGACGTACCTCCCGCGCCGCCGCTCCCCCGGCCGCGCCCGCCCGGCGCCCGGGCCCGGGCCCGACGAACCAGCGCCGGCCGACCGCGCGGGGGCGGGCCCCTCGTCGTCCGACGGCGCCTCGATCGACGGCGTCTCGTCAGACGGCGCGCCATCCGACGAGGCGGCCTGCGCACGCCCGAAGGCCGCAGGGGCAGCCGGAGTCGAGGCAGCCGGGGTCGGGGCGGGCGTCACCGAGGCGGGCGGGCCGTCGTCGGTCGGGTCGGTGGGGTGGGGGCGTGGGCCGAGGGGGGCCGGGTGGCGGGGCGCCGAAGCGGACGGTTCCGCATCGGCCGGCCCGCCTCGCCCGCCGGGGGTGCGCACCTCCCGCGTGGTCTCGGCCGTCGCGCGAGGCTCCGCAGCGCCGGCCAGCGGGGCGGGACCGGCGTGGTGCGGGGGACGCGGGTCGGGTTCGGGCGCGGTCGGGACGGCGGGCGTCGGGCCGGTGGCGGCGGCGCTGGCCGGGGGCGGGGGCGGGGTGTCGGGGGCCCGCTCGGGCGGCGTCATGCCTCGGCCCCCTTTCGCTTTCTCGATCGGCCCCGCGGCGCCTCAGCCGCCTCGGCACGGGGCGCGCCCGCGCACGCCGTCAGCGGCGGGGCCGCGTCGGGTCGCCTCGCCCAGCCCGGCGCGGCGCGCCCCGCTGCCTCGCGCGCCGGCGCGCGACCCGCGCGGTCCAGCGCCGTCCAGTGGCCCGGCACGTGTGCCTCCGCGGGGTGGGCGAACGGCAACGGGCCGCCGTCGGCGCTCACTTCCGCATCGGCGCGGCGCACCGGGGCGTGCGACATCAGCTCCAGGTAGAGGCCGCGGAACACCGCGGCGTTGTGCTCGGCGTCGAAGAGTTCCAGCGCCCGGGACCGGGCGGCGGCGCCGAGACGCTCCCGGCGCACGCCGTCGCGCAGCAGCGTCAGACACGCCGCCGCCAGCGCGCGCGGGTTGCGCGGCGGCACCAGCAGTCCGGTGTCCCCCACCACCTCGGCCACCGCGCCGACGTCCGTCGAGACCGTGGCCCGCCCGCGGAGCATCGTTTCGATCAGCCCGACCGGGTCCCCATCGGCCAGGCTCGACCGCACGACGACGCTGGCGGCGGCGTACGTCTCCGGCAGGTTCGGCACGTCCCAGTCGCCCAGCGTCTCGAAGGTGACCGGGCTCCGCCCCGCCGCGTGCGCGTGCGGCGCCTCGTCGGGGAAGAGTTGCGCGGCGAGCGCGGCGCACCGCGTCCGGTAGGCCGCCGCACCGAGCGGCCCGGCGCCGGCCCGGGGCCCGTGGCCGTCGGTCCCGGACCACGGCCCGCGAGCGTCAGAGCCGACCCCGGGAACGCCGGACCACGGCACCACGGCCGCGCGCCGGGCGCACCCGCCGGCGCCGTGGCGCGCACCGGCGCGCGCCGCGCGGCGCCAGGCGCGGCGCGACACGCCCTCCCGGCGTTCCCGCACCACACCGCCGCCGGCCGCCGCCGCACATCCGAGGCCGTTCCGACCGGCCGTCGCGCAGCCGCCGCCGCGCGCCACCACGGCGGCGCAGCCCACGGGCACCGCGCCACCGCGCCCCGGCGGGGCCGCCGCGACCGCCCCGTACGCCGGCACCCCGTACCCCGGTGATCCGCAGCTCACCGGTCCGCACGGCACCGATCCGCACGCCAACCCCTCGTAGCCGAGCGGCCCGTGCGCCGCCGCGTCGCAGGCCGCTCGCCCGTAGGCCAGTGCCAGCGGTGCGGCGGCGTCGAGGTGGGCCGTGTCGAGGTGGGCCGTGTCGGGCGGGCAGGTGGCGAGGGCGCCCGGCACGCCGGGGGCGGCCGGTCCGGTGTCCACGATCCGCAGTCGGGCGCCGGGCTCCGCGCGGCGCACCTCGGCGAACGCGTGCAGCAGCCCGATCAGGTCCCGCGTGGGCTCGATGCGGCCGACCCACAGCAGCGTGCGCCCGTCGTCGGCGTCGGCCGCACAGTCGCCGCCCGCGGCGTCGCCCGCGCCGTCGTCGCCCACGGCGGCGAACCGGCGCGCGTCCAGGCCCGGGTAGACCGTCCGCACCCGCGCCGGGTCGGCGCCGCAGCGCTCCTGCCAGCGCCGGGTGTGCGCGCCGCCGGCCGTGACGAGGTCGGCCCGCGCGTAGACCTCGGCGGTCAACTGGCGGTGGAAGGAGGCGATCAGGGCGCGCACCGGCGCGGAGTGGGAGGCGTGGCCCGGCGGCGACACCGGGTCGGTCGGGTCGGGGACAAGGGGGGTGAGGTAGTGCTCGCGCAGTCGCGAGCCGTGCTCGGTGACCAGCAGCGGCGTGCCGAAGAAGCGCTTGGCCAGCAGCCCCGGCAGCGCGGCGAGCCCGCCCGACGTGGCGTGGCACAGGTCCACGCCGGCCAGGCCGCGCCCCGGCCGCTGGCCCCCGGCCGGGTCGGGACCGCGCCCGGCCCCGTACCAGTCGAGCGAGAGCGGGCGCAGCGCGCGCTCCAGGTAGCGCAGGACGGTGAGCAGGTCGGCGACGCTCGCGCGGTGCGCGTCGCCCATGGCGCCCGGCGCGCGGCAGGCGGCCTCCAGCAGCCGGGCCGCCGCGTCGGAGCGGATCGCCGAGGCCAACCCGCCGCGCTCCCGGGCCAGCTCGGCCAACCCGTAGAGGCCGTCGGCGAAGGTGCGGGAGGGGACGGCGTACCCGCCGGGGCGCTCGGGGGGCGCGTCGGACCCGAGCGGACGTGGGGCGTCGTGCCCCACAGTGGCGAAACGGTCCGCCTGACGCGCGCGGCGCGCCGCCCCCGCACGACCCCGCACCGGCCCCGCCGACCCGGCCCGCACGCCCCCGCCCGCGTCGGCCTCCGGATCGGCGCTCGCCCCGGCCTCCGCCCCGAGCTGCGTGCCGGGTTCCGCACCGAGCTGCGTGCCGGGCTGCGTACGGGCGTCGCCGCCGTCCGCACCACGCGTTAAGGCGTCCGCCCCGACGCCGCACGCGACACCCGTCGCGTCGGTCTCCACCCCCTCGACACCCGCCGCCCCGCCGCCCGGCACGTCGACGGCCGGCGATTCGATGGCCGCCGCGCTGATGGCCCGCGCGAGGCGCCCGAAGTGCTGGGCGAACAGCGCGCGCTCCCGGCGTCGGTAGGGGCGCGCGGGGCCCGGCATCGACGCGTACGGAGGCTCGCCCCACAGCGGCGCGGTGCGCACCCGGCGCACCTGGCTCGGCAGCGGCAGCCAGCCGGCGGCCTCCTGCTCGGCGCTACGGCTGAGCCCGCAGACCTCGAACTCGTGCTGGGCCAGCTCGCGCACGAGCCGGTCGCACCACCGCCGTTCCGCACCGTTCGCGTACGGATAACCACCTTCGGTCAGCAGTCCCACGCGCACGTTCGCACCCCGATCTCCCTGGTAGGCAGCCGCCGTGAGGCAGCGGCAGCACGCTATGCGCGGGGCGGGGCGGCGCGACGGACGGTTGTCCGTCGCGCCACCAGAAGGGGTGAACAGCCGTAACTTTTACGGCCAGTCGGCGTTGCGAGGCGCTATACGACGGCCTCCACCCGCTCGGTCGCCACGGCCTCCACCGGCCGCTCGGCTCCTGCCAGCAGGGGCACCGCCGCCAGCAAGGAACGGGTGTACGGGTGTTGCGGGTCGTCGTACACGGCGTCCGTCTCGCCCTCCTCGACGATCCGGCCACCGCGCATGACGGCGACCCGGTCGCTGACCTGTCGTACGACGGCCAGGTCGTGGGCGATGAAGATCAGCGCGAGGCCCAGCTCGCGCTGGAGGTCGCCGAGCAGCCGCACGATCTGGGCCTGCGTGGTGACGTCGAGCGCGGAGACCGGCTCGTCGCAGACGATGAGCCGGGGCTCGGGCGCCAGCGCCCGCGCGATGCCGACCCGTTGCCGCTGGCCGCCACTGAACTCGTGCGGGTAGCGGTGGTACCAGTCGGGGTCGAGGCCGACCCGTTCCAGCAGCCCGCGCACCCGCGCGACGATCTCCGGCCCGGTCAGCCTCCCCGCGGCGCGCAGCGGGTCGGCGATGGACTCGCCGATGCTGCGGCGCGGGTTCAGGGACGCCACCGGGTCCTGGAAGACCATCTGCAACTCGCTGCGGAACGGGCGCAGTTGGCGCTCGCGCAGCCCGCCGATCTCGCGGCCCCGGTAGCGCAGCGAACCGCCAGACGGCTCCAGCAGGCGGACGATCATCCGGCCCAGGGTCGTCTTGCCGCTGCCGGACTCGCCGACGACGCCCAGCGTCTCGCCGGCGCGCAGCGTCAGCGAGACGTCGTCCACCGCGACCGTGCGGGCCCGCCGCCCGCCGAACTCCCGGCGCAGCCCGGCCACCTCCAACAGCAGTTCGGGCTCCGCCGCTCCGCTCGCCTCCCGGTACGCGGCGGCGGCCGTGGTCGGCGCGGGGCCAGCGAGGCCCCTGCCCGCCGCGTCCGACGCCGCCGCCTTCGGCTCGCCACCGGGGGCGGCCTCGGTGGCGGGCTCGGGCGCCGTCTCGGCGGTGGTCCCCGCCTCGCGCCGGCTCTCCGCCGGCGCGGGGACCGGGACCGGGGCCCGGTCCCCGCATGCCTGCTCGACGCGTGGCACCGCCGCCAGCAGCGCGCGGGTGTACGGCTCGCGCGGGGCGCTGAGCACCGCGTTGACCGGGCCGCGCTCGACCGCCCGGCCCGCGCGCATGACCAGCAGGTCGTCCACGCTGGAGGCGGCGACCCCGAGGTCGTGCGTGACCAAGAGCAGGCCCATGCCCGTCTCGGCCCGCAGTTCGGCGAGGAGCGCGAGGATCTGGGCCTGCACGGTGACGTCGAGCGCCGTGGTGGGCTCGTCGGCGATCAGCAGACGCGGTTCGCACGAGAGCGCCATGGCGATCAGCGCGCGCTGCCGCATGCCGCCGCTGAACTCGTGCGGCCGGGACCGGGAGCGGCGCGCCGCGTCCGGGATGCCGACACGGTCGAGCACCTCGACGGCGCGGGCGCGCGCCGCGCGCCGGGACGCGCCCCGGTGGTGCACCCGGTACACCTCGGCGATCTGGTCGCCGATCGCCAGGTACGGGTCGAGCGAGGACAGCGGGTCCTGGAAGACCATGGCCGCCACCCCGCCGCGTATCCGGCGCAGCGCGGCGTCGTCGGCGGTGAGCACGTCCCGCCCCGCGACCCGTACGACGCCGCTGGCCTGGGCGCCGGTGCCACGGTGCAGGTCGAGCAGGGCGAACGCCACGGTGCTCTTGCCCGATCCGGACTCCCCCACGATGCCGAGCGCGGCGCCCGGCTCCAGCGTGAAGGAGAGCCCGTCCACGGCCCGTACGGTCGCCGCCCCGGCGCCGGGACCGGAGGTCGCGGCGCCGCCGTCCGCCGCCGGGAAACCGACGCTGAGGTCCTCGACCCGCACCAGCGGCTCCGGCGCCGACGCCTGCTCGGGACCGGTCGCGGCCTCGGTCGCGTTCTGCCCGGGCCCGGGCCCGACCCTGGTCGCGTTCCGCTCGGTCGTGACTCCTTCCGGTTCCCACCGTTGTGCGCTCATGTCAGGGTCACCCTCCGGTCGGTTGCCGCGTAGAGAAGGTCGGCGACGATGTTGGCGATGACCACGGCCGCGCCGGTGACCAGCACGACGGCGACCACGACCGGCAGGTCGATGGTCCGCACCGAGTGCACCAGCAACTGGCCGAGCCCCGGCAGTCCGAAGAGCGTCTCGGTGAGCATCGCGCTGCCGAACAGCGACCCGAGGTCGAGCGCGGTCAGCGCGATCACCGGTGGCAGCGCCCCGCGCAGGGCGTGCCGCCCCACGATGGCGCGCTCGGAGACCCCGTAGGCGCGGAAGGTGCGGATGTGGTCGTCGGCCAGCGTCTCCAACAGGGAGCTGCGGGTCAGCCGCGCGTACTTGGCCGACTCGATGAGCGCGAGCGCGGTCCACGGCAGCAGCATGTTCCACGCCCACTGCTCGGGGTTCTCGGTCAGCGGCACGTACGACGGGAAGGGCAGCCAGCGCAGTTGGGCGCAGAAGACCATGAGCAGCAGCAGCCCGATGATGAACACCGGCGTCGCCGTCCCGGCCAGCGTGAACCAGGTCAGCACCCGCTCGGTGATCCCGCCCCGGCGCAGCGCCGAGAGCAGCCCGGTGCCGACGCCGAGGATCAGCCACAGCACCATGGCGCCCAGGGCCAGCGACGCGGTGACGGGCAGCCGCTGCGAGATCAGCTCGGTGACCTGCTGGTCGTTCTGGTACGAGAGGCCGAAGCAGGGGGCGTCGCAGTGCAGGACCGAGGTGCCGGTGGAGAAGTCCTGCCCGACGAAGAGGCCCTGGAGGAAGTGCCAGTAGCGCACCGGAAGCGGGTCGTCGAGGCGGAGTTGGTCGCGGACCTGGGCCAGTTGCTCCGGGTTGCAGCGCGGGCCGCAGGCCAGCTTGGCCGGGTCACCGGGCACGGCGTAGAACATCGCGTACACGACGATCGACAGCACGAACAGCACCAGGACGGCACCGGCCACCCGGCGCAGCAGATACGGGATCATGCCGGGCCTCCCTTCTGGGGCGCGCTGGTCGCGCCGGCCATGTCGGCCGTGTCGGCCGCGCCAGCCCCGCTGACCCGCGCGGACACGCTCGCCCCGCCGGCCTCGTCGACCTTGTTGGCGTTGTCGGCCTTGTTGGCATTACGGGTACGCCGCCTGCCGACGCCGAGCCGGGACGCCTCGCGCGGGTCGAGCGCCACCCGCAGGGCGTCGCCGATGACCGTGAACGCGAGCACGGTGAGGAACAGCAGGCCGGCCGGGAGCAGGACGTAGGCCGGGTCGGCCCGGAACCAGGTCGTCGCCGTCGAGAGCATCTGCCCCCAGGACGGCGTGGGCGGCCGGATGCCGACGCCGAGGAAGGACAGCGCTGCCTCGGCCACGATGTTGCTCGGCAGCAGGATCGCCGAGTAGGTGATGACGGGAGCGGCGAGCGAGGGCAGCAGTTCGCGGCGGGCGACCCGGAAGGGCCCCGAGCCGCCGAGCCGCGCCGCGGCGACGAAGTCGAGCTTCTTGAGCGACAGCGTCTGGGCCCGCACCACGCGGGCCGTGCCGGCCCAGCCGAACAGCGCGATGACCAGGACGAGCAGCAGTGGGCGCGGGAAGTCCGCGGGCACCACGGCCGTCAGCGCGATCACGAACGCCAGCATGGGCAGCGCGATGAACACGTCGCTGACGTGGCTGAGCAGCCCGTCCACGAACCGGCTGCCGAAGCCGGCCGCGATGCCGACGATCACGCCGATCAGCACCTGGAGCAGGGTGGCGCCGACGGCCACCACGAGCGAGACACGGGCCCCGTAGGCGAGGCGGATGAACAGGTCGCGCCCGGTGCCCGGCTCGACGCCGAGCCAGTGCTCGGCGCTGATGCCGCCCCAGGTGCCGGTGGGCACGCCGCCACGGGCCGAGTCCACCAGGTCGTCGTGGTACGTGTTGGGGTCCTGGCCGGTGAGCGCCGACAGCAGCGGCGCGGCCAGGGCGAGCAGGACGAGCAGGGCCAGCCCGGCGCCGGCCACCACGGCGGCCTTGCGCGCCCGCAGCCGCCGCCACACCTGGCGGGCCCCCGAGGCGGGGGCCGGGGCCCCCGCCTGGGTCGTGGCCAACACCTCGCTGGTCACGGGGTCTCCTCGCGGGCCGCGCGGGGCGCGGCCCAGGCGATGGTCGTGCGCACCCGGATCACCGGACCGCGACCTGCGAGACGTCGAGCACGCCGGTCCAGTCGCTGATCACGATGTTCTTGACGTCCTTGCCGTAGAGCCGCTTGTAGACCGGGTGGAACAGCGGCACGGACAGCGCCTGCTCGCCGATCTTCTTGTCCAGCGCGCCCCACCGCTTGGCCGCGGCCTTCAGGTCGGTCAGCTTGTTGATGGCGTCGATCTCGGCGTTGACGGCCTTGTCGTCGAGCTGCGCGTGGTTGTAGTTGGAGCCGTCCTTGACGATCTGGCGGCCGTCGTAGATCGGTGCCAGGAACGGGCCGCCGGCGGGCCAGTCGGCGCCCCAGGCGGAGAGGAAGAAGCCGGGCGCGTCCTTCACGCTCTTGGTCTTCTCGCTGTAGTCGTTGTCCTCCAGGCCCTGGAGCTTGACCGTGATGCCGGCCTTCTTCAGCCCCTCCTGTACGGCGGTGGCCACCTCGGGGCTGGTCGCGAAGTCCTTGACGGTGGAGTGGGTGAGGGTGATCGTCAGCCCGTCCTCGTGACCCGCCTCGGCCAGCAGCTTCCTCGCCTTGGCCGGGTCGCCCGTCTTACCGGCCGGGAAGTGGTCGTAGGGCGTGTATCCGAAGAAGTCGCGCTCGGGCAGGAAGGTGGTGGCCGGCTCGGCGAGCGAGGAGCCGCCCGCCGCGTTGACCACGCTGGTGCGGTTGATGGCGTGGCTGATGGCCTGCCGCACCTTGGGGTTGTCGAACGGCTTGACCTTCGGGTTGAACGCCAGGTAGTTGGTGTACCCGAAGTGCCCGGTGCCGACCCGGCCCGCCAGCTCCTTGTCGCCGCTGACCTGCGCCAGCTCGGCCGGGCCCAGGTTGGTGTCGGTGGTCACCGCGGCGGCGTCGGCCCCGGAGCCGGTGGACAGCCGCTGGTTGATGACGGCCGAGTCGAGCCCGGCCGTGATCTCCACCTTGTCCGGGTAGGCGTGCCGCTCCGCGTCGGTCTTCTCCGACCAGTGCGGGTTGCGCTCCAGCGTCATCCGCTCGCCGTCGCCGACGTTCTTGACCACCTTGTACGGGCCGGAGGAGACCGGGTGGTTCTCGTACGCGGTGCCCTTGTCCTTGTCCCTCGGCACCGGCGCGAACTGGGTCTGCGTCGCCACGAACGGGAAGTCGCCCTCGGGCTTGCGCAGGTGGAAGACGATGGTCTTCTCGTCGGGCGTCTCGATCGAGTCGAGCCCCTTCTTGTCCTTGTACGGGCCCTGGTAGGTGTCGCCGCCGATCAGCCAGTCGCGCAGGTAGGGCGCGCCGCCGGACAGCTCGGCCGCGAACGAGCGCTCGATGCCGTACTTGATGTCCGCCGTGGTGATCTTGCTGCCGTCCTCGTACTTGAGGTCGTCCTTGAGCGTGTACGTCCACACGGTGGCGTTCTTGCTCGGCTTGCCGGTGTCGGTGGCCAGGTCGGGCACGACCTTGGCGCCGGCCGCGCCGTCCTCGCGGTTGCGGGTGGTCAGGGTGCGGAAGACGAGCCCGGGGATGTTGCCGCCGCCCGAGGTGTAGAGCCGGGCCGGGTCGAAGTCCGACTGCGGATGGGAGTTGAGGATGGTGAGCGTGCCGCCCTTCCGCGGCGCGTCGCTCCCGCCCCCCGCGCCCTTGCTGTCACTGTCCTCGGGTCCGCAGGCGGCCACGCCGCCGAGCAGAACGACGCTGACGGCCGCCGCGGCCACGCGGCGGGATATGAGGGGCAGTTGACGCATGACGAAGTACGCCTTTCGCAGCAGGAGGCATCCGGTGCGCGGCGGGCGGAGGCAGGCCCGTCAGTCGACGGGGCGGACCGCCACCGGGCGGATGCGGAATGAGGGAGACGGCGGTGAGGCCGTGAGACGCGCGATGCGGTGCGCGGGCGGGGCGGGCCGGTCCTGAGTCCGCGTCAGGCGGAGGTCAGGTGACGCTGGCCCTGGCGACAGTGGATGTCGGCGACGGCGTGTCCGGTCACGCCAATGAGCGCCAGCTCGAAGCTGGCGATCTCGATGGCAGGACGACGCGACATGCGCAGAAGACTGAACGATTTTTCGCCACCTGGCAAAGATGTCTCATATAAGGAGACGATGAGTATCGCCATGCGGGACGGCCGCGCGCCCGGCCAACGCCGCCCCACGTTCCGCGCAACGCGGCGCGTCGGCGAGCGAAACCCCTGGTGACGGGCGTGGCGGCGGCTCCCCCGACACCGCGCGCGGCTGCCGGAGGCCGTTCCGCCGTGCCACGACGGGCAGCCGCGGAGTGGCCCGCCGGCCCGGTTCGGGGGCCGGTTCGGCGGCCGGAGTCATGGCCCGCTCGCCGCCGCCTCCGTGGCCCTCGGGCGCGGCGCCTCCGCCACGCCCCGGGCTCGGCGCCTCCGCGCGGCGAGCGCCGCGCCCCGCGCCCCCCCTACCGGCCGCGCTCGTCCTTCGCGCCGTCCGGATACGGCCAGGCGTTCACCCGACAGGTGGCGTCGCCCGTGCGCAGCAGCTTGGTCTGCTGCATCATCACCGGCGCCAGCGCCCCGTCGCTCGGGCAGCCCTCGTGGTCCCGGCCGAGCCGGTGCCCCACCTCGTGGTTGATGAGCATCTGCCGGTAGATCGTCGTCTGGTCGTCGCGGAACGTCTTCGCGCCCTGGGCCCACCGATAGGCGTTGATCATGATGCGTTCGGTGGCCGCCGAGTCACACGAGACGTTGTCCTGTGTGATGTCCAGGCCGGACTTGGCGCACCAGGTGGCCGTCGTCCCGGGGCTGGCCAGGCTGATCACGAAGCGCGCCGACCCGGACGAGACCCGCTCGAAGGTGCGCTGACCGCCCCGGCCCCAACTACGCTCGTCGTTCAGCGTCTTGTGTACGGCCTTCGCGAACAGCTCGGCGTCCAGCGGCAGTTCGCCCTCCACGTCCACCCGGTAGCGCACCACCTCACCCCGGCCCGGCGCCTTGTCACGCCCCGGCACGGTGGTGAACTTGCCGGGCCCCTTCAGCTTCGGGTCCAGCGGGTACTTGGTCGCCAACTTCTCCTCGTACGAGGGCGGGGGCGGCGGCGGGGCCGGTGTGGGGCGCCCGTCCGAGCGCGACGCCTCGCCGCTCTCGGCGCGCTCCGTGGCGCCGCTGGGCTGGGTCGCGTCGCTGTCCTGCGAGTCGGCGGTCACCTGGCCGGCCACCACCACCGCGAGCACGGTGGTCACCGCCGCTGCGGCGATCCCGGTGAACGTGCGGCCCCTGCCGCCGGCCGGCGGCGCGGCGCGCCCGGCCCGTCCACGGTCGGGCCGCCCCGTGTCGTCGCCACCGCCCGCCGAGCCGCCGGCGGCCGGCTCCCTCGGCTCCTTGCCCTCCGCCTCGTCGTCTCGCGCACGCGCCGGCGCGCCCGCCTCCTGGTCGCCCCCGGCCGGAGGCACGGCCTGTCTGGCCGAGGGCACGGCCGCGGCCGGGCCGCGCCGGCGCCGCGCCGCTCCCGTGTCGCCGGCCTCGCCGGCGCCGGGCCCGTCGAACGCCTCCAGGTACTCCCGGCGCGGCCCGGGAATGCCGCCGCGCCCCGGCGCGCGCCCCGCGCCCGCCGGATCGGCGCCTGCCGCACTCCGACCGCCCGCCCCGCGACCGGCCGCACCCCGACCGTCCGGGCCCCGACCGGCCCGCCGCCGCGCAGAGCCGCCCAGCGCGCCCCAGCCGCCGCCGGCCTCGCGCTGCTCGGGATGGCCACCGGGGCCACCGCCGACCGGGGCACCCTCGTGCGGCGGGGTGGCGGCCGGCTGGCCCGGTCTCTGCGGGCGAGGAGCGCCGACGCGCGGCACGCCACGGGCCGGAGTGCCGTCGCCGATGCCATGGGCCGGCGTGCCGTCGACGTACGGGACGCCGTGCGCCGGGGTGTCCGCGGAGGCCGGCGCGCCGCGCGGCGCGCCCTCGCCGGTCGCGGGGGCCACGGCGGCCTGCGGGAACGTCTCTCCGTACCCCCCGGGCGCGGCCGGGGGCGGGCCGGGTTCGCCGGTGCCGCTGCCGCCGGAGCGCCCGTCGCGGGGTCGCGGGCCGCGCGCGCTGTGCCTACCCACGCGCCGCAGCGCCCCTGCTCGCGCCCTGCTCCGCGGCGGGCCCGGTGGGCCGCGCCGGGCGCCGGCCCGGGGCGCCCTCGGCTTCGTCAGACTCCACGGGCTCCACCTTCGCGCGCAGTTCGAGGTCGTTCAGCAGTTCACGGAAGGCTCGCGCCACCGCTTCGGGGTACTCCATCATCGCGACGTGTCCCGCGTCGAGGAGGGTCAGCAGCCGGGCGTCCCGGAACGCGGCCTGCGCGCGCCGGGCCATCCGCAGCGAGATGAGCTGGTCCCGCATGCCGTACACCAGCAGTGTCGGCGCGAGCACCCGCTCCACCTGCCGCCACAGCGAGTGCTGGCCACCCAGGGTGTACGAGTCGACCACGCCGCGCGCCGAGCGCGCCAGCACGTCCCAGAAGTACGGCAGGGCCAGCCGTCGCTCGAACTCGGCGACGGCGGCGGCCAGGTGTTGCGGGTCCACCCGCGTGGGATCGCCGTAACACAGCGCCAACAGCTCGTGGGTGCGCCGCTCGGCCGTCCAGTCCCTGGTCAGGCGGCGGAAGAGGCGGGTGACGCCCGGCACCGCGAGCAGCGCGGTGGGCAGCGCCGTGCGCTGGGGCGGCACCTCGGGCAGCGCGGGCGAGACGAGGGTGACCGTGCGCACCAGGTCGGGCCGCGCGGCGGCGACCCGGGTGACGACCGCGCCGCCCATCGAGTTGCCGAACAGGTGCACCGGACCGCGCCCGCCCGCCTCGATGAGGCGGACCACGGCCCGGGCATGGCTCGCCAGCGAGTACGTACCGTCCTCGGGCGGCGGCGAGAAACCGAACCCGGGCAGGTCCACGGCCTCGCCGTCCACCACGTCCGTCAACTGGGCCATCAGCAGCGACCAGTTGTCGGAGGAGCCGCCGAGGCCGTGCACGAACAGGGCCGGCGGCAGGTCCGCGCGGTCGGGCGCCCGGGAGCGCACCGCCAGCGTGTACCCGGCCAGCCGCACCTCGCGCAGCCGCTCTCCGGGACGGGCCGGCTCGCCCGGCACCGACGCGGGCACACTGCACGGCCTTGGCGAGTCGGTGGAAGACATGGAGCAATGTTACGAGACGATCACGTGGCACGTTCGTGTGTTCGCCATCACGGGTACGAACGACCACGTCATTCGCCATTTCCCTGACTTCTCCTTACGCCTCCCTATCTCCTTGTCCGGCCCCATCCGCCTGACCCGCCCCGCACACCCCTCCCGTACCGCTCCGGACCGCGTGCGTGCGGGCGCCGCGATGCGGGAGCTTCGCCGTGGGAGTGCGCCGGGTCGCGCGCGGTGGCGGCGCATAGCGCGCGACAGAGACCCCTCGTAGGCTCGTATAGAGGGCGCTCGCCCTGGAAAGGGGAGCCATATGCCCATCGAGCCCATTGATCCGACCGATCTGACCGAGCCCATCGATCCCACCGATCCGGAGCACTTTCCCGACGAGGAGCCCACCACGGACACCGACGGCGACCGCAGCGTCGAGGCACCCGAGGCGGACAGCGCGGAGCAGCGCGCCGCCCTCGCACCCGACCGGGACGAGCAGCCCATCGACCTCGACCCGACGACGGCGAACCCCGCCGATGTCGCCGAGCAGCACCGGATCGTGGAGACCGACGAAGAGGACTACCGATGATCCATCCCTTTTGTCGGCTTCCCCCGGTGCCCGGTCCGTGAAATTCTCCGCACGGGCCGCGCGCGCCTCGGTTACCCAAAAGTACGATGGCGGGCGCGGTGAACACCGTGCACGGAACGACCCACCTGGGAGGCGGCGTGACAGCCATCGAGCAGACCGAGGCGCGCCCACGAGGCACGCGCCTGCCGCGCCGAGCCCGACGTCATCAGCTCCTGGGCGCCGCCCAGGAGGTCTTCGTCGCGCAGGGCTACCACGCCGCGGCGATGGACGACATCGCCGAGCGCGCCGGAGTCAGCAAGCCGGTGCTCTACCAGCACTTCCCTGGCAAGCTCGACCTCTACCTGGCCCTGCTGGACCAGCACTGTGAGGCGCTGCTGCAGGCGGTGCGCACCGCGCTCGCCTCGACGACCGACAACAAGCTGCGCGTCACGGCGACGATGGACGCGTACTTCGCCTACGTCGAGGCCGAGGGCGGCGCCTTCCGCCTCGTCTTCGAGTCCGACCTGACCAACGAGCCCGCGGTGCGCGAGCGCGTGGACCGGGTCTCGCTCCAGTGCGCCGAGGCGATCTCCGAGGTGATCGCCGAGGACACCGGGCTGCCGTCCGAGCAGTCCATGCTGCTGGCCGTCGCGCTCGGCGGCGTCTCGCAGGTCGTCGCGCGCTACTGGCTCTCCAGCGAGAGCGACATCCCGCGCGACACCGCGGTGCAGCTCGTGACCTCGCTGGCCTGGCGGGGCATCGCGGGCTTCCCGCTGCACGGCGCGGACGGCCAGGGCCCGGAAGCGGACTAGCCCCACCGTCCCGCAGCCCGCCGGCCCGGCCGGCGGGCCCGCCTCACCGCCGCGACATACGCCCGCCCGGCCCGCCAACGCCGGCGGCCGGGCGGGCGTCGCGCACGCGCCGGGCCGCCCGCGCGCCCGCGCGCGACGGTGATCGTCCACGGACCCCCGGACCCGCCGCGCGTTGCGGCTAATGTGTCCGTACGGCGCGGGAACCGCGCACCTCCCCTGGCCGGTGGCCAGGGGTAACCCGGACCGTCGGAGGGACATGGCCGTGGAGGTCAAGATCGGCGTGCAGCACGCGCCTCGCGAGATCGTCTTGGAGAGCGAGCAGTCTGCCGAGGAGGTGGAGCGCGCCGTTGCGGACGCGCTCGGTGGCAAGGCGCAGTTGCTGAGCCTGGTGGACGAGCACGGCCGCAAGGTCCTGGTTCCGGCCGACCGGCTCGCCTACGTGGAGATCGGTGAGCAGTCGACCCGCAAGGTCGGTTTCAGCGCGCTCTGAGACTCGGGCTCGACTCTTCCGGCCTTCGGGCCGCGGCAGACGACGGCGGGGTCGGTGGATCAGTCCACCGACCCCGCCGTCGATGTGTCGACAAAGATTGTCGCCGGCGCGCGCAGGGTAGTACGGCTAGGACCGATTTGCGACTGCTCAACGGCATGCGCGGGAGGAAAAGCACATGATCCTGGAAGCGCTCGGTTCGATTCTGATCGGCCTCGCCGTCGCCGTCGCGGCGCTCCGCTGGTTGCCGCGACAACTGCCGGCGACCCCGCTGGTCCTGTCCACCGGTCCCGGCGCCGCGCTGTTCGGCGCCCTGCTCGGACACTCGGTGCTCGGCGACGGTCACCCCACGGCGACCCTGACGACCTCGCTGATCATGGCCGTCGCCCTGCTGTCGCTCCTCGTCCGCCGCCCCAGCAGGCGGCTGCACCGCTCCGCGGCTGCCTGAGGAGCCGGCGGCACCAGAGCCCGACGGTCCAGCCCGACGACCACCCGACCCCGACACACACGCCGCGCGCCCCGGCCCCACGGCCGGGGCGCGCCGCTGTGCGGCCGGGCCCCTCACAGGCCGGGAGTCAGGCCGAAAGGCCGAGCGCGGCCATCCGCTTGGTGTGCGCCTCGGTGATCCGCGAGAACATCCGGCCGACCTCGGCCAGGTCGAAGCCGTCGGCCACGCCGCCCACCAGCATCGTGGACAGCGCGTCCCGGTCGGCGACCACCCGCTGCGCCTGCGAGAGCGCCTCGCCCATCAGCCGCCGCGCCCACAGCGCCAGCCGCCCGCCGACCCGCGGGTCGGCCTTGATGGCGGCGCGCACCTTCTCCACCGCGAAGGACGCGTGCCCGGTGTCGTCCAGCACCTGGAGCACCAGGTCGCGGGTGTCGGTGTCGAGGCGGGTGGCCACCTCGCGGTAGAAGTCGCTGGCGATCGAGTCGCCGACGTACGCCTTGACCAGGCCCTCAAGCCAGTCCGAGGGCGCCGTCTGGCGGTGGAACTCGTCCAGCGCGGCGGCGAAGGGCTCCATGGCCTCGTTCGGCTCCGCCTCGATCGCCGCGATCCGGTTCCGCAACCGCTCGAAGTGGTGGAACTCGGCCGACGCCATCTTCGCCAGCTCCGCCTTGTCGTCGATGGTCGGCGCGAGCTTGGCGTCCTCCGCGAGCCGTTCGAAGGCGGCCAGCTCGCCGTAGGCGAGGGCGCCGAGCAGGTCGATGACCGCGGCCCGGTACTGCGGCTCAGCGGACGCCTGCGCCCAGTCCTGGGCGGCGATTCCGGTGCTCTCGGGGGCGTCGTCGGGCGTGCTGTCAGCGGCGTTGGGCGTCTCCATGACGCGCACAATAGTCCGCCTGGGGGCACGCGGAAGCCCCTGGTCAGCCCCGGCGGCCCCGGGCGGTCCCGAGTGTGTTCATCGTCGCACTCAAACAAGCCTCCGGATGGAGCGCCGTATCCGGGGTACAGTGGTAAGGAGCCCGCCCATTATCGGCGGGTCGTTCCACGCATGCGGATGCCCGGTCGGTGGCCCGATCGGCTCCAAATCGACCGCCCTCCACGCGGCGCGTATGAGACATACGTACGGCGAGAGGGAAACGCTCGCGGTGTGCGCGCCTGAGCGGAGGCAGTGGTCCCGCGCCATCCGGCCCGTCCCCGGTCGGCCAAGTACCCGGTGCGGTACGACCCCCTTCGCCGCCTCGCGCCGCGTCTCACAGAAGAGGCAAGCATCCTGTCTACGTTTAGAGAACTCGGGATTCTCCCCGAGACCGCCGAGGCCCTCGAGGCCGTCGGCATCACGTCCCCCTTCCCCATCCAGGAGATGACGCTCCCGGTGGCCCTCAGCGGCTCCGACGTCATCGGCCAGGCCAAGACCGGCACCGGCAAGACGCTCGGCTTCGGTCTCCCCCTGTTGGAGCGGGTCACCGTGCCCGCCGACGTCGAGGCCGGCCGGGCCACGCCCGACCAGCTCTCCGACGCCCCGCAGGCGCTCGTGGTCGTCCCCACCCGCGAGCTGTGCCAGCAGGTCACCAACGACCTGCTGACCGCCGGCAAGGTACGGAACGTGCGCGTCCTGTCGATCTACGGCGGCCGGGCCTACGAGCCCCAGGTCGAGGCGCTCAGGAAGGGCGTCGACGTGATCGTCGGCACCCCGGGCCGCCTGCTCGACCTGGCCGGACAGAAGAAGCTGGACCTCTCCAAGATCCGCGGCCTCGTCCTCGACGAGGCCGACGAGATGTTGGACCTGGGCTTCCTGCCCGACGTCGAGAAGATCATCCAGTTCCTGCCGGCACGTCGGCAGACCATGCTGTTCTCGGCCACCATGCCGGGCGCGGTGATCTCACTCGCGCGCCGCTACATGTCGCAGCCCACGCACATCAGCGCCACCTCGCCGGACGACGCGGGCCAGACGGTCGCCAACATCACGCAGCACGTCTTCCGCGCCCACTCCATGGACAAGCCGGAGCTGGTCTCGCGCATCCTGCAGGCCGACGGCCGCGGTCTGGCGATGATCTTCTGCCGTACCAAGCGCACCGCCGCCGACATCGCCGAGCAGCTCGCGCGCCGGGGCTTCGCCTCCGGTGCCGTCCACGGCGACCTCGGCCAGGGCGCGCGCGAGCAGGCGCT
The DNA here is from genome assembly GCF_014295035.1 of Streptomyces buecherae. GTDB lineage: Bacteria > Actinomycetota > Actinomycetes > Streptomycetales > Streptomycetaceae > Streptomyces > Streptomyces youssoufiensis. The sequence continues at coordinate 2,903,057 of NZ_CP060404.1, forward strand.
GCGCGCCTTCCGCAACGGCAAGGTCGACGTCCTGGTCTGCACCGACGTCGCGGCCCGCGGCATCGACGTCGAGGGCGTGACCCACGTCGTCAACTACCAGTCCCCCGAGGACGAGAAGACCTACCTGCACCGCATCGGCCGCACCGGTCGCGCGGGCAACTCGGGCATCGCGATCACCCTGGTGGACTGGGACGACATCCCCCGCTGGAAGCTGATCAACAAGGCGCTCGACCTGCCGTTCGACGAGCCCGAGGAGACGTACTCCACCTCGGAGCACCTCTACGAGCTGCTGTCCATCCCGACCGGTACCAAGGGCATACTGCCGCGAGCCGAGCGCACCAGGGCCGGCCTCGCCGCCGAGGAGGTCGAGGACCTCGGCGAGACCGGCGGCCGGGCCGCGCGTGGTCGCAAGCCCGCCGCCGCCCCGGTGGAGCGCGAGCGCCCGGCGCGTACCCGCCCGCCGCGCCAGCGCCGGCGCACCCGCGGCGGCCAGGACCTGGACGGCACGGCCGACGCCGCGACGGCCACCACCGAGGCCACGACCCCGACCACGGCCAAGGCCAGCGACGCGCTGGACGCGGCCGACGGCACCGCCGCCACCGCCGAGCCGGGCGTCGCGCGCCAGCCGCGCCGCCGCCGGCGCACCCGCTCCGGGGCCGCCGAGGCCAAGCCGGTGACGGACGTCGCGTCCGAGGCCGGCGCGCCCGCCAGCGCCGCTGACGCCGAGGCCAGCGCCCCGGCGAAGCGGTCGCGCCCGGCCCGCAAGTCCGCCGCGGCCCGTACCGCCACGGTCGCCACCGGCGAGGCCGGCGCGCACGAGGCGGGTGGCGCCGAGGCCGGCGAGGCTTCGGCCAAGCCGCGCCGCCGCCGTACCCGCAGCCGCACCGCGGCCGGCTCCGAGGCCACTCAGGAGAGCTGACCCGCGCCGCCCAGCACGGCACCGAGGCCGAGGGCCCGACGACGCCACCCAGCGTCTCGGGCCCTCGGCCTTCGCGCTGCCCGCGCGCCCACCCCGCGCCCGGCCGGCCAGCCCGGGCCGCCACCCCGCCCCGGCGCCGCGCCCCGGGCGCGCGGGGAACGGCGGGCGCCGGGGCGCCCGCGGCGGGTCGAACGCCTGGCGACGAGCCCGTTGCCGGCCGGCCGACGTCGCCGCCTCGGGTTAGCCTCGACCGCATGAGCAGGCCGCCCCACCTCGACCTCCCGCCGCGCGCCCAGGCGTACGCCCTCCCCACCGAGCGGGGCGCCTTCGCCGTGCACGACGCGCTCCCCGAGGGGGCCACGGTCGGGACCGCGCTGCTGTTGCCGGGCTTCACCGGCAGCAAGGAGGACTTCATCACGCTGCTCGCGCCGCTGAGCGAGGCCGGGTTCCGGGTGGTGGCCGTGGACGGCCGCGGGCAGCACGAGAGCGACGGCCCGGCCGACGAGTCGGCGTACGCGCGCGCGGAGTTGGTCCGGGACGTGCTCGCGCAGGCCGCGGCGGTCGGCGACGGCCGCCCCGTACACCTGCTCGGACACTCGCTGGGCGGCCTCATCGCCCGCTCCGCGGTGCTGCGCGAACCGGCCGCGTTCGCCTCGCTCACGCTGATGAGCGTGGGCCCTGGCGCCGTGGCCGAGAGCCAGCAGGCCAGGTTGCGGCTGCTGACCGAGGCGCTGGCGGCGTGGGAGATGCCCGAGGTGTGGCGGGCGATGCGGCAGCTCGACCCGCCGGAGGCCGCCGACGCGAGCGAGCCGGCGGTCGTACGGGAGTTCCTCCAGCGCCGCTGGCTGGCCACGCGCCGGGAGCAACTGACGTGCACCGCACGGCAGTTGATGACCGAGGAGGACCGCGTGGCGGAGCTGGCCGAGGTGGCGTTGCCGATGCACGTGCTGTCCGGCGCCGTCGACTACGTCTGGCCCGTGTCGCGGATGGACGCGATGGCGGCCAGGCTCGGGGCCCACCGCACCGTGATCGCCGGCGCGGAGCACTCGCCCGCGGTGGACCGGCCGGCCGAGACGGCCCGCGCCCTGATCGCCTTCTGGCGCGCGGCGGGCCCGCGCCCCGGCGACCGCGCGCCGGGCACCGCCCGGCCGAGCCCGCGCACGCCCGCGCCCTGAGCGGCCCGCGACCCGACTGCCAATCCGCCAATATTCCCGCTCTGACCAGCGGAAATCCGTCGCCACCAGGGCCTGACCGCGACGGTTGCGGACGGCGGTCCCGGCAGGTCACGCTTCATGACGCTCCGTGTACCGCGGGGTTACAGGACTCGTCGTCCCCGATGACCCGGTAGAAAGCGAGAGGTCCCGATGCGGGCAGCGTTCATGTACGAGGCCGGAGACCTGCGTGTCCTGGACGCGCCGGACCCGGTGATCGAGCAGCCAACCGACGCGGTCGTGCGCATCCTGCGCTCCTGCGTGTGCGGCACCGACCTGCACCCCTACCACTCCATGACCACCGACGAGGCGCCCCGGGCGATGGGCCACGAGTTCATCGGCCTCGTCGAGGAACTCGGCTCCGAGGTCTCCGGCTTCCGCCGCGGCGACCTGGTGGTCTCCCCGTTCTTCTTCGCCGACAACACCTGCGAGTACTGCCGCGCCGGTCTGCACACCGCCTGCCCGAACGGCGGCTGGTACAGCGCGGACGGCATGGGCGGCGCCCAGGCCGAGGCCGTGCGCGTCCCGCAGGCCCAGGGCACGCTGGTGAGGCTGCCGGCCGACGCGGACGACGCGCTGCTCTCGTCGCTGCTGACCCTCGCCGACGTGTACGGCACCGGCTACCACGCCGCCAAGCAGGCCGGCGTGCGCCCCGGCGACGCGGTCACGGTGATCGGCGACGGCGCGGTCGGCCTGCTCGCCGTCCTGTCGGCCAGGCAACTCGGCGCGGAGCGGATCATCCTGATGGGCCGCCACAAGGACCGCACCGACATCGGCCGCCTCTTCGGCGCCACCGACGTCGTCCCCGAGCGCGGCGAGGAGGGCATCGCCACGGTCCGCGAGCTGACCGGCGGCCACGGAACGCGCGCCGTCCTGGAGGCCGTCGGGCACCTGCCGGCGTACGAGATGGCCGTCGGCGCCGTGCGCGCCGGCGGCGTGATCAGCCGGGTCGGCGTGCCGCAGTACGAGCAGGCGCCGATCGGCTTCGACAGCCTGTTCGGCGCGAACGTCACGCTGACCGGCGGGCCCGCGCCGGTGCGCGCCTACATCGACGCGCTGCTGCCCGGCGTGCTGGACGGCACGGTCGACCCCGGCCGCGTCTTCGACCGCACCCTGTCTCTTGAGGAGACCCCCGAGGGGTACCGGGCGATGGACCGGCGCGAGGCGCTGAAGGTCATGATCACCCTCTGAGCCACCGGCGCGGGCGCCGGCGCGCGGCGGCCCGCCGTGCCCACCGCGCGCGGCGACGGGCGCCGCACGCGCGGCGCCCGTCCAGCGGGTCAGTACTGCGCCTGGAGGTGGTCCCAGAACCCGTCCCGTACCGCCCGGCGCAGGTCGGCGTGGGCCCGCAGCGAGAGCTGGAGCAGCGCCTCGGCCTCGATGAGCAGTTCCTGATCGACCGAGCCCGGCAGGTAGGGGTGGCCGGGCAGCAGGTCGGCGAGGGTGCCCCGGCCACGGCTGGCCAGCCACTGCGCGGCCACCTGCGCCCCGACGAAGCGCACGTCCTCGCGGCTGGGCAGGTGGCCGGGACCCGCCTCGCCGGAGAGGTCCGTGACCACGGCCCGGCGCATCACGTACGGCTTGCAGAACTCCAGGTCGAAGGTGCGCTGGCTGTCGACCTCCCAGAGCAGCGGCTCGGCCTGGTTGCGGCCGGTGGCCGCCTCGATGCCCCACAGGTGGACGCGCGCCCCGTAGCCCTGGGCCGCTTCCACCGCCGAGACCAGGTCCTCGTCGCCGCCGACGAGCACGGCGTCGCCGATCGCCCGGTGGCGGGCGAGGGACTCCAGGTCGGTGCGGATCAGCGAGTCGACGCCCTTCTGCTGGTTGTTGGCGTTGAGGTTGCCGAGCCTGACCTTGACGTCGGGCAGCTCGGCGATGCGCTGCTGCTCGGTGGTGTGGATGCGCCGGCGCGCCCCGTCGTACCAGTACACCCGCAGCAGCCGGCTGTCCGGGAAGATCGTGCGGGCCCGGTCGATGTACGCCTCGATCAGCCCCTCGGTGTCCAGCTCGAAGGTCCTGCGGTCCTCGGTGCCGGTGACCAGCCGGCCGGCCGCCGCGTACACGTACCCGGCGTCCACGAAGATCGCGTGGGTGGAGGGTGTCGTGGCGACCTCGGCCAGCACCCGCTGGAGCAGTTCGTTGGTGCGCTCGATCCCCGCGGCGATCGCAGCCAGGTCGGCCCCGCCCGGGGGCTCGACGTCATGCATGGCGGCCCCTTCCGGGCCATGACGCAGCAAACACAACCACTCCTGTTACGTGCCAGTAATTAGCATGTCGAAAAATTTCCTTAGCGTAGGGAATGTTTGCTCGGGGCAACTCGTTGTTCCCATAGAACGCCTCGCAGGGTGGCGAGGCGTTCGACTACTCACAGTTCTCCTCAGGAGGATCAGACGAAGGGAGAAGCCTTGCGCTTCGAGATCATGCGCCTTGACGACATCGACGGCACCGCCGTGGAGAGCACTGTCGTGGACGCCGCCTCCGTCAACCGGATCGTGCAGCAGGCCGCCTCTGTCGGCCAGCGCATCTACATCCGTCCAGCCGACTCCGCCGCCCGGTAACACGACCGGTCGCCGCGCGACGACGCAGCCCATACCCGAGGCGCCCCCGTACCACCACACGGTACGGGGGCGCCTCACGTCGTCGTACGCCAGCCGTCACACACCGCTCTCCCGCCACTTCCGCGCATCCGACGCGTGTCTGCGCTCCCCCGGCGCGTACGCCCGCGCATCGAGGCGCGGGCCAGGCGCTCGCCCCTGCGAACCCCCGTCCGAACGACGACCGCGCCCCGACCCCGGGGACACGGGATCGGGGCGCGGCGGTACGGGCGGCGGTACGGGTCGGCGGACCGCGAGCCTCAGGCCGCCTGGATGAACTGGGTGATCCCGTTCGCGATCTGCTGGACGGCGATGGCCGAGAGCATCATTCCGGCCAGCCGGGTCACCAGCACCACGCCGCCGTCCTTGATGACCCGGATGATCAGCAGCGAATAGCGCATGACCAGCCAGAGCACCACGTGCATGGCCACGATCGCGGACCACACCGAGAGCTGGCCGCCGAAGCCGTCGGCGTGCTGCACCGCCAGGATCACCGAGACGATCGCGCCCGGCCCGGCGAGCAGCGGCATGCCCAGCGGCACGAGCGCCACGTTGACGTCCTTGGTCTGGGTCGGCTCCTCGGACTTGCCGGTCAGCAGGTCGAGGGCGATGAGCAGCAGGAGCAGCCCGCCCGCGACCATCAGCGCCGGCACCGACACGTGCAGGTAGTCCAGGATCTGCTGGCCGCAGATGCCGAAGAGGGTGATGACGCTGAACGCCACGGTCGCCGCCTGCCACGCCATCTTGCGCTGCACCTTCAGGGGGCGCCCGGAGGTCAGCCCGAGGAAGATCGGCGTGATGCCAGGGGGGTCCATGATGACGAAGAGGGTGAGGAAGAGGGAGCCGAAGAGGGCGAAGTCGAACACGATGTGCCTTGCGAGGAGAGAGCCGGGGCCTGGGACAGGCCAGGGGGCGGAGCGGATGGGACAGGGGACCGGACGAAGCGAACGGCGGGGAGACGAGCGAGGGGAAGAAGTGGGGGCGGGGGCGGCGGAAGGGGCGCCTGGCGGCGGCCGTAGCGCACCGCCGGCGGGGGCGCGGCCCCGCACACGCCGGCGGACGCGACCGCACCCGGCTCCACGGCGCGCACCGGACCGCACGCGGTCGAGCGGGGGCGTGACGTGGCGCGGGAGGCGCGTCAGTGGGCGTGCGGCGGCCTCGGCCGGCCGGGAAGGCGGGGGCGCACCCGGCCGAAGCGCGGGTGCCGAGCGGCGGCTACGGGGCGCGGACGGGCTCAGCCACCGGTGCCCGGCACCGGGAAGGCGCCGGTCGCACGGCGAATGATCTCGCCGTAGACCTCCGGGTCGGTGGTGTACTCGCCGAGGCGACAGGTCTTGCGGCTGCCGTGGTAGTCGCTGGAGCCGGTGGCGAGCAGCCCGAGGTCGGCGGCGAGGCCGCGCAACTGAGCCCGGGTCGGCTCGTCGTGGTCCATGTGGTCGACCTCGATGCCGTCCAGGCCCGCCGATGCCAGCTCGGCTATCGCGCTCTCGGGCACGCACTGGCCCCGCTTCAGCGCCAGCGGATGGGCGCAGACGGTGACCCCACCGGCGGCCTTGACCAGGCGGATCGCGTCGAAGGGGTCCAGCTCGTGCTTCTCGACGTACGCCCGCCCGTCGTTGGCGAGCCACTGCGGGGTGAAGGCGTCGGAGACGCTGGGCACGATGCCCAGCTCGACCATGGCCGCGGCCACGTGCGGCCGGCCGACCGCGCCGTCGCCGGCGATCCGGGCGACCTGCTCCCAGGTCACGGGCGCGCCGAGGGCGCGCAGCTTGTCCACCATGGCCCGGGCGCGCGGCACCCGGTCGTCGCGGACCAGCTCGCGCTCGCGGGCCAGCTCGGGCTCGTGCGGGTCGAAGAGGTAGGCCAGCAGGTGCAGGCTGACGCTGTCGGGCGCGTCACCGCCGTCCGCGGCGGGCCCGGGCAGTCGCAGCCGGCAGGAGAGTTCGGCGCCGGTGACCAGGGTGAGCCCGGCCGGCAGCGCCTGTCGCGCCTCGGCGTACCCGGCCACGGTGTCGTGGTCGGTCAGCGCGACGACGTCAAGACCGCTGGCCGCGGCGTTCCGTACCAGCTCAGCGGGGGTGTCCGTGCCGTCGGACGCGGTGGAGTGGGTGTGCAGGTCGATGCGCACGACGCGGACTCCAGGGCGGTCTCGGGGGGACGACGGGGACATCTTCACTGTACCGGGGCACAGCGGCGCCTCCGCCCACACAGTCGTACGAGACGAGCGCCTCGCGCCCACGGCCCGCCCCACGGGCGCACGAACGCGTGCGGGCCGCGTGCCCACCACGCCCTCGGGCCGACGCGCTGTCGGCTCCCCGTCACATACGGCCGGCCCGGGCCGCGCCGCGCTGTCGCGCGCTCGCTCAGGACAGCACGCGCGGCGACAGCGCGCCGCACGGCAGCAGGTCCACCTCGGCGCCGGCGTCCCGCAGGTCGGTGAGGACGAACTCGTCGTAGAGCAGGACGCCGGCCTGCTCGGGCCAGACGATCACCCACAGCCACAGGCCACGGGCCTCGCCGGCGAAGACGGCGCGGTCGTCGGGCACGCCGCTCACGTGCCACAGCGGGGTGGGCCGGCCGGCGGCGTGCACCTTGGTGTGCGGGGGCTGGTCGACGCGCATCAGGGGGCCCGGGTCGAGGCCGTCGATCCCCGCGTACCGGGCGCCGAGGCCGACCCCGAGTTCCTCCGCGACCAGCAGCATCTCGCCCGCGCCGCCCAGCGGGCCGGGGCCCGAGCAGGCCACGGCGGTGGCCCGGCCGCCGCTGCGATCGTCGCCGGCGGAGACGACGCCGGTGAACAGCCAGCCGACCGGCAGCGGCCACGGCATCCAGACCGGCACCTGGGCGCGGTTGACCACGACGGCGAGCGCCTCGACGCTCGGCGGCACGACCGGCTGGAGGGGGTGCACGGTTCCGTGCACACCGCACTGCCAGGAGTCGGCGAACAGACCGGGCGCCCGCACCCGGCCACCGCACTTCGGGCAACTGGGTTCGCCCCTCATAGTCGTCAACGGTCCTCCCCCCTCGCCGCCGCGTCAAGGACGATCACCCGTCCGGCGCGACTCATCAGGGAAAACTACATGCAGCTTGCACTAGTTAGCTCAGCTAACTTAATATGTGTAATTACCAACGATCTCTGTTCGACGCGAGACCCAAGGAGAAGGGCATGCACAGCGCGCGTGACGACGCCGGCGAGGACCCCTTCGACGCCGGTAGTGGCCGGGGCCGGGGCATCCTGCGCCAGCCGATGGCGGTCTGGGCGACCGCCGGCGCCTCGGTCGTGGCCTTCATGGGCATCGGCCTGGTCGACCCGATCCTGCCCTCGATCGCGGGCGGCCTGAACGCCTCGCCGAGCCAGGTGTCCCTGCTGTTCACCTCGTACTTCCTGATCACCGCCGTGGCGATGCTGGTCACCGGCTACGTCTCCAGCCGCATCGGGGGCCGCAGGACGCTGCTCGTCGGGCTCGCGCTGGTGGTCGTCTTCGCGGCGCTCTCGGGCACCGCGACCTCGGTCGACCAACTCGTCGGCTTCCGCGCCGGCTGGGGCCTGGGCAACGCGCTCTTCGTCTCCACCGCGCTCGCCGTCATCGTGGGCGCGGCGCACCCCGTGGGCCCACGCGGCGCGGACGGGAAGCAGGCCAGCGGCAGCGCGACGGCGATCCTGCTGTACGAGTCGGCGCTCGGGCTCGGCATGGCCTGCGGGCCGCTGCTCGGCGCGGTCCTCGGCGACATGAAGTGGCGCTACCCGTTCTTCGGCACCGCCGTGTTGATGGCGGTCGGCTTCCTGGCCATCAGCGTCTTCCTGCGCGAACAGCCCGTGCCGGCCCGCAGGACCGGGCTGCTCGACCCGTTGCGGGCGCTCGGGCACGGCGGGCTCGCCTCGGCCGCCGCCTCGGCCTTCTTCTACAACTACGCGTTCTTCACCGTGCTGGCCTTCACGCCGTTCGTGCTGGACATGTCGCCCTACCGCTCCGGCGCCGTCTTCTTCGCCTGGGGCGCGCTGCTCGCCGTCTTCTCGGTGCTGGTCGCGCCCCGGCTCCAGGAGCGGTACGGCTCGCTGCGGGTGCTCGCGGCCTCGCTGGTGCTGATGGGCGCCGACCTGGTGGTGCTCGGCTACGGCGATCACACCACCGCCGTCGTCTGCACCATCGCGTCGGGCGCGTTCATCGGCGTCAACAACACGGTCTACACGGAACTCGCGCTCGGCGTGTCGGACGCGCCACGCCCGGTGGCCAGCGCGGGTTACAACTTCGTGCGCTGGTTCGCCGCCGCGGCGGCGCCCTACCTGGCGCCCAAGATCGAGGAGTGGAGCGACCCGCACACGCCGTTCGTGGTCGCCGCCGCGGCGGCCCTGGTCGGCGCGGGCATCGTGGCGGCCCGCCGCTCGGCCCTCAGGCTGCGGGCCGAGGAGCTGGAGCCGGCGCACGCGACACGGGACGGCGTCGGCGTGTTCGCCGAGCAGCCGCCGCGCCCGGCGCCGGCGGCCGAGTAACGCCCCCGACCGAGCTTCGCCCGGGCCCCCGTTGGGGCCCACGGGCCGGCCGCCACGCCGGCGCCCGGCGTGTGCTTGCTCACCATCGCGCGCCCCGCGCCGGGGTCAAGTTCCCAGCCCGTACGGATGAATTGACTCGCCGTCAGTCCTCCAGCGAGACCGAGCGGCGCAGCGGGTCGCGCAGGTCCGTGCCGCGCGCCAGCCAGCGGGCCTCCAGGGCGCCCGCGCCGTGCACCCGCTTCCACGCCGCCTCGTTCGCCGTCATCGGCAACAGCGGCAGGAACCGCACCGGGTCCATGGGCGCCGGCAGCTCCAGGTCCTCCACCAGGCCACCCGGCTCGGCCACCAGGACGGAGCTGAACGGCGCCCCCGGCCACAGCGGCTCCCCCACCTCCAGCGAGCCACCCGGCGCCACGATCACGCCCTCGACCTGCGGCGACGCGGCCAGTACGGCCAGCGGGCGAAGCGCCTTGTCGGTGTCGGCCCGCCGCGCCCGCACGGTGAGCAGCAGCTCGGCGCGAGGCCCGCGCACCGGGTCGGCGAGCGGGTCGGCGGGGTCCGCCATGGGCTGGGCCGACATGCCGAGGGTGGCGTAGCGCACGACGTCGGCCCCGCCCCGGTCGCCGGCGGCGTCACCCGTGAAGCGCAGCACCTCGATGCGGTCGGTGCCGACGAAGGTGATGGCGGCGCGGGCGTCCGGCTCGCCCAGCGCCATCCGCAACCGGGCTTCTACCAGCTCGAGAACATTCGCCATGCGGCGAGCATAGAACCCGTATCGAAGAGGCGAAGCGGCACGCCGGGGCCATACACCCCTGGTAGCCTTGGCGCCTGATCAGGGACTTACGTCGTCCCCTACGGGGGACCGGCCGGAGGAGGTGGGGCTGCGGTGGATCCTAGTCGACCGTGCAGTACCGACTGTTCTCCCGTCCTCTCGCTCGGGACGCGCCCCTTCTCTCGGTGATCTGCTGCCTTCCGTACCCGGCTGCCACGGGGTGAAACCCCGCGCCGGCAAGGAAGTTGAGGAGTCTTTCGCGCCCGCGCCTTTCGCACGGAAGAGCATGCCCCACCGCTTCATTCCGTCTTTCCGTGTTCCGCCACCCGTGGAACACGTCAGCGCCCAGCTCATGGAGTGCCATCCGCTTTGCGGACGTACGGCTCGATGACGCACCGTACGTCCACCTTCCGGATCGCGCTGCGCCCCGCGCTCTGCCGCTGACGACCGGCCCGCTGAGGAGTCCGTATGTCGATGATTCGTGACCTGCGCGCAGCCGTCCGCCCCGCCCTTCGGCGAGGGCATTCCGTAAACGAGTACGACACCACCCGCGATCCGTCCGCCACCAGCGCCGTCGTGGACTGCGGCGTCTACCGCGACGGCCGGCGGGTCAGCGACCACGTCAGCCCCACCGAGGCGATGGCCCGGGTGCGCGCCGACGGCGGCTTCGCCTGGATCGGGCTGCACGAGCCCACCGAGCGCGAGTTCTCCGGAATCGCGCAGGAGTTCGGGCTGCACCCGCTGGCCGTCGAGGACGCCGTCCACGCCCACCAGCGGCCCAAGCTGGAGCGGTACGACGACACGTTGTTCACCGTCTTCAAGACCATCCACTACGTCGAGCACGCGGAACTCACCGCCACCAGCGAGATCGTCGAGACCGGTGAGGTGATGTGCTTCACCGGTCGGGACTTCATCGTCACCGTCCGGCACGGCGGCCAGGGCTCGCTGCGCGCCCTGCGCCACCGCCTCCAGGACGACCCCGACCTGCTGGCCAAGGGCCCGTCGGCGGTGCTGCACGCCATCGCCGACCAGGTGGTGGACGGGTACATCGCGGTGGCCGACGCCGTGCAGGACGACATCGACGAGGTGGAGATCGACGTCTTCTCCGCCACGAACGGCGCCACCAAGGGCGGTCGCGCCTCCGCGCGCGGCGGTGACGCCGGCCGGATCTACCAGCTCAAGCGCGAGGTGCTGGAGTTCAAGCGGGCCGTCTCACCGCTGCTGCGGCCGATGCAGTTGCTGAGCGAGCGCCCGATGCGGCTGGTGGACCCGGACATCCAGAAGTACTTCCGGGACGTGGCCGACCATCTGGCCCGGGTCAACGAGCAGGTGCTCTCCTTCGACGACCTGCTCAACTCGATCCTGCAGGCCAACCTGGCGCAGGCGACCGTCTCGCAGAACGAGGACATGCGCAAGATCACCGCGTGGGCGGCCATCATCGCCGTGCCCACGATGATCTGCGGCGTGTACGGCATGAACTTCGACCACATGCCGGAGCTGCGCTGGAAGTACGGCTACCCGGCGGTGCTCACCCTCATCGCCGGTATCTGTTTCACCATCCACCGCGGCTTCAAGCGCAACGGCTGGCTGTAGCCGTCGCGTACCGGCCGGCCCGGGGCCCGCGCGGGCCGGCCGGCGGGGGCGCGCGGGCTGGGCCGGGCCGCGCCCGGTCGGACCGCGCGGACCTCGCCGGCGGGGCGGCCGGGCTCAGCCGCCGCGTCTGCCGCGGCCGTCCAGGACGACCAGGGCCAGGCCGAGCAGGATGATGCCGAGCGCGGGGTAGGCGGCGGCCGGCGGGTGCTGGCCGAGCCACAGGGCCGCGATCAGCGCCGCGCCCGGCGTCTCCAGGAGGATGCCGGTCGAGGTGACGGCCGGGCCCAGGCCCTGCACCACGCGGTTCAGCAGCGAGTGGCCGAGCAACTGGGCGGTCAGCGTCAGCACGGCCAGCTTCAGCCAGGTCTCCCCGCTGTAGCCGCCGAGCCGCACACCGGCGATGAGGCACACCACCAGGAGCACGGCGGCGGCGGTGGCGTAGCAGACGCAGGTGTACGCGGTGGTGCTCACCGTCCGCCGGACCTCGGAGCCGACCAGCATGTAGCCGGCGCCCGCCATGCCGCCGGCCAGGGCGAGGGCGTCGCCCGCGAGGGCGCGCGGCGACAGCGAGAGGTCCACGCCGGTGAGCAGGAGCACGCCGAGGAAGGCCACCGTGATGCCGGCCCACACCAGGCCCGACGAGCGGTGGCCGCGCAGCCGGAGCAACACGGTGGTCCAGATCGGCGTGGTGGTGGCCAGGGCGATCGAGGAGGAGACCGACGTCATGTGCAGGCTCGGCAGCCAGAGCCCGAAGTGCAGCGCCAGCAGCACGCCCGCGGCGGCCGACAGGCCCACCTCGCGCGCGCCCGTCGCGCGCAGCTCGGCGCGGTGGCGCAGCAGCGCGACCGGCGTCAGCACGCCCACGGCCAGCACGTTCCGCCACAGCGCGACGGCCAGCGCGGGGGCCGCGGTCGCCGCGATGAGCGGGGCCGACAGCGAGATGCCGGCGATGGCGACGCCGAGCAGGGTGAGGTCCAGCGACACCGGTCCGCCGCCCGTGCCGGCGACGGCGGCACCGGTCGCGGAGCGCGGGGCGAGGCCGCCTGGTTTGGCCGATCGAAGGCGCACGGCCACAGAGTAAGGCGTGCCGGGGTGGGACGGTACTGGCACCGCCTCGCGCGTGCGCCCGGTTCCGGCCCGCGCCCCGTGGCCCGGCGCGTGCGGCGCGTGCGACGCGTGGGGCCGGGGGTGGCCGGGCGCGGTACGGAAGCCCTGGTGGGGGCCGGGCAGGCGGCGTACGGCGGGCGTACGGCCCGCCGTACGCCGCCGAGGGCACCCCATAAGCTGGGGCCATGACGCACAGCGTGGAGCAGGCCCTCACGGATCGGGCGCTGATCGAAGAGGCGACGAAGAAGTCCGGCCTGATCTGGGTGCTGGGCGACGCCGGTGCCACCCGGAGCGCGCCGCGCGCGCTGTGGCACGTGTGGCACGAGGGCGCCGCCACGCTCGTCGGCTCGCGCGGCCCCGACGCCGGCTCCGCCGCCGCGCGCGACGGCGCCCCGTCGCGCGGCATGGGGCTCATGGAGCAGCCGCTGGACGGCCTCGGGCTGGCCGACGGCGGCACCGCGGCGGTGACGGTGCGCAGCAAGGACAAGGGCGGGCGCCTGGTGGGCTGGACGGCCCGGGTGGTGGAGCTCGCGCCGCGCAGCGAGGCGTGGGAGGCCGCCGTGGCCGAGCTCAAGCCGAAGCGGCTCAACGCCCCGGACTCGGCGCAGGTCGTCGAGCGCTGGGCGCGCGAGTGCCGGGTGCTGCGCCTGGAGCCGGCCCCGGCCCCGCTGGCCGCGCTGCCGGACGGCGCGCTGGCCGCGACCCCGGCGCCCACCCCGGCCACCACCCGCAAGCCGATGCCCGAGGCGCTGCCCAGGCTGCTGCGCCGCCGCGCCCGCAAGAGCGCCCGCGAGAACCCGCGCTGAGCGGTGCGCCCCCGCGGGCGGGGTCGGGGTCAGGGCCGGGGTCGGGATCGGGGTCGGGGTCAGGGTCAGGGTCAGGGTCAGGAACGTAGGCCGCCGTCGACCCGGAGCACCGTTCCGGTCACGTACGAGGAGCGGTCGCTGAGCAGCCAGGCGGCGGCCTCGGCGATCTCGACGGGGTCGGCCGCGCGGCGCAGCGGGGTCTGGGCGTTGAGGCGTTCGATGGTGCCGGGGGACGCGACGTCCCAGTCGTACATCATCTCGGTCAGCGTGGTGCCCGGGGCGATGGCGTTGACGCGGATGCCCTCTGGGCCGTAGGTGATGGCGGCGGATTCGGTGAGGCTGTTGACGGCCCGCTTCATCGCCGCGTAGGCGGCCAGTTCGGGGTTGCCCATCAGGCTGCCGACGCTGGAGGTGTTGACGATGGCGCCCGATCCCGAGGTGGCCCGGATCGCGGCGACCTCGGCGGCCATGGCCTGCCAGGTGCCCTTGAGGTTGACGGCGTAGACGCGGTCGAGTTCGGCCACGGGCACCTGGTCCAGTGGGCCGGGCGGGGCGCCTGTGGCGCCGTTGTTGAAGGCCACGTCGAGCCGGCCGTACAGCTCGACGGCGCGTTCCACGGCGGCGTGCACGCTGTCGCCGTCGGCCAGGTCGCATGGCGTGTACTCGGCGATGCCGCCGGCGGATCTGATGTCCTCGGTCGCCGTCTTGAGTTCGTGCTGCGCCCGGGACGCGAGCAGGACGTGGGCGCCCTCGCGGGCGAACAGGCGTGCCGCTGCGGCGCCGATACCGCGGCCCGCGCCGATGACTAACGCGACCTTGTCGGCCAGCAGGTCCGCGGGCTTCTGCTCCCGGCGCAGTGGGGCGGTCGTGGCGGAGGTGGTGGACGTGGTGAGTGCGGTGGCTGTGGTGTTCATGGTGGCAAGGCTATGAAAATCGGCCACTCCCAACCAGGGCGCCGCCGACCTGACGCACCCCTAAAAGACCGCACACCGGGTGCGCGGACGGGCGAGAGTTGGCCACAGTCGCCACCCGTCGGGTGCCGCGTGCGGTCAGCCGTCGCTCTGCGGCAACTGCTGGCCGTAGTCGACCAGTTCGCCCTTCGCGGGCGCGGTGAGGGGGAAGTCCTTGTTCCAGTCGGCGAGCTGGATGACGCCCGCGCCGCCCGCGCGCTGGAGGCGCAGCGGGTAGGGGGTGCCGCGCAGCGAGACGTCCAGCGTGCCGCCGTTGCCCCGGTCGCCGGTGACCCGGATGGTGGGCACGCCGGCCACGTTGGCCCGCTCGCCGCTGGTGATCTCGCCGTGCAGCCCGAGCAGCCCGTCGAGGAGCATGGCCTTGTCGGTGAAGCCGCTGAGCTGCTCGTACGCGGGGTCGCCGGCCGGGACCTTCACGTACTTGCCGTCCAGCTTCCTGGCCACCGCCCGGTCCGCCGCCGAGCCGCCGTCCTTGCCGGAGCCGGCCGTGGGGGTCGCGTCGCCGCCCCGCTCGTGGACCCAGAAGTCGGCGCCGGCCTTGAGGTACAGCTCCTTGTCGATGCGCAGCAGTTGGAAGGTGCTGCCCTTGCTGGAGACCTGGCCGGTGCCGCCGTCGCCCTTGAGTCGCATGTCGAGGGTGTACGTACGGCCCTTGCTGACGACGTTGCCGGTCAGGTGGACCGCGCCGGCGCGCTCGGCGGCCTGGCGCGCCCTGGCCTCGATCTTGTCGGCGGGAAGCTTGCCGACGCCGTTGGTGCCCGCGTCGGGGTTCTTCTTCTCGCCGTCGCCGCCGCAGCCGGCGAGCGTCGCGACGGCCAGTCCCGCGCAGGTCGCCGCAGCGAGAGCCGTCTTCCAGGTGCGCACGTCCGCTCTGCCTCCTGATGCCGGTGCACGGGCAGCGTACCGGTGCCGTGTGAGCACGATGACAGCGCACCGTGAGGGAAGGTGGGGCTTTCGGGAACCCGGTCGCTCGAAGTGCCGCACGCCAGAGCGAAACGGAAGATCCGTCACATATCAGATATCGACCGCGATCGCCCGCCGAACGCCCCGGCCCGCCCGTGCCACCGCGTAAGGCACTCCGGGCTATCAACTGATATTCGAGGATTCCTGGATACAAGGAGGTATACAGAGGTACCCGAGGAGGCCGGACCCCGCGCCGTCGACAGGTGACGGCCACCTCGGGTCCGTCCGTGAAAGGAGGCGCGTGGCATGGGAGCGGCAGCCCCGCGCGTGTTCGTCTCGCACCTGGCCGGTGTCGCCGTGTTCGACCCGAACGGGGACCCGGTGGGCCGGGTGCGGGACCTGGTGGCGATGTTGGGGTTGAGCGGCCGGCCGCCGCGCGTCCTCGGCCTGGTCGTCGAGGTGGTCAGCCGGCGCCGGATCTTCCTGCCGATGACCCGGGTCACCGGCGTGGAGTCGGGCCAGGTGATCACCACGGGCGTGGTCAACATGCGCCGCTTCGAACAGCGCCCCACCGAGACCCTGGTCCTCGGCGAACTGCTCGACCGCAGGGTCACGCTGGTGGAGACCGGCGAGGAGGTGACCGTCCTCGACGTGGCCGTGGCCCAGTTGCCGGCCCGCCGCGACTGGGAGATCGACAAGGTCTTCGTACGACGCGGCAAGGCCCCCACGCTGCGCGACAGGTGGCCCGGGGGCGGCCGGCGGACCGGGGAGGCGCTGACCGTCGAGTGGTCGGCGGTGACGGGCTTCTCGCTGGAGGAGCCGGGGCAGGGCGCCGAGAGCCTGCTGGCCACCTTCGAGCAGTTGCGCCCCGCCGACCTGGCCAGCGTGCTGCACCACCTGACGGCCAAGCGGCGGGCCGAGGTGGCCGCCGCGCTCGACGACGACCGGCTCGCGGACGTCCTGGAGGAGCTGCCCGACGACGACAAGGTGGAGATCCTGGGCAAGCTCCAGGAGGAGCGCGCGGCCGACGTGCTGGAGGCGATGGACCCCGACGACGCCGCCGACCTGCTCTCCGAGCTTCCGGAGGAGGACAAGGAGCGGCTGCTCACGTTGATGCGCCCACGGGACGCCGCGGACATGCGCCGGCTGCTGTCGTACGAGGAGCGCACGGCGGGCGGGCTCATGACCACCGAGCCGATCGTGCTGCTCCCGGACGCGACGGTGGCCGACGCGCTGGCCCGGGTGCGCAACCCGGACCTGTCCCCCGCGCTGGCCGCGCAGGTGTACGTGTGCCGGGCGCCCGACGAGACGCCCACCGGCAAGTACCTGGGCACGGTGCACTTCCAGCGACTGCTGCGGGACCCGCCGTTCACGCTGGTCAGCGCGCTCGTGGACAGCGACCTGAACCCGCTGCCGCCGGACACCGGGCTGCCGGAGGTGACCAGCTACCTCGCCGCGTACAACATGGTCGCCGCGCCCGTCGTGGACGCCAGCGGGGCGCTGCTCGGCGCGGTGACCGTGGACGACGTCCTCGACCACCTGCTGCCCGACGACTGGCGCGAGCGCGAACTGCACGGCGCGCGCGTCCCCGACCTGCCGGAGGTGGCCGATGGCCGGTGAGCGCATTCGCCTGGACCAACCCCGCGAGCCACGGCGCAGCCTGCTGCCGCGCTGGGATCCGGAGGCGTTCGGCCGCGTCTCCGAGCGCACGGCACGCTTCCTGGGCACCGGCCGGTTCATCGTCTGGATGTCGGTGGTCATCGTGCTGTGGGTGGTGTGGAACACCAGCGCCCCGGCCGACCTGCGCTTCGACAACTACCCCTTCATCTTCCTGACCCTCGCGCTCTCCCTCCAGGCGTCGTACGCGGCCCCGCTGATCCTGCTCGCGCAGAACCGGCAGGACGACCGGGACCGGGTCAACCTCGAACAGGACCGCAAGCAGAACGAACGCAGCATCGCCGACACCGAGTACCTGACCCGGGAGATCGCCGCGCTGCGGCTCGGCCTCGGCGAGGTGGCGACCCGGGACTGGATCCGCTCGGAGTTCGAGGACCTGGTGCGGGAGCTGGAGCGGCAGCGCACCGCCACCGCGGACCACCCGACGCAGCGGCACGGCGGCCACCGCGAGCACGCCCGGGCCGACGAACGGGCCGCCGAGCACGGCCCGAACGCCGCCGAGGCGACCCACGAGCAGCCGCCCCGGGGCGGCGCGGCCCGCGGCCGGGGCAGGCCGCCGCGCGAGGGCCCACCGCGCGAGTCGGGTGGGCCACGGGGACCCGGCGGCGCCGGGCGCTGAGCCGGCCCCGGGCGCGCGGGCGGGACATCCGCGGGGCAGCCCGGCTATTCCCGGCATACGACGCCCGCGGGCGTGAGGAAAGCGACCGTCCACAGGCTTTCCCGCGCACTGGGCGCGCGCCGTACCATCGGGGCATGGCTACCGAAACGACCGGCCCGCAGCACGGCGCCGCTCCCGCCGAAGAGGCGGTCCGCGACGCGCTCGCGACGGTGAACGACCCGGAGATCCACCGCCCGATCACCGAACTCGGGATGGTCAAATCGGTGGAGATCGCCCCGGACGGGGCGGTGGCGGTCGCGGTCTATCTCACGGTCGCCGGCTGCCCGATGCGGGACACCATCACCAGCACGGTGCGCGAGGCGGTGGCCCGGGTTCCCGGCGTGACCGACGTCAGCGTCGAGCTGGACGTGATGAGCGACGAACAGCGCAAGGAGCTGGCCAGCTCGCTGCGCGGCGGACAGACCGAGCGCGAGGTGCCGTTCGCCAAGCCGGGCTCGCTGACCCGGGTGTACGCGGTGGCCTCCGGCAAGGGCGGCGTCGGCAAGTCGTCCGTGACGGTCAACCTGGCGGCGGCGATGGCCGCTGACGGCCTGAAGGTCGGCGTCGTGGACGCGGACATCTACGGCCACTCGGTGCCCCGCATGCTCGGCGCCTCCGGCCGGCCGACCCAGGTCGAGAACATGATCATGCCGCCGTCGGCGCACGGCGTGAAGGTCATCTCCATCGGCATGTTCACGCCGGGCAACGCCCCGGTGGTCTGGCGCGGGCCGATGCTGCACCGCGCGCTCCAGCAGTTCCTCGCGGACGTCTTCTGGGGCGACCTGGACGTGCTGCTGCTCGACCTGCCGCCGGGCACCGGCGACATCGCCATCTCGGTCGCCCAGTTGGTGCCCAACGCGGAGATCCTGGTGGTCACGACGCCGCAGCAGGCCGCGGCCGAGGTCGCCGAGCGCGCCGGGTCCATCGCCGTGCAGACCCACCAGAAGATCGTCGGCGTGGTCGAGAACATGTCCGGGCTGCCGTGCCCGCACTGCGACGAGATGGTGGACGTCTTCGGCACGGGCGGCGGTCAGACCGTCGCCGACGGCCTGACCCGCACGACCGGCGCGACGGTGCCGGTGCTCGGCGCCATCCCCATCGACGTGCGGCTGCGCGAGGGCGGTGACGAGGGCAAGCCCGTCGTCCTGACCGACCCCGAGTCCCCGGCGGGTGCCGCGCTGCGCTCCATCGCGGGCAAGCTCGGTGGCCGCCAGCGCGGCCTGGCCGGCCTGTCGCTGGGCATCACCCCGCGCAACAAGTTCTAGTACGTACGAGGGCGGCTGCCCAGGGCGCGCACCGCCCCGGAGCAGCCGCCGCGTTCGGCCCCGCCCGCTCCCGGATCACATCGACGACGGGCCGGCCGTTCCCCCGGAACGCGTAGGCGCCGTACGCCGTATGCCGGAGCGATTCCCACGGGCACGTAGCCACCGCCGCCCGGCGCGACCGGGCTCACTCGGTCCGCCCGGCCCAGCCCTGCCCGACTCCGCGCCCCCGGCCCGCGCGGAGCCGCGTCCGGCGCCGGCGTGTCGGGACAGGGCGGCGGCGGGCCGGCGCGGAAGCACGTCGAGGCCGGGCTTGACGACCGCGGCCTCGTGGCCGGGGCGAGGCCCCTACGCGTACGTCGTGATGTCCTTGACCACGGAGAACCCGAGCCCGTAGGCGCTCATCCCGCGCCCGTACGCGCCCACGTGGACGCCCTCGCGGGCCGAACCGGCGAGGACCCAGCCGTACTCGGACTCGCGGTAGTGGAAGTCGGTCGGCACGCCGTCCACGGGCAGCGTGAGCTGCGACCACGCGGAGCCGCCGAGGTCGTCCGCCAGCTCCCAGGCGATCGCGGTCTGCTGGTCGAGCCAGTCCTGCCGCAGCGCCCGCTCCATCTGGGACGGCCAGGTGCACGAGAGCAACCCGGAGCCCGCCAGCCAGGCGGCCGACGACACGGAGGTCGCCTCCAACATCCCGGTGCCGTCGGCGCTGCGCCGCACCGGACGGCTGGCCACCGTCACGACGACGGCGAAGCGCTGCTTGGCCCGGCTCTCCGCGGTGGTCTCCACCTTCAGCGAGGGCTCCTCGCCGTGCCCGGTCGCGCCGTGCTCCACGGTGCCGTCGGCCGCCGCGCCCACCTGCATCAACCAGCGGGGCCCGGCGAACGCCTCGTCGAGGCCGTACCAGGGGAAGGCGGCCATCAGGTAGCCGTCGACCGTCCTGCGCACCGCTGCCGGCATGCCCTGCCCGGCCGCCGCGACGTCCTCGCCGGGCACGCCCGGAGTCGCCGCCGCGTCCTGCACGTCTGCCCGACTCGTCGTCTCCATCTGCGCGGAGCCTCCTCGTTGCCCTACGTCGTGGCGGCCCGCCCCCCTTCAGGCGACCTCACCTGGACACAGGGAGGATAGCCATACAGGTCGGCCCGAATGGGATCAGGTGGCGTCCGAGTCGAAGGGTGGCCGGTCGTCGCGCTCCGGCTTGTCGCGCTTGCGCAGCAGGTCGGAGCCGCCGGAGGCGCCGCCTGAGGAGGGGGCGGAGTCGACTCCGCCAGTGGTGTCGCGCGCCTGCGTCACGTCGCCGACCTCGGCCATCTCCTTGCTGAAGTCGAATCCGTTGCGGATCTCCTTCAGGCCGAGCTCGTCCTTGTCGAGCAGGTGCTTGCGCGCGAACGTCTTGGGATTCAGGTCCTCGAACTCGAAGTCCTTGAAGTCCGGACCCAACTCTGTCCGGATGTCTTCCTTCGCACTGTCCGAGAACTCCCGGACCTTGCGGATGAAACGGGCGGCATCCTGGATCACCTTGGGCAGCTTGTCCGGGCCGAAGATGAGCACCGCAAGGATGATGAGAGCGATCAGCTCTAGGGGTCCTATGTCGAAGAACACCTTGCAGCTCCTTGATGCGTCCGTGGCCAACGGTCCAGGCCATCCAACACGGTACCTGCCTCACGGTGTGGTACGGGAGACGGCCAGACCAACATCAGACCACGCGCCGCGCACCGCCGAAGCCGGCCGAACCCGCCCCTCGCGTGGCGCGCTCCCCGCCTCCCACCGCCCCGCGACCCCGGAATCACCGCCCCGGCGCCCCCGACGCACGCCGTGCGCCGCCGGGCCGTCCTCCTCCCGCACAGCAAACTCCGGGTGACGTCCGGCGCACAACCCCGCCTCCGTCACCACCGCGCTGTCACAGACGCCACACCCGCCACCGCGCGGCGCGGGGGTCGCCCCGTCGGTCAGCGATCCATGTCGCTCGCGGAGCCCAGTGCCAGTTCGACGGTGCGCTCGTCGCCGTCCCGCTCCAGGGTCAGCTTCAGCCGGTCGCCGGGGCGGTGGCTGCGGATCTTGACGATCAGTTCCTGGCCGCTCCGCACCGGCACGCCGTCCACCTTGGTGATCACGTCGCCCGACCGGATGCCCGCCTTGTCGCCGGGCCCGCCCTCGGTCACCGCGGGACCGTCGCTGCCGGACTCGGCGACCCGGGCGCCCTCGCCCCGGAACTTCATGTCGAGCGTGACGCCGATCACCGGGTGCGTCGCCTTGCCGGTGTTGATCAACTCCTCCGCGACCCGCTTGCCCTGGTTGATCGGGATCGCGAAGCCCAGGCCGATGCTGCCGCCCTGACCGCCGCCGAGCCCGCCGTCGTTCGCGGCGCGGATCACGCTGTTGATGCCGATCACCTGCGCGTCGGCGTTCACCAGCGGACCACCGGAGTTGCCGGGGTTGATCGGCGCGTCGGTCTGCAACGCGTCCACGTACGAGATGTCGCTGCCGTCGACCTTCTCGCCGCCCGCCGTGATCGGGCGCCCCTTGGCGCTGATGATCCCGGAGGTGACCGTGCCCGCCAGGTCGTACGGGGCGCCGATGGCCACCACCGGGTCGCCGACCCGCACGGAGTCGGAGTTGCCGAGGGCCAGCGGCTTGAGCCCGGTGACGCCCTGGACGCGGATGACCGCCAGGTCGTACCCGGCGTCCCGACCGACGATCTTGGCCCGGGCGGTCTGGCCGCCGTTGAACGTCACCGATATGGCCGCGTCCGAGTCGCCCTGGTCGGCCGGCTCCACGACGTGGTTGTTGGTCAGGATGTTGCCGCGCTTGTCGAGCACGAAGCCGGTCCCCGTGCCCCGCTCGCCGGCGCCCTTGACGTGGATGGTCACCACGCTGGGCAACGCCCGGGCCGCGATGCCCGCGATGCTGTCCGGGTCCCTGGCCCGCTGGGTGTCGGACGGGGCCTGCGGCAGGTGGATCTGCTCGGTGTCGCCGGTCTCCCGCTCCAGGTAGACCCCGATGCCGCCGCCGATGCCACCGGCCAGCAGCGCGAGCACCAGCGCACCGACCACCAGCGGGCCGCGCCGCCGCGCCGCGCGCGCCGGGCCGGGCTGCCCGGCGGCGGCGACCGGCGCGCGCCACGGGTCGTAGTGCTGCCACTGCGCGCCGGGCTGGTTCTCGCGCCCGGCCTGCGCGGCGTACACCCCCGGCGCCTGCGCCTGTGACGGGGCCGGCTGCCCGGCGGCGGGCTGGGGGTGCTGGTGCGCGGGGTACGGCTGGGGACCGGGCGTCGGGTGCGCCGGCATCGTGGTGCCGTGCGCGGGCGTCATCCCAGGGTGCGGCGGGTTCGCGTGGTGCGGGGGCACGTGGGTGCCGTGCGCCGGCGTGGCCACCGGGTGCTGCACGGGCGGCGCCGGAGCCCACGGGCCCGGCTCGCCGTAGGGCGGCGTGCTGTACGGATCGGGCTCGTGCCGGGGCCGGGGCCGCTCCGCCGGCGCACCCTCGTCCGCCGCCCCGGCGGCGGGCTCGGCGCCCCCGGTGGCCGACGCTTCCGCCGGGCGTACGCCGGCGCCTCCCACGGCATCCCCGGCCTTCGCGGCACCGGAGGCCGCGGCACCAGCGCCAGCGCCACCGGGGACGGCGTCACCGCCGGGACCGTCAGAACCGTCCGATGCCGCGTCACCGCCCGGGCCGCCAAGGCCGCCAAGGCCGTCCGACGTCGCGTCGCCGGCAACGGTCGCGTCGCTAGCGGGGGTGCCGTCCGTGGTCGCGTCGCCGGCGGCGGCGTCGTCGGAGGTCGCGGACGCTGGGCGTACGTCGGGCTCGGGCTCCGGGGTATGGTCCGCCGGTCGGGGGGCGTCGCTCGGCGCCGCCTTGGCCAGCACGAAGTCGGTGCCCGGGGCGTCGGGCGCCGCGGGCGCGGCGCCGGCCGTGGCGTCCCGCGCGTCGGCCGCCTCGGTGCCGGCCGCGTCACGCTCCACGGCGGCGCCGGCCGCGTCGGTACGCGGTGGGGCCTGGCCCGCGGGCTGCTCGGGCGTGGGCTCGTCCGCCGCGTGTGCCGCTTGGTCCGCCGCGTGCGGCTGTCCCGCGAAGCCCATGTGCGGACGGCTCCACCACTTCGGCTTCGGCCTCGGGGTCTTCCCGTCGTTCATGCTCTCCCCACAGTTCGCCCGCGGTCCGGCGCGGGCCGCGCTCCCGGCGGGCGTGCTTCACCACACCCGCTCGGCGCGACCCACTGGCGATTCAATCAGGTCTGCCCGAACCCGCGCAGTGGGCCGGTCAGGCCGCGCCGCGGGTCGGCCCCGACCGGCGGGGCCGACCCGCGGCGCGTCGTGCTCTCGCGCCCGTCCTCGTCGGCGGTCAGCGGGGGCTGCTACCCAGGTCCGCCCCGGCGCCGGTCAGCGGCGTCGCCTGGCTGGCCGGGTGCGAGGGGACGTCCATCTGGGTGGGCGCCGGGGCCGCCTGCCGCTCGCGCGCCTCGGGCTGGCCGCCCGGCGAGCGGGCCGCCACCGACAGCACCGGGTGGAGCAGCGGCGGCAGCGCGCTGCCCATCGAGTGCAACGGTGCCTCGTGCGCGCGCGGCCGCACGCCGGGGTGGGTGGTCGCGGTGGGCGGCTGCGTGAGCGGCATGCCGGTCCGCGGGTCGAGCTGCGCCGAGCGCTCACCGCTGGCCGAGAAGAACCCCATCGACCGGCGGGCGTTCTCCTGCGCCCCGGCCCAGGTGCGGTCCCCGCCGTCGTGACGCAGCGGCGTGGTCGCGGTGCCGTTGCCCTCACCCCGGCCACCGGGCGAATCCACCGCGGCGTCCAGGGGCAGCGCACCGCCGAGCGCGACGGCGGCCAGCGACACGGCGCCGGCCGCGGCGAAGGCGAACCGCCTGCCGCGGGGCAGCGCGCGGTTCACCTCGTGTATCCGGAAGCCGCGCTCACGGGGAGCCGAGGCGCCCGCCGGCAGGAACGCGAACGTTTCCTCGCGCGGGTCAAAAGGGTCCCGGTCGCGCGCCGGGCCGTCGAGCGGGGAGCGCTCGTCGTCACCGGTGAGCGCGCCAGCGGGCAGGTTCTGGAGCCGCGCGAGGAACCCCTCCGACGGAGGAGGCGGCGCCGCCTGGGCGAACACGTTCTTCAGCCGTCGCTGTTCGTCAGCCTCTGCCTTGCAGCGAGGACACGTCGCCAGGTGCGCGAGCACCCGCTCGCGCGCATCATGTCCCAACTCGCCGTCGACCAGAGCCGCGAGGCGGTCGCCGAGGTGCTGCTCGGCGGGGGACTGACCGCCTGATCCGGTCACGCGATCCCTACCTCCCCGCTGAGCCCCGGTGCGACCGGGGACACCGAGGCGACCGCGCGCTGCTCGGCGCGGGCCGATGGGGAGCGGTGCTGGAGGGCCTTGCGCAGGTGCGACCGGCCGCGGTGGATGCGGCTGCGCACCGTGCCGAGCTTCACGCCGAGCGTCGCGGCGATCTCCTCGTACGAGAGGCCCTCGATGTCGCAGAGCACCACGGCGGCCCGGAACTCCGGCGCGAGGGTGTCCAGCGCCTGCTGGACGTCGGCGTCGAAGTGGGTGTCGTTGAAGTGCTGCTGCGGGGACGGCTCGCGGCTGGGGAGCCGCTCGGCCGCGTCGTCGCCGAGCGCGTCGAAGCGGATGCGCTGCCGGCGGCGGACCATGTCCAGGAAGAGATTGGTCGTAATGCGGTGCAGCCAGCCCTCGAAGGTGCCCGGCGTGTACGTCGACAGGGAACGGAAAACCCGGACGAACACTTCCTGGGTCAGGTCTTCGGCGTCGTGCTGGTTACCAGTGAGACGGTAAGCGAGGCGATAGACCCGTGCGCTGTGGGTGCTGACGATCTCCTCCCAGGTGGGAGGGGTCCACGCCTGCGAATCCGCATCGGTGGCGAAAGTCGCGGTAGCTGCGGATTCGGTAGTGCGGAAACGGTCAGCAGTGTTTGTCACGGATTTCGGCTCGTCCGTCGGCCCGCGAAAGCGCCGCAGCACTCTTCGGCCACCGGTCGCAGCCGCACCTCCCCTGTCGGCTCTGGTGGTCTCCAGTAGAGCCCCTACCATATCCACCTCGCCCGTTAGCTCCGGATAAGCAATATTGACCTGCATTTGGACTTGATCGTTCGGTGCTCGCGCGGTCTATCCGCCCCCTTTCAACGCCCGGTCCCATCTGCGGGTTCCCGAGCGCAGCGGATACAGTCACCGTTGCGTCAACTACGGGGACAGGAGAGGGCCATTACCGGCAACCGGCAGACGAGCTGGGCGTTCGCCGAGGCGTACGGCGTCGAGCACATCGACGACACAGCGCTGCGCTGGGCTCGTGAGCGGGCCCGGGAGGCGGGGCTGCGTTCGGTGTCCTCGGGCACGGGCGCCGCGCTGCGGCTGCTCGCCGCCACCGCCGACGCCAAGGCCGTGGCCGAGATCGGCACCGGCACCGGCGTCTCCGGCATCCACCTCCTGCACGGCATGCGGCCCGACGGCGTCCTGACGACGGTGGACCTGGAGCCCGAGCGGCAGCAGTTCGCCCGGCAGGCGTTCCGCGCGGCGGGCTTCGCCGGGAACCGGGCCCGCTTCATCCCCGGCCGCGCGCTCGACGTGCTGCCCCGGCTCGCCGACGGCGGGTACGACCTCGTCTTCTGTGACGCGGATCGCGCCGAGTGCCTCGACTACCTCGCCGAATCGTTGCGCCTGCTGCGCCCCGGTGGGCTGGTCTGCTTCGAGGGCGTGTTCGCCGACGGCCGCACGGTGGAGTCGGCCGTCCAGCCGACGGAGGTGCTGCGGCTGCGCGAGCTGCTGCGCGCCGTGCGCGAGTCGACGGTGCTCCAGCCGTCCCTGCTCCCGGTGGGCGACGGCCTGCTGTGCGCGGTCAAGCGCGGCTGACCGGTCACCTCCCTCTATAGGGGGCTCTCTCCGCGCCTTCCCATGGCGACCGCTACGGGGCGCGCGCCCAACCCGTACGCCGCGCGAAACCGTGCCCGACCCTCGTTTCGCTCCCCGCGCCGCGAGTGGCGCGGAAGCGCCCGCGGTGCCGGAACTTCCGGGCCGCGCGATCAGCCATCGGGGCACGGCGCGAGCGGCCGGGGCGGCCGGAGCGAATTCACTCAAGCCACGCGAATCCCCCGCCCCGCCGGCAGAGACGAAGGTCACGCCGCGTGGCGGCCCTCCGGCGTCGCGGCGGGCCCGGAACGGGCGCGGACGGGGACGTGGGACAGGGAAAACGGAAGGCGGCGCGTACCGGTTCCGCGACCCGGCGCGGCCCCGGCGGGCGGGGCCGGACGCGGCGGGCGTGAGCGCGGCGTGACGGGCTCGGGGTCGGGGTCGGCGTGGGGCGGGGCGGGCGTGGGTCGGAGCCGGCATGGCCCGGGGCCGGCGTGGGCCGAGGCGGGGAGTAGGCCCGGCGGGCGGCGGGAACGCCGCTGCCCCGGCTCCTGGTTCTCACCAGTGACCGGGGCAGTGCGCATGATTCCTGTGGCCCGCTGCTAGCCGACGACCTTCTTCAGTGCGTCGCCCAGCGCGTCGGCCTCGTCCGGTGTCAGCTCGACGACGAGTCGACCGCCGCCTTCGAGCGGAACGCGCATGACGATGCCCCGCCCCTCCTTGGTCACCTCGAGCGGGCCGTCGCCCGTCCGCGGCTTCATGGCCGCCATGCTCGTTCCCCTTCCTGAAACCAGCTCATCGCAGCCGACAACCTAGGCGTCACCGGCATCGAACACATTGCTTCCCCGCCATTATCCCGCATGCCATGACCCGATGACCAACGGCGGCGGTCATGGCCTCCGCGCCCGACTCCCCCAAAACCACTCAATTCGGCGATCGGGCCGCGATCTCGCGCGACGGCTCGGCCCGAACGGTAGGTCGGTTCTTTGACGCAGGTCACATGACGGGCGCGCGGATCTCCGGCATGCTGATCGCGGACCGCGGGAGCGTACACCGACCTCCGCGCCCGGACCGGCCGGCATATCCACAAGCTGATCGGAACGCGGCGGTCCGCGGCCGGGCCGCGGCGGTGGTCGTGGCCGGCCGTGGCGGCTCCGTACGGGCCGCGCGCGCCGTACGGCACCCCGCCGCGTGGCACCGTGGTCCCCGCGCGGCGTCCCCGACCGGGGCGGGCCGCAGCGCGGCGCACCGTGGCCCCGGACGACGCCGCCCGCACGTCCCGCGGGCCCGCGGACCGCGGGCGCGACGGACCCACGGACCCATACGGAGGGGACCCACCCATGGCCGACACCGTGCTCTACGACGTGACCGAGGGACTCGCGACGATCACCCTCAACCGCCCCGACGCCATGAACGCGCTCAACACCGAGCTGAAGGTGGCGCTGCGCGACACCCTGCGGCAGGCCGCGGACGACCCGGCCGTACGCGCCGTGCTGCTGACCGGCAGCGGGCGCGCCTTCTGCGTCGGACAGGACCTCAAGGAGCACATCGAGCGGCTGCACGACGACGCGGTACGCGCCTCGGGCGCCACCATGGACACCGTCAGGGAGCACTACAACCCCATCGTCGCGGCCATCGCCGAGATGCCGAAGCCGGTCGTCGCCGGGGTCAACGGCGTCGCGGCGGGCGCCGGCGCGGGCTTCGCCTTCGCCGCGGACTACCGCGTCGTCGCCGACACCGCCTCCTTCAACACCTCCTTCGCCGGGGTCGCCCTCAGCGCGGACTCGGGCGTCTCCTGGACGTTGCCCCGGCTCGTCGGCCACGGCAGGGCGGCCGAACTCATGCTCTTCCCCCGCTCCGTCAAGGCCGAGGAGGCCGCCGGCCTCGGCATCGCCAACACGGTGGTCCCGGCCGCCGAACTCGCCGCCGAGGCCACGAAGATCGCCCGCCGGCTCGCCGAAGGACCCACCGTCGCGTACGCCGCGATCAAGGAGTCCCTCGCCTACGCGGCCGGCCACGGACTGCTCGACACACTGGCCAAGGAGGACGAACTGCAGGCCAGGGCGGGCGCGTCGGAGGACCACCGGATCGCCGTGGACGCCTTCGTGAAGAAGGAGAAGCCGACCTTCCTGGGCCGCTGACCCCGCGCACGCGCCACCCACACCCCCGGGCTGCCCCGGCCCCGCACCCGCCCGGAGCGCGGCGGCGCCCTGAGCACGGCCCCCGCTGAGCACGGCGCGCCCCGCGCCCGGCGACCCACCGCGCCCGTCCCGCGTCCGCCCCGTGGGGCGGGCGCGGTGGGCTAACCGCCCTGGCCGGCCCGCCGCACGTGGCAGTCGGCCAGGTGGTCGTTGACCAGGCCGCACGCCTGCATGAGGGCGTAGGCCGTGGTCGGGCCGACGAAGCGGAAGCCGCGCTTCTTGAGGTCGCGGGCGAGGGCGGTGGACTCCGGCGTTATCGGGGGCACCTCCTGCGCGGTGCGTGGCGCCGGGCGGTCGGCGTGGTCCGGCGCGTACGACCAGATCAGCTCGTCCAGCTCGCCCTCGGCCAGTTCGGCGGCCACCGTGGCGTTGTGGATGACCGCCGTGATCTTGGACCGGTTGCGGATGATGCCCGGGTCGGCGAGGAGCCGCCGCACGTCCTCGTCCGTGAACTCCGCCACCGCCTTGATCCTGAAGCCCGCGAACGCCGCCCGGAAGCCCTCGCGCCGGCGCAGGACGGTGATCCACGACAGGCCGGACTGGAAGGCTTCCAGGCTCAGCCGCTCGTAGAGCGCGTCGTCCCCGTGCACCGGGCGGCCCCACTCGTGGTCGTGGTAGGCGCGGTAGTCCGCCATCGACTCGGCCTGGAGTCCCCACGCACACCGCAGCAGGCCGTCGGGCCCCGCCTCGGCCCCCACCGGTGTCTGCGTCTCGCTCACGACCGCTCCCCCTCTTCGTCGCCCCGGTCCGCGCGGCCCGACCCGGGCTCGGCCGCCCGACGCCCGGGCTCGCCACCGTCGCCGGCGGCGGGCTCGGCTTCCTCCTCGGGCTCGTCGCCCCCGGCGGGGTCGTCGCCCCCGGCGGGCGCGGCCACGTCCCCCGCGGGGTCGGCCCGGTCCGCCACGGCCGGCGCGCTCTCGACGGGGGCGAGCGGCGCGCCCCCCGACCCGCTGCTCCCGCCGACCACCGCGCTGGCGCCGCCGGCCACCGCGCTGGCGCCGCCGGTGCCCGGCCCGGGGGCCTCGCCGGCGCGCGCGGCGCCCAGGTCGCCTATCAGCCCGGGGCCCCCGTACGCCCTGGCCTCGGTGCCGGCGACGACGGCCTCCAACTCGGCGATCCGGGCGTCCCGCTCGGCGAGTTCGGCGCCGAGCCGGCCGAGGGCGTCGTCCACCTCCGCCATCCGGTACCCCCGCAGGGCCAGCGGCAGCCGCAGCGCCTCGATGTCCGCGCGGTCCACCGGCCGGTCTTCGGGCAGCGGGTCGAGGAGCCGATCCGGCTGGGCCTCGGGCAGCGCGGCGCCGTCGCCACCGCCGACCACGACGAGCGTCACCGCCCCGACGACCGCGACGAGCGCGATGAGCAAGAACCAGAACACGACGACTCCCCGAGGTGCATCCGCGATTCAACAGCCTCGATCGTGCCATGCCCCACTGACACCGTCGCCGTACGCCGCAGCGGTTAGGGTCGCTGCCGGACCACGGACGAGGGAGTGAGGCAATGTTGCGGCTGGGACGGCGCCAGTTCGACACGCACGAGTCGGTGATCATGGCGATCGTGAACCGTACGCCGGACTCCTTCTACGACCAGGGGGCGACCTTCCGGGACGAGCCCGCGCTGGACCGTGTCGAGCGGGCGGTGTCGGAGGGGGCGGCCATCATCGACGTCGGTGGGGTCAAGGCGGGCCCCGGCGAGGAGGTGAGCGCGGCGGAGGAGGTGCGGCGCACGGTCGGGTTCGTCGCCGAGGTGCGCCGGCGCCACCCCGACGTGGTGATCAGCGTCGACACCTGGCGGCACGAGGTGGGCGAGGCGGTCTGCGAGGCCGGCGCCGACCTGCTCAACGACGCGTGGGGCGGCGTCGACCCGAAGCTGGCCGAGGTCGCCGCCCGGTACGACGTGGGCCTGGTGTGCACGCACGCCGGCGGTGCCGAGCCCAGGACCCGGCCGCACCGGATCGCCTACGACGACGTGATGGCCGACATCCTGCGGGTCACGCTCGGCCTCGCCGAGCGCGCCGCCGCGCTCGGCGTGCGCCGCGACGCCATCCTGATCGACCCCGGGCACGACTTCGGCAAGAACACCCGGCACTCGCTGGAGGCCACCCGGCGGCTGGACGAGATGACCGCGACCGGCTGGCCGGTGCTCGTCTCGCTCTCCAACAAGGACTTCGTCGGCGAGACGCTCGACAAGCCGGTCAGGGAGCGGGTCATCGGCACCCTGGCCACCACGGCCGTCTCGGCCTGGCTCGGCGCGCGGGTCTACCGGGTGCACGAGGTGGCCGAGACCCGCCAGGTGCTGGACATGGTGGCCACCATCGCGGGCCACCGGGCCCCGGCCGTGGCCCGCCGCGGCCTGGCCTGACGAGCCGCCCGCCGCGACCGGCACCACGCCCCGCCGCGCGGCTCGCCGCCCGCCCGGGGCGCGGAGCCGCCGGCAGGGGCGGTCAGCGGGCGCTCAGACGCCCGTCTCCTTGCTGACCAGCGCGACCGCCTCTTCCACGTCGTCCGAGACGTGGAACAGGTCCAGGTCCCTGGGCGACGCCTTGCCCTGGGCGATCAGCGTGTTCTTCATCCAGTCCACCAGCCCCTCCCAGTAGGCGGTGCCGAACAGGACGATCGGAAAGCGGGTCACCTTGCGGGTCTGGACCAGGGTGAGCGCCTCGAACAGCTCGTCCAGCGTGCCGAGCCCGCCCGGCAGCACCACGAAGCCCTGCGCGTACTTCACGAACATCGTCTTGCGGACGAAGAAGTACCGGAAGTTCACCCCGATATCGACGTAGCGGTTCAGGCCCTGTTCGAACGGCAGCTCGATGCCGAGTCCGACCGAGACGCCACCGGCCTCGTACGCCCCCCGGTTCGCGGCCTCCATCGCGCCGGGGCCGCCGCCGGTGATCACCGCGAAGCCCGCGTCCACGAGCGCCCGTCCGATCCGTACCCCCGACTCGTACTCGGGCGAGTCCGGGGCCGTGCGCGCCGAACCGAACACGCTGACCGCCGGCCCGAGTTCGGCCAGGGCGCCGAAGCCCTCCACGAACTCCGACTGGATGCGCAGCACTCGGAACGGGTCCTCGTGCACCCAGCCGCTGCCGCCGTGGGTGTCGAGGAGGTGTTGGTCCGTCGTACCCGACTGCATCTGGCCCCGGCGGCGCACCACTGGCCCAAGTCGCTGCTCCCGCTGCGGGGCCTGCTCCCCCGGCGTACGTCCGGTCTCGGCAGGCGTACGCCCGTCCTCGGCATTGGCCATATGCGCTCCCTTCGCGTGCACCTCCCCCCGCTGGGCGGGCGGAGGACCTGTGCGCTTCAGCGTATGCCTCCGGCACGGCCGACCAGCGGGGTTTCACACGAGCAAGGCCAGCGGTACGCGTGCGGGACGGGCACCAGCCACCGCGTGTTCAGGCCAGCCACGCGGCCGCCCGCGCCCCGGTCGGCACGCCGGTGGCGCGGGTCGAACGGCCGGCTCAGGCGGTCAGCCAGGCGCGCAGCCGCTCCTCGGCGCGCAGGATGGCGCTGACCGAAACGTGCTCCTCGCGCGTGTGGGCCAGCTTCGGGTCGCCCGGGCCGTAGTTGACCGCGGGCACCCCGAGCGCGGAGAAGCGGGCGACGTCGGTCCAGCCGTACTTGGGGCCGACCTCGGCGCCGACCGCGGCGACGAACGCGGCGGCGGCCGGGTGCTCCAGGCCCGGCAGCGCGCCGGGCGAGCTGTCGGTGAGGACCACGTCGTACCCGTCGAAGACCTCGCGCACGTGGGCGAGGGCCTCCTCCTCCGAGCGGTCCGGGGCGAAGCGGAAGTTGACGGTCACGGCGCAGGCGTCGGGGATCACGTTGCCGGCGTGGCCGCCCTCGATCCGTACCGCGTTCAGGCCCTCGCGGTAGGTGAGTCCGTCGATGGCCACGCTGCGCGGCTCGTACCGGGACAGCCGGTCCAGGATCGGCGCCGCGTGGTGGATGGCGTTGTCGCCGAGCCAGCTCCGCGCCGAGTGGGCGCGCCTGCCGGTCGTCTCGACGCGCACCCGCAGCGTGCCCTGGCAGCCGCCCTCGACCTGGCCCTCGGTTCCTTCGAGCAGCACCGCGAAGTCGCCCGCCAGCCAGTCCCGGTGCCGCTCGGCCAGCCGCCGCAGGCCGTTCAGCTCGGCGGCGACCTCCTCGTTGTCGTAGAAGACGAACGTCAGGTCGCGGTTGGGCTCGGGCACCGTGGCCGCGATCCGCAACTGCACGGCCACGCCCGACTTCATGTCGGAGCTGCCGCAACCCCACAGCAGCTTCTCGCCGTCGGCGGTCTCGGTCAGGCGCGAGGGCACGTTGTCGGCGATCGGCACGGTGTCGATGTGGCCGGCGAGCACGACGCGCTCAGCGCGGCCGAGGTCGGTCCGCGCGACCATGGCGTTCCCGTCCCGGTCCACCCGCAGGTGCGGCAGGTCGCGCAGCGCGCGCTCGATGGCGTCGGCCAGCGGCTTCTCCTCGCCGCTCACCGAGGCGAAGTCGACGAGGCGGGCGGTCAGCTCGGCGGCGTCCACGGACAGGTCAAGTACGGGGTGCTCATGCTCCATGAGTGTGACCCTACGGGGTGCCGCGCCGGCCGGCCCAGCGCGCCCACGCCCCGCGATCCGGCCCCCGCTCGCGTGCGCGCGCCCGTGCGCGGCAGGGGGAGACGGGGAGCGGCCGGCGGTCTGCCGGGCCCGTGGCCCCTCCCGTGGCGGGCGCACGCACTCCAGTACGGTGTGACGCGTGTCCCTCCCCTTCCTCCGCAACCGCGCCCGGCGGGCGCGCGCCGGGGTGGCGTGCGCGGTCCTCCTCGCGCTGGTCGGGTACGCGACGGCGCACGTGCTGACCGGTGGCGGCGGCCCACCCCGCTGCGTCGTACGGGCCGACGGCCAGCGGCTCGAACTCGATCCGGAGCAGTCGCGCCACGCGGCCACCATCGCGGCCGTCGCCGCGTCGCGCGGCCTGCCCGACCGGGCGGTGACCATCGCGCTCGCCACCGCCATGCAGGAGTCGGGGCTGCACAACATCCGCCGGGGCGACCGCGATTCGCTGGGCCTCTTCCAGCAGCGCCCCTCGCAGGGCTGGGGCACCACGCGGCAGATCCTCGACCCGGTCTACGCGTCGGGCAAGTTCTTCGACGACCTGGTGAAGGTGCCCGGCTACTCACGGCTGCCGCTGACCGTCGCGGCGCAGCGCGTGCAGTTCAGCGGCTTCCCGCAGGCGTACGCGAAGCACGAGGCGAAGGCCCGGCTGCTGACCGCGTCGCTGACCGGCCACCTCGCGGCCTCCTTCCGCTGCCCGGCGCTGCCGGACGACGGGGAGCCCGGCGACCCGCGCCGGCTGCGGGCGCTGGTGGCGCGGGAGTTCGGGCCGGTGGTGGGCGGGCCGAGCGGCGACGAGGCGCGGCGCGGCGGGAACGCCGCCACCGAGCTGGGTGGCATCGGCGAGCCGGACACCGGCGCCGCCCGCGAGGAGACGGCCGACGGCGGCGCCTCCCCCACGCCGGCCGAGGGCGCGGCGGGCCCGCCGGGGCCGAGCGCGCGGCCGGGCACGGACGAGAGGGACGCGGGCGGCTCCGAGGTGCGCGTCCCGGTGCGAGCGACGGCGCCGGGCGGCGATCCGCGGCAGCGCGGCTGGGAGTTGGCGCACTGGGCGCTGGCGCACGCCGGCGAACTGCGCATCGCGCGCATCTCCTTCGACGGCCGGGAATGGTCGGCGAGCGCGTCGGAAAAGGGTTGGCGAACGGTTTCCCGAAAGGGCGCCCATTCCGGGGATTCGGTCGCGGGGAATTCCCGGACGGAGGTACGCATCGAACTCGCCCGGTGAATCCGGCCCGCGCGGTGATTTCGACGCCCCTTCGCAAGCCGCTCCCCGCCCTCGCCCCCCGCTCAGCGACCGCCCCCTCCGAGGACCCCGGCAGGCGCGGCGCGCCGGACGCCCCAGTAGGGCCGCGCGCCCACCCTCCCGCTCGACGACGGCCGCCCCGTGGCGCCGCTCACCGCCCGACCCCGGTACGCCGTCACGCGTAGCCCTCCCGCGTCGGGGCCGGGCATCGCGAAGCCCGTCGGCACGTGCCGTGGGCCCTTTGCGGGTGGGGCACCGGTAATTGGCGTGCTCCAACTGGCACGATAATGCGACACATTAACAATTCATTACCTTGCGAAACCGCAACTTTCCGAGTCCTCACGCGGTAGTCACTACGTCCACGCGCTGGACACCCACAGCAGGCGTCGCACATTCAGATGCCGCGCACCAGACGTTTTCGCATGACACCGTCGAAGGAGCACTATGTCCCTCCCCCTGAAGCGTCGGATCGCCCGGGCCGCGCTGTTGGTCGCCGCGGGCGCGGCTCCCCTGGTCGGCGCCGGGGTGGCGCAGGCGGCCCCCGCGCCGTCCCCGAACGAGTTGGCCGGTCCCCCGCTGGGCCAGGCGGTGGACGACGTCTCGCGGGAGGCCACGCGGACCGCGGGCGAGGTCGGCGGCGGACTCGTCCAGAAGGCCGGGCCCGCGGCGGGCAGGGTCGTGGGCCCGCTCGGCAAGAAGGCGGTCCGGCCGGCCGAGGAGGCGCAACAGCTCGCCAGCAAGGCGCTCCCCCAGGCCCCGTACCAGCAGAGCGGTCCGCCGCCCGTGGGCGGTCTGCTGGACAGCGGGTTCTGGCCCGGCAACCTCACCGGCACCGACCTGCCGATCGGCTGACATCGCGCGCCGCCGCCGCGGGCTCCCCCTGCCACGGCGGGGCCCGCGACGGCTCCCGACGCGGCCGACGGGCCCGGCGAGCGCCTCCCTGGTGGAGCGCTCGCCGGGCCCGTTTCGCGTGCCCGCACACCGGGCGCCGGTGGTTCTCGGCGGGGCCCGGCAGGACCGGGCCTGGCGTCAGTGCTGACCGGCGGGCGTCAGTCCTTGAGGCGGGCGACCGCCGCCGCGACCCGCTCGTCCGTCGCCGTCACGGCGACCCGTACGAAGCGCTCCCCCGCCGGCCCGTAGAAGTCGCCCGGGGCCACCAGGATGCCGCGCCCGGCCAGGTCGCCCACGGTCTCCCAGCACGGCTCGTCGCGCGTGGCCCACAGGTAGAGCGATGCCTCGCTGTGCTCGATGCGGAAGCCGTACGCCTCCAGCGCGCCACGCAGCGCCGCGCGCCGGCGGGCGTACCGCTCCCGCTGCTCGGCGACGTGCGTGTCGTCGCCCAGCGCCACGACGGTGGCCGCCTGCACCGGCGCGGGCGTCATCAGCCCGCTGTGCTTGCGGATCACGAGGAGTTCGCCGAGCACGGCCGCGTCGCCGGCGAGGAAGGCAGCGCGGTAGCCGGCCAGGTTGGAGCGCTTGGAGAGCGAGTGGACGGCGACGAGGCCGTCGAAGGAGCCGCCGCACACGTCCTCGCGCAGCACCGAGACCGGCTCGGCGTCCCAGCCCAGCTCCAGGTAGCACTCGTCGCTGACCAGCAGCACCCCGTGCCGCCTGGCCCACGCGACGGCCCGGCGCAGCTCGTCGGCGCTCATGACACGGCCGGTCGGGTTGGACGGCGAGTTCAGCCACAGCAGCCTCAGCCCGGCCGGGTCGAACGCGGCCAGCTTGGCGTCGTCGGCGAAGAGGTCCTCGTCGTACGCGACGGGCTCGGCCCGCGCGAGCCGCGCGCCGACCTCGTACGTCGGGTAGGCCAGGCG
Source organism: Streptomyces buecherae (assembly GCF_014295035.1). GTDB lineage: Bacteria > Actinomycetota > Actinomycetes > Streptomycetales > Streptomycetaceae > Streptomyces > Streptomyces youssoufiensis. Next base: position 2,938,713 of record NZ_CP060404.1, read on the forward strand.
GGGGAAGGCGACCCGATCGCCGGGGCCGAGCCCGAGCTGCGTCGGCAGGGCGGCCACCAGCTCCTTCGACCCGACGACCGGCAGCACCTGCGCGTGGCCCGCCTCGCGGGCGCCGAGCCGGCGCTCGACCCAGCCGGCGATGGCGTCACGGAGCGCGACGGTCCCCCACACGGTGGGGTAGCCGGGACTGTCGGCCGCATCAGTCAGGGCGCGCTGGATCGCGGCGGGGACCGGGTCCACCGGGGTGCCGACCGAGAGGTCCACGATGCCGTCCGGGTGGCTGGTCGCGGTGGCCTTGTACGGCTCGAGCCGGTCCCAGGGGAAGACGGGAAGGCGGTCGGTGACGGGGGACACGGTGCCTCGTTTCCTGTGATGCCTGTGATGCCTGCGGTGTCTGTGATGCCTGTGGTGTCTGCGCGGACGCGGACGCGGGAGCGCCTGCCGCGTTCGCGGCGCGGGCCGCGCCGGTCACGCGGTTGCCACGCCCGGGCCGTGCGCGGCGGCCCGGAAAACGTCTCGGCCCCGTGCGGCCCGTCGCGCGCGCCACGGAGGCGGGGAGGGCCGTACGGGACCGAGACCGCGCTCGTCGCGCGGAGCCTGGCGGGGCCGGACGAGGTCAGTGGTCACTCGTCACGGCCGCGGATCACTCGTCGTGGCTCTGCGGCGGGAGCGCTGCGATGAAGGGGTGGTCCCGCTCGATCAGGCCGAGCTTCGAGGCCCCACCGGGCGAGCCGAGCTCGTCGAAGAACTCCACGTTCGCCTTGTAGTAGTCCTTCCACTCCTCGGGAGTGTCATCCTCGTAGAAGATGGCCTCGACCGGGCAGACCGGCTCACACGCACCGCAGTCGACGCATTCGTCAGGATGGATGTACAAGGACCGCGAGCCCTCGTAGATGCAGTCGACGGGGCATTCCTCGATGCAGGCCTTGTCCTTCAGGTCAACACAAGGCTCCGCGATGACGTAGGTCACGCTGTCGTTCCTCCTCGGTAGGGCTGGCGGGACCGGTGTTTGTGTGGCCCCGCCGCGTGGCGCGCGGGAGCGCGGCGTCGTCGATGCCCACACCTAGTATCTCCGTTCCGGGGCAGGAGACGAACATGAGGGGCGGACAGAGCTGTGGAGTTCACCACGGGCGGACGACTTGAAGTCCGAATTTCCCCCGCTGACGTGGGAAAACGCGTGTCGGTGCGGCGCCTGAACGATCCGGGGGGTGGGCCCCAGAAGTTCACCGACACGGTAGGGGTCCTTGCATCCTGGACTGGGGGTGTGGTGCGGATCACGCGCAAGACCGGCGAGGTTGTCCGCATCGCGGAAAACACGCTCGTGGCGGGCAAGGTCATCCCGTCCGTGCCCGGCGCCCGCCCCGGTTCACCGCCCGCCCGCCGGCGCGGCCCGGCCGCCGACGCGTTGGAGATCGACCGGATCGCCGCCCGCTCCTGGCCCCCGGCCGAGCGGGCCCGGCTGGCGCCCGCCGGCGCCGACCCCGACGCGGGGCTGGCCTCGGGCTCGGGCTGGGAGCTGCGCGCGGCCGGCGGCTTCACCCGGCGCGCCAACTCCGTGTTCCCGCTGAGCGACCCCGGGCTGCCGCTCGACGAGGCGCTGGGCCGGGTGCGGGCATGGTACGCCGAACGCGGACTCCCCGCGTACATCCACGTGAGCGAGGGCGCCACGGCCGAGCAGGACGCGCTGGCCACCGAGCTGGCCCGGCGCGGCTGGACGAACGAGGGCACGGCCGAGGTGTGGACCTCGGCCCTGGCGCCGCTGGCCGACCGGGACCCGGCGCCGTTCCCGGCCGGCGACACGCCGACGCTCTCGGCGCACGGGGCCGGGAGCGGGGCGGGCGCTCCGGTGCCACGGGGCGAGCTGTCGCGCACGCTCAGCGACGCCTGGCTGGCCCGCTACCAGCGGTTCGGGACGCCTGCGCCGGAGAGCCTCGCGGTGCTCTCGGGCGGGCCCTCGGTGTGGTTCGCCACCGTCTGGGCCGGTCAGGAGGCCGCGGCGATCGGGCGGTGTGTGGTGGACGGGCGCTGGGCCGGGTTCGCCGCAGTCGAGGTGGCGCCCGAGCACCGGCGCCGGGGCCTGGCCACCGCCGTGATGGCCGCCCTGTCCCGCGCGGCGCTGGCCGAGGGCGCCTCGGCGGCCTACCTCCAGGTCGAGGCGGACAACGCGCGCGCCCACGCGCTCTACGACGGGCTCGGCTTCCGCCCGCACCACCCCTACCACTACTTCCGCGCCCCACGGGACGACGCCCGCTGAGCGGGTACGCGGCAGGGTACGAGGCACGTATGTACGACACCACGGACCGACGGCGACGATTCGCCGAAGCGGCGCGCGAGGAGCGTCCCGACCTGGCGCTGCTGTGCCTCCTGGTGGGCGCGGAGGCCGACGCGGAGCTGGGCGAGGCGGGCGTGGACGCGGCCCAGATCGAGCTGGACCGGCTGGCCGGGCTGCTGCCCTTCGCGCCGGGCTCCCCGCAGGCGTGGGCCAGCGCCACCGCCGCCCTGCTGGGCGAGGAGTGCGGCTTCCACGGCACCCCGGCCGACTACCGGCGCCTGGACTCCTCCCTCCTGCACGAGGTGCTGCGCCGCCGCCGGGGGCTGCCCATCCTGCTGTCCGTGGTCTGGCTCGAGGTGGCCAGGCGGGCGGGCGCGCCGGTGTACGGGGTCGCCCTGCCGGGCCACTTCGTGGTCGGGTTCGGCGACCCGACCGGGGCGCACGCGCTGGTGGACCCGTTCGACGGCGGCCGACCGCTGACGGACGAGGACGCGGGGCTGCTGGTGGCGGGCGCCACGGGGGCGCCGCTGTCGCCCGCGCTGCTCGCCCCGGCCGAGCCGCTGGAGATCGTCCTGCGGGTGCTGAACAACATCCGCGCCTGGGCCGCCGCCCGCCCCGAGCGCACCGACGTCCAGCTCTGGGCGGTCGAGCTGTCCCTGCTACTGCCGAGCCACCCGGCGCGGCTGCGTTACGAACGGGGCCAGCTCCTGGTCCAGCGCGGCGACTTCCGGGGCGGGGCAGCGGAGATGGAGCGGTACGCGGACATCGTCGCGGCCATGGAGCCCAGCTCCGCCGAGTCGGTACGCCGCCAGGCCCGCTCGGCCCGCGCCCTGCTCAACTAGCGGCCCGGGCCCGCCCCGGCTAGCGGCCCGACGCGGCCCACCCAGCGGCCCCCAACGGATCGGTCAGCGACGCCGCGCACACGCCGACGGGACCCCGGGCAACTGGCCCGGGGCCCCGTCGACTGGGCCGGCGCGTACAGGAGACGGCGCGTCAGGAGACGGCGCGTCAGCCCAGGGTCGTGTTCGGGATGACCACCGTGCGCTCGGCCAGCGTCTTGCCGGTGAGCGCCCGGCCCATGGCGCCCGCCACGTCCGTCGGGCTGACCGGGGTCTTGGAACCGTCACCCCGCTCGACCAGCACGCCGTCGAAGGTGCTGCCGTAGAGCTGCTTTATGGCGTCCAGGTCGTAGTGCTCGACCAGCTTGCCGTCGACCACCCGCATGGACAGGATCTGCGGCAGCGAGCGGTCCGGGCCGAACTGGATCTCCTGGCCGCCGGCCTGAACGGTGATCAGGCCCGACATCGCGGGCTCGGCGAACGCCTTCATCTTGCGGTCGACCTCGGCGTTGGAGACCTTGGGCTGCCTGGTCGTGCTCGGCAGCGCCACCGCCCGGTTCTCGCCGGACTCGGCCCGCTCCCGGTACGCCTGGGCCACCGCGTCCACCGACTTGTCGGCGTCGAGGCCCTTGCCGGCCTTGCCGTAGACCGGCACCGCCCGGCCGGGCTCGAAGGTGATGGTGCCCTCGCGCGCCGAACCCGAGCCCTCGCCCGCGAGCCGCCCCAGGGCGTCCCGCAGCTTCTCCTCGTCGACCTTGACCTTGGCCTCCGCCTCCCGGGTGCCGCCGAACAGCGAGCCGATGACGGTGACCGGGTTGTAGTCACGCCCGGCGGTGTCCCGCACGGTGGCCTCTGTGTCGATCGACAGGCCCGCGACGGACGGCTTGAGCTCCAGTTGCTCGCCGTCCACGGAGACCTTCATCGGCGCTGTGGTGCGGTTGCCGAGCTGGGTGTCCAGCTTCTCGACCGCCTCCTCCTTCGAGGTCCCGCCGATGTCGATGCCGAGCACGGTGGTCCCGTTGGGCACGTCCGCGTGGCCGAGCACCAGCCCCGCCCCGTACGCCACGCACACCACGCCGACGATGCCCACGCCCGCCATGACGAGCTTGGACCGGCCCTTCTTCTTGGGCTTGCTCCCGCCGCCGCTGGGGGCGGGCGCCGGGGCGGGCGGCTTCGGGGGCTCCTGGCTCGCGGGCGGCTCGCTCGCGCCGCCGGGCGCCGTCGCGGGCACGCCGCTGACCACCGTGTTCCCGGAGACCGGCGGGCCGCTCGGGCGCTTGCCGGCGGCGAGCGCGTCCAGCGCCGCCTTGGCCTCGCGCTCGCTCTCGGTCAGCTCGGGCTCGCCGGGCAGCCGGTTCGCGGCCTGCCCGCCGCGGGTGGTCGCGCCCAGGCCGCCGGACGCGCCGGCGCCCGGACCGGGGGGCGCGCCGGCGCCCGTGGTGGGCGCGGCCGGCGCCTTCTTCGCCTTCTCGCGGGGCTGCGGCGTGAGCCGGGTCGTGTCGCCGGCCGCGCCACCCGCCGCGGGCCGCTCGACGTCGTGCCGGCTCGGCCCGCCGGGACCGCCCGGGCCGTCGAACGGTCCGCCGGGCGTGTCGAAGCCGGGCCCGGCAGGTCCGCCGGGGCCGCTCCCCAGCGTGCCGGGCGCGTCGAAGGGGCCGCCGCCGGCCGGGGGCGGGCCGGCCGGTCCGCCGGGCGTGTCGAAGCCGTCGTAGCGGCCAGACTCGTCGTAGCGGCCGGGCCCGTCGAAGGCGCCGAGGGCGTCGCCGGGCGGCGCGTCGAAGGGCGCTCCCGGCGCGTCGGGGCCGGGTGCCGCACCCGTGGACGGGCCGGGCCCGGACGCGAAGTCGGGCGGCGAGACGGGCATGTCGCCGGTGGCGGGCCCGCCGGTCACGCCGGCGGGGCCGGCCTGGTCAGCGGCGTCCTGGCCACCGAGCCAGGGGCTGGCGAAGCCGTCCGCCGGCGTGTCGGTGCGTACCGGCCAGTCGTCGTACGGGAGGTCGCTGCGGTCGCGAGGCCGCAGGGGGCCCGCGTCAGCGCCGTCGACGCCACCGGGCTCGGGCTCGGAGCCGGGGAAGGTGCCCAGCGGGTCGGTGAGCGGATCGGGCAGCGGGTCGGTGAGGGGGTCCGGCAGCGGGTCGGTGAGCGGGTCGCCCTGCCCGCCGCCGGGACCGCCGGGGCCCGCGCCGTGCTGGCCGTCGGCGTAGTCCGGGTAGTACGGCGGCCCGCCGCCCGGGCCGGGCCCGCCCGCGCCGAACGGGTCGGGCCCCGCGAAGTCGGCGTGCCCGCCGGAGGCGGCCTGGTCCGGGTAGCCGCCCTGGCCGGCGGGGTCCTTCGGGCCGGTGTGCCCCGCGTACCCGTCGTCGTACGCGCCGTCGCCCGGCAGGCCGTCCGCGCCGAAGGCGGGGAAGGGCTGGGTGGTCTCCTGGGTGGTCTCCGGCGTCGGGGCGCTCGGCGCGGCCGGCGCCGGGGGCGAGGCCCCGGCCTGCGTGTTCCTGGGCTTCCTGGGGGCGAACCAGTCGCTGGTGCGCTCGCTCGCCTTGCGCTCGCCCTCGCCCGGGGCCGGGTCGCCCGGGCCGGCGAGGGAGCCGGAGCCGGAGGCGGTGCCGCCGGTCGGGCCCACGGCCGACGCGGGGGAGCCGGGAGACGCCGGGGAGGGAGCCGAACCGGAGCCGGGAGCGGAACCGCCGGGGCGTGCGCCGCCCGATCCGCCGGCCTTCGCGCCGCCCGGGCGCTGCCCACCGCGATCGGACTCGCGCGCCGCGCCGGAAGCGGAGCCGCTACCGGAGCCCGCCGAGTCGTCGTCGCCGACCGGCTTCCGCACCACGACCGGGGGGATCGGCCGCGAACCCGGGATGTTGATCCGGATGCGGGTGGTCAGCGTCGTCTCGGTCTTCGGCTCCTCGGGCACGCGCGGCGGCCGGGGGCCGTCCGCGTCGGCGTTGTCGTACGGGGCCTCCTGGGTCGGGTGCGGCGACGGATACTGGCGCGATCCGTACGGCGGGGTACCCGAGGGGTACGCGGCGTCGCCGCGCCCCTGGGGCCCGGAGGACGAACTGTCAGATTCACGGCTCAAAGCAGGTTCTCCCAGTTAGCTCCGCCGCCCCCCATCTCGCGCTGGGGTTCCCCATGCCGTAGGCCAGGGGAGGCTCGGCGGCGCGCACCACCATACTGGGCACGGCCGACCGACACCTGTCGGCCGCCGTTTCCCCACTCCAGCGGGTTCGCGGCGGCGCGCCCAGCGTCATCTGTACGTCACACCCAAAAGGTGACGTCATTTCCCAAGTCGGGTCGCCGAGGCCGGCGGTTGCGGAACCTTCGGCACCGTGGCACACATCACACCCGCGAACATCCCACCCAGCAGGAAGAGATACGAGCCGACGCCCGACCCGAACACGAAGTCACCCTCGGGCCGGGTCGCGGTCAGGAACAGCACCACCATCAGCCAACCACCGGCGGGCGACCACGCGCCGGCGCGCGCCCGGGTGGCGTACAGACCGCCGTAGCAAAGCGCCGCGAGACCGAGCAGGGCCAGCAGCAACCCGCCCGGGAACCAAGCCGATTGGACCAGCGCGCCGGCGATGCCGACGACCGCGCCGACGACGACCAGCAGGGCGTACGCCGCGATCCGCAGCGGGCGCAGCGGCTTGGCCAGCCAGGCGCCGCCACCACTCGCCCCGCCCCCGGCGCCCGCCCCCGCGCCCGCCCGAGCAGCGCTGCGCGCGGGCGTACGACCGGCGCCACCGCCCGCACCGGCCCCGTTCGCCGACCCCTTGGCCGCCCCCTGAGACGTTCCCCTGGCCGGGCTGCCGCCCTTGGCTGTTCCCTTGGCCGGGCCCTTGGCCGTCCCCTTAGTTGGGTCAGTCGAGCCCTTGGCCGCACCCTTAGTCGAGCCCTTAGCCGAGCCCTTCGCCATGCTCGCGCCCTTGCCCGCGCTCGCTCCCGCGCCCGCGCTCACGTGGCCACCCCCGCGAACAGGTCGTCCTCGCGGCCCGGCCACGCGGTGTCGCCGTCCGCGACGGCGCGGCCCGGGCCGCGTCGCCCCTGTACGAGGCGGTAGAACTCCGTGGTCAACAGCGGCTGGCCGAGATCGTTCGAGAGGGCGAAGAAGTCGCCGCGCACGGTGACCTGCGTGGCGTGGGCCCGCATCGCCGCCGCCTTGGCCGCCGCGTGGGCCGATCCGTCGATCACCGTCGTCACCTCGTCGTCCTCGACCACGCCCGGCAGGTCGGCCAGCGCGGCGGTGCCGGCGAACGGGGCGCCGCCCGGCGTGTCGGCCAGCTTGTGCGCGCGCGCCAGGCCCAGTTCGGCCACCGAGCGGGGGACGCAGTTCCAGTAGATCTTGCCGATCTGGTGCGGATCGCCCAGGTCGCGGCGGAACCCGCGCTCCGCGGCCAGCTCCGCGGCGCGCATCGCCACCCGGTGCGCCTTGATGTGGTCGGGGTGGCCGTAACCGCCGTGCGGGTCGTAGGTGACGAGCACCTGCGGCCTGACCTCGCGGACGACCTCGACCAGGTGGGCCGCCGCCTCGTCCGTGTCGGCCTGCCAGAACGCTCCGGGGAGCCGGTTGTGCGGCATGCCCATCATTCCCGAATCGCGGTACCGGCCGGCGCCGCCGAGCAGTCGGTGGTCGCTGACCCCGAGCGCGGCCATCGCCGCGGTCAGCTCGCCCGCCCGGTGGGTGCCGAGCGCGCTGGCGGGTCTGGGGTCCCGCGCGTCGACGGAGGCCGGGTCGGCGGCGAGGTGGGCCAGGTCGGCGGGGATCACCTCGCCCTCCTCGCCGAGGGTGCAGGTCACCAGCGTCACGTGCACGCCAGCGGACGCGTACGCGGCCATCGTGGCGCCGTTGTTGATCGACTCGTCGTCCGGGTGCGCGTGCACCAGGAGCAGACGACGAGCGGGAAGGACGGTCATGGGAACAGCCTACGAGTCCGCCTCCCGGCACGGGCCCCCGGCGGCCCCCGGGGCGCGCCCCGATGTCCGCCCCCGGCCCGCGCCCGCGCGCGCGACGGCGCGCGGCAGCGCCGAGCCCCCTCCGAGCGGCACCCGGACCGCGACGCCGCGCGGGACGGTGGGACCCGGGCGACCGGTGCTCCGCCGGAGCGGGGTGGCTCCGGCGGGGCGGTGGCCCGGTCAGGGCGCGTACTCAGGGCGCGTACGAGGGCGGTCGGCCCCGACGGTGAGAATCCGCTGGAACCCGCGGCTAGAACCTGATGTCGCCGATGACGTCGGCGACGCTGGTGCCGAGTTCGTCGATCGTGGGCGCCATGGACGAGCCGGCGAGATAGAAGCCCAGCATCACGCAGACCAGCGCGTGTCCCGTTTTGAGGCCGTTCTTCTTGACCAGCAGGACCGTGATGACGCCGAGCAGCAGCACCGCCGAAACTGACAGCACCACGGCGGCTCACCTCCAGATTCATCCGTCGACGACTACTGGCCGCCGTTCACTAGTGTTTCCCGACAAGGACCTTGCGGCCGAACCTCCACCGCGCCCCGCGTAACCCCGCGCGCGACCCGGCGAACGCCCGCCCCTCCTACGCTCCGTGCGCTGCACCGCACCAGGAGCTACCCCGCTCCCCACCCGTTCATCCACGCCACCACCGCTCCACGCTCCCCACGGCAAACGCCGCCGCCGCGGGCCACCCGGCACCACGGGTCCCCACAACACCGGGGCCCGCGGACCAACTTGACTCCTACCCACCATGCGGTCGGGATCATAACTTTCCACCGACCCGCACATCACGGTGTGTGGGGGCATGACAGGGGCGCATGCTTGTTCGCATGTGCCACCTCACCGGTTCCGTCCAGCCATCGGACGGGGCCGACCCCCGCACTGGGCCGCCCGCCACCTCGTCCGCGCGCCCCATCGCACCACCTCGGCGCGCCGCGACCCGTCCGACCCGCCCGCACCCCTACACGGTGGGGTGAGACCCCGGCGTACTCCGGCGCGCGCCGGGCGTCCCCCGTCGCCCACCCGGCATGCGGACGCGACCCCGGGCCGCGGGCCGCCCCGGCGCGGGGGCGGCCCGTAGGCTCGGCCCCATGACCGGACACCTCTCGTTTCCTCGACAGCACGCGCGGACGCAGCGCTTCACCCTCGGGGCGCCGCGCGCGTTCAGCGTGTCGCCGGACGGCGCACGCGTCGTCTTCCTGCGCTCGCGGCACGGCACCGACCGGGCGAACCTGCTGTGGGTGCTGGACGTGGCGCAGGGGCGGGAGTACCCGGCCGCCGATCCGGCCGCGCTGCTCGGCGGCGCCGGCGAGGAGCTGTCGGCCGAGGAGCGGGCGCGGCGCGAGCGCAGCCGCGAGGGCGCGGCGGGCGTCGTCGGCTACGCGACCGACGGGGCCGTCGAGTTGGCGGCCTTCGCCCTGTCGGGCCGGCTCTTCGTCGCCGAGTTGCGCGCGGGCACCACGCGGGAGTTGTCGCCGGCCGCCGGGCACGGGCCGGTGGTGGACCCGCGTCCGTCCCCCGACGGGCGGCACGTGGCCTACGCGGCGGGCGGCACGCTGTACGTCGTCGGCAGCGACGGCGAGGCCGACCGGGCGCTGGCCGAGCCGGAGGGCCGGGACGTCACGTACGGCCTCGCGGAGTTCGTCGCGGCCGAGGAGATGGACCGCTCGCGCGGCTTCTGGTGGTCGCCGAACAGCGACGCGCTGCTGGTCGCGCGGGTGGACGAGTCCCCCGTGCGGCGCTGGTGGATCGCCGACCCGGCCAACCCGGACCGGGAGCCGACCGAGGTGGCCTACCCGGCGGCCGGCACGCCCAACGCCGTCGTGACGCTCGCCCTGATCGGCCTGGACGGCACGCGCACGGAGGTGACCTGGGACCACGGGCGGTTCCCGTACCTGGCCCGGGTGCACTGGTCGGCCGACGGCCCGCCGCTGCTCCTGGTGCAGGCGCGCGACCAGCGCACCCAGCGCTACCTGACGGTCGACACCGCCACCGGCGAGACGCGCACCGTGCACGCGGACGAGGACGACGCGTGGCTCGACCTCTTCCCCGGGGTGCCCGCCTGGACCCCGGACGGGCAGTTGGTCCGGATCGCCGACGAGGCCGGCGCGCGCGTGCTGATGGTCGGTGACCAGCGGCTCACCTCGGACTCCCTGCACGTGAGGGCGGTGCTGGCGATCGGCGAACGGGACGTGCTGTTCTCCGCCGCGCCCGGCGAGGGCGCCGGCCTGCCGCGGGTGCCCGGCGAGATCGGCGTCTACCGCGCCTGGTTCCGCGCCGGCGGCGACGGGCCCGGCGGCGCCGGCCCGCGGCCCAACGTGCCCGGCGGCTGCGAGCCGATCGCGCTCTCCCCCGACCCCGCCGTGACCTCCGCGGTGCGCGGCGGCGACGTGCTGGTGCTGCCCTCGCTGGGGCTGGCCGAACCGGGCGTGCGGGTCGCGGTCGTACGGGTCGACGACGAGCGGGCGCCGGCCGACTGGGAGCGCCTGACCGAGATCGCCAGCCACGCGGAGCGCCCGGTGCTGACCGCCGCGCCGCGCCTGGTCTTCGCCGGCGAGCGGAACATCCCCTGCGCCGTGCTGCTGCCCACCGGGTACGCGACCGGGGACGGTCCGCTGCCGGTCCTGATGGACCCGTACGGCGGGCCGCACGGGCAGCGGGTGCTCGCGGCGCACAACGCGTACCTGACCTCGCAGTGGTTCGCCGACCAGGGCTTCGCGGTGATCGTGGCGGACGGCCGGGGCACCCCGGGCCGCTCCCCCGGCTGGGAGAAGGCGATCCGGCACGAGGTGGCGGCGGTGACGTTGCAGGACCAGGTGGACGCGCTGCACGGGCTCGCCGACCGCTTCCCGCTCGACCTCGGGCGGGTCGCCATCCGTGGCTGGTCGTACGGCGGACTGCTCGCCGGCCTGGCCGGGCTGCGCCGCCCGGACGTCTTCCACGCGGCGATCGTCGGCGCTCCGGTCACCGACCAGCGGCTGTACGACACGCACTACACGGAGCGCTACCTGGGCCACCCGGACGAGCAGCCCGCGGTGTACGCGCGCAACTCGCTGGTCACCGACGAGGGCCTGGCCCAGGCGGCGGAGCCGGCCCGCCCGATGATGATCATCCACGGCCTCGCGGACGACAACGTGGTGGTGGCCCACACGCTGCGACTGTCCTCCGCCCTGCTCGCGGCCGGCCGCCCGCACGAGGTGGTGCCGCTGTCCGGGGTCACCCACATGACGCCGCAGGAACAGGTGGCGGAGAACCTGCTGCTGCTCCAGGTGGACTTCCTGCGCCGCTCGCTGGGGCTGCCCGGCGGCGAAGCCGACGCGGCGGGCGGCGCGGCGGACGGCGCGGCCTAGCCGCCTGACGCGCCGCCCGAGTTTCCGCTCGGGCGGCGCCCGCCCGCCTGCCGCGGGTGCGCCCGGCCACGGCCGGGCGGGTGTGGGGGTGGCGCTCCCGCCGAGGGCGGGGGGCTCATTGGCGGTGGCGGACTCAGCGGGCGCGGTGGACGCGGTGGGCGCAGTGGACGCGGTGGGCTCGCGGGGAGCGGCGGGCCCACCGGGCGCGGCGGACGTGCGGGAAGGGGCGGGGCGCCGTGGCCAGCGGCCGGGTTGCCACCCGCTTCGGCAGGTCCCGGCGGGTGACCCGGGCGGTGGGCCGGCATCGGCGGCGGCCCCCAGCCGGCCGCCGCCCCAGGGACAGGGCCGGGGCCGGGCGAGGCCAGCGCGAGGAGTGCCACCAGGCCGGCGAGGAGTTCCACGAAGCACGTGTACGTGAACAACTCCCTGCTGGCGGACATGTCGTCCAGATGGTCGAAGAAGCTGAGCTTGAGGTCGTGCGACACGCCACTGGTCCCGTGGGCGGTGACCAGGAAGGCGGCGACGAGGCCGAGCGGCCGGGAGTGAGGATCGCGCCCCGGGGCGAGGGCGCCCGCCACGAGCGCGAGGAACGCCACGGTCCAGGCGAGCCAGGCGTAGGGCTGGCCGAGGACCGAGGTGATGGACCGCTCGCCGGTGAATATGCGCTGGTAGCTATCCCCGTCCAGTTCCTGGACGAAGTAGATCTGCCAGGCGATCAACACCAGACCGATGCCGCCCAGGGCGACGAACACCGTTCTCGCCCCGCCCTGCGTGGACCCGGCGAGCCGCGTCGGCGGAGCCGCACCATACCCCTGCGCGACCGCCGGCGACGTCTGCCGGCCCGCGTCACGCGATCGGGCGACCGCCGCCAGCAGCGCCACGCTGGCCAACACGGCTGACCAGCAGGTGAGTTGCGCGCGGGTCGCCGTGCCGCTGGGCAGCAGGCCGTCCATCCAGTCGCCGTGCAGATTCCACAGGCTGGGCAGCCGCAGCGCGATGGTGACCACCGCTACGGCGACCAGGGCACTGCCCGCGACCGGGGAGCGCCTGACGATCAGGCCGGTCGCGACGTAGAGAACAAGCAGGACCAGGTCGTAGTAGGACGAGGCGACGACGCCGTTCGCGTCTGCCGGGTAGGGCACGTGGACCCACACCCACCACAGGTCGGCGCCGTCGACGACGTTGTTCAGGTCGCGGATGATCCAGGCCAGCGAGATGGTCGCGAAGAGCGCGCAGTACAGCGCCCCGAAGATCCGCACCTCACGTGTGATGGTCCGTCGCTCACCCATGTTGGCCGCCCCCTGACCGCCCCCGCGGGCGGCGACGCCACCCGGCACCGCAGGGTTACCCAGGGGTCCGGGCCCTCAAGAGCGCCGGCGGCGGGTCGACCGGATTCCGTCGGTCTGCCGCCCCGCCCGCCACGCGATCAGTCGGGCCGCCCGCCTACCAGGAGCCGGGCGGATTCGCGGGTGGTGGGCCCGCCGGGGGCGGGGGCGGCGGGCTTGCCGGGGGTGGCGGCGGGGCGGCGTAACCGCCCTGGTAGCCGCCCTGTTGGTCGCCCTGGTAACCGCCCGGGTAGCCACCCTGATAGCCGCCGCCCTGCTGGCCGCCCGGATAGCCGTCCTGGTAGCCGCCGCTCTGCTGGCCGCCCTGGTAGCCGCCGCCCGACGGGTAGGCGCGGGGCGAGGGGCCCGGGCCGTAGCCGTCGGGGGTGGCGTAGCCGTCGCCGCCGTAGCCCGGTGTGGGCTGGGGGCCCCAGCCGGGTGGCGGGCCCGTGACGTGTTCGGGTCCGCGCGGGGCCAGCGCGAGGAGGGCCACCAGGCCGGCGGCGACCTGCGCGAAGGACGACCACACGTACAGCTTCTGGTTGGTGGCCAGCTCGTCCATGATGTCGAGGACCTCAAGCTTGAAGATGATCGACAGGTCACCGACCGAGTACGCGATGACCAGGAGGGCGGCGATCAGGCCCAGCGGCCGGACGTAGGGGGCTCGGCGCAGCGCGAGGGCGCCGGCCACGACCGCCAGGAGCGCGACGAACCAACCGACCCAGCCGGTGGGCTGGCCGAGGACCGTCAGCAGGTAACGCTCCCCGGTGAGCTGTCGCTTGTACGCCTCCCAGCCCCGGTCCTGGGCGTAGTAGATCTGCCAGCCGATCAGCACCAGGCCGATGCCGCCGAGGAAGGCGAAGGCTGCCCCCGCCCCGCCGGGCGTGGGCGCGGCGAGTCGCGCCGGCGGGGCCGCGCCGTACCGCTGCTGGTCGATCGCCGGGGGCCGCTGCCGGGCCGTGTTGCGCGCGGCGACGACCGCCAGCAGTACCGCCGCGCTGACCAACACCGCCGACCAGCACGTGAGTTGGGCCCGGGTGGCCGTCCCGCCGGGCATGCCGTCCATCCAGTCGGCGTGCAGGTTCCACAGGCTGGGCAGGCGCAGCGCGATAGTGGTCACCGCGACGGTGACCAGGGCGCTGCCGGCGATGGCGGACCGCTGGACGATCAGGCCGGTCGCCACGTAGAGCACGAGCAGGACCAGGTCGTAGTAGGACGAGGTGACCAGGCCGCCGCTGGAGGGGGAGGTTCCCAGCCCGACCCAGTACCACCACACGGTGGACGCCTCGTCGACCTCGGTCAGGTCCCGGATGATCCAGGCCAGCGAGATGGCCGCGAACACGGCGCAGTACAGCGCGCCGAAGATCCGTATCTCACGCCCGATGGTCTGCTGCTCGCTCACGTTGGCCGCCCCCCTGACTGCCCCGCTCGGGCAGCGGCACCGCCCGGCACGACAGGTCTACCCCAGCGTGCGCGCGGTCAAGTGCGCCGGCTGCGACGAGGTCAGAAAAATCGTCGCCGGCCACGGAATCTCCCGCTTTCCGTGACCGTATGCTCCTGGCGGCGATGCGCTCCCTTTTCGCCGTGATCGCGTGCGATGGCGCGTACTGGCGGCGAAACGGCCCGAAAATCAACGGGTTTAAAGAGATTTTAGGGGCGTCTGTCGCCTTTCCGTGCGGCCTGTCAAGCACGCGCCCACCTCAATCTGCACAACCTTCGCTCAAGAAGGTCGCACCCGCACGGTATCCGTTCCACGCCCCCTTGACCGAGCTGGGAATTCATTGCGACAGTCCCGCTCATCCGGCGGCGCGCGGTGGCGTCCGCGAGGAGTCCACGAGCACGGCACACCCAGTGAGAAGTGCGGGGGCGCTACGCGATGACGAGTCCATTCCAGGCCGCTGCTGCGGGGCCCGAACCCGCCGCCGGCGGCGTGCCGCCGGGCCCGGGACGGGTGACGAAGGAGAGCGGTCCGAGCGAGCCGATGGTGGCCGGGGAGTTGGTCGGCCGCTCGCCCCGGCAGTTGATGTGGCGCCGCTTCCGGCGCGACCGGGCGGGCGTGGTCGCCGCCCTGGTGGTGCTGTTCTTCTTCGCCGTCGCGCTGTTGGCGCCGGTGATCTCGTGGCTGTACGGAAAGGACGCGTACACCACCTACGGCCTGGACCGGCCGGAACTCCTCGACCCGGTCAGCGGCTATCCGATGAAACCCAACGGCGGGATCGATGGCGAGTTCTGGTTCGGAATTGAACCGAAACTCGGCCGCGACGTGCTGATGCAGCTCGTCTACGGCATTCGCACCTCGTTGCTCATCGGTCTCGCCGCCACCGTGCTCTCCACGATCACCGGCATCGTCATCGGAGTGGCCGCCGGATATCTCGGCGGGCGCACCGACTACTTCCTGGGCCGGCTCATCGATCTGCTGCTCTCCTTTCCGCAGCAGTTGTTCTTCGTGGCCTTCATGCCGGTGGTCACTGCGCTTTTCGTGAGCCCGGAGAAGGAAACGCCCACCTATTTACGGGTGACCGCGCTGGTCCTGGTGTTGTGGCTGCTCGGCTGGATGCAGTTGGCCCGACTGCTGCGCGGGCAGGTGCTCTCGCTGCGGGAGCGGGAGTTCATCGAGGCGGCCCGGGTGACCGGGGCGTCCCCGTGGCGGATCATCCGCAGGGAGCTGTTGCCCAATCTGGGCACGCCGATCCTCGTGCAGTCCACGCTGATGCTCCCCATGTTCGTGACCGCCGAGGCCGGCCTCTCCTTCCTCGGCGTCGGGGTCGTGGAACCGACCCCGGACTGGGGCCGGATGTTCGCCAAGGGGGCCGAGTTCTACGAGGGCGACATCACCTACATGTTCTTCCCCGGCGTCGCGATGGTGGTCTTCGTCGTGGCCTTCAACCTGCTCGGGGACTCCGTCCGGGACGCCATGGACCCGAAGACCACCCGATGAGCCGGCCGCCGGAGCGACGCCGAGGAAGCCGCGGACCGGCCCACTCGGCCCCGTAGCCCGGCGGTGCCGGCCAGCGTCCGACAGTGACCGGCGACACCAGACAACACCAGGCAACACCAGGCAGACAGTGCGCAGCAGTGTTCGTCCGACGAGGCAGGTGTATGCACAGCCATGACGGTCAACCGCACATCGAAAGTCAGAACCTGCGCGATCGCGCTGGCCGCCGGGGCCCTGGTGCTCACGGCGTGCAGCGAGGGCGGCGGGTCCGGCAGCGACCGCTCGACGGAGCCGACGATGGAGGCCCACGGCATCACCCTGGGCAGCGCGGCCGACTCCACCGGCCCCGCGAAGGAGGTGCCCGGCGCGAAGAAGGGCGGCACGGTACGGGTCCTGCAACGTGACGCGTACGAGTACCTGGACCCCGGGCAGATCTACGTCACCGACGAGTTGATCATGCAGACCGTCTACAACCGGACGCTGACCAACTACCAGGTGGACGACAAGACGGGGAAGACGAAGCTGGTCGGCGACCTCGCGACCGACATCGGCAGGTCGTCGGACGGCGGCCGGACCTGGACGTACACGCTCAAGGACGGGCTGAAGTTCGAGGACGGCACGCCCATCACCTCGCGGGACGTGCGGCACTCCATCGAGCGGCTGTACGCGAAGTACCAGACCAACGGGCCCCTCTACCTCCAGCAGTGGCTCTCGGGCGAGGGACAGACCTTCCGCAAAGCACTGCCGGACGGCCCGTACGGCGGGGACCACCTGCCGGCGTCGGTGCTCGACACGCCGGACGACAAGACCATCGTCTTCCACTTCGACCAGCCGCGCGCCGAGGTGCCGTTCGCGGTGGCCATGCCGAACATCGGCGCGGTGCCGCCGGGCAAGGACAAGAAGGAGGGGTACAACAAGGCGCCGGTCGCCTCGGGCCCGTACAAGGTCGCCGACTTCAAGCCGGGCAAGGGCATCACGTTCGTACGCAACGAGCACTGGGACCCGAAGACCGACCCGATCCGGCACCAGTACGTGGACCGCTTCGAGGTGTCCTTCGGCCACCAGTGGATGGACTCCACGCGCCGCCTCCTCGCCGACCAGGGCGCCGACAAGCGGGCCATGACCTGGAACAACGCGGTGGACCCGGCGCAGATCTCCACCGTGCTCAAGGACAAGGAGGCGATGGCGCGCTCGCTGACCCGCACCCAGCCGTACGTGGACGTCGTCAGCATCAACACCAGCCGGGTTAAGAACAAGAAGGTCCGCGAGGCGCTGGCCTGGGCCTTCCCGAACGGCCAGTACCTCCAGCAGTACGGCGGGCCCAAGGCCGGTGAGATCGCCGGCTCGCTGGTCGGGCCCACCCTCAAGGGCCACAACCGCGACTTCGACCCGTTCCAGAAGCGGAAGTACCCCGGCGGCAACATCAAGAAGGCGAAGGAGTTGCTGAAGGAGGCGGGCAAGGAGGGCTACCGCATCGTCTACGCGTACGGCAACGACAAGCCCGCGCAGGACGCGTCGGTGGTCGTGGTACGGGCCCTGGAGGCGGCCGGCTTCACGGTGGAGAAGAAGGAGCTGGACCGTGGCACGTACTACACGCAGATCGGCAAGGTGAACAACACCTACGACCTGTACCGCTCCTCGTGGAGCGCCGACTGGCCGTCGGGCTCGACGGTCGTCCCGCCGGTCTACAGCGGCAAGAACGTCCACGACAGCTCGCCCAACTACTCCCACCTCAACTCCCCCACGATCAACAAGGAGATCGAGCGGATCGAGCGGATCGAGGACCTGGACAAGGCCGCCCCCGAATGGGTCAAGCTGGCCGAACGCGTGCTGACCGAGGAGATCCCGCAGGTCCCGGTCTTCTACAACCGGCTCTTCACGCTGTGGGGTTCGGGCATCGGCGGGGTCAAGTTCCACGAGCCGTACGGCGCGGTCGACCCGACGGCCGTGTTCGTGAGGTGACGGTCCCCGCTCGCGGGCGACGGCCGCACTCGCGCGCCGTGCCGGCCGTCCACCGCGAGCGGGGAACGCGACCGTGTAGTGACCGCGCCCGCCCGGGGCCCGCGCCCCCGACCCGGAGACCCGCGATGCCATGCTGAGATTCCTCATCCGCCGCTCCCTCGGCGCGGTCGTGATCCTCGTCCTGATCAGCGCGATCACGTTCTTCCTCTTCTTCGCGCTGCCCGCCGACCCCGCCAGGCTGGCCTGCGGGAAGAACTGCGACCCGGCGTCCCTCGCCCTCATCAACGAGAACCTCGGCCTCGACAAGCCGATCCCCGTCCAGTACGGGGAGTTCATGGTCGGCATCGTCGCGGGCCGGGACTTCCCCGTCGGACACTGCGACGCGCCGTGCTTCGGCTACTCCTTCGTCAACCAGGAGCCGGTGTGGCCCACCATCGTGGACCGCTTCCCCACCACGCTCTCGCTGGCGCTCGGTGCGGCCGTGGTCTTCCTGGCGGTGGGCGTGGGGCTCGGGATGATCGCCGCGTGGCGGCGCGGCACCTGGATCGACAAGCTCTTCAGCTCGCTCTCGCTGCTCGGCCAGTCCCTCCAGGTCTACTTCGTGGGGGTGCTGTGCCTGGCCTGGTTCGTCAGCGGGCTGTCGATCATGGAGCAGCCGGCGTACCACCCGATCACCGAGAACCCCGCCAGGTGGTTCAGCGGCATGCTGCTGCCCTGGCTGGTCCTTTCGCTGATCTTCATGGCCAACTACAGCCGGATGACCCGCTCGCAGTTGGTCGAGCAGTTACACGAGGACCACGTGCGCACCGCCCGCGCCAAGGGCCTGTCCGGTCGCACGGTCTTCTTCCGGTACGCCTGGCGCGGGGCGATCGCGCCCATCGTGACCATCTTCGGCATGGACCTGGGCTCGCTGCTCGGCGGCGCCATGATCACCGAGTACACGTTCACGCTGCACGGCGTCGGCCGGCTGGCCGTGGACTCGGTGCGCCTCACGGACCTGCCCATGCTGATGGGCGTGATGCTGATCAGTTCGGCGGCGATCGTCGTGTTCACCATCGTCGTGGACGCCCTGTACGCCGTCATCGACCCGCGCGTGCGCCTCGCCTAGGAGGGCTGAGCAGATGACCACCGCCACCCACGGCGCGCCGGCGCCCGCGCCGGGCGCGACCGGCGGCTACCTGTCCGTGCGCGACCTCCGGGTGCGCTTCGCCACCGAGGACGGCACCGTCAGGGCCGTGGACGGGCTCTCCTTCGACCTGGAGCGGGGCCGCACGCTCGGCATCGTCGGCGAGTCCGGCTCGGGCAAGTCCGTCACCAACCTCACCGTGCTCGGCCTGCACGACCCGCGCACCACCACCGTGGAGGGCCAGATCCTGTTGGACGGCCAGGAGTTGACCGGCGCCGGCGAACGCGCGCTGGAACGCCTGCGCGGCAACAAGATGGCGATGATCTTCCAGGACCCGCTGACCGCGCTCTCCCCGTACTACACGGTCGGCCGGCAGATCGCCGAGCCGTACCGCAAGCACACCGGCGCCTCCAAGCGGGCGGCGCGGCAGCGCGCCATCGAGATGCTGGCCAAGGTCGGCATCCCGCACGCGCGGCGGCGCGTGGACGACTACCCGCACCAGTTCTCCGGCGGCATGCGCCAGCGCGCGATGATCGCCATGGCCCTGATCTGCGACCCCGACCTCCTGATCGCCGACGAGCCGACCACCGCCCTCGACGTCACCGTGCAGGCCCAGATTCTCGACCTGCTCGGCGACCTCCAGCAGGAGTTCGGCTCGGCGATCATCCTGATCACCCACGACCTGGGCGTGGTGGCCAACGCGGCCGACGACCTGCTGGTGATGTACGCGGGCCGCGCGGTGGAGCGCGGAACCGTACGCGAGGTCCTGTCCGCGCCCCAACATCCGTACACCTGGGGCCTGTTGGACTCCATGCCCACCCTGGCCGGCGCCGTGGACACCCCACTGACCCCCATCCCCGGCGCCCCACCCAGCCTGCTCGCCCCACCCTCCGGCTGCCCCTTCCACCCACGCTGCGGGTACACCGCCGTGGTGGGCGGCGACCGCTGCGCGACGGAGCGCCCGGCCCTGCCGGCGGGGCGGGGGGCCGCGTGCCACCTGGGCGCGGAGCGTGGGGGCGCCGTCCGGCGGGGTGGCGGCGGGGCCGCGGGCGCCGGCCCGGCGGGGGCGACACGTACGGACAACGGTCCGGCGCCTGCGGACGGCCCGGCGCCTGCGAACGGCCCGGCGCCTGCGGACGATCCGGCCGGCGGCGGCCCGGCCAACAAGGAGCCGGGTGGCGGCCCGAGCCAGGGAGGGGACCGATGACGCGGGACGCGGCCACGGGCCGGACCGTGGAGCAGAGCGCGGGGAACGGGCCCCCGCCCGGTGAGCCGCTGCTCGTGGCCGAGCGGCTGACCAAGCACTTCCCGATCATGGGCGGCTTCCCGTTCCAACGGAAGGTCGGCGCCGTGCAGGCGGTGGACGGCATCGACCTGGCGGTGCACGCGGGCGAGAGCTTCGGCCTGGTCGGCGAGTCGGGGTGCGGCAAGTCCACCACCGGCCGGCTGCTGACCCGCCTCCTGGAGCCGACCGCCGGCCGGATCAGCTACCGAGGCCAGGACATCACGCACGCCGACCGCAAGGCCCTGGCCCCGATCCGCTCCGAGATTCAGATGATCTTCCAGGACCCGTACTCGTCCCTCAACCCACGCCAGACGGTCGGCGCGATCATCTCCGGCCCGATGGAGATCAACCGCATCCGCCCACCCGGCGGCCGGGAGGCCCGGGTGCGCGAACTCCTGGAGACGGTGGGCCTGAGCCCCGAGCACTACAACCGCTTCCCGCACGAGTTCTCCGGCGGCCAACGCCAACGCATCGGCGTGGCCCGCGCGCTGGCCCTGGACCCCCGCCTCATCGTCGCCGACGAACCCGTCTCCGCCCTCGACGTATCCATCCAGGCCCAGGTCATCAACCTGCTCCAGCGCCTGCGCGCCGAACTCGGCATCGCCTTCGTCTTCATCGCCCACGACCTGGCGGTGGTCCGGCACTTCTCGCAACGGGTGGCGGTGATGTACCTCGGCAAGATCGTCGAGGTGGGCGACCGCGAGTCCATCTACGTCCGCCCCCGCCACCCGTACACCCACGCCCTGCTGTCGGCGGTCCCGGACGCGACGGAGTTCCTCGCGGAGGGGGCGGGCGCGAGCCACGTGGACGCGGGTTACGCGGGGGCGGGCGAGGGGGCGGGCGGTGGCCCGGCTCCCGGCCCCGGGCGCATCCGTCTCGCCGGCGACGTCCCCTCACCCATCCGCCCGCCATCGGGCTGCCGCTTCCGCACCCGCTGCTGGAAGGCGCGCGACCGCTGCGCGAGCGAGGAACCACCCCTGGCCCCCATCCCGGGCAACGGCCCCGGCCACCTCACGGCCTGCCACTTCCCGGAGGACCCGACGACCGCGCGGGGCGAGGCGGTGATCCTCGATCCGGCGTTGCGGGGTGGGGGTGTGGCGAAGGCTCATGGTGTGGAGGGGTGAGGGGGCGGGTTGGGCCTCACTCCTGAGCGGCCCTCCGTCTCCGTCAACGGTCCACTTTCGATGCTCCGGGCCGGGCGCACGGACCTCGGCCGGTTCACCTCTGGCCGAGGTGATTCAGTCGCAGGTGTGATTGACAACACAGCGTGCACGCCGACAAGTTGGCCTCGCCGAGTCACGAGGAGACGGAGGTACACCACCGATGACGCAGACGCCCCCGCCATGGGGCACGCAACGCATGGGTCCGTACGCGGCGACTACCTCGGTTCCGCAGTACACACCTGTGATCGATCCCGAAACGCAGATCGCCGTCATCGTCGACGAGCACGGGCGAACGGTCGAGTTGGGTAGCCATGGCACCAGCACGAGCGGCCTGACACCCACCACGACCGCCCCCGGGGACGGAGCCGGCCCGGGTGCTGCGACCGACGCCGACAGCACCGAGTCATACGACCAGGACCAGAGTTCCGACTGATGCAGGAGAGCGGTTCGGTGCTGGTGCTGACCAACCCTTACGACGTGACAGCGGACCTGGTGCTACGGCTCCTCGCCGACCGTCGGGTCCCCGTGGTCCGTCTCGACCCCGGCACCGACCTCCACGCAGGTGCCTCGCTGACCGCCACGTACCACGCGGACGGCCAGCAGGGCACTCTCCGCACAGCGAGTCGGGAGATCGACACCACGCGCGTTCACTCCGTCTGGGTGCGGAGGCCGTCGCCCTACCTGGGCCCGCCGGGGCTGAGCGACCAGGATCGCCGGTTCGCCGCAGAACAAACGCTGTGGGGCGCGGGCGGCATCATCGCGTCGTTGCCAGCGGCGCACTACATGAATCACCCCTGGCACAACCGAGCCGCAGAGTCCAAGCCCGCACAGCTCTCGACCGCACAACGCTGCGGGTTCCCGGTGCCCAGCACGGTCATCACGAACGATCCGGACGAGGCGAGGACGTTCGCTGCCCACCAACCGGGCGGCGTCGTCTACAAGCCCCTGTGGAACACGACCTACCGCGTGGACGGTCAGCCGCACAGCGTGTGGGTGCGCGAGGTGGGCGCCAACGACATCACTGACGCCGTAGCCGTCTGCCCACACGTATTCCAGGCCACGGTGAGCAAGGAGTTCGACGCGCGCGTGACCGCCGTCGGTGGCCAACTGTTCGCGGTCCGGATCGACAGCCCCGATATCGACTGGCGCCGCCGCCAGGACCTCATGACGTGCACATCGATCGACGTGCCTGAGCCCATCGCCCATGCCGCCGTCGCGTACCTTGCCGAATTCGGTCTGGTCTACGGTGCGTTCGACTTCGCCGTGACCGCCGAGGGTGTCTGGTACTTCCTGGAATGCAACCCGAACGGCCAACGGGCAGGGCAGCCGGCGGGTACCACCAAAGCCATCGCCCACGCCATCACCGAGCAGCTAGCGAAAGGCCCCGGTACGTGAGCACTTCGACGCAGCTCCGCGAGACGTTGGCGGAAAGCCTCACCGAGACGGGCGCCCTCACGGACCCCGAGTGGCGGAGCGCCGTCAGCGCGGTGCCGCGTGAGTTGTTCGCGGGGGCCTACTTCAGGCCGGTGCCGGGCACCGTACCGACCAGCTATCGACCTGTCCGCGAGGGCGATCCCGGGTGGCTGGAGGGGATCTACTCCGACGAGACGCTGATCACCCAACTGGACGGGCAAACCCGACCCGTCGACGTGGCGGAGGGGACCGCGATCGGTTCCCCCTCCTCCTCGTCCACCCTGCCCTCGCTGGTGCTGCGCATGTGGCAACAGCTCGGCGTCGAAGCCGGTCACCGGGTGTTGGAGATCGGCACCGGCACCGGATACTCGACCGCCCTCGGTGCGCACCGCCTCGGGGACACCAGTATCACCAGCATCGAATACGACCCTGTGGTCGGCGGTGCCGCCGCTGTGGCGCTCGAAGCGGCCGGCTTCGCGCCACGGCTGGTCATCGGTGACGGGCTGCGCGGCGATCCGGACGGAGGCCCGTACGACCGGCTGATCGCCACGTGTTCGGTCCGGTACGTCCCGCTGCCGTGGCTGCACCAGGTCCGGCCGAGCGGGAAGATCCTCGTCACTCTCTCTGGTTGGAGTCTCGCCAACGCCCTCGTCTCGCTGGATGTGACCGGCCCCGGGGAGGCGACCGGTCGGTTCCTGCCCGGCTACACCAGCTTCATGATCGCCCGGCCGCACGATCGCCCGCCCCGACCGGCGCTGGCGCTGCTGCCCGGAGACGAGCGCCCGAGCGAGATCGACCCGACGAAGCTCGATGACTGGACCGGTGGTTGGGTCGCACAGCTCGCGGCACCGTCCGCCGAACGCCTGGGGACGGGCTCGGAACAGATCCTCTGGGACGTGTCCACCGGCTCACAGGCTCGGACGGCCCCCAGCCCCGGTGGCGGCTGGACCGTCGTGCAGCGCGGCCCCGTTCGCCTGTGGGACCAGGTCGAGCGGGCCGTACGACAATGGCAGGCCGCCGGCGAACCGCACCAGGAGGAGTTCGGCATCACGATCTCGCCCGTCGGCCAGCGGGTGTGGCTCGGCACCGAAGCCGGCCCCGGGTGGGACCTGCCGATCTGACCCACCCCGGCCCAGGTCACCCCCGGCAACCCCGACAGGCGGCACGCAGGCCCGCCACGACAGCGCCCCGGAAGCCCGCCCGCGGCATGGCCGAACGGCCGGGCACGGTGATCGCGTCGTCACTCAGCAACCCTCGCCACTCTCAGGCGTAGTGGCCACCCCCACCTGACCACCACAACTGGACGATGTGCTACCGCATTTGGTGGAGATCGGACGGCGGAATCGGGAACTCCGACCGCTGCGTAGCCATGGTAAGGAGTGAGGGGCCACCGGGCCCCTCTTCAACCGGGTCGCGTCGTGTGCGGTGTGGCGGGCGGCCCGGGCGAGATGCACGTCGAGAGGACGTACGGTGAGTTTGCTCAGCACGGATTCTGGTGCTGCCGGCCGATTGCGGGCCGGTCTGGTCGTCAGCGCGGCCCTGGCCGTCACAGCAGTCACGGCCACCACGGCGCCAGCGCTCGCGGCCTCCCCGAGCGGGGACCCGGCCGAGGGTCGGACGGCGGCCCAGGAAGGGCTTGCCCACCCGTCGGCCATGCTCGGCGCCGGCCCGATCAGCCGCACCGCGACCGGCCACCACGCGTTCGAACCCGGGCGCGCCGGCCGCCCCGCCGGAACCCCGCACGCCGCCCCCGCCCACCCGTCCGCCGGCCCGGCGTCGAGCGTCGCCGGCTGGCAGGAGAGGACGATGGCCGAACCGGATGCCACGGGCATCCGCCTGACGCGCGTGGACGCGCACGTCACGTGGGCGTCAGGGATGCGCTTCGACTGGTACGGGGACAACTTCGCGTTCGTACCCACGCTGTGGGAGCGCGACGACCGCAAGGGCACCGGGTGGAAGGAGCGGGCGACCATACCCGGGCCGAACGGGTACAACGAGCGGTGGAACGACGTGGACGCCTCGTCCAGCCGCAGTGCGGTGCTGGTCGGCGACTACCACGAGCCGTCCGGCGGCGTGGTCAACCAGAGCTGGAACGGCCGGGCCTGGAAGAACTCGGTGGCCCCGGTGCCGAAGGACACGATCGGTGCGGGCTTCCTGGCCGTCGACGCGCGCACCGCGACCGACGCCTGGGCGGCGGGCTGGGCACAGGTTCCCACCAGCGACTCGAACGACAGCAGGAACGTGGGCCTGCTCAGCCACTGGAACGGCACCCGCTGGACCACGTCGAAGCTGCCCGCCATCGGCGGTGACCGGGACGGCTGGCACCTGGTCACGGTGACCGCGCTGGCCGCCAACGACGTGTGGGCGGCGGGCTCGGTGTACGGCGACGCGGGCACCCGGCCGCTCCTCCTGCACTTCGACGGCAAGAGCTGGCGCGAGGTGCGGGTGCCGGACCTCGGCGACGTACAGGCCCAGTTCGACGCGCTCGCGCCCGGCCCGGGCGGCGTGGTGTGGGCCGGCGGTACGACCGAGGCGGCGGACGGCACCCTGAGCGGTTTCGCCCTCCGGTACGCGCACGGCACCTGGACCCGCAAGCCGCTGCCGACCGGCACAGCGCCGGTGACCGCGGTCACCGTCAACGGGGACGCGCCGGTGTTCGTGGTCGTCGAGGACGAGGAGCGGACCGACGCGCTGCAGGGCAACGCCACGGGCACCCGCTGGACCTCGCTCGGCCTGGCCGACGCCGCCGCGCCGCCGCTGAACAGCTTTGACGTACTGGCCTCCGGAAAGACCATCGACGTGCTGGGACACCGCCCGCCCTCGGACGGCACCGGACGCATCGGCTACCCGGTCGTCCTGACCAAGACCCTCACGCCCTGACGAGACCGTAGGACCGGCGGTTGGGAACGGGCCCCGCAGCAGCCCGAGGGCCGGGGCGGTCTCAGCGAGCAGCCAACCTCGTACGGCGTGCAGCCCATTCCACCGGCCTGGTAATGGAAGAACCCCCAACCGTCTGGTTGGGGGTTCTTCGGGTGTCGGCGGGTAACGGGTTACGCGCCGAAGTCGCCCGCCTTCACGCCTGCCACGAAGGCGTTCCACGCGGCAGGTTCGAAGGCCAGGGTCGGACCGCTGGGGTCCTTCGAGTCCCGGACGGGAACGATGCCAGTTGAGGTCGCATGAGTAGGGGCCCACTCGATGCATTGCCCCTCGCCCGCGCTGTACGTGCTCTTGACCCATACCGGGCCGGTGCCGTTCATCTGCCGTGGTCCTCCCTGATCTTGCGCATCAGCTCCAGCGACTCCGCTTCGGGGAGCGCCGCCATCCGTAGTGGGTCGAAATTGCCGACCGGGGAAGCCACCACGTCCGGTGCCTCGTCCACCTGCCCACCATGGGTGGGTGTCTCGGCGTACACGACTTGCGGTTTACCGTCCAACGCAAGCAGCGTTAACGGCAGATGGGAGGGAGCGGCACCCGCCTTGTACGGCAACACATAGAGGGTCACGTGGGCCATAGGACGCAGTGGAGCCCCCTCCATCCGGTCGGGGACTCCATGTCGATCGGCAGCGAGCGCATCACGGACTACGCGCCGAAGTCGCCCGCCCTCACGCCTGCCACGAACGCGCTCCACGCCGACGGCTCGAAGGTCAGAGCCGGGCCCTGTGGGTCCTTGCTGTCGCGTACGGGGATGACGCCAGTCGTGGTCGCGTGAGCGGGGGCCCACTCGATGCATTCGCCGCCGTTCGATGCGCTGTAGCTGGACTTGATCCACTTCTCGGTCATTGGTCGTAGCCCTTCAGGATCTGGTCGATCAACTCTGCTGTATCGCCGGGCGGTAGGGCCAAAGCCCTGATCAGATCGTACGCGTCCGAGGCCACCTCGACGTCGTTCGATTCCGCGAGTACGTACCCCCGGGGAAACCCATCTACGTGCGCGACGTCCGGCCCTTCCCTGAACGACAACAAGCCGAACGAGCTTGCCGCCACGGTGTTGAGCCGTCCCGCCGGAACCACCTGGACGCGGTGCCGCGGAGTCTCGGCCAGATCCCGTACGCGAAGCAACTGCTCGCGCATGGTCTGAGCATCACCCACCTGCGCCCGCAGTACGGCCTCGTTGATCACCAACCACAGGCGCACGGGCCATTCCTCACGGGTGAGAATGGCCTGCCGTTCCAATCGCGCAGCGACCAGCGCCTCTAGATCCACCGGGCGACCTCCACGGAGAACCTCCGAGGCGTAAGCCCGAGTCTGAACCAGTCCCGGCAGCAGCAGCGGATTGAACATCCGGATCATGGTGGCCTGTTGCTCAAGCACAACGTACGGTGCGAACCAGTCTGGATGGCCGCTGCGCTTGGCCAGCTTGGTTCGGAGGCGCAGGTACACCCCCGGCGTTCCGGCAAGTACGTCTATCGCTCGGGCGAACGCCTCCGACGCGAGCACCGTACCGTTCTCCACCTTCGACACCTGGCTCTGCCCGAAGTGCAACTCGTCCGCGAACCTCTCCTGCGACATAGCCAGGGACTCGCGCAACGCTCGCACCTCGTCACCGAAGTACGCGGCGGCACCCTTTGGCCGGACGGGGTTCCCCTCGCTCATGCGCAACTTCCCGTTTTCTTAAGCGGGTTGGAATGGCGTCTGACCTGGAATCTTAGCCCCGCAGGGGCAACGCTTGTAGGCAATCGATCACAACCGGTGATCGCCAGCTCTACAGGGAAATCGACCTTGGAACACAAGATGACCTTGCGGGTCTACCGAGCGCGCGTCGGGGAGGGGTCCGCCCCCGACGGTCCGCCGTCCGTCGTCACCGTCGACTCCGACGCCGTCTTCCGAGAGGACTTCGCGTACGCCGCCACCGCCGCCTGGCCCCCGTGCCGCTGCCCGCTCCACCGCGCCGGGGCAGCGCTTCGCCGCGTGGAGGCGGCCCCCCAGCGCGCGCAGGCGGCGTCCCAGGCCCCGGAGGTGACCCCGTGATCCGTCCCCGTGACTGGCGCCCGCGCAACGCGTCCCGTTGCCAGGTCTGCCGCGAACTCATGGTGCGCCGACAGCGCGCCCGCGCTCGCCGTGACGACGACGCGTACGTGCAGGCGAGTACCGAACTCGACCAGCACGTCAGGGAGCGTCACGCTCCCCCACGGCATCCGGGCGGTGCGGTGTGATCGACGCGCTTCTGACGCCCAGGCAGACGTGGGTGCACCTGCTCGTCTGGTGTCCCGCCGACACCTCCAACCCACGCGAGGAGGAACAGTTGTGGCCGCGAGTCCTCCAGGTCGCGCGGGGTGACGAGGCGGGGCCGCCCGGGGTCCTGCTCAGGCCCGGGGAGTCGGTGCAGCACGCCGCCGAACGGGTCGCCGGCGCCCTGGGCCTCGCACTCCCGCCACCGCCGCTCCGGCTGCTCGCCGTGGACCAACAGCCCGCCGAGCCCGGCTCCCTCGAACAGCTCGGCCTGGTGCTCGACGGTGGCCGTCTGGCTTCCGATGCCCTGCCCTCGTGTGGCTGCGAGGGCGCCCACGAGCTGGTGTGGACGCCCGTGGGCGAGCTGGGCCGCGTGGCGCTGGTCCACGCGCTGCGTACGCTCCTGCTGGACGTACGGCCCACCGTGCTGTGGCAGGGGTTACCTGTCGCCAGCGGAAGCACCGGAGACACCCCGTGAGCGGCGACCGAACGACTGAACGGCACGACACTTCGCAGGAGTTGTCCATGCAGCACAACACGCCCCACACCACCGCTGGCGACGCAGGCGACGGCCTGCCGGGACAGCCGTGGCCCGGCCCGCCCGCCCCGCCCACGCCGGACGGCGGCCCCGGCGTCCCCAATCCCCCGAAGAAGGCGGCGGGGACGCCGTGACCGCGCACGCCCATCGCGAGCGCACCGGCCACGCCGAGTTGGCGCGCGCCCTCACCGCGGGAGGCGTCCTCACCCCGGACTGGGCTTCCGCCTTCGCGGCCGTGCCCCGGGCGGCGTTCCTGCCCGAGGTGATGTGGCCCTTCGACATGGCGGCGGGCACCAGCGTGGCCGTCTCCCGGGCGGACGATCCGGATGCCTGGCAGGCGTACGCGGACGCGGACGTGCCCGTGGTCACCCAGTGGGACGACGGGGCGCACAGCGGCCGGGAGCCCGGGCGGGTGTCCACGTCGTCGGCGTCGATGCCGAGCGTGGTGTTCCGGATGCTGGCGGACCTGGACGTGCGCCCGGGTGACCGGGTGTTGGAGGTCGGCACCGGGACCGGGTGGAACGCGGCGCTGCTCGCGCACCGGGCCGGCGCGGGGAACGTCGTCAGCGTGGAGGTGGACGGCGCGGTGGCCGCGCGGGCGCGGGGCACCTTGGAACGGTTCGGGGCGGGGGTGCGGGTGGTGCACGGGGACGGCTACGAGGGGCATCGCGAGGGCGCGCCGTACGACCGGGTTATCGTCACCGCCGGGGTGCGGCGGGTCCCGTTCGCGTGGGTGCGGCAGACGCGGCCGGGCGGGCTGGTCGTCCTCCCCTGGGGGACCGACTTCGGCAACGGTGACGGGATCGCCCGCCTCACGGTCGCGCGGGACGGGCGGAGCGCGGCGGGGTTCTTCACCGGGCCCGTGGAGTTCATGAAGCTCCGGGCCCAGCGGCTGGCGCCCGTCGTGCACGGCGACTACGCGACGGGCGGGCCGGAGGAACGGGATGTCTCGACCACGGAGTTGACGGAGGACGCGTTGCTCGGGGAGCGGTTCGCACCGCAGCGGTTCGCCGTCGGGCTGCGGGTGCCGCGCTGCCATCACGTCCTCGCGGAGCGACGGGACGGGTCGCGGCCGGTGTGGTTCTACGGGCTCGACGATCGCTCGTGGGCGTGCGTGCTGTTCCGGGACGGTGCCAGCGCCCGGGTCTGGCAGTCGGGACCGCGCCGGCTCTGGGACGAGGTCGAGGCCGCCTACCGGTGGTGGGAGGGCGAGGGCGGGCCGGGGCACGAGCGGTTCGGGCTGACCGTCACGGCGGACGGGCAGGCCGCCTGGCTGGACGCCCCGGACCGCTCCTGGCCCGTCTGAGTCCGAGGGCGCCGAGGTCGCCCCTCCTCCGATCCCGACGCCCGCACCCAGGCGGCCGAAGCTACGCCCCCGCCCCCCACTCGGGCGGCGCCTCCCCCGACCCCGCCCCCGGCTCGGGCGGCTGCGGCCCGGGCACCTCGCCCGAGTCACCCGACTCACCCCGCACACCCGCCCCATCCGCCCCCGCCGGCCGCGTAGGCCCCGCGCTCGGGACCACGTCCCGTTCCTCCGCGAAGTGGCAGGCCGAGTCGTGGGCCACCGGGCCCGGGAGGTCGCGGAACTCGGCGGGGACGGCGAGCAGGGGGACTTCCAGGGCGCAGCGTTCCCGGGCCTTCCAGCAGCGGGTGCGGAAGCGGCAGCCGGAGGGTGGGTTGGCCGGGGACGGGACCTCGCCGGTGAGCAGGATGCGGGTGCGGTGTTCGCGGGCCTCGGGGTTGGGGACGGGGACGGCGGAGAGCAGGGCCTGGGTGTACGGGTGGGTGGGGTGGTCGTAGATCTCGGTCTCGGTGCCGACCTCGACCAGTCGGCCGAGGTACATCACCGCGACCCGGTCGGAGATGTGCCGGACCACCGACAGGTCGTGCGCGATGAAGACGTAGCTGAGGTCGAACTCCGCCTGAAGCTTCTCCAGCAGGTTGACGACCTGGGCCTGCACCGAGACGTCGAGGGCCGAGACGGGTTCGTCGGCGACGATGATCTCCGGACGCAGGGCGAGGCCGCGGGCGATGCCGATGCGCTGGCGCTGGCCGCCGGAGAACTGGTGCGGGTAGCGGTTGATGTACTCCGGGTTGAGGCCGACGACGTCCAGCAACTCCTGTACCTTGCGCCGGCGTTCGCCCTTGGGCGCGACCTCGGGGTGGATGTCGTACGGCTCGCCGATGATGTCGCCGACCGTCATGCGCGGGTTGAGCGAGGTGTACGGGTCCTGGAAGACCATCTGGATGTTGCGGCGTACGGCCTTCAGGGCGCGGCCCGACAGGCGGCTGATGTCCTCGCCACGGTAAAAGATCCTGCCCCGGGTGGGGCGTTCGAGGTGGACCAGGAGTTTGGCGACGGTGGACTTGCCGCAACCCGACTCGCCGACGATGCCCAGCGTCTCGCCGGGGGCGAGGTCGAAGCTGACCCCGTCGACCGCCTTGACCGCGCCGATCTGCCGCTTGATGACGATGCCCTGGGTGAGCGGGTAGTGCTTGACGAGGTCGCGTACTTCGAGGATCGGCTCACTCGTCATCGAGGGTCTCCTCCCAGAAGTGGCACGCGCTGGTCCGGCCGCCCCCGCCGACGCCGCCCGCGTCGGCCACGCTGCCCGGGTCGGTCACCTCGTACAGCGGTGGGCGGTCCACGCGGCACACGTCGCGGGCGCGCGGGCAGCGCGGGTGGAAGGGGCAGCCGGGTGGGATGTGCATGAGGTTGGGTGGCAGGCCCTTGATGGCGTACAGCTCCTGGCCCTTCTGGTCCAGGCGCGGGATGGAGTCGAGCAGGCCGCGGGTGTACGGGTGGGCCGGGGCGCGGTAGAGGTCGTGCACGGGCGCGTTCTCCACGATGCGGCCGGCGTACATCACCGCGATGGTGTCGGCGACGTCGGCGACCACGCCCAGGTCGTGGGTGATGAGGATCAGGCCCATGTCCAGTTCGCGGCGCAGTTCGGCGAGCAGCTCCATGACCTGGGCCTGCACGGTCACGTCCAGCGCGGTGGTGGGCTCGTCCGCGATGATCAGGGCGGGTTCGAGGGCCATCGCCATGGCGATCATGATGCGTTGGCGCATGCCGCCGGAGAACTGGTGCGGGTAGTCGCCCACGCGCTGCGCGGCGGCCGGGATGCGTACCCGGTCCATCAGCTCGATCGCGCGCTGGCGGGCCGCCTTGCGGGACAGGCCCCGGTGCACCTCGAACATCTCGCCGAGTTGGGCGCCGACCGAGACGACCGGGTTGAGCGCGGACAGCGCGTCCTGGAAGATCATCGCCATCTGCGCGCCGCGCACCTTGCGCCGCTCCTCGCGGCCGAGGGTGAGCAGGTCGCGGCCCTGGAAGCGGACCTGGCCGGCGGTGACGTAGCCGGGGGGCGAGTCGAGGATGCCCATGATGGCCTGGGCCGTGACCGACTTGCCCGAGCCCGACTCGCCGAGCACGGCGAGCGTCTCGCCGGCCCGGACGGCGTAGCTGACGCCGTTGACGGCCTGCGAGACGCCGTCCCGCAGCCGGAACTCGACGTGCAGGTCGCGCACGTCGAGCAGGGGTTCGGCGGGTGCTTCGGTGGCGGGGTGGGGGCTGGGCTCGTTGACGACGGTCACCTGCGGGGCTCCTCAGCGCAGCTTGGGGTCGAGGGCGTCGCGCACCGCGTCGCCGAGCATGATGAAGGCCAGCACGGTGATGCTGAGCGCGCCGGCCGGCCACAGCAGCATGTGCGGGGCGTTGCGGATGTGCGTGGAGGCGGCCGAGATGTCGATCCCCCAGGAGACGGTCGGGGGTTTGAGGCCCACGCCGAGGTAGGAGAGCGTGGCTTCGAGGGAGATGTAGGTGCCGAGCGCGATGGTGGCCACGACGATGACCGGGGCCACCGCGTTGGGCGCGATGTGGCGCAGCAGCAGCCGCCCGTTGCTGGCGCCGAGCGCCCGGGCGGCCTGGACGTAGTCGTTCTGTTTGGCGGTGACGACCGAGCCGCGCGCGATGCGGGAGATCTGTGGCCAGCCGAGCAGCACGATGAAGCCGACCACCGGCCACACCGAGCCGCTGGTGATCACGGACAGGAAGACCAGGCCGCCAAGGACGATCGGGATGCCGAAGAAGATGTCGGCGACCCGGGAGAGCACCGCGTCGCCCCAGCCGCCGAAGAACCCGGCGAGCCCGCCGAGCAGGCTGCCGAGCAGGGCCGCGCCGGCGGTGGCGCACACGCCGACGACGATGGAGGCGCGGGCCCCGTAGACGACCCGGGTGTACAGGTCGCGGCCCTGTACGTCGTAGCCGAACGGGTGCCCCGGCTCCGCGCCCTCCTGGGCCTTGGCCAGGTTGGCCTTGTACGGGCTGCCGCTGGCGATGAGCGAGGGCCAGATCGCGATGACGATCAGGAACAGGATGATCAGCGCGGAGATGATGAAAACCGGGTTGCGCCGCAGGTCGCGCCAGGCGTCCGACCACAGGCTGCCCACCCGGGCCTCGGGTCCTGGTCCGCCCGGTGGCTGTCCGCCCTCCAGGGTCTGGGCCTCGCTGCTGGCCAGGTCGAGGGCGGGGCCGCCGGTGGGGGCGACGGCGGTGTGCGGGTCGGGCGGCAGGCCGTGGGCGGGGCCCTGGCCCGGCCCGTGTGGGGGTTCAGGCATAGCGAATCCTCGGGTCGAGCACGGCGTAGAGGAGGTCGACGAGCAGGTTGGCGACCAGGAAGACCAGCA
This sequence comes from Streptomyces buecherae, assembly GCF_014295035.1. Taxonomy (GTDB): domain Bacteria; phylum Actinomycetota; class Actinomycetes; order Streptomycetales; family Streptomycetaceae; genus Streptomyces; species Streptomyces youssoufiensis. Next base: position 2,971,726 of record NZ_CP060404.1, read on the forward strand.
CGAGGACGGTGACGAAGCCGACGACGGTGGGCGAGTTCTGCCGCAGGACGCCCTGGTAGAGCTGGTAGCCGACGCCGTGGATGTTGAAGATCCGCTCGGTGACCAGGGCGCCGCCCATCAGGCCGCCGATGTCGGTGCCGATGAAGGTGACCACCGGGATCAGTGAGTTGCGCAGCAGGTGCCGGGTGATGACGCGGCGCCGCGGCAGGCCCTTGGCCAGGGCGGTGCGCACGTAGTCGGCGCGCACGTTCTCGGCGATCGAGGTGCGGGTCAGGCGGGTGACGTAGGCGAGCGAGACCAGGCCGACGACGACGCCGGGCAGCAGGAGTTCGTTCAGTGGGGCGTCGGGCGAGACGGTGGGGCTGACGGTGTTCCACTTGATGCCGCACAGGTACTGGAGGACGTAGCCGCTGACGAACGTCGGGATGGAGATGACGATGAGGCTCAGCAGCAGCACGGTGGTGTCGATGGCCCGGCCTCGGCGCAGGCCGCTGAGGACGCCGAGGGTGATGCCGATGAGGATCTCGAAGGCGATGGCCACCAGCGTCAGGCGCACCGTCACCGGCCAGGCGTCCGCCATGAGTTCGGTGACGGGCTGGCCGTTGAAGGCGGTGCCGAAGTCACCCTGGAAGATCTGCCCCATGTAGTGCAGGTACTGCTTCCACAGCGGCTCGTCCAGGTAGAGGTCCTCGCGGATCTGCGCGGCGGTGGCGGGGTCGGGCGCCCGGTCGCCGAAGAGCGCGGCCACCGGGTCGCCGAGCGCGTACACCATGAAGAAGATCAGGAACGTGCTGCCGATGAACACCGGGATCATCTGGAGCAGCCGCCGGATCACATAGCGTCCCATGGGGGCTCCGGGGGGAGGGGGGTTGGTGCGGCGGGTGGGGCCGGGGGCCGGAGGGCCGGGTGGGCGACGGCTCGGCGCGCGTGGCCCGGGCGCTCCGGCCGGGGCGTGGGCGCGCCGAGCCGGGCGTCAGCCGACCTTGATCTCGTTGTAGACCGGCACGCTGAACGCGTTCAGGCGTACGTCGCTGAGCCGGTCCGAGTAGCCCGCGTTGCCGTTCTGGTACCAGAGCGGGATGCCGGGCATGTCCTTGGCCAGCACCTTCTCGGCGTCCTGGAAGAGGCTGACGGCCTTGGCGCTGTCCGACTCGGCGTTGGCCCGGTCCACCAGGCCGTCGAACTCATCGCTGCTGTACCCGCCGTCGTTGGACGAGGCGTTGGTGTAGAACATCGGCTGCAGGAAGTTCTGGATCAGCGGGTAGTCCATCTGCCAGCCGGCGCGGAACGGGCCGCGCATCTGCCGGTCGGTGATCTTGTTGCGGAAGTCGGCGAAGGTGCCGATGGAGGCGCCGACGCAGGCGTTCTCCTTGTCCAGCGCGTTGTTGATGCTGTTGCACACCGCGTCCACCCAGTCCTTGTGGGAGCCGGTGTCGGCGTTGTACGTGATCGTCATCTTGCCGCCGGGCAGACCGCCGCCCTCCTCGATGAGCTGCTTGGCCTTCTTCGGGTCGTACTCGCACGCGTCACCGCACAGCCCCGCCTTGTAGCCGCCGTCGGCGCCGAGCACCGGTGAGGTCCAGTCGGTGGCCGGGGTGCGGGTCTTCTCGAAGATCCGCTCGGTGATCTGCTCGCGGTCGATGGCCATCGACAGGCCGCGCCGCACCTTCTCGGAGCCCGCCTTGCTCCACCGCTTGTCGTACGTCGGGAAGGTGAGGGTCTGGATGATGCCGGCCGGCTGGTTGATGTACCGGTCGCCCAGGTCCTGCTTCACGTTCTTGAGCTGCGCGGCGGGAATGTCGTCGGCCAGGTCGAGGTTGCCGCCCTGCAGGTCGGTGTAGGCGGTGCCGACGTCGGTGTAGACCCGCAGCTCCACGCCCCCGTTCTGGGCCTTGTCCGGCCCGCCGTACTTGTCCCACTTCTTGAGCCGCATGGACGTGCCCTTCTTGTACGAGTCCACGCGGTACGGGCCGTTGCCGACGGGCTTGCTCACCCAGGCGTCGTGGTTCTCGAAGAAGGCTCGGGGCAGCGGCGCGAACGCGGCGTAACCCAGCGTCTCGGGCCAGGTCGAGAACTTCTGGGTGAGCTGGACGGTGAAGGTGGTGTCGTTCTTCACCTGGAGCCCGGACAGCGTCTTGGCGCTGGCCTTTCCCGAGGTGGGGTGGACCTTGTCGTACCCCTTGATGTACTCGAAGAAGTAGGCGTTCTTCTGCTTGTTGTCGAGCAGCGCGCCGTAGTTCCAGGCGTCCACGAAGGACTTGGCGGTGACCTTCTCGCCGTTCTGGAAGGTCCACCCCTTCTTGATGGTGACGGTGTAGTTCTGCGAGTCCTTCGTCTCGATCTTCTGGGCCAGCATGTCCTGGGCCTTGCCGGTCTTCGGGTCGTACCGCTTGAGCCCGCGGAAGATCATGTCCAGGACCTTGCCGCCCTGCACCTCGTTGGTGTTCGCGGGCTCCAGCGGGTTCTGCGGGTCCCCCCACGAGGACCGCACGGTGCCCGTCCCGTCGCCGCCTCCGCCGCCGCTGTCCCCGCCTCCGCCGCCACAGCCGGCGGCCACCATCGCGGCGGCCAGCCCACAGACGGCCCACTTGGCGCGCCTGACTCCGCGCATGGAGCCTCCTCAAGGTCCCGAAGCACACTTAGGACCCGATATCACCCCGCGCGATCTTGCCCCGCACGCCGAGCGCGGCTATCCGGGTCGCGGACTGGGCCACGTGGGTTGCGCTGCCGCGCGGGGCCGGAGTGGGGAATGCGCTGCCGCGCGGGCGGCCGGGGTGCGGGGTGCGCTGCCGCGCGGGCGGTCGGGGTGCGCTGCCGCGCGGGGGTGGAGTGGGGAGTGCGCTGCCGCGCGGTCGGTCGGTCGGTCGGTCGGTCGGTCGGTCGGTCGGTCGGTCGGGGTGCGCTGCCGCGCGGGGCGGCCACGTAAACGCGTGGACGCCGCGACCGCCGTCCCGTTACGCTGCGGCACCATGTCCAGCCCCGAGGCGTCCAGACGCTAGCCACCGGTCATCCGGTGGCTTTCCGCGTTGCCGCACCGTAGCCCCGCCCGCACAGGGCCCGGGCTCCGTCGGCCGTGGTGGACGCGTCACCCGCCCCGCGCGTACGGGGCCGGGCCGCGCTCGCCGTAGCGGGCTGCCTCCTCGTACGCGACGTCGCGCACGGCACGCCATCGGATCACCGCGTTACGGGCTGTCTCCCCTTACCCCAGCCGTCGGCGCGCCCGGTGCCCGCGGCGGTGGGTCGTGCGCGCGGTGGCCGCGCGCCTCCCGGTCGGGTCGCCGAGCCGATGCGCTCGCGCCCTGCCGTGGCGGCGCCGCGGCCCGCCGCCGTGCCGCCGACCGCCGCCGCCACCCGGCACCGGCCTTCCGATGGTTCCGATCCATCCGATGCTTCGGAGTCTCGCCGTGCCCTTTTCGCTCTACATGCTGGGCCTCGCGGTATTCGCCCAGGGAACCTCTGAGTTCATGCTGTCCGGCCTGTTGCCGGACATCGCCCGTGACCTCGACGTGTCCGTCTCCACCGCGGGGACGCTGACCTCGGCGTTCGCCGTGGGGATGATGATCGGCGCGCCGTTGATGGCGCTGGCCAGCATGCGCTGGTCGCGCCGGCGCGCGTTGCTGGTGTTCCTGAACGCGTTCCTGGTCCTGCACGTGATCGGCGCCGTGACCACGAGCTTCCCGGTGCTGCTCGGCACCCGGGTGCTCGCGGCGCTGGCCAACGCCGGCTTCCTCGCGGTGGCGCTGGCCACCGCGACCAGCCTGGCCCCGCCGAACGCCAAGGCCCGCGCCACCTCCGTGCTGCTCGGCGGCGTCACCGTGGCCTGCGTCGCGGGCGTGCCCGGCGGCGCGCTGCTCGGCCAACTCTGGGGCTGGCGGGCCGCGTTCTGGGCCGTGGCCGTGGTCTCGGCGCCGGCCGTGTTCGCCATCGTGCGGGCCGTGCCCGCGACGGCGGGCGCGGCGGCGGGCCCGGTCAGCGCGCGCCGAGAACTGCGCGCCCTGCGCGCGCCGCGGCTCTCCGTCGTGCTGCTGCTCGGCGCGTTGGTCAACGGGGCGACGTTCTGCGCGCTGACCTACCTCGCCTCGGTGGCCACCGAGGTCACCGGCCTCGGCGAGGGGTGGTTGCCGGTGTTGCTCGCGCTGTTCGGCGTGGGCTCGTTCCTCGGCGTGACGCTCAGCGGCCGGGTGGCCGACAGCCGCCCGGTGCCGCTCCTGCTGGCCGGTGGCGCGGCGCTGCTCGTCGGCTGGGCCGCGTTCGCGCTGACGGCCGGCAGCGCGGTGGCCACCGTCGCGTTCGTGCTGGTCCAGGGCACGCTGTCGTTCGCCGTCGGCTCCACGCTGATCGCGCGGGCGCTGTACGCGGCGGGCGCGGCCCCCACCCTCGGCGGCAGCTTCGCCACGGCCGCGTTCAACGTGGGCGCCGCGGTCGGCCCGGCGGCCGGCGCCCTGGCCATCGGCGCGGGCGCCGGTTACCGCGCGCCCCTGTGGGTCAGCGCCGTGCTCGTCGCCCTCGCGTTCGCCGTGGCCGGCCTGGCCACGGCCGTACGCCGCCGCTCCGCGGCCGACCCCGACGCGCCGGCACCGGCGCCGACCGCCTGAGTCCGAGGCCGTCCGAGGGCGGCCGTCCCCGGTCGGGACGGCCGCCCCGTGGGCCGGTCCGACGTGCTGAGCGTCGCCGCCGGCCGACCGCGCCCGCCGTCAGCTACCCGGTGCGTCCGCGTTCCCGGAGGGCGGGCGAGGGGCGGCCCGGGGCCGGTTCACCGCTCGGGCGGCGGGGCGAGGAAGTCCGCGAGGGAGGAGGCGAGCGCCTGCGGCGCCTCCTCGGCCACGTGGTGCCCGGAGTCGATGCCGTGGCCCCGTACGTCCGGTGCCCACTGCCGCCAGATCCGCAACGGGTCCCCGTACAGGTCCTCCAGGTCGTCCCGCAGCGACCACAGGGCCAGTGCCGGGCACCGGACGCGCCGCCCGGCGGCGCGGTCCTCCTCCTCGTGTCGCCGGTCGACGGTGAGGCCGGCCCGGTAGTCCTCCAGCATCGCCCGCACCACGTCGGGGTTGCGCGTGGCCGCGCGGAACTCGTCGTGGTTCTCCTGGCCCATGCGGTGCGGATCGCCGTGGTACCAGCGGTCCGGGTCGGCGTTGATGACCCGCTCGGGGATGTCCGGCTGGGCGAAGAAGAACCAGTGCCACCACTGCGTGGCGAACTCGGTCGTGATGCGGGACAGGTGCTCGCTGATGGGCAGGCAGTCGATCAGCGCCACCCGCGAGACCGTGTCGGGATGGTCGAGCGCGAGACGCAGCGCGACAGCGCCCCCGCGGTCGTGCCCGGCGAGCGCGAAGCGGTCGTGGCCCAGGGAGCGCATGACCTCGACCACGTCACCGGCGACGGCCCGCTTGGCGTACCCGGTGTGGTCCGCGGTGGGCGCCGGGCCGGTGGACCGGCCGTAACCCCGGAGGTCGGGGCAGACCACGGTGAAGCCGGCCTGGACGAGGAGTGGGGCGACCCGGTGCCAGGTCGCGGAGGTCCGTGGGTGGCCGTGCAGCAGTACCACCGGCGGCCCCTGACCGCCGTACCGCACGAAGATCGACGCTTCGCCGACCCGGATCTGCCTGGCCTCGAAATCCTCGAACAAGGCTCGCACCTCCGCCCTCGTTGACCCACCGTTCGCCGCCGCTGTCGGCCGGGAGCGACCCCGCCCACCGGGAGCACCGGGACCGCCGGGTCCATGGGGACCACCGGGCCGACCGGCGGCGTGGGCCGGCCTCCTCGTCGGCGGGCGCCGGACTGACACAGCCTCCCTCCTGCCCCCGACGGCGCCATGGACACACCCGCCTCGTCGCGACGCGACGCCGGAGGCCACCGACGCTGTCGCCTGCCGGCGGGGAAGAGGGCCCACCCACCCCGCCTGGTGGGGTTCGTCTCACCGCCGCACGCGTGAGCCGCGTACGGGCGGGTACTCGGGCCGCCGTGTTTCCCTTCGACCGCGTTTCCGCCCCCACCCACCGATCGGCCGCGCCACGGCCCTCGCCGGCCGCGAAGCGGCGCCCGGCACGCCCGGCGCGTCCATCGCGGCGTACCCGCCAGTCGGCTTCGGGCACGCCGCCGGCCGAGCGCGCCGGGCCCGCTTCGGGTCCGCGCCCCCTCACCCAGCAGGGGCCGCACGCTCGTCCGGGCGCGCGCCGCCTGGCTGAACTCGCCGGGCGCTCTCGTTTGTCGACCGGTCCCCACGGTCAAGGCTGTGACGTTGCCGCTCTCGGTACCGCACCACACCGCCCCCCAGGCACGGAGGAATGATGGGCAAGTCCAATCCGATCAAGGCAGCGGCCGAGAAGCTGGCCGACGCGCTGCGCGACGTCCCCGGCCCGGCCGACGGCATCCCGGGCAAGCCGGGGCCCGAGACGCCGCCGGTCGACGAGCCGACCGAGCCCCGCGGCCCGCTGCCGCCCAAGCCCGACCAGGGCTCCCCCGCCACCGTCTCCCCCACCGGGCAGCCGACCGGCGCCGACCCCGGGGACGTGGCGCAGGCCGGTTCGTACCTGACGACCGCGCAGGGCACGCGGCTGTACGAGACGGACAAGTCGCTGAAGGCCGGCCCGCGCGGCCCGGTGCTGCTCCAGGACCACCACCTGCGCGAGAAGATCACCCACTTCGACCACGAGCGCATCCCGGAGCGCGTGGTGCACGCGCGCGGCGCGGCGGCGCACGGCGTCTTCCACGGCTACGGCACGGCCAGCCAGGTGACCAAGGCCGCGTTCCTGGCCAAGGACGTGGCGACGCCGGTGTTCGTGCGCTTCTCCACCGTGCTGGGCTCGCGCGGCTCGGCCGACACCGTGCGTGACACCCGCGGCTTCGCGACGAAGTTCTACACCACCGAGGGTGTGTGGGACCTGGTCGGCAACAACATCCCGGTGTTCTTCATCCAGGACGCGATCAAGTTCCCCGACATCATCCACGCCGGCAAGCCGCACCCGGACCGGGAGATCCCGCAGGCGCAGAGCGCGCACGACTCGTTCTGGGACTTCGTCTCGCTGCACACCGAGGCGGTCCACCACACCCTGTGGAACATGTCCGACCGTGGCATCCCGCGCTCCTACCGCACGATGGAGGGGTTCGGCGTCCACACCTTCCGGCTGGTCAACGCCGAGGGGAAGACGACGCTGGTCAAGTTCCACTGGAAGCCGAAGCTGGGCGTGCACTCCATGGTCTGGGAGGAGGCGCAGATCGCCGGCGGCGTCGACCCCGACTTCCACCGCCGCGACCTCGCCGACGCGATCGAGGCGGGCGCGTACCCGCAGTGGGAGCTGGGGATCCAGACCTTCCCCGACACCCCGGAGCAGATGTACGAGGGCATCGACCTGCTCGACCCGACCAAGATCGTCCCGGAGGAGATCGCGCCCGTGCAGCCGATCGGGCTGCTGACGCTGAACGCCAACCCGACCAACTTCTTCGCCGAGACCGAACAGGTCGCCTTCCACCCCGGCCACCTGGTGCCCGGCATCGACATCACCGACGACCCGCTGCTCGCCGGGCGGCTGTTCTCGTACCTGGACACCCAGATCACCCGGCTCGCCGGCCCCAACTTCGGTCAGATCCCGATCAACCGCACGCACGCGCCGGTCAACGACATGCTGCGGGACGGCTTCCACCAGGACGCGGTGCACCGAGGCGTCGCCCCGTACCGGCCCAACTCGCTCGACGGCGGCTGCCCGTTCCTGGCCGGCGCGGACACCGGCGCGTACATCGAGGTGCCGGCCGAGGTACCGGCGGCCCGCAAGGTACGGGAGTCGCCGGCCACCTTCGAGGACCACTTCAGCCAGCCGAGGCTGTTCTGGCAGAGCATGACGGACGTGGAGCGCGAGCACATCATCGCCGCGTACACCTTCGAGCTGGGCAAGTGCTACGAGAACGCGGTCAAGGAACGGCAGCTCAGGGTGCTGGCCAACATCGACCCGGAGCTGTGCGAACAGGTCGCCACCGGCCTCGGCCTGCCGGTGCCCGAGCCCACCGAGGAACTCACCCCGGTCCGGCCGAGCCCGGCGCTGTCCCAGTTGGGCCAGAGCTGGCCGCTGGACGGCCGGATCATCGGCATCGTCACGGGTGGCGGCGGCGACCTGGACGGGGTACGCGCGGTGCGCCAGGCGGTGCTGGACGCGGGCATGGTGCCGCTGGTCGTGGCACCGTCGGGCGGCCAGCTCGACCCGAACGGCGACCCGATCGCCATCCAGCGCTCGTTCGCCACCGCCCGCTCCATCGAGTTCGACGCCCTCCTGCTGGCCGGCGTGCCGGGCCCGGGCGCGGACGGGTACGGGGCGCGGGACGCCAAGGCCGGCGACGAGTCGGCGCGCGCCGCCGCCGCGACCGACCCGCGGGTGCTGCTGATGCTCTCGGAGGCGTACCGGCACGGGAAGGCGATCGGCGGCTGGGCCGGCGCCGACACGGTGCTTGCCGCGGCCGGCATCCCGGCCGACGCGCCGGGCGTCGTGGTGGCCGAGTCCGGCGACGCCGCCCTCGACCGCCTCACGGAGTTGCTGCCCCACCACCGGGTCTGGGAGCGGTTCGCCCCCGCCATCTGATCCCCTCGCCCACGACACGGGGCCCGCGGCCGACCAGGCCCGGGCCCCGTGCCGTTGCGTTCTGTGACCGTGCCGCGCCGTGCTGTGCCGTTCCAGGCGTCCGGTGCCACCCGTGGGACGAGTTTGCCGGGCCGCGATATCGAAAGGAGTACGCCGTGGGTGCCCCGGGTACCCGAGGAGCGGACGTCGATCGTCCCCAAGCGAAAGGAGACGCACGTGTTGATGGCCCACCCCGCGGTCCTGCAACGGCTCGTCGAGCAGTACGAGGCACTGCGCACACTCCACGCGGAGGCTGGAGACGAGGCGGCACGGCAGCGCATGGACGATGTGGCCTACACGCTGTGTGTCTCGACCGGCACCCGCGACGTGGACACCGCGCTGATCACCGCCCGCTACCAGCTCCCCGGCGCCCGCGTGCAGGACGACTCCCTGCTCGCCAGCGACGGCGACGCGGAACCGGCACAGCCGGTCCCGGGCGGCGTGTAACGACCGCCGCCCCCTCGGTAACCCCAGCGCCCGCGTGCCACGGCACGCGGGCGCTGGGTTGTTTCAGCGACTCACGGGGGCGGGCTCGGCCAGGGAGCTACGCGTCCCCGTCGCCCCCGCCCGGCTGCGGCTCCCGGGGCGCCTCCGGCGGCATGGGCCCACCGTCGTGCTTGCCCCCGTCGTCCTGGGCGACGGCTTCCAGGTCCCTGGGGTGCCGAAAGGGAATTCCCCGCCACCCTTCCGCGTCGGGTGTGCGGTTCTCGTACGTCTCGACGGTCGCACCGCTCATCCACCAACCTCCTCTTTCGCCAGCGACCACGCCGCCGTACCGTCGATGGCATGGCCCGTCGGGCCACAGGGGGTTCCTCTGTGGCGGGTCCCCCGCTCCGGCGCTCGACCTGTCCAGGGCTCCACCGCCGGGGCGGGCGTCGCACTCGCCGCCGCTTGGCCACCGGGAATGGGTAGCGGGGCCAGCGGGGAGAAGTATGTGATTCCACACGTGCACGGCCTTGGGCGGGACGAGACGTGCGGCGCTAGTTTGGCCGCGTCGCGCTAACCCGGCTCGTACTCCCCGTGCGGCGTGGCCCGTTCCCACACCAACTCGAACGCTTTGCGCACGAGTTGAACCACTTCCGGCTCCGTGCGCCACTCGCGGTCCACGACATCACCCGCCCCGGAGAAGTACGTGAACAGCACCGACTCACCGTCGAACATCCACAGGTCGGTGCCGGGCAAGGGGATGTCGGCGGCCTTCCGGCGGGGCAACCAGCGGACCAACGGACTCGGTAATCACGAAGCGGAAAGTGCGGCCAGTCGCAAAAAGAACCTCCTGCCGGAGAACGCGTGCGCCCATCATCTTCTCCAGAACTCCGTCCGTGTAGCCATGTCGACCGAGGACAGCACGGGCGTACTCGGGGGTTTGCAGCAGGCCCGGGACGCAGGCTGGCTGAAAAAGTCGCATGAGGGTGGTCTGAGCCTCTATGGCCCGGATCTCGTTCTGATGCTTGTGAACGCCGGTGCGCCGGTATATGCGCCACGCCGTTGCCTCCGTGGCTGCCTGGCGAGCCACTTCGGCCAGTCGCGCCTTGACCTCCTCAGACACCTCCAGAGCCGAGAGGATGCGCTCCACGTCGATGAGGCTGGGCGCGAGGACACCGTTCTCGATCTTGCTGAGCTTGCTGGGAGACATGACAGCGCTACGGGCCACCGCCTTGGCCTGCTTCCCACTGGCCGCGCGGAGGTCCCGTAGCGCTCGACCGATATGGACGCCTTTCACGCCGGCTTGTGCAGCTCCCACCAGTCCCGGAAGGGGACAGCGTGGCTCATGGCAGCGTCACGCCGCTCCAGCCACTCGTGCGCTTGTTTCTCGGGGACGAGTTCCGCGCCCAGGAAATCGCCGCCATCGCCGTACCGCATGGTGACGACGGTCCGTTCGTCGAACGTCCAGAAGTCCGGCGCGTCCGACAGCGGGTTCGGTTCGTCGGTCGTGTCGAGGATGAAGAACTCCTCCCCGGCTTCCTGGTTCCGCACGTACCCCCAACCCAACTCGAACCGCAGGTAGTCACTCAGCGGCCGGGCGAGGACATGCACCCGGTACATGCGCTTACCGGCTTGTGTGGCCTCTCGTACGGTCGTCACCCACCCAGCCGACTTGTACGCCGCTGGCTGCGGTTCGCCGGCCAGGAAGGCGCGATAGGCTTCCACTCCGCCCGACTTGCTGTAGTCGTCCAGGGTCTCCAGTCGGAACGCTTCCCGCTCGAAGCTCGTGAAGAGTTTTCCGAATGCGTCAGGCGAGATGTTCACGGGCCACCCTCAGGAGCAAGGAAATCGGGACACGGACGACGGTCTCGTTGTCCGGTAACTGCATGGTGGCGAGCGCCTCCTCATCGTCCACCTTGAAGCCCTGGACAAGGACGTTCTCCGATTCCGCTATGCCCCACACGGTCGGGCAGGGCCCCTCGTCGCACTCACTGGCGAGCTGCTTGATCGTCACCGGTTGCCCCCTGTCGATTGGCGTCCGGGACGATCCTCGCAACCGCCCAGCGGGTGGGCAAGCCACCTCAGTTGAGAGAACGGGAAACCGGGAATCCGACGCGAACGGTGCCTGCCCCCGCTCCCGCTCGGCCGGGCGCGCCCACCGGCCGGCTCGCGGCGTCGGTGGCTGCACGTAGGCTGCGCCCTGGTTCAGTCCGCCGAGGGGGCGGGCGGCGCGTGGGGGGTGCGTTCACCTGATAGCTGCTCGTCATCGTCCGGCGAACCCACCTTCGGTGGCTCGCCGGACCGCCAGGGGTCTGGCATGGGTCGCCGCCACGGCGGCCGTGCTCGCGGTGCTCCTGTTGTCGCCGTTCGTGCTGGAGGGTGTCTCCGACGCCAGGGATGTGGACTGGAACAGGCTGAGCCAGGTCGGCGCGGCGTACGGGTTCACGTCGGCCGTCGTCTCGGCGCTCGCGTTGGCCGGTGTCGCCGCCTCGCTGATCGCGCAGAACCGGCAGGCCAGGGCCGAGCAGATCCACGGAATCCGCGGGTACTACCTGGAGCTGGCCCGCATGGAGCTTGACGACATGGCGCTCTACCAGCCTGTGTGGGGTGACACGGACATCGCCGAGGTCCACCAGCGCAAGCGCCATGTCTACGCCGACCTGATGATGAACTACGCGTGGATGGGCTACGAGGTCGGGACCATCCCCGAGCCGCTGCTGCGCGACATGCTGGCCGGGATGTTCACCGGAGAGGCGGGGCGACACTACTGGGAAAGGGCCCACGCCTCGTGGGCCGCCAGTGCGTCCGGGAGCCGCGTCGGTCGTCGTTTCCTGGTCATCGTGGCCGAGGAGCACGCCCGCGCTGTCGCCTCCGGTCCTCCCGTACGCTCGGCCGCTCCCCCGGACCCACCGGACCCACCGGACGTGCCTCCCGCCGGAACGCCCTCCGCGTGGCAGGCGGCGATCGGCACCCTGGTCGGCCTGGGCACCGGCCTGGCGCTGGGATCGATCGTGCGCAGTCGCAGTCGCAGTCGCAGTGGCAGTGGCAGTGGCAGCCGCCGCTGAAGGCCGGCAAGGCGGGGGCCGCGACCACGGCGCTCCGGGCGGCGCTGACGGCGTCGGAGCCACCCCGAAAGATTCCCCCTTGTCTCAGCGCACCGCATGGGAGACGGTAAGCGCTGGTCAGTGGGTGGGTGAGCTACCCGGGGGAGGCGTACGCGGGCAGTCGCGTGCGCGGTGAAGGAGAGCGATGTTCGCGATATCACTGGGGGACGACGGCGCGGAGCTGCGCCCGCTGGAGCCGTGGAACGCGGAGGAGTACTTCGCGCACATGGAACGGTGCCGCGAGTACGTCACCCGCTACGTCCCCATGCCCGACCGGGCCACCGACGTGGAGACGGCGCGCACCTTCCTCCAGGCACGCGCGGACAACGCGGCGGCCGGCCACGGGGGTTTCTTCGGCATCTGGTCGCAGGGCACGTTGGTCGGCGGCGTCCTCTTCGTCGCCCTCGACGCGAAGATGGGCACCTGCGAGGTCGGCTGCTGGCTGGAGGAGGAGGCCGTCGGTCGCGGTCTGATCACCCGTGCCATGCGGCACCTCATCGACTGGGCCGTGGACGAGCGCGGCATCCACCGCGTCGAGTGGCAGGCGGCCACCCCCAACACGGCCAGCATCGCCGTGGCCAAGCGCCTTGGCATGACGCGCGAAGGGGTACTTCGCGGCAGCTTCCCGCACCGCGGCGAGCGCCTGGACATGGAGGTGTGGTCGGTACTCGCCCCGGAATGGCGCGCGCACCGCGACACGCTGACCCGCCGCTGAGCCCCGACCCCGCCGCCCCGCGAGCCGCCGGCCACGGGCCGAAGTCGGGGCCGGGGCCGGCGGGGTACGCGCTCGCGCACGCGTATTTCGCTTGATCCACATCGGGTTCGCGCGAGACGCTGACCGGTGGTCCGCCGGGCGGGCGGGCCGCTGGTTGGCAGGACGCCACAACACAGCACGGTCGATACGGCAGGGGGCGCGATGTTCGCGAAATCGCTGGGGGACGACGGCGCGGAGCTGCGCCCGCTGGAGCCGTGGCGCGCCGAGGAGTACTTCACCCACATCGAGCGCTCCCGCGAGTTCATCGGCCGCTACATCGGCCTCGCCGACGCCGCCGCCGACCTGGACTCGGCCCGCGCGTTCCTCCAGTCGTACGCGGACAAGACGGCGGCCGACGGCGGTCGCATCTACGGGATATGGCTGGACGGCACGCTGGTCGGCGGCGTGCTGTTCCGCGTCTTCGACGCGCGGGAGGGGACCTGCGAGGTGGGTTGCTGGCTGGAGGAGACCGCCACCGGACGTGGCCTGGTCACCCGCGCCATCACCGTCCTCATCGACTGGGCGGTGGACGTACGCGGCATCCACCGCGTCGAATGGCAGGCGGACGCCGCCAACGCGGCCAGCCTCAAGGCCGCGCAGCGCCTCGGCTTCGTGCGCGACGCGGTGTTGCGGGGCAGCTTCGCGCGCGGCGGTGGCCGCCGCGACGTCGAGGTGTGGTCGGTCCTCGCCCCGGAGTGGCGCGAGCGCCGCGCGTCCCTGACGTAGTCGCTGGCGTTGGGCTTCCCTCGCCGTCAGCGCGCCCCGTCGGCGAACTGGCCCCGCTTGACGGCAACCAGCAGCGCGCGGAGCGCGGGGCGGCTGGTGGTGATCACCGTGGCGGGGTCGGTGCTTTCGCGGAGGTGTGGACCGCTGGTGGAGCTGCCGGCTATCTCTACGCACGTGTCCGAGCCCGGTTCACTGAAGCTCGACTTGCGCCAACGCAACTGGTTCATCCATGCCTTCCTATAGCAAGGAGTACAAGATTCGCTGGATCAGTCCCAGCGAGTCCTTCACACGGTGTGCCTCTGGCTGCACGGATGCGTCCACGGGAGGCAGCGCCCTATCGCTCAGGCTAGCGAACCACTGGTTGTACCTGGAAAGCGAGTCACTATCTCCTAGGTACAGCGACTTCTCAACGTGTCCAACGACAACCGTGCTCAGCTCGACCTCTGCGGGCACGGCAAGGGTGAAGGACGTGCCGAAAGCAACCGGGCCATCGAACGGCAGGATCTGGATAGTCACGTTGGGGCGCCGTGAGCCTTCGATGAGGAAGGCCAACTGTTCTCTCATGATCGAGCGATCACCAAAGGTCGCATGCAGCGCAGCTTCGTGGATGACCGCGTGGAAATGTGGAGGCGCCCCGCCCTCCATCGCCTGCCGACGCCGCATACGGAACTCGATATCAAGATCCTGCTCCTGCGGCGAAACGCGGGCATAGCCTCCCCTGAAACCCGCCGTAGCGTACGCCGCCGTCTGGAGATGCACCGGGATGAACATGGGCTCGTAGATCAGCAAGCGCTCAGCCCTAGACTCCAAGTCGGCGATGTCCAGGAGCGACGGTCGGACGCGGTTCCGATAGGAGTCCCACCACCCTCCGCTCGCGCCTTGATCCAACTCGACCAGCGCATCAATATACGTGTCACCTATCCCTGTCACGGCGTCAGCAAGACGGCGGAGCCGCTCCCGCGACAAGCTAGTCCGTCCAGCTTCCGCATTACTCAAATGCGACTGGCGAGTGCCCACCAGCTCAGCGGCTTCTGTCACCGACAGACCGGCACGCTCACGGAGCTTGCGAACCTCTGCCCCGAACCGACGTTGCCGATAGCTGGGGTTGCTCCTCAGTCCCACGATTTCCACCTCGATCACTCAGAGCGGTTGTACACATGTCACGCTACTCGCTACCTTGAGTATGGCGCCAGTCACAGCAGGCACTCAACTGGAGGCTGCCATATGCGCATGCCTGAACAACCCTGGTCCTACGGCCTGTTCATCCCCCACGATCCGCGAGCCGTCGCCGTCGTACGGGCCACGGTGCGCAGCGTGTTGCGGGCCGGGGAACTCAACTCGCTCGTCGACAAAGCCGAGTTGCTCGCCTCGGAGCTGGTGACCAACGCGTACCGCAACGCGCACGCCGACGCGTTCGTCAGCATGGACTGGCAGCCGGGCGACTTCCGGCTGACCGTCTGGGACACGGGGGCCAGGCTGCCCGTGCCGCGCACGGCGGCGGACGGTGACGAGTGCGGGCGCGGGCTGGCCATCGTGGAGGCGGGCTCCGACGACTGGGGTGTGGAGCGGCACGACGGCGGCAAGGCCGTCTGGTTCTCGCTCAAGCCCCCGCACAGCGGATGAACGCCGACCCCACCCAGCGGGCGTCCGGCGTCTACGACGGCGATCCGGACTGGCTGGACACCTACCGTCGCGCGATCTACGCCACGCTGGTCAGCGACCCGGAGCGGGCGCGGCGGCTGGAGCACCTGCGACAGGTCTTCGCCGAGGCCGACTGCGTCGAGAACGCCAGATGGGCCGCGGTGCAGGTCGGCGTGTTGCTGGACGCGGCGCACCGGGAGGCCGTCGGCCGCTGACCCGGCCGGCCGCGGGCCGCCCGAGCCCCCGTGGGCCCGGGCGGCCCGACATACTCCGTACGGCCGTAGAGCGACACTTACCGTTAGGCCGGTACGGACCGGGGCATCCGAGAGGGGTTCACCCACCCCTGAGCCCTGGAGGTACGAGATGGGTACGGTCAGCGCGGTACGAGGCGGCCGAGGCGCGGCCCGCAAGGCGGCGAACAGTTCGGCCATGGACGCCGCCGCGCGCTGGGGGCTGGCCGCCCGTGGTGTGCTCTACGTCCTGGTCGGGCTGCTCGCGCTGCGGCTCGCCTTCGGCGGCGGCGAACAGGCCGACAACGGGGGCGCGCTACGCGAGCTGGGCAGACAGCCCTTCGGCGCTTTCCTGATCTGGGCCGTCGGCATCGGCATCGCGGGGCTGGCCCTGTGGCGGCTGTCGGAGGCGCTGTTCGGCGCGGCCGGGCCGGACGGCCGCAAGGCCCGTAAGCGGGCGATGTCCGCCGGGCGCGCCGTGTTCTACGGGTTCATGGCGTACTCCATGATCTCCTTCGCCATCAAGGACCAGGGCAGCGGTTCCAGCGACAAGAAGTCCCGTGACGTGACGGCCGACGCCCTGGGCTGGCCGGCCGGACAGTGGCTGGTGGGCATCGCCGGGCTCGTGATCGCGGGTGCCGGCGTCTGGATCGTCGTCCAGGCCGCGCGCCGCTCGTTCCACAAGCACCTCAAGCACGCCCAGATGTCGCGGCGCACCCGGAAGGTGATCGACGTGCTGGGCGTGGTCGGCGGGGTGGCGCGTGGCGCGCTGTTCGCCGTGGCCGGCGTCTTCGCCGTACGGGCCGCACTCGACTACGACGCGAGCCAGGCCAAGGGCATGGACGACACCCTGCGCAGCTTCGCCGACACCCCGGCCGGCCCGTGGCTGCTCGCGGCGATCGCCGTGGGCCTGGTGCTGTTCGGCGTCTTCTCGCTGGCCCTTGCGCGGTGGCGGCGGGTGTGAGGGGTGCGGGGCTCGCACCCGGCGGGCCTCGGCCTGGCCGCGCGGCGGGCGAGGGGCCGTCCGGCCTGGGGTGAGCCGCCCCCGGGGCGGATGGGGGCGCCCGGTCCCCGAGCAGCCCCGAAGGTGTACGCGCGCCGGTGATCAGATAGACACGGTGTCGGTACTGAACCCCACCCCGGACGAGCGACAAACCTGGCTGTACCGCCTTGGGCCACCTCGCCGACGCGGCAAACTGAGCTTCGGGCGCCACAGACATGCGATGAGCGGACCAGTGGCAGCCCCGCGATCTGCTGCGTTCGGCACGACGGAGGAACAGCACGATGAGCACTCAGCCCATAGAGCCCCCTGGCGATGACGAGCCGCTGATTCCGATGCCTCCGCTCACGGAGCAGGCGCTCAGGGTGGCCGTTCGCACCTTGGGTCTGGGGGCGTCGGTCCGCTGCGAGGCAGAGTTCCACGACGCGTGGCAGGAAGCGGTGCAGACCGACAGCACCGTGCCGATGCACACGTTCCTGCATCGCTGGGCGGTCTTCGTAGCCCTCCGGCGCTACCCGGAGCGTGCACGACGGCTCGATGAGTTGGAGCACGCGGTGGCCGCGACGGACAACGTCGAGGATGCCCGTCGAGCCTCGGCGCGGATCGGCGTGCTACTCGACCAGGCGTACCGCGAGGTCGCCGCGTGAGCGACTGGACGTGGGAGTACCTGCCGGACGCGGAGCACGTGATGGGCAGGCTGGCCACCGCCGGCTCGTGACCCCAGCGGGGGCTCCTGAACTCCGAAAGACGCGAGGGCGCCCGGGCCGGCATTCCGGCCCGGGCGCCCTCGTCAGGGACAGCCCGTGCGACCCTCGCCGCGGCGGCGAAAGGACCAACCCCCGCCGAAGCGGCGAGTTCACACCCTCGCCTCAGCGGCGAGCGTCACGCGTGGACGACGTCCTTCTCCTCCGCGAAGTGGCACGCCGACTCGTGGGCCGCGGGGGTGTTCTGGCCGACGAACCGTTCCGGGATCGCGAGCAGCGGCACCTCCTTGGCGCACTTGTCCTCCGCCTTCCAGCAGCGGGTGCGGAAGCGGCAGCCGGAGGGCGGGTTGGCCGGCGAGGGGACGTCTCCGGAGAGGATGATCCGCTCGCGGCCGTCGCGGGCCGAGGGGTCGGGGACGGGGACCGCCGACAGCAGCGCCTGGGTGTAGGGGTGCGTCGGGTGGTCGTAGATCTCCTCGTCCGTACCGATCTCGGCCATCTTGCCCAGGTACATCACGCCGACCCGGTCGGAGATGTGCCGGACGATGGACAGGTCGTGCGCGATGAAGATGTAGGACAGGTTGAACTCGTCCTGGAGCTTCTCCATGAGGTTGATGACCTGCGCCTGCACCGACACGTCCAGCGCCGAGACGGGCTCGTCGCAGATGATGATCTCCGGGTTGAGCGCGAGGCCGCGGGCGATGCCGATGCGCTGGCGCTGGCCGCCGGAGAACTGGTGCGGGTACCGGTTGATGTACTCCGGGTTCAGGCCCACCACGTCGAGCAGGTCCTGCACCTTGCGGCGCCGGTCGCCCTTGGGCGCGACCTCCGGGTGGATCTCGAAGGGCTCCCCGATGATGTCGCCGACCGTCATGCGCGGGTTCAGCGACGTGTAGGGGTCCTGGAAGACCATCTGGATGTTGCGGCGTACGGCCTTCAGCGCGCGCCCGGACAGCTTGGTGATGTCCTGGCCCTTGTAGAAGACCTCGCCCGCGGTCGCCTGCTCCAGCGTCATCAGCAGCTTGGCGACCGTGGACTTGCCACAGCCGGACTCGCCGACGATGCCCAGCGTCTCGCCCTGGTAGAGGTCGAACGAGACGCCGTCCACGGCCTTGACCGCGCCGATCTGGCGCTTGAAGAGGATGCCCTGGGTCAGCGGGAAGTGCTTGACCAGGTTGCGCACCTGGAGGATCGGCTCGCCGCGCTCGACGGGTGCGTCGAGTACGGCCTCCACCTCCTCGACGGACGCGGCGTCGACCACGTCCACCTCGGTCACGTTCGGGGTGGTGTCCCGGGGCGCGCCCTTCTGGTCGGCCGCCTCGTCCTTCTTGGTGGGGTCAGCCATGGATCGTCTCCTTCCAGAAGTGGCACGCGCTGCCTCGGCCCGGCAGGTCGGTGCCGTCCCGCTCGGTCACGGGGTGCAGGATCGGCACCTCGCTGCGGCAGATGTCCTGCGCCTTGGGGCAGCGCGGGTTGAACGCGCAGCCTGGGGGAATCCGCGTCAGGTTGGGCGGCAGGCCCTTGATCGCGTAGAGCTCCTGGCCCTTCTGGTCCAGGCGCGGGATCGAGTCGAGCAGGCCACGGGTGTACGGGTGCGCGGGGCGCTTGTACAGCTCGTGCACGGGCGCGGTCTCCACGATGCGGCCCGCGTACATCACCGCGATCTTGTCCGCGACGTCGGCGACCACGCCGAGGTCGTGGGTGATCAGGATGAGGCCCATGTTGTACTCGGCCTGCAACTCCGCGAGCAGGTCCATGACCTGGGCCTGCACGGTCACGTCGAGCGCGGTGGTCGGCTCGTCCGCGATGATCAGGTCGGGCTCCAGGGCCATCGCCATGGCGATCATGATGCGCTGGCGCATACCGCCGGAGAACTGGTGCGGGTAGTCGTTCACCCGGTCCTTGGCGGCGGGGATGCGGACCCGGTCCATCAGCTCGATGGACTTGGCCTTGGCGGCCTTGCGGGACATCCCCTGGTGCACCCGGAACATCTCGCCGAGCTGGTAGCCCACGGAGAGCACCGGGTTCAGCGAGGACAGCGCGTCCTGGAAGATCATCGCGATCTTGCGGCCGCGGATCTGCCGGCGCTCCTCGTTGGACATGGTCAGCATGTCCTCGCCGCGGAACCGGATCTCGCCCTGCGGGATACGGCCCGGCGGCATGTCGAGGATGCCCATGATGGCCTGGGCCGTCACGGACTTGCCGGACCCGGACTCGCCGAGCACGGCCAGCGTCTCGCCGGCGCGGACGCTGTAGTTCACCCCGTTGACGGCCTTGACCAGGCTGTCCCGGGTCTTGAACTCGACGTGCAGGTCCCGGACTTCGAGGAGCGGGGTCTTGCCGTCGTCTTCGATGCGCCGACTGGGGGCGCTCGCGGTCTTGTCGATGGTGGTCACGTACGCCTCCCTCAGCGCAGCTTGGGGTCGAGGGCGTCGCGCACCGCGTCGCCGAGCATGATGAACGCGAAGACGGTCAGGGTCAGCATGCCGGCCGGGAAGAACAGGGCGTGCGGGTTGTTCCGCACCACCTTGGACGCGGACGAGATGTCGATACCCCACGAAACCGTCGGCTCCGCGAGCCCCATGCCCAGGTAGGACAGGGTGGCCTCGGCCGAGATGTAGCCGCCGAGGGCGATGGTCGCGACAACGATCACCGGTGCCATGGCGTTCGGCAGGATGTGCTTGATCAGGATGCGGCTGGTGCCGGCACCCAGGGCCTTGGCCGCGACCACGTAGTCCGCCTGCTTGGTCGTGATGACCGAGCCACGCATCACGCGGGCTATCTGCGTCCAGCCGAGGAAGGCCAGCGCGCCGATGACGACGGGCACCGAGCGGTCGGTGAACGCGTTCAGCACGACGAGCGCGCCGAGCAGGAACGGGATACCGAAGAACACGTCGGTGATGCGCGAGAGCAGCGCGTCAAGCCAGCCGCCGAAGTAGCCGGCGAGCATGCCCATCAGGCCGCCGACGATGGTCACGATGACCGTGACGCCGACGCCGACCTGGATGGAGGCGCGGGTGCCGTAGATGACCCGGGCGTAGATGCTGCGGCCCTGGTTGTCGTAGCCGAACCAGTCCGCCGTGAAGAAGCTGCCCAGCTCCGGCTTCTTGAGGAAGTGGTTGGTCAGGTCCGCGTCGCGCGGGTCGGCGCTGGTGAACCAGCCCGGGAAGAGCGCGATGAAGACCAGCAGCACCACGAGGAAGCTGGAGATGATGAAGTACGGGTTGCGCCGCAGGTCGCGCCAGGCGTCGCCCCACAGGCTGCGGGCCTTCTCCTCGCGCACCTTGTCCTCGAGCGACGGGCCGGCGGCCGGTGCCTTCGGGCTGGTGGGGGTCGCGCCTCGATCTGCGGCGACCGCCGCGTTGCCGGCGCGGGTCCCGGGGCCGGACTGCGGGTTGTCGTAGATCTCAGGCATAGCGAATCCTCGGGTCCAGGACCGCGTACAGCAGGTCGATGATCAGGGACATGGCGAGGTAGACGAAGACCAGGCAGGTCACGATGCCCACCACGGTGCTTCCCTCGCGTCGGACCAGCCCCTGGTACAGAGCGCCACCCACGCCCTGGACGTTGAAGATGCCCTCGGTGACGATGGCGCCGCCCATCAGCGCGCCGAGGTCGGTGCCGAGGAAGGTGACGACCGGGATCAGCGAGTTGCGCAGCAGGTGGTTGACGACGATGCGCCGCTTGGGCAGGCCCTTGGCGAGCGCGGTGCGCATGTAGTCGGCCCGCAGGTTCTCCGCGACGGTGGTACGGGTCAACCGCGCCACGTAGGCCAGCGAGAGGGAGCCGAGCACGATGCCTGGCAGCACCAACTCCTGCATGTTCATGGAGTCCTGGACCGTTGGTGTGGTCCACCCCAGTTCCGTGCCGAACACCGTCTGGAAGATGTAGGCCAGAACGAAGACCGGGATCGAGATGACCAGCAGGGTGAGGATCAGCACCCCGCGGTCCACGATCTTGCCCCGCTTCATGCCGGCGAAGACGCCGAGGACGAGGCCGAGGATCATCTCGAAGAGGAGCGCGATGATGGCGAGCCGGATGGTGACCGGGAAGGCGTCCGTCAGGATCTCGGAAACCGGCCGACCGCCGACCGTCTTGCCGAAGTCCGCCTGGAACAGGCCCTTCATGTAGTCCAGGTACTGCTGCCACAGCGGGTCGTCGAGCCCGTACTCATGACGGAGCGCGGCGAGCTGGGTGGGGTCTGGCGCCTTGTCACCCCACAGCGCCCGGATGGGGTCGCCGGGCAGGGTACGCACCATGACGAAGATGAGAAAGGTTGTCCCGATGAAGACCGGGATCATCTGGAGCAGTCGCCGCGCGACGTATCGCCCCATCGTGCCTCCGTTCTGGGGTCGGCCGAAGGCAGCCGCGCTCCAGGTAAGGAACCGGCTGCCCCCGTGGCCCGAGGGGCGCCCGGTTCGGGGCGCCCCTCGGCATCAACGTCCGACGACTACTTCTGCTTCACCGTGATGTCGGTGAGGATCGGGTCGCCCTTCTGGTTGAACTTCACGTTCGAAACGTTCTTCGAGTAACCAGCGTTGACCTTGTAGTACCAGAGCGGAATGGCCGGGAAGGTGTTCTTGAGCTGCTGCTCGGCCAGGTTGTACTCCTTGGCCGACTCGTCCAGCGTCTTGGCGTTGTCCGCCTTCTTCACCAGGTCATCGAACTTCTTGTCCGAGAAGGCGCCCTTGTTGCCGGCGACGCCGGTGCCGTACAGGTCCCGGAGGAAGTTGCCGTTGAACGGGTAGTCCAGCACCCAGCCGGACCGGTACATCGACTTGACCTGCTTGTTGTCGCGGGCCTCCAGGTCGGCCTGGAAGTCGGCCTTGGAGTCACCCACGCACTCGACGCCCACGGACTTGCGGATCGAGCCGCACACCGCGTCGACCCACTCCTTGTGGCCGCCGTCGGCGTTGTACTGGATCTTGATGGCGTTCTTCGGGACGCCACCGCCCTGCTTGATCAGGTCCTTGGCCTTGGCGGGGTCGAACTTGCAGAACTCGCCACAGGCGTCGGCCTGGTAGCCGAGCACGCCCTTGGCGACCCAGCCGGTGGCGGGGACGCGGGTGCCCTGGAGCACCGTCTTGGTGATCGTCTCGCGGTCGATCGCCATCGACAGGCCCTGGACGACCTTGACGTCGATGTCCTTGAACTGCGTGTTGTAGAACGCCGGGTTGATCGTCTGGATCGCCGAGTAGTCCTGGTCGATCGCGCGGTCGCCGAGGTCGCTCTTGTAGTTCGGCAGGTCGTTCGGCGGGACCTGGCGGATCACGTCGACGTTGTCGGAGACGAGGTCCTTGTAGGCCGCCTCGGGCTGCGAGTAGTTCTTGAAGATCACGCCGCCGTTCTTGGCCTTGTTCGAACCCTGGTAGTCAGGGTTCGTCTCGACCTCGATCTGCTTGTTGTGATCCCACTTCACGAACTTGTACGGGCCGTTGCCGACCGGCTTCTGGCCGTAGCCCTTGGGGTCCTGGAAGAAGCCCGAGGGGAGCGGCGAGAAGACCTCGTAGCCCAGCTTGTACTCGAAGTACGGGACCGGCGAGACCAGCTCGATGGTGAAGGTGGTGTCGTCGACGACCTTCAGGCCCGACATCTTGTCGGACTTGGCGTCACCCTTCTCCGGGTGGACGTCCTCGTAGCCCTTGATGTCGGCGAACCAGGAGCTGTTCTGCTGGTTGTTCTTCGTGGCAGCGGCCCAGTTCCAGGCGTCCACGTACGACTTCGACGTGACCGCCTCGCCGTTGTGGAACTTCCAGCCCTTCTTGAGCTTGATCGTCCAGAGCTTGCTGTCCTTCGTGGTGACGGACTCCGCGTTCTCCTTGACGATCTTGCCGGTGCCCGGCTCGTAGTCAACGAGGCCCTGGAACAGCGACCGGATGACGGCGCTGCCGTACGACTCCATCGTGTTCGCCGGCTGCAGCGGCTTCTGCGGCTCACCGTTGTCGAAGACGACCTTGCCACTCTTGTCGACCGGGCCGTCGTTGCCGCTGTCGCTGTCACTGTTGCCGCCGCCGCAAGCCGTCGCGGCCAGCGCCACGACCGCCGCCATCGCGACCCACTTGGCGCTACTGGCACCGCGCATGGGATTGCCTCCTCAGGAGTCCACTGTCACTACGAGAGAGGGCACCGGATACGCGCTGACACCCCTGACAGCGACATAAGACCCGGCACCCCGAGTGTGCTCGTAGGTCGGCGCTCCCCACAGCGCGTGACCCATTGACCCGAGCTCAATGGACCCCATGATTGAGCACGCCTGGCCCGTAAACCACACTTAAAGGGTCTCGCTTTGGTCACATCACCCGGGGACGGAGTACCGAAATCCGGACAAAGGCATCACAGACAGACACCCCCGAAACGGACTGTTAATACAACATCCGGAACGGCTTCACCGATATCCGAACGCCCGTTGAGGGAAAACTTGTTGACTGGCCTCGCCCTGTCCCACCCTCGGATCGGGTGGCCCGCGGCGGTGGAGCGGACTCCGCGCGCCCGGCGCGCGACGCAGCGTGAGCGAGCGGCCCGGCATGGTCGGCGGCGCGGTCACGCACCGCACTCGGCGGCGACGTACGCGGAGCCGTGAGTCAAGACGTACGCCGGCGCCGCGTCAACCCCCCGTCGGTGCGGGGCGGTTCGAGGAACAGGCCAAGATTCTGCCTCGCGCCCGCGCGACGGTGAGCACCGGGGGTCCGGTCGGCGCCCCCGCGCCTGCTCCGCGAGCCGGCGCGCGCCGCCAGGCCACCCGCGCGATCACGCACCGTGATGTCACCTCAGGGCGCGACCCTTTCGGCGCGGTGGCCCGATCTCGCCGGGCGCCCGGCTCGCCGCGTACCGCCTGCTCGCCCGCGTACGTCCCGGTGGCGGCCGGTCTGTCCGGTGTGACCCCGCTTGGCCCAGCGGGCGCCGTGGCGGGCCCTGGGGCGCCGGACGGGGCCCTGCCGACGTGGCCGGGCGCGCGCCGGCGCCGGATACGGGGACGGCCCCGGCGCGGATCGCTCCGTGCCGGGGCCGTCGCCCGGGAATCCCACCCGGCGCGCGGGCGGCGAGGCCCGCGCGGTGAGTGGTGCTCAGCGCTTGGCGCGCGGTGGCTAGCGCTTGGCGCGCGAGGCCGCCCGGCCGCGCTCCTTCTGGTCGAGGACGACCTTGCGGATGCGGACCGCCTCCGGCGTCACCTCGACGCACTCGTCGTCGCGGCAGAACTCGAGGGACTGCTCCAGCGAGAGCTTGCGCGGCGGGACGATCGCCTCGAAGGAGTCGGCCGAGGCCGAGCGCATGTTGGTGAGCTTCTTCTCCTTGGTGATGTTCACGTCCATGTCGTCGGAGCGCGAGTTCTCGCCGACGATCATGCCCTCGTACACCTCGGTGCCGGGCTCGGTGAACAGCACGCCGCGCTCCTGGAGGTTGGTCATCGCGAACGCGGTGACCGAGCCCGCGCGGTCGGCGACCAGGGAGCCGTTGTTACGGGTGACCAGCTCGCCGAACCACGGCTCGTGGCCCTCGTGGATGGAGTGCGCGATGCCCGTGCCACGGGTGTTGGTCAGGAACTCCGTACGGAACCCGATCAGGCCGCGCGAGGGGACGATGAACTCCATCCGCACCCAGCCGGAGCCGTGGTTGGACATGTTGTCCATCCGGCCCTTGCGGGTGCCCATGAGCTGGGTGACCGCGCCCATGTGCTCCTCGGGCACGTCGATGGTGATGCGCTCGATCGGCTCGTGTAGCTTGCCGTCGATCTCCTTGGTGACCACCTGCGGCTTGCCGATGGTCAGCTCGAAGCCCTCCCGGCGCATCGTCTCGACCAGGATCGCGAGGGCCAGCTCGCCGCGGCCCTGCACCTCCCAGGCGTCCGGGCGCTCGGTGTCGAGCACGCGCAGCGAGACGTTACCGATCAGCTCGCGGTCCAGCCGGTCCTTGACCTGGCGGGCGGTGACCTTGCGGTCCTTGACGGCGGCCTTGGCCTCCGCGCCCTTGCCGGTGCCACCCCGGCCGACCAGCGGCGAGGTGTTGGTGCCGATCGTCATGGAGATCGCGGGCTCGTCCACGGTGATCAGCGGCAGCGCCACCGGGTTCTCCGGGTCGGCCAGCGTCTCGCCGATCATGATGTCCGGGATACCGGCGACGGCGCAGATGTCGCCCGGGCCCGCCTTCTCGGCCGGCTTGCGGGTCAGCGCCTCGGTCATCATCAGCTCGCTGATGCGCACGCTGGACACCGTGCCGTCGCGCTTGATCCACGCGACGGTCTGGCCCTTCTTCAGCTCGCCCTGCTCGACGCGGAGCAGCGCGATGCGGCCGAGGAAGTTGTCCGCGTCCAGGTTGGTCACGTGCGCCTGGAGCGAGCCGCCCTCCTCGTACTCGGGGGCCGGCACGTGCGACAGGAGGGTGGTGAAGAACGGCTCCAGGTTCTCGCTGTCGGTCGGGACGGTGCCGTCCTCCGGCTTGGTCAGCGAGGCGACGCCGTCGCGGGCGCAGGCGTAGACGATCGGGAACTCGATCTGCTCCTCGTCGGCGTCCAGGTCCAGGAAGAGGTCGTACGTCTCGTTGACGACCTCGTCGATGCGCGAGTCGGGGCGGTCGGTCTTGTTGATGCACAGGATGACCGGCATCCGGGCCGCGAGCGCCTTGCGAAGCACGAAGCGGGTCTGCGGCAGCGGACCCTCGGAGGCGTCCACCAGGAGCACGACCGCGTCCACCATCGACAGACCGCGCTCGACCTCGCCACCGAAGTCGGCGTGGCCAGGGGTGTCGATGATGTTGATGGTGATCGGGTCACCACCGTCCTTGGGGTGGTACTTGACGGCGGTGTTCTTCGCCAGGATCGTGATGCCCTTCTCACGCTCCAGGTCGTTGGAGTCCATCATCCGGTCGTCAAGCTTCTCGGCCGCGTGCGCCGCGAAGGCACCCGCCTGCTTGAGCATGGCGTCGACGAGGGTCGTCTTGCCGTGGTCGACGTGGGCGACGATGGCTACGTTACGAATATCGTGGCGCGTGGGCACTGCGGCGCTTCTCCCGGAATTGTGGATCGCGACGTACGGTCCGGTACGCGCGCTGCCGGGCAAACCTAAAGCCTCGGCCTTACCCCATGGTACGGGGCAAGGGCGGCAACGGCCGCCCTTGCCCGGCCCCCACCCCCGCCCGACACCGGTGGTTCCCAGCTCAGGGCCGCTCCACCAACCCCGGCTTTACCTGCCCTTTCCCCATCCTTCGCGTGCGGGCGGGCCCCGTCTCGGCCCCGGCCGCCCTACCGGGGCCGCTCGTCCACCGGTCTACCGCCGCTCCGCTTTGGCGTCCTCGGACTTCGCGTAGCCGATGTCCTGGTAGCGCGGGCTGGCCAGGCCGAAGGCGCCCACGTTGGCCAGGCTGGAACGGGCCGCGATCAGTTGCGGGCGCTGGAAGAGGGGCAGGGAGCCGGCGGCGGCCCAGATACGGGCGTCGGCCCGCTGGAGCAGCTTGCGCGCCGCGGACTCGTCCAGCTCGGTGGACGCCTGCTCGAAGAGCTGGTCGATCTGGTGGGTGCCGACCCGGGTGTAGTTCTGCTCCACGAGCAGCGAGCCGTCGGCCGCCGGGCGCGGCTTGGCGAAGATCGGGCGGGCGTCGGTGGCCGGGAAGGCCGTGGCCGGCCAGGAGTAGAGGGCCAGGTCGAAGTCGCCCTTGGCGACGTAGGTACGGAAGTACTGGTCGTCGGGGACGCGCACGACGTCGGTCTGGACGCCGATCCTGCCGAGCATCGCCACGATGCGCTCCCCGACCTCGCGCACCTGCTCGGTCCCGGGGCCGCTGGGCAGCACGAACCGGAGCAGCAGCGGCCGGCCGTCCTTGACCCGCACCGGCGCGCCACCGGGCAGCGCCCGGGGCCCGGTGTCCCCGGCCCGGTCGGCGCCCCGCCGGTCGCCTCCGTCGCCCGCCGGGCCCCGGCCCCGCGGGCGGTCGCGTTCCGGCTGGTCCCGGCCCGGGGCGCGGGCCACCGCGCCGGCCGCGCCCGCGGCACCCGCCTGACCCGCCGCGTCGGCGGCATCGCCGGGGGCGGGGGCGGGGTCGTCGTCGAGGGTAGGGGTGTCGGCGGCCGGGTCCGGGTCGGCCGCGGCGTCGGAGTCCGCGTCGGCGTCGGCGTCGGCATCCGCGTCGGCGTCGGCGTCGGCATCCGCGGCGTCGGAGTCCGTGTCGGCAACTGCGTCGGCAGCGGCCGGTGCGCCGGTGCGCACGCCGGTGTTCGGGCGGGCGCCGGTGCCGGTGCCGGTGCCCGGGTCCGTACCCGGGTCCGCCTCCCCGTTCTCGTCGGCGTCCCGCTTGGCGTCCGCCGACTGGCGTGGCAGGGGGCCGTCGCCCTGTTGCCAGCCCGCGTCGGCGAGCAGCGAGCGGGCCGCGGCGGCGTCCAGGCCGCCGAGGGCGCCGCTGTTGTCCCGGTATCCGTGCTGGCCCGCCATGGTCAGGTGGCTGCCGAGCGGCTTCGCCGACAGGCCGAGCGGCTCGAAGACCGCGTCGGTCAGCGCCTCGCGGTCGATGGCCCGCGCGACGGCCCGGCGCACCCGCTCGTCGGCGAGCGGCCCGGCCGTACCGTTCAGGGCGAGCTGGGTGTAGGCGGGCGCGAGGGACCTGCGGACGGTGAACGCGCCGAGCGCCCTGGTCTCGGCCGCGCGCCGGGCCGCCGCCGCGCGCTCGTCGGCCACCGCCCGTACGGCGGCGGCACGCTCCCGTCGCGGGCCGTACTCGATCACCCAGGAGCGCAGCGCGCCGGCCGCGCTGACCATGCCCGCCCGCCCGGCCCCCAGCTCGGGCGTCGTGCCGCCGGCCACGTTCGGGCCGGCCCCGGCCGGTGCCCCGCCGGCCGGCCGCTCGGCGCCCGCCACCCCGGGCGCCTCGCCGGTGCCGCCCGCCGCCGCGACGCGGTCGGCGGTGGCGGCGTCCACCTCGGCCACGTCGAGCCGGCCGGAGGCCAGCGCGGCGGCCCGCTCGGCGCGCGGCACCGGTGTCAGCACCAGCTTGTCGAGCCGCGCGGGATCGCCCCACCAGCGCGGGTTGCGCACCAGCGTCAGCGGGGCCTCGGCCTCCGCCGCGCGCCCGTGCCGGTCCCGGCCCCGGTCCTCGCGCCGCCCGTCACGCGGGCCGCGCTCCGCGCTCTGCGTCTCGGCTGCCTCGGCCGCCTCGGCCGCCTCGGCCGCGCCCGCCTCGTCGCCCGACGTGCCCGGCCCGCGATCGGCCTGCTGATCCTGCTCGGCCCGCTCGGCCTGGTCGGCCGGTCCGTCTTGGTCGGCCGGGTTGCCCTGGTCGGCCCGCCGGCCCTGCTCGGCGCGGTCCGCGTCCTGTCGGACCGGCATGAACGGGCCGGCGCTGGCCGGGAGTTGGCGCCTGGCGCCCTCGTTGAACGCCTTCGGGTCGCCCATCACGCTCTTCGGGTACAGCGGCGTGAACAGGGCCCGCCAGTCCGCGTACGGGCGGCGGAAGGTGACCTCCACCTCGCCGGGTTCGCGGCCCGGCGCGATGCGCTCGATGCGCTCGTAACCGGCGTTGCGGGCCGTCCAGTACGCCCGGTCCTTGCCCCGCAGGGCCCGCCACTGGGCCCGGAAGTCGGCCACGCCCAGCGCCCGGCCGTCGCTCCAGGCGGCCTCGGGGTTGAGTCGGTAGCGCACCACCTGTCGCGGCTCGCGGTCGGTGACCTCGGCCGACTCCAGGTAGTCGGGGTTGCGGACGGCGCGGCCCCGCGCGTCGAGGGTGAACAGCATGGGCAGCACCGCGCCGACCACCCGGTCGGTGCCGGCGTCGGCCTTCGCGTGGAAGGCGTTGAGGGTGGCGGGCCTGGCGTCCACGGCCCAGCGCACGGTGCCGCGCCCGGACAGCTCGGCTCGGGCGGCGTCGGCGACGTCGTGCGAGACTGGCGCCGCCGCCGCGTCCTCGCCCCCGGAACTACACCCGGCCAGCAGCGGAAGCGGCAGCAGCGCCCCGGCCGCGAACAGCGCGGCGCAGCGGCGGGTACGGGTCGCCGGGCCCCTCGTGACGCCGTCGACGGGCATGGCTGGTACCTCCGGGTGACTTCGCCGCTCATCGGATGGACTGATCACCCACTGAAGGCGACGGCACGTGGCACGCCACGCCGACACGGCGGGTCACAACTCAACGCCACCCGGCCGGCCTAGCCCATTCTGACCAGCGGCGTCGTGGTCGCGAAGGCGCGCCACCCGGACGGCCTAGCGGTGCCGAATCGGGCCCTCGCGCGGGTCTAGTCTTTGAGGCGGGAGGGGCGCGATATGACCGGTGTGCGCCCAGAATCCCGGCAGATCTCTTCCCAACAGCGGGCGCGGCGCGCGACACTCGCTGTCGCATGAGTGTCGCCGTCCGCAACCGCGGAAGTGAGGACAAGTCATGTCCGTGCACGATGAACTGACGGCCGTTCAGCGAAGTCTCGACGACCTGGTCCGCTCCGTCGGGCGCCTGGAGAAACAGATCGGGTCCGACAGTCTGGACGTCCGCAGGGTGCGTACCGACGCGGACCATCTCCGCGAGAGCGTCGCGCTGTTGCGCGCGGCGTCCCCCTCGGAACGGGTCCGGACGGAGCGGGTGCCCATCCCCGACACCCCCTACGACCGCACGCTGTGGGCGGACGCCGAGGACGAGGGCCTCGGCTCCCGGGAGGGCCGCGCCCCCTAGTGAAGCCGCTCCACCGCCGGCAGGCCGGGGCCCGGGCACCGGCGCGCGCCGCACGGCGCGTGGCCGCCCGGGCCGCGCCACTCCCCCGGCCGGGCGCCCCCGGAGCGCCACCACGCCGGGGCGTACGGCGGGCCCGGCGCCCGCCCGGCGCGTGCGGTGCGCCGGCGCCCCGCGACCGGCCGGTCGCCGCGGGCCAGGGCCGTACGGCCCGGCCGACGCCGGCGACCACCGCACCACCATCCCGCCCCGGTACACCCAGCCGCACCCCCGCGCGCACGCCCGTCCGCGCGCCGGCCCGCGCTCACGCACCCGCGCGGCCGCCCGTACGCCACCGGCCGCCCGGGGGCGCCGCCCACCCCGCCGCGCCGGCCCGCTCTCCGGCACCCGCCCCGCACCGCGCCACACCCGCACCACGCGCCCCGCCGCACGGCACCCGCACCACACCGCTCACCGCCCCACCCGTCCGCCACCCCGTCCCCCGTCCACCCATCGGCCCATCCACTCATCCGCCCATCCGCCCATCCGCCCGCAGATCCGAGCCGCTACCACGCCACCGCGGAGTCTCCCTTGGCCACAGGCACCGACCCCCACGTCCGGACGGGAGCGCGCGGCGTGCACGGCACGCTGCGCGCCGCCATCCCGGAACGCCACCTGCGCACCGACCGCTGGTGGCTGCCGCCCGCCGCGACCGCGGCCGGACTGCTCGCCTTCGTCGTCTACTCGACGTGGCGGGCGTTCTCCAACGCCGACTACTACGACGCGCCCTACGTCTCGCCGTTCTACTCGCCGTGCCTGGCCGAGAACTGCGAGCCGATGCGCGACGGCCCCAACTGGGCCCTGGTCGGCACCTGGTGGGGCCTGTCCCCCGCGATCCTGATCCTGATCCTGCCGCTGGGCTTCCGGCTGACCTGCTACTACTACCGCAAGGCGTACTACCGCGGCTTCTGGGCCTCGCCCCCGGCGTGCGCGGTGCCCGAGCCGCGACAGAAGTACACCGGTGAGACCCGCTTCCCGCTGATCATGCAGAACATCCACCGGTACTTCTTCTACGCCGCGATGCTCGTCGCCAGCATCCTCACCTACGACACCGTGCTCGCCTTCCGCGACGAGCACTACGAGTGGGGCCACATGGGCCTCGGCACGGTCGTCTTCCTGGCCAACGCCGTACTGCTGTGGATGTACACGCTCTCCTGCCACTCCTGCCGGCACATCGTCGGCGGGCGGCTCAAGCACTTCTCCAAGCACCCGGTGCGCTACAAGCTGTGGGGCTGGGTCGGCAAGCTCAACGCCCGGCACGCCAAGCTCGCCTGGTACTCGCTGATCAGCGTGGCGCTCGCGGACCTGTACGTGTACCTGCTGGCGATCGGAGCCTTCGACGACCCGACCATCTTCTGACACCGCCCACGGAAGCGGTGACAACGCGCCCGTGGCGCGGGCGGCGAGCCGCCCCCGGGGCCCGGGCAACTCCAAGGCTGCGAGAGGGAAACAAGAGACATGACGCAAGTCGAGCGGCAGGCGTGGGACGTCGTCGTGGTCGGCGCGGGCGGGGCGGGGCTCCGGGCCGCCATCGCGGCGCGCGAGCAGGGCATGCGCACGGCCGTCATCTGCAAGTCCCTGTTCGGCAAGGCCCACACGGTGATGGCCGAGGGCGGCATCGCGGCCAGCATGGGCAACGTCAACGAGGGCGACAACTGGCAGGTGCACTTCCGCGACACGATGCGCGGCGGGAAGTTCCTGAACCACTGGCGGATGGCCGAGCTGCACGCGCGCGAAGCCCCCGACCGGGTCTGGGAGTTGGAGACCTGGGGCGCGCTGTTCGACCGTACGGCCGACGGCCGGATCTCGCAGCGCAACTTCGGCGGCCACGAGTACCCGCGCCTGGCCCACGTCGGCGACCGCACCGGGCTCGAACTGATCCGCACCCTCCAGCAGAAGATCGTCTCGCTGCAACAGGAGGACGAGCGGGAGTTCGGCGACCACGAGGCGCGGCTCAAGGTGTTCCAGGAGTGCACCGTCACCCGCGTGCTCAAGGAGGCGGGGCCCGCGGGCGGGGACGGGGCGCGGGTGGCCGGCGTCTTCGGCTACGAGCGCGAGTCGGGCCGCTTCTTCGTCATCGAGGCGCCGTCGGTGGTGCTGGCCACCGGCGGCATCGGCAAGTCCTTCAAGGTGACCTCGAACTCCTGGGAGTACACCGGCGACGGGCACGCGCTGGCGCTGCTGGCCGGCGCCCCGCTGATCAACATGGAGTTCGTGCAGTTCCACCCGACGGGCATGGTCTGGCCGCCGTCGGTCAAGGGCATCCTGGTCACCGAGTCGGTGCGGGGCGACGGCGGGGTGCTGCGCAACAGCGAGGGCAAGCGGTTCATGTTCGACTACATCCCGGAGGTCTTCAAGGACAAGTACGCCCTCACCGAGGAGGAGGGCGACCGCTGGTACGAGGACCCGGACAACAACCGCCGCCCGCCCGAACTGCTGCCCCGCGACGAGGTGGCCCGCGCCATCAACGCCGAGGTGAAGGCCGGCCGCGGCTCACCGCACGGCGGCGTCTTCCTCGACGTGTCCACCCGGATGCCGGCCGAGACCATCAAGCGGCGGCTGCCGTCCATGCACCACCAGTTCAAGGAGCTGGCGGACGTGGACATCACGGCCGAGCCGATGGAGGTCGGCCCGACCTGCCACTACGTCATGGGCGGCGTCGAGGT
Source organism: Streptomyces buecherae (assembly GCF_014295035.1). Lineage (GTDB taxonomy): Bacteria > Actinomycetota > Actinomycetes > Streptomycetales > Streptomycetaceae > Streptomyces > Streptomyces youssoufiensis. The sequence goes on from NZ_CP060404.1 coordinate 3,004,255, forward strand.
GGACCCGGACACGGCGGCGGCCACCGGCGTGCCGGGCCTGTTCGCCGCGGGCGAGGTCGCCGGCGGGATGCACGGCTCCAACCGACTGGGCGGCAACTCGCTCTCCGACCTGCTGGTCTTCGGCCGCAGGGCGGGCCTGTACGCGGCGCGCCACGCCGCTGACGTCGGCGCCGACCGGCCGGTGGTCGCGGCGGCCGACGCCGCGGCGGCCGAGGCGGAGGCGCTGCGCCCGTTCAGCGCCGAGGAGGCGAGCGCGGGCCCGGCCGGCGGGCCGGTGGAGAACCCGTACACGCTGCACCAGGAACTCCAGCAGGCGATGAACGACCTGGTGGGCATCATCCGGCGGCACGAGGAGATGGCCGAGGCGCTGCACCGGCTGGCCGGGCTGCGGGCGCGGGCCAGGCGGGCCGGCGTCGAGGGGCACCGGCAGTTCAACCCGGGCTGGCACCTGGCGCTCGACCTGCGCAACATGCTGCTGGTCAGCGAGTGCGTCGCGCGGGCGGCGCTGGAGCGTACGGAGAGCCGCGGCGGACACACCCGCGACGACCATCCCGCGATGGACCGGGCCTGGCGCACGGTCAACCTCCAGTGCCGGCTGGCGACCGAGGAGGCGCAGGCGGCGGAGCCGGTGGGCGGCGCGGCGAACGGGCCGGTGGGCGTGGGTGACACGGGCCTCGCGGGTGGCGCGGCGAGTGGGGCCGAGCCCGTCGCCGAGCCCGGGCTCGGCGGCCTGGTCAGCGACCAGTCCGGGCAGATCGCGCTGGCCCGCAAGGCGACGCCGCCGATCAGGCCGGACCTGCTCCAGCTCTTCGAGAGGGACGAACTGGTGAAGTATCTGACGGATGAGGAGCTGAGCCGGTGAGCTACCAGGCGCACTTCAAGGTGTGGCGCGGCGACGCCGAGGGCGGCGGGCTGCGCGACTTCACCGTCGAGGTCAACGAGGGCGAGGTGGTGCTCGACATCATCCACCGGCTCCAGGCGACCCAGGCCCCCGACCTGGCGGTGCGCTGGAACTGCAAGGCCGGCAAGTGCGGCTCGTGCAGTGCCGAGATCAACGGCCGGCCACGGCTGCTGTGCATGACGCGGATGTCGGTCTTCGAGGAGAGCGAGACCATCACGGTGACGCCGATGCGGGCGTTCCCGGTGATGCGGGACCTGGTCACGGACGTCTCGTTCAACTACGCCAAGGCCCGCGAGATCCCCGCGTTCGTGCCACCGGCCGAGCTGGGTCCCGGCGAGTACCGGATGGCCCAGCAGGACGTGGAGCGCTCGCAGGAGTTCCGCAAGTGCATCGAGTGCTTCCTGTGCCAGGACACGTGCCACGTGGTGCGGGACTTCGAGGAGAACAAGGCCGCGTTCGCCGGGCCGCGCTTCCTGATGCGCGTCGCCGAACTCGACATGCACCCGCTGGACGCCGCCGACGAGGCCGGCATCGACCGCAAGCGCACCGCCCAGGAGGAACACGGCCTCGGCTACTGCAACATCACCAAGTGCTGCACCGAGGTGTGTCCGGAGGGCATCCGGATCACCGACAACGCGCTGATCCCGCTGAAGGAGCGCGCGGTGGACCGCAAGTACGACCCGCTGGTGTGGCTGGGCAACAAGATCAGGCGCCGCGGGCAGTGACCCGGCCACGGCGCGGGGCCGCCCCCGCGCCGTGCGCCGGCCCGCGACGGAATCCGCCCCGCGCCCGGCGGGGGCCACCTCCCATGCCGTACGACCGCTCAACCCATGCCCGTACGACTGCTCACCTCGCGCCCGTACGAGCGCCCAACTCCCCCTCGTACGAGCGCTCGACTCCCGCCCGTACGGGCCGACGTGGTCGCGTGGCACGGCCTCAGTACATGCTCAGCAGCGCCTCGGTGGGGTCCACGCCGCTCGTTTCGCCGCTCGGCAGGGCCAGCTCGAACCAGACGGTCTTGCCACGGGGCGTGCGCCGGCTGCCCCAGGCCGCGCTGAGCAGCCCGACCAACTGGAGGCCGCGCCCGCCCTCGTCCGTGTCGCGGGCCCGGCGGCGGCGCGGCTGCACCAGGCCGCCGTCCCACACCTCGCACACCAGGCCCCGGTCGAGCAGCAGCCGCACGCGTATCTCGCCGCCCTGCTTCGCCGGCGGCACGCCCAGCTCGCCGTACCGCAGGGCGTTCGTCACCAGCTCGCTGACCAGCAGCTCGGTCGTGTCCACCAGGGCCTCAAGGCCCCACTCGCGCAACTGCTGGCAGGCCAGTTCGCGGGCCCGGCCCACCGACCGAGGCTCGCGCGGCAGCCGCCAGTCGCCGACCGCGTGCGCGGGCAGCCCCTGCATCCGCGCCATCAGCAGGGCCGTGTCGTCCTCGCCGTGGTGCGTGTCGAGGGCGTTCAGGACGTGGTCGCAGATGCCCTCAAGGGGGCTGGCGTCGTCCGCGGCGACGGGCGGGTCGGTCAGCGCGGCGCGCAGCGCCTCGATGCCCACGTCCAGGGAGTGGTCCCGCGACTCGACGAGCCCGTCCGTGTACAGCGCGAGCAGCGCCCCGTCCGGCAGCTCGAACTCCATCTCCTCGAAGGGTTCGCCGCCCACGCCGAGCGGCATCCCCGGCGGCAGCTCCACCAGTCGCGGCTGACCGCCCTGCGGGACGAGGACCGGCGGCAGATGCCCGGCGTTGGCGATGGTGCACCGCCGGGTGACCGGGTCGTAGACGGCGTACACGCAGGTCGCGAGGTAGATCTCGGACAGGTCGGAGTCGCCGGCCACGCCACGGGCCCCGGCCGACCTGCCGCCACGGGCCGGGCCCTGGCGGCCCGCCGTGCGGGTGGAGGCGCGGGTGGTGCCGGGCGCGCCGAGGCCGTGCGCGATCTCGTCCAGGGCGGTCATCACCTCGGCCGGCTCCAGGTCGAGCATGGCCAGCGTGCGCACGGCGGTGCGCAGTTCGCCCATGGCCACGGCCGCGCGCAGGCCGCGCCCCATCACGTCGCCGACGACCAGCGCGGTGCGGTGCCCGGGCAGCTCTATGACGTCGTACCAGTCGCCGCCCACCTCGGTGGCCTCGCTGCCGGGCAGGTAGCGGCAGGCGATGTCGAGCCCGGCCGCCTCCGGGTCGCCCGGCGGCAGCAGGCTGCGCTGGAGGATCAGCGCGCGCTCGTGCTCGCGGCGGTAGAGGCGGGCGTTGTCGATGCACACGGCGGCGCGGGCGGCGAGTTCGACGGCGAGCGCGGTGTCGCGCTCGCCGAACGGCTCGCTGCCCTTCGCGCGGGAGAACTGGACCAGGCCCACCACGGTGTCCCGGGCCACCATCGGCACCGCGAGCGTGGACTGGACGACCGCGCCCAGCTCGGGCCCGGCGTCCGGGTCGGCGCCGCTGTCCCGGCCGGGGACGACGCGTACCTGCCCGGTGCTCAGGGCGGTGGCGCAGGGCGAGTGCGGCGGGTACCGGTGCGCCTCGCCGACCTGCACCGGCCGCCGGCCCGCCGCGCGCCGCGCCCGGTCGCCGAAGGAGGTGGCGCCGCCCGAGCCGGCCGGGCCGGGCGCGCCGGCGTGGCTCGCGGCGCCGGGTATGCCGAGGCCGATGGGGCCCGCCAGGTCGTCGGGCTCGGCCTCGGGGTAGCCGGAGAGCGCCACCGGGCCGTCGGAGACGGCGCTGGCGAAGGCGACCCGGCGCAGTGGCGCGCTGCCCTTGGCCGGCTCGCCGGTGCGCCCGCGCTTCGGGCTCGCGGGGCGGGTCGCGGTCCGCAGCTCCGGGACCGCCTCGTCGCCGGCGAGCAGGCCCTGGTAGAGGTCGACCGAGGCCAGGTCGCAGAACTGCGGCACGGCGACGGCCAGCAGTTCGCGGGCGGTGGTCTCCAGGTCGAGCGAGGTCCCGATGCGGGCCCCGGCCTCGTTGAGCAGCGCGAGGTTGCGCCGCACGCCGGCGGCCTCCTGCTCGGCGCGGCGCCGTCCGGTGATGTCGATGACCAGCCCGGCGACGCCGATCGGCCGCCCTGAGCCGCCGTGCAGCCGGTAGAACGAGACCTGCCAGCGGTGCCGCTCGGTCTCGCCGTACCGCGAGCCGACGATCTGCATCCCGGTGACCGGCGTCCCGGTCTCGATCACCCGGCGCAGCGAGGCGCTGAACCGTTCGGCCTCGGCGCGCGGCAGGAAGTCGTACGGGGTGCGCCCGCGGTGCCAGTCGACGGGACGGCCGAACGCGCGGGCGAAGCACTCGTTGACCCGCATCAGGCGCAAATTCTTGTCCGCGAAGAAGAAGCCCAGGGGAGATTGACCGAAAACGGCCTGCGAGGCCGCGAGGTCGGTCTCGATCTGACGCAGCGCGCTGACGTCCACCGCGATGCACAGCGCGGAGCGCTCGCCCATGTCGTTCCGGGTGGGCATCAGATAGATCTCGGCGAGCCCGTACGGCCCGTCGCCGAGCTCGTCGCGCGGGTCACGGCCGCCCACCCAGGTACGGCCCGTGCCCCGCGCCACGGGCGGGTCCGGACACTCGTCGGCGCCGCCCGCACCGCGCTGGCCGGGCACGGGGGGCGCCTCCGGGGCGCCGTACGGGCCGGGGGCGGCATGCGTCGCGGGGGCGGCGTGCGGGGCCGGGGCGGGCGCGTCGGATATCGGGCCGCCGGAGCCGGGGCCGCCGGGCGCGGGGGCCGGGCCGTCCGGCGGGGTGGTGGGGTTTGCCTGGGCGGCCGGGGCGGTGCCGGGCGGGGTGCTGGTGTGCTGGTCGGAGGGGGTGGGCTTGGGGCGCAGGTACGGTACGAGGCCGGTCCACTCCCGGCCGTCGAGCAGCTCGGCGACCTTGCGGTGGCCCTGCTCGCGCAGCTCGTGCGGGACGAAGACCTCCACCGGGTCGCGGCCTATCGCCTCGTGCGCCGGCACGCCGAGGAGTTCGGCCGCGCGCTCGCTCCACTGGTCCACGCGCCCGTCCGGGCCCAGCGAGAAGGAGGCCACCTGGACGTAGTCGTAGATGGAGCCCGGCGGACTGCCCTGCCACATCGGTGCCGACATCGGCGCGGTCTCCGTCCCGTCGGGCGTCCCCGCTCCCGCTGGCATGTCGCTCACTGCCCGTCTCCTCCGGCTCAGGTGCTAGGACCGGCCCAGAAGGCCGAGTATCCAGCACTCCAGCCAATCCCTGCACGGCCTTCACGATCACAGCACGGTCTCGACGCACTCTCGTGCGACGTGGCGATCGCGAACGCTCGACAAGCCGTCCCCCGGGTCCAACACGAACCCGTTCGGGCTTCAGCGGCCCCCCATCGGACCCACATCAGCCCCCGAGGGGCCATGGCGTGACGGCCAGGCCCCCGTCGCCGCGAAGGGTCTCGCCGGCCGCTCATCGCGGCAGGCCAGGCCGCTCTCGCAGACCGCTGCTGCCTGACTCCTCACCAGGCAAGCTCGACTCTAACCAGACAGTTCAGGGGAGAGGCCAGCCCGGTGGGCTCATCTCCCGGCGCACGCGCCCCACGCGTTACTCCAGCGCCCACGCCCCCGGTCTTGACGCGCCCGCCTCCTTCGGCCCGCTTCCGGTGGGCTCACTCGGCGGCGGGGAGGGTGAGTTCGAACCAGACGGTCTTGCCCACCGTGCCCCGCCGCGTCCCCCAGCGCCGGGACGCGCAGGCCACCAACTGGAGCCCGCGCCCGCCCTCGTCCTCGGGATCGGCGGCGCGCTCCCGAGGCGGGTCCTCCACCGGGTCCGACACCTCGACCAACAGCGCCCGCCCGCCGGCGTCAGGCAGCGGCCGGAAGTACATGCGCACGCCGATCGGGCCGCTCGCGTACCGCAGCGAGTTGGTGACCAGCTCGCTGACCAGCAAGACCGTCACATCGCTCATCGCCTTAAGGCCCCAGTCCGCCAGCGCGTCCCGCACCAGCTCCCGAGCCTGGCGCACGGAGTCGGGCGCCGCGGGAAAGCTCCACTCGGCGAAGCCGGGCGTGGACGCCACGGCTCCTGCGCTGTCGTTCACGCCCACCACTTCCCCTGAACGCCGACGAGCCCCATCGAATTGTCCACGTTAGACGGGGTTAATCAGCACATACCCGATATTCGGGTGGGCCTATCGTCCGAGCGGCAGCACGGTGCCACATTCGGCCTACCGGGGCCCGCCACGGCGGGGCGCTCCAGAGGTGACCGCCCGGACGCCCGAGCCCGTACGGCGAGGCCCGGCCGCGGCCCGGCCGGATGGGGGCCCGAGCCGGGCGCCGTGGGGGCCCGAGCCGGGCGCGGCCCTACGTCAACTCGCCGCCGGCCCGAAGATCGTCGAAGAGAAGCTGGTCGACCGGCGGCACCAGCGGACGGTGCGCGTACGAGAACCAGGCCAGCTCCGCGATCTCGCTGCTCGCCGACAACGTCCCCCGGTACTCCGCCGTGTAACAGCTCATCCGCACCACGGCACCGCCCGGCACCCCGGACGCCTCGGCCTCGTACGTGGCCACATGCCGCGCGCTGGCCGCGTCCAGAACCACGGTCAACTCTTCCTCGATCTCCCGCAGCAGGGTCTCCAGGTCACTCTCCGCCCCCTCCCGCTTGCCACCGGGGATGTAGAAGACGTCCTTGCCCCGGGGCCGGGCACAGAGAATCCTGCCGCCCTCCACCCGCACCCACGCCACCGTGTCGATCAGTTCCGCCGCCATCACTGCGCCTCCGCCATCGCCATCCGTCCCGCGTCAGCCAGGACCCTAACGAGCGGGGGCACCCACCCGCCGGGCCGCGCTTCGCGGCGCGCGGCCGGGCATCGGGTCGCGCCAGCCCGGCCGGAGGGCCTGGTCGCCGGGGTCGCCGGGTTGCCCGGTCGCGGGGTCGCCGGGTTGCCCGGTCGCCGGCAGGGGGCGGCGGCTCGGTGGGGCGTGGGGTGAGAGTGAGGTCCCGCTACTGGCCTGCGCGCTCGGGGAGTCGCGCGGTGCGGGGGTGTGCCGTGGAACGGGGTGTGCGGGGTGGGTCAGGCGGTGCGTCGTGGCGCGGTGGAGCGTTCCACCACGTAGAGCTGGCAGGCGCCGCGCGCGTGGAGGCGGTCGGCCACCTGCTCGGCCTCCGTCTTGGTGGCGTACCGCCCGACGCGGTAGCGGTTGCCGTTGTCGTCCTGGCGGACGACCAGCCACGGCAGCGTCGGCTCGGGGCCGCTGTCAGTCATCCCGCACCCCCTCGCTCGGCCGGTCGTCCCCCGGCGTACGCCCTCGACATTCGTTCTGGGAAACCACGATCCGCATATGCCCGAGCCTACGCCCGACCCTTACGGAGCGGATACGGATTCTCACCAAGAGGTACGCATCCGGCCACCGCGCGCCCGCGTCACGGGCGCGCGGGCGCGGCGAACGGCCCCGGACCAGCCGGCACACATCGGCACATCCGATGCGATAGCGAGCGGGGCCGGGGCCGGGCCGGCGGGGTGGGCCGGTGGTGGGCGGTGCCGGGGCGCGGGGGCGGTGGGTGTCGGGGCGGGGGCCGGTCAGCGGACCGGCAGGTGGTAGGCGACGCGGTAGCGGTCGGCGGAGGTCACCACGTCGGCGGTCTCGACGGGCCGGCCCCCCGCGTAGTACGTACGCGAGATGACCAGAACCGCGTGGCCGGGGACGCCGCCGAGGGCGTGCGTCTCCTCGGCGAGGCCGGGGCGCGCCGAGACCTCCTCCACGACGTTGTCCACCACCAGGTCGATGGCCGCCATCCGGTCCACCACGCCGCGCCCGGCCAACGGGCCCTCCTCGGGCAGCAGCACCGGCGTGCGGCCCGTGATGGACAGCGGCTCCCAGGACGTGGAGAGCATGGCGGGCTCGTTGAAGGCGCGGAACACGTAGCGCGTGCGCATCACGCGCTCGCCGGGCTCGATGAGCAGCCGGGCGGCGATGTCCGAGGTGGCCTCCTCCTGCATGCTGCTCGCGTCCCAGGTGCCGGGCACCGTCTCGTCGGCCTGCTCCTGGCGGAAGGTCGTGCAGTCGGCGACCGTGCGGTACCCGGTGCGGATCAGGCGGCGTGGCACGGGGCGCTCGCGCACGTACGTGCCGGAGCCGGAGCGGCCCTCGACCAGGCCCTCGGCCATCAGCACCTTGCGCGCCTCCAGGGCGACCGTGTCGGAGACCCCGTACTCCTCGCGGATGCGGGCCTGCGAGGGCAGGCGGGTGCGCGGCGGCAGATCACCGGTGACGATCTTCTGCCGGAGCTCACCGGCCACGCGGAGATAAGCGGGCTGCTCGCCAAAGGCCACGGCCCCTCCCAGTTTCAACAGGTCCCAGCGGGTTAACGGACCGCATCAGCTTGGCAACCGTGCGAGAACACGGGCAACCTTTGGGCTGCGAATCACCCGATGTGATGCATTGCTGGTCAGGAATGGACTATTCCCGCGCGTTTCCGCTAGTTACGGGCTCGGAGCGCCCTCCGTGCGCGCGGCTCGGCCCGGCTGCTCATCGCCCTGCCGCCCTCCCCGTTCGCCGCCCGCTACAGCGACGCGAGGAAGTCCAGTACCCGGCGCCAGGTCAGCTCGGCCGCCTCGGGGTCGTGGTCGGGGAGGTCGGGGTCGGTGTAGAAGTGGCCGGCGCCCGGGTAGCGGAAGACCTCCAGCGCGACGCCGGCCGCGTGCGCCGCGTGGCGCAGGGCCGTCACGCGCTCCGGCGGCGCGAACGCGTCCGGGTCCGCGGCGTGCAACTGCGCCCGCAGCCCGGGGCGGGCGGCGGCGGGCAGTTCGGCGGCGGCGTGAAGGAGCAGCACGCCCGCCGTGGCGGGGCGCTCGGGCCAGAGGTCGCCGACGACGCCGGTGCCCATGGACACGCCGGCCAGCACCGTCTCCTCCGGCAGTCCCACCAGGGCCCGCCGCGCCCGCTCGACCACGGTGTCCCAGCCGACCCGGTCGAGCAGTCCGAACCCCTCGTCGAGGGTGGTGGCCACCGCGCCGGCGAACAGGTCCGGCGCGACGACCTCGTGCCCGGCCCGGCGAAGCCGCTCGGCGGCGCCGAGTTCGACGGGGCGTAGACCGAGGACGGAGTGGAACAGCGCGATGGTGGCCATGGGACATCATGCTCCGCGATCGGAGGCTGGGGACGGGGCCCGGGGGCCGAAGCCGGGGGGTTGGAGCCGGGGGTCGGGCCCAAGCGACCTCAGCGATCTCGGTGGCGCGGCGATCTCGGTGGCGCGGCGACCTCAGTGGTCGCGGTAGGCGGCCTGGTGGGCCATGGTGGACAGTTCCGCCGCCCACTCCGGGCTGATGTCCGCGGCCCGTACCGCCTCGCAGGCCACCTTGACGCGTTCCTCGATGACGGCCTCGACCCGGTCCCGGATGCCCGTCGCGACCAGCGTCGCGTACAGCTCGTCCGCGTCGGTGCCGGCCAGGTCGTCGCCGACCAGGTCGCTGACCGCGGGCTCGTCGCGCAGCGCGAAGGACATCAGCAGCGTCATCTTGTGCTGGCGGAAGTCGAGTTGGCTGGGCTTTCCGGTGGCGTCGGTGTCGCCGAAGGCGTCCAGCAGGTCGTCGCGGAACTGGAACGCCTCGCCGACCGCGAGGCCGTACTCCTCGAACGCGGCCAGCGTCTCCTCGCTGCCGCCGGCGAGCAGCCCGCCGAGGGACAGGGGCCGCGAGATGGTGTACCGGCCGGACTTGAACAGGGCGATGTGGCGGGCCAGTTCGGGGTCGGGGCTGAACCGGGCCGCTGCCCTGATGTCCAGGTACTGCCCCGCCATCAGCTCCGTGCACAGCTCGCCCCACACGCCGCGCACCCGTGGCGGCGCCCCGGCCGCGAGCCGGTTGGCGTACGTCAGGGCCAGGTCGCCGGCGAGCACGGCGACGCCCTCGCCGTAGCGCCGAGGCTCGCCGCGCCAGCCCTCGCGCCGGTGCAGTTCGGCGTGGGCCACGTGCGCGGTGGGCTTGTTGCGGCGCAGCTCGGACGCGTCCATCACGTCGTCGTGCAGCAGCGCGAAGGTGTGCAGCGCCTCCAGGGCCGCGGCCACGTCCACGACCTCGGGCGCGGCCGGGTCGCCACCGGCGGCCAGGTAGCCGGCCGCGCAGAAGGCGGGCCGCAGCCGCTTGCCGCCGCTGAAGACCACCTCGGCGATGACGTCCACCAGGGCGACCGAGTCGGGGTTGGCGGCGTGCCACTCGCGGCGCTCGGCGGCGAGCAGGTCCTCCAGCCGGCCCTGCACCCCGCCCAGCAGCCGACCCAGTTCGGCGCGGGCTGCGGTCGGGTCCTCGGCCGTGGCCACGGGGGTCTTCGACACGGTTCCGGTCACGGCGTCTCCCTGCTAACGGGGCGAACGGGGCGGGTTCGTCGGGCGGTACGGCGACCAGGCGGCGTCCTACCGCGCGGGCCTGGTGCCGGCGTGCGCGAACAGGCTGCCGGGGATCGAGAACACCACGTCCTCGGTGGTCGTGGTCACGCTGCCGATGTCCCCGTAGCCCAACTCCGTCAGCCGTGTCACCAGTTCCTGCACCAGCACCTCGGGGGCGCTGGCCCCGGCGGTGACACCCACGGACTCCACGCCCTCAAGCCACCGCTCGTCCAGCTTGGAGACGTCGTTGACCAGGTAGGACCGGGTGCCCTGGCGGATGGCGACCTCGACCATGCGCACCGAGTTGCTGGAGTTGTCGGAGCCGACGACGAGGACCAGGTCGGACTGGGCCGCGATGTCCTTGACCGCGTTCTGCCGGTTCTGGCTCGCGTAGCAGATGTCGTCGCTGCCGGGGCCCTTGATGTCGGGGAAGCGGCGGGTCAGCTCGTCGATGATGTCCTTGGTCTCGTCCAGCGAGAGCGTGGTCTGGGTGAGGTAGGACAGGTTGGTGCCGGGCTCGAACTCCAGGCGCCGCGCGTCCTCCACGGTCTCCACCACGATCGTGTCCTCGGGCGCCTCGCCGACCGTGCCCTCGACCTCCTCGTGGTTGGCGTGGCCGATCAGCAGGATCTTGTTGCCGGCGCCCGACGAGCGGATGGCCGCCTGGTGGACCTTGGACACCAGCGGGCAGGTCGCGTCGATCACCTTGAGTTCACGGTCGACCGCGTTTCCGCGGACCGCCGGCGACACGCCGTGCGCGGAAAACACGCAGATCGAGCCTTCCGGAACCTCGTCTTCGGAATCGACGAAAATCGCGCCCTGCTTCTCGAGTTCACTCACGACATGCTGGTTGTGCACGATCTGCTTACGTACGTAAACGGGGGCCCCATACAGTTCCAGGGCCTTCTCCACCATGCCGATCGCACGTTCCACGCCGGCGCAGAATCCTCGCGGCTCGGCCATGATGATTCGCTTCCGCCGCTGCTGCGGGGATGTGAGCGTGGTGTCACTTACCGAAGGCATCGACTGCTCCCTGCAGGCATCGAGGACATCGAACGGGTAGCGCACGACTGGAAAAGCCTGACGCTCTCAATTCTTGGTCTCCGACGTGTGTGAGCGATATAGCAGACTCCTGTCACGAACAATTGCCGCGCAGGTCAGGCGGCCTTTATGACCGCCCGTCGCACGGCCACCGGCACCCCCATGGCGGGATGTGTCGGCGCGTGGGCCGGCCCCGCCCTGGGCCCGGCCCGCGCGCCGACGGCGCGGGCGCTCCGCCGCGCGCCGCGCGGTTCAGCTCGCGTGGACGTACAGCAGATTGCCTACACATAGCAGCACCGCGCCCAGGCGGTGGATCTGGATGCCCAGCATGCGGGCAGCCAGCGGGTTGCCGCGCACCACGCCGGCGCGCAACTGCGCCCCGCGCAGCACGAAGACCGGCGCGAGCAGCAGCAGGAACCACACGGGCACCGCGTCCACGGCGACGGCGACGACCGTGGAGACCAGACCGATCGAGGCGACCGCGACGAGGAAGACGTGGTAGCCGGCGGCGCTGGTCATGGTGGCCACGTTGACCCGGCCGACCTTGCGGTCCCCCTCCAGGTCGTTCATGTTCGAGTACGCGGCGACCTGGAGCGCCCACGCGCCGAACAGGATGGTCTCCCACCCGATCAACCCGGTGACCTCACCGGTCAGCAGCGCGTAGGGCATCAGCACCACCATGCCGGTGGTGCCGATCATCAGCACCTCCTGGCCGCCGCGGTAGCTGAGCTTGAGGCCGTACGAGTACTGCACCGCGCTGGCGGCGACCACCAGCAGCAGCACCAGGAGCCATCCGGGCTTGTGCGGCGCGACCGCCGCCGCGGCGGCCCAGCAGGCGGCGCCCACCACGACCGCGCCCCAGCCGAAGACCTGGGCCTGGCGCACCGTGAGGGCGCCGGACAGCAGGGGCTTGCGGGCCAGGTCACGGAGTTGCCCGGTCTCGGGCGTGTAGTTCTCGGCGTCGCTGCCGTCGCGCAGCCCGGTCAGGTCGTCGAAGGTGACCGTCGCGGCGAAGATCGCCACCTGGCCTATGAGGAAGAACAGCAGGGTCGCCCCCGTCGACGCCTCCCACAGCAGCGGGCCCGGCAGCGCGCACCAGACGATCAGCACGCACAGGTCATAGTCGAAAAAAGCGAACTTACCCAGTTTGACGTAGGCGTTAAAACGCCCGCTCCGCCGTACCGGATTAGTGGTGTCTACCGCCATCAGAAGTGTCCCCCCGTTCGAAGATGCGGGGGCTCTCCCATGGCCGACCTGGCGGCGCGCGCACCTTCTGGGTTCCGTCGCGGCCACGGCCGCTCGTCCAGATTCCAAGGGATTGTCACGCTAGGAAGTACAGGAACCTGCTGGCCATAGCAATTCAGTGCGCGCTGAGTGGCGCCACAGGCAATCAATTGCCATACGCATACGTCCCCCGCCGGCCGTAGCGTGGGCGCCGCACCAGGGTCTCACCGTACCCTCTCCTCCTCAGCCTCGACGAACTCCCTGACCGTGGTCGCCGTTCCACGGAATTTCGCGCGGGCAGCGTCGCCCACGCGCCAGTAATGGAGGTGCATTTTGAGTTCTCGCTCGCAGACCGGGGCAAGCGGCACGCCGCTCCTCGACCGGATCAGCGGCCCCGCGGACGTCCGCGGCCTCGCCGCGCACGAGCTGCCCGCCCTGGCCAGCGAGATCAGGAAGTTCCTGGTGGAGGCCGTGTCCAAGACCGGCGGCCACCTCGGGCCCAACCTGGGCGTGGTCGAGCTGACCATCGCCCTGCACCGGGTCTTCGACTCGCCCCGCGACCGGCTGCTCTGGGACACCGGCCACCAGGCGTACGTGCACAAACTGCTCACCGGACGCAAGGACTTCGAGCGACTGCGCAGCCGTGGCGGCCTCTCCGGCTACCCCTCGCAGGAGGAGTCCGACCACGACATCATCGAGAACTCCCACGCCTCGACCGCCCTCTCCTACGCGGACGGCTTCGCCAAGGCGCACCAACTGCGCGGGCTGACCGACCGGCACGTGGTCGCGATCATCGGGGACGGGGCGCTCACCGGCGGCATGGCCTGGGAGGCGCTCAACAACATCTCCGCCACCAAGGACCTGCCGCTGGTCATCGTCGTCAACGACAACGGCCGCTCCTACGCGCCCACCCGTGGCGGCCTCGCCGAGCACCTGACGACGCTGCGCACCACCCAGGGTTACGAGCGCTTCCTGGAGTGGGGCAAGGACCGGCTGCGCGGCACGCCCGTCATCGGCGGCCCGCTGCTCGACACCCTGCACGGCGCCAAGAAGGGCCTGAAGGACGTCGTCGCCCCGCAGGGCCTCTTCGAGGACCTCGGCCTCAAGTACGTCGGCCCGGTCGACGGCCACGACACCGCGCAGGTCGAGTCGGCGCTGCGCCGGGCCCGCACCTTCGGCGGGCCGGTGATCGTGCACTGCATCACCCAGAAGGGCAAGGGCCACGCCCCGGCCGAACAGCACGAGCTGGACCAGTTCCACGCCATCGGCGCGGTCTCCGCCAAGAAGAAGCCGTCCGGTCCGTCGTGGACGTCGGTGTTCTCGGACGAGATGGTCAGGCTCGGCGGTGAGCGGGAGGACATCGTCGGCATCACGGCGGCGATGCTGCAACCGGTGGGGTTGGAGGCGTTCGCCAAGGCGTACCCGAAGCGGGTCTTCGACGTCGGCATCGCGGAGCAGCACGCGGTGACGTCGGCGGCGGGGTTGGCGCTTGGCGGCGTGCACCCGGTGGTGGCGGTGTACGCGACGTTCCTCAACCGGGCCTTCGACCAGGTGCTGATGGATGTCGCCCTGCATGGCTGTGGGGTGACGTTCGCGCTGGACCGCGCGGGCGCGACCGGCAACGACGGGCCGTCGCACAACGGCATGTGGGACATGTCGATTCTGCAGGTGGTGCCGGGGTTGCGGGTGGCGGCGCCGAGGGATGGGGCGCGGTTGCGGGCGTTGTTGCGGGAGGCGGTGGAGGTGGAGGACGCGCCGACGGTGGTGCGTTATCCCAAGGGTGTGGTGGGTGCGGACATCGAGCCGGTGGCGTCGGTGGGTGGGTTGGACGTGCTGGTGCGGGCGCGGGGTGTGTCGCGGGTGTTGTTGGTGTCGGTGGGGGCGATGGCGCAGGTGTCGTTGGAGGCGGCGGCGTTGTTGGCGGAGCGTGGGGTGGGGGTGACGGTGGTCGACCCGAGGTGGGTGAAGCCGGTGAACTCGGCGTTGGTGGGGTTGGCGGCCGAGCACGAGTTGGTGGCCACGGTGGAGGACAACGGCCGCGTCGGCGGCGTCGGCTCCGCCATCACCCAAGCCCTCCGCGACGCCCGGGTGACGACCCCGGTACGCGAGTTCGCCCTGACCCAGAAGTTCTTCGAGCATGGCAGTAGGAACGAGTTGCTGGACGAGGCCGGCCTGACCGCCGACAACATCGCCCAGACAGTCCACGAATCGCTGGCCGCGGCCGGCGCCCACCATCTTCAGGATGTCTCATGACCGCTGTATCCCTTGGCCTGCCGTCCGTTCCGACCAAGCTTGCTGACCGTAGGGTGAGCCGCCAGATTCAGGTGGGCTCGGTGCCTGTCGGGGGTGATGCCCCGGTGTCCGTGCAGTCGATGACGACGACGTTGACGGCGGATGTGAACGCGACGTTGCAGCAGATCGCGGAGTTGACGGCGTCGGGTTGTCAGATCGTGCGGGTGGCGTGTCCGTCGCAGGATGACGCGGAGGCGTTGCCGGCGATCGCGAAGAAGTCGCAGATCCCGGTGATCGCTGATATTCACTTCCAGCCGAAGTACGTGTTCGCGGCGATCGATGCCGGGTGTGCGGCGGTGCGGGTGAATCCGGGGAACATCCGGCAGTTCGATGACAAGGTGAAGGAGATCGCGAAGGCGGCCTCGGATGCGGGGGTGCCGATTCGGATCGGGGTCAACGCGGGGTCGTTGGACAAGCGGTTGTTGGCGAAGTACGGCAAGGCCACGCCGGAGGCGTTGGTGGAGTCGGCGTTGTGGGAGTGCTCGTTGTTCGAGGAGCACGGGTTTCGGGACATCAAGATCTCGGTGAAGCACAACGATCCGGTGGTGATGGTCAACGCCTACCGTCAGTTGGCGGCGCGGTGTGACTATCCGTTGCATCTGGGTGTGACGGAGGCGGGTCCGGCGTTCCAGGGGACGATCAAGTCGGCTGTGGCGTTTGGTGCGTTGTTGGCGGAGGGGATCGGGGACACGATTCGGGTGTCGTTGTCGGCGCCGCCGGCGGAGGAGGTCAAGGTCGGTCTCCAGATTCTGGAGTCGTTGAACCTCAAGCCGCGTCGGTTGGAGATCGTGTCGTGTCCGTCGTGTGGGCGGGCGCAGGTGGATGTGTACAAGCTGGCTGATGAGGTGACGGCTGGGCTTGAGGGGATGGAGGTGCCGTTGCGGGTGGCGGTGATGGGGTGTGTGGTGAACGGGCCTGGTGAGGCGCGTGAGGCGGATCTGGGTGTGGCCTCGGGTAATGGGAAGGGGCAGATCTTCGTGAAGGGTGAGGTCATCAAGACCGTGCCGGAGTCGAAGATCGTGGAGACCCTGATCGACGAGGCCATGAAGATCGCCGAAGAGATGGAGAACGCCGGCGTCGCCTCCGGCGAACCGCAGGTCAGCGTGGCGGGCTGAGCGCCCCGGGCGGAGGGGCGGTCACGCTGCGGCGTGGCCGCCCTCCGGCGTGCGGGGCCGGCCCCGCGCGGTGCGCGGGGGCGCTCCCATGCGGTGGGCGGCGGCGCGCCCACGCGGTGGGAGGCGGGGCGCCAGCGTCGTGGGCGCGTACGGCCGCGCGTACGCGTACGCCCATGGCCTCGCGTACGGAGCGTGCGGGGCCGGGGAGGGCCCGAGCCGCGCCCGGCTCGGGCCCCGGCTCGGGCCCCGCCCGGGTGGCCTCACTTCCAGGGGTCGGTGAAGGACCGGCCGGGGACCGGCTTGGCGACCAGCGCGATCGAGCTGAAGAAGCTGACCTGGCCGATCGCGAACATCAGGGTGGCCAGCGCCTTGGGCTCGTAGTACTCGGCCACCTGCGCGTACAGCTCGTCCGGGACCCGCTCGCCCGCCGCGGCCGGCTGGAGCACGGCCTCCACGAGGGCCAGCGCGGCCCGCTCGGCGGCGGAGAAGTACGGCGAGTCCTGCCAGGACGCAACCGAGGTGATCCGCTCCTCCGACACCCCCGCCTTGCGCAGGAAACCCGTGTGCAGAACGGTCAGATAGCTGCTGCCCACGATCTGACCCGCGCGGAGGTGCACCAGGCTGATCGTGGAGCGCGGGACCGAGCCGTTGCCGACGACCTTGAACAGTGCCGCCGACACCTCCGCCAGCTCGGGGACCAGCTCCGAGGGGTCCTCGCTCATCCGCGGGGCCATCGGAACCTCTGCCGTGATCAAGCGTGCGTTCATCGTCGTCTCCTTCGGGTCTGGCTTGTTGTTGCCTTCACCGACCTGACGGATCGCGACAGCCGCGTGTGACAGCCTGGCGCGGATTTCCTGACGGACACGCCAGACCGAGGTGTTGACCACCTCACCGGTACCGGTACCGGTGATCGGCGCCGCGACCCTCAGGGCGTGACAGCGCGAGGGCGCGCACGGCCGGGGGTCCGGCCGCGCGCGCCCTCGCGGTGCTTCGTCCGGCGTGCGCCGGCGTACGGGTCAGTGGCAGCCCGAGCCGCGCTCCCACCCGGACCAGTCACCCGCCGGGTAGCTGTAGCGCACGCGCTCCCACAGCTTGCCGTCGGTGCCGGTGACCGAGATGAAGAACGTGTCGTGCGGCAGGCGGCAGATCTCGACCCCGCTGCGGGCGGCCCCGCCCATGGAGGACCAGGAGTTCCACTTGCCGGACGTGTTGGTCCAGCGCGTCCACACGGCGTAGTCCGTGCCGATCGCGAACTCCTGCTTCACGCCGTTGCCGAAGGTGTACTGGCTGACGCCGTACTCACAGATGACGCGGCCTCCGCCCACGTTGCACACGTCCGCCCGCGCCGGCGACGCCGTCATGGCCAGGCCGGCTACGGCCGCGGCGGTGACGAGTACGGCCTTCGTTCTCCTGAGCTTCATACCTGCTTGCTTCCTCCGGTGGTGCGCCGGCGCACCACCGGAGGTGCACCCGTACGCGAGCATCGGCCGGCCACCCCCTCCGAGGGCCGACCCCCTTGCACGCCGAGGCTGCCACCGGGCGCTCACGCGTCGCTAACGCGACGCTGTCGGAGGCGGGAGCACGGCCGACCGTGGGCGTGAGCGGGCCCGCCGTGGGCGTGAGCGAGCCCATGTCGCACGGGCGGCCCGAACGGGCGGAAGCCGTTCTAAGGTGACCCCGTGGACTGGGGGACACTCGTGGGGACGGCGCTCGGCGCGACGATCGGTGTGAGCGCCACGCTCGTCGCGGACCGCCTCCGTTGGAAGCGGGAGGAGGCGACACGCAAGCAGGACGTCCGCCGCCAGCTCTACGGCGAGTACCTGACGGCCCTCACGCGCACGCGCGGCCGGCTCAAGGAGGTCCGCCGCGCGGACCTGGCCGCGGACGAGCGGGCGCGCCAGGCCGCCGCGATCTTCCTTGAGGGCGGGGCGTACGAGCTGCGCTACCAGATGGCCCTCACCGCCACCGCGCCCGTCGTGGAGCACTCCGACGACGCGCTGCGCAAGCTGCGCGACGTGCGGGACCGCATCCAGGAGGGCGCGACGGGCGAGGAGTTACAGGCGGAGCTCCACCAGTTGATACGCGCGATCAAGACGTTGCGGGACGCGATGCGGGAGGACCTGGGAGCGGACACGTGACGCCCGGGCGGCGGGACGCGGCGGGTCACGGCAGGTCGCCCGGTGGCGGGCCTGAACGGCCCGGCACGTCGCGACGGCGCGCCCGCGACCTGATGCCCCCTCACGACACCTCCTCCCGATGCCCCCTCGGCGGCCTCACCCGGCCGGCCCAAAGCTCCAGGTAGCGCTGTTCGGCGAGGCTGGCGGTGGCCTTCGCGGCACGCCGGTAGTGCGCGTACGCGCCGGCCGTGTCGCCGGTCCGCTCCAGCAGGTGGGCCCGTACGGAGAGCAGTCGGTGGTGGCCGGCCATCCGGTCGTCGCCGTCCAGGGTGGCGAGCAGGGACAGGCCGGCCGCCGGGCCCTCGGTCTCGGCGAGCGCGATCGCCCGGTTGAGGGTGACCATCGGGTTGGGCGCGACGCGTTCCAGGATCAGGTAGAGGGCGTGCACCTGCGCCCAGTCGGTCTCCTTGGCCGTGGCCGCGTCGGCGTGCGTGGCGGCGATGGCGGCCTGCAACGCGTACGGGCCCAGTGCCGGACCGGCCAGCGCCGCCTTGACCAGTGCGGTGCCCTCGTCGACCAGCGCGCAGTCCCACGCCGTACGGTCCTGCTCGTCAAGCGGCACCAGGTCGCCGACCGCCGTGGTGCGGGCGTCGCGGCGGGCGTGGGTCAGCAGCATCAGCGCGAGCAGCCCGGTCACCTCGCCGTCCTCGGGTAGCCGCGCGTGCGCCATCCGGGTCAGCCGGATCGCCTCGTGCGCGAGGTCGGGGCGGTGGAGGCTGCTGCCGGAGGAGGCGGTGTACCCCTCGTTGAAGATCAGGTACAGCACGTGCAGGACGACCCGCAGCCGCTCCCGAAGCTCCGCGCCGCGCGGCAGGGCGAACGAGCTGCCGGCCGCCCTGATCCGCTGCTTGGCCCGGCTGATCCGGGCCCCCATCGTGGCCTCCGGCACCAGGAACGCGCGGGCGATCTCGGCGGTGGTCAGGCCGCCGACCGCGCGCAGGGTCAGCGCCGTCTGGGAGGCGGGGGTCAGCGTCGGATGGCAGCACAGGAACAGCAGGACCAGCGTGTCGTCGGTGTCCGGCGGCTCGGCGGGCGCGGCCTCGGTGGCCAGCGCTGCCTCCCGTTCGCGGCGGGCGTGCTCGCTGCGTATCTGGTCGATGAGCCGGCGGGAGGCGACGGTCACCAGCCAGCCGCGCGGGTTGTCCGGCACGCCCTCGGTCGGCCACTGCACGGCGGCGGCGATGACCGCCTCCTGCACCGCGTCCTCGCAGTCCTCGAACCGCCCGTACCGCCGTACCAACGTGGTGAGGACCCGCGGCGTCAGCGCGCGCAGCAGGTCCTCCACGACGAGTGTGGTCATGCCTCCAATGGTCCGTCAGCGAACATCACCTGTCGCACCTCGATGCCCAGGCCGTCGATCGCGGCGTCCGGGATCTGGGCGGCCAGCTCGATGGCCCGGTCCCTGTCCTCGCAGTCGATCAGGTAGAAGCCGCCCAGGTGCTCCTTGGCCTCCAGGAACGGGCCGTCGGTGACCACCTGCTGGCCGTCGCGCACGCTCACCACGGCGGCCTGGGACGGGTCGACGAGGGCCTGCGTGGTGATCAACTCGCCGGACCGCTTCAGCGCCTCGATGAACTTCCCGTGCCCCTCGCCGATCGCCGCCTTCTCCGCGTCGGTCAGCGCGTCCAGCACGGCCGGGTTGATGTACATGCTGATCACGAACTGCATCGCGTACTCCTCGTGGTGCGCGACCCCCGGCGGGGGCCCTTCGACCGGTTGGTCGGAGCCACCGCTCCCGTCTTGACACCCGCCGCCGAAAATCTGGCACGCCGTTTCGATGGGGGCGCGGCCGGGGTCGGTCCGTGGTCGGCGGGGCGGGGCCGGCGGCTGGCCGCGTGTGACAGTGGCTGGCCCGGCTGACACCCGGATCGCCTCTTTGTCTGCCACCGGTGAGGACCAGGGCCCGGAAAGGGCCCGACATGGAACAAGTTCAGCGGAGCGCCGCGCGCGCCACCGACGGCATAGACACGGCAGGCTAACCGCCCATGTGCTCCTCGATGGCGTCGAAGATGTCGGCGTCGGTTTCCCGCTGCCAGGCTGGCAGGTCGGCGTAGTCCGCGACGTATCCGGGCTTGGGGTTCTCCATGCGGTGGTAGATCTGGGCGATCCAACACGTGGCGACGTAGCGGCCCCGCTGTTCGCGGGTGAGCCTGCGCGTCGCGCCGCCACTGATCTCGATGAAGTGGCGCACCTGCTCGAACACGGCCCCGGCGGCAGCGCGTTCCCACTCCGGGGTGTCGTCCCAGGCGGCGATGTAACCGGGCTTCGGCTCGCCTGGGTAGTGCCGGATTACGCCAGCGATCCAGGCTTGGCGAAAGATCCTGCCGGCTTCGGTGGTCATGAGGCTCCCTCTCGGCTCTGTGGAGCGGTGGTGTGCAGTTCGTCGATACGGGCGTTGAGATCGCGGACCCGTGGGTCACCCAGGAAAGGCGTGAGAGTCGGTTTGAGAGTGCGCAGCCTGCACGGTGGTTGACTGACGGGCCGCGTGCGTCCGGCCAGCTCTGGCGAGTTAGGGGATGAGGCGGCTGGTGAAGCCGTCGCAGACAAGGGATTCGTACGCTGCCCGCACGTCTTCCGGGACTTCCTGCTCAGTAGCGAATCCGAACTTCGGGTACTCGATCACCCGCTGGAGGTCACCGACGAGCATGTCCAGGACGAGTTTCTCGTCGCCGATACTCTTCACGTAATCGCTGAACTCCAGAGGCTCCGATGCGCAGCTCACCTCCACGTCGGGCCACAGCTGTCGGGCAGTCGCGTACGAGCGCCTTTCCATGTACGGCTTGCAGACCAGCAGCACCGTGCTGGGATAAATGTCAGCGCCGGCGAGTACCTCACGGGCGTGGGTGATGTTCTCTCCGGTGTTCGTCGCGTACGGCTCCAAGAGAATGGCCTCGGCAGGAACGCCCAGCTCGATGGCGTGCTCGCGGTAGTGGACCGCCTCGCCGCGCGGGAAGACCCTGGCCGTGGTCGGACTGTTGCCTCCGGTGAACACCAGGGTCGGAAAGAGCCCGGCACGGAACAGTTCAGCGGAGTACGTCGCGACACCGAGGTCATGGCTGCCCAGCCCGATCGCCACGTCGACAGGCCGCAACACGTGCTGCATCTGGTGGTAGTCCCAGATCAGCACGGCTCGGCGCCACTGGCTCTCGGTGATGGTCTGCTGGTTGTCGCCCACGCGTGTTCTCCCTGGTGGTCAGCGGCGGGGCCGGACAGCCCCTCGTCCATGGCCTTGATTCCCTCGATGCTGCGCAGCTGGTGTACAAGTCCGTACTGCGCCGCCACCGAGGCGGCCTGACCGAGGACTAGGCGCCCATCATCCCGCGTCGCGGGATCGGAGAGCAGGACGTGGCCGTGAGCGGTGTCCAGTCGCACGCGTTGCATCGGCGTTTCAGTCGCTCCACTGCGACGGGCGATATCGATGAATTTCAGGGCCTGAGTGAGGTCGCCGGCGCCACGGCGTGCAAGGGCGAGCTTTTGATGTGCCACCGACCAGTCATCGGGCTCAGCGAGATCCTCAAAGTCGCGAGTCGCGGCAAGCATGACAGACGTCGCGTATTCGCATTGTCCACTCTTGCTCAACGCGGTTCCCACCCACAGCCGGGCTCGCGCGCGGTCGCGGCGGGAAAGTCGATCGTCAACCGACAGGGACTCGTAGTGGCGCACGGCGCTTTCCAGCTCTCCAGACATCTCCGTGATGACAGCCATGGACAGGTCGAGTTGGGCGACGCGTCGGGCATTACCGAGCTGAGCGAACACCGTGCGCGCGCCGGCGTAGGAATGCTGGGCCGATAGCGGGCCGAACACAGCACCCTGGTCTCGCTTGAGATCGCCAAGCAGGGTGGTAGTACGGCCTAGCAGGTACAGCCCCTTATCATCTAGTTCACAAGCCTTGAAGCGGCCCAGCCATCGGCTGAGCAGACTGTCCGCGAAGGTGAAGTCCTGTCGGGACAGGAGAATCACCACCCGGTCCAGATCATCGGCCCAGGTCTCGTACTCCCAGGCACGAGGCCCGAGGGCGGACGGACGATACCCGGCCACTCGCACCGTGCCGGCCATCTCAGACAGCAGTGCCTCGAAGCGCACGTGCGCGGCAGGGTCCGCGCGTCCGAGGGCAGTGTCGAGAATGGCTTGCGAGTCAGGTCTGGGCTGCGTTTCGGCGAGCTTGCTCTCCCACTTGGAGACAGTGGCAACAGCCACGCCAAGGTGCTGGGCGAAGACCCGCACACTCATACGCAGAGCGACCCGTAGTGCCTTGGCCTCCAGGCCGGTCCAGTGGTGCACTGCCGCCACTCGTCGCTCCCTTCCGCCGAATATCGAAGCAGACGCGAGCGATCGATGTGACGGAAGTGGAACGTAAGGAGAACGGCCGGCGATTGGCAGCAAGCAGGGGCGTAGCCACGATGGCAGAGTCGCCTTCCGTTGGGTCGCTGGATGGCCCTGAGCGTGGAGCTTCTTACGAATCCCCCTGGTCAGCAGCCAGATCGCGGCCGGCGGCGGTGGCACGGTGCACAGCGGCCCGCCAGCGGGTGTCGTGCCTCTGACGCGGCTGTTTCGATCCACCCCGACTCACCCTCACGAGGCCCCCATGCACGCGCACACGACGGCCCACCACACCGGGCATCCCGGCTACACCACGACTCTGACCTGCCGTCCCGAGAGCGCGGCACACGCTCGGGCGTTGGTGCGGGCCGCGTTGGCCACCTGGGACCTGGAACACCTCACCGATGACGCCGCCACCATCGTCTCCGAGCTGGTCGCCAACTCCGTCACGCACACCGGCTCGCACGCCATCCGCGTCACCATCACCCGCCCCAGCACCCGCCACATCCGCGTCGCCGTCGTGGACAAGTCCAAGCGGCTGCCCGTCGCGCGCAGCGCGGACGCGCGGGATGAGAGCGGGCGCGGGATCTCCGTGGTGCAGGCGTTGGCGTGGCGGTGGGGGACCGACCTGCTGCCCTGGGGCAAGCGGGTGTGGGGCGAGTTGCGGTGTTGAGCGAGGGCGCTCGGGCCGGGTGGGGCGGTCAGGGTTTGGTGCCCGCTCGCGCGCGGCCCCGCCACTCCACCAACCCCCGGACGAACGCGGTGAAGTCCTCCGCCAGCAGGGTGACGCGGAAATCGTCCTCCTGGTCCACGTGGACCACCGTCGGCTCGCCGGTCCTGCCGCAGGCACGGTAGTCGAAGGCCAGCATGTCGTGGCCGGCCGACGGGGTGTCCGCGAAGTAGACGCCGAGGTCCGGGTACTCCCACTCCTCGATCCAGAAGCGGCTGCCGAACTCGCCGCCGAGGGAGTTCGGCTTGGTGCGCCCGATGCCGTACATCCCGTTGACGGCGACGCCGGTCGCCTCGTCGGCGGACGCCGCACCGGGCAGCGGGAAGAAGGCCCGGTTCGGGATGCCGCCGTTGTGGGCGCGCATCAGGGCGACGTACGAGCGGGGCAGCCGGTAGCCGCCCAGCTCGGCTTCGAGTTCGGCGATCAGCTCCGGCGTGGGCGGCGTGTCCTCGACGTAGTCGCGTAGGGCGTACGGCGAGTCGTCCCAGAGGTCCGGAATGTCGAGAACCTCGTCGTCGCCTGTGCGGTGACCCACCGTGCCTCCCCGTCGTCTGGCCCGCGAGTCTAGGCGGCGGGTTCGCACCAACGCCCCCGCACGAGGGTCGGCCCGACCGCGCCGGCCCGGCCCCCGTGCGAGGGGCCGGGCCGGCCCGGGCCGGGTGGGAGCGGGGGCGGCTCAGCGGTCCAGGTACGTCTCCGCTACCAGGAACGCCAGGTCGAGCGACTGGCTGCGGTTCAGGCGGGGGTCGCAGAACGTCTCGTAGCGCTGGCGGAGGTCGTCCGCGTAGACCTCGCCGCCCACGCACTCGGTGACGTCGTCGCCGGTCAGCTCGACGTGGATGCCGCCGGCGTGGGTGCCAAGGCCCTGGTGGACCTCGAAGAAGCCCTTGACCTCGTCCAGGACGTCGTCGAAGCGGCGGGTCTTGTGGCCGCTGGGCGCCTCGAACGTGTTGCCGTGCATCGGGTCGCACACCCAGCCGACCTGGGCGCCGGACGCGGTGACCTTCTCGACCAGGGCCGGCAGCCGGTCGCGCACGTGGCCCGCGCCCATGCGGACGATGAACGTGAGCCGGCCCGGCTCGCGGTCCTCGTCCAGGCGGTCGATGAGCGCGAGGACCTCGTCGGCGGTGGCCTTCGGGCCGATCTTGACGCCGATCGGGTTGCGGATGCGGGAGCAGAACTCGACGTGCGCGCCGTCGAGTTGGCGGGTGCGCTCGCCGATCCACACCATGTGACCGGAGAGGTCGTACGGCTGGCCGGTGCGCTCGTCCGTGCGGGTGAGGGCCGCCTCGTAGTCGAGGATGAGTGCCTCGTGCGAGGCGTACACCTCGGCCGAGTGCATCTGGGCCGGGTCCGCGCCGCAGGCGTGCATGAAGTTCAGGGCGCGGTCGATCTCGCGGGCCAGTGCCTCGTACCGCTGCCCGGAGCGCGAGGTCTTGACGAAGTCCTGGTTCCAGGCGTGGACCTGGCGCAGGTCGGCGTAGCCGCCGCCGGTGAAGGAGCGCACCAGGTTGAGCGTGGCGGCCGACGCCTGGTACATGCGCTTGAGGCGCTCCGGGTCGGGTCGGCGGGACTCCTCGGTGAACTCGAAGCCGTTGACGGAGTCGCCCCGGTAGGCGGGCAGGGTGACGCCGTCGCGGGTCTCGGTGGGCTTGGAGCGCGGCTTGCTGTACTGGCCGGCGATGCGGCCGACCTTCACCACGGGCACCGAGCCGGCGTAGGTGAGCACCGCGCCCATCTGGAGCAGCGTCTTGAGCTTGTCGCGGATCTGGTCGGCGCCCACGGCGGCGAAGGACTCCGCGCAGTCGCCGCCCTGGAGCAGGAACGCCTCGCCGCGGGCCACGGCGGCCAGCCTGTCGCGGAGTTGGTCGCACTCGCCGGCGAAGACCAGCGGCGGGTAGGACTCCAGCTCGCTCAGGGTCGCGCGCAGCGCCTCGGGGTCCGGCCAGTCGGGCTGCTGCGCCGCGGGCAGCGAGCGCCAGTGTGGCCGCGGGGCCGCCGCGGGCAGCGTGGGCAAGGTGTCGGCCGTCTGTGTGTTCATGGGGTGTCGTATGCGGCGGGCCGTGCGACCCGCCGCGCTCCTTCCTGGACGCTTCGTGGCACTGTCGTCGGTCACGTCGACCACGTGGGGGTGATCGGGGTACGGACAGGTGTCGCGGGGCGATCGTTGGTGGCTGGCTGGTGGGACGGCGGAGGGGTTACGGCGGCATCCGATGCGGCGGGCTCCGGGCGGCGTGCCGGGCCCGGAGCCCCGGGCCCACGGCCCGTGGTGCGGGGGCCCTGGGCCGGAGGTGGGGAGTGCCGGGTGTGCGGGGTGTGGGGAGTTGGGACTGCGGAGTCGGGGTCAGCGGCCCGGCGGGGTGCCTGGCCGTGGTGCCGGGACGTGCTGTCAGGGGGCGGTGGCTCCGGGCGCGCGCTCGGCGTCCGCCGAGTACGGGGCATCCGCCGGGTACGGGGCGTCCGCCGCGTGCCGGGCATCCGTCTCGTGCTCGTGCTCGTACGCGTACTCCGGAGCGTATGCGGGCCGTGGCGCTGCCAGGGTCACGGCCGCCACCATGTGGTCGCCGATGACGCGACATCGGGCCGTGGCGCCGCGGAGCGCGGCCGGGGCGGGCGCGGTGGGGCTGACGGACAGCAGCACCGGCTCGTCGGCGGCCGACGGGTCCGGTTCGGGCCACTCCAGCGTGACGGAGCGGAACGCCAGGCCCTCCTGCCGGGGCGCGGGCAGCGCCTTGTACAGCGCCTCCTTCGCGCAGAACAGCCGCAGCACCGCGAGTTCGGGTCGGGCGTCGGCCCGCGCGCGGTCGAGTTCGGCGGGCGTGGCGGCGTAGCGGCGGGCCGCGTACAGGCCGTCCGCCGACGCCA
Organism: Streptomyces buecherae; assembly: GCF_014295035.1. Classification (GTDB taxonomy): domain Bacteria; phylum Actinomycetota; class Actinomycetes; order Streptomycetales; family Streptomycetaceae; genus Streptomyces; species Streptomyces youssoufiensis. The sequence continues at coordinate 3,030,224 of NZ_CP060404.1, forward strand.
GCGGCTCCATGTCGAGCCCGACGGCAAGGCCGTCCGCGGCCGTGACCGCGCACAGCGCCAGCTCATCCGTGTGGGTGAGGGAGCCGCGCACGCCGGCCGGCCAGCCCGGGGCGCCGCGCTCGCCCGGCAGCGGCCAGTGCGGCGCCCCGGTGAGCGCGGCGGTGGCGCGGGCCGCGGCGAGCCGGCCGGCCGCGTAGGTGCCGCGCCGGCGCGGCGCGGCGTACTCCGGCAGGGCCGCGCGCACGGCGGCGGGCAGCCCGGTGAAGGGCAGTTCGCCGACGGTCGCGTGCGCCACCGTCACCGCGCCGCCGCCGGCGCGGGTGCCGGCCACCGCGCCGGTCCCGACGCCGCGGCCGACGGCGCCGCCCCGGGGTGCCCGGCTGAGCCCGGGGCCCCGGCCCCGTCCGAGGCCGAGGCCCCGGCCCAGGCCGCGCGCGGGCGCGCCGGCGCGGGGCCGGAACGTGCTGCCCGGGCCGGTGGCGGCGCCGAACAGTTCGGCGACGCGGACGTCCACGGTCATCGGGCGGTTCTGGTCAGGTGGGTGACCGCGTTGGCGACCACCTGGTGGCCGGTGCGCCCCTCGCCCGACATGATCGACTCGGGGTGGAACTGGACGGCGGCCAGCCCGCGTTCGGGTGCCTCCACCGCCATCGCGACGGTGCCGTCCGCCGTCACGGCCGTCACCCGCAGGCCCTCCGGCACCCGGCCGGGGTCGGCGTACAGCGAGTGGTAGCGGCCGACGTCGAACGTCTCGGGCAGGCCGGTGAGCAGGCCCGACTCGACGGTGGTGCGGCGCACCCGGGAGGGTTTGCCGTGGACGGGCGCGGGCAGCGTGGCCAGGTCGCCGCCCAGGTACTCCACGATGCCCTGGAGGCCGAGGCAGACGCCGAAGACCGGGATGCCAAGGCGCTCGGCCTCGGCCAGCGTCGCGGCGACCTTGAAGTCGGTGGGTGTGCCGGGTCCGGGTGAGAGCACCACCAGGTCGGGCCGGCGCTCCTCGATGAGGTGCAGGTGGCCGCCGCTGCGGTAGGTCTCCACGGCGGCGCCGGTCTCCCGGAAGTAGCCGGCCAGGCAGTGCACGAACGAGTCGCGGTGGTCCACGAGCAGGACATCGCGGCCCTCGCCCGGCCGCTCGCGCACCTCGGCGCGGGCCGGCGGCGGGGTGTCGCCCGCGAGGATCTCCAGGAGGGCCTTCGCCTTCAGTTCGGTCTCCTGCTCCTCGGCCACCGGGTCCGAGTCGTACAGGAGCGTCGCCCCGGCCCGTACGGTGCCCACGCCGTCCCTGATCTGGATGGTGCGCAGCGTCAGCACGGTGTCCAGGCAGCCGTCGAAGCCGATCCGGCCGACGGCGCCGCCGTACCAGCGGCGCGGCGAGCGCTCGTGCCGCTCGATGAACTCGACGGCCGCCAGCTTGGGCGCGCCGGTCACGGTGACCGCCCACAGGTGGGCGAGGAAGGCGTCCAGGGCGTCGAACTCGGGCCGCAGCTCGCCCCGCACGTGGTCCACGGTGTGGATGAGCGTGGAGTACATCTCGATGCTGCGCCGGGCGGTGACGGTGACCGTGCCGGGCACGCAGACCCGCGACTTGTCGTTGCGGTCCACGTCCGTGCACATCGTCAACTCGTGCTCGTCCTTGGCGGAGTTGAGGAGTTCGCGGATGCGCTCGGCGTCCTCCAGGGCGTTGGTCCCGCGCTGGGCGGTGCCGCTGATCGGGGCGGACTCCACCAGGAAGCGGTCGGTGTCGGCGTCGATGCCTCGGCTGACCCGGACGAACATCTCCGGCGACGCGCCCACCAGGTACTCGCCGTCACCCAGGTTCATCAGCAGGCTGTGCGGCGCGGGGTTGCGCTCGTACAGCCGGCGGAAGAGCTGGGCCGGAGTCTGGGAGCAGGCGTGCTGGAACGTCTGGCTGGGCACGGCCTCGAACAGGTCGCCGGAGCGGAACAGCGGCATCGCCGCCTCCACCACCCGCGCGTACTCCCCCACCCGGTGGTCGCGCCGGCCGCGCGACGGCCGGCCGGGCACGAACGGCTGGCTGGGCGTCTCGGTGGGCAGCCACTGGGTGCTGGCGGCGCGGGTGTGGAAGTCGTACCGGAAGCGCACCGCCGTGTCGCCGCGCAGGTCCAGGTCGTACAGCGTGTCGGGCAGGTGGAGGACCATGTCCCGGTCGTGCGGGTTCCGCTCCTGGCGGGCGTCCATCGGGTCGACCTGGAAGATCAGGTCGTAGCCGAACGCGCCGAACAGGCCGAGCAGTTCGTCGTCCGGCACGGCCAGGCCCGCGACCAGCGCCCGGATCGCGGCGAAGACGCCCACGTGCCGGGTGCGGTCCTCCTCGGCGAAGACGCCGTGCGGCGTGCCGCCGTGGACGTGCAGCGTGTCCCCGTCGGCGCGGACCGTGCCGGGCAGGTCGGCCAGCAGGGTGCGCAGGGTCGGCAGCAGCACCCGGCCGCGCTCGTTGAGGGCGGTCACCGCCAGTCGGTCGCCGCGCGCGGCCACCTCGAGCGGTGGGTCCACGTAGCCGATGATCCGGTCCCGGCCCCGGAAGAGGACCATGCCACGGCGCTCGTCGAGCGCCGCCTCCAACTGGGCGCGGGCCGCCGCGGCGCTGCCGGCGTGCTCCGTCGTACGGACCACCTCGACCCCGGATGGAGTGGTCCAGCGACCCGTCTCCGCTCGCGCTTCCTGGGCCGTCCCCGTCGTGTCCGTCGAGGTCATCCCCACCGTTCCCCTCCATGGCTGCGTACGTCGGTGCGTGTGGTGGTGCGTGCGTGCGCTGGTGCGTGTGGCGGTGCGTGCGTGTGGCGCTGTGTGCGTGTGCTGGTGCTTGCGTGGTCGTGCGTGTGCGTGGCGGTGCCTGCGTGGTCGTGCGTGGGCGTGGCGGTGCGTGGGCGTACGTGGTGCTGGGCGTGTGGGGGCGCGGGCGTGCGGTGACGTGTGTGGGGGGGGGACGCGGTGGGGCATGTAGCGCCGATGTCGTACGTCAACTCGGCTACGCACTCACGCAGTTGACCGGCGACGACGGCGGGGCGCCGGGCCGCGCCCCGGGGCCCCGCCCGTCGCGCCTTCGGGTCAGGTGCCGGAGCCGGTGGCCCCTCCGCTCGCGCCGGCCGTGGCCGCCTCGCCCTGGGCGGCGTCCGCCGTGTCGGCCTTCGCCGCCTCGGCTTCCTTCGCCTCGGCGGCCAGTCGGTCCCGCAGCACCCGGCGCAGCAGCTTGCCGGCGCCGTTGCGCGGGATCTCGTCCACGAAGTGGACGGCGGTCGGCCGCTTGTAGCTGGCCAGCTCGCGGGCGCAGGCGCCGATCAGCGCGGCCACGGTGGGCGGCTCGTCGCCGGCCGCGACGAACGCCACCGGCACCTCGCCCCACTCGTCGTTGGGCGCGCCGACCACGGCCACGTCCAGGACGCCGGGCTGGGTGGCGAGGACCCGCTCGATCTCGGCGGGGTAGACGTTCTGGCCGCCACGGATGAGCACGTCGTTGCGCCGGTCCACGAGGTAGAGGAAGCCGTCCTCGTCGGCGTAGCCGACATCGCCGGTGCGCAGCCAGCCGTCGCGTACGGTCTTGGCGGTGGCCTCCGTGTTGCGCCAGTACAGCAGCATCATGCCGTCGCCACGGACGCAGATCTCGCCGACGTCGCCGGTGGGCACCGCGTTGCCCGAGTCGTCCTGCACCTCGATGTGGTAGCCGGGCAGCATCCGGCCGGCGGTGGGCAGCACGGTGCCCTCGGCGTCGAACGGCCACTCGCCCCGGCGGAAGAGGTGGGTGGCGATCGGGCCGCCGCCCTCGGTGATGCCGTAGATGCTGCGCATCGGGGCCGGGAACTTCTCCAGGCACTCGCGCAGCAGTTCCTGCGGCATCGGGGCGCCGCCGAACATGATGTCCTTCAGGCTGGACAGGTCGGCGCCCGCGAACGCCTTGGTGCGCAGCACGAAGCGGGCCATCGACGGCACCAGGAAGGTCTTGGTCGCCTTGAACTCGGCGACGTCGGCCAGCCAGCGCTGCGGCGTGAACTCCGGCTCCAGGACCAGCGCGCCGCCGGCGGCGAACAGCGCCAGGCCGATGACAACGCTGCCGTGGAACAGCGGGCAGGGGTTGACCATCACGTCGTCGGCGGAGAAGCCGACCTCGGCCGCCATCGCCGTGTAGCAGGCGGAGACCGAGCGGTGGGTGACCGCGACGCCCTTGGCGTGCCCGGTGGTGGCGCTGGTGTGCAGGATCGCGAAGATGTCGTCCTGCCGGGGCAGCGGCAGCTCGCGCGCCTTGGCGGTCGCCATCTCCTCGTAACGCTCGGAGCCGATCGAGATCCGCCAGCCGTCGCCGAACGCGTCCCCGAGCCGGTCGAAGATCTGCTGCTCGGAGAAGACGCCCACCGGCTCGACGTTGCGGACGATGTGCTCGACCTCGGGCGCGGGGAACGACGGGTTGATCGGGCAGACCACGACGCCCGCCTTGCCACCCGCGACGTACAGCTCAAGGACCTCGACTCGGCTGCGCGCGCTGACCGCGATCCGCTGGCCCTTCTCCACGCCACGGTCCAGCAGCGCGGTGGCCAGCGCGTCCGTGCGCTCGTCGAACTCGCGCCAGGTCAGCCGGCGGTTCGGGTCGGCCAGGGCGAGGTTGTCAGGGCGCAGCAGCCGGTTGCGCTTGACGAAGTGCGCCATCCACATCAGCGGGCCTCCCCGCTGGCGGTCGCGGCGGCCGGGGCGGTCTCGGCGGCGTCGGTCAGCTCGGCCGCCTCGCGGGAGACGAGCACCTGGTTGATGCCGTCCAGGGTGTGCAGCGCGCCCAGCTCGTCGTCGTCGAGCGGGGTTCCGGTGCGCTCCTCCAGGGCAAGGGCCAGCCGGATCAGGTCACCCGAGTTGAGGCCGGCGTTGATCAGGTCGGCGTCGCCCGGCACGCCCTCGATGAGCTGCGGCAGGTCAACGAACTCCAGCAGGAGGCGGTGGCCGGGGGTCAGGTGGTCGCTCATGAGCTTCCCTTGCTTGTCGTGGTGTGTTCGGGGACGGAAAGGCGGTGGCGGGCCCGGTGCGGGCGCGGCGATCGGCCGGGCGGGACGATCGCGACGAGTGGCGGGCGGCGGGCGCGGAGCGATCGGGCGACGGAAAGGCGCGTCGGGCGACGGGAGGGTGCGGTCGGCGAGGGGCGTTCGGTGTCGGACGTTCGGTGTGGGCGGGGCGGGCGGCCTGAGGGGGGACTCGGCGCACTGGGTGCGGCTCGGGGGGTAGCGCGCCACACCCGTCCGCCCCGCCTCACCTGACGTCGAGTTGGACCAACTCCCCCGACGCCAGCTTCCTGGCCACCTCAAGGCGCTTGACCTTCCAGGTGGCGGTGTGCGGGATGTCCTCCCAGCGGCACTGCACGGGCGGCGCCAGCTCGGGCAGCCCGGCGGTGGCCTCGGCCCAGGCCGCGCGGTCCAGCGGGCGGTCGCCGCGGGTACACACCAGCGGCACGGGCGGCCCCTCGGACACGGGTATCAGCACGGCCTCGGTGAGCTGCCGCATCCCCTCCAGGATCTGGTCCTCGGCGCGGAGCAGGCTCTCCACCCCACTGCCCTGGTCCACGATCCGGTCGTACAGGTGCAGGCAGCCGCGCCTGCTGACCATGCCGACGTCGCCCATCGCCCACCAGCCGTCCACCCGCTGGTCGCCCTGGCCCAGGTAGGCCGGGGTGACGCCGGCGGACTTGCCGAAGATGGCGCCGAGTTGGCCCTTGCCCATCCGTCGGGTGTTGCCCTCGTCGCTGATCCGCAGCCTGGTGTGGCCGATCATCGGCCGGCCCACACAACGACCGTCGGTGCAGCCCCTGTTCGCCCGGTGCAGCTTGATGGTCAGCGGCCCGGTCTCGGTCTGCCCGTACGCCTGGAGGTAGCGCGCGCCGGGGCGGCCGGCGGCCAGCAGGGTACGGATGGTGCGCGGGTGCGCCGCGTCGAAGGAGCTGATGAACATCCGCACCTGGGAGAGGAGTTCGGGCCGCTTCTCGGCCGTCTCCTCCCAGCGGATGAACGCGTTGGGCAGCGTCTCCACGATCCCCGGGCGCACCCGGGCCAGCATCCGCTCGGCGTTGCGCGGGTCGGGGTCGGTCATGAAGCCGAGCGGCAGGCCGACGGCGAGCACCGTGAGCATCCCGGACATGGCGCGCGCGTGCACCGGTGAGACGCAGGTCAGGTACGGGTCCCGCAGCCGCACCACGCGCAGGAAGTTGACCTGCGGCTTGGCGTGCCCGGCGAAGCTCTCCACGGTGTGCAGCACCAGCTTGGGCACGCCGGTGGTGCCCGAACTGTGCGTGACCAGTTGCGGCGCGTCGCGCGGCGGCACGATCGAGTGCGGCAACTCGCCGGGCGGCTGGTCCTGGAGCGCCTCGCCGTGCCGGCCGGGCTTGCCGACGTAGAGCCGCGGCGGCAGCGCCGCGCCCACCTCGTCGAGCGCGCCTGCGGACTCGGTGTCCGCGTCGGTGACGATCGCGGCCGGCTCGCCGCGCCGCACGTGCAGGCCGAGCGAGGTCGGCCCGACATCGGGATGGGTGAGGATCGGTACCGCGCCCATCCGGGCGCAGGCGAAGGCCAGCAGGATGACGTCGAAGTTGGCCCGCTTGACGACGAGCACCCGGTTTCCCGGCAGCACGCCGGCGCCGAGCAGCAGCGCGGCGGCGCGCTCCACCAACTCCGCGAACGTCGCGAAGTTCAGCGCGTCCCCGGCTTCCGGGAACAGGTCTAGGGGCTGGTCCAGGTGGATCGGTACGTCGGGGTGCCTGCGTGCCGCCTCCCGGGGCGCGGTGGCGAGTGCCAGCGTGGCGCGTATGCGTCCCATCGGTCCGCTCCCCCCTTCCTGGGTCTCGTCCTGGTGCACGCGGACGCGTCCGGTGCTCGGTTTACCGGCCCGAGCCGCCCCGCACCGCCTGGCCCCGGCGACGAGGCCGGGCCGGGCGGTGCGTGTGGGTCGGCTCACGCCGGGTGGTGCTGGGTCGGCTCACGCCGGGTGGTGCTGGGTCGGCTCGCGCCGGGTGGTGCGGGTGAGGCTTGGGTGGCTCGTGCCGGGTGGGGCTGGGTCGGCTCGCGCCGGGTGGTGCGAGTGGTGCACGTGGGGCTTGGGTGGCTCGCGCCGGGCGGTACGGGTCGGCTCGCGCCGGGTGGGGCTAAGTGCGTACGGGGTGCTGGTCGGTGCTGGTCCGGTGCGGGCGACTCCGTGGGGGCGGCTCGGGGCCGAGCTCGGGTCGCCGTCGCCGTGCCGGTCGGCGCGGTGGCGACCGGGTGCGCCTCCGGCGCCGGGACCGGGTCGGGCGCCGCCCGCCGCGGGCCGCTCAGCGGGCCTGCGGTGGCACTGCCGACCCTGCGCCGAGCCGGCCCCGTGGGACCGCGCACGGCTCCGTCGCGCGCGGCGAACTCGCGGAACTCGGGGTTCCCCGAGAACCCGCGGCACCCACGGAATCGGAAGCGGAAGAGCGAATGAGACGGTGAACGGATTGGCGTACGCGACACGAGCGCGCGCCACATTTCGCGGTGGCCGCCCGGCGGGCCTTCGGGCGAACGGTGTGGGCGGCGCCCGACGAGATGAGCGCGCGGTCGATACAGACGATCGGAAGATACCCTCGCGCAGCGCCTTCCGGAATCTCTGTCATAGAGATCACAGAACGATATTCAACGATCGAGGGGGCCAGGGAATTTCCGGTGTGTTGCCATCCGATGAAGAAGTCTTCCGTCGGCGACGCCGAAGCCCCCGGCGCCCTGCCCTTACCGTGTCCACGGCTCGCGTTCACGGCGTTCACTCGGACCGACTCCGGTCCCGCGCAGGCTAGTTGGTCGTGGTCAACGCGGCGCACGGCGGGAAACCCCCGTTTCTTGCCCGGCACGTCGCATTCCCCCTCAGTTCGTTCTCGGATCGCATCGGCTGCGTATCGCGGGCGCCGACGTGGTCGCGGACGCCCCCGGAAGGAAACAAGGAGGGACACCAGAAGTTGAGACCAATCCCGCGCGACAGAGAGGGCGGTGTGGACCCTCTGGTGCTCCCCCGAGCGCAGCCCCACGCTACGGCGGCACAAGGGGGTGCGCGTATGACAGATAACTGCCTAGGCAATGCCACTCGGGGGCCACGATGTGATGTCGCGCCGATCGGTTAAAACCCCATGACACACGCCGCCACATTGCGGTAATCGCGGCTTCACGGTGCCCACCTGGGCCATCGTGGTCGGTGACGTGACGCACGGCCATTTCCCGCGTTCCGCCGTTTCGACCACCGCGCCCCCGGCCCCACACCCGCTTGGGCCCGTGCCCACCGAGGAGCCCCGCCTTGTCACCTCGCCATCCGCTGCGCGCGCTGTCCTGCGCCCTGTTGCTGATCGCCTGCGCGGCGTGCGACGGGGCGTCGGGTTCCGACGCCGGCCGAGACCCGGGTGCCGCGCGGCCCGGCGCGGCCGGCGTCGGCGACCGGCTCTTCCCCGGCCTCGGCAACGGCGGCTACGACGTCACCCACTACGACCTGGCCCTCGACTACGCCCCGAAGACCAACCGGTTGCGCGGCACGGCACGCCTCACCGCCCGCGCCACGAGCCGACTCAGCTCCCTCAACCTGGACCTGACGGGGCTTCGGGTGCTGCGGGCCACGGTCAACGGGGCGCCGGCCGAGGTCACCCGCGAGGGTGCCGAACTGACGCTCACCCCGCGCCGGCCGCTGGCCGGCGGGCGGGCGTTCACCGCGACCGTCGAGTACGCCGGGACGCCCAGAACGCTGGTGGGCGCCGACGACAGCGAGGAAGGCTGGATCGAGACCACGGACGGCGCCGTGGCGCTCGGCGAACCCTCCGGCTCCACGGCCTGGTTCCCCGGCAACCACCACCCCAGCGACAAGGCCCCGTACGACATCGCCGTCACCGTCCCGGCCGGTTACACCGCGGTGGCCGGCGGCGAGCTGCGCGAGCGCCGGACCCGTGACGGCCGCACCACCTTCGCCTGGCACAGCGCCGAGCCGATGGCCAGCTACCTGGCCACGGTCGCCATCGGCACCTTCGACGTACGCACCCGCGGCGACCTGCGCGCGGGCACCACCACCGACCCCGAGGAGCCCCACATCGACACCCAGGAGAAACCCCAGGAAGCAGCGCCGAACGACGCCCACGCACCCGCCCCGCCCGACAGCCGGGTCGGCGGCGGCCAGCCGGCCGGCACACCACGAGCCGGCGGGCGACAAGGCGGCGAACGGCGGAACGGCCAGCGGCGGGCCGGGGGCGACGTGCCGCAGTACGTGGCGATCGACCCGACGCAGGCGGCGGCGAGCCGGCACGTGGCCGACCAGCTCACCGAGATCATGGACTGGGAGACCGGCCTCTTCGGCCCCTACCCGTTCTCCTCGACCGGCGCCATCGTCGACGACACGCCCGACCTCGGCTACGCCCTGGAGACCCAGACCAAGCCGTACTACAGCACGCCGCCCGACGCCTACCTCCAGGTCCACGAGCTGGCCCACCAGTGGTTCGGCAACTCGCTCACACCGCGCACCTGGGGCGACATCTGGCTCAACGAGGGCTTCGCCACATACGCCGAGTGGCTGTGGGAGGTGGAGCGGGACGACGCGGGTCGCACCGCGGACGAGATCTTCCGCGACTACTACGACGGCTCCGACGGCCAGAGCGAGGGCATCTGGGCCTTCCCACCCGGCACCCCGCCCGGGCCCGAACACCTCCTCGACCCGCCGGTCTACGGGCGCGGCGCGATGACCCTGCACCGGCTGCGGCAGACGGTCGGCGACCACACCTTCTTCGCCATCGTCCGCGCCTGGGTCGCCGAACACCGGCACGCCACGGTCACCACCGAGGAGTTCATCGCCCTGTGCGAACGCCTGTCGGGCCGCGACCTAGGCGAACTCTTCGACGCGTGGCTGTACGAGAAGGGTCGGCCGAAGCTGTCCTGACCGGGCCCGCGCCACCGACCGGGCAAGCGCCACCGACCGGACACCGTGTCGCCGATCGGGCGCCGTGCCGCGGACCGGGCGCCGTGCCGACGCGCGGCGCGCGCCCGGCTCGAGCGGTCAGCCGCGGCGGCGCCGGGCCAGGCGGCGGGCGAGCGACGGAGCGGCGGCGCCGGCCAGCAGGGCGGCGAGCGGCAGGGCGACGTCCAGCCAGGGCCGGCGCAGCGGCCGGTAGGTCGCGGCGCCGTCCTTGATCTCGATGAAGCCACGGGGCCGGGTGAGGGCTCCCCCGCCGCCCATGCCCTCACCGGCCCCCGCGCCCGCGCCCGGCCCCGAGCCGACGCCGACGCCGAACCCGACGCTGACCTCGGCGACGGGGATGACGGTGACACCCTCGGCGGTGACGGGCTCGCCGTACGCCACCGCCGCCGAGACCCGGCCGCCGATCTCGTCGGCCAGCCGCTCCAGTCGGGCCTCCAACCCCGGCCCGGCCGACGGCGGAAGCGCGGGCCGGGAGGCGGGACGGGGAGTGGGCCGGCCCGTGGCGTCCGGAGCGGTCATCGCGTGCCTCCAACGGCGTGGCGTACGAACGGTGTGGGCCACGAACAGTAGCCGCCCCCTCCGACCGCCCGCCGCTAGGACCGCGCCCCCGCTCCCGCTCCCGCGAACGCCTTGCGGTACTCCCGGGGCGACACCCCGACGTGCAGCGTGAAGTGGCGGCGCAGGTTGGCCGCGCTGCCCAGGCCGCTGCGCTCGCTGACCCGCTCGATGGGAAGCGTGGTGGTCTCAAGCAGCGTCTGGGCCCGCGCGAGGCGCTCGTTGAGCAGCCACTTGAGGGGCGTGGTGCCCGTCGCCGCCTGGAGCTGCCGGAAGAAGGTGCGCGGGCTGACCCCCGCGCGCCGGGCCAGGTCGACCACGGTCAGCGGCTCGTGCAGCCGCTCGCTCGCCCACTCCAGGACCGGGCCGAGCCCCGCGTCGTCGGTGGCCGGCACCGACAGGTCGATGAACTGCGCCTGCCCGCCGGCCCGGTGCGCCGGCACCACCATGCGCCGCGCGAGTTGGCCCGCCACCCGCGCCCCGAGGTCGCAGCGCACCAGGTGCAGACACAGGTCGAGTCCCGCGGTCATCCCGGCGCTGGTGAGCACGTCCCCGTCGTCCACGTACAACACCGAGTCGTCCACGATGACCTTCGGATACCGCTTGGCCAGGTCGTCGGTGTGCATCCAGTGCGCGGTGGCCCGCCGCCCGTCCAGCAGGCCCGCCTCGGCCAGCGCGAACGCGCCGGTGCACAGCGACACCATCCGCGCGCCCGACTCGGCCGCCAGCCGCAGCGCGGCCACCAGCTCGGGCGGCACCGGCGCCTCGCCGTCCACCACCGACATCGGCACCGAGGGGACGATGACGGTGTCGGCCGTCGCCAGCGCGTCCAGCCCGTACCGGGTGCGCAGCGCGAAGCCGCCCGGCGGCTCGTCCTCCGCCGCGCCGCCCGGGTCGGGGCGGGTGGCGCACAGCCGCAGCGTGTACCAGGTGTCGGCCAGGTCCGGCTGCGGCTTGCCGAACACCGAACAGGCGATGGCCAGTTCGTACAGGTCCCACGGCGGCACATCGACGTCGTCCACCACGGCGATCGCCACGCTGCCCGGTCTCATGCCCCACTCCCCCGCCAAGCGCCCCCGAGGGCGCGAAACCCATGGTCCATGGCCCGCACCGTACGTCAGACCACTGACAGCGCCCTGCCGGGCGCCGCCAGTTCGCCGGGTCCGGCGCCGCTCTCGCGGCGGCAGGCGACGGCCGACGAGGGCCCGGCGAAGGCCCCACGAAAGCCCGGCGGGAGACTGGCGGAAGGCTGGCAGGAATTTTGCGCAGGGCGTCAGTTCTGCCGCTGTCCGGGGCGCTCGGCCGGTGCGAGCGTAGAGACCAAGCAAGGCACCCGCCGCGCACCTCACCGGCAACCGGAAACCGGACCGGAACCGGGGACCGCGGGCCGGCGGGCCACGCCCCCGCACGGCGTACGTCACGGCGCGCGGCACCTCCCCACTCACCCGGCCAAGGCCGCGCCCCGCCCTGCCCACCTTCCCTACGCATCCGCACCACTCACCACCCATCACCGCAGGAGCATCACGCACCATGAGCACCTCGCGCCCCAACACCGCCAACGCCACTACCGCCACCACCACCGCTCCCGAGACCCAGCAGACCCAGAGGGACCAGGAGGCTCAGCAGGCCCCGCCGACCAGCGTCAGCGTCCTCGGCCTCGGCCTGATGGGGCAGGCGCTGGCCGCCGCCCTCGTCGGCGCCGGCCACGCCACCACCGTCTGGAACCGCTCGCCCGACAAGGCGGCGGACCTCGTCACCCAGGGCGCGACGCTGGCCGCTACCGCCCGTGACGCGGCGGTCGCGAGTGACGTGGTGATCGTCTGCGTCACGGAGTACGACGCCGTGCGCGCCCTGGTCGAACCGCTCGCCGACGCCCTGCGCGGCCGGCTCCTGGTCAACCTCACCTCCGGCTCGTCCGCGCAGGCCAGGGAGTTCGCCGCGTGGGCGGCCGAGCACGGTGTCGACTACCTGGACGGCGCGATCATGGCCATCCCGCCGGTCGTCGGCACGCCGCACGCCTTCATCCTCTACGCCGGCGAGCGCTCCGCGTACGAGGCCGCCGAACCCGCCCTGCGCGCCCTCGCCCCGGCCGGCACCACCCACCTCGGTGCCGACCACGGCCTGTCGTCGCTGTACGACGTCGCGCTGCTCGGCCTGATGTGGGGCGCCCTGAACAGCTTCCTGCACGGCGCGGCGCTGCTGGGCACGGCGGGGGTGCCGGCGACGGAGTTCGCGCCGTTCGCCAACCAGTGGCTCGGCTCGGTCACCGGCTTCGTCTCCGCGTACGCCGCGCAGATCGACGCCGGCGCGTACCCGGCCGAGGACGCGAAGATCGAGACCCACCTCGCGACGATGCACCACCTCCTGCACGAGAGCGAGGCGGGCGGCGTGGACACCGCGCTGCCGCGCTTCGTCAAGGCCCTGACCGACCAGGCCATCGCCCAGGGCCACGGCGAGTCCAGCTACGCGGCGATGATCGAGCAGTTCCGCAAGCCCACCGCCACGCCCGAGCCCGGCGCGTAAGCGGGCCGGCGCGTAAGCGGGCCAGTGCGTGAGCGGGCTGGCGCGTCACGCGTATGCAGGCCGGCGCGGCAGCAAGCCGACGCGTAGGCAGTCCGACGCGGCAGCCGCCCGGCGCGTCGCCAGGCGCGCCGCACCCAAGCCGCTCGCGGAGCCGGTGCCGCCGCCGGAAACGCGGTCGCACCGGCCCGCGCGTCGACCTACGCTGCCCGCGTGGGCGTCTTCTCCTAGGCACACGGACGCAGTGCGCGTTCCCAGCCCGGCCGGCCGCGAGCCGCCGGGCCCCGTCCGTACGCCCGAAACACCCGCCCAGGAGAACCCACCCATGTCCGACCTTCCTTCCCTCTCCTCCCCTCCCTCCCCTTCTTCTGCTCCCTCTGCTCCCTCTGCTTCTCCCGCCCTCGACCGTCGCGTGGCCCGGCTGCGCGAACTCGCCGCCGCCGAACCCCGGTTGACGGGCGTGCTGCTGTACGGCTCGTGGACGGTCGGCGAGGCCGACGCGCACTCCGACATCGAGGCGTACCTGTACGTCGAGGACGACGCCCTCGCCGACTTCGACGGCCGCGCCTTCGTCGAACGACTGGCCCCGCTGCGGCTCGCGTACACCAACCTGTACGGCATCCTCGCGGTCGTCTTCGACGACCTGATGCGGGGCGAGTTCCACGTCGTCGCGGCCGGGCCCGGCATCGCGGAGATCGACTCGTGGCGGGGCATGGTGCATCTGCCCCGCCCGGAGGCGGCCGTGCTGCTCGACCGGGACGGCCGGCTGACCGAGGCGGCCGGTGGGCTCGCCGCGTTCCAGCCGCCGGAGCCCGTGGAGACCGCCCAGCAGCTCGCGGACGAGCTGGCCAACTGGACGCTGATGCTGGCCCATGTGCTGGCCCGGGGCGAGACGGGCCGCGCGCACGCCCTGCTGCACACGGTGGTCGCCCCGTTCCAGCTCCAGCTCTGCCGGCTGCTGCGGGACTCCACCGCGCACTGGCTCACCCCGAGCCGGGCCATGGAGGCCGACCTCCCCGCCGCCGACCTCGCCCGCTACCGCGCGACCACGGCCGCGGCCCACCTCCCCGAGGTGCGGGTCGCGGCCCGGCAGAGCTGGCAGTGGTCGCGCGAGCTGACGGCCGAGGCCGCCGCGCGCTGGGGCACCGGCTTCGCCCCCGAACTGCACGCCGTCATCGCCGCGTTGCTCGCCGGCGAGGAGCCCACTGGCTAGGCCGCGAGGACCCGGCGGCAGGCTAGGCGGCCGGGGTCGCCTCGGTCACCACCGGGGCGTTCTCGGCGGCCGGGGCGTTCTCGGCGGCCGGGCCGGACTCGCCGCGCGGGGCCGGCCCGGCAGCCGCGTCGGCGCGCCGCTCGGCCCGCCGACGCCGCAGGTCGGGCACGAGGGTGAGGATCCCGACCGCGGCCATGGCGGCCCCGAGCCACACCGGGGCGCGCAGCCCGAAGTGGTTGATGCCGACGCCGCCGACCGCGGAGCCGACGATGACCCCGAACGTGATGAACGACGAGTGCACGCTGTTGATCAGCGCCCCGGGGTTGGCCACCCGCTGCACGCGGGTGATCATCGCCGGGTTCATCGTGACGCCCACCAGGCCGATGCCCATCATGAACGCCACGGCCGGCACCTTGACGTGGGCCAGCAGCGCGAAGCCCGCCAGGAAGGCCATGTTGAGCGCGAGCCCGGTCAACAGCACGGCCAGGGTGTACCGGTCGGCGAGCCGCCCGACGATGACGTTGCCGATCACCGTGGCCGCCCCGTACGCCGCCAGCAACAGCGGCACCATGCTCTCGCCGAACCCGGTGACCTCGGTCAGGATCGGGTTGAGGTAGCTGAACGTGGCGAACGTCGCACCGATGATCAACATCGAGGTGGACAGCACCAGCCACAGCCTCGGATTGCGCAGCGCCACCGCCTGGCTCCGGAAGTCGCCGCCGGCGTCCACCCGCTTCAGGGCCGGTACGCCGACGATCGTGATCAGCGCGGCCAGCACGGCAAGCCCGGAGATGGCCCAGAAGGCCGCGCGCCAGCCGAAGTGCTCACCGATCAGCGTGGACAGCGGCAGCCCGAGCAGCGTGCCGAGCATCAGCCCGTTCATCGCCACGGCCATCGCCCGCCCGCCCTGCCCCGGCGGCGCCAGCCGGGCGCACAGCGCCAGCGACACGCCGAAGAACGCCTGCGAGGCCGTACCGGTGATGACGCGCGCCAGCATCATGATCGCGTACGTGGACGCCGTGGCGGCCAGCACGTTCCCCACCAGGAAGATCGCGAACAACACCAGCAACGCCGACTTCTGCTCCATCCGCAGCAGGGCGATGGTCAGGAAGGGCCCGCCGAAGGCCATGGCGACGGCGAACGCGGTGATCAGATAGCCCACCTGCGCGACGCTGACGTCCAGCCCGTCGGCCATCTGGGGCATCAACCCGGCGACGACGAACTCGCTCGTGACCATGGAAAAAATTCCCAGGGCGAGCACGTAAATGGCACGTGGCACGGCATGTACTCCTGTGTTGATGAAATTGATGAAAATTGACGGAAGAGGGCGAGTGGGGGTGCAGGTCGGCGGGACCGACGTGTACACCAGACGCGGGTTTTAGATAGATCAGTACAAAACTTGCCCACACCGAGCCGCGCCGCCCCCACGGGACGACGCGGTTCAGCCGACCGACGGGTCGGCTAACGGACTAGCAAGACAGGGCCACCAAGGCCGTATCGGCGACGCTCTCCAACACGGCCCGGTCGGCGCCCCCTTGGGCCGAGACGCGCATCCCGCCGATGACCGCGTTGATGAAGCGGGCCAGCGAGTCCGCGTCACGGGCCGTCGAGATCTCCCCGGCACGCTGCCCCGCCTCGATCACGCCCCGAAACGACGCGAGCCGCCGCTCCAGGTCCCGCGCCAACAGCGCCGCGACCTCCGGATCACGACCGGCGATCTCGACGGTGGTGTTCACCGTGAGGCACCCGACGCTGCGCCCCTCGACCCGCCGCTCGAACTCGCCGTCGATCACCACGTCGAACAACGCCCGCAACCGCTCCATGACCGGCCGCTCGGCCTGCTCCAGAACGGCCACCTGCCCGGCGGTCATGACGTCCATGTACCGCGCCAGCGCCCGCGTGAAGAGTTCATGCTTGCTGCTGAAGGTGTTGTAGATGCTGCTCCGCCCCAGACCCGTGGCACTACAGAGGTCCTGGGTGGAGGTGGCCTCATACCCCTTCACCCAGAACGCCCAGACAGCCGCGTCCAGGGCCCGCTCCTCGTCGAATGTCCTCGGTCGGGCCATGCGATCACCGTAGCAGGTTTTGGACTGATCGATGCAATACGGGTTCGGGGGCGGGCGGCTCCGCTACGGTTGGACCATGACCGCACTGCCCGACTGGATGCGCCCGCCGCGCGCGGAAGGCTGGTTCGCGGAGGACCTGGACCGCCTCCCCGAGGCCCCCCGCCATACAGAGCTCATCGACGGAGCGCTCGTCTTCATGATGTCCCCGCAGAGGTCCTGGCATGGCCGTCTCGTCACGGCCCTGACCACCACGCTCATGGCACAGGCTCCGACCGGCTTCGAAGTCGAGCGCGAAATGACAATCCGCCTCGACGCCCGCAACCGACCGGAGCCGGACCTTCTACTGACTGACCTGCCCTACGACCCCGACCGCACCTGGTACGCCGCCGAGGACGTGCGGCTCGTCATCGAGGTGGTGTCCCCCGAGTCCGCCCACCGCGACCGCACGGTCAAGCTCCGCAAGTACGCGGAAGCCGGCATCCCGCACTACTGGTGCGTCGAGGACGAGGCCGGCGCCCCCGTCGTCCACGTCTACGAGTTGGACGCCCCCACCTCGGCCTACGCCCCCGCCGGCATCTTCCGGGGCACCCTCGACCGCCCGGTGCCCTTCAAGATCAACCTTGACCTGACGAGGCTGCTCCCGCCCCGTAAGAGCTGAGGCGAACGGGAGGGAGATCCGGATGGCACCGCGGGGTAACAAGTGCCTGCTGGCCATCGAGTGCAAGTACTACACCGCCAACCTCGTCGGCATCGGCCACGCGCGTGATGTCGAAGGGCTGCACACTGACCTGCGGATGCCCGCAACCTGTTCGTCTCCAACACGGGAGCATCGAGCGTGGTCAAGTACCTGTCCGCCCGCAAGCACGGGTACGAGCGGGAGGTCGTACCGGCCAACATCAACACCGTCGGCTACACACGCGGCCAGATCCGCGAGGCGTTCAAGATCTACCTCTGCAAAACTGCTCCGTCATCCAAACCCTCATCACCGCCACCGAAGCCCAAGGCCACGAGGCAGCGCTCGGAACCACACGAGGCGCGCCCCCGCCCCATCGGCGCCGCAAGGCACCACCGCACTTCTCCATCACCGCCCAAGGCGAAAGTGTCGGATTCCTCGTCCTTCAAGAACAGGAACGCAGCGAGTTCGCCGAATACTGGTAGCTCCACCGCCACTCACTGATCAACCATCGAAAGCCAGAAAGCAGACCAGGGGAGCTCACACCGCCACGAGCCGTACCCGCTCGCCGCACAGCTTGGCCATGTCGTCGATGTCGGAAGTCAGCATGACCACGGGGCGGTGCTGTCGCAGCGCGGCCTCGGCGACGGCCGCATCGATCGCGTACTCGTGTCCGTGCAACCCGGCATTCATCAGCAACTTCGAGGCAGCCCTCGCCTCCTCGTCACCGACCGGGACGACCCGCAGCCCGGAAAGCACCCAGTTCAGGCGGGACTTGTTCGTACGGGCATGGAAGGCCTCGATGATGGTGAGCGCACTGATCACGACCTCCATGCCGCGCGAGCGCGCCTCAGCGATCAGAGCCACCACCTGCTCGTCGTCGGCGAGCAACTTCGAAAGTCCCTCGCTGTCGAGGACCAGAGTCCCCTCGTGACTCAACCTGCGGCGGGCCACTCGGCCTCCTCGGCGAACACCTCGTCGAAGACCTGCCGCGCCCGCTGACGAGCCGGCTCGGAGACCGGCCCCTTGCGGCTCTCGTAGTCCGCCAGGTACTCGTCCAGGACCTGCCCGCGCAGCTCGCGCTCGACCGCCTCGGCGATGAACGCGGAGAACTCCCTCTTGCCCACCCGGGCCCGGATCGCCTCCGCGGTCCCCTCCGGCAGCGACAGACTCACCCGCGTCGCCGGGCCTTCCCCGATGCTGTACGTCGTCTCAGCCATGCCCACGATTGTGTCAAACGAGTAGGAAAAGTGCCACGTCCGCACTGCCTTCGCACTCGGCCAGCGCCCCGCTCGCGCGAATCCCAGCACGGGTGCCCCCATCCCAGCACGATCCCAGCACGGTAGGGATGATCAGGGGTGATGACAGGTGACGAGGGGGCAGCTATCCCAGCACCATGCCAGCACGGGAAAAACCAAGGGCCCGACCCCGAAGAGCCGGACCCATCTGACCTGCATGTTGCCAGATCAGCGACGTGGTGTTATCTCACCCGTCACACATTGAACCGAAACTCCACCACGTCCCCGTCCTGCATCACGTAGTCCTTGCCCTCCATGCGCGCCTTGCCCGCCGCGCGGGCGTCGGCGACCGAGCCGGTGGCGACCAGGTCGTCGAAGGAGATGACCTCGGCCTTGATGAAGCCCTTCTGGAAGTCCGTGTGGATGACGCCCGCCGCCTCCGGGGCCGTCGCGCCCTTCTTGATGGTCCAGGCGCGGGCCTCCTTGGGGCCGGCGGTCAGGTAGGTCTGGAGGCCCAGGGTCTCGAAGCCGACGCGGGCGAGGGTGGCGAGGCCCGGTTCTTCCTGGCCCATGGACTGGAGGAGTTCCAGGGCCTCGTCGTCGGACAGCTCGATCAGTTCGGACTCGATCTTCGCGTTGAGGAAGATCGCCTCGGCCGGGGCCACCAGGGCGCGCTGGGCGTCCTTGAAGGACTCGTCGACCAGCTCGTCCTCGTCCACGTTGAAGACGTACAGGAACGGCTTGGTGGTCAGCAGGTGCAGCTCGTGCAGGAGCTGGCCCTGCTCCGTGTTGCGGGTGATGCCGGCCGAGAAGAGGGTGCGGCCCTCTTCGAGAATCTTCTGCGCGGCCTCGGCGGCGGCAACCACGTGCACCTTGTCCTTCTGCAGGCGCGACTCCTTGGTGAGCCGGGGCAGCGCCTTCTCGATGGACTGGAGGTCGGCCAGGATCAGCTCGGTGTTGATCGTCTCGATGTCGTCCTTGGGTGAGACCTTGCCGTCCACGTGGACCACGTTCTCGTCCTGGAAGGCCCGGATGACCTGGCAGATCGCGTCCGACTCGCGGATGTTCGCGAGGAACTTGTTGCCCAGGCCCTCGCCCTCCGACGCGCCGCGGACGATGCCCGCGATGTCGACGAAGTCCACCGTCGCCGGCAGCTTGCGCTGCGAGGAGAAGATCTCGGCGAGGGTGTCGAGGCGGGGGTCGGGCACGCCCACGACGCCGACGTTCGGCTCGATGGTGGCGAACGGGTAGTTGGCCGCCAGCACGTCGTTCTTGGTCAGGGCGTTGAACAGGGTCGACTTGCCGACATTCGGCAGGCCGACGATTCCGATCGTGAGCGACACGTGGCGACTTCCCGTAGCGAGAATTGGGTAGGGCGGGCCCGGACGGGCCGGTCCACCAGTCTACGGGCCCACTCCGAACACTCCCCCGCCCGGCCACCCGGCCGCCCGGCCACCCCGGCAGCACGAGTGCCCAGCCGCCCGACCCCACCGCCGCCCAGCCGCCCGGCCTCACCGCCACCCGGGCGGCGACGCCGTGTGCCGTCAGCCGCGGAGGGCGCCCGCGCGCCGCCCGGCCACCCCACCGCGGGCCCGGCCCACCACCACACAGCCCCAGATTCCCGCTCTGCCCGGCATGCGCCCGTACGGCCGTATCGAGTACCCCACCGGGCGGACTATCGGTCGAACACACAATCAAGGTGAGTCAAAGCGCGTGTCCATGGCCCCTGCACCGGGGCGGGGCGACCTACGTTGGTGCGGTGGAACGACCCAGTACGCGTACGCCCCGCCGTACGGCACCGTCGCCCCGGCCGCCCGCCGGAGGTTCGGCCGGTGTCGGTGTCGGCGGTGCCGGCGCCGACACCGGTGAGAACGCCACCGTCTACCGGGCGCGGGCCGCCGGGCCGCTGCCCGAGCCGCTGCTCGCCGCGGTGCGCAGACTGCCTGAGCCCAAGCTGACCGGGTTCGGCACCGGCATGCTGGCCACCCTCGCCATGCTCGCCGTGGGGTGCCTGGCCGCGCTGCTGCTGTCCGGTTCGACGGTCGCGTACGGCCTGTTCTTCCTGCTGGTCTGCGCGGCCAGCGGGGTGTGGGTGCGGCCGGCGGACCTGATCGCCGGGCCGGTCAGCGTGCCGATCGCCTTCGCGGTCGGGCTCGTCCCGCTGGGCGAGGGCGGGGACGGGTTCGGCGAGCACGCGATGAACGTCGTCACCGCGCTCTCGCTTGAGGTCGGCTGGCTGTACACGGGCACGCTGATCACCGGCCTGATCGTCCTCGTACGTCGCGTCGCGCTGGTCGGCCGGCGCCAACGGCGGGCCCGGCAGCACGCCGGGGCGCAGTCGGCCGGCGCCGAACGCGCCGGCGCGCACGAGCGCGAGGCCGACCGGCCGGGGCCGGCCCAGCCCGCGGCGCCGGGCGAGGACGCCGCGTACGCCGAAGGCCAGCGCCGGACCCCGCGTGCGGGGCGCGGGCCCGAGGCGCGGCCCGGCCGGGCCGCCGCCCGCGGGCGCTGAGACGCCGGCCGCGTCCACGACCCCGCGGGGCAGGGCAGCCGGGCGGGCCAGGGCAGCCCCGCAGGCCAGGGCGGCCGTGCACCGGGCGGCCAGAGGTCAGAAGCCGGCGGCCGAGCCCGGGTCGGGCGTGGTGAGGGTGGTCGCGGCCGGGTGCGGGTGGGAGGCCGAGCCGGCGGGTCGGGCGGCGAGCGCCGCGGCCATCGCCCCGCCGACGATCCCCGCGTTGTTACGAAGCTGCGCGGGCACCACCTCGGCCTGGATGCCCTCGATGAGCGGCAGGAACTTGTCCGCCTTGCGGCTCACGCCGCCGCCGATGATGAACAGCTCGGGCGAGAACAGCATCTCCACGTGGGCCAGGTACTTCTGCACCCGGCGGGCCCAGTGTTGCCAGCTCAGGTCCCCCTCCTCCTTGGCCCGGGTGGAGGCGCGCTCCTCGGCCTCGTGACCGTGCAGTTCCAGGTGGCCCAGCTCCGTGTTGGGCACCAACTGCCCGCCGCTGAAGACGGCGCTGCCGATGCCGGTGCCGAAGGTCAGGAGGATGACGGTCCCGGTCCGGCCCCGCCCGGCGCCGAACCGCACCTCCGCGATGCCCGCCGCGTCCGCGTCGTTGACCAGCGTGACGGGCGCGCCCACCCGCTCGGCGAGCTTCTGCGCGGCGTTCACGCCGATCCACGCCTTGTCCACGTTGGCGGCGGTACGCGCCGCGCCGTCGACCACCACGCCGGGATAGGTGGCCCCGACCGGGCCGGACCAACCGAAGTGCTCGATCACCTCACAGACGCCGTCGAGCACGGCGTCCGGGGTCGCCGGGTGCGGGGTGAGCACCTTGTGTCGTTCGGCCGCCAGGTCGCCGCGTTCCAGGTCGACCGGTGCGCCCTTGATGCCGGAGCCGCCGATGTCCACACCGAATACGTTCATGAAGACCACGCTACGACGGGGCGGCCGGCCCTGACCCCGATTCGACGGGCCGCGCCCTCTTCGTCGGCGCTCGCCGCCGCCACGGCAGGTCCGGTCCGGCCTCGCTCCGTCGGACTCGGCCCCACCGGGTCGGACCGGCTCGGCCCCATCCTGCAGGGCTCGGCCCCACCGCAGCGAACCGGTCTCGCCCCCGTCCACCGGGCCGTCGCCAGGGGAGCGCGCCGGCGCGCGGCGGCGTAACGAACGGGCCGGCCGGGGCGCGGAGGCTTCCCGCGCCCCGGCCTGGGCCCCGCCCGAGCGGTGTCGGCCGATGACGGGCGCGAGGCTGGGGCCTGGCGGCCCGGGCCCGGGCCCGGGCGCCCGATCGGGTCAGGCGGTGGCTTCGCCCTCGACGGGGCCCCGGGAGGCCGCTGCCGCCGCCTCGGCGCGCAGGTCCCGGCGCAACTCCTTGGGCAGCGAGAACGTGATGCTCTCCCGCATCGGCTGCACCACCTCGACGTCCGCGAACCCGCGCTCGGCGAGCCACTCAAGGACGCCCTCGACCAGTACGTCGGGCACCGAAGCGCCCGAGGAGACGCCGACGGTGCGCACCCCTTCGAGCCACGCCTCGTCGATCTCGCTCGCGTAGTCGACCAGGTGACCGGCCTTGGCGCCGGCGCCGAGCGCCACCTCGACCAGCCGCACCGAGTTGGAGGAGTTCTTCGAGCCGACGACGATGACCAGGTCGGAGTCAGCGGCTATCTGCTTGACGGCGACCTGGCGGTTTTGCGTCGCGTAGCAGATGTCGTCGCTGGGCGGGCTGATGAGCTGGGGGAACTTCTCCTTGAGGGCGTCCACCGTCTCCATCGTCTCGTCCACGGAGAGGGTGGTCTGGGAGAGCCACACGACCTTGGACTCGTCCCTGACCTCGACGTTCGCGACGTCGTCGGGGCCGTCGACCAGCGTGACGTGATCGGGCGCCTCGCCACTGGTGCCGATGACCTCCTCGTGGCCCTCGTGGCCGATCAGGAGAATGTCGTAGTCGTCCTTGGCGAACCGGACGGCTTCCTTGTGGACCTTGGTCACCAGCGGGCAGGTCGCGTCGATGGTGGCGAGGCGGCGCTCGGCCGCCTCCTCGTGGACGACCGGCGCGACGCCGTGCGCCGAGAAGATCACGATGGAGCCCTCGGGCACCTCCTCCGTCTCCTCGACGAAGATCGCGCCCTTCTTCTCCAGGGTCCGTACGACGTACTTGTTGTGGACGATTTCCTTGCGCACGTAGATGGGTGCGCCGTACTGCTCCAGGGCTTTCTCGACAGCGATCACGGCACGGTCCACACCCGCGCAGTACCCCCGCGGGGCTGCGAGCAGGACCCGGCCGGTGGCGCGCGAAGCATCTCCGCTGGGGGCCGTGGCGGGCGTCGGGCTGGGCGTTGCGGTCATGCTGACCATGGTACGGCCGTGCCGCAGCGCGGAAAGGGCGCTCGGGTGGATCAGACTGAGCCGAGGCGCGCGACCTTTGGAGGCATCATGGCCGGCCCGAAGACCACACAGGCCACACTGCGACGCACGCTCACCTTCCGCGATCTGGTCGTCTACGGCCTGTTGTTCATCGCGCCGATGGCTCCCGTCGGTGTCTTCGGCACCCTGGACGCCAAGTCGCACGGCGCGGTGGCGCTGGTGTACCTGGTGGCGACGGTGGCGATGGCCTTCACCGCGTACTCGTACGCCCAGATGGTCCGCGTCGCCCCGCGCGCCGGCTCCGTCTTCACCTACGCCCGGGTCGGGCTGGGCGAGGGCCCCGGCTTCATCGCCGGGTGGATGGCGATGCTCGACTACCTGCTCATCCCCGCGGTCGCGTACCTCTTCTCCGGCATCGCGATGGAGGAGCTGGTGCCGTCGGTGGACCGGTGGGTGTGGACCGCGATCGCCGTCGTGGTGACCACCGGGCTCAACCTGTGGGGCGTGCGGGCGGCGGCGCTGGTCGGGTTCCTGGTGCTCGCGATGGAGATCGCGGTGTTGCTGGTGTTCGTGGCCGCCGCGCTGGTGGAGCTGGCCGCGCACGGCGCGCAGCGCGACTGGCTCTCGCCGCTGACCGGGCAGAGCGGGTTCACGATCTCGGCCGTGTTCGGCGCGGTGTCGGTGGCCGTCCTGTCGTACCTGGGCTTCGACGCCATCGCCTCGTTCGCGGAGGAGACGCTGGACGACGGCGACGGTAAGGGCGGTAAGGACGGTAGAGGCGATACGACCCGTAAGGGTGGCAAGGGGAGCAAGGCGGGCGGGGCCGGCGTACCGGCGGTCGCAGGGGGTGCGCCGGCGGGCAAGGGGAGCGGGTGGCGCAGCGCCGCGGGCCCGGCGCGGGTCTCGCGCGCGGTGCTGACCTGCCTGGCCGTGGCGGGCTTCCTGTTCATCGTGCAGACCTACCTGGCCGCGCTGCTCTCCCCCACCTCGTCCTCGGAGCTGGCCGCCGACCCCGCCGCGCAGGGCGGTGCCTTCTACTCCGCGGTCGACTCCTCCGTGGGCACCTGGCTGCACGACCTGGTGGCGGTGAGCAAGGCGATCGGCGCGGCGTTCGCGGCGCTGGCCGGGCAGGCCGCGGCCGGGCGGCTGCTGTTCGCGATGGCCCGCGACCGGCGGCTGCCCGGCGTGGTGGCCAAGGTGAACGCGCACAGCGGGGTGCCTCGCCGGGCGCTGCTCAGCGCCGCCGTGGTCACGCTGGTCGCGGCGGTGTGGGCGGCGCGGCGCGACGACGGGCTCGACCGGCTGGTCTCGGTGGTCGACGTCGGCGCCCTGACCGCGTTCGCGCTGCTGCACGCGTCGGTGATCGGCTGGTTCTGGGTACGCAAGCGGGCCGAGGTGCCGAGCGTGTTGCGGCACGTGCTGGTGCCGCTGGTCGGCATGGGCATCGTCATCGCGGTGATCGTGGAGGCGTCGAGCACGGCGCAGCTCATCGGCGCGATCTGGCTGGGCGTGGGCTTCGTGGTCCTGGCGGCGCAGTGGCGCGGGCGTGCGGCGGGCGGTACGGGTGGTGCGGGTAGTAAGGGTGGTACGAGCGGTACGGCAGGCCCGTCGAGCGGCCCCGGCAATCCGGGCGCCGGCGCACGCTGACGGCGGCCGGGAGCGTACGCGCCCACTGCCGGGCACCGGGCGCTGTCGGTGGCCGCGGCTACGCTCGTGCGCATGGCTAGGCAAACGTCTGCGGAGACGCCCATCCCGGTCGGCGAGGTGTCCCGGCTCATCGGGGGCTGGATCGACCGGTTGGGGGCGGTGTGGGTGGAGGGGCAGATCACCCAGCTCTCCCGGCGGCCGGGCGCGGGCGTGGTGTTCCTGACGCTGCGCGACCCCTCGTACGACATCTCCCTGACCGTCACGTGCTTCCGGTCCGTCTTCGAGCAGGTGGCGGACTCGGTATCGGAGGGCGCGCGGGTCGTGGTGCACGCCAAGCCGGAGTGGTACGCGCCGCGCGGCCAGCTCTCGCTGCGGGCGGCGGAGATCCGCCCGGTGGGCGTGGGCGAGCTGCTGGCCAGGCTGGAGCGGCTGAAGAAGTCGCTGGCCGCCGAGGGCCTCTTCGCGGCCGACCGCAAGCGCCCGGTGCCGTTCCTGCCGCAGCTCGTCGGCCTGGTCTGCGGACGGGCCTCGGCGGCCGAGCGGGACGTGCTGGAGAACGCGCGGCTGCGCTGGCCGGCGGTGCGGTTCGAGGTGCGCACGGTGCCGGTGCAGGGGGTGCACGCGGTGCCGCGGGTCATCGAGGCGGTCAAGGAGCTCGACGCCCATGCCGAGGTCGACGTGATCGTGGTGGCGCGCGGCGGCGGCAGCGTGGAGGACCTGCTGCCGTTCTCCGACGAACAGTTGATCCGGGCCGTGGCCGCCTGCCGTACGCCGGTGGTTTCGGCCATCGGCCACGAGCCGGACTCGCCGCTGCTCGACCTCGTCGCCGACCTGCGGGCCTCCACGCCCACGGACGCGGCGAAGAAGGTGGTGCCGGACGTCGGCGAGGAGCTGACCCGGGTGCGGCACCTGCGCGAGCGCGCGCTGCGCGCGGTCGGCGGCCAGCTCGACCGCGAGGAGCGCGGCCTGGCCGCGGCCCTGGCCCGGCCGTGCCTGCGGCAGCCGGAGCGCATGGTGGACGACCGCGAGGAGCAGGTCGCGGCCCTGCTGCACCGCAGCCGCGGCACGCTGCGGCACCTCCTCGACCGCGCCGACTCGGAACTCGCCCACACCCGCGCGCGCGTGGTGGCCCTGTCCCCCGCGGCGACCCTGCGCCGGGGGTACGCGGTGCTCCAGCACGAGGACGGCGCGGTGGTACGGGATGCCGCCGAGGTCGCCGACGGCGAGCGACTGCGCGCCCGGGTCGCCGACGGCGCGTTCACGGTGACGGCCGAGCGGCCGGCTGAGGAGGCGTAGCGAAGGGGCGTACGCGGGCCCGACGGGCCGGGGCCGGCGGTGGCGTCGAGGTCGTCGGACCCCTTCGCCACCGCGCGGCGACCGGTCAGAAGCGCGGGTCGAGAACCGAACCCCACGTCCAGTTGCCGGGAACCGACGGCTTCCAGTCGCCGTTGAGCTTGATCGTCTCCCAGTCGGGGTGGTCGGGGTTCAGCGACGTCCAGTGCTCGTAGTAGCCGTTCTTCGGGTAGAGGCAGTCCCGCCAGGTGTACGAGCCCTGGCCGAGGTAGAGGTTCGAGCGCTCCCCCAACCCGCCGGACTGGAGCCAGTCGTACGTGCCCGCCGCCAGGTGGATGTCGCGTTCGACGCAGGATTTCGCCATGCCGCTGGTGGGCCGGTCCGTGAGGTGCTGGGTCTTCTTGTTGTGGGCGGTCTCGGCCGCGGACGCGGGGCCCGCCACACCGAGGACGGCCACGCCGAGCAGGGCCGTCGCCGTGCTGAGCCTGCGCGGGATTCGTGCCACGATCGCTTCCTTCCGATGGGTTCGAACCGAGATGCCGGACAACGGGCACGGTCGGGCGCCGACGACCGAACGGCCGGGGCTCCCCGCCGCGCCCTGTCCCGGGCGCGGTCCAGATGTAACGCGGACCCGCCGTGACCGGTCCCCGCCTCGCGGGCGGCTCCGTGTGCGGGGGACGCCGTACGACCGCGACCGCGCTGTCGTACCGCGCGCATAGGCTGGAGGCATGGTGAAGACGGGCGAGAAGTCGACCGAGACCGCGCTCGGGTACGAGCAGGCGCGGGACGAGCTGGTCGAGGTGGTGCGGCGGCTGGAGACGGGCGGCACCACGCTGGAGGAGTCGCTCGCGTTGTGGGAGCGGGGCGAGGAGCTGGCGCAGGTGTGCCGCCGCTGGCTGGACGGCGCGCGGGCGCGGCTCGACGCCGCCCTCGCCGAGCGCTCCGACGCCGCCGACGCCGCCGACACGTCGGAAGCGGCCGGCTCCGGCCGGTCGGCCCGCTCCGCCGATGCGTCGGGCACGGCGCCCGGCGAGGGCGAAGCCGCTGGCTGACCTGGCGCTGCCCGACCCGCCCCGCCGGCCCGGTCCGCGTCCACGCGGCCCGGGCGGGTGGGGCGGCGCGCTGTGTGGGGGCGAGGGCGCGCCCGATCGCGCGTGCGTGAGCTGGGGCACCCTCGCGACGTTTTAGTTGAAACTTAATCTAAAACGCGTACAGTGAGAGACGCCAAGCTCGGCCTTGTGCCGCTAGATCAGCACAAACAAGCAGAAGGTATGTCATGACTCTCGCCCTGGACGCGACCGCCCAGAACCTGCTCTTCCGTGAGGCCCACACGGCCAACACCTTCACCGACGAGCCGGTGACCGAGGAGCAGATCAAGGCGATCTACGACCTGGTCAAGTACGCCCCCACGGCGTTCAACATGTCGCCGCTGCGGGTGCTGCTCGTCCGCTCGCCCGAGGCCCGTGAGCGCCTAGTCTCGCACATGGCCGAGGGTAACCGCCCGAAGACCGCCGCCGCCCCGCTGGTGGCCGTGCTCGCCGTGGACCACGAGTTCCACGAGGAGCTGCCCAAGCTCTTCCCGCACGCCCCGGGCATCAAGGACGCCTTCTTCGCCGAGCGCCCGGTGCGCGAGCAGGCCGGCACGTTCAACGCCTCGCTCCAGATCGGCTACTTCATCCTCGGCGTCCGCGCCGCCGGCCTCGCCGCCGGCCCGATGACCGGCTTCGACGCGGCCGGCCTGAGCAAGGAGTTCTTCGCCGACGGCGACCACCAGGTGCTGGCCGTGGTCAACCTGGGCAAGCCGGGCGAGGGCGCGTTCAACCCCCGCTCGCCGCGCCTGGAGTACGACGAGGTCGTCACCACCGTCTGAAGCCCGACCCCGGCTCCGGCCACCGCCGGCGGCCCCGGCCGCCGGCCACGCCGTACCGCGCCCCCGCACCCCACCCGGGTCGGGGGCGTCGCGCGTCTCGGGAGCGGCCCGCAGACCGCGCTCGCGCGTTCGCGCCGGCCGCATCGGGCCGACCGCCGGGCCGCCACCCGACCGTTGGCCCACCCGACCGTTGGCCCGCCGGGCCGCTGGGCCGCTGACCTGCCGACTCGCTGGCCCGCTGGGTCCGCTGGCCCGCTGGGGCCTTACTCGGCGGGCTTGGCCGAGGCGGACTCGGTGCCCTGTGGGGCGAAGCTGGGCCGCTGGCCCTTCTTCATCTCCAGCGCGTCGACCATCCGCAGCAGGTCCCGCTCGGGCGCGGTGCCGGTGACCACGGTCGTGACGCCCGGCTCCTCGTGGACCAGCGCGTTGTACTTCTCGCCCGCGTACCGGTTCCACTTCTTACCGTCGACCTCGACGGCGCCGCCGCGCTGCTTGGCCTTGTGCGTGACGTCGGCCACGTACTGCCGCACCCGGTCCGTGTCGCTCTGCTCGACGCCGACGTACTCCTTGTCGGGTGTCAGGTACCCCAGGTGCCACACGGCGCCGAGGTCCGACTGCCCCCGGTAGCTGACCGAGGTGGCGCGCCACTCCCGGGGCAACCCCTCGGGCGCGGCGACGGCGTAGGGGGCCGTCCGGCGCACCTGGTCGACCTCGACGCGGGTGTTCACCGTCTTGATCGGGTCCTTGCTGTCATCGTGCGGAATGAAGACGTAGATGCCCGCTGCGGCGACCATCGTCACGCCCAACGACAGCACCAGATTCTGTACGGTTCGATTCTCACCACGCTTGCCGGCCACAGCACCATGGTCCCCTATGCCCCGAGCGGTCTGACCAGCGGCCCCGATCCGCCGCGCGGTGGATCTCCGCAGGCCGAGTGATCGCGCTCATACGTGGGGTCCACTGCTCATTTTCGCGGCGTACCGATAAAGTCGTGCACACCCTCGCCCTCCTTGCCCCGCTTCGGGCGGGAGGGGTCACACGGCCGTCGCCGTACAGAAAGGTGCGTTCCGATGACCGAGCATCATCTGCCGTCCCCCCTCGAAGTCAGCCCCGAGGCTCCCGACCGCAACCTGGCGTTGGAGCTGGTCCGGGTGACCGAGGCCGGCGCCATGGCGTCCGGTCGCTGGGTCGGCCGTGGCGACAAGAACGGCGCGGACGGCGCGGCAGTCAAGGCCATGCGTTCGCTCGTGCACACGGTCTCGATGAACGGCGTCGTCGTCATCGGCGAAGGCGAGAAGGACGAAGCGCCGATGCTCTTCAACGGCGAGCGCGTCGGCGACGGGACCGGCCCGGAGTGCGACGTGGCCGTCGACCCGGTGGACGGCACCACGCTCACCGCCAAGGGCATGGCCAACGCGGTCTCGGTGCTCGCCGTCGCCGAGCGCGGCTCCATGTTCGACCCGTCGGCCGTCTTCTACATGGACAAGCTCGTCACGGGCCCGGAGGCGGCCGAGTTCGTGGACATCACGGCCCCGGTCGGCGTGAACATCCGGCGCATCGCCAAGGCCAAGCGCTCGAGCCCGGAGGACGTCACCGTCGTCATCCTGGACCGGCCGCGCCACGACTCCGTCGTGAAGGAGGTCCGGGAGGCCGGGGCCCGGATCAAGTTCATCTCGGACGGCGACGTCGCGGGTGCGATCATGGCCGTGCGCGAAGGCACCGGCGTGGACCTGCTGCTCGGCATCGGCGGCACCCCGGAGGGCATCATCGCGGCGTGCGCGATCAAGTGCCTGGGCGGCACCATCCAGGCCAGGCTGTGGCCCAAGGACGACGTGGAGCGCCAGCGCGCCCTGGACGCGGGTCACGACCTGGACCGGGTGCTCCAGACCGACGACCTGGTCAGCGGCGACAACGTGTTCTTCGTCGCCACCGGCATCACCGACGGCGACCTGCTGCGCGGCGTGCGCTACCGGGCCGAGACCGCGACCACCCAGTCGCTGGTCATGCGCTCGAAGTCGGGCACGATCCGGCAGATCGACTCCACCCACCGGCTGTCCAAGCTGCGCGCGTACGCCTCGGTCGACTTCGAGCGCGCCCGCTGAGCCACCGCCCCCGCCAGGCGCCGCCCACCGAAGCCCGCTGACGGAGCGCGCCACCCGTACGACGCGACCGCCCGTACGACACAGCCGCCCGTACGACGCGACCGTCGGCGCCACGCGACCGGTACCCGACGGCGGCTCGTACGTCACAGCCGCGGGGAGACAGTCGCTGGCACGGGCGCTGACACGGACGGGGCTCGTACCGGACAGCGTGGGTAGGGCACAACGGAGCCGGGTCCGCCGATCGACGGCGGACCCGGCTCCCCCGCTTTCCGCGCGCGTGGGACGCGGGACAGCGGTGGCACCTGGGTGGGGTCAGGGCGTGGGCCGCGGGCAGGCGTGAGCCGGCTGGCGGGGGCGCCGTCAGCCCGCCGCGGCGACCCGCACCGCTCGCTGGAGCTCCGCCTCGCGCCGCCTGCGGCGGGCCAGCACCACGCGGCGCTCGGCGGCCGTGAGGCCGCCCCACACGCCGTACGGCTCGGGCTGTATGAGTGCGTGCTCCCGGCACTCGACCATGACCGGGCAGCGGGCACAGACCCGCTTCGCGGCCTCTTCCCGGGACAGTCGGGCGGCGGTCGGTTCCTTGGAGGGGGCGAAGAAGAGCCCGGCTTCGTCGCGGCGGCACACCGCCTCGGAATGCCAGGGGCCGGCCTGATCGCGAGCGTGCTCACGCTGCGGGGGCACGGCGGCGTCCTGCAGGGGGTGATGCGGTTGCAGCACGGTCTACTCCTGACGACGGCTCCGGTTTGGGTCACCCTTGCCCGCCTCGCTGCGCACGACCGTTCGCGCCCGCAGCCGTACGAGAGACGATGCACGAAGCTTTACCCGCTGTGCGGGTGCTTATGCACACGGTTGCCTCGCGTCGTACAGACGTTCCGTTCGGCGCGTGGAGCTGTGCCTTTCCGGCCCGCCGTACTGGGGGTTCTCGACCGTTCGTTCGCGCCCCCTAAGCGTTCAGGTTCCGGACCCGCTTCCCGCGCTTGGGCTTGGCCTCCACGCCACCGAAGACCGCGAAGCCGCTGACGACCACCACCGGGGCCGCCGGGTCCTCCGCTTCCGTGTCGGCGACGTCGAAGCCGCCGAAGATGCCGGTGCCCGCGGAGCGCAGGGTGACGTTCTCCGGCACCCGGATCTCCACGCCGCCGAAGATCGCGGTGGCCTGGATGACGATCTCCTGCTGCTCGAAGACCGCCTCGGTCAGGTCGATCTCCACGCCCCCGAAGAGCGCGAACGCGTTGGTCTTGCGGCCCACCCGCCAGCGCCCCCGGCGGCCGGCGCCGCCGAAGACCGCGATCAGGTTGTCGGTGAGCGAGTTGCGCGGGGGCGGCAGCGTGGGCGTGCTGGCGGACGCGGGGCGTGCCGCCCGCGCCCCGTCCGGGTCCGCCGCGGTGCCCGCCGTCGGCAGATCCCGTACGAACGGGGCGAGTTCACCCCGCGTCTTCGCCTCGTACACCCCGCCGATCCGCTCGGCGTGCTCTTCTGCGGTCAGCCGTCCCTCCGCGAGGGCCTCGCGGAGGATGTCGGCGACACGGTCGCGGTCGGCGTCGGAGGCCCGGATGGCGTCCGCCGGCACGGCCGGGGCGGCGGCCGGGGGTGCGGCGGCGGGCTTGGTCAAGGGAACCGGCTGGTGTTCGTCCACGCGCCCCAGCGTAGCGATACGCGATAGATCGCGATAGAGGCGGCTGGGACTACTGAGTCTCACCTCACCGACACGGTGTCGGACCGCCGTTCTACCCTGGTGGGCGCTCCCCTCGCTCTGCCCCGGGAAGCGCCTGCCATGGACGTCAGCGACTAACCGCAGTGAGGATTGGCCCCCGATGCCTGAGTTCGCGTACACGGATCTGCTTCCCGTTGGCCCGGACACCACCCCGTACCGGCTCGTGACCGCCGAGGGTGTGAGCACCTTCGAGGCGGACGGGCGGACGTTCCTCAGGGTGGAGCCGGAGGCGCTGCGGAAGCTGGCGGCCGAGGCCATGCACGACATCTCGCACTACCTGCGCCCGGCCCACCTCGCCCAGTTGCGGCGCATCCTGGACGACCCGGAGGCCAGCCCGAACGACCGGTTCGTGGCGCTCGACCTGCTGAAGAACGCCAACATCGCGGCGGCCGGCGTGCTCCCGATGTGCCAGGACACCGGCACCGCGATCGTGATGGGCAAGCGCGGCCAGCAGGTCCTGACGGCCGGCGGCGACGAAGAGGCCCTCTCGCGCGGCATCTACGACGCGTACACCCAGCTCAACCTGCGGTACTCGCAGATGGCCCCGCTGACCATGTGGGACGAGAAGAACACCGGCTCCAACCTCCCCGCGCAGATCGAGCTGTACGCGACGGACGGCGACGCCTACAAGTTCCTCTTCATGGCCAAGGGCGGCGGCTCGGCCAACAAGTCCTTCCTCTACCAGGAGACGAAGGCGGTGTTGAACGAGGCGTCGATGATGAAGTTCCTGGAAGAGAAGATCCGCTCCCTCGGCACCGCCGCCTGCCCGCCGTACCACCTCGCGATCGTCGTCGGCGGCACCAGCGCGGAGTTCGCGCTCAAGACCGCCAAGTACGCCTCCGCGCACTACCTGGACGAGCTGCCCGCCGAGGGCTCGCCCACCGGGCACGGCTTCCGGGACCGGGAGCTGGAGGAGAAGGTCTTCGAGCTGACCCAGAAGATCGGCATCGGCGCCCAGTTCGGCGGCAAGTACTTCTGCCACGACGTGCGCGTGGTGCGGCTGCCGCGACACGGCGCGTCCTGCCCGGTGGCCATCGCCGTCTCCTGCTCGGCCGACCGGCAGGCGGTCGCGAAGATCACCGCCGAGGGCGTCTTCCTGGAGCAGTTGGAGACCGACCCGGCGCGCTTCCTGCCGGAGACCACCGCCGAGGAGCTGACCAAGGGCGCCGGCCCGGACCTGGACGCGGTGGCCGTCGACCTCAACCAGCCGATGGACGCCATCCTGGCCGAGCTGTCCCGGCATCCGGTCAAGACCCGGCTCTCGCTCACCGGCACGCTGGTCGTCGCCCGCGACATCGCGCACGCCAAGATCAAGGAGCGGCTGGACGCGGGCGAGGAGATGCCGGCCTACCTCAGGGACCACCCGGTGTACTACGCCGGCCCGGCCAAGACCCCCGAGGGGTACGCGTCCGGGTCCTTCGGGCCGACCACGGCGGGCCGGATGGACGCGTACGTCGAGCAGTTCCAGGCGGCCGGCGGCTCCAAGGTGATGCTCGCCAAGGGCAACCGCTCCGCCCAGGTCACCAAGGCGTGCGCCACCCACGGCGGCTTCTACCTCGGCTCCATCGGCGGCCCCGCCGCCCGCCTCGCGCAGGACTGCATCAAGAAGGTGGAGGTCCTGGAGTACGAGGAGCTGGGCATGGAGGCCGTCTGGCGGATCGAGGTCGAGGACTTCCCGGCGTTCATCGTCGTCGACGACAAGGGCAACGACTTCTTCGCCGACCCGTCCCCGACCCAGCCCCTGCTGACCAGCATCCCGGTGCGCGCGGCGGACTGACCCGGGCCCTTTCCGTACGAGGGAGCCCCCGGCCGGGGCGCGTTGCCGGCGTCGGGGGCTCTCGCCGTGCGGCGGCTCGCCGTACGGCGGTCAGGACGTGAGCCGCCGCGCGGCCGGGGGCGCCCCGGAAGGGGAGGCCATGTCCGCGCGGGCCTCTCAGGACCTCGCGTAGCCCCACTCGGCCTTCGGGGAGATGGCGCGGCACTCACTCACCACGCGCCAGCGTCTCCCGCACGACCTCCCCGAGCGGGACGCCGGGGGCCGGGTTGTCCACGCGCTCACCGATGATCTGGTTGAGCTGACGCTCTTCCCACTCCTGGTAGCCGCGTAGCACCTCGATGGACACGACGGCGGCGACCTGCCTGCCCCGGCGCGTGATCACCGTGGGTACGCCGTCGCGATCGGCTCGTTCCACGACCTCGGCCAGGTGCGCTCGGACATCACGGATGGACTCCATGGGCGGCGGCTGTGACATGCGCCCGAAGATGCCAGGTGTCGCGTGCGGTCACCACGGCCACAGCGGGCCACCGGCCGCGACCCAAGCCGTCGACGCGCCGTACGTGACGCCCACTGCCGCGAGAACACCCGCCACACCGCGCGCACCACGCCCCGCGTGAGCCGTCGCCGCTCCGTCCCGACCTGCCCTCCTGCTGGGCTACTCGCGGTATTCACGGGCGATAGGGTCGCTGGGGAACACCTGGAACCGGACAGACGCTGGTCTTGCCAGGAGGTGGGTCGACGATGAGCGACGAGCAGTACCGGATCGAGCACGACTCGATGGGTGAGGTGCGGGTCCCGGCGGACGCCAAGTGGCGGGCGCAGACCCAGCGGGCGGTGGAGAACTTCCCGGTGTCGGGCCAGCGGCTCGAGCGGGCGCACATCCAGGCGCTCGCCCAGATCAAGGCGGCGGCGGCCACGGTCAACGCCGGGCTCGGGGTGATCGACACGGAGATCGCGGACGCCATCGCCGGCGCGGCGGGCGAGGTCGCGGACGGGCGGTGGGACGAGCACTTCCCGGTCGACGTGTTCCAGACCGGCTCGGGCACCTCGTCCAACATGAACACCAACGAGGTGATCGCGACGCTGGCCACCGAGCGGCTCGGCCGGCCCGTGCACCCCAACGACCACGTCAACGCCAGCCAGTCGTCCAACGACGTCTTCCCGTCCTCGATCCACATCGCCGCCACCGCGGCCGTCACCGCCGACCTGATCCCGGCGCTCGACCACCTCGCCGAGGCGCTGGAGCGCAAGGCGCAGGAGTTCGCCCACGTGGTGAAGTCGGGGCGTACGCACCTGATGGACGCCACCCCGGTCACCCTCGGCCAGGAGTTCGGGGGCTACGCGGCGCAGGTGCGCTACGGCGTGGAGCGGTTGCGCAGCGCGCTGCCACGGCTAGCCGAACTGCCGCTCGGCGGCACCGCCGTGGGCACCGGCATCAACACCCCGCCCGGCTTCTCGGCGGCCGTCATCGCCGAGGTGGCCCGCGCCACCGGGCTGCCGCTGAGCGAGGCCAGGAACCACTTCGAGGCGCAGGGGGCGCGCGACGCCCTGGTGGAGACCTCCGGCCAGTTGCGGACCATCGCGGTCGGCCTCACCAAGATCTGCAACGACCTGCGGTGGATGGCCTCCGGGCCGCGCACCGGGCTCGCCGAGATCGCGCTGCCCGACCTCCAGCCGGGCTCCTCGATCATGCCGGGCAAGGTCAACCCGGTGATCCCCGAGGCGGTGCTGATGGTGGCCGCGCAGGTCACGGGGAACGACGCGACGGTGGCCACGGCCGGGGCCGCGGGCAACTTCGAGCTCAACGTGATGCTGCCGGTGATCGCGAAGAACCTGCTGGAGTCCATCCGGCTGCTCGGCAACGCGGCCCGGCTGCTCGCGGACCGCACCGTCGACGGGATCACCGCCGACGTCGAGCGGGCCAGGGAGTACGCGGAGTCCTCGCCGTCGGTGGTCACCCCGCTCAACCGGTACATCGGCTACGAGGAGGCGGCGAAGGTGGCCAAGCGCTCGCTGGCCGAGCGCAAGACCATCCGTCAGGTCGTCCTGGAGTCCGGATACGTGGAGCGCGGCGACCTGACCCTGGCCCAGCTCGACGAGGCCCTCGACGTGTTGCGGATGACGCACCCGTAAGGCCGGTACGGGGCCGCCCGCGCGGCGCCGGCGTACGAGCCGCGTACGGGCCCCGCGCGGGCGTACGAGCCCCGCGCGGGCGGCCCGTACGCCCGGTCGGCGGGCCCGGGGCGGGCGCCCGCGTGGCGGGCGGGGGCGGCGCGCGGCGCCGTCCTTGCGCGGCGCACGAGAGGTCGGCGGCGGCGGGCGAGGCGCGACGCGCGCCCCCGGCCGCCCGCCGTTCCCCCCGTGTCCGCCTCCCGTGCACTCCAGGAAATGGGATTCGTCACGGCGCGGCGGCTTTGCCGCGCCTAAGATCTGCTCATGACAGCGGACACGGTGGAGACGAGGGGCGCGACCGGCGCCGCCCACTGGGCGCCGGGGGACCAGGTCCTGTGGCGTTACCGGGCCAACGGCCGCGACCGCATCCACATCTGCCGTCCGGTGACCGTCGTGCGGGACACCGACGAGTTGCTCGCCGTCTGGCTGGCCGCCGACACGCGCTGCGTCAAGCCACGGCTGGCCGACGGCACGGAGATCCACCACGAGCCGCTGCCCACGCGCTACACCAAGCCCCGCACCCTCGCCCAGTGCCGCTGGTTGGGCACCGGCGTCCTCAAGCTGGCCCGGCCCGCCGACCCGTGGTCGGTCTGGCTGTTCTGGGACCGTGGCTGGCGCTTCCGCAACTGGTACGTGAACCTGGAGGAGCCCCGCGTCCGTTGGAGCGGTGGCGTCGACTCCGAGGACCATTTCCTGGACATCGCGGTCTACCCGGATCGGAGCTGGGAGTGGAAGGACGAGGACGAGTTCGCGCAGGCACAGCGCGCGGGCCTGATGCCGCCGCGCCAGGCGGCACGGGTGCGGTCCGCCGGCCGGGCCGCCGTGCGGGCCATCACCGCGTGGACGGCCCCGTTCCGGGACGGCTGGGAGGACTGGCGCCCGGACCCGAACTGGCCGGTACCCGAGCTTCCGGTGGACTGGCACCGCACGCTGGGCCGTCCGAGGTCGCCTGCCCCTTGAAGTCCACCTGGACTTCAAACGTAGGATCGTCCTCCGCAACACTGCTCCGGCAGGAAACAATCAAACGCAACTCACGAACAAAGTACGGAATTTGACGTGCGGTCACAGAAGGGCGATGTCGTGAGCGGTGACGGTCACCACGGGCACGAGGCGTACGGCCGGTTAGAGATCGATCGCAGCGGTCAGGCCGAGGCCTTCGACGCGATCGGGGACCGGTACGACGAAGCGTTTCCCCACAAGGACGGGCAGGTTCAGTCGAGCCGGTGGCTGGCCGGCGCGCTGCCCGCGAACTCCCGCGTGCTCGACGTCGGCAGCGGCACCGGGGTGCCCACCGCGCGCGAGCTGAGCGACGCGGGCCACGACGTC
The DNA here is from genome assembly GCF_014295035.1 of Streptomyces buecherae. Taxonomy (GTDB): domain Bacteria; phylum Actinomycetota; class Actinomycetes; order Streptomycetales; family Streptomycetaceae; genus Streptomyces; species Streptomyces youssoufiensis. Next base: position 3,067,196 of record NZ_CP060404.1, read on the forward strand.
GTCGGCATCGACATCTCCCCCGGCATGCTCAAGATCGCCCGGGACAACGTGCCGAACGCCACCTTCCACCTCGCCGATATCGCGGGCCTGCGACCCGGCGCGCCCTTCGGCCCGGGCGGCCCGCGCGACCTGGGCCGCTTCGACGGGGTCAGCGCCTACTTCTCGCTGCTGATGCTGCCGCGCGCGGAGATCCCCCTCGCGCTGCGCACCCTGCACGGACTGCTGAAGCCCGACGGCCTGCTCGCGGTGGCCATGGTGGAGGCGGACGTGGACGACTTCGCGATCCCGTTCCTGGGCAACACGATTCGGGTATCCGGTTACCTGCGGGACGAACTGCGCCAGGTCGTGCACGACGCCGGCTTCGACGTCCTGGCCGAGGACTCGCACGCGTACGCCCCAGCCAGCACGGACGTGCCACCGGAGCTCCAGCTCTTCCTGCACTGCCGACGACGCGCCTGACATCGGTGCGCCCGACCGACGCGGGCGCACGGCCCCGGACGGATGGAAACCCACGCGTGACGGAGCATCCCACCTCCCACGACCGCAGGCAGGCCGCCGCATCCGCGACGGCCTCGGGCGCAGCCATGCCCGAAGACGCGCACGGCGCGGTCCCCGACCCACGCACCGGCCTGGGGCAGGGCCCCGGTCCGGCCGCCACGTCTGAGCCCGACCCCGACCACCGGCCACGCCCGGCCGGGCACGAGGCCGAGCCGCCCCGTCCGGGGCCGCCGGCGGCCTCCGCCGACGCGCAGCGGCCGGCGCCGCCCGTGGCCGCGCAGCCCCCGGGCGTCGGGACGTCGGGGGCCGACGCCAGCGCCCTCGCGGCGCGCGGCGGTGAGCGGCTGCGCTACGTGGGCGCCGCGACCCGGCGCATCGCGCGCGGCATCGACCTGGACGAGATCGTGCTCGGGCTCTGCCGGGCCACCGTGCCGACCTTCGCCGACGCGATCCTGGTCTACCTGCGGGACCCGCTGCCGGTCGGCGACGAGCGCCCGGTGGACCCGGTGATGCTGCGGCTGCGGCGTACCGACCGCATCCCGGAGGAGGCCGACACCGAGACCCGGCTGCCGCTGCTGCCCTCGGGCCCCGACCTGTCGCCCGCGCTCGGCGGCGGGCCCGCGGCCGACCTGTGCGAGGTGCGCGCCGGCGGGCCGCTGGCCGAGGTGTTGCGCGGGGTGCGCCCGGTCTTCGGCGACTCGGTCGCGGCCCGGGCGGCGCTGCCGGAACTGCTCGGCGAGGGCCGCACCGTGGCGACGGGGAACCGCGCCATCCTGGCGCCGCTGCGCGGTCGCCGCCGCGTGACCGGCGCCGCCGTCTTCATCCGCCGCCCCGAGCGACCGCCCTTCGAGCGGGACGACCTGCTGGTCGCCGCCCAGTTGGCCACGCACACCGCGCTCGGCGTGGACAAGGCGGTGCTGTACGGGCGGGAGGTGTACATCGCCGACGAGCTCCAGCGCACCATGCTGCCGGACTCGCTCCCCCAACCCACCGGGGTGCGCCTGGCCAGCCGGTACCTGCCCGCCGCGGAGAGCGCGCGGGTCGGCGGCGACTGGTACGACGCGATCCCGCTGCCCGGCAACCGGGTCGCGCTCGTCGTGGGCGACGTCATGGGCCACTCCATGACCTCCGCCGCGATCATGGGCCAGCTCCGTACGACGGCCCAGACGCTGGCCGGGCTCGACCTGCCGCCGCAGGAGGTGCTGCACCACCTCGACGAGCAGGCCCAGCGCCTGGGCACCGACCGCATGGCCACCTGCATGTACGCGGTCTACGACCCGGTCGCGCACCGCATCGTGATCGCCAACGCCGGGCACCCGCCGCCCCTGCTGCTGCACCGTGGCGGCCGGGCCGAGGTGCTGCGGGTGCCGCCCGGCGCGCCGATCGGCGTCGGCGGTGTGGACTTCGAGGCGGTGGAGCTGGACGCGCCCGCGGGGGCGACGCTCATGCTCTACACCGACGGCCTGGTCGAGTCGCGCATCCGCGACGTGTGGACCGGCATCAACCAGCTCCGCGAGCGGCTGACCGAGACCGCCCGGCTGACCGGGCCGAACCCGCCGCCGCTTGAGGCGCTGTGCGACGAGGTGCTCGACATGCTCGGCCCGGGCGACCGGGACGACGACGTCGCGCTGCTCGCCGCCCGCTTCGAGGGCATCGCGCCCAGCGACGTGGCGTACTGGTTCCTCGACCCCAAGGCGCAGACCGCGGGGCAGGCCCGCCGGCTGGCCCGGCGGGCGCTGACGCGCTGGGACCTGGAGGAGCTGACCGACCCGGTGGAGTTGCTGGTCTCGGAGGTGGTGACGAACGCCGTGCGGTACGCCGAGCGTCCGATCACGCTGCGGCTGCTGCGCACGGACGTGCTGCGCTGCGAGGTCGGCGACGACGTGCCGCAACTCCCACGGCTGCGCCAGGCCCGGCCGTCCGACGAGGGCGGGCGCGGCCTGTACCTGGTCAACCGGCTGGCGAGACGCTGGGGCGCGACCCGGCTGAGCACGGGCAAGGTGGTCTGGTTCGAGCTGGCCATGCCGCCCAAGGCCGCCGCCCACCCGGGATAACCCCTCGCGTACGGACGCGCCCCGCGGCCCCTTGACCGGGCCTCGCGGGGCGCCCGTGCGTCCGGCCCCGGCCGCGGGCCCCGCGAGCGGGCCCGGCGCCTCGAGCGCCGCGCGGCCGGTTCCGGGGGCGGGCGCGCACGCGGGCCGGTTACCGGGCCGCCGTGGCTACGGGGCCAGCGGCCACCGTGGGTCCTCGCGGCCCGGCTTGCCCGGCTCGTCGCCGGTCGGCGGGCCGCCCGTCGGGTCGGGGCCCGGGGTCGGGCTCGTGCCGGTCGGGTCCGGCGACGGCGGCGGCGTCGAGGGCGGCTTCGGGGTCGGGGTGGGCCTGGGCGAGGTGGGGGTCGGGTCGGGGGTCGGCGTGGGCGTCGGGCTCGGCGTGGTCGGCTCCGGGGACGGCTCGCTGGGCGTCGGGGCCGGGGGGCGGCGCGAGGCTCGTCGGCGGGGCGCTGGGCAGCCGGGTCGTGGGGGCGGCCGGCCCGAGGTCGGTGTCGAGGTCGAAGGCCGAGGGGGCCTGGCCGCTCAGCGCCGCCTTGGTGTACGCGGCCCAGACGTGGGCCGGGTAGGCGCCGCCGTCGACCCGGCCGCCGCCGCCCGCGCCGCGCAGCGAGACCTGCTCGCCCTGCTTGACCTTGCCCTTCGTCTGGTCGGCCTCGCCGAACAGGCCGACGGACGTCACCAGGTCCGGCGTGTAGCCCACGAACCAGGCCGACTTGTTGTCGTCGGACGTGCCCGTCTTGCCCGCGACGGCCTGACCCTCAGTGCGTACGGCCGAGCCGGTGCCGTCGTCCACCACGCCGGTGAGGACGGAGGTGACGGAGTCGGCGGTGCTCCGGCTGACGGCCTCCTCGCCCACCGGGTCCGGCAGGTCCGCCTTGTCGTCGCGCTTCTCGGCCGACTTCACGATGGTGGGCGTGACCTTCTTGCCGTGGTTGTCGAGCGTCGCGTAGACGCCGGCCATGTCCAGTGGGCTGGCGCCCATCACGCCGAGCGACATCGCCGGCCGCTCGACGAAGCCGCCGGCCTTCGGGTTCATGCCGAGATCGACGGCGGTCCGCTTGACGTCGCCGAGGCCGACGTCCACGGCCATCTGCGCGAAGACGGAGTTGACCGACTTGTTCATGGCCTGCTGCACGCTGATCGGCCCGTAGCTGCGGCCGTCCTCGTTGGGCGGCGCGAAGGGCGTCGTGCCGCCCCTGACCGGCCGCTCGCTGGTGCCGTCGTAGATGGTGCCGGGGCGGATCGGCAGGCCGTCGCGGGTCTTGGCGTCGTTCTCGAAGGCGGAGGCGAGAATCAGCGGCTTGAAGGTGGAGGCCGGCTGGTAGTCCTCGCGGGTGGCGTTGTTGACGTAGTGCCGGGTGTAGTCCCGGCCGCCGTAGAGCGCGACGATGCCGCCGGTCTTCGGGTCCACCGAGACCGCGCCCGCCTGCACCCGCGCGTCCACCGGTCGCGACTTCGGGTCGAGGTCGTCCAGGAGTTCGGTGTCCACGGCCCGCTCAAGGGCCTGCTGCCTGGTGCGGTCGATGTTGAGCGTGATGTCCCAGCCGCCGGCGGCGAGCAGGTCCTGCTCGTCCACGCCCGCCTTGATCAGCTCCTGTTCGGCCAGCTTGACCAGGTAGCCGCGCTGTCCGGTGTGGCCGGCGATCGCCTTCGGCGGCCCGGGGACGGGGAACTTCATGGCCTCCCGCTCGCCGGAGTCCAGCCAGTCCTTGCCGACCATGTTGTCGAGCACGTAGTTCCAGCGCTGCTTGACCAGCTTCTTGCCGACCGGCCCGGCCGCCGCCCAGTCGTACTGGCTCGGGGCCTGGAGCAGCGCCGCGAGGTAGGCGCCCTCGGGAACGGTCAGCTTCTCGACCTCCTTGCCGTAGTACGCGCGGGCCGCGGCCTGGATGCCGTACGCGTTGCGGCCGAAGTAGCTGGTGTTGAGGTAGCCCTCCAGGATGTCGTCCTTGGACTTCTCCCGGTCGAGCTTGAGCGAGATGACCAGCTCCTTGACCTTGCGGGAGACGGTCTGTTCCTGGGTGAGGTAGTAGTTCTTGACGTACTGCTGGGTGATGGTCGAGCCGCCCTGCTTGCCACGGCCGAGGACGGTGTTGACGATGCCGCGGGTGGTGCCCTTGAGGTCCACGCCGGAGTCGCTGTAGAAGTTCTTGTTCTCGGCCGCGACGAACGCGTGCTGGACGTCCTTCGGCACCTTGGACAGCTTCACCGACTCGCGGTTGACGTCGCCGGTGCGGGCGAAGACCGTCCCGTCGCTGTAGCGGTAGACGTTGGACTGGGCCTTGGCGGCGGCGTTGCCCGAGGGGACGTCCACGATCACGTACAGCGCGGCGAGGGCGCCCATGACCAGCGCGACCATCCCGAGGGCGTAGGCGAGCAGCTTCCGCCAGGTGAAGAAGCGGCGGATGCCGGTCTTCTTCGGCCTGGCCGACGCGGCGCCGACCTTGCCAGCCGTGCCAGTCTTGCCGGCGTTGCCAGCGCTGGCAGTCTTGCCGGAGTTGCCGGCGTTCGCGGACCCGCGCCCGCGTACGGCCCAGCGTGGCGCGTCCCGCCGCGCGGTGCCGCCTTCGGCGCCGGTGGCCGCGCGGGGCGCGCCGCCGGGTATCGCCGCCGGCGCGTTGTCCGCCGTGGCGCCAGTGGGTTTCCTCACGCGGCGGGCGCGCTTCTGGCGCGCCCGCCTGTCGTCCGCTCGGCCCATGTCTCCCGCCGCTCCAGTCGTTCACCTCGCCAGGTCAGACCATGTAGCTAACACCGCAAGAGACGGCAAAAGCCCATCGATCAAGCCATTTCGGGAGGTGACAATGAGCACTTCTCTACGGGGAACCGACAAATGGCAGCGGCAGAGGGTTGCCCGGGGCGTAAATGTGTTATCACTTTGCTAGACACTACGTACGGGCGAGGACGACCGCCTCGCCGCCGCGCGCCGGCCTGGTGCCGCGCGCGACCAGCCCACGGACACGGGGGACCCCACCATGACCGACGCCACTCCACGGACGCCCACCCCGGGCACCGACCCCGACGTGCCCGCGATGCCCGAGCCCCGGGTCCGGGAGTTCCCCGCGCACAGCGTGAGCGGCGGGCTCGCCCTGCTCGGCGGGCTGCTCGGCCTCTTCGGCGGCATCGGCGCGCTCGTCGGCGGCATCGCGCTGGCCAACGACGGCACGCCGGCGGCCGGCGTGCCGCTGATCATCGGCGGCCCGCTGCTGGCCGTCGCCGCCTTCCTGGCCATGTGCGGGCTGAACACGGTCGCGCCGGGCGAGGCCCGCGTGGTCCAGCTCTTCGGCCGCTACCGGGGCACCATCCGCACCGACGGGCTGCGCTGGGTCAACCCGTTCACCAGCCGCGAGAAGATCTCCACCCGGGTGCGCAACCACGAGACGGCCGTACTCAAGGTCAACGACGCCTACGGCAACCCGATCGAGCTGGCGGCCGTGGTGGTCTGGAAGGTCGAGGACACCGCGCAGGCCGTCTTCGAGGTCGACGACTTCCTGGAGTTCGTCTCCACCCAGACCGAGGCGGCCGTGCGGCACATCGCCATCGAGTACCCGTACGACGCCCACGAGGAGGGCGGCCTGTCGCTGCGCGGCAACGCCGAGGAGATCACCGAGAAGCTCGCCCTCGAACTGCACGCCCGGGTCGAGGCGGCGGGCGTACGGATCATCGAGTCCCGCTTCACGCACCTGGCGTACGCCCCCGAGATCGCCTCCGCGATGCTCCAGCGCCAGCAGGCCGGGGCCGTGGTCGCCGCGCGCCAGCACATCGTGGAGGGCGCGGTCGGCATGGTCGAGGACGCGCTGGAGCGCATCGCGGCGCGCGAGATCGTGGAGCTGGACGAGGAGCGCAAGGCCGCGATGGTCAGCAACCTGCTCGTCGTGCTGTGCGGCGACCGCTCCCCGCAGCCGGTCGTGAACACGGGCTCGCTCTACCAGTGACCGAGGAGCGCCCCCCGCGCCGGCCACGGCAGCGCAAGCAGATGCTGCTGCGGCTCGACCCCGCCGTGTACGACGCCCTGGCCCGCTGGGCGGGGGACGAGTTGCGCAGCGCCAACGCCCAGATCGAGTTCCTGCTGCGGCGGGCGCTCGCGGACGCGGGCCGGCTCCCCGGCGACGTCGGCGCCATCCCCCGCCGCGGGCGCCCCCCGAAGGCGGCGCACACGCCGGAACCCACGGCCGATCCGGCCACCGAAACACCCGCCGCGCCGGACCCGGCCTCGGGCTCAGGCCCGGTCGAGCCGCCCCCCGAGCCGGGCCCGACCGAGCCGGAGCCGGGCCCGACCGAGCCGGAGCCGGGTCCGACCCCGGACGCCTGAGGGCACTCCCCTCGGCCCACCCCGGACGCCCGAGCCCGCTCCCCGGGCCCACCTCACCCCGCCCCTAGCGACGCACCGCGACCCCAGCGCGGTGCGTCGCTTCGCGCTCCCCCGAGCCGTACGCCCCACACCCCGCCCCGATTCCCTCCCCCACTCCCCACCAGGGGCGATGCGCTATACGTGGCGGCTATACATACCGCGTATACACATGATGTAGAGTCCCGGTCATGTCCATCGGCCACACCCTTCTCGGGCTCCTGGAATCCGGGCCCCGCCACGGTTACGACCTCAAGCGCGCGTTCGACGAGCGCTTCGGGCACGACCGTCCACTGCACTACGGGCAGGTCTACTCGACCATGTCCCGGCTGCTGAAGAACGGCCTCGTGGAGGTCGACGGGATCGAGGCCGGAGGCGGGCCCGAGCGCAAGCGGTACGCCATCACGGACGCCGGAATAACCGACGTCGCCCAGTGGCTCGCGCAGCCCGAAAAGCCCGAACCGTACCTTCAGTCCACCCTCTACACCAAGGTGGTCCTCGCGCTGCTGACCGGCCGGAACGCGGCCGACCTGCTCGACACCCAGCGCGCCGAACACCTGCGGCTGATGCGCGAGCTGACCCAGCGCAAGCGCGGCGGCGACCTCGCCGACCAGCTCATCTGCGACCACGCGCTGTTCCACCTCGAAGCCGACCTGCGCTGGCTCGAACTCACCGCGGCCAGGCTCGACCAACTCGGCAAGGCGGTACGCGCATGACCCCCGCCGGCTCCCTGCTCGTCGCGTCCGCGCTGCGCAAGTCCTACGGGCCGACCCCGGCCCTGGACGGCGCGGACTTCTCCATCCACCCCGCCGAGGTCGTCGCGGTCATGGGCCCCTCCGGGTCCGGCAAGTCCACCCTGCTGCACTGCCTGGCCGGCATCGTCCAGCCCGACTCGGGCACCGTGCGCTACGACGGCCGCGAGCTGTCCTCGCTGCCCGACCGGGAGCGCAGCGCGCTACGCCGCGGCGAGTTCGGGTTCGTCTTCCAGTTCGGGCAGCTCGTCCCGGAGCTGACCTGCCTGGAGAACGTGGCGCTGCCGCTGCGGCTCAGCGGCACCGGCCGCAAGGCCGCCGAGGCGCGGGCCGCGGAGTGGCTGGAGCGCCTTGAGGTGGACACCGTGCGGGCCAAGCGCCCCGGCGAGGTCTCCGGCGGCCAGGGCCAGCGGGTGGCCGTGGCGCGCTCGCTGGTCACCCGGCCACGGGTGCTCTTCGCCGACGAGCCGACCGGCGCGCTCGACTCCCTCAACGGCGAGCGCGTGATGCAACTGCTCACGGACGCGGCCCGGGACACCCGGGCGGCCGTGGTCCTCGTCACGCACGAGGCGCGGGTGGCCGCCTACTCCGACCGCGAGGTCGTCGTACGGGACGGCAAGGCCAGGGACATGGCGGGCGCCGCATGAGTTCCCGCTCCCAGACACCCCGCACCGCCGGCGTCGCCGACACCGCCGACGTCCGCGCGACGGACACGCCGTACCCGGCCAGCACAGCCGACACAGCCGGCACGTCCGGTGCGTCCGGCGCGTCCCGTGCGGCCGGGGCCTCGGCGTCGGCCGGCGCGGGCCCGGGCGGCGGCCGGCCGCGCGGCCTGCGCAGCCCGTTCGACCTCGCCGGCTGGACCCGCGACCTGGGCCTCGGCGCCCGGTTCGCGGTCACCGGCGGCCGGCAGGGCTGGACCCGTACGCTGCTCACCGCCGTCGGCGTCGGCCTCGGCGTGGCGCTGCTGCTGCTCGCGGCGGCCGTGCCCAGCATCCTCGACAACCGCAGGGACCGCAGCCAGGACCGTTCCGTCGTGGGCTGGAACGAGGAGATGAAGCCGGGCCCCGCCACCTTCCTGCGCGCCAGCGGCGACACCGAGTGGCGCGGCCAGGAGATCGTGGGCAGCCTGCTGCGCGCGGAGGGGTCGCGGCCCCCGGCGCCGCCCGGCGTCTCCGCCATGCCGCGCCCGGGCGAGATGATGGTCTCGCCCGCGCTGCGCGACCTGTTGCGGCGCGACGACAGCAGCGTGCTGCGGGAGCGGTTCGCCGACTTCCGCGTCGTCGGCACGGTCGCCGACGAGGGGCTGCTCGGCCCCGCCGAGCTGGTCTACCTGGCCGGCAGCGACCGGCTCACCGAGAAGAACGCCCAGCGCGCCGACCACTTCGGCAGCGACGGCGAGGGTGAGCCGATGAGCGCCGTGCTCATCCTGCTGGCCGTGATGGTGTGCGTGGTGCTGCTGATGCCGGTGGCGGTCTTCGTCGGTACGGCGGTGCGGTTCGGCGGCGAGCAGCGCGACCGACGGCTGGCCGCGCTGCGGCTGGTCGGCGCCGACCTGCGCATGACGCACCGGATCGCGGCCGGCGAGTCGCTGGTCGGGGCGCTGCTCGGGCTGGCCGTCGGCTGTGCGATGTTCCTGATCGGGCGGCAGTTCATCGGCTCGGTCACGGTGTGGGACATCAACGTCTTCCCCTCCGACGCCGCACCGCACCCGGCGCTCGCCGCGTTGATCGCGGTGGCCGTGCCGGCCTGCGCGGTGCTGGTCACCCTGCTGGCGCTGCGCGGCATCACCATCGAACCGCTGGGCGTGGTGCGCGGCGGGACGCCGAGGCGGCGCCGGCTGTGGTGGCGCCTGGCGCTGCCCGCGCTCGGCTTCGGGCTGCTGCTGCCGATGATCGGCGACGTGAGCTACGACGCGGACAGCGACCTGAACACCTACCAGGTGGCGGCCGGCGCCGTGCTGGTCCTGGTCGGCGTGACCGCCCTGCTGCCATGGCTGGTGGAAGGGTTCGTGAACCGCTTCCGCGGCGGGCCGCTCTCCTGGCAACTGGCCATCCGCCGGCTCCAGTTGAGCAGCGGCACGGCGGCCCGTACGGTCAGCGGCGTCACCGTGGCGGTGGCCGGGGCGGTCGCCATCCAGATGCTGTTCGCGGGCGTGCAGGACGACTTCGAGAAGGACACCGGCCGCGACGCCGGCGACCCCCGCATCGGCTTCTCGCGGGGCGTGACGGACAGCGCCGACGCGGCGGGCACCATCACCGCGATCCGCGAGACGCCCGGGGCCCGCGACGTGGTGGCCCGGGTGCGGGCCAGCATCGGCAAGGCCGGCGTCACCGACCGGAACACGGAGAACGCCCCGGTCGAGGAGTTGTTCATCGCCGACTGCACGAGCCTGCGCACGTACTACGACATCGGCGCCTGCGAGGACGGCGACGTCTTCCGCAGCGGCCTGTCGCCGAGCAGCTTCGCCAAGCCCGGCGCGGCCGTCGACATCACGCCGCCCGGCTACGGAGACGCCCCGAAGGAGCACCTGTGGACGGTGCCGGCGACGGCCCGCACCGTGGCGCCGCGCGCGGACGCGCCGGCCGACGTGGTGCGGGGCATCGTGGCCACCCCGTCGGCCGTGCCCATCGACGACCTCACCGACCCGTGGCTGCTCATCGACCTCGACACGGACCCCGCGGTGCGGGACTCCCTGGATCAGGTGCGGAACACGGCGATGCGGATCGACCCGAGCGCCGCCGTGCTGGCCTACGCCGACGTCGAGCGCAACGAGCGCTACGCCGACATCCAGACCGGCCTGTTCGTCGGCGCGACGGTGACCCTGCTCCTGATCGGGGCGTCCATGGTCGTCACCCAGCTTGAGCAACTGCGCGACCGGCGGCGGCTGCTATCGGTCCTGGTGGCCTTCGGCACGCGGCGCACCACGCTGGCCTACTCGATCCTGTGGCAGACGGCCATCCCGGTCGCCATCGGCCTCGCGCTCTCCCTGGCGGGCGGTGCTGCGCTCGGCGTCGTCCTGCTCAAGATGGTGGACCGGTCGGTACAGGACTGGTCGGCCCTGGTCCCGATGGTCGGCATCGGCGCGGGCGTCATCGCCCTGGTGACGCTGGTCAGCCTGCCGCCCCTGTGGCGGATGATGCGGCCGGACGGGCTGCGGACGGAGTGATACCGATCGGGTGAAGCCCGTCGTACGGCACGCACCACGGAAGCTCGCCCCCGATGATTCCTCGACACCAGCCACCAGGAGGCATCATGTCCGCCGCAGCGGTCGAACCCCCTCGCGCCGGCACGTCCACCCTGCTCAGGGAGGCCGAGCGGCTCGCCGACAAGCTCCCCGGCTACCGCGTCGAGATCATCGGGGGCGAGCTGATCGTCACGCCACCGCCGGACGGACCGCACGGCGAGTCGCTGACCGAACTCCTCTTCGCCTTCACCCCCCTACACCGGGGCGCGACCCGGGTGATCCAGGGCATCGGCATCCGGCTCCCCGACGGCCCCGACGAGTACGCCGTACCGGACCTGTCCATCGTGGACGCCGACTACCGGGAGCACCCGAGCCTGGCCAACTGCTACGACCCGGCGGTCTTCCGCCTGGTCCTTGAGGTCACCTCGGCCAACCACGGCAGCGACCTCAAGCGGAAGGTCACGGCCTACGCCATCGCCAAGGTGCCGGTCTACGTGATCGTCGACCGCGAGCACGAGCGGCTGCACGTCCTGCGGCGCCCCGTGGCCAACGAGTACGACGAGCACCGCGTGCACGCCCCGGGTCAGCACGTGACGCTGCCGGACTCCATCGGCGCCGGGATCACCCTCGACGTGGCGGCCATCCTCGACGCCGCCCGGCCCTGACCCCCACCACCCGCTAAGCCGGCTCCGCCACTCGCACCGGCAGGGCCCGCATCGCCTCGCGCAGGGACTGCGCGAAGGACTCGAACTCCGGCTGGCGGGCCGCGCCCGCGCGCATCGCGAGCGCGATCTGTCGGGAGGGCGCCGGGTCGGCGAAGTAACCGGTGGTGAGCTGGTCGTTGCGGGCCGTCTCCACCTTCAGCGCGGTGCGCGGCAGCAGCGTCACGCCGAGCCCGCCGGCCACGAGCTGCACCAGCGTGGAGAGCCCGGCCGCGCTGGTGGCCACCGGCGCGCCCGGGCGGCGGCCCACCTCGCGGCAGATGTCCAGCGCCTGGTCGCGCAGGCAGTGGCCCTCGTCGAGGAGGAGCAGGTCCAGCTCCTTGAGCGCCTCACGCGGCACGTCGGCGCGCCCGCCGAGCCAGTGGTCCTTCGGCATGACCAGCACGAAGTCCTCGTCGAAGAGGGGAAGTTCGGTGACCTGCGGCACGCCGAGCGGCACCGCGAGCAGCAGCAGGTCGAGCCGCCCGTGGGCCAGCCCGTCCAGCAGCGAGCCGGTCTGCTCCTCGTGCACCTGGAGGTCGAGCCGCGGGTAGCGGGTGCGCACCAGCCGCAGCACGGTCGGCAGCAGGTAGGGCGCGACGGTCGGGATCACCCCGAGGCGCAGCACCCCGGTGAACGGGGCCCGGGCCGCCTCGGCCTCCTCCATCAGCTCGCCGACCGCGTCGAGCACCGTACGCGCCCGCTCGGCCAGCCGCTCCCCCGCCGGGGAGAGCAGCACCTTTCGCGTCGTACGCTCAAGGAGCTGCACGCCCAGCGACTCCTCCAGAGCCGCGACGGCCCCCGACAGCGCGGGCTGGCTCATCCCGATGGCGGCCGCGGCGTCGCGAAAGTGCAGGTGCTCGGCCACGGCGACGAAGGCGCGAAGCTGGGCGAGACTGGGCTGCCGGGGTCTGCTCCCGGGTGTGACAGGCGCCACCACTGATAACCACCTCCGATCAACTGTTCCCAGTTTAGCTATTTCCGTGATCAATGGCTTCTGTGGCACTGTGGCCTTCGTCCAGCCCCCAGGAAACTCCTGTCACAGGGGTTTCCTTGCTCACAAGGAGAGCCCGTGCTCACTGTTGGTGACCAGTTCCCCGCTTGGCAGCTCCTCGGCGTCGAGGGCCCCTCGACCGACAAGCTGGAGATCAAGGAGTACAGCTCCGAGGACTTCAAGAACGGCTGGTCGGTCGTCTTCTTCTGGCCCAAGGACTTCACCTTCGTCTGCCCGACCGAGATCGCCGCGTTCGGCAAGCTGAACGACGAGTTCGCCGACCGTGACGCCAAGGTCCTCGGTGTCTCCGGCGACTCCGAGTTCGTGCACCACGCCTGGCGCAAGGACCACCCGGACCTGGCCGACCTCCCCTTCCCGATGCTGGCCGACTCGAAGCACGAGCTGATGCGCGCGCTCGGCGTCGAGGGTGCCGACGGCTTCGCGCAGCGCGCCGTCTTCATCGTGGACCAGAACAACGAGATCCAGTTCACCATGGTCACCGCCGGCTCCGTGGGTCGTAACCCCAAGGAGGTCCTGCGGGTCCTCGACGCCCTGCAGACCGACGAGCTGTGCCCCTGCAACTGGTCCAAGGGCGACGAGACCCTCGACCCGGTCGCGCTGCTCTCCGGCGAGTGAACGAACGAGACTGAGGAACACCCGTGGCACTCGATGACCTGAAGTCCGCAGTTCCGGACTACGCCAAGGACCTCAAGCTGAACCTCGGTTCGGTGATCGGCAACTCCAACCTGCCGCAGCAGCAGCTGTGGGGCACGGTGCTCGCCTGCGCCATCGCCTCCCGCTCGCCGCGCGTGCTGCGGGAGTTGGAGCCGGAGGCCAAGGCCAACCTCTCCCCCGAGGCGTACACCGCGGCCAAGTCGGCCGCCGCCATCATGGCGATGAACAACGTCTTCTACCGGACCCGGCACCTGCTGTCGGACCCGGAGTACGGCAACCTGCGCGCGGGCCTGCGGATGAACGTCATCGGCAACCCGGGCGTGGACAAGGTCGACTTCGAGCTGTGGTCGCTCGCGGTCTCCGCGGTCAACGGCTGCGGCATGTGCCTGGACTCGCACGAGCAGGTGCTCCGCAAGGCCGGCGTGGACCGGGAGACGATCCAGGAGGCTTTCAAGATCGCCTCCGTGCTGCAGGCCGTCGGCGCCACGCTCGACGCCGAGGCGGCCCTGGCCGAGTAGCCAGCGGCACGTAGCTCGCCTGCCGACCCGTACGTGTCGCCGTACGTACGACTCGTACGCACCGTACGAGCCGAACGGCACGATGGCGCGGCGCACGCCGCTGGTACGCACGCGCCCACCCCGCACGAGGGCCCCGTGGACAGTTCGCTGTCCACGGGGCCTGTGTGTTTTCCGGGTCCCTGGCTGTTGGTTCGGGCCCTGTCGCCGGGGGTGGCGCTGGGCCGTCCGGGCGAGGGGGGCCAACCGCCGGTACGCCGACCGGGGGTCACCCGCGTGGCCCCTCGGCGTGTCGCGCGGGCGCGTCGGGCTCACCTGGATGGCGGACTGGTAGGCGCGGGCCGCGCGGGCGCGCCGGCGCGCGACATCCGGCGCGCCGGTTCCAGCCCGAGCGCCGAGGAGGGTACGTGCCACCCGGGCGTGGCCCCGCTGCGGACGGAAACGGACCGGGCCCCCGTCGCGGTGGACGGGGGCCCGATGAGCGCAAGGTGAGGCGCCGTCAGTCGGCCGGTGGGGCTGCCTGGTCGGGGCCGGGCGCCGGGGGTGGCGCGGGCGACTCCTGGGCCGGCGGCGCGGCCGGCTGCCGCGCGGGCTCGGCCTCGCCCTCCGGCGCCGGCTGTCCCGACGACGCGGCCTGTCCCGATGGCCCGGGGTGGGCGGCGGCGGGCGCGGAGGCGGCGGCCACCCCGTGCCCGGGGGCGACCGGGGCGAGCTCCGCCACGGTCGCCCCGTGCGGGCCCGGCATCGCGCGCAGCGCCTGCTCCTTGGCGTGCGCCCGCAGATAGCCGACGACGGTGTTGGCGACGGCCACCAGCGGCACGGCGACCACCGCGCCCCCGATGCCGGCGATCAGCGAGCCCGCGGCGACCGAGAGCACCACGGCCAGCGGGTGCACCCGCACGGCCCGGCCGAGGATGAACGGCTGGAGGATGTGGCCCTCGATCTGCTGCACCGCGAGCACCACGATCAACACCATCGCCGCCGTGAAGACGTCCTGCGTCACCAGCGCCACCACCACCGCGAGCGCGCCGGAGATGACGGCGCCGACCAGCGGGATGAAGGCGAACAGGAAGATGAAGACGGCCAGCGGCACCGCCATCGGCACGTCGAGGAAGAAGATGCCGACGCCGATGAAGATCGCGTCGATGAGGGCCACTATCACCGTGCCCCGCACGTAGCCGGTCAGCGTCTGCCAGGCGCGCGGCCCCGCGCCCGCGACCCCTTCCCGGGCGGAGGCGGGGAACAGCTTGAGCACCCAGTTCCAGATCTTGGGCCCGTCGTAGAGCAGGAACAGCGTGCTGAACATCGCGAGCATGATGCCGGTCAGCAGCTCGACGATGAACGTCACGCCCTCCAGACCGGCCGAGGTGATCTCCTCGGTGTTGTTCCCGATCGACTCGCGCAGGTTCTTCGCGATGTCGTTGATCTGGTCCTCGGTCACGTGGAACGGGCTGTTGAGCAGCCAGCGGCGCAGTTCCTCGATGCCGTCCTGCACGCGCTCGGAGAGCGAGTCCAGGTTCTCCATCACCTGCCAGACGACGAACCAGCCGACCAGGCCCATGATGACGAAGCCCGCGATGAAGACGATGGCGGTGGCCAGACCTCGGGGCACGCCCCGGCGCCGGAGTCGGGAGACCGTCGGTTCGAGCAGCGCGGTGATCAGCAGGGCCGCGACGAAGGCGAGCACCACCAGCCGCACCGCGCTGATGACCCGCATCAGCACCCAGACCGTGCCCGCGAGGACCAGCAGCCGCCATCCCACCTCCGCGGCGACCCGCACGCCCCAGGGGACGGCGGCCACGGGGTCGGCGCGCGGCGCTATGGCCGGCGCGTACAGCGGCGGCGCTGGCACCTGGGCCTCCGCCGCGCCCGCCGCCTCGCCGGCCGGTGCGGCCCGCGGCGGCGTCACGGCCGGTTGCGCGGCGGCCGGCGCCGGGGCCCCGGGCGCGCCGGCCTCGGCCGCGCCCTCGCCCGATCCGGCGACGGTCCCGGCGCCCGACGGCGGTGCCGCGGGCGTACGTATGGTGTCGCGTGGCTCATCGGACGCGGCCGGGCCCGTGTCCTCGCGTTGTGCGTCGAGTCGCTCGGCGAGCCGGGTCAGCCCGGCCCCGAGACCGCCGACCCACCGTGGCAATCTGGACATGAATCTCTTCCTACCCCCACTCCCCCAAGGCCGTCCGGGATGACGTTACACACACGAAGCCCCCGACCGGTCGCGGTCGGGGGCTTCGTCACGTCATGTGGGTCCCGGAGCGGACCTGACGCCGTTTAGTACCAGTGGTTGGACTGCCAGAACGTCCAGGCGCCACACGGGCTCTGGTACCGCTCGTTCATGTAGCTGAGGCCCCACTTGATCTGCGTGGCCGGGTTGGTCCGCCAGTCGGCGCCCGCGCTGGACATCTTGGAGCCGGGGAGCGCCTGCACCAGGCCGTACGCGCCCGAGGACGGGTTGCTGGCCTTGTAGTTCCAGGTGCTCTCGTGGTTCACGATGTTGCTGAAGCACTGGAACTGGTCACCGGGGACCAGTTGCCGGGCGATGGCCTGGACCTCGGCGACCGAGTAGGAGCCCTGCTGGGGGAAGGAGGAGGTGGAGACGGAGTCGCGGGAAGCGGACCGGCTGGCGGCCTCTTCCTTCTCCTTCTCACGCTCTTCGGCGGCCTTCTTCTCGGCCGCTTCCTTCTCAGCCCGCTCCTTCTCGGCCTTCTCCGCCGCGGCCTTCTTGGCCGATGCGTCCTTGGCCGCCTGCTTGCGGGCCGACTCCTCTGCGGACTTCTTGGCCTCCGCGTCCGCGGCGGTGGACTGGACGTCTGCCTGCTGCGTCAGGGATGCGGTCTGCACCTGGGCCTGCTGCCCGGCGGGGATCTCCGCAAGGATGGTCGCGTCGGCCGCGACGGTCTCGACCGGTTCGGTGGTCGAGCCCTTGTCGCTGCCTGACGCGACGCCCACGACGGCGCCGACGGTGGTGACCGCAGTAGCCGAGGCCACTGCGAATCCCCGGACCGAGATCCGGCTCACACGGTTTCCTTCCAGCATCGTCCACATAGGTGACCTCGCGGACGCAATCGTGCCCCTGGCGCTGGCTTCCCTCGGCCGCTCCCGGTGGTACGGGA
Organism: Streptomyces buecherae; assembly: GCF_014295035.1. Lineage (GTDB taxonomy): Bacteria > Actinomycetota > Actinomycetes > Streptomycetales > Streptomycetaceae > Streptomyces > Streptomyces youssoufiensis. The sequence continues at coordinate 3,084,024 of NZ_CP060404.1, forward strand.
TCGGTTGGTCACGGGAGGCACGGACCCGGTGCGCCCTCCGAAGAGGTCCGCGTGGTGCTCGGGCGGCATACGACGAACGCTGTTTAGTTCTGCTCTGTATGGGGCGCCTCAACGCTGGGGTTGAGGCTGTGTCGTATGCGGGGCCTGACAGGACCCACACCCTGCCGGAGCCACGACCCGGACGCAATTCTCCGCTGCGTGGGAAAGCTCACATGGCGTTTGGCGGCACCTATTCGAGGAAATCGAAGCGCGACAAGACGCCGCGCGACTAAGCTCCCGGCTTCGCCGCGCGGCGTCGTGGTGGACGAGTCGGGCTAAACCCGCCCCTCCTCCAGCATCTCGGTCACCAGGGCGGCGATGGGCGAACGCTCCGAGCGAGTGAGCGTGACGTGTGCGAAGAGCGGATGGCCCTTCAACTTCTCGACCACCGCGACCACGCCGTCGTACCGGCCGACCCGAAGGTTGTCGCGTTGTGCCACGTCGTGGGTGAGGACGACACGCGAATTGGCCCCGATGCGGGACAAAACAGTCAGCAGAACGTTCCGTTCGAGTGACTGGGCCTCGTCGACGATGACGAACGCGTCGTGCAGCGAGCGGCCTCTGATGTGCGTGAGCGGCAGCACCTCCAGCATGCCGCGGCCCACGATCTCCTCGATGACCTCCGCCGACGTGACCGCTGACAGGGTGTCGAAGACCGCCTGCGCCCAGGGGCTCATCTTCTCGGCCTCGTTGCCCGGCAGGTAGCCCAGCTCCTGGCCGCCCACCGCGTACAGCGGCCGGAAGATCATCACCTTGCGGTGCTGACGCCGCTCCAGGACGGCTTCGAGCCCGGCGCACAGCGCCAGCGCCGACTTGCCCGTACCGGCCCGGCCACCCATCGAGACGATGCCGACCTCCGGGTCGAGCAACAGGTCGAGCGCGATGCGCTGCTCGGCGCTGCGCCCGTGGATGCCGAACGCCTCCCGGTCGCCGCGCACCAGGCGTACGCCGCCGTCCGCGGTGACCCGGCCGAGCGCCTTGCCGCGCGTCGACTGGAGGACCAGCCCGGTGTGCACGGGCAACTCCGCCGCCTCGGGCAGGTGGGCGGTCTCGGCGGCGAACAACTCGTCCACCCGCTCCGGCTCCACGGTCAGCTCGGCCATGCCGGTCCAACCCGAGTCCGTGATGGCCAACTCCGCCCGGTACTCCTCCGCGAGCAGGCCCACCGACGACGCCTTGATGCGCAGCGGCAGGTCCTTGGAGACGACGGTGACGTCGTACCCCTCGGCCTGGAGGTTCCTGGCGACGGCCAGGATGCGGGAATCGTTGTCCCCCAGACGGAAGCCCGCCGGCAGGATGCCCGGGTCGGAGTGGTTGAGCTCGACGCGCAGCGTGCCGCCGAGATCGCCGATCGGGATCGGGGCGTCGAGCCGGCCGAACCGGATGCGGTACTCGTCCAGCAGGCGCAGCGCCTGCCGGGCGAAGTACCCCAACTCGGGGTGGGCCCGCTTGGCCTCAAGCTCCGTGACCACGACGACGGGCAGCACGACTTCGTGCTCGTCGAAGCGGGCCATGGCGCCTGGGTCGGCCAACAGGACGCTGGTGTCGAGGACATAGGTGCGCCGGTCGTGCTCGCGGCGTTTCTTGCTGGTCACCACGGGTGGACGAACCCCCTCGGGAGAGGTTGGGGTGCGACGGCGTCGCGGGAGTGGGGTGTCCCCGCCCATGGCGGGACACACGGGCCCCGTCGGCGGCGGGGAACGGGCCGGGCTCGGACCCTGCGGGGGCCGTGCGCCGGCCTTCCGCGAGCGCCGTCCACGAAGTGGCGGCGAAGCCAGGGGCTGCGCCATCCGTTCGGCACGGGCGTCCTGGGTGCAAAGGCCCTCCCGGGCGGGCGGCACCCATGCCGCCCGCTGGCATTCCGGCACCCCAGGGGTGGGGTGCCGACGTGAGAGGAACATTCCCGCCAAGTGCGCGGCCCATGCCGGGCATATGACAACGTCGGTGATTCGTCGTCTGCCGTTCCCTGGCGCTACCTGGCGTTAACCGCCGTACCGCCGGTGGCGCGCCGCGTAGTCACGCAGCGCGCGCAGGAAGTCCACCTTGCGGAACGCGGGCCAGAAGACCTCGCAGAAGTAGTACTCGGAGTGCGCGCTCTGCCAGAGCATGAAGCCGGACAGGCGCTGTTCGCCGCTGGTGCGAATGACCAGGTCGGGGTCGGGCTGGCCGCGGGTGTAGAGGTGCTCGGCGATCATCTCCACGTCGACGACCTCGGCCAGTTCCTCGAACGTGGTGCCCCGGCTGGCGTGGTCCAGGAGCAGCGAGCGCACCGCGTCCGCGATCTCCTGCCGCCCGCCGTAGCCGACGGCGACGTTGACGATTATCCCGTTCACGTGCCGGGTGGCCTCCTCGGCCTCCTTCAGCACGGTCTGCGTCTGCGCGGGCAGCAGGTCCAGGGTGCCCACGTGGTGCACCCGCCAGCGGCCGTCGGCGGCCAGGTCGCGTACGGCGCCCTCGATGATGCGCAGCAATGGCTGGAGTTGGTCGTCCGGGCGGTTGAGGTTGTCCGTGGACAGCAACCACAGCGTGACGACCTTGACGTCCGTCTCGGTGCACCAGCCGAGGAGTTCGCGGATCTTGTTGGCGCCGGCGATGTGTCCCTCCGCCGTGGTGCCCCCGGCGGCGCGCGCCCAGCGTCGGTTCCCGTCGAGGATGACGCCGATGTGCTTGGGCACCTGGTCGTGATCGAGGCGCCATTCCACCCGGCGTGCGTAGAGCCCGTACACCAGGTCGCGCAGCTTCACGTTCTCCAGCCCTCCATGCCGCGGCGCCTTCGTCTTCGTCCGGGTTCGTCCGTGGTGCCGCTCCAAGGGCGCCACCCTACTGCCGGGGCGGGGGTTCGGCGAAGCTGGGCCGGTCACGTGCGTATAGCGTCGGCCAGGACAGACCCCGGAATCGGGAAGCGACCACGCGAAGCCGGAAGCAGGAACCCCCGTGAACGACAACTCCCCCTACCGTGCCGCCGACGACCGCTACGACGCGATGGAGTACCGGCGCAGCGGACACAGTGGCCTGAAGCTGCCCGCGATCTCCCTCGGCCTGTGGCACAACTTCGGTGACGACCGCAGCCTGGAGTCCCAGCGCGCCATCCTGCGCCGCGCGTTCGACCTGGGCATCACCCACTTCGACCTGGCCAACAACTACGGCCCGCCGCCCGGCTCGGCCGAGCTGAACTTCGGCAGGCTGCTGGCCCAGGACTTCCGCCCGTACCGGGACGAGCTGATCCTGTCCACCAAGGCGGGCTACCTGATGCACCCGGGCCCGTACGGAGAGTGGGGCTCGCGCAAGTACCTGCTGTCGTCGCTTGACGCCTCGCTGCGCCGGATGGGCGTGGACTACGTCGACATCTTCTACTCCCACCGCTTCGATCCGGACACGCCGCTCGCGGAGACGATGGGGGCGCTGGCCTCCGCGGTCCAGCAGGGCAAGGCGCTGTACGTCGGCGTGTCCTCGTACAACGCGGAGCAGACCGCCGAGGCCGCGCGGCTGCTGCGGGAGATGGGGGTGCCGGCCCTGATCCACCAGCCGTCGTACTCGATGATCAACCGCTGGACCGAGGACGACGCGCTCCTCGACACGCTGGAGGCGGAGGGCATGGGCTGCATCGCCTTCGCGCCGCTGGCCCAGGGCCTGCTCACCGACAAGTACCTGGACGGCATCCCGGAGGGCTCGCGGGCCTCGCAGGGCAAGTCGCTCCAGCCCGAGCTGCTGACCGACGAGGTGGTGCGGCGGCTGCGCGGGCTGAACGAGATCGCCGCGCGGCGCGGCCAGTCGCTGGCCCAGCTCGCGCTGGGCTGGGTGCTGCGCGACCCCCGGATGACGTCGGCGCTGATCGGCGCGTCGAGCGTGCGCCAGTTGGAGGCGAACGTGGCTGCGCTGGGCGCCGCCCCGATCAGCGCCGAGGAGCTGGCGGAGATCGACGAGTACGCGCGGAGCACGGAGGGCGTGAACATCTGGGCCCGCCGCTGACCGACGTGGCCCCTGTGTAGTCCGGGCGCGGCCCCGGCGCGGCCCCGGCGCGAGCGGGGGCGCGCGCCGGGGTTGGCCGGGCCGTCCCGCTCGTTCCGCCGAGAACCCGGGGCCCTGGGGGCCGAGCCCGAGAGCCCGGGGCCCGGGGCCCGTGGGCCGGGGGCCCGATAGCCCGGGGGCCGGGGTCCGGGCGGGATGCGGGCATGAAAAAGCGGGCCGGTCCGTGGGGGGGATACGGACCGGCCCGAGGGGGGGTTTCCACCATAACCCTTCGTGAGGGGTCTTGCGTGCACCTCGGGAGGTAACGGCGCGCTGGAATCTTCCCTCAGCCCGCCGCGAGGCCGCCCACGAGCACGCCCGCACCGGCCCCGATGATCATGAAAGGGCCGAAAGCCAGCGCCGCCTTGCGGCTCGCCCGCCTTGTCAGCACTAGGGCTACACCGTAGAAGGCGCCCAGCAGGAGGCCGGTGAACGCCCCCAGGAAGAGGACGTCCCAGCCGTACCACCCGAGGGCGACCCCGAGCGTCACCGCCAGTTTGACGTCACCGAATCCCATGCCCGCCGGATTGATGAGAAACAGCACAAAGTACGCGGCGCCCAGCGCGAGCCCGCCGAACACGGCGCGTGACCACGAGCCCGCCGCGCCGGGCAGCAGGGCCGCGCCCCCAAGGAGCGCGGCGGAGCCGAACGCCATCGGCAGGGTGAGTACGTCGGGCAGCCGGTGCACGGCCAGGTCCACGCCCGCGAGGACCACGCTGAGCGGCACGAGCAGCAGCCACACGGCCAGCTCGGGCCGGGAGCCGACGGCCGCGGCGAGGCCCGCGCAGGCGAGCGCGCAGACGCCGGCCACGAGCACGCCGTTCGGCCCGTATGCACCCGGCGCGGCGCCGCCGTCGGCGTCGGTGACGGCGCGCCCGCAGGGGCCGCACCGGGCGAGGCCGAGCCAGCCGGCGGCGGGTCCGGTGATCGGATGGTCGTCCGGGCAGGCCGCGCGCCAGGGCTCGTCGGGCTGGACGGCGAGCCGGAACAGCGGGCGAGTGGCCAGGAGCCCGACGGCGATGCCGTACCCGGCGGCGAGAGCTATCAGCAGCGCATGCACGGGCCAGAGCCTACGGAACGGGCCCCGGGCGCCGGCAGGACTGGTACAACGCTGATCGGACGCGCGGCGCGACCGGCGCGAGGCCGGCCGGCGCGGGGCGCGGGCCGCGCGCCGGCGGCCACGTCGGCGACGGCGGGCGATAGACGAGACAGTGGGGTCGGAGGGGTGGCGGAGATGGGGCGTTGGCGTGACGGCCGGGGCACGTTGCGCGTGCCGCGCGTGCGGGAGGGCGCCGCACCACCCGGGGGCGGGCGGGAGGCGGCCGGGCCCCGGGGGGACGATCCGGGGACGGCGCTGGCGCGGTCGGAGCTGGAGGTGCCGTTGGAGATCGCCACGTCCTACCGCGCGCGCTCGCGTGGGTTGTTGGGCCGGACCGGGATCGCCGGGGCGCTGCTGCTCAGCCCGGCCAGTGGGGTGCACACCTTCCGGATGCGGTTCGCCATCGACGTCGCCTATCTCGACCGTGAGCTGACCGTCATCGCCGTACGCACCATGCGGCCCGAACGGCTCGGGCTGCCGCGACCACGCGCGCGCCACGTCCTGGAGGCCGAGGCGGGCGCGATGGAGCGCTGGGGGCTGCGCCCCGGGGTGCGCGTGAGTATCGGGTCGCCCGCTGGTCGCGGCACCCCTGCGACGGCTGGTGGCTCGTCTCCCTGACGCGGACGCACCCCTCCCAGGGCAGGAGGATGCGAGCAGGCCCGCGCGATGCACTTCCAGCTCGTCGCGTGTGAGCAGTGCGTAAGCGACTGTAGGCCACCCATGCCGGAACTAAACCCTTTTGAGGCGATGCGTCCGTTACGCTTCTATTTCGTCTCACCCGGTCGTGGCGCGTGACCGGCCCGACCACCGCCGTCCCCTCCGCGCGACGGGCCAGACGGCGGCGTCCGGACCGCACCACCGGCGCGGCGCGGTCCGGGCGCGGCGCTCGCGCGCCGGGCGCGGCGGCCTCGCCGCCCGCCGGCGTGGCGTCAGGCGGAGCCGCGCGGGAAGCTGACCTCGACCCGGCGGTTCTTCTTCCGGCCCGCCTCGGTGCCGTTGTCGGCGATCGGGTAGTCCTCGCCGTAGCCACGGATGTGGTATTTCACGCCGGAGTCGAGCTGCTTGGCGAGCCGTCGCTGCACGGCGTCCGCGCGCTCCTTGGACAGGTCCTCGCCGTGCCCGGTGGTGCCGAGGTCATCGGTGAAGCCGAAGACGCGGACCTCGCGGGCGCCTTGGGCCTCGATCTCCCGGGCGATGACGTCGATGCGCGCGCTGGCCTGCCGGCTGAGGTCGGCGCTGTCCTTGTCGAACAGCACCTCGGACTGGAGGGCGAAGGTCACGTCCTCGTTGGTGACCTCGTGCCGTTCCTCGCCGTTGTCGGTCTCCACGATGGACTTGATGTCCAACACCTTGACCTGACCGAGCCGGGCGCCGTCGGCCAGCTTGAGGTCCGGGTCCGCGGCGTCCACCGGGACCGGCGGCGCGGCCACCTGGAGCACGCCCGGACCCTCGTCGGCGTGGGCGCTCGGGACGGGCAGCGCGAGGACGGAGAAGGCGGCGAGCGCGAGGACGGACGTACGGGCGACGCGGGCGGTGCGAGCGGCGCGGACGGTGTGAGCGGCGCGCGCGGTACAACCAGTGCGGGCGGTACGAGCCGTCGCGTGGGTGGGGGTCATGGCTCGGTCACCCGGTGATCTTGATCGTGGCCGGCGGGAACGTCGGCATCTGGAACTGCACCTCGTCCACCTCTTCCGGGGGCGCGGGGAACTGCATGAACACCGGCACCGTGGCACCGGCCTTGACGGTGCCGAGCCCCATCGTGCACAGGCAGCGCCCGTCGGTGTCGCGGAGCACGTAGTAGCGCTTCTTGCCGCCCGGGTCGATCAGGGTCGCCCCGGCCGTGGACGAGCCGTGCTTGATGACGTCGGTCTCGTCGCCGCGCCACTTGTTGGCGCGCGTGTAGATCCGGTCGCCGGTGTTCTCGACCTGCCCACTGACCGTGACGAAGCCGCCGGAGTCCCGCTTGGCCTCGGTGAGCGAGAGCACCATGCCCATCTCACCGCGGAGTTCGGCGATGGGTTCGAGCTCCGACACCGGTTCCTGGTCCGAACCGCCGTCGCCCTGCGGCGCGTTGCCTCCGACGCTGGCCGACTGGCTGCCGGCGGGCCTGGCGTCGTCACCCTCGTCGCCACCACCACCGCCACCGCAGCCCGCCACGAGCAGGGAGACGCTGACGGCGACCGCTCCAGCGGCCAGCGCCCCACGCGCCCTGGCGGTGTACCGAATGCTCATGAGTCGCTGCCCTTCACTGGTCAGTCGGCGAGATGCACGGAGAAGAGGTCCGCGACGTCCGGGAGCGTGTCGGGCCGCTCGGGGTCGATGGTCCACTCCTCGCCGTCGCACGTGAACTCCACGGGCGGTGCCTTGGGTTTCTCTTCCGGCTTGTCGTCGCCATCGTTTCCGCCACCGTCGCCCTCGCCGTCGTTCCCGTTGCCGTCGTTCCCGTCGTCGCCGTCGTCGGTGTCGTCGCCGGTGGGGCGGGGGTCAGGGCTCGGCGTAGGGTCGGGCTTGCCGGGCTTGCCGGGCAACCGTACGCAGCGCGGCTCGATCTCGGCCGTCGCCTCGGCCTCCGCGTGCCGCGACTCCGTACCCGGAACGATGGAGTCGCCCACGGTGTAACGGGTCCGCACGTCGACGTGGAAGGTGGGGTTGAGGCCGCCGGAGACGGTGCAGTCGGTGACGTCGGCGTCGTTCTCGGCGGCGAACCAGCGCGCCTCGTCGCAGGCGTACGGGCTTCCGGTGCCGATCCCGTCGAGGATGTCCTGCCACGCGTCGCCGCTGCCGATGGCGGCGAGCAACTCGTCACGCAGCGCGTCGCGGTGTTCCTGCGCCGCGGCGAGGGCCGCCGCGTCGGCGGCCGTCTGCGCCCCGTTGCGGGTGGCGCCCGCCTGGCCGACGGCGAAAAGGGCGAGGCCGAGAAAGAGAAGTCCCGCGACCGCGGTGATGTAAATCGGGAACGCCTGACCGGAATCCCCGGGGCCCGCGACGCGTCGAAGGCGTCTCACACGCCGGTGACCTCGGAAATCTTGTCGGTGATCGCGCTGAAGATCTCGTTGCCGATATCCGTGCCCGAGATGCCGATCACGATCGCCACGACCACCGCGATGATCCCCAGGTACTCGACCGCGGTCTGTCCGCGGTCGTTTCCCAGAATGCGCTTCCCCATCGTTTTCCCCTTCATGGGCGGCCGTTCCGCTCCGGTTCGATATGTCGGTCCCCGTGGTGCCGCTCGCGACACGAGAAAAGTACGCCGAAACACCGGCACCGGAACAGGGCGTCCCGAAGCATTCTCTTCCGCGCAACCCGAGTTGAAACCTCTGAAGTCGCCTTCGTCGCAGACATCCCACGCGGCCCATGGATCTCACCTCCACTTCGGCCCGGCCGCCTCGCACCGCACGCCCTTGGGCGCGCGATACCCGCGCGACGACTGTCCCACAGCGGATTGCATTTGCGAAGGGTGCATCGATAACGGAATAGCGTCTGCCACGGCGCGCGCGAACGAGCGCGCGCCGGCCGGGCCGTGCACCGAAGAGGAGTCGGCCATCGACGAGCGGGCTGCGACGGGGACGAGCTCGCGCGGCGGCTGGGCCGACAGCGCTGGACCGAGAAACGAACCATTGCCCGGCTGGCCGGGAGGGGTCGTCTCGCACCACCGTCACGAGCGCAAGCCCGATCGCCTTCCCGCCCTCGCCGGTCAGCCGCGATACCGACCGGATATCGCCGGTTCGCGGCCGGAGAAGACGCTCAGGTATTGGCACCTCGTGCCGTTACCGGCCAGCGGTCGACCACCTCACCCTCTTGGACCACCAGCAGTTCGTCAGCGAGGTTGACCGGCGTGCAGATGTGGTTGGGGACGACCGCGACCACCGACCCAAGGTGCGGTCCGCGTGTGCCCTCCGGAAGCAGGACAACGGCATGGTGCTCCCACAACCCGGTGATGGTCCCCTGCGGGAACTGAGGCAGGTAGCCGTGACCCGACACCCAGGACGACCGGTCGGAGCCGAGAACCTTGCTACCGACATCCAGCACGAAGCGATCGGGAGCGGGAACACTGATCACCGTCGCCGCGGTGACCAACGCCAGGTCCTGCGCGCCGCACGTGCCGATGGCCAACTGGGTGGCGTCGTTGAAGACGTAGACCCCGGGCCGCAACTCGTTCACCGTACCCGGCTGCCACTGTCCCACCGTCGGCGTTGACCCGCCGCTGAGCACGCGGATGTCGAGCCCGATGTCCCTGAGCGTCTGTGCTGCCTCGCCCAGCGTGCGTTCCTCGTCTCGTGCGGCGCACTCGCGGGCCTGCGCGTCGTGACCGTAGCCGTGTCCCGGGAAGGTGAACACGCCGACGACGTCCAGTCCCGCGTCGGCGGCCGACTTCCCGACCTCACCGGCGGCGTGTGGCAGCACCCCCGTGCGGCGACTCCCGCTGTCGACCTCGACGAGTGCCTCGACGGGCCGGGCGCTGCCGCGCACGGCGTCCCCCAGCCGCTGCGCGCCTTCGACCGACTCGACACCGACCCTCAGTGCCACCTCGTCCGCCAACCGGCGCAGCCGCCGCGCCTTGGCGGCATCGGGCCACACGGGGTAGGCGATGAACAGGTCGTCCACGCCGACGCGGGCTAGTGCCTCGGCCTCGCTGATCGTGGCCACCGACAGCCCGCGCGCACCGGCGCGACGCTGCCGGTCGGCGATCTGCGCACACTTGTGGCTCTTGGCGTGTGGCCGCAGGGCGAACCCCTGGGACCGCGAAGCCTCAGCCATCCGCGCGATGTTGCCGTCCAGCACGTCTGGATCGACCACGAGCGCCGGCGTAACCAACCCATCGGGCAGCGATATCGCCATCTCTTGCCTCTCATCGTGGAAACGTCGGGGCGATCATGGCAGGTCAGCGCGCCAGGATCACAGGACTCGCACTCCAGCCCCTCCGCGACCACCGTGCCGACCGCTTGTCCGGGACGGTGCGGCGGAGTCCCGGTCGGCGCGGTGACGCGTGGTGCCTGCGGGAGGCATGCGCCTTGTCGGCCGGCACCCGCCGGGGGACGCGCGGGACGCGCCCGCCGCCGATCGCTCTCATCCAGGCTGGGGGCGTTCGGGTACGTGGTCGCCGGCTGACAACTTGCCTCGCCGGGCCGCTCCTTGGGGGACTTCCCGCCGTCCGGGCGACGGCGGAGTGCTGGCGGGCACGGACCGCCGCGGAGTCGACGGCGTCGTCGAGCGTCAGTCCGCTGGATCAGGCGGCCACGGCCCCAGTTCCGGCAGGTCGCGAGCGGCCGTGTGCAGGTGGCCGTCGATGTCGCGGCCGGCCATCCAGGCGGCGAGGTCACGCACGCCGCCGGAGACCTCGACGGTCGTGCCAGCGCCCAGGGTCCGGGCGAACTCGTGATCGGTGGCCCGCAGGACCAGCCGGGTACCGGTCGGGGCGCGGCCGGACAGGAACTCCAGAGCGTGCAGGGCGAAGTCCAGCGACCAGTCGCGGGGACGGCGGCCGACCGCGAGGTCGACGGCGTGGATCTCGATCTCCCGCCACCGTGCCAGCGCGGTGTCCAGCACCGTGGCATGACGGAACCGGACCGCACGCCTCCAGTCCTCCCCCGTCAGCCCGCTCCACGTGTGCTCCAGAGCCTGTTGGGACAACCTCAGCTCCTCACGCAGATGAGCCAGAGGTCGGGCGGCGCCTTGCTCGATGGACTGGTCACGCCCGCCCTGGCCGCCGTCGTACATCTCGATGGCCTCGCCCCGCAGAGCGAGCCGCGCCTGCCGCTCGAAGGCACGGGCGTTGTCCGCGAGGTGCGCGAGGACATGCCCCCGGGTCCACCCCGGCAGGGCTGAGGCCGCGTCCTTCTGCCGGTCGTCGAGAGGGTCGAGCAGTCGCAGCAGCCGAGCATGCGCCTGCGAGACGCGAAGCACCAGTTGGCCAGTATCCGTAGGTGAGTCGATCACCCACTCAGCCTAACCATGGGACCACTTACGGCACCCGGCGCTGGCCGACGGGCGGGGCCGGCGCGAGCGTCGTAGGGCCCCACACCAATCCGCTTCCACCGCGCCGGCCGCAGCCACCCGGTCAGTCCCCCGTAACCGATCCGAAGTCCGTTCCGGAGCCGATGAAGAACGCGGCCACGAGGAGCATCATGGTGCCGGGCACCATGAAGGTGGTGATGACCAGCGTCGCCTTGGGGACCGCGCGGGCGGCGCGGCGGCGGGCGTTCTGCGCGTCGGTACGGCGCATGTCGTGAGCGATCGCGATCAGGGTCTCGACGATGGGCGAGCCCAGTTCCTCGCCTTGTTGGAGCGCGGTGACGAACTGGGCCACCTGTTCGGAATCATTGCGCTTGCGCAGTTCCTCGAATGCCTGTCGGCGACTGACACCCATGTCCATCTGGCGCAGCGTGATGCGCAGTTCGTCGGCCCACGGCCCCTCGTACTTGTCCGCCACCCGGTCCAGTGCCTGCCGGAAGCTGAGTCCCGCGCTGACGACCACGGCCAGCACGTCGAGGAAGTCCGGCAGCGTGCGCTCGATGGCGTCCTTGCGCTCGCGTACGGCCGCCCAGATGCCGACCTCGATCCAGAACAGGCCGAAGACCACGAGCAGCGCGGCCAGCAGGAACTCCCCGCGCACCGCCATGACCAGTGCCCCGCCGAAGCCGAGCACGCCGTAGACGGCGCGGCGGGCGGCGTACCGGTCGACGGTCAGGCCGCCCGGGTTGCCCGCCAGGTCGATGCGGCGGCGGACCTTGGCGACCCGGCCCGGGCCCATCAGACGCAGCACCAGCGGCGCGTAACGCATGCCGAGCCGGTCCACGGCCGAGCCGACCACCGTGGTGCGGGTGGCGCCCACCTCCAGGGCGACCGCCAGGTCGCTGGGCAGCTTGGCCTCGCGGCGGTAGAGCGCGATGCCGTAGCAGGCGCCGGCCGTGGACAAGCCGACGGCCAGCGCGAGCAACAGGCCGATGCCCATCCTCTGTTCTCCTCGGGGTCGGGTCGGGTCGGGGTCGGGTCTCGTGGGGCGGGGCTGGTGCGGGGCCGGCCACCCCGCGCGGCTCAGATGGCGATCTTGGACATGCGGCGGATCAGGAAGAAGCCGATCGCGTAGAGGGTGAAGGCGCCCACGACCGCGGCCTGGCCCCAGAACGAGGAGGTCATGCGCTCGATGGAGCCGGTCGAGACGTTGTCCATGAGCAGCAGCGTGCCGATGCCCATCAGCGGCACCACGTACGCGGTGACGGTGACCTGGGAGAGCTGGGTGCGCACCTCGCGGCGGGTCTCCTTGCGCTCCTCCAGGGTCTGGGTGAGGTTGCGCAGCGAGCTGACGACGGAGCCGCCGGCGCGGTTGGCGAGCACCAGCGTGGTGACCAGGACGACGAGTTCGCGCGAGGGCAGCCGGTCGGCGAGTTCGGCCAGCGCGTCCTCGATGGAGTGCCCGACCGCGAGCTTGTCCGCCACGTTGGCCAGCTCCTCGCCCGCGGGCGCCTCCATCTCGTCGGCGGCCAGCCCGAGGGCGGTACGCAGGGCGAGTCCCGCCTGGGTGGCGTTGGCCAGTATGCGGGCGAGTTCGGGTAGTTGACTGATGAATCTTTCAATGCGCTTTTGTCGTTGCCAATTCAGGAAAGCGAATGCTCCCCAGACGGTGACGACGGCGGCGATGGGACCGAAGAACGTGGCGAGCGTGGCTTGAGCGATCAGCCAGAGACCGATCGCCGTTCCCGCCATGTAGACGAAGAATTCACCCGGGGTCAGATCAAGGCCCGTCGCCGTCAGGCGCAGTTCGATGGCGCGGCCGAGCCGCGTGCCGCGCAGCCTGCGGTCCACGCCGGCGAACCGGCGCCCGCGCCCCGGCAGCGGCGCGCCCTCGGTGTCCGCGAGCCGCTGGACCAGCGACTGGTGCCGGGCCCGGCCGGTCGCGTACGCGTGCACGCCCGCGACGCCGAGCGCCCCGCACAGCAGGCTCGCGCCGACCGTCAGCGTGGCCAGGTCGTCCATCGGTGCCTCCTCGCCCCTCTCGTTTCCCGTCGTATGTCGCGCCGGGCTTCCCGTCGCCCTGCTCGTCGCGCTGTCCGGCGCGCCCCCGGCGTGGTCATCCGCGCCGCGCCTGGCGGGTGATCAGCTCGTTCGGGAAGGCGGCGACGCCGAACGCGGGCGGCACCGCCTCGTTGGCCAGCCGCAGCCGCTCCGCGGTGCGCTCGGGCACCGGACCGTAGCCGAACCGGCCGCGCACCACCCGGTCGGCGCCCATCGGCTCGGCGTCGAACCGGCAGACGGTGGTGATCCGGTAGTCCTCGTGGCCGTGCGAGTCGAGCAGGCCGATCTCGCTGACCCGGCGCGAGCCGTCCGCGTTCCGTACGAGCTGCACGATGCAGTCCACCGCGCTGTTGATCTGGTCGTGCAACGCCTCGTACGGGATGGCCACGTCCGACATCGAGGCCAGCGTCTGGAGTCGCATCAACGCGTCCTCGGCGCTGTTGGCGTGCACGGTGGCCAGCGAGCCGTCGTGGCCGGTGGACATGGCCTGGAGCATGTCGAGCGTCTCGCCGCCGCGGACCTCGCCGACGATGATGCGGTCGGGCCGCATGCGCAGCGAGTTGCGTACCAGGTCGCGGATGGTGATCTGGCCGTTGCCCTCGACGTTGGGCGGCCGGGACTCCAGGCGGATCACGTGGGTCTGCTGGAGCTGGAGTTCGGCCGCGTCCTCCACGGTGATGATCCGCTCGCCGTCCGGGATCAGCCCGGACAACGCGTTGAGCAGCGTCGTCTTGCCGGAGCCGGTGGGCCCGGAGACCACCACGTTGAACTTGGCCCGCACCAGCGCCGCGAGCAGCATGAGCATGTGCTCGTCGAGCGTGCCCATGCCGATCAGCTCGTGCAGGGTGTAGGCGCGCGGGAAGCGGCGGATGGTGAGGGTCGCGCCGTCGAGGGCGAGCGGCGGGATGATGACGTTGACCCGCTCCCCGGACGGCAGCCGGGCGTCCACCATCGGGTTGGACTCGTCCACGCGGCGGTTGACGGTGGACACGATCCGCTCGATGGTCTGCATCAGCTGCTCGTGTGAGGCGAACCGCACCGGCACCCGCTCGACCCGGCCCGCGCGCTCCACGAAGATCTGGTCGGGCCCGTTGACCATGATCTCGGTGATCGAGGCGTCCTCCAGGAGCGGTTCGAGGACGCCGAGGCCGAGCGCCTCGTCCACCACGCGGCGGATGAGCTGGGCGCGCTCGGCGGTGGAGAGCACCGGACCCTCGCGGCTGATGATGTGGCCGAGGACGCGTTCGAGCCGCGAGCGCCGCTCGCCCGCGGCGAGCGCGGACATCTCGGCGAGGTCGATCTCCTCCAGGAGTTTGGTGCGGTAGCTGGTGACCAGGTGGCCGTTCTCCCGCTGCTCACCGGTCGGCTCGGGGGCCACGATGCGCGCCCGCAGGCTCATGGGGTGCTCCTCGAACGTGGACGGGGGTGATGGGGGTGACGAACGCGGCGGACGTGGCGGACACTGCCCGGGCGCCGGCGGGTGCGGGCCGCGCCGGGTGTCGGGCGTGGGTGGCCGGGGTGGCGGACCGCGCGCCGGTGGCCGGGGTGGCGGGCCGCGCGCGGGTGGCTACTCATCGCCGGGCGCCGGCGGGTCGGCGGGCTCCGGGCGGCGCATGGTGGCGCTGCGTCGGGCGTCGCCGAAGTCCACGCCGGGGATGATCGAGGGGATCTCGATGGTGGCCGTGGCGTGCGCCTCCGTACCCCCGCTCACCGAGATCCGCGCGCCGTCCGCGAGCCAGCCGCTGATCGCCGCTTGGCCGGCCGACTCCGGGCTGGCCTCGGGGTCGTCCGCCGTGGCCGTACGGGCCGCGGCCCGGGCCGCGGTGCCCGCCTGCTGCACGGTGTACGCGGCGATCCCCAACTGCACCACGGCGAGCCCGACGGCGAGCAGGATCGGCAGGAAGCCGAGGAACTCGACGGCCACCGAGCCGGCGTCCCGCCGCCGCTCCCCGGCCCGGCGCCGACAGCGCCCCCGGCCGCGCGGTGGGGGGCTCGGTCGGTGGCGTGGTCGGCCGGCCCCCCGCGCCGCCGTGCCGGCCCCCCGCGCCGCCGTGCCGGCCCCCCGCGCCGCCGTGCCGGCCCCCCGCGCCGCCGTGCCATCCCGCCGCGCGCCGTCCCGCCGCCCCGCGCCCGCGCGCCGTGGCGCCCCGCCCGGGGCCCGCAGCCCGGCCCGTACCCCGTCCCGCCGCCCGGGCCGCGGCGTGTCGTCGTCGCGCACCGTGTCGTGCCTGCCGCCGCGCATCGCTCACTCCTCCGCCGCCGCGCCCGCCGTGCCGGTGACGGTCCAGGGGAAGTCCCCCGCGCCGGGGAAGAGCACCGGGACCTTGATCCGTACCGTGGCCCGCACCAGGCCGCCCGAGGTCGGGCAGGCCACCGCCGCCGACTCGCGCCAGGCATCCGGCAGGTCGCGCAGGGCCGCCTCCTGGCAGGCTCCGGCGCCGCCGGTGTCGCGCGCGGCGGCGGCCCGGGCGCCACGGTCGGCCGAGTTGCCGGCGAGCGAGTAGGTGTAGCCGATCAGCGCGCACTGCCACAGCACGGCCAGCACGATGAGGATCACCGGGACCATGCCGAGGAACTCGACCGTCACCTGTCCCCGGTCGCCCCCGCCGCGCTTGCGGAACCGACTGGTCGGCACCTGGGTCAGCGCCTCCGGCCCGGTGCCGGCCGCGCCGTGGCCGCCGTCCTGGCCGTCCGGGGCCCGGCCGGCGCCGCCGTCGCCGGGCCCGCTCTGGCCGCCGCCCGGCAGCGCGCGGCGGCGCCGTGACCCGGTCGGGGAGCGGTCGGCGTGGTTGCCCCGGCCGCGCTGCGCGGCGCCGGCGTCGGCCGGCGTCCCGGTCAGGCCGAGTTCGCCGGCCAGGGTCCACAGCGCCTGCCTGACGGTCGACTTGGCGTCCAGGTCCTGCATCCGGCCGGAGTCGATGGCCGGTTGCAGTTCCTTGAACGCGGCGGGCACGGTGGTGCGCGCCGCGCGGGTGCCGGTGGCCCGCTCGACCAGGCTGGGCTGGATCTCGCCGCCGCGCGTGTGCCGGTTGACGACGGTGGTCGTCTCCTCCGCCTTGCGGATCTGGAGCCGGTCCCACAGCCGCGCCATGCGCTTGGCGGCCCGCACCGCCACCACGTCCGGCGTGGTGACCAGCAGCGCGCTGTCGGCCAGTTCGATCGCGGCGCTGTTGGCGGAGGTCATCTGGGTGCCGCAGTCCACGATGACCAGGTCGTACCGGGACCGCAGGGCCGTCATGGCCTGCCGGGCGACCAGGTCGGTGACCTCCTCGCCGCGCTCCCCGTCGCCCGGCGCGAGCAGCAGCCCGAGGCCGCTGGGGTGCTGGAACACCGCCTCCTGGAGCACCCGCGCCGTGATGTCGCTGATCTGCGCGAGGTCGGCGATGGAGCGGCGGAACTGCACGTCCAGGTACGAGGCCACGTCGCCGGACTGGAGGTCCATGTCGACCAGGACCACACCCCGGCCGGCGGCCCGCGCGGCGAGCGCGAGGTGGACGGCCGTCAGTGTGGTGCCCACGCCGCCCTTGGCGCCCGCGACGGTCACCAGGCGCCCGCCGGGCCCGGCGGCCAGCGCCTCGCCCCCGCCGCCGAGGTGGCGCCGTACGCCGAGCGCCCACTGGGCGGCGGACTGGGTGCGGGCGGCGAGTTCGTCGTAGGAGGGGGGCAGCGCGCAGATGCCGCGCGCGCCGGCGTCCATGGCCGCCGAGTAGAGCGCGGGCCCCGCGTCCGCGGTCACCAGGACCACGCCGACGGCGGGGAAGCGCAGCGCGACCTCGCGGACCAGTTCCAGGGCGGGCACCGGGCCGATGTGCTCGTGGACCAGGACGACCTCGGGCAGTTCGTCGACCGCGGCGGCGGCGAGCTGGGCCAGGGTGTCGAGGAGCGCGGTCGAGTCGCCGAGCGCGGGGAACGGCTCGACGCCCGGGAGCTGGCTGAGCAGCCCGCCCAGGGATCGGGCCAGGTCCGCGTCCCCGACCGTCGGGAGGATTCTGATCGTCATCGAGCCACCGCCTCCTGCTTCTTCCGGCTTCGTCGGACCGCTAACGGTCGCCGTCGAGGGTGTACGTGCGCTCGTCCGGCGCGATGTCCGCGTCGCCGCCGGGCGCGATGAGGGCGAGCCGTACGTGGGAGGCGAAGGACTCCGCGTAGGCGACGCGCTGGGCGTCCTGGGTGTCGAGGGCGAAGGTGATCGGCACCGCCTCGGTCTCGCGCCGCCTGCGGTCGCGGTCGTCGCCGTCCGGCTCCAGGGCGGTGAGCTTGCCGACGTCGATGACGCGTGCGCCGGCGACGATCACCTTGGAGGTGGGCTTGGCGCCCTCGCGCTCGCCGTCGAAGGTGGCGTAGATGTTGACCCGCGCCCCCGGGTTGATCTTGCCGGCCACGCCGGTGGCCGCGTCGATCATGATGGCGATCTCCTGCTGGCCCGGCTGGAGCGCGGGCCGCTCCACGATCATGTCGGCCTGGAGCAGCGAGCCCTTGCGCAGCGGCGTGACGGCGATCTTGCCGCGCAGGTCGCCCAGGTCGGTGACGGCGGTGTCGGGCAGCCAGCGCTCGGGCATCGAGACCTTCTCGAACGAGCCGGCGTCCAGCGCCTTGTAGGCCGGGACGTCCGAGGTGAGGCGGTACGCCGTGGTCTCCGGGCCGACCTTGGACTCGACGTCGTTGATGACGGAGAGCACTCCGATGAACGCGCCGACGGCGCACAGGACCGACAGGACCAGGAGGATCACTCCGCGGCGCTGGCGTGCATTCATGAAGACCTGGGACCTCGTTCGGGGGCGTGGTGGCGGGAGGCGGGTCGGCGGCCGGCGTCGCGCGCGGGGCGCCGCGTCGGCCACGGGTCGGCGGGCCGGTGGTGCGGGGACGCGGGGCGGGCCCGGTGGTCGGGTGGTGGGCTCAACGCGCCGCCAGGGCGGGCCGGGTGTGTGGACGCGGTGTGGCCAGGGCGCGCGGGGCGTCGTCGCGCAGCAGCGGCGAGGAGCAGAACGCGCACCGGTCGCCGATGAGTTCGAGGCCGCACCAGTGGCACTCCTCGCGGCGCACGGAGGCGACGAGTTGGTAGAGCACCGACGGGTCGGGGATGGCCGCCGCGAACTCCGCCACCCGGGGCGTGCCCCACCAGCGGGCCGACTCGGCCGGCAGCGGCACCTCCTGCACGCCGCTGACCCGCCAGGCGGCGGCGAGCGAGGAGGTGATCCACTCCGCGTGCGGCTGGCCACGGGCGATGGTGAGCTGGGTGGTGAAGCCGGGGGCCGGCGGATCGGCGTCGCGGCCGACGGTCACCACGTGCGGCGTGGGGTGGCTCAGCACGCCGAACTGGCTGCCTGGCACCCAGGACCGTACGTGCGCGGCCATGCTGACCTGCACCTTCTCCAGTCGGGCGACGCTGCCGAGCTGGGCCCCGGCGTAGATGTAGTGGGCGAGGAGACGGGCCGCGCAGGCCAGTACCCCGGGGCTGAAGTCGGCCATCGAGAGCTGGCGCAACTGACGGGCCAACACGGCGACGGCCAGCGGCGGCAGATCGATGGGGAGCAGCGCTATCCGGTCGCTCTCCAGGACCGCGCGCACCGTGTGCAGTCGGCGGACCAGCGCGGGCGCGGAGGCGGCCGGGAACAGCGCGATGAGGTAGCCCTGCTGGTCGAGGAGGGCGGCGGTGTCGGAGACGGCCGCTTCGAGGGGTTGGTTTTCGGGCGCCTTGAGGACGACGGCCGACGGGGTCTGCCCGTCGGGCGGCGGGAGCACCAACTCGGGGCTGGTGAGGGCAATCGCACAGGTCACGTCAGCTCCCGTCCACTGAGGGCCCCCACCCGTCCACGCCTGCCGGCCCGCGCGGCGCGGCGCTCTCGTCACGGACCGATACCGTCCGCTGCTTCCCCGTACAGATGCCTCAGCACTTTATCCACGAATGCCGCGGCTGAGAACCGTTCCCCGGGGTTATCACCGGCGTGGGCACCGGGAGTTCACGCGGGACCGCTCCGCGCGTCACGGACCGGCCCGGTCCGCCGGCCCCGCGCCCCGGTTCCGCGCGCCACCCACTGGCCCGGATTCCGCCCAGCGCCCTGTTCCGCACGCCGCTCCCCTCTCCCGGTGCGCGCCCGCGCCCCGCTCACCCGTACGCAGTCCCCCGTATCGCGCGCCGTACTCCTCCCGCCCGCCCCCGTCCGCCCCCCGCGCCTCCCGTACGCCTGCGGCGTGCGCCCGGTGGCCCGGTTGCGGCCGGCGCTCCCGGGGCGTTCGGCGGCGTCGTCCTCGGCCGGTCCCGCGCACGGCGCGCCCGCGCCCGCGGGCGTCGCGTACGGCGTCGGGTCCCTGCGCACACCCTTGACAAGGGCATTGGTCTGGACCAGTCTCACGCCCAGCGGTGGCCACCGTCCCCAAGCCCCTCCTCCCACACTTCCCCACGGAGGCAGTCAGTGGACCGTGCACTACGCGACAGGCACACCAGAGGCAGACGGTGGTCCGCCGGCCGCAGGCGGATGAACCGGGGGTTGGCGTCGGCAGCCGCGACCGCCCTCGCCGCCTCGGCGCTCGTGGCCCTCGGTGGCGGTGGCGCGCAGGCCGCCGCCGAGCCCAACCTCATCCAGAACCCCGGCTTCGAGGCCGGCCTGAACAACTGGACGTGTTCCGGCGGCAGCGGCAGCTCCGCCGCCAGCCCGGTGCACGGCGGCGCCTCGTCGCTCAGGGCGACCCCGGCCGGCGCCGACAACGCCAAGTGCTCGCAGACCGTGAGCGTCCAGCCGAACTCGGCGTACGAGCTGAGCGGCTGGGTGCAGGGCGGCTACGTCTACCTGGGCGCGAGCGGCACCGGCACCACGGACGTCTCCACCTGGAGCCAGGCGGCCAGCGACTGGAAGCAGCTCAGCACCAAGTTCACCACCGGCCCGAACACCACGTCGGTGACGGTCTACACGCACGGCTGGTACGGGCAGCCCGCCTACCACGCCGACGACCTGACGTTGAAGGGCCCCGGCGGCGGCACCCCGGGCGAGGAGGTGCCGGCGGCGCCGGCCGGCCTGGCCGCGTCCGCGCCCACCTCGTCCTCGGTCACGCTGAGCTGGAACCCGACCAAGGGCGCCACCGGCTACCACGTCTACCAGGACGGCAAGCGGGTGCAGGCGGTCAGCGGCACCTCGGCCACGGTGACCGGCCTCGCGCCGGCCACCTCGTACAAGTTCCAGGTCACCGCCACCAACACGGCCGGTGAGTCGCCGAAGTCGGCCGAGATCACCGCGACCACGACCGCGGGCGGCGGGGACGGCGGCACCGTGCCCAAGCACGCCGTGACCGGCTACTGGCAGAACTTCGACAACGGCGCGACCGTCCAGAAGATCAGCGACGTGCAGAGCCAGTACGACATCATCGCGGTCGCCTTCGCCGACGCCACGACGACCCCGGGCGCCGTCGACTTCAACCTGGACCCGGCGCTGAAGTACTCCGAGGCCCAGTTCAAGGCCGACATCAAGGCCAAGCAGGCGGCCGGCAAGTCGGTCATTCTCTCGGTCGGCGGTGAGAAGGGCACGGTCTCGGTGGGCAGCGCGACCGCGGCCACCAACTTCGCCAACTCGGTCTACGCGCAGATGCAGGAGTTCGGGTTCGACGGCGTCGACATCGACCTGGAGAACGGGATCAACCCGACGTACATGACCCAGGCGCTGCGCGCGCTGTCCGCCAAGGCCGGCCCCGACCTGGTCATCACGATGGCGCCGCAGACCATCGACATGCAGTCCACGTCCGGCGGCTACTTCCAGACGGCGCTGAACATCAAGGACATCCTGACCGTCGTCAACATGCAGTACTACAACAGCGGTTCGATGCTCGGGTGTGACGGCAACGTCTACTCGCAGGGCACGGTGGACTTCCTCACCGCGCTGGCCTGCATCCAGCTCCAGGGCGGCCTCAAGCCCTCGCAGGTCGGCCTCGGCCTACCGGCCTCGCCGCGCGGCGCCGGCGGCGGTTACGTCTCGCCGACCGTCGTCAACAACGCCCTCGACTGCCTGGCCAAGGGCACCAACTGCGGGCGGTTCAAGCCCTCCACCACGTACCCGGACATCCGCGGCGCGATGACCTGGTCCACCAACTGGGACGCGCTGGCCGGCAACGCCTGGTCCAACGCGGTCGGCCCGCACGTGCACAACCTGCCGTAACGGCCACGGCCCGCGACCCGCTCCGGGTCGCGGGCCCTCCGGGGGCGGCACCCGTCGCGGGTCCGCCGCGACGCCCGGGCGTCGCCGCCCGCGGCGCGCCGCCGCACGGTCCGCACACCGTGCGGCGCCCGCCCCACCGGCCGTGTCGCCCAGCCGCTCCCCCGCGGCGGGCGGCACGGCCGCCCCCGTTTCGGCGGCGGGCGCCGGCGCGCGCCCGGGGACCCGCGCGGGTCCGGCCCGCTACCAGGGCAGCTCGCGCACCTGCTGCACGCACAGCACGAGGAAGAGCAGCCCGGCGGCGACGAGCATGACGTTGCTGAGGAGGCCGTTGCGCCACTCGCGGGGTGTGCGGGAGGAGTTGAGCAGCCACAGCAGGGTGAGCGCGAGGAAGGGCATGAAGAACGCGCCCAGCACCCCGTAGACGATCACCAGGCCGAACGGCTGGTCCAGGAAGAGCAGGCTGATCGGCGGGAAGGTCAGCCACAGCAGGTACAGCCGGAAGGGCAGCGAGCGCTCGTGGCGGCCGATGGTGCCCGGGCCGGCGGCGGGGGCGGCCTCGGCGGGGGCGGCTCCGCCGGCCGCGGCCACGGCGCCGGCCCGGTAGTGCTCGACGAAGTCGGCGACCATCACGCTCACCCCGTGCCAGACGCCGACCAGGGAGGAGAAGGAGGTGGCGAAGAAGCCGACGAGGAAGAGCTTGGCGGTGCCGGTGCCGTACCGCTCCTCCAGCACGTCACCGAGGTCGATCAACCCCTTGTCGCCCTTGTGCAGGGCGATGTCGGCGGAGTGCAGCAACTCGGCGCCGACGATCAGCATGGCGACGACGAAGATGCCGGTGGTGACGTACGCGACCCGGTTGTCGAGCCGCATCGTGCGCATCCACGAGCTGTCGGTCCAGCCCTTGGCGTTCACCCAGTAGCCGTACGCGGCCATCGTGATGGTGCCGCCGACGCCGCCGATCAGGCCGAGCGTGTAGAGCAGCGAGCCGTCCGGCAGGGTGGGGGCCAGGCCCGCGAAGGAGTCCCCGAGGTTCGGGCCGACCCGCACCGCGACGTACACCACCACCACGAACATCACGCCGACCAGCACCGTCATGACCTTCTCGACCACCGCGTACCGGCCCCACCACACGAACGCGAGGCCGACCAGGCCGGTGATCACGCCCCAGGTCTTCAGGCCCAGGAAGTCGGGGAAGAGGGCCACCAGCGGCAGGGCGCTGGAGGACATGGCGGTCGCCCCGTAGACAAAGCCCCAGACGACCACGTAGCCGATGAAGTACCAGGTGGTCCAGGGGCCCAGGGTGCGCCAGCCGTGGAAGAGGGTGTGCCCGGTGGCCAGGTGCCAGCGGCCGACGGCCTCGGCGAGGGAGATCTTGACCAGGCAGCCGATGACCGCGGCCCACAGCAGCGTGTAGCCGAACTTGCTGCCCGCGATCAGCGTCGCCACCAGGTCGCCGGCGCCCACGCCGGTCGCCGCGACCACGATGCCGGGCCCGACGGCCCGCCAACGGGAGGCCGGCGGGCGGCCGGTGTGGGTTTCGCCGCTGTCATTGGTGCGCGTCATCCATGGCCTCCGCACTCGCCCCCGATGGTGTGCGGATCAGGACACCGTCCGGCACCCGATCGCACAAGAGGGCGCGCGACGGGTTGACATCCGCAATGGTCTGGACCACCTTGTACCGCAAGCTCAGGGGCCCCTGAAAGCGCACCCGCACCACTCCCCCCATCTCTCTCCCCCCACGGAGGCAGTCGTGGTACGCGCACGATCAGGCATCTCCCGCAGCGGGCTGCTCGGCTCGCTCGCCGCGGCGGCGTTGGTGACGGCCGGTTTCGTCGGCCCGGCGCGGGCAGGCGCCGCCGAACCCGCCGCGTCCGCGCAGGCGGGCCCCGCCGCATCGGCCCGCGCGGCGGTGCCCTCGCACGCCGTGACCGGCTACTGGCAGAACTTCGACAACGGCGCGACCGTCCAGAAGCTCAGCGACGTGCAGGACGAGTACGACATCATCGCCGTCGCCTTCGCCGACGCCACCGGCAAGCCCGGCGCGGTGGACTTCACCCTCGACCCGGCGCTGGACTACACCGAGGAGCAGTTCAAGGCCGACATCAAGGCCAAGCAGGCGGCCGGCAAGTCGGTCATCATCTCGGTCGGCGGCGAGAAGGGCGCGGTCTCGGTCAGCGACGACGCGTCGGCCGACGCCTTCGCCACCTCGATCTCGGCCCTGATGGACGAGTACGGCTTCGACGGCGTGGACATCGACCTGGAGAACGGGCTCAACTCCACGTACATGACCAAGGCGCTCAAGGCGATCCACGCGGCGCACAGCGGCCTGGTGGTGACGATGGCGCCGCAGACGGTGGACATGCAGTCGCCGCAGGGCGAGTACTTCAAGACCGCGCTGGCCATCAAGGACTTCCTGACGGTCGTCAACATGCAGTACTACAACAGCGGTTCGATGCTCGGCTGTGACGGCAAGGTCTACGCGCAGGGCACGGTGGACTTCCTCACCGGCCTCGCCTGCATCCAACTGGAGAACGGCCTCGACCCCTCGCAGGTCGGCCTCGGCGTCCCGGCGTCCCCACGCGCGGCCGGCGGCGGGTACGCGGCGCCCAGCGTGGTCAACGCCGCCCTCGACTGCCTGACCAAGGGCACGAGCTGCGGCACGTTCAAGCCGGAGAAGACCTACCCGGGCCTGCGCGGCGCGATGACCTGGTCCACCAACTGGGACGCCAGCAACGGCAACGAATTCTCCTCGCAGGTCGGCAAGCACGTGCACGGCCTGCCGTAGCCGGCCCCCGGCCCCCGGCCCGGCGACGGCGGCCCGGCCACCGGGCCGGCGCGACCCGACGGGCCGGGTGTGCGGACCCGACGGGCCGGGTGTGCGACCACCTGGCGGACGCACACCCGGCCACCGCCCCACCGGCGCCGCCCCAGCGATCCACGCCGGGGCGGCGCCGGCGCGTGCGGGCCCGGCGCGCGCTCCCGGCCGCCGCGCCCCCGGGCGGGCGCGGCGCCCACGCACCCACGCCGCGCGCCGCACGCCGCACGCCGCACGCCGCACGCCGCACGCCGGAGCATCCCGGCACCGGCGCCCGGGGCGCGCGCCGCCCCTCACTCGTCGGATGTCCGGCGCTCCCGCCGGCGGATGACGAAGGTCGCCAACAGCGAGCCGATCACCAGCGGCCCCGCACCCCAGCGCAGCAGATGCGGCGCCCAGCGCTGCTCCCCGCCGGCCAGCCGGGTCGCCGTGTCCACGACGAGCGCGCACCCGAGCAGCAGGTAGCCGAGCCCCCAGGCGCGGGTCACCCACCCGGGTCGGACGGGCCCCACCGCCCGGTCGGGCCAGCGCGCGGCTCGCCATCCCAGCCACCCGCAGCCCACCCCCACGGCCAGGACGAACACGTCCAACGCCCCGTCCCACGCCCCTGTCGCGGTCGTGACCATTCGCGCCCCACCCCTCTCGCCTCGCGCGCGCCCGGCGCGCCGGGTCCGCCCCGGCGCCCATGATGGCCAACCGGAAGCGGCCCTTCACTCCCCGGAGGTGGCAGCCCGGCCACGCGCCTGCCTTCCGGCCGCCGGCAACCTGGGCGCATGCGGGCCGCGCCCCCGGGCGGGCGCGCGCCGGTCCGCCGCGTACGACGGGTGTGACGTACGCGGCGGGTCGTGGCGTACGCGGCGGGTGCGGCGTACGCGGCAGGTCATGGCGTACGCGACGGTCGCGGCGTACGCCCCCGGGGCTCAGCCGGCTTGCAGGGTGCGGTGGAGGAGGGGGAGCAGGCGGTCCCAGTGGAGTTGGAGGCCGGCGGGGTGGAAGGCGGAGGTGTCGGACATGGTGAAGCCGTGGACGGTGCCGGGGTAGGTCTCGATGGCGTGGTCCACGCCGGTGGCGTCCAGCGCCCGGGTGAGGTCCGCCAGCGCCTCGGGCGTCAGGTCGCCTTCCGCGAGGCCGAAGTGCACCTCGGCGGTGAGCCCGCCCAGCAGCCGGTGCGGGCTGTCGGCCTCGTCGGTGACCAGGAGCCCGGGGTGGAACCCGGCGACGGCGGCCACCCGGTCCGGGTGGGCCGCGGCCGTGCGCAGCGCCAGGGAAGCGCCCATGCAGTAGCCGATCGCGCCGAGCGGCCCGGCGCCGACCTCGGGCTGGGCGGTGAGGAAGCCGAGATAGGCGTCCGCGTCGCGGGTGACGCGCTCGGCGGTGTGCGCCTGGGCCACCGGCATGATCTGGTCGAAGAGTCCGGCCCGCTCCGCCTCCCCGATGTACGGGGGAAGCTCGACCACCGGCGCTTGGCCGTGCCGGTAGAAGATGTTGGGGACGAGCACGTAGTAGCCGTGGTCGGCCAGTTGGCGGGCCTTGTCATGCAACTCGGGCCGCAGCCCGAACGCGTCCGCGTACAGCAGCACCCCGGGGTGCCGCTCGCCGTCGTCGGGGTAGGCGGCGAAGGCGTCGGCCTGGCCGTCCTGGGTGGGAATCCGAACCGTCGTGCTGGGCATGGCATCTCCTGTCGTGGTTGATCTGTCGAAGCTGTGATCAACACGACGGAGGCGGGGCCCGCGCGGCGGAGCCGACTCCTCGGTGGGGTGACGGGCCCGCGTCGGGCCGCGCGGCGCTCAGCGGAGCACCGGGTCACCGATCCGTGTGTGGCGCGAGGCCGTCCCGGTAGTCATCGCCGAGCAGCCTAACCCCCGCGTTCGCGCCGGGGCCAGCGCCCCCGCCCGCGCCGTGGCTCGCGCGCCGGCGCTACCCGAGCCGGCCCGGGCGTGGGGATCCCAAGGCGGGGGTCCCAGGGCGTGGGGGCCCAGGGCGTGGGGGTAGCGCCACCCCGGCACCGGGCCCTGGCGCCACCCCCGGGCGGGGCTCCGCCGGTTGGGCAACACCGGGCCCGCACCGCGATCGTGGCGGCAGCAGGTCTTCCGCCCGCCCGGCGGCGGCTGCCCCGCGCGGCGTGGGGCCGACCAGTCGCCGGGCGCACGGAAGGCGCGTCCGTAGCTCACGGAGGGGGAACAGTCATGGATCGTCCCGAGGAGCGCGCCCTCGCGCGCCGTACGGTGCTGACCGGCACGGCGGCGGTGGGAGCGGGGCTCGCGTGGGGAGGCGCAGGCCCGGCCAGTGCCGCCGGTGCCGCCGGCGCGGCCGGGCGGGGCCCGGGGCTCGCGCGGGAGGTGGTGGACGCCGAAACGGCGCGCCTGGAGCGCGCGTTGCTCGCGCTCCGGCGCGACCTGCACCGGCACCCCGAGCCGCCGGGGTGCGAGCGGCGCACCGCCGGCGTGGTGGCCCGGGAGCTGCGGGCGGCCGGGCTCGCCGTCACCACGGGGGTGGGCGGCCACGGCGTGGTCGGCGTGTTGCGGGGTGCCCGGCCGGGCCGGACCGTGGCGTACCGGGCGGACATGGACGCGGTCCCGCCACGGGACATCGTCGGCGGCGGCCCGGCCCCCGCCCACCTGTGCGGCCACGACCTGCACACCACGATCGGCGTCGGGACCGCCCGGGTGCTGGCGCGTCTTCGGCACCACCTGAGCGGGACGGTGGTCTTCCTCTTCCAGCCCGCCGAGGAGTCGCTGTCCGGGGCCCGCGCGATGATCGACGCGGGCGTGCTCGACCGTACGCGGGTGGCGGAGATCCACGCGCTGCACTGCGGGCCCTTCCCGGTCGGCCAGTTCGCCACGACGGCGGGGTTCGGGCTGCCCGGGCAGGACCGGGGCGAGGTGGCGCTCGCCGGCCCGGACGCGTCCGAGGCGGCGCGCCGCCTGGCGGCCGAACTCGGCGCGCTGGCCACGGTCGCGCTGCCCGGCGGGCCGGCCGACCTGGAGCGGCTGGTCGCCGACGCCCAGACGCCGGCCGGCCCGCTGGCCCGGTTCGTGGCCCTCCAGGCCAGGGCGCGGGAGGCCACGGTGGGCGTGTCGTACCGCTGTTGGCCACAGGAGCGGTACGTCGAGGTGCGGGCGGACGTCCGGCGGATCGCCGGGTCCTACCCGGGGGCCTCGGTGCGCTTCCCGGACGATCCGTTCCCGGCGATGGTCAGCCCGAGGGCCGAGGGCCGCGCGCTCGCCCGCCACCTGCGCGGCGCGTTCGGCCGGTCCGCGGTCAGCACGCTGCACGCCGCGTTCCCGCCGTTCAGCGGCGAGGACTTCGCGCTCTACCTGGAGCGGGTCCCCGGCACGTTCACCTTCCTCGGCGTCCGCGCCCCCGGCACCCCGATCACCGCCGGCTATCCGCACTACCCGGAGTTCACCCCGGACGAGCGCGCGATCGGCCTGGGCGTACGGGCGATGGCGGGCTGGCTCGCGCGCCGCTCCGCCCGCGCGTAGCCGGGGCGCCTCCCCTTGCACGCCCTTATGGATAGTGGCACTATCGAAATATGGATAGCGGCGCTATTCATCGCATCCGTGAGGGACTGGGGGATCGCCATGAGCAGGACACCGATATCCGGGCGGGTCACGACCGCGGCCGAGGGGGACGTGGTGGTCTTCCTCATCGGCATGCGGATCAACCGGTGGCGGGCGGTGCGTCACTGGCCACCCGTCCTCGCCGCCATGCCCCGCATGCTCCGGGAGCTGTCCCGCGACGAGAGCCTCGGCATGCTGGGGTACCGGGCGTACACGGCCGGGCCGCGCACCTACACGGTCGTGCAGTACTGGGAGTCGCGCGAGAAGCTGCTCGCCTACGCCTCGGCCGCGCGGCGGCAACACCACCCCGCCTGGGCGGCGTTCAACCGCCGTGCGCGCGGCGCCAGGGCGAGCGTCGGCATCTGGCACGAGACGTACCTCGTGCCGGCCGGCTCGTACGAGGCGATCTACCACGCCATGCCGCCGTTCGGCCTCGGCGAGGCGCACGGGGTCGAGCCGGTGGCCCGCCGGGGCGAGCGGGCCGCACAGCGGCTGGCGGGCTGAGGGCGGACGGCCCCCACACCGGGGCGGGGCTCGGGCAGCCCGCCCCCGCCCCGGCGGCCCGCCCCCGCCCCGGCGGCCCGCGCTACGGCTTGGGCAGCGTGCAGCCCGGCAGGCTCAGGTCGACCTTGTTGCCGCCGGCCACGCAGCGGGTGATCTGGTACGACTGCTGCGCGTAGTTGATGCCCTTCCGGACGGTGACCTTGCCGTTCTCGTCCACCTCGCACGGGTTGTTGTCCGTGCAGCGACCACCGGACTCGTTGCCGGTGTTGTTGACGGCGACCACCGCGCCGGTCGCGGTGTCCACGACGGGCGAGCCCGAGGTGCCCCCGATGGTCTGGCACGCGGGCGTGTAGCGCACCGAGTCCTTCCAGGTCCACCGCCCCTCGCGCAGTTCGTGCACGAAGCCGTCGACGGAGCAGGTGTACCGCTTCTTCCAGTAGCCCGACACGACGCTGATGGCGGTGCCGGCCTTCGGGCGCTCGGCCGCGAGCGCCAACGGCTTGACGCCGAACCGCTTCTTGATCTCCGCGTACGTCGCGTCCACCTCGTACAGCGACACGTCGGTGTCCGTCATCGTGGCGTACGCGACCTTCGTCGCCCGCACCGTGCCCGCGTCGCCGGCGCGCGCGTCGAGGAGCGTGAAGGTGCGGCTCGACGGACGGTCCACGACGACCTCGCCGGGGGCCGGGAATCCGCCCTCCAGGCAGTGGCCGTTGGACATGACCAGGGCCGGGTCCCGGTCGGCGGAGCCGGGGAGCTTGACCACGGCGCCGGAGCAGTTGCTCAGCGCCACGGTGCCCTCGAAGGTGACGACCTTCGGCCGGGGCTTGGGCTTCGGCTTGGCCTTGCCCTTCTCGTGGGTGGGGGTCTCGGCGGTGGCCGTCGCGGCGGCGTCGGCCGATCGCGGACCCGCCTCGGTGGCGGCCGTCGCCGACGACGCGCCCACGCTCACGAGGGTCGCGCCGCTCAGGGCGAGGGCCGCGAGCGTGCCTATGAGGCTTCGGTTCATGTGGGGGGTTCTCCCTGTCCAGAGGGCCAGAGGTGTGGCGGAACACGTACGGACTTGACGTGCACATCCTCAGTGCCAGGCCGCCCCGCGACAATGCCCCGCCCCGCCCGACCGGGCCCGCGGCGGCTACCCGCCACCTCTTGACCGTGTCCCGACATGCGTCAACCATGAGCGGGACGCCCGGGCCGAGGCCGCGGGCGGCACACCCCCCACCCGTCGCACTGGAACCCCAGGAGTGCACCATGCGACCGCGCACCCGTGCCCGGCGGACCACCGCCATCGCCGCGCTCATCGCCCTGGCCCTGGCGGCCCCGATCGCCGCCCAGGCCCAGGAACCCGACTCTCCCCGCAACCCCACGACCACCGAACGCGCCGCCGACGCCGTCCCCCGCCAGTACGAGGTACGCGGCGCCGACACCGTCGCCGCGCGCACCCTCATCGCGAGCACCGGCGTCACCGTGGACGAGGTACGCCGCGACACGGTCGTGATCACCGCCCACCCCGACCAACTCCCCCGCGTACGCCACCTCGGCTACACCACAAAGGAGTTGGCCGGCCCGCCGAAGCGCGGCGGCGCGGCACCCAGGGCCGGCGCCCGTGACTTCCCGTCCGAGGACGCGGGCTACCACAACTACCGCGAGGCGCTCGCCGAGATCGACGCGGCGGTCGCCAGGCACCCGGGCACCATGGCCAAGAAGGTCATCGGCACGTCGCACGAGGGCCGCGACATCGTCGCCGTGAAGATCAGCGACAACGTCACCAAGGACGAGGCCGAGCCGGAGGTGCTGTTCACCCACCACCAGCACGCGCGCGAGCACCTGACCGTG
Organism: Streptomyces buecherae; assembly: GCF_014295035.1. GTDB lineage: Bacteria > Actinomycetota > Actinomycetes > Streptomycetales > Streptomycetaceae > Streptomyces > Streptomyces youssoufiensis. The sequence continues at coordinate 3,114,045 of NZ_CP060404.1, forward strand.
GAGATGGCCCTGTACCTGGTCCGCGAGTTCGGCGACAAGTACGGCAGCGACGACCGGATCACCAAGGCCGTGGACGGCCGCGAGATCTGGATCGTGCCGGACGTGAACCCGGACGGCGGCGAGTACGACATCACCGGCGGCCAGTACCGGATGTGGCGCAAGAACCGCCAGCCCAACAAGGGCACGACCGCCGTCGGCACCGACCTCAACCGCAACTGGAACTACCAGTGGGCCTGCTGCGGCGGTTCGAGCCCCAACCCGCGTGACGAGACCTACCGCGGCTCGGCCGCCGAGTCCGCCCCCGAGGTCAGGGTCGTCGCCGACTTCGTCCGCAGCCGGGTGGTCGCCGGAAAGCAGCAGATCAAGGCCGCCATCGACTTCCACACCTACGGCGAACTGGTCCTGTGGCCCTACGGCTACACCAAGGCCGACACCGCCCCCGGCATGACCCGGGACGACCACGACGTCTTCGCCACCTTCGGCAAGGAGATGGCCGCCACCAACGACTACACCCCCGAGCAGGCCAGCGACCTCTACGTCACCGACGGCTCGGCGGACGACTGGATGTGGGGCGCCCACAAGATCTTCACGTACACCTTCGAGATGTACGGCGGCAACGACGGCTTCTACCCGCCCGACGAGGTCATCGCCCGCGAGACCAGCCGCAACCGCGAGGCGGTCCTCCGGCTCACGGAGAACGCGGACTGCATGTACCGCGCCATAGGCAAGGAGGAGCAGTACTGCGCGGCCGGCTGAGCCGGGACGCCGCGGCGGCTTCCACCGGGCGGCCCCTGAACGGGGGCTGCCCGGTGACGCGTTGGGACGCGGACGTCCGTCAGAGCACGAGCGACACGAGGATCACGCACAGGACGCTCAGGAAGACGAACAGGCCGAAGAACAACCCGCGGTACCCTCCCGACGAGCTGACGAACTGCCCCGAGCGGTCGAGACGTCCCGCCGACGGGTTGCCGAGGGCGTCGGCCATCTCCGCCTTCTTCGGGTCTTCCGGCGGATAGACGACCGCTACCCGGGAGTTCACCGGCACGGCGTCCGTGGGGTGCGTCAGGAGGGTGGACACGAACGTCACCGCGTTCCCCTCCCGATCCGTGAACTCCACCACGGGACTCCACCTGTCGTGTCGCCAGTTCGACTCCGCGTCCGTCACGACCGAGCGCACCTCGTGCCCGACCACCGTGCCGATGGTGCGTACGCCGCGAGCCCGGAAGGTGTCCGCCTCCCGCTCGTCATCCCGCTTCATCCACAGGCAGATCCCTCCGGCCAGAACGGCTGCGCACACCACTGCCAGCAGGCTCGGCAGGTCAACTCCAGAGGAATCCGACATGGCAGCCTCCTCGGTGCGGCGTGGATGGACAATCCGTCCAGGACGAGTGGTTCAGCGAAGAGAGGTCCGTAACGGATTCCAGAATCGCAGACCACCTCGCGTACCACCCCGCACCTCGCACGAACGTGGCCACAAGTGCCCAGCTCATCTCCTCGGCGCACCCGCGCGCGAGCGCACGGCGTCCCGTGACGCGGACGCCTTTCCGCGCTATCCCACAGGCGCGTACGCGGGCACCGCCCGCACCCCGGCGAGTTCCCGCACGGTGGCCATGTCGCTGAAGGGCAGCAGCGCGTCACCGACGATCTGGTGCGGCTCGCTGCCCTTCCCCGCGATCAGGACGATGTCGTCCGGGCCGGCCGCCGACAGCGCGCGGGCGATGGCCTGACGACGGTCGGCGACGCGTTCGTACGGGGTGCCCGTCGCCTCGATGCCCGGGGCGACCTGGTCCAAGATCGCCTCCGGGTCCTCGTTGCGCGGGTTGTCCGAGGTGAGAACGCACAGGTCGGAGTGGGTGCCGGCGATCGTTCCCATCTCGGCCCGCTTGGTGGTGTCCCGGTCGCCGCCGCAGCCGAAGACGGTGATGACCTTGGACCGGGCGAAGCCACGGATGGTGCCGAGCACCTTGTTCAGCGAGTCCGGGGAGTGCGCGTAGTCCACGATCACCGAGGCGCCGCCGGAGGTCGTGACGCGCTCGAACCGCCCCGGGATCTGCGGCATCCGCTCCAGCGCGGCGACCAGCCCGGCCAGGTCGTGCCCCAGGGTGTGGCAGGCCGCCACGGTCGCCAGCGCGTTGGCCACCGAGAACCGGCCGGGGGTCGGGATCGCGGCCGGGTGCTTGCGGCCGTCGTGGTGCAGCGTGAAACGGGTGCCCGAGGCGTCCACCACCAGGTCGGTGGCCCGGTAGTCGGCCTCGGCGTCCAGGGCGTACGTGGTCACCGCGCCGGGCATCAGCGCGCCGATCCTGGCGCCCACCGGATCGTCGGCGTTGACCACGGCCCGCCGACACAGCCCCTGGAAGAGGCGGAGCTTGGCGTCCCGGTAGTTGTCCATCGTGCCGTGGTCGTCCAGATGGTCCTGGCTCAGGTTGGTGAAGACGCCGACGTCGACGAAGGTCCGGTCGACCCGGTGCGTCAGCAGGCCCATGGACGTGGCCTCCAGCACCACGGTGCCCACCCCGCGATCACGCATGCACCCCAGGAGGTACTGCAGGTCGGGCGATTCCGGGGTGGTCAGTACCGAGGGGGGCATCGGGATCAGCTCGTCACCGATGCGGCTGCCGGCCGTGCCGATCACGCCGGCCCGCACCCCCTCGGAGATCCGCAGCACGGACTCGACCATGTACGAGACCGAGGTCTTCCCGTTGGTGCCGGTGATGGCCACCATGTCCATGCCCCGCCCGGGTTCGCCGTAGTAGCGGGACGCGAGGACGGCCGCCGTGGCGCGGGCGTCCGGTACCCGTACGACACACGCGCCGTCCGCCGCCGCCGGCAACACGCGACCGTCCTCCACGACGACCGCCACCGCGCCCCGCGCGAGCGCCGGCGCGACCGCGCCGGGCCCGCCCTCCAGATGCCCCGGCACCGCGACGAACAACGACCCCGGCACCACCCGGGCCACGTCGAAGGCCGTTCCGGCGGTGACGCGCGTCTCCTCGACGTCACCTCGAAGGACGTGGTGGTTCTCTCCAGCCAACAGCTCGCTCAGCTTCACGATGATCCCTTCGAGGGTGGCCCGGCCGGGGTACGGCCATCGCCGGAGCGCGGCGACGGCGGTACGCCGAAGCCGCGTGGGGAGGTGGATCGCGTGCGATCCGCGTACGCGGGGTGCGTGACGTGCGCTAGGAGATGCGCGATGCGGGGTCGAAGCGGTGTGCGCCGTGCGCGGGAGGAGCGCGGAAACGACGGTCAGGCGGTACGGGGCCCGGCCCCGGAGCGGAAACCCGCGAAGGTCGCTAGGTCGCTAGCCGGGCCGGTGCAGCGCGATACGGCAGCCCGCCGCGCCACCGGGAACTGCCCGGTGCGGGCCCTTCCCGCTCACGCCGGTGCGACTCATATGGCCGAGTGTACGTCCGGGTGGGGGGTTGGAGGGTCGTGCGGGAGGGGGCGTACGGTACGACCCGCCTCCCGCTGGGTCGCCCGCGGCCAGCCGGCTCTGCCGTCCTGCCGCCCGGCCAGGCTTTCGGCCAGCCAGACCCCCGCCCCCTCGCCCACGCCCCTACCCCTCCGATATGACATCGCCCCCACCCGTCCGATCCACCACCAACGCCGGCGCGATCCCCACGGCCGCGCCGAGGCCGACCGCCAGGGCCGCGTCCGTCGCGCACGCCTCCTCGGCGGTGGCCCAGCGGCGGCGGTGCCGGCAGTCGCGGTCGTGGACGCAGAGGCAGGCCGGCGCCTCCACGAGGTCCGCGTCCGTGCACCAGCCCCCGTCCATGACGAGGACGAACTCGGCGGGCGCGCCGGGCATCGCGGGCCGCTCGTCAAGGGCGAGCACGCGGCGCAGGTTGGGTAGCTCGATACCCAGCGCGGTCGCGACGCGCGCCGCCGCTGCCGTCACCTGCTCCCCCGGTCGGACGACGACACCGGGCGGCTCCCACCTCGTGGCGTCATCCGACAGTTGCACCTGGAGCACGTGCGGCCAGCCGGCCGTGGTGACGTCGCCCGGGTCGCTCTCGATGCGCGGCTTCCACAGCAGCAGGACCACGCGCAGCCGGTGGCCTGCGCTCATGTCGCGCCCTCACACCGCTTGCGGACTTCCGCCAGGCCGAGGCCGCAGTCCTCGGGCGTCTTGCCGTTCGTCGTCATGACCCCGGCCTTCGCGTCCCCGTCGGACCAGAAGTAGCTGCCGGGCCCGGCGAGGGCGTCCAGAGCCACCTGGATGTGGTCGCTGTTGGCGCGAAGGTCACCCCGTTCCATCGCTGCACGATCGAACAGCGAGTTCTCGTAGGCGTGTTGGAAGTCCCAGTCGCACACAGGCGCCCAGGCACAGGTCGCGTCGGACAGCTTGGCCTCAGCGAGGAAGAACCTCAGTACGGCACCGGAGACGGTCGCGACTTCGTGGCGGCCGGTGAGTACGCGGTGCAGGGGGTTGTCACTCACCGGGCCGCCCCTCCCGGTGGCGCGGGCAGCGGCACGGGCCCCAGGCGGTGGGCAGGTACGTGGCCTCAAGTTCCGCAAGGCTAAGGGTTTCCGGGTCGACGCGGACGGTGGTGTCCGGGGCCAGTGGAACCGGCTCTTCGCCGGGGCGCTTGCGGTAGATCTTGAGGGTCATCGTGTGGGGCATGAGGTCGGGTCCTTGACGTACTGGCGGATTACCGCGTGTGACGAATCCCTCACAGCGTCGACCCAAACTGCGTAGCCTCGATAGGGCAAATGGAGTGAGCGCCAGGACCTCACCCGCACGTGAACACAGCCGAAAGGGGTGGGCGCAAGATGACGCTGCGTCAATCAACTACGGACCCGGACATCCCCGTTGGGGGCCTTGCTTTCTTCGGGAGCGAGGTGCGCTTCGCGCGCGAGCACGCGGGGATGACGCAAACACAGCTCGCGCTGGCCACAGCCTACGACCGCACGTACGTCTCGCACGTCGAGAACGGAAGCCTGCTCGGCTCGGCCCAGTTCGCGGAGTCGTGCGACCGGGTGTTCCAGACCAGCGGCTACTTCGGTCGGCTGGCTGAGCGCATCCGCGAGCGCAACCATCCTGACTGGTTCCTGCCGTACGTCGCGTTGGAGAAGGCAGCGGCATCCATCTCGGACTACTCGAACACCTTCCTGATGGGCGCGGTCCAGACGCCCGAGTACGCGGAGGCGATCTTCCGCTCCGCATCGCCGCGCAAGAGCGATGACGAGATCAAGGCCCATGTGGAAGCGCGGCTCTCTCGGCGTGAGGTGACGGACCGGAAGTCACCCCCGCACTTCTGGCTGATCATCCACGAGGCCGCGCTGCGGATTCCGGTGGGGAGCCCCAAGATCATGGCGGCACAGCTCGACTACGTACTGGAGCGGGCCTCGGAACCACACTTCACGTTCCAGGTGCTTCCGTTCCGGGCTGGCGCGCCGGCAGCAGAAATCCCTTTCACGCTGCTGTCGCCAACCATGAACGATGAGTCGCCCGTTCTCTACTCCGAGACCACAGGAAAGGGGCACATCAACGACTCGCAGGAGGCCGTGCGGGAGTGGGCAGGTAAGTTTGACCACATGCGCGCTTCCGCCGTTTCGGAAGCGGATTCGCTGCGCCTCATCCACCAGATCCGGAGGGAACACGAATGTACCGATGGGTGAAGTCCAGCTACAGCGGCGGGCAAGCGGGCCAGTGCGTGGAATGGGCCCCTGACCACGCGGCAACCGCCCGAGCCGTCCCGGTCCGCGACAGCAAGGACCCCCACGGCCCCACCCTCACCTTCGAACCCACCGCCTGGGCGGCCTTCATAGCGGGCGTCAAGGCGGGTGAGTTCCAGGGTTGAGGTCCCGTACGACGACCCCGCGTTCGACAGGAGAGCGCCCCATGAGAGACCGCTGACCAGCGCTCAAGGGGCGCTCTCGCTTTTCGGGACGACATGTTGTCCGCCCCCCGCGCTCAACCAACCGCCAGGGGCGAGCGATGAACACCGCTCCAGCCATCCGGCACTACACCGCCGACCACGCTGCGGTCATGCGTGAGGAACTGCTCGACCTGCACGACGCGGTGTACGAGGGCAGTGGCGACCCTCTTGCCGCCCGAGACGCGTTCGCACCCTTCCTCGACCACTGGCTCGTCGCGGAGAACTTCGCCTGCACCGCTGCCCGCGCTCCCAACGGCACCCTGGCCGGGTACGCCTATGGCGCTCCCCTCACTTCCCACACCAGTTGGTGGGACGGGCTGATCCCACCCCTGGACGCAGCCGCGGCTGCCGAGAACGGCACGCGCACCTTTGCCCTGTCCGAGCTGCTGGTCGGTAGGGAATGGCGCGGAACCGGCACCGCACGGCGCTTGCACGACGCGTTGCTTCACGGCCGGCCCGAGAGCCGGGTCACCCTGCTGACTCCCGTCGACCATTCGAAGGTCGTGCAGATGTATCGGAGTTGGGGATACGAGCGCGTGGGTGAATGTGTCCCGTTCGCGGGGGCGCCCCGGCTGGTCGCCATGCTGCGGAGCTAGTCGGATCAGCCGATCCCCGCGATCGGCTCGCGCGGGCCCGCGGCCGTCGGGCCAGTGACGCTGACGCGCAACCCGCCCACGCCACCCGGGGGTTAACCCGACCCCCGATCCGGATGATCGCCCCAGCGCGGCGGCCCGTGTCCGGCGGGCACAGTGAGGGGGACGAGGCGGCGGGGCACGGTGCCCTGCGGGGTGGCACCGCGGCCGTGGTTCCCATGCGTGAGGACGTACACGTGACGAAGCACAAGCGCGCGCTCGCCGGGGCGCTCACCCTCGCCGTGGCGGTCGGGGTCGCGGGGGCCGTGCTCCCGGGGAGCGCCGCCGCCGCGAGCGGCACGACCGCCTCGGCGCGGTCGGCGAAGGCCGGCGGCGACCACGCCGGGGTGCGGGCGTACCTGCGGCGGCTGACCAGCGACGACGGAGTGCCCGGCGCCCTCGCCGAGGTGCGGGACCGGCGCGGCAGCAGGGTGTTGACCAGCGGTGTCGCGGACGTGGACAGCCTCGCGCCGGTGCACCGCGACAGCAGGTTCCGGATCGGCAGCATGACCAAGATGTTCACGGCGACGACCGTGCTGCAACTGGTGGAAGAGGGCGACGTACGTCTCGACGCGCCGGTGGAGCGCTATCTGCCCGGCGTCGTCCGGGGCCACGGCAACGACGGCCGGAAGATCACCGTCCGCCAACTGCTGCAACACACCAGCCGCCTGCCCGACTTCCTCGACTACCTCAAGCCGCAGGACATCGTCGCCGACCCGCTGGCCCACCACGACCCGCGCGACCTGGTGGCCCTCGCGCTCCAGCACCCCCCGGTCGACAAGCCGGGCACCAACTGGGACTACTCCAACACGAACTACCTGCTCGCCGGCATGATCATCGAGAGGGTGACCGGCCACACGTACGCCCACGAGGTCCACGAGCGCATCGTCAGGCCGTTGCGCCTGCGCGAGACGTACGTACCGAGCGAGACGACGATCCGTGGCCCGCACCCGCGCGGGTACGCGCAGCCCGGCAAGGACGCGCCGTTGGTGGACATCACCCGGATCGACCCCTCCATCGGCGGCGCGGCCGGCGGCATCGTCTCCAGCGGCACCGACCTCAACACGTTTCTGGCCGCCCTCCTCGGCGGGGACCTGCTCCAGCCGGCCGAGTTGCGGGAGATGACGCGCACCCAGCCCACCGGCGGCGACGGCGACCGCGCGTACGGCCTGGGCCTGGAGAGCAGGTCGCTGCCCGGCGGCGGCCGCTACTGGGGCCACTCCGGCGACTTCCTCGGGTACGAGACGATGGCCGGCGCCACGGTCGACGGCCGGCAGGCGACGGTCATGGCGAACCTGGGCCCGGGCAGTTCGGACGCCCAGAGCGACCACATCCGGGCGGCCGTCGAGACGGCGCTCTCGGGGGGCCGCGCACCGGACCGGGGGTAGCGACCGCCCGGAAGGGCGGGAGCGGGCGGGGCGGGTCCGCGGCGGGATGGCGCCCGGGTGGGCGGTGGGTCGCGGACTCAGCCGGGCGGCGGGGTCGGGGAGCGTATGCCGAGCCACTGCCGCGCGCCCCAGGCGTCGAACCGCTCCACCTCGGTGAACCCCAGCTTCGCCGCGAGACGCATCGAGGCGGCGTTGGCGCTCTGGGTGGTGAGCACCACCGGCTCGCCGGGCAGCACGGTGGCGAGCCAGTCGAGTGCCGCCACGCACGCCTCGGTGGCGTACCCCGCTCCCCACGCGCGGGGCAGGAAGAGGTAGCCGAGGTCGACCTTGCCCCGGGCGGCCGGGCGGCTGTGTCCTGTCGCCCTGCTGAGCAGGAGTTGGCCGACCATCGCCCCGTCGAGTTCGACGACGAAGCTCCCGGGCCGCCGCGCGGGCACCTCGGGCATCTCGCGCTCCAGTTCGTCACGCGGTCGGGGACCGCCGAGGTAGGCGTGCACCTCGGGCGAGGCGAACAGCTCGACGAAGGCCGCGCGGTCCCGGGCCTCGGACGCGCGGAGTACGAGCCTGCCGGTGCTGATCGGCTCGGGTGGCCAGGTCACGGGCCCCAGATCGTCCATCCGTGCACGCTAACAGGAGGCCGAACCAAGCGGCCGGCCCTCGCCGTTGGGCGCCGACACCGCCTGGGCGACTGGACCGTCACCCATCGGCTGGGGGTCGGGCGCGACCGGCGCCGGTACGACGCCGCCGAGCCGTCGCGGTCGCGGTCGCGGTCCTGACGTGGGCCGCCACCCGTTTGTCGGCGAGGTGGCGGCCGGTCGGTCGCGGGCGGCGCGCTCCGTCGGCGAGCTGCCGGTAGCCGCCGGGCCCGGCTGTGGGGCGCCAGCCGCGAACCGACCGGCATCGACCCGGGCGAGGTCCCGTCCGTTGCCGGCGGCGGCGCCGGGTGGCCGCGCGTACGCCCGTCGGACGCGAAGCCCCGGCAGCCGCTGGCGCGTCACGCCGGGCGGGTGGTCTCCCAGGCCGCCTCGATCATCTGGAAGATCTCGTCCAACGCGGCCTCCGGCTCGGTCGCCTCGCGGGCCAGCGTGTACGCGGCGATGGCGAACCGCGCGATGGTCCGGCAGACCGTCGGGGTGCGGGCCGGGACGAACTCGGCCTCGATGGTCGCCGCCAGCGCCTCCGCGTGGCGCAGCCGCATCGACTCCTCGTACTTCCGCAGGGCGGGCGAGGAGTCGATCATGTGCCAGATCGGGCCGGCCCCCTCCCCCGTGCAGTGGCGGACCAGGGCCAGCACCTCGCGGCGCAGCGCGGGGACGAGCGGTTCGTCCGGCGCGCGGTCGGTGACCGCCCGGGTGAGGCGCTGCTCGAAGTCCGCGTCCTGCTCGAAGACCAGAGCCTCCTTCGCGGGGAAGTGCGAGAAGAGCGTGGTGACGGCCACGTCGGCCTCGGCCGCCACGTCGCGGATGCCCACCGCGTCGTACCCGCGCTCCAGGAAGAGCCGCAGGGCGGTGTCGGCGATCTTCTGGCGGGTGGCGGCCTTCTTGCGCTCACGGCGTCCGGTCGGCACGGTCATGGCCGCAGACTAACAGGTGCGAAACAACAACCGTTTCGGAAAGCTAACCGTTAGTGCTACGGTTCGCCGCATGAGAAAAGTGAGCTTCGCCGAGTTCGGCGGTCCCGATGTCCTGCAACTCATCGATGCCGAGGAGCCCCACGCGGGCCCCGGCCAGATACGCGTCGCCGTGCGGGCGGCGGGCGTGAACCCCGTCGACTGGCGGATCCGGGAGGGCCAGAAGCTGGCGGCCCATCCGCTCGCGCTGCCCTCGGGGGTCGGCCTCGACGCCGCCGGCGTGGTGGACGAGGTGGGCGCGGGCGTCGAGGGGGTCGCGGTCGGCGACCGCGTGTTCGGCGAGGGAAGCAGCACCTACGCCGAGTTCGCCGTGCTGGCGCACTGGGCCCGGATGCCCGAGGGGCTGTCGTTCGAGGAGGCGGCCGGCTACCCGTGTGTCATGGAGACCGCGCTGCGCGTCATCGGCGAGGTCGGCGTGGTCCCCGGGCAGACGCTGCTGGTCAGCGGGGCGTCCGGCGGCGTCGGATCGGCCGTGTTGCAGGTCGCCCGCGACCGTGGCATCGCGGTGATCGCCACGGCCGGGGCCGCCAACCAGGAGTACGTGCGCGGCCTGGGCGCCCGCGCCACGACGTACGGGGACGGCTGGGTCGAGCGGGTACGACAACTCGGCCCGGTGGACGCGGCGCTCGACCTGGCCGGCTCGGGCGTGATCCGGGAACTCGTCGAGCTGACCGGGGACCCGAACAAGGTGGTCTCCATCGCCGATCTCGACGCGCCCAAGCTCGGCGTCCGCTTCTCCGGCGTGGCCGGGAGCGTGCCGGACGCGCTCGCGACGACCGTCGACCTCCTCACGCGCGGGAAGCTGCACATCCCGGTCGAGAAGGCGTACCCGCTCACCGACGCCGTGGCGGCACACGTCGACAGCCAGGCCGGCCACACGCGCGGGCGCCGGGTCATCGTCATCTGAGCCGGGAGGCGGGGCCGAGGGGGGCCGAGGGGGCGGCCGGTGGGGGGCCGTGCTCGGGGCAGGGGGCCGAGCGCGGCGAGTCGGACACCCACGCCGCCCCCCGAGCGACCCGTCACGGTCACTCGGGGGGCGGTCGGTTCGCGTCAGGCGCACGGGCCACACCACGCGCCTGATCCACACCGGACTCCTGACCCACACCGGGCCCCTGCCCCACACCGAGCGCCTGGCCCGCGTCGGGCGCGTGGTGCGCGTGGTGCGCGACCCATGGGCGGTGCGCGTCGGCCGCGTGGTGGCGCGGGCCGGCGCGCTGGCGCGCGATGCCGGTCGGAACGGGCGCGAACGGGGGTGAGGCCGGCGTCACTTGGTGGCGATGAGCCCCGGGGTCGCGGTGGTGACGGGACGGCCCGTGGCGCCCGCGTGGGCCGCGCGCGGCTTCGGCAGGGTGCAGCCGGGCAGGGACAGGTCGACCTTGTTGCCGGCGCCGACGCAGCGGGTGATCTGGTACGTCTGCTGCGCGTAGCCGATCCCGCGGCGGACGGTGACCTGGCCGTTCTGGTCCACCTCGCACGGGTTGTTCATCGTGCAGCGCTGGCCGGACTCGTTGATGGTGTTGTTGACGGCCACGACCTTGCCGCTGGCGGTGTCGATGACCGGCGAGCCGGAGGTGCCGCCGATGACGTTGCAGGGCGAGGTGTAGCGGACCGAGTCCTTCCAGGTGTAGGGCCCCTCCCGCAACTGGTTGACGAAGCCGTTGGCGTTGCAGGTGTAGGTGCGCTTCCAGTAGCCGGAGACCACCTTGATGCCGGCGCCGGAGGTGGGCCGCTCGGCGGACAGGGCCAGCGCGTTGACGTTGTAGCGCTGCTTGATCTGCGCGTACGTCGCGTTGACCTGGTAGAGCGCGGCGTCCGTGTCGGTCATCGTGCCGTACGCGAGCTTGGTGGCCCGCACCGTGCCCGCGTTGCCCGCGTTGGCGTTCAGCAGCGTGAAGCTCCGGCTGGACGGCTGGTCCACGAGCACCTGGCCGGCGCCCGGCATGCCGCCCTCCAGACAGTGGCCGTTGGTCAGCACCATGGCGGGGTCCTGGTCGGTGGAGTTGGGCAACTTCACGATCGAGCCCGAGCAGTTGCTCAGCGCCACCGTGCCCTCGTACGTCACGGCGTTGACCTGGGGCGAGGTCACGCCGGAGGCGTTCGTACCGGTGCCGGTCGCGCCCGCGTCGTGGGCCGCGGCGGACGAGGCGCCGACGCCGGCGACCAACGAGCCGCTCAGCGCCAGGGCGGAGAGCGCACCTATGACGGTTCGGTTCACGTGGGGGAGTCCTTCCCTCCGGATGTGCCGCGGATGTGCTGCGGTTTTGTCATGCGCATTCTGAGCGCAACGGCCCCTCCGGGCAATCAAGGAATCGGAAACCCCAAAAAATGGCGGGTTCACATCAGCTCCACATGTTGACCCGAGCATGCCAGAACCCAAGACTGTCCCCGGCACCCGCGCCGTACGCCGCAGCGGGCCCCGTGTCCACTCGCACCCCGGTGGCGCGGCTTTCGCACGTCGCATTTACTGGACCCACCCCCACCAGGAGACCCCCATGCGACTCCGAACCAGGGGCAGGCGGACCACCGTCATCGCCGCCCTGATAACCCTCGCGCTCTCCGCGCCGTTGGCGGCCAACGCCAACGACGCGGACTCCGGCGCCCGCGATGCCAAACCCGCCGCGGCCGAGGCCGCCGACGTCGCCCGGCAGTACGACGTGACCGGCCCGAAGACCGTGGGTCAGCGCACGGAGATCGCCGCCACCGGCGCGGCCATCGACGCCGTACGCGAGGGCGCCGTCACCATCACCGCGAACCCGGCCGAGCTGAAGCAGGTGCGCGCGCTCGGGTACGAGGTCAAGGCGCTGCCCGGACCGCCCGCTCGGACCGGCAGCAAGGACGCCACGCCGCGCGACTTCCCGCCGGCCGACTCGCGCTACCACAACTACGCCGAGGCCACGGCGGAGATCAACGACCGGGTCGCGAAGAACTCGAACATCATGAGCAAGCGCGTCATCGGCAAGTCCTACCAGGGCCGGGACATCGTCGCGATCAAGATCAGCGACAACGTCGGCACCGACGAGGCCGAGCCGGAGGTGCTGTTCACCGCGCACCAGCACGCGCGCGAGCACCTGACCGTCGAGATGGCGCTGTACCTGCTCCGCGAGTTCGGCGACAAGTACGCCAGCGACGCGCGGCTCAAGAAGCTCATCGACAGCCGCGAGATCTGGATCGTGCCGGACGTGAACCCGGACGGCGGCGAGTACGACATCGCCAGCGGCTCGTACCGGAGCTGGCGCAAGAACCGGCAGCCCAACGGCGGCGCCACCGGCACCGACGAGAACCGGAACTGGGACTTCAAGTGGGGCTGCTGCGGCGGCTCCTCCGGCAGCCCGACCTCCGACACCTACCGCGGCCCGCGCGCCGAGTCGGCGCCCGAGGTGAAGGTCGTCGCGGACTTCGTGCGCAGCCGGGTCGTCGGCGGCAAGCAGCAGATCAAGACCGGCATCGACTTCCACACGTACAGCCAGCTCATCCTGTGGCCGTTCGGCTACACCACCGCGGACACCGCCCCCGGCCTGACCCAGGACGACCGGGACGCGTTCGCCACCGTCGGCCGCAAGATGGCCGGCACCAACGGCTACACCCCCGAGCAGTCCAGCGACCTGTACGTCACCGACGGGTCGATCGACGACTGGCTGTGGGGCGACCAGAAGATCTTCGGCTACACCTTCGAGATGTACCCGGGCCCGGGCGGCGGTGGCGGCGGCTTCTACCCGCCCGACGAGGTCATCGAGCGGGAGACCAGCCGCAACCGCGAGGCCGTGCTGCTCCTCCTGGAGAACTCCGACTGCATGTACCGCTCCATCGGCAAGGAGCAGCAGTACTGCTCCGGTAGCTGAGCCACCGGCGCGGTGGCGGCGCCCGTCGCCGCCACCTGAAGTCGTCTGAACTCGCCTGAAGTCGCTTGACCGGCCCCGGTGTTCGGCCTCACCGCCGAGCACCGGGGCCGGTGCGCTGTCCGGGTGTGTCGTCCCGGCGTGTCGTCCCGATGCGTCGTCGTACGTCGGGGCCGGGGCGCTGTCGTACGTCGGGGCCCGGCGGCGGGGTGGGTCAGCGGGTGACGAGGCTGGCGAGCAGTTCGGCGGCGGGCTCGGGGTGGACGAGCCAGCGCAGGTGGCTGCTCTCCAGCGAGTGGACGTCGAAGGGGTTGTCCGGGGTGAGCGCGTCGGCCTCGCGGATCATGCGGTCCTGTACGGCGGGCGGCACGCTGGCGTCGTCGGTCAGGCGTACGTACGTCCTGGGCACCCGGCCCCAGGTCGCCGCTTGCGCCCGGTCGGCGGAGGTGCCGGCGTCCAGGTTCTCGTCGGGCTGGAAGGTGTTCAGGAAGGTGCGGAACTCGTCGTCGGTCAGGTCGGCGGCGAACGCCTGCTTGAACGCGGCGAGCGCCGTCGGGTCGGCGGTACGGAAGTTGGTGCGCAGCAGGCCGAGTTCGGCCGGGTTGCCGACCAGCGTGCTGGCGAAGGCCATGGGGTCCACGTCCGCCATCTCCGGCTGCGCGTAGTAGCCGCTCACGTCCAGCTCGACCGGGCACCAGGCGGCCACGTACACGAGCCGGTCCACCAGTTCGGGGCGGGCGTTGGCGACGGCGGTGGCCGTGATGCCGCCCCGGCTGTGCGCGACGAGGAGGGTGGGCCCGGTGCGCTTGGCCCGCTCCAGGGCCTCGATGACGCGGGCCACGTTGTCGGCGAGGGTGACCCCCTTGATGCCGCCCGGCTCCGCCGCGAGCGCGGCGAGGTCCTGGGGCGCCTGGTAGGCGGCGGGGTACGTGGCCTCGAAGCCGTGGCCGGGGAGGTCGATCGCGGCCGAGCGGTGCCCGAGCAGGGCCAGCTCGGCCTGGAGCGGCGCGAACGAGAACGAGTTCGCGAAGGCGCCGTGGACGAGGACGAAGGTTGGCGTGTTGTGCATGCCTCAGCCTCCACCGAAACGATCTTCGGGGCAAGGTCGGGGCAGGTGGCGGGCCTCGGGCGACGGGCCCTCCCCCGCCGCCGCCCCGGCCGCGCGCCGGGCCAGCCGGGCGAGGGCGGACCGCAGTTCGGGCGGGCCGACGACCTCGAAGTCGGCGTCGAACCGGCCGACGGCGCAGGCCAGTCCGGCCCAGGACCAGGAGCCGAGGACGAGCCGGCAGCGGCCGGGACCCCACTCCTCGACGAGCCCGTCGAAGGCGTGGCGGGCGACGTCGGCGGCGGGCAGGTCGAGGATCACCTCGCCGCGGCAGGGCCAGTCGCCGGGCCCGTCGGCGCCACGGAACCGGCCCGCGACGAAGGCGGCCACGTCGCCGCCCGGGAGCGCGCGCGGGGTGAAGCGGGGGCCGGTGGGCACGCGCGGGGTGACGCGGTCCGCGCGGAAGGTGCGCCAGTCGGCACGGTCCAGGTCCCAGGCGAGCAGGTACCAACGCCCGCCCCAGGCGACCAGGTGATGCGGCTGCACCCGACGCCGCACGCGGGCGGCCTCGCGGCCTGGCGGCGGGGCGGCGGCCTCGCGGGCCGACGGCGGGGCGGCGGCTTCACGGGCCTGTGACCGGGTGGCGGCGTCGAGGTTCGGCGGCGGGTCGTCGCCACGGTGGTCGGTGTCCTGCGGCGGGCCGGCGGGGCGGTCGTCGGGGCCGTCTCGCGGGGGCGCGGGCGGGGGCGCGTAGTCGAAGCGGAGTTCCTCGCGGGCCCGGACCGCGTCGGCCAGCGTCGCGAGCACGCGGCCGTCTGGCTGTTCGGCGGGGGTGCGCGGGGACGCGACCACGGTGGCCCGGAGCGTGTCGATCCGGTGCCGCAGCCGGGTGGGCATGAGGTCGCGCACGGTGTGCAGGGCGCGGGCGGCGGCCTCGCCGATGTCGGCTCCGGGGCCGGAGCCGGCCCGGCCGCCGGCCGTGGCCGCGGCCGCGGTGGTCTGGAGGGCCACGGCGAGCGCGACGGCCTGGTCGTCGTCGAAGAGCAGCGGGGGCAACCGGGAGCCGGCGTCGAGCCGGTAGCCGCCGTCCGGGCCCTTGGTGGCGACGATCGGGTAGCCGAGTTCGCGCAGCCGGTCCACGTCACGGCGGATCGTACGGACATGGACGTCGAGCCGGGCGGCGAGGTCGGCGCCCGGCCAGTCCCGGCGGGCCTGCAACAGGGACAGGAGCGCGAGCAAGCGCGAGGAGGTCGTGGGCACCCACCCATTCTGGCCGGGGTAGCGGACACGTCCTGTCCTCTCCCCCTGGGACGGTCAGCCGCACGCCCGGCGACCGGGGGCGGCCATCCCGGCCGCTCCCGCCCAGCCCGGGCCGTGACCGCGCCGGCGGCGCCGGCGCCCGTGAGCACACCGAGGCAAGGAGCCCCTCATGTCCCTGACGACCACCACGCACCTCAACTTCCGTGGCGACGCCCGCGCGGCGCTCGACTTCTACCAGTCCGTCTTCGGCGGGCGCACCACCGTCGTGACGTACGCGGACGCCGCCGCCGCCGCCGCCGCGTCCGGCCTGACCGACACACCCACCACAGCCGACACACCCACCACAGCCGACGCGACCGACCCGGCCGAGGGGCGGTGGGTGATGTGGGGCGAGGTCGTCGCGGAGGACGGCTTCCGCGTCATGGCGTACGACGTGCCGTCCGGGATGCCCTGGGAGCGGGGGCGGAACTCCTTCTTCGTCTCGGTGCGCGGCGACGACACCGAGGAGATCGCGGCCCGCTGGGACCGGCTCACCGCCGACGCGGCCGGATCGACCGTGCTGCACCCGCTGGCGCCGGCGCCGTGGGCCGCGCTGTACGGCATGGTCCGGGACCGGTTCGGGGTGGTGTGGGTGCTGGACGTCGTCAGCCCCCGGTGACGGACGAACGCCCCGGCGGGGCGCGCGGGTCGGCCCCCTCGCCGCTCCGCGCGCCCGCCGGGGCGCCCGCTGGTCCGCCTGGCGCGACGCACCGGGCGGCCCGCTAGATCACCAGGCTCAGCAGCCCCGCCACCACGAAGCCCACCACCGACAGGACCGTCTCCAGGACCGTCCAGGACTTGAGGGTGTCGCGTTCGGAGATGCCGAAGTACTTGGCCACCATCCAGAAACCGCCGTCGTTGACGTGCGAGGCGAAGATGGAGCCCGCCGAGATCGCCATGATCACCAGCGCGAGGTGGGCCTGCGAGTAGTCGCCGTCGGCCAGCAGCGGCGAGACGATGCCGGCCGTGGTGACGATGGCCACCGTCGCCGAACCCTGCGCGACCCGCAGCACCACCGAGATCAGCCAGGCCAGGACGATGACCGGCAGGCCGGCGCTGTCGAAGGCGTCGGCCAGCGCCTGGGCCACGCCGCTGCCCTTGAGCACCGCGCCGAACACCCCACCCGCGCCGACCACCAGCAGGATGTTGCCGACCGGCTTGAGGGACGCGGTGGACACGGTCTCCAGCGACTTGCGCGACCAGCCGCGCCGCAGCCCGAGCAGGTAGTACGCGAGAAGCAGCGCGATGGTCAGCGCCACGAAGGGGTGGCCGAAGAACTCCACGATCGAGCGGCCCGTGCTCGGGTCGAAGGCGATGGAGGAGAACGTCGCGCAGAGGATGAGCAGCAGCGGGGTGCCGATGATGGCGAGCACGGTGCCGACGGAGACGGGCGCCTCGGCGGCGCCGGAGCCGCCCACGCCGCCACCCGCCCCGGCGGAGCCGCCCTTGCCGGTCGAGCCGGCGAGCGCGCGCTGCTCGGCCGCGACCGCGGCCTTGGCCTCATCGGCGGCCTCCACCATGTCCTGCGGGACGGGCACGAAGACGCGGTGGCCGATCCACGCGGCGTACGCCCAGGCGGCGAGCACGGCGGGGATTCCGCAGACCACGCCCATCAGGATCACCCAGCCGAGGTCCACTTCGAGCAGGCCGGCCGCGGCCACCGGGCCCGGGTGCGGCGGCAGGAAGGCGTGCGTCATGGACAGGCCGGCGAGCAGCGGCATGCAGTACAGCAGGATGGACTTGCCGCTGCGCTTGGCGGCGGCGTAGACGATCGGCGCGAGGACGAAGATGCCGACGTCGAAGAAGACCGGGATACCGAAGATCACGCCGGTCACGCCCATCGCCAGCGGGGCCCTGCGCTCGCCGAAGAGGGTGAGCAGCCGGGCGCTGAGCGCCTCGGCGCCGCCGGAGACCTCGAGTATCGCGCCGAGCATGGTGCCGAGCCCGATGATGATCGCGATATGGCCGAGGATGCCGCCCATGCCGGACTCGATGAGCGAGACGGCGTCGGACTTCTGCACGGTGCCGAAAAGTTCGGTGACCGAGAGGCCGGCCGCGAGGCCGACCGCGATGGAGACCGCGAGCAGCGCGACGAACGGCTGCAGCCGCACCTTGATGATCAGGAAGAGCAGGAGCGCGATACCGAGGGCGGCGACCGTCAGCAGGCCGGCGGTGCCGTCGATGAGCAGCAGGAAGCCACCGGTGTGCGATGGCGTCTCGGCCGCGGGTGCGGCTGCGAACAACATGGGAACTCCGTTGTTTCCAGGGGTCGGTGGGTGGGGCGGGCCACGGCACGCCGAACGCGGGCCGGGTGCCGGGGAGAAGGGGACGGGGTACGGGGGGCGCGAGGTGTGGGGCGTCACGTGCCTTGGGTGTGAAGCGGTTGGGGGGTGGCCGCGGCCAGTCCGTCGACCGGGTGCCGCGCCGGGCGCCGGCATCGAACCCGGTGGCGGGTCGCGCGGGCGCCGGGGCGGGGCGCGGGGCCGGGCCGCCGGCCGGAGCGGGTGACGGGCACCCGCGCCGTACGTGGGGCTGTGCGCTCGGCCCGCCAACTCCGGTGCTTCAAGCCCCAGTTGGCGTTCCGCCGAGTCGGTGATGCGGTGATGCGGTGATGCGGTGATGCGGGGGGGTGCGGGTGGGGCCGGTCGTCCGGGGTGGGCGGCTGGTCCCGGTCGCGGGGTCGGTGCGGCGCGCGGGTCGCGGAGGGCGGCCCTGGCGTGCGCGGGTGGGGCGCGGCCGGCGCGGGAAGGACGGGCCGGCGCGCGGGGAGGGGTGCGCCGAAGCGGCGCCCCTGGTACCGCCGGCGGCGGCGGGCCCGGGGTCGGGCGCGTCGTGCCGGGGCGTCGTACGCGAGATGGCGTGCTGTCGTACCGGGCGGTGCGGGGGTGTCGTACCGGGGTCGTACGGGGTCTCGCACCGGGGTCGTACGGGGGTGCCGCTGCCGGCCCGGGGTGTGGGGCGGGAAGCGGCGGGGCCGGTGCCGCGGGCCCTCCGGCGGGGGTGGGTCCGGAGGGGCCGCGGCGCCGGGGATCAGCCGAGTACGGCGAGCGCGTCGATCTCGATGAGCAGCCCGGCCGGCAGGCCGACGTAGACCGTCGTCCGCGCGGCGGGGGCCTCCGTCAGGTCGGCGAAGTACTCGTTGTAGATCTCGTTCATCTCGGCGAAGTGGTCGACATCGGTGAGGTAGACGCGCAGCATCATCACGTCCTCCCAGCGCGCGCCGCCCTCCTCCAGGATCGCCTTGACGTTGGCCAGCGTCTGCAGGGTCTGCTCGCGCAGGGTCGGCCCGGCGGGGGTCGGGGACTGGCCGGAGACGGCGGGCAGGAAGCCGACCTGGCCCGCGACCTGGAGGATGTTGCCCTTGCGGACGCCGTGCGAGAACTTGGCCGGCGGCGCGGTGTGGGTGGCGGGCGTGATGGCCGTCTTCTGGAGCTTGTCGCTCATGCGAGGGTTCCTCTGCTTCCGTACTTCCGGGGTTGCACAACGGACGGGGGGTGGCCGGGCGGGCCGGCCGGGCTCTGGCGGGTCGGTAACGCGGCGGCGCACGAGGCCGGGACGGCGCGCGGGGCCGACGCGTACGGGGTCGTGAGCCGTGGCCCGGTGGACGCGCCGCGCCCGAACCCGCCACACCCGAACGGGGTGGGCCCGCGCCGCGCGGTCACTGGTGCCGCCCGGAGTACTCGCGGGTGATGGCGTCGGCGGTGCGGCGCACCAGCGGGAGCAGGGTCAGCAACTCCTCGGCGGTGACCACGACGTTCGGCGCCGAGACCGAGCACGCGGCGACCACCCGGCCGTCGGCGCCCCGGATCGGCGCGCCGACGCAGTTGATGGACTCCTCGTGACCGCCGAGGTCGCTGGCCCAGCCCTGCTCGCGCACCTTGGCCAGCTCGGCCAGGAAGGCGGCGGGCCCGGGCGTCGAACGGGAGGTGTAGAGCGGGTAGTCGAGCCGCTCGGCGATGGCGCGCCGCTCCGGTTCGGGCAGGTCGGCCAGGAGGAGCTTGGCGACGGCGGCCACGGTGATCGCGACCGGCTTGCCGATCCGCGAGTACATCCGCACCGGGTAGCGGCTCTCCACCTTGTCGATGTAGAGCACCTCGTTCTCCTCGTACACCGCCAGGTGCACGGTGTGCCCGCACTTCTCGTTGAGTTGGACCAGGTGGGCGTGGGCGATCTCGCGCACGTCCAGGTTCTCGACGGCCTCCTGGGCGAGGGCGAACAGCCGGGCCCCGAGCCGGTAACGCTGGTCCTGCTGCCGGTAGACCATGCCGTGCTCGTGCAGCGTGCGCAGCAGGCGCAGGGCGGTGGACTTGTGGACGCCGAGCCGGTTCGCGACCTGCTCCAGGTTGGCCGGGCCCTCCGCGAGCAACGGCAGGATGCTCAGCGCTCGGTCGACGGTCTGACTCATCGGTTACGTACCTCCGCGTTAGGTCCCCCTACGGTAGGTACCTCCGCGCCCGGCTCCGCCTCGGTCCAGCCGGCGGACAGACGCAACGCGCCCCAGGCGTCCGGGTCGAGCGCGGCGAGGCGGTCCGCCTGGGCGCGGGAGGGCGGGGTGCCGAGGTCGCCGGGGACGGTGAGGGCGGCGGCGGCCATCAGGTGCCCGTGCCGGACCCGGGCGAAGACCGGCAGGCCGCGCAGGGTGGCGGAGAGGAAGCCCGCGGCGAAGGCGTCGCCGGCGCCGACGGAGGCGACCACGTCCACGCGCAGCGCCGGGGCGTACGTGACGGTGTCGGTCCCCGTCGCGGTGGTGCCGGTTCCTATCGCGGTGGTGCCGGTACGCGTCGCGGTGGTGTCAGGCGCGGTGTTGGCGGACTCGCGGGCGTAGACCGTCACGCCCTCCGCGCCGTGCTTGACCACGAGGACCGCGGGCTCGGGCAGCGCGGCGCGGATGGCGGCGGGGCCGCTCAGGCCCCAGGCCGCCTCCGCCTCGTCCTCGCCGACGAAGACCAGGTCACAGCCGCGCGCGAGGTCGGCGAGCACCTCGGGGCCGGCCTGGTCGGCCGCGCCGCGACCGCGCCAGAGCCCGACCCGGTAGTTGACGTCGAAGGAGAGCAGCGGGCGGCCCGTGGCCGGGGTGGTCAGCTCGCGCATCAGGGCGAGGCAGTCGGCGGACAGGGCGGCCGTGATGCCCGAGACGTGCAGCACCCGGCCGCTCCACAGCGTGGCTCGGTCGAAGGCGCCGGGCGCCATCGCGGCGGCGGCGGAGCCGGCGCGGTAGTAGACGACCTCGGAGCCGCCGGCGGGCGCGGCGGCGCGCACCGCGCGCTCCCCCGCCGTGCGGAAGTAGATGCCGGTGGGCCGGGCCTGGTCGCGCTGGACCGAGGCGGTGTCCACGCCGGTCGCGGCGATGGCCGCCACCAGGTGGTCGCCGAAGCCGTCCGCGCCGACCCGGCTCACCCAGCGCGCCGAGTGGCCCGCGCGGGCCAGGCAGCAGGCCACGTTGGACTCGGCGCCGCCGATCCCCCGGTCGAAGGTGGGGACGTCGGCGAGTCGGCCCGCCTGCCGGGGAACGAAGGTGACCATGGACTCGCCGAGGCACACGACATCGACGTCCGGGCTGCTCGGGGCTGCGGTCACGATCGCTCTCGCTCCTGTCGCGCGGTCTTCGTCGTCTGCGTGGTGCCCGCCCGGAACCCTCGGCGGGTCGGGCGGAGTTCCGTTCGCGGCCGGTCCGGCTGGTGCGGCCGGCCTCTCGCGGAACCCGTACGTGTGCTGTGTTTGCTGTGTGTCCTGCGTGTCCCGCGGCGCCCGTCGCGGGCCCCGCGCGCCACGGCCGGGCCGGCGGGGGCCGCCCGGGGTTTCGACGGACGGTTCGCACCGTTGACCCGGTGCTTGCCGGGATGTTAGACAGCAGTAAGCGATATACGCAATGGATGTTGCAGTATATGCAACAAGAACTTTGGGGGGCTCGATGGCCACCGAGAACACCAGGGACGCGGACCCACGACCCGCGCCGACGCCGCGCCCCGCCGCCGGGGCGGGCGACGCGGGAGACGCGACCGGCGCGCACGGGACCAACGGCACGGGCGCCACCACCCCCGCCGCCGACGCCGCGGCCGGCCGGCTGCGCCGGGTGCGCGACGCGGTGGCGCCGCTGGCCGTCGAGCGGATCGACCACCGGTTCAAGGGGCTGCCCCCGGACGCCGACGGCTCCACCGTGGGCGCCCTGGCCGCCGAGCGCAGGTCGCTGTTCACCGGCGGCTTCACCACCCCGGTGCTCGCCCTGTCGGCCGAGTCGCTCGCGCACAACCTCGCCCTCATGGAGACGTACGCGCACCGCCACCAGCTCGCCTTCGCGCCGCACGGCAAGACGTCGATGGCGCCGCAGCTCTTCGAGCGGCAACTCGCGCACGGCGCCTGGGGCATCACCGCCGCCCTCCCCTCCCACGTCCGCGTCTACCGCGCCTTCGGCATCCAGCGGATCTTCCTCGCCAACGAGGTCGTGGACGCCGCCTCGCTGCGCTGGCTGGCCGGCGAACTCACCGCCGACCCCGACTTCCGGCTCATCTGCTACGTGGACTCGGTGCGCGGCGTCGAGCTGATGGACGCGGCGCTGCGCGAGGCCGGCGCCGCGCGCCCCATCGACGTGGTGGTCGAACTCGGCGCCGGCCCCGACGCCCGCACCGGCGCGCGCAGCGTCGCCGAGTGCGAGCTGATCGCGGACGCGGTGGCCGAGGTGGGCACGCTGCGCCTGGTCGGCGTCGCCGGCTACGAGGGCGAGGTGCCGCGGGCCGACGACGCGTCCGTACGCGCCTGGCTGCGCCAACTCACCGCGCTGCTCGCCTCCTTCGACCGGGCCGGGCGGTTCGGCGCCGAGCCCGCCGAGATCGTGGTGAGCGCGGGCGGCAGCGCGTGGTTCGACGCGGTGGCCGAGGTCTTCGCGGAGCTGCCGCCGCTGTCGGCCCCGGTGCTCAGGCTGCTGCGCTCCGGTGCGTACGTCTCGCACGACGACGGCCACTACCGCGAGCTGACGCCGTTCAACCGGGTGCCCGACGAGGGCGCGCTCCAGTCCGCGTTCCGGCTGTGGGCCCAGGTCATCTCGCGGCCCAACACCGAGCAGGCGTTCCTCAACGCGGGCAAGCGGGACGCCGCGTACGACCTGCACCTGCCCGTGCCGCAAGTGGTGCGCGACGGCCGCACCGGCGAGCTGCGCCCGGCCGACGGCATCGCCCTGACCGGCCTGTCCGACCAGCACGGCTGGCTGCGCACCGAGCCCGGCACCCGCCTTGAGGTGGGCGACTGGGTCGGGCTCGGCCTGTCCCACCCGTGCACCTCCTTCGACAAGTGGCAGCTCATCCCGCTGGTCGAGGCCGACGGCACGGTCACCGACCTGATCCGCACCTTCTTCTAGCCCCACGGGCCGGCCGGCCCCGCCCCCGTGCGCCGGCCGGCCCACCGCCACCCCCCGCACTCCCCCACGCCGCACACGCGCCACACGCGTCACACGCAGCACGCCCGCCACACGCAGCACCCGCAAGCCGCCCCCCACACCTGCCAGCACCGAAACCCCGCCCCCGAGGAGCGCCCCATGGACCTGGTCATCCGCGACGTCCGCGTCATCGACGGCACCGGGGGTGCCTCCTACCGGGCCGACGTCGCCGTCGACGCCGGTCGCGTCGCCGCGATCCACCGCGCGGAGGACGGCGGACCCCGGCCCAGCGGGCGGGCCACCCTCGAGGCGCACGGCCTGGCCCTGGCCCCCGGCTTCATCGACATGCACGCCCACAGCGACCTGGCCCTGCTGCGCGACCCCGGGCACGAGGCCAAGGTCGCGCAGGGCGTCACCCTGGAGGTCATCGGGCAGGACGGCCTCTCCTACGCGCCCGTGGACGACCGCACGCTGGCCCAGGTGCGCACCCAGATCGCCGGCTGGAACGGCGGCGGGCCCGGCACCCACGACGTGGACTTCTCCTGGCGGAGCGTCGGCGAGTACCTGGACCGGCTCGACGCCGGCTTCGATGGGCAGGGCATCGCGGTCAACGCGGCCTACCTGATCCCGCAGGGCACCGTGCGCATGCTCGCGGTCGGCTGGGACGACCGGCCGGCCACCCCCGCCGAGCTGACCCGCATGCGCGAACTGGTCGCCACCGGACTGACGGAGGGCGCCGTCGGCATGTCCTCCGGGCTCACCTACACGCCGGGCATGTACGCGTCGGACGCCGAGCTGACCGAGCTGTGCCGGGTGGTCGCCGCGTACGACGGCTACTACTGCCCGCACCACCGCTCGTACGGGGCGGGCGCGCTCCAGGCGTACGAGGAGATGGTCGCCCTCACCCGGGAGGCGGGCTGCGCGCTGCACCTGGCGCACGCCACCATGAACTTCGGCGTCAACGAGGGCCGCGCCCCCGAGCTGCTGGCCCTGCTGGACGGGGCGCTGGCCGGCGGCGCCGACATCAGCCTGGACACCTACCCGTACACCCCCGGCGCGACCACGCTGGTCGCGATGTTGCCGAGCTGGGCCAGCGAGGGCGGGCCCGCGGCGATCACGGAACGGCTGCGGGACGCGGCGGCCACCGCGCGCATCCGGCACGTGATGGAGGTCGAGGGCGCCGACGGCTGCCACGGGGTGCCGATCGACTGGGACACCATCGAGATCTCCGGCGTCACCCACCCGGAGCTGGCCGGCTACGTCGGCAAGACCGTCGCGGCCAGTGCCGCCGAGCGCGGCGAGGAGCCCTTCACCACGGCCCACCGGCTGCTGCTCGCCGACGACCTGGGCACCACGATCCTCCAGCACGTCGGCCACGAGGAGAACGTCCGGACGATCATGCGGCACCCGGTGCACACCGGCGGCAGCGACGGCATCCTCCAGGGCGACAAGCCGCACCCGAGGGCGTACGGGACGTTCCCGCACTACCTCGGGAGGTACGCGCGCGACCTCGGCGTGCTCCCGTTGGAGGAGTGCGTGGCGCATCTCACCTCGCGCCCCGCGGCCCGGCTCCGGCTGCCGGATCGGGGCTTGGTACGGACCGGATACCGCGCCGACCTGGTGCTCTTCGATCCGGAGACGGTGGCCGCGGGATCGACATTCGAAGCCCCGCGCACCCTTCCGACCGGCATTCCGCATGTGCTCATCGACGGTCGCTTCGTCATCCAAGACGGACGCCGCACCGACGTCCTCGCGGGCCGCTCCGTGCGCCGCTCCCCCACCGCCTGACCCGCCCTCGCCGCCGCCCGTTCCCCCGCCCACGCGTGGCGAGAAACACCGAGCGGGTCCCGAAATGCGCCCGTATGGTGGCCCGCATGCAGGTGATCCAGTCAACCAAGCTCGCAAACGTCTGCTACGAGATTCGTGGCCCGGTCCTTGAGGAGGCCATGCGGCTTGAGGCGGCGGGGCACCAGATCCTCAAGCTCAACACGGGGAACCCGGCGCTCTTCGGCTTCGAGTGCCCGCCGGAGATCCTGGAGGACATGCTGCGCTCCCTCCACAGCTCGCACGGGTACGGCGACGCCAAGGGCCTGCCGGCCGCCCGGCGCGCGATCGTGCAGCACTACGAGACCCGGGGCGTCGAGCTGGAGATCGAGGACGTCTACCTCGGCAACGGCGTCTCCGAACTCATCCAGATGGCCATGCAGGCGCTGCTCGACGACGGGGACGAGGTACTGGTCCCGGCGCCCGACTACCCGCTGTGGACGGCGGCCGTCTCGCTGTCGGGCGGCACCGCCGTGCACTACCGGTGCGACGAGCAGGCGGACTGGATGCCCGACCTGGCCGACATCGAGCGCCGGATCACCGACCGCACCAAGGCGCTGGTCGTGATCAACCCGAACAACCCCACCGGCGCCGTCTACGACGACGAGATGCTGCGCGGCCTGACCGACATCGCCCGCCGACACCAGTTGCTGATCTGCTCCGACGAGATCTACAGCCAGATCGTCTACGACGAGGCGACCCACACGCCGACCGCCGCCATCGCCCCCGACCTGCTCACCCTCACCTTCAACGGGCTCTCCAAGAACTACCGGGTCGCCGGCTACCGCAGCGGCTGGATGACCGTCTCGGGCCCCAAGTCCCACGCCACCAGCTACATCGAGGGCCTGACCATCCTGGCCAACATGCGGCTGTGCGCCAACATGCCCGCCCAGCACGCGGTGGCCGCCGCCCTCGGCGGCCGGCAGACGGTGAACGACCTGGTCCGCCCGGGCGGCCGACTGCTGGAGCAGCGCGACGTGGCGTACGAGATGCTCACCCAGATCCCCGGCGTGAGCTGCGTCAAGCCCAAGGGCGCGCTGTACGCCTTCCCCCGGCTCGACCCCAAGGTCTACAAGATCAAGGACGACCGGCAGATGGTGCTCGACCTGCTGCGGGCCGAGCAGATCATGATCGTGCACGGCACGGGCTTCAACTGGCCCGAGCCCGACCACTTCCGCCTGGTCACGCTGCCGTGCGCGAAGGACCTGGCGGACGCGGTGGCCCGTATCGGCGACTTCCTCACCGGGTACGCCCAGCCCTGACCCACCGCCGCCCGGAGCCGGACGCGCGCCCGCGCGCGCCGCGCCCGGCCCCGCGCGGCCACCCGCTCCGACGCCGCGCTCCCGGTATCCGCGTCCGCACCGCCAACCCGCGTTCCACACGGAACAGTTGGCGTACTGCGATACCCCCTTCACCCCCCATTCACCGGACGCCGCCCGGAATGTGGGTTTCCGGAGCGATGCTGCACCCCTGACACACGCACCGCCACCACGGCGGTGCCACGGGGGGAGTGAGGCGTGTGAAACGCATCCTCGGCATCGTGTTGGCGTTCGCCCTCATCGGCGGCGTCATCACGGCGGTCGTCCTGGGCCGGGACGACTCCGAGGCGAGCGGCACGACGACGGTACGCGGCGTCATCGGGTCGGAGAAGGCCGATTTCCTCAACGATCCCGAGGTGCTCGACGCCCTCGCCGACCGGGGCTTCGCCGTGGAGACCGAGTCCTCGGGGTCCTGGGACATGAAGGACATGGACCTCAAGGGGGCGGACTTCGCCTTCCCCGGCAGCGCCGCGCCCGCCGACGCGCTGGGCCGCGCGCACCGCGTGCAGGGCTCGCCGCTGCGCCCCTTCTACTCGCCGCTGGTCGTCCTCGCCCGCCGCCCCGCCGCCAAGACGCTCGCCGCGAACGGTTACGTCAAGCTCACCGGCCCCGCCGGCCGCGAGGGCAGCGGCACGCTGCGGATGGACCCGTTCCTGAAGGCCGCCGGCAAGGACACCACCTGGCAGGAGCTCAAGGGCAGTGGCGAGTACGCCGAGTTGAAGGGCACCCTGAGCATCACCAGCACCGACCCGCTGGCCTCCAACTCCGGCGCCCTCTACCTCGCCACCGCCGCCTATGTGGCCAACGGCAACCGGCTGGTCAGCGACGCCGAGGGGGTCGCGGCCGTCACCCCGCTCACCCGCAAGCTCACCGCCGTGCAGGGCCGCCAGAACGTCAACAGCGAAGACCTGTTCCGCGACTTCACCGTCGGCGTCGGCACCCCGCTGGTACTCGCCTACGAGTCGCAGATCGCCGCCCTCCTCATCCGCGGCGACACCGTGCCCGACCTCGTGGTGCTCTACCCGGACACCACCGTCTTCAGCGACCACACGCTGGTGCCGCTGACCGAGCAGGGCCGGAAGTTCGGCGAACTCCTCCAGCGCGACCCGACATTGCGTGGGCTCGCCGTGCGGCACGGGTTCCGGCCCGTGGGCGGCTCCGCCGAGTTCGCCGCCGCCACCGCCAAGCACGGCACCTACCTGCGCCAGAAGCTGACCGGAACGGTCCAGCAGGCCCCGGTCCCCACGGCCGAGGTGATGCGTGAGATCACCAGCCGTTCCCGTGCCCAGAAGTGAGGGACGCCCCACCATGCAGCCACTGTCACCGCCCGATCCGCGCCTGGAATCGCCGCTGGTCCTCACCCCGCCCGAGCCGGTGGCGGCCGTGCCGAAGGAGTCCGCGATCGGCCTGGTGCCGCTCGGCGACCAGGTCGCCTCCGAGATGGCGGCCAGGGCGGCCGAGTACGTCGACTCGATCGCCGAACTCGACGCCCGCTCCCCCGAGTTCGCCGGCCGCGTCAGCGAGATCACCGAACTCGGCGCGGGCGAGATACGCGGCGCCGCCCAGCAGTCCAACCGGATGCTGGAGCGCACCGTGCGCGCCCTGTCCGACGCCAAGGGCGGCCCCGACGGGCAGGGCGGCGACGCGCAGGGTCGGGTCTCCTCCAGCCTGCTCGAACTGCGCCGCACCGTCGAGGACCTGGACCCGCGCGAGAGGCCGGGCCGCGGCGCGCGCAAGCTCCTCGCCAAACTGCCCGGCGGCAACAGGCTGCGCGACCACGTCGCCAGGTACGCCTCCGCCCAGGGCACCCTCAACAAGATCGTCGGCGCCCTGCGGTCGGGCCAGGACGAGCTGCGCCGCGACAACGCCTCGCTGCACACCGAGCGGGTCAGGCTCTGGGAGACGATGGGCAAGCTCCAGGAGTACACGGTGCTCACCGACGCGCTGGACCAGGCCGTCACCCAGCGGGTCGCCGAGGCGGAGGCCACCGACCCGGCCCGGGCCGAGGCGCTGCGGGCCGACGTGCTCTTCCCCGTCCGCCAGAAGCACCAGGACCTGCTGACCCAACTGGCCGTGTGCGCGCAGGGCTACCTGGCGATGGACGTCGTACGGCGCAACAACGACGAGCTGATCAAGGGCGTGGAGCGGGCCGCGACCACCACCGTCTCCGCGCTGCGGATCGCCGTCATGCTCTCGGCCGCGCTGGAGAACCAGCGCAGGGTGGTCGAGCAGGTCAACGCCTTGCGCGGGACGACCGAGGAGCTGATCCGGGCGAACGCGGAGATGCTCGCCACGCAGAGCGGCGAGATCCAGCGGATCGCGGCCGACCCGGCGGTGGGCGCCGATACGCTGCGCGCCGCGTTCCACCAGATCTACCAGACGCTGGACACGATCGACACGTACAAGGCCCGCGCCACCGACGCGATGGCCGCCACCGTCGCCTCGCTGACCGACGAGCTCCAGACGGCCAGCGCGCACATCGAACGCGCCCGTAGCAAGCCCGAGCTGGGTGGAGACCGCTGATGAGACGCACCACCCGACGCCTGGCCGCCCACCGCTCGGCCATCCACCGCCTGGCCGCCCGCCTGTTGGCCGTCCGCCCCTTCGGGCCCGGCGCCCGGGGCCGGGCCGCCCTGCCGGCCACCGAGCCCGCGGCGGCCACCCCGCGCACCGGCCCCCGCCGCCGGACTCCCCGGTCGCTGTCCACCACCGCCGCCGTGCTCGCGCTGGCCCTGACCGCCGGCTGCTCCAGCTCGGACGGCGGGAGCGACGACGACGACAACGGCAAGCGGCGCGCGCCCGGCACCCTGCGGGTGCTGGCCAGCAGCGAGCTGTCCGACCTGT
The DNA here is from genome assembly GCF_014295035.1 of Streptomyces buecherae. Lineage (GTDB taxonomy): Bacteria > Actinomycetota > Actinomycetes > Streptomycetales > Streptomycetaceae > Streptomyces > Streptomyces youssoufiensis. Next base: position 3,143,113 of record NZ_CP060404.1, read on the forward strand.
CGTCCGTGCTCAAGGACGCCGAACGGGCCACCGGCGTGAAGATCGAACCGACCTGGACCGGCACCCTGGACGGCGCGCAGACGGTCGCCTCGGGTCGGGCCGACGGCACGTACGACGCGGTGTGGCTGGCCTCCAACGACTACCTGCGGCTGCTCACCGGCGAGCAGAAGAAGATCAGGACCGAGACGCCGATCGTCTCCTCGCCGGTGGCCCTCGGCGTGCGCGAGGGCGCCGTCAAGCGGCTGGGCTGGGAGCCGGGCCGGGTCACCTGGTCCGACGTGCACAAGGCCGTCACCGACGGCAAGCTCACCTACGGCATGACCGACCCGGTCCGCTCCAACTCCGGCTACTCCGCGCTGATCGCCCTCACCTCGGCGCTCTCCGGGGCGCAGTCCGCCCTCACCGACGCCGACGTCAGGGCGGCCTCGCCCAAGCTGCGCGAGTTCTTCGCCGGCCAGAAGCTGACCTCCGGCTCGTCGGGCTGGCTGGCCGAGGCGTTCGCCCGCAGGGCCGGCCAGCGGCCACCGGTGGACGCGCTGATCAACTACGAGTCGGTGCTGCTCTCGCTCCAACGCGGCAAGCTGCTCGGCCACGACGGCGAGCGGGGCGCGGACTCCGACACCGCCACGACCGAGCCCGTGGCCGGCATCGGCGACCTGACCGTGATCCGCCCCACCGACGGCGTGGTCACCGCGGACTACCCGCTGAGCCTGCTCACGTCGGCCGACCAGGGTGCTCGCGACTCCTACGCGTCCCTCACCCGGTACCTGCGCTCCCCGGAGGCCCAACGGGCCCTGACCCGGGAGACGTTCCGCCGCCCGGTCAACTCCTCCGTGCCCCCCACCGACGGCATCGCCCGTGAGCCGCGCCGCGAGCTGCCCTTCCCCGGCAGCCGCGACGTCGCGGACCGGCTGCTCGACTCGTACGAGAACGAACTGCGCCGCCCCTCGCGGACCGTGTACGTCCTGGACACCTCGGGCTCCATGGACGAGGAGCGGCTCGGCCGGCTCAAGGCGGCGCTGCGGAAACTGACCGGCTCCGACGACTCGGCCACCGGCAAGCGGTTCCGGGACCGCGAGGAGGTGACGCTGATGCCCTTCTCCGACCAGGTCAAGGAGGTCAACACGCACACCGTCCCGGAGCGGGAGCCGGCCCGGGCGCTCGACCTGATCCGCGCGGACGTGGACGGGCTCGTCGCCGGCGGCGACACGGCGATCTACAGCAGCCTCCAGGAGGCGTACCGGCACCTGGGCGAGCGCGCGTCGAAGGCCGGCGACGACCGGTTCACCTCGATCGTGCTGATGACGGACGGGGAGAACACGACGGGGGCCAAGGCGGGCGACTTCGACGCCTTCTACCGGGGGCTCTCCGGTGACCAGCGCTCCGTCCCCGTCTTCCCGATCCTCTTCGGCGACTCGGACCGCACCGAGCTGGAGCACATCGCGGACCTGACCGGAGGCCAGCTCTTCGACGCGGTGGAGGGCTCGTTGGACGGCGCGTTCGAGGAGATCCGTGGCTACCAGTGACCGCGCCGACCGGCGCCCGTCCGCCCTGCGCTACCTGGAGTCCCGCAAGAACCTGACGGGCTGCGCGCTGGGCCTGGCGGGGCTCGGTCTCTACGCGGTGGGCGCGGCCGGCGCGTACTGGCCGGTGGTCGTCGCGGGCCTGTACGGGGCCGGGGCCCTGCTCGCCCCGCCCGAGCGGCCCGCGTCGCCGGACTTCCCCGCGCCGGGCGAGCAGGTGGAGGCGCTGCGCGCGGACCTGGGGACGCTGAAGGAGTACCTGTCCGGCGTGCGCTCCCGGGACCGGCTGCCCGACGAGGCGGAGCGGCTGCTGGACGACCTGACCGCGTTGCTGTCCGCGCTGCTCGACCCGGAGCGGGGCGCGGGCGAGGCGCTGGCGGCCGACAGCGAGACGCTGCACCGGCTGACCCGCGTCATCCGCCAGGACACCCCGGAGAGCGTGGACGCCTACCTGCGCACCCGCTGGTGGTCCCGGCTCACCCCGGGCGGCCAGGGCCCGGACGAGGAACTCGGGCGCCAGCTCGGGCTGTTGGTGGAGGAGGCGTCGAAGGTGGCGGCCGAACTCCGGGACGCGGAGGCGTGGCACCAGCGGGCCCTGACCCGGTACTACGAGGACCGGGCGGCCCCGAACGAGCCGGGCGCGGCGGGGTTGGCCGGGCTGGCTGGGTCGGCCGGGTCGGCGGGGTCGACTGAGACGGCCGGGCTGGCTGGGTCGGCCGGGTCGGCGTCCCCGGAGACGCGGAAGGCCCCCGACGGCGCGGGGGCGGGGCCGGCGCCGGAGGAGCGGACGCCGTAGCGAGGTCGCCGGTGGCGGGCTCCTCGTGGCGGGGCCGGGCGGCCGGCACGGCGCGCCGGCCCGGTGGGGCCTCGTCCGGGGACGCCCTCTCGCGAGAGGGCGTCCCCTCACCTCAGCCGAGCCGTTCGACCAGCGCCCGGTACTCGTCCCAGATCTCCTTGGGGGTGTGGTCCCCGAAGGTGTTCAGGTGCTCGGGCACCAGGGCCGCCTCCTCACGCCAGACCTCCGGGTCCACGGTGAGCAGGAACTCCAGGTCCGCGTCGGAGAGGTCGAGCCCGTCCGTGTCCAGCGCCTCCTTGGTCGGCAGCACGCCGATCGGCGTCCGCACGCCGTCGGCCTTGCCGTCGAGGCGCTCCACGATCCACTTGAGCACGCGGCTGTTCTCGCCGAAGCCGGGCCAGACGAACTTGCCCTCCTCGTTCTTGCGGAACCAGTTCACGTAGTAGATCTTCGGCAGCTTGTCCTGGTCGGCGCTCTGTCCGACCCTGACCCAGTGGCCCATGTAGTCGCCCATGTTGTAGCCGCAGAAGGGCAGCATGGCGAACGGGTCCCGGCGCAGCTCGCCGACCTTGCCCTCGGCCGCCGCGGTCTTCTCGGAGGCGACGTTGGCGCCGAGGAAGACGCCGTGCTGCCAGGAGAGGGACTCGGTGACCAGCGGCACCGCGCTGGCGCGCCGGCCGCCGAAGAGGATGGCCGAGATCGGCACGCCCTTCGGGTCCTCCCACTCCGGCGCGATGATCGGGCACTGCCCGGCCGGCACGGTGAACCGGGCGTTGGGGTGCGCGGCCGGCGTCCCGGACTCCGGGGTCCAGTCGTTGCCCTTCCAGTCGGTCAGGTGCGCGGGCGGCTCCTCGGTCATGCCCTCCCACCACACGTCGCCGTCGTCGGTGAGCGCGACGTTGGTGAAGACCGCGTTGCCCCACAGGGTCTTCATCGCGTTGGCGTTGGTGTGCTCGCCGGTGCCGGGGGCCACGCCGAAGAACCCGGCCTCCGGGTTGATCGCGTACAGCCGGCCGTCCTCGCCGAAGCGCATCCAGGCGATGTCGTCGCCGATGGTCTCCACCGTCCACCCGGGGATGGTGGGCTCCAGCATCGCGAGGTTGGTCTTGCCGCAGGCGGAGGGGAACGCCGCGGCCACGTACTTGGCCTCCCCCTGCGGCGGCGTCAGCTTGAGGATGAGCATGTGCTCGGCGAGCCAGCCCTCGTCGCGGGCCATCACGGAGGCGATGCGCAGCGCGTAGCACTTCTTGCCGAGCAGCGCGTTGCCGCCGTAGCCGGAGCCGTACGACCAGATCTCGCGCGACTCGGGGAAGTGCGAGATGTACTTGGTCGTGTTGCACGGCCACGGCACGTCGGCCTGGCCCGGCTCCAGCGGGGCGCCGAGGGTGTGCACGGCCTTGACGAAGAAGCCGTCGTCGCCCAGCTCGTCCAGGACCGGCTGACCCATCCGCGTCATGGTGCGCATCGAGACGGCGACGTACGCGGAGTCGGTGATCTCCACGCCGATGGCGGAGAGCGGCGAGCCGAGCGGGCCCATGCAGAACGGCACCACGTACATGGTGCGTCCGCGCATCGAGCCCCGGAAGACGCCCTGTTCCCCGGCGAAGATCTCGCGCATCTCGTCGGGGTGCTTCCAGTGGTTGGTCGGCCCCGCGTCTTCTTCCTTCGCCGAGCAGATGAAGGTGCGGTCCTCGACCCGGGCCACGTCGCTGGGGTCGGAGGCCGCGTAGTACGAGTGCGGGCGCTTGATCGGGTCGAGCCGCTTGAACGTGCCCTTCGCCACGAGTTCCTCGGCCAGCCGCTCGTACTCGGCCTGCGAGCCGTCGCACCAGACGATCGCGGCGGGTTCGGTCAGGGCGGCGATCTCGTGCACCCAGGAGACCAGCTCCTGGTGGTTCGTGGGGGTGTTGTTCTGAGCCACGGGGCTGAGAGCCCCGGAGGATTCAGCGCTGCGCGCCACGATCGCTCCGTTCCGCCGGAGCCCGACTGCTCCGGCGTCAGATTGAGGGTTTTGGGCGGACACAGGTGCACACATCCGCTACGGATGCACACATCCGTATATCCAGTGATGGAGACAGCTACCCCTTGGGGGCTGCGACCCGGATGCTCAGCTCATCCGGTGCCGACCGCGCTCATTTGATCATCCGACCCGTTGGGCGTTCTGTCCAGGGGGCGCCCCCGTGAGGATGACCACTCGACACCGGGCCGTAACTTACGGTGGCGTAGGTAGCATGGCGAGCATGACTGCCGCTCCACCCGAGGCCCTGGACACCGCCGGCGAACGGGAGACGACGGTGCCCCCGCCCCTCAAACCACGGCTACGCGGCTGGCTGCACGCCGGCATGTTCCCCGCGGTCCTGATCTCCGGCATCGTGCTGACCGCCCTGGCCGACAGCGGCCGGGGCCGACTGGCCTGCGCGGTCTACACGCTCACGGCCTGCCTCCTGTTCGGCGTGAGCGCGCTCTACCACCGAGGCACCTGGAGCCCGCGCACCGAGGGCGTGCTGCGCCGCCTCGACCACGCCAACATCTTCCTGATCATCGCCGGCACCTACACGCCGCTGACCCTGCTGCTCATCGACGGCGGCCGACAGCAGGCGCTGCTGTGGGGCGTGTGGGTGGCGGCACTGGCCGGCATCGCGTTCCGGGTCTTCTGGGTCGGCGCCCCGCGCTGGCTCTACACCCCCTGCTACATCGCCATGGGCTGGGCCGCCGTCTTCTTCCTGCCCGACTTCCTGCGCACCGGCGGCATCGCGGTCCTGGTCTGCGTCATCGTCGGCGGCCTCCTCTACAGCGCCGGCGGCGTGATCTACGGCATCAAGCGCCCCAACCCCTCGCCCCGCTGGTTCGGCTTCCACGAGGTCTTCCACTCGCTGACGCTGGCCGCCTTCGTCGTGCACTACGTCGGCATCTCGCTCGTCGCCTACCAGCACGGCTGACCACCACCCCACCCACACCACGGCCGCGCCCCACCCCCGGGGCGCGGCCGTCGCGCTGTCCGCACCACGTCGCCGCGACGGCACCGCACGCCCCTCAACTCACGATGCAACATCCGATGCAGATTGACGGTAAGCAGAATTTGAGAGTTACTGTCATTTGACGTTAACTACTGGAGGTTGCCGTGACGGACCAACCCGACCCCCGTCGCTGGTGGGCCCTGGGCGCGCTGGTCACCTGCATGCTCGTGCTCGGCTTCGACATGACCATCCTCAACGTGGCGCTGCCGACCATGGCGTCCCAACTCGGCGCCGACACCGGTGAGCAGCAGTGGATCGCCGACTCGTACCTCGTCGTGTTCGCCGCGACGATGCTCCCGGCCGGGCTGCTCGGCGACCGGTTCGGGCGCCGCTCGATGCTCATCACGGGCCTCGGGATCTTCCTCGTCGGCTCCCTGGTCGGCACCGTCGTCTCCACCCCGGGCTGGGTGATCGTCGCCCGTACGGTGATGGGGCTCGGCGCGGCGCTGGTCATGCCGCTCGCGCTCTCGGTGGTGCCCTCGCTGTTCGGCCCCGGCGAGCGCACCAAGGCCATCGGCGCCATCTCCGCCGCCTCCGCGCTCGGCATGCCGCTCGGCCCGATCATCGGCGGCTGGCTGCTCGACCACTTCTGGTGGGGCTCGGTCTTCTTCGTCAACGTGCCGCTGGCCGCGATCGGCATCCTCTGCTGCGCCCTGCTCATCCCCGAGACCCGCGACCCGGCCGCGCCCACCGTGGACATCGGCAGCACCCTGCTGGCCACCCTCGGACTCGGCCTGCTCGTGTTCGGCATCATCGAGGGCCCCGACCACGGCTGGGGCGCGCCGCTGACCCTGCTGGCGCTGTTCACCGCCGTCGCGCTGATCACCGGGCTGGTGCTGCGGGAGCGGCGGCGGGCGCGCCCGATGCTCGACATCGGGCTCCTCGGCCAGCGGGGCTTCCTGTGGAACTCGGTCGCCGCGACGCTGGTGACCCTGGTCCTGTCGGGGTTGCTGTTCATCCTGCCCCCGTACCTCCAGGCGGTCCTGGGCCACGACGCGTTCGGCACCGGGGTGCGCCTGCTGCCGATGATGGGCGGCCTCCTCGTCGCGGCCCGCGCCAGCGCCCCCCTCATCGAACGGTTCGGCCCGCGCGTGGTCGTCCCGGCCGGCCTGACCACGCTGGCGGGCGCGGCCTTCCTCGGGGCCACCACCGACGCCGGCGACGGGTACGGGCACACCGCGCTGTGGTTGACCGTCGTCGGCTTCGGGTTCGGCTTCGCGATCGTGCCCGCCATGGACGCCGCGCTCGGCGCCCTCCCGCGCGAGCGCGCGGGCAGCGGCTCCGGGCTGCTCATGACGCTGCGGCAGTTCGGTGGCGCGATCGGCGTGGCGCTGCTCGGCAGCCTGCTCGCCAGCGGGTACGGCGACCGGCTGCGCACCGACGGCCTGCCGCCTGACGCCGCCGACACCGCCGACGACTCGATCGTCGCCGCCCACCTGGTCGCCGACGCGCTCGGCGACCCGGGGCTCGCGGAGTCCGCCAACTCCGCGTACGTGCACGGCATGGCCCTGGTCCTGCTGGTCTGCGGCGCCACGGCCCTGCTCGCCGCCGCGCTCACCGCCTGCTTCCTCCCCGACTCGCGCCCGGCCCGCCCGGCCGCCGACAAGGCCCAGGGTCCGGGTGGTCCGGGCGGCCCCGGTGGCCCGGCTGGCCCAGGTGGCGCGGCTGGTTCGGGCGGTCCGGGCGATCCCGCTGGCCCGAGCGGTGCGACGCCCGGCGGCGATGCCGCGGCACCCGGTGGCGCGCCGGGCCCGGCGGCGCCCGCGACACCGCCGTCGCACGTGGCCGGGGCGCCCGGCGATGGCCGACAATAGGGACCATGGCCTCAGCACGTACGACGTCCGCCGCGGAGCCCGGGATGGTGCCCACGCTCGGCACCGGGCGCGAGCGCAAGCTCGGGCTCCGCGAGCGGAAGAAGATCCAGACCCGCCAGGCGATCCGGCACGCCGCCTACCGGCTCTTCGCCGAGCAGGGGTACGACGCGACGCCCGTCGACCAGATCGCCGAGGCTGCCGAGGTCTCCCCCAGCACCGTCTTCCGCTACTTCCCCACCAAGGAAGACATCGTCCTCACCGACGAGTACGACCCCGTCATCGAGGAGGCCCTGCGCGCCCGGCCCGTGGACGAGCACCCGGTGGAGTCGATCCGCCAGGTCCTCATCGCCTCGCTGCGCGACCTCGTCCTCCACCAGGACGACAGCATCGTGCTGCGCACCAGGCTGATCCGCGACGTCCCCGCGATCCGTGGCCGCATGGCCGAGACGCAGGCGGAGTCCAACCGCGTCATCCGCTCCGTCCTCGCCGAACGCACCGGCAAGCCCGCCGACGACCTGGAGCTGCGCGTCATCACCTCCGCGCTACTCGCCGCGCTCCACGAGACCGTCATGTACTGGGTGGACACCGGTCAGGCCGGCGACCTGGAGGCACTCCTCGACACCACGCTGGACGTCCTCGCCCGTGGCCTCACCCTCCCGCCCCGCCCGCCCACCGACGACACCCCGGCCGGCCCCCGCCCGTAGCCCCCGGCACGGACCCGGGCCCGTGACCCGGGGCGACGCGGGCTCGTAACGCGGGCGGGCGCGGGCGAGTAGCCCGGCCCGTAGTCCCGGGGCGACGCGGATTCGCCCCGGGGCGGGCACGACCCCGTAACCCGGGCCCGGGGCGGCGGCGGGCCCGCCGCACGCGGTCGCCCGCGCCGCCACCCCCCGGCTACGCGCTCACAGCTCCACCACCACCGTGCCGATGTGCCGGCCCTCGATCAGCTCCACCAGCGCGGCCGGGGCCCGGTCGAGCCCGGCGTAGCGGACGTGCGGGAAGGTGAGCTTGCCGTCGGCCATGGCCCGGCCTATCTCCCGGGTCCACGCGGGCACCGAGTCCAGGTGGTCGAGGAGCGTGATGCCGCGCAACTCGATGCCGCGCGCCAGCAGTTGCAGGGTGTCGATCTCCACCAGTGCCTGCTTGCCCTCGCCGTCCAACTGCCCGGAGAGCGCCCCGACGATGGCGAACCTGGCCCTGCGGTTGGCCACCGCGAGCGCCGCCCGCAACTGCTCGCCGCCGACGGTGTCGAAGACCACGTCGATCCCGTCGGGGGCCGCCTCCCGTAACTGCCCCTCGATCGACCCCGCGCCCCGGATCACGACGGCGTCGTACCCCAGCTCGTTCACGAGGTAGTCCGCCTTGCGCCGCGAACCGGTGCTGCCGATGACCCGGCCCGCCCCGTGCAGCCGCAGCATCTGCCCGGCCATGCAGCCGACGCCACCGGCCGCCCCGCTCACGAACGCCGTCTCGCCGGGCCGCACTTCGGCCGCCTCCACCACCGCGGCCCAGGCGGTCAGCGCCTGCGAGAGGTGGGCCGCGGGGTCCGGCAGCGCGGTCAGGTCGAGCGGCTTGGCCACGTCGGCGTCCACCGCCGCGTACTCCCGCCACGAGTCGTGGTGCTGCACCAGCGTGCCCGGCTCGATCCGGCCGCCGGCCGCCGCGCCCGGCGCGGCGATGACCTCACCGATCACCGGCCCCCACAGCGGCCGGTTGACCTCGTAGGCCGGCATGGGCAGGTTCGCGTCGGACATCAACGTCCGCATGACGGCGACGACGGTCATGTAGCGGTTGCGGACGAGCAGTTGGCCCGGGCCGGGGCTCGGCAGCGGCGCCTCGACGACGGTGAAGTGCTCCTCGGTCAACGCGCCCGTCGGGCGCTCGGCGAGGTGGATCTCGCGGTGCGTGGCGGGAAGATCGCCGTACGGACCCGCTGCGGTGTCAGTGGCCATGGTGCTCCTCGGCATAGCGGCGACGCGCCGAGCACCCGGGCGTCCGGGCCATCCGCGCGCCCCCGCGAACGACGCGCGAGCGAGCCACGTCGCTCGCGCGGAGAACAAGTGCCCCCATCCTGGGGGTACTTGATGTCCGCCCGCCAACTCACCGACACCCCGTCGGTTCGGTTGACGCGGCCCGCCCGCGCTAGCCGTCCGCCCGCGCTAGCCGTCCACCGCCGGGCCGCGCAGCGCCGCCGCGAGCAGGTCCGGGTCGGTCGTCGGCGCGTCGCAGGTGAAGTTCCGGCACACGTACGCCGCCGGCCGGCCGTCCACGAGCGGGCGGTGCGCCAGCAGCGGCACCTCGTCCCCGTCCGGTTCGCCGACCGCCACCACCGCGCCGGGCGCCGTCCCCAGCAGCGCGGCCCGGTGCAGTCGCCGCGTCGCCGCGTCGTCGGGGTCGCCCACGACGGCCACCTCGCGCGGCCCGTCCAGGAGCGCTTCCCCGGCCGCCAGCCCCCAGCCGACGAAGCGGGGCGCGCGGCCGGCCAGGGCCGTCACCACGCCCAGGGCGCGTTCGGCGGCCTCCCGGTGCCGGCCGCTGCCGGTGGCGGCGGCGTACCCGACGAGCGCGCCGGCCGCCGCCGTCCAACCGGAGGGCACGGCGTTGTCAGTCGGGTCCTGCGGGCGCCTGATCAGCGTCTCGGCGTCGTCGGCCGTGTCGAAGAGCGTCCCGTCCTCGGCGGTGAAGTGCCGCAGCACGGTGTCGAGGAGCAGGCCCGCGAACTCCACCCACACCCCCTCGCCGGTCACCCCCGACAGCGTGAGGAAGCCCTCCGCGACGTCCGCGTAGTCCTCAAGCACGCCCGCGCTCTCGCCGGGGGTCCCGTCGCGCGAGGTGCGCATCAGCCGCCCGTGGTAGTCCAGATGGACGCGGACCAGCAGGTCGGCCGTTTCGACTGCCGCCGCCGTCAGGTCGGGCCGCTCGAAGTACGCCCCGGTCTCGGCGAGCGCCGCGATGGCCAGCCCGTTCCACGCGGCGATCACCTTGTCGTCCCGCTCGGGCCTCGGTCGCTCCTCGCGGGCGGCGAGCAGCCGCCGACGTACGGAGTCCACGGCCTCCGCGTCCGCCAGCGGCTGCCCGTCCGGCAGCCGCAGCACGGACGCGCCCTCCTCGAACGTCCCCTCCTCGGTCACCCCGAAGTACCCGGCGGCCAACTCGGCGTCGGCCTCTCCCAGCACCCGCCGCAACTGGCCCGGGGTCCACACGTAGAAGACCCCCTCCGCGTGCCGACCGCTCCCCGCGCCTCCGGCCCCGGTCTCCCCCGCGCCGCCTTCCGCGTCGCCTTCCGTGGCGCCGGCGGCCGGGTCGTCCTCGAACACGGGGCTGTCGGCGTCGAGCGCCGACGCGAAACCGCCCTGCTCGGTACGGAGTTCCCGGACCAGGAAGTCCGCGGTCTCCAGGGCGACGCGACGGGCCAGGTCCGAGCCGGTCGCCCGCCACAGATGGGCGTACACGCGGCACAGCAGCGCGTTGTCGTACAGCATCTTCTCGAAGTGCGGAACGACCCATTCCGCATCCACGGAATACCGCGCGAACCCGCCGCCGAGCTGGTCGTAGATCCCCCCGCGCGCCATCGCCTCACAGGTGGCCTGCACCATTTGCAGCGCGGCCTCGGAACCCGTACGGGCGTGGTGCCTGAGCAGGAACTCCAACACCATGGACGGCGGAAACTTGGGCGCGCCGCCGAAGCCGCCGCGCACCGCGTCGAACTCCCGGGTCAGCCCGATGAGCGCGGCGTGTAGTTCGGCGTTCCCGGGCGGCCGGGGCGCGTCATACGACAGCGAACGCCCGGCCAACTCCCGCACGATCCGCCCGGCGACCTCCCCGACCTCCCCCCGCCGATCCACCCACGCGCTGACCACCCCTTCGAGCACCTGCCGAAACCCGGGCATGCCGTGCCGCGGCTCGGGCGGAAAATAAGTGCCGAAGTAGAACGGCTCGGCCTCCGGCGTGAGAAACACCGTCATCGGCCACCCACCATGCCCGGTGGCGGCCTGCACCGCCTCCATGTACACGGCGTCGATATCGGGCCGCTCCTCCCGGTCCACCTTGACCGAGACGAAGTGCTCGTTGAGATAGGCGGCGACCGATTCGTCGGCGAAGGACTCGTGCGCCATGACGTGACACCAGTGACACGCGGAGTACCCGACCGACAGCAACACGGGCACGTCCCGCCGCCGCGCCTCCTCGAACGCCTCCGGCTGCCAGGGCCACCAGTGGACGGGGTTGTCAGCGTGCTGCCGGAGGTAGGGCGATTGCGAGTCGGCCAGGCGGTTCATACGGGGCATCGTCGCACGCCCCGGTTCATGTCACACGGGAGCGCGTCTGACCAGCCCTTCGAGCCCACCGTTGGGCCCAGTGGGGGCAGTGGAGGCAGTGGGCCGAGCCGAACAGCTCAGAAGTCGTCGAGCACCTCGAAGGGGGTGCGCCATGACCGCCGAGATGGCCGTGCCTGCGTGGACGCGCACGCAGATCAGCGCGGAGCGAGCCGCCACGGGCATTCCGACCGTCTACACCTACCTTCTCGTCCCTGCCAACAGGGCCTACCGGGACGGCGAGGTGTTCACAGGGGTGGTGAAGGCTGTCGCGCCGTCTCCGTGCCTGTGGATTTGGGCACTATCTAACATCCGGCCAGGCTGAGTCGAAGCCTCTCGCGGGGCGCGCGGGCGAGGCCAACCACATCACCCTGCGGGGGGCGTCACCCGCCGTATCCTGGCAGCACACGGGAAGGAGCCCCCTGCCATGAGCATCGACTCGATCGTGCGTACCGAGTTCCCCGAAGGACACGTGGTCTTCTTCGGCATCGATGGAAAGATCATCATGACTCCGCAGAGCTATGAGCACTCCAGCACGATCAAATCAATGCAGTACGACACGGTGGTGTCCCTCGGCCGCCACGCGAAGACCCCCTCGGACGTCTATATCGACTTCCCGGCAGACGAGAACTCCGCCCCCGACCTTGCGATCCTGCGCCAGGACGCTCGTCGCGAAGGCAGGCGTTACGGCTTCGCGGACGTCCTACTGATCTCCGAGGTCGTGTCGGTCTCCTCCGCACGCAAAGACTACGACGACTGCACAGCGAAGTACGGCCGCTACGACATCCCCATCTACCTGGTCGTGGACCCCTACGCGAGCGAAGTAGTCGTCCACACCGAGCCCACCGGGAGCGGCTACGCCACTGCGGAAACCCACCCGTACGGCACCGGAAAGCTCCCCATCCCCCTGGCCGACGGCCGCACATTCGTCCTCGACCTGGACGAGCTCCCCCTGCCTGAACCAGAAACCGACCCCAGTTGACGTGCCTCCGGCGCCCCAGCCGAAGGCGGCAGGAGAACGGGGCTTCCCCGCCCGGTGCGCCCAGAGGCGGGAGCGGCGGGCCTTCTACCGCCTGCCCGGCCAGCTCAGGCGGAGCCTGCGACCCCTTCGCCCGCTTCGCGCGGCACCGCGCTGATGTGGTCCGGCCCGCCGCGTAGTGCGCCGTGCTCCTGCAGTTCCGCGATGTCCGCACTCAGCCGCTCGCGGATGTCCCGGCCGGCCCGCCGCCAACCGAAGAACTCGCACGCCTGCTTGATCAGCTCGTCTTCCGACATACCGGGCGATTCCGCCGCCAGTTCGTGCAGCGCCAGCCGGCGCTCGGCCGGTGCGATCTGCGTCACGGTTCGCAGCTTCTCCCCGGCCTCCGGGCGGCGGGCCTTGAGGGGGGCCCACTCGGCCACGTCGTAGAAGCTGCCGTCGCGGCGTACCGCGCCTGACCGGGCGAGGGCCTGCAGCACGCCAAGAACGTTGTCCCGGATTCGGCTGCCTGCCCGGGCCACGCCCCACGCCTCCCGAGCCCGCTGCACCAGCAGGTCCTCGTGGATCGGGCCCTCCGTCTCGATGGCCTGTCGCAGGGCCTTCCGCAGGGCTGGGCGGGCCTCGGTCGAGTGCAGCTCGTACATCGCGTGCATGCCGACCGCGCTGGTGCGGTACGTCGCTGCCCAGTCCCGCTCCGGTGTCGTGTCCACCGGCACCCGCTCGTACTCGACCTCCGACGCGGCCCGCGCGGCGGGGACCGGGACCTTCAGTGAGGGCTCCGGCGTTTCCGGCGCGCCGGGCTCCGGCATGGTCTCTGCCGGCCCCGCGCCCAGCGGGCCCATCGCGATGGCCTGCTCCACCGCCTCCTTCAGTCGCAGCTCCGCGCCCGCGCGGCCCCGGTACCAGTCCGTGCCCCAAATGCGGTAGAGCCGCCAACCCAGTCCGTTCAGGACCTGTTCCCGCAGCCGGTCGCGGTCGCGGGCGGCCCTGGAGGAGTGGTACATCGCGCCGTCGCACTCGATGCCCAGGGCGTACGCGCCGGGCCACTCGGGGTGGCGTACCCCGAGGTCGATGCGGTAACCCGCGACGCCGACCTGGGGTTGGACTGGGTAACCCCAGCCTCGTAGCGCCGCGAGCACGGACTCCTCGAAGGGGCTGTCGGGTTCGGCGTCCGGTTGTATGACATCGCGCGCCAGCACGACCGGTCCGTTCTCCGCGTACTCCAGATAGCGCTTCAGGTACTGGACGCTCTCGTTGGAGCTGTCCTTCAGTTGCGCGCCGTGGAAGGAGGCCACGACCTCCATGCGGTGGCGGGCGCGGGTGACCGCGACGTTGAGGCGGCGCCAACCACCCGATTTGTTGATCGGGCCGAAGTTGAGACCCAGGGTGCCGCGCTCGTCGGGGCCGTAACCGACGGACATGATCATGACGTCGCGCTCGTCGCCCTGCACCGATTCGAGGTTCTTGACGAAGAAGCCGCCCAGCCGGTCCTCGGTGAAGCAGTGGTCCAGATCCGGGCGCTGGATTCTCGCCTGCTGCACGGCCAGGTCGATCGCCGCCGCCTGCGCCTGGGAGAGGGCCACCACGCCGAGGGTGCGACCGGGGCGCGTGTCGAAGTGGTGGATGACGCGCTGAGCGACATACTCTGCCTCCCGCTGGTTGTCACGACGTGCACCCCTGTCGTACACGCCGTCCGTGCGGAAGTAGGCAACACCCACGTCGTTGCCGACCTCCAGCGCCCCGGGGAAGGTCACCATCGAGTTGTCGTAGAACTCCCTGTTGCTGAAGGTGATCAGGTCTTCGTGGCGGCTGCGGTAGTGCCAGCGCAGCGGCAACTCCCGCATGGCACCGGCCTTGCAGGCGTGCAGCAGCGACTCGAAGGAGTCCGGGGCGTCCTCCGCGTATTCGTCGGAGTCGTCCTCGACCGCGGCGTCGAAGAACGAGGTGGGCGGTAGCTGCTTGTCGTCGCCCGCGACGACGAGACTGCGGCCCCGGTAGACGCAGTTGATCGCGTCGCTGGGGCGGACCTGGGACGCCTCGTCGAAGATGACGACGTCGAAGTGGAAGTCGGCCGGGAGGAACTGGCTGACCGTGAGCGGGCTCATCATGAAGCAGGGCTTGATGGCCTGCGTCACTCCGCGGGTCCTGTTGAGCAGTTCGCGCACCGGCAAGTGGCGGGTCTTCTTCTCCGCCTCCTTCTTGATGACGGCACCGGCTCCGGCGGCGTGGTTGCGTGGGCGGCGCTTGTTGCACGCCTCGATCACCGCACGGCCCGCCGCCTCGATCAGCTTCCGGTCGGCTTCCTTGAACTCGACGACGCGTGCGTCGAGGTCCCCGGAGCGGGTGGTGCGAAGCCGGGTGTCGGTGGCGAGGACGTTATCGGCCCAGGACCGCAGGAATGCCTGTTCGACCACGTCGGGAAGGTGCCGCGGATCAAGGTCGCGCTCGGCGGCACCGGCCACGAGCGCGTCCGCGCCGTGGCGGGCCAGGGTCGAGAGCCCGTCGTGATACGCCTGCCACTCCTGCGGGCCGTGCGGGTCGCCGAGCAGGGTGTCGAGCACCTGCCGCGCCTGGTCGAAGGCGCCCAGCAGGGAGGCCGAGAGCTGGGCCTTGCGAGGCGCGTCGAACAGGTCGAGCAGAGCGGTCGCGGCGGCGGACCAGCGCTCCGCCCGGTCTTCGGCGGCCGTGCACCAGTCGCTGAGCGAGCGGCGTACGTTGTCGGCCAGCACGGCGGGCAGCGGGTCCGGGTCCGCGTCGTCGGCCAGACGGTCGGCCAGCAGGCCCTGGTCCGTCGCGCCAAGGGCCAGCCGAGCGATGCTGTCCGCCGTGGCCAGCGCCCCGTCGAGTGCTGCCAGGTCGTCCTGAGTACGCGGGCCGTACCGGCCCAGCAGGTCGGCGTGCCCGTCGGCGCGGCGCCGCACCTCGGCGCTCGCCTGCTGCCAGGCCAGGGCCTGGTGGAGGCGGCCGGATACCTCCTTGTCCCACGTTCCGGAGCGTGTGAGGGCGGCGGCTGCCTTGCGGTCTGCCTTGTGCTGGGCCGAGAAGCGGGCGAACAGACCGCTGTGCGCCGCGAAGCGGTCCACCAGCTCGGGCAGTTCCTCCGAGGTCAGGACCTGTTCGGTGAAGAGGTCATCGGCGGCGGCCCGTGCCTCCGCCTCCGCCGCCAGGGCCGTGCGCAGCTCCTCGGCCGCCGCGTGCGCCCCGCGGAGCCCGTCGACGTCGAACCATGCGCGAGGCGGGCGGTGGGTGACCTGTGTCAGGTCGGCGAGCTCGCACCGCGCGAACGCGGCCTTCGGGGTGTGGTCGTACGGGAGACCGAAGAGGTCGGCGAGCTGCGTCGGGGGCCCGGAGACGTCCTCCGGCAGGGCGGCGTCCCGCGGGGCGCCCGGCTCCGGGAGGTGCGAGCGGAGGGAGCGTACGGTCTGCTGGAGCTCGCGGACCGAGCCGGGCTCCTCCTGCGTGGCGGCGAAGGGGCGGCGTGCGGACACGCTCCGGATGGCGGCGAGCGCGTCGTCGGCTTCGGACAGCACCTGTTGCGGTGCGGAACCGATCAGCCCGCGCCAGGCGAAGGACTCCCCCTCGATAGCGGGACGCCACGCACGGCTGACCGTCCGGGCGGCCGCGATGGCCTCCTGGAGCGCTCCGGCGCTCAGCTCGCCGATCGTCCTCGAGTTCCGCGCGGCCAGCGGCAGCGCCGGCGTCTCCGCCCGCTCAAGTTGGAGCAGGCGGCCCAGGACATCGTGCAGCGTGCGCTCCAGGGGCTCCCTGCTCACGTTCATCGCCGCGGCGTAGGCGGACAGCTCCTTCCGCAGCTTGCGGGCCCGCTCCAGTTCGTGCGCCGCGGCTCCGGTGACCCGGGCCTCGGTGGTGAGGACCCGGTTCAGCTCCGTGGCGACGGCCTTCTTGCTGGTGTCGCCGCTGTGCAGCGCCATGACGAAGTCGCCGAGTCCGACACCGCGGAGCCGGTTCCGTACGACATCGAGCGCCGCCGCCTTCTCACTGACGAACAGCACGGTGCGCCCCGCGTGCATCAGGGCGGCGATCATGTTGGTGATGGTCTGGCTCTTGCCCGTGCCGGGCGGGCCGCTCATCACGAAGGACCGTCCGGCAAGAGCTGCGCCGATGCACTGGCGCTGTGAGGCGTCCGCGTCCAGCACGAGGGGGGTCTGCTCCGGCGACTGGAGCTCGTCGATGCGGTCGAGGTCCGGGGGGACGAAGCCGATGACGTCGTCCGGCAGGCCGGAGTCCGGGCCGAGGGCGATGGCCCTGACCAGCTCGCTGCCGAGAATGCGGTCCTCGTTCTGCCTGAGGTCCTGGTACATGGCCTCGCGGTGGGAGGCGAAGAGGCCGAGGACCACCCGCTCTTCGACGGACCAGCCCTTCTGCTGAGCCGCCACCGTGCGGGCCGCGGCGATGGCCCCGGCCGCGTCGGAGACGTCCGTGTCCGCGACGGGACTCCAGTCGATGCCGAGCCGTTCGAGCTTCACGGCCAGGGCCGGGTTGTGCATGGGGTCCTGATTGTCGGCCGGATGCAGGCGGTAGCGCCGGTCGCGGTCCCTGCGCAGTTCGACAGGGACGAGGAGCAGCGGGGCCGAGCTGCTCTCGTGCGCGCCCTCCTCCCGCCAGTCGAGCATGCCGACGCCCAGCCAGAGGACCCACAGGCCGTAGTCGTTGAACGTCTGGGTCGACTTCTGGCGGAGCTGGTACAGGGAGGAA
Organism: Streptomyces buecherae; assembly: GCF_014295035.1. Taxonomy (GTDB): domain Bacteria; phylum Actinomycetota; class Actinomycetes; order Streptomycetales; family Streptomycetaceae; genus Streptomyces; species Streptomyces youssoufiensis. Next base: position 3,160,271 of record NZ_CP060404.1, read on the forward strand.
TCGAGCGCCCGCTGCGTGGTCTTCTGCGTCACCAGGCCAGGCTCTGTGCGTACGTCGAGGGCGGGCTCCACGCTCTCGTCCTCTGGGCCCGCGGTAACCGCGGCGAAACGCCATCCCCGCACGAGGCCCTTCAGCAGTTCCGAGGCCGAAGGGGCAGTCAGCTCAAGCGTTGCCGTCCTGGTGTGGCGGAAATTGAGAAGCCGGTTGCGACCGCCCATGTCGATCAACGAGGTGCGCCAGCCGCCGAGAACAGCCTTCAACCGGTTGAGCCCGAGGTCGTCACTTGAAGCGAACGAGACGGTCTGCTGCTGACGGGGCATACGGCCAGGTCCTCCTAGGCAGGGCACACGAAGGGAGCCTCGCGCGGTAAGCCCCCTGAGCCCATCTGCTTATCAGGCTGCACTCGCCACGCGCCCGAGATCCGCAAGAAGTTGCTCACTTGTTGTGTTCGTGTCGATTCTTACGGGCATCGCGGTGGCGCGACCCCACGGTGACGAGTTCAACCGCGACGTGCCAGTCCGTCACCTTCGGTCGGGCGGGCGCCCCTTTGACAGGACGTCGCTCGGACTTCTTCTCGATGAGCGGGCCACCGTGCACCCGGCGGATCGAGCGGTCGACATGAGTCCATCATCCCCTGAATTCGCTCCGGCTGAGAGTTATCCACAGGTCCCCGCCCAGCAGTTATCCACAGCCCTGCCGCATTCGGAAAAGGCACGGAACACTGGGCACATCCGCCGCGCCCGCCGTGGTGGGTGGCGCGCGATGTCGTACGGGGAAGATCGCCAGGAACCGGTCGTGGAACACGACACGTCATCGGTTACGGCACGAGGGAGCGCGCGAACGCTTCACAAGGGGGAACGCATGCCGAACTCACAGGCCGTTCTGCGGCCCAGCCATCGGACCGAGGCCGAACGACTGCTCGCCCGCGCGGTGGAGGAGGAGGTGCGTCGTTCGGGTGGCAGGACGGACGGCAGCGCGCTGCTCAGCCGGGCCAAGTCCGCGATGGAGGACATCGCGTCGGCCGCGGGAGAGGAGTACGCCGCCTATCTGCGCGCGCTGGACGACGCGACGGGCGATCAGATCCCGCTGGCGGCCCGGCTCTCGCGGCGGAACCTGGGCACTCCGGCCCTGGTGACGGTGGTGGCCGCGGCGACCGCCTTCGGCGCCGACCTCGGGTACGGCGCGTCGGCCGGGGCCGCCCTGAGCGTGGGGCTCTCCGTGGCGGCGGCCGGCTCCGCGGCCACCGTCGTCAAGCTGACCGCCGGGCACTGGCCCGCGTCGCACCGCCGTGCCGCGCTGCACAGCCAGCCGGGCGGGCCCGAGCAACTGCGGCTCCAGTGGCTGACGGCGCTCGAGGTGCGGGGCATCCGCCCCTTCCTCGACCAACACCGCATGACGACCGCCGTGGCGCGCGGCAACGGCCACGGCGGCGCGAACGGCACGGCCCGCCGGCAGGCCACCACGCCGCTCGCCTCGGGGGCGCGGGCCCCTCAACTGCGGGGCGCCGACCGCAGCGCGGCGGCCCGTCGGCGCAGCGTGCTGGAGCAGTCCTTCCAGCACCTGCCGAAGACCAGCGGCGTGTTCGTCGGGCGCCGGGCGCAGCTCACCCAGATCGCGCAGTGGGTCCACCAGGCCCGGGCGAGCACGGAGACCAGGCCGACCGTGGTGCTGCTGGACGGCCCGCCCGGCTCGGGCCGCACGGCGCTGGCCGTGCAGGCCGTGCACCAGTTGCGCGACCAGTTCCGCGGCGCGTGCGTGGTGGACCTGCGCGGCGGCAGCGCCACGGCCTCCGGTGCGGCGAGCGTGCCGCCGCTGGCCACCCGGGACGCCCTGCTGCACCTGCTCAACCGCCTCGGCGCGCCCCGCGATCAGCTCCTCTTCCGCGAGCGGCCCACCCACGAGCAGCACCTGAAGCGGCTGACGGAGCTGTACCAGCAGCACCTGACCGCCGTCCCGGTCACCATCGTCCTGGACGACGCGTCCGACGCCGAGCAGGTGCGCACGCTCATCCCCGAGCGCTCCGACAGCCTGGTCCTCGTCACCTCGCGGACCCCGCTCGATCTCCCGTCCGACGTGCCGGCCTGGGTGCACCGGCTCCCCGTGGGGCCGTTGGAGACGGCGGCGGCCGAGGAGTTGCTGCGGGCCGCGGCCGAGCAGGCGGCCGGCGCCGGGTCCGACAGCGGCGCCGACCCGTATGACGCGCTGGCCTCGGACCGCCTGACGGAGCTGTGCGCAGGGCTCCCGCTCGCCCTGTCCATCGCGGGCTCGGCCCTGGCCTCACGTACCCCCGACGCGCTCGTCAGCGAGCTGACCGCGGCCGAGCCGTCGGGCCCGGAGAGGTCGGGCTCCGAGCCGCCGGGCTCCGAGCCGCCGGGCCCCGAGAGGTCGGGCCCCGTGGAGCGCGTGCTGCGCCTGCGGTACGCCGACCAGGCGGACGACGCCCGCCGGCTGCTGCGCCGGCTGGCGCTGGCCGGCCGGGCGAGCCTGGGCACGGCCGCCGCGGCGGCGCTGCTCGGGGCCGACGACCGCACGGCGGGCCGGCACCTGGAGGCCCTGGGCCGGGCCGGGCTCATCCAGTACACCCGCGGCAGCCGCTACCGCCTGCACGACCAGGTGCGCGCCTTCGCCCACGCGCGGCTGCTCGCGGAGGAGGAGCCGGCCGACCGTAGCGCCGCGCAGGAGCGGTTGATCCGCAGCTACGCGGAGCTGGCCGACTCGGTGATCCGCCTGGTCGACGGCAACACCTCCACCCGCGCCGACCACGCCTTCACCACGGGGGCCGCGGCGGGGCACGGCTTCCGGTCGTTGGACGCCGCGCTGCGCTGGTTGGACGACGAGTCCAGCTCGATCACGGCCGCGCTGCGGCAGATCGACGAGGGCGTGGACCAGGCGGCGGTGCTGCACCTGTTGGGCGCGCTGTGCGACTACTGCCTGCTGCGCGGCGACCTGTACCGGCTCGGCGAGCTGAGCGAGCTGTCGAACGCGGCCAACCAGGGCCTGCTCGTGCGGTCCGTGCAGTGGCGTACGGGTGTGGCCGCGCGGCAGTTGGGCGAGTTGGACAAGGCGCGTACGACGCTGTCCTCGGTGGTCAACCTCTACTTCGAGGCGCACCACCCGGCCGGCGCCGCCCGCGCGCTGCGCGACCTGGGCATCACCCTGCAACAGCAGGGCAACCTGCCGGAGGCGGCGGCGAAGCTGCACGAGGCGCTGGAGCTCCAGGCGGGTGAGGAGTTGCGCGCGGACCGCGCGTGGACGCTGCACGCCCTCGCGGCGGTCGAGCGCGACCGGGCCCGCCTGGCCCGGGCCCACGAACTCCTGCGCGAGGCGCTTGAGCTGCACCGCGAGGGGGAGAGCGTGCACGGCCAGGCGTGGGCCCACTTCCAACTCGGCCAGGTCTTCCTGCGGATGGGCGGCGTCGCGGACGCCGAGCGCGAGCTGCGGGACGCCCTCGCCGCGTACGGGCGCACCCGCGACGCCCGGGGCGAGGCGTGGGCGCTCACCCAGCTCGCCAGGGCCCGGCTGGTCGACCACGACCCCGGGGCCGCCGTCGACCAGCTCCGTCAGGCCCTGGCCCGGCACCGGGAGAGCGAGGACGCGCGGGGCGAGGCGTGGACCCTGTACTACCTGGGCCAGGCCCTTGAGGAGCGCGGCGACCACGACGCGGCGCTGCGCGACCTGGAGCGGGCCAGGAACATGTTCAGCCGGATGCGCGACGTGTACGGCCTTGCGTGTGCCCGGCACCACTCGGCGCGGGTCACCCGCGACCTGCGCGCCGCGCAGACCGGCTCGCTGCGCAACAGCGGGTTCGCCCGCCAGCTCCTCCAGGACGCCCGCCAGGACTTCCGCCGGGTGGGTGTGCCGCACGGTGAGGCGTGGTCGTGCGTGGAGCTCGCGGTGATCGACGCCGGCAACGGCAAGGCACGGCAGGCCCTGGAGCTGACGGACGAGGCGGCGCGGCTGTTCCAGGGGTACGGGGACCGGCGCGGGGAGAGCTGGGCGAGGTTCCTGCGCTGCACGCTGCTGCCGTTCGCCTCGGCGGGCGGCTCGGTGGTCGGGGTGGCCGTCGCGCAGGAGGAGCTGGCCGGGCTGCTGAGGGAGCTGCGGGCGGCGGACTGGGCCTGCGATCCCTCGCTTGAGGACTACGCCGAGGCGTTCGCCCTGGTCCTGGAGCGGGGCGTGGAGCCGGAGAGCGGGTGGCAGGCGTGGCGGCTGGGCATGGTGCCGAGCCGGTACGCCCGAGAGGTCATGGCCGTGCTCCCGCGCCGCATACAGCCGAGCGCCGCGTAGCCGTAGCCGTAGCCAACGACGGTGGGCGCGGACGAGGCGCCGCGCGTGGGCCGCCGCCCGGGAGGCCGCGCACGGGGCGCGATGGGCGCGGGATGGGAGCCGATCACGGGTGAGCGCGCCCGGGTTACCGCCGGGGGAACGGGGTTCCCCACGGGGGCGGCGCGCTCACCGTGGGCCCGCTATCGACCCGTTGCCGCGCTTTCGCGCTGGTCAGAGCCTTGATCTTCGGCGGAAGGCGCTTCTTCGAAGTCGACCTTCTTCATGTGCTTGTTCATACTCTTCATGAGCATCCACACGGCGACGCCGATGACCGCGAAGACGATGAAGCCGAGGACGCCAGGGGTGACCTTGTTGTCATCCACTTCCTTGGCGAGCTCGAACACCGGAGACGCGTGGGTCAGGGCGAGGGTGCTAGTCGCGGTCATCATGGTGTCAATTGTTGCGGATGCCCGCGAAGAGGTCGTCCTCGGGGAGGGATGTCGCCACTAGCGACTTCGCCAGCTCGTACTCCTCCGTGGGCCAGACCTCCTTCTGGATCTCCATCGGGACCCGGAACCAGCCGCCGTCGGGGTCGATCTGGGTGCGGTGCGCGATCAGTGCCTTGTCGCGGATCTCGAAGAACTCGCCGCAGGGCACGTAGGTGGTCAGCTCGCGCTCGCGCTTCTGGAACTCCTTCCAGCGCTCCAGCCACTCCCCGTACGGCGACTCCAGGCCGCGTTCGAGGAGCGCCTCGTGCAGCGCGACGGTGCGCGGGCGGTTGAAGCCCTGGTTGTAGTAGAGCTTCAGCGGCTGCCAGGGCTCGCCGGCCTCCGGGTACCTGGAGGGGTCGCCCGCGGCGTCGAACGCCACCATGCTGATCTTGTGGGTCATGATGTGGTCCGGGTGCGGGTACCCGCCGTTCTCGTCGTAGGTGGTGATCACCTGCGGCTTGAACGAGCGGATGAGCTTCACCAGCGCGCCGGCCGCCTCGTCGACGTCCTGCACCGCGAAGCACCCCTCGGGCAGCGGCGGCAGCGGGTCGCCCTCGGGCAGCCCGGAGTCGACGAAGCCCAGCCACTCCTGCTTGACGCCCAGGATCTCGCGGGCCTCGTCCATCTCCTTGGCGCGCACCTCGTGGATGTTCGCCTCGATGTAGGGGTCGCCCTGGAGTTTCGGGTTGAGGATGGAGCCTCGCTCACCACCAGTGCAGGTGGCGACCAGCACGTCCACCCCCTCGGACACGTACTTGGCCATGGTGGCCGCACCCTTGCTCGACTCGTCGTCGGGGTGAGCGTGAACGGCCATCAGTCGTAGCTGCTCAGTCAAGACTCGATCCTCAGTCCTTGGTCAAAGAAGACGCCTCCTATAGTGACCCAAGCTGGGCTGGAATAATTCCGAGTTTTCAACCAGCGAGCTGACCAGGAGGAATGATCATGGCGACGGTGCGCGACGCCCGGCCGGACGAGCGCTACGGACGCTCCGCTGACGAGCGCGCGGATCGCAAGCTGAAGATCATCGGCGCCGTGCTCGGGGCCGGCCTGCTGGGCGTGGTGGCCTGGGCGGGGTTCAGTTACGTCGCCGAGCAGAAGGTCAGCGGACGGGTTATCGCCTTCAAGGCGGTCTCGGAGAACGCCATCGAGGTGCACCTTGAGGTGCGCAAGGACCGGGACAGCACGGGCGTGTGCACCGTGCGCTCGCAGGCCGAGGACGGCTCCGAGGTCGGCCGCAAGGACTTCACGTTCGACCAGCGGCAGAAGCAGGTGGACGAGGTGGTCACGGTGCGTACGACGAAGCGGGCGACCACGGCCACGGTGGTCGAGTGCAAGGCGTCCGACGGCTGACCGCGCGCCCGCGCGCTACGGCGGGCTCGCCGGCCGCCTCGTCCGCGGGGCACGCGGGGCACACGCGGCCCGGGCTCCGCGTCGGCGCCGTACGGCCCGTAGTCGGCCGGGGCGGGCGCCGGGTGGGTTCGCGGGGGCCGTCGGAGCCGTCGCTTCGGCCCAGCGGGGCCCAGGGATCGCCGAGGGGGCGCCGTGGGGCCGTGGAGCGGGTCCGGTAGCGGGTCGGCCGGCCACTGTCACCCCGGTCCGCCCCCGTTCTGACGTGTTTCCTACGCGTTCAGACCCTTCCCTCCTCCCCGTTTCCGCGCGGAATTGTTAGGCTCGTGGTTTCGCCCACCTTTGAAGGCGCACCCTTTGAAGGAGGGCGTTCATTTGTATTCCCCCAGCACCGACGAGGAGCACCTGTGACCCAGACCAGCGACAACGTCACCTGGCTGACCCAGGAGGCGTACAACCAGCTCAAGGCCGAGCTGGAGTACCTGTCGGGTCCCGCACGTGTCGAGATCGCGAAGAAGATCGAGGCCGCCCGTGAAGAGGGTGACCTGCGGGAGAACGGTGGCTACCACGCCGCCAAGGAAGAGCAGGGCAAGCAGGAGCTCCGCGTACGCCAGCTCACGCAGCTCCTGCAGCACGCGAAGGTCGGAGAGGCCCCCGCGGACGACGGCGTGGTGGAGCCCGGCATGGTCGTCACCATCGCGTTCGACGGCGACCCCGACGACACGCTGACCTTCCTGATGGCCTCCCGCGAGTACGCGAGCGCGGACATCGAGACGTACTCCCCGCAGTCCCCCCTCGGCAAGGGCGTGACCGGCAAGAAGGTGGGCGACGAGGCGCAGTACGAGTTGCCCAACGGTCGCACCGCGTCCGTGAAGATCCTCGCGGCCAAGCCCTACCAGGGCTGAGCCACCGCGACGGGCCCGCGCGCCGGTAGTACCCGACCGGGCCCCGGGGACCACACGAGCGCCGCGGGCCCAACGTGTTCGAGCCGCCGCCCGCGGCAGCCCCGACGACGAAACCCCCGACGCACGGCGTCGGGGGTTCGGTCGTTCACGGCCCGGTCGCGACGCCCGGACACGGGCGGGGTCAGGTGGCGGCCGAGCGGTACTTGCGGACCGCCAGGGTGCGGAAGAGCGCGATGATCACGACCGACCACAGGACCGAGGCGAGCACCGGGTGCTCCATCGGCCAGGCATCCGAGGGCAGCCCGTCCGGGTTGCCGAACAGTTGGCGGCAGGCGAGCACGGTGGCGCTGAACGGGTTCCAGTCCGCCACGTGCTGCAGGAACGTCGGCATGTTCCCGGTGGGCACGAACGCGTTCGAGATGAACGTCAGCGGAAAGAACCAGATCAGGCCGCCGGAGGTGGCCGCCTCCGGGGTCCGCACGGACAGTCCGATCAGGGCGCCGATCCACGAGAAGGCGTACCCCAACAGCAGCAGCAGCGCGATCGCGCCGACGGCCTTCGGGATGCCCTCGTGCGCCCGCCAGCCGATGATCAGCGCGACGATGACCAGCACCACCACGGTGAGCGTGGTCTGTACGAGGTCGGCGAGGGTGCGGCCGGTCAGAACCGCGCCGCGCGACATCGGCAGCGAGCGGAACCGGTCCACGAGCCCCTTGTGCATGTCCTCCGCGATGCCGGCGCCCGCGCCCGCCGTGGCGAACGTCACCGTCTGCGCGAAGATGCCCGCCATCAGGTACTCGCGGTAGTCGGCGGCGTCGTTGCCGGGCTCTCCGGGGACCGGGATGGCGCCGCCGAAGACGTACGCGAACAGCACCACGAACATGATCGGCTGGATGAGGCCGAAGAGGACGATCTCGGGAATCCGGGTCATCCGGATCAGGTTGCGCTTGGCGATGACCAGGGAGTCGCGCGCCGCCTGGACGAGGCCGCCGTGGGCTGGTGGGGGCACTGCCCGGCGGGCCGTGCTGGTGCTCGTGGTGCTCACTTCGCGACCTCCCCGTCGCTCGTGGTCGTGCCCGGGCCGCCGGCCGGTTCGGGGTCGCCGTCCGACTCCGCCTCCCGCTCGGCCGCGTGCCCGGTGAGGGAGATGAACACGTCGTCCAGGGTGGGGCGGCGCAGGCCGATGTCGTCTATCTCGATGCCGCGGGCGTCCAGCTCGCGGATCACCTCGGCCAGCAGCTTGGCGCCGCCGGTCACCGGGACGGTGACCTTGCGGGTGTGGCTCTCGACGCTGGTGCCGCCCTTGCCGAAGCCGCGCAGCACCTCGGTGGCCGTGCCGAGGTGGTCCCGGTCGTGCACGACGACCTCGACCCGTTCGCCGCCGGTCTGCGCCTTGAGCTGGTCGGAGGTGCCGCGCGCGATGACCCGGCCGTGGTCGACGACGCAGATGTCGTGCGCGAGTTGGTCGGCCTCCTCCAGGTACTGCGTGGTCAGCAGCAACGTGGTGCCGCCGGCCACCAGTTCCTGCATGATCCCCCACAGCGCCTGCCGGTTGCGCGGGTCGAGGCCGGTGGTCGGCTCGTCCATGAACATCACGGGCGGGCTGACGACCAGGGCCGCCGCGAGGTCGAGCCGCCGCCGCATGCCGCCCGAGTACGTCTTGGCGGTGCGGTCGCCGGCCTCGGTGAGGTTGAAGCGCTCCAACAGCTCGGCCGCCCGCGCCTTCGCGTCGCGCGAGCTCAACTGGTAGAGCTGGCCGACCATCTGCAGGTTCTCACGACCCGTCAGGTACTCGTCGACCGCGGCGAACTGGCCGGAGAGGCCGATGACGTGCCGTACGTCGTTGGGGTGCTTGAGCACGTCGATGCCCGCGACGACGGCCCTGCCGCTGTCCGGCCGCAGCAGGGTGGTGAGCACGCGGACGGCGGTGGTCTTCCCCGCGCCGTTCGGGCCGAGCAGGCCGAGCACGGTTCCTTCGGGGACGTCGAGGTCGACGCCGTCCAGAGCCCTTACCTTGCCGAAGGTCTTGACCAGACCTTCGGCGTAGATGGCGCCTGGCATGAGGTTCTCCCAGGGTGGCTGGTTCTTTGATCGGTGACTGCGATGGGACGTGGGGGCGGGGGCGGGGGGCGCGATGGGCGACAGCCGCACCTCGGACCGTCCGGTCCACGGGGCCGGACCATGGCACTCGCCCGCCCGCTGCCCGAGGAGGGTCGAGTGCTCACCGTTATAGTGAGACACGTTATATCGCGTCAAGACTTGCGACAGTATCGCGTCCGAAGGTCCACGGTACGTCCGCCGCCCCGCCCCCGCACGCCAGAGCGCGCCGGCGGGCCCCACCGCCCCTCGGACGGACCCCCGCCCCCGCTCCACGCCGGCGACGCCCCCGACCCGCCACGGCACCTCGACGGCCACGCCGGTCGAGTGCCCATCCCACGCCACACCTCACACCCCACCCACCCCCTACGCCCCCCGGAGACCCACCGCACCCCCGGCCACCCGCCGCCCGGGCCCACCGGTCACGCGGGCCCACCGGTCGCGCGGGCCCACCGGTCGCGCGGAACGCCTGGTCGTACGAAACCACCCGCCGTACGAAATTGCCGGCCGTACGGGAGATCCCGACCGTACGAAACGTCCGCGCGCGGCGGACGGCGGTGCGCGGCGGGCGGCGGTGCGCGGCGGGCGGCGGTGCGCCGTGGCCGGGCGTACCGGTTACGGCGTGATCGTGTAGCCCGCGGCGCGCAGCGCGGTGGCGACCTCGGCGCAGTGGCCCGGGCCCTTCGTCTCCAGGTGCAACTCCACCTCCACCTCGGTGAGTCCGAGCCGCGGGTTGGTGCGGGCGTGGCTCACGTCCAGCACGTTGGCGTCCGCCTCTGACAACACGCGCAGGAGCGAGGCGAGGGCGCCCGGGTGGTCGGTGAGCCGCAGCCGCAGCGAGAGGTAGCGGCCGGCGGCGGCCATGCCGTGGCGCAGGATCCGCTGCATGAGCAGCGGGTCCACGTTGCCGCCGGACAGGACCGCGACCACCGGCCCGTCGAAGGCCCCCGGATCGGCGAGCAGGGCGGCGACGGAACTCGCGCCCGCCGGCTCCACCACGAGCTTCGCCCGCTCCAGGCACAGCAGCAGGGCGCTGGAGAGCTCGTCCTCGGTCACCGTACGGATCTCGTCGACGAGTTCGCTGACGATACGCAGCGTCAGGTCGCCGGGGCGGCCGACCTTGATGCCGTCGGCCATGGTGGTGGGCGCGTCCAGCGCGACCGGGTGCCCGGCCGCGAGCGAGGGCGGGAACGCGGCGGAGCCCGCCGCCTGGACGCCCACCACCCGCACGTCGGGCCGCAGCGCCTTCACCGCGACGGCGATGCCCGCCGCGAGCCCGCCGCCCCCCATGCCCACGACGATGGTGCGCACCTCGGGGCACTGTTCCAGGATCTCCAGGCCCACCGTGCCCTGGCCGGCGATGATGTCGGGGTGGTCGAAGGGGTGGATGAACACCGCGCCGCTCTCGCGGGCGTACTCCTGGGCCGCGCGCAGCGTCTCGTCCACCACGTCGCCGCACATCCGCACCTCGGCGCCGTAGTCCCGGGTCGCCGCGACCTTGGGCAGGGGCGCGCCCTCCGGCATGAACACGGTCGAGCGCACGCCGAGCAGCGACGCCGCGAGCGCGACGCCCTGCGCGTGGTTGCCGGCGCTGGCCGCGACCACGCCGGCGGACCGCTCGGCCGCCGAGAGGCCGGCGATGCGCACGTATCCGCCGCGCACCTTGAAGGAGCCGGTGCGTTGGAGGTTCTCGCACTTCAGGTGCGCCGGTGCGGCAAGGAGGTCGGTCAGGAACCGGCTGCCCTCCAGCGCGGTGACCCGGGCGACGCCGGACAGCGTCTGTTGCGCGGCGCGCACGGCCTCCAGCGTCACCGCGCCGGCAGCCTCCCGCGCGCCGTCGTCGCCGTCCCCCGGGTCCACGGGGTCAGCCCCGTCGTCAACGCGTGCAGCCATGGTGCCCAGTGTCGCAGCGTCGGCCCGATCCCGCCGGCGCCGGCCCGCCCCACCCGGCGTGGTGGGCCCGCTTCGCACTGCTTGACGCAGGGCAGGTACGGCGGGCGCCGGGGCCGCGTACTCTGTCCCCCATCCTTCAGACCACCGCACGAAGTGAGCCCCAGGCCATGCCCACCCATTCGGACATGACGACTGCGACTACGGCCCGGGGGACGACCCCCGGGCCGGCGCCGGAGGAGACCGGCGTCCTCGACTCTCTCCAACACCAGGTGGCGGTCTTCGCCCGACGCGCGGAGCAGACCCGTCTCGGCGGCGTCGGACAGGCCCGCAACTCGATGGACCGCGCCGCCTACCTCCTACTCAACCGGCTTGACCAGGAAGGAGAGATGGGCGTCAAGAAGCTCGCGCTGAGCATGGGCATCGACTCGTCCACCGTGACCCGGCAAGTCGCGCCCCTCGTGGACACCGGCATGGTCAAGCGCACCTCGCACCCCGAGGACGGCCGCGCCGTCGTCCTGCAACTCTCCCCGCGCGGCAAGGCCCGCCTGGAGGAGGTGCGCTCGTCCCGCCGCGAACTGATGGCCATCGCCACCGAGGACTGGACGGCGGACGAACGCGACCAGTTCTGCACGTTGTTGACCCGTTTCAATGCCGCGCTCTCGGTGATCCACGGCGCACCGCAGTTGGCAACACCCTCCTGACCGGCGCTTATCCCGGCCCGTACCGGGGCTTGGAACGACCGACGCTCTGACCTCGCGTCCGCGGCTTGCGGCCCGCCTCACCCCGAGGGCCGTACGGCGTGCGTCGGCACCCCCACCGGAGGGGCCGCCATCCGGCCTCCTCCGCTCCGCGCCCCGTCTCCGCGCCGACCAGGGCCGCTCCCGCGCCAGCGTCACCACGGCTCCCGCCCTGGCCCGCGCGCCCACGCCGCGCTCCCCCACCGCGCCTACGCGCCTGCCCGCACTCCTGGCCGTACCGCGCGCCCGCCTGCCCGTCACGCCGTGCGCCGCCTGCCCGTTCGGGCACCGCGACCGGCGCGGCGCCGTCCGCCGACCGCGCGTCGCCGGCGCGGTCGGACGCCACCGCCGGGCGGCTCGGCGCGGCGGCCCGCGACGCGCGGCACGCGGCGGGGCGCTCGGCGGCGCGGTCCGCGGTCAGCGGTCCTGGTCCGGCGCCGCGTGGGGCTCGGCGGGCCGCCGTGCGGGGCGTGCGATGCGCCTGAGTGTGGCGGCCGTGGGGCTGTCGGCGCGCGCTTCGTACGCTGCACCTATGCCTTTGGCATATGCCATGGTGTCATTCCACGCACGGCCGTTGGCCGGCATCTCACGATGTGAGCAATCCGCGACGAGACGTCGCCCACACCGCCGCCCCGCCACCACCGCACAGCGGCTCGCGCCGGCCGGTCGCGGCGGATGGCGCGGGCTCGCGCCGACGCCGCCGTACGCCCCGCCGCCCCCGGGCGCGCTCCGAGGCCGTCCTCACGAGCCGGCCGCCGGACCCTTGACCGGGCGGGCCCGCTGGCGTGTCCTGAAGGGGTCGTGTTCTCGCGAACACGGGAGGCACGGTGGGGAGACGGCGAGCAGCGAGGGACGAACGCCGGGCCCGGGAGTTCGCGGCGTTCGTCGCGGGCGCGGGCGGCCGACTGCTGCATGTCGCGACCCTGCTCACGGCCGAGCCCCCGCAGCGGTGCGTCGCTGCCGAGCGGCTGCTCACGGCCGCGTTGGCGGGCACGTACGCGCGCTGGGACCAGTTGCGCGGCGAGGACCCGTACGAGCGCACCCGGCAGGAACTCGCCGCCCGCTTCGCGCACTCGGCCTGGCGGCACCGCCGTCCGGGTCCGCCCGGACACGGCCCGCTGGCGGCGCTGACGCCGCGGGAACGGTTGGTGCTGGTGTTGCGCCTGCATGAGGGGGTGGCCGAGGAGGTGACCGCGGCCACGCTGGGTCTATCGCCCGACCGGGTGCGCGCCGTGTGCGCCCGGGCCGTCGCGGTCCTGCGCGACCCGGACCACGACCGGGACCGTGACCCGGACCGCGACCGCCCCCGCGACCAGCGCGCCGGCGCGGCCCCCGGCAGCCGCGCGGCCGAGGGGCGGGGGCCGTGAGCGGCTGGGACCGCAGGGAGGACGAGGTGCGGCAGATGCTGGAGGCGCGGCCACGGCCGGCGCTTCCGTGGGACCTGGCCGACCGGGCCGCCGCCCGAGGTCGGCGGGCGCTGCGCCGGCGCCGGGCCGTCCACCTGGCGACCTGGGTCGTGCTGCTGGCGGCCCTGTTCGCCGTCACGGTGTGGGCGGCCCTCACCGAGCCCTGGACCCCACCGCCCCGCTCGACGACGCCGCCCCTCGGGGGCTGGTAGCCCCTGCTTGGCCGGGGGGTGCGTCCCGGCCGGGGCCGTACGGCGCGGCGCCGGGCCCAGGTCAGCCCGGCGCGGCCAGGACCGGCCCGGCCCGGCGGCCGGGCCCGGCGCCGCGCGTGGCCGGTTAGCCCAGCGCCTGGTTCAGGTCCGCGATCAGGTCGTCGGCGGACTCGATGCCGACCGAGAGGCGGATCAGGTCGGCCGGCACCTCAAGGGCGGAGCCGGCCGCCGACGCGTGCGTCATCCGACCCGGGTGCTCGATCAGCGACTCGACGCCGCCGAGCGACTCGCCCAGCGTGAACAGCTCCGCCCGGTTGCAGATGTCGATGGCCGCCTGCTCGCCGCCCGCCGCGCGGAAGGAGACCATGCCGCCGAAGCTACGCATCTGCTTGGCGGCGATCTCGTGGCCCGGGTGCTCGGGCAGACCCGGGTAGTAGACCTGGGCGACCTTCGGGTGCGAGGTGAGGAGTTCGGCGATCCGCTCCGCGTTCGCGCTGTGCCGGTCCATGCGCACGGCCAGCGTCTTGGTGCCCCGCATGACCAGCCAGGCGTCGAACGGGCCGGCGACGGCGCCCATGGCGTTCTGGTGGTAGGCCAGCTCCTCGCCCAGCGCGGCGTCGGCGGTGATGAGCGCGCCGCCCACGACGTCGGAGTGGCCGCCCATGTACTTGGTGGTCGAGTGCACGACGATGTCGGCGCCGAGGGCCAGCGGCTGCTGGAGGTACGGGCTGGCGAAGGTGTTGTCCACGACCAGCCGCACGCCGGCGGTGCGGGCGATGTCCGCGATGACGGCGATGTCGGTGATGCCGAGCAGCGGGTTGGTGGGGGTCTCGACCCAGATCAGCTTGGTGTTCGGGCGGATCTCGGCGCGTACCGCCTCCGGGTCGGAGGTGTCGGCGACCGACCACTGCACGCCCCAGCGCTCGATGACCTTGGAGATCAGCCGGAACGTGCCGCCGTACGCGTCGTTCGGGATGACGATGTGGTCGCCGGGCACGAGCAGGGCGCGCAGGAGCGTGTCCTCGGCCGCGAGCCCGGAGGCGAAGGCGAGGCCCCGGCTGCCGCCCTCCAGCGCGGCCAGGTTCTCCTCCAGCGCGGTGCGGGTCGGGTTGGCGGATCGGCTGTACTCGTAGCCACCGCGCAGCCCGCCCACCCCGTCCTGCTTGTAGGTGGAGACCTGGTAGATGGGCGGGACGACGGCGCCGGTGGCCGGGTCCGCGGCCTGCCCCGCGTGGATGGCGAGCGTCTCGAAGCTCTGGGAAGCGTGCGGCTGAGGGTGCTGGTCAGTCATGGGCCGAGGGTAATGCTCACCGCCGGGCCCGCGCCGCCCCTCCTCGTGAACGGCGCGCTTAGGCTGTAGGGCGAAGGCCGTTACGCGGGCCAACGCCGGCCACGGGCCGACGCCGGTGCCCGCGCTCCGGCGCCGCGCCCGGCGCGCGGCCCCGCGGGCGCGGCGCGGGCGGCGCGGGGAACGGTGGGGCGGCGGGGCAGCGGACTGACGGGCCGTGCCGGTTTCGGCGCGGCTCCCACGACAGCACACGGGACAGCATCATGGAGTTTCTCTTCATCCTCATGGGCCTGCTCATGATCGGCATGGTCATCGTGCCGATGCTGCGCCGGCGGCGCGGCGGCAAGGAGGCGATGTCGGGCGCGCGGCGGTTCTCCGACCCCGGTGAGTACGGCTTCCTGCCCGTGGAGCGGCTCGACGTGCGGCTGCCGGGGCCCGACGAGGAGCTGGTCGCGACGCTGGCCGAGGTGACCAGCTCCCAGGACTGGCGGCCCGTCTCGCGGCTGCTCGCGCACACCGACGCCTCGTCCGAGCTGCGCTGGCAGCGGGTGCAGACGCTGGCGGGCGCGGCCGTGCACGAGCTGGCGATCAACCCGGGGCAGGGCGGCGTGTGGCTGCGCACCTGGCGGGTCGAGGCGCCGAAGGACCCGGGCGGTGCCGCGGTGCACGCGGAGTTCCTGGTCCGCCAGGCGTTGCGGGACTCCGGCTCCGAGGACTTCACGATGATCCTGGAGGAGGCCCGTACGGTCTGCGGCGAGGCCGCCCTGCTGGCCCCCGGCGACCCGGTCCCCTACCTCGTCGAGCTGGGCATCGCCCGTGGCCTCGGCTACCGGCAGGCCGACTTCGAGGAGCTGTGGGCCAAGATCCGCGACCGCGCCCCGGCGCACATGGGCGCGCACCTGGCCGCCCTGCACTACTGGTGCGAGAAGTGGCACGGCTCCAAGGAGCTGGCCGACGCCTTCGCGCAGCAGGCGGCGGCCGGGGCCCCGGACAAGAGCCTGCTGCCGGCGCTGCCCCTGTTCGCGGTCTTCGAGCACCTCCCGGAGGCCAACCTGGTGCAGGGCCTGTACCGCGGCGTGGTCGTCACGCGTGCCATCGAGGGCGCCCAGTACGCGCTGCTGCACGCGCCGGCGGACCACCCGGTGGCCCCGCACGTGCGGCACCTGCTCATCTGGTTCCTGGTCCGCGCGGAGCGGTACGCGGAGGCCATCGTCCAGCTCCGGCTGGTGGACGGCCACGTCGGCGCCGTCCCGTGGTCGTACGGCCCGGACCCGGCGGAGCTGTACGCGAGCTACCGCGCGACGGCCGTCGCGGGCTGGGAGGGCGCGGGCGGCACGCCGGCGACGCTGCCGCGGTAGCCGACCACCGCCCGATGCGCCGCGCTCCCGGCCACCGGCCGCGCCGGAGCGAGCGGTGGCGCCCCGCGACCGACCCGTCGCGGGCTGGAATGGACGCGGGCCGCGAGACGTTGTACGAGCGGCCGATCGCCTGCCTCTGGAGAGACCATGCTGTTCAGTCGTTTCAAGAACCAGCTCCCGTCCGCCGATGAGACGCTCAAGGGCCGTCCCGAGCGGCCGTACGAGGTCCCGGAGCGGCACACGGTGCTGGGCAATTCCCTGCTCGGCCCGTATCCGGAGGGCCTGGTCGTCGCCGACTTCGGCCTCGGCTGCTTCTGGGGCGCCGAGCGCAAGTTCTGGCAGGCCCCGGGCGTGTGGACGACCGTCGCCGGCTACCAGGGCGGCCAGACGGTCAACCCCACCTACGAGGAGGTGTGCAGCGGTCTGACCGGGCACACCGAGGTCGTGCGCGTCGTCTTCGACCCCGCCAAGACCTCGTACGAGGCGCTGCTGAAGGTCTTCTGGGAGGGCCACGACCCGACCCAGGGCTTCCGCCAGGGCAACGACGTGGGCACGCAGTACCGCTCGGCGATCTACGCGCACTCCGACGAGCAGGTCTCGGCGGCGCTGGAGTCCCGCGACGCGTACCAGGCGGTGCTCGCCGACGCCGGGTACGGCGACATCACCACCGAGATCCTGATCGCCGGCCCGTTCTACCCGGCGGAGGACTACCACCAGCAGTACCTGGACAAGAACCCCACCGGCTACTGCGGCATCGGCGGCACGGGCGTCTCCTGCCCGGTCGGCGTGGCCCGCGTGGCGGAGAACGGCTAGTACGCGCCTCAGGCGCCCCGTCGACCGGCCGCCGCGCGCCCGCGCGGTACGCCGGTCGACGGGGCCGTTGGCCGGCCGGACCCCGAGGGCCCGGCCGGCCACGCCTCCCGGTGCGGGGCGGGGTGCTACCGCGTCCCGTTGCGCGAGGCGCCGCGGGACGGCGTGCGGTAGCGGGCGATCTCCGTCAACCCGTCGGCACCGACCAGGTGCGACGGGCGGTGCGCCAGCGCGGCGAGGTCGGCGACGACGGCCAGTTCACCGCGCGCGGCCCGCAGCCACACCTGCGCGCCGGTCAGCGAGCCCGGTACGGCGTACCGCGTCCCGTCGTGCACCACCGTGTCCGTCTCGCTGACGGTCGTCTGCTGGCCGAGTCCGAGGACGCAGGGCGCCGGCGGCAGCGGGTGCAGCCGGGTGCGCTCGATCAGCAGCCGCTCGGCGGGGGTGGCCGCCTGGGCCTGCGCCCGCCGCCGCTCGACCTCCGGCTCGCCCTCGCCCTCCGGCGCGGCGTCCGGTCGCTGGCCCTGCCAGTGCCGCACCTGGCCGTTGAACCACTGCCCGAACTCCTGGCAGGCCGCTTGGAGTTCGGCGAAGGACGCGTACTCCGCGCGCAGGTCCGCGTCGGTCGGGGTCAGGTCGGCCGCCGCGACGCGCACGCCGGCCTGGGTGCCGCCGCCCTCCGGGTCGTGCGGCACGCAGGTGCGCACCTTCATGCCGTAGTGGCGCCCGACGGCGACCACGTCCGGGTGGCGCGCGCCGCCCTCCTGGCGCAACCGGGTGAGCAGGTACGTCGGGGCGCCGCCGAGCGCCGTGAGGGTGGCGTCCAGGCAGCAGACGAGGCTGCCCAGCGTGCGGTCCCGGCAGGGGATGACCACCCGGTACCGCGACCAGGCGAGCCAGGCCGAGAACAGGGCGGTGCGCCGGGGCTCGCCGTCGGGCCCGGGCACCAGGGGCCCCGGGCCCCAGTCGCACTGGAGCCACAGGCCCGGCTCGGTGACCCAGGGCCGGAAGATCCGCCGACTACCGCTCTGCCAGCGGCTCTTGGTCTCGGCGACGACCCGCCGCGTGGTGCGCTCGCTGCCGGTGAAACCCATCCGCACCAGGCGCTCGTGCGCCCGCACGGCGCTGATGTGACCCTCGGAGCGGTCGACCCACTCCTCGATCTTCTCGGCGTAGGCGTCAGCTAAGCGCGACCGGCGCGAGGGGCCGGTGACCGGACGTCCGGCGTCCCGGGCCGCCACGTAGCGGCGGACGGTCTTGGGGTCGCAGCCCACGATCCGCGCCGCGGCGTACACGCTCTCGGTGGCGTCGTACGCCACCAGGATCTCGATGATCTCCCGGTCGGTCATCTTCATGCCGCCACCCCCAGCGGGGCCGCCGCACGGGCCGCACCGGCGCGGCGGGCCGGGCCACGGTCGAGGACGCGGAGGGGCAGTGGTTGGGCCGGGATCGGCTGGGCGGGGATCGGCTGGGCGGGGTGCGACTGGCGCGGAAGCCCGTACGGCATTCCGGCGAACGGCGCTATGCGCTCACGACTGAACATGGCGTGTGTGCTCTCTGTCTCGAACGAAAGGGTGGCGGTGGAGCGCCGGTGGGCGCGCCGGTGCTACCCGGGGTGTTCGACGACGTCGTGCGGGCGCGTGTGCAGCGGGGAAGCCGTGTCGCGCGGCCGGCCGTCCGCGGTGCGCGGCGGGTGCAGCGCGGCGGTGGCGGGCAGGTCGTGCTTGTCGAGGGCGCGCTTGGTGGTCTGGTCGCCGCCGTGGCCGCAACCGCCCTGCCCACCTGGCGCGGTGGGGCCGATCGGGCCCGGCGAGCCGCACGGCGCCTGCGGCGCGTGCTGGTGGCCGCCGCATCCCGGCGCGCCGTGCGGCCGGTTCTCGGTGCCGCAGTCCGGCGCGTCGGAGTGCGGTCGCTCGACGCCGGTGGCGGACGCGGTGGCCAGGGCCGTACGGACCGCGCCGAGCGGGCCGGACGGCGGGCCGACGAGGGCGCTCGCGGCGCCGTGACGCGCGAGCGGGCCCGCGCCCCTGGGCGGGGCGTCCGCCGAACGCTCCCGGCCCGGCCCCTCGCCCCGACCGGGGCGCGCGCAGTCCGCGCCGTCGCCGGCGCAGTCGGACGGCGCGGGACGCTCGGACGGGTCCGGCAGGGGCGAGGTGCCCGGCTCGTGCGGCCGGTTCGGCGCCTCGGAGTGGCCCGGCGGCTCCGGGTTCGCGGGGGTGTGCGGCACGCGCGGGCCGGCGTGCGCGGGGGTGTCCGGGGTGCGCGGGCCGGTCTGCGGGCCGAGCGCGTCGGGCGCGGCGGGAAGCAGGCGCGCCGGCGGAGGCACATCCGCGCCGGGCCGCCCCTGGCCGCCCTCGCCCGGCCTCTCGCCGTGACCGCCGGGGCCCCCGGCGTCCCCGCCACGGCCCTTGCCGTGGCCGTTGCCCTTGCCCTTGCCGCCGTGGGCCTTGCCGGGGCCGTCGCCGTGGGCCTTGCCCTTGCCGCCGTGGGCCTCGCCCTTGCCTTTGCCCTTGCCGCCGTGGCCCTTGCCGGGGCCATCGCCGTGGGCCTTGCCCTTACCGCCGGGTGCCTTGTCACCGGACGTGGCGTGTGCGGCCTCGCGCGGCGTCTGCTTGGCCTTCGCGTGCGCGTTCTCCGTTGCCGCGTGCGCCTTCTTGGCCGGTGCGTGCGCGTTCTTGTCGCCCTTGCCCTTGGCTTCGCCCTTGGACCCACTCCGGCTCTTGGCCCGGTCGGGCTGGCCGGGGCCGTGCTGCGCGTTGGCCTTGCCGGCCTTGCGGTCGCCGGCGGCCTGCCGGCCGCCGTGCTGGTCCCCGGGCGTGGACCTGGTCGCCGTGGCATGAGGCGCGGCCCCGGCGTTCCCCTTGGCCTTCGCCTTGCCGGCCGCTCGGGCGCCGTGAACCGCCGTGTCCTTGCCGGTCGTCGTGGCGGTTCGGTTCGGGCCGGCCGACGTGGTCCGCGCGCCCTTCGCCGCCCGCTCGCCCTGCGACGCCGACCGGTCGGCGCGCGCCTCGCGCCCGCCGTCCTGCGAGCCGTTGGCGTGCGCCTGTCCCGCGAGGACGCTCGCCAGCGCGAGGAAGCCACCGAGGGCGCACAGCAACAGCGCCGTGCGTCGAGAGGCCGACACGCAGCGGCGCACCGCGGACCAGACAGGAAGACACGCCGTCACGGTGAGTTCCTCCCCCTCTGGCTCACGGAACTGGCGGTGCACGCATCGAACACGAACGCTCAGGACGGTGCAACCCCTGGCACCCGGCGCATTGTTGGCCGCCTCGGCGCGTGAACAGGGCTCTCCGAACTGGCATACGGTCACGGAGCGCCCCGGTCCGCTCCCGCCGACGGCCGCCGATCCGGCCCCCGCGCCGGTGTGCCTCACTCCCACCCCGGCCGCCCAATCCGCCCGTACGGCGGGCACTCTGCCCCGAACAGGGCGATTCATCCCGTTGTCGCGCACGGTTACCGAGAGGTTAACTCCGTTTTTTCGTAGGGCCGTTGAGGTCGACCAGACGCTCTGGAACGGGCGGTCGCGGCACCCCGTCGCCGGCCACGTCGCGCCCCTACCCGACCGTCCGGTGACGCCTCACCGGGCGCGCACGACGGGGGCGCGCGCATCCGCCCACGCGCCGTCGCGCTGCAAGGCGAACCCCCATGCCGCCCCGCCGGCCCCCGGGAACCCTCCCCCGCGCCGGATTCCGCCCTCCGTCACGTCCCGCTCCCCCCGCGCCGCCGCCGACCGCACGCCACGGCCGACCGTGCGGCAGCCACCCCGGCCGCAGCCACCCTCGGCCGGAGCCACTCCGAACGGAGCCGCCCCCGGCCCGAGCGCCCCCGCGCGGAGCGGCCAGCCGGGGTCGCGGGCCGCGCGGCGGTGGCCGGATCGCGGGCCGTTCGGCGTGGCGTACCGGGGCGGTTGGGGCCCGTGGGTGAGCCGGGCAACATGGGGTTGGTGGAGTCCAACCTTCGCGCCCGCGACCGGCTTTGACGCACTAATCTGCTGCTTCATGGGACGGGCGGCGTTGGGCACTGAGGTGGGGGCGCGGCGGGCGGCGGGCGAGCCCCTGAGCGAGCGGCCGACGCGGGCCGACGGGCCCGGCGACGGCCGGCCCGACAGGACCGGCGACGACCGGCCCGAGCAGGCCGACCGCGCCGTGCGCGCCGACGACGTCATGACCCTCTCGCGCCTCGCGACCAAGCGTGGTGCCGTCCGGGCGATCCTGGAGTGGCTCGCGCACCGCACCGGCGGAGTCGCCACGCTGATCGACGCCGACGGCACGCCCGCCCTCACCCCCGCCCCGCCGCCCAGCCCCGCGCTGCGCGCCGCGACGGGCGCCGTGGCCGGGCTGCACCGGCGCGGCACGCCGTCGGCGGTGCTCAGCGTCCCGGCGGCGACCGGCGAACGCGCCGAGCCCGACGCCGGCAGCACGGTGTTCCTGGTCTCGCTGACCGCCGGGGCCGGGGGCGCGCACGCGGAGGCCGGTCCGCGCCGGCAGGCCCCGTACCTCGTACTGATCGCCCCCGACGGGGCGGGGCGGCGGCCCGGGCGCCCGCAGGTGCTGCTCGCCGACGCGGCCCGCACGCTCGGCCTGTGCTGGCGGCTTGAGGAGGCCGACCGCGACCGGGTGCGGGTGGAGGCCGCCGAGGCGCACGGCCGCGAGGCGGTGCTGCACCTGCTGATGGTCGGCAGCGTCCCGGCCGCCCACCGCATCGCCGCCGCCCTGCAGCCACCGCTGCCCCAGCTCGCCTACGTCTACGTGATCGAGTGCCCGGGCCAGCGGCGGTACGAGATCGCCGACCGGATCGCACACGCCGCGCGCGGCAAGGCGTGGATCGTGCCCTGCCCCGTGCGGCCCACCCATCTGATCGCCCTGGTCCCGGCCGTGCCGGAGCCGGCGGGCAGGGCGGGCGGAGCCGCCAGGGCGGCGCTCGACCAGGGCGTGGCGCCCCCCGCGCGGCCTCCCGTCGAACCGGCGG
This sequence comes from Streptomyces buecherae, assembly GCF_014295035.1. Lineage (GTDB taxonomy): Bacteria > Actinomycetota > Actinomycetes > Streptomycetales > Streptomycetaceae > Streptomyces > Streptomyces youssoufiensis. Next base: position 3,182,049 of record NZ_CP060404.1, read on the forward strand.
GCGGCGCGGCCGAGGGCCGGGTGGACGACGAGAACTGCGCCACCGACTTCCGCGCGATGTTCGGCGAACTCCCGCACCAGTCCCCCGCGTCGGGCCGCAGCGGGCGCGCCGGCACGACCGTCGAGACGGTGGGGGTGCGCGGGCTTGACCGGGCCATCGCCGAGCGGGTGCCCGAGTGCCTGATCGGGGTCAGCGGCGAGGTGCCGCTGCGCGAGACCCCGATCGGCTACGAGCAGGCGTTCCACGCGCTGGCCGTGGCCCGGACCGCTCCCAGTGGGCGGGCCAGCTTCCAACGGGACTTCGACCTGACGCCGCTGGCCACTCCGGAAGCGCTGCGCTGGGCCCAGGAGTTGCTGGCGCCCTGCCTGCACTACGTGCCGCCGCGGCGGGCCGATCCCGGCGGCGAGGAGTTGCTCGGCACGCTCGGCTCGTGGCTGACCTTCGGCGGCGCCGCCAGCCGCCATCTGAAGATCCACCGCAACACGCTGGGCGCCCGGGTGCGGCTGATCGACGAGTTGCTCGGGCTCGACCTCGGCCGGCTGGCCGACCAGTCCGCCGCCTGGCTCGCGCTCCAGCTCCGTGGCGCCCCCCTGCCCACGCCCACCGACCGGCCGCCGGCCACGCTGGAGGACCTGCTCGGCACGCCGGCGGCCGGCGTCTGGGCGCGCGCCCAGCTCCAGCCGCTGGAGCGGGCGAACCTGCCGTCGGGGACGGAGACCGTACGCGCCTGGCTGCGGGCCGACGCGAAGCTGCCGCAGGCCGCCGGCGCGCTCGGCATCTCACTGCCTGGCGCCCGCAAGCGGCTGACCAGGGCGGAGGAGGCGTTGGGCCGCTCGCTGCTGCACGCGCCGAGCGCCAAGTACGAGTTGTGGCTGGCCATGCGGGCGCTCAAGGCGCTGTGACCCGGACGCGCTGAACCCACACGCCCGTACCGCGCCCCTCGTTACGGCATCCCCGGCGCACCCGCACCCCGGCGCACCCGCACCCCCGGTGCACCCGCACCCCCGGCACACGCCGGGTCCCGGCGCACCCCGGGGCCGGGCCTTGAGTGCTCCACCCCCTACGCGCCGCGCTGCGACCGCCCCAGCCCCCCAACTCCCGCCCGCCGAACGGGCCGTGGCCTCGTCTCGTACCGAGTTACCGGTACGTCCTTCAACCACCGGTCGGTGGGCAACCAGTTACCGCCCTGACTGTGCATTCTGTTCCTCGCCCGCGCGTGTCGCCTCGGCCTAGGGTCCAGAGCAGGCCCCGGCGGGCCGGACCGGATGCTGACCCTCTTCGCCCTCCCTGACGAGGCAGCGCGCGGTTCCCCCCTATTGAGCCGCTGCACCGCGACCGCGGCCCGCCGGTGCCTGGCCGACGCGCCCTCCCTCGAAGCAGAACAGGATCGCTGATGAGTCATCACCACGACTCGCTCCTCGCACGCCAGGACCCCCGGCTCGACATCAGTGACGTCTATGTCTTCCGGGGCGAGCGCGGCACCGTCTTCGTCGTCAACGTCAACCCGCTCTCCGGCACGGGCGGCTTCCACGACGACGAGAGCCTGTACGAGATCAAGATCGACACCGACGGCGACGCGGTCGAGGACATCACCTACCGCTTCACCTTCGCCCCCATCACCTTCGCCCCCTTCAGCACGCGCGGCACGCAGCGCTGGGAGCTGCGCCGGTTCGACGGCGAGGCCGCGCGGGACCGCGACGCGGAGGGTTCGGTGCTGCTGCGCGGCGTGACCGGTGAGCCGGCCGAACTCGTCCTGCCCGCCGCGGGCGCCGGCGGCGACGAGGACCCGAGCGGCGGGCTGCGGGCCTGGGCCGGGCAGGCCGGCGACCCGTTCTGGATCGAGGGCACGGTGGTCACCGCCGTCAGGACCGGGATCGCCCAGGGCACCGCCCCCGACCTGGCCGGGTTCGACCCCGCGCGGGCCAGCAACATCTTCGCCGACACCAACGTGCACGCGATCGTCCTTGAGGTGCCCGACGCCGACCTCGGCGGCGCCCAGGAGATCGGCTTCTGGGGCGTGACGGTCCTGGCGACCGACGCGGGCGGCTGGCGGCAGATCAACCGCTGCGCGACGCCGCTGCTCAACACCCTCTTCGACCTCGAAGACCCCGACCAGCACATCGACTTCAACGCGACCGAGCCCGCCGAGGACCGGGAGCGGTACGGGGCCGAGATCCGGTCCGCCGTCGAGCGGGGCGCCGGCGCCGCGGGCGCGGTCGCCGAACCCGCCGCCCACGCGGCCCGGGTGCACGACCTGCTGCTACCGGACGTGCTGCGCTACGAGGTGGGCACCGAAGCCCACTTCGGGGTGAAGCGGCGCAACGGGCGCGCGTTGACCGACTCGGCGCCGGAGGTCATGTTCGAGCTGGTGCTCGGCAGGCCCGTCACGATGGGGCTGGACGCGAGCGCGGCTACGGGGGTGCCGCGCGAGACGTTCCCCTACCTGGCGCCGCCGAAGGCGGAGCGGTGACGGCCCGCCCGTGCGCGGCGGCGCGCGTCCCGCGTTGGGTCGCCGCCGCCGCGGACGACCCCGACGCGGTGCGCGCGCTGTGGCGCGAGGACCCGCGGCGCGGCGTCCGGCTCGCCACCGGCCGCACCTTCGACGCGGTCACGGTCGACCTGCGGACCGGCATGGAGGCCCTGGACCTGCTGCGCCGCCGGACCGGCGCGCCGGCCGGCGCCTGGCAGGCCCAACTGGCCGGCACGGCCTTCTCCGGCTCGTCGGCGTTGCCCGCGTTATCCGACCTCTCCGACCTCTCCGGCCTCGCCGGCCCCGCTGACCTCGGCGGCCTCTCGGGTTCCTCCGGCCCCGCCGATGTCGCTGGCTCGTCCGGCCCGGCGTCCGACGCCGCTCCCGAGGGGGCGCGTCCGCGAGCCGGGGCGCACCGCAGGCGCGCCTGTCGGGTCGCGCTACGGGCGCACGCCGGCCCGTCGCTGGACGCGGCGCGCACCTGCCCGTCGCCCGAGGCGGCCTCGTACGACCGGTTCGGGTTCGCCGGCCAGTTCGGGCCCGGGGGCTTCGGGGTGCGGGGGCGGTTCGGGCTCGGCGGCGGGCGTGGTGGGGGCGCGGGGCGGGCCCGTACCGTGCGGCCCCTGCACTTCCCCACGCTGGTCGACGGGGCCGCGGGTCGGATGCGGCTGCTGGTCCCGCGCGGGGCGGCGCCCTGGCTGGGCACGCTGCTCACGGCCGGGACCGTGGAGTACCACGGCGCGGGCGCGCGCGTCGTGCTGCCCGGGCCCGGGGCGTTGACCGACACCGGCACCGGTCTGACCTGGGCGGTGCGGCCCGGGGCCCCGGTCGAGCGGCTGCGCTGTCTCCTCGGCCCGCTCGCGGCGGCGCTGGCCACCGCCCAGCTCACCGTCGGCTGGTGCTCGGGCGTGCGGGCGCCCGCCGACCCGTACGCGGAGACCGGGTAACCCGTACGGGCCGGTAGGGCGTCTGCCCTGGTGGGCCCGGAACGGGGCCCCGAACGGCGTGAGCGCACCGACGTACGGGAGAGAACGCATGGCACACCTCACCTTCCGACAGGCCCGCGAGGAGGATCACGCTCCGATCGTGGCGTCGATCCAGACCTGGTGGGGCGAGACCCGCACTCCGGAGGAGGCCCGCGAGCTGTCCCTGTTACTGCCCCGGCTCTTTCTCCAGCACTTCGCCGCGACCAGCCTGATCGTGGAGCGGCGGCCCGACGCCGAGGAGTCGGACGCGGCGGGCGCGGGCGCAGCGGGCCCGAGCGGGGCGGCCGGTGCGCTCGCCGGGTTCCTGGTCGGCTTCCACTCGCCCGACCGGCCCGGCACGGCCTACATCCACTTCGTCGGCGTCCACCCGGAGCTGCGCCACCAGGGCGTGGCCCGGCAGTTGTACGAGCGGTTCTTCGCCCGGGCGGTGGCGGCCGGGCGGCAGGAGGTGCGCTCGATCGTCTCGCCGGCCAACAAGCCGTCCATCGCCTTCCACCACTCGATGGGCTTCCGGCCCGAGGGCGGCGACTACGAGAGCGACGGCGTCCCCGTCCACCGCGACTACGACGGGCCCGGCCACGACCGGATCAGCTTCCGGCGCGTGCTGTCCGCCCCGCCGGCCCCCGAGGCGTAACCCGGCGCCGCTCCCCCGGGCCGAGACGCGCTCGGCCCGGCCCACCGCTCCCAGACGCCGGGCCACCTGAGGTCACGCTCGGCCCGGCGTCTGGGCTCGCCCACCCCCGACGGCCACGAGGCCGCCGGGGCTATGAGGGCTACGAGGGCTACGAGGGCTACGAGCCGAGGATGGTCGTGAGGAACTCGCCGGTCCAGGCGAGCAGTTCGCGGCCCACCACCGGCTTGCCGCCGATCTTGCCGGTCGTCGGCCGGGGCACCAGGACCTGTCGCGGCCCCGGCTTGAGCACCGCTCGCGGGTGCAGCCGCCCGAGCCGCAGCTCCTGCGACTCGCGCAGCTCCACCGGGCCGAAGCGGACCTGCGAGCCCTGGAGGGTGATGTCGCTGACGCCGCAGGCGCGGGCGAGCATCCGCAGGCCGGCGACGAGCAGCAGGTTCTCCACCGGCTCGGGCAGCGGCCCGTACCGGTCGGTCAGCTCCTCGCGGACGGCGGCGATGTCCTCCTCGCTGTTGGCCGCGGCGATGGACCGGTACGCCTGGAGGCGCAGTCGCTCGCCGGGCGCGTAGTCGTGCGGGACGTGCGCGTCCACCGGGAGTTCGATCTTGACCTCGATCGGCGGCTCCTCCTCGGCGCCGCCCTCCAGCGAGGTCCGGTAGTCCGCGACGGCCTCGCCGACCATGCGGACGTACAGGTCGAAGCCGACGCCCGCGATGTGTCCGGACTGCTCGCCGCCGAGCAGGTTGCCCGCGCCGCGGATCTCCAGGTCCTTCATCGCCACGTACATGCCCGCGCCCATCTCGGTGTGCTGGGCGATGGTCGCCAGGCGTTCGTGGGCGGTCTCGGTCAGCGGCTTCTCCGGCGGGTACAGGAAGTAGGCGTACCCGCGCTCGCGGCCCCGACCGACCCGGCCGCGGAGCTGGTGCAACTGGGAGAGGCCGAAGTTGTCGCCGCGCTCGACGATCAGGGTGTTGGCGTTGGAGATGTCGATGCCCGACTCGACGATGGTGGTGGAGACCAGCACGTCGAACTTCTTCTCCCAGAAGTCCACCACCACCTGCTCCAGGGCGCTCTCGCCCATCTGCCCGTGCGCCGTGGCGATGCGCGCCTCGGGCACGATCTCGCGCAGCTTGGCGGCGGCCCGGTCGATGGACTCGACGCGGTTGTGGATGTAGAAGACCTGCCCCTCGCGCAGCAGTTCGCGCCGGATGGCCGCGCCGATCTGCCGTTCCTCGTACGGGCCGACGAAGGTCAGCACCGGGTGCCGCTCCTCCGGCGGGGTGGTGATCGTGGACATCTCGCGGATGCCGGTGACGGCCATCTCCAGGGTGCGCGGGATGGGCGTGGCCGACATGGTCAGCACGTCGACGTTGGCGCGCAACTTCTTGAGCTGCTCCTTGTGCTCGACGCCGAACCGCTGCTCCTCGTCCACGATGACCAGGCCCAGGTCCTTGAACCTGGTCTCGGACGAGAACAGCCGGTGGGTGCCGATGACGATGTCCACCGAGCCGTCCCGCAACCCCTCCAGGACGGCCTTGGCCTCGGTGTCCGTCTGGAACCGGGACAGCGCCTTGACCACGACGGGGAACTGCCCGTACCGCTCGCTGAAGGTGCCGAAGTGCTGCTGCACCAGCAGCGTGGTGGGCACCAGGACGGCGACCTGCTTGCCGTCCTGCACGGCCTTGAACGCGGCCCGCACCGCGATCTCCGTCTTGCCGTAGCCGACGTCGCCGCAGATCAGCCGGTCCATCGGGACCGACTTCTCCATGTCCTCCTTGACCTCGGCGATGGTGGTGAGCTGGTCGGGCGTCTCCGCGTACGGGAACGCGTCCTCCAGCTCGCGCTGCCAGGGGGTGTCCGGGCCGAAGGTGTGGCCGGGGGCCGCCATCCGGGCCGAGTAGAGCTTGATCAGGTCGGCGGCGATCTCCTTGACCGCCTTCTTGGCCCGCGCCTTGGTCTTGGTCCAGTCGGCGCCGCCGAGCCGGTGCAGGGTCGGGGCCTCGCCGCCCACGTACTTGGTGACCTGCTCCAACTGGTCGGTCGGCACGAACAGCCGGTCGCCGGGCTGGCCGCGCTTGGCCGGCGCGTACTCGACCAGCAGGTACTCGCGGGTCGCGCCCTGCACGGTGCGCTGCACCATCTCGATGTAGCGGCCCACACCGTGCTGCTCGTGCACGATGTAGTCGCCGGCCTGGAGGGTGAGCGGGTCGATGGTCTTGCGGCGCCTGGCCGGCATCCGGGTGCCGTCCTTGCCGGCCGCCTTCTGGCCGGTCAGGTCGGTCTCGGTGAGCACCGCGAGCTTGAGGCCCGGGTCGATGAAGCCGCGCTCGACGGAGCCGCAGGACACGTGCACCAGCGAGGGAGACAGCTCGGCGAGGTCCGGGTCGAGGCGGGCGGCGATGCCCTCGCCGCTGAGCACCTCGACGGTGCGCGAGGCGGGGCCGTGGCCCTCGGTGAGGTAGACCGTGCGCCAGCCGTCGGCGAGCCAGCCCTTGGTGTCGGCGAGCGCCCGGGCGATGTCGCCCCGGTACAGCTCGGGGGCGCGCATGCCCAGGGTCAGGGTGTCGCCGTCCGTCGGCCCGCCGGCCACGCCGGCCTCGTCGAGGCCGTCGCCGGCGGCGAACGGCGAGATCGACCACCACATCATGCCCAGTTCGCGGGCCCGGTCCCGGATGTCGGCGATGCCCCACAGCGAGGCCGCGCCCAGGTCGATGGGGGCCTCGCCGCCGCCGGCCGACGCGGCCCAGGACGCCGCCAGGAACTCCTGGCTGGTGGCCACCAGGTCGGCCGCCCGGGTCCGCACCCGCTCCGGGTCGCACACCACGCTCATCGCGCCCGCGGGCAACACGTCGAGCAGCAGCTCCATCTCGTCCACCAGGACCGGGGCCAGCGATTCCATGCCCTCGACGGCGATGCCCTCGGCGATCTTGCCGAGCAGTTCGCCCAACTCCGGGTGGGACTCGGCCAGCTCGGCGGCGCGCCGCCGCACGTCGTCGGTGAGCAGCAGCTCACGGCAGGGCGGCGCCCAGAGCCCGTGCTCGGCCACTTCGAGCGAGCGCTGGTCGGCGACCTTGAAGTACCGGATCTCCTCGACCTCGTCCCCCCAGAACTCCACCCGCAGCGGGTGCTCCTCGGTGGGCGGGAAGACGTCCAGGATGCCGCCGCGCACGGCGAACTCGCCGCGCTTCTCGACCAGTTCGACACGGGCGTACGCGGCTGCCGCCAGGCCCTCCACGACCTCGCCCAGGTCGGCGCTCTGCCCGCCGCGCAGCGCCACCGGCTCCAGCTCGCCAAGGCCCTTGACCTGGGGTTGGAGCACGGCGCGGATGGGCGCGACGACCACGCTGACCGGGCCGGCGGTCGGGTCGTCGGCGCTCGGGTGGGTCAGCCGGCGCAGCACGGCGAGGCGGCGCCCGACGGTGTCCGAGCGCGGCGAGAGCCGCTCGTGCGGCAGCGTCTCCCACGACGGGTACTCCACCACGCCGTGCTCTTGGCCCTCGGGCATCAGCGAGCGCAGCGCGGCGGCCAGGTCCTCGGCCTCGCGCCCGGTAGCGGTCACGGCCAGCACCGGCCGGCCGGCCCCGCGCGCCAGCGCCGCCACGGCCAGGGGCCGCGCCGCCGGCGGCCCCACGAGGTCGAGGTGCGTGCGGTGACCGTCCGTGGCCGCGCGCACCGCCTCGGCGAGCGCGGGGTCATGGACGACGGCATCGAGCAGACCGTGCAGGCTCATGTAGGGCTTCCCGTCCCGGGGCTGGACAACGCGAACGGCCCGGCACGGGCCTTGGCGGAGCCAAGACCGGGGGCCCACGGACGTGTCCGGGGGCCGGCGGCCGGGATGTCTTCAGGGTACGCCGGGGGTGTGACAGCGCCACGCGAGAGCCCTCCGAAGTCAACCCGCTGGGGGCTACGGTTTCCCGCATGAGCGATCCGCTGCCCCCGCCCGAGGCCCGTGCGCGCCTCGGCTCCCGGGTCCGGCACGCCGCGCACGCCCGCGAGCGCACCGTCATCACGGATCGGGGCCAACCAGTCGCCGTCCTCGTCAGCGCGGCGGAACTGGCAGGGCTCGAAGACGCGCTCGCCCTGGCTCGGTACCGGCGGCAGCGCCAGGCGGCTGGCACCGCGCTCACCACCCCGCACGACGAGGTTCGCGCGCGCCTCGGCCTGGAACGTGGCTGACGTACGGGACCGTCTGGGCACCCTGCGGGACGGGTGACCCGAGATCCGGGTGCCCGGCCGGCCCTCGTCACTCCCGGCCGACCCTCGTCACTCCCGGGTGAGCCGCGCCCGCGCGGCGGCGGTGATCGCTCGGATCTCGTCCATGGCGGTACGCCATGCGGCGTCGTCCCGATCGAGCGACCGGGCGGCGTGCTCGGCGGCACGCAGCCGTCGGGCGAGGGCCGGAAACCGCTCGATCTCGATCACGGTGGCCCACTTGAGCTGGTACAGGGCGATGGGCTGGTAGCTGCTGGACCGGGTGGCCATCGTGAAGACGGTGGCCCGCTCCGCGATCAGTTCGGGAAGCCGCGTCGGGGCCACCCGCGCGAGCGCGGCCCGCAGCGCCGGAAAGGTGCTGTCGGGCCGCGGGATCACGGCCGCCCCCAGGGCACCTTCTCCGGGAGGCAACGGTGGTGTGGTCATGGCTGGCTCCTCGGTGGTCGCGACGGCCCGCCGCAGCCGCCGCGGCACACCGTACGGGGCGGCATCCGCGCGGCGAACGGTTCCGGACGCGCTCGCCTCGGCTCCCCTCCGAAGGCCCCACCCAGGTCGGCGAGGCTCCCCGCCCCGGTCGGCGAGGCTCCCCGCCCCGGTCGGCGGGGCTCGCCGCCCCGGTCGGGGGCTCGCCCCTTACGCCCCGCCGTCGTCCGTCCCGCCGAAGCTCGCGAAGTACGCCGCCGCCCCGTCCTCGCCGCCGTGCCCCTGCCGCTCCGCGCGGCGCAGCCGCTCGGCCGCGGCGGCGGCCAGGTCCAGGCGTACGCCGGAGCGCTCGGCGGCCTCCGCGATGAGGGCGGCGTCCTTGCGGGCGGCGGAGACGGTGAAGCTGGGCGGGTAGTCGCCGGCGAGGATGAGTTCGGACTTCGTCCGCAGGTAGCCGGAGTCCAGCGGGCCGCCGGCGACGGCGTCCAGGAAGGCGCGCGGGTCCACACCGAGACCCTCGGCCAGGGCCAGCGACTCGCCGGCGCCGTTGATGAGGGTGAGCACCCAGTTGTTGACGACGAGCTTGAGCGCGCTGGCCGCGCCCGCACCACCGTCCTCGCCGACCCACAGGGTGCGCTGGCCGATCGCCGAGAAGACACGCTCGGCCCGGTCGCGCACGGCGACCGGACCCGCCGCGAGGACGGTCAACGCGCCCTGTTCGGCCGGGAGTCTGGTGCCCAGCACGGGGGCGTCCGCGAAGTCGAGTCCGTACTCCGCGGCGAACTCCGCCAGCGGGCCGATCGCGCCCACCCCCACCGTGCTCGACTGGAGCCACAGCGTCCCGGCGCGCAGCGCGGGCGCGGCCTGGCGCAGCGCGTCCAGCGCGGCGGGCCCGTCGTGCACCATCGTGAGCACCACGTCCGCCCCGTCCACCGCGTCGGCCGGCGTGTCCGCGACCCGCGCCCCGGCCTCCGCCAGCGGCTCGGCCTTGGCCCGGGTACGGTTCCACACCCGCACGTCGAACCCGCCCGCCTCGGCGAGGTTACGGGCCATCGGCCCACCCATGATCCCGGTGCCGAGCACCGCCACGGAGAGCGCGTCGGCCCCGCTCGCGCCCGCCGTGTCCGTGCCGGTGCCGGTGTCCGTGTCCGCCACGCTCCTGTCAGCCATGGGGGAACGGTAGGACCTGGAGGGCACTCGAAGGCAAGCGGCACGCGCGGGGGGCCGGTCGGCGGGTTGGGGGGGCGGCGAGTGGGTCGGGCTCAGCGGCGTGGGGCTGGCTGAGGAGGCGGGCGCACAGGCAGCGGAGGGACTCCGGCGTCCCGCGCCCGCCCGGTTCCGTCGCCGCGCCACCCGCACGACCGGGCCTCGGCCGTGGCCGTGGCCGTCAGGGGCGGACCGTTGACGAGGTGGGCTTGTCGGGCGAACTTGGGCGGTCGAGGAAGACAACGACGTTCCATCTGGACTTCTCGCGCACCACGGTGAGGGTGTCTCGCGCGTCCCTGCCGGATCGGTCACGCACCGCCAGCTCCACGGAGCCCACGTCCGGCCCCATCGTGATCTCGACGCGGGCCTCCACGATGGACAGCCCCCGGTCGCCCTTCTCGGCCACGATCCGACGCGCTTCGCGCCGCGCGCGAAAGTCGTCGGGAACCCCGCCGACCTCGATCAAGCCGGCGATGTCACGGGAGTTCAGTGCGCGTACGTAGGCTTCCACAGCGTTGCGAGCCCCACGCACCCCACTGGCCTCGACACCGCGTGCGTCCTCGGAACGGTCGGGGCCTTCGTCGGAACCACAGCCGACCGCGAGACCCACCGCCACCACCACCACGGAAACGAGGCGTCGCCGCCGCACAGCTCCCCCTCTGCTGACGCGGCACGCAGGGCGCCGCACCGTGACATGTGCGGTGCGCGCACCGCCGCGCCTTCTGGTGGTCAGCCGAAACGGTCGTCCTCAGTTGTATCCGCTCGACCGCCGCAGACACGCGGCGCCGAGCGCGCGCGGCCAGTTACCGACAGGGAGTGGCCGGTTCCTCGGCGCCGGGTGTTCTTCCGGGCCGGCCCATCAGCAGGAATCGAGGATTCGTGGCAAGGTACGCGTCTCCAAGTTCCCCCGTCGCGAAGGGGCCGGCCCGTCGCCACCCTCACCGGCCCCACCCGGCGCCCGCCCCGGCGAGCCGTCACCGTTCCGGCGTGCTGGGCTTCCGGGCCAGGCCAGGCGCCGCCCCCGCTCTCGTACGGCGAACCCCCACGGAAGTCCGCAGCCCGATCGCTGCGCAGGCGAGCCCGCCGCACCGACGCACCACCGCACAGGCGCACCCGCCACACAGACGAGCCGCCACGCAGGCGCACCCGCTGCGCAGGCGGGCCCACCGCACAGGCGAGCCGCCGCGCGGGCGCGTCCGCGCCCCGGCCCGCGCGCTCCCCCAAGAGCGTGCGGGCCGGGGCGGGGACGACGTTGCGGCGGCCGGTCCGGGAGGGTTCCCGGGCCGGCCGCCGCGGCGACGGACCATCCCCATGGCACCCGCCGTCCGTCGGCCGTCCGGCCGGCGGGAGCCGGGGGGCTCCCGCCGGGCCGGGCGGCCTGCTCTGCCCTGGGCGGCGCGCCGCCCCTTGGTGGCGGGGCAGCGGCCTGCTCAGGTGTGCTCGGTGCGCCTAGTCCGTCGCGATGGCGTTGAGGACGTTCATCCGGCCGGCGCGGAAGGCAGGGACCAGGGCCGCGAGGAGGCCGACCACCGCCGCCCCGACGAACACCGCGCCGATCGTGGGCCACGGGATCTCCAGGGTCTTCAGGCCCTCAAGTGCCAGCAGCTTCTGGGCCGTTACGCCCCAGGCCATGCCCAGGCCGAGGCCGAGCAGGGCGCCGAAGAGGGCGATGACGACCGACTCCAGGCGGATCATGCGGCGCATCTGGCGGCGGGAGAGGCCGATGGCGCGCATCAGACCTATCTCGCGGGTGCGCTCGACGACCGACAGGGCCAGGGTGTTCACGACACCCAGAATGGCGACGATGATCGCGAGGCCGAGGAGTCCGTAGACCAGGTTGAGCATCTGCCCGATCTGGTCCTCCAGGAGCTTCTTGTAGTCGGCCTGGTCGCGCACCGTCACGTCCGGGTAGGTCGTCAGCTCGGCCTTGAGCGACTTGTACGCCTCGCGGTCCTGACCCTCCTTGGCGGCGGCGAACATCATCAGGTTCTGCGGCATCTGGTCGGGCTTGATGTAGTCCTTGGCCGTGTCGACGCCGAGGTAGATCGCGCCCTTGTTGAACGCCGTGTCCTCCGAGGTGATGACGCGGACCGTCAGCTTGGCCGTGCCGCCCTCCTTGAAGTCCACGCTGAGCACGTCGCCGAGGGCGACCTTGTGGTCCTTGGCGAAGCCCTCCGGGACGCCGATGGCGTTCTTGCCGAACGCGTCCACCAACGTGCCCTCGATCACCGGGGAGCGCAGGTCCTTGGCGTAGCTGGCGCTGGCCGCGTCCAGGTCGTCCTTGACCCTCTTGCCGTCCGGCGTGGTGATGGTGGCGTTCTCGAGGAGCTTGTAGTCGCTGACGTGCTCCAGGTGCTTGGCCCGCTTGACCGCCTGCTCCACCTGCGGCTTGATCACGCCGTTGTCGGGCTCGATGATGAAGTCCGCGCCGACGGACTTGTCCAGTTCGTCGCTGGCCGACGCGACCATCGACGAGCCGACCACCGACAGGCAGGCGACCAGCGCGAGGCCGATCATCAGGGCCGCTCCCGTGGCGCCGGTGCGGCGCGGGTTGCGCAGTGCGTTGCGCTCGGCCATCCGGCCGACCGAGCCGAACATCCGCAGCAGTACGGCGCTCAGCACCCGGACCACCACGCCGGCCAGCAGCGGGCCGATCACGATGAAGCCGATCAGGGTCAGCAGCACGCCGAGGCCGAGGAACATCGAGCCGTCGGCCGCCTTGTCGGCGTTCGCGGCCATGGCCAGGCCCGCGGCGCCGGCGCCGGTCAGCAGCAGGCCGAGCACGGCCCGTACGCGGCCCGCACGGCTGTCGGCCGGCGTTCCGGCGTCCCGCAGCGCGGCCATCGGGGAGATCTTGCCGGCCCGGCGGGCCGGTATGTACGCGGCGACGACGGTGGTCAGGACGCCGATGACCAGGCCGACGACGGGCGTGGCCGTCTTGACCGTCAGCTCCGAGGTGTCCAGGTTCATGCCCATGGTGCCCATGAGCTTCATCAGGCCGATCGCGAGGCCGATACCGCCGGCCACGCCGAGGATGGAGCCGACGACGCCGAGCAGCAGCGCCTCGAAGAGCACCGAGCGGTTGATCTGGCGCCGGCTGGAGCCGATGGCCCGCATCAGGCCGATCTCGCGGGTGCGCTGGGCGACCAGCATCGAGAAGGTGTTGACGATCAGGAAGATGCCGACCAGGACGGCGATTCCGGCGAAGCCGAGCATCGCGTACTTCATGACGTCCAGGAAGGAGCCCAGTTCGTCCTTGTTCTCCTCCTTGGTCTCGGCCTTGGTCTTGACCTTGAGGTCGTGGTCCGGGCCGAGCGAGGCGAGGACGCTCTGCTTGAGCTCGTCGTTGCTCACGCCGGGCGCGGCGGTCAGCGCGATGGAGGTGTACTTGCCGGTGGCGCCGAGCAGCCGGCGCTGGGCGGTCTCGTCGTCCAGGTAGAAGATGGACGAGCCGGGGTTGGTCACCTGGAAGGTGGCGATGCCGGTGATGGTGAAGGTGGCGTCGCCGGGCACGGCGATGATGCGCACCTTGTCGCCGAGCTCCAGGTTCTTCTTGTCGGCGGTGTCGGCGTCCACCATGATCTCGGTCGGGCCGCGCGGCTCGTGGCCCGAGGTGATCTCGACGGACGAGAGTTCGGCGCTGTCCCAGTTGGTGGCGACCGACGGGGCGCCCTCGGCCAGGCCGATCTTCTTGTTCTTGGAGTCCACGGCCGTGATGGAGGTGGACACCGTGTCGCCGACGGCGGACTTGACGCCCTTGACCTTCTCCAGCTCCGCGATCTTCGACGCGGGAATGGTCGGCACCTTGCGGGAGCGCTGCACGTCGTCGCCGCTCGCGGCGTCCTTGGGGCTGACGCTGACGTCGGGCGCCGTGGCGGAGAAGATCTTGTCGAAGGTGGAGTTCATGGTGTCGGTGAAGACGAGCGTGCCGCACACGAACGCCACCGACAGCAGGACGGCGACGGCGGAGAGCGCCATGCGTCCCTTGTGCGCGAAGAAGTTGCGCAGCGAGGTCTTGAACACGGTCACGAGACACGCCCCCGCGCGTCGAAGTTCTTCATGCGCTCAAGGACCAACTCGGCGGTCGGCTGGTACATCTCGTCGACGATCCGGCCGTCGGCGAGGTAGAGCACCCGGTTCGCGTACGAGGCGGCCACCGGGTCGTGGGTGACCATCACGATGGTCTGGCCCAGCTCGTCAACGGACCTGCGCAGGAAGCCGAGGACCTCGGCGCCGGCCCGCGAGTCGAGGTTGCCGGTCGGCTCGTCACCGAAGATGATCTCCGGCCGGGCGGCCAGGGCGCGGGCCACGGCGACGCGCTGCTGCTGGCCGCCGGAGAGCTGGTTCGGACGGTGCTTGAGCCGCCCGGCCAGGCCCACCGTCTCCACCACGCGGTCCAGCCAGGCCCGGTCGGGCTTGCGGCCCGCGATGTCCATCGGCAGCGTGATGTTCTCGATGGCGTTCAGCGTGGGCAGCAGGTTGAACGCCTGGAAGATGAACCCGATCCGGTCCCGGCGCAGTTGGGTGAGCTTCTTGTCCTTGAGCCCGGTGATCTCGGTCTCGTTGACGTAGATGTGGCCCGCGGTCACGGTGTCCAGGCCCGCGAGGCAGTGCATCAGCGTCGACTTGCCGGAGCCGGACGGGCCCATGATCGCGGTGAACTGGCCCCGGGCGATGTCCACGTCCACGTGGTCCAGGGCCACCACCCGGGTCTCCCCGGAGCCGTACGCCTTGACCACCTGACGTGCTCGCGCGGCCACGGCCGTATGCCCTCCGCTGCCCCCGGTCCTGGGAATCGATACAGCCGTCGTCACGGTACTTCTCCTCGGTAGGTGTGTTCGGCGCGGTCCTTGCCGCGTACACAAGACTGCTCGAACGGGAGCGGGCTCGCGATGGTGCTCAGCGCCGTATCCGACCTGGGGCTAACCCCACCCCCGTAGTCGTGCGGCCCGCACCAAGACTAGGAAGAACAGCCTCCTGACCTCGTCATCCGTCGGTACGAACCCGGGGTCAGGGGAAGGGCGTTCGCTCCCCTAGGGGGTGGGCCCCGGGTCGCACCCGGGTCTCAGGGTGCGAGGTGCCGCGAACCACCGGTCGCGGGCCCGCGGGGCGCGCCGCTCAGGCCGGGGAGCAGTGCTGGAGCGGTCGGTGGGGCGGTAGGGGTCGCCGTACGGGAGACCCGGAGGGCGGGGCCGGGCGGCCGGGGCGGTGACCGGTACCGCGAGATCGCGACCCGTGGAAAGGTGGTGACTACAACGAGCGAGGGAGACGCACGGTGGGCGGCACCGCACGGCACACGGACCAGGACCCCGCGCCACAGGCCGCGGGACCACCGCGGGTCGAGCGTCGCGGGCCCGTCGTCGCCGCGCTGATGCTCGCGATGGCGCTCGCCGCGCTGGACTCCACGATCATCTCCACGGCCGTGCCGCAGATCGTCGGCGACCTCGGCGGCTTCTCCGTCTTCTCCTGGCTCTTCGCGGGCTACCTGCTCGCGGTGACGGTGTCGCTGCCGGTGTACGGGAAGTTGTCGGACACCTTCGGCCGCAAGCCGGTGCTGCTGGTGGGCATCGCGCTGTTCCTGGTCGGCTCGCTGCTGTGCGCCACCGCGTGGAACATGGCCAGCCTGATCGCGTTCCGCGTCGTGCAGGGCCTGGGCGGCGGGGCGCTCCAGGGCACGGTGCAGACGATCGCCGCCGACCTGTATCCGCACCGGGAGCGCGCGAAGATCCAGGCCAGGCTCTCCACCGTGTGGGCCACGTCGTCGGTGGCCGGCCCGGCGCTCGGCGGGCTCATCGCCACGTACGCGGACTGGCGTTGGATCTTCCTGGTCAACCTGCCGGTCGGCGCCGTCGCCCTCCTTCTCGTCGTGCGCCACCTGCACGAGCCGGCGCGCGCCCCGCGGGCGAGCGCGGAGCGTACGGGCGACGGGCGTACGGGCGACGGGCGTACGGGACGGCGGCGAACGGACGGCGGACGGCGAACGGGTGGGCGCCGTACGGGAGGTGGGCGCGAGCGGCCACGGGTGGACTGGGCGGGGGCGCTCGGTATCTTCTGCTCCGGCAGCCTGTTGCTGACCGCGCTCGTGCAGGGCGGCGTGGCCTGGCCGTGGCTCTCGACGCCCTCGCTGTGCCTGCTCGCGGCGAGCGCGGCCTGCGCCGCCGGCACCGTGGTCATCGAACGACGGGCGGCGGAGCCGATCATTCCGGGCTGGGTGTGGCGCCGCCGTACGATCGCCGCCGTCAACCTCTCGCTCGGCGGCCTCGGCCTGCTGATGATCGCCCCGACCGTGTTCCTGCCCACGTACGCGCAGTCGGTCCTCGGCCTGTCCCCCACCGCCGCCGGGTTCGTGCTGTCCGCGATGACGCTGAGCTGGCCCGTATCCGCGGCCCTGAGCAGCCGCGTCTACCTGCGCATCGGCTTCCGGCAGAGCGCCATCGTCGGCATGAGCCTGGCCGCGCTGATCCTGTTCGCGTTCCCGCTGCTGCCCTACCCGGGCTCGGCCTGGCAGCCCGCGCTGATCATGCTGCTGCTCGGCGGGGCGCTCGGCCTCTTCCAACTCCCGCTCATCGTCGGGGTGCAGTCGTCCGTCGGCTGGGCGGAGCGCGGCACGGCGACCGGCTCCATACTCTTCTGCCGCCAGGTGGGGCAGAGCGTGGGGGCGGCCCTGTTCGGCGCCGTCGCCAACGCCACCATGGCCGCCCGGCTCGCGGACGCCCCCGACTCGCTCGGCGGCGACCTCCCGGACGACCTGGACTCGGTGTCCCGCGCCCTGGAACACCCCGGCGAACTGTCCGCCGAGGCCGCCGACTACCTGCGCCGCGCCGTGGACGACTCCGTCGACTACGTCTACCTCGGCGCCGCCCTGGCCGCCGTGCTCGCCGTCCTGGCGCTGCTCCTGCTCGCCCCGCGCGTCTTCCCCACCCACGTGGACGACCCGACGGCCCCCGCGACCGACTCGCCTGCCGACTCCGGCGCACCGGCCGCCGCCGACACACCGGCCGCATCCGACGCGCCGACCATCTCCGGCGCACCGGCCGCCCCCGGCGCGCCGGATCACCCCGAGCCGCCGGTGGACGGGCCGGCCGGCGGGGCGCCGACAGGCCCTACTGGTGGCGGCCCGCGCGGCGACGCGCGGTAGCGGGACGGCCCTACGGCGCCCCCGAAGAGCGGGGGTGGCCGTGCGCGAGACGGCCGCCGGCGAGGCGCGGTTACGGCGTGGGGCGGTCCGCGGGGGGCAGGACCGGGAGTTCGACCTCGATCGTGTCATCGTCGTCGCCGAGCTTGCGCTTCCCCGGGCCGGCCAGGGGCCGTGGCACGGCGGGGCCCACGCCATCGGCGCCCCGGTCGGCCCGGCTGCCGTCACCGGCGTCCGCATCGGCACCGGCACCCGCACCGGCATCGGCGGGGGCGTCGTCGCCCTCCCCGGCGTCGCCGCCGGCGGCACCCGCCGTGTCGACCGGGCCGCCCGCGCGGGCGGCGCCCCCGGAGCCCTGGCCACCGCCCGCACCGGTCACCACGCCTGCGCCGGTCGCTACGCCCGCGCCGGCACCGGCACTCGCGCCGGCACCCGCGACGTCCCCGTGGCCACCAGCCGCGCCCACCGCGTCAGCCGTACCGGACGCACTGGACGCACGAGACACACCGGACGTACTGGACGTATTGGACGCTGCAGCCCCTTCGGCCGCACCGGCCGCGTCCGCCGCGCCCCGGGACGCGTGGGAGACCGTAGCGGTGTCCGGGGTGGCAGGGGGCTGTTCGGCCCGGCGTTCGACCGGCACGCGCCGGCCGGTCAGGACGCCGAGGCTCTCGCGCACGTGCTCCATCTGCAACGTGAGTTCCTCGCGCTCCTCCGCGTGCGCGCGCAGGATCTGCTCCGTCTCGCGCTCCATGCGCTCCGCGCGGGCCCGCGCTCGCGCGATCAGCTCCTCGCCCTGCGCCTCCGCGTCCTCCTGCCCGTGCCGGGCGGCCTCCTCGACCGCGGCGTACGCGCGCTGCGACTCGGCCACGGTGCGCTCGCCGAGGGCCTCCAACTCGGCGATGCGGGACTCCAGGGCGGCTTCGCGCTCGGCGATCTCGACGCCGAGCGCCTCCCAGCGATCGGCGTGCTGCTGCTCCTGCTCGGCCAGGAACTCCTCCGTCCGCTCCCGAGCCTGGTGGAGCTCGACGACCGCCTCGCGCCGCTCCCGCAGCGCGTCCCGTTCGGCCGCCTCACGCAGTTCGGCGGCGGCGGCGCGGGCCGCCTCGATCCGCTGCTCGGCCCACCTCTCGGCCCCGGTACGCAGGGCATTGGCCGCGGCGTCCGCCGCGTCGCGCGTCGCGTCGGCGTACTCCGCCGCCGCCCCCCTGGCCTCCTTCGCGGCGCTCCGCGCGCCCGCCCGCAACCGCTCGGCCTCCTGCTCGGCGGTGACCAGGATGAGCTGGGCGCCCTCGCCGAGTTCCTCGTACGTCTGCGGGGGGAGCTGGGCGATCACCTCGCGCAGCCGTTCCGCCTCGGCGGCCATCTCGTTGGCCAGCACGGTCAGCCGCGCGGCACGCTCCCACGCCGCATCCCGATCCGCGGACAACTGCGACAGATACTGCTCCACCTGCGCAGGACGGTAGCCGCGCTCGCCCCGCCCGGTGGTGGTGAAGCCGTGGGGTGAATCCGTCCCGCTCATCCTTGAAGCCCCTCTATCCGGTGTCTCCGCCAAACATCTTTGTAGATGCGAGCGAAATGCCCATACCGCGACACTCCACCCAGTTTCTCAGGCAAGGATGCGGCAATTGACGCCGGAAGTCGCAATCTCAGGGATTTCGAGCCAGTACAGCGGCGATACAGCGAACCGTGACGGTATTGACCTTGCGACCGAAGTAGGCCCTACGCCCCGTGTGCGCGGGCCGTATCGCGCGGGTCGGGCGCGGCAGGTGGCTGGGCCGGGCGCCTGGCGTACGGGCGTACGGGGCGTGTCGCGCGGGGCTCGCGGGGGCGCCGGGCGTACGGGGCGGGTGGGGCGCGGGAGCGGCGGCGTGGCGGATGTGACGGTCGCGATGGGCGCGATGGGCGCGATGGGCGCCGGGAACGCGAGGGAGACAAGAGACACAGGAGACACGAGGGACACCAGGGACACGGCGAGCGGGGTGTCCGCCCCGACGGGCCGCGTCGGGGCGGACACCCGGGTCGCCGGGCGGGGACCTACCGCTGCCCGGCACCGGCGGCTGAGCCTGAGCCGGAGACCGGGTCGGAGTCGGAGTCCGGTCCGGACTGGGCCATCGCGTCCGCGTCAGCGTCCGCGAGGGCGAGCGCGCGCAGCGCCTTGCGGTCGGGCTTGCCCGCCTGCGTCAGCGGGATCTCCGCGACGATCCGTACGACCTCCGGCGCGTACATGGCGCCGCGGTGGTCGGTCACGAAGGCCCTGAGCTCCTGGGGGCGAACGCTGTGGCCGGGCGCCGGGACCACCGCGGCGTGTACGGCCTCGGTCTGGTCGGGGCGGCGCACGCCGAACACCACGCAGGCGGCCACGGAGGGGTGACTGAGCAGCAGCTCCTCCACGTCGGTCGGGTAGACGTGGCCGCCCACCACGACGATCTTGTCGCTCAGCCGGTCCACGATGAACAGGTAGCCGTCCGCGTCCAGGTAACCCATGTCACCGGTGTGCACCCAGCCGTCGCGCAGCACCTCGGCGGTGGCCTCCGGCTGCTTCCAGTACTCGTTCATCATCGACGGCGTGCGCACGCAGATCTCGCCGCTCTCGCCGGCCGGGAGGGACTGCCCGTGCTCGTCGTGGATCTCGATCCGCACGCCGGGCGCGGGGCGGCCCACCGTGATCTGCCCGGCGGCGCCCACCACCGCGTGCTCCGCCGGGCCCACGGTGGCGATCATGCCCGCCTCGGCCTGCCCGTACCAGCCGTTCAGCACCGGCCCGAAGGCTTCGGCCG
Organism: Streptomyces buecherae; assembly: GCF_014295035.1. Taxonomy (GTDB): domain Bacteria; phylum Actinomycetota; class Actinomycetes; order Streptomycetales; family Streptomycetaceae; genus Streptomyces; species Streptomyces youssoufiensis. Next base: position 3,201,892 of record NZ_CP060404.1, read on the forward strand.
CCTCGCGCAGCCGGGACGGGGAGGCGGCGCAGCCGCCGTAGGCGATGCGGCGCACGCTCGACAGGTCGGCCGTCGCCCGGGCCGGGTGGTCGAGCAGCCCGTACAGCAGCGGCGGCAGCAGCCACAGGTCGGTGACGCGCTCGCGCTCGATGGCGGCGTACACCGCCGCCGGGTCGAAGGACCGTTGGATGATCACGCGACCGCCCGAGAGCAGGGCCAGGTCGGCGACCATGCCGGCCAGGTGCGCCAGGGACGTGCAGGCCAGGAAGGTGGACGCGTGGCCCGACGCGGCCGTGCCGGAGCTGAGGGCCTGTCGGTGGAAGCCGTGCGCCATGCGGATGCCCTTGGGCAGGCCGGTGGTGCCGCCGGTGTGCCGGATGCACCAGTCGTCCTCGGCGCGGGCCGCGCTCGGCACCCGCCGCCCGCGGTGCCCCTCGGCGAGCGCGAGCAGGTCGGCGCCCACCTCGCTGGGTCCGAAGGAGAGGACGAGCGGCGGCCGGTGGTGGGTGAGCAACTCGGCGGCCAGCGCGTCGTGCCGCGGGTCCACGAGCAGGGCGGCCGGCTCCACGCTCGCGGCGAGCCGGGCGAGCATCTCGGCGGCCAGCGCCTCGTAGAGGATGACCACGCGGGCGCCGACCAGGTTCACGGCGTACCGGGCGGTCAGCGTCTCGGGGCGGTTGCCGGACAGCAGGGCGACGGTGTCGCCGCGGCCGACGCGACGGTCGGTCAGCTCGGCGGCCATCCCGTGCACGGCGTCGCATAACGCGCCCGCGCTGATCGAAGCGCCGTCCTCGGTGCGCAGCACGGTGCGCTCGGGCCGCTCCCGCAGGCTGTCGAGGATCAGCTCTACGTAACTGGTGAAGTGCGTTTCCGTCATGACAGCGACGTTAGGTGCCGCCTCGTATGCCTTCCACTACCAAATGCGGCATGCGGACATGCCCCTCCGGTTATGAGCCACGGGCGCACCCGCACCGAGCCGGGCGGCGGGCGCCGACGCGCGGCGCGGCGGCGCCCCGGGGTGGGGGCGCCGCCGCGCGGCGGTGCGGTCGGGCGGCCGGCGTACGGGGCGCGTACGCCGGTGCGGCCGGCGTACGGGCGCTACAGCAGGCCGTCCCACATCTGTTCGAGCAGCACGGCCCACCAGTTCTCCGGCGAGGCGAGCGCCGCCGGGTCGAGGGCGGAGAGGTGGTTCTGGAAGTCCACCGTCCAGCGCCCCGCCTGCTCCGGCGTGAGCGTCGCCCGCAGCCGCCACATCCAGCCAAGCAGGCCGAGGCAGCGCACGAACTCCGGCAGCCCGGTGTTGACGAACTGCGGCGGCACCGGGGCGCCGCCGGGCCCGGCCTCGACCGGGACCGCGACGATGTGCGCCGTGCCGTACTGCACGCACAGTTGGCGGCCGAAGTCGTTGCCCATCACCAGGTACGAGCCGGCGTCGGACGCGGGCTGCACCTGCCGCTCGGCGGCCAGCTCGGCCAGCGTGGGCACCGGCCGGCCCGGCTGCGCCTGGGCCCAGAAGAACGGCCCGAAGTCCACCGGCAGCCCGGCCCACACCAGCGTCTGGGCGACGATGTCGGGCACGCCCTGCCGGGAGACGGCGCGCTGGTCGAAGCGGAAGATGCCCTGCGGCCCGAACGCGTTGAGCAACTCCTGCGCGAGACCCTCCGGCGGGACGGCCGGCGCCCGCTGCACCTGGCTGGGGTGCGGCAGCGGCACCCGCACCGGCGCCGGCCTGGCCGGCCCGTCCGCGACCTGGTGCAACTCGCCCTGGTGCTCGATCAGATGGCGCACACCCTGCTGCCGGGTGGCGTGGTCGCGGCCGTACGGGGCGGTGTGGCTGATCCGCACCTGGGGCCAGGACTCCCGGATCATGCGGGCGCAGTAACCGCCGGGCAGGTCGCAGGACTCCAGCTCGGTGTGGAGTTCGAGCACCTGCTGCGGCGGCACGTTCATGGCCCGCAGCTCGTGCAGGATCTGCCACTCCGGGTGCGGGGTGCCGGGCGCGGAGCGACGGATGATCTGCTGCTCGGAGCCGTCCTGCGCCCGGTAGCGGAGCACCGCCATGTAGCCCGGGCCGACCGTGGGCAGCCCGGTGGGCGCCGGCGGGTAGCCGTACGGGCCGGCCATGGCGGGCGCGCCGGGCATCCCCGGACCGGGCGGCGGGGCCATCCCCGGGTGGCCGTGCATGCCGGGCTGGCCGGGCACGGGCGGGGGCGGTGTGTGCGGGGCGCCGGGGGGGCCCGGGCGGGTGCGGGCCGCCGATGCCGGGCTGGCCCGGAGCACCGGGCGGGACCGGGCCGTTGGGCCCGGACAACATCGTCGCCGCCGCGTGCACCCCACCCGGGGCACCCGGAGGCGGCGTACCAGGGGCGCCCGGAGGCGGCGTGCCGGCGCCCGGCGTACCGGGAGCGCCGGGCGGCGCGGGCACGCCCGCGCCGGCCGACGCGCCGGGAGGCGGGGTGCCGTGGCCGGCGCCGGGGGCGCCGGGGGGCCCGGGCGGCTGCGGGCCACCGACACCGGGCTGGCCCGGAGCACCGGGCGCGGCCGGCCCGTTCGGCCCGGACAACATCGTCGCCGCCGCGTGCACCCCGCCCGGGGCACCCGGAGGCGGCGTACCAGGGGCGCCCGGAGGCGTGCCGGGGGCGCCGGGCGGTGCGGGCACGCCCGCGCCGGCCGAGGCTCCGGGGGGCGCCAGCGGGTTGCCGGAGTCGAGTTGGGAGACGAGTTGCGTCGGGACGTAGCCGCCGGCGGGGGCGCCGGGCGCCCCCGGTCCGGTCGGCACGCCGGGTGCGGCGGCTCCCGTGCCGTCGCCGGCGGGCGCTCCGGGCGCCGGCACCGGGGTGCCGGGACCGCCGCTGGACGCGGGGCCGGCGACGGACGCGGCGGGGCCGGGCGCGCCCGGGGCCGCCGGCACGCCGGGGGCGCCGCCGGCGCTCGGCGGGCCGGGCGGCGGGCCCGGCGGCATGGCCGGTACCTGGGGGGCGCCCGGGCCGGCGGCGGAGTCGGGGCCCTGGAGCGGGAAGCCGCCGTCGATGGCGGGCGCGATGGCGGTGGGCGGCAGCGCGCTGCCCGCCGACATCAGCTCGGTCTTGGCCTCCGGCGCCACGCCCGGCACCGGGGTGTCCTCGTCGTCGAAGCCGGCGAGCGGCGGCGCGAAGACGGTGGCGGGCGGCGCGACGGAGCGGTCGCCGTCGTCGCCCCCGTGGTTGGTGTCCTCCCAGGACGGCCCGTCGACCGAACCGCCCGTGGACGAGCCGGGGGCGGACGGGAACGCGGGCGCGGCGGGGAAGGCCGAGCCGGGCGCGGCGGGGAACCCGGGCGCGTCGGGCACGGCCGGGCCGGAGGCGGCGGCCCGGTCGGCGGGGGCGGGACCGTCACCGGCCGCGTCCCGGCCGCGCTCCCGGTCGTCGGCGTCCTGACCGTCACGCTGGCCGTGGCTCTGGCCCTGGCCCTGGCCGTGGCTTTGGCCGTGGTCCGCGTCGGAGTCGGGGTACGGCGTGCGGGTGGAGGGCGGCGAGCTGAGCGCGCCGGGTGCCGCGTCGCCGGTCGACGGGGTCGCGGCCCCGGAGTCGCCCGGCTTGTCGGCGCCGGTGGCCTGGGAACCGTTGGACGAGCCGCTGGTCTCGGAGCCGTCCGCGGACCCGGCGGACCCGGGGCCGCCGTCGGACGCGCCCGCGCCGGACGTGCCAGACGTACCGGACGCGCCGGAGGCGTCGGAGGTGCCGGAGGCCGCCGGGCGCCGGGTCGGGATGCCGCCGCCCAACGTGTTCGCCGCCTCCTGGAGCCACTCCGGCGGCGTCAGCAGGAACGAGGTGGCCTCCAGGTCGAGCCGGCCGGCCGGCGCGGCGGGCGCCGCGGGGGCCTGGGCCGCCGCCCCGTACTCCTCCTCGTACCGTCGGATCACCTCGCCCACCGGGAGCCCCGGCCACAGCGTGGTCTCGCCGCTGTCGCGGGCGATGACCAGCCGCGCGCTCTGGGTGCCCGGCGCCCGAGAGGGCCCGTCGGGGCGGTCCTCGGCCCAGGCGACGAAGCCGAGGTCGAATTCCCGCACCCGCACCTCGCGCTGCTGGTAGCGCGGGACGTCTCCGTTGACCCACTGCTCCGCGCGCTCCTGCGCCTGCGCGAAGGTCACCATCGCGCTCATCCCTCCACCGGGACGACGTACGCGAAGCCGCCGTCCACCATCAAGTTGGCCACGGTCTCCAGCTCCGGCGGGTTGCCCGCCAGGCGCAGCAGGAAGGCGTCGAAGTCGTCGCCGCAGGGCAGCATCAGCTCCGCGACCCGGTCCCGCACGCTCCAGCCGTCCCGGTCCCGCGCGTCGTCGTACGCGCAGAACCACACCGACCCGATCGCCTCGCCGCGCACCTTGACCGCGATGACGCCGCCCTGTACGAACCCGACACCGAGGTAGTCCTTGGTGAAGTGGTCCCGCAGGCACTTGTTGGCGTAGACGAGGTCGTTGACCGCCGCCTCGTCGCGGACCGTGAAGAACGGCTGGTCCACCAGGAGGCCCAGCTCCGGGTCGAGCGCCGCGCCCACCGGGGCGCAGCCGCCGGCCGCCTTGAGGAAGGCGCGGTAGGCGTCGGGCAGCCGGTAACCGAGGTCCTCCTCGACCACGAGCACCTGGTCCTCGGTGACGGACAGGCCGCGCTTGGGCAGTCCGAAGTGCGCGGGGCGGGTCTCCTGGAGCGGTCGGGTGCCCCGCTTGTCCTGGTCGACGCCGGCCGTGGCGAGCCCGCCGTGGTGCCGCAGCAGCGCCTTCACCTCGACGGGGATCAACTGCACCCGCCGCGTGTTGGCCACGTGGTGCCAGGTCCAGCCGTGCGGCGTGGCCACCGGCGACCCGCCCTCCCACAGCTCGTGCCCGGCGGCGTGCAGCGCGGCGTTGGCCGAGACGAAGTCGGTCAGCCGCAACTCGTCGACGCCGAACCCCTCCGGGGGCTCGGCGATCTCCACGGCGGCCTTGGCGTACGGCGTGAAGTCCGGATAGCCGTCCCCGTCCACCCGGACACCCTGGGGGTGTCGGGCCGCGCGAACCGGGTCCGGGAAGTGCACGACCTGCCCGGCGTAGGCCGTGTTCGGTGGCGCGGTGTGCCCGAGCCGACCTGTCGTCATGGCGGTGCCCCCTGCTGCTGCTGGCTACTACCGACAGCCTATGCGGTGCCGCAACAGCGACCGCCGCCGCGAGGGTCCGCCACCGCGCCCACGAAATGGCCGCGGAACGGCCATGGAACAGCCCTGCGGTGAGCGCGGAAAACAGCGACAAGTCACGCCATCTCCCCTTCAACCACACCGCTTCTCGCCATTTCGCGCGAACAGCTCACCGCGCGACCTTCCCGGCGTCCACCATGCGACGGTGCTGCTCGTCCGCCACCGCCCGCGCCACCGGCTCGGGCCGGCCGCTCGTCCCGGCCGAGAGGTAGGTGGCCGTGTTGGCTCCGGTACGTACCACGGTGATGGCGACCGGGGCGTCCTTTCCGGCCTCGTCCCGCATGAGGAAACTCACGGACGCGTCGCCGACCGCCAGGTTCCGGCCCGGTGTGATCGCCAACGGTTCCCGGTCGCCCGCCCCGTCGATGGCCGTGAAGCCGCGGCAGACCGCGACCGCCCGGCGCAGTTCGGCCAGCCAGCGCTGCGCGTCCCCGACCCGGTACGCGGCGAGCAGGAGCTGGCTCAGCGTCCCCTCGCCCGTGCCGCTGAGGTCGCCCTTGGTGAGGCTGGCCGAGGTGTAGGCGGTGCGCGGGTACTTGGGCCGGGAGCCGAAGGCGTCGACGATCGGCCGGCACTCGGCGCGGTCGGCGGCGACCGTGGCGTCGGGGGGCAGCGCGTCCTTGGGGCCGCGGCGCACCGTGTAGCCGGCGACGGAGCCCTGGGTGAGCAGCGCCCGTTGCAGTTCGGCACGGGTCAACGGCCGGGTGCGCGAGGCGCGGCCGGGCCCGCCGCCGGCCTCGTCGGACGCCTCGGCCGTGCCGGAGGGCGGCGGGGTCCCGCCGCTCCCGCCGGGCTCCCGGCCCGTCGCGCCGCCCGCCGCGCTGGGCTCCCCCGTGCCGCCCCCGCCCCCGGAGTCCGCCGAGCACGCGACCGAACACGCCAGGGTGAAAGAGAGCAGAACGGCCACCGCGCCGCGCCGGATGTGTGTACGCATGAGCCGCACTTTCTCAGCCATCGACCGCGATCGCACGACTCGCCGACACCTCAGCGACTACCTGTCACGCGACGGTGACGTACCGGACAGGGTCCCCCATCGGGCGCACACCTGACTTCCGCACCACGCGTCCCATTTGGCAGGCTGACCCCCGCAACAGGGGGATTGCACCTGGAGGGAAGCACCACCATGCACACCGCACAGGACAGCGGCGAGGCCGCGCCTACACCGGGCGATCCCCGGTTGAGCTGGAGCAGCTCCGACGGCCGGGACCTGCCGCCGCCGTTACTGCACCGCAGGGACGGCATCCTGCCCACCGTGGCCGCCGCGCTCTCGGTGCGCGGCCAGACGCTCACCTGTACCGCGGGCAAGGCCGACCAGCCGCCCGCCCTGCACCCGCTCGTCCAGGACTTCCTGGACACGCTCGGCACCGCCCAGCGCGAGCGGTTCACCGGCCGCTGCCCGGAGGCCATCCTGCTCTCCCGGTTCCTGACCCACGCCGAGGCGGGCCGCAGCAAGCGCGCCTCCCGCAAGCCGCTCACCCCGGGCGAGGCCAGGCGCGCGCTCAAGCAGTCGAAGATCACCGCGCGGCACATCCGCGAGGACGGCGACCCGGCGCACGGCTCCTACGCCCCGCCCTGCCGCTCCTGCGCGCCGCTGCTGGCCCAGTTCGGGGTCCGCGCGGTGGACGTCGCGGCGCCGACCCCGGCCGGGTCGCTCAGGAAGCGAGGCTGAATCCATGCGTGCCTTCGACCGTACGGCCGCCACGCGCTTCCCCGTCGGCGTCGACGCCGCGCTGCGGGACGCGGGCTGGACGCCGGGCCGTTGGGACATCCGACAGGCCGAGACCTGGGCCGACGCGCTGCGGGCGCACGTCTCGCCCGGCGGGCACCGGCACATCATCTTCCCGGCCGCCGTCGAGGCGTGGGCCGAGTTCGGCGGGCTGCACATCCAGCCACCGGGCGCCGGCCGCCACCTGGCGCCCACCCCGTTCCGTATCGACCCGCTGCACGGCCTGCACCTGGCCCGCACCCTGACCGACCTCGGCCGGGCGCTGGGCACCGAGGTCTGCCCGCTGGGCCAGGAGGCGGACGGCCAGGCGCTGTTGACGATCGACGCCGAGGGCCGGGTCTACAGCCTCGACCACACCGGCGACTGGTTCCTCGGCGGCGACATAGACCGGGCCCTGGACACCCTCGTCACGGGCGTGCGCCCCACCCGCCTGACGGTCGGCGGCACGTGAGGGTCGGCGGCGTACGGGGCGGGTCGCGGCCTACGCGTTGGCGGCCGGCCCGCCGCGGGCGACCAGCGGACCGTTGACCCCCGCCGCGCCCCCGCTCGCCACCGGCACCCGCTCCGCGCTGGCGAACCCGGCCCGCGGCAGCGTCCGTTCGTACGCCGCGCGCGAGTAGTCGCGTCCGCCCACCGCGGTGAGCAGCACGCGCGGGCTCGTCAGCGCCGCCGCGCGCGGCCCGGAACCGTCGCCCACTGAGGAGATCCGAGTGCCCGGGGGCAGGTCATCGCCGACCACCCCGGGGGCGGGAGATACGGCCGGCCGCCGCGCCCGATCCGCCGGGGGCGGCTGTCCGCCGCGCCTCGACGGCCCGTCGGTCGGGGTCGCTCAGAGGGCCCCGCGGCCCTCCGCCGGTTCGGCGACCGACTCGCCGACCGACCCGGCGACCAGCCCACCCGCCGGCTCGGCGATCACTCCACCCGCCGGCTCGCCGACCGGCTCGGCCACCACTCCGGCCACCGGCTCGGGCACCGCCGCCGGCCGGCGCGCCGGCTGCTCCGGCACGGTCTCGCGGACCGGCTGCTCCGGCACGGTCTCGCGGGCCGGCTGGTCCGGCACGGTCTCGCGGGCCGGGTGGGCCGTCCGGTCCGGCAGCACCGCCGAGACCCGGAAGCCGCCCGCGTCCGTCGGCCCGGACACGAAGCCGCCACCGAGCGAGGCCACCCGCTCGCGCATGCCGACCAGGCCGTTGCCGCCGCTGGGCAGGCCCGCGCCCGCGACGGCGCGGTCGGACGGGCCGTTCTCCACCAGGACCGCCACCTCGCCGGCGCGCCGCGCGAGGCGCACCCGGGTCCGCGCGCCCGGCGCGTGCTTGTGCACGTTGGTCAGGCCCTCCTGCACCACGCGGTACGCGGTGGCCTCCACCGCCGGCGCGTACGCCTGCTCCTCGCCCTCCTCCAGGAACTCGACCACCATCCCCGCCGCGCTGGACTGCTCGATCAGCCCGGCGAGTTCGCGCAGGCACGGCCCCGCGAGTGAGTCGTCGGGGGCCCGCCGCGCCCCGGCGGCGTCCGCGCCCCGCTCGGCGCCCGGGGCCGCGCCGGCGTGGCCCGCGGCCGATGAGGCGGCGGACGCGGCGGCGGCCACCGAGGCCAGCGGCAGCGGCTCGGCGGCGCCGGCGTGACCCGCGGGCTGCGCCTCGTGGGCCCGCAGGACGCCGAGCATCTGGCGCAGTTCCGTCAGGGCCTGCCGGCCCATGTCGCCGACCAGGGCCGCGTTCTTCGACGCCTTCTGCGGGTCCTTGAGCGCCACCGCCTGGAGCGCCGCCGCGTGCACGACCATCAGGCTCACCCGGTGTGCCACCACGTCGTGCATCTCGCGGGCGATCCGGGTCCGCTCCTCGTTACGGGCCCACTCCGCGCGCTCCTCGGCCCGGTCCGCCAGCAGCGACAGCTCGCGCTCCAACCCGTCGGCGCGCTCGCGCAGGCTCTCCACGAGCCGCCGCCGCGCCCCCACGTACAGCCCCGACAGCACCGGCGGCATCGTGATGCCGACCGCCATCAGCGCGGCGACCAGGCCGGCCACCCAGAACGGCGGGTGGTAGCCGTCCTTGGCCATGTCCTGCTGGAACCTGACGACCGTGACGATCAACGTGCCGCTGATCGACATGCCGGACAGCACGCCCGTGATCCGCCGCGGCAGCCCGGACGCGGCCATGGTGTACAGGCCGATGACGGTCAGCAGCACCCCCATCGAGGCGGCCGAGGCCGCGATGGAGACCAGCACCACCGCTATCGGCCAGCGCCGCCGGACCACGAGCACGGCCCCCACGAGCACGCCGAGCAGGACGCCCGCGCCGCCCGGAATGCCGGCCTCACCGGCGAAGTCCAACCCTTCGAAAACGCACTCGGCCACCGACGCGAGGGCTATCGACACGTCCAGCACCATGCTGCGGCGCCGTTCCCACCACCACGGCCCACTCGGCGCGCCCCGCGCGCCCGGCTCCATGGCTTCCCCCGTCGTCGTCATACCTGCCAGCGTACGCATGGCGGCCACTGCTTTTCCGTTCGAACGCGCACCCCGGAACTCGGGCGATTTCCGGATCGAACGCGCTTCCTCGTGCGAACCACGCGAACGACGCCCCTATCCCCGCGAAGCGCCCGCGCCGGGAAACGGGCGGAGAGGAAGGGGAGAAGGAACGGGGAGAGATGAGGAAGAGACGCGGGAGAAGCGAGGAGAAGAGAAGAAGGGGTGAGGAGAAGGGGTGGGGAAGAAGCAGGCGGACGCGGCCGACGGCGCATCGCGGGCCCCGCGCGCACCCCGCGCACCGTGGGGCTTTACTCTCGCATCGAGGGCGCCCGGTACGGCATAGTGTTGGGGGCCGAGCGGCCAGCCGACGCGGGAGCCCGGTTTGGCCAGTCTGACCATCCCCTGTGGTGTAATCGGCAGCACAGTGGCCTTTGGAGCCATTTGTCCAGGTTCGAGTCCTGGCGGGGGAGCCCACATCCTCGTACGCGATCCCCGGTCCCGGCCCTTTCCGCCGGGACCCGCCCGCATGTCGCCTCCTATACGCACCGGTATCCTTCGGATGTCCACCTCCCGAAAAAGCCGAAGGGTATCCCCGTGAGCGCCAACCTTCCCCGCGACGTCGGCACCGCTCGAAAAGGGGATATCCCACCCGCGGCCGTCGTCGTCCTGGCGGCCGGCGAGGGCACGCGGATGAAGTCGACAACCCCCAAGGTGCTGCACGCGATCTGCGGTCGCTCCCTCATCGGTCACGTCGTCGCCGCCTCCCGCGAACTCACCCCCGAGCACCTGGTGGTCGTCGTCGGGCACGCCCGCGACCAGGTCCGCGGCCACCTCGCGGAGATCGACCCGGACGTGCGCACCGCCGTGCAGCACGAGCAGAACGGCACCGGGCACGCCGTGCGGATGGGCCTGGACGAACTGCGGGCCAGCGGCACCGCGCTGGACGGGACCGTGGTCGTCGTCTGCGGCGACACCCCGCTGCTGACCGGCGCGACGCTGCGCGCGCTGGCGCGCACCCACGCCACCGACGGCAACGCGGTGACCGTGCTCACCGCCGAGGTGCCCGACGCCACCGGCTACGGCCGCATCGTGCGCGACGCGGCCAGCGGCGCGGTGACGGCCATCGTGGAGCACAAGGACGCCAGCGACAGCGAGCGCGCCATCCGGGAGATCAACTCGGGTGTCTTCGCGTTCGACGCGCAGCTCCTCACCGACGCCCTCGGCAAGGTCCGCACGGACAACAGCCAGGGCGAGGAGTACCTGACCGACGTGCTCGGCATCCTGCGCGAGGCGGGGCACCGGGTGGGCGCCTCCGTCGCCGCCGACCACCACGAGATCGTCGGCATCAACAACCGCGTCCAGCTCGCCGAGGCCCGCAAGCTGCTCAACGAGCGGCTGCTGCGCGAGGCGATGCTCAGCGGCGTCACCATCGTGGACCCGGCCAGCACCTGGGTGGACGTCACCGTCACCTTCGAGCCGGACGCGCTGATCCACCCCGGCACCCAGCTCATCGGCGCCACGCACGTGGCCGCGCACGCCGAGGTCGGCCCGCACACCCGCCTCACCAACACCACGGTCGACGCCGGCGCCACGGTCAGCAACACCGTCGCCGACGGCGCCCGGATCGGCGCGGGCGCCACCGTCGGCCCGTACGCCTACCTGCGCCCCGGCACCGACCTCGGTCCGAAGTCCAAGGCCGGCGCGTACGTGGAGATGAAGAACGCCCAGGTCGGCGAGGGCTCCAAGGTGCCGCACCTGTCGTACGTCGGCGACGCGACCATCGGCGAGTACAGCAACATCGGCGCCGCCAGCGTCTTCGTGAACTACGACGGCGAGAAGAAGCACCACACCACCGTCGGCTCGCACTGCCGGACCGGTTCGGACAACATGTTTGTGGCTCCTGTCACGATTGGGGACGGGGCTTACACCGCCGCCGGGTCGGTGATCACCAAGAACGTGCCCCCGGGTTCGCTCGCTGTCGCCCGTGGGCAGCAGCGGAATATCGAGGGTTGGGTGGCTCGAAAGCGCCCAGGAAGCGCCGCCGCGCAGGCCGCTCAGGCCACCGCTCAGGAGCCTGAGTCCGATCAGTGAGCGTGCGAGTGGTACGCCAAGTGGGGCGTACCGTGGGGAAACGCACGCGAAGTGAAATCCAAGGAGATCTGCTGTGACCGGGATCAAGACGACCGGCGAGAAGAAGCTGATGCTCTTCTCCGGCCGCGCCCACCCCGAGCTGGCCGAGGAGGTCGCCCAGCAGTTGGGCGTCGGCCTGGTCCCGACCAAGGCATTCGACTTCGCCAACGGCGAGATCTACGTTCGCTTCCAGGAATCCGCACGTGGTGCGGACTGCTTCCTGATCCAGAGCCACACGGCTCCGATCAATAAGTGGATCATGGAACAGCTCATCATGATCGACGCGCTCAAGCGCGCCTCCGCGCGCAGCATCACGGTGATCGTTCCGTTCTACGGCTACGCCCGCCAGGACAAGAAGCACCGCGGCCGGGAGCCGATCTCGGCCCGGCTGATCGCCGACCTGTTCAAGTGCTCCGGCGCCGACCGGATCCTCACCGTGGATCTGCACACCGACCAGATCCAGGGCTTCTTCGACGGCCCGGTGGACCACCTGTTCGCCCTGCCGCTGCTGGCCGACTACGTGGGCGCCAAGGTGGACCGCTCCAAGCTGACCGTCGTCTCCCCCGACGCCGGCCGGGTCCGCGTCGCCGACCGCTGGTGCGACCGGCTCGGCGCCCCGCTGGCCATCGTGCACAAGCGGCGCGACCCGGACGTCGCCAACCAGGTCACCGTGCACGAGGTCGTCGGCGACGTGCGCGGCCGGGTCTGCGTCCTGGTCGACGACATGATCGACACCGGCGGCACCATCTGCGCCGCCGCCGAAGCCCTGTTCGCCAACGGCGCCGAGGATGTCATCGTGACGGCCACCCACGGTGTGCTGTCCGGCCCCGCCGCCGACCGCCTGAAGAACTCGAAGGTCAGCGAGTTTGTCTTTACCAACACCCTGCCCACGCCGAGCGAGATCGACCTCGACAAGGTCACCGTCCTGTCCATGGCGCCGACCATCGCGCGTGCCGTCCGCGAGGTCTTCGAGGACGGCTCCGTCACCAGCCTCTTCGACGAGCAGGCGTGACCTCCCGCCGGGCCGCTTAGCCCGGCGAACCCTCGGGTCCACCGCACAGGGCCGCTCCCCCAGACCGGGGAGCGGCCCTTTCGCGTGTACGGGCGCGGCGCGTGCGCGTACGGGCCAGGCGGGGGCGTACGCGCGGGGGGACGCCCCCGGGTCGACGTACGGAGCGACGTACGGGCCGGCGTACGGGGCCGGGCGCGTGGCCGGCGGTCGGCGGGCGCCGGCGCGGGGCGCGCCGGCTCAGCGGGGGCGCCGCCTCAGCGGGCGCCGGCGCGCAGGGCGTCCACCGCGATCCGGGCGGCCGTGCCGATGACCGCGTCGGCGGCCGGCAGGGTGATGGCGGTGCTGGCGGAGCGGGTCAGGACGGCGACGGCGTACCGGCCCCCGTCGGGGTACTCCACGACGCCCGCCTCGTGGCGCAGCGTGGGCAGGGTGCCGGTCTTGCCGGAGACGCGCACGTCGTCGAAGGGGAAGCCGGAGGCGAGCCGGTGGCTCCACGCCTGGAGGCCGAGGACGCGCCGCAGGAGCCTGCCGTGTTCGCCGGCGCACACCTCGTCGCGCCAGACGGCGGCGAGGAGGGCGGTCAGGTCGCGGGCGGTGCTGTGGTTGGTGTGCGCGGGGTCGAGCACCCGCAGCCTGGCCAGGGTCGCCGGCTCGACCAGCGCCGCGACCCCGGCCGCGCCCGCGTCGGCGGTCATCGACGCGTACAGGTCGCGCATCATGTGCACGGCGCGGGTGCTGCGCAGCCCCAGCTCGGCCATGGCGCTGTTGACGGCGTCCAGGCCGACCCGGTCCCAGAGCACGTCGGCCGCGGTGTTGTCGCTGACGGCGATGGACTGCGCGGCCAGGTCCCGCAGCGAGAGCCGGGCCGGGTCCAGCATCGCCGCGAGCCCGGTGGGCCCCTTCGTACGCTGCTCGGCCGGCACCTCGACCTGTTGGGTGAGGTCGATCCGGCCCCGGGCCGCCTCCCGGAACACCGTGCTGACCAGGCACAGCTTGTGCACGCTCGCGGTGCTCATCAGCGCGTCGGCGCCGAGCCCCAGCTCCGCGCCGGTGTCGATGTCGCGGGCGTGCAGCAGCCCGGTCACCCCCGCGTCGGCGAAGGCGTCCCGGATCCGGGCCACGGCCCGCGTCGCCCCCCGGACGGGCGGCCCCGCGGACCCGGGCCCGGCACCGGCGGCCGACGCGGTGCCGGCCCCGGACGCGGAGGCGCCGGCCCCCGTAGCGAGGGGTTCGGCCTCGGACGCGAGGGGCTCGGCCCCGGGCGCGGGGGGCTCGGCCCCGGGCGCGGGGGCGCTGGGCTGGTCGGCGCCGCGACCGGGGCGGCCGGGGTCGTGGTCGGTCACAGCGGGAACTCCGATGCGGGACGGGGGTACAGCGGCCGGGCGCGAGTCTCCTCCTCGGCGGGCGCGGGCGCAGCCGGCGGCCCGCCCGGGCCACCGCTCGCGTCCGCGCCCGAGCGGCCCTCCTCGGTGGTGCCGGCGCCCGGCTCCGGGCGCGGCCCGGGGCCTGGGGCCGGCTCAGGCGCCGCACCGGCGCGCGGCGCGGAAGCGGCGTCGAGCGGCGCGCCGAGGGCCGCGCCGTCAGCCTCGCCCGACCCGGCGCCCGCGCCCGGGGTGGGCGGCGGGCCCACCGTCGGTGGCGGCCCCGGGGGGCGGTCGGGCAGCATGCCGGCGCCGGCGCGCAGCGCCTCGTACGCCGCCTCGGCGAACCGTCGCACCGCGGGGCTGTACCGGTCCCGGGGCCAGGCCGTGGAGGTGCGCCAGGTGAGCGGCGTGCCGGCGAGCGGGCGCCAGACCGCGCCGGGCTGGCCGGCGGCGCTGGGCAGCAGCGCGACGGCCGCGCCGGAGAGCACTAGGGCCTGGGCGAAGTCGCCGCCACGGGCCTCGTGCACGGCGGCCGGGGTGCAGCCGTGCCGGGCGGCGCGGGTCAGCGTCTCGTCGTACAGCGCCGGAGCCGTGGCGCGCGGGAAGAGGACCAGGTCGCGGCCGGTGAGGTCGGCGAGCGGGACCAGGGGCGCGGCGGCCAGCGGATCGTCCGCGCGCAGCAGCACGCCGAGCGGTTGGTGCAGCAGCGGTCCGAAGTCCAGCCCCTCGGCCGGGCACGGGTGGCGCACGATGCCGGCCTCCAGGGTGCCGACGGCCAGCTCGCGCACCTGCTGGATGGTGGTGAGTTCGCGCAGGTCGAGGGTGCTTCCCGGGGAGCGGTCCTGGTAGCCGGTGAGCAGCGCGGCGACGGTGGGCCCGCCGAGGTCGGGCGGTACGGCGGCGCGCAGCGTGCCGGTCGCGCCGTCGCGGACCCGGGCGACGACGGAGTCGAGCCGGTCGGCGGCGGCGAGCAGCGCGTCGGCCTCCGCGCGCACGAGCCGCCCGGCCGGGGTGAGGGACACGCCGCGGCTGCCCCGGTCGAAGAGGCGCACCCCCAACTCGCGCTCAAGGCGTTGGATGCGCTGCGACAGCGAGGGCTGGGCCAGCCGCAACCGCTCCGCGGCGCGGCCGAAGTGCTGCTCGTCGGCCACGGTGCGGAAGTAGCGCAGATGCCGCAGCAGGTCCATGAGCAGCAATGATAGGCAGATGGCTATGGCTTTCCTGGTGATAAGGGTCTTGGACTGGCGGGCCCCCGTTCTGTTCTGCTGCCGCTGAGGGCGCCGCGCTGGCGGCGCCGGCGCGAAGGCGGCGACACGAGGGGAGGCCGGGGTGCGGACGTACCGGGCGGGGCGGCGGAGACGGCGCGCGGGGGTGGCGGCGGCGATCGCCGCGGTGTTGGTGGCGGGCGGCGGCACGTGGGCGGTGGCCGAGTGGAACTCCGGAGACGGCGGCGGGGCCGCGGGCGGCGCGCGGGAGGCGGACCCCCGCGCGCTGCGCACCGCGCGGGCCTTCCTCGACCACTGGGCGGCGGGCGACCTGACGAAGGCCGCGGCGCTCACCGACGCGCCGGAGCGGGCCGAGACGACGCTGCGGAACTTCACGGCGGGCCTGGACATCGAGCGCCCGTCCTTCGTGGCCAAGCGGGCCACGGCCGACGGCGACGACGGGGCCAGCGTGCCCTTCGCGGCCAAGCTGCCGATCAGCGGGCTCGGCACCTGGCAGTACCGCTCGGCGCTGCCGCTGGTCCGCGCGGACGGGGGCGCGGGCGGCAAGGGCGACCGGGACGGTGGGGGCGCGGCCGGCTGGCGGGTGCGCTGGGAACTCGGACTGGTCCACCCCAAGCTGACCGACGAGGCGAAGTTCCGCCTGGTGCGCGAGGAGGGCACGGCCAACGTGCTCGACCGCGACGGCGGCAAGCTGTCCGGCACCGACCACCCGTCCGTAGCCCAGGCGCTGGGCGTCGGCGGCGGCACGCCGCGCGGCGCGGTGCAGCTCATCGACCGCGACACCGACGAGGTACGGGGCACCGAGGCCCGGTTCGGCGGGCCGACGAGCGCGCGCGGGCCGGTCCGTACGACGATCGACCCGGCCGTGCAGCGCGCCGCGGAACGTGCGCTGGAGCGGCACGCGAAGGGCCGCAACGCGGGCCTGGTGGCGCTGCGCATCGCCGACGGCGAGGTGGTCGCGGTGGCCAACACGCCCGCCGGCGGCTTCAACCGCGCCTTCCTCGGCACGTACGCGCCCGGCTCGACCATGAAGGTGATCACCTCGGCGGCGCTGCTGACCAAGGGGGCGGTGGCGCCGAACGACGTCGTGGACTGCCCGAAGTACCTGACGGTCGGCAAGCAGTTCCACAACGTGGAGACGTCCGAGATCCGTGGGGCCACCTTCCGCGAGGACTTCATCCACTCGTGCAACACGGCCTTCGTGAGCCTGCGGGACAAGCTCGGGGACCGGGAGCTGACGGAGTTCTCGTCCACGTACTTCGGCATCGGCCAGGAGTGGTTCACCGGCGCGCCGTCCTTCGACGGCGAGGTGCCGGTGCCCGGGGACGAGACGGAGAAGTCGGCCGCGCTGTTCGGGCAGGGCAAGCTGCGGGCGAACCCGCTGGTGATGGCCTCGGCGACGGCCACCGCCGCCTCCGGGACGTTCCGGATGCCGCTGCTGGTGCGCGAGGGCGGCACCGCGCGCGAGGGCGAGGGCCCGCGCACCGAGGAGCTGCCGTCCGACGTGGTGCGCACGCTGCGCTCCCTGATGCGGGACACGGTGACCGACGGGACGGCGAAGGTGCTGGCCGACCTGCCCGGCGAGGTCGGGGCCAAGACGGGGACAGCCGAGGTCACCGAGGAGGGCCCGAACAACGGCTGGCTGGTCGCCTACGACGACGAGATCGCCATCGCCTGCGTCGTTGAGGGCGCCCAGCACGGCTCGGACTCGGCGGGCCCGGTGATCCACGACGTGCTGGCGGCGACGGACTAGCCCGCGAGGGCCGGGCCCGCCGGGCGGGTCTGCCGGGCGGGCCCGGCCGTGGGATACCGGGGCCCGGCCGGGCGGGTTCGGCCGGTCGCGAGGTGCGGCCAGGCACGGGCTCGACCAGGCACGGAACCCGCCGAATTGGTGAGCCGTGGGCCGCCGGGTAGCATGGGTGAGTTGCTCGGCGAGGGAGGCCCTGTTCCGTACAGGCCCATCCGTTATCGACGCGCTCTTCGTAGCAGGTCTGTCGTAGGCCGAGTAACGGCTTCCAGATCCCTTTTCTACGAGGAGTGCAGCAATGGCTGAGGTCAAGGTTCCCGTACAGCTCCGCACCGAGTTCGGCAAGGGCGCCGCCCGCCGTCTCCGCCGCACCGAGCAGGTCCCCGGTGTCATCTACGGCCACGGCGCCGACCCGGTGCACGTCGCGCTGCCGGGCCACGAGCTGATGATGGCGCTCAAGACCCCGAACGTGCTCATCGCGCTCGACCTGAACGGCAAGAAGGAGCTGGTCATCCCCAAGGCGGTGCAGCGTGAGGCCATCCGTGGCTTCCTGGTCCACGTGGACCTGCTGACCGTCAAGAGCGGCGAGAAGGTCACCGTCGACATCCCGATCCACACCGAGGGCGACCTCGCGCCGGGCAGCAACCTGCTGGAGCACCTGCTCAACTCGCTGCCCGTCGAGACCGAGGCCACCCACATCCCGGAGTCGGTCACCGTCTCCGTCGCGGGCCTGGAGTCCGGCCACTCCGTGCTGGCCAAGGACATCACCCTGCCCGCCGGCACCACGCTGGCCGTCGACGAGGACACCGTCGTGCTCCAGGTCGTCGCCGCCCAGGCCGAGGCCCCGGCCGAGTCCGAGGGCGAGGGCGAGGGCTCCGAGGGCTGAGCCCAGGAGCCACCCCGACACCCCCGCGGTGTCACCCCGCACCACACCGCCGCCGCCGTTCCGCCCCGCACCCCGGGTCGGGCCGGCGGCGCGCGGCGTCCGGGGCCCGCGCGGTCAGCGGGCCGCCCGGCCCGCTACGGTCTAACGCGCCCGCCACCCGCGCGGCGCCCCGCACCCCAGCCGCCCCACCTCACCCCACGCACCGGAGAGCACGCAGATGAGTGACACAGACGGCCCCTGGCTCGTGGTGGGCCTGGGCAACCCGGGCCCCGAGTACGCGGCCAACCGGCACAACGTGGGCTTCATGGTGGCCGACCTGCTCGCGGAGCGGATGGGCGGCCGGTTCAAGGCGCACAAGGCCCGGGCCCAGGTCGTGGAGGGACGCGTCGGCCCGCCGGGCCCGGCGAACCGCCGCGTGGTGCTGGCCAAGCCGATGTCGTACATGAACCTCTCGGGCGGCCCGACGGCCGCGCTCAGCGACTTCTACAAGGTGCCCGCCGCGCGGATCATCGCCGTCCACGACGAGTTGGACATCGACTACGGGGCGCTGCGGCTCAAGTGCGGCGGCGGCGACAACGGGCACAACGGGCTCAAGTCCCTCACCAAGTCGTTCGGCCCCGACTACTTCCGGGTCCGCTTCGGCATCGGCCGCCCGCCGGGCCGGATGGACGTGGCGGCGTTCGTGCTCAAGGACTTCTCGTCCACCGAGCGCAAGGAGTTGGACTACTTCGTGGACCGCGCGGCCGACGCGGTGGAGGCGCTGATCCTCGAAGGGCTGGAGCGCGCGCAGAGCACGTACAACTCGTGACGTAGCGCCGGCCACCACCGCCTGCCGGGCCGGCGCACGCCCGTGACCTCGGGCCGAGCCCACCGGGCGGGGGCATAGCGGACATGTGGCCACCGTTGCTACCGAGACGTAACCCGCGCCTTGACGCGGCCGGCCCGCAGGCCCAAGGATCGCCGCCATGGTGCCGACCGGAACGAACTCCGAGCGCACGGCGCACGGCGCGACCCCCGCTTCCGCCCGCGCCCCCGCGTCGGGCCGCGTCCCCGCCCAACGGGGCGCACCCGCCGCCGAGCCGAGGCCCGTTTCCGCGCCGGAGCACGCGCCGGCCGGACCCCGGTCGCGCCCCACTCGCCCGCGCCCCGCGCGCCGTGGCCGGTTGCGCCGGGCCGGCGAGAGCGCGTACGGGCTGCTGCTGCTCGGCCGGCACGTGGTGATGGCCCTGGTCGTGCTGGTGGTGCTGGCGGCCGGGGTGTGGACGTCGTGGGGCACGGCCCAGCACGCGATGCTCACCAAGGGCAAGGA
This sequence comes from Streptomyces buecherae, assembly GCF_014295035.1. Lineage (GTDB taxonomy): Bacteria > Actinomycetota > Actinomycetes > Streptomycetales > Streptomycetaceae > Streptomyces > Streptomyces youssoufiensis. The sequence continues at coordinate 3,220,970 of NZ_CP060404.1, forward strand.
GCGGGGCACGCTCACGGTCGCCGCCTGCCACGACGACTGGTGCACGGGCCCCTTCACGGCGGGCGCCGCGGGCGCGGACCACCCGAAGGTACGCATCGACGCCACCGTCACCGACGGCGAGGGCCAGCGCATCCCGGTGGTCCTCAAACCCGGCACCCACGACGCGGTCCGCACCGGCCTCCCCGGCCTCCTCCACGCCTGGGTCCCCCTGGGCGGCGCCCTCCTCCTCGCCTCCGTCCTCCTCGCCGGCGCCCTCCGCCTCCACCACTCGGCCTGGGCGCTGGGGCTTGCGGGGGTGGGGGTGCTGGGGGCGGCGTTCGTGGTGTTGTGAGGGCGGGGCCGGCTGCGGAGAGGCCACGCCCGCAGCGCCCATAGATGGCGGAATACCCGCACAACCCCTCGCGCGCGGTGCCATAGTCCCGGCATGATCCGCACCCTTTTCCGGCGAAGACGCCCGTGGGGCGCCGCCGCGTTAGTACTCACCGTCGCCGCCGTCCCGCTCACGGCCCAGACGTTCAAGAAGTCCGACAACGCGCCCCGTGCCGCCGCCTGCACCACCTCCACCCCCTTCGTCTCGGGGACCGCCGGCTACCACACCTTCCGCATTCCCGCGCTGGTCCGCGCCGACGGCGCCCTGGTCGCCTTCGCCGAAGCGCGCCGTACCAGCGCCGCGGACCACGGGGACATCGAGGTGGTCAGTCGGCGCTCGACCGACGGTGGGTGTCGCTGGGGGCCGCTCGCCCGGGTCTCGGACAACGGGCGGAACGTGGCCGGCAACCCCGCCCCCGTCGTCGACCCGGCCAGCGGGGACATCGTCCTCCTCACCACCCGGCAGTCGGGCTCGGTGACCCAGCCGGAGATCGAGGCGGGCCGCGTGTCGCCCGGTGACGGCCGGCGCGTGTACGTGCAGCGCAGCGCCGACGCGGGGGCGACCTGGTCCCGGGCCACGGAGATCACCCGGAGCGTGAAGCCGGCCGGGTGGCGCTGGTACGCGACCGGCCCGGGGCACGGCATCGCCCTCACGCGGCGGCACCCGGGGCGGCTCGTGGTGGCCGCCAACCACACCACGGCGCGCGGCTCCGGCGCCCACCTGCTCTACAGCGACGACCACGGCCGGAGCTGGCGCGTCGGCGCCCTCGACCACCACACGGACGGCCGGCTGCGGCCGGACGAGAACGCCGTCGCCGAACTGCCCGACGGCCGGCTCTACGTCAACGCCCGCGACCAGGGCGGCAGCCATCCCGCGACCCGGCTCGACACGTACAGCGCCGACGGCGGCACGCGCTTCACCGCGCCCTTCCAGCCGCGCCCGAAGCTGGTGGCGCCCGTCGTCAAGGGCGCACTGTCGCACGCCGACGACGCCGCCTGCCCGGCCCTGCTCTTCTCCGCGCCCGAACACCCCCGCGAGCGCCGTCATCTGACGGTCCGGCGCAGTACGGACGCCGGCCGCACCTGGGCGCGCGAGGCCGTGGTCGCCGCCGGGCCCGCCGCGTACTCCGATCTCGCCCCGACCGGGCGAAACGGGGTCGCGGTGCTGTACGAGACCGGCGCCACCAGGTCCACCGAGCGGATCGAGTTGCGCCGCCTCACCCTGACGTGCCGCTGAGGCGCGCGGGTCGCGAAGTACGCCGGGGCGTCGGGGCACGGCGCGTCGGGGCCACGGAGCGGCAGGACCGGACGCGGGCCGGACGCGGACCGGGCCGGCCCCCGAGGGGAGCCGGCCCGGTTCGGCTGTCGTACGCGTGTCGTACGCGCGCGCTCAGCCCGTGTTGCGCAGTCCGGCCGCCACGCCGTTGACGGTGAGCAGCAGGGCGCGGGCGAGCAGCGGGTCCGGCTCCTCGCCGCGCTTCGCGGCCTCGCGCTGCCGGTGCAGCAGGGTGACCTGGAGGTAGGAGATCGGGTCCAGGTAGGCGTCCCGGACGCGGAAGGTCCGCTTCAACGCCGGGTTGGTGTCCAGGAGTTCCTTGCCGCCGGTGATGCGCAGCACCTCGCGGACGGTCAGCTCGTGCTCGGCCTCGATGACCGAGAAGACGTGCTTCAACTCGTCGGGCACGAGGGTGTCCACGTAGTGCCGGGCGATGCGCAGGTCGGTCTTGGCGAGCGTCATCTCGACGTTGGACAGGAAGTTCTGGAAGAAGTGCCAGTGCTCGTGCATCTCGTCGATGACGGTGTCGAGCCCGGCCTCGCGGGCGGCCCTGAGCCCGGAGCCGACGCCGAACCAGCCGGGCACGATCTGCCGCGACTGGGTCCAGCCGAACACCCACGGGATGGCCCGCAGCCCGTCGAGACCGGCGCCGCTGTCCGGGCGGCGCGAGGGGCGCGAGCCCAGGTGCAGTTCGGCCAACTGGTCGACGGGGGTGGAGGCGAAGAAGTAGGCGGGCAGGTCCGGGTCGTCCACCAGCGCACGGTACGCGTCGTGCGCCGCGTCCGAGACCGTGTCCATGGTGGCGTCCCAGCGGGCGAGCGCCTCGTCGGACTGGCGCGGCGCGGTGTGCAGCGCGGACGCCTGGAGCGTGGCCGCCACCGTCAGCTCCAGGTTCTCCCGGGCGAGGGAGGGGACCAGGTACTTGTCGGAGATGACCTCGCCCTGCTCGGTCACCTTGATCTCGCCCTCCAGGGTGCCCCAGGGCTGGGCGAGGATCGCGTCGTGGGTGGGGCCGCCGCCGCGCCCGACGGTGCCGCCGCGACCGTGGAAGAGCCGCAGCCGCACGCCGTGCCGGTGCGCGACGTCACGCAGCCGGCGCTGGGCCCGGTGGATCTCCCACTGGCTGGTGGTGATGCCGCCGAACTTGGAGGAGTCCGAGTAGCCGAGCATGACCTCCTGCGCGTCGCCGCGCAGCGCGACCAGGCGTCGGTAGGAGGGGTCGGCCAGCATGTCGTCCAGGATGCGGTCGGCCTCGCGCAGCTCGTCCGTGGTTTCGAGCAGCGGCACGATGCCGATCTTGGCCCAGCCGGCGTGCAGGTCGATCAGCCCGGCCTCGCGGGCGAGCACGGCGGCGGCGAAGACGTCGTCGGCGCCCTGACACATGGAGATGATGTACGACTCGATGACCTCGGGCCCGAACCGCTCGAACGCCTCGCGCACGGTGCGGAACACGCCGAGCGTCTTGGCGCCCGCGGCGTCCAGCGGGGCCGGCGAGGGCGCGAGCGGGCGGCGCGAGCGCAGCTCCTTGGCGAGCAGCTTGCGCCGGTAGTCGCGCGGCATGTCGGCGTACCGCCAGGACTCCTCGCCGAGCCGGTCGAAGAGCTGCCCGAGGGCGTGGTGGTGCGCGTCGGCGTGCTCGCGCACGTCCATCACGGCGAGCTGGAGGCCGAAGGCGGCCAGCGTGCGGATGGTGCGCTCCAGGCGGCCGTCGGCGATGAGCTGGCCGCGGTGCTGGCGCAGCGAGTCCTGGATGAGCTGGAGGTCGGCGAGGAGTTCGGCGGTGCCCAGGTAGTCGCGGCCCGCCTGGTGGGCGGTGCCGGCGGCGAGCCGTTCGCGGGTGTTGATGAGCTTCTGCCGGACGCAGGTGGCCTTGAGGCGGTACGGCTCCTCGGCGTTCAGCCGCTTGTAGCGCGGGCTGATCTCCGGCAGGTGGTCCAGGTCCGCCTGGAGGGAGGCCAGCAGCTCCTCGGTGGCCCCGCCGTTGCGGATGGAGTTGGACAGGGCCGCCCGCAGGTCGTCCACGGCCCGCATGGCGTCGGTGATGCCGTGCTCGTGCTGGAGCAGCAGCACGTCCCAGGTGACCTCGGGGGTGACGTTGGGGTTGCCGTCGCGGTCGCCGCCGATCCAGGTGCCGAAGGTGAGCGGCCGGGTGCCGGCGGGCAGCGGGGAGCCGACGCGCTCCAGCTCGGCGGCGAGGTCCTCCAGGACGTCGCCGACGGCGTTCGCGTGCAGCTCGTCCAGGTAGTAGACGGCGTTGCGGGCCTCGTCGGCGGGCTCGGGCCGGGCCACCCGCAGCTCGTCGGTCTGCCACAGCAGGTCGATGTTCTCGGCCAGCCGCAACTGGGTGCGGCGGCTGTCGCCCTCGTCGGCGAGCCGGTCCAGGAGGGAGGCGACGCGGCGCAGCTTGTTCAGCACGCTGCGGCGGGCGGCCTCGGTGGGGTGTGCGGTGAAGACGGGCCGTACGTTCAGGTGGGCGACGGTCTCCCGCAGGTGCTCGGGGTCGGCGTCCTTGAGCTGGTCGGCGGTGCGGGCGAGGATGCCGCCCTCGGCCGCGCGGTGGGCCCGCAGCTCGCGGCCACGGTGCACCTGCTCGGTGACGTTGGCCAGGTGGAAGTAGGTGGAGAAGGCCCGCACGAGCTTGGCGGCGGTCTCCAGGTCCGTGGCCTCGAGCAGCTCGGCGGCCGACTCGCCCGGCTGGGCTTCGGCGTCCTTGCCCGTCCCGGTGGTACGGGTCAGGGCGCGTACGCGCTCCACGAGGTCGAGGAGGTCGCGACCCTCCTGGCGGACGAGGGTCTCCCCCAGCAGGTCCCCCAGGCGGCGGATGTCCGCCCGAAGGGCTGCGCCCTGCCGGGTGGCGTCCGCGGCGCTCGTGGCACCGTCCGCGGGGTTGGCGTGTTCGGGGGCCAGATGGGCGTTGCTGGCGGTCTCGGCACTGCTCACAGGTGCGGCTCCTCGCGAGTACGAGCACTTTGGGCGATTTTGCGGACCGCGCTGTCCGACCGCACCAGGATAGGACCCCTGGTCGCGGGCGCCGCATCGCCCGTTGTCCACAGCCCCCTTGTCCTAAGTCGCGGCCCTGCCATACTTACGTAGCCGTAGGTTACGTATGCGTAGCCGTTTCCCGACCCCCCTGAGGGAACCCATGACTGCAAGCCCCGACGTGATCGACGACGTGCCAAAAACCCCGGAATCCTCTCTTCCGACCGCGACGCTGGGCGGTGACAGCAAGGGTTCGATCGAGCAGATCACCCTGGTGGTGTTCATCGTCGTCCCCTTCGTCGCCCTGCTGGCGGCGATCCCGCTGGTCTGGGGTTGGGGGGTCAGTTGGCTGGATCTCGGACTGCTGGTCGCGATGTATTACATCGGTTGCCACGGCATCACCATCGGGTTCCACCGGTATTTCACGCACGGTTCATTCAAGGCGAAGCGGCCCCTGCGGATCGCCCTGGCGATCGCCGGCTCGCTGGCCGTCGAGGGCCCGCTGGTCCGCTGGGTCGCCGACCACCGCAAGCACCACAAGTTCTCCGACGCCGAGGGCGACCCGCACTCGCCGTGGCGGTACGGAGAGAGTGTCCCGGCACTCATGAAGGGCCTGTGGTGGGCGCACATCGGCTGGATGTTCAACGAGGAGCAGACCCCGCAGCACAAGTACGCGCCGGACCTGATCAGGGACCCGGCGCTGCGCCGCATCTCCCGCCAGTTCGTGCTGTGGACGCTCGTCTCGCTGAGCCTGCCGCCGCTCGTCGGCGGCCTGGTGACCTGGTCCTGGCAGGGCGCGCTGACGGCCTTCTTCTGGGGCTCGCTGGTGCGGGTCGCGTTGCTGCACCACGTGACGTGGTCGATCAACTCCATCTGCCACGCGGTGGGCAAGCGCCCCTTCAAGTCCCGCGACCGCTCGGGCAACGTGTGGTGGCTGGCGGTGCTCTCCTGCGGCGAGTCCTGGCACAACCTGCACCACGCGGACCCGACGAGCGCCCGGCACGGCGTGCTGCGGGGCCAGATCGACTCCAGCGCCCGCATCATCCGCTGGTTCGAGAAGGCCGGCTGGGCCTATGACGTGCGCTGGCCCACCGAGAACCGGCTCGACGCCCGCCGCACGGACGCCACCGCCGATCGGGTGAGGGAAACCGCCGGCGCGGCATGATGGAGGACGTGGCGATCGACAGCAGTACCAGTAGCAGCAAGAGCCGGTCCGCGAGCGCGGGAGGCCGGCGGGCGCGGCGCGTCCGCATGACGGGCAAGGAGCGCCGCGAGCAACTGCTGGACATCGGTCGCACGCTCTTCGCCGAACGCGGCTTCGAGGGCACCTCGGTGGAGGAGATCGCGGCCAAGGCCGGGGTCTCCAAGCCGGTGGTCTACGAGCACTTCGGCGGCAAGGAAGGGCTGTACGCCGTCGTCGTGGACCGCGAGATGCGCCAACTCCTCGACATGGTGACCAGCGCCCTGACCGCCGGGCACCCCCGCGAACTCCTGGAGCAGGCGGCCTTCGCCCTGCTCGACTACATCGACCAGTACACCGACGGCTTCCGCATCCTGGTGCGCGACTCGCCCGTGGCGCAGTCGACGGGCACCTTCGCCTCGCTGATCAGCGACATCGCCACCCAGGTCGAGGACATCCTGGGCCTGGAGTTCAAGGCCCGCGGCTTCGACGCCAAGCTGGCCCCGCTGTACGCCCAGGCCCTGGTCGGCATGGTGGCCCTCACCGGCCAGTGGTGGCTGGACGTCCGCAGGCCCAAGAAGGCCGAGGTCGCCGCCCACCTGGTGAACCTGGCCTGGCACGGCCTCGACGGCCTGGAGCCCAAACCCCGCCTGATAGGCCACCGCAAGAACTGAGCCCCACCTCGCTGGCCCCGGCCCCGCTCCCCCGCGTCGCGTACGACCGGGGGGGGCGGGGCTTTCGCGTGCTGGGGTCGACCGCTGAAACGGATTGCCTGTCGGGGCCGGCGGCTAGGCTGCGGGGCGCCGAGGAGAAAGGGGCGGGCCGTGCCCAACAGCCCGCTCGACTGGACGCGCCCACCAGCCCAGGGCAGGGACTACGAGCAGGTCAAGAACCTCGACCTGCCCTTCGCATGGGAGCTGGTGGACGGGTCGATCGTGGTCCGGGGCATGACCTGCCAGTGGCACGACACGGTGCGGGACAGGCTGTATTTTTGGCTGGAGAGTGCTAGGCAACGGCCCTTCGCCGTCAACGCGCACCGCTGCGTCCTGGTCGACGCGTACAACCCCCCGAAGCCCGATGTGGTCGTCTTCGACCGCACCGGGCTCGACCCCTTTTCACTGGAGTGTGTACCGGTGGCGGCCGTGGCGCTCGTGGTGGAGGTCGTCTCGCAGGGCTCGCGCCGCGAGGACCGGTTCCGCAAGCCGGCGATGTACGCGGAGGCGGGCGTGCCGTACTTCTGGCGGGTGGAGCGCGGTGAGGACGACGCGCCGGTCGTGTACGAGTTCCACCTGGACGCGCGGACCGGCGTGTACGCCCCCGCCCCGGCGGGCCCCGTGCACACCGACGTGCTGCGCACCGACGTGCCGTACCCGGTCGGGATCGACCTGCGCCGCGTCTTCGACGCGTAGCGCGCGACCCCGCCCGCCCGCCGGCCCGGGCCCCGCACAAAGCCTGGCCGGGGATGCCGCAGCCCGGGGCGTGGTCGTGCGCCGGGCGCCGGGGCGCACTTCCCGCGCGCCGGGCGCATCACGTTCCCGTCCGCGCCCCCGCACCTGCCCGCCCGGGCGGCCGGCCCGGCCGGGTGCCGGGGCCGGCGCTTGCTCAGCGGGGTGCTCAACCGTCCGGGTCGGCCGGCTGGGGTTCGCCGGGCGCGGTCCGGTTCCGGGTCGGCTCCAGGAACTCCAGCCGGTTGCCCACCGGGCCGTGCGTGAAGAAGCGGCGGGGGCCCGGAAGTCCGTCGTCCCAGGTGACCGCGGCCCCGTGGGCTTCGAGACGGCGGGCGAGCGCGTCGATGTCCCGTACCCGCGGGCCGGGGTGGGCCGTGGCCGAGGGACGGAAGCCCGGTTCGACGCCCAGGTGCGGGGCGACCGGGCCGGCCTCGAACCAGCAGCCGCCCCGGGCCGCGAGCGCCGGTGGCTTGGGGACCTCGGTCAGGCCGAGGACGCCCCCGCCGTACGCGCGCAGCGCGTCCTCGCTGCCGGGTGGGGCGCCGAGTCGCACGTGGTCCACCGCGGTGATCATCCGTCCGCCCGGCGGGCCACGACGAAGATGCGGCGGAAGGGGAAGACCGTGCCGTACGGGCCCTGCGGGTACGCCTTGCGCAGCAGGTCCCGGTACTCGGCGAGGAACTCAGCGGTCGTCTCGGGGTCGTCGGCCAGCGCGGTCAGGATCGGACGCAGCGCGGTGCCCTTGACCCAGTCGAGCACGGGGTCCGCGCCGGCGAGCACCTGGACGTAGGTGGTCTCCCAGGCGTCGACCGTGCAGCCGAGGCCGATCAGGCGCTCCAGGTAGGCGGCCGGGCTGAGGATGTGCACGAAGCGGCGGCCCTGCCCGTCGAGGCGGTCCCGCCAGCGCGGGGTGTCGCACAGCTCGCCGAGCAGCGCGTGGCTGGGCGAGACGAAGTTGCCGGGCACCTGGAAGGCGAAGGTGCCGCCCGGGGTGAGGGCGCCCACCCAGGACTCGAAGGACTCGGGGTGGTTCGGCACCCACTGCAGGGCCGCGTTGGAGACGATCAGGTCGTACGGTTCGTCGGGCACCCAGGTGGCGGCGTCGGCGGGCCGAAAATCGAGCCTGCCGCCGCCCTCCGTCGGCCCGGCGTGGGCCTGCGCCTCGCGGAGCATGTCCGTCGAGTTGTCGTACCCGGTGATGTGCGCGGTGGGCCACCGGGTGGCGAGCAGGGCGGTCACGTTGCCCGGGCCGCAGCCCAGGTCAGCTATGCGCGGGGCGGGTGTGGTGGGTCGGGGCGTGGGGCCGTCGGGCGCCCTGTCGGCCGGTGGCGCGGGCAGGTCGGGGATGCGGGCGAGGAGATCGAGGAAGGGGCGCGTGCGGTGGACGGAGTGACGTAAGTACTGTTTCGGGTCCCAGAGCGGCAGTTCGGGCATGTTCGAACCCCCTTGCAGGTTCAGGTCGATCCGAAGCGCAAGGGCGCTTCCCGCCCTTCGATGCCCAAGCATCACGCCAAATATCTCTCGACGTCAAGAGACTTCATATCGACAGACCCACTACACTGATCGACATGGAGGACGAGGTCGATCGGCTGGTCGCGGCGTGGCGGCGGGAACGCCCGGACCTCGACGTGGAGCCGCTGGAGGTGCTGAGCCGCGTGAGCAGGCTCGCCCGGCACCTGGATCGGGCGCGGCGGATCGCCTTCGCCGAGCATCAACTGGAGCCGTGGGAGTTCGACGTACTGACCTCGCTGCGACGCGCCGGGGCTCCGTACCAGCTCTCGCCCGGGCAGTTGCTGACGCAGACGCTGGTCACGTCGGGCACGATGACCAATCGCATCGACCGGCTCGCCAAGAAGGGCCTCGTCGAGCGGCTGCCGGACCCCAGCGACCGGCGCGGGGTGCTGGTGCGGCTGACCGCCGAGGGCCGGGACCGCGCCGATCAGGCGCTGGCCGGGCTGCTCGCCCAGGAGCGGGCCATCCTGGCCGAGCTGTCCGCGGGGCAGCGCCGCGAACTGGCCGGGTTGCTACGCGAGCTGACCGCCCCGTTCGACAACTTCCCCGGCTAGGTCCACCGGGCCGACCCCCGCGCGGCGGGCCAGCGCGACGGCGGCCAGCGTGGAGTGCACGCCCAGCTTGCCGAGCACGTTCTGCATGTGCGTACGGACCGTGTGCGGCGACAGGTACAGCCGCTCGGCGACCGCCTTGCGGCCGAGCCCGGCCACCATGCAGCGCAGCACCTCGCGCTCGCGGGGCGTCAGCGACTCCACCAGGCGCTCGCTCTCGGTGCGGTGCTTGCGGGCCGCGGTCAGCTCGCGCAGCACGCCGGTCAGCAGCGCGGGCGGCAGGTGGGTCTCGTCGCGCAGTACGCCGCGGATGACCGCGAGCAGCCGGGAGAGCGAGCAGTCCTTGGCCACCCAGCCGCTCGCCCCGGCCTGCAGCGCCAGCGCGGCCCGGCGCGGGTCGTCGCGCTCGGCGAGGACCACGGTGCGCACCGCGGGCTGCGCCGTGCGCACCCCGTCGACCAGGGAGATTCCGTCCACCGCGCGCCGCTCGGGGCGCTCGGCCACCCCTTCGGGCAGCCGCTCGGGCCTGGGTGGCGCGATGTCGCTGATGGCGACGCCGAGGTCGGCGTCGACCAGCAACACGTCGAACCGCCGCCCCTCGGCCGATGCCCGCTCCAGGGAACGCATGGCGGCTGGGCCACTGCCGGCCGCCGCGACGTCCACGTCCGGCTCCGCCGCGAGGGCGGCGGCGAGCGACTCGGCGAAGATGCGATGGTCGTCGGCCACCAGAACCCGGATACGTGCCATAGCCACCCCCATGGACTACCCATGTCCCGCGAACGCGGATACGGAGAAAAAGAGAGACGTTGAACGGAGAACGGAAAGCGAGAAACCACGAACCGGTGCGTGCGGAGAACCGTGCGAATGTGCCGTGGACCAGGTGGAGCGCGAGTGAGCGAACAAACAGTGCGGGTACGGCGCCCAGAACTCAAGCCCGCCGGCCGAAACCCACGTGCCCCGCCACCAGTTCCGACGGCCGCCGCCGCACGGAGCCGAAGACGCGGCCCCAGGCGTCGTACCTGCCTGCCTCGCCCCCTGATACGCACCGGCCCCCACCGGCGCTGTGCATCAGCCTACGACCGAGGTCGTGCAACGGAAGCGAAATGACAAAACTGCCCCAGCCAACTGTTTAGGCTGAGCCCTGTGTTCCACATTGAGGATGAAGTCAATCATGACCGAAGAAATGTGATCGAGGAGCGGCTGGAAGACACCAACTCCGCCCGGTCACCCGTCATGCGCGCGCTGCGCGGCACCCCCGCCGACGACGAACGGCCACTTCAGCTCTACGCCCGGGACACGGACGGGGAGTTGGCCGGCGGCCTCGTCGGGTACGCCTGGGGTCACTGGCTGCACGTGGACCTGCTGTGGGTGGACGAGCGGTGGCGCGGCGCGGGCCTCGGCTCGCGGCTGATGGCCGAGGCCGAGCGCAAGGCGCGCGACGAACTGGACTGCGTACACGCCCGGGTGGAGACCTGGGGATTCCAAGCGCCGCGCTTCTACGAGAAGTTGGGCTACAAGATCGTGGGCGTGGTCGAGGACTACCCGCCGGGCGAGACGGACCACCTGCTGGTCAAGCGCATCGCCGACGCGTAGGCAGGGCTGACGCGCAGGCGGGCTAGGGCGAGGGCGGGGCTGGCACGTTGGCCCGCGCGAAGGCCCAGGCCCGCGCGGGGGCCGCCGCCGGCCCGGGGCGCGGCACCGCGCCCCGCCCGCCTCCGCGCGCCGCCGGCGCGCGCGGCCCCGTGACCGCCCGCCTCACCGGAGCGGGCCCGCCGGCCAGGGGGCGGGCCGATCGTCGCCTGGCCGGAAGCCGCTTCGGCGCGGGGGCTAGTCGGTCGGGAGCCGGCGCGCGCCGGCGGCGGGGGTCGCCGGGAAGACGCGCGGGGCGCGGAAGCCCGCCGCCGCGAACGCCTCGGTGACGGCCGCGGCGACCGCGTCCGCCGTCGCGTCCGGCACCAGCGCGATGGCGCTGCCGCCGAAACCGCCGCCGGTCATCCGCGCCCCGAGCGCGCCCGCCGCGTTCGCTGTCTCCACCACCAGGTCGAGTTCGGCGCAGGAGACCTCGAAATCGTCGCGGAGCGAGGCGTGGCCAGCGGTCAACACGGGCCCGATCGCCTGAGTGTCCCCCGCCTCAAGGAGCGCGATGACCTCCTCGACCCGGCGGTTCTCGGTCACCACGTGCCGCACCCGGCGCCGTACGACGGGGTCGTCGGCCAGCTTCTCCAGGGCGGCGCCCAGCTCCCCGTACGCCACGTCGCGCAGCGCCGGTACGCCGAGCCGGCGAGCGCCGAGTTCGCAGGCGGCGTGCCGGTTGGCGTACGCGCCGTCGCCCAGCTCGTGTTGGACGCGGGTGTCGACCACCAGCAGCCGCAGCCCGTGGGCCGCCACGTCGAAGGGCACGGCCCGGTGGGTCAGGTCGCGGGTGTCCAGGTGGAGGGCGTGGCCCGTGGTGCAGCAGGCGGACGCCATCTGGTCCATGATTCCGCAGGGCACCCCGACGAAGCCGTTTTCGGCCCGCTGGGCGAGCCGCGCGACGCGCTCGGCGGTGAGGCCGAGGCCGTACAGGTCGTTCAGCGCGCTCGCCGTGGCCACCTCGAGGGCCGCCGACGAGGAGAGGCCGGCGCCGGTGGGCACGGTGCTGGTGAAGTGCACGTCGGCGCCGCCGACCGGCAGCCCTGCCTCCCGCATGGCCCACGCCACGCCGGCCGGGTAGGCCGCCCAGCCGCCCCCGGTGGCCGGGCCCAGCGAGTCGAGGGTCAACTCCACCGTGCCGCCGGGGGCGTTGGCCGAGTGCAGCCGCAGCACCCCGTCCGGGCGGGCCGACGCGGCGGCCAGCGTCGTGTGCGGCAGCGCGAACGGCATGGCCAGGCCGCCGCTGGTGTCGGTGTGCTCGCCGATCAGGTTGACCCGGCCCGGCGCGGCCCACACGCCGGCCGGTTCGGTGCCGTGCGCCGCGCGGAAGCCGGCGACGGCCGCCGCCACCCGCGCGTGCTCGTCGCCACCGCCACCGGTTTCGTCGGCCCCGTCGCCGGGGGGCGCGGCGGCCGGGGCGGACCGGGCTGTCCGGTCCGCCGTCGGCCGCCGCGCGCCGCGCTCGTTCACGCGCTCTCCCGCTCCCCGCGCTGGGCGAACTCCCAGGCGTCCTCGACGATCCCGGCCAGGTCGGCGCGGGTCGGCTGCCAGCCGAGCCGGTCCCTCGCGCGCTCGGCGGAGGCGACGAGCACCGCCGGGTCACCGCCCCGGCGCCCCGCGATCACCTCGGGCACCGGGTGCCCGGTGACCTTGCGTACCGTCTCGATGACCTCGCGGACCGAGAAGCCGTTGCCGTTGCCGAGGTTGCAGATCAGGTGCTCGCCGGCGGTGGCGGCGGTGAGGGCGAGCAGGTGGGCCTCGGCGAGGTCGGCGACGTGGATGTAGTCGCGCACGCAGGTGCCGTCCGGCGTCGGGTAGTCGTCGCCGAAGACGGAGATCGCCTCCCGCTTGCCCTGGGCGACCTGGAGGATCAGCGGGATCAGGTGCGACTCGGGCTCGTGGCGCTCGCCGTAGCGGCCGTAGGCGCCGGCGACGTTGAAGTAGCGCAGCGAGACGGCGGCCAGGCCGTGCGCGACGCACTCGCCGCTGATCATGTGGTCCACGGCGAGCTTGCTGGCGCCGTACGGGTTGGTGGGCGCGGTCGCCGCGTCCTCGACGATGGGGGTCGCGGTGGGCTCGCCGTAGGTGGCGGCCGTGGAGGAGAAGACGAGGGTGCGCACGCCCGCGTCGCGCATCGCGGCCAGCAGCGCCATGCTGCCGCCGACGTTGTTCGTCCAGTACTTCTCGGGGTGCGTGACCGACTCGCCGACCTGCGAGGACGCCGCGAAGTGGAGCACGCCGTCGTACGAGGAGTCCAGCCAGCGCGCCGCGTCCTGGACGCGCCCCTCGATGAACTCGGCGCCCTCGGGCACGCCCACCCGGTGCCCGGTGGACAGGTCGTCCAGGACGGTCACCCGGTGCCCGGCCGCCAGCAGATGTGCGGCGACCACGCTCCCGACGTATCCCGCTCCGCCGGTGACCAGGTACTTCTGTCCGTTGCTCACGTGCTCGCTACCTCTCGCAGTCGCTGCGCCGCGGCCTCTGGCGGCACATCGTTGATGAACACATTCATGCCGGATTCGGAACCCGCGAGGAACTTCAGCTTGCCGGAAGTCCGTCGGATGGTGAAAAGCTCAAGGTGAAGCGCGAAATCGGCCCGATCGGGGACGCTGAGCGGCGCCTGGTGCCAGGCCGAGACGTAGGGCGTGGGCGGCTCGCCGGGGCCGAAGAGGCGGTCGAAGCGGCGCAGCAGCTCCAGGTAGACCCGTGGGAACTCGGCCCGCGCCGCCTCCCCCAGGGCCAGCAGGTCGGGCACCCGGCGCCGGGGGTAGAGGTGCACCTCGTACGGCCAGTGGGCGGCGTACGGCACGAAGGCGACCCAGTGCTCGGCGTCGATGACGACGCGACGCCCGTCGGCCAGTTCGTCGGCGACCACGTCGTCGAACAGGTTCCGGCCGCCGGTGCGCCGTCGGTGCGCGGCCAGCGACTCCAGCATGCGCGCGGTGCGCGGGGTGACGAAGGGGTACGCGTAGATCTGGCCGTGCGGGTGGCCGAGGGTCACGCCGATCTCGGCGCCCCGGTTCTCGAAGCAGAAGACCTGCTCGACGGCGGGCAGTTGGGCCAGTTCGGCGGTGCGGTCGCGCCAGGCCGCGAGGACGAGGGCGGCCTGGTCCTCGGTGAGGTCGGCGAAGGAGGCGTCGTGGTCGGCGGTGAAGCAGACCACCTCGCAACGCCCGGCGTCGCCGGCCAGCGAGGGGAAGCGGTTCTCGAACACGACGACGTCGTAGTCGGTGGCGGGGATCTCGCTGTGCCGGGGCGCGGCGGCGGCGCCACTCGCGCCGGGGTCGGCCGGGCGCGAGGGGCACAGCGGGCAGGCGTCGGCGGGTGGGTGGTAGGTGCGCGTCTGGCGGTGCGAGGCGATGGCGACGCGGTCGCCGAGCAGCCGGTCGGCCCGGATCTCGGACGAGGTGGCGACCGGCTCCAGCGGTCGCGGGTCCCGGTCCTCGCGCACCACGTCGTCGCGGGAGTCGTAGTAGATCAGTTCGCGCCCATCCGCGAGGCGGGTCGACGTCTTCTTCACTCCGTACCCCTGTCACGATCCGAAAACGTTCCAACATTAGCTTTCAGAAACAAACAATAGCGCGTACTTTCTTTGGCGTTCCGTTCGCGCGAAGAAGCGAGAGGCCCATGCAGCAGCTAGCCGAGGAACTCCGGCTCTCTATCAACTGGCTCGACTACTCCATCCTGGCGATCTACTTCGTCGTCGTGTTGGGCATCGGCTACGCCGCGCGCCGCAGCGTACGTACGAGCCTCGACTTCTTCCTGTCGGGCAGGTCGCTGCCCGCCTGGGTGACGGGCCTGGCCTTCGTCGCGGCCAACCTGGGCGCGACGGAGATCCTGGGCATGGCGGCGAACGGCGCGCAGTACGGCGCGTACACCGTGCACTGGTACTGGATCGGCGCCATCCCGGCCATGGTCTTCCTGGGCCTGGTGATGATGCCCTTCTACTACGGGTCGAAGGTGCGCTCCGTGCCGGAGTTCCTGCTGCACCGCTTCGGGCCCTCCTCACACCTGCTCAGCTCCCTCATCTTCGCCGTCTCCTCGGTGCTGATCGCCGGCGTCAACCTGTACGCCATGGCGATCGTCCTGGAGGCCCTGCTCGGCTGGCCGCAGTGGGTGGCGATCGTGGTCGCCGGGTTCTTCGTGCTCGGCTACATCACCCTGGGCGGCCTCTCCTCAGCCATCTACAACGAGGTACTCCAGTTCTTCGTCATCCTCGCCGCGCTGATTCCGCTCACCGTCGTCGGGCTCAAGCGGGTCGGCGGCTGGGACGGCCTGACGGACTCGCTGACCGGCGAGGGCCGCAAGGAGGGCACCGGCGGCGAGGACTTCCTCAGCGCCTGGGACGGCACGGGCATCGGCGAGGCCAACGCGCTGGGCGCCAACTGGCTGACCATCGTCCTCGGCCTCGGCTTCGTCCTCAGCTTCGGCTACTGGACGACCAACTTCGCCGAGGTGCAGCGCGCCCTGTCGGCCAAGAACCTCTCCGCCGCCAAGCGCACCCCGCTCATCGCGGCCTTCCCCAAGATCCTGATCCCGATGGTGGTGATCGTCCCGGGCCTGATCGCCCTGGTGATGGAGCCGACGCTGGGCAAGGAGGGCAGCGGGCTCGAGTACAACGACGCCATCCCGGTCCTCATGCGCGACCTGCTGCCCAACGGCGTCCTCGGCATCGCGGTGACCGGCCTGTTGGCGGCGTTCATGGCGGGCATGGCCGCCAACGTCTCGTCCTTCAACACGGTCTTCACCAACGACATCTGGGGCGCGTACGTGAAGAAGGACCGCCCGGACGCGTACTACCTGGCCACCGGGCGCTGGATCACCGCGATCGGCGTCGTGCTCGGCATGGGCACGGCGTTCATCGCCGCCAGCTTCAGCAACATCATGAACTACCTCCAGACCCTGTTCTCCTTCTTCAACGTGCCGCTGTTCTGCGTGTTCATCATCGGCATGTTCTGGAAGCGCTCCACGGGCCCGGCCGGGTTCTGGGGGCTGCTGTCGGGCACGGTCGCCGCGATGCTGAACTACTTCTGGCTGTACAAGCAGCACGTCATCGACATCCCCTCCGACCAGGGCGCCAACTTCGTCTCCGCGATCGTCGCCTTCGTCGTCGGCGCGGTGGTGATGGTCGCCGTCACGCTGGTGACCCGGCCGAAGCCGGTGGAGCAACTGGCCGGCCTGGTCTACGGAACGCGCTCGCCCGGCATGTCGGAGCCGCCCGCCGAGGGCGACGACGCGTGGTACCGCAAGCCCGCGCTGCTCGGCTGGGGCGCGGTCATCCTGGCCGCGCTGTGCTACCTCCCCTTCTCCCTGTGACCGCCGCCCCGCACCCGGGCGCCGAGCGCCCCTCTCCCGCGAAGGAAGCAGCCTCATGAGCGACTATCAGCACGAGGTCGACGAGCTTGAGCGCACGTCAGCGACCGCGGCCCGACTCTTCGACGTACGCCGCATCATCGGCGGCCTGTTCGTGGTCTACGGCGTGCTGGTCACCATCGCCGGCCTCACCGCGTCCGACGCGGACCTGGAAAAGGCCGAGAACATCAACATCAACCTGTGGACGGGCCTGGGCATGCTCGCCCTCGGCGTGTTCTTCCTCGGCTGGCTCTACCTACGCCCCACGCCCCCGCCACCCCCGGCCGAGCCGGCGCAGGCGGCGGACACCACGCCGGGCCCGGACCCGGACCGGGACACGCCGACCCCCTGATCCGGGCCGCGCACGCCCGGCCCGGCCGGGCCGCGCCACGGCAGCGCCGACCGGCCGGGCCTGGCCCTGACCCGCGCGCTCAGCCCCGGCCGGGCCCCGGGGTCGGGCCCGCGCCGCCGCCGCGTGGGCCGAGTTCGGGTCGGCCCGGGCGGCCGGGGTAGCCGGGGTCGTTCGGCGCACGGCCCGGCGGAACCTGGCCTCCTTCGCCGTATCCGGGACTGACCCGCCCCGGGTGTCCCTGGGCGGCGCCACGGCTCGGCGGGGTCTGGCCGCCGCGGCCGAGCCGGCCCGGGGCTGGTGGGCCGGTGACGTGCGGCGGAGCCGCGCCGGGGCCGTCGGTGGGCGCGTCGGCCGGCGCGTCCAGCGCGGCGGCGGCGCGCCGGGAGGCCGTGGCCCGGTCGAGCAGCCCGGTGCGCGCCGCGAGCGCCGCCGCCTCCAGGCGGGAGCCGACGCCCAGCTTCATCAGGACGCGCTGCACGTGCGTGCGGGCCGTGCTCGGCGCGATGGCCATGCCCGCCGCGATCAGCCGGGTGTCCTCGCCCTCGGCGACCCGGACCAGCACCTCCACCTCGCGCGGCGTAAGCAGTTGCAGCAACCGGGCGCCCTCGTCGTCGGGTTGCGCCGCGGGGTTCAGCAACTCCGCGAACGCGCCCTGCAGGAGGCCGGGCGCCACCGCCGCGTCCCCGGCGCGCGCCTTGATCATGGCGCGCTCGACGCCCTCGATGCGCTCGTCGTGCCGCACGTACCCGGAGGCGCCGGCCGCGAAGGCGGCGGCGATGCCGCGCGGGCTGGGCACCGGACCGAGCACCACGACCGCGACCTGGGGCCGCTCCTTCTTGATCCGCGCCACCGGCTCGAACACGCCCGGCTCGGCGGGCGTTCCGGTGCCCAGCAGGCACACCTCGGGTGCCCGGCTCACCACCAGGTCCGCGGCCCCCGCGCTCGGCGCGGCAGCGGCGAGCACCCGGTGCCCGCGGAGCTTCAACGCCGAGGCGAGCGCCTCGGCGAGCAGTCGGTGGTCGTCGACCACCATGACTCGCACGCCCATGAACTCCCCCCATCCGCCCGGGGACGACCGTCCCGGTTGTCCGTGGTCCCCGTGTCGATCGAGATCGTGCCGTCGCGACGGTGCGAGCCCCCCAGCCCGCACCCGGCCCCCGATCTCTTGCCCCCGGAAGCTACACGCTTGTTCGACATTGCGCGCCCCTTAGCAGGAAGAAGCAGCCGGTGTGCCGAAACCCGTCCCATCGCGCTCAGTTCCGCTCACAAAGAGATCCTCTCGACACGACAATGGCCCCACCAGTACGGAACGTACCGGTGGGGCCACCATCCGTGCAGCAGTGCCGCACTGGTCAGTTGGGGCCGAAAACCATCGCTAGGAGGTCCTCACCGCGCTGGTAGTCGCGCGGCTCGGTGGCGTAGATGTCGCCCATGTACAGCTTCTTGTTGGCCCACAGGAACACCTCGTGGCCCATGCTGTAGTTGGACTCCGTCTCCGCGGTGGCCGTCGCGTTCTGCATCAGCTTGGCCTTCTCGTACGTGTTCGGGTCGATCTGCCAGACGGCGCCGCCCTCCCGGTACGTGGTGTCCTGGTAGGCGATGAGGTAGCCGTCCTCGTCCAACTGCATCGGCGTGATGCTGGAGGTGGGCACGCCGTCGGTCTTGCCCACGGTCTTGCCGGTGGTCAGCGAGTACGCCACGACCTCGTTCTGCGGCAGCGTGTCGGAGGAGCCGCTGCGCTCCTCGGTGGCCATGAACAGCTTGTCCTTGGCGATGACGACCTTGGTGCAGGACTCGACCTCGTTGGTCTGGCACTCCGCCGTGAACTTGCCGTTGCCGGTCGCGATCTTGCTGACCAGCTTGCCCTTGCGCTGCGAGGGGTCGATGGTCATGAAGTCGGAGACCGAGGCGCCCGTCGAGTCGCCGGCGTCCACGCCGATGACCATCGGGTCGGTGGAGACCACGTGCACGTCGTCGAGGCCGTCGGTGAGCTTGTACTCGGACAGGATGTTCCCGTCCTTCGGGTTGATGAGCTGGACCGACATCCGGGCCTCGCCGTACTCGCCGCAGCCGCGCACCGCCACCAGCTTGGGGCCGCCGCCGTAGCCGTAGTCCGAGCACTCCTCGTTGGCCTGCGGCGACCAGAGCTTGTCGCCCTTCATGGACCACGCGGCGCCGCCGTCCAGGCCGCCCGCGGCGACGGTGCCGCCGCCGATGGTGACCTCGTCGAACTCCAGCTTCTCGTCGGCCTCCTTGATGCTGCGCTGCCACACGAGCTTGCCGTTGTTCAGGTCGACGAGGCCGACCTCGCTGCAGTCGGGGTACTTGTTCTCGGCGGTGGGCTTGCCGTCCTGGAAGACGACGGCGGTCATGCCCTCCTTGGTGATCTGGGTGCTGCCCCAGCACAGTTCGCCGCCGAGCGGGATCTCGTACTGCGCGGACGAGCCGCCGCTGACCGGGTAGCCGACGATCTTGTCGATCTGGCCCTTGGCCCACACCTTGTCGGTGGCCCACAGGCCGGGCGAGTTCGCCTGCTCCTTGACCCGGGGCATCGGGACCTTGGAGACCAGGTTGCCGCCGACCAGCTTCGGCTTGGGCCGCTTCTTGACGCCGCCCTCGCCCTCCTCGCCGCCGGTCGTGCCCTGGCTGGTGCCGGGGTCCTTCTTCTTCGCCTCGCTGTCGCCGTCGTCGCCGCCCTTGGTGGCGAACCACACGCCGCCGCCGACGATCAGCGCGATCGCCACCACGGCGCTGACGATGATCGCCATGCGCTGCTTGCCCGGCCGGTTGTCACCGCCCGGGGCACCCTGGGGCAGCGGCGCGCCGGGGTATCCGCCCGGCTGGGTCTGCCCGTAGGGGCCCTGCCCGTACGGACCCTGTTGTCCGGCGCCGTACGGCGCGCCCGGCTGCGCGGGGTAGCCGTAGCCGCCGGCCTGCGTCGGCGCCTGCGGGTAGGCGTACCCGCCGACCTGGGTGGGGGCCTGCGGGTAGCCGTAGCCTCCGGCGCCGACCGGTGGGGTCTGCGGCGCCTGGGCCGGGGCGCCGGGAGGCGGCGGGGTCTGCGGGGCCTTGGCGAACTGCGGCGGGGTGCCGGGCGGCCCGGGGGGCGGCGGCGTCTGCGGCGCCTGGGCCGGCGGCGGGGTCTGCGGCGGCTGCGGCTGCTGGCCGGGCGGCGTCTGCGGGTAGCCGTAGTTGGCCACCTGGGTCGGCTGCTGCGGGTAGCCGTAGCCGGGTGCGGCGGGCTGTTGCGCGTGGCTCCCGGGGGCGTCGCCGTAACCCGGGGTGGACCCGTCGTGCGGGTCCCGCGGTGCGCCGTAGCCGCCCTGCGGCGGCTGTTGGGGCGGCTGTGACATCGGCATTCCTTCTCGTGGGGCCATGGCCGACCGGCCTCCCCCGCTGTCACCGTGGCTGAAATCCATCGGAGACGGAGCGAATCGGACATGAATGCGGCCTGGCGATGGCAGGCGAGCGGGTGTTCTTTGTATCACCCGGTCATCGCATGACAGGTGCCGGTGGCCGGCCGGCCCAGGAGCTGATACCGGCCCGTGACGAGACCGTTGCACCGCCCGGGCCGGCCATCCCGGTGCCGACCTGCCGCGGGCGGCCCGGGCACGCCCCGGCCCGGCACCCGTGTGGCGGGTGCCGGGCCGGGTCGCGGAGGCGCGTCAGGCGGCGGAGCCGGGGGCGCGAACGGTCACGCGTCGTCGGCCAGTTCCAGCCAGCGCGATTCCAGTTCGTCCCGTTCGCCCGACAGCTCCCGTAGCTTGCCGTCGAGTTCGGCGACGCGCTCGAAGTCGGTGGCGTGCTCGGCGATCTGGGCGTGCAGCGTGGTCTCCTGCTCGCTGATCTTGTCGAGGCGGCGCTCGATGCGCTGCAACTCCTTCTGCGCGGCGCGCTGCTCGCCCGCCGACTTCTCCCGTGGCCGGTCCTTGTCACCGGCGGCGCCGGCGGCCGGGCTCGCGGGGGCGGCCGGCGCGGCGGAGGCCGCCGCCCGCGTGCGCTGGCGCCGCTCCAGGTACTCGTCGACGCCGCGCGGCAGCATCCGCAGCGTGGCGTCGCCGAGCAGCGCGAGGACGCGGTCGGTGGTGCGCTCGATGAAGTACCGGTCGTGACTGATCACCACGAGGGAGCCGGGCCAGCCGTCCAACAGGTCCTCAAGCTGGGTCAGCGTCTCGATGTCGAGGTCGTTGGTCGGCTCGTCCAGGAAGAGCACGTTGGGCTCGTCCATCAGCAGCCGCAGGATCTGCAGCCGGCGCCGCTCACCGCCGGACAGGTCGCCGACGGGCGTCCACTGCTTCTCCTTGGCGAAGCCGAAGTGCTCGCACAGTTGCGAGGCGGTCATCTCGCGGCCCTTGCCCAGGTCAACGCGTTGCCGCACCTGTTCGACGGCCTGTAGGACGCGCCAGGTGGGGTCGAGTTCGGCGACCTCCTGCGACAGGTAGGCCAGCCGTACGGTCCTGCCGACCGTGATCCGGCCCGCCGCCGGCTGCTCCTCGCCCTCGGTGCGGGCGGCCCGGTCCAGCGCGCGCAGCAGCGAGGTCTTGCCCGCGCCGTTGACGCCGACCAGGCCGATCCGGTCGCCGGGCCCGAGCTGCCAGGTCAGGTGCTTGAGCAGGGTCTTCGGCCCGGCCTGGATCGTCACGTCCTCCAGGTCGAAGACGGTCTTGCCGAGCCGGGAATTGGCGAACTTCATCAGCTCGGCGCTGTCCCGGGGCGGCGGCACGTCGGCGATCAGCGCGTTGGCGGCCTCGATGCGGAAGCGCGGCTTGCTGGTACGGGCCGGGGCGCCGCGCCGCAGCCAGGCCAGCTCCTTGCGCATCAGGTTCTGCCGCTTGGCCTCCTCGGTGGCCGCGATGCGCTCGCGCTCGGCGCGCGCGAAGACGTAGTCGCTGTAGCCGCCCTCGTACTCGTGCACCTGGCCGCGCTGCACGTCCCACATGCGGGTGCAGACCTGGTCGAGGAACCAGCGGTCGTGGGTGACGACCACCAGCGCCGAGCGGCGGGCCCGCAGGTGGCTGGCGAGCCAGGAGATGCCCTCCACGTCGAGGTGGTTGGTCGGCTCGTCCAGGACGATCAGCTCGGGTTCGCCGATGAGCAGCTTGGCGAGCGCGATGCGGCGCCGCTCGCCACCGGAGAGCGGGCCGATCACGGTGTCCAGGCTCTGCCCGAAGCCGGGCAGGTCGAGCCCGCCGAACAGGCCGGTCAGCACGTCGCGGATCTTGGCGTTGCCCGCCCACTCGTGGTCGGCGAGGTCGCCGATCACCTCGTGCCGCACGGTGGCGGCCGGGTCGAGCGAGTCGTGCTGGGTCAGCACGCCGAGCCGCAGCCCACCGGAGTGCGTGACGCGCCCCTGGTCGGCCTCCTCCAGCTTGGCGAGCATCCGGATGAGGGTGGTCTTGCCGTCACCGTTGCGGCCGACGACGCCGATCCGGTCGCCCTCATTGACGCCGAGGGAGATCCCGTCGAGCAGGGCACGGGTGCCGTACACCTTGCTCACGGTTTCCAGATTGACGAGGTTCGTTGCCATCTCACTCCTGGGACGGGGGGCGTTCGAGCTCCAGCGTAGTCGCCACGGGCCGGGCCCCGGATCGCGCCGTCACGCGGGGTGCGGAGCCCCCACGCGCCGGCGCGTGGGGGCGCGACCGGGCGGGCGCGCGGGCCCTGGCCCAGGGGTTCGGTCGGTCGGCCGGCGCGCGGTCGGCCGGCCGGTTGGTTGGCCGGTTGGCCGGCTGGTCGGCTGGTCGGCTGGTCGGCTGGTCGGCTGGTCGTACGAGCAGGGGCGTACGGATCGGGCGGTCGTACGGCCAGGGGCGTACGGGGAGGTGGGCGTACGGGGAGGTGGGCGGGCGGTCAGGCGCTCGGGGCCCGGCGGTCCTCGCGGACGACCGTGGCGCCGGCGGCCGGGCTCGCGGCCACCCGGGCCGTGCGGCACGTCCCGGAGGCGGCGAGCGCCGTGGCCACCTGCTCCGCGCCCGCCGCGTCCTTGGCCAGGAAGGCGCAGGTCGGGCCGGAGCCGGAGACCAGCGAGGCGAGCGCGCCCGCCTCGGTGCCGGCCCGCAGGGTGTCGGCGAGGGAGGGGCGCAGCGAGACCGCCGCGGCCTGGAGGTCGTTGCTGGAACCGTCCGGGCCCGCGGTCAGGGCGGCGGCGAGCGCGGTGGCGTCGCCGGCGCGCAGCGCGTCGAGGAGGGCGGCCGACGGCTCGGGCGCCGGCACGTCGTCGATGGTGTCGCCGGCGCCGCGCTCGGCGCGCAGCCGGTCGCACTCGCCGTAGACGGCCGGCGTCGAGAGCCCGCCGTCCGCCACGGCGAAGACCCAGTGGAAGGTGCCGCCGACGGTGAGCGGGGTGAGCAGTTCACCTCGGCCCCGGCCCAGCGCGGCCCCGCCCACCAGGCTGAACGGCACGTCGCTGCCCAACTCGGCGCAGATGTCGAGGAGTTCCTCGCGCGTCGCGCCGGTGTTCCACAGCGCGTCGCAGGCCAGCAGCGCGCCGGCGCCGTCCGCGCTGCCGCCGGCCATGCCGCCGGCGACCGGGATGTCCTTGGCGATGTGGAGGTGCACCCGGGGCTCGATCCCGTGGCGGGCGGCGAGCAGTTCGGCGGCGCGGGCGGCGAGGTTCGTACGGTCGCGGGGCACCTGGTCGGCGTCCGGACCCTCGACCGTGATCCGCAGCTCGTCGGCCGGGGTGACCGTGATCTCGTCGTACAGGCCGACGGCGAGGAAGACGTTGGCCAGGTCGTGGAATCCGTCCGGCCTGCGGCCACCCACCGCGAGCTGGGCGTTGACCTTGGCCGGTACGCGAACGGCGATGGAGTCGATCACGGGCTCTTGGCTCCTCGGTTCCGGGGCCGCCACGGTGCGGGCGGCGACGGTTGGTGGTGATCGCACCCTACGGACTCCGGGTGTCGGGCCGCTGGCCGGCGTCTCACCTGTCGCGCGCCCGGCTCCCGCGACCGGCCCGCGCGAGCCACGGCGCACGCGGGGCGCGTCCGCCAGCGGACTCCCGCGCCGGCCCGGCGGCGGCCGGCGCCCGGGCGGGGTAGGGCCGGGGTCGAGGTCAGGGCAGGATCAGCGGCACGGCGGGACCAGAGGCAGGCAGGGTCGGGGCCGGGGCCAGGCGGAGCCGAGGCCAGGCGGAGCCGAGGCCAGGGCCAGGCGAGGCCACGCGGGGCCGGGGGCCGAGGCCAGGGCGGTCAGGATCAGCGGCCCGGCCTCACTTGCCGGGGCCGTGCTCCGCGATCGCCGCGAACTCCTCCACCGTCAGCGCCTCGCCGCGCGCCTGCGGCGACACCCCGGCGGCCACGAGCGCCGCCTCGGCGGCGGCGGCCGAGCCGGCCCACCCCGCGAGCGCGGCCCGCAGCGTCTTGCGGCGCTGCGCGAACGCGGCGTCCACGACCGCGAAGACCTCCGCCCGCGTGGCGCTGGTCTGCGGCGGCGCGGCACGGCGGACCAGCGAGACGAGGCCGGAGTCCACGTTCGGGGCGGGCCAGAAGACGTTGCGGCCGATCGCGCCGGCCCGCCTGACCTCCGCGTACCAGGCGGCCTTCACCGACGGCACCCCGTACACCTTGGAGCCGGGCGGCGCGGCGAGCCGGTCGGCCACCTCGGCCTGGACCATGACCAGCGTGCGCTCGATGCTGGGGAAGGTCGCGAGCATGTGCAGCAGGACGGGCACGGCGACGTTGTACGGCAGGTTGGCGACCAGGGCGGTGGGGGGCGGCCCGGGCAGTTCGGTGACGCGCATGGCGTCGGAGTGCACGAGCGCGAAGTGCTCGGCCCGCTCGGGCAGCCGGGCGGCCACGGTGCTGGGCAGCGCCGCGGCAAGCACGTCGTCGATCTCCACCGCCGTGACCCACTCGGCCGCTTCGAGCAGCGCGAGGGTGAGCGAGCCGAGCCCGGGGCCGACCTCGACGACCGTGTCGTCCGGCCGCACCTCGGCGGTGCGGATGATGCGGCGCACCGTGTTGGCGTCGATCACGAAGTTCTGGCCGCGCTGCTTGGTAGGGCGCACCCCGAGCGCCGCGGCCAGTTCGCGGACGTCGGCGGGCCCGAGCAGCGCGGCCGACGGCTCGGCGGCGGGCCCGGGGGGCGGGGCGGCCGGGCCGGGGCTGGCTGGGGAGCCGGAGGCGGCGGGTCCGGAGGGGGCGGGGTCGCCGGCGCGGTCATCGGCGTTAGGGGTGGAGCTCACCGCTTGAGTTTACGGCCCACGCCACCAGCCCCCACCGCGCCCGCCCGCCCCCGGCGCCCCTCGCGCGCCCGCTTCCGCGCGCCCACCCGGCCCACCGGGCCCCTGCGGGGCGACGTCCTTCCGGCCCCGGCCCGGCCGCTCTCGGTAACCCGCTCTCAGCGATCCGCTCTCAGCAGTCCGCTCTCAGCAACGTCTCAGTAGCCGAAGGCGCGCGCCGTGTTCGCGGCCACGGCCGTCGCCAACTCGTCCTCGCCGATGCCGCGCACGTCGGCCATGGCTCGCAGGGTCAGCGGGATCAGGTACGGGGCGTTGGGGCGGCCTCGGTAGGGCATCGGGGTCAGGAACGGGGCGTCCGTCTCGACCAGGACCCGGTCGAGCGGGGCGACGGCGAGCGCGTCGCGCAGCGGCTGGGCGTTCTTGAAGGTGACGTTCCCGGCGAAGGACAGGTAGTAGCCGTGCTCCGCGCAGACCTTCGCCATCGCGGCGTCGCCCGAGTAGCAGTGGAAGACGACCGTCTCGGGCGCGCCCTCCTCGTCCAGCACCCGCAGTACGTCGTCGTGGGCCTCGCGGTCGTGGATGACGAGCGCCTTGCCGTGCCGCTTGGCGATGTCGATGTGGCGGCGGAAGGACAGTTCCTGCGCGGCCATGCCCTCCGGGCCGGTGCGGAAGTAGTCGAGCCCCGTCTCGCCGACGCCGCGCACCTGCGGCAGCGCCGCCAGCGCGTCGATCTCCGCCAGGGCCTCGTCCAGCGCGGCATCACCGCCGGCCGGGCGCGCCGGGCGCGGCCGGCCGCCACCCGTCTCGTTGCCCTCGGGGTCGCCGAGCACGATGCGCGGGGCCTCGTTCGGGTGCAGGGCCACGGTGGCCCACACGGCCTCGTGCGCGGCGGCCGTCTCGGCCGCCCAGCGCGAACCCGCCAGGTCACAGCCGACCTGGACGACCGTCGTCACGCCGACCGACGCGGCCTTGGCCAACGCCTCGTCCACCGTGCCCCGCTGCATGTCCAGGTGGGTGTGCGAGTCGGCCACCGCCACCCGCAGCGGCTCCGGCAGCGGCGGGGGCGCGTCCTTGGATCGGTCAGCGCTCCGCTTGCCGCCGCCCGGGGCGGCGGGAACGCCGCCGTTGGTGCTGGTGTGTGCCGTCTCCGCCATGGTCGCGATTGTAAGGAGCGCCCCACGCGGCCGACGGGTCGGCATGGTCGGGGGCGGGCGGGGCGCGTGGGCACGGAGACACGGGACAGGGCGGGGCACGCCGCCGGCGCCCGCGCGGGCTCACTTGCGGTGGAACGGCCAGAGGTCCGCGAGGTGCCAGTGGTGGCCGCCGGCCGAACTCGCCGCGGCAGCCGTGGCCCGAGGGCCGGTGGTTCCCGCGTCCGGGGTGCGCTGGCCCGGCGTCCGCCCGTACGGCATGGCTCGCGAGGCCGAGGTGACCTGGCCCGACCGCATGATGCGCAGCACGTGCGCGCCGCAGTTGAGGCAGGTCGGCTGGGTGAGCGGCGAGGGCACCCGCTCGCCGCCGGCGTGGTAGCTCACGTACGCCTGCCCGAGGGCGTCCACGTGGTGCTCGATGTCGTACGCCTGCTCCCAACCGTGCCCGCAGTGCATGCAGGCGAACGCGTACGCCTCGTGCGCGGCCGGTGCGCCGGACGCGGCGTCGGACGGCGTGGCCTGCGCGCGGGCCAGCGCCTCGGGTATGGAATGGCTACCGCCGGGGGTTCCAGTGGTTTCGCTCATGGCAGCTCCTCTTGTCCGTGGGACAAGCCTTCCGGGATCGGGGATTTCCCCCCGCGTCCAGTGGACTCCCGTGAGCGTGCTCGCGCAGTAGGGGTTCCCAGTCCTTGGGGCACATTTGAATAGCCGGTGCCAAAGGCGCCGAATGCGCGGTCCAACCTTTGCCTTTCGCGGTGATCCCTTTACCTTCCACAGGGTTCCGGCCGGGACGCCCGAAGCGGAGGTGAACACGTTTTCGCAGCGTACGCGCTCGCCTTGGCAGTGGCGGCGCTCATACGAGCCCCTTCGGCGTCCCCTCTTCCGGGCCCGCGCCCGCTCGCACGCGGCCCGCCGCGCGACGGCCACGACAATTCCCCTCCTGGCCACGCGTCACGCCCCACACAATTGCCACGCCGACAGACCCGCCCGGTCACGTCATTTCCCCATCGGCCTTCACCGGGGCGATTCCCAGAAATGCGGAGGAGCTTCTCCCATAAGCGGTCACGCAACCGAACTCGCCCGCAGAGAAACGGAAGGGCGGTCAACGCATTTACCGGTGCCCTACATTCGGGCATGCCGAGCATTCCTCGCCGACGACTCCCCGGTCACGCGCACCGGGGCGCACCGCGAGCGCGCCGTCCCCGCCAGGCGACCGCCGGCGCTCAGCCGGCGTCCCGGCCCGCGTGGCCAGCGCCCGGCCCGGACAGAACAGCTAACCCGCGTTCTTCGCCGCCACCACCGCGTCGAACACCTCGCGCTTGGGCAGCCCGGTCTCGGCCGCCACCGCCGCGATGGCCTCCTTGCGCCGCTCCCCCGCCTCCTCCTCGCGGACCGCGACCCGGCGGGCCAGCTCGGCGGGGGTCAGGTCCTGCGGCCCGGGCTCGGGCGCGCCCTCGACGACGAGGGTGATCTCGCCCCGTACGTCGCCGGCGGCCCACGCGGCCAGCTCCGCCAGCGAGCCCCGCTTGACCTCCTCGTACGTCTTGGTCAGCTCCCGGCACACGGCCGCCCGCCGGTCGGCGCCGAACGCCTCGGCCATGGCCGACAGCGTCTCGGCCACCCGGTGCGGGGACTCGAAGTACACGAGCGTGCGGCGTTCGGCCGCGACCTCGCGCAGCCGGCTGAGCCGCTCGCCGGCCTTGCGCGGCGGGAACCCCTCGAAGCAGAAGCGGTCCACCGGCAGCCCGGAGACGGCGAGCGCGGTGAGCACGGCGGACGGGCCGGGCACGGCCGTGACGGTGATGTCGCGCTCGACGGCGGCGGCGACGAGGCGGTAGCCGGGGTCGGAGACCGACGGCATGCCGGCGTCGGTGACCAGCAACACCCGCGCGCCGCCCTCCAGCGCGGCCACCAGGTCCGGCGTGCGGGCCGACTCGTTGCCCTCGAAGTAGGAGACGACGCGCGCGGTCGGCCGCACGTCCAGGGCCTGGGTCAGCCGGCGCAGCCGTCGGGTGTCCTCGGCCGCGATCACCTCGGCCGCGACCAGCTCCGCCGCCAGCCTCGGCGGCGCGTCGGCCGGGTCGCCGATCGGGGTCCCTGCGAGTACGAGTGTTCCGCTCACCGTTCCAGTCACGGCCCCATCCTCCCAACCGGGCGGCCCGGCGCCGCCCGGGGCTGACCGGCCCGGGCCGCGATCCCCGGGGCTCCGCCCCCCGGCGGACACGACCGCGCAGCGCCGCCCCCGCGACTGTCGACAGGCCGTTCCCTACGATGGCGCGGTGACGAGTGACACCGCGACCCACGCCCAGCGGGGCCAAGCCGCCGAACAGCAGCCGCTGCCCTGGCAGCTCAGGCTGCGCCGATTCGGTTACGCGGGCCGGGCGCGGACCGACGTCCGTGACCGGCTGGTGCCGCCCTTCCCCGAGCCCGGCACCCGGCTGTGGACGGCACTCGGCATCGGCCCGGTCCCGGCGCACCGGCTGGCTCACTGGTTGGGCTGGATCGGTCCGCTGCTGGTCGCGCTGTTCGCCGGACTGCTCAGGTTCTGGCGCCTCGGCAGCCCGAACGAGGTCATATTCGACGAGACGTACTACGCCAAGGACGCCTGGTCGCTGCTCCAGTACGGCTACGAGGGGACCTGGAGCAAGAACGCCAACGACCAGATCGTCGCCGACCCGCAGCGCATCCCGCTCAGCGACGCCCCGTCGTACGTCGTCCACCCGCCGGTCGGCAAGTGGGTCATCGCGCTGGGCGAACAGTTCTTCGGCCTGAACCCGTTCGGCTGGCGCTTCATGGTGGCGCTGCTCGGCACCCTGTCGGTGCTCATGCTGTGCCGCATCGGGCGGCGGCTGTTCCGCTCCACGGCCCTCGGCTGCCTGGCCGGCGGCCTGCTCGCGGTCGACGGGCTGCACTTCGTGATGAGCCGCACCGCGCTGCTCGACCTGGTGCTGATGTTCTTCATCCTGGCGGCGTTCGGCGCCCTGCTGGTCGACCGGGACCAGGCCCGGGCCCGGCTCGCGGCGGCGCTGCCCGTCGGCGCCGACGGCCTGGCCAGGCCGGACGCCACGGTCGCCGAACGGCTCGGCCTCGGCTGGCGGCCCTGGCGCGTTCTGGCGGGCGTGAGCCTGGGCCTCGCCTGCGGCACCAAGTGGAACGGGCTGTACGTGCTGGCCGCCTTCGGCCTGATGACGGTCGTCTGGGACGCGGGAGCCCGGCGCACCGCGGGCGCCTGGCACCCCTACCGCACGGCCCTGCGCCGCGACGTGCCGTGGGCGTTCCTGGCCACGGTGCCGGTCGCGATCGCCACCTACGTCGCCTCGTGGGCCGGCTGGTTCGCCAACAGCGGCAGCCACAGCGAGGAGTTGGGCTGGCGGCACAGCGGCTATTTCCGGCACTGGGCCGAGACCGACGGCGGCCACTCGTCGGACGGCGCCTTCGCCTGGCTGCTCAACCCGCTGCGCAGCCTGTGGCACTACGAGAAGGAGGTCTACGACTTCCACGTGGGCCTCGACTCGCCCCACACGTACCAGTCCAACCCTTGGACCTGGCTGATCCAGTCGCGCCCCGTGTCCTACTTCTACGAGTCGCCGGAGCCCGGCACCGCCGGCTGCCCGTCCGACACCTCCGAGAAGTGCGCCCGCGAGGTCCTCGCACTCGGCACACCACTGCTGTGGTGGGCGGCCTGCTTCGCGCTCCTCTACCTCCTCTACCGCTGGGCCCTGCGCCGCGACTGGCGCGCGGGCGCCATCCTGGGCGCCACGGCGGCCGGCCTGCTGCCCTGGTTCGCCTACCAGGACCGCACGATCTTCTCCTTCTACGCGGTCGTCTTCATCCCGTTCCTGTGCCTCGCGGTCGCCATGATGCTCGGCGCCATCATCGGCCCCCACGCCGCCACCGAACGCCGCCGCACCGTCGGCGCGGTCGGCGCGGGCGCGCTGGTCCTGCTGATCGTGTGGAACTTCATTTACTTCTTCCCGATCTACACCGGGCAGGTGATTCCGCTGGAGGCGTGGCGGGATCGGATGTGGCTGGACACGTGGATCTAGGCGGGCGCCGCTGGTGGGGGCCGCTGGCGCTGGGCGGGCGCGGGGGCGATGGGAGGACTATGCCGGCTTTTCTGGGATTGGCCGATAGGTCGCGATCGGCGAAAGTTGCAGGAAACCGGGCTGTCGCCGGATAAACCCGCAGGTCAATTGCTCTGGTCCCCGCGCGTGCGGGGGTGGTCCCGGGCTGCGCGTGCGCGGGCAACGCCTGGTCCTCTGGTCCCCGCGCGTGCGGGGGTGGCCCCCCGGTTCCATCCAGGTAGTCGGCGCGCACGGTCTGGTCCCCGCGCGTGCGGGGATGGTCCCGCGCGCGCCGGTCACAATCAACTGCTCAGGCTGGTCCCAGCGCGTGCGGGGGTGGCCCCATCGACGCCGGCCTCAACTACGACGAAGCGGCAGCGACGACAGCCGGACCCCCGACAGAGTGTCAGTGGGATGGTCTACCGTCCGACGCATGGCCACCGACGCGCTTCCCATCAGGCCGGGTGACGTCCACACGCGCGAGGAGATCCAGCCCGTGCTGGGCGGCAGCCTGTACGGCGGCATCGTCCCGTCAGACGAGAAGGCCAACGTGCTGCTGTTCTCGTACGCGCGGGGCGGGGCCAGGTTCGGCTACCACGACGGCTGGCTGCGGGAGGAGGACGAACTCGGGCCGGTCTTCGAGTACACCGGCGCGGGCAGCGGCGACCAGGTCTTCGGCGGCCGGTACGGCAAGGGCAACTCGGCGATCCTCGGCCACGCCGACAGGGGGCGCACGCTGCACCTGTTCATCGCGGTGGGCACGGTGCCCGGCGGCCGGACCAAACGACACCGCTACGTCGGGGCGTTCACGCTCGACGTAGCCGAACCGTACGTGGTGCGGCGGGCCCCGAACGCGCTCGGCGTACCCCGCAAGGCCCTCATCTTCCGGCTGCGCCCGATCGGGCCCTTCGAGCTGTTGGCCGACGACCGGATCCCGCCCGCCCAGAACACCGAGAGGGAACTGGTTCCCGCCGACGTCACCACCAGCAAGATGGTCGAGCCGGAGCAGAACAAGAGCCAACAAGGGGAGCGGGCCGCCGTAGCCGCCACCGCCACCCGCCGACGCGAGGCCGAACTGAGCGAGGTCTTCGAGGCCCACCTCACGGCGCGGGGCCATGCGGTCGGCCGGTTCCAGATACGCCTCAAGGGCAAGACCTCCACCCTGCTCACCGACCTGTACGACGCCACCGACCACGTGTTGTACGAGGTCAAGGGCAGCGCCAGGCGCGAGTCGGTGCGGATGGCGCTGGGTCAACTCCTGGACTACGGCCGTTACGTCCGCACCGACGCCGAGCCGGACGTGCCGCCCGCCCTGGTCGTCCTGTTGCCCGGGTTGCCCGACGCGGACCTGGTGGAACTCCTCGCGGACCACGGAGTGGGCCTGATCCACCGCGTGGGTGAGACGGACGAGTTCGTCACGGCCACCTGACGGCTCCGGGCAACTGAGGGCGGGCAAGGGCCTACGAAGAGTGCCGGTAGAGTGCCCCGCGCCGCCCCCTTCAGCAACTGATGAGGGGGCTGAGGAACTGTGGGGGTTCTCGAATGCGCAAGGGTGCGAAGGCCGCCGTCATCGGTGGGGTGTTCGTGGCAGTGGTCGGCGCGGCCGGGTACGGCGCGTACAGCCTGACCTCGGACGATGGCGACTCCGCCAGCGACGGTACGGTCACCAGCGCGAAGACCGACGGCGCGGCGAAGACGAAGGCCCCGGTGAAGACCGGACCGCCGAGCGATGCCGAGGTGCGGAAGACCGTGGGGGACTTCCTCGCGGCCTGGGGTCGGGGGGACGCGGCCGAGGCCGCCGCGCTCACCAGCGACGAGAAGGCCGCCCGCGCCGCGTTGGACGGCTACCGCAAGCAGGCACGCGTCAACAAGGTCACGTTGACGCCGGGTACGCCGACCGGCGCCAAGGCGCCGTTCCGCGTCTCGGCGGAGATCGCGCACGCGGAGCAGCGGGCGACGTGGGCGTACGACTCCGCGCTGACCGTGGTGCGCGACGCGGAGACGGGCGAGGCGCGCGTGGACTGGAAGCCCACGGTGGTCTTCCCGAAGTTGCGGCCCGGGGACACGGTGCGTACCGGGCCGGCGGAGAAGCCGCCGATCAAGGCCGTGGACCGGAACGGCAAGGAGTTGGTCCCCGCCGAGCACCCCACGCTCAAGGTGGTGCTGTCCGGGCTGCGTGACAAGTACGGGGCCAAGGCGGGCGGCACGGCGGGCGTGGAGCTGTACATCGATCGGGCGGGGAAGACGCCGGACGAGACGCTTAAGGTGCTGTCCAAGGGGACGCCGGGCACGTTGCGTACGACGTTGGACGCGGGGTTGCAGCGGGTCGCCGAGCAGCAGGTGGCGAAGAAGCCGAAGTCGTCGGCCGTGGTGATCAAGCCGAGTACGGGTGAGGTGCTGGCGCTCGCCAACTCGCCGGCCGAGGGCTTCAACACCGCGCTCCAGGGTTCGCTGGCGCCCGGTTCCACGATGAAGGTCGTCTCGTCGGCGCTGCTCATCGACAAGGGGTTGGCGGGGACGGGGAAGCAGCATCCGTGCCCGAAGTTCGCCTCGTACGGTGGCTGGAAGTTCCAGAACCTCGACAAGTTCGAAATCAAGGGCGGCACCTTCGACCAGAGCTTCGCCCGTTCCTGCAACACGGCCTTCATTACCCAGGCTTCCAAGGTGTCGGACGACGCGTTGACGAAGGAGGCGCGGGACGTCTTCGGGATCGGGCTCAACTGGCAGACGGGCGTGCCGACGTTCGACGGCGCGGTCCCCGTCCAGCAGGACGCGAGCAAGGCGGCGTCGCTGATCGGCCAGGGCGGGGTGCGGATGAACCCGCTGACGATGGCTTCGGTGTCGGCGACCGCGAGCACCGGCACGTTCCGCCAGCCGTACCTGGTGGCCCCGAGCCTGGACAACCGCACGCTGGCCAAGGCACCGCGCGCGATGAAGCCCGCCACGGTCAAGCAGCTCAAGTCGCTGATGAAGCTGACGGCGACGGCGGGCACCGGCGCGCAGGCGATGTCGGGCCTGTCCGGGGACATCGGGGCGAAGACGGGTTCGGCCGAGGTGGACGGCCAGAAGAAGCCCAACGGTTGGTTCACGGCCTACCGCGGCGACGTGGCCGCGGCGGCGGTGGTCCAGCAGGGTGGCCACGGCGGCGAGGCGGCCGGCCCGATCGTGGCGTCGCTGCTGCGCGCGGGCTGACCCGAAGCGAGGCGGGGGAGGCCGGGCGGGCCCGAGGCCCGCGGCGGCCACTCCGACAGATGACACCTGACGGCGCGGGGGCTTCGGCCCCCGCGCCGTCCGTCGTGACCGCCAGCCATCTCCGAGCTGCCGCCACCCCGGTCCCGGCCCCGCCGCCGCGCCCTGGCCGGCCCCCGTAACCTCGTCACCCGCCTCGCCGGCGGGGCGGAAAGCCAGCCCGGCGCCTACCCGAGACCACCCCCAAGCCTGGCCGGGGGCCTACTCGACAGCACGCGCGACGCGGCGCGTACTGTGCCCGAATGATCGAGGTACCGGAGCAGTTCAGGCGGGCCACCATCGAGCGCGAGGGCGCGGCCGGGGCGGCGTGGGTCGAACGACTACCGGCTCTGACCGACCAGTTGCTGGACCGCTGGGGGTGCGCGCCGGACGGGGACGTGGGGCACGGGGCGGTCGGGATCGTCGTACCGGTGGTGCGGCGGCGGGACGCGGCGCCGGCCGTGGTCAAGGTGTCGTTTCCGCATCCGGGCAACGTTCACGAGCCGGACGCGTTCGCGGTGTGGGGCGGGCGCGGGGCGGTGCTCCTGCACGAGCGCGACGACGAGCACTTCGCGATGCTGTTGGAGCGGGCCCGTCCGGAGACGCTGGCCGGCGTCGCGGACGGCGACGAGGTCGCGGCGACCGCCGGTCAGCTCAGCCGCCGGCTCGCCGTCCCGGCGCCGGTCGGCCTGCCACGGCTGCGGGACCGGGTCGCGGAGTGGGAGCCGGAGCTCCGAGCGGACGCCGCCGAGTTGCCGCACGGCATGTCGCCCCGCGTCCTGGACGCCGCCGCCGCGACCATCCGCGAGCTGGGCCCCGACCAGCCGGAGACCCTCGTCCACGGCGACCTGCACGCCCGCAACATCCTGCGGGCCGACCGTGAACCCTGGCTGGCCATCGACCCCAAAGGGTACGTGGGGGACCCAGCGTACGACTCCGGTGCGCTGCTGACGTCGTGCGCGGTGCCGCTCGTGGAGTCCGGCGGCGACCTGGACAGGGGTCTGCGCCGGGCGGTGGAGGTCTTCGCCGAGGCGGCCGAGCTGGATCGGGTACGCGTCCTGCGCTGGGCCCAACTGCACGCCGTGCGCGCCGCGTTCTGGGGCCGCCGGCACGGGTTCACCGTGGCCCGGAGCGGGCCGGAGCGGGACCAGGTCGTACACCTCGCGGAGCACGTGGCGGAGCTGTTCACCGACGGCACGTAGCACCGGGCGCTCGCCGGAGTCGTACGCGCGCCGTACGACCGACCGGAGTCGTACGCCGCGTAGCCCTACGACCGACCGCAGTCGTACGCCCCAGGGCCCGGCAGCCGGTCAGCCGTGGCCCCACGGTCGTACGCCCCGAAGCCGCGCGCGCCCTCCCCTGTCACCCAGCCCGGCCCCCGCACCCCACGCCCTCACGCCCTCACCCCCGCATCATCGACATCAGCAACCCGTGCGTCTCAGCGTCGGCAGCCACCACCAACCCACGGCCCGCCGGCCCCGCCGCCCCCGTCTGCCCAGCCGCCCCCGCTCGACCGGCCTGCCCGGACCGCCCGACCGGTTCTCCGTCGACACCCGTCACCACGCACCCGGCCGCGCGGCACAGCGCGATCCCGGCGGCGAAGTGCACGCTCTCCGACAGGTCGCCGCCGTCCGTGACGTACGCGGCGCGCTTGCCCGCGGCGACCCAGGTCAGGGCCAGGCTCGTGGACACGACCCGGGGGCGGAAGCGGGCCACGAACCGCTCGTCGGCCAGCAGGTCCACCGCCCGGAAGCCGGGCGCGCCGGGGAAGGGCGGATCGAGGTTGACGTCCACGAGGCGGGTGGCGGACGTGGGCGCCAGGGGGGCGTCGGCGCCGTCCCGCCGTATCCAGGCGGTGTGCCCATCGGTGTGGAAGACCTCGCCGCTGAACGGATCGGCCACCGCCGCCGGCCCGCCGCGCAGCGCCACGTTGACGGCGACCAGCGCGGTGCCGACGGCGTAGTTCAGCGTGCCGCACAGCGGGTCCACCAGCCACTGGCGGGTGGCCTCCGGCGCGCCCTGCTGTCCGCCCTCCTCGCCGAGCACGGCGTCGTCGGGCCGGGCGGCGCGCAGGACGCTGACGATCGCCTGCTCGGCCGCCACGTCGGCTGCGGTCGCGAAGTCCCCGCCGCCCTTGTCGATACGGGTGAGCCGCTGGCCGTACAGGTCGCGCACCACGTCAGCACCGGCCCGCGCCGCGGCGATCGCGACCTCGGCATCGGTGGCGGCATCGGTGTCGGCGTCGGTGGCGGTTTCGTCAGGTCCCGCAGATGAGTTGATCACGGCACGCAGGGTACCGACGGCGACCGCGACCAGCCCTGGCGGAGGGGCCGGCACCCAACCCGCCGGGGCCGGAGGCCGGTGCGCAGCCCGCCGGAGCCGAGGGGCCGGCACCCCACCCGCCGAAGCCGAGGGGCGGCCCCCAACCCGCCGGGGCCGGGGGCCGACGCGCAGCCCGCCGGAGCCGAGGGGCCGGCGCCCAGCCAGACAGAGCCGAGGGGCCCGCACTCAGCCCAACAGGTGCGAGTCGCGCCACAGGCGCATGCCCGGGGCGCCGACCAGGCCGGCGTCGTCCAGGAACGGCACGATGCGCTCGCCGAGGAACCGCATCGACTCGCGGTAGTGCGGATTGGCGTGGGCGACCCGCCAAGCCTCCCTGGGGTTGAGGCCGACGGCCGCGTAGGCCCGTGGATGGATGAGGCTGCGACAGATGCAGTACGAGACGAGGGCGGTCAGCAGCCGCTGGTAGCGGAGTTCGGCGCGGCCGAGCCCGGCCATGCCGCGGACGACCTCCTCGCGGGCGAAGGTGACGTGGCGCGCCTCCTCCATGATGTGGATGCGGTTCACCATCCGCATCAGGGGCTGAATCTCGTCGCTGCCGGTCATCTCGCGCTGGAGCCGGTCGGTGATCTCCTCGGCGACCAGGATGGAGCCGTACATGGCCGGGCCGTACGCGATGGCCGGCAGGATCTTGGCGACCTGGTGCAGGTGGCGCGGCGGGCCGTAGGCCGGGCAGTCGATGCGTTCCACGAGCCGGGCGAACATGGTGACGTGCCGGCACTCGTCGGCGACCTCGGTCAGCGCGTACTGGATGTGCCGGGTGCGCGTGTCGCCGTTGTACGCGGCCTTGACCAGCATCTTCATCAGCAGCAGCTCGAACCAGAGGCCGACGCTGACGATGGTCGCGGCCTCGTGCTTGCCGAGTTCGAGCCGCTGTTCCTCGCTGAGCCGGTCCCACATCGGGGTGCCGTAGAGGGATATGCGGTGGGGCAGGAGGTAGTGCTTGCCGTCGACCAGCGGCGCGTCCCAGTCGACGTCCACCTCGGGGTCGTAGAACTTCTTCGCCGACGAGGCCAGCAGTCGGGCGGCGGTCTTCTCCCTGTCGCCCACCTTCGTATCGGGCAGTGAACGGGCCATGGCGCTCCACTCCTTCACGAACTAAGGTGTTACCCGAGGTAACAGCCACTCTCAGGAGCATGGAATCTCTCGTTACGGGAGTCAAGGGCTCGGCGCCCGCCAGCAACGTCGGAGGGCGTGCTCGCGAGCGACGTCCACGGGCGCGCCCATCGCACGGGCGAGGGCGACCGGGCCCGCCGCACCACGCCAAGGTGTCGAGGAAACGTCCCAAGGAGCCGTGCAGTGAACGCCGTCACTCCCCCGCAGCAGCCGTCGTCCGACCCCGCCCCCGCCACCACACCCCTGCGCGCCACGCAGGGCGCGCAGGGCACGCGGGACGCACCGAGCACGCGGGGCGGGGACAACCACGACCACAGCCACGATCACGAGGCCGGCTACCGTGGGCCCGCCACGCTGGAGTTCGGGGGTGAGGAGCGCGCCGTCGACGTGGAGTTGCGCGGTACGTTCCAACCGGTCGACGGGCGCTACCACTGGTACGGCCGCGTCATCGGCGCCCCGGAACTCGTCGCCCTCCTCGGCGGCAAGCGCACCGCCGCCCTCATCCGCACCCCGCAGGGCGAGGCGCGGGGCGAGTTGTCCGACCCCGACCCCTGGGACCGCTACCGCGTCACCGGCACGAGCACCCCGCCCTTCCGCGTCCCGGGCCCGAACGACCCGCCACCCGTGGCCTGACGGCCCCGCCGAGCGCACCCGCCCCGCCACGCACCCCCGCCCCGCCGGACGCCCCTGCCCAGGCCCT
Source organism: Streptomyces buecherae (assembly GCF_014295035.1). GTDB lineage: Bacteria > Actinomycetota > Actinomycetes > Streptomycetales > Streptomycetaceae > Streptomyces > Streptomyces youssoufiensis. Next base: position 3,258,402 of record NZ_CP060404.1, read on the forward strand.
CGGCGCCCTCACGGCAGCGGCGGGTGGCGGTGCTCCCAGCGGAGTCCGAGGTGGCCCGGCGCGTCGATCCAGTAGGTGTGCGCCTCCCGCGTGACGCGCAGCCGTACCGCGTCGATGCCCGGCTCCCCCGCCGCCCGCCATCCGGTGATCGCGCGCTCCACGGCGTCCCAGAGCGCCAGCGGCCCGCCCTGCCGGACCACCCACCCGTCGCCCTCCGGCGCCAGCTCGGCGAACGACTCCCGCTCCGCGTCGATCAGGTACCGCTTCTCCGTCCCCCCGGCCACCGCCCGCACCAACTGCGCTGTGGGCGCGGCCAGTTGTGCCAGGAAGGCCGGCATCCAGTCGCGGAGCACGCCGGGCGCGACGCGCGCGCGGCGGACGCTGTCGGCGTACGCGGCGCGCGCCGCCAGGCTCCCGCCCAGCGGCGCGGCGGCCTGCGCGCGGGCCGGCATGAACGACGACGGGCCGGTGACGCGCCCCGCAGCCGTGCCGTCCGCCGCGACGACGACCTTGGCCAGGCCCGTCCCGTACGCCCAACTGCCCACCGTGGCCAGGACGATGGCGCCGGGGCGGGCCTGCCGGAGCCAGGTGTGCGGGATGCGGCGCACCGCGCAGGTGGCGATGATCCGGTCGTACGGGGCGCGGGACGGGTGGCCGAGGAGGCCGTCGTCGGTGACGGTCCAGGTGGAGTAGCCGGCGACCTCCAGCGCGTCGTCGGCCCGGCGCGCGAGTTCGGGGTCGGCCTCCACGGTGGTCACGTTGTCCTCGCCGAGGCGGTGGCAGAGCAGGGCCGTGGAGTAGCCGGTGCCGGTGCCGATCTCCAGGACGCGGTCGCCGTCGCGCACCTCCAGCTCCTCCAGCATGCCGACGACCGTGGCCGGCGCGGTGGACGAGGAGGTGGGGTAGCCCTCGACGGGGCCCGTGGCCCGGTCCGGGGTGAGTGTCCCGTCGAGCTGAGTGACCAGCGACTGGTCGCTGTAGGCGAGTTCGGCCCACTCCTCGGGGCGCAGCCCGTCGGGGGTCACGGGTCGCCAGCGTGCGGCGTGGCCCTCGGGCGCCTCGGGCAGGAACACGCCGCCGCTGAGGAACCGTTCGCGGGGCACCGCGCGGACGGCCGCCGCCCAGCCGGGGCCGATGTGCCGCTCGGCTTGTAGGCGGTCGAGCAGGGCGCCGCGCGCCGCGCTCAGGGCGGAGCAGCGGGGCTCGGGGGCGGTTCTGTGGCCATTCATGGCTCTCCTTGGGCGAGGAGGTCGGCGAACGCGGCGGCGAGCGGCAGCCCGGCCGCGTCTTCGAGCCATCCCCACTGGCCGTTGGGGTTCAACTCCAGCCAGTGCAGCGTCCCGTCCCGGCCGAGGGCGAGGTCGAAGCTGCCACTGGCCAGTCCGAAGTGACGCAAGAAACGCACGAGTCCCTCTGCGGTCTGAGTGGGGAGATCGATCACGCGGTAGGTCAGGGCTCCGTAGTCGCGTCGCCAGTCGAGTAGTTCCGAGTCGATGCGTACCGCAAAGACGCGCCCGCCCACGACCACCACCCGCACGTCAGCCGCCTTGTCCACGCGGGACTGGAAGAGGTGCGGCACGACCTTGACGCTCTCGTCCAGCTCCGCTGGGTCCACCGGTTCGGTCCAGGTCGTCAGCCCCTGGCCGTCCGAGTCGTGGTACGCCGTCCAGCGCAACGCCTTGTAGACGACGGGTCCGTGGTCCCGCACGAAGGATCGGATCTCCCCTAGGTCGTTGGAGATGAGTGTGGGGGGCACGGTGAAGCCCATGCGGGTGGCGGTGGCGAGCTGGAGGGGCTTGTGTTCGGCGGCGTAGTTGCGTAACGGGTGGTTGACGTACCGGCATTCCGTCAGCGCGTGCAGGAGGCCGCCCAGTCCGTAGCGCACCTGGGCCGCCGCGAAGCGCGCGTCCGGCGGCGCCAGGTGCGGGAAGCGGGGCCAGACGGGGCGCCGCCAGTACACCGCGCGCACCTGCTCCAGCGCGGCTGCCCTGGAGGAGGTGCGCAGTGATCCGGACACGGTGGGAGCGCCGGCGCCGAAGCGCGCCGACACGTGCAGCGCGTCGCCGATGTCCGCGGGGTTGAAGCGGACCACGGGGACGCGCCTGCGGTTCAGCTCGGCGATCACCATGCTGGCCGTGACGTCGTCCGGCTCGGTCACGACCAGCACCGGCCCGGCGGTCCGTGGCATCAGTCCTGCTCGCTGTCCTGATCGTGGTCGGTGTCGTTGCGGCTGTCCATGTTGGTGCTCTCCGCCGCGGTCTCGGTGCCCCGCGCGGTGCCGTGCTTCCCCATCTCGACGACCTGGCCCCGGCTGTCCCAGTACACGGTGAGCTGGGTCGCGGGGTCGACGCCGACGCGGGCGTGTCCGGCCGGGCGTATGGGCGGGTACGGGCGCATCCGCCCGACGCCCCAGGGGCGCAGGGCGGTACGGCCCACGGTGTTGGTCATGTGCTCCTCCGGGCGGTGTGGCTGCGGTGTGACTGCGGTGTGGCGGTCCTCGCTCTCCTTGTGTGCCCACTGGAGCGACGCCCGTCGCCGTCCCGACGCCCCGGGTTTCCCCTACCGCCGTGGTGTTCGCAGCACGAGGCGCCCCGCGCCTCCGCCGTCGCGCGCCCCGTCCGCGCCGCGGACGGCGGTCCTCCAGCGCCGCGCCGCGCGCCCGTCCTCGCCCGCGCGCCGCCGCGTGTCCGGTCGCGCACCGGCGGCCCACGAGCGGGCGGCGCACGACGGCGCGAGCCCGGTCGACCGGGCCGCTCCCTACGCCGGGCCCCGCGCCCTCCAGCCGCTCCCCCGCCCACGGCATACGGTTCCGGGTCCGTACCGGCACTCCGTGGCGGGAACCGCCCGCCGAGTACGGGGCCCTGGCCGTGGCCACGAGGTACGGCAGGCTGGTGGACCGCTACGGAGCGACCGTCCTCGTAGCGGCCATCAACGAGTGGCTGTGACCGACCACGTCACGACGGCGCCGCGTAACAGTGGATGGTCACCGCCTGGTGCGGGCTCCACTGCTGCTCGACTGTGGCCATCAGCTCCCAGCCCAGCCGCTCGTACAAGGCTGCCGCCGCGGTATCGGACGCGACGACGTCGAGCACCGGATGGAGGCCACGGCGCCGCGATTCCTCCACTGCTCGGCCGATCAGCAGTGCGCCGATCCGACGCCCCCTCGCCCGCGGGGCAACGAACAGCCTGCTGACCACGGCGGTCGTATCCGGCGTCGCCCCGTTCCGCTCGCTCCACAACGCCGGGGCCAGATCGCCTTCGCCGCCTTGCGACAGACTGACATGTCCGACCAGGCCGCCTTCGAGTTCGGCAACCCAGGAGCCCAGCAGGGGGCCGTGTGACAGCCACTCGCCGGGTTGGTCCGGCCAGTTCACCGGGTAGCCGTCGCGCGCATGGACCTCCGCGAGGAGCCGCACGCATTCCTCGACATCGCCGTCAGCCCTGTGCCGGACCCAGCGGCTCGGTCTCTCGTCCGGCGCCCCGGAGCCCTCGATGTTCACTCGGGCATAGAAACACAGGTCACAGAGTCACAACCAGTCACTTTCAGCACAGGCCCTCGCCAGCCCTGCCGCGCGCTGACGGGTCCGCGAGGGGCAGCGAACCCAGCCCGGCCGCCCACTCCCGCGCCCAGAACACCCCCCACACCCGAAACACCCACCCCGCCCGGAGGGCACCCCGCGTGACCCACCTCATCGTGTTGGCTATACAACTTCGACTACGGTGGCCGCCATGGACGACGCTCACCCCAGTCCCCCTGGCCTCCCCTGCCCCACCGACCACGCACCGGCCGCCCGCGCGCGCCAGGTGTGCGGGTGACCCCGCTCGTCGCGGCGGCCGTCCTGATCGCGGCCGTCACGCACGCGAGTTGGAACGCCATCGCGCACGGCATCAAGGACCAGCTCCTCGCCTTCACGCTGGTCTCCGGTGGCGGCCTGGTGTGCGGGCTCGGCATCGCCGTGTGGGCGCCCGTGCCGGCCGCGGGGGCCTGGCCGTATCTCGTGGCCTCCGCCGTGATCCACGTGCTCTACCAGGCGCTGCTGATGCGCTCGTTCCGGCTCGGCGACTTCGGACAGATGTACCCGATCGCGCGCGGCACGGCGCCGCTGGTGGTGACCGTGCTCGCCGCGGTCTTCGTGCACGAGAGACCGGGCGGCTGGCAGACGGCGGGCGTCGTCGTCGCCTCGGCCGGCCTGGTCGGCCTCGCCCTGTGGGGCATCCGTGGCTCCGGCGCCCGGCCGCACTGGGCGGCGCTGGCCGCCGCGGTGGCCACGGGCCTGTCGATCGCCGCGTACACCGTCGTGGACGGCGTGGGCGTGCGCGCCTCCGGCACCTCGATGGGCTACATCGGCTGGCTGATGATCCTGGAGGGCCTGGCCATCCCCGCGTACGCGCTGGCCACCCGGCGCGGCGCGCTCGTCGGCCAGCTCCGGCCGGTGGCGGTGCGCGGCCTGGGCGGCGGGGTGCTGTCGGTCTTCGCGTACGGGCTGGTGTTGTGGGCGCAGACCAGGGCGCCCCTCGCGCCGATCGCCGCGCTGCGCGAGTCCAGCATCATCGTGGGCGCCGCGATCGGCGCGCTGTTCCTGAAGGAACGCTTCGGCACGGCCCGTATCGCCGCCGCCGGTCTGATGGTCGCGGGCATCGGCCTGATGCTCTACGCCGGCTGAGCCGGGCGGGGCCGAGCCGGACCACCACCGGGCCCGCCCGACTCCGCCCGTCCCCGCCCGGCACCGCACCAGCGGCCCCCGCCCGAGCCCAGCCCGTCCTCAGCCCCCAGCCCCCGGCCCGTCCTCAGCCCTCAGCCGGCCGCCGGCTACCGCAGCACGCCGAGCGAGACGACGTCGTAGCCACCCCCGTACGCGCTGGTCGTCGTGACGTTGGTCAGCCGTGGGTTGCGCCAGATCAGCGCCTTCTCGAAGGTCAGCGGCAGATAGGCGGCGGCGTCGGAGACCTTGTGGTTGATCTGCTGGTCGTCGCTCTCGGCCCGCCCCGCGTCCTGGTTGGTGCGGGAGGTGTCGAAGAGCTTGTCGAGCGCCTTGTCCTTGAGGAGGGCGACGTTGACGTTGCCCTGCGGCGTGATGCGCCGCCCGTCGGCCAGCGGCTCCAGCATGCCGCGCCCGGTCGGGTAGTCGGCGCTCCACCGCCTGATGATGATGCCGTACCCCTTGCGCTTGACCTGGTCGGGCTTGCCGATCGTCGTGGCGAGTTCGGCGAACGGCAGTTGCTCGACCTTCGCCGTGATCCCGACTCGCGCCAGCGACGCCTTGACCACCTCCGCGATCGCCACGTCCTGCGGCCCGTCCGAGACGGTCACGGTGGTGCGGAAACCGGTCGGCTTGCCGCACTCCTTCAACTCCTGCCGCGCCCGCTCCAGGTCCGGCGCGCCGCCCGAGCGCTTGGTGCCGTACGGGTCGTAGTCCGGCTCGCTGCCCGAGACGCCCGGCGGCAGCAGGTGCGGGGCCAGTTCGTCGCCCACCTGCGGGCCACCGCTCGCGGTCCGCACGGACCGCTTGTCCGTCGCGTAGAAGACCGCCCTGCGGCAGTGCACGTCGTTGAACGGGGCGACGTTGGAGGCCAGCGCCGCGTAGCGGACGATCCCGGTGTACGGGTTGTCCATCTGGGCCTTCGTCTTCGCGTCGGCCAGCAACCCCACGCGCTGGCCGGCGTCGACGCCGAAGGCGCTGACGTCCAGGTCGTAGCGGCCCGCGCGCAGCGCCGCGTCCCGCGTGGCGGGCGAGGCCACGATGTCGAGGGTGATCCGGTCCGGCAGCGCGGTGCGCACCGGGTCGGAGGACCGCTGCCACCGCTCGTTGCGCACCAGGGTCAGCGACTTGCCCGGCTGGTACGCCTCGAACGTGTACGGGCCGGAGGAAAACGGTCGCTGCGCGTACGTGGCCCGGGTGTCCTTCGCCCGTGGCACCGGCGACGCGGAGGGCATCGCGAGCAGGTGCTCGAAGTCCCGGTAGGGCTGCGGCAGTCTGAACGTGATCGTCCGGTCGTTCGGCGTCTCGATCGCGCGCAGGCCCAGCTTGTCCTTCGCCTTGTCCTTGTACGGGCCCGGGTAGTCGCTCTTGGGGTCGAGCACCTCGCGCAGGTAGGAGGGCCCGCCGCTGATCACGTCGGCGGCCCAGGCCCGCTCGATGCCGTACTTGATGTCCCGCGAGGTCACGGGCTTGCCGTCCTCCCAGGTGGCTCCGGGGCGCAGCGTGTACGTGTACGTCTTGCCGCCGTCCCCCACCCGGGCCCGCCCGGTCGCGAGGTCCGGCACCAGGCGCGCGGTCCCGGCGCCCGGCTCGGCGGCGTAGGTGAGGAGTTGGCGGGTGTAGAAGCGGGAGAAGTTCCACACGAACCCGAAGTAAGCGCGCTGCGGGTCCCAGGAGTCGGCGTCCATCGTGGAGACGAACTTGAGGGTGCCGCCCTGCCGCTTCGACGGGTTGACGACGCCCTTGGTCGCGGCGTCGTACGCGGCGACGCCGGGCCCGCCACCGGGCTTGTCGCCCTCGGCGCCCGGACTCCCGCTCGCGCTCTGGCTGGCCTTGGGCCGGTCCGACGGAGCGTTCTTGCCCCCTTCGTCCTCCGGCCACACGACGGTGATCACCGCCCCGGCGACCACGGCGAGCGCCACCGCCAGCGCGCCGTACCGCACCCGCCGCTGCCGCCGCCACGGCCCGTCGGAGCCGCCGCCTTGGGGCGACGGCGCGAACCCCGCCCCCGCGCCGGGCGCGGACGGGGCGGCCTGCGCCGGTGGCACGCCCGGGGCGACGGGAGCGCCCGGGGCGCCCGACTGCGGCCCGAAGGGCGGGGGCGGCGCCGGCAGCGATCCGGGGTACGGCGCGGGCGGCGCGCCGTACGGGGCGGGTTGCGCACCCGGCTGCTGTCCCGGCTGCGCGGGCGGCGGCGGGGCGGCGTGCGGCCCGGGCTGAACAGCGGGCTGCTGTCCCGGCGCCGCGCCGAAGGCCGGTGGTGGGGTCGCGTCGAACGGCGGCGGGGCGGCGCCGAAGGCGGGGGGAGGCGCCCCGAACGCGCCGTGTTGCGCCGGCGGCCCCGGCGCGGGTTGCGGCGGACCCGGCGCGGGTTGCGCCGGCGCGGCAGGCGGGGCCGACGGGTTCGGGGACGGTGGCGCGTCCACAGGTGGCGCGGCCTGGGGTACGGCATCGGCGGGTGGCGGCGCGTCCTCGGGCGGCTGGGCGTCCTCGGGTACGGCATCGGCGGGCGCAGCCGCAGCGGCGTCCGGCACGGGGGCGGGCTCGGCGTCGGGGCCAGCCTCGGAACCGGCCGGGTCGCCCGCCGTGCCCAGCGTCACGGTCGGCGTCGTCGCCGGCGGCGCGGCCGGCGGCATGGCCCGGAGCAGGGTCGTCGCCCCGAAGGGCGCGGCCCCGGTCGTCGTGGCCGCGTTGCGGACGAACGGCACCCGGCCCGCCTCGGCCGCGCCGCTCAGGTCGCGGCGCTCGGGCAGCGCCCGCTCCCGGCCCGCCAGGCTCGCGCGGCCGTGCTCGTACACCGTGTCGAGCCGCAGCACCTCGGGCCCGTACGCGATGCCGTCCGCCGCCACCCGCAGCAACTCACCGGTGAAAGCGGTGTGTTCGTCCTCTTCCGAGGCGTACGCGTCGACATCGACGGTCGCGGCGGCCAGCAGGTAACCGTCGGCGAGCTGGGCCGCGTCGGCCACCGCGACGGACGCGCCCGGCGCGTCGGACTCCGATCCGGACGCCGGGTCGGACGGCGGGGCGGACGCCGAGCCCGGCACCGGTTCGGTGAGGCAGCAGTCGAGCAGCACGACCCGGCGCCGCGCCCGCCCGGACAGCACGGCCTGACGCAGCGTCGCGTAGTCGAGCCCCGTGGCCGACCGCCCCGGCGCCGGAGCGGCCGGGCCGAAGACCAACTCGCCGCTCGCCGGGTCGATACGGCAGCGCCCGGCCACGTACACCAGCAGGACGTCGGTGGCCTCGGCGGCGGCGGTGCGCACAGCGGCGACGGCGTCGGAGGTCACGGGTTCGGCCAGTACCGCGCAGTGGTCGCGGGCCAGACCCCAGGAACGGTCCGAGGCGAGGACGTCGGCGAGCGCGACGAGGTTGGCCGCCACGGCGGGCAGCGGAGCGATCTCGGCGTTGCCGGTGGTGCCGATGAGTACGGCGCGGGACGCGGCCGGGTCGGGCATGACCTCCACGACTACCACCCCCGTCCCAAGCCGGCCACCGCTCCGGCGGGCGGCCTGGGCCCCCGCTGTCCTTCGGCCGCTCCGACAACCATCCGCACCGTTCCCCCTCGACCTGCCTCATGTGCCACACGCGGAGCACCGATTGTGCCCCGGCACCGTAGGGCGGTCCACACCGGACGCGCAGACGCGCAGGTCAGCGGCCGGACGGCCGAGGGTACACCGCGCCCGACGGCTCACCCTCGCCCTCCCGCGCGACGACGAACGCCGGGGTGATCCCCACCGCCGCCCCGAGCCCCACCGCCAGCGCCGCGTCATCCGCGCACGCCACCTCGGCCGTCGCCCACCGGCGCCGATGCCGGCACCCGCGCTCGTGCGCGCACAGGCAGTCGGGCACCTCCACCACATCGGCGTCCGTGCACCAGCCGCCGTCCACGAGCAGCATCAGCTCGGCCGGCGCCCCGCCCACCGCCGGCCGCTCGTCAACGGCCAACACCCGCTGCAGGTTCGGCAGCCCGATCCCCACCGCGTCCGCGACCCGCGCCGCGGCCGTCACCACCCGCTCCCCGGGCCGTACGACAACGCCCGGCGGCTCCCAGACCTCCCGGTCGCGGGCCAGTTGCACCTGGAGCACGTGCGGCCAGCCGGCCGTCGTGACGTCGGACGGATCGTCCGCGATACGCGGCTTCCACACCACCAGCACCACCCGCAACCGATGCGCCCCCCTCACGCGCCACCCCCGCGCCCCGACTGCCCTGGCGCCTCCGGCACCCGGAACCCACATTCCTCGGGCGTCTTCCCGTTCGCCGTCATGACCCCCGCCGCCTCGTACCCGTCCGACCAGAAATACGCACCGGCCCCGGCAAGGGCGTCCAGGGTGAGTTGCACGTGCCGCGCATTGGGTCGGATCTCGTTCTTCTTCGCCGCCTCCATGTCGAACAGCGAGTTCTCGTACGCGAACTGGAACTCCCGGTCGGATACGGCCCGCCAGCCGCCGCCCAGGCCATTCCGCCCGCATTCGGCGAGGAAGAACCTCAGCACGACACCGGCCACGGTGTGGATTTCATGCTCGCCGGTGAGTACGTAGCGCAGGGCGCGGGTGTACCCCGCCGAGAACCCGGACTCGCCATCTGCGGCAAGCGGTACGTCGTCGGGTTCGGTCGCGTCACTCATCGGGACCCCCCGCACGGTGCCGGGGGCAGCGACAGGGCCCCCAGGCGGTGGAGAGGTACTTGGCCTCAAGTTCCCCGAGGGTCACGGTGTTTGGGTCGACGTGGACGGTGGTGGTCGGGGCGACCGGAACCGGCTGTTCGCCGGGACGTTGGCGGTAGACCCGCAGGGTCAACGTGTGCTCGCGGTTCATGAGCGGTGCTCGTTCCTCACGACGGCTAACAACGTCACTGCTACGCAGCAGAGTTGGCGCATGGCGACACGCACTCTGAACGCGGTGACAGATGGTGATCGATTCCTCACAGGATTGCCCTACGAGGGCTACGCTCACAACCGACGACCTGGTACCTGGGAGCCGCAGGTACCGCCCGGACACGAGGAAGCCACGCGAATGAAACTCCAGGTGATGCCCAGTGAGGGTGACAGGGCCACGGCACGCACGCTCCCGGGGCGGCACCTCAAGCGCTTGCGCGAACAGTCGGGCCTCTCACTCCGCGCGCTGGCGGAAAAGCTGCACTACCCGCACTCGTACATCAGCCGCGTCGAACACCATGAACAGCTACCGTCCGAAGCGCTGGCGAACGCGTTGGACGAGTCTTTCTCGACCGGCGGTTTATTCGTTGACCTGCTCACCATCGCCCAGGACTCCATGGTGACCAGGCAAAGTCGCGACTGTTTTCCCCTGGAAGCCAGATCCATTCGCATTCAGGTCATCAGCAGCAACCTGGTGCCCGGGTTATTGCAGACCGAGGAGTACGCCAGAGGGGCGTTCTCGCTCGGACTCGCGAGGGCGGACTTGCCCGCCCTGGAGGAGATCGTGGCATTCCGACTACGGAGGCAGGAGCTCTTCACACGCGAAGACCCCCCGCAGTACTGGGCCATCATGGATGAGTCGGCCCTGCGGCGGTTGACCGCCGATCCTCGCCTCATGGTCATCCAGCTAGAGCACCTGCTCCACGTCGCGGCAGAGCCCCACATCAACATCCAGGTCATGCCGCTCAGCGAGCCCTTCCATCCAGTGATGGGCGGCAGTCTCACCCTGCTGACGCTGGAGAACGGAACGACAACGGCCCTGCTGGAAAGCTTCGCCTCTGGCGAGGTAATTTCCGCCCCGCGACAAGTCGTTGACCATTTGCACAGGTTCAATGTGGCCTGTGCGCAGGCTCTGACACCGGCCGACTCACTCGACCTGATCCGCCGCTACTTGCGGGAGTACGGGTAAACGACACGCGCGGCGAGCGATCCGCCCCCGCCCGCCGCGCGAGGCGCTACTCCCCCGACAAAGCCCGCCGCAACCCGACATTGCTCACCAGCAACCCGCCATCAACCGGCAAGGTCACCCCGGTAATCCACGCCGCGTCGCTCGACGCGAGAAACGTGATCGCCGCCGCGATGTCCTCGGGCTCGCCCACGCGGCCCAGCGGATACTGCGCGCTCGCCAGCCGCAGCGACTCCTCACGACCGGCCCACACCGGCGTACGCACCGTGCCGGGCGCGACCAGGTTGACCCGTACGCCGCGCGGCGCCGCGTGGCCGGCGAGCGTGCGCGTCAGGCTGGCCAACCCCGCCTTGGCGGCGCTGTAGGCGTGGTTGCCGAAGTCCTGTTCGCCGTTGACCGATCCGACGCTGACGATCGCGCCCCGGCCACCCGCCTTGGCCAGCTCCGGGAGCGCGGCACGCGCGCACCGGAACGCGCCGGTCAGCGTGATGTCGAGGTCCCGTTCCCACTCCTCGTCGCCCTGGTCCTCGAAGAGTTCGGTGTCCGGGTTGCACGACAGGGCGTTGTTGACCAGCACGTCGAGCGCGCCGAACCGTTCGACGGCCGCGCGCACCGCGGCCTCCACGGCCGCCCGGTCCGCCACGTCACACGCGAGCCCGTGGGCCACGCCGCCCGCCGCCCGGATCTCCTCGGCGACCTCCGCCGCGCGCGCCCCGTCGAGGTCGGTGACGAGCACGCTCGCCCCCTCGTCGGCGAACCTGCGGGCCGTGACCGCGCCAATGCCACGGGCCGCGCCGGTGATCAGTACGCCGTACCCCTCGAACCGCCGCATCGGGTGCCGCCCTTCCGCCGTTGATCATCTGGTCTCGGCAGGGTAAGCGGCGAGCGCGCTCGGCGTAAGGGATGGCACGGCGGATGTGGTCCCGCGCCCGGCGCTGCGGGGCGGGCGGTTCGCGACAGCTCAGCCCAGGCTGCGGTGGATGGCCCGGGCCAGCGCCTGGGCGCGCGGGTCGGCCGTCACGTTCTTCTGCATGCCGTTGGTGACGTAGCCGAACGCGATGCCCGACTCCGGGTCGGCGAAGGCCAGCGAGCCACCCCGGCCCGGGTGCCCGAACGAGCCGGGCGCCAGCAGCGGCGCCGCCGAACCGTGCAGCATGTAGCCGAGCCCGAAGCGCGTGTGGACCACCAACACCTCGTCCGGGCCCGCCGACTCCTCCGTACGCGCCAGGGTCAGCGTCGCCGGCGCGAACAGCCGCCGGGCGCCGGCCAGCGCCCCCGCCGCTCCCCCGGCAGCCGCCGCGTCCGCCGCGTCCGACACCAGGCCGTGGCCCGGGTCCGGCGCCACGTCGCCGATGAGCGCGGCGTAGAAGCGGGCCAGGGCGCGGGCGGTGGCCACGGCGCCGGAGGCGGGGAGTTCGGCGGCGCGGTAGGCCGGGGCGTTCTCGTCGGGCAGCGGGTCGATCACGCCGAAGGCCCGCCGGGTCAGGGACGCCGGGTCCCGGTAGGCGTCGGCCACGGTCTGCTTCGCCCGCACCCGCAGCCCCCGCGACGCCGGCGGCGCGGGCGCCTCGATCGCGGCCATCCGGCCCACCCGGTGCCGCTCGGCGTCCGGGAGTCCGATCCACAGGTCGAGCCCCAGCGGGCCGGCTATCTCCTCGGCCACCCAGGTGCCGAGGGTGCGGCCGGTGATGCGGCGCACCAACTCGCCGATGAGCCAACCGTAGGTGTGCGCGTGGTACCCGTGCGCCGTGCCCGGCGCCCACTGCGGCGCCTGCGCGGCCAGCGCCCGTGGCCCGCTGACCCCGTCCAGCGCCTCGGCCGGGCTGAGCGGCGTGTCCAGGACGGGCAGGCCGGCCCGGTGCGAGAGCAGGTGCCGGACGAGGACGCGCTCCTTGCCGTTCGCCTTGAACTCCGGCCAGTACGTGCCCACCGGGGCGTCCAGGTCCACCAGCCCGCGCTGGTGCAGCAGCAGCGGCACCGCCGCGGCCACGCCCTTGGTCGCCGAGCGGACGACCTGCGCCGTCCCGGCCTCCCAGGGCGCCGCGCGCTCCGGCTCGGCCTGGCCCCCGGGGTCCTCGGCCTCCCGCGCGGTGGTCGGGCCGTCCGCGTCCCGGACACCGCCCCACAGGTCGACGACCTTGGTGCCGTCCCGGTAGACGGTCACCGCGGCCCCCCGCTCGCCGCGCTGCGCGAAGTTGGCCGCGAACGCGTCCCGGACCGGTTCGAAACCGGGCGCCACCGTGCCCTGGACGTCCACCACTGTTGTCTACTCCCACGTTCCGTTTCGCCGCGCTGTGCACCCTCCATGGTGCAATGCGTCCCGTGGCCGTCTTATGCCGGGTCCCGGCCTGCCCGATCACCGCCGCGCCACCGCGAAGCCACCCAAAGCGGGGCGGGCCCGGCGGGGGCCGGCGGAGAGCGCCGGCGAAGGACAGCGACGAACTGGCCGCGCGGCCCCCGGACCCGGTACGCGGGCACGCGGAAAACGCCGACGGCGACCCCCTGCCCCAGGGAGCCGCCGCCGTTCTCACTACGCGTGCCTGTCCCCGTCCCCACGGGCAGGCACTGCCCGGTCGGCGGGAGGAATGCCCCCTCCCGCGTTCCCGGGCGTCTGGTCGGTGGTCGCTGACCACCGGGGGCCGCCGAGGCCATGGCGCTCGGCCGGCGGCGGCCCGGTCGGTCCGCGCGGGCCCCGGAGGGACCGCGCGGACCCGTGCTCACACCCGGGTCAGTCGCGCGTCCGGGTCGGAGTCCTGCCGCACCTGGTTCGGGTCGCCCAGCTCCTTGTGCAGCTTCTCGCCCTCCACGTCCACGTTCGGCAGGATCTTGTCCAACCAGCCGGGCAGCCACCAGGCGCTCTTGCCGAGCAGCCCGAGCACCGCCGGGACGATGGTCATGCGGACGATGAAGGCGTCGAACAGCACCGCGATCGCGAGGCCGAAGCCGATCATCTTGACCATCTGGTCGTGCGAGCCGATGAAGCCCGCGAAGACGCTGATCATGATGACGGCCGCCGCCGACACCACGCGGGCGCCGTGCGTGAAGCCGGTCACCACGGCCTGCTCGGGGCTCTCGCCGTGGACGTACGCCTCGCGCATACGGGTCACGAGGAACACCTCGTAGTCCATCGCGAGACCGAAGACCACACCGATCATGAAGATCGGCATCATGCTCATCACCGGGCCGGTCTGCTCGACACCGAACAGGCCCGACAGCCAGCCCCACTGGAAGACCGCGACCACGGCGCCGAGCGCCGCGACGACGGAGAGCAGGAAGCCGAGCGCCGCCTTGAGCGGAACCAGGATGGAGCGGAAGACGATCATCAGCAGCAGGAAGGCCAGGCCCACCACGAGCGCGAGGTAGGGCACCAGCGCGTCGTTCAGCTTCGCCGACACGTCGATGTTCATCGCCGTGGTGCCGGTGACCAGGACCCTGGCCCCGGTCTCACCCTGCCAGCCGTCCGCCCTGTCGCGGATGTTGGCGACCAGGTCCTCGGTCTCCAGGCTGCTCGGCTTGGAGTCCGGGACGACGGTGACCGTCGCGGTGTCGCCGGCCTTGTTGAACGCCGGGTCGGTGACGCTGGCGACGTCGTCCAGCTTCTTGATGCTGGCGGCGACGGTCTTGGCGGCCGCCGTCGCGTCCTTGGCCTTGGCCCCGTCCACGACCACCATGAGCGGGCCGTTGAAGCCGGCGCCGAAGCCCTCGGACACCAGGTCGTACGCCTTGCGCTGGGTGGTGCTCGTCGGCTGCGCGCCGTCGTCCGGCAGGCCGAGTTCCAGCTTGCCGACCGGGGCCGCCGCCGCGCCGAGCGCGACCACGCCGAAGAGCAGCACGGCCACCGGGCGGCGGAGCACGAAGCGTGCCCAGCGGGTGCCCATCTTGGGCTTGTCGGAGATCGGCGGGACGCCGTTCTCGCTCTTCTTGCGGGCCTTGCGGCCGTAGATCCGCTTTCCGGCGAAGCCGAGCAGCGCCGGGATCATGCTGATGGCGATGAGGACGGCGATGGCCACGGTGCCGGCCGCCGCGAAGCCCATCTTGCTGAGCACCGGGATGTTGACGACCGCGAGGCCGACCAGCGCGATGATGACGGTCAGACCGGCGAAGACCACCGCGGAGCCCGCGGTGCCGACGGCGCGCCCGGCCGCTTCCTCGCGCTCCCTGCCCTCGGCCAGTTCGGCCCGGTACCGGGAGACGATGAACAGCGCGTAGTCGATGCCGACCGCGAGGCCGATCATCATGGCCAGTGTGGAGGTGGTGTTGCCCAGGTTGAGCACGTTGGCCAGGGCGGTGATGGAGGCGATGCCGATGCCGACGCCGATCAGGGCGGTCAGCAGCGGGAGCCCCGCGGCCACCAGCGAGCCGAACGTGATGATGAGGACCACCGCGGAGACGGCGATACCGATGATCTCGGTCGCGCCCTGCTCGGGCATGGCCTCCAGCGCGTCGCCGCCGATCTCGACGGTCGGGTTCTTGCCGCCCTTGTCGTCGTACTCGACCACCGCTTCCTTCAGGCCGTCCTTGGTCGCGTCCTCAAGTTCCATCGAGGTGACCTTGTAGGTGGCCGTGGTGAAGGCGGTGGTGCCGTCCTTGCTGACGGTGCCCTCCGCGAACGGGTCGCCGATGCGGCTCAGTTCGTCGGAGCTCTTCTTGACGTCCGCGATGACCTTGAGAACTTCCTTCTTGTTCTCCGGGTCGGTGATCTTCTCGTTGCTGGGCGCGTGGAAGACGATGCGGGCGCTGGCGCCGTCGGCGTTGGCCTCGGGCGAGCGCTTCTCCATCAGGTCGAAGGCTTCTTGCGCCTCCGTGCCGGGAACGGAGAAGCTCTCGTTGGTCGGCTTGGAGGCAGTGGCGGCGCCGGTGATGGCGATCGCCAAGAGCGCTACCCAGAACAAGGCGACGAGCCGGCGTCGCCTGAAGGCGAATCGGCCGAGCTTGTATAGGAAGGTGGCCACGAGAAGGGGTGCTCCCGTCGAGATAGTGGAGTGGCAGGGACGTGCAGGACCAGCCCAGCGACGAGAGCGGCGCGCTGGGATGGGGACGTTCGGGTGAAACCGAATCTAGGTGACGGCCAGGCTTGCGGTGACGTCAGGGTCGGCGCCGAGAGCGGGGAGGATCACGGCGTCGATGTACTCGTAGAGAAAGGCGTCGTCCGCGTGCGCGGCGTCGATCAGCGGACGGGCCACGAAGGCCCCGGTCATCATGTGCGGCACGAAGTGCATGGCGGGCGTTCCCGCGGCGATCTCCCCCCGGGCGACGGCACGGGTCAGCAGCTTTTCGAGAGCGGTGAGTTCGGGGGCGATGAGCAGCTCCCGAAGCGCCTGCTCCAGGTCTTTGTTGTCGTGCGCCGCGTGGGCGAGCCCGCGCAGCAGATCCGCGTCACGCTCCGCGTTGTGCTCTCCGCAACGCACCATCTCGCGCAGATCGCCCCGGAGCGAACCGGTGTCGATCTTTTCGAGCGCGACCGGCTTGAGCGACCGCAGCGCGGTCGCCACCAGCTCCGGCTTGCCTCTCCACTGGCGGTAGAGCGTGGCCTTGCTGGCTCGCGTGCGAGCGGCGACGGCGTCCATCGTGAGCGCCTCATAACCCACCTCGCGGAGCAGGTCGATGACGGCGGCGTACAGCTCACCCTCCCGCTCGGGGGTCAGCCTGCTACGCCGCGACGTGGTCTTGGGTACTGCGACCTGCATGGGTCCACCCCCATTCCGAACGAAACGGTTTCGTACTCGCTCAGCATACGTCGCGCGTCAACGAAACGATGACGTTTCGCTCGTGTTCTGCGTCACAGCGCAACCATGCGCGGGTAAAACACCTCGCACGCAGGAAGTGCGCCCGACCGAGTTGCCGCGCGACCCCGGGACCGAAAGCATGGACGGGTGACCGCCAGCGACGACGCCTATGTCCGCTTTCCGCATCTGCACGGGGACTTGCTCTGTTTCGCGGCCGAGGACGACCTGTGGGTCGCGCCCCTGACCGCACCTGACAGGACGCCGGAACGGGCCTGGCGGTTGACCGTCGATCGCACCCGGGTGGGCCATCCGCGCTTCTCGCCCGACGGCACGTGGATCGCGTACACCAGTTGGCGCAGTCTGGACCCGGAGATCTACCTGACCCCGGTCGAGGGCGGCCCGGCCCGGCGGCTCACCTACTGGGGCAGCACCGACACACGGGTGTGCGGCTGGACGCCGCCGGACCGGGACCAGCGCTCGGACATCCTGGCCGTCTCCTCGCACGGCCAGCCGTTCTCGTACTACTCCTGGGCCTACAGCCTGCCCACCGACGGCAGCCCGGGCGGGCGGCTGCCGTGGGGCCCGGTCTCCCACATCGCCGTCGCCGACCTGGACGCGGCCGACCTCGCCGGGGTCGAGCTGGGCGGCGAGGAACTGGCCGGCGAGGGCCCGGACAACCGGTGCACGCTGCTGCTGACCGGCAAGCCGCCACACGAGCCGGCCTCCTGGAAGCGGTACCGGGGCGGGGCGATGGGCCGGCTGTGGCTGCACGGCACCCGGCTGGTGCCGGACGTGGTCGGACACCTGGACAGCCCCATGTTCGTCGCCGGGCGGATCGCCTTCCTCTCCGACCACGAGGGCGTCGGCAACCTCTACTCCTGCCTGCCCGACGGCTCCGACCTGCGGCGCCACACCGACCACGCGGACTTCTACGCCCGGCACGCCGCCACCGACGGCTCCCGCGTGGTCTACCAGTGCGCCGGCGACCTGTGGCTGGCGGACGACCTGAGCCCGACGGGCGTGCCGCGCCGGGTGCCGGTGCGGCTCGGCGGGCCGCGCGCCGGGCGGCGCACGTACCAGGTGCCGGCCGCCGCCCACCTGCGCTCGCTGGCCGTGGACGAGACCGGCCGGGCCAGCGCGGTGGGCGTGCGCGGCAGCCTGTACTGGCTCACCCACCGCGACGGGCCGGCGCGCGCCATCGCCGACACGCCGGGGGTGCGGGTGCGGCTGCCGGAGATGCTCGGGCCGACCGGGCGGGTGGCGTACGTGACCGACGTGGAGGGAGCCGACGCGATCGAGATCGCGCAGCTCCCACGAGCCGCCGGCCCCTCCAGGACGCGCCGGCTGGCGGCCGGGCAGCTCGGGCGGGTGCACGAGATGGTCGCCTCGCCCGACGGCGAGTGGCTGGCCGTCGCCACCCACGACGGGCGGCTGCTGCTGGTGGACGCGGCGCCCCGCCCGGAGGACGAGGAGCGGGCCATGACGGAGCCGCTGCCGGGCGTGGGACCCGAGGCCGACTACGCGGCCCCGGACGCCCCGGAGGCGCCGGAGGTCAGCGAGCTGACCCGGTCCGCCAACGGGCCGGTGCGGGACCTGGCCTTCTCCCCCGACTCGGCGTGGCTGGCCTGGTCGCACCCGCACATCGGGCGCTCGCTACGGAAGATCAAGATCGCCCGGCTGCGGCCCACCGGCTCCCTCGGGCGGGCCATCGTGGACGTCACCGACGGGCGGTTCGAGGACGAGCAGCCCGTGTTCACGCGCGACGGGCGGTACCTGGCCTTCCTCTCCTGGCGCGGCTTCGACCCGGTCTACGACGTGCACACCGGCGACCTGTCCTTCCCGCTGGGCTGCCGCCCGTACCTGGTGCCGCTGTCCTCGGCGACGCCGTCGCCGTTCGCGCTCTCGCCCGAGGGCCGCCCGGCCGCCGGCGGGCTCGATGCCGCGGTGACCGCCGGCGACCTGGACAGCAAGGTGCTGGTGGAGGTGGAGGGGCTGGCCAGTCGGGTGACCGTGTTCCCGGTCGCCGCGTCCAAGTACTCCGCGCTGCGACCGGTCAGCGGCGGCGGCCTGGTGTGGCTGCGCTGGCCGATCTCCGGCGCGCTCGGCGAGACGTTCGCCAACCCGGCCGACACCTCCGGCCGGCCCACGCTGGAACACTTCGACCTGGCCAAGGCGCGGCGCAGTGAACTCACCAGCTCGGTCGACTGGTTCGCGGTCAGCGGCGACGGCTCGCGGCTGGTCGTCAACGACGACGGCGACCTGCGGGTGGTGCCCGCGAGCGACCTCGCGGACGCGGACACCACCGTCCACATGGACCTGCGGCGCATCCTGCACGACGTCGACCCGCCGGCCGAGTGGCGGCAGGCGTACGCGGAGGCGGGCCGGTTGATCCGCGCCTACTTCTGGGAGCCGGGGCTCGGCGGCGTGGACTGGGACGCGATCCTGGACCAGTACCGGCCGCTGCTCGAACGCGTCGCCTCGCCCGACGAGTTCGCCGACCTGCTGCGCGAGGTGCTCGGCGAACTCGGCACCTCGCACGCGTACGTCTCGCCCTCGCGCCGCAACGAGGGGCCGCCGCACTACCAGCGGGCCATCGGCCTGCTCGGCGCCGACTTCACGCACGCCAAGGACGGCTCCTGGGTCGTCTCGCGCATCCTGCCGGGCGACTCGTCCGACTCCAAGGCCCGCTCCCCGCTGGCCGGTTCGGGCATCCGCGAGGGCGCCACGCTCACCCACGTGGACGGGCGGCCGGTGGACCCGGTGGCCGGGCCCGCGCCGCTGCTCGCGGCGGCCGGCGGGACCACGGTGGAGCTGACGTTCACCCCCGCCGAGGGCACCGGGCCACCGCGCCGGGTCGCGATCGTGCCGCTGGTCGACGAACGGCCGCTGCGCTACCAGCACTGGGTGGCCAAGCGGCGCGAGGTGGTACGCGAGCTGAGCGGCGGCACGTGCGGCTACCTGCACATCCCCGACATGGGCGGCTCGGGCTGGGCGCAGTTCAACCGGGACGTGCGGATGGAGATGTCCCGGCCCGCGCTGATCGTGGACGTACGCGGCAACGCGGGCGGCAACATCAGCGAACTGGTGGTGGAGAAGCTGACCCGCACCATCCTCGGCTGGGACCTCACCCGTAACGCCCAGCCGGTGAGCTACGCGAGCGACGCGCCGCGCGGGCCGGTGGTGGCCGTGGCCGACGAGATGACCTCGTCCGACGGCGACATGATCACCGCCGCGTTCCGGCTGCTGGGCCTGGGCCCCGTGGTGGGGTTGCGCACCTGGGGCGGGGTCGTCGGGATGACGGGCCGGCACCGGCTGGTGGACGGCACGACGATCACCGTGCCGATGAACGCGGCCTGGTTCGACGCGTACGGCTGGGGCGTGGAGAACCACGGCGTGGAGCCGGACATCGAGGCGTTGCGCTCGCCGCTGCACTGGGCCGAGGGCAAGCACCCGCAACTGGCCGTCGCCGTGCGCACCGCGCTCGACCTCCTTGAGCGGCACCCCGCCGCGGAGCCGCCCGACTACTCCGGCGTCCCGGACCGCAGCCGCCCGCCGCTGCCGCCGCGCGCCTGACCCGGGCCCCGGCGTACGCGGGGGCTCAGGCCCCGGGTCACGGGCCGCGCGGGCACCAGCGGGGCGGTCACGGCTGGGCGGCCATGGGCCGGGCAGTCACGGGCCGGGCAGCCGCGGGCCAGGCGGCTATGGGCTGGGGCGAAATGGCCCGACATGCGAAGTGTGCGGGGCCGTGTCAGGCTGGTCGGGGCCCATCCCCGATCACCCTGAGGAGGGACGACCATGGGCGTTTCGGACCAGTTCAAGGACAAGGCCGAACAGATGAAGCAGCAGGCCAAGGAGAAGGCCGGCAAGGGCAAGGGCGACAAGGGCTCCCAGGGCGGCGCCAAGGAGCGCGGCCAGCAGAAGGGCGCCGAGGCCAAGGAGCGTGCCCAGGACAAGCTGGGCGACGCCAAGGACCGCTTCACGTGACACCGCTCCCCCGCCACCCGCGCGGGGTGCGACGGAGGGACGCGCCACGGGGGCGCGTCCCTTCGCGTGTG
Source organism: Streptomyces buecherae (assembly GCF_014295035.1). Taxonomy (GTDB): domain Bacteria; phylum Actinomycetota; class Actinomycetes; order Streptomycetales; family Streptomycetaceae; genus Streptomyces; species Streptomyces youssoufiensis. The sequence goes on from NZ_CP060404.1 coordinate 3,278,724, forward strand.
CGCCGGGGTCGGGTCAGTCCCGTCGGCTGCTCCTGGCCGCCTCGTCCGCGCCGCCGCCGGCGCCGACCAGGCCGCGGCGGGTACCGCTGGCGGCCTCCAGGCGGGGCGCGAAGCGGCGCATCTCGCGCTGGCCGACGGTGCCGATGAGGGCGGGCAGGTAGCCGCGGAAGGACTGCATGCCACGCAGCCACCACTGCCCGTACACGTGCGCCGACCGGCGCTCGATGCCGGCCACGAGCCGGTCGACGGCCGGGCCCAGCGGGTAGGTGCGGTTGCTCGGCCAGGGCAGCGTGGCCCGCAGGTCGCGCAGCACCTCGTCCTCGTCGGCGCCGCGCACCATGTCGGTGTCGGTCCAGCTCAGGTAGCCGACGCCGACCCGCACGCCCCGGTAGCCGACCTCGGCGCGCAGGCTGTGCGCGAACGCCTCGACGCCGGACTTCGACGCGCAGTACGCGGTCATCAGCGGCGCCGGCGTGATCGCGGCCAGCGAGGCTATCTGGAGCAGGTAGCCGCGGCTCTCCAGCAGCACCGGCAGGAAGGCGCGGGCGGTGGTGGCGCTGCCGATGAGGTTGACCTCGATGACGCGGTTCCAGGCGCGCTCGTCGGAGTCGACGAACGGGCCACCGGTGGCGACACCCGCGTTGGCCACGACGATGTCCACCTTGCCGAACCGCTCCTTCACCTCCCGGGCGACCTGGGCCATCGCCGCGTGGTCGGTGACGTCGGCGTGCCAGTGGCCGCCCTCGCCGTGCAGGGTGTCGGCCACCCGCTTGAGCTCGTCCGGCTCAAGGCCGACCAGCGCCACCGTCGCGCCGCGCGCCGAGAGCTTGCGGGCCAGGAGTTCCCCCACCCCGCGCGCCGCGCCGGTCACCACCGCCACCTGGCCTTCCAGGCTGTTGCGTGCGCTCATGCCGAGGGCTCCTTCGCCGTCGCCGCGTCGGCCACGGCCGACGCCTTCGGGGATGCCTCGGCCGGGGCCGGGGCGGGGTTGGTGTGGTCGTCGGTGAGGTGGTCGGCGACCAGGCCACGGATGGCGTCCGCCACCGTGTCCGGGACCTCCACCGGGGTCATGTGCCCGATGCCGGGCAGCACGGTCAGGCCGAGCGAGTTCGGCAGCGCGGCCACGATCTTGCGGGCGTGCACGGGCGGGGTGAGCCGGTCGGCGGTGCCGACGATGACCGCCGTCGGCGGGGTCAGCTCGCCGACGTCGGCGACCAGGTCCATCCCGCCCATCATGTGGCCCCACTGGGCGCGCACCCGGCGCGGGCAGGCGTGCACGATACGGGCGCAGGCGTCGGTCATCTCGCGCGTCGCGGCGCGCCCCATCGTGACGTACCTGAGCACCCGGCGGGCGACCGGCGTGACCCGGCCGAGCGGCGCCGCCGAACCCAGCACCAGGGTGTGCACCCGCTCCCGGACGCGGCCCCTGGGCGTGGGCACCACCAGCGTCTCGGCCAGCAGCCCGCCGGCGCCGGTGCTGCACATGAGCACGGCGGCGGCCCGCTCGCGCAGCTCGGGGCGGCGCGCCGCCGCCATGATCGTCATGCCGCCCATCGAGTGGCCCACCACGACCGCCTGTTCCTTGGCCCCGTCCGGGCCGGTGGCCAGGGTCTGGTCGAGCACGGCAGCCAGGTCGTCGGCGAGCGTCTCGGTGGTGTAGCAGCCGTACGGGGGCGGGGCGGAGCGGCCGTGCCCGCGCTGGTCGTACGCGATGACCCGGTGGTCGCGCGACAGTTCCCGGATCACCGGTGCCCAGAAGGCGATGGAGCAGGTCCAGCCGTGCGCGAGCACCACGGTCGGGGCGCCGCCCGGGCCGTACTCCTCGACGTGCAGAAAGGCGCCGTCGGCGGACGTGACGGTCAGCTCGCGGACGGGGGTGGGCGGGGCGTACCTGCCCTGGGTGGCGTGGCTCAGCCGGTTCACGCTACGGCCTCCGTGGACGGGCCGTCGGCCCTCGGCCCGCTGGCCGGTGCGGCCGGCGCCGCGGCGCGCTTGGCGGACGTGGCGGACGTGGCCGGGCTGCCCACCGGCGCGTCCCCGGCATGCCCGGCGCCGGCACCCGCCGGCGCGGAGACGCTCGCCCGCCGGGGGGCGCGCAGCACCTCGTACTCGGCGAGGTTGACCTCGCGGGTGGCGCGGCGGAACTCGCTGGTGGTGCCGGGCCAGACGGTGGTGTTGCGGCCGTTCGCGTCCAGGTACCAGCTGTCGCAGCCGCCGACGTTCCACACGGTCCGCTTCATCCGCTCCTGCACCCGGTGCGACCAGGCGTGCACGGCCGACGGGCGGGCGTCGAGCGCGGCCCGGCCGCCCAGCGTGTCGAGCTGGCGCAGGTAGTCGACCAGGTAGTTGAGCTGCGACTCGATCATCAGGATCATCGAGCTGTTCCCGAGGCCCGTGTTGGGGCCGATGATCGTCATGAAGTTGGGGAACCCGGCGGCCGTGCTGCCGCGCAGGCCCTCCATCCCCTCCTTCCACTCCTCGGCCAGCGTGGTGCCGGCGGCGCCCGTGACGCGCCGCGCGATGGGCATGTCCGTGACGTGGAAGCCGGTGCCGAAGACGATCGCGTCGACCTCGGTCTCACTCCCGTCGGCCGCGACCAGCGTGGAGCCGCGCACCTCGCTCAGGCCGGAGGCCACGACGTCCACATGGGGCTTGGCGAGCGCCGGGTAGTAGTTGTTGGACAGCAGGATGCGCTTGCAGCCGATGCGGTAGTCGGGCGTGAGCTTGGCGCGCAGCGCGGGGTCCTTGATGGCCTTGCGCAGGTGCGACTTGGCCAACGCCTCGACCAGGCCGAGCTGGTTGGGACGCTTGGTGAAGGCGCTGACCTGCAACTCGCGGATGCCCCACAGCAGTCCACGGCGCACCGCGCGCGTCGCGGGCACCTTGCTGTGCAGCCACTGCTCGACGCCGGTGATCTTCCGGTCGGCGCGCGGCAGCACCCACGGCGGGGTGCGCTGGAAGAGGGTGAGGCGCTCGACCGTGGGCTCGATGGCGGGCACGATCTGGATGGCGGAGGCGCCCGTACCGATCATGGCCACGCGCTTGCCGCGCAGGTCGTAGTCGTGGTCCCAGCGCGCCGAGTGGAAGACCCGGCCGGGGAAGGAGTCGAGGCCGGGGACGTTGGGGATCTGCGGGTCGGAGAGCGGGCCGGTGGCGGAGACCAGGATGTCGGCGGTGTACGCGCCGCTGGCGGTGTCGATCTTCCAGTACAGCTCGTCGCCGTTCCACCGCGCGCCGCGCACCTCGGAGTTGAACCGCAGGTGCGGGCGGAGCCCGAAGGTGTCGGTGACCCGCTCCAGGTAGGCCCGGATGTGCGGCTGGCCGGAGAAGTTGCGCGGCCACTCGGGGTTGGGCGCGAAGGAGAAGGAGTACAGGTGCGAGGGCACGTCGCAGGCACAGCCGGGGTAGCTGTTGTCGCGCCAGGTGCCGCCGACGGCGTCGGCCCGCTCCAGGATCACGAAGTCGGTGATGCCCTCGCGGCGCAGCCGGACCGCCGCCCCAAGCCCACCGAAGCCGGTGCCGATCACCGCCACCCGCACATGCTCATGCTCGGCCATGCCGCGCCTCCCGAATCGAGGAACCGCGCCAGCAATCACTGGCACGGTTAGGAGAGTAAGGCAGGAACATACCGAGCGGTAGGGGTTGGGCGAGGGGAAGTTACCGGCGGTTGCACCTCGCCGCCGTACGGCACGAAACCGCCGCGCGACCCCCGCGAACCAGGCCGTACCGCACGCCGGACGCCGGCCCCCTCGCCACCGGGCCGAGTCGGCATAGGCTGCTCGGGTGGCGAAGACGACAGAGGCCGAGCAGGGGCGCGAGTACCGCATGGCGGAGTTGGCCGAAGAGGCCGGCATCACCGTGCGCACGCTGCGCTTCTACCGCGAGCGCAAGCTGATCCCGCCGCCCCGCCGCGAGGGCCGCATCGCCTGGTACACCGAACACCACCTGGCCAGGCTGCGCACCATCGCGGCGCTCCTGGAGCGGGGCCACACGCTGGGCGGCATAGCGGAGTTGCTCACCGCCTTCGAGAGCGGGCGCGACGTGGGCGAGGTGCTCGGCCTGGCGGCGGCCATCCCGGTGCCCTGGTCGGAGGAGACCCCGGTCAAGCTCACCCCGCAGGAGTTGGCCGACTACTTCACCGGCGAGGTCACCCCGGAGAACCTGGCCACCTCGCTGGACCTGGGCTACCTGGCCGTGGACGGCGACGACCTCGTCCACGTCAGCCGCCGCCTCCTCGACGCCTCCCACGACCTGGTCCGCAAGGGCGTGCCGCTGGCCGAGGTGCTCGCCGCCGGGCGGGAGCTGCGGCAGCACATGGAGGCCGTCACGGAGAGCTTCACCGAACTCGTGCGCACCCACGTGCTCGCCGACGTCATCGCCCGGGCCGGCGCGGGCGAGGGCCTGACGGCGGACGAGGCGGCGCACGTCACCAGGACGCTGGACAGCCTGCGGCAGAGCGCCAAGAGCATCGTCGACGCCGAACTCTCCCTGGCCATGGACCGCCGCGTCCGGGCCGAGCTGGAGAAGTGGCTGGGCCCCACCGCGTCCGCACCGGGGGCCGCGCGGGCAGCGCGGCCCGCACAGGACCCGGCGCCGGAGGCCGCGCCGCCGCCACCCGCGAACGCGGAGGGCTGAGCCGGGCGGGGCCTTTGGTCGCACCTAGCGGGCCGGACCCCCGGTCGCGGCGTTCGGAGGCCGGAGCCCTGGCCGCACCTCGCGGGCCGGCCCCGGGCCGCAGGCTTCGGGCCGGGGCCCAGCTCGTGGCTCGCGGGCCGCGAGTCCGGCGGCCGGGCCCGGCGTTACGCCGCCGCGTACGTGACGGTCACCGGCGCGTGGTCCGACCAGCGCAGGTCGTAGGAGGCCGCGCGCTCCACGACGGCCGAGGTGGCGCGCTCGGCGAGCCCGGGGGTCGCCACGTGGTAGTCGATGCGCCAGCCGCTGTCGTTGTCGAACGCCTTCCCCCGGTAGCTCCACCAGGTGTACGGGCCCTCGACGTCCGGGTGCAGGCGCCGCACCACGTCCGTGTAGCCGCCCTCGTCGAAGAGCCGGCCGAGCCAGTCGCGCTCCTCGGGCAGGAAGCCGGCGCTCTTGCGGTTGGCCTTCCAGTTCTTGAGGTCGGCCTCGCGGTGCGCGATGTTCCAGTCGCCGCAGACCAGCACCTCGCGCCCGGAGGCGGCGGCCCGCTCGCGCAGCTCCTTGAGGTAGGGCAGGAACTCGCCCATGAAGCGCTCCTTCTCCTCCTGGCGCGGCGTGCCCGCCTCGCCGGAGGGGAGGTAGAGGCTCGCGACGGTCAGCCCCGGCAGGTCCGCCTCCAGGTAGCGCCCGCTGGCGTCGAACTCGGTGGAGCCGAAGCCGACCTGGGTGCGCTCGGGGCGCTGGCGCGTGTAGAGCGAGACGCCGGCGCGGCCCTTGGCCGCCGCCGGGGCGTGCACGACGTGCCAGCCCTCGGGCTCGCGCACCTCGGCCGGCAACTGCTCCGGCTCGGCCCGCACCTCCTGGAGGCAGACCACGTCCGCCTCGGTCGCCGCCAGCCAGGGCGTGAAGCCCTTCTTCGCGGCGGCCCGCAGACCGTTCACGTTCACCGTCGTGACCCTCGTGACCGTCGTCACCGTACGCACCACCCTTGCTCCCCGCCGCTCACCGAACCCCAGGCAGCCTACGCGCCACGCGCCGCACCCCGGAGCGCCGCCGGCCCGCCGGCGGAACGCTCGGTTCCGGGGACGCGGCGGCACGCTCCCGGTGCGCGGCGACCCGGGGCAGGGTGATCCCCTCGGCCGCCGCGGTGACCTCGACGGCCCGGGCGGCCAGCGAGAGGCCGATCTCCTCCAGCGCGTAGACGGACTCGATCAGCAGGGTCTCGGCCGTCGCCGCCATCGCCTCCCCGCAGCGGTTCTGCTCGGCCACGTCCTCCGGGCCGCGCGCCTCGTCCATGCTCTCCAGCCGGGCCCGCAGCTCCTCGTGCCGCCGCTCCAGGTCATGGACGCGGCGCACCGCGCGCAGGATCTCCGCATCGGTCGGCGTAACGATCATGGTGCTCCCTCTCAGCGCGCTGGCCACCTACATCGAGAGGGAGGAGAAATCCGGGCACCACGCCCACATAAGTCCGCAAAAAGTGACCAACGTCTCAGCTCGCCCAGCGCAACCCGGCAGCACCCGGCCCCGGCCACGCCCGGCCGCGCGCCGCGCCCGCGAACGGCCGCCGAGGGGCCCGTAAACCGGTGGCTCCGCATCGACGCGTCCGTACGATTACCAGAATGCAGATCGTGCCCGTGCCGTATGACCACCCCGATGTCGCGCACCTCGACGACCTGGTGCAGCGGGAGTACGTCGAGCGCTACGGCGAGCCCGACGACACCAAGCTCCAGGCCCACGAGTTCGACCCGCCGAGCGGCCTGTACCTGCTCGCCTACGACGCGGACGGCACCCCGATCGCCAGCGGCGGCTGGCGGTCGCAGGACCAGAGCGACGAGGGGTACGCGGACGGCGACGCGGAGCTGAAGCGGATGTACGTGGTGCCCGCGGCGCGCGGCCGGGGGCTGGCCCGCCGGATACTCGCCGCCCTCGAAGCCGACGCCCGCGCGGCCGGCCGCACCCGCATGGTCCTGGAGTCCGGCACCGAACAGCCGGAGGCGCTGACGCTGTACGCCTCGTGCGCGTACGTGCCGCACGAGCCGAAGTTCGGCCTGTACCGCTTCCACGACGAGAGCCGCTGCTTCGTCAAGCCCCTCGGCTAGCGTTCCGGGCACCCGGGCCGCGCCCCGGCCCGGTCGCCCGTCCGGTACGGGCCGCGCGGCCCCCACCCCCGACGAACGGCGCCCCGCCCATGCGACCGCTGCCCACGCCGCACGCCCTGCGCCAACTCCTGGCAGCCGCCGGCCTGTCCGGGCCGGCGGCGGAGCCGCGCCGCATTGACGAGGGTGGCGAGCACGCGTCCTGGTGGGTCGGCGAGGACCACGTGCTGCGGCTGGCCCGCGACCGGGCCGGCGCCGCGCGGCAGCGGCGCGAGAGCGCGCTGCGCGACCTGCTCCGCGCGCGCCTTTCGGTCGCGTTGCCGGCCAGCGTCGGGCGCGGCGAGTGGGCGCCCGGCCTCACCTTCACCCTCGACACCCGGCTGCCCGGAACCAGCGCGGAGGCGCGCCCGCTCTCGCGGGCCGGCGAGGCGGACCTCGCCGCGCTGCTGGCCGGGCTGCGCGCCGTGGACCCGGCCGACGCGGCGGCGCTCGGCCTCCCGTACCAGCCGCCCCGCCCGCTGGCACAGCCATGGCGCGCGGCCGTCGCTGTCGCCGAACGGCTGCTGGACGACGGCGAGTTCACGCCAGACCAGTACGCCGCGCTCGTCACGGAAGCCGCCCCGGCCACGCCCGCCGCTCGCCCGTCGGTTCCACGCCACTCGGCGCCGCCCACATCGGCCGACCGCGACGAGCGCACGCCCGACGTGGCGGACTCGACGACGGCCCCGGAGCCGGTCGCGTGCCTCTGCCACCTCGACATCAAGGGCGAACACCTGCTGGTCAGCGACGACGGGCGGGTCACCGGCGTGCTCGACTGGACCGACGCGGCCATCGGCGACCCGGCGGAGGACATCGCGGGCCTGGCCATCGCCGTGGGCGCGCCGACCGCCGCTCGCGCGGCCGAACGCGCCGGCCACGGCCCGGCGGTGCGCCGGCGCGGCCTGCTGCTCGCGCGGTACGACACGTTGGTCCGGCTCGCCGACCGGCTGTACGGGGACGACGACAGCCCGTTGCCGTTGCTGCGCGCCCAGCGGGACCGGGCCTGGCGCGCGACGCCGTAGCCGCGTGCGGTCATTGCCCCACTCGGCGTATAACGCCTGCTCCGAGGCGTCGCAAGCGAGATCCCAACTGGGTGGCCCCTAAAAGTAATCCGTAGACTCATCGCACGCCGTGCACACCGTGGACGGCCAGCGACGAGGGAGCGAGCACGATGGCCAAAAACGGTTACCCTGCGGACCGCATCAACACCCAAGAGGCGCACTCCGCGCGCGTGTACGACTACATCCTGGGCGGCAAGACGAACTACGTCGTCGACCAGCAGGCCGGCGACGCGATGTGTCAGGAATGGCCCGCGATGCCCGTACACATGCGGGAGAACCGGTTCTTCATGCACCGGGCCGCGCAGTACCTCGCCCGCGAGGAGGGCATCCGCCAGTTCCTCGACATCGGCACCGGCATCCCCACCGAGCCCAACCTGCACGAGGTCGTCCAGCGCACCGCCCCCGACTCGCGCGTCGTCTACGTCGACAACGACCCGATCGTGCTGACCCATGCTCAGGCGCTGCTGGTCAGCACGCCGGAGGGACGCACCGCCTACATCGACGGCGACATGCGCGACCCCGCCGCCATCCTGGCCGCCCCCGAGGTCGCCGACACGCTGGACCTCACGCGGCCGGTCGGCCTGATGATCATCGGCATCGTGCACTTCCTGCTCGACGAGGACGACGCGATGGGCATCGTCCGCCGCCTGCTCGACCCGCTCCCCTCCGGCAGCTTCCTGGCCATGACCATCGGCACGGCCGACTTCGCGCCGGAGGAGGTGGGCCGCGTGGCCAGCGAGTACGAGAGCCGCGGCATGCCCATGCGGCTGCGCACCCGGGCCGAGGCCGAGGCGTTCTTCACCGGCCTCGACCTGGTGGAGCCGGGCGTCACCCAGGTGCACTACTGGAAGCCGGACGCGGACACCGACCCGAACATCGACGACCGGGACATCGCCATGTACGGCGGCGTCGCCCGCAAGAACTGAGCCCCGCCACGGGCCCGCGGCCCGACACGGGCCCGCCGCCGCCCGCTCCCGCCACCCGCGCCGCCGCCCCGTCGCGTCAGGCGGGGCGGCGGGCCGGCCGCGCCCCGCCCGGCCAGTCGCTGTAGAACTGGCGGGCCCACCGGCGGTACTTCGTGATCGGCCCGTCCCCCTGCGCCAACCTCGGGTGCTCCAGGTAGGTGTTGTGCGCCCAGATGGGGAGGTCGCGGTTGGTCTCGAAGGTGCTGAACCAGGCGAGCGGCCCCGGCACCAGGGCGGCCAGCGTCCGGGCGGTACCGCGGTGGCGCACGCCCGCGAACCGTACGGAGAGGGCCAGCCGCATCTCGATCCGCACCGGGTCCAGCGGCACCACGCAGAACCACGCGCGCATCTCCATGTCGATGGCCGGAATGGTCGTCTCGGCGATGAACACGCCGAGCCCCTGCACCGTCGCGCGCAGCGTGGGAGCCGAGGAGAACAGCGCGTTCTTCTTGCCGCCCACCCGCACGAGGCGGTACACGGACGTCATGCGCGGCCCCTCGAACCGGGGTTCCTCCACCATCCGCACGGCCAGTCGGTGGATGGGCGTGAAGTGCCCGGTGTCGATGACGTTCTCCATGAAGTCCTGCGGGTGCGCCACGAGCGTGCGCACGAGGCAGCGGACCGGCCCGAACCCCTCGGCCGCCGGCGGGGCCGTCACCTCCCACGACGGGGGTTCGCCCCGGGCGTGCCACCACACGAAGACCAGCCCGGCGACCTCCCGGCTCGCCACCGCGCCCAGCCTCGCTTTCGGCGGCGGCGTGCCGTACCCGGTCCGTACGCACTCGCCCTCCGGCCCGAACGCGAAGTGGTGGAAGGGGCAGACGAGTTCCTCGTCCCGCACCCGGCCGCCGTGGCCCAGGTGCGCGCCCAGGTGCGGACAGAACGGCCGCACCGCGCGCAGCCGCCCGCTCCGCGTGCGGTAGACGACCACGTCCTCGCCCATCAGCCGGCGGGTGAGCACGCGCCCGGGCCGCAGCTCCGCGCTGCTGGCGACCGCGAACCAGCCGTCGGGATAGGGCGGGGGCGCCGCCGGGCGCGGAACGGCGGGCGAGGGCGGCACGGTGGGCGACGGCGGTCTGGTGCGGTCCGGCTTCGACAGGCTCATGGAGAGACCCTCCAGCTCAGATGTCACTCGGTTTCCGCGCCAGGTCCGACAACCGGAGCCGGCCCCGCCGCGCGGGCTCACCTCAGCGTCACGCCGGCCCGCGCACCACGGTGGCCCTTCGGGCGGGACTCACCGGAAGACGTGAAACGGGAGCGCGGCGGGTTTAGCCGGGCACCGCGCGCAGAAGCCCGGCCCCGTGGCGGGAGTGCCCCGCCGAGGCTGCCGCGGACCGGCGTACGCCCACCCGTGGGCCGGCGCACGCCCACCCGTGGGCCGGCGCGTTCCCGCCCATGGGGCGTGCGCGAGACAGTCTCAAACAACACTGGTTTTTCCGCCTTTACGATGGAAGCCGTGCACGACAAGCCGCCCAAGGGGCCCGCAACCGCCGCCGACCCGACCACCGACGACACCGCCCTGGGCACGCTCCTGGCCGCCGCCCACCAGCGCTGTCGCCAGGCGTTCAACCGCGGACTGCGCGCCGCCGGCATCGAGGCCCGGCACTTCGCCGTCCTGCGCGGCCTGGCCCAGCACGGGCCCGTCAGCCAGCGGGAGTTGATCGAACTCCTCGACGTGGACAAGTCGGCCATGGTCCGGATCATCGACGATCTGGAGCGGCAGGGCCTGGCCGAGCGCCGCCGCGCCGTGCACGACCGCCGCGCGTACGCGGTCCGGCTCACCACCGAGGGCGAGCAGCGCCTCGCGGCCCTGCAGGAGATCGCCGTCCCCATCGGCCGGGAACTCTTCGGCTGGCTCGCGCCCAAGGACCGGGAACGCCTCGTGACCACCCTCCGCCAACTCGCCTGCAAGCCGGCCCGGTAGCCCGCACCGCACCCGACCCGGCCACCCGACTCGCCTACCGCGCGGCGCCCGACCTTCCCGGCCATCGGCCGCCCCGTCACCGTCACCGGCCTGCCCCGCGCCGGTAGGCCCCGAAGCCCGCGCGCAGGCACGCCCGGTCGCCCGGTCGCCCGCTCCCGGCGTTACGGCTGGGCGTGCCGCGCGGACGGGAACCGGTGCGTCATGAAGGGCGTGCTGGTGATGAACGTCCGGAACGCGCGGGCCGCCTCGGACAGGTGGGCGTCCCGGTGCCAGACCAGGGTCAGCACCCGGTGGCAGTCGGGCGCGTCGATACGGACCCAGGTGACCGGGGCGCGTATGCCCTCCTGGCGCGAGATGGCGGGGACCAGCCCGATGCCGAGGCCCGCGCCGATCAACTCCCCGCTGGCCCCCGGCTCGTCGGCCTCGCAGGAGATCTGCGGGGTCAGCCCCTCGGCGGCGAAGAGCCGGTCGAGCAGCGCCCGGGGCCAGTTGCCGGGCCGGCTGACCACGAACGACTCGTGCGCGAGTTCGGCGACCCGCACGCTGCGCCGACCCGCCAGCCGGTGCCCGTACGGCACGGCGAGCAGCACCTCCTCCCTGGCCAGCTCGACGCACTCCAGGCCGGTCCCGGTCAGCGGCTGCGAGGCGACACAGAAGTCCACCTCCCTGGCCCGCAGCCGGCGTTCCATCTCCACCGCGTTGGACTGGTAGAGCCGCACGTCGGCGGCGGGGTGGGTGGCGCGGAAGCTGCCGAGCGCGCGGGCGAGGGTCAGCAGCGTCTCGGCGGTCACGGTCACCCGGCCAAGGCCGCGCTCGCGGGCGTCGGCGACCGCGCGCCGCGCGTCGTCGAGTTCGCTGAGCGCGCGCTCGACGTGGCGCAGGAACAGCGCCCCGTACTGGTTGAGCCGGATACGGCGGCCCTGCCGGTCGAAGAGTTCCGTGCCCAACTCGGCCTCAAGGCGGGCGATGGTACGGCTCACCGACGGCTGCGCGACGTGCAGTTCCTCCGCGGCCCGACTGATGTGCTCGAAGCGGGCCACGGCCCGGAAGTAGCGCAGTTGCAGCAGGTCCATCGCTCCCCCACCCATGCCGTCGTGATCATCATGACACGGGCGGAACGGGGCGGTCCGCCCGGCCGCTGGCCGCCGTCTGGCCACCCGACTGGCGACCCGGCTGGCCGCCCGTCAGGCAGGCGCGCCCGGGGCGTCCCCGCCCGGCCAGGCGTCCCGCGCGAGCAGGTCGAGGACGAGCGCGCCGATGTTCCACGCGTCGTCCTCGCCCCTGTGGTGCCGCCCCTCCAGCGGCAGCCCCGCGAGTTGCAGGGCGCGCGCCATGCCGGGCCGCCTGGCCAGCCCGTACGCGTCGGCGAAGACCGCCTTGGCGTTGGTGTGCCGGCCCGAGAACGGGTAGCGGGCCGGCCCGCGCTCGCACTGCCGGGCGAACTGCTTGCGGTCGTAGTCGCCCCAGCTCACCCACGCCCGGGTGGCCGCCCGGTGCTCGCGCGCCAGGGTCGCGCAGGCGTCGGCGAACGGCATGCCCCGCTCCACCTCGGCCTGGGTGAGCCCGGTCAGCTCCGTACAGAACGCGCTCACCGTGGACCTGGCCGGGCGCACCAGGAGCCGGTGCCGCGCCACCCGCTCGCGGGCCACGGTGTCCACAACGCACAGGCCGATCTCGATGATCTCGCTGACCTGGCCCGGCGGCGCCTGCCCGGACCAGCACGTCGCCTCCACGTCCACGACGTTCACCAGCCGCCCGTACGCCTCCTCCTCGGTCGCCCCGGCGAGCCGGGCCGGCTCGTGGCCTCCGCCACGCGTGCCCCGTCCGGCCGTCCGCTCGTCGTACGCCTCGTTCGTCGTCACGCTCGCCGACCCTAGGGACCCGCCCGCCGGCCCTCACCCGAATTTCCCCGCCCGGCGCCACCCACACCCACCCACACCCGCCGACACTCACCCCCGTCCACACTCACCCAGCCGGGCCCGGAGGCGCCGCGGGACGTAACCAGCCGGGAGGGGCGCGCGGCGATGACTTTCACAACGAGGCGCATGCGCCGTGTGGCGCTCTTGCGTCGGGGCGCCGGCGTGTAGTCCGCTAACGCCCATGAGGAAGAGGAGCGTTGCCACGCTGATCACCGCCTTGCTCGCGGGGTCCCTTCTGACCGGCGCGCCGAGCCCCAGCGCGGAGGCCGCCGACACCCGCACCGACAGTGCCCCACCAGCGGACTCACCCCCGAGGCTGGGGGTCGATCTGGACACGGTGACCATCCCGGAGCTCCAGGCCCGGATGGCCGACGGCTCGCTGACCCCGTCGGCCCTGACCCGCGCCTACCTGTGGCGCATCAAGACCGTCGACCCCAAGGTCAACGCGGTGCTACGGACCGACCCGACCGCCCGCCAGCAGGCCGCCGCCAGCGACGCCCGACACCGTGACGGCACCACCCGCGGCCCGCTCGACGGCATCCCCGTACTCATCAAGGACAACGTCGACACCCGCGGCCTGGCCTCCACGGCCGGCTCGCTCGCGCTCGCCGACCGCCCGCCGAAGACCGACGCGGCGCTGGTCACCCGGTTGCGGGAGGCGGGTGCCGTGATCCTCGGCAAGGCCAACCTCTCCGAGTGGGCCAACTTCCGCGCCGCCAAGCCCACCTCCGGGTGGTCCGCGGTGGGCGGCCAGACCCACAACCCGTACGTCCTCGACCGCAACCCGTGCGGCTCGTCCGCCGGCTCCGGCGCCGCGCTGGCCGCCTCGCTGTCCCAGGTCGCGATCGGTACCGAGACCGACGGCTCCATCGTCTGCCCGGCCGGCATGAACGGGGTGGTCGGCCTCAAGCCCAGCCTCGGCCTGGTCAGCGGGGACGGCGTGGTGCCCATCTCCGCCGAGCAGGACACCGCTGGCCCGATGGCGCGCAACGTGATCGACACGGCGCTCACCCTCGCCGTCCTCAGCGACCACGACGCCGCCCACCGGAACAGCCCCGCCACCGACCCCACCCGCCCCGGCGACCTGCGCGGCAAGCGCATCGGCCTGTGGCGCCTGCCGACGCTCGGCCCGAAGGTGGACGCCCTGATGGTCCGTACGGCGCAGAAGCTGCGCTCCGCCGGCGCCGAGGTCGTCGAGGTGACCCCGCCGTACCAGGACCGGCTGGCCGAGTTGGAGTTCCCGGCGCTGCTCAGCGAGTTCCACCGGGACATCGACGCCTACCTCGCCACCCGCGAGGGCGGCCCGCGCGACCTCGCCGAACTCATCGAGTTCAACCGCGACCACCCCGAGGAGCAGACCTGCTTCAGCGGGCAGGAGCTGTTCGAGAGCGCCCTGGCGGCGCCGCCCACGACCGACCCGGAGTACCGGGCGACGCGCGCGGAGCTGAAGGACCTCTCGCGGCGCTCGATCGACGAGACGCTGGCCAAGTACCGGCTGGACGCCATCGCCGCGCCCACCAACCCGCCCGCCTGGACCACCGACTGCGCCCGTGGCGACAACGACGTGATCCCCTCCTCCACCCCCGCGGCCGTCTCCGGGTACCCGTCGCTGTCCGTGCCGGCCGGCTTCGCCGACGAACTGCCCGTCGGCCTGCTCCTGACGGCCGGCAACCACCAGGACGGCAAGCTGCTGTCCCTGGGCTCGGCCGTCGAGTCCCGCCTCGACGCCTGGCGCGCCCCGCGCTACCTGCCGACGGTGGGCCCGGACCCCGTGCGATAGCCGCCCCGCCCCCCACACCACCGACTCCATCGGTCCCACACGCGGCGGCCGGCCCCACCCGGGGGTCGGCCGCCGCCCCTTTCCCCGGCCGCCCGCCCCTCCCCGACCCGCCTTCCCGAACCCGCGAGAAAATCCTCGCCCACCATGTCGAGAACCCGTGCCCGGCTCCGTCCCCGCCGTGAACGCGACCACAATGGGCCGCACCAGCTCCAAGGAGAACCACCATGGCCAAGTACCTGCTGCTCAAGCACTACCGCGGCGCCCCGGCACCGGTGAACAACGTGCCGATGGACCAGTGGACGCCGGCGGAGGTCTCGGCGCACGTGCAGTTCATGCACGACTTCGCGGTCCGCCTTGAGGAGACCGGCGAGTACGTCGACGGTCAAGGGCTCGCGCCCGAGGGCACGTGGGTCCGGTACGACGGCGAGGGCCGCCCGCCGGTCACCGACGGTCCGTTCGCCGAGACCAAGGACCTCATCGCCGGCTGGATGGTGATCGACGTCGACAGCTACGAGCGCGCCCTCGAACTGGCCGCCGAACTGTCGGCCGCCCCCGGCGCCGGCGGCGAGCCGATCCACGAGTGGCTGGAGCTGCGCCCGTTCCTCTCCGCGCCGCCCACCATCACGGAGTGACCACCTCGATGGACGAGCTTCTGCTCCGCCGCCTCACGCCGCGCGTGATCGGCATCCTCGTCCGCCGCGGAGCCGACTTCGCGGCGGCCGAGGACGCCGTGCAGGACGCGCTGGTCGAGGCGCTCCGCACCTGGCCGGCCGATCCCCCACGGGACGCGCAGGGCTGGCTGGTCACGGTGGCCTGGCGCCGGTTCCTCGACGCGATACGGGCGGACTCGGCCCGCCGCCGGCGCGAGGACCTGGTCGAGTCGGAGCCGGCGCCCGGCCCGGCGACCGCGGTGGACGACACGCTCCGGCTCTACTTCCTGTGCGCCCACCCGTCGCTGACCCCCTCGTCCGCGGTCGCGCTCACGCTGCGCGCCGTGGGCGGGCTCACCACCCGCCAGATCGCCCGGGCCTACCTGGTGCCCGAGGCGACCATGGCGCAGCGCATCAGCCGGGCCAAGCGCACCGTCGCCGGCGTGGGACTCTCCCCCGCCGGGGCGGAGCCGGACGCGCCGGGCCGGCCCGACCGGGCCGGCGACGTCGCCACCGTGCTGCGCGTCCTCTACCTGGTCTTCAACGAGGGCTACTCCGGCGACGTCGACCTCGCCGCCGAGGCCATCCGGCTCACCCGCCAGCTCGCCGCCTCGATCGACCACCCCGAGGTGGCCGGCCTGCTCGCCCTCATGCTGCTCCACCACGCCCGGCGCGCCGCCCGCACCCAGCCCGACGGCAGCCTGGTGCCACTGGCCGAGCAGGACCGCGGCCGGTGGGACACGACGCTGATCGCCGAAGGCGTCCAGATCCTCCAGGCGGCCCTCGCCCGCGACCGACTGGGCGAGTTCCAGGCCCAGGCCGCCATCGCGGCCCTACACGCGGACGCCCAGCGGGCCGAGGAGACCGACTGGGTGCAGATCGTCGAGTGGTACGACGAACTCGCGCGGCTGACCGACAGTCCGGTCGTCCGGCTCAACCGCGCGGTCGCCGTGGGCGAGGCGGACGGCCCACGCGCCGGCCTGGCCGCCCTCGCCGAACTCGACGCCTCGACCCGCGACTCCTCGGCCAAGGCCCACCCGCTCCCCCGCCGCGAGGCGGTGGCGGCCTACCTCCACGAACGCGCCGGCGACCTGGCCACGGCCGCCCGCCTCTACGCCGAGGCCGCCCACCGCGCCCCCAACCTCGCCGAACGCACCCACCTCACCCACCAGGCCGCCCGCCTCAACGCCCGCCTGCGCCCCTGACGCCGCCCCCGCCCGCTCCCGCGCGTGCCCGCTCCCCTCCCCGCCTGGAGCGGGCGGGCTGGGTGAGGTGGGGAACGCTGTAACAGGTCGCAGCGGCCACGCAGTCTTGTCGATCTAGCCGTTGACTGCTGGCATAGGGGAGGTCGGCACGGACTGGGGGGAGACCGATGAGCGATCTCACGGTGAAGCCATGGAAGCGGCACGGCAAGGACCGGCTCTACGTCAATCTGCCGGACGGCACCACGGTCGCGTGGGCGGACCGAGCGACGAAGGCCGTGACGATCAAGGCGGAGAACTACCGCGACGCGGCCCTGTCGCTGCTCCGAAAGCACCTTGGTGAGGGCGTCACGGTCACCCCCTCCGGGCGACCCGGCGCTCGCACGCCGCCTTCCGTGTCAGACGTTCGACCGCCCGCCCGCCCCGTCCGCCCGGCTCCCGCGCGCCGGCCGAGGTGTCCGGCTTCCCTCCCATCGCTTTCTCCGAGTGAGGATCTGGCGCGGAACCGCCCCGGCGCCAGGCTGCTCGGAATGATCGCCGAGCGAGGACCGTCCGCGGGTGAGCGATTATGGGCGAAGGTCCTGCGTCAGCCCTCTGAATGGGACAGTTGGTACACCGGGCTCGAAGGGGAACGCCGAGTAGGCCGGGAACTGGCGCGCTTGTCCGCGTTCGGCTGGCGCGTTCTCCACGGCATCGAGAAGAGCAACGGTGGAGACATCGACCACCTGCTGATCGGCCCTGGGGGCGTGTTCAGCATCAACACCAAGAAACACCAGGGCGCCTCGGTCTGGATCGGCGACACCATGGCTCGGGTGAACGGAAGAAAACCGGAGCCCTACGCCGCGGCGAGCAAGGCTGAGGCTGACTACGTACGAGGTGTGTTGGGACGCTTTTGCGACTTCCCCGTGCCGGTGGAACCGGCTCTGGTGTTCGTTGGCGTCACGTCCCTCCAACGCGCCGCCACGCAGTTCACGGTGCGGGTCTACCAAGAACGAGAAGTGGCGGCTCTCGGCCCTCTCTCCGGGAAGCTCACCCCTGAACAGGTCGAGCGGGTCTACGCCGTAGCGCGTCACCGCCGCGTCTGGCTCAAAGCCTGACCTGAGCCCGCTGTGCGGGGGGATCAGCCTTCTTCACACGTACCGTCAGAAGCGACCCGTAAGGCACTGCGGCGGCTCGGCAGGCACCGGCACAAGCGGCGAGGGCCTGGACGAGCGAGATCCACGGTAGTTGCTGTACTGCGCTGTTATACGACACCAAAGAGCCCCAGCCGGGTTTCCCTGGCTGGGGCTCTGAGCTGCGGTGGACCTGAGGGGATTTGAACCCCTGACCCCCTCGATGCGAACGAGGTGCGCTACCAGTCTGCGCCACAGGCCCTTGCAACGAGTGAAACTCTAGCATCCCTCTCGGGCTGCTCGGAAATCCGCTCCCTCGCTGGTCAACGATGGTCGTGACGGGCGTGGCGGGTGTCACTCGTTGGCGGCTCGGGGGCGGGACTCGTCGGCGTACTGGTCGAACAGTGGCGTGCGTCCCCGGTCGCGGGCCGGGCGGTGTGAGCCGGTGTCGGGCTGGGACGGGTCGCCAGGGGCGGAGCCGACGGGGTCGGCCGGTGCGGGCGGTCCGTCGGTGGGTTCGGCGGCGCTGGAGCGGGACGGGCTCCAGTTGTCGGGGGCGCCGAGGTCCGCGTCGGCGGTGGCGCGGGGCGCCACCGGGGCGGTGACGTAGGTGGGCAGCGGCACCGGGACCGGGTCCCAGCTCTGGCCCGCCGCGCCGCCGCGCTCGCGCTCCCGCTCGTCCACCCACTCCGCGTGGTCGGTCTGTTCGACCAGGGCCCTGCGGTCGGCCGCGTGCGCGGAACGGGCCGCGTCGGACGGCACGGCGGGTGCCGCGCCCTCGGGCCGGTCGTCGGGCGTGGGGCGACCGGCCGCCGCGGCGGCGCGGCGGGCCGGGCCGGCGCCCGGCGTGGGGCGCCGGGCGGGGTCGCCGTCGTGGACGCGCGGAGCCGGGTCGCCGCCGTGCGCTCGCTTCGGGCCGCGCTCGCCCTCGTACGTCGGCTGCCCGACCGCTTCGTCGCCGGCCGTCAGCCGGCGTGCCTGATCGCTGGCGCTGCCGCTGCCCGGCTGGCGGGGCATGCCCGCGCTGGGGCGGGCGGGCCCGCGCCGCTCCGGGCGGGGGCGGTCGGCGGTGGGGCGGGGCGGGGTCGGGCGGTCGGGGCCTCGGTCGGCGCCGGGGCCGCGGTCGGGAGCCGGGCCGTCGGCGGGGCGGTCGCCGGGCTGGGCGCCCGCCGCGCCCGGCCGGGCCGATCCAGAGGCCGGGCGCCCCCGCTGTTCGCGCAGCCGCTGGGCGGCCAGCTCGGCGCGGCGCTGGTCCATGGTGAAGGCGAAGCGGCGGCGCTCCTGCATCCGCAGGTAGACGATGTACGCGCTGAGCAGCACGGCCGGTCCCACCGGGGCCCACAGGAAGGCGACCCCGCCGACGGCGGCGACGATCGAGCCGACGGTGAAGGCGAGGAAGAGGAGCACCGTGGTGCGCCGGCGCCGGGCCAGTACCTTCGCGCGCCGGGTGCGCTCCCCGGCGCCACCGTCCGCGCCGGCGCCGGCGTCCCGTCGCCCAGGGGCGTCCGCCTCGCCCGTCGCGGGCGGCCCGTCCGCCGGGGCGGCGCCGCCGGGCCCGGCGGGTGGGCGCTCGGCCGGGTCCGCGAGCAGGGCGTCGGTGACGGTGACGCTCATCGTCGCGGGGTGGGCGAAGGCCCGTACGTCGACGACGTCGGTCTCGTCGTCCGGGCCGCCCACCCCGACCGGCGTCCGGTCCGGCGCGTGCGGGCCCGGGACGGCGTCGGCTGCCGCGCCGACCGGCGTGGGGGCATCGTCGGATGCGGCCTCGGGCAGCTCCCCGGCGTCCAGTCCCTTGGTGTAGCGCCGCTCCATGGCCGCTCGGCCGGACAGCAGCCGGATGGCCGTGCTGAAGCGCTCCGTGGGACGGGCGTCGTTGAGTTCGTCCTGCCGGCGGAGCCACATGGGCACCAGGTAGGCGGCCCAGGCCCCGACGATGACTGCGTAGATGAGGCCACTGCTGCTCACGGTGACACGGTAGAGGGAGCGGAGCGGGCCGATCCGCCAATTGGCGCGGTGTGTCGCACGATCTGGCTCATATCTCAAGCTTTTTTTGTGATTGGTGCGACGACTTACCGGCAAATGTGTTCAAAGTGTGGCCATTATCGAATGCCTCTTCTATATCGGTGAGGTGCCGGGACTCATCCGGTGCCAGCGGCTCAGCAGCCCGTCCGGCACCTCCTCCACGGTCAGCGCGAAGACCAGGTGGTCCCGCCACGCGCCGTCAATGTGCAGGTACCGGGGCCGCAGCCCCTCCTCGCGGAAGCCGAGCTTCTCCACCACGCGACGGCTCGGGATGTTCTCCGGGCGGATGCAGACCTCCACCCGGTGCAGCCCGACCGAGCGGAAGCAGTGGTCCACGGCCAGCGCCACCGCGGTCGGCATGACTCCGCGTCCGGCGACCGCCTTGTCCACCCAGTAGCCGATGTGGCCCGAACACATCGAGCCCCAGGTGATCCCGGCCACCGTCAACTGACCGGCCAGCCGGCCCTGGTAGTCGAGGACGAACGGCAGCATCCGCCCCGCGTGCGCCTCGGCCCGCAGGTGACGGACCATCTGCCGGTAGGTGGGGCGCTGGGCGACCGGGCCGCCGGGGGGCGGCGGCGGGATCGTCGCCTCCCAGGGGCGCAGCCATTCGCGGTTGCGGCGGTTGACCTCGCGCCAGGCGCGCTGGTCGCGCAGCCTTATCGGGCGGAGGGTCGTGGGACCGTCCACCAGCGCCACCGGCCAGCAGGCGTTCAGCGCGGGCTCCCGGCCGACTCGTCGGGGGCGCCTCCCACGGGGCGGCTCTGTTCGCTCGGTGCGGGCGGCTCGTCGGGGGCGGCGGGCGCTGGCTGCCCGGTCAGCGCGCCCGGTGCGCTCGGGGCGCTCGGTGCGGCGGGGTGTGCGGCCTCTGCGGGGCGGGCGTGGTCGCCGCCCCGGAGCTGGTCCACGGCGTGCACCAGCAGTCGGCCCAGCACCGCGAGGCCGTCCCGGACCCCGCCCGAGGAACCGGGCAGGTTGATGATCAGCGTGGTGTCGGCCACCCCCGCGAGCCCCCGGGACAGCGCGGCCGTCGGCACCTTCGCCAGCCCCTCGGCCCGCAGCGCCTCCGGGATGCCCGGGATCTCGTAGTCGAGGACGGCGCGCGTCATCTCGGGCGTCAGGTCGGTGGGCGAGATGCCGGTGCCCCCGGTGGTGACGACCACGTCGTACGCGGCGGCCACCGCCTCCCGCAGCGCCGCCCCGACCGGCTCGCCGTCCGGCACCACGAGCGGCCCCTCGACCAGGAAGCCCATCGCGGACAGCCCCTCGGCGAGCAGCGGGCCGCCCTTGTCGGGGTAGACGCCGGCGGCGGCGCGCCCGGAGGCGGTGATCACCAGGGCGCGGTAGCGCGGCCCGTCGGTCGGCGCGTGCCGGGCGGGTGGCTCGGAGGGTGGGCCCGCGGGCGAGGGCGTGGTCATGAGGTGCGGCTCCAGTCGCCCGACGCTCCGCCGGACTTCTCCTCGACCCTGACGTCCGTGATGACCGCCGCCTTGTCGACGGCCTTGACCATGTCGATCACGGTCAGCGCCGCGACGGTGACGGCCGTCAGCGCCTCCATCTCCACGCCCGTACGGTCCGTCGTCTTCACGCTGGCGCGGATGACCACCGCGTCGTCGGCGACCGACAGGTCCACCCTGACGCCGGAGACGGCCAGCGGGTGACAGAGCGGGATCAGCTCCGGGGTGCGCTTGGCCCCCATGATGCCGGCGATCCGGGCGGTGGCCAGGGCGTCGCCCTTGGGCACGCCGTCGCCGCGCAGGAGCTCGACGACGCGCGGCGAGACGAGTACCCGCCCGCTGGCGGTGGCGGTACGCGCGGTGACGTCCTTCGCCGAGACGTCGACCATGCGTGCCGCGCCCGCGTCGTCGAGATGGGTGAGGTGGTCCTGGGCGCTGCTCATGGTTCTCCCGGTCGGTCCTAGGGCAGCAACCGTACCGGCCGTGCCCTGCGGTCAGCGCGGCAACCACCCACGGTGCGCCGCCCGGGAACGCGCCCCCGCGCCCCGGCCCCGCCCCGCTCCCGCGCGCCCCCTGCGGCGCGCTCGGTCCAGCGGTCTGACCAGCGATCGGTCCCAGCGGTCTGACCAGCGATCGTCCAGCGGTCAGGCCGACAGCCAGTCAGTCAGTCCAGCAGCACGACGTCCACGGTGCCGCCCGGCTCCAGCGACGTGGTCTCCTCGGGCAGCACGATCAGCGCGTTGGCGTGCGCGAGCGCCTTGACCAGGTGGGAGCCGGAGCCGCCGATGGGGGTGACGGCGTTCTCGTCCGCGTCGTAGCGCCCGCGCAGGTACTGGCGGCGGCCCGGCAGCGAGCTGGCCACGCCCTCCGGGCAGACCGCGCTGACCACCGTGCGGTGCACGGGTTCGACGCCCATCAGGGTGCGGATGGCGGGGCGGACGAACAGCTCGAAGGAGACGTACGCGCTGACCGGGTTGCCGGGCAGGGCGAGCAGTGGGGCGCGGTCCCGACCGCCCTCGCCGACGAAGCCGAACCCCTGCGGCTTGCCCGGCTGCATCGCCAGCTTGCGGAACCGTACGCCGTCGGCGTCGTCGCCGAGACCCGTCAGCGCCTCCTTGACCACGTCGTACGCGCCGACGCTGACGCCGCCGGTGGTGACGAGGAGGTCGGCGCGGATGAGCTGGTCCTCGATGGTGGCGCGCAGCGTGGCCGCGTCGTCGGTGACCGCGCCGACGCGGTAGGCGATGGCGCCCGCGTCGCGGGCGGCGGCGGCGAGGGCGAAGCTGTTGGAGTCGTAGATCTGACCGGGGCCCAGCGGCTCGCCCGGCGGGACGAGTTCGCTGCCGGTGGACAGCACGACCACGCGCGGTCGGGGCCGGACCCGGGCCGTGGCGCGGCCGATGGCGGCCAGCAGGCTGATCTGCGGGGCGCCGAGCACCGTGCCGGCGCTCAGGGCCAGTTCGCCCGCCCCGACGTCGCTGCCCCGGGCGCGCACGTGCGCCCGCGCGGCGGCCGGCCGGTGCACCCGGACCTCGCCGCCGGCGCCCTCGGGGGCCGCGCTGTGCGCGAGCATGCCGCTGGCCGGGCCGCCGCCGCTGCCGCCGTCGGTCCACTCGACGGGCACGACGGTCTCGGCGCCGGGCGGCAGCGGAGCCCCCGTCATGATGCGGGCGGCCTCGCCGGGGCCGACGCGGGGCAGGTCGCCGCTGCCGGCCGCGATGTCGCCGATGACGGTGAGAACCGCCGGGAACTCCTCGCTGGCGGCGGCCACGTCGGCCACCCGCACGGCATAGCCGTCCATCGAGCTGTTGTCGAAGGGCGGCAGGGCCACCGGCACGGTGACGTCCTCCACCAGGACGCAGCCCTGCGCTTCGAGGAGCCGCAGCTCGATCGGGTCCAGCGGGCGCAGTCGGCCGAGGACGTCGTCGAGGTGCTCGGACACCAGCCAGGTCCGCTCGGGTCTGCTGGTGGCCGGTTCGGCGGTGCTACTCAACGGGCTACATCTCCTCGGTGACGTAACGGTGAAGCCAGGCACGGAAGTCCGGACCCAGATCCTCACGTTCGCACGCGAGTCTGACAATGGCACGCAGGTAATCACCACGGTCGCCGGTGTCGTAGCGGCGGCCCTGGAAGACGACGCCGTGCACCGGGCCGCCGACGGTCTCGTCGGCCGCGAGGGTCTGCAGGGCGTCGGTGAGCTGGATCTCGCCACCGCGTCCCGGCTCGGTGGTGCGCAGCACGTCGAAGACGGCGGGGTCGAGCACGTAGCGGCCGATGATGGCGAGGTTGCTGGGGGCGTCGACCACGTCCGGCTTCTCGACCAGGTCGGTGACGCGTACGACGTCCTCGGCGTCGGTGGTCTTGACGGCGGCGCAGCCGTAGAGGTGGATCTGCGCCGGGTCGACCTCCATGAGGGCCACGACGCTGCCGCCGTGCGTCTCCTGCGTCTCGATCATGCGCGCGAGCAGCGGGTCCCTGGGGTCGATGAGGTCGTCGCCCAGGAGAACGGCGAAGGGCTGGTCGCCGACGTGCGGTGCGGCGCACAGCACGGCGTGGCCAAGTCCCCTGGGGTCGCCCTGGCGGACGTAGTGCATGGTCGCCAGGTCGCTGGACTCCTGGACGCGGGCGAGCCGGGACTCGTCCTTCTTGCGTCGCAGGGCTTCTTCGAGTTCGTAGTTGCGGTCGAAGTGGTCTTCCAGGGGGCGCTTGTTGCGGCCGGTGACCATGAGGACGTCGGAGAGCCCGGCGGTGACTGCCTCTTCGACCACGTACTGGATCGCGGGCTTGTCGACGACCGGCAGCATCTCCTTGGGGGTGGCCTTGGTGGCCGGGAGGAAGCGGGTCCCGAGGCCGGCGGCGGGGATGACAGCCTTGCTGATCCGAGTGCGCGATGGAGTCATGCGGAGCACCCTACCGGTGGTTTTGCGTAGATCATGCTGGTCTGCCGAATATGACCCGAGGCGTCACAAGAGCAGCACACACGAGGGGTTTATACGTGTCATGACCTGGGCCGACGGTAGTAAGCGGGCGTTGCGGCGAGATCTCCTGACGATGAGGTCCAGGTTGACCGCAGATGACGTCGAGGAAACACTGGCTGGTTTTGTACGGCACGCGCTGGAGTTGCCCGAGTTGGGCGCGGCGCGCACCGTCGCGGCGTACGTCTCGGTGGGCAGCGAGCCGGGCACCGGCGCGCTGCTCGACGTGTTGCGCGAGCGCGGGGTGCGGGTGCTGTTGCCGGTGTTGCTGCCGGACAACGACCTGGACTGGGCGGAGTACGCGGGCGCCGAGCACCTGGCCGAGGTGGCGCACCCCGGCAAGATCAGCCTGTGGGAGCCGACGGGCCCGCGCCTTGGGCCCGAGGCGGTGCTCACGGCCGACACGGTGTTGCTGCCCGGGCTCGCCGTGGACGGGCGCGGGGTGCGGCTCGGGCGCGGCGGCGGCAGCTACGACCGGGTGTTGGCCCGCCTGGAGATCGCGGGCGCGCGGCCGGCCCTGGTGGTGCTGCTCTACGCGCACGAGGTGGTGGAGCGGGTGCCACGGGACCCGCACGACCGGGCGGTCCACGCGGTGGTGACGCCGGGGGGCGTGCGCCGGTTCCGCCCGCCGGAGTGTTGAGCGCCGGAGTGTCGAACGCCGGGGCGCCGGGGGGCGTGCGCCCGCTTCGCCCGCCGGGGTGTTGAGCCGGGCGCGCACGCGAGAGCGCCGGTGAGGCTGGCCGAAACCAGTCTCACCGGCGCTCTCGCGTCGGGCGCGCGGCCCCGGGGCGCGGGGCTCGGCTCCCGCTACCGGGCCGCGCCGGCGCCCCGGGCGTCTACGGCGTCAGGGCCAGCTTGTCGTCCGTCGCCTCGTCCACGGCCTTCTCGCTGAAGGCCCAGTCGAGCATCTCGCCCTTGACCCACTTGCTGGTCTGGTCGTCGTAGTGCTCGTGGTACGCGTGGCCAGAGGCACCGGTCAGGTTGATCCAGCGGGACTTGTCGAGGTTGTCGAGGTTGACCACCATCCGCATGGACGGGACCCACACCACCTCGTAGCCGCCCGCCGCGTTCCAGCCGGTGGCGTTGACCGCCGCCTCGCCGCCGCTGAGGTTCCACGGGCCACGGTTGAGCATCCACTGCACGAAGCCGGGGCCCTTGGTGCCCAGGGTCTGGTTCTTCAGCGTGAGCTGGTGCAATCGGCCCCAGCTCCAGGTGTTGATGTCCTTGCCCAGCTTCGACGTCAGCTCGTACCGGGCGTCCTTCATGGCCCGGGCCAGCAGTTCGTCCCGGTTGTCGGTGGCGCGGTTGGTCTGGTTGCCGTTCGTGTGCCACCAGTCGTTGTCCGGCTGCTTGAGGAGGCCGCGCACGACCTCGTACCAGCGGTCGCCGCCGTCCGGCTGGGCCACGTCCTTGTCGCGCTCGCCGCACTCGGTGATCAGGTCGCTGTCGTCGTCCAGGTCCTCGACGGGCCCGGTCTCGTCGGCGGGCCGTACCCGCAGGCACTGGTTCTTGACCCGCAGCTCCTTGGGGAGCTTGTTGCCGAAGGCGAGCTTGAGCGTGTTGCGCCAGACGGCGTTGAAGTAGGCGGCAGCGGCCGAGTCGGAGTCCTGCGTGTAGTCCCAGCCGTCCAGCAGTTCCTGCGCCTCGCGGACGTACCCGTCCCTGATCTTGATCTTGAGCAGGTACGGGGTCAGCACCTTGGCGATCTCGCTGGTGTTGTCCATCTGCAGGGTCTGCATGTCGTCGGTCGAGATCTTGCCGCCGTCCTTGATCTTCGACTCGATGAGGTCGGTGATGCGCTTGCTGCGCGCGCCGTAGCCCCAGTCGCTGGTCAGCAGGTACGGGTAGCGCTCGCGGTCGACGACGGCCTGGTTGGCCGTCACGATGTAGCCGCGCTTGGGGTTGTACTCGTACGGCAGGGCCTTCTGCGGGATGTAGCCGGTCCACTTGTACGTGGAGTCCCAGCCCGGCGCCGGGTAGCGGCCGTCGATCGGCTTGCCGTTCTTGTCCTCGCCGCGGGTGGGGATCTTGCCGGGCGCCTGGTAGCCGATGTTGCCCTCGGTGTCCGCGTAGATGAGGTTCTGCGAGGGCACGGCGAAGTCGGCGGCGGCGGCGCGGAACTCGGTGAAGTTGCGCGCCCGGTTGAGCTTGAACACCGCGTCCATCGTGCGGGACGGGTCGAGGGCGGTCCAGCGCAGCGACACGGCGTAGCCGTCGCCGCGGTCCGGGGCCGCGTCGCCGACCGGCGCCTTCTTGCCGACCGTCTCCAGCTCGTCCTCGCGGTCCGAGACGATCGGCCCGTTCCTGGTCGAGCGGACGGTGATGGTGCGGTCCTTCCCGCCGGCGACCTTGATGGTCTCCTTGCGGGTGGTGAAGGGCCGCTGCTTGCCGTCGTACAGGTAGCCGTCGGTGGTGACCTTCTCCAGGTACAGGTCGGAGACGTCAGCGCCCAGGTTCGTCATGCCCCAGGCGATGTCCGCGTTGTGGCCGATGACCACGCCCGGCATGCCGGAGAAGGTGTACCCGGCCACGTCGTACGGGCACTTGGCGCTGACCCGGTTGCAGTGCAGGCCCATCTGGTACCAGAGCGAGGGCATCTGCGGGGCCAGGTGCGGGTCGTTGGCCAGCAGCGGCTTGCCGGTGGTGGTGTGCTCGCCGGCGACCACCCACGAGTTGGAGCCGATGCCGTTGCCGCTCGGGCCGAGCAGCGCCGGGATCTCGTCCAGCGTCTTGGACAGCGAGGACAGCCCGCTGCGCAGGCCCTGTCCCATGCCCGAGTCCGCGCCGGTGGCGGGCGCGTCGACCCCGGTCGGCTGTTCCTCGCCCTTGGGGTCGAACTCCTTGGTCAGCGGGTTCACCGCGCCCCGGTCCACGATCGGCCGGTTCCGGTCGTACGGGTACGCCGGGTACAGGTCCTCGATCTGCCGGGCGCTGAGCCGGCTGGTGGCCAGCGAGCGGTCGATCTCGTCCTGCATGTTGCCGCGCAGGTCCCAGGCCATGGCCTTGAGCCAGGCGACCGAGTCGACCGGGCTCCACTTCTGCGGCTTGTAGTCGTTCTCGAAGCTGAGCGCCGCGTACTCGACGGACAGCTCCTTGCCCTCGTGGTCCTCCAGGTAGGCGTTGACGCCCGCGGTGTACGCCGTGAGGTACTTCTTCGTCGCGGCCGACAGCTTGGTGTCCCACTCGCGCTGCGCGGTCTCGCGCCAGCCGAGGGTGCGCAGGAACGCGTCGGTCTCGACCTGGCCGGAGCCGAACATCTCGGACAGCCGCCCGGCCGTCAGGTGCCGTCGTACGTCCATCTCCCAGAACCGGTCCTGGGCCTGCACGAAGCCCTGGGCGCGGAAGAGGTCTTCGGCGGTGTCCGCGTACAACTGCGGGATGCCGTTGCCGTCGCGCTTGACCTGGACCGGGGATGACATGCCGTCGAGCTGGATCGAGCCGGTGGTCTCGGGGAACGAGGCGCGCACCGTACTGATGCTCCAGAACACGCCATAGCCGACACCCGCGACGAGCGCCAGCACGACTGCGATCACGATCAGACGGGCGCGCCGCCTCTTCCTTTTCTTCTTTCCGGAAGGGGCGGTCGGTTCTTCGCGGGAGGGCATCGCTGTCCTTCGAGGGGCAGGGTGGACCTGGAGTGCTGGAGCAACCGTAGCCGGAGCGCGGGCGGCTCCCCTACGCGGAGTCAGTGGCCGGCGATCGGGCGTGCCCGACGGTCGCCGCGACCGCCGGGGATCGACGTGAACGATCACGGCGGAATCGGTCGGCACCGCCCCCGCCTCGATCACAGGCGTTAAGAACCCGTAAAATGTTAGGTAAGGCAATGAAGTTCCGGTCGGCCGGGGTAAAGCATTTCGGTCGAAACCCGCGCGAAAGGGTCGGCCCCTGACTGTTCACCACCTCAACGAACTCCTGCTGATGTGCGCGCTGGTGCTCCTGGTCGCCGTGGCCGCAGTGCGCCTGTCATCCCGCAGCGGGCTGCCCAGCCTGCTCATCTACCTCGGCATCGGCGTCGCCATAGGCCAGGACGGCCTGGTCGGCGTCGTCTTCGACGATGCCGAACTGACCCAGGTCATCGGCTACGCGGCGCTGGTGGTCATCCTCGCCGAGGGCGGTCTCGGCACCAAGTGGCGCGAGGTCAAACCCGCCCTGCCGGTGGCCGCCATGCTCTCCACGGTCGGCGTCGCGGTGAGCGTGGGGGTCACCGCGACCGGCGCCCACTACCTGGTCGGGCTCGACTGGAAGCAGTCGCTGATCATAGGAGCCGTGGTCTCCTCGACCGACGCGGCGGCCGTCTTCTCGGTGCTGCGCAAGGTGCCCCTGCCCAGCAAGCTCACCGGCGCCCTGGAGGCCGAGTCCGGCTTCAACGACGCCCCGGTCGTGATCCTGGTCGTCGCGTTCTCGACGACCGGACCGATCGAGCACTGGTACGTCCTGGTCGGCGAGATCGCCCTGGAACTGGCCATCGGCGCGACGATCGGCCTCGCCGTGGGCCTGCTCGGCGCGTACGGACTGCGCCACGTGGCGCTGCCCGCCTCCGGCCTGTACCCGATCGCGGTGCTGGCCATCGCGGTCGCCGCGTACGCCGGCGGTGCGCTGGCGCACGGCTCCGGGTTCCTCGCGGTCTACCTCGCCTCGCTCGTGATGGGCAACGCGCGGCTGCCGCACTGGCCGGCGACCCGCGGCTTCGCCGAGGGGCTCGGCTGGATCGCCCAGATCGGCATGTTCGTCCTGCTCGGCCTGCTGGTCACGCCGCACGAGCTCGGCGACGACATCGTGCCGGCCCTGGTGGTGGGGCTCATCCTGACGGCGGTGGCGCGACCGGTGTCGGTGCTGGTCAGCACCGCGCCGTTCCGCACCCCGTGGCAGGAGAAGGCGCTGCTGTCCTGGGCCGGGCTGCGCGGCGCGGTGCCCATCGTGCTGGCCACCATTCCCATGGTCGCCGAGGTGCCGGAGAGCCAACGGGTCTTCAACATCGTGTTCGTGCTGGTGATCGTCTACACCCTGGTGCAGGGCCCGACGCTGCCCTGGCTGGCCAAGTGGCTACGGCTCGGCGACTCCGAACTGGCCGCCGACCTGGGCGTGGAGTCGGCGCCGCTGGAGCGGCTGAGCGGCCACCTGCTGTCGCTGGCCATCCCGAAGGGCTCGCGCATGCACGGTGTCGAGGTCAGCGAGCTGCGGCTGCCGGCCGGCGCCGCCGTGACGCTGGTCGTACGCGAGGGTACGAGCTTCGTACCGGGCCCGACGACCGTGCTGCGCAGCGGCGACGAACTCCTCGTGGTGGCCATCGACCCGGTGCGCGACGCGGCCGAGCGGCGGCTGCGGGCGGTCAGCCGGGGCGGCAAGCTGGCGGACTGGCTCGGTACGGGCGGCGACGACGCGCGGCCGGCGGAGTCGACGCGGCGCCCCGGCGCCCCGGCGATCTGGCCGCCCTGGGCCTGGCGACGCCACCGCCCGTCGGCCCGCGCGGGCCGACGCGCTAGCAGCCCGGCGGACGCGGGGCGTACGACGGCTGCCGGGCGCAAGGCCGGCGCGAGTCGCGCGGCCGACCCGGGGCGCGGGCGCGGCGCCGCCACGGGCCCCGAGCGGCCGGCGCACGGCGCCACCCGCAGCGCGGGCACGGCGGTCGGCGAGCGGCACCGGGATGAGCTTGATCACAGCCAGGACACGCCGTGAAAGTGTGTCGATAACATAAGTGCAGATAGGCAATAACCGACCAACTCTGCCTGATGCAGAGCTGGCGCGACCGCACGGCGGCCCGTCCGGTATCTACCACGGTCATGCGCGAGAGGACAGCTCTCGGCGCCTCGTGATACCCCCACGGAGCGCTACCAGGCGGTGGAAAGGCCAGGCCGTGGCGCCCACGGTCTCCCCCGATCCGGCCGACGGGCCCCCAGCGGTCGAACCCGCCGAGGCGGGCTCGACCCGACGCACCGCACGCGGCTCCCGCGGCGCCGATCGATCCGCACCCGGTCCGATCGACGCCGCGGGCAAGCCCGGCTACCGGCAGTTGCTGCGCACGCCCGGCGCGTGGTCGTTCGTGCTGCCCGGATTCGCGGCCCGACAGCCGTTCGCGATGCTCACCATCGGCATCGTCCTGCTCATCCAGCACACCAGCGGCTCCTACGGCATCGCCGGCGCCGTGTCGGCCACGGCCGGCGTCTCGATGGCGGTCTTCGCACCGCAGGGCGGCAAGCTCGCGGACCGCTTCGGGCAGGCGGCCGTGCTGGTTCCCGGCGTGCTCACGCACGCCGCCTCGGTCACGCTGCTGACCGTGCTCGCGCTCGGCGGCGCGCCCCTGTGGGCGCTGTTCGTGGCCGCGGTACCGGCCGGCGCCTCGGTGCCCCAGGTCGGGCCCATGGTGCGGGCCCGCTGGGCGGCGCTGCTCGGCGACGGGGCGGGGGCCACGGGCGGCGCCCGGGCATCCCTCCAGACGACGGCGGCGGCCTTCGAGTCGGTGACGGACGAGTTCACGTTCGTGATCGGCCCGGTGCTCACCACCGCCCTGTGCACCGGCGTGCACCCGGCCGCGGGACTGCTCGCCGAGGCGACCCTGTCGCTCATCGGCGGCCTGCTGTTCGCGGCCCAGCGCCAGACCCAGCCGGCACCGAGCCGCCCGCGTACGCCAGCGCGCCCCGCGCGCTGGGGAGCGCGCCGGGCGAGCGCGGGAGCCGGGGGCGCGGAGACGGCGGGCGCGGGAGCCGCCGAGGCGGGAGCCGGGGGCGCGGGAGCCGGGGGCGCGGCCGGTCCGCGACGTACGGAGAACGGCGCGTACCGGCCGGCCGCCTCCGCCCTCGGGGTGCCGGGCGTGCGGGTGCTCGCCGTGGTCTTCCTCGGCATCGGCTCGGTCTTCGGCGGCCTCCAGGTCTCGCTGACGGCCTTCACCGAGGAGATCGGCCAGCCCGGCATCAACGGCGTCCTGTACGGCGTCTTCGCCGCCGGCAACATGGTGGCCGGCATCGTCTGCGGCGCCCTGAGCTGGCGGCGCAGCCCGCAGCAGCGGCTGCTGATCGCCTACCCGCTGCTCACCCTGGCCACCTCCGCGCTGTGGGCGGTGCACGCCGTGCCGCTGCTCGGCGCGCTCGGGCTCCTGGTCGGGCTGTGCATCGCGCCGGCGCTGATCACCGGGTACACGCTGGTGGACGCGCTCGTTCCGGCGACCGCGCGCACCGAGGCGTTCACCTGGCTCACCGGCGCGGTGGCGCTCGGCCAGGCCGGCGCCGCTACCGCCGCCGGCCAGCTCGCCGACGGCTTCGGGCCCAGCGCCGGATTCGTGGTTCCACTGGCCGGTACGGGGCTCGCGCTGACGACCCTGGTCCTGCTCCGCGGACGCCTCGCCACCCCGTCCACGGGCCCGGTGGTGAGCGGCTCCACACGTGGAGTCGGTCACCGCGAGGCCGTCACGGTGGACTGACGCCGCGGAATGCTGCACTATGGATCGTCGTTAGCACTCATTGAGTGAGAGTGCCAGGAGGATCACGTGCCGACCTATCAGTACCAGTGCACCGGCTGCGGCGAGGGCCTTGAAGCGGTGCAGAAGTTCAGCGACGAGGCGCTCACGGAGTGCCCGAGCTGCAAGGGGCGCCTGCGGAAGGTGTTCTCCGCGGTCGGCGTCGTGTTCAAGGGCTCCGGCTTCTACCGGACCGACAGCCGTAGCGCCTCCTCCAGCAGCACCCCGGGCTCGTCGAAGTCCACGAAGAGCGGATCGGACTCGTCCTCTTCGTCGGGTTCCTCGTCCTCGTCGTCCGACTCGTCGTCGTCCTCGACCTCCTCGTCGAGCAGCACGAGCACGTCGAGCGCCAGCAAGCCCGCGGCGTCGAAGGGCTCCACGGCCGCCTGACGCGCCGCTGCCCGACTGCCGTGCCGTCCGGCGCCGGCCCGCCGTTCGTGTGTCACCGTTGTCGGCACTGGCTCGGTCGTTGGCGCGGTCGCTGTCGCTGTCGCCTGACGTTGGCGTCACTTTCTGTCGCGGCCCCTGCCCGCCTCCCCGGAGGCGGGCGGGGGCTTCGTCGTGCGCGGGGGGCTCGGTCGGGGGTCGGGTGTCGGCGTACGCGGGCCGGGGTGGGCGGGTCGGCGTGGACCGCGTGGCGTACGGGCGGTCGCGCGGCGGTAAGGCGCGGGGGTGGTGCGCGGGCGCGCGCTCCGCGCTCGTGGGTGGCCCGGCCAGCACGGGCCGCGCAGGGCGCCATTAGGGTGACCGCATGGCCGAGACGCAGACCACAGCACCGTCGGTAACACCGAAGACCGCGCCCCAGGCGGAGATCGGGGTGATCGGCGGGTCGGGGTTCTACTCCTTCCTCGACGACGTGACCGAGATCACCGTGGACACGCCCTACGGCGCCCCCAGCGACTCGCTGTTCCTCGGCGAGGTGGCCGGCCGACGCGTCGCCTTCCTGCCGCGCCACGGCCGCAAGCACCACCTGCCGCCGCACCGCATCAACTACCGCGCCAACCTGTGGGCCCTGCGCTCCGTCGGCGTACGACAGGTGCTCGGCCCGTGCGCGGTCGGCGGCCTGCGCCCCGAGTTCGGACCGGGCACCCTCCTCGTGCCGGACCAGATCGTGGACCGTACGAAGGCGCGGGCGCAGACGTACTTCGACGGCGAGCCCCTCCCCGACGGCGGGCCCCGGCCCAACGTGGTGCACGTGACGTTCGCCGACCCGTACTGCCCGCAGGGGCGCCTCGCGGCGCTCAAGGCGGCGCGCGGGCGCGACTGGGAGCCGGTGGACGGCGGCACGCTCGTCGTCATCGAGGGCCCGCGCTTCTCGACCCGCGCGGAGTCGCGCTGGCACGCGGCGCAGGGCTGGTCGGTGGTGGGCATGACCGGCCACCCGGAGGCCGTGCTCGCCCGCGAACTGGAGCTGTGCTACACGTCGTTGACCCTGGTCACCGACCTGGACGCGGGCACGGAGGCGGGCGACGGCGTCTCCCACGAGGAGGTCATGCGGGTCTTCGCGAGCAACGTGGACCGGCTGCGCGACGTCCTCTTCGACGCCGTGGCCGCCCTCCCCGACCCGGCCGAACGCGACTGCGTCTGCGCACGCGCCCACGAGGGGCGCGACCTGGGCATCGCACTGCCGTAGCCCGCACCGCGCTGGCCCTCTCTTCTCTTCTGGGGCCCGCCCCGAGCTGGCCCGATGCGAGGCGGCGTGCGTGGCTGGTGCGGCGGGGTTGGTTGGGGCGGGGCGGGGTCGGCTCGTCTGGTGTGTGCGGGCTCGGGTTGGGGCTGGCCCGAGCTGGGTGTGCTGTGCGCGTGGCTGGGCCCGTGCGCGCTCGGGTTGAGCTGGGCTTAGGGATGGGTTGTGTTGTGCTGTGCGCGTGGGCGAGTCTGTGCGCGCTCGGATTGAGCTGAACCCGGGCTGAGCTGGGCTGTGCGCGCGAGCGGGCTGTGCGTGTGGGGGCGGCTCTGTGGAGGCGGGTTAGTTCGTAGCTGGGGCTCGTCTCGGTTGGGTTGCCCTGACGCGGTCGGGGTGGCCTGCCCCGGTTGGGTTGGTTGGGTTGGTCTGCGCGGGGCGGTAGTGGGTGACGGAGTTATCCACAGCCCAGCGCCCGTCCACAGCCGCGCACGCGATCCGCCGAACCCGTGCACCGTGGGATGTGCAGGCCGCAGGGCCCCAACTCCGCACGGCAGGTGGTGTTCGTCATGTCCGCGTACGACCCTTCCGCAGTCCCCCGCGCCGGCTCGGCGCAGCAGCCGCCGGGCCCCGTGACCGGCCCGCACCACGCACCGGACGCCGCGCCCGGCCTCGGCCGGGCCGCCCCCGCGCCACGCGGATTACCCCTGTTCGAACCGGTGCGGGTGCGCCAGACGCGCTGGCATCGGCTGCACCGGATGCTGCGCAAGCGACGACGCAGGGCGACCCTCACCCTGCTGGCGGTGGCGGCGCTGGCCTCGGCGGTCGCGGCGATCCCCACGGACGACAAGCGCTCCCCCTCCTCGGCTCCCTCCAGCACCCCGTCCGGCGCTCCCCACCCCGGTGACGTGCGCGGTACGCCGTCGGCGTCGTCTTCCCCGGCCCGCCTCGCCGGCCCACCCGACGAGGAGCGCGGGCATCCGAAGGGCGACCTGCGGGTGGCGGCGGTGCGGATCGCCGACGCCGGGGTCGTACGGCTGCTGCGTCGCGGCGACCTCGTGGACGTGCTGGCCACCGCGCCCGACGCCGGCTGGACCGGCCAGCTCGCGGTCGGCCCCGAGCCCGAGCCAGCCGTTGACGCGACCGACGGTGCGGGCGAAACCGACGGGGCGCCTGAAGCCCGCGAGTCGGCCAGGGCCGACGGCGCGCCCCAGGACTGGCCGGCCGAGCGGGAGGCCGCCGCGGATGGCGGCCCGTCCGCCGGCCCGCGCGTGATCGCGCGCGCCGCTCGCGTGGTCGACGTGCCGCCATCGCGCGAGACCGCTCCGGGCGAGGGCGCGCTCGTGGTGCTGTCCGTTCCCCGGGAGACCGCGACGGCCTTGGTCGGCACGGGCCTCGCCGCGCGCCTGGCGGTGGTGCGGCGATGATTCGTGCTCGCGTGCTGTCAACTGGCGGATTCGGGTGGGCGGATTGGACAGCGCTGCCGCACCGTGCCATAAGTTGCGGAATCTGGAAATCCGATAGTGGAAAGAGGCACGGCCGTGAGCAGTTCGGCGACCGACGAGAAGCAGAGCGTCCTGGACGGCTTCAAAGCCTTCCTGATGCGTGGCAACGTCATCGACCTGGCGGTAGCGGTCGTCATCGGTGCCGCGTTCACCAACGTCGTGAACTCCGTGGTGAAGGGCGTCATCAACCCGCTTGTCGGCGCGTTCGGCACCAAGGACCTCGACAGGTACAGCTCCTGCCTCAAGGGCCCGTGCAAGACGAACGAGGCGGGCGACGTGGTCAGCGGCGTACCCATCATGTGGGGCACCGTGCTCAGCGCCACCCTGACGTTCCTGATCACGGCCGCGGTCGTGTACTTCCTGATGGTGCTGCCCATGTCGCGCTACCTGGCGCGGAAGGCGGCCCGGGACAAGCAGGCCGAGGTGGAGCACGCCGAGGCCGAGGCCAGCGAGGTGGAGCTGCTGCGGGAGATCCGCGACGTGCTGGTCGCGCAGCGCGGTGGCCCGGCTCCCGCCGGGCAGATCGACGGGGGTTCGGAGTCGGGGCCGGCGCAGACCGAGCGCTAGCCGCCGCGTTCCGTCGCTGCCGCGCGCCGCTCGGCGAGGTCGGGGACGCCCCTTCGGGGCGGCCGACGGCGGCAGCGGTGAAGCCGCCCCACCGACCCGGGTCCTCTTACAGGTGGTGGGGCGGCTTCTCGTCGAGGAAGCGCGCCAGGTCGGCCGGACCGCCCTCGCCCGTCCTCGGAGTCCGCTCGCCCCACCCCTGGTCCGTATCGTCCGAGGACTGTTGCGCCAACGGGTCGTCGAAGATCAGCGCGGAAGCCGGATCGCGCGGTTCAGAGGCGGGGGCGGTGCTCATGCCCCCAGGGTACGTCCGGCGCACGGCATGCCGCCGAGCATCGCTCCGGTCCCCCGTGCCGGAGCGATGCTCGGCGGCGACCGCGTCGCGGCTGCCGGTCCCCCAACCGGCAGCCGCAGAACGCGGCGGGGCAGGATCACCCGTACCTGCCCCTCTGGTGTGGCCCTCGGTCTACCGAGTGGCGGCCAGCCGCTCGTGCCACCAGTGGTCCCGGCCCGCAACCCAACGGACCGGAAGCCCCAGTCGATGCACGACCAGCACGGTCTCCACCTCGGGACATCCCATCAGCGCCCGGTCGAGCGCGGTCTTCAACCCGTACGCCCGCCCATCCCGTAGCACCCCATCCACGGTGATCAGCACGCGTGCACCGGACTCCCTGATCCGCTCGCGCAGTGCCCCCACCGGTTCCCTCATGGGCAGCGAGACACGGGACGCGTCGAGTCGGCCACAGGCGAGCGTCGTGACGACCGACTCCGGCACCAGGGGCAGCATGACGGCCACCTGGTCACCGGAGCACACGCCAAGCTCGGTCAGCATGCTTGACGCGCGGGTCGCCTGGTCGAGGAGTTGCGTGTGGGTGAACTCCTCGGCCCGCCCCTGCTCGCCGACCCAGCGCAACGCCACCGGTTCCCCCGAGCCACCCGATACGGCCGCCGGCGTGGTCACGGCGGCGGAGAGGGTGGTGGCGGTGGCCTGTGCGGTGGTGTCAGATACGGCGAACATGAGAACAGCGTGGCGGGCTGGCGTTGACGTCCGATCAACGAACGCTATACGCGCACGTCAGAGGCGGTTTTCGGCGGCTATGCAGGCCTCGGACGCCCGGCGGGCGCCCCGTCCACGGCCCGCCGGCGGCTGGCCCGGGCCCGCCCGCGGCCCGCTCGACGCCGCCCGCCACGCTACCTCCGCCGCCCCGTGGCCAAGGCCGCCCGCTCGCCCGACACGCCGCGCCAGACGACCGCGAGCGGAGCCCCCTGCCGCGGCCAGCCGACCCCGCTACCGCCCCGTCGCCACCGCGTACCCGCTCCGCTCCGTCGCCCCACCGGCTCGGTGCGAGCCGCGTGATAGGCATGGCCCCATGGTGGACGCTGACGACGCCGGAACCGGTTCGAGCAACGCGACAGCGGCAGGAGGCGCCCCTCGGCCCGGCCCGCGGAACGCCTTGACGGACGTCCGGGGTATCCGGGTGGGCCACGCCCAGCGACAGGGCGCGGGCTGGCTGAGCGGCACCACCGTCGTGCTCGCCCCGCCGGGCGGCGCGGTGGCCGCGGTGGACGTACGGGGCGGCGGCCCGGGCACCCGGGAGACCGACGCGCTCGATCCGCGGAACCTGGTACAGCGGGTGGAGGCCATCGTCCTGACCGGGGGCAGCGCCTTCGGCCTGGACGCGGCGTCCGGCGTCATGGAGTGGCTCGAGGAGCGGGGCCGCGGATTCCGGGTCGGCCCGCAGCCGGCCCAGGTGGTGCCGGTCGTCCCGGCTGCCGCGCTGTTCGACCTCGGACGCGGCGGCGACTGGCGGGCCCGACCCGACGCGGCACTCGGTCGGGAGGCCGCCGCCGCTGCCCACGGCGAGGACGGGGCGAGCTGCGTGCGCGGCAACGTGGGGGCGGGCACCGGGGCGGTGGCCGGTGGGCTCAAGGGCGGCATCGGCACCGCGAGCGTGGTGCTGCCCTCCGGCGTCACGGTCGCCGCGCTCGTCGCGGTGAACGCGTCGGGCTCTCCGGTCGACCCGACAACGGGCCGCTTGTACGGCACCCTCTTCGGCCCGCACGACCAAGTCGGCGCCGAAGGCGACGGCGGCGATCACCCTAGGGGGCACGGTGTGGCCGCGCTGCCGGTCGGGGCGGTGTCGCGCGAGCGGCACGCCGAGGCCCAGCGACGGCTACGGGAAGCGTGGGAGGAGTCCGAACGGCGCTCGGCCGCTTCCGTACGGCCACCGTTGAACACCACGCTCGCCGTCGTGGCCACGGACGCGACGCTGTCCCGCGCCCAGGCCCAGAAACTGGCGGGCACCGCGCACGACGGGCTGGCCCGCGCCGTGCGGCCGGTGCACCTGCTCTCCGACGGGGACACCGTGTTCGCGCTGGCCACCGGCGAGCGGCCGTTGGTGGGCCGAGCCGCCACCGGGGCGACCACGGGCTCGGCTTCGAGCACGGGCTCGGGCTCGCCTTCGGGTTCGGCCGTGGCCCCGGTTCCGGGCTCGGCCATAGGCCAGACCGGGGACCCGACCTCGGACCCGGCCTTCGGGGTGCACGCGGCGGCGGGGGCGCTCAACGAGGTGCTTGCCGCCGGGGCGGACGTACTGATGCGGGCAGTGGTGGACGCGATACTCGCGGCCGAGAGCGTGGACGGGCCCGGCGGCGTCTTCCCGGCCTACCGGGACCTGTACGCCGCGCCCGCGCCCTGAGCTGGGCTGGGCTGCCTGGCCAGACCGGTGACGCTGCACGACGGGCCCGGTCCACGCGTGCGGGAGGCGGCGCGCGCCGGAAGCGGGGCCGACGCGGGCGGGGCCTGGCTGCGGAGGTGGGAGGGGGCGGGGGGCGGGGGGCGGGGGGCGGGGGGCGGGGGGAAGCCAAGCAGGGCAGAGCCCCGGTGCGGGGGGGAGTGGCACCGGAGCTCTGGTCTTGGGGGTCGCTCGGGCCAGGCGTCGCCTGGCCCGAGCGGCGCGGCGCGGCTAGGCCGCCGCGTCGAAGCCCGTGTCGCGGGCCATCTTCTTCAGTTCGAGCAGGGCGTGCTTCTCGATCTGTCGGATGCGCTCGCGGGTCAGCCCGTGCTGCTTGCCGACCTCGGTCAGGGTGCGCTCGCGGCCGTCCTCCATGCCGTAGCGCGCCTTGATGATCGAGGCGGTGCGTTCGTCGAGCCGGCCGATCAGGTCTTCGAGACCCTCGCGGCGCAGCATCACCAGGACCGACTGCTCCGGGGACTCCGCCGAGGTGTCCTCCAGCAGGTCGCCGAACTGGGTCTCGCCCTCGTCGTCCACCGACATGTTGAGGCTCACCGGGTCGCGGGCCCAGTCGAGCACGTCCGCGACCCGCGCCGGGGTGGAGCCCAGCTCGGCGGCGATCTCCGTGTGTTCCGGATCGCGCCCGTTCTCCCGGTTGAACTCGCGCTGCACCCGACGGATGCGGCCCAACTCCTCGACCAGGTGGACGGGGAGCCGGATGGTACGCGACTGGTCGGCGATGGAGCGCGTGATGGCCTGCCGAATCCACCAGGTCGCGTACGTCGAGAACTTGAAGCCCTTGGCGTAGTCGAACTTCTCCACCGCGCGCACCAGGCCCGCGTTGCCCTCCTGGATCAGGTCGAGGAGCGGCAGGCCACTGCGCGGGTACCGGCGCGCGACCGCTACCACGAGGCGCAGGTTGGAGCGGATGAACACGTCCTTCGCCCGGGCGCCCTCGGCGGCGAGCGCCTCCAGCTCAGCGCGGCTCGCGCCGCCCGCCTCGGCCTCGTCCACCTCGCCGTCCAGGATCTGCTGGGCGTACACCCCAGCCTCGATGGCTTGGGACAGCTCGACTTCCTTGGCCGCGTCGAGCAACGGCGTACGTGCGATCTCGTCCAGGTACATGCCGACCAGGTCGCGGTCGGCGATCTCCCCGCCTACGGCGCGAACGCTGCGTGCCCCGTCAGAGCCGGCGTTGGTGGCCTGACGACGGGCGACGGCACGGGTTGCCATGCGTGCTCCCTTGCGATGAGTCGGTCGCGGGATCGGGCTAGTCGGGATAGAGGGTCTGGACCCTGCAAGTACCCCGTCCGATGGAAACAACGAGCGGAAACCGGACAGAATTCCCAGCCGGCCCCGCAATTTTCGTGATCATGCAGTACCCTGTCCCGCCGCAAGGGAGGCCACATGACAGTGGATCATCGGGAAGTGCAGGTCAGGGCCGGTACCGAAGGCGACCCCGACGCTTGTTCGACTGCTGGCCCGCGCCGCGCCCATGAGACGGCCATCACGTCCGTCGTCGCGTTCCCCGCTCCCGAGCGGCGTCGTTCGCGCCCCCGCTCCCACCCTGTAGACGGCATACGTCGCCGTCTGGTTGCTCAGCCCACCGACCACCCGGCGATGGAAGGCCCAGGTGGCGGCACCGGGCAGGAGTCCGCCCCGCGCGGCCCGGCCGGCCCGCGCCCCACCGGACCCCCCAGGCCGTCGGGGCCCGGCCGCCTACACGAGTAACCAGACTGACCCGTCTCTACCTACCCAACCTCCACCTGCCCAGTCGCTCGCCCACGGAGGACGGGGCGCCCCGCCCAGCCGGCTGAAAGCCGCCGCTCGGCCAGCGGCGAGCAGTCATCGGCCCGCAAGCGGCCGAACCCCGCAAGGCCAACACACACGAAGCCCGCCGCGCTTCCCTCCCCCGCGCTCAGCGCCCCCTCACACGCCCGCGCACCGTGACACCCACTCGGCGCGATCATGGGCATCCGCGCCCCGTACGTCTTCCGTACCCGAGCACGCTGACCAGTCGCCGCGACCGACCACACCACCACATCCGCTCCCCCGCCGTCGCCTGGGCCGCCACGCCCACGCACCACACACCACGCCCACAAAAAAGCCAGGAACCAGGTCGATGGTCGCCGGCCGCAGGGACGAGACGGGGTTGGTCCTCGCGACCGTTCCGGGTCTGGGCGCGGCTGCCTAGCGTGCGCCCATGGACGACACGAGCGGCATCCTCGACGAAGCTCTCGAACGACTGCACAGCACCGGCCCCGAACGTGCGGGCTGGCTGTCCAACCATGCGCCCATGGCGGTGGAGGCGCTGGTCAGGCACGGGCAGTCGGGCACCGTGCACGGCTGGCTCGATTCCTACGGCAGCAAGCTGGAGGACCGGCCGCGCCGCGTCTCTCCGATCACCGAGACCACGTGGCGGCAGGCGCTCGGCGATCCCCGGCACCTCACGGACTGGGCCGACTACTTCGCCCGCCAACTGGCCGAGCGGCCCTGGCGCGAGGTCCTGGCCGTGTGGTGGCCCCGCCTCCTGTCCGGAATCCTCGCCTCCGCCACGCATGGCGTGATCCGGGTGGGGCACGCGGTCCGTACGTTGCTCGACGACGAACAGACCGCGCGCGCCGCACACACACCGCACGCCGCCCCCGGCACCACCACGGGCTCGGCACCCGTACTCACCGTCCCGCACGCCTCACCCGCCCCGAGCGGCCCGCGCCTGACCGAGTTGGCCGAGGCCCTCGGCTACTGGGCCGCCCGCCACCAGCCGCTGCCGGGCGCGGTGGACGGCGGCGGCGCGGCTCCCCCCGCGGCAGCGCTCGCCGCGGCAGCGCCCCCCGCGGTAGCGCTCGCCACGCTCCCCCGCCTGGCGGACCAGAGCGGCGGCATCCGCGACCGGCTGGCCCGCGTCCCCACCGTCCCCGGCTGGCAGCAGGCGGCCGGTGCGCTGCGCGTACCCGGCGACCCCGACCTGGCGTACGAGCAGCTCAGCCGGCTCGTACGGGCCGCCACCCACCGTTACGCCACCCACGGCCACGGCGAACCGGTCATGCTCGTGCACGCCGCCACCGCGCCCAATGCGGTGCTACGTACGCTGCCCGCGCTGCCGCGCGCGCTGTGGGCGCCCTCGCTGCGCGCCGTGTGGCCGCCCGTGGCCGTGCTCATGATGATCTACGGGCCCGCCGCACCCCGCCTCTGTGACGACCGCCCCGCGGAGGGCCACCTCGCGGGCGACCGCGCCACGGGCCGGCGGCCAACCCTCGATGGTCCGGCAGGCCGCGGGCATGACGCCCGACGAGGTGTTCGCGCTGGCCGCGGCGCACGGGGACGAGCACGTGATCAAGTTCGCGGACACCGCCGTGGACGTGGCAGCCGCCGCCCCGGACGGCGACGCCCGCGCGCTCGTGGCGGCCCTGCACGCCCAGTCCATGATCGACGCGCCCCGCTGACTCGCCACCTTGCGCGGCGGGTGAGCCGTACGGGCGGCACGACGTCTTTCCGTCAGGTTCCGCGAGCGCGCACGGGTCGACGGGGCCGCTGTCGATGAGGCCACACCGCCGCAGAACGCCCGCAAGGGGCCCACCGGACGGCCGCCGACGATCGTTCAGCGACACGACGTGGCACTTAAACGAACGTTCTCAGCCAACACGAGCGTCAAGAGAGTCCCTTCCACGCGTGCAGAGATGATCAAAAGGCCGTGCGGGCACCGTCGATTGGTGGACCATGCACTGAGCTGCCCCGGCCACCTGACGTACCGCGCCAGGTGGGCCGGGCTTCACCCTG
Organism: Streptomyces buecherae; assembly: GCF_014295035.1. Taxonomy (GTDB): domain Bacteria; phylum Actinomycetota; class Actinomycetes; order Streptomycetales; family Streptomycetaceae; genus Streptomyces; species Streptomyces youssoufiensis. Next base: position 3,320,219 of record NZ_CP060404.1, read on the forward strand.
CGCGCGCCCACACCGGGAGCGCCGGCGTGAGACGGGGTGACCCTCCGTACCGGGAACCGGGTGGCCCGTCACGCTCGGGGAATGGCTGCAACTCGCACTTGTTTAAACTTCAAGAAGAGCTTCCGGAATGAAACAGTGGTTGTCATGACGAGTGGACCCCAGCCCGAGCCGCGCTGGCTCACCGACGAGGAGCAGCAGACCTGGCAGGCGTACATGCACGCCTCGACACTCCTTGAGGACCACCTCGACCGTCAGTTGCAGCGCGACGCCGGCATGCCGCACACCTACTACGCCCTCCTGGTACTCCTCGAACGCGCGCCGCGGCGACGGATGCGGATGACCGAACTGGCGCGGAACGCGAAGATCACCCGCTCGCGCCTCTCGCACGCCGTGTCCCGGCTGGAGAAGTACGGCTGGGTGCGGCGCGAGGACTGCGCCTCCGACAAGCGTGGCCAGAACGCCGTGCTCACCGACGAGGGCTACGAGGTGCTCAGCAAGTCCGCGCCCGGGCACGTCGAGGCGGTCCGTCACGCGATCTTCGATCGCCTCTCGGCCGAACAGGTCAGCCAGCTCGGCGAGATCTGCCGCGCCATCGCCAAGGGCCTCCAGCCCGAGTGTGGCCGCGCCGACCTCCCCTGGCTGCGCTGAACCCCCAGCACCTCGCGCCCGGCGCCTTCACGCTTCAACGCCCCGCGCCCCCGGCGCCTACACGCTCCGACACCCCGCGCAACCACGCGGGGCGCCCCCACACCACCCTCGCCCCCCACCTCCCCACACCGTCACCGGCGCCCCGCGCCCGCCACGTACGCCCACCGCCCGGGATCGGCCGCCGCCAGCACCCGAGCACCCGAGCACCCGCCGACTGCGCTTCGTCGGTCCGGGCTGTTCCGTTCCGCATACGCCGCGGGGCCCCCGCTGTCGGACACTGTCGCCAAACGTGTCCGACGTCGGGGGCCCCGCGCCTGGCTGCCGCGCATCGGGCGCGGCAGCCGCTGTCCATCCACTCCCGCCCGAGCGCCTCGCTCGGCGCCGGTAGGGCGGTGAGTTGGGTCAGTGGGCCATCACCGGCACCGGAACGTCGTCCTCCGCGCCATCGCCGGTGGCGGCGGCACCGTGGCCACTCTGCGGCCCGGTGTTGACGAACGTGAAGGCGATCGCCGAGGCCACGAGGAGGATGACGACGGCCCAGGTGATGGCGGTCGTGTACCCCTCGACGAGGGCCGTGAGCTGCAGGCTCTTGGCCGACGTGGCGCCCTGCGCGTGATCCTTGAAGTACTCGGTCGTGGCGCTGGCCGCGATCGTGTTGAGCAGCGCGGTGCCGATGGCGCCGCCGACCTGCTGCGAGGTGTTCACCATCGCGGAGGCGATACCCGCGTCACGCGGCTGCACGCCGTGCGTCGCCAGGCTCATCGCCGGCATGAACGCGGTACCCATACCCAGGCCGAGCAGCAGCATCGCCGGCAGGATCAGCCCGACGTAGGAGCTCTCGGTGTCGAGCTGGGTGAGCAGCGCCATACCGAGGGCGGCGACCAGGAAGCCGGGGCCCATGAGCAGCCGCGGGGGAACGCGGGTCATCAGGCGGGCGCCGATCTGGGTCGAGCCGGTGATCATCGTGGCGATCATCGGCAGGAACGCGAGGCCGGTCGTGACCGGGCTGTAGTCCTTGACGATCTGCAGGTAGTAGGTAAGGAAGAGGAACAGACCGAACATGCCGATGACCGCGAGGCCCAGCGACATGTAGACGCCGGCACGGTTGCGCTCGGTGAGCACGCGCAGCGGAAGCAGCGGGTTCTTGACCCGGCCCTCGACCACGACGAAGGCGGCGAGCAGCACGACGGCGGCGATGAACAGGCCGATGGTGGCGCCCGCGGTCCAGCCGTCCTCCTCGGCCCGGGTGAAGCCGTAGACCAGCGAAACGAGACCCGTGGTGGCGAGCACCACGCCGGGTATGTCGAGCTTGGAGGGGTTACGGCTGTCGCTGGGCTCGCTGATCACCATGATGGCGCCGGCCACGGCGACGGCGGCGAACGGGATGTTCACGTAGAACGTCCAGCGCCAGTCCATGTACTCGGTGAGCACGCCACCCAGGATCAGGCCGACCGCACCGCCGCCACCGGCGATGGCACCGAAGACGCCGAACGCCTTGGCCCGCTCCTTCGGGTCGGTGAACATGACCGCGAGCAGCGACAGGGCCGCGGGGGCGAGCAGGGCGCCGAACACACCCTGCAGGGCGCGGGCGCCGAGCAGCATGCCGGTGTTGACCGCGGCGCCGCCGAGGGCGGAGGCGGCGGCGAAGCCGAGCAGGCCGATGATGAACGTCTGACGACGTCCCCACAGGTCAGCCAGGCGTCCGCCGAAGAGGAGGAGACCACCGAAGGCGAGGGCGTAGGCGGTGATGACCCACTGCTTGTTGCCCTCGGAAATGTTCAGGGACTCCTGCGCCGAGGGGAGCGCGATGTTCACGATCGTCGCGTCGAGCACGACCATCAGTTGGGCGAGGGCGATGAAGATCAGCGCTTTCCAGCGCCGTGGGTCAGCTTGCTTGGCCATTTCTGGCATGAGTGGGCCTACCTAGCGATACGGGAGTGAAAGATCGGGACTCGGCGGGCCGGTGACGCGGGAGGCATGCAGGGCCCGGATGGTGGCAAGAGCGCGCCTGTGGTGATTGCCGGCGGCGCGACAAGAAGGAGAGAAACGTCAGGTCATGGGCTCAGGTCGTGGGGCGCAGGTCCTCCATGGTTGCTGCCGCGCCGGGAAGTACGGAGCGGGCCGGCGTCGCGAGGCCATCCAGGAACAACTGCAGGTGCCGGTGGACGAACTGATCAAAGTCCACGCAGCTCACCCCGCACTCGGACCCCCGGCCCCGGGGCGTGGCCCCCAGGCCGGGCAGCGGTCGCGTGAGTTGGGTCACGGCGACCATCAGGTCACCGACGTCTATGTCGGTCCGGAGCTGACCGCTCTCCCGGGCATCCCTCATCAGGGCTTCTATGCCGCAGTTGAGGCGGTGTCGAGCGGCGACCAACTCAGGGTGTTCCTTGTCAGCGGTGTGTGACATCAGCGGGCACAGCGCTCCCATCCCAGCGGCCTGGTGTACGAAGCGCCGCAGTGCCTCGAAGGCGTCCGGCTCCTCCACCCTCGCCGCCTCCGCCTGGTCAGCTATGTGATCCATGACGGAGAGCGCGACGTGGTGTATCAGCTCGCCGCGATCCGCGAAGTGCCGGTAGAGCGTGGCATTTCCGACCCCAGCCCGTCGAGCGATTTCATCGAGGGGGACGTCGGCCCCGTGCTCGACGAACACCTCGCGCGCCGCCGCGATGATCCGCTCCCGGTTGCGCAACGCGTCCGCGCGCAGCCGGGGCTGCGAGACCTTCGCGGAGCTGGTGGCGGTCACGGCCGCTCTCCCTTCGATGGCTGGGGGCTCGCGGGCCCCCGCTCGTTACGGTTTCTGCTCTTCTGTCACGCCGATGCGTACTGCTGACGCGCCGCCGCGCGGCCCCGCAGCGACGCTGCTGCGGTGCGGGCGACTGCCGCCGACTTCCGCGGTTCCTCGGTCGTCTGGTGGTGCGACGCGGGCGCCAACGGACGCGCTGCGCGCGCCCTCGGCCCCCGTGTCGCTCCGTCATTTCCCGGCCCCGGGACGATCCTTGGGACCTAGGCCTCAAGTCCTCGTACCGGGGACCCAGTCCCCGTTTATGAAGTCACCCGGTTAAACGGGGAGCCCCTCCCCGGATATTTCGCGCGTCGATGTGAACTGGAACACACGCTCGAAAGGCGGGCTCCTCTCGGCCCCGCACCGCTACGTATCCGCAGGTCACAGGCGTGCCACAGCCCGGGGTGCGGCCCCGAAGAAATCGTTCGCGGTGGAACACAGGGGACCCACGGGGTGTGTGGGGCGTACGAAACGGGCCCGCGTACCGTCTCCGGCGGACCGGGGCGCCACCCCGACCAACGCCCGCCACGTCACACCTCGCCGCCCGTCACGACACCCGAGCGGCGCACAGATCCCGCGCGGACGGGCGTACCCGGCGCGCGGCGCGCTCCCGCGCTCGGGATGGTGGTCGCACAGCGCAGCCACCGCACCCGACCGGCTGCCCCGGCCGCGAAGGCGGGTCCGGCATGCGGCACCAACGGCCAGGCGACAGCAACCCTCCCGAGGACCAGGGCCCCGAGCGAGCCCAAAGCCCCCTATCCGACGGCCCTCGCCCCGGCGCACGCCCCGCGCCCCCCGCCTCGCACCGCCGCGCCCCGCGCAACCCCGCCCAGACATCCCGGGCGCCTCAGACACCCCGTGCACCCCGGCCGCCGCAGACTCCGCGTGGCGCGCAGCCCACCCCGCGCTCCCCCGCCTCCTCCGCGCGCCCCGTCACGCCGCCGCCCCGGGCCCGGAAGACCACCCACCCGGGGCACATACCCGCAGGTCAGGCCCGAATACGAGACCGCAGGACGCCCCGTGTCGCGCTCGTCGCAGCCGCCGCGTTCGTCGCCCTCATACCGGTGGCGCCCACGACCACCGACGACCCGACCGCCGCGCCCCCGGACCACCCACCGGCCCCGGCCGAGTGGGACAGCACCGCCCCCGACCAGGCCGACGCCCGGTCACACGAGAGCGGAACGGGTGACGGCCTCGCCGGGCGCCGCGACGAGCGGCCGACAGGCGGGGACGCGGACGGGAACGGAAACGGGGTCGGGAACGGGGACGGCGCAACGACCCGGACCGGACCCGACGGCGGCACCACGGGGCGCGGCGAGACGGGCCGGCGCCCCGATGGCCAGGACGACTCCGAAGCCAACGCCTCCGACGCCGCCGACCTCCCCTGCGCCCTGCCGACCCACGGCGACGCCCACCTGTCCGAAGGCATACCGACCAAGGACGGCTACGCGCGCAGCACCGACACGGTGCACGCGCTCACCCTCATGATCGACTTCCCGGACACACCCGGCGAGGGCACGGCACGACAGCGGTTCGCGGAGTTCTTTCCGCAGACCTCCCGCTGGTTCACCCGAGGTTCGTACGGGCGGCTCGACTACCGGCCCGCCACGCCGATCCGCCACTGGCTCCGGATGCCGCGCCCCTTCACCGCGTACGGCATCGACCGCGGCAGCCCGTACGAGCCCGGCTATCAGCGGCTGCTCAAGGACATCGTGGCCGCGGCCGACAAGCGCGTGGACTTCGGGCGGTACGACCTGGTCAACGTCCTGGTCACGCCGAACGCGGGGCCGCCGGCGACGCACACGGTGCTCTCGGTGACGTTCGCGGACAACGATCGCGCGCCGCGCGCCGACGGCGTGCGCCTGTCCAATGTCTCGTTCGTCTACAGCCGCCAGGACGACGGCACCGGCACCCTGCGCGAGACCGGTTACCGAGTGCTGCCGCACGAGAACAACCACTCCTTCGGCCTGCCCGACCTCTACACCGCGTCGGGCGCGGGCCGGGCCGGGCACTGGGACCTGATGTCGGAGGACTGGGGGGCCAACAACGACATACTCGGCTGGCACAAGTGGAAGCTGGGCTGGCTCGGCGCGCGGCAGGTCGCGTGCGCTACCGAGAGTCCCGACGCGACCGCCCGAGCCGGAATATCCCGGCACACCCTGACCCCGCTCGCCCGCCCCGGCGGCACGAAGGTGGTCTTCCTCCCCGTGTCGCGACGTGGCGGGTACGCCATGGAGGCGCGGACGCGCGGGGGCAACGACGCCGCCGTGTGCAGACCGGGCGTCCTCATCTACTGGGTCGACGTCCACAAGGACTCGGGACAGGGCCCGGTCACCGTCATGGACAGCACGCGCGGAACCGGCCCGCGCCGCCCCCACCGGCCCAACGGGGCCGCACCCCCACCCAACGGGCCGACCACCTCGCGCTCGGCGACCACCCCCGGCACCGCGTCGACCTCCGACACCCCACACCAGCAACCACCTTCGCCTCACCACCCCCACACCCACCACCACCGCGGAGCCGCCCGCCCCTGGAGCGCCCCGACCGCCGGCGCGCAGGGCTGCACCCGGCTCCCCAACGTGCACGCCGGCCTCAGCGACGCGACGTTCACGCCGGGTCAGACCTTTACCGACAACCGGCACGGCGTACGCGTCAGCATCACCGTCACCGACCGCACCCGCGGTGGCGACTACACCATCAGAATCACCCGCCGCGGCGCGGCAAGCTGAGCCACAGCAACCACGCGCCGCGCATCACGCATCACGCCAGTGCTGCCGTCCCAGGCTGATGATGCGCAGTTGGCTGCGGGCGGTGGCGGCGATCCTGGCCTCCGCGGCCGACGCCGCGCGATCGGCCGCAGCGGGGTCTTCCGAGGCGGAAGCGTCCGCGACGGCGGAGCGATCCGGGGCCGCCTCAAGGAACGCCGCGGCGGTCATCACCATGTGGTCCACGTACAGCTCGGCCAGCATCCGAATGTCCTCGGCGCTCCAACCGTCCGCCTCCAGTTGGAGGGCGAACGCGGCGGCCACCTCGTCGACGAAGCGGCCCAACTCCGCCGCGATGGCCTCGCGTACGGGGCGTACCCCGCCGTGCCGCTCGCGCGCGATGAACCGTACGTGGGCCGGGTACGCGCGCACGTGGCGCGCGACCGCGTCGACGGTGCCCTCGATCCGCTCCTCGTCGCCGTTCTGCTCGGCGAGTATGGCGCGGATCATGACGTGCAGGCTGCCCAACGCCTCCTCGACCAGCGCCACTCCGAGGTCGGCCATGTCCCGGAAGTGCCGGTAGAAGGCGGCCGGGGCCACACCCACCAGTCGGGTCACCTCGCGCAGGCCGAGGCTGCTCAGACTCTGCTCCTCAAGCAGCCGCAGCCCCGCGTCCAGGAGTGCCTGCCGGGTCTTCTGCTTCTGGGCCTGCCTGACCCCGACCGTGTGACTCATGTCATTCAGTAAACAGCCGTTCTCTCACTTTGGCCACCGTACACTGGAGTCAGTGAACAGTCGTCATTCCAAGTGTTCACTGAACCGTAGTGCGCGCTTTCACCGACCGCACATCGGCCTCGTCGGTCACACCGACCGCGCTCATCGCCCCCTGACCAGCGACCCCGACCCCCGATACCGACACCGAGCGAGAAAGGCCATCCGATGCTCTTCCTCGTCGCACTCTTCCTCCTCATGAGCCTCGTGGTCGGCGCGGCAGCCCACACCTCGCTGCCGGTCTTCCTCGTCGCGGCCACCGTCATCGCCGGCTGGCTGCTCGCCTTCTCCCTCCGCGAACGCCACACGCGCACCAGGCAGCACTGACCGCCCCTGAAGCGAGAGGAGTTCACCATGGGCACCCTCACCCGAGACCACCAGCACACCGCCACCACCCCGGCCGACGACCGCCACACCCCCCACTCCGCCCCCACTACCACTCCCGCCCGACCGACGACCGCCGAACCGACCACCACCCGACACACCGACCGCCCACGCGACGCCGACGGCATGGCGGTGGCCGCCTTCGTGCTCGGCCTCGTCGGCCTGCTCGTCTTCAACCTGGTCTTCGGCCCGTGCGCCATCGCCCTGGCCACCCTCGCCCTCCTCCGCGGCACCCACCGCAAGGGCCGCGCCTTCCTGGGCCTCACCCTGGGCGTCGCCGACCTGGTCGTCCTGTTCTCCCTGCTCGCCGCGAACGACACGGTGACCTGGCAGTTCGGCGGCTAACCGAGGGCCCCGCGCGGGCGTACGGGCGCCCAAGCGACCCGCGTACGCGAAGGCGCCGGCCGCGCAGGGCCGCCCGGCCCGCCCCCGAGCGCGGCCACGCGACAGGCAAGGCCCTACCGCCCGCGCCCCAGGCCGCCGCGCCCCGCCCAAGTCGGCCGAGGTTCCCCCTGACCAGCGGGCCACCACTCACCCGCCCCCTCCACGGCCCACCCCACCGCGCGGGCACCCCCATCCGCTACCCTGTCCTGGGCCGCCCTCGCCGACGGCCCAGACCGCGTGGAGCCCGACGCTCTCGGCCAAGGCCGATGGGGACACGCAAGCCCCGCCTCCGTAGCTCAGGGGATAGAGCACCGCTCTCCTAAAGCGGGTGTCGCAGGTTCGAATCCTGCCGGGGGCACCAGCCAAAAGGCCCCGGACCGATCACCGTCCGGGGCTTCTGGCGTCTACGACGCCCACGCCTGGCACCCACGCCCGACACCAACGGAAGCGATCAGCCAGCCAGCAACACAACACCCCCCGCAACACCCGGCCCACATAGCCACTGGCCCCCGCCCCAGGCTCCGCCCCCGTCTTCGGCCCGCGCCGACCCCGTTCGTCGCCAGGCCCCACATCCACCACCCGCTCGACCTCCCGCCACCAAGCCCGATGTCAGTGGCGGGTGGCAAGCTGCCGGTAGCAGCCGAGGGGGTGGGCCGGTGACCATGCCGAGTAAGTGGAAGATCGCGCAGTACTGGGAGAAGAGTCCGAGGAGGCGCGACTTCGCGCCGCATTTGCAACTTGATGAGCCGTGTTGTTTCGCCTGCGGGTCGTTCGCTGAAAGGTGGAAGCGGAAGCAGGACACTCCCCAGGCCTCGTGGCAGCGCGCCAGCCTCGAACGCTCACACGTCGTCCCGCAGAGCCTCGGTGGGCCGGACGACGCGAGCAACCTGCTGCTGTTCTGTCGAGCGTGTCATCGGGAATCGCCGGACTGGAGAGACCCCGAGCAGATGGTGCGCTGGATCGCGACCCGGGATGAACGCCCCAGCCAGGAGCTTGAGACCTTCATGGCGTGGCTTGCCGCCGCCGAGAGGGCTCCGGACTTCGGGAAGGCCCTGGCCTCCGTCGCCTCCGAGGAGGGGGCAGCCGAGCGGGTGTCCGAGATGCTTCGGGACCTCATAGGGCAGGCGGGGACGCACTTCGGCGTGGGGTACAGCCAAGGCACCCGAGTCGCCGTGCTTCAGGTGGCGGCGGATGAGATCAGCAAGCGGGCACGGCGAGCGGACCGTGAGGCCGAGGAGGCGTGATCGGTCGCCGTCCCGGGAGCCTTCCAGGGCCCCAGGGCAGCCCCCGCTCCCGGCTCAGCTCCCCCCGCCACCCTCGCGAAGCGGGACCAGTCGGTGAACTCCCAGTCCCAGCGGCGGCAGACGCGTTCCTTGGGGAGGTCGGTCTGGGAGGGGTCGAGGAGGAGGAGTTGGGCGTGGCGGCCGTCGCCGACGACGATGGCCAGGAGGTAGCCACCCGGTTGCGTCAGCATGAGGGACATCTCGTTGTTGGTCATGGCGAACCGGGCGTCGGGCCGGTCCACTTTCTTGACCTTGATGCGTACCGGCTGGCCCTGTGGGTCGGTGCCCTCCAGGTCGTAGCCGACGTTCTGGGTGCTGACGTCGCGGAGCGTCCAGCCGAGGTAGTTGAGGTACTCCTTCGTCGCCAGTTCGGCCGCACGCCACCGTTTCAGTACGGACGCCAGGGAGTTGTCCGCGGCGGGGGCCGCCTTCGTGACGCGGATGTCCTCCGCGACGGGGATGCCCTCGGTGGGCGGCGGGGCCGTGGTGGGCGACCCTTCCTGGGAGGTGGCCTCCTGGACGAGTCGGCTCTCGGCCGCGGTGAGCTTGCGGCCGTGGGTGCGGGCCAGTTCCCGGAGGTGGGCGGCCAGGCGCCCGCGGCGCTGACGTGCAGACGATAGCTCCCGACCTTCACACCTCCTCCACGACCCCTGACGGGGTCACCACCCGGCCGGGGCGGTGGTCTACGGCGCCGGCGTGCGGCGTGGGCGTGCGGCGTCGGTGCGAGCCGGGTCGGGCGGCGGCGGGCCGTCCGGCGCGGCCGAGTGGCTGGTTGTCCCCTTGCCCGGGGACGAGGTGATCGGTCCGCTAGGCGGGCTTATTCGACACCTGTCAACATAGGGGCGCGCCGATGGGGTGGGAGGCGGAGGTCTCCGCGCCGCGGCGACGGTCAACGCTCGGCGGGGCCCCGCGGCCTCCCCGATCCGTCGTCACGCCCTCAGGTGCGTACGGAGCGTAAAAGTGTCGTCACGTACGGATCGTCGGGCCCCGTCCACCAGGCAGGGGCCGCTGCCGCGTTCGAGGAGAGCCATGTCGACCACCACGGCCGCGTACGTCCAGGAGTGCGGCGGCGGGAACCCTCCGTCCCCCGCGGGCCAGCCAGCCCCCGGCTGCCGCACCGCGCCGCCCCCGCCGCACGTCGCGGCGGCCCTGCGGCGGGTGCACGGGGAGGTGGTGGACCGGTTCCACGGGCGCGGCTCACCGATCCCCGCGGCCCTCGCCGGTGCCACGGTGCTCGACCTGGGGTGCGGGAGCGGGCGCGACGCCTACGTGCTGGCCCAACTCACCGGCCCCACCGGGCGGGTCATCGGCGTGGACGTGGCGGAGACCCAACTCGAGGTGGCCCGCCGGCACCTGGGCCACCACGCCGAGCGGTTCGGCTACGCCAACGTCGACTTCCGCAACGGCTACCTGGAGGACCTCAGCACGGCGGGCATCGCGGACGGTTCCGTGGACGTGGTGGTCGCCAACCGCGTGGTCAACCTCTCCCCGTGCAAGCCCCGCATGTTCGAGGAGATCTTCCGCGTGCTGCGGCCCGGCGGCGAGTTGCACTTCTGCGAGATCTTCGCCGACCGGCGTATCCCCGCGTCCCTCATGGAGGACCCGGAACTGCTCGGCGAGTGCCTCAGCGGCGCGCTGTACGAGCGGGACTTCCGCCGTCTCATGGCCCGTTCGGGCTGCGCCGACGTGCGGGTGATCGACCGGTGCCCGGCGCCCGTCTCGCACCCGGAGATCGCGCGCAAGATCGGGTACGTGAACTTCTCCGCGCTCACGGTGCGGGCGTTCAAGCTGCCCCTGGAGGACGGCTGCGAGGACTACGGCCAGACGGCCGTCTACCGCGGCACCCTGGAGGGGCACCCGCACGCCTTCGACCTCGACGACCGGCACCGGTTCGCCACGGGCCGGCCGACCCCGGTGTGCGGCAACACCGCCGACATGCTCGGCCGGACCCGCTTCGCCGCGCACTTCGACGTCGCGGGCGACAAGACGGTGCACCGCGGCGCGTTCGCCCCCTGCCCGTCCACCGTCCCCGATCCCGGCGACACACCGGGCGGCGGAGGCGGCGAGCCCGACGGGGCGGGCGGAACCGACGGGGCGGGCGGGGCGGGCGGAGCCGGGGAGGCGGAGGTGCCTCGCTGACGCCCGGGGCCGCGCGGGCAGCCGGCCCGGCCCCGGGGCGACCTCCCCGGCGGCCGGGCCAGGCGCGGCCGGGGCCGCACCGCGTCAGCGCCCAGCACACGTGGGCGTTCGGCCGCGTCGGCGTCCGGCCACGCCGGCGGTCGGCCATGTCAGCGTTCGGCCGCCGTGACCCGCGCCGTAGGGGCGAACTTCGCCCGCCAGGCGAGGGAGACGTACACCAGACCGATCAGGACGGGCACCTCGATCAGCGGGCCGACGACGCCGGACAGGGCCTGGCCCGAGGTGACGCCGAAGGTCGCGATGGCGACGGCGATGGCGAGTTCGAAGTTGTTGCCGGCGGCGGTGAACGCCAGCGTCACGGTCCGGTCGTACGCCAGCCCGATCGCCTTGCCGAGCAGGAAGCTGCCGGCCCACATGAGCGCGAAGTACACCAACAGCGGTACCGCGATCCGGGCCACGTCCAGTGGCTGGGAGGTGATCGTCTTCCCCTGGAGGGCGAAGAGGATCACGATCGTGAACAGCAGCCCGTACAGCGCCCACGGTCCGATCGCGGGCAGTACGCGGGACTCGTACGACTCGCGCCCCATCCGCCGCTCGCCCAGGTGGCGGGTGAGGAAGCCGGCGAGCAGCGGGACGCCGAGGAAGACCAGCACGTTCAGGGCGATCTTCCACAGGGAGATGTCGAGGTGCTCGCCGTCGCCCAGGCCGAGCCAGCCCGGCAGCAGGTCCAGGTAGAGCCAGCCCAGCAGGCCGAAGGCGATGACCTGAAAGACGGAGTTCAGCGCGACCAGCACGGCGGCGGCCTCCCGGTCGCCGCAGGCCAGGTCGTTCCAGATGATGACCATGGCGATGCAGCGGGCGAGGCCGACGATGATCAGGCCGGTCCGGTACTCGGGCAGGTCGGGCAGGAAGATCCAGGCCAGCGCGAACATGACCGCGGGCCCCACCAGCCAGTTGATCACCAACGAGGAGGCCATCAGTCGGCGGTCGCCGGTGACCGCGTCCAGCTTGTCGTAGCGGACCTTGGCCAGGACCGGGTACATCATGACCAACAGGCCCACGGCGATCGGCAGCGAGACCCCGCCGATCTCGACCTTGGCGAGCGCGTCGTCCAACCCCGGAATCGCCCGCCCGAGCCCCAGCCCGAGGGCCATGGCCAGCACGATCCACACGGCCAGGAAGCGGTCGAGGGTGGAGAGCCTGGCGACGACCGAGGTCTCCTGACCGGCTGGCGGGGCGATGTCGACCGGTTCGGCGCGGTTCATGGGCAGGCTCGCTTGTTGTCGGCGGCGGTACGGGCGGATTCGGCCAGCTCGGCGAACTGACCCGCGAGCTGGGTGAGGCACTCGGGGCGCAGCCGGTAGTAGGTGAACCGGCCACACGGCTCGGTGTCCACCACCCCCGCCTCGCGCAGCACGCGCAGGTGGTTGGAGAGGTTCGTCTGCCGCGCCCCGGTCTCCGCCACCAGGTGCGTCGTGCACAGCGTCTCGCGGGCCAGGAGGGTCACGATCCGCAGCCTGAGCGGATCGGCCAGCACCCGCATCAGATCAGTGTCGACTGACGTCATCATGGACTGATACTTTCACATCAGTGGCCGCTGACGCCATCGCCGTCGTTGACGTCTTGCGGCAGCGGGACACCGAGGCCGCCGGGCGCCGTCGTCCTCCACGCCCACGAGACCCACCACGCCCATGAGACCCACGACGCCCCGACGCCTCGACGCCTCGACGCCTACGACACCGCCACGCCCGTCGTCGCTCGCGTTCCGTCGCGAGTCCAGAAAGAGAGCGCCATGCCCGTGAAGCCCTCCGTCCTGTTCGTCTGCGTGCACAACGCCGGCCGGTCGCAGATGGCCGCCGCCTGGCTGACCCACCTGGCCGGGGACCGCATCGAGGTCCGCTCGGCCGGCTCGCGCCCCGGCGCGGCCGTGAACCCCGCCGCCGTCGAAGCCATGCGCGAGGTGGGCGTCGACATGTCCGCCGCGACCCCGAAGGTGCTGACCGTGGACGCGGTCCGGGCCTCGGACGTGTGCATCACCATGGGCTGCGGCGACGCCTGCCCGGTCTTCCCCGGCAAGCGCTACCTGGACTGGACGCTTGACGACCCGGCCGGCCAGGGCATCGAGGCCGTCCGCCCGATCCGGGACGCGATCAGGGTCCTGGTCGAGGACCTGATCGCGGAGATCGCCCCGGGGCCGGCCCAGGGCCGGGGTTAGCCGGAGCGGGAGGCGTCAGCGGGTCGCGCGGCGCGGGCGGGCGGCGCTCACCAGCAGGGTGTCGACGGCGGACGGGCCCTGCCCGGCGGACGGGAGTGACTCCACCACCACGTCGACCAGCCCCGCCGCGTCCAGCAGCGCCGCCCACCGGTGGGGGCGGAGCACCCAGCGGAACAGGGTGGCCGGCTGTCCGTCCGGCGTCCGGGCCGGGATGCGCGCCGGCGCCGGCTCGGCCGCGGCCGGCTCGCCGGTGACGTGCCGGGCCAGGGTGGCGAACACCAGCCGCCCACCGGGGCGCAGCGCCGACGCCGCCACGGGCAGCAGGTCGCGCGGGTCGGTGAAGTCGAGCGCGCCGAAGACGCTGTAGAGCACGTCGTACGCGGCGGGCGCCGCGCGCAACCAGGCCACCACGTCGGCGTGGACGAGGCGCAACCGCGGTGCGAGAGGGGCGTACAGGTCGGTGGCCAGGGCGTGTTGGGCCGCGGAGGCGTCCACCGCGTCGACGCGGGCGGGCCGGTGGTACCGCGCCAGGTGAGCGGCGTGCCGCGCGGGCCCGGCCCCCAGGTCGGCCACGTACAGCGCGGTCAGGTCGCCCAGTACCTCCGCCCCCGGGCCGGTGTCCTGGCCCCGCCCCTGGTCCCAGGTCCAGTGGAAGGCGGCCGGGACGGCGCGTTCCGAGGTCGCGCGCTCGCGGCCGTAGTGGTGCCACAGGTCGGGCGCGGCGCTTATCCGGCCCGCCCGTCGGCCCGGGCGGCCACCTCGTCCGATGCCCGCACGGTAGCCCGCGAGCGGACGAGGTAGCGCGCGTCGTCCCGACCACGCGGGGCCTCGGGCACCCGCCGGCCCGCCGCGTCGTTCGGCGTGGTCACCAAGGTGATCGTCGGCCCTCCCGTGCGGCGCTGGTCACCAGGCTGGTGACGATCCGTCCTGGGCTCCAACCCACCCCGGGCGGCCCGGTTTCCCCCGGCGGCGGCCCGCGCACCCGCCACCGCGCCGAGCGGTGCGTACGTACGGCGGGCCGCGAGCGGTCCTCGCCCGGGCGACACAACGGCCAGCAGCCCCTCGCCCCGGGCGCCGCAGCGGCGGCCAGCGGCCCCTCGCCCGGGCGACCCAGCGAGCAGCGAGCCCGCACCCCCGCCCCTACCTCCCATCCAACGCCCGCCCCTGTCCTGGGCGTTCGGACCCCTAACCGTCGCCGGGGTCGGCGGTGATCTGGTCTGATGACGTCGTGGCAGCCGCGCACCGGCCGCTGTCACGAGGGATTTCCGGTGACCACCACGTGGGAGGACTTCATGCAGGTTGGGCAGCCGAGTCTCACCGCTCGGGGTGCCGCCGCGTTGCGGGCGGCGCATCAGGAGTTGGACGGCGGGGTCGTCTTCGCCGATCCGCTCGCGGTGGCGATCCTGGGTGACTACGCCGACGACCCGCTGTGTGCCGTGGCCTTCGAACCGGGGCGCGAGCCGCTGCGGGTGAGCGTCGCCGCGCGCTCGCGTTGTGCCGAGGACGCGTTGGCCGACGCGGTGCGCGAGCGGGCCGTGCGGCAGGTCGTCGTGCTCGGGGCCGGGCTCGACACGTTCGCGTACCGCAATCCGCACGCGGCCTCCGGCGTGCGGGTCTTCGAGGTCGACCACCCGGCCACGCACGAGTGGAAGCGCCGGCAACTGCTGGAGGCCGGGATCGCGGTGCCCGACGCGCTGACGTTCGCCCCGATCGACTTCGAGGAGTCCAACCTGGCCGAGGGGCTCGCGGCGGCCGGGTTCGACGCCGGGCGGCCGGCGTTCTTCATGTGCCTGGGCGTCGTGCCGTACCTGACGGCCGAGGCGGTCGCCGCCACGTTCGGCTTCATCGCGTCCCTGCCGACCGGTACCGAGGTCGTCTTCGACTACGGCGAGCCCGCGAGCGCCCTGCCCCCCGAGCAGCGCGCCCTGCACGAGCGACGGGCGGAGTGGGCCGCAGAGCAGGGCGAGCCCTTCCACAGCTCCTTCGTCCCCGCCGAACTCGCCGAGCGCCTCCGCTCCTGGGGCTTCGCGGAGACGGTGGACGCGTCCTTCAGCGAGCTGGCCCGGCGGTACGTGCCGGACAACGCGGCGGCCGAGGCGCTGGGGGAGACGGGCGGCCACGTGATGCGGGCCTGGGTCTAGGACCGGGAGGGCGAGCGGGCGGGCCCACGGAACGGCGGGGCGGCGAGCGTTCCATACGGTCAACCCGCCAACCCTCCGCCCCCAACCCGTCAACCCGCCGCCTCCACCTGGCCCGAACCGACAGCCCGCCCAACCCGCCAACCCGCCGATGAAAGTGGCCGGCCCGCCCCGAACCGCCCACTCACCAAGTCGCCAATCCGCCAAACCGCGGCAGCGGGTTGCCGTGTGGTGCGGGGCGGCGGGCGAGTGGGCAGGATCGGAGGCGGGCCGGGCGCGGCGGGCGCCGTACCGAGGGAACGGGGGCCGGGTCATGCGATCGGTACGGGCCGTGGTCGTCGCGGCGGTGGCGGCGTGCGCGCTGGCGCTCGGCGCCTGCGCGGTCGGCGGCGAGGACCGGGCCGGCGCCCCGTCGACCGCCCCGGGCCAGCGGTCCCCCGGCGACGCCCCGCAACCGCCACCGGGTCCCGACCGGGCGTCGCCCGACGGCGCCAAGCCCGGGCGCGACGGGGCGGGCCGCGACGGCGACGGGCGGGACGGGTCCGGCGGGGACGGCGACTCCCGTGGGGGCGCGTTCGCGCGGCCCCCGGCCGACGACCTGTGGCAGCCCGACCGGATGGCCCGGGCGCGACAGCCCCCGCACGCGACCGCCGGCGGCGCCCGGGGCGGCACCGACCGGGTGCCGGAGGCGGTGCCGGCGCGCCAGGTGCCGCGCCCGTACCACCGGAACATGGCGCCGGTCGGCAAGGTCTTCTTCGACCGGCCGGAGGGGCCCACGGTCTGTTCGGGCACCGTGGTGCGCGACCCGGCGCACCCGGGCGCGTCCAACCTGGTGTGGACCGCCGGCCACTGCGTGCACGGCGGGGCGCGCGGGAGCTGGATGCGCAACATCGTGTTCGTGCCCGCGTACAACGACCGGGGCCACCCCGCCGAGCGGCTGGCCGACGCGCCGCCGGCCCAGGTCAGCCCGTACGGCGTGTGGTGGGCCGACTGGTCGCAGACCTCGGACGGGTGGCTGCGGTACGGCGGCACGGGGGACGAGCGGGGTTCGGCGTACGACTTCGCCGTGTTGCACGTGCGGCCCAAACGGGGCGGGGCCTCGCTGGAGGAGACGGTGGGCGCGGCGATCCCGATCTGGTTCGGGGCGCCGCCCGCCGGGCGGATCAGCGGGGTCAGCGCGTACGGCTACCCGGCGGCGCCGCCCTACGACGGGGCGCGGATGTTCCGCTGCGCCGGCCCGCCCGGGCGGCTGGCCGCCGAGGGTGGGGCGCCCGCCCTGTACCGCGTCGGCTGCACGATGACCGGTGGGGCCTCCGGCGGTGGCTGGTTCGTGAGCCGGGACGGGGTCACCATGCTCGTCTCCAACAGCGCGATCGGCTCCACCGCGCACACCTGGCTCGCCGGCCCGCACCTCGGCCGCGCGGCGCGGGAGGTCTTCGACGCGGTCAGCCAGCGGTTCGCCGAGCGCTGAACCTGGCCCACGGGCCGCGCCGGCTCCCCGGTCGGCCCGGCGTACGCGGGGGCGTGGCCCGTGCGCCGGGCGTGCGCCAGCGGGCCGGGGTCGGCCCGATGATCTCCCGTGCCGGGAACGGCCCGTGCGGGGCGTCGCGGCCCCCATAGAATTGCCGAATGACTCCCCCTCCCCTCGATCACGACCTCGGCGACGTCTCCGCGGCGTCCGAGGCACTCGACGCGACCGACGCCCCCGGGGCGGCCGGCCCGTCCGGCGGCCCCGGCGGCCCCGCGAGTGCCGCCGCCGCGCCGGCCACGGGGCAGGCGGACACGGATCGCACCCCAGCCGGGTCCGCGGGCGCGGGGGGCGGCGGGGAGGAGTCGGCGGCCGTCCGCACGCTGCGCCGGGTCTTCGGTTACGACGCCTTCCGTGGCCCGCAGGAGGAGATCATCGAGCACGTCGTCGGCGGCGGCGACGCGCTCGTGCTGATGCCGACCGGTGGCGGCAAGTCGCTGTGCTACCAGATCCCCGCGCTGGTGCGCGGCGGCGTCGGCGTCGTCATCTCGCCGCTGATCGCGCTCATGCAGGACCAGGTCGACGCGCTGCGCGCGCTCGGCGTGCGCGCCGGCTTCCTCAACTCCACGCAGGACTTCGAGGAGCGGCAGGTGGTCGAGGCGTCGTTCCTCGCCGGCGAGATCGACCTGCTCTACCTGGCCCCCGAGCGGCTGCGCACGGAGTCCACACTGCGGCTGCTCGACCGTGGCCAGATCTCGCTGTTCGCGATCGACGAGGCGCACTGCGTCGCCCAGTGGGGCCACGACTTCCGGCCCGACTACCTGGCCCTGTCCGCCCTGCACGAGCGCTGGCCCACCGTGCCGCGCATCGCGCTCACCGCGACGGCCACCGAGGCCACCCACGAGGAGATCGCCGTACGGCTGAACCTCAAGGACGCCCGGCACTTCGTCGCCAGCTTCGACCGGCCCAACATCCAGTACCGCATCGCGCCGAAGAACGAGCCGAAGAAGCAGCTCCTCGCGCTGCTGCGGAGCGAGCACCCGGGCGACGCGGGCATCGTCTACTGCCTCTCGCGCGGCTCGGTCGAGAAGACCGCCGAGTTCCTGGTGCGCAGCGGCATCGACGCGCTGCCGTACCACGCGGGGCTCGACTCCCGGGTGCGCGCCGCCAACCAGGCCAGGTTCCTGCGCGAGGACGGCGTGGTCATGGTCGCCACCATCGCGTTCGGGATGGGCATCGACAAGCCGGACGTGCGGTTCGTCGCCCACCTCGACCTGCCCAAGTCCGTCGAGGGCTACTACCAGGAGACCGGCCGCGCCGGGCGCGACGGGCTGCCGTCGACGGCCTGGCTCGCCTACGGGTACCAGGACGTGGTCCAGCAGCGGAAGATGATCGATGGCTCCGAGGGCGACGCCGCCCACCGGCGCCGGCTCGGCAGCCACCTGGACGCGATGCTCGCGCTGTGCGAGACGGTCGAGTGCCGCCGGGTGCACCTGCTGGCCTACTTCGGGCAGAAGTCCACGCCGTGCGGCAACTGCGACACCTGCCTGACCCCGCCCGACTCCTGGGACGGCACGGTCGCCGCGCAGAAGCTGCTGTCCACGGTGGTGCGCCTGGACCGGGAGCGGCGCCAGAAGTTCGGCGTGGGTCAGATCGTGGACATCCTGCTCGGCAAGAAGACCGCCAAGGTGATCCAGCACGACCACGACGCGCTGTCGGTCTTCGGCATCGGCGCCGACCTGCGCGAGTCCGAATGGCGGGGCGTGGCACGGCAGTTGCTGGCCCAGCGGCTGCTGGCGGTCGAGGGTGAGTACGGCACGCTGGTGCTCACCGACACCAGCGGCGAGGTGCTCAGCGGCCAGCGCAAGGTGCCGCTGCGGCGCGACCCGGAGCCGGCCAAGCGCGCGCCCAGGGCCGAGGCCAAGGGCGGTGGCGGCGGCTCGCGGCGGGCGGCGCCGGTGGACCTGCCGGAGCCGCTGGTGCCGGTCTTCGAGCGGCTACGGACCTGGCGGACGGCGATCGCGAAGGAGCAGGGCGTCCCGGCGTACGTGATCTTCCAGAACGCGACGTTGCAGGAGATCGCCGCGAGCGCCCCGAGCACGCTCGGCGAGCTGGGCGCGATCTCCGGCGTCGGTGAGAACAAGCTGGCCAAGTACGGGCAGCCGATCCTCGACGTGCTGGCCGAGCTGCGTGCCGACGGCACCCTCCCGGCCGACGGCGGCCTTGATCACGACGCTGGTGGCGACACTGGTGACAGCGCCGGTAGCGGCGCCGGGGCGGGCGCCGGGGCGTCGGCCCAGCCCGCGCGCGCGGCGGCTCCGCGCGGCGGCCAGGCGGCGGGCGCGCGGGCGAGCGGCCCGGGCGCCGGCCCGAGCGGGAGTGGCGCGGGGCCCCGCGCGGCGGCGGCCGAATCGCTCTACGACTGGCCGGACGAGGAGCCCGAGCCGGAGCCCCCGTTCTGGGACGAGGGCGCGTAACGGGCCGAGCGCCCGGCGGGGCCGGCCGGGGCGGCGTACGACGCGACCCGGCCGGGCCCGGTGGGTGCCGCCCTGTCGAGGACGGCGGCCGGGCCCGGCCGGGTCGTGGTGCGCGGGCCGGCGGCCGGGGGTGCGTGGCGCGCCCGGGGCCGCGGGGTGCGTCAGGCCAGCAGTTCGGCCTGGAGCGTGATGTTCTTGACGCCGGCCAGCGCCTGGCTGACCGGGCAGTTGGCCTTGGCGTCCGCCGCCGCGGCCTGGAAGTCCTCCTCGGACAGGCCGGGCACGCGGGCCTTGACGGTCAGCACGATGCCCGTGATGCCCTCGCCCGGCTGGAAGGTGACGTCGGCCCGGGTGTCCACCGACTCGACGGTGAAGCCCTTGCCGGCGAGGCCGTGCGAGAAGGCCATCGAGTAGCAGGAGGAGTGCGCCGCCGCGATCAGCTCCTCGGGGCTGGTGCGGCCGGCCGGCTCCTCCGCGCGGGAGGGCCAGCTCACGTCGTACGTGCCGAGCTTGGAGGAGTCCAGGGCGACGGTGCCCTTGCCCTCCAGCAGGTTGCCTTCCCAGTGCGTCTGTGCCGTGCGCGTCGTTGCCATGCGGATGCTCCCGGGTTCTCAGCGTAAAAGCGGTGTGCGCTGCTCAGCTTAGGGGCGCGACGGTGTCGGGCGGGGTTGCTCCGGCCGGCGATCGGGCAACGCCTGGCGTACGGCGTTCCCGCGCGCGTGACGGGGCGGGGGCCGGGCCGGTGGGCGCGTGGCCCGGAGGGGGCGGGTTCGGGTCCCGGTTGACCCTCACCTCGCGTCAGGCTCCAGGCTTTTCCCGAACGGGAGGTCACCACCATGAGCTATTCAGTCGGGCAGGTCGCCGGCTTCGCGGGGGTCACGGTGCGCACCCTGCACCACTACGACAAGGCGGGGCTGCTGACGCCGAGCGAGCGCAGCCCGGCCGGTTACCGGCTCTACGGCGACGCCGACCTGGCCCGCCTCCAACAGATCCTCTTCTACCGCGAACTCGGCTTCCCCCTCGACGAGATCGCCGCCATCCTGCGTGACCCGCAGGCCAACGCGCTCGACGCGCTCCGTACCCGACACCGCGAACTCACCGCGCAGATCACCGCGTTGCGGCGGCTGGTCGAGGTCGCCGAGCAGGCCATGGAGGTGCGGCGCACGGGCGTCCAGCTCTCCCCGCGCGAGCGCTTCGAGGTGTTCGGGGAGGTGGCGTTCGACCTGAGCTACGCCACCGAGGCGCACCTGAAGTGGGGCGCGAGCGAGGGTTACCAGCAGGCGATGGCCCGCGCCGCCGAGCACACCAAGGAGGACTGGCGGCACCTGATGGCGGAGGCGGCCGAGTGGCGGAAGCGGCTGCTCGACGCGTTCGACCGGGGCGTGGCGCCCGACGGGGAACTGGCGCTGGAGCTGGCCGAGGAGCACCGCCAGCACATCGCGCGGTGGTTCGCGCCGTGCCCGCCCGAGATGCACTGCCGCATCGCCGACGACTACCTGGCCGACGCCCGCGCGTTCGCGCTGGTCGTGCCGCCGGCCGAGCAGCGGCCCGGGCTCGCCGAGTTCCTGCACGCGGCGGTGCGGGCGGGCGCCCGGCGCCGGCGGGGGTGACGCGGCGATGAAGATCCTGATCATGGCCGCCGGCTCGCGCGGCGACGTCGTCCCGTACACCGGTGTCGGCGCCAGGCTGCGCGCGGCGGGCCACGAGGTCACGCTCGCCACGCACGCGCCGTACGCGCGCGCGGCGGCCGACGCCGGCCTGGCCTTCCGCCCGCTGCCGGCCGACCCGCGCGGCGGGGACGCGCGCGAGGGCATGGGCGAGGACGAGGGCGCGGGCGGGAGTGGGGGCGCGAGCGGCGGTGGGGGCTCGGCGCCACGGGGGCGGCGGGCGCTGTTGCGGACCGCGTCCGCCTTCGTCGGGCGGCTCGGGCAGGGCATGGTCGACGCCGCGGAACCCGGCACCGACCTGCTGCTTCTGTCCACCACCACCGCCCCGCTCGGCTGGCACATCGCCGAGGCGCTGGAGGCGCCCAGCCTGGGCCTGTATCTCCAGCCGACCGCGCCCACCGGGGACTTCCCACCGGTCGTCGGCGGCACCCGGTCGCTGGGCCGGTGGGGCAACCGCGCCGCGGGAAGGCTCGCGCTGCGCGTGGTGGACCGTATCCACGCGGACGCCGCCCGCGACCTGCGGCGCCGGCTCGGGCTGCCGGCGGCCGAGGCGCGCGCGGTGCGCGGGGCCCGGGAGGCGGCCCGGTGGCTCGTGCTGCACGGGTTCAGCCAGGCGCTGGTGCCCCGGCCACGGGACTGGCGGACGGGGCTTGAGGTCACCGGCAACTGGTGGCCGCACCTGCCCGCCGACGCCGCGCTCCCCGTCGAACTCGCGGACTTCCTCGCGGCCGGCCCGCCCCCGGTGTTCGTCGGCTTCGGCAGCATGGGCGGCGGCGCCGGCGAGCGGCTGAGCGAGCTGGCCGCGCGGGCGCTGCGCGACGCCGGCGTGCGGGGCGTGGTGCAGGCGGGCTGGGCGGGCCTGGCCGCGCACGGCGACGACGTGCTGACCGTCGGGGAGGTGCCGCACGCCCTGCTCTTCCCGCACGTGGCGGCCGTGGTCCAGCACGCGGGGGCCGGCACCGCCGCGGCGGCGGCCCGCGCCGGCGTGCCGACGGTGCCGGTGCCGGTCCTGGCCGACCAGCCGTTCTGGGCCCGCCGCCTGGCGGCCAGCGGCGCGGCCACGCCCCCGATCCCGTTCGCGGAGCTGACGGCGGAGCGCCTCACGGCGGCGATCACCACGGCCGTACGGGAACCGGCGCCGCGCTCCGGCGCGCAGCGGCTCGCGCGCGCGATGGCCACGGAGGACGGGGCGGGGGCGGTGCTCCGCGCGGTGGGCGCGCTCGCGGCGGCGGGCGGATAGCGCGGGGCACGGAGGGGCGGGGCACGGAGGGGGCGGGGTGCCGGCGGGCGGAGCGGGGGGCCGCCCGCCGGCGGGCGGGGGCGGTTTCCGACCGCGTGGCGTGTCCTTCGCGTCGACTTCTCGGCGCGCGGGTGCCCGGCGGCCGGGGGCACTTCCCCCGCGGGCGGCTGGGCCCCAGGATGTGTCGCCGAGGGCGCGGGGCGGGCCGCCTCCGGCGACCGCCGCCGCGCGGCGACGAGCGTGCCAGCGGCTCGCCCAGGTCCCCGGAACCAAGGAGCAGCGGCCATGTCCGTGCCGGACGAGAACACCACCGTCGTGATCGTGGGCGCGGGCGTCGCCGGCCTCACGCTCGGCACCTTCCTGCTGCGCGGCGGCGTCGACTGCGTCGTACTGGAGCGGCGCGAGCGCGCGTACGTCGAGCGGCGGCAGCGCGCGGGGGTCGTCGACTCGCGGGCGGTGCGCATGTTCCGCGCGTGGGGCCTGGCCGACCGGGTCGTCGGCGGCGTTCCCCTGGAGCCGGTGCTGCACTTCCGCCTCGACGGCGAGCCACGACCCTTCCGGTACGCGACCGACGGCCACGCCGACGCCCGCCTGTGCCCCCAGCAGGTGCTCGTACGCAACCTCATCGACGTGTTCGTCAGCGACGGCGGCGACCTGCGCTTCGGGGCCGAGGACGTGGAGCTGGCGGACATCGCCGGTCCCCGGCCGCGCGTGCGCTACCGGGACGGCGCGGGCGTGACCCGCACTGTTGGCTGCGACGTCGTCGCCGGCTGCGACGGCGAGCACGGCGTCAGCCGGACCAGCGTCCCCGCCGGGGCGCTGACCAGCTACTCCCGGAACTTCGGGTACGCCTGGCTGTCCGTACTGGCCGATGCCCCCGCCAGCCGTCAGACCACGATGGCGATTCACGACCGGGGCTTCGCCAGCCAGTTCCCGCGCGGCCCGGGGGCGAGCCGCTGCTACCTCCAGTGCCCGCTGGACACCGTCGTCGAGGAGTGGTCGGACGATCGGGTCTGGGGGGAGATCGAGACGCGCTTCGGGGAGTCGGTCGCCGCGCGAGGGCCGATCACCAGCAAGACGCTGGTGCCGCTGCGTAGCGTCGTCCACGAGCCGATGCGCCACGGCCGCCTGTTCCTGCTCGGCGACGCCGCGCACGTCGTGCCGCCCACGGGCGGCAAGGGCATGAACCTGGCCCTGCACGACGCCGGCGTCCTCGCCACGGCCATCCTGGCGTGGTCCACGGAGCGGGACCCGAGCCTGCTGGAGGCGTACTCCGCGACCTGCCTGAGGCACGTGTGGAACTACCAGGCGTACGCCGCGTGGGTCACCGACCTCGTGCACGACGCCGGGGACGCCTCCTACCGGGGCGCGTTCCGGCACCGCCTGGCGCGCGCCGAGTTCGAACGCCTCTTCGACTCCGAGACCGCCGGCCGACTCTTCGGCGAGTTCCTCACCGGCCTGAACTGAGACCGCCCGCTCGCCCCACACCGTCCACCGCCCCGGCCCGCGTGCGGCCGGGGCTCGGGCGGGGCGCCTACTCCATGTTGTCGGGGCAGGGCGTGCCGCGCGGGAACTGGTAGGGCGCGCCGATCCGGTACGTCCCGGCGTGCGGCGCGTGCAGCACCGTCCACTCGTCCTCCGGCTGCCCGTCCTTGGCCTCCACGACGCGCTTGGTCAGGCAGCCTTTGAGGTTGACCGGCGCGCCGCCGTCGACGTCGGACTTGGGCGCCTTGATGCGGTCGCCCTTGCGGTCCACGAGGCCGAGCCAGGGCGAGTACGGGACGCGGATGAGGACCGGGCCCGGCTCCTTGACGGTGAGGGTGAGCTGGTCGGGCTCCGCGCTCACCAGCTTGCCGGGCGGCTCGGCCACCGGCGTCGGGTCCTCGACCTTGAACAGCTTCCAGCTCGCGTTGGACCAGATCTCCTCCAGGTACGGCAACCCGTCGAAGATCAACTCCGCCTCCTTCTCACCGGCGGTGTCCACCTTGCCGGTCGGCAGGACGACGTAGTGCACGGCCCAGCGGTTGAGCCAGGCGCGGTAGCTGTGCGGGGTGAGCGTGTCGTCGTAGAAGATCGGGTTGCGCTCCAGGTCGGCCTGGCGGTTCCAGCCACGGGCCAGGTTGACGTAGCGCAGCAGGGCCGAGGACTCGCGGTGGCTCTTGGCCGGCACGACCTCGACCCGGCCCTGCTCCTTGGCCTTGACCTGCTTGAGCTGGTCCAGCATGGGCGCCAGCTCACGGGCCCAGGCGGCGGACGGGGTCGTGTTGACGATGTCGTCACCCGACTTGAAGCCCTGCCACACGGTGAGGGCCACCAGCGCGGTCACCAGCGCCGTCCACTGCCGGCCGGCGCGCAGCAGCTCCGCCCGGCGGGGCCGGGTGTACTCCGACAGCGCGGCGACCAGCACCACGCCGCCGAACAGCATGCCGAGCCGGGTGATGTTGCTGCCGATCTGCGAGGGGATCAGCCAGGTGAGGAGGACGGCGAGCGAGTACAGGCCGCCGACGAAGCGCACCGTGCGCCAGCTCTTCGGGCAGAACACGACGGCGCCGATGCCGGACAGCAGCGGCAGGATCGTCGACGGGAAGGTCATCGGCTGCTCGCCGGAGAACGGGAACAGCCACCAGGACAGGGCCACCACGATGGTGGGCGTGACCCCGAGCGCGTAGGCCGCCCAGCGCCGCTTGGTCAGCCACAGGGCCGCCGCCACGATGCCCACGAACAGGCCGGCCACCGGGCTGCCCATGGTCGCCAGGGCCGCCAGCAGCGCGGCCAGCAGCCAGCGAACGACCCGGTGCAGGGCCCGCGTGGAGCGCCACCGGGTCGGCCAGGCGAAGATCACGGCGAGCGCGCCGAGCCCGAACATCGTGCCGAGCCCGAACGTCACGCGCCCCGATATCGCGTTGCAGACCAGCGCGAACGCCGCGTACAGCGCGGGCCACATCGGCCTGCTCACCGCGCGGCTGCGCACCAGGAGCAGCGCCACGAGCCCCGCGGAGAGCGTGCCCGCTATCACCATCGTGGTGCGGACCCCGAGCACGGCCATCAGATAGGGCGAGATCACGCTGTACGAGACGGGGTGCATGCCCCCGTACCAGGCCAGGTTGTACGCCGAGCCGGGGTGCTGGAGGGCGAACTCGGCCCACGCGTCCTGCGCGGCCATGTCACCGCCGCTGTTGGCCACCACCAGCACCCACACCAGGTGCAGCAGGCCGGCGAAGATCAGCGCGGCGGGAACGGGTCGCCAGAGCGCGAGGGCGATTCGGCGAAGCATGCCTGGCCGCTCCAGGGTGTCGACCGAGCCGCCTTCGCCCTCCCCCGACCGCCGCTGTGCGGGTACGCGTATCTGTCCCGTGGCGCTCGCGTCTTCCTGGTCCGTCCGCGCCGGATCAACGGTGGTCACTGCAGCTCTCCCCGTCTGCCCCGAGGGTCATCCCCCATCTTCAGCGCTCTTCGGGCTGGTCTGCCACCCGATGGTCTCGCGCTGGTCCGCGATGGGGCGCGTGCGATGACAGGCCCGGTCGGACCGTGGCGACGCTAGCACGACCGCACCCCCTGCTCTTCCCGGATCGGCGCGTGACCTCGGCTTTCGCCGACTCTTCACCGTCCGGCTGTGCGTAAGGTCACCGCGTCCGGGCGCCCCCGCACGCGGGTCGGTCACCGGCCGCGCACGGCACGCGCACCGGGCGGGCACGTTCCGGGCGTCGTGCGCCGGCGCGGGCGTACGACGCGAGTCCCTGCCCGGCGGGCGGCCCGGCCGGGCACGGCCACGCCGCCCGCCGGGAGCGGGCGGCGTGGCCGGGGCGCCGCGCGGCCTGTGTGCTGACCCCGCGGGTGGCGGGTCAGAACGGGCCGGTCAGGTGACGCGGAGCAGCTTCGTACCGAAGGACGGCTCGGCGAGGTCCTCGCCCAGCGCGACCGGGACCTTCACCTGTCCCGGGCCCTGACCCACGGTGAGGGTGCCGATCTCGGTGCCCGCGTCCTGCGTGTGCGGCAGCTTCTTGCCGCCGTCCGTCAGGTCCAGGTTCACCGTCAGGCCGGGCCAGCCCACCGCGGTCACGTCCTTGACCGCGACGACCGGCGTCTTGCCGCCGAGACCGTCGTCCACCTCGCCGACCACGTCGCCCTTCTTGACCACCTTGTGCGCCCGCAGGGTGTCCTGCGCCTTGAGGATCAGCTTCTTGCTGGCGTCCAGGGCGCCGGTCAGGATCGAGTTGTCACGCTCGGCCGGCGGCTGCGAGAGCACCGCGCCGATGATCAGCTGCGTGGTGCCGCCGATCTTCTTCTCGGCCGCGAAGACCAGGTTGCCGCCGGCCTTCGTGGTGGTGCCGGTCTTGATGCCCACCACGCCGTTGAACGGCACCAGGTGGTTCCAGTTGCCGTGCACGTCGCCGCGGCTGTCCTCGTAGTTCGGCATCTTGACGACCTCCCGGAAGACCGGGTCGTCCATCGCCTTCTTGGCCAGCTTCACCTGGTCGACGGCGGTGCTGACGGTGGTCGCGTTCAGGCCGCTGGGGTCGGTGTACGTGGTGTTCTTCATCCCCAGGTCCTTGGCGGCCTCGTTCATCTTCGCGACGAACGCGGCCTCCGACCCGGCGTCCCAGCGGGCGAGGAGCCGCGCGATGTTGTTCGCGGAAGCGATCATGATGCTCTCGATCGCCTCCCGCTGGGTGATCTGCGCACCCTCGTCCACCTTGACGACGGACTCGCCATCCGCGTCCTTCCCGGCGTCGGCCGCCGCCTTGGCGTCGATCTTGATCTTGGGCCCGTCGGTGCCCGCCTTCATCGGGTGGTCCCGCATGATCACGTACGCGGTCATCACCTTCGCCACGCTCGCTATCGGAGCGGGCTTCTGCTCCCCGTACGCGCCCAGGCTGCCGAGCCCCTCGACGTCCACGACGGCCTGCCCCTTGCCGGGCCACGGCATCGTCGGCTTGGCGCCGTCGAAGGAGAAGGAACTGTTCGCGGTGAGCTTCAGCTCGGGCGTCGGCAGCGGACGCAGCGACTGCGCGACCCCGAAGAGGATCGCGAGGACCAGCACCACCGGCGTCCAGATCTTCACCCGGCGCACGATGGTCCGGGTCAGCGTCGGCTTGGGCGGCGGCGTGTTGGTGAGCTGCGCCAACAGGTCGAGCGGCGCCGGCGGGCCGGCGGGCCGCTCGGACTCGCCGGTCGACGTGGCGCCCTTGGCCGTGGCGCCGGTGGCCGCGCCGGCCGGCAGGTCCAGCACGGGCTGCTGCGCCGTGCGCTCGGTCACGGGCGGTGTTCCAGCGCCGGCCGCGGCGGCGGGCCGCGCGCCGGCCGCCGGCTTCGCCGGCCGCTCGTCGGCGGACTTCAGCGGCACGAACTGGCTGGTCCGCTCGGCGCTCGCCGGCTCCTGGCCTCGTCCCGCGCCCTTGCCCTTGCCGCCCGCCGTGGCGCCGGCGTCGCGCGGCAGGTCGGAGGGGCGCAGCGCCTTGAACGCGGTCGTCGGGCGGTCGACGGCATCACCCGCCGGGCCCACGCCCTTGCCCGCGCCCTTGCCCTTGGCCTCGTACGCGGCGTCCTTGCCCGCGGTCTTGCCCTCGTCCTTGCTCTCGGCCTTGTCCTCGCCCTTGCCGGGGCGGGCGCCGGCGCGCTCGCCGGCCGGCGCGTCGCCGGCTTCCCTGGGTCGGAGGGTGCCGAACACGGAGGTGGGGGTGTCCACCGAAGCGGCGGCCCGGCCGGTCGCATCGGTACGGCCGGCCCCGTCAGCCCCGGAGGCCCCGTCAGCCCCGGTGGCCTTGGCGCTGTCGTCCTTGTCGTTCTTGCCGTTCTTGCCGCCGTCGCTCTTGCCGCCGGCGGCCTCGCCGTCGCTGGCCGTGGTCCCGCTGCCCTTGCCGCCGCTCGGCTTGGTCCCGCCGCCGTCGCTCGCGCCGTCGCGGGTCGCGCGGGCCGCAGCGGCGCCGTGCACCGCGCCGAACACGGCCGTGGCACGGTCGGCGGGCGTCCCGGGGACGCCGCCGGAGCCGGATGCGGAACCCGATACGGAATCGTCGTCGGACGCGGAGGACGACGCGTCGGCCGCCGAGCCGCTCGCGGCGGCTCCCGCCCCGGCCGGGGTCGCCACCGACTCGCCCTTGCCCTTGTCGCCGCCCTTGCCCTTGCCGCGATCGGCGGTGCCGGCCCCACCGGCGGGGGCGGCGGAGTCGGTACGGGCGCCGGCCTCCGACCGGCCGTCACCTGGCGCTTCCTCCCGGTCGTCGGGACCCGCCTTGGCCACCCAGGCGGCGACGGCGGCCCGCAGCCGAGCGTCGCCGACCGGCACGGCCGGCCCGTCGCCCGTCACGGACGACGCCGACGCGTCGGCGTCGTCCGCCTCGGCATCCGACGCCGAGGAAGGGGCCGACGTGGAGTCGGAGGTGTGGGAAACGGAAGCGGCGGCGGAACCGCCGTCCGCCCCCTCGTCCCCTTCTCCGTCCGCGTCCGCGTTCCCGTCCGTGGCGCCGTCGTCGGCGGGCGCCGCGTCCGTCGCGGACCGGTCGGCGCCGGGCCGCGTCGGCAACGGGCCGGTGCGCAGCACGGTGGTCACCCGGTCCTCGCCGTCGGCGGCCGAGCCCGACGTACCGTCGTCGTCCGCCTCGTCCCGCGCGCCGCCGGCGCCCTCGTCCGCCGCGTCCGATTCGCTGTCGCGAACCTTGGCCGGGCCGCCGGAGCCGGCGGCGCCCGCCGTGGCCCTGCCCGCGTTCCCACCCGGGTCGCTCGACGTGCCGGGCTCGTCCGACGCCTGGCCGGGGGTGCGACGTATCGCCGTGAAGACGGCCGTCGCCTGGTCACCGGACCGCTCGCGGCCCGCGGGCTCGCGCTGGTCGGATTCCGGTTCCGCGTCCGCCCGGGCCCCGGTCGCGCCGCCGCGACGCGCCGGAACGCCGGAGGCGCCGCGCTCGGCGCCGTCGCCGCCGGACCGACGCTCGGGCCCACCCGAGCGCTCCGAGGCGCCCGAGGAGGGCCTGGAGGCCCCACCAGGCGCCTCCGCGCGGCCGTTCACGCCCGGCGCCCTGGCGGCCGTCCGTGCGGCGCCCTCGCGCGCCGGAGCGGAGCCCGGAGTCTCCTCCGCTTCGCGCCGGTCGGTGAGCCGCGGGTCACGTTCGCCCCTGATGGTCTCCCCCGATGACTTTCGCTGCTCTGACCTGTCGGGGGACTCGCCCGCCACCGATGCCTCCTCGAAATACGTTGCGCGGGACGCACCACTGCCCGTGGCACCGCGCCCCGCCGCCCAACCGTCTATCCAGTGTCCTGTGTCGCCGCGGCGCGCCAGCACGGCCGCTCCGCCAAGGGGCGTCGCCCACCTGCTAGACGAGAACGACATACCTACCGGTTCCCGCTCGAAGTGCCCACGCGCTCTCGACAGACCAATGTGAGAGGGGTCACCCTGTCATTCATCCACGCGGGGAGGCATGGATGGGCAGGAGCCGCAGAACAATTCCGGAGGAGCTTCTGCTGCTCGCTTTGGACCCGGCCACGGGCACCACAGCGCAGCCGCAGTCGCTTGACCTCGGCCTTGCCGGGGCCCAGCTAGTAGAGCTGGCTCTGGCAGGACGGATAGCCCCAGATGGGGATCGTATAGCCGTGGTGCTACCACGGCCGACCGGAGATCCGACGTTGGACTCCGCGCTCGAACTGCTGCGCCGACGCGGCAGTCCGGTGCGCGCCGTCCACTGGATCGGCGGGCCCCGACTGGGGCTGCGCCAGACGTATCTCACGCACCTGGAGCGGTGCGGCATGGTGCATGCCGTGGCGGGTCAGATGTGTGGGGTGCTGCCGACGACGCGCTACCAAGCGACGGAGACGGCGATCAGCCGGGAGATCAGGGCCCGACTCGATAACGCGATCCGCACCGGTGTACCGCCGGACCCGCGGACCGCGGCGCTTGCCGCCCTGGCCCACGCGGTCGGGCTCGGCAAGCACCTCTACCCGGGGAACGAGGGGCGTTCATCGCGCTCCCGGCTCCGGGACCTGATCAGGCACGACCCGATGGGCGGGCTCGTGGCGCACGCCGTGATGGACGTACAGAACGGCGTCGCCGCTCAGCCAAGGCGAGCACCGGCCACTGGCCGGCAGGTCGCCGGGGCCCGGCCGACGGCGGAGGCCGCGGCGGGCGTTCCGGCGCAGTCGGCGTCCGCCAGCGGGAACATGGCCCGCGTCGGCGCCCGCTGACGAGGGTCCGGCGTCACGCGCGAGGAAAAACCGTTTCATCGATGTGCTGCCGCGCAGGACGCTGCCCGGCCGGCACATCGCCAGCCGACGCGCTGCCGGCCGACCCACCGCCCCACGGCGTCCCTTCGGCCGGCATGACGCCACGCACCATGGGCCCAGCCCAGCACCACCAGCAACATCAGGCACCACCAGCAACATTCAGCCAGCACCACGAACAACCAGAGCACCATCAGCACCACGAGCACCGCTTCCGAGCGGTGCTTCGCGCAGGACCGTACGGCCCGCGGTGCCGAGCAGACGCTCGGCACCGCTCGCACCATCCGCACGACATCTCCACCCGTGCCGCGCGGTACGGGCGACGCCACCGGCGCCGCCCCGCCACCGCACGGCACTTGGGTGCCACTGGCACCACCGGCACCACACCAGCACCGCCCGGGCGGCGTGCCGAGCACGCTTCGCCGGGGCGCACCGCGCCGCGGTCCACTGACCGGTTCGGGAGCCGCTGAAAGCGCGCGGGGTGGGGGACGGTCACCGTGACGTACGGCCGTTCCGCCGCCCCGCGCGCCCGCCCGCGCGCCGGCGGACCGCCCGCGCATCGCCGAACGTGGCCACATCAAGACCCTCTGTGTGCATTTTCCAGCGCCGCCCCGATCAGGGATGGCAGGCTGCTGAACGGCAGTGGTCTCCGTACGTACGGAGACGGTCCCAGCAACGGGCAGCAGAGTGAACCCGGAGGTGCACTTCCCGTGACATCCAGTGTGGGCCCCACGGTCAGGCGACGCCGGTTGGGCCAGGAACTGCGCAGGCTCCGCCAGGAGAAGGGCATGACGGCGGAGGAGGTGGCCGAGGAGCTGATGGTCTCCCAGTCGAAGATCAGCCGACTGGAGAACGGCCGCCGCAGCATCAGCCAGCGCGATGTGCGCGACCTGTGCCGCACGTACCGGGTCGAGGACAAGCGCCTGGTCGAGTCGCTGATGCAAATGGCCAAGGACTCGCGGCAGCAGGGCTGGTGGAACGCGTTCGGCGACGTTCCGTACAGCGTCTACATCGGCTTCGAGAACGACGCGGCCTCGCTGCGCGTTTTCGAGTCCCAGGTGGTTCCGGGGCTGCTCCAGACCCCGCAGTACGCCGAGGCGGTCATCGGCGGGGCGATCCCGGAGGGCACGGCGGAGCAACTCGCGCAGCGGGTCCAGGTGCGCATGCGCCGACAGGAGCGGATCACGGACCCGCTCAGCCCACTGCGCCTGTGGGCGGTGGTGGACGAGTCGGCGCTGCGCCGCCTGGTGGGCAACTCGCGCGTCATGGCGGAGCAGTTGGAGTACCTGATTCGCATGAGCCACGAGCCGCACGTGACCGTGCAGGCGCTGCCGTTCGACCTGGGCTCGCACCCGGGCATGAGCGGCCAGTTCTCCATTCTGGAATTCTCCGACGAGTCCGACACCAGCGTGGTCTACCTGGAGGGCGTCACCAGCGACCTGTATCTGGAGAAGCTTTCCGACGTGCAGAGCTACAGCATGATGTACGAGCACCTGCGGGCCCAGGCGCTCAATGTGGACCAGACCCGCGAGTTCATCGCGAAGGTTGCCCGGGAACACGCGCGGAACCACGAATCCGGGAAGTAGACCGCCGCGCCCGATGTCCTTTTCGGCACGCGCTGGATACGGCATTCCCCGTCGGCCCGGCAACCGGCCCCGCCCGGCGACCCACACGCGGGTCCGCCACCGCTCGCGGCGCCAGCGCGGGCCGAACTCCGTTCCCCGCGCGTCCCGTTGAGCCCTACCGACTCCGGCGCTCCGACGCGGGGAGGGAGGCTACACCGTCGCGCCCCACGCGTGGAAGGGCGCCAGGGAATGTGCCATCCGGTCGAGTGAACGCCCCATTCCCCTGGCGAGGGAGGCGAGTAGCGTCGAGCGCGTCGCCCGAATGGTGGCGAGAACCATCCGGCAAACACATCGGAGTAAACATGGCTATTCGACGCGGGGAAACCCACGCCTGGCAGAAGTCCACGCACTCCGGAGGCAACGGCGCGTGCGTGGAAGTGGCGTCTCCGGCCACCGAGGTTATCGCGGTGCGCGACTCCAAGGACCCGAGCGGCCCCTCCCTGGCGTTCTCCCCGGAGTCGTGGAACAGCTTTATCGCGGGCGTCAACGACGGTGCTTTCAAGGGGGCCTGACCCACCGGCCGCCCGCGCCACAGAGCAGTTCCCGGCAGCGCCCACCCGGCCGCGTCGAGCGGTCAGCGCGCTGACCACGCCAGGAACCGTCCCGGTCCGTTCCACAGCTCTCCTGACCGGTTCGGCTCCACCACGATCCCCACGAGCCGCTACGAGACCGTGTGAGCCGCAGCTCGCCGCGGGGGGTCGTCGCACCAGTCGCACCATCCGAGATCCACGCCTGTGACCTCGGAGTTCTTCTGTACGGCGGCGACGCGTCGCACTCGCTGACGCGCCGTCGACACGAGCCCTCTCGACCGGTCGCCGTCCCTGCCGAGGGGGCTCGCCGCCGTCCGCCACCCCCTGCCACCCCGTCACCGTCGGGAGGGGCGACCCCACATCGCCTCTCCCCGGCCGCCGTTCGCCCCCCGCGTCGCCCGCTGCCGCGCCGCCTTCCCCTCCGCGCGCCACCGACGCCGAACAGCACGGCCGAAACACCACCGCCGAACACCGCTCCCGGCAACCGGCGACCATGCCCCCATATACCCGCCCATATGCGCACATCGGTCGGTGCGTTGGTCCGCGCACGGGCGTGCACGCAGATGGTTGACCTGGCCATCTACTCCGTAGACTGCACCCGGGAGACAAGGAGCAGTCGATGCGCGCCAACACCCCCAGCCTCGCCGCCCGGGTCGGCTCGGTCGCCGGTTCGCCGGTGCGGGAGATCCTGCGGCTCACCGCCCGGCCGGAGGTCATCTCGTTCGCGGGTGGCCTGCCCGCGCCGGAACTCTTCGACACCGACGGCATCGCCGCCGCCTTCCGCCGCGTACTCGACGAGGAGCCGCGGCGCGCGCTGCAGTACTCCACCACCGAGGGCGACCCCGGACTGCGCGCGGCGGCTGCCGCGCGGCTGACGGCGCGCGGCCTGCCGACCGACCCCGCCGACCTGTTGGTCACCACCGGCTCGCAACAGGCCCTGACGCTGGTCGCCAGCGCCCTGCTCGACCCCGGCGACGTGGTCCTGGTGGAGGAGCCGTGCTACCTTGCGGCGCTCCAGTGCTTCGGGCTCGCCGGGGCGCGGGTCGTCGCGGTCCCCGGGGACGAGGAGGGTCTGGACCCGGCGGCCGTGGAGGCGGCCGTCGTACGGGAGCGGCCGAAGCTGCTCTACACCGTGCCCACCTTCCAGAACCCCACCGGCCGCACCCTGAGCGCCGCCCGGCGCCGGGCCGTCGCCGAGGTCGCCGCGCGGCGCGGGCTGTGGGTGGTCGAGGACGACCCGTACGGCGAACTGCGCTTCGAGGGCGAGCCGGTGCCGTGGATCGCCGCCTTCGCGCAGGACGCGGGCGCCGCCGACCGCACGGCGCTGATCAGCAGCTACTCCAAGATCATGGCGCCCGGGTTGCGCCTTGGCCTGCTGCGCGCGCCGGCGCCGCTGCTGCGCGCCTGCAACGTGGCCAAGCAGGCGGCCGACCTGCACACGCCGACCGTCAACCAACTCGCCGCCGCCCGCTACCTCGCCGACAACGACCTCGACGCGCACCTCGCCCGGGTCCGCGGCGCCTACCGCGAGCGCCGGGACGCGCTCATCGCCGGGCTGCCGGACGCGCTCCCCGCCGGCTCGCGGTGGAACCGGCCGCAGGGCGGCATGTTCGTCTGGGCCGCGCTGCCCGCCGGTCGGAACGCCACCGAGGCGCTGCGCGAGGTGGTCACGCACGACGTGGCGTACGTGCCGGGCGCCCCGTTCTACTCGGGCGAGCCCGACCCGACCACGCTGCGGCTCTCGTTCGTGACGCACACCCCGGACGAGATAGCCGACGGCCTGAAGCGGCTGGCCAAGGGCCTGCGGTAGCGCGCTCGCGCGCGGCGCCTCTCAACTGCGGGGCGCTCGTGCCTCCCCATCGCCGGGGCTCGCGCGTCTCCGACCCACGGGGCTCGCGCGCCGCTCAACCCCGCGGGTAGCGGGCCAGCCAGGCGGGGGACGACTTGGCCGGGGTGTGCAGGGCGGGGCCCTGGGTCATCTCCATGGCGAAGTCGTCGGCCAGCTCCAGGATCGTGCCGCGGCCCTCCAACTCGGCCAGCCAGCCGGGCGGCAGGGCCGTCTCGCCGTGCAGGGCGCCGAGCAGGTTGCCGCAGATGGAGCCGGTGGAGTCGCTGTCGCCGCCGTGGTTGACCGCGAGCAGCAGGCCGTGCCGGATGTCCTCGGCGACCAGCGCGCAGTACACGCCCATCGCCAGCGCCTCCTCGGCCGTCCACCCCTCCCCCAGGGACTCGACCCGCTCGGCCGTCGGCAGCCCCTGGCGTACGGCGCCGAGCGCGTGCTTGAGCGCGTCGGAGGTCTCCTCGTGGCCGGGCCGGGTGGCGAGCATGGCCAGCGAGCGCTGTACGGCGCCGTCCAGCGCCTCGCCGCGCGCGAGGCCGTGCACGATGAGGGCGAACGCGCCCGCCGCGAGGTAGCCGGTGGGGTGGCCGTGGCTCTGCGCGGCGCACTCGATAGCGAGTTGGAAGACGAGTTGCGGCTCCCAGCCGACGAGCAGCCCGAACGGCGCGGAACGCATCACCGCGCCGCACCCCTTGGAGTCGGGGTTCTTCGGCGCGTCCAGGGTGCCCATCGGGCCGTCGGCCAGGCCGGACAGGCAGGCCCGGCCGGGGGCGCGCTGCGCGTACAGCCACTCCTCGCGGGCGAGCCAGCCGTCGTTGTGGTTGCGCTCGTCGGGTCCCCAGTCGTGCTGGGTGGCGTACCAGCGGCGGTGGGCCGCGTACACGTCGGTGGGTGGGTGCCAGGCGCCGGTGTCGCGTCTGACCTGGGCGCGGATCAGCCCGTCCACGGTGAACAGCGTCATCTGGGTGTCGTCGGTGACGCTGCCGCGCCGGCCGTAGGCCGGGACGAGGTCCGTGACGCCGTCGGGCCCGTGCGCCTCGCGGATGGCGGCCAGCGAGTCGAACTCGATGCCGGCGCCCAGGGCGTCGCCGATCGCGCCGCCGAGCAGACAACCGCGGACCCGACTACGGAAGTCCTGCTGCTCGGCGCGGCCCCACATCGCGGACGCCGCACGGGCAGATGCGGTCACGACCTCGCCCCTTTCCGTTCGTTTCTATGGCTCTTCGCGCAGCACCCAAACTGGTTCAGCACTGTAATGGACCATGAATGATCGCTTCCGGCCCGTCGCCGAATGTGAACCACATCATCGCGACGCCCCGCGCGGAGCACCACACCCCCTCGCCGACGCCGCCGAACCGACCGCCGCGGCCCGCCTTCGCCCACATCGAACCACCCGCCCGCCGAGCGGCCCCCTAAAGGTGCGCGGCCCCGCGCCGGCCCGTACCGGGGCGCGTCCGGCCATTCCGGCACCTGTCCGAGAGGCGAGCAGCGCGGCCCGTCGCGCCACGCCGGGCCACCTAGCATCACCCCGTGCGGGGCGCGGCCGGGAACGTCGCGCTCCGGGGGACGCACGGGGGCAGGGGGAGTTCATGAGGGTGGGCGGGTTGGCGGTCGCGCTGGTGTTGGTCGCGTCCGTTCTGGCGGGTTGCGGTGAGAGCGGGCGCGCGCAGCGATCACAGGGGGCGCGCGACAGGGCCGAGCCGTCCGCGGAGGCGCGCGAGCCCACCGGCGGGGCGACCCGTGAGCCCGCCACCGGCGACTGGTGGCGCCCCCGGCCGGGCGCCGCGGCCGACTGGGACTGGCAGATCAGCGAGCCGTACGACCTGTCGGCGCCCCGGCAGATGTACGACCTCGACCTGTTCGACCTCGCGCCCGCCGGGTCCGAACTGCGCTACCCGGACGGCGAGGTGATCCCCGTACCGGCCGGCACGCTCGCCGGGAAGATCGCCACCCTGCACGCCCGTACGCCGCGTCCGATCGTCATCTGCTACGTCGACACCGGCGCGTACGAGGACTACCGGCCCGACGCCCACCGCTTCCCCGGCCACCGCGCCGCCGCCGAGGGCGGGCCGCCGAACCGGCCGCGGCGGCCCGCCGCGGGTTCCGTGATCGGCTGGGACACCGGGTGGGAGGGCGAGCGGTGGCTGGACATCCGGCGGTCGCGGCGGCACCTGTTCGCCGACGCCGTCTGGGCCCGGTTCGACCTCGCCCGGCGGATGGGGTGCGACGGCGTGGAGCCCGACCAGAACAATCCGGTCGACAACGACCCCGGGTTCCCGATCACGCTGGAGGACCAGCTCTCCTGGTACCGCGAGGTCGCCGAACAGGCCCACCGGCGCGGCCTGTCCGTGGGTCTGAAGAACGGCCACGACCAGCCGGGCTCGGCCGCCCGGCTGGTCGATGCCTTCGACTGGGCGCTACCCGAGGAGTGCGCGCAGTTCGACGAGTGCGACGAGCTGTTGCCGTTCATCAAGGAGGGCAAGGCGGTCTTCGCCGTGGACTACGCGGGCTCGGTGCGGGCCGGCCCGGCCTGCCGCCAGCACCGCTCCCGTGGCTTCGACGGCCTCATCAAGGACGAGCCACCCACCGGCGCCCACCGCGTGCCCTGTCGGTCCTGAGCCGACGGGTCGGCGGGTTGGCGGGGCGGCGGGGCGGCGGGTTGGCGGGGCCGGGTGAGCGGGCTGGCGGGGCCGGGTGAGCGGGCTGGTTCAACACCCGTCCGCCCGCTGCCCTCCTCGCACCCGCACCCGCACCCGCACCCGCGCCCCCGCCCCCGCCCCCGCCCGGTCAACTCCGGACGCGCTCCACCGGAATCCACAGCTCCGCCTCGGCCCGCGTCCCGTCCTCCGACAGGTGGGTCCGCAGGATCTCGGGCCCCGGCCTGCTCTGGTACGGGTTGGACGGGAACCACTGGGTGAACACGTCCCGCCACAGGTGCTGGAGCGTCAGCGGGAACGGACCCTCGCTGTCGAACACGGCCCAGGTGCCGGCCGGCACCTCCAACACGTCCAGGTCAGCGGGGGCGTCGGCCCCGGTCACGACGGCGTGGTAGTAGTCCAGCTCCGTCCCCTCGGCCCGGCTCGGGTCGAGGTTGTGGCTGACCCCGACCACGCCGCGCGGCTCCTGGTCGGACAGGGCGGTGATACGCCCCAGCGTCTTTCGGTCGATGCCGCGGATGAACTCCGCGATCGCCGGGTTCGCGCCCTCGTGGACGAGCGGCACCCGGGCCTTCCTGCCCACGACGTGGAACCGCTCCTTCTCCACCACTCGGTATCGCATGCTGCTACTCCCTTCGACGGTCAGCCGGAAGGAGATCCGAGGCTGCGAACACAGCGGCGCGCCATCGCGCCGCGCCTCGCCCGGGCCCACGCCGTGCACGGCCCGGAAGGCCCGCGCGAACGCCTCCCCCGAGCCGTAGCCGTAGCGCACCGCGATCTCCAGGAGCGTCCGCTCGCCGGCGAGCACCTCGGCGCCCGCGACGGTCAGCCGCCTGCGCCGGACGTACTCCGACAGCGGCATCCCGGCCAGCGCGGAGAACAGCCGCCGGAAGTGGTACTCCGACGTCACCGCGATCCGCGCCAGGTCGGCCATCTCGATCCGTTGGTCGAGGTGCGCCTCGATGTGTTCCAGGGCCTGGTTCAGCCGGTCCAGCACCTCGGTCTCCTTCCCTTACGCCCACCACGCTAGGAAGGCCGCACCCCCACGGACCCGACTTCCCGTGCCCGCTTCGGTCGGGCTCGTCGGATCGGTCGGGGCCGTCCGGTCCGCCTGGTCCGCCTGGTCCGTCCGGTCCGCCTGGTCCGTCGGGGGGTTCACACCGCGCCGTCCTCCAGCACCGGCAGCAGCTCCGGCAGGTGGCCGTCCGACGCCAGCGCCGCGGCCTGCCGCTCCGCCGGGACCTGGCCGTACGTCGTCGTCCTTGGCCGCGCCGGGCGGCCCGCCGCCTCCGCTATGGCGACCAGGTCCTGGATGGAGCGGTACGAGCCGTAACCCGAGCCCGCCATCCGGGAGATGGTCTCCTCCATCAGCGTGCCCCCCAGGTCGTTGGCGCCCGA
This sequence comes from Streptomyces buecherae, assembly GCF_014295035.1. Taxonomy (GTDB): domain Bacteria; phylum Actinomycetota; class Actinomycetes; order Streptomycetales; family Streptomycetaceae; genus Streptomyces; species Streptomyces youssoufiensis. The sequence goes on from NZ_CP060404.1 coordinate 3,358,781, forward strand.
GCGCAGCATCTCGGCCGCCCCCTCGGTGCCCAGCTTGACCCAGCTCGTCTGGATGTTGGGGATGTACGGGTGCAGCAGCAGCCGGGCCATCGCCGTGACCGCCCGGTTGTCGCGGGTGGTGGGGCCGGGGCGGGCGATGCCGGCCAGGTAGACCGGGGCGTTGGTGTGGATGAAGGGCAGGGTCACGAACTCCGTGAAGCCCGGGGCGCCCTTCTCCAGGGCGGCCCGCTGCATGCCGGCGAGCGTGCGGAAGTGGCCGAGCCAGTGCCGGGGCTGGTCCACGTGCCCGTACATCATCGTGGACGAGGAGCGCATGCCCAGCTCGTGCGCGGTGGAGACGACCTCGACCCAGGTGGCCGTGGGCAGCTTGCCCTTGGTGAGCACCCAGCGCACCTCGTCGTCGAGGATCTCGGCCGCCGTGCCCGGGATGGAGTCGAGCCCCGCCTCGCGCGCGGCGGTCAGCCACTCGCGGATGGACAGGCCGGTGCGCGAGGCGCCGTTGACGACCTCCATCGGCGAGAACGCGTGCACGTGCATGCCCGGCACGCGTTCCTTGACCGCCCGGGCGATGTCGAAGTAGGCGGTGCCCGGCAGGTCCGGGTGGATGCCGCCCTGCATGCACACCTCCACCGCGCCCACCTCCCACGCCTGCTCGGCGCGGTCGGCGACCTGGGACAGGGAGAGGGTGTAGGCGTCGGCGTCCGTGCGGCGCTGGGCGAAGGCGCAGAAGCGGCAGCCGGTGTAGCAGACGTTGGTGAAGTTGATGTTGCGCGTGACGATGTACGTGACGTCGTCGCCGACCACCGAGCGGCGCAGGTCGTCCGCCACCCGGCACAGCGCGTCCAGCGCGTCCCCGTCCGCGTGCAGCAGCGTCAGCGCCTCGTCGTCGGTGAGCCGGGTCGGGTCGTCGGCGGCCACGGCCAGCGCGGCCCGCACGTCGCCGTCGATCCGCGAGGGCACCATGCCGGGGGCCGCCGCCTCGCGCAGCGCGTCCCAGTCGCCGTAGACGTGGTCGAAGTCGGCGCGTCGGTCGCCCGTGCGGCCCTCGGTGTCGATGGTGCGGTGCAGTTCGGTGCGGCCCGTGCCGGTGGTGGGCAGCGCGAAGCCCTCGTCGGGCTCCTGCCACGGCAGCCCGGTGGGCAGGGCCTCGGCGCGGGCCAGGCCGGTCTCGGGGTCGGCGAGCGCGCCGACGTGTGGGAGCAGCCGGGGGTCGAGCCAGGGCTCGCCGCGCTGGACGAACTCCGGGTAGACCGCGAGCCGTTCGCGCAGCTCGAAGCCGGCGGCGGCGCTGTGCTCGGCGAGCGCGTCGATCTGCGGCCAGGGGCGCTCGGGGTTGACGTGGTCGGGCGTGAGCGGCGAGACGCCACCCCAGTCGTCGATGCCCGCGCCGATCAGCCGCGCGTACGCGCCACCGGCCGCCGGCTGCGTGACGTCGCCGTCCACCAGGTTGGGCGGGGCCTGGAGGTTCACGGACGGGCCGAGGATGTGCCGGGCTACGGCGACGGTGGCGACCAGGTCGTCCAACTCCGCGTCCGGCGCGGCGCGCATCGCCGTGTCGGGCTTGGCCCGGAAGTTCTGGATGATGAGTTCCTGGATGCCGTGGTAGGCGCGGGCGACGCGGCGCAGCGCGAACAGCGACTCCGCGCGCTCCTCGGGCGTCTCGCCGATGCCGATCAGCAACCCGCTGGTGAACGGCACCGAGCTGCGGCCCGCGTCCTCCAGGACCCGCAGCCGCACGGCCGGCTCCTTGTCGGGCGAGCCGTAGTGCGGCTGGCCCGGCTCGCTCCACAGCCGCTCGGCCGTGGTCTCCAGCATCATCCCCATGGACGGGGCGACCGGCTTGAGCCGCTGGAAGTCCGTCCAGGTCATGACCCCGGGGTTGAGGTGCGGCAGCAGCCCGGTCTCCTCCAGGACGCGGATGGCCATGGCGCGCACGTAGGAGATGGTGTCGTCATACCCCTCGGCCTCCAGCCACTCGCGCGCCTCGGGCCAGCGGTCCTCGGGCTTGTCGCCGAGCGTGATCAGCGCTTCCTTGCAGCCCATCTCGGCGCCACGGCGGGCGATGGCGAGCACCTCGTCCGGCGACATGTACATCCCGTGGCCGGCGCGGCGCAGCTTGCCCGGGACGGTGGCGAAGGTGCAGTAGTGGCACTTGTCCCGGCACAGCCGGGTGAGGGGGATGAAGACGCTGCGCGAGTACGTGATGACGCCGGGCCGGCCGGCGGCGGCCAGGCCCGCGTCGCGCACCCGCGCGGCGGACGCGCACAGGTCGTCCAGGTCGGCGCCGCGCGCCTGGAGCAGCACCGCGGCCTCGCCGACGTCGAGGGCCACCCCGTCGCGCGCCCGGCGCAGGGCGCGGCGCATGGCGTTGGCGGTGGGCGCGGCGGAGGGGACGGCCGGCGTGGGCAGTGGGACGGCGGGGGTGGGCGAGGCAGCCGGGGCGGCGGGGGTGGGCGAGGCGGTTTCGGCCGGCGGGGCCGTGGGGGCCGAAGTGGTCGGCGCGGGCGGCCCGTCGGGGGTCGCCGGCGCGCCGGCCGGGAGTGCCGTGCCCGCTGCCGGCCGCGGTACGGCCTGGTCAGCGGGGGTGTGATCGGGCGTGGCCGGGTGCGACTGCCGCGCCTGCCGCGACCGCTGCGGCTGTCGTTCGGGGTCCTGTCCCTCTGCGCTCGTCGTCATTCCTTGAGGATACGAGCGGCCCCTGACAGTGGCGCCGAAGATCGCTGCGGGCTATGTCACAGGTCCGGGCACGCCGCGCGCGACCGCCCCGCGCGGTGCGGGACGGCCGTGGGGCGGGTGGGGTCACAGGTACTGCGCGTAGTCGTCGAGCGCCCGCAACACGGTGTTCTCGTCGCCGGTCGGCGTCTGCAACACGACCTCGGTGATGCCCAGGTCAGCGAAGTGCGCGAGCTTCCCGGCGGAGGGCAGCACCCCGTACGGCACCACCTCGGGCTCGCCCGGGCGGCCCGCCTCCGTCCACGCCTGACGCAGCTTCGGCAGGGTCTCGACGAGGCCCTTGCCGCCGAGCGGCAGCCAGCCGTCGGCGTACTCGGTGATGTGTGCGAACAGCTTGGGCCCGGCCGCCCCGCCCACCAGGGTGCGCGGCCCGGTCAGCGGCGCGCCCGCGCGCTCCCGTGGCGCGTGCGACGGCTTGGGGTGGGCGTGGCTGGCCGGCACGGAGCCGAACTCCCCCTCGTGGCCGGTCGGCTCCGGCGCCCAGAGCGCCTGCATCAAGGCCATCCGGTCGCGTACCAGCTCACGCCGGGTGGACCAGCCGACGCCGTGGCTGGCGGCCTCCTCCACGTGCCAGCCGAAGCCGAGGCCCAGGGTGAACCGGCCGCCGGAGAGGAAGTCGAGGGTGGCGACCTGCTTGGCGAGGTCGATCGGGTCGTGCTGGGCGACCAGGGTGACGCCGGTGCCGAGGCCGAGCCGCTCGGTGACGGCAGCGGCCTGACCGAGCGCCACGAACGGGTCGAGAATGCGGCCGTACGCGCGCGGCGTGGGCTCGCCGGAGGGCAGCCGCGAGGCGGCGTCCACCGGGATGTGGGTGTGTTCGGGCAGGTAGAGCCCGGCGAACCCGCGCTCTTCCAGCTCGCGCGCCAGTCGGAGCGGGCCGATGGTCTCGTCGGTGAGCATGCTGGTGATGGAGACACGCATGGCCGGGGGTTACCTCCGCGTCGGCTGGGCTTGCTGCCCGTATGTTCTCTCACCGTCATCGGGTTATCCACAGGGCTTTCCGCCTCTGTCACAGACGCGTACAACGGTTGTCACACGGCAGTTCGGCACCCGGCCGCGAGGCGCGAGGGGGTCGTTCGGCCGGCGGTGGCGGCTGTCTCGTGCGCCGTCGCGCGAATGGGGGCACGGGCACGCGGGGCGCTGGTCGCCCGGCGCCGCGCGGGCCAGTTGGACGGGTGACGGCGACCTGCGATCGGGCAGGGCGCGGGCCGCTGATGGGGGATGGAAATGGACCGTCGATCACTGCTGAAGGCGTCGGCCGCCACCGGCGCGGCGAGCGCGCTCACGCTCTCCACCGTGACCTTCGCCCAGGCGGCGGACGGGCGCGGCGAGCAGAGCCGGCGCGTCACCGGCGAACTGCCGACCGGCGCCCCGGACTTCGTCTACCTGCCGATCGAGGTGCCGAGCGGCGTCCGCGAGATCCACGTCGCGTACTCCTACGACAGGCCCACCGTGCCCGCCGGCACCCAGGGCAACGCCTGCGACATCGGCATCTTCGACGAGCGCGGCACCGAGCTGGGCGGTCGCGGCTTCCGTGGCTGGTCCGGCGGGGCTCGTACGGAGTTCACCATCAGCGCGGAGGACGCGACGCCGGGCTATCTGCCGGGGCCGGTGGGCGCCGGCACCTGGCACGTCGTGCTCGGCCCGTACACCGTCGCGCCGCAGGGCCTGCGCTACGAGGTGACGATCACCCTGCGGCACGGCCCGCGCGGGCGCGCCCCGCGCCCGGTCTACCCGCCGCAGCGCGCCAAGGGGCGCGGGCGCGCCTGGTACCGGGGCGACAGCCACCTGCACACGGTGCACTCGGACGGCAAGCGCACCCCGCGCGAGGTGGCGACCGCCGCCCGCGCCGCCGGCCTCGACTTCATCACCACCACCGAGCACAACACGCACTCGGCGCACGCCGCGTGGGACGGGCTGTGGGGCGATGACCTGCTGATCCTCACCGGCGAGGAGGTCACCACGCGCAACGGACACGTGCTGGCGCTCGGCGTGGACCCGGGCACCTTCGTGGACTGGCGCTACCGGGCCAGGGACAACGCGTTCGGCCGCTTCGCCCGCAAGATCCGGCAGGCCGACGGCCTGGTCGTGCCGGCCCACCCGCACGCGTCCTGCGTCGGCTGCAACTGGAAGTTCGGCTTCAACGACGCGGACGCGGTCGAGGTGTGGAACGGGCCGTTCACCCTTGAGGACGACGTGTCGATCGCCGAGTGGGACAACGCCCTGGTCGCCGCGGTCCGTGGCGGCAGGCCCTGGCTCCCGGCGATGGGCAACAGCGACGCCCACCGGGAGGGCCAGACGGTGGGCCTGCCGCAGACGGTGGTGCTCGCCGACGACCTGTCGCGGCCGGCCGTCCTGGCCGGCATCAGGGCGGGGCGGAGCTGGATCGCGGAGTCCGCGGCGATCGACCTGTCGTTCACGGCGCTCGGCGGGCGCGGGCGGCACGCGGGCATAGGAGGCCGCCTGTCGGCCGCCCGGGACGAGCGGGTCACGGTCCGGCTTCGGATATCGGGCGCCCCGGCCAAGGGCACGATCCGCTTCCTCACCGACCAGGGCCAGTTGTTCGCGACGGCCACGCCCGCGTCGGGCTCGGGCACGGTCGAGTGGCAGACCACGCCCTCGTACGCCGCGTACGTCCGGGCCGAGGTCCGGCACGCCCCGGCGGACGGCGGCACGTCCGGCGTCCCCGGCCCGATGGCGGCCATGACCAACCCGATCTTCCTCGGCGACCACTGACGAGCGGCCGACCTCCGGCGCGGCGCTCGGGTGGGGCGGTCGGGCGTGGTGCTCGGGCGTGGTGCTCGGGTGCGGTGGGTCGCCACGGCGCTCGGGTGCGGTGCTCCGGCGGGGTGGGTTGCCACGGCGCTCGGGTGCGGTGCTCGGGCGGGGGCTCCGGCGCGGCGGGCCGTGCCGGGGGCGGCTTGGTGCGGCGTCCGCCGTGGACCGGTCGCGCCCGGTCGCGCCCGGTCGGGTGTGGTCAGTCCTGGACGGTCAGGGCCGGGGTGGCGCGGGTGAGGACCTCGCCTCGGAAGAAGGCCGGGCTGCGGCGGTGCATCACGGCCATGAGCACCGCCCCCAGCAGGAGCAGCCCGACGCCGATGGCGAAGACGCTGCCGACCCCGAAGAGCGAGCTGCCGCTCCCGTAGGAGGGGTCGCCCATGTCGTACAGCGTCTTGCCGAAGACGGCGGCGAGCAGCAGGCCACCGAGGGCCGGGGCGACGCCCTTGAACAGCAGGTCGCGTGCGGAGCGGCGCAGGTCGTGGCGGAAGTACCAGGCGCAGGCGAAGGCGGTGATGGAGTAGTAGAAGCAGATCATGAGGCCGAGGGCGTAGATGGTGTCGATCAGCACGTTCTCGCTGACCAGGCTCATCACGGCGTAGAACAGGCCGGTCGCCACGCCGGCGGCCACGGTCGCCACGGCCGGCGTGCGGTGGCGCGGGTGGACGCGGGCCAGGGCGGGCGGTAGCGCCTGGTACGCGCTCATCGCGAGGACGGTGCGGGCCACGGGGATGAACGTGGTCTGCAGGCTGGCCGCGGCCGAGGCGAGGACGGCCACGAACAGCAGCACCCCGAGCGCCGAGCCGAGGACCGGGTCGGCGAGCGCGGCGAAGACGTTGTCGGCGGTGTCGGGGTTACCGAGCCCGGTGCCCCGGTCCCCGACGCCGGCGTACATCTGCGCGGCGACGGCGGTCAGCAGGTACGAGCCGACGAGTACGACCATGGCCAGCAGCGCGGCCCGGCCCGGCGTGCGGTCGCTGCCCGAGGTCTCCTCGTTGACGGTCAGACAGGCGTCCCAGCCCCAGAACATGAAGATGGACAGCGAGAGGCCGGCGGTGAAGGTGGCGAAGGACCGCACCGCGAAGGGGTTGAGCCAGCTCCAGGAGAAGTCGATGGAGCCGGGGAGGTCGCCGGTGCGCGCCTTGCCGATGGCCAGGGCCACGAAGAGCACCAGTACGGCCAGTTGCAACCCGACCAGCGCGTACTGGACGCCCTTGGTCGCGGTCATGCCGCGGTAGCTGATCGCGGTGGCCAGGGCGATGAAGGCCAGGCAGGTGGTGATGTGTACGGCGGTGTTGTCGTCCAGTTCGGCGACGGCCGTGCTGCCGGTGAGTTCGCCGAGCAGGAGATAGCAGAAGGAGGTGGCGATTCCGGCGAGGTTGGAGAGCACGATGATCGTGGCCACCACCAGCCCCCAGCCGCACATCCAGCCCACGCGGGGCCCGAACGCCTTGACCGTCCAGGTGAAGGAGGTGCCGCAGTCCGGGACGGAGCGGTTCAACTCGCGGTAGGCGAAGGCGACGAGCAGCATCGGCAGGAAGCCGGCCAGGAAGACGGCGGGCGTCTGCAACCCGACCTCGCCGACGGTCGGCCCGAGGGTGGAGGTCAGGCAGTAGACGGGCGCGACCGTGGAGACGCCGATCACGGCACTCCCGAGCAACCCGACGGACCCGCCGCTCAGCCCCTTGTCCCGCACCCCGCGCCCGCCCGAGCCGGACGGCTCGGGCACATCGGGGGCATCGGGCGAGCTGGGTGGGGCGGGTGTGCCGGCTGTGTCGGGTGGGGCCAGTCGAGCGGTGGCGGCGACGCCGGCGGGGGGCACGGGGTCGGCGGGTCGGGTGGCCGGTGGGGCGGTCAGTGGGGTGGCCGGTGGAGCGGCGGGCCCGGTGGCCACCTTCGCCGCGGGGCCGTCCGCGACTCCGCTGGCGCCGGCCCGCGCGCGGCGGCCGGGCCGGCGCCAGCGCGAGGCGACGCTCCGTACCGTGTCTCCGGCCTGGGGCCGCGGGGGGTCTGCCTGAACCATGAACAGGACGTTAAGCCGTGCTGTTTTCGCAGCCGGAAGATCAAATTCCAGGCGGTGAAGCTTGATTGAGAAGCCAAAAAGCAGAACCTTGGCCGAAAATGCTCGGTAAATCGCCGCGAGATCCTGGGCTTCGGAGGCATCACGCGCCTTTACCCCTACTACGGGAATCGCATCCGCGCCCCGTTTGTCCGGGTTCAAAAATTTCCGTCACGCAGCGCGAACGGGGGTAGGCCAGCACACCCGCCCACCAGGGAGCCTCCGAGACGCACGACCCACTCGCTCGGTCCACTGACCCCCACCAACACCTCACGCCCGTCGCAAGAGGCCCGCCCGTCGCCCCGCCACCTGCGCGGGACCCGGTCGGTCGCCAGCGCCGCGCCGGAGGCGGCCCCACACCCACCGCACAGCGCCGTGGCCAGGCCGGATATCACCACGCGCCGCACCTTGGCCGCCGCGCATCGCACCCCCGTCCGACGAAGCGCCGACCGCACCGACCGAGCAGCCGCACCCCCTCCCGTACGGACTCCCGCCCGCCCGTCGCGCACGGGGTGGCAGCGCTCCTCGCGCTCTCCGCCACCATCCCCGCGCACGGCGCCCGGCCCACCGCGCGTACTGACACCAGACGCTCGCATCCCAGCCTGGCGGGCACTCGCCGCGCCCACTTCACCACCGTGGGCAACGGGTCGCGATCACGCCTCGTTGCACACAGTCTCCGCTTCTTCACTCTGCGAGGAGGAGGAAGGAGGCAAACTGACGGGCACTGCGCTGGTCTATGCCTGGGGAGGAGAGTCATGGCGAGTGGGGGTCGGCCGCGGGATGGGGCGGATGGAGGTGCTCGTGAGGTCCGCCCGGGCCTGCGGTTCGGCGTGTTGGGACCGGTCCGGGTGTGGCGCGAGGGAGCACTGCTCGACGTGGGTTCGCCGCAGCGACGCGCACTGCTGGCGGCCCTGTTGCTGCGCCAGGGGCGGACCGCGACGGCGCCGGAGCTGATCGCCGACCTGTGGGGGACCGAGTCTCCGGACGCCGCGGTCGCCGCGCTGCGCAACCACGCCTCGCGGCTGCGCAAGGTGTTCGAGGCCGACGCTGATCTGCTGGTCAGCGAGTCGGGCGGGTACGCGATGCGGATCACGGCGGATGCCCTCGACCTGGGCCGGGCCCAGGAGTTGCGCACCCTGGCCGACCGGGCGAGCGCCGCGGGCGACCACCTTGGCGCCAGGGACCTGATCCAGCGGGCGCTTGACCTGTGGGACGGCGAATCCCTGGCCGGCGTGCCGGGCCCGTACGCCGAATCCCAGCGCAACCGCCTGGAGGAGTGGCGCGTCGGTCTGCTGGAGAGCCGCCTGGAGCTGGACCTCACCACGGGACACCCCGCTGACTGCATCGCCGAGTTGACCGCGCTCACGGTCGCGCATCCGTTGCGGGAGCGGCTGCGAGAGCTGCTGATGCTGGCGCTGTACCGCTGCGGCCGGCAGGCGGAGGCGCTCGCGGTGTACGCCGACACGCGAAGGTTGCTCGCCGACGAGTTGGGCGTGGACCCGAGGGCCGAGTTGTCCGCTTTGCAGCAGCGGATTCTGCGGGCCGACCCGGCACTCGACCCGCCCGCGACCCGACACGGCGCGACACAGCGGGACGCGGCGGTCCGCCCCGCCCAGCTCCCGGCGGCGGTGGCCGACTTCACCGGGCGCGCCCGACTGGCCGCGGAGCTGCTCAGCCACCTGGCGCCGACCGAGGGCCCGACCATGGCGGTCGCGGCCGTCTCCGGAATCGGCGGCGTCGGCAAGACCACCCTCGCCGTACATGTCGCGCACGCCGCCCGGCACCACTTTCCCGACGGGCAGCTCTACGTGGACCTCCAGGGCGCGGGCCCGGGCCCGGCCGAGCCCGAGGTCGTGCTCGGGGCCTTCCTGCGCGCTCTGGGGGTGCCCGGCGCGGCAGTGCCCGACGGTGTCGAGGAGCGCGCGGCCCTCTACCGCAGCACGCTCGCCGGTCGCCGTGTCCTCGCCCTGCTGGACAACGCGCGCGACGCGGCTCAGGTCAGGCCGTTGTTGCCGGGCACCGAAGGCTGCTCTGCCCTGATCACCAGTCGCTCCCATCTCACCTTGGACGGCGCCCTGCTCCTCGACCTGACCGTGACGAGTCCGGCGGAGTCCCTCGCCCTGTTCGCCCGCATCGTGGGACCGGAACGCGTCGCCAGCGAGCAACAGGCGGCGAACGCGGTGGTGACCGCGTGCGGCCACCTCCCACTGGCCATCCGCATCGCCGCCTCCCGGCTGGCCACGCGGCCCCAGTGGACCATCGCCGTGCTCGCCGCGAAGCTCGCCAACAAACGCCGTCGACTCGACGAGCTACGCGTCGGCGACCTGGCCGTAGGAGCCAGCTTCGAACTCGGGTACACCCAGCTCACCCCGGCCCAGGCACGGGCCTTCTGCCTGCTGGGCTTGGTCGACGCCCCGGACGTCTCGCTGGCCGCCGCCACCGCCCTCCTCGACCTGCCCGCCTCCGCCACGGAGGCCCTCATCGAGTCGCTGGTCGACACGTCGCTGCTGGAGACCACGTCGCCTGGTCGCTACCGCTTCCACGACCTGGTGCGTCTCTACGCCCGGGCCCGCGCCGAGAAGGACCAGTCGCCCGCCGACCGCGAGGCCGCCCTCGCCCGGTTGCTGGACTTCTACCTGGCCAACGCGATCGCCGTGTACGCGCTGACCCGGCCCGGGGACCGCGTCGTGGATCACCTCGGGCCCGCCACGCGTCCCGGGCTGGTGTTCCCGGATACCGATGCCGCCGTGGACTGGCTGAACGTCGAGTCCACGGCGCTCCTGGCGTCCGCGCGCCAGTCAGCGGTCGGCGACACCCTGCGCCGTGCGGTGGACCTCATGCAGGCCAGCCGCGACCTCGCCGAATCAGGCGCCCACTCGCCGTCGTACCTCCAGGTCGCCCTCCACCTGGCACGCGCCGCGGAGCAGGCCAAGGACCCGATCGCCGAGGGCCGGGCCCGTACGGTGCTGGCCTACACGCACAGCCTGGCTGGCAGGTTCGACCAGGCGGCCGAGGAAGCGGAGCGCGCCATGCGCATCGGATGCGCCGAGAACGATCCGGTGCCATGCGGACAGGCCGCGAACGAGCGCGGCATCGTGGCGATCTACCAGAGACAGTGGGGGGTCGCCGAGTCGCACCTGACGCGCGCGCTGGAAGCGTTCCGCGCCGACGGCAACAGGCCCGGCGAGGCCAGCGCACTGTCGAACCTGTCGCATGTCCACGCCTCACTCAACCAGGTGCACCGCGCCCTGGAGTTGGCCGAGCGGGCCATCAACATCTACCACGAGCAGGGCAACTCGTTCCGCCTGGCCAACGGCCTGTACGCCTACGGCCGCGTGCTGGCGAAGGCCCAGCGGCCGGAACACGCCCTGCAACGGTTCACCGAGGCCCTGGCGATGTTCCGGGACAGCCGGCAGGGGCTGTGGGTCGGCATGACTCTGTACCGCATGGCAGAGGTCCACCTGGTCACCGCGCGACCGACGATGGCGGCGACGCACGCCGAGCAGGCGCTGGTCCACCTGCGGAACACGGGCGGCGCCTGGCGCCGGGCCACCGTACTCACCGCGCTCGGCCAGGCCCTCGCCGACCTCGGCGAGACCGGCCGCGCCCGCGTCTGCTGGGGCGAGGCCCTCGCCGTGCACGAGCAGCTCAACGCGCCCGAACGGCACGAGGTGCGCCGCTTGCTCGCCAAGCTCTCCTACCCCACCGTTCCTCACTCAGCGTCGTTGGCCTGACGTGTCGCCTCCCCTCACCGCCCCGCACGCGACCCCCGTGTCGTCGTGACGCGACGGGCCCGGGCTCAGCTCGCCCGGGCGGCCAGCCCCGGCACTCGGCGCAGCGTCGCCGCCGAGCCCACGCCCGGGCCCGCGGCGCCGGCCCGCCGCTCCTCGTACTGCCGGGCCAGGTAGCCCGCCTGGAAGCGGCTGTCGGCGCCGATGTCGTCCATGAGGTTCGCGATGCGGCGGCGGCAGGTGCGCAGGGATATGCCCAACCGGCGCGCTATGACCTCGTCCTTGGCGCCCGTGGTGAGGAGCCTGACGATGGCGGAGTCGATGTCCCGCGAGATGTCCCGGTCGCGCGGGCCCTGGCCGATGCCGGAGAAGGGGGTCGCGGCCATCCAGAAGATGTCGAAGACGCCCGTGAGGTAGCGGGCGACGGCCGAGTTGCGGACGACCACGCCGAGTTCGGCGGGGTCGGGGCCGGGCAGGATGGCCTGGGAGCCGTCGATGACGATCATCCGGGGCGGCAGCACGTCCAGCGTGCGGACCTCGGCTCCGGCGGCGCACAGCGCCGCGACCCCCTGCTTGGTGGTGGCGCTGTAGCGCACGCTGTGCTGGCACAGCGTGCGCTGGCGCACGCCGCGGCCGAGCAGGTTGAGGTACTTCGGCAGTCCCAGGTCCGCCTCCTCCTGGGTGCGGATGCCGAAGGGTTGGATCACGCACGCCTCGGTCTGGCTCACCGCGGTCATCTCGCTGATCATCTTGTGCAGCAGTTCGGGGTCGTCCACCACCTCCACGCCCTCGGCGGGGTACTGCCCCATGGCGGCCTCCAGGTGGACGGGCATGAACGCCTCGATCGCCGCGCGCTGCCTCGCCAGCCGGGACTGTTCCTCGCGCAGCGAGTGCTCCCGTGGGCCGAGCCGGTCGGCCGCCGCCGTCTGCGGGTTGATCGCCACCAGGCGGGTGTGCGCGACCGACAGCCGGCGCAGCAGCCCGAGTTCGCGCAGCTCGGCCAGGGCGGCAGCGGCCTCGTCCTCGGAGACCTGAAGTTGCTCGGCGGCCTGGCCCGGCTCGATGCCCCCCTCGCGCACCGCGTGCTGATAGAGCCGCATGACCGTCACGCTCTGGGTCTCACCCGGTTCGATCGGCTTCATGACTCCCCCTTCGCTCAGCCCCCGTTATCAACTCCAGGGTGTCGCATGACGCTAACCGTCCGATAAGCGATTCGCCTGCGCGGGGTAGTCCCGGCCGCACGGACGGTGGCGACGGGCGGCCCGTCGACCGTCGTACGGGGTCGGCAGACGCCGCGTCGGGGAGCCGGCGGCACCGCCCGTCAGGCGTGGGGGGTGACCTGGGGGCGCGGGCGTAGGTCGTCGTCCGCGGCGTAGTAGACGCCGGCATCCAGGTAGAGCCCGGCGCGGAACACGTGCGCGCGCAACGTGCCCACCTCGCGGAAGCCGCAGTCGAGCAGCGCGGGCAGGCCGGCGTCCGACGCGCAGGCGACGGCGGTGAACGAGGTGTAGCCGGCCGTGGCGCGCACGAGGGCCAGGAGCGCGGTCAGGGCCGCGCTGTCGTCGGCGGCCACCGCCACCCGCGCCTGGCGCGGGTTGGCGGGGTTCGGCGCGCAGCCGACGAGGGTGCCGCGCTCGGTGTCGTAGAGCGTGGCGCGCATGCTGGTGAGACGGTTCAGCAGCCACTGGTCGTTCTGCGTGAGCGGGTCGAGGCCGAGGAACCCGAGACCGCTGTCGGGCAGTCGGCGCAACCTGCGGACGGCGGTCGGCAGTTCCAGCCGTACGGGCTCAGCCATGGGCGACCAGTCCCCAGATCTCCCGCTCCACCTCGGCGCCCGCGTACCAACATCCCCGTGGTACCACCGCCTCCCAGGCGAACCCGGCCGCGCGCAACGGTGCCAGCGGGGGCCGGGCCGCCGGCGTGACCCAGCCGTGCAGGCGGCGCAGGTTCAGGACGCGACGACCGTGCGTCACGGCGGCGTCGACGAGCGCGCCGAGCAGGTCGCCCTCGCGCTCGCCGTGCTCGCCGTGCTCCCGGGCGTCCGGGTCGTCGCGCCCCTTCCCCGCGCGCGGTCCGATCTCCAACCGGGCCTGCCCACTGGCCCAGTCGATGTCCGTATAGCGCACGTACGCGATGTCGCGTACGACGTACAGCCGCTCGTCGCGGCGCTCCCGTGGCTCGGATATCCGGTGCGGTTCGGCCGCGTCCGACCAGTCGGCCGGCCGCACCCCCAACAGCTCGTCCGGTAGTCGATATCCCGTGAGCAGTGGCGCATCAGAACTGCGGTACGCGACGAGCCTCATCAACTGACCTCAACCAATCCATACAACAGCGATAACCAGTAGGCGCCCCCGTCCCGCCTCCCCGACAACGACGACCCCGCGCCGTGCCCATCTCCGCGACGGTGGGCACGGGCGGGTCCCCCGTTCGCCGAGAGCCAGTGGAATAACTGACCCCGCGACCCTCGGATTCATAAATCCCCGCGATCCTCGGGCCGCTTCGGAAGTGAGCGTGCCAGGAGTGGCGGTGCGCGTCTACGCGGTCCACCCCTCAGCAAAGGGACCGGCACTTAGCGGACACCGAATCCGTTGGTAATTTCACTAGTAAACCGTCCGACGAGTGACGCGTATACGCTGTATGGGCATATGCGACATGGTGCGCGCGGACCGTTTCACGGGATCATCGCATTCGCGAACACCGCGCCGATTGCCGCCGGTCGGCGATCCCGAAATCGACCGACCGGAACCCCTTCTCCGGCCCGCCTCGACCCCTGACCCGATCGTCCACGACCGCGAAGCCCCGGCCCCGCGCGCAAGGGGCGCGCCGCCCCGTCGGACCGGGCTCCGTGCCGCGGGCCTCCCGCCGGCCCGCACCAGCGGCGGCGCCGGACGGGGCGCGCCGTCCGCCAAGGGCCCGTTCGATGGCCTGCGCGCGCACCCCACGCGGTTACGCCCCACCCGCACCACCCGTCTCAACCCACCGCCCCGCTGACCGGATGCGGAAGGCGTTGCGCGGCGCGAATGGCGCGACCGTCAACGCGTCGACCGGCCAGTAGCGTTCGGCCTCGAACAGCCCGTACGGTGCCGATACAGCGCGTCAGAAGCCGCCTCATCGGGCAACCGACAAGCGGTTCAACCCCCGCAACGGCCCGACCCGCTGGCCAAACCGCGACCATGACGCCGCCTGAGAACACGTCACCGCGGACACCAGTGATCCACTACACAATGAAAAGTGCAGATTTATCATGGCTGGTGTGGGAATCCCGGGAACTCAACCGCCACCCGTAGCACTTCTTCCATGTCAAGCGATGACCGATCGTCGTCGGCGCACTGGGTCGCGCACGGATGCCGGTCCGGAGGATATTGCGAATCGGCCAACTCTTGCGGGCCTTGTGCAGAGGACCGGCCCCTACTGACGCGGAGGCCACCGACAGGGCAAACTGACCGGTGCGAAGCGGAGACACTCGGCAAGGGGAGACCATGGGCGGCGATCAGGGGCAGGCGCACCAATTGCGCTTCACCGTGCTCGGGCCCGTGCGGGCCTGGCGTGGCGAGGAGCAACTCAACACCGGCTCACCGCAGCAACGCGCCCTCCTCGCCGCCCTGCTGCTGCGTGACGGCCGCACGGCCACCGCCCAAGAGCTCGTTGACGGCCTGTGGGGTGAGGAGCCTCCGGAAGCCGCGATCGCCACCTTGCGCACGTATGCCTCGCGGCTGCGCAAGACGATGGGTCCGGACGCGGGAGCACTGGTCAGCGAGTCGGGCGGGTACGCGCTGCGCGTCCACCCGAACGCCCTCGACCTCGACCACGCGGAACACCTCGCCGCCCGGGCCGAGAAGGCGCGGGCCACGGGGGAGCGAACGACCGCACGCGACCTCATCGCCCAAGCCCTCGCCCTGTGGGACGGGGAGCCGCTGGCGAACCTGCCCGGGCCCTATGTGGAGAACCAGCGCACCCGACTCCTGGAGTGGCGCCTCGGCCTCGTCGAGACGCGCCTCGACCTGGAAATGGAACTGGGACACCACACCGAATCCATCTCCGAACTGACCGCCCTGACGGCCGCCCACCCGCTCCGTGAACGGCTGCGCGAACTGCTGATGCTGGCCCTGTACCGCAGCGGCCGACAGGCGGAGGCCCTGGCCGTCTACGCCGACACCCGCCGGCTGCTCGCCGACGAACTCGGGGTCGACCCGTGCCTCGAACTGGCCGCACTCCAGCAGCGCATCCTGCAAGGGGACGCAAGCCTCAGCGCACACGCACCGGAGGCCCAGGCGAAAAGTCAGCCCACCTTCGTGCGACCGGCTCAACTGCCGGCTACGGTGGCCGACTTCACCGGCCGCGCGAGCTTCGTGGTGGAGCTGAGCAACCAACTCAACACGGCCGAAGGCAGCGTGATGGCGGTCTCCGCGGTCGCCGGCATCGGGGGCGTCGGCAAGACCACGCTGGCCGTGCACGTGGCGCACGCCGCCCGGCACCACTTCCCCGACGGGCAGCTCTACGTCGACCTCCAGGGCGCGGGCCCCGTCATCGCCGAACCGGGTGCCGTACTCGGGTCGTTCCTCCGGGCGCTCGGCACGCCGGACGAGAGCATCCCGGACACGCTGGAGGACCGTGCCGCCCTCTACCGCTCCACGCTCGCCGGGCGCCGCATCCTGACCCTGCTCGACAACGCCCACGACGCCGCTCAGGTCCGCCCGCTACTGCCGGGAACCGAGGGCTGCGCGGCGCTGATCACCAGCAGGTCGCGGATGATGGACCTGGAGAGCGCCCATCTGGTCGACCTCGACGTGATGAGCCCCGAGGAGGCACTCGTCCTGTTCACGCGCATCGTGGGCGAGGACCGTACCTCCGGGGAGCGCGACGCGGCCATGGACGTCGTCGCAGCCTGCGGCTTCCTGCCGCTGGCCATCCGGATCGCGGCGTCCCGGCTCGCGGCGCGGCGCACCTGGACCGTCTCCGTCCTGGCCCGCAAGCTGGCCGACCAGCGCCACCGGCTCGACGAACTGCAGGCCGGTGACCTCGCGGTCAAGGCGACCTTCGAACTCGGCTACGACCAGTTGGAGCCCCCACAGGCCCGCGCTTTCCGGCTGCTCGGGCTCGCCGACGGCCCGGACATCTCGCTCGCGGCCGCGGCGGCCATCCTCGACCTCGACGTGTACGCGGCCGAGTCGCTGCTGGAAAGCCTGGTGGACACGAGTCTGCTGGAGTCAGCGGCCCCCGGCCGCTACCGCTTCCACGACCTCGTGAGGCTCTACGCGCGCACATGTGCCGAGCGGGACGAACTACCACCGTCCGAGCGAGACGCCGCGCTCTCCCGACTACTCGACTTCTACCTGGCCAGTGCGACGAAGGTGTTCGCCCACGCGCGACCCAGCGATCGCCTGGTGGAGCACCTGGAGAAGACCCACTACGCCGGCCTGTCCTTTCCCGACCGCGCCTCGGCGATCGACTGGCTGTTCGCCGAGGCGGGTTGCGTGCTGGCCAGCATCCAGCAGTTCGCCTCGACCAGCACGCTGCGCCGGGCCACCGATCTACTCCTCGCCTCCAAGGACCTCGCCGAGTCCGGCGCCAACTCTCGGCAGTACGAGACCGCTGCCCTCGTGGTCTGCGAGGCGGCCCAGGCGGCCGGTGACGCCCGCGCCGAGGGCCGGGCGCGGATGATGCTGACCCATGCGCACCGGCTGGCGGGCAGCTTCGACCAGGCGGACGCGGAGGCCCAGCGGGCGATCGAGCTCGCGAACTCGGTCGACGACCCGGTGCCCGCCTGTGAAGCCGTCAACGACCGGGGCATCATCGCGTTCTCCCAGAAGCGCTATGGGGACTCGGAACGGTACTTCCGCCAGGCCCTGGACGCCTTCCGGCGGGACGACAACCTCGCGGGCGTCGCCGGGACCCTGTGCAACCTCTCACGGGCACACGCCGCTTTGGGGCGCATCGAGGAGGCCATCGAGCTCGCCACCGAGGGCGTCACCACGTACAGCAGTCTGGGACTCGGCCTGCGGGTGGCGAACGGCCGTTACGCGTTGGGGTTCGCGCTTTTCCAGGCCAACCGATTCCCGGAGGCGCTGGAACAGCTCACCGCCGCTCTGGCGCTGTTCCGAGACAACCGGCAACGGTTGTGGGAGGGGTCCACCCACGCCCGGTTGGCTGAGGTGCACCTGGCCGCTCAGCGGCCGGCCGAGGCCGCCACCAACGCCGAGCGGGCCCTCGCACTCCGTTTCATGGGCGGTGAATACCGCCGGGGCGTCGTTCTCACCGTGCTCGGCAAGGCGCTGCGGGAACTCGGGCAGCTCGATCGGGCGCGCGCCTGCTGGACGGAGGCTCTCTCCATCCACGAGCGGTTGGGCTCGGGGGAGGTAGCGGAAGTGCGATCGCTGCTGGTCCCGGTACCCGTCGGCTAGCAACCTCGTCGAGCGTTCATCAATCGTTTATCGCCGCCCGCCACTCTCGTTGCGTCGATCCGCAGCACCAGGGGAGAACGGATCGGAGATACGGCCGCGCGGCTTCATCCATACGCGGCCTACGATGTCCGTCCGGCGGCCAACGGGGGAGCCGCCGGGCGGTGTTCCGACCATCCCCCGCAACGCGTCGCCACCAACGGGGAGAACAGCAATGAGCACCACTGAGTCCAACGTCGTCACGGCCGTGAACGACCGTCCAACCAACACCACCAAGCGCAAGCGGCCGGCCGTCCAGCCGCTGGACAACCACGTTGACTTCATGGACAGCGGCACTCTGGACAACCACGTCGACGGTGCGGACATCGCGCCGGAGGACAACCACGTGGACGGAAAGAAGGACGCCATGGCGGACAACCACGCCGACGACGCGGGCTCCACGACGCAGGACAACCATGTGGACGGGGCTGTATAGACGGCCACGCGCACGGCTTCCATAGCGTGTGAGGTCACGCGGAATGAGCGCCGGCATCGATGGCGAGGAGGGGGAGCCATCGGTGCCGGCCTCACTCCTTTTGGGTATACACCTCTCGCCAGCATTCGATCGCTTCAAGACAAACAGACCGATAGCGCACAGCGTCGTTGATCTCGTGCGTTTCACTCAGTGAACAACAAACACATCTCTGACAAGGAGTTGGAATGTCGCATTCACGAATGCTATGCGTCTCGCTGTTGTTCGGCGCTGCGCTGACCGTCGGCACCGCCACGTCCGCGGTCGCGGACAACCACACAGAGGGCGCGACCGCGATATCTTCGGACCACACTCCGGACAGCGCGACCGTGACTCCGCTGGACCACACCCCGGACGGTGCGCTGCGTTGATCTCGTACGGGGTCCGCGAGTACGCCTGATCGTTTCACCACGCTGGAGCGCCAGCCAGCTCGGGACAACCGACGGAAAGGGTGGCGCGGCGCGCTCTTAGCCGCCGCGCCACCCTCGCCTGGCGTCCCGCTAACTCGCGGACTTCGACGCGCTCGTCACCTGGCAGGTGTAGTACGTCTGCTCGCTGAAGGTGTAGTAGCTCGACATCGTGACCGTCTGGGACTGGCCCGGGCCCACCGTGACGCGCTCGTAGTCGGTGCCCATGGTCTGGCTGTTGGAGCTGGCCGCCCACTTGACGGTGATCGAGTAGTCGTACGACGTGACCGTGGACGGGTTGTGCACCGTGACGTCGTACTCGAGCTGGCTGGACGACTGGTCGTAGCGGCAGTTGCTGCCGTTCGTCTCGCCGGACACGTCCCCGACGTAGGTCGGCTCGGTCGGGGTGGGGGACGGCGTCGGGGTGGAGTCGTAACCGGAGGACGTGCCGCCGTTGTACGAGCCGCCGCTGTAGGAACCGCCTCCGTACGAGCCGCCCCCGTAGTCGCCGCCGGATGAGCTGTCACCCGACGAACTGCCGCCCGACGAGCTGCCGCCGGACGAACTGCCCGAGACGAAGCCGTCGCTGGACGACGACGAGCCGCTGTCGTTGTCGTCGCAGCCGCCGCCCCCGCTGCGCCGGGCGCCGGTCAGGGCGATAAAGACGACGGCAACCATGGCGACCACCCGCAGGTGGCGTCGGCGACGCACATTCATGAAATACCCCCGTGGAAAAGACCGTTACAAGCCAATAAGTGCCCATTGACGAGTGCACGCCAGCATAGAGCAACGAAGCGACGGCACCGACCCCCTCGGGGGAGGGCCGCCGCGGCCCTGCGCCCGGCCCGACTGGGTACGGGGTGAACCCGGCCGCGGCACCTGGCGGGAGTGCGTGGTGTGACGCCGTCCGGACGGTGCCGGACCGCTGGGTGGTCGCCCGCGACGGGTCTGCATTCCACCACGCCCCGGGACGGGGATCGGTTCCCTCCGGCCCCATTGGTTCATCTCTTCACCAACTCCCCCCGCACCGTTACCCAGTGTGTTCCTCGCGTGGCAGGCTCGCCGGGGCGGGCGTAGCGTCGAGAGGGAGAGCGCGTACGCGACAGGCGAGGAGTCGGGGATGGTCCGCAACGTCTTCGGGAGCCTCATCGCTCTCATCGGAGCGACGGCCGTCGTCTGGAGCCCCTTCCGTGCCTGGTACGACGGCCGTCACGGGCGCGATGTGCGGGTGGACGACCTCTTCGGCGGGCTCGACGGCGGGCGCGGCGTCGAGGTGAGCCTGCTGCGCTCGCTGTTCCTGCCCATGGCCTGCGCCGCGCTGATCGCGGTGGTGGGCCTGCTGCTGCGGTCGCGGCTGCTCGTCGCGCTGGCCGGCCTGGTGGCGCTGGGCTTCACGGTGCTGTGGATGGTCCGCCAGGGCCAGGCCGCCGGCAGCCTGACGGTGGACGGCGAGGGCAACGGCCTGGGCCTCGGCGTCGCGGGCGCGCTCGGTGGCTCGATCCTGCTGCTGAGCGCGGCGGCCCTGATGAGCGGACGCCCCGCACGCCGGGGCCGGCACGCGCTGACCGGCGAGCGGGCGGACGAGACGTACGGCGGATATGGGGCGTACCCGGTGCCGGGCCCGGGTGGCTACGGCGGGCCGCCACCGGCCGCCGGCCCGGGCGGCGGATACGGCGCCGGGACCGGTACGGGGGCGGGCTACGGCGCCGGGGCCGGTACGGGTGCGGGCTACGGCGCCGGGCACGGCAGGCCCGGCGAACGGCGGCCCGGCGGCGCGCGGGACGGTGAGCCGCCGCTGCCCGCGGGCTACGCGGCCGGGGCGTTCCAGCGCGACCCGCACGAGCCGGAGGCGTACCCGCGTGACCTGTACGCGCCACGGCCCCAGCGCGCGCCGCGGGGCCCCGAGGCGCGCGCTGGCGCGCGTCCGCCGTACGCGACCGGGACCGGGGCCGGTGCCAGCGCGAGCGGCGCCCCCACTCCCCGCGTCACCTGGCCCGCCGCCCCGGAGGCCGAGCGCGAGGACAAGACGATCGAGATGCCGCCGGTCACGGACGACACCCCCGCCCCGAGCCAGCCTCCTACCGGCCACCGCGCCCCCGCTCCGGACGCCCCCGACCAGGGCCGCGACGCCGGCCCGCCGCCCGGGGGCCCCGCGTACGACACCGGCGACGGGCCCTCGCCGGACGAGCCCGAGACCGCGCCGTGGCCCGGGCCAGCCGCCCCGGCCGAGTCGGACACCGAGCGAACGCTGCCGCAGCCCGTCCGGCGCGAGGACGACGAAACCCCCTGACGAGGCCCCTGGCAAGGCCCCTGGCAAGGCCCCTGACGACGCCCCTGACGGGGTCGCGGGGCCGGGCCGTGCGCCACGTCCCGGGAGCGACCGGCAGCCGCCTGGCGCGGCAGCGCGTACGCGACATACGAGACGTACGGGATGTACGAGACGTACCCGAGGGGCGGCAGGGCGTACGGGCGGGGCGACGAGCCGTACGGGCCACGGCAGACCGTACGGGTAACCGGGTAAGCCGAGGGGCGCGCGCCCGCGCGCGGCGGGCGCCGGGACCTCGTGGCGCCGGCGGCGTGAGGCCGCCGGTCGCGGGGCCCGGACCGGCGTCGGGGCGCCGGAAGCGACCCGGGGGCGTGTGGCGGCGGGCGGGTTACGGCTGGCGGGCGGGAGAGCGGGAGAGGCCCGTGCCCTTGGCGGCGTCCAGGGCGTAGACGCAGCGGTCCTTGCTGCAGGCGTAGACGACGCCGGCGACGGCCACCGGCGAGCCGGTGATCTCGCCGCCGGTGGCGAGCTTCCAGCGGAGTTGGCCGCCGGTGGCGTCCACCGTGTACAGGCAGTGGTCGGCGGAGCCGAAGTGCACCCGGCCGTCGGCGACGACCGGGGCGCCGATGACCTCGCCGCCCGCGGCGAACCGCCACTTCGGGGTGCCGGTCACCGCGTCCAGCGTGTACAGGGCGCCGCCACTGCCCAGATGTACGGAGCCGGCGGCGACCAGGACGGGTTCGATGGACTGCCGGGGCTCGGTGGCGATCCGCCAGCGGTCGCGCCCGTTGGCGGCGTCCAGGGCGTAGACGGTGCCCAGGTAGTCGGCGATGTAGATGCCGCCACCGGCGACGGCGGCGCCCGGCGCGAACGCGGGCGGGCTCAGGAAGACGGCCGGCGCCTCGAAGCGCCAGCGCACGTCGCCGCGGGCGATGTCGATGGCCAGCACGCGGGTGCCGGCGGCGACGTAGGCGACCCCGTCGGGCGCGTGCAGCAGCCGGACCGGCACGCCGCCGCAGGAGGCGGCGTCGCCGACGGGGTAGGACCAGCGTTCGACGCCGGTGCGCGCCTCCAGGGCGCGCAGCCGCGCGTCCGACCAGACGTAGACCGTGTCGCCGTGGATGACGGGGCCTGACTCCGGGGTCTCGAAGTCCGTCTGGGCGCCGCTCATCTCCCACAGGAGTTCGCCGTTGGCCGCCTCCCATGCCTGCACGCCGCCGCCCCGGGTGCCGGTGACGACGGTGCCGCGGTCGACCGCGAGCGAGTAGACCCAGCCCTCGGTGGCCAGCCGCCACCGCTCGGCGCCGTCGGTCGCGTCCAGCGCGTAGAGCGTGGTGCCGTCGGAGGCGTGGATGCGTCCGCCCGAGACGGCCATCGCCCAGGCCACGTCGCGGGTCTTGAAGACGCGCCGCCCGGTGCCCGTGTCCAGCGCGTGGACCTCGAAGGACGTGACGTACAGCAGGTCTCCGGCGACCGCGGGGGTGCCCCAGACGTCGTTGGACATCCGGAACCGCCAGGGCCGCCAGCGCCCCGGTCCGCCGCCCGCCGGGTCACCCTCGTGGCCCGCCTCGTCGCGGGGGCCGTGGCCGGTGGCGGGGCCGACCGCGGGGCCGTGTCCGGTACCGGGGTGGTGGCCGGCCGGGTGGCCGCCCGGGGCGCCGCCGTGTCCCACGCCGGGGCCGCCGGTCGGTGGCCTGACCCAGCCGGTGGCCGGGCCGCCGTCGAGGGCGGCCCGCCCGCTCCTGGCGTCCGCGACACGCGGCCCCGGGCCGATCGGCACCTGGGAGCCGGGCAGCCGCACGGAGCCGTCGGGCCCCTCGCTGAGCGCCGGTCCGCCGCTCGCGCCCGGCGCGGCGGCGTCCAGCGGACGCTGGGGGCCGGCGTGCGGCGCGGAGGGGGGCGGACAGGAGGCGGCCGACGAGGGTGGCGACGAGAGCGGGGGCTGCGCCGAGACCTGGGCGGAGGCGCCGGGTCCGGTGGACACCGGCGCGGGCGTGACCGGCGGCGCGGGCGCGGAGGGCGCGACGGCCGACGGCGGGCCGATGCCCGCCGCGCTGGGGGCGGCGTGCCGGCCGGCGCCGGGCGCGGGGCCGGTGAGGCCGCCGCGCGGGTCTCCGCCGGCGGCCGGGCCCCAACCGGAGCCGCCGCCGGGTTGGCCGGTGGGACCTGGCCGGTCGGACCTGGCGGGGCCGCCGCCGCTGCGGCCCTGGCGCTGGCCGCCGCCGGCGCGGGCGCCGGGGGTCCGGCCGCCGCGCCGCTCCTCGATGAGGGCGACCGCGCTGTGCGGCAGCCAGGCGGAGGCGGTGCCGCTGTCGTCGCCGGCCGAGAACAGGTGCGGGGCCAGTTGCGCCTGGAGGTCGGCGGGGGTCGGCCGGTCGTCGGCGGTCATCTGCATGCAGGACTCGATGAGCGGACGGAGTTCGTCCGGCAGGCCGGTCAGGTCCGGGCCCTCGCGCAGCAGCATGAAGACGGTCTCGACGGGGTTGGCGCCGTGGTACGGGGCGTGCCCGGTCGCGGCGAAGACCAGGGTGGAGGCGAGCGAGAAGACGTCGCTGGCGCCGGTGACGCTGCGGGAGTCGCGGGCCTGCTCGGGCGACATGTACGCCGGGGTGCCGACGGCCACGTTGGTCATGGTCAGCCGGGTGTTGGAGACGCCGGAGGCGATACCGAAGTCGATGACGCGCGGCCCGTCCTCCACGACCAGCACGTTCGACGGCTTGAGGTCGCGGTGGACGAGGCCACCGCCGTGGATGGACTGGAGTGCCTCGGCGATGCCGGCCGCCAGCCAGCGCACCGCCTGGGCCGGGAGCGGCCCGCACTCGTTGACTATTTCCTCCAGCGAAGGCGCGGGCACGTAGGCGGTGGCCAACCACGGCACG
The DNA here is from genome assembly GCF_014295035.1 of Streptomyces buecherae. Taxonomy (GTDB): domain Bacteria; phylum Actinomycetota; class Actinomycetes; order Streptomycetales; family Streptomycetaceae; genus Streptomyces; species Streptomyces youssoufiensis. The sequence goes on from NZ_CP060404.1 coordinate 3,382,543, forward strand.
GCGGCCCGTGGATCGGCGTCCACGACGGCGGCGGTGTAGAAGCCGCTGACCGCGCGGGCGGCCTCCACCTCGCGCGTGAAGCGGACCCGGAAGAGCTGGTCCTCGGCCAGTTCGGTCCGTACGGTCTTGATCGCGACCCGTCGGCCCGAGGCCGAGCGGGCCAGGTAGACGAGCCCCATGCCGCCCGCGCCGAGCCGCCCGAGGACCTCGAACGGGCCGATCCGTCTCGGGTCCTGTTGCGTGAGCTGCTCCACTGTGCCTGCCACCTCCCCGTGGGGGCCGAAAATGTACGACCCCTTGCAGCGTCTCACCGACATAGCCCACCGGCGGTACGCAACCCGCATTCTCTCTGGCGAAGGCGCCGGTTGCGAACCCGGGGGCAATTCGCCGTGTCCCGGGCGGATCGGTGACGATCTCTCCCATGGGGGCGGCCCCGCGCGGGCCCGTACGGGAAGTGGAGGGGCTACCTCCGCGCGCGGCGCGAGCCGGCGCGCACCCTGTGCCCGCGGGCGCTCACGCGGAGCGAGGGGCGGCGGGCCGGGGCGGCGGTCGGTGCGGGAAAGGCGCCGGGGCGCGGCCTGGGGTACGGGCCGGGGCGCGGCCCGGGGCGTCGGGGTGCGGCCGGGGGAAAAAGGCCCGGCCCGCCGGGTTCCGCGGGGGATGGAAGCGGCGGGCCGGGGGTTCGGGTGGGTCAGGCGCCGGTCGTGGAGCCGGGCCGGACGACCATGAGGACCACGACGACGGCCCAGGTCAGCGAGAACAGGCCGGTCACCATGCCCAGCTTGGGCAGCCGGGCGGCCATGGCGCGCATCGCGCCCGTGTCGCGCTCCTCGTCCTCGAGCAGGGTCACGACGGCGTCCTGGTAACCGAGTACGGCGATGCCCAGCAGGATCGCGGCGACGACGGTCAACACCATCGAGGCGATCAGCCAGGTGTCTCCCATCACACCCATCTGCTGCGCGGTGAGCAGTCCGAAGGCCGGCACGGCGACGCTGAGCACCGCGTAGACCCGGCTGATGCGGTGCAGCAGCATCACCGAGGCGATGGAGCGCACCGTCTCGGCGGCGCTCGCGACCCCGGTCGTCCCCGTCGACTCGGCGTCCCCGGCCGGGCTCTCGGCGGTCCTGGCCGCCACCGCCGCCTCCCGGCCGCCCTCGCTGGCCGCGGCCACCTCGCCGGCGGCGGTCCCGCGCGCGGCGCCGGCCTGGCCGGCGGCGTCCTCGGCCGCCGACGCCGCGCCCGGGGCGCCGGCGGGCAGCAGGGCCTGCCGGGCGAAGCGGGGGAACAGGCTGGCCGCCACCGTGACGGGGCCGATGAACATCACGGCCACCAGCACGTGGATGCTGAGCAGGAGCTTGGTCATGGCACGCCCTCCCGGCGGCGCCCGACGCGGCGCCAACCCCTTGTTTCAGTCAGCCTTAAACTCGTATCGAGGCTAGCATTCGCGCCGCTGACCGATGACGGGCCGCCCCCTCCTGGAGGCCGGCCGACGAGTGGCCGCCCGGCACGGGCGGCGGAGGGCGGGAGTACGTGAGGCAGAGCCCGGTCGAGCATCCGCGCACGCCACCGGCGTCGGGGCCGGTACCGATGACGCCGCGCACGGGCATGCTGCTGCTCACCGCGGGGCGGCTGATGCGCGAGGAGATCGACAGCGCGCTGGGGGCGCGCGGGCTCTCGCTGCGGCACGTGAGCGCGCTCGGCCACCTCTCGCGCGAGCCCGGCCTGTCCTACAGCGCGCTCGCCCGCCGGGCCGGGGTCACCGCGCAGAGCATGCAGGCCACGGTGCGGCAGTTGGAGAAGGCGGGCGCGGTGGCCCGCGAGTCGCCGGCCGGCCGGGGCCGCACCGCCGAGCTGCGGGTCACCGCCCGTGGCCGGGACCTGCTCGGCGAGCTCGACGGGGTGGTGCGGGCGGCGGAGGAGCCGCTGCTCGCCGGCCTGTCGGAGGAGCAGCGCGCCGCCCTCGCGGGGGGCCTGCGGCAGGTCCTGGCCAACGGCTGGCGGGCTCGGCACAACGAGTCGCCGCCCATCCAGCCCCCGCCGCCCCTGGCGCCCACCCCGTAACCCTTCGCCCTCAAGCGCACCGTGGCGCCCCGGCCACCGCCGCGCGCCCACCGCCGCGCGCCCGCCCACCGCCGCGCCCCCGGACGACGGCGGGCGGGCCCGACCGGTGGGTCGGGCCCGCCCGGGTAGTGCGGGACACCGTGCTGGCGGGTGCGGGTCAGGCGGCGCGCCGGCCGCGGGTGGAGACCAGCGGCCACGAGGTGACGGCCACGGCCGGGTCGGCCAACAGCTCGCCCATCCGGTCGAGTTCGGCCTCCGTCGCGCCGGCGGCCAGCAGCCGGTCGCGCAGTTGCACGGTGTTGTGGGCCATCAGCCGGGCGCCGGCGCTGCCGCCCGACCAGCTCTCGGCGTGCACCCGGGTGTGCACGTCGGTGAGTCCGACGCCGGCCAGCGCGGCGTGCACCGCGTTGCCCCAGGCCGGGTCGGCGCCGCTGGCCACCAGGGATCGCTGGGTGAGGTCCACGACCCGGTCGATGACCTCGGCGTCCGCCGCGCTCGGCACGGTCAGCGGGCGCTGGAGCGAGGTCGCGTCGAACTCCTCGATCAGCAGCCAGCCGCCCGGCGCGAGCGCCTCGACCAGGGTGGCCAGGATCTCCCGCCGTTCGGGTAGGTGCCCGAGCACGAGGCGGGCGTGGATCAGGTCGTAGCGGTCGGCGGACGGCAGCGGCCCGCGCACGTCGTGCTGGCGCGTCTCCAACCCCGCCGCCGGGGCGGTCAGCCCCGGCTCGATGTCGGTGGCCAGCACGCTGCCGCCGCCGGGCCGCACCAGGTCGGCCAGGTGGTGGGCGATGGAGCCGCCGCCCGCGCCCACCTCCCAGCAGCGGGCGCCCGCCGGAAGGTCCAGCTCGGCGACGCGGGCGATGGTGATCGGGTCGTACGCGGCCTCCAGCGCCCCCAGCCGGGACGGCGCCTGCGCGGCCTGGTTGTCGAACGCGTAATCAGTGGTGACGGACATCGGGACCTTCCAGCGGTACGGGACCTCGCGGCGGTACGGGACCTTGCGGCGGTACGGGGCGGGCGGGCGCCACGGCGGCGGGGCGCCCGCGACGGGCGGTCAGAGGATCTGGACGCGCTGCAACCGGCGCGGCGACTCCTGGTGGAAGGACTCCCTGCGGTGCAGCACCGCGTGGTTGTCGATCAGCAGGAAGTCGCCGTCCTGCCAGGTGTGCGTGTAGCCCGCGTCGCCGCGGTAGAGCCGTGCGTGCAGGTCGGCCAGGAACTCGTCGTGGTCGGCGGCCGGGATGCCCTCGATGTCGAGGGTGAGCGGGTTCTCGTACTCCTCGGCCGGCAGCGGCTCCGCGTACCGCAGCGTCGCGCGCCCGGTGATCGGGTGCGGGGAGACCAGCGGCGTGGTGAAGCTGCCGCCGAAGTGGCCGCGCTTCTCGACGGTGTAGGTGATCCACACCCGTTCCCACTGCGCCCGGCGCTCCGGTTCGGCGGCGTCCAGGAGGCGGGTGGTGTCGACGAAGGTGGTCTCGCCGCCCGCGTCGGCCAGCGGCGCCCGCAGGCACTGGAAGAACATGTACGCCGGCGTCTGCTCGGCGAACGCGCCGTCCCAGTGGTAGGGCACGCAGCCGGTGGTGAAGAGGTAGTTCTTCGGGCGCTCCTGCACCACCAGGTCGAGCACCTCGCCGAAGTCCCAGGTCAACAGCGGCCCCCAGCGGCGGGCGCTGTCGGCGAACTCCTCCTTGGACAGGCCGGCGAAGCCGCGCAGCACGACCACCCGGAACTCGCCGACCCAGCGCGCGAGCAGGGCGGGCGACAGGGCGTTGACGTCCGCGTCGCCGGTCGCCTCGATCAGCGCGCCGAAGGGCTTGAGGAACGAGCGCTCGATGCGGACGGCCGCGTGGGGGGAACCGTGGGGTGGCGCCACGCTCACGACATGACCTCCTGGAGGGTGAGGTGGGGCGCGACGAAGTGGCTGGGCCGGTCGCCGCGCCACACCAGCGACGCCTTGAGCTCCTCGGCGTGGGCGCGCTTCGTCAGGAACATCCCGTCCCCGGTCTCCAGGGCCACCCCGTGCCACGGGGTCAGCCAGCGGTCCCGGGTGCGGACCAGGTGGAAGCCGATCTTCTCGGAGTGCACCGGCTGCGGGTGGATCGACAGGCGCAGCGCGTCCGGGTACGTCTCGGCGACCAGGCGGCTCCAGGCGTTGGAGCGCCGGATGACCTCCCACGCGATCGGCTTGGCCTCCTCGCGGATCTTGGAGCGGCTCTTGCCCTCGCTCACCGCGAGCCGGTCCTCGAACATGAAGCGGTGTATGCCGTTGAACATCCCGCGCACCTGCTCGTCCTGCGTGGCCCGGTGCTTGAGGCTCTCCAGCGACTCGGCGTACTTGGCCATGAGTTCGTCGCGTATGACGTCGTAATCGGTGCTGTCGTACGCGTCGGCCAGCGCGTAGAAGCCGATCGACGAGCCGTTGAAGGAGCGCACCATCGCCTCCAGCTCGGACCGGTAGCTGGTGGCGTCCTCGTCGGTGACCCCGACGACGTCGGCGAAGACGTGGCCGTCGGAGCAGATCGTGACCCGGGCGCCCGGCGCGTGGTAATGCGACAGGTGGTCACAGAAGGACTGGAGGAATTCCAGGGCCAGGCGCTCCCCCATGTCGGGCAGCGCGCCCAACGTCTTCTGCCCGTTGGGCGACTTGGCGGGGAAGGCCGGAATGACGAAGTGCAGAGGTTCCCCCGCGTCGAGGAACTTCTGCACCTTCTTCTCGTGCGGGGCGCGGCACGCCTCGCACGGCTTTTCCGCGCAGCCCCCGTCGGGGCCGGCTATCAACCGCCGGAAACGGAAGACGTGGTTGAGGATCTCGGTGCTGGCCGCCTGCTGCTTGACCTGCGTCACCGCACTCTCCTGCCTACTTATAAAGGGGTAAATGGAGGTGAAACATCCGGCCTCGTACGAGACCGATGTGCCTGCCCGGCGCCCGGGACCCGACGCGCGTAGCGGCGCCGACCCCGGGGTCGCGGACCTTGTTGCTCGAAGCCGAAAGCCCCGGGGCGCCCAAAGAGAATGAGCAGACCCGGGAATCGCGGATCGTGGGCTGGTGCGAACGGTAAAAGAACTGACCAGGTACGGGACTTCGCGAGCGAACGCGTGGAGAACGGCCGCTGCCGCCCCGCGCGTGACGGCATGAAACATGGGCATGGGTGACCGGCCGGACAGGGCGGCGCCGTGGCGGCACGGCGGCGGCCGTGGGCCACGCCGCTCGGGCGGGCGCGGCGTGCGGACCGAACGCGTACGGCACCGCGCCACGGCGAGCCGCGACGGCTCCCGCACGGTGGCGCGCCGCCGGTCGCCGCGACCGATACCCGTACTCGGCATCGATGTCAGTACCGAACGGTCGATCGGCCCCACCGCGCCCGAGATCACCGCCGACCCGCGTCACGGGAGCCCGTCTCAGCGCCACACCCCCCGTCGGTGGCGCGTCGCGCCGCGCGGCGAGCCCGACTCCGCCCTGGCGCGCGGTCACGCGGCGCGCTCGGCGTCGGGCCGCCGGACCGGACCGCGCCACCGCGCGCGACCGGCGACCGGTGCGACGCGGGCCCGTCGGGCGGGCCGGCCCCGCCGCGTCGGGCCGCCGCCGCCCACGGGACGTCGGCGCATCCGATCGAGTTCAGTAAACGGCCACGAAAGCCGCGAACGAAACCCCGCCGATAGCCATTCGATGCGTCAGAGCGCGCATTCGGCTCTCCCTCCCCGGATTCCCCCTGCGCGACCGGTCGCCGCGTCAAGACGCATGCACCGCCACCGCGTTCCCGCCATCGGCTCGTGACCGACGTGGGGGGTGGCCGCCGGGCCAGGCCCGGGCGGCAGGTCGCTCTGCCACACCTACTGTGTACGCCAATTCGAGATCACCGCTATTGCCTCTTGCGGCATAGCCGTTGTGGCTATGCCGCATCGGCTATGCCCAACCAGGCATGATCCAAACGAGCTATGCCGCTTCCGCCGTCAGCGCATTACGGTGGTTGTAGACCATTAACGCCGCCTCGACGCGTGAGCGAGCCCCCAGCTTGCGCATCAGGCTGGTCACATGGGCCCGCACCGTGCGTTCGGCGATGTTGAGCTGGCGAGCAAGCGAACGATTGGATTCCCCGTCGGCCAGTAGCAACAGGACCTCCACCTCTCGCTTGGTCAACAGTGAGAAGTCGGGAGTCGAGTGTCCCGGCCTCCCGTGCCGTCCCCATTCACCCGTGCCGATCGATTGCCCCCGTGAGTGCACGTGGCCTCCCCTAAGACCTAACCAAACCGGGTCAACTACTCGTACCCCCATGAGAACAGAGGTTCCTCCCACCGAGGCGGGCCAGCGAGTGATGAGTGACCCAAGCCACCCGCCATGCCCACCCTTTGAGGGGAGATACCTCATCAAAGTGGCGTAGTTCAGGATGAGTAGTGCGCCCGCCCTGTTGCCCGCTGCCACCGCCCCGTTGCGAGGCGCCACCCGCCCCCGTGGACCCGCCCCGGGAGGCTCCGAGTCCCGGGCCCGGATGCGGAGGTGTGGGTTCAGGCGGGCGGGCCCTCCGGGTGGGGGGCGTCGCCGCGGGTCCTGGTGTCGATGACGGCGAAGCTCGCGCCCTGGTTGTCGACCACCACCGCCGAGCGACCGTGCGGCGTGGTCACCGGGTCGATGGCGACCCGGCCGCCGAGCCGCCCGGTGGCGGCCACCGCGGCGTCGCAGTCCTCGACCACGAAGTAGGTCAGGAAGTGGGCCGGCATCTCCTCCGGATAGCCGCTGCTGATCAGCCCCCGGCCACTCACCGCGTGTCGCGCCCCCGCCGGCCGGCCCCGTGGGACCCAGCGCACGAAGTCGGGCCGCCCCGCCTCGTCGTCCACCTCGGCGCGCAGGCCGAACACGTCCTCGTAGAAGGCGTCGACGCGCTCCGGCGCGCGGGTGTAGACCTCCGCCCAGCCGTACGAGCCGGGCTGCCCCTGCTCCTCGAAGCCCGCGTGGCTGCCGGCCTGCCACAGGTTGAAGACCGCGCCGCCGGGGTCGGCGATCACCGCCATCGTGCCGAAGTCGCCCACCCGCACCGGGTCCATGATGACCGTGCCGCCCGCGGCGCGGGCCCTGACCGCCGTCCCGAAGACGTCGGCGGTGGCCAGGTAGACGTTCCACGCGGTGGGCATCCGCCCGTCGGGCTTGGCCACCAGGGCGGCGACGTTCCTGCCGCCGTGGAACGCCTGCGTGTACGAGCCGTAGTCGGGCGCGGCGGGCCCGAAGGTCCAGCCGAGCAGCTCACCGTAGAAACGCTTGCCCGCCGCGACGTCGGGCAGCGCCACATCCACCCAGCAGGGCACACCTTCCGGGAATACGGCCATGGCTCGGTGTCCTCCCGTACAGAGTGATCGACACTCGGCAAGTGCCTTATCGGCCACGCTAACGGCGCAGCGCCCATCCCGCCCGCCCCGCGACGCGGACCGGTGAAGGAGACTCCTCTACGACGGGGAGGCGAGCGGCTCCCGGGCTCCGTGCGTACGGAAGGGGAACAGTGGGCGAAGGAGGGTCGCACACACCGTCTCCACGAGCCGGGCACGAGTTATCCACCGATGTTATCCACAGGCTGTTGATAACAGGAATCATCCGTCCGGCCGAACCCACAGCGCTCGGTAGATGGGCCACTCACCGACCGCCCCGCCGCCGCCCCACCCGCTCTGAACTGGCCTTTCCCCGACTCGATCGGGCCGCACCCCATTTGCAGGCAGCCGGATCGCGCTCTGATCACCCCTCGGTAAGCTGACGGCATGACAGGACAAGTTCGCACGGTTGACGGCCGAGTGGCCGGGCGCCGCGGACAGGCGACGCGGCAGAAGCTGCTCGACTGCCTCAGCGAGATGCTCAGTTCCTCGCCGTACAGAGACGTCAAGGTCATCGATGTCGCGCGCAAGGCAGGAACCTCACCCGCGACGTTCTACCAGTACTTTCCCGACGTCGAGGGCGCCGTCCTCGAGATCGCCGAGGAGACGGCGCAGGAGGGCGCCGGCCTCACGGATCTCGTGGCGGGCCGCTCCTGGGCGGGGAAGTCGGGCTGGCAGTCGGCCGAGGAGCTTGTGGATGGCTTCCTCTCCTTCTGGCGCAAAAACGATGCCATCCTGCGGGTCGTGGACCTGGGCGCCGCCGAGGGCGACAAGCGGTTCTACAAGATCCGCATGAAGCTCATCAACGCCGTCACCAGCTCCCTGGCCGACTCCGTCAAGGAGCTCCAGACCAAGGGCAAGGTGGACAAGGACGTGAGCCCCGCGGCCGTGGCCGGGTCCCTCGTGGCGATGCTCGCCGCCGTGGCCGCACACCAGAAGGGCTTCCAGAGTTCGGGCGTCAAGCAGGCCGAACTGAAGACCAACCTGGCACTCCTGGTCCACCTGGGCGTCACGGGCCGCAAGCCGTCCAAGTAGCGCCCCAGCGGCCCACCCCGGCCCCTCCCGGGCCCCAAGCCCAGCTCACGGACGCCCACCCACCGAGGGCGCCGCCCCTCCCCCACAGCGCGCCACCGCGCGCGCCCCGCGCGCTCCGAGCGCACCCCCGCGTCGCCCCGACCGGCAGCCGCCGCCCGCCGCCCGCCGCACTCGGCCCGCTCTCCTAGCGCGCCGCTCCCGACGCGACGTACGCACGCGGTTCATGCGGCGACAGGCATGCCCGCTTTTCCAGCCCGCGTCATTCCCTGCTCCGCCCCGGCGCGGAACGCTCCAACGGCGTCACAGCGCGGCCGGCATCGCGCGACTCACCGCCGCCCCACGCCCCCACCATGAATGCGACCGGCCGCCGACCATAAGCCCAAGCTTGCTTCTCCGCCCGCTCATTCGGCATTCCACCGGCGCGATAGGTGGCAACGGAAGACAACCCCCGGCGCGAATTCGGGGGGCGCACGCGGGCGGAGAAGGGCGCGCTATTCGCGACGGAAAAGCCGCCGCCCGCAAGCCCGCGCAAGCCCGCACGCGTCCGGTGTACCAAGGGACCTATACAGCACGGAAATCCGGGCCGGACGCGGCGGTCCGTCATCATGACGGCCACCACGCCCGACCCGGTCTCATCCGAAGCGGTCAACCGCGGTCGTCGCTCCCCGTGTCCGCCATCCGGCTCGCCCGGTGGTCGTCTCGGCCCAGGGCCGGCCCGACCTGGCGCGCGCCGCGCGGCAGCGGTCGTGGGGGATGCGTCTCAGCGGCTTACTCGACCACCTTGAGCAGCTTGTTCGGCGTGCCCTGACCCGGGTTGCTGATCTTGTCCGGGGTCGCGCCGTCGGTCAGCGCCTTCGCCACCGCGTCCGGCGTGGCGTCCTGGTGGGCGCCCAGGTAGACGGCCGCCGCGCCCACGACGTGCGGGGTGGCCATCGAGGTGCCCGAGATGGTGTTGGTGGCGTCGTCGCCGGTGTTCCAGGCGGAGGTGATGTCCGAACCCGGGGCGTAGATGTCGACGATGTCGCCGTAGTTGGAGAAGCTCGACTGCTCGTCGGCGTCGGTGCTGGAGGCGACCGTGATGGCCTCGGGGACCCGCGCGGGCGAGCCCTGGCCGGCGTCGGTCGACTCGTTGCCGGCCGCGACACCGAAGGTCACGCCGGAGGCGATGGCCTTCTGCACCGCCGCGTCCAGCGCCTCGTCGGCGCCGCCGCCCAGGCTCATGTTGGCCACGGACGGGCCCTGGTGGTTCTCGGTCACCCAGTCGATGCCCGCGACGACCTGCTCGGTGGTGCCCGAGCCCTGGTCGTCCAGCACCCGCACGGCCACGATCTTGGCCTTCTTGGCCACGCCGTGGTCCGCGCCGGCGATGGTGCCGGCGACGTGCGTGCCGTGCCCGTTGCCGTCGTCCGCCGAGTCGTCGCCGTCCACGGCGTCGAAGCCGTGCGTGGCCCGGCCCTCGAAGTCCTTGTGCGTGACCCGCACGCCGGTGTCGATGACGTACGCGGTGACGCCCTCACCAGCGCTGTCCGGGTAGGTGTACGTGGAGTCGCCCTGCGTGTCGGTCTGGTCGATGCGGTCCAGGCCCCACGACGGCGGGTTGTCCTGGGTTCCGGTGGCCTTGAAGGTCTTGTTCTGGACGACCTTGGCCACGGCCGGGTCGGCGGCGAGGCGCTTGGCCTCGGTCTCGCTCAGGCCCTTGGCCGAGAAGCCGTTGATGGCCGAGTCGTAGCTGCGCGAGAGCTGGCCGCCGTACTCCTTGGCCAGGTCCTTGCCCGAGTCGGCGGCCTTGACGCTCTTGCCGCCCTTGAGCATGACGATGTAGCTGCCGTCGACGGCGCCCTTGGCGTTCGCGCCGTAGACCGTGCCCTCGGCGGGCGCGTCGGTGGCGCCGGCCGGTACGGCCACGAACGCCCCGGCGGCGACCGCCGCTGCGGCGCCTATCGCCAGGGTGAGACGACGGTTGCTCATGCGCTTGTGAGATGCCATGAAGAGTTGACCCTTCGCGTGCGTGCTGTGGGGGGAATTTGTTGCAATCACGCTTGGCAGCGGGATGATTTCCACTGCGCCTGCAAAGACTCTGCCCGGTTCTCCATGGTCATTTCAATAACCAGATCACCCTGTTACACAGTCGCCAGGACTCGGCAATAGCGAATGCCCCAAAATGTGGACATAGCCCGGGAATTGCCGCCGGATGATCTTAACGTCAGGTCCCCTTTGGCCCCGTTCGTTGATCTTTCGACGCCACTCTCGGCACCAAGTACGGACCAATTCCGCCTCGTCGTACGGCACTTCATGGTGACGGCATTCACATGGCTTTCGCGTGTCGGCGGAAGATGTGCGCATTCGGTGACGCCGATGAATCCGGCGGACACTTTCGCGGCGCGGGCGACGGGTGCGGCGGGGAGGTTTTCGCGGAGCCGACCGCGTCGCGGCGCGACGGGTGGGCGGTCAGGGCACGGCGTACGCGGGGCGCGCGGCGGTGCGACCGCGCGGCGCCAACAGGGCCCCGTGTGGCGGCACTTACCGTCCGACCGGTCGTCGGACGTGCGAGCCGGCCGGGGCGGTGACCGGGCCAACGGCCGTGCCAGCGACGGGCCTTCGGTCCGGGCGGGCGCCTCCTGCCAGGGCTTTTGGCGTGCGGGCCGCAGTTGTCAGTGGGGCGCGCTATACATGTTGCTGTACTCGCGGCATCACAACCGGTAGCCGAGGTGCGGGACGGGGGCGAGCATGAAGCTGGCGAAGGAGTTACCCGAAGGCGACGTACGGGTCATGGCGGACCGGCGCGACTTCGGCCGCTTCGTCGGGAGCGCGAAGACGGAGCGCGACGGGGTGGCCTGCCTCGGCTGCACCCTGAGCATCCTCATGTTCCTGCTGGGCGCGATCGTGACCGCCGCGAGCGTGGCATCCGACCGGGACATGGGCACGGTCGGTCGGTTCGTCGGCGTCGGGCTGGTGGTGCTCAGCGTGGTGGTGCCGATCGGCACCAGGGTCTGGCAGGAGCTCAAGGGGCCGCCGCCCGTGGTCTTCCACTGCTTCGAGCACGGCTTCGTGCTCACGCACGGCGCGGAGGTGCGCGCGCTCCCCTGGTCCGAGGCGCGGGTCAGCTCCTTCCGCGAGAGCGCGTACGCGCCGCACGGCGGGCCGGGCGAGGCCGTCGAGTGGGCCGAGGTCCGGGACCGGGCCGGACAGGTGGTGTACGCGGTGAGCGGTGAGGCCGCCGTGCGCATAGCCGAGGTGGCGACGGCCGACGAACTGCCGCGCACGGAGCACCGCCTGGGGCGCGGCGGCACGGTCGGCTACGGGCGGTTCACCCTCTCCGCCGACACCCTGTTCCTGGACGGCAGCGCCACGCCCTGGCGGGACGTGCGCCGGGTGGAGACCACCGACCAGGCCGTGCGCGTCTACCGCGCCGACGGCCCGGGCAGCCCCGCGCACTTCAGCGCGGCCCGACGCGAGACGCCGTACGCCGCGGTGGTCGTCGCCCTGGCCCGCACGTACATAGCCGCGGCCCGCCCGGGGCCGGGCGCGCGGCCGGTCGCGCACCCGGAGGGCGGCTGCCCGGTGGCCAGCGGTTCCGGGCCCCTCCCGGACGAGCCGCCCGGCGAGTAGCCGGCGCGGAGGCCGCGCGGCGGCGAGTATGGAGGGGTGATGACCCCGATGAGCGACGAGGACCAGCGGGCCTTCCGCGAACTGCTGAGGACCCTGCGGGTCTGGGAGGACCGGCTACCGCACTTCGACCCGGAGGCGGCGCCAGCCGAGCCGCTCCCCCTGTTCCAGCGCTGGCTGCGCGAGGCGGCCGACGCCGGGGCGCGGGAGCCGCACACCATGACGCTGGCGACGGCCGACGACGAGGGCCGGCCCTCCGTGCGGGTGGTGATGCTGCACGACGCGGACGAGCACGGCTGGCACTTCGCCTCCCACCGCACCAGCCGCAAGGGCCGCGACCTGGCCGCCAGACCGTACGCGGCGCTCGCCTTCTACTGGCCCGAGGTGGGGCGCCAGGTGCGGGTGGCCGGCCGCGTGGTGACGGCCGGGCCCGAGGAGAGCGCCGCCGACCTGCGCCGGCGTTCCCCGGGCGCCCTCGCCGCGGCGCTGGTCGGCCGGCAGAGCGAGGTGCTCGACGCCTACGAGGAGTTGGACCGGGCATCGGCCGCCGCCTGGGAGCGCGCCCAGCGCGAGCCGGACGCCCCGGCCCCGACCTGGACGCTGTACGTCCTGGACCCGGAGGAGGTCGAGTTCTTCCAGGGCGACGAACACCGCCGGCACGTACGGCTGCGCTACCGCGCGACCGACGACGGCTGGACCCGCGAGCTACTCTGGCCCTGACGGGCGCGGGGGCTCCGGCCGCCGGGCCGAGGTGTGCGAGCCGGACGGGGCGCGGCCCGGCTCGCGGGTCGGACGGGCCGGGCAGGCCGGACGGGTGCCGGCTCAGGGGCCGGGCGGGTCGGCTGGGGCGGAGGGCCAGGACGGGCGCGGCCTGACTCGCGGACCGGGCGGGGCCGCCAGGGCCGGTGCGCGGACCGGGCGGGGTCGGGTGGGGCGAGCTCGCGGGCTGGGCAGGCCGGACGGGTGCCGGCTCAGGGGCCGGGCGGGTCGGCTGGGGCGGAGGGCCAGGACAGGCGCGGCCTGACTCGCGGACCGGGCGGGGCCGCCAGGGCCGGTGCGCGGACCGGGCGGGTCGGCCAGGGCGTGCGGGCGGGCCCGAGTACGCGGGGCACGGCGCGAGCCGGCACGGGAACGGCGCGAGCCGGCGGGCTCAGGAGGGATGGCGCTCGCGGTCAGGGGTGGGTTGCTGGGGGGCCGTCGCCCAGGCGGGGGTGTGGGCGCGGGCGGCGTCCGCGGCCGAGGGGACGGCGGTCTGGCCGAAGCGGTACGGCGGCAGGTCGGTGGCCAGTCGGGCGTGCACGTGGATGTCGCGCGGCGTGCGCGACAGGTCCACCATGGCGCCGCGGAAGATGCCCTCGACGCGGTAGGCACAGCGGTCGGCCACCCGGCACGAGGCGTCGTTGCCCACGGCGTGGCCGAGTTCGAGCCGGTGCAGGCCGACGTGCTGGAACAGCCAGCGGGTCATCGTCTCCAGGCCGCGCGCGGCCACCCGCTGACCGCGAGCCTCGGGCAGCACCCAGTAGCCGACCCGGGCGCTGCGGTGGTCGAGGTCGAGCGTGCCGGCGTAGACGCTGCCGAGCACCTGGGAGGTCGTCAGGTCCGTGATGGCGAAGGAGGTCATGTCGCCGCGCCGCCAGCCCTCGGTGCGGGCGCGGAGGAAGTCCCGCGCGCCGTCCGGGTAGGCCGCGGGCGAGTTGACGGCGCTCCAGCGGCGGTATTCCGGATCGGCCAGGCCGCGCTCGATGGCGGGGAGGTCCTGTTCCTCCCACGGGCGCAGCACCAGCCCGTACATCTCCAACTCGACCGGCTCCAGCATCCGCGTCTCCCTTCGCACGCCGCCCCGCCCGCAGCCGCCTGTCCGTCCGCCTCCGCATTCAACACCGCCGAGGGGGAGCCGGGCCCACCGGGGGCGGCCGTTCCGCTCGGTACGGGTCCGCCGCGACGGGCCGCGCCGTAACGGGTCGTCAGGCCGGTGCCCGCCGCCCCGTCCGGACGAACCGTCGACGGCGCGCGGGTCGCGGTCCGTAATCCTTCCGCAACCGATTCGGTACCGGTTTGACCGAAACCCGTCAATGATCCGACTACGCTCACGCGTATGGCCGACAGAACTCCCGCCCCCCGCACCCCCGTGTACGTCATCGGCGGCGGCCCCGGCGGACTCGCGGCGGCTGCCGCGCTCGGCGAGCGCGGCGTGCGCGCGGTCGTCCTGGAGCGGAGCCACGCGGTGGCCGGCGCCTGGCGCGCGCACTACGACGGGCTCCGGTTGCACACCACCCGCCGCATGTCCGCGCTGCCGGGGCTGCCCATCCCGCGCGGGTACGGCCGCTGGGTGGGGCGCGACGACCTGGTGCGGTACCTGGAGCAGTACGCGGAGCACCACCGGTTGGAGTGCGTCACCGGCGTCGAGGTCGCGCGCGTGGCCCGCGCGGCGGCGGACGGCGACGTTCCGCCGAACCCCTGGGTGCTGCACGCCAGCGGCGGGCGCGAACTCACCGCGCGGGCAGTCGTCGTCGCCACCGGGTACAGCCACACGCCCTACCTCCCCGACTGGCCGGGCCGTACGGAGTACGCCGGAGAGTTGCTGCACGCGGCCGACTACCGCAACGCCAGCCCGTACCAGGGCAAGGACGTCCTCGTCGTGGGCGCCGGCAACTCGGGCGCCGAGATCGCCACCGAGCTGGCCGAGGGCGGCGCCGGCCGGGTCAGGCTCGCGGTGCGGACCGTGCCGCACGTCGTGCGCCGGTCGCGTCTCGGCTGGTCGGCGCAGCGGTCGGCGGTGCTGGCCCGCCGGTTGCCGGTGCCGGTGGCGGACCGCGTGTCGGCCGTCCGGGCCCGGCTGTGCGCGCCCGACCTCGCCGGGCACGGGCTGCCCCGCCCCGCGTCGGTCGGTGTCGCCGGGCTCTACTCGCGCGCCCGGGCGGGGGCCGTTCCGGTGCGGGACACCGGGCTGGTCCGCGCGGTGCGGGCGGGCCGGGTCGAGATCGTCGCGGCGGTCGAGTCCTTCGACGGCGACAAGCCGGTCCTGGTGGACGGCAGCCGCGTGGACGCGGAGGTGGTCATCGCCGCCACCGGCTACCGTCCCGGCCTCGACGACCTGGTCGGCCACCTCGACGTCCTCGACGCCCGGGGCCACCCGCGCGCCCACGGCGCGCGCCGCCAGGCGGCGGCCCCCGGCCTGTACTTCACGGGCTACGCCAACCCGGCCAGCGGCATGCTCAGGAAGTTGGCCACCGAGTCCCGCCGAATAGCCCAGCGGATCGCCCGCGACCTGCGGTAACCGGCCCACCCCGGGGCCTGCCGCGCCGCCCTTCCCGCACACCGGCCCGCCCTGCCTGTTCCGTACGCCCCGTCTGTCCCGTACGACCCATACCCCCCGTACGCCTCACGGGCCTTGGTCGTCTCGCGGGTTCGCGCGCACGCCTTCGGGCCGCCGCGCCCCGGACCCGGCGGCGACCCGGCCGGCGCTCCCCGACCCGCCGTCGGACGGACCACCAGGCGCCTCACTCGCCAGCGGCCCCGACCCGTCCCCCGCCGCCGGCCCCCTCGTCGGCCCCGGGCCCGCTCACCGCGCAGCCCGCCACACCGGGGCCCGCCTGCCCGGAAGCCGCGGCGTCGGCAGCCGCCGCGCCAAGAGCCGCCGCATCGGAAGCCGGCGCTCCGGAAGCCACCGCGACCGCCTGGTCGGCCCGGGTCGCGCGGCGGCGCGTGGCGGCCGACCGTCGCTCGCCGGCCCCCGCGACCAGGGTGAGCAGCAGTGCGAACCCCACCCCGCTGAGGACCGCCGTACTCGGCGACGTCGCGTTCTGTACGACGCCGGACAGGGTCGCGCTCGTCGCGTAGCCGAGCCCTACGGCCGCGTACAGCATCGAGTATCCGGCGGCGAGCGCGCTCTGTGGCAGGGCGTCGCGCAGCGACAGGTTGCGGGTCACCTGCACCCCGGACTGGAGCAGCCCCGCCAGCAGCATGGCGCCCGCGATCAGGGCGAGCCCCGGCAGCACCGCCGCGGCCGCCACGCACGCGATGACCGCGAGCAGCAGCACGAAGCTCTGCGTGCCCAGCGTTCCGGGCCACCCGCGCAGCCCGTAGAGGAAGGCACCGACGGCGGCGGCGACCGCGTAGCCCGCGAGTACCGGCCCGGCCCAGCCGACCGCGATGCCGCGCTGTTCGAGCAGGGCCGGCAGGACGAGTTCGGCGAGCGCGAGCAGCGAGAGCGCCGCGGCGCCGGTGACGTACACCGGCCAGGCGGCGGCCAGGGTGCGCAGCATCGACGCGCCCTCGCGGTCGCTCTCGTCCGCGTCCCACCCAGCCGGGAGCGCCCAGAGGCCGGCCGCGGCGCACGCCGCGAGCACCGCGCCGAGCAGCAGCGGCAGCGCCGGGTGCACGCCGAGCGCGAGCCCGGTCGCCAGCGCGGGCGAGGCCGTCCACACCCCGTAGGTGAGGATGGCCTCCATGCTGAGCGCCTGCGTGCCGAGGCGTTCCGGCACCAGGCTGGTCAGCAGCGCGCGCAGCCCGCCGGGGGCGGCGGCCGGCGCGCCACCGGCGACGACCGCGAGGGCGCCCAGCAGCACCGGATGCGCCGACCCCACACACCCGAGCGCGGCGAAGGCGGCGGCGCCGACGGCGAGGCCGAGCGCGAGGTGGGGGCGCGCGCGGGCGGAGTTCAGCCGGGCTCCCAGGGCGACGGCGCCCACCACCTCGCCGACGACGTACGCGGCGGCGAGGACCGCGCCCAGCGTGTAGCCACCGGACCGTTCCCGTACCAGGAGGACCAGGGCGAGCGGTGCCATGGCGACCGGTGTACGAGCCGCCAGGGCGACGAAAGACCAGTTCAGCACGGGGCGAGTGACGAGTTCGCGGTAGGCCATGGGGCGACGATAAAGCCTCCCATTGGTGGCATGCTCAAGACAGTGTGACGAAGTGACGCACGGGACCGGAGAGACTGGAGCGGAGACCGGGCGGAGGAGGAGAGCACATGTCGCAGGCGCGTACGCAGACCCGCGCTGGCCAGCACCCCCGGGGCGGCACCACCGCCCCGATGACGGCGCACCCCACGGACCCCGCCCCGGAGCGGACGCCGGCGTCGACGTCGGAGCCGGAAGCGGAAGCCGAGTCGGGCCCGCCGTTGCGCATCGGCCAGCTCGCGGAGCGCACGGGGGTGAGCGTGCGGCTGCTGCGGTACTACGGGCAACAGGGCCTGCTCACACCGCGCCGGCTCGGCAACGGCTACCGGGTCTACGCCGAGGACGACGTACGACTCGTGCGCTACATCAGGTCGCTGCTCGCCGCCGGCCTGACCACCGCCGTCATCGGCCGGCTGCTGCCGAGCGTGTGCGAGCGGGACGGGGTGCTACGGCCGTGCACGCCGGAACTCGCCGACGAGTTGCGGCGCGAGCGGGACCGGATCGACGCACAGGTCGCCGAACTCCTGGCCTCACGGCGGCTGCTGGAAGAGGTCATCGAAGCCGCGCCCCGCCACGCTCCCTGACGGGGGCGCGTACGTGACAGGGGTGCGTACGTGACAGGGGTGCGTACGACGCGCCGGCAGGGCCCGTACGGCGCGGCTCACCACGGCCCGTACGGCGCGGCCCGACGCGACCCGCGTCCACGGGTGAGCGCCCGCCACTCGCCCCTCGGGGAGTGCGGCCGGGCGCCACGAACCGTACCGAGCGGGGGACTTGGCTGGGCGGTGCGCTCGTGCGCGCCCCGAGCACGGCACCGCGCACCGCCAGCCCATCCGGCGCCGCCGCCCTGGAAGCGCGCCGAACCGCGATCCGCTCTCGCCGAGGACCAGGCCACGGGCGTCTCCGCACCCGGGCGCGAGCGGCCCTCGGCGTCCCCTCACGGCGTATCGCTGCACCTAAGGGTGATCAATTGAACACGCCACGTCAACACCTGGTCTGGACTTATTGACTCACATCTGCCGCGCGGCGCGGCGCCGGGTGGCGCACGCGCCCGCCAGTGACACCGCGCGCTCGATGGCCACCGCCGTCCCGGTGGCGGCCACGGTCCCGGCGGTCGTCACGGTCGCGGCAGCCGCCGCCGGGCCCAGGACCTCGGAACCGCCCGCTTCGCTCCGGGTCGCGCCGCCGACCAGCCCGTGCGGCACGACCTCGGTGGGCTCGACGTGCTCGGGGAGCTGGGCGGCCAGGTGCGCGCCGGAGTACGCCGTGGGCGGCGCGGTGGCGCCCTGGCGGTCCACCTCGCACCAGATGCTCTTGCCGTTGCCCTCCGGCTGCCAGCCCCAGCGGTCCGCGAGGCCGTCCACCAACTCCAGGCCGCGCCCGTTGGTGTCGTCGTCGTCGGCGCACCGGGGGCGCGGCGGGCAGGCGCTCGCGTCGGCGACCTCCACCCGGACCATCGCCACCGCCGGCGGGCCAACGCCGGTGGCCGGCGCGGGCGTCGGGTCGGCCCCGTACGCCCCGTCGGCCAGCGCCGCGAGCCCGGCGCCCGCGCCGGGTGGCAGCGCGGGCGTGCCCGCCACTGCCGGGTCGGCCGCGTCCAGACCCGCCGCGCCGTAGGCGGCGGCCGGGGCGCGGCCCTGGCCTCCGTCCGCGAGGTCTGCGGGATCTGTGGGGTCCGCGCACTGCGCGGGGAAGAGCATCCGCAGCACGGCGGGGCAGCCCGTGTGCACCACGGCGTTGGTCACTAGCTCTGAGATCAACAAGACGAGCGTCTCTGCCAACGGCTCGTCAACGGCCACCCCCGAGCGCACGAGGCGGGACCGCGCCCAGCGGCGCGCCCTTCCCACCTCGGCCGGGTCTGGCCGGACCTCCATCTGTACCTGAAGCACCTGCACCGCTCACACCATCCGAACCGGTGGACACATCGCTTCGCGCCTCTCCGGGATCACGGAACGTGACCCCACGACGAGACAGCATGGTTGACGTACAGTCACCTCACCAAGCACTTCGGACATATTCCAGCGCCAAGGAGTATGGGTGGTGCATACTGTGCGACGCACATCGCGGGGAGTCGAACAACGGCCCGCGCAAGGGCCGCACGCCCCGTCCGAGCAGCACCTGGGCGCGCCGCCGAAGCCGCCGTCGCGACCCGCTCCGCGTCCTCGTGCCTCCGCACAGCTCGCATCCAACGGAGCGTACCGGAGGGCGAAGCCGACTCCCCCGAGTAACGAGCCGCGCCAAGGACACAACACGGCATCGACGCTCCGTGACGATGCACTCCCGGCCGCGCGCCCCTCCCGCAGGCCGCCCTGCGCCCCGTCGAAGCCGCGCCAGATGCCGCGACGTAGGCGCCGTGAAGGTCCCCGCGTGAGTCGCCGAGGGCGGCTCGGCCGGCTCCCGCCGCGCCCCGTCGCACGCCGTCGCGCGCCGCCCTCCGTCGTCCGCGCCCGGGGCCCTCGCGCGCGACTGCCCCCTTGTGTCCCGTACGTCTCAACATCGAGCGATGATGGACGACATGACGCACGGAGGGGAGGGCGCGATGTCGGGGGAACAGCCGCCGGTGGGACGAGGCGGTGGTCCGGGGCCGTTCCACGGCCGGGGGCTGCTCGCCGGCCGCTACCGGCTCGGCGACCACCTCGGCGACGGTGCGCTGGGGACCGTATGGCAGGCCAGCGACGAACTCGTGGGCCGCGAGGTGACGGTCAAGCAGCCCCGGCTGCCCGCGGGGCTCCCGGCCGAGCAGCGCGCGGGGGCGTACGAGTTGCTCGGGCGGGCGGCGCGTGCCGCCGCCCGCATCGAGCACCCCTCCGTCATCACCGTCCACGACGTGCTCACCATCGAGGACCGGCCGTGGCTGGTGATGGAGTTGGTACGCGGTGGCTCGCTCGCGGCCACGCTGCGCGGCGCCACCCTCGGCGTGCGGCAGGCCGCGCACGTGGGCCTCGCGGTCGCCGGCGCGCTGCGGGCCGCGCACGCCGCGGGCATCGTGCACGGCGACGTGAAGCCGGGCAACATCCTCTTCGGCCGCGAGCGCCCGGCTGGCACCGGCGCCGCCCCGGGTGCGGGCGACGGTGCCCGGCGGATCGTGCTGTCCGACTTCGGCATGGTGCACGCGGTGGACCAGCAGCGACGGGCGGCGCTCGGCGACCCGGCCGGCGCGGCGCACCCCGGCACCCCGGCCCCCGGCGCGAGCGCGGCCGGGCCGGCGGCGGCCCACGGACCGGCCGGCGCGCTGGAGTTCGTCGCCCCCGAGCGGCTGGGCCCCGAGCCCGCGGCGCTGGCGCCGCCGGCGGACCTGTGGGCGCTGGGTGTCGTGCTGTACGCGGCGGTGGAGGGCGTGCTTCCGTTCCGTCGCGAGACCCCGGCGGAGACGGTGGCGGCGATGCTCGGCGCCGCGCCGCACCCACCCGTACGAACCGGGCCGCTGACCGAGCTGATCGGGCGGCTGCTGGCACGGGACCCGGCGGCCAGGCCCGGGGCCGAACAGGCCGAGGAGGCGCTGCGCGCGCTGGCGGCGGCGCCGGACCCGCAGCGGCCACGGCCCGGCAACCAGCCCCGCAAACCCTCGGCGATGGACACCATCCAGCTCCGCGCGCTACGACCGGGCGACCCCGCCCCCGACACCGGCGCTGACACCGGTGCCGGCGCCGAGCCAGGACCGCCGGCGCCGTCGCCGGCACAGCCCCAGCGCGCCCCCAGGTCCGATGACACCCAACAGCTCACCACGCTCGGCAGCCGGTCACGCCCCGCCGACCCGTCCCACCAGCCCGCACGCCCCCACCAGCCCTACCCGCAGGACCAGCACGGCCAGCACGCTCCGGCCGACCAGGGCGCCGCCCGGCCGCCGGCCGCCGGCCCGGCGGTCCCTCCGTACGGTCAGGCCGGTACGCCGCTGCCGCCGCACTCCGCCGCGTACGGGACGTCCAGCGGTGCGGGCCAGGCGGCCGGGGCCGGCAGGGCGGGCGGGTTGCCCGGCGCGCTGCCGCCGGCCGTGCCCATGACGGCGCAGGCGGCCGGCACGGCCGGCGGTGCGGAGGCCGGCAACACAGCGGGTAAGCGCGGGCCGTGGGGCGGGGTGCGGCCCCGCGTCGCCGTCGGGGCGTTGGGCGCGCTGGTGCTCGTCGTCGGGGCGGGCGTCTTCCTCCTCACGGGCCCGCTCAGCGACGACGAGGCCGCCCCCGCTCCCCCGACCAGCGCCCCGCCCAGCACGGCCGCGAGCCCCACCGCCACCCCGACGCCCACGGCCACCCCGACCGACGCCGGGCGCCCTGCGCTGCCCGCCGGCTGGCGGCTGCACCCGCACCAGCCGCTGACCGCGACGGTGGCCCTGCCCGACGGCTACGCGCTGCGCGACACGACCCGCACGCAGGCCGACTGGGTCGGCGGCGACAAGCGGGCCTTCACCATCAGCCTCAAGCGCGACGCGAGCCGCGGCGCGACCGCCACCGAGGCGTCCGAGAAGCAGATCACCTGGTACCGCACGATCAAGGACTCGGCGATGGAGGGCGTGCGCACCCGCCGGCACAGCATCGACTGGTACGGCCAGCGGGCCCGTTGGATCGAGGTCGACTACCGGGCCCGGGGCAAGCGCGAGCAGCGCCGCCGCCTGGAACTCTTCGTCCCCGGCGCCGAACAGCGCGTCTACCAACTCCTCATCGACACCACGGCGACCGGGCCACACCGCGCCGAGCAGGACGAGCTCTTCGCCATCGCCCGCGACCAACTCCGCGTCGACACCGCGCCGGACCCCTCCGCCACCCCGACCACCGACGCCAAACCCGACACCGATGCGGACGTCACTCCGAAGCCCGACGCCGATGCGGACGCGGATGTCACACCGAAGCCCGACGCCGAGGCCAAGCCCGACGCGCGGCCCGACGACCGGGAGAGCCCGACCGGGAAGCCGACGCCCAAGGGCGGCTGAGCCCGGACGGCCGACCGTCGCGCCCAGGCGGCCGGCCCGGGGCGAGCGCCCCACCCGTCGCCAAGGTCAGCCCGCCTCAGCCAGCGGCGCGCGGGTGTGCTCGCCGAGACCGCTGGCGGTGGCCTCGTCCCGTACGCCGACCAGTGCGTTGACGCGCCGGGACGGGTGGCAGCCTCCCGGGCGGACACCTGCCGGCAGCAACAGCCGCACCCCGCCCCGGCGCTCAACCACCCAGGCCGTCCGGAACCAGCTCGCCGCCGAAGCAGAGGCAGGGGCAGGGGCAGAAGGCCGCGACCGTGGTCCGTGCCTCGCGCGCCAACCGCTGTGCCTCACCCGAGCCTGGGCCGCACTCCGTTCCGCGTCAGCGCCGTCTGATCGGCCGCCCGTTCAGGGGCTCGCCGTCCGTCGTTTCGGGCTCGCCCCGTGCTGCCCGCGCCCGCCCGCCGGCGTTCGCGCCCGCCCGGTGTTCGCGCCACCCGCCGGCGTGCGTGCCACCCGGCGGCCCGGGCCAGTCGGCGGCCCCGGGCGGCCGGCGGCTCGGTGTTCAGCGGGTGGCGCGGTAGCTGGCCGCCGCCTGGTCGAAGTAGCGGTCCACGGCGCCGCGTTCGTCGGCCGGGCCGATGATCTGGAGCACGTGGTACCGGCCACTGATGATCATGGCGAGGTTGCGCACGTATACCTGCCGCCCGCTGGTGTCCTTCCACCCGAAGGCGCCCTCGGCCATCGCGGTCTGGCCCACGTCGATCCGGCGCAGCCCGGTGGCCGACGCCCAGTCGGAGTCGCGGTACGGGGCCAGCTCCGGCTCCAGGTTCTGCTGGTACTTCATGGGGTCGCCGCCGTACTCGGCGGTCTTGTCCCGGCCGGGCACGACGATCATCTCGTAGTCGCTGCCGAGGTAGCGGATCTGGCCACGGCCGTTGGGCGGGCGGCGCTTCCAGTCCTCGGCGACGGCGACCTGGAAGCCGTCCGGGTCCTTGCGCAGCGCGAATCCCTTGGCCAGGGCGGTCGGGTCGGTGGACTGCGGCTGCTGCCCGGTGGGCGCTCCGTCGCCGGACCGCTCGCCGGGGTCGACGCGGCCGGCCTCCGGGTCGGTGGCCGGCGGGCCGCTGTGCGAGGTGCCGGCGCCACGGTCCGAGCCCTCGCCCTCGTCCGCCTTGGGCATGAACAACATGGCGTACAGCACCCCGGCCGCGAGCAGCAGCAGTATCAGCACCAGGAGCAGCCGGCCCAGGTGGCGCGGGGCGCGCGCGCCGGGCGCGCGGGTGTCGCGGAGCGGGGCGGTGTCGTGCGCCTCCAGGCGCAGGTGATTCTCCTGCCGGGGCGCCGCGTCGTGCGTCTCGTGGTGCTGTCGGGGCACCCGGGGCGGCTTGCCCCGCTTGTGCCGGTGCCGGCCGTGCAGGGTCGCGGCCTGGCGTCGTCGGCGCACCAGTTCGCCGCGGCGGCGCAGGATCGGCAGCCGCCTGGGGTCGCCGGTGCCGATCGCCTCGGCGGGCGGCACGGTGACGGTGCGGCTGCCGACGTCGGGCTCGGGCGCCGACCTGATCAGCGAGCGCAGCCAGCCGCGCAACTCCTCGAAGTCCGGCCGCTCGGTGGGGTCCTGGCGCAGCAGCGACTCGACCACGGGCCGCAGCGCGCCGCACTCCTCGGCGTACGCGGGCGGCTCGGCGCACACCAGGTGGACCAGCTCGCTCGCGTTGTCCTCGGGATAGGGCGCGTGCCCCTGCACCGCGCGGAACAGGAGTACGCCGACGGCCCACAGGTCGGAGGCCGGGCCGACGGGCGGGGCCAGCCGCCAGTTCTCGTGCACCGGGCCGGCCTGCTCGGGGGCCCAGCGCTCGGTGACGGCGCCGACCACGACGATGCGCGCCTGCCGGGCCCGCTCGGCGGCGAGCGCGGAGTCGGGCCCGCGGTAGCCGTCGCCGCCCCGGGGTGCGGCGGGGGCCACGCGCGCGTCGGCGTCGTCGGCCGGCTCGCTCGCCTCGGGCGCTTCCGGTTCGGCGCCCTCCTGGTCCTCGTCCCAGTACGGCTCGTCCCGGCCCTCGGCCCACCACTCGTCCTCGACCGCCGCGCCCGGTCGCGCCCCGGCCGCGCCCGGCGCCACGGCGTGCGCGCCGGCGGCCGGGCCCGCGCCCGGTGTCGTGTCACTCCTGTCGGCGGGCGGGCCCTCGACGGCCTCGCGCGCGGCGGCCCGCGCCCCGGCGCGGTAGGCGGCGATGGCGCCGGCGCGCGGCGCGCGCGACGGCGTGGCCCGGCCGTACGGGTCGGCTCCGTTCTCGCCCGGGCCACCGCCGGCTGGCGCGGCGCCGCCCGGCGGGCCCTGGTCCCGGTAGACGGGGCCGGCGGGGCCGCGCCGTACGACCGGGGCCGAGGGCGGCGGCGTGGCGTTCCGCGTCGGGCCTGTCCCGGGCGGCGGGCCGCCCGGGGCGGCCTCCCGTACCGAGTCGGGGCCGGTGCCGGGGCGGGCCGACGGCACCGCGCCGGCGTCCACCCGTGGGGCGCCGGCCGCCGGGCGCGCGCCCGGCTCCGCCGCGCGGGCGGGGACCGCGTCGTCCAGCGGCTCGCGCGGGCGGGGGGCGCGCAGCGCCTCGGGCACCGGGTCGTAGCCGCAGAGCGCCTCCTCCGCCGCGCCCGCCGCCAGCCCGGTGAGCATCGCGCGGCCGTCGTCGCAGACCAGCACGGTGCGGGTGGTGATGTTGCGGTGCGTCCAGCCGTGCGCGTGCAGGGCGCGTAGCGCGGTCAGCACGTCGGCGGCGACCTCGGCGGCGCGGTGCGGGGTGAGCGGGCGCTCGGCGAGCAGCGCGGCAAGCGGCCGGGCCGGCACGTACTCGCTGACGATCCACAGGCTGCCGGCCTCGGCGAAGACGTGGAAGACCTGGTCGAGTCGGGGGTGGTCGGGCACCTGGGCGGCGGCGGTGGCCGCGTCGATGGCGCGCCGCACGGCCGGGTCGCCGATGCCGTCGAAGTGCGCCGGCCTGCGCCGCGCGTCGAGACCGCCGCCCGGCCGACCGCCGGCGCCGTACGCCCCGTGGGCCGCGCCCTCGCCGACCACCTCGGCCTCGACGACCTCGGGCAACGGCACCTGCCTGAGCAGGACTTCCTGGCCGCTGTAGGTGTCGAACGCGCGGGTTTCCACGAACTCGTACTCATCGGCGGGCGGCAGCGGCAGTCGATAGCGGTCGGCGAGTACCCGACCCGCGTAGTCGTCCACGACGCCTCCCCAAGCGCGCGATTCGCCCAAGGCTCACCGCGCGTCACCGTTCTACCGGTCTCTAACTCCGCGCTTGTACAGCTACCCACGACGGCGGGTTCTCACGATACGGGCCCGAGCGGCTTCCTGCCGACCGCTCCACCGACTCCGCTCGTTCGACGGTGGCCCGGCACCGCCCTTGCGCCGCAAGGGCGCCGGGCGCGCTCCCACTCCAGAGCGTACGACCCGTCAGCCGCGCGGGGTGAAGGTGCGCAGCGCGGTCTGTCGCAGCGTCGCGCACTCCTTCTCCGTCCAGGCGTCCTTGGCGCAGGTGATCATGACGGCGTAGCCGCGGTGGGCGTCCACCTTGAAGCCGCGGTTGAGCACCCGCACCGCCTGGCCGCGCTGCTGGCGCTCGAAGCTCCAGTCGGCGACGGTCGGGTAGCCCTTCCACTGCACGGGACGGATGCCCAGGCTCCGGTAGCCCTTCATCGTGCGGGAGGCCCCGGGCTCGGCGCCGCGCCACGCCTTGGCGGCGTCGGGCAGCGGCTTGGCGTTGAAGTCGACCTGTACGCGCGGGAATCCGCCGGAGGCGCTGTAGACCGTGCCGCCGCTGTAGCCCGGGATGGGCCGCTTCTGCCAGCCCTTGGGCAGCGCCATGCCGAAGTGGAACGCGTCGTCGCTCACCCGCTGGTAGCCGGCCGGAAGCGCGTCGCGCGGCTGCTCGGACTTGCCGTCCCCCTGGTCCTGTCCGTCCTTCCCCTCGCCCTGCCCGGTGGGGTCCTGGGCGCCGGTGGACGGCGCGTCCGCGTCGCCGTCGCCGGTCGGGTCGGCGTCGGTGGTCGGGTCCTGGCCGCTCGAAGCGGTGGGCTGGGCACCGGACTTGTCGCCGTCACCGCCGCCGTCCAGGGCGAAGGCGAGCACCGTACCCAGCACGGCGAGCAGGACGACGACCACGACGATGACCAGCGTCCGCTTGGGCACCACGTCGGTGATCGAGGCGCGCGAACCGCCGGCGGGCCCCGACGCGGCCGGCGCCCCCGGGACGGCGTGCGGCCGGGGCGGGGTCGTCGCGTCCCGGCGCGGTCCGGGCTGGCCGCCGCTCGCGAGGCCGGTGGCGCCCGCCGCGCGGCCCGCGGGCCGGCCGGCGGCGCCGGGCAGCGTGCCCGCGGCCGGCGCCTGGTGGGCCGCACCGGGGCGCGGCGGGGTCAACGGGCCGGTCGGCGCGGCGGGCAGCGGCATGGTGCGGGTCGGCTCGACGGCCGACACCGGCCGGTCGATGACGTCGTCGGGCGCGTTGACCGCGGCCGTCAGCAGCGCCCGCGCGCCGGCGTCGTCCAGCCGGTGCGTCGGGTCCTTGGCCAGCAGGCCGTAGATGACCTCTTCGAGCATGCCCGCGTTCTTCGGCGGGTCGAGCGGCTCGGTCATCACGGCCGTCAGCGTCGCGATGGCCGTGCTCTTGTCGTACGGCGGGACGCCCTCGACCGCCGCGTACAGCAGGCCGCCGAGCGACCACAGGTCCGACGGCGGTCCCGGCCGGTGGCCGCGGGCGCGCTCGGGGGCGATGTAGGAGGGCGCGCCGACCAGCATGCCGGTCGAGGTCACCGACGGGTCGCCCTCGACCTGCGCGATGCCGAAGTCGGTGAGCACGACCCGGCCGTCGTCGGCGATCAGCACGTTGGACGGCTTCACGTCGCGGTGCAGGATGCCCTCGCGGTGCGCCGCGCGCAGCACGTCGAGGACGGCGAGGCCGACCTCGGCGGCCCGGCGCGGGGTGAGCGCGCCGTCGTCGCGTACCACGTCGGCCAGGGAGCGGCCCTCGATCAGCTCCATGACGATCCACGGCCGGTCGTCCTCGTCGACGACGTCGTACACCGTGACCGCGCCGTTGCTCCGAATCCGGGCGATGGCCTTGGCCTCGCGCAGCGTACGGGTGATCAGGCGGCGCTTCTCGTCCTCGTCCACGCTTGACGGAAAGCGCAGTTCCTTCACCGCGACGGTGCGGCCCAGCGTCTCGTCACGGGCTCGCCAGACCGTCCCCATGCCGCCCCGGCCCAGGACTTCGCCGAGCCGGTACCGCCCAGCGAGGAGGCGCCCAGTCGTGCCCTGCGTCTGCTCCGCCTCCGACATGCGTCCCCTCTGCAATCAACCCACCCTGGCAGAGCGTCCATTGTCTCTCATCCACGAACGGGCGGAAGTACCGGCCCAGCGCGCGCGTGGGCGCGCCCCGGTCACGACACGGGGCGACGGGGTGTCGCGCGAGGCGGGCGGGGGGCCAATCATTTCCCGCCACTCCTGGTTGAGCAGGGACGTTCGACGCGGCCCCAGCGGCGCGCCGCGCCCGCTGTTCCCTCGTCATTCCGTAGATATTCGGCCAAGGTTCGGCCGGACGTGGCCTCATCGGCCGCCCGTACGGAGGGCCGGCGCGCGGCCGGGCGCCCTCCGTACGGTCCGAGCGCCCGCGCGGGCCCGGGGCCGCCGGGGCGCTAGGCGCGGGCGGTCACAGCGGCTGGATGGACTGCGGGGCGCGGCGCGGCCGGCGCCGCCGGGGCGTCGGGCGCCGGCGGTCACAGCGGCTGGATCTCCGGCGCGCCCAGCCGTGCCGCGTCCGCCGTCAGGTCGTCCGGCTGGCGCTGCGACTCGCGCTCGGCCTCCACCCGCTTCTCGTACCGCTCGACCTCCCGCTCCACCTGCCCCGCGTCCCAGCCAAGGACCGGCGCCATCAGCTCGGCGACCTCGCGGGCGCTGTGCGTGCCGCGGTCGAAGGTCTCGATGGAGATGCGGGTGCGCCGGGTCAGCACGTCGTCCAGGTGGCGGGCGCCCTCGTGGGAGGCGGCGTAGACGATCTCGGCGCGCAGGTAGTCCTCGGCGTGCGGCAGCGGTTCGCCGAGCCGTGGGTCGGCGGCGATCATCTCCAGGAGTTCGTCGGCGAGCGAGCCGTACCGGTTCAGCAGGTGCTCGACCCGGGCCACGTGCAGCCCGGCGCGGCGGCCGAGTCGGGCCCGCGCGTTCCAGCGGGCGCGGTAGCCCTCGGCGCCCACCAGCGGCACGTCCTCGGTGACGCAGCCGGCGACGCGCTGGTCGAGCCCGTGCACGGCCTCGTCCACCGCGTCCTTGGCCATCACCCGGTACGTCGTGTACTTGCCGCCCGCGACCACGACCAGGCCCGGCAGCGGGTGCGCGACGGTGTGCTCGCGTGAGAGCTTGCTGGTCGCGTCCGACTCGCCGGCCAGCAGCGGGCGCAGCCCGGCGTACACGCCCTCCACGTCGTCCCGGGTGAGCGGCGTCGCGAGCACCGAGTTGACGTGTTCGAGCAGGTAGTCGATGTCGGCGCTGGAGGCGGCGGGGTGTGCCTTGTCCAAGTCCCAGTCGGTGTCCGTGGTGCCGATGATCCAGTGCCGGCCCCAGGGGATGACGAACAGCACGCTCTTCTCGGTGCGCAGGATCAGCCCGGTCGTGGAGTGGATGCGGTCCTTGGGCACGACCAGGTGGATGCCCTTGGAGGCGCGGACGTGGAACTGGCCGCGCTCGCCGATCATGGCCTGGGTGTCGTCGGTCCACACCCCGGTGGCGTTGACGACCTGTCGGGCGCGCACCTCGAACTCGCCGCCCTGCTCCAGGTCGGAGACCCGGGCCCCGACGACGCGCTCGCCCTCGCGCAGGAAGCCGACGACGCGGGCGCGGTTGGCCACGGTCGCGCCGTACGAGGCGGCGGTGCGCACCAGGGTCGTCACGAAGCGCGCGTCGTCCATCTGGGCGTCGTAGTACTGCAACGCGCCCACCAGCGCGTCCTTGCGCAGAGCGGGCGCCACGCGCAGCGCGCGGCCGCGCGTCAGGTGGCGGTGGACGGGCAGCCCGCGGCCGTGTCCCGAGGAGACCGACATGGCGTCGTAGAGGGCGACGCCCGAGCCCGCGTACAGCCGCTCCCAGCCCTTGTGCTGCAGCGGGTACAGGAACGGCACCGGCTTGACCAGGTGCGGCGCGAGCCGCTCCAGCAGCAGCCCGCGCTCCTTCAGCGCCTCGCGTACGAGGGCGAAGTCGAGCATCTCCAGGTACCGCAGCCCGCCGTGGATCAGCTTGCTGGACCGGCTGGAGGTGCCCGCCGCCCAGTCCCGCGCCTCGACCAGGCCGGTGGCCAGGCCGCGGGTCGCGGCGTCGAGCGCGGTGCCGGCGCCGACCACGCCAGCGCCGATGACCAGCACGTCCAGCTCCTGCCCCGCCATCTGGGCGAGCGCCGTGGCGCGCTCCGCCGGTCCCAGGGTCGCTGTCCTCACCACTGCCTCCCACTGTGATCGGGGTCACGCTCACTTCTGTACGATTTTGACCGCTTGGGGCCCGCCCAGCCAGCCTGCGCCGCCGTCCCGGCCCGCTACGCCACCCGAGTGACCAGCACCGCACGCCCCACACCCGGCGGCGCGCGGCACCCGGTTCCCCGCGCCACCGCACCCCCCGCCTACCCCGCCACCCACGGCCCTGCACTCCCGCCCCACGCGCCCGCGCGCCCGCGTGATCGCGCGCCCGCGCGTGACCTCCCCGCGCCACCCGCGCCCGGTCTCGGAGATCCACGCGCCGCGTACGCCGCCCCCGCCCCCGCACGCCCCCGTCGCGGGCCGCACCACGACGGGCCAGGCCCCCAAGCGGGCTACGCCGCGTCAGGCCCGACCCTCAATCCGCGCCGTGGGTCATATTTCCGCTTAGTGTGAATTCGCGCCATCCGGAATCGCCCGGGAAGGACGGCACCTCCATGCGCGCCGATCTCGCCGTCATCGGCCTCGGCCACCTCGGCCTCCCGCTCGCCCAGGCCGCGACCGCCGCCCACCTCCAGACCATCGGCTACGACCCCGACCCGCACACCGTCGCCGAACTCACCGCCGGCCGCCCGCCCGGCGGCTGCGCCGGGGGCGGCGCGGCGCAGCAGGAACCCGGGGCCGGCCCGCCGTCCGCGGCCGGCCTGCGCCGCATGCTGGCCGGGGGCTTCCGGGCCACCACCGACCCGGCCGTGCTCGGCCGCGTGCGCACCGCCGTCATCTGCGCGCCCACCCCGCTCGCCGCCGACCGGTCGCTCGACCTGACCGCCGTCGGCGACGCCGCCCGCACCCTCGCCGGCCACCTGCGCCCGCACACGACGGTGCTGCTCGAATCCACCGTCTACCCCGGCACCACCGAGGAGTTCCTCCGCCCGATCCTCGAAGCCGGCTCGGGGCTGCGCGCCGGGCGGGACTTCCACCTCGCCTACTCGCCCAGCCGGGTGGACCCCGGCAACCGCGCCTTCGGCTACGCCAACACGCCCAAGGTCATCGGCGGCCTCACGCCGGCCTGCACCGAGGCCGCCGCCGCCTGCTACGGGCGGTTCGCGGACAAGGTGGTCCGCGCCCGTGGCCCGCGCGAGGCGGAGGCGGTCAAGGTGCTGGAGAGCAACTACCGGCACGTCAACATCGCGCTGGTCAACGAGATGGCCATCTTCTGCCACGACATCGGCGTCGACCTGTGGGACGTGGTGCGCTGCGCGGAGACCAAACCGTTCGGGTTCCAGGCGTTCCGCCCCGGGCCCGGCGTCGGCGGCCCCGGCGTCGCCGTCGACCCGGGCCACCTCGGCTACCCGGGCCGCACCCTCGGCTACCCGCTGCGGATGGTCGCACTGGCCCAGGAGGTCAACGGCCGGATGCCGCGCTACGTCACCCAGCGCTGCGCGACCCTGCTCAACGAGCACGGCAAGTCGGCGCGCGGCGCGCGGGTGCTGCTGCTCGGCGTCAGCTACAAGCCCGATGTCGCCGACCAGACCAGCGCCCCCGCCCGCGAGATCGCCTCCCGCCTCCAGGAACTGGGCGCCCAGCTCAGCTTCCACGACCCGTACGTCCCGCGCTGGCGTGTGCACGGCCGCCCGGTGCCGCGCGCCGAGTCCCCGTACGAGGCCGCGGCGGACGCCGACCTGACCGTGCTGCTCCAGCAGCACCGCACGTACGACCTCCAGGGCCTGGCCGCCAAGGCCCAACTCCTCCTGGACACCCGCGGCGCCAGCCCGGCCGGCACGGCCCACCGCCTCTAGCCCGCGCGGCCCCCTCACGCGCCCCCCGTGCCCCACGTCCTTCGGTCGTGAGCCTGGCGACATAACGGTCACACCGCCGCACATTCGCTCTATCGTGAACAGGACCCGTTCCACGCCCGTACGCGCGCGCGTACGCCGACCGGCACGCGCGCCGTGCCCCGACCCACCCCAACAGCCGGCCCCTGCGCCTTTCCACGAACCCTCCGGGCGGACCGATGCCGCGACTGAGCACGCGCCGGGCGGCGGCGTGGGCGGAGGACCGGTTCCTCGCCCTGGTCCGCTCGCCCCGCCGCGACCTGCTGCTCGCCGTCGCCGTCGCGGTCATCGTCGTCCCCGCGACGCTGCTGCGCCCGGAACTCGGGCTGGTCCGCGAACTCTGGCTGACCCTGCTGATCGCGCTGGCGGGCACCGCCGCCATCGCCGTCCGCCGCCGGCACCCGACCGCCTTCGCGGGCGCGGCGGGCGCCGTCTTCCTCGCCAGCGGGCAACACCTGCCGCTGTACGTGGCCACCTACACCGCCGTCCGGCTGCGCCGCCCCTGGCTCGCGCTCGCCACCGTCGCGGTGCCGATCGCCGCGTGGACCACCAGCCGCGCCTTCGACGGCGCGGCCCTCTTCGAGGAGCGGCCGGTCCTGAACGAACTCGGCGAACTCCTCTTCCCCGCCCTGCTCGGCCTCGCCGTGGGCGCCCAACAGACCGCCGAGCGCTCCCGGCGGGCCCAGTGGGAGAGCGAACTGCGGGCCCGCGAGCTCGACGAGCGCAACCGCATCAGCGCCCTCGTCCACGACGGCGTGGGCCACCGGATCAGCCTGATGTCGATCCAGGCCGCCTCCATCGAGGTGCAGCCCGGCACGGACGAGCGCACCCGGAACAAGTGCTGGGCCATCTCGGACGCCGCCGGCGAGGCCATGGAGGAACTCCGGGTCGCCCTGGAGATGCTGCGCCGCCCGGCCTCCGTGGCCCGCCCGAGCGAGCCCCTGCTGAACGAGCTGGAACCGCTCCTGCGCACCTACCGCGCGCACGGCATGCCGCTGGAGGCCGAGGTGTCGGCGGCGGCCCACGACGCCCCCGAGCAGGCGCAACGACTGTGCTCCCGGGTGCTGCGCGAGGGCCTGAACAACGCGGCCCGGCACGCCCGCGGCGCCGCCACCCACCTGCGCGTCACCCGCGCCGGCGACACGCTGCGGGCCAGCGTCGTCAACGCCCCACCGCCCGGGCCACGACAGTCGCTGCCGGGCACCGGTCAGGGCATCAACGCGCTGGCCGAGACGCTGGTGCGCGTCGGCGGCACGCTGCGCGCGGAACCCACACCCGACGGCGGCTTCCGCCTCACCGCCGAACTCCCCCTGACCGATCCCGACCCCGACTGACTCCGGCTCGACCACGGCCCCCGGCTGACGCTGACGCTGACGCTGACCGCGACTCCGGCTGGCCACCGCCGGGCGCGGCCCTCCCCCGTACGCCACCGGGCCCGGCCTCCCCGTACGCGGCCGGGCCCGACGTCCGCTGAACGCCACGGCCACCGTCACCGCCGTCCGGCGGGCGCGGGGCTCAGACCCGGGACATCTGCACCAGGCGCTGCGGCTGCGCGTCCAGCACCTTGCGCAGCGCGTCGAAGTCCTCCACGCACCGCCCGGTGCCCACCGCCACGCAGTCCAGCGGCTCGTCGGCGACCAGTACCGGAATGTCCAGCTCCTGGCTGAGCCGGGTGTCGAGGCCACGCAGCAGCGCCCCGCCGCCGGTCAGCACGATGCCACGGTCCATGATGTCGCCGGCCAGCTCCGGCGGCGTCTCGTCCAGCGTCTGCCGCACCGCGCTGACGATCGCCTCCACGGGTTCCGACAGCGCGTGCCGCACCTCGTCCGCCGTCAGCTCCAACGTCTTGGGCAGCCCGCTGGCGTGGTCCCGGCCGCGCACCGTGCACCGGTCCGGCGGCACCAGCGCCTGGGTACGCTCCGTGTCGCTCTCCGCCGCGCCCTCGGCCACCTGCTCGACCGCGGCGGCCTGCTCCGCGGGCAACTCCACGTCGGACCCGGCCCGCCGGCTGAGCGCGTCCAGGGTCTGCGCCGACCAGTAACCGGTGGGCGCCGCCGAGCCGATGGCCATCTTCACGTGCTCCGCCGTGCGCTCCCCCATCGCCAGCGAGTGCGCCTTCTTGACGTACGACGTGATCGCCGCGTCCATCGCGTCGCCCGCCGTACGGACCGAGCGCGCGGTGACGATGCCGCCCATCGAGATCACGGCGACCTCGGTGGTGCCGCCACCGATGTCCACGATCATGCTGCCGGTGGGCTCGCCGACCGGCAGCCCGGCGCCGATCGCCGCGGCCATCGGCTCCTCCACCAGGTGCACCTGCCGCACCCCGGCCTGCGAGGCGGCCTCGATGACCGCGCGCCGCTCCACACCGGTGATCCCGGACGGCACGCAGATCACCACCCGGGGCCGGGAGAACCGGCGCCCACCGCTGACCTTCTTGATGAAGTGCCGAAGCATCCGCTCGGCTATCTCGAAATCGGCGATGACCCCGTCCCGCAGGGGGCGCACCGCCACGATGTTGGAGGGCGTACGGCCGATGGTGCGCTTGGCCTCCGACCCCACCGACAGCACCGTGCCGTCCACCGCGTTGACGGCGACGACCGATGGTTCGTTGAGCACGATCCCCTTGCCCCGCACGTACACCAGGGTGTTCGCGGTGCCGAGGTCGATGCCCATGTCACGTCCGCTGAACGACTTACTTTGCGCCATAAGATGAGATTATTCCCTATGCCGGATTCTTATCTCGGCTTAACGCCCGCCAGATGGCGCCCCCCTGAGCCCCTTCCGACCTGCGAGACCCCCACGGCCCCCGCTCCACAAGCGGTCGCATGCTGTGGAGGCCCTGCACCAACTCTTCACGGCCGACAGCGCCGAATGGGCATATAGCGGGCCAGGTTGTCTCGGGCACGTCCCAGGCGTGTCACGGACAACTCCTCAGCTTGTCTGACCGTCCGACCAAGCTGTTAGTTTGTGGCTCGAAAATAACCAACCGCACTCCACCTTTTTCTGTCCCCGGAGCGCGGTCGCACACACCTTCATCCCCGGGGGATCTCATGAGCCAGCCTTGGCAGCAACCACAACAGCCCCAGCAGCCCCAGCAGCCAGGCGGGTACCCGCAGCAACAGGGTGGCTACGGCTACCCGCAGCAGCCCTACCCCGGGGGCCAGCAGCAGCCCCAGTACGGCGGTGGTTTCCCGCCACCGGCCCCCGCCCCCGCGCCGCAGGGCAACGTGGGCCTCGCCCTCCTGGCCGGTGTCGCCGCCGCCCTCGTCGGCGGGCTGCTCTACGCCTTCCTGCTGAGCGCGCTGGCGGACACGGACGGCCAGCAGCCGGAGATCACGCAGTTCGCCTACGCGGGTGTGGCGCTGGGCGCGCTCGTCGGCTTCGTCGTCGCCAAGCTGGGCGGGCGCAACCAGGGCCTGTGGATCGTCGGCGCGGTCTTCGCCCTCATCGCCGTCTTCCTCGGTGAGATGTACGGCTACGCGCTGGTGGCCAGCGACTTCCTGTCCAACGTCGCGGAGCGCATGGGTGGGGACAGCAGCCAGGCGCCGTCCGCCAACGAGTTCTTCTTCGACCACTTCGGCGACCTGTACGACGGCTGGAAGGAAGACGCCGACGCCCTGACGTACATCTTCATGGCGCTGTCGCCGATCGCCGCCTACGGTGCCGCGCACAAGCTGAGCAACCGCTGAGCGACGGGCTGACGCCCACCCCACGCACCAACGCCGCGCCCCGCCGAGTCAATCGGCGGGGCGCGGCGCTGTGTTGGACCGTGGCCGCCGGAAGTCGGTGAGCCGGCCGCGCGGGGCGCGGGCCGGCTCGGTGGCGGGGCGGCCGGGCAGGTCAGGGCTGGTGAGTCGTCACCGCTTGTCGTGCTGCGACGGGGCGACCGTCACCTCGACCCGCTGGAACTCCTTCAGCTCCGAGTAGCCGGTGGTGGCCATCGAGCGGCGGAGCGCGCCGAAGAAGTTCATCGAACCGTCGGGGATGTGCGAGGGGCCGAGCAGGATCTCCTCGGTGCTGCCGACCGCGCCGAGGTTCATCCGCTTGCCGCGCGGCACGTCCTCGTGGACGGCCTCCATGCCCCAGTGGTAGCCGCGACCCGGCGCGTCGGTGGCGCGGGCCAGCGGGGAACCCATCATCACGGCGTCCGCGCCGCAGGCGATCGCCTTGGGCAGGTCACCCGACCAGCCGACGCCGCCGTCGGCGATGACGTGCACGTACCGGCCGCCGGACTCGTCCATGTAGTCCCGGCGCGCGGCGGCGACGTCGGCCACCGCGGTCGCCATCGGGACCTGGATGCCCAGCACGTTGCGCGTGGTGTGCGCGGCGCCGCCACCGAAGCCGACCAGGACGCCCGCCGCGCCGGTGCGCATCAGGTGCAGGGCAGCGGTATACGTGGCGCAGCCACCGACGATGACCGGCACGTCGAGTTCGTAGATGAACTGCTTGAGGTTGAGCGGCTCGGCGGCGCCGGAGACGTGCTCGGCCGAGACGGTGGTGCCGCGGATGACGAAGATGTCCACGCCCGCGTCGACCACGGCCTTGGAGAACTGCGCGGTGCGCTGCGGGGAGAGCGCGGCGGCCGTCACGACGCCGGAGTCCCGCACCTCCTTGATGCGCTGGCCGATCAGCTCTTCCTTGATCGGGGCCTCGTAGATCTCCTGGAGCCGACGCGTGGCGGTGTGCTCGTCCAACTCGGCGATCTCGGCGAGCAGCGGCTCGGGGTCCTCGTACCGGGTCCACAGCCCTTCGAGGTTGAGCACGCCGAGTCCGCCCAGCTCACCGATGCGGATCGCGGTCCGCGGCGAGACGACCGAGTCCATCGGCGCGGCCAGGAACGGCAGCTCAAAGCGGTAGGCGTCGATCTGCCAGGCGATCGAGACCTCCTTGGGGTCCCGGGTGCGACGACTCGGCACGATGGCGATGTCGTCGAACGCGTACGCCCTGCGACCGCGCTTGCCGCGGCCGATCTCGATCTCAGTCACTGTGTGGCCCTTCCTACGGATTACGCCCCCAGTATCCCCGACCGGGGGCACTGGGGGCGCACGGGATGCCCTGCGGGCGCATCACGCGAGGCCGCGCGCTCACTCCTCGACGAGGACCTGGGTGAAGTCCACGACGTGTACCACCAGGACCAGCAGCAGGCCGTCGCTGACCAGGTACTCGATGCCGATGTTCGGGGTCAGCGCCAGCGAGCGGGTGGTCTCGTCGCCCGAGATGGGCACCGAGATCTTCGGCTGCGGGTCCTGCGCCAACACCGACAGGCCCCGCTCCAGCAGGGCCCGGCGGTCGCCGGGGAGCTCGTCGCGGACCCGGGCCGCTTCCTCAGTGAACTTCACCGCGTACAGCATCGGACCCCCTTCGGTCGGCGCCGACGAGCGTAGCGGCTGTCGGCCCGCCCCGGGGCCGGAACGGCGATCGGCCCGGCCGTGGGGCGGCCGGGCCGAGCGCACCAGTCGGTAAAGCCGCCGGTCAGCGCCGCGAGTAGTTCGGCGCCTCGCTCGTCATCTGGATGTCGTGCGGGTGGCTCTCCTTGAGGCCCGCCGCGGTGATGCGCACGAAGCGGCCCTTGTCCTTGAGCTCGGCCACGTTGGCGGAGCCGACGTACCCCATGGACGCGCGCAGGCCGCCGACGAGCTGGTGGGCGACCGAGGCGAGCGGGCCACGGTAGGGCACCTGGCCCTCGATGCCCTCGGGGACGAGCTTGTCCTCGGACAGGACGTTGTCCTGGAAGTAGCGGTCCTTGGAGAACGAACGGGCCTGGCCACGGGACTGCATGGCGCCCAGCGAGCCCATGCCCCGGTAGGACTTGAACTGCTTGCCGTTGATGAAGACCATCTCGCCGGGCGACTCCTCGCAGCCGGCGAGCAGGCTGCCCAGCATCACGGTGTCCGCGCCGGCCGCGATGGCCTTCGCGATGTCGCCCGAGTACTGCAGGCCGCCGTCGCCGATCAGCGGCACGCCCGCCGCGTGGCAGGCGCGGGCCGCCTCGTAGATCGCCGTCACCTGCGGCACGCCGATGCCGGCCACCACGCGCGTGGTGCAGATCGAGCCCGGGCCCACGCCGACCTTCACGCCGTCCACGCCGGAGTCGATCAGCGCCTGGGCGCCGTCCCGGGTGGCGACGTTGCCGCCCACGACGTCCACCCGGACGTTCGACTTGATCTTGGCGATCATGTCGAGAATGCCGCGGCTGTGCCCGTGCGCGCTGTCCACCACCAGGAAGTCGGCCCCGGCCTCCACCAGCGCCTGCGCCCGGTCGAACGCCTCGTCGCCCACGCCGACGGCCGCGCCGACGACCAGCCGGCCCTCGGCGTCCTTGGCCGCGTGCGGGTACTGCTCGGCCTTGACGAAGTCCTTGACCGTGATGAGGCCCTTGAGCACGCCCGCCTCGTCGACCAGCGGCAGCTTCTCGATCTTGTGGCGACGCAGCAACTGCATCGCGTCCTCGCCGGAGATCCCCACCTTGCCGGTGACCAGCGGCATCGGCGTCATGACCTCGCGCACCTGGCGGCTGCGGTCCAGCTCGAAGGCCATGTCGCGGTTGGTGACGATGCCGAGCAGCTTGCCCGCCTCGTCGGTGACCGGCACGCCGCTGATGCGGAACTTCGCGCAGAGCGCGTCCGCCGTGTGCAGCGAGGCGTCCGGGCGGACCGTGATCGGGTCGGTGACCATGCCGGACTCGGAGCGCTTGACCAGGTCGACCTGGTTGGCCTGGTCCTCGATGGAGAGGTTGCGGTGCAGCACGCCCGCGCCGCCCTGGCGGGCCATCGCGATCGCCATCCGCGACTCGGTGACCTTGTCCATCGCCGCGGACAGCAGGGGGATGTTGACCCGCACGTTGCGGGAGATCCTGGACGAGGTGTCCACCGCGTTGGGCAGCACCTCGGAGGCGCCCGGCAGCAGCAGCACGTCGTCGTACGTCAGCCCGAGCATCGCGAACTTCTCAGGCACTCCGTCGACGTTGTCAGTCATGACACCCTTCCAGATGGTCTTGCCTCGGCGCGGACTCCCATGCTAACGGGCGGGGCGACCCCAACATTCCGCCCTCCGGCCACCCGGATGCCGCATTCCCCTTCCGGGCCGGTCAGCCGACTCGCCACCGGCCGTACGTCCCCCGCTCCACCCGCCCAACGTCCCCGCTCGGCCGGGACCACGGGCCCGCCGGGGGGTGGAAGCGGGTGGAGCGAGAGGCGGATGGGACGGGGAGCGGGTGGGCCGGGCGAGCGGTGTGGGCGTCGGACCCTACTGCTCGGCGAGGGCTCTCAGCCGGCTCAGCGCGCGGTGCTGGGCGACCCGGACCGCGCCCGGCGACATGCCGAGCACCTGCCCGGTCTCCTCCGCGGTCAGGCCGACCGCGACCCGCAGCAGGACCAGCTCGCGCTGGTGCTCGGGGAGGTTGGCCAGCAGCTTCTTGGCCCAGGCGGCGTCGCTGCTGAGCAGGGCGCGCTCCTCGGGGCCGAGCGAGTCGTCGGGCTGCTCGGGCATCTCGTCGGAGGGCACGGCCGTGCTGCCGGGGCGGCGCATCGCGGCCCGCTGGAGATCGGCCACCTTGTGCGCGGCGATGGCGACGACGAACGCCTCGAAGGGCTTGCCCGTGTCGCGGTAGCGCGGCAGCGCGCACAGCACCGCGAGGCAGACTTCCTGCGCCAGGTCGTCCACGAAGTGCCGGGCGTCGCCCGGCAGCCGGGACAGCTTCCTGCGGCAGTACCGCAGGGCGAGTGGGTGCACGAGGGCGAGGAGGTCGTGGGTGGCCCGATCGTCGCCCGCGGTGGCGCGGCGGACGAGGGTTCCGATGTCGCCAGGGCCCGCGGCCACGGCCGACCCTGGCTTCTCGTCGTCACGCATCGGTCCATGGTGCCTTGGCGCCGCGACTT
The DNA here is from genome assembly GCF_014295035.1 of Streptomyces buecherae. Classification (GTDB taxonomy): domain Bacteria; phylum Actinomycetota; class Actinomycetes; order Streptomycetales; family Streptomycetaceae; genus Streptomyces; species Streptomyces youssoufiensis. Next base: position 3,421,574 of record NZ_CP060404.1, read on the forward strand.
CCGTGGCACCGCGCCCGTGGTTGTACGTCGAAGCGTTATAAGCGGGAGCGTTCGCACTCACCTCGCGCGCCCTCCCCTCACGCCTGCCCAAGCCGTCCCCGAGGAACTCCATGCCTCAAGGATGCGGCAGCGCGGGCCGAACTGACACAAGCGACTGCCGCATCCGCCGCCCAGCACGCGGCCGGCTCGCCCACGGCGGTGGCCTCTTCGCTGGTCACGCGCGTGCGGAAGGTGACGTACGACCCACTCAAATCGGTTCCGGAGGCGTTCGTTCCCGCCGCCCCCGCCCACCGCGCGGCGGACGGGGCGCGTCACGCCGCCACCACGCCCCACGGGGCGACGCGGGCGGTCAGCGGCACCGTCAGCGTCGTCCACCCAGCGAGCGGGAGGCAGGCGATCCATGGCGAGGGGCCCTAGCGGACCAGACCCCAGCGGAAGCCCAGCGCGACGGCGTGGGCCCGGTCCGAGGCGCCGAGCTTCTTGAACAGCCGCCTCGCGTGCGTCTTCACCGTGTCCTCGGAGAGGAACAGCTCCCGGCCGATCTCGGCGTTCGAGCGGCCGTGGCTCATGCCCTCCAGGACCTGGATCTCGCGCGCCGTGAGCGTGGGCGCCGCGCCCATCTCGGCCGAGCGCAGCCGGCGCGGGGCCAGCCGCCAGGTCGGGTCGGCGAGCGCCTGCGTCACGGTGGCCCGCAACTCGGCGCGCGAGGCGTCCTTGTGCAGATAGCCGCGGGCGCCGGCGGCGACCGCGAGGGCCACGCCGTCCAGGTCCTCGGCGACCGTCAGCATGATGATCCGGGCACCGGGGTCGGCGGACAGCAGGCGGCGCACGGTCTCCACGCCACCGAGTCCCGGCATCCGTACGTCCATCAGAATCAGGTCCGAGCGGTCGGCGCCCCAGCGGCGGAGGACTTCCTCGCCGTTGGCCGCAGTCGTCACGCGCTCGACGCCGGGCACGGTCGCCACCGCGCGGCGCAGCGCCTCTCGGGCAAGCGGGGAGTCGTCGCAAACGAGGACGGAAGTCATGGCCGCCCTCCGGAGCTGATGCGCGTCACCTTGAGCCTCCAGGCTGGGTACTTTTCGTCACCTGAGCGGTCGATCCGTCGGACATCTGCCCGAGCGCTTCATTCATCAACCGCCTCGCACTCTCAACGACGGTCACCCGAAAGAGTTACGGGGTGAGAGGGCCACCTTCGGCACGCTCCGTGAGGGGAGGAACACGTTCCGAACCGCGAGCCGCAGGCCGCGCCTCCTTCGGATCCTTTGCCCTATTTGGTGGCTTTTACTTCATTTCGGCGGCGTCTATGGCTAGATTCGCAATGAGTCATATTTACATCTGCTTACACAGCAGATGCGCGACCACGCGACACCCCGTCCGCATCAGATCGCCTGCAAGGGGATAGCAATGGCAGATTTCTCCCGCCTTCCCGGACCCAACGCCGACCTGTGGGACTGGCAGTTGCTGGCCGCGTGCCGGGGGGTCGACAGCTCGCTCTTCTTCCACCCCGAGGGCGAGCGCGGCGCGGCGCGCAGCGCGCGTGAGACCTCGGCCAAGGAGGTGTGCATGCGGTGCCCGGTGCGCGCCGAGTGCGCGGCCCACGCGCTCGCCGTGCGGGAGCCGTACGGCGTGTGGGGCGGCCTGACGGAGGACGAGCGCGAGGAACTGATGGGGCGCGCGCGCCACCGGGCGATCGCCGCCGCCACCCCGTCGGCGAGCTGACGCCCCGCTCCGATCAGCAGAAACGTTTCTCCTGCCTGTGGGTCACCCCGAGCCTTTCCGGCCCGTCGGCCGCACCGCAACCCCCGCCGTACCGCATGAGCTGACCGCCGCACCGGCGGCCCACTTCCCACCCGTTTGGCGGAGCGCGGCGCGAGCAATGTGCGCGGGCGCGAACCCCGCTGACGCGTCGGCGGAGCGCGACCGAGGCGGGGCCCCGGTTCAGCGGGCGGCGTGCCGCGCGTCCGGCCGGCCGGACGCGGACCGTGCCGTGGCGACGGCGGCGACGGCGTCGGCCGTGGGGTCGGGTACGGCGTCGAGTGCGATGTCGGGGGCCGCGTCGGCAACGGCCGGGTCGGCGGTGGCGGCGGGCCGCGGCGGGTGGCCGACGGCGCGTCGGGAGGCGAGTTCCAGTCGGTCCAGGGTGGCCGCCACGGCCGGGACACGCGTCAGGTCGGGCAGCGTGAGCGCCACCACCTCGCGGTGCACGGCGGGCTCGACGCGCACCGTACGCACCCCCTTCGTCCGCACCGACTCCAGCGCCAGTTCGGGCAGCACCGCGACGCCCAGGCCCGCGCCGACCAGGCCGACCACGGCCGGGTAGTCGTCGGTGGCGAAGTCGATGCGGGGCGTGAAGCCCGCCTCCTCGCAGACCTCGACCAGGTGCCGGCGGCAGCGCGGACAGCCCGCGATCCACGGTTCCTCGGCCAGTTCCGCGATCCCCACCACCCGCGCCTCGGCGAACCGGTGCCCCTCGGGGACCAGGCCGATCAGCCGGTCGGTCAGCAGCGGGCGTACCGCCAGGTCGCTCCACTCGGCCGCGTCCCGCGGGGTGCCGGCCGCGCCGCCGACCCCCGGATAGCGGAAGGCCAGCGCGATCTCGCACTCGCCCGCCCGCAGCAGTTCCACCGAGCGCGGCGGCTCGGCGTCCACCAGCGAGACCTCGGTGCCCGGGTGGGCCGCGCGCAGCTCGGCCAGGGCGGTGGGCACCAGCGCGGAGCTGCCGCTCGGGAAGGAGACCAGCCGCACCCGGCCCGCGCGAAGCCCGGCGATGGCGGCCACCTCCTCCTCGGCGGCGGTCAGCCCGGCCAGGATGCCGACCGCGTGCCGCAGCAGGGCGCGGCCCGCCTCGGTCAGCCGGATCTCGCGGCCCGTACGGACCAGCAACGCGGTGCCCGCGGCCTGCTCCAGGGCCTTCATCTGCTGGCTGACCGCCGGCTGCGTACAGCCCAGGTCGCGCGCCGCCGCGGAGAAGGAACCGGTGGAGTCCACCGCGCGCAGCACTCGGAGGTGACGGGCCTCGATCATGCTTCGAGCATAAGGGACCCTTGGGGGGAAACGTAAAATTTCGCTCGACGCTTTGGGGGCGGGTCGCTACCGTGCGGGCATGTACGTGCTCTCACTGAACCTCGGCCGCCCGGAGCGCTCCGCGCACACCGACGCCGAGCACACCGGTATCGACAAGCGGCCCGTCACGGGCCCGGTGGCCGTCAGCGCCCCCGGGCCCAAGGGCGTCGGGGCCAGCGGGTTGGCCGGGGACGCCGTCTGCGACATCCGCCACCACGGCGGCGACGACCAGGCGGTCTACGCGTACGCGCGCGAGGACCTCGACATGTGGGAGGGCGAGTTGGGCCGCGCGCTGCCCAGCGGCGTCTTCGGCGAGAACCTCACCACCAGCGGGCTCGACGTCAACGGCGCGCTGATCGGGGAGCGTTGGCGGATCGGGCGCTCGCTGCTGCTCGAGGTGACCTCGCCGCGCACGCCCTGCCGCACCTTCGCGGGCTTCCTCGGCGAGCAGCGCTGGGTGAAGCGGTTCACGCAGGCCAGGTTGCCCGGCGCGTACCTGCGCGTCATCGAGCCGGGCGAGATCAGCGCCGGGGACCCGATCGAGATCGCGTACCGGCCCGAGCACGAGGTGAGCGTCGCCTTCCTGTTCCGCGCCAGCTCCGGCGAACCCGACCTGTGGCCACGGGTGTTGGCGGCCGGGCGGGCGCTGCACCCGGAGGCGTACGAGAAGGCGCTGCGGCGCGCGGAGGCGGGTGCGCGCCGCGAGAGTTCCTAGTTCGTCCCGCTCGGCCCGGATGGCGGCGCGCCGCGCGGCCGTGGCGCGGCACTGACCAGGGGCGTCCGTGCTCGCCGTCGCGCCGGGGCCGGATAGCGTGCCCCGTATGACGACTGCACTGATCACGGGAGCGACGGCGGGCATCGGCGCGGCGTTCGCGCGGCGGCTGGCCGCACAGGGAACCGCGCAGGCCAAGGGGCACGGGGCCGGGCACAACCTGGTACTGGTGGCGCGCGACGCGGGGCGGCTGCGGGAGCAGGCGGCGGAGTTGCACGACCGGCACGGCGTGGAGGTCGAGGTGATCTCCGCCGACCTGTCCGACGAGGCGGGCATCGCGGCCGTCGAGGAGCGGCTCGGGGACCGCGCGCGCCCGGTCGACCTGCTGGTCAACAACGCCGGGTTCGGCAACAAGGGCCAGTTCCTGGACGTCCCGGTGGCGGACGAGCTGACGATGCTGAAGGTGCACTGCGAGGCCGTGTTGCGGCTGACCATGGCGGCCGTGGCGCCGATGCGCGAGCGGGGTCGCGGCGGGGTGGTGAACGTGGCCTCGGTGGCGGCGTTCGTGCCGCGCGGCACGTACGGGGCGAGCAAGGCGTGGGTCGTGCAGTTCACCCAGGGCGCGGCCCACGACCTGGGCGACTCGGGGGTGCGGCTGATGGCGCTGTGCCCGGGGTTCGTGCGGACGGAGTTCCACCAGCGGGCCGGGATGGACACCGGCAACATTCCCGGCTGGATGTGGCTGGACGCGGACCGGCTGGTGGACGCGGCACTCAAGGACCTGGCGCGCGGCAAGTCGCTGTCGGTGCCCGACCCCCGGTACAAGGCCCTGACCGGCCTGGCCAGGCTCGCGCCCCGCGCCGCGCTGGCCCGCGCCTCCTCCGGGACCGGCCGCCGCTACGGGCCGCGCTGACCCCTGTCCCGGATTCTTCAACCGGTCGCGTACGTAAGCGAGTTGGCGCCTGCCCTCGCACGACCCGTACGCCTCGTACACCCCGTACGCCTCGTACGGGCACGCGGCCCCCGCCGATTGCCGTCCGGCACGGCGCGCCCCGCGCGCGGCCGGATGTCAGGGCCATGTCCAGCGGTGGCCCGCTCCGGCCGGCCCGGGCCTGGGCGCGGAGCCGGGACCGGGCCGACGCGCCGAGACCCGGCGTTCCCCCTGAGGGGAGCGCCGGGCCTCGTCGGTGGTGCTGGCTGATCCGGGGATCAGTGGGAGTGGCCGTGGCCGTGGCCGTGGCCCGCGTCGGACTCCTCCTCGGCCGGCTTCTCCACCACCAGGGTCTCGGTGGTGAGCAGCAGCGACGCGATGGACGCGGCGTTCTCCAGGGCGGAGCGGGTGACCTTGACCGGGTCGATGACGCCGGCCTTGATCAGGTCGCCGTACTCGCCGGTCGCGGCGTTGAAGCCCTGACCCTTCTCCAGGTCGGCGACCTTGGAGGTGATGACGTAGCCCTCGAGGCCGGCGTTCTCGGCGATCCAGCGCAGCGGCTCGACGACCGCGCGGCGGACGACGGCGACACCGGTGGCCTCGTCGCCCTCCTTGCCCAGGCCGTCCTCCAGCACCTTGGCGGCGTGGACGAGCGCGGAGCCACCACCGGAGACGATGCCCTCCTCGACCGCGGCGCGGGTCGCGGAGATGGCGTCCTCCAGACGGTGCTTCTTCTCCTTGAGCTCCACCTCGGTGGCCGCGCCGACGCGGATCACGCACACGCCACCGGCCAGCTTCGCGAGGCGCTCCTGGAGCTTCTCGCGGTCCCAGTCGGAGTCCGTGGCGTCGATCTCCGCCTTGATCTGCGCGACCCGGCCCTTGACGTCGTCGGCGTTGCCGCCGCCGTCCACGAGGGTGGTGTCGTCCTTGGTGATGGTCACGCGGCGGGCGGTGCCCAGCACGTCCAGGCCGGCCTGGTCGAGCTTGAGGCCGACCTCCTCGGCGATGACGGTCGCACCGGTGAGGGTGGCGATGTCGCCGAGCATGGCCTTGCGGCGGTCACCGAAGCCGGGGGCCTTGACGGCCACGGCGTTGAACGTGCCGCGGATCTTGTTGACGACGAGGGTGGACAGCGCCTCGCCCTCCACGTCCTCGGCGATGATCAGCAGCGGCTTGGAGGCACCCTGCTGGATGACCTTCTCCAGGAGCGGCAGCAGGTCCTGGATGGAGCTGATCTTGCCCTGGTGGATCAGGATGTACGGGTCGTCGAGGACGGCCTCCATACGCTCCTGGTCGGTGACCATGTACGGGGACAGGTAGCCCTTGTCGAAGGCCATGCCCTCGGTGAAGTCCAGCTCCAGGCCGAAGGTGTTGGACTCCTCGACGGTGATGACACCGTCCTTGCCGACCTTGTCCATCGCCTCGGCGACGAGCTCGCCGACCTGCTTGTCCTGGGCGGACAGACCGGCGACGGCCGCGATGTCGGACTTCTCATCGATCGGGCGGGCGGTCGCGAGGAGCTCCTCGGAGATCGCCTTGACCGCGGCGTCGATGCCCTTCTTCAGGGCGGCCGGGGAAGCGCCGGCGGCGACGTTGCGCAGGCCCTCGCGGACCAGCGCCTGGGCCAGCACGGTGGCGGTGGTGGTGCCGTCACCCGCGATGTCGTTGGTCTTGGTCGCCACCTCCTTCACGAGCTGGGCGCCCAGGTTCTCGTACGGGTCCTCGACCTCGACCTCACGGGCGATGGTGACGCCGTCGTTGGTGATGGTCGGGGCGCCGAACTTCTTGTCGATGACGACGTTGCGGCCCTTGGGGCCGATCGTCACCTTGACGGCGTCAGCGAGCTTGTTGACACCGCGTTCGAGGGCGCGACGGGCGTCCTCATCGAACTTCAGGATCTTCGCCATGGTTGCCTAGAGTCCTCTCCAGAGAACTGCGCCCCGGACGCCCGGTTGTTCAGACACGGGTGGCCGGGGCGCAGATCACGTAAAACTGGGTGAATTACTTCTCGATGATCGCGAGCACGTCGCGAGCCGAGAGGACGAGGTACTCCTCGCCGTTGTACTTCACCTCGGTGCCGCCGTACTTGCTGTACAGCACGACGTCGCCGACGGAAACGTCGAGCGGAAGACGGTTGCCGTCCTCGAAGCGGCCCGGGCCCACGGCCAGGACGACGCCCTCCTGGGGCTTCTCCTTAGCGGTGTCCGGAATGACCAGGCCCGAGGCCGTGGTCTGCTCGGCGTCGAGCGGCTGGACCACGATGCGGTCCTCAAGCGGCTTGATGGCAACCTTGGAGCTGGCGGTCGTCACGATCCGACCTCCCCCTTCGGAGATCTCACGGGGTTAACTGTCTGAGGTGGCGACCTGGTAGATCCGTCGTCGCGGGTGCCGGATCTGCCCGTCGCTGTGTTTGGCACTCCGCGATGTGGAGTGCCAGCCCTGAGACTAGGACGCGGTTAGCACTCGGTCAAGCGGAGTGCCAACGCGGCGCCGCTCGTCGGGCCACGTACGCGGCGTGTCGGGGGGCGCGTTCGGAGCGCGTGCCGGGCGCGTCCGACCGGGCCGCCCGCCCGCGCGCCCCGGTCGCGGGTGCGCTGCGAGAATGAGCCGGTGAGCGCCACCACCCCGCCCGTCGAGACCTTCCACGCCCTGTTGACCGACGAGGGGCAGGCCCTGCTCGGCGCGCTGCGCGACCTCGACCCGGCCGCCGAGCTGACCGCCGCCACCCGGCTGCGCCGCGATCACCCGGCCGAGCTGGTCTCCGCCGCGATCGGCCAGGCGCGGCTGCGCCAGCGGGCGGCGGCGAAGTTCGGCGCGGCCGACGCGTACCGGATGTACTTCACGCCCGACGGCGTCGAGCAGGCCACCCGCGCCACCGTGGCCGCGCACCGGGCGGAACGGTTCGCGGCCCTCGGGGCGCACCGACTGGCCGACCTGTGCTGCGGCGTCGGCGGCGACGCGATCGCGCTGGCGCGCGCCGGCGTGCGGGTGCTCGCCGTCGACCGCTCCCCGCTGACCTGCGCCGTCGCCCGCGCCAACGCGGCGGCGCTTGGCCTCGCCGACCTGATCGAGGTGCGCTGCGCCGACGTCGCCGACGTGGACACCGCCGGTCACGACGCGGTGTTCGTCGACCCCGCCCGGCGCGCCACCGGACGGGGCGGCTCCACGACCGGCGGCCGGGGCCGCATCTTCGACCCCGAGGCGTACTCGCCGCCGCTGTCCTGGGCCGTCGGCGCCGCCCGCGCCGTCCCGTACGCCGCGCTGAAGGTCGCGCCCGGCGTGCCGCACGAGGCGATCCCACGGGACGCCGAGGCGGAGTGGATCTCGGACGGCGGGGACGTGAAGGAGGCCGTGCTGTGGTTCGGCACGGCCCCGGGCGCCCGCCGCGCGACCCTGCTGCCCGGCGGCGCCTCGCTGACCGGCGCGGGGCTCCCGGACCCCGAGCCGGGACCGGTGGGCCGCTGGCTGTACGAGCCGGACGGGGCGGTGATCCGGGCCCACCTGGTCGCGGACGTGGCGCAGCGGGTCGGCGGGCGGCTGATCGACCCGACGATCGCGTACGTCACCGCGGACGAGCTGGTGCCGACGCCGTACGCCAGCGCGTACGAGATCACGGACGTGCTGCCGTTCAACGTCAAACGCCTCAAGGCGCTGTTGCGCGAGCGGGAGGTCGGGGTGCTGACGGTGAAGAAGCGCGGTTCGCCGGTGACGCCCGAGGAGCTGCGCAAGAAGGTCAGGCCGCAGGGCGCGGCGTCGGCGACGGTCTTCCTGACCCGGGTGGCCGGCGCGCCCTCCATGCTGATCGGCCACCCGGCACGGCCGGCCGGGTAGGACGGGCGGGCCCGGCGCGGGCGCGCGCGGGCACGCGCGGGCGATGGCGCGCGTTGGGCTGGGCGCCGTCGCGGGGCGTGGGCGCGCACTGGCCTGGGCGTCGTGGGCATGGGCACGCGCGTTGGCCTTGAGCAGGCGGTCTCCGGCGGGGCGGGCGCTCGTGAGGCCGGCTTACCGTCGCCGGACGCCTCGCCCGACTCACCTCGGTGGCACGTCGGTTGCTCCGGCACCGCTCGAATGTCTGGGCAACACTCCCGCACCAGGCGTATTTCCCCGCCCTGGATGCCGAACCGCACCGTGAACCGAGCCCGGGGCGGGAGACGCTCGGTCCGCGCCGTCCGTCGGGGTCGGCGCCAAGACGGCAGGCGGTCGGGCTCGACGGGCGGCCCTCGGCACGACGAAAGGTTCCGACGATGAACGACACCCATGTGTCCCATGCCGAGAGCATCAGCGCGATGTACGACCAGTCCACCGAGTTCTTCCTCGCAGCGCTCGGCGGCAGCATCCACTACGGCTACTGGCCGGACGCCTCGGACAGCGGCTCCATGGTGGAAGCCTCCCGGCGCATGACCGCGTTGATGATCGAGAAACTCGGCGCCACCGCCGGTCAGTCCGTGCTCGACATCGGCTGCGGCGCCGGGCGCCCGGCCGTCGAACTGGCGATGGCGACCGACGCCCGGGTGACGGGTGTGACGATCAGCCCGGAGCAGGTGCGGGTGGCCACCGAACTCGCCGCCCGGGAAGGGCTGGCCGAGACGGTGCGTTTCCAGCGAGCGGACGCGGTCGACCTGCCCTTCGCGGCGCGGAGCTTCGACGGCGCGTGGCTGTTCGAGTCCCTCCTGCACATGCCGGACCCGGAGCACGTGCTGCGGCAGACCGCGCGGGTGCTGCGCCCCGGCGCACGGGTGGTGATCTCCAACGTGGTGCTGCGCGGCCCGCTGTCCCCGGCGGACGAGGAGTTGCTGGCGACCTTCGGCGAGCTGGTGCGGGCCCCCTCGATCGTCCCGCTCGCCGCGTACCCGGAGTTGCTGGCGAGGAGCGGCCTGACGCTCAGGGAGTCGCTCGACATATCCGAGCACAGCGTCCGTGGCACGTACGAGAGCTGCCGGGACGCCGCCGAGAAGCTCCTCCAGACCATCGACGGGGGTGCCGCCGACCCGGCGGTCGTCGATCTCCTCCGGCGCACGAGGGACATCGCCGTCCGGTTCACGGGTGACACCCGGATCGGGTACGCGGTCCTGGTGGCCACCAGGGCGTAGCTGGCCGGTGACCACCGGCGCGTGGCGGCTGCTGACCACCGGCGCGTAGCCGGCTGCTGACCCGGGGCGTGGCCCCGGTCCGGGTGGCGGGCGGCCGGGCTCCGGCGACGTCGGGCCCCGCCCCCGGACCGGGTGGTCTGGTCAGCGGGACGGCGATGCGACGGGCGGGGACGAGGCCCGCTACCCGGCCGCTCCCCGTGCGCGCCCACCCTCGGCCACGGCGCCCGCCCCGGCTCCCGTCGCGGTGGCGGCGGCTTCGGCGGACGCGCCGGGCGCCAGGGCCTGGCCCCGTCCCCGTCCCCGTCCCCGTCCCCGTAGCAGCGTGGCCGCGACCAGCGCGGCGGCCAGCAGCAGGCCGGCCGAGGCGGCGAAGGCGGTGGCGTATCCGCTGGTCAGCCGCTCGGCGGCGGAGCCGTGCGCCCGGTCGGTGGCGCGGGCCGCCACGGTCACCAGGACCGCGAGGCCCAGCGAGCCCCCGATCTGCCGGAAGCTGTTGAGCAACCCGGAGGCCATGCCGGCCTCGGCCGGGGTGACGCCGGTGGTGGCGGCGGTGCCCAGCGGTACGAAGCACATGCCGACGCCCACGCTGGCGACCAGGGAGGGGCCGAGCATGGCGGTCAGGAACGTGCCGTCGGCGGAGACCGCGAGCGCGAACCAGCCGAAGCCGGCGGCCCCGACGGTCCCGCCGATCACGAGCGGCCAGCGCAGGCCGACGGCGGTCACGGCGCGGGTGGCGATCACCGAGCCGACGACGATCCCGGCGCAGAACGGCAGGAAGGACAGGCCGGCCTCGGTCGGGCCGTAGTCGAGGACCTGCTGGGTGTAGAGCGACAGGAAGTAGAACGTCGCGAACTGGCCGGAGAACAGCAGCATCACGAAGAGGTTCGCGGCCAGCAGCGGGCGGTTGGCCAGCAGCCCGATGCGCAGCAGCGGCTGCCGCGTACGCAGCTCGACCACGACGAACGCGGCGAGCAGCAGCACCGCGAGGGCGAGCGTGCCCACCGTCCCGGCCGAGGCCCAGCCGTAGCTCTCCGTTCGCACCAGGCCGAAGACGAGCGCGGTCATGCCGAGCGTGACGAGCACGGCCCCGGCCAGGTCGAGCCGCGGCGGGGCGCCGGTGCGCCGGCCGGGCGCGATCCAGCGGCGCGCGCCGAGCAGGGCGAGCGCCACGATCGGCACGTTGATCAGCAGGACGGAGCGCCAGCCGGCCGCCTCGGTGAGCAGCCCGCCCGCGAGGACGCCGACCGCGCCTCCGGCCGCGCCCGCCATCCCCCACAGGCCGAGCGCCCGGGAGCGGGCGGGCCCGGCCGGCAGGGTGACGGTGATGAGGGCGAAGGCGACGGGCGCCAGGGCCGCGGCGCCCACGCCCTGGAGCGCGCGGGCGGCTATCAGGGCGCCCGGCGAGCCGACCAGCCCGCCGCCGAGGCTCGCGGCACCGAAGACGGCGAGCCCGGCGATCAGCGTGCGCCGCCGGCCCACGAGGTCGGCGAGGCGCCCGCCGAACATCAGCAGACCGCCGAAGGCGAGCGCGTACGCGTTGACCACCCACAGCAGGTCGTCGGCGGAGAAGCCCAGGTCAGCGCGGATGTCGGGCAGCGCCACGTTCACCACGGACATGTCGAGCGCCACCAGGAACTGGACGGTCAGCACCACCGCGAGCAGTCCCCCGTGCCGCGGCTCCGGCCCCGCCTCGCCCCCCGCGTCCACGCCGCGCGGAACGGTTCGCCCGACCTCGCTACCGCTTCCGGTGGTCCCGCCCCGGGGACCGGCTTCGTACGTCACAACTCACCCTCCGGGCATGCGAATTGAGCCGACCACGCGGCCGGCTTCCAGCACTCTGCGACGCAGATTACTACACGCGTGGAAAAACTCACCGGGGCCGTTCGCCACCGCCGGCGGCCGGTGCCGTCGGGGCCGAACGGGAGGGTGGGCACGGCAGCACGGCCAGGCGCCGGGGAGGATGGGGACCAGGCGGTCGGGCGGCCGGGCGGATCGGGTGATCGGGTGGCTGGGTGGACCGGGCGGATCGGATGATCGGGCGGGCCGGATGGTCGGGTGGGCCGGGTGGCCCGGGTGGCCAGCGCGGCGGGGTGCCGGGCGCCGGGCCGGCCAGACGTCGGGACGAGAAGCGGTGAACGGGTGAACGGGTGAGCACGGAAGAGACGGCAGCGGCGCGCGAGGCGGGAGCGAGGGCCGAGACGGGAGCGGGGGCCGAGACGGGAGCGGGGGGCGCGCGCGCCACCGGGCGGCCTGTGGGGCGGCCCCCGCGCCTGGAGCGCGCGGCGATCGTGACCACCGCGCGGCGCATCCTGGAGGAGGAGGGCGTGCACGCGCTCTCTATGCGCCGGCTGGCCAAGGAGGTCGGCAGCACCCCGCGCGCGCTTTACCACCACGTGCGCGACAAGGACGAGTTGCTGCTGCTCGTCCTCGCCGGCATGGCCGCCTCCGCCCCACGCCCCGACCTGCCCCCGGCGCCGCGCGAGCGCATCTACGTCACGGCCCTACACATCCACGACGTGCTCCGACGGCTGCCGTGGGTGGTCGAGGTGCTCGGCCTCGGGCACGTCACCGACAAGGGCGCCATGTGGATGGTGGAGGAGATCCTCGACTCCGCGATCCGCTGCGGCCTGGAGCCGCGCGAGGCCATCCGCGCCTACCGCGCCATCTGGTTCTACATCTACGGCGACCTCGCCTACCACGCCGCCACCAACCGCCGCGCCAACGAGGCGACCGACGGCGTGACGCACCGCCCGATCCCCGACATGCTCACGCCCGAGGACGCGGCGACCCTGCCCCGGCTGACCTCGCTCGGCGACCAGTGGCACGAGGTCGCGAGCGCCTGCGACGTACCTAACGGACTGCACGCGCTCATCGACGGCCTGCTCGCCCGCGGGGCGGCGAGGGGATGAGCCAGCCGCTACGGATCGTGCCCGACGAGCCGTTCCCCGAGGTCGGCACGGCGTTCCACACCGCGCTGAGCGCCGACGGGCGGTGGCTGGCCGTGGTCGGCTACCTGGGCGGCGCCTTCTCCCGCTCGCGCACCGTGGACCTGCCGCACGGGTCGCGCCCCGCGCCCCGCGTGCTGGTCTACCGGCGCGCCGACCTGTCGTACCACCGCACCGTGGCGGTACCGGGCGAGTCCGTGGACACGCTCGCCTTCCATCCCACCCTGCCGCTCCTCGCGGTCGGCACGGACGAGGGGGACGAGTACGCGCGCCACGGCACGCTGCTGTTGGCCGACGTGGTGACGGGACGTCAGACGCGGGTGGTGTGCGCCGACGCGGGCGTGGCCGCGCTGCGTTGGCGGGACGCCGACACGCTCGACGTACTCCTCACCGAGACCGACCACGACCTGGCGTCGGAGGGGCTGATCCGCTACGCCGAGTCCGCCGTGCCCCGCCCGCCCTCGGGCGACTGGCTCGCCCTGGCCCCCGAGGCAGAGGAGACGTCCGAGCCGCCCCCGGACGCCCCCGAGCCCGCGCCCCTCGCCGTACGGCAACCGGCCGCGTCCGACTGGGCGGCCCGCCTACCGAAGGTGGACGTCCCGGCGCGCCACGCCGAGCTGCGCGAGCTGGCCACGGCCGGCGGGCGCGACTGGCGGGCGCGGCGCGCGGTGTGGGCGGTGGCGGCGCTGCGCGACGGCCGGGTGTTGGCCGCGCGTGAGGACAACCTGCTGGAGTGCTGGTCGCCCGAGGGGCGGCGGATGTGGACGGTGCCGCCGCCGGCCGAGTCCTTCCAGTACGTCGGCCTCCAGCTCCAGGTCACCCCCGACGAGCGCACCGCCCGCGTCACGGTGGCCACCGGTACCAGCGACAACCGTCGCTCCACCGTGCTGGCGGTCTCGCTGGCCGACGGCTCCGTGCGCACGGAGCACCACCTCCGCTACCCGGCCCTCCTCGCGTCCCGCGCCGACGGCGTCTGGGCCGCCCGCGACACCTGCGAACTCTTCCCCGCCCCGCCCTCGTGGTCCCCGTCCGCCACCCTGCTCTTCGCCCCCGACGGCACCCCGCTCGGCGCGGTCCCCCTCGGCCACTACGACGTGCGCACCGAACTCACCGTCCGCCGCGCGCCGGACCTGTACGCCCTGGTCGTACGGGACCGCCCGGCGCCACCCGGCACGGAGACCGACGCCGCACGGGCCGACGCCGCCGGAGGGTCGTACGCGTACGCCGCCGAGCAGGCGCGGCTGGCCCACCAGGAGACGTGGCTGGCCCGCGTGTCCCTCGGCGAACGGAACGCGCCCGGCGCCGTCGTGCCACTCTTCCCGCTCGGCCCGAGGACCGCCGTCCGTGGCGGCCCGGCGGTCTACGTCAACGACGCCGCCGGCCCCGCCCTCATCCTCGCCACCGCCGACTCCGGCACCCCCCGCCTCACCCGCAGGTCCCTCCCGCACGGCGAGCCGACCTGGTCGCTGCCGACCGACTCCGCCATCGCGGGCGTGGACCTGCACGCGAACACCCTCTACGCGGCCACCGCGACGGGCGACCTCCTCACCCTCTCCCCCACCACCGGCACCCTCCACACCCGCCACCCCCTCACGTCCCCGGGCGGCCACCCCTTCACCCCCCTGACCCTGACCGCGACGCCCACGGGCGACGTGGTGATCGGAACGCTGGAGGGGCGGTTGCTGGTGCGGGGGCTGTCGGCCTGACGGGTGGGGGTGGTGCGGGGGTTCGGAATGCCGTGCGGGGGTGGGGAGTTCCGGCGGTGGTTGGCCTCTCGCGGTCGGGCTGCCGGGCGTAGCGGCTCGCCCGTGAGCCCCGCTTAGCCGGCGGGTGCCTCGCGGGGCCAGCGTGGCCGAATGGGCGACGGCCATTCAGAACTCGCTGTTACAGTGCCGATCTCCAGGGTGACAAGGGGGAGGCATGCTGGACCACCGGACCGAACATGCCCGGAAGTTGGCACTCCAGCCGAAAGCGCCGCACGGGCCTTTCACCTTTCCAGAACCCTCTGACGTAGCCCTCCCACGCTTCCCGGACTTCCGACCGCAAAGCAGCTACCTCAAATTAGGGGCGCAATGAACAAGAGCGATCTTGCCGTGCCGGAGGACGGTCTGCCTGGCCTGGCCTCAGCGAGATGCAGTCCTACCTCGCGACACAGGCCAAGCGCATGGCGACCATCGTCGACGCCATCGAATCGGGTTGGCGCAGCCCGGCGGCCAGCACGTACGCCGAGTTCCAGCAGAGCGTGGCGCGCGACCTTCCACGCGGAACAGGCACGCGCCCAGGCATTCGGCGCGCGATCCCTGGACGAGTTCAAGAAGGAACACAAGTGGACCGTTCCGGGGACGTCACCGAACAGCTTCAAGCTACCCATAGACTTGGCAAATCAGGAAGGAATCAGCGGCGCCCATACAATAGACAAGCACGTAGGAAAAATAGATGCCCAACTAGCGCAACGGCTCCGCGACCAGAGCGGAATCCCAGGCTCGTCCTCTTTCGCCAACCTCAGCGACGCCCAACGGTTCACACAACAGTGCATAGAGAAGAATGAAGGTGCAATAAAAAGCTACCTCGCCTCCGGTCCCGATAGGCCGCCTTCCAAACTATTCAAAATGGTTTGCGGAACAATAACTGGAACCAGTGCCAAATTCTCCTCCAGAAGCGGCGAAGAGAGGGGTGCAGACCGACGAAGTGCGCGGCGTGCAGATCAGAGCCAAGCCGGCTCCCGACCTCGACCCTCCCTTCACTATCCTCACCTCAATGCCAGCATCAGTGACACCGTAAGATAGCGAGAGAACGCGTGCTTGACCAAGAGACTTGCAAATTTCTCCGCCTATCCGGCGCTCACGACATCCTCTCCGTGTTCCACTCGGGCGAACTCCCCGCATCGGCCGAAGCGAGAAACCGGAAACTTCAACCGGTCCTCCGTGCCGCCTGGGCCCTGAGCGAACAAGGAGGACGCACACTGCACGAGACAGCGGACCAAGTTCGCCGTATTGCTGAGATATTTTCCGCTACTCCAAAGGGAGTTCCGGGTATTGTTCGAAACATCCCGAGAGCGTCGTCCAACCAAGAAACAGCTAACATTCTGCTGGACGTAGCTGACTATGTGGAGAGCTGGCCTTACGGGAGTGGCTCCAACCTGGCAGACGCCACCCCCACCCGCCACGAGCTGAACTTCCGCTTCCCGCATCTCAACCACCTCCTCCAGGTGTACTTCGGCCAAGACGGCATTGCCTACGAGGACGACGAGACCACCGAGGTCCAGGGACTGGAGATGTACATCCAGAGCGTCCACCCCACGTGCCCCTGGCGCCTCCCCGGACTGGTCGGCGAATGCCACGAAGCGCTGGCCCTCTTCCACGACGAAGACTCCTTGTTCTGGTTCTTCCAGGAGGGCTACCTCATGGGCTCCGGCTCCCTGTCATGGACGGAATGGCTGCCGCTCATCGCGGACACGATGACGGCGCACATGCGCGAACACCACAGTTACCGTTGGCGGACTCTCCGAGAGGACTGAGCCGTTGCGTACCGGGTCTGCCGCCTATCCCGCCCGAGTAAGCATCTTGGCGACCCGAGGCCCGGTGAGTGTGCGGGCGGCGCGCGGCGCACTGAAGCGGGATACCGCCCGTGCGCAGGGCTTCACCGTTCAGACCACCTTCCCGACCTGCTTCCAGGGCGGGACACCATGCCCCTCACGCCACGTGAGCACAGCGCGGACACGCCGAGTTGGGCATGGAGGTCGACCCACCAGCCCCGTACTCCGCACGCGTCTGGCTCGCCTCGATCGCCGACCAGCTCAGCAACCGCCCCACCCCGGGCGGCCCCCCGCCGCGCGAGCCTGAGCCTGGTCAGTAGCCGGCCAGTAACCCACCCACCCGCCCGCGCGCCGCGAGCGCCCCCTACTCCCCCGCCACCGCCTCGAACCGCCAGCGGTGCACCGGACGGCTCAGCAACTCGCCCGCCGGGGTGGGGAGTTCGGGGAGGTCCGCCTCGTACGGGGCGTCCCACCAGGTGATGACGAGGACGCGGTCGCCGGGGGCGCGGAAGGTCTCGCGGCGGAGGGGGGCGGGGGTCAGGGGTTGGGCGCGGGCCCAGTCGAGAAGTTCCGGGCCGCGGCCGTCGGCGGCTCGGGCCTCCCACATCAGCGCGAGGGTCATGAGTAGAGGTTGTCCTTGCTCATCTCGTGGAAGTGGTCGTGGGAGTGGCCGTCGCCGTGGGCGTGACCGTGGTCGTGGCCGTCGCCGTGATCGTGGTCCGGGGCGTGTGGGGGCGCCGGCACGTGGGGGTCGGTGACCGGGAGGGAGGAGTCGGCCGACAGGTCCCAGGCCGACGCGGAACGGCCGCGGGCGACCATTTCCGCGCCGAGGGCGGCCACCATCGCGCCGTTGTCCGTGCACAGGCCCGGGCGCGGGACGCGGAGCACGATGCCGGCGTCCTCGCAACGGCGCTCGGCCATCGCGCGCAGCCGGGAGTTGGCGGCGACGCCGCCGCCGATCATCAGGTGCTCGACGCCGTTGTCCTTGCAGGCCCGCACCGCCTTGCGGGTCAGCACGTCCACCACCGCCTCCTGGAACGAGGCCGACACGTCGGCGACCGGCACCTCCTCGCCCGCCGCCCGCTTCGCCTCGATCCAGCGGGCGACGGAGGTCTTCAGGCCGGAGAAGGAGAAGTCGTACGCGGCGTCCCTGGGGCCGGTCAGGCCGCGCGGGAAGCGGATCGCGTCCGGGTCGCCGTCGCGGGCGATGCGGTCGATGACCGGGCCGCCGGGGAAGCCGAGGTTCAGGACGCGGGCGACCTTGTCGAACGCCTCCCCCGCCGCGTCGTCGATGGTCGAGCCCAGCGGCCGTACGTCGGAGGTGATGTCCGGGGCGAGCAGCAGCGAGGAGTGGCCGCCGGAGACGAGGAGGGCCATCGTCGGCTCGGGCAGCGCGCCGTGCTCCAACTGGTCCACACAGATGTGTGAGGCCAGGTGGTTCACCCCGTACAGCGGCTTGCCCAGCGCGTACGCGTACGCCTTCGCCGCCGACACGCCGACGAGCAGCGCGCCGGAGAGGCCGGGGCCCGCCGTGACGGCGATGCCGTCCAGGTCGCTGGCCGCGACGCCGGCCTGCTTCAGGGCCCGCTGGATGGTGGGGACCATGGCCTCAAGGTGCGCCCGGCTGGCCACCTCGGGCACCACGCCGCCGAAGCGCGCGTGCTCGTCCACGCTGGAGGCGACCGCGTCGGCCAGCAGCGTGTGACCGCGCACGATGCCGACCCCGGTCTCGTCGCAGGAGGTCTCGATGCCGAGGACGAGGGGCTCGTCTCGGCGGCCGGATGCGTCAGCCATGGGTTCCCGTCTCTGTCTCGCGCGCCGCCCGCGGCGCTGTCTCGGGAGCGCGCTCGGGCGCGTGCTCGGGTGGTTGTTCGGTTGCCGGTCCGAAGGCGTCGCCCGCGATCGGATCGGCGGGGTCTGTCACGCCGGCCATGTCTGCCGTGCCTGGCATGTCTGCCACGTCTGCCGCGTCTGTCACATCCGCCGCGTCGACCGGGTCGTCGGCCCCGTCGTCGGGTGGTGCGGCGTGGGTTGCCGGGGCCGCCGGGCCGGACAGCCGCATGACGAGGGCGTCCACGTTGCCCGGCTGGTAGTAGCCGCGCCGGAAGCCGATGGGTTCGAAGCCGAAGCGCTCGTACAGGCGCTGGGCGCGCGCGTTGTCCACCCGCACCTCGAGCAGCACCTCGTGGCACTCGAACGCGGTGGCGGCGGTCAGCAGGTCGCTCAGCAGCCGCGCGCCGAGCCCGGTGCCCCAGTGGCTAGGGGCCACGGCGATCGTCTGCACGTCGCCGGTGCCGTCCACGGCGGCGAGCCCGGCGTACCCGACGAGGCGGCCCGTAGCGTCCTCGGCGACCACGTAGTGCCGGCTCGCCCCGGCGCCCCTGGCGTGGGCCAGCTCCGACCAGAACATCCCCGGCGACCAGGCGTCCTCGGGGAACAGCTCGCCCTCGATGGCGAGCACGGCGTCCAGGTCCCACCAGCGCATCTCGCGCACCCGCGGGGCCTCGTCAGCGCCGCCGCCAGCCGCCACGGCAGCGCTCGGCCGCTCGGCTGGGCCGCCCGCCGGCCTTCCGCCGTTCGTCGCGGCGGCGCCCCCGGGAGTGACGGTGCCGGTCGGCGGCTCGGCTTCGCTGCCGGGCGGGGCGCCCGTCTCGCGCGCTTCGCTCACTTCGGGGTGACCACCTTGTAGTTCGCGGGCACCTGCGCGTCCGGGCGGCGCAGGTACAGCGGCTGGTTCGGCGGGAACTCCTCGCCGGCGGCCAGCTTCTCCACCGCGAGCGCGGCGAGCGCGGCGGCGGACTGGTGCTCGGGGAGTTCGATCCCCTCCGGAACGCCGGGCAGCGCGGCCCCGGCGCCGGCGCCCGCCGAGGCGAAGACCTCGCGGTAGAGGGTGCCGCCGGCGCCCACCACGGGGAGCCCCGCCACCTGCTCGGCGATGTCGGCCGGCCGGTCGACGGCGGGCTCGCTGACGCGGGTCCTGCCGTCCGCGTACCGCGCCCAGTAGACCTCCTTGCGCCGGGCGTCCGTGGCGACGACGAACGGCCCGGTGAGCCCGGCCTGCCCGGCGGCGTACGCGATGCCGTCCAGCGTGCACAGCCCGCGCACCGGGATGTCGAGGGCGGCGCCGAAGGCGGCGGCCGTCGCGAGTCCCACCCGCAACCCGGTGTACGGGCCGGGGCCGATCCCGGCCACGACGTCCGTCAGGTCGCCGGGTGTGGCGGAGGCCGACGCGAGCACCCGGTGCACGGCCGGCAACAGGAGCTCGCCGTGTCGGCGGGCGTCCACCTGGTGGGAGGTCGCGAGAGTGGTCCGGCCGTCGTGGAGCGCGACGGTCACGGCGGGGGTAGCGGTGTCAAGAGCGAGCAGCAGCACGCCCACAAGCCTACGACCGTGGGCCGAGCGTCGATCCCGCGCCGGCTTTCCGGGTGCTACCGTCGGCCCGGTAGAGGCGTGACGAAGGGGGCTTCAGCGTGGCACGGAACAGCTCCGGAACCATCGTGGCCGGACTCACGGCCGGGGCGATCATCGTCGTGGGCATCCTCGCCTACCACGCCTCCGCGAACGCCCCGATCAACCCGAACCAGGCGGCCCGCCCCGGTGCCTCCGACTCCGCCAAGCCCAAGGACAAGGCGAAGAAGGAGAAGTCCACCGCGATCCCGGCCAGCTCCGGCACCGGGCGGCGGGTGGTGTACGCGCTCAGCGACAAGCGGGTCTGGCTGGTCGGCGCGAACGAGCAGGCCATCCGCACGTACCCGATCTACCCCAGCTCGGTCAGCCCGGCCCCCGGCACGTACAACGTGACCTCCCGGTCCGCCAGCGTCACCGGCTCGGACGGGGTGTCCGTCGAGCACGTCGTGCGCTTCCACACCGAGGGCGACATAGTGTTCGGCTTCAGCGCCGCGGTGGACGGCTCGACGCCCGACCCGGACTCCAACCGGCGCACCGGCGGCATCCGCGAGAAGCGCGCGGACGGCGCGGCGATGTGGACCTTCGCCTCGACCGGCACCGAGGTCGTCGTCGTCCGTTAGGGACAGGCGTGGGTCATCGTCTGTCTGACGGGCGTGGGTCGTCGCCCCTGTCTGACAGGCGTGCGTGGGCGGCGGGCGTACGTGGCTGACGAGCGTGTGCGCGACAGGCGTACGGGTGTGCTCGACGGGCGTACGGGAGCGACAGGCGTCCGTGAACGAGGTGCTGAAGAGCGCGCGGAAGAGCTCGAAGGTCAGGCCGCCTCGCGGCGACAGTGCGCCGTCGGTTGGGGCTCTGTCGCCGGTTCGACCCCGGGGATCGCGTGTCCCCCGGGCGGCGTGGAGAGCTCGGTCGCCGCGGCACAAGCCGCCAGCATGTCAGCCACCGATGGCGCCTTCGGGCAGCTTCGCGCCGGCGGCTTGTTGGGCTGGTGAGTCTCCATGGGGTGCCTCCCGGTACTCCTGGGGCATGGGCGCGCACGGGCGGTTAGGTACGCCTAACTAGCGCGCTCAAGTCCATGTCACCACGCCCGGGGCGGTGAACGCAACATCTTCCCGACGGCTTGTCGGAATCTACAGCGTGACGTGACCGCCCGGCCGCTACGCCTCCAGCGGGCTCAGGTCCACGCCCGCCCAGCGCGCCCCGACGCCGGTCACGGTCACCCGGCGCACGTCGGCCGCCTCGGCGTCGGCCTCGGTCGTCGCGGCGTCGACGTCGAGGACGGCGGGGCCCGTGGCGTTGGCGGGGATCGGCTCCGGGACGTCGGCGGGGGGCGTCGTGGCGGCGGTCGCGGCGCGGGCGGCCGGGGCGGCGGGGTGCGGGGCGGCGAGTTCGCCGTCCGCGCCCACCGCGCGCTCGATCACGACGTGCAGCCGGTCGTCCGACAGTTCCTCGACCTTGCCGTCGCCCCACTCGACGACCACCACCGACTCCGGCAGCGACACGTCGAGGTCGAGGTCCTCCATCTCGTCCAGGCCGCCGCCGAGACGGTAGGCGTCCACGTGCACGAGCGGCGGCCCGTCGCCGAGCGGCGGGTGGACCCGCGCGATGACGAAGGTCGGCGAGGTCACCGCGCCCCGCACGTCGAGCCCCGCCCCGAGGCCGCGGGTCAGCGTGGTCTTGCCGGCGCCCAACTCGCCGGTGAGCAGCACCAGATCGCCGGGGCGCAGCAAGGCGGCCAGGCGGCGACCCAAGTCCCCCATGTGCTCGGGGGTGTTGACGGTGATCTGTGCGCGGGCGTACGGAACGTTCATGTTCGCCGATGGTACGGGCCCGCGCGGCCCGCCCCACACTCCCCCGACGCCTGGGGAACGGCCCCCGCGCCGACCCCGGAACATCCCGTTCCGGACGGGTGGGCCGGGCAGCCGGCCCCGCGCGTGGGGCGCGGCCCGGTAGGGGAAGCGGTCAGGTCGGGGTGGTGGGGCTCGGGTCGGTCGCGGCGGGCGCGCCGGTTGCCTCCAGGAGGCGGAGCAGGGCGGCGGTGACGGTCTCCGGGTGCTCCAGCATGACCAGGTGGCCGGCGGTGGGGACGATCTCCAGGTGGGCGTCTGGCAGGAAGTCGGCGATGGCCTCGCTGTGCTCGCTCGGCGTGATCAGGTCCCGCTCGCCCGCAAGGACCAGGACCGGCAGGGCGCCGAAGACGGGCAGCGCCTCGGACTTGTCGTGCTCGGCGAAGGCCGGGTAGAACTCGGCCACCACGTCGATCGGCGTCGCCTCGATCAGCCGCTCGGCGAACCGTGCCACGCCCGGGTCCACGTCGCGCGAGCCGAACGAGTAGCGCTTGATCACCCCGGCGAACAGGTCGGCCGTCGCCCGCCGCCCCCGCTCCACCAGCTCCGTCTGCGCGCCGAGCGCCCGCAGCGTGCTGGGCAGCACCCGCCGCACGGCGCGTACGCCGGCCGCCGGCAGCCCGAAGCTGACCTCGCTGAGCTTGCCGGCCGAGGTGCCGACGAAGGCGGCGCCGACCACCCGGCGCCGCACGAGTTCGGGGAACTGCGCGGCCAGCGCCATGATCGTCATGCCGCCCATCGAGTGGCCCACGAGGATCAGCGGTCCCTCGGGGGCCGCGGCGTCGATGACCGCCTTGAGGTCGCGGCCGAGCAGGTCGATGGTGACCGGCTCGCCGTCCTCGCGCTGGGCCCGGCCGCGCTCGGAGCGGCCGTGGCTGCGCTGGTCCCAGTAGACGGCGCGGGCGATGCCGGCCAGCGCGGCGCGCTGGAAGTGCCAGGAGTCCTGGCCGAGGCAGTAGCCGTGACAGAAGACGAGGGTGGCCGGCGGCCCGGCCGCATCGCCGCCCTCGGGCGCCCGCGCCGGACCGGGCTCGACCTCGTACGCCAGCTCCGTGCCGTCCTCGGCGACGGCCACCCCGGGAGTGCCCCGCAGGGTGCCGTACGGGCCGGCCGCGTCCAGCGCCAGCCGGGCCTTGCGACGCACGCCACGGCCCACCGTCAGCCGCTCCACGGCGACGCCGACCGCGGCGCCCGCGGCCACCACGCCTAGCGCCGCGCCCGCGAGGCCCGCGCCCCGGCGCCACCCCGCGCGGGCCGCCGCCTCGACCGCGCCGGCCGCCGCGTCGACCGCCCCGCCCGTCTCCTCGCTCATGTCGGGGTGCCCGCCCCCGCGTCCCCGGCCGGCGATACATCACCCGTACGGGCGATCTCGGCCTCCGTCGTGAGGGTGGCGGGCTCCGCCGGTGAGGACGCGCCCGGCTCGCTGTCGGCGTGCAGGTAGACGCGCGGGACGCGCTGGCCGATGCGGGTGACGATCTCGTAGGCGATCGTGCCCACGGCCTGCGCCCAGTCCTCGGCCGTCGGCTCGCCCCGGTCGCCCGGCCCGAACAGCACGGCCTCCTCGCCCACCGTCGCCCGGTCGCCGCCGAGGTCCACCACGAACTGGTCCATCGCGACCCGGCCGGCCACCGTCCGCCACTTGCCCGCCACCAGCACCGGGCCCGTGTCGGACGCCGCGCGCGGCACGCCGTCCGCGTACCCGACGGGGACCAGCGCCAGCGTCGTGTCGCCCGGCGTGCGGTAGTGGTGTCCGTACGACACGCCGTGCCCGCCCGGCACCCGCTTGACCAGCGCGATCGACGCGGAGAGCGTCATCGCCGGGCGCAGCCCGAAGTCGGCGCTGACGCCGACCTCCGGGCTCGGCGAGACGCCGTAGGTCGCGATGCCGGCCCTGACCAGGTCGAAGTGGGCGTCGGGCAGCGTCAGCAGGGCGGGCGAGTTGGCGATGTGCCGCACCTCGGGGGCGATGCCGGCGGCCTCGGCGTGCGCCAGCATCTGTCGGTACGCGGTGAGCTGGGCGGCGATCGAGGGGTGCCCCGGCTCGTCCGCGCACGCGAAGTGCGACCACACGCCGGTGACGCTGATCGTCCCGTCCGCCTCGGCCCGCCGGGCGGCGGCCACCAGGTCGGCCCAGTCGTGCGGCTGGCAACCGTTGCGCCCGAGCCCGGTGTCCGCCTTGAGCTGCACTCGCGCGGCCCGGCCCGCGGCCCGCGCCCCGGCGACGGCCTCGCGCAGCGCCCACATCCCGCTCACCGACACGTCGATGTCCGCCTCGACGGCCTCCCGCCAGGGCCCGCCCGGCGTCCACAGCCAGCACATCAGGCGCCCGGTGTCGCCGGCCGCGCGCAGCGCGATGGCCTCCTGCGGGGTGGCCGTACCCAGCCAGCTCGCGCCCGCCTGCCGGGCCGCCCGCGCGCACGGCACGGCGCCGTGGCCGTACGCGTCCGCCTTGACCACGGCCATCAGCTCGGCCCGGGGCGCGCGGGCACGCAGCGCGCGCACATTGGCCCGGAGCGCGGCCAGGTCGACCGTGGCTCGGGCACGCATCGGTGTCTCGTTCATCAAGGCCAGTGTCTCAGGCGCCCCGCGCCCCCTCCCGTGGCCCGCCTGCCCGCCCCGCCGCCGCCCGCCGGCGAGCGGCCCGCGCTCCCCTCGCCGCCCCGGTCGGCGGCCCGCCGCCGCAGCGTGCGCCGGCGCACGCCCATGGCCCGGCCCGCCCCGGCCGCGCACCCGCCTCACCCGGCCGCTGCCACGTCCCGCCAGGCCGCGCCCAGGGCATCGGCCACCTCCAACGCCGTGATGGGCGCGCCCGGGCGGCCGGGGGTCGCCGCCGCGTGGCGGGCCGCCAGGCCGTGCAGGTAGGCGCCGGCCGACGCGGCCGTGCGGGCGTCCAGGCCGGTGGCGAGCAGCGCGCCGGTCAGGCCGGAGAGCACGTCGCCGCTGCCGGCGGTGGCCAGCCAGCCGGTGCCGGTCGGGTTGACGCGGACGGGCTCGGCATCCGAGCCCGTGGCCGGGCCGGCGACCAGCGTCGTGGAGCCCTTGAGCAGCACCGTCGCCCCGGTCTTCGTCGCCAGTTCCCGCACCGCCGCCAGCCGGCCCGCCTCGACCTCCTCGCGGGAGCGGCCGAGCAGCGCCGCCGCCTCACCCGCGTGCGGGGTCAGCAGGGTCGCGGCGGTGCGCGCGCGGACGCCGTCCGGGGGCAGCAGCCGCAGCGCGTCGGCGTCCACCAGCACCGGAACGTCGCTGGCCAGCACGTCGGCCAGCGCCCGCCGGGCGTCCGCGTCGTCCCCGACGCCGGGCCCGACCACCCACGCCTGCACCCGGCCCGCCTTGCCGGGCGGGCCCGCCGACACCAGGGTCTCGGGGAAGCGGGCGATCACGGCGTCGGCGGCGGGCCCCACGTACCGCACCGCGCCCGCGCCGCCGCGCAGCGCCCCGGCCACCGCGAGCACCGCCGCGCCGGGGTATCGGGCCGAGCCCGCGACGACGCCGACCACGCCGCGCCGGTACTTGTCGCTCTCCGCCGCCGGGCGCGGCAGCACCGCCGCCACGTCCGCGTGCTGCAACGCCTCCACGTCGGGCACACGCGGCAGCCACGGGCCCAGGCCGATGTCCACCAGGCGCGGGGCGCCGGCGTGTGCGGCGGCCGGGTCGATGAGCAGCCCGGGCTTGTACGTGCCGAAGGCGACCGTCGCCGTGGCCCGTACCGCCGCGCCGCGCACCTCGCCGGTGTCGGCGTCCACGCCGCTGGGCAGGTCGACGGCGACCACCGGAACGCCGGCCTCCGCGACGGCCCGGGCCAGGTGCGCGGCGTCCGGCCGCAGCCCGCCCCGGCCGCCGATGCCCACGATCCCGTCCAGGACGAGATCGGCCCGGGCGACGGCCCGCAGCGCGGGATGGTCGTCGCGCCGCCCCGTACGGGCGCCGTCCGCGCGCCCGCCGTCGGCCCGGTCCACCGCGCCGTCGCCCGGCCCCACCGCCGGGCCCGACCCCGCGTCCAGGCCGGTCGCCTCGACCAGCCGGCCGCCCGCCGCGCGCAGGGCCGTGGCACCGCCGGCGTGGGCGCGGTCGGGGGCGAGCAACAGGGCGGTGACGGCGGCCCCACGGCGGGCCAGCCGGGCGCCGGCGTAGAGGGAGTCGCCCCCGTTGTCGCCGCTGCCGACGAGCAGCACCACCCGCGCGCCGGACACCCGCCCGCGCCGGGTCGACCCCGGCCCGGTGCGGGGCCCCGGGCCCGCGCCCAGCAGCCCGGCGCAGGCGGCGGCGAGGCCGGCCGCGGCCCGGTGCATGAGCGTTCCCTCCGGCAGCCGGGCCAACAGCTCCCGCTCGGCGGCCCGTACGGTCTCCACGCTGTACGCAGTCCTCATGCGCCCCAGTCTCCCGCGCCGGTCGCCCGCCGGCCGGGCGAGTGCCGCGCCCGGGCCCGCCGGACGCGGCGCCGGCCGCGTCCTACCGCGCCGGCCAGCCGTCGTCCGCGGGCCAGGCGTCCGCCGAGCCGTCCGGGGCGGGCTCGGCGGCCGGCTCGCCCTCGGCGATGACCACGGCCGACGCGACGCCCGCGTCGTGGCTGAGCGAGACGTGCCAGGTGCGCACGCCGAGTTCGGCCGCCCGCTCGGCGACGGTGCCGCGCACCCGCAGCCGGGGCTGGCCGCTGGGCAGCGTCCACACCTCCGCGTCCGTCCAGCGCAGCCCGCCCGGCGCGCCGAGCGCCTTGGCCAGCGCCTCCTTCGCGGCGAACCGGGCGGCCAGCGAGGCGGTGCCCCGGCGCTCGCCGCTGGGCAGCCACAGCTCCCGCCGTACGAACACGCGCTCGGCGAGCCCCGGCGTGCGCTCCATGGCCGCGCCGAACCGGTCGATCTCGGCGACGTCGATCCCCACCCCGATGATCACGCGCCCACCCCGCCCGCCACCCGGGTCGGGCCGGTCCCGAGGGGCCCGCGGCCCACGGCGGCCACCGTCCGCACTCCCACGCTCACCCTCACCCTCACTCCACCGTCACGGACTTGGCGAGGTTGCGCGGCTGGTCCACCTCGTTGCCGCGCGCCGTGGCCAGCTCGCAGGCGAACACCTGCAACGGCACGGTGGTCACCAGCGGCTGGAGCAGCGTCGGCGTGGCCGGGACCTCGATCAGGTGGTCCGCGTACGGCGCCACGCCCGCGTCGCCGCGCTCGGCGATCACGATGGTGCGGGCGCCACGGGCCCTGATCTCCTGGATGTTGGAGACGATCTTGTCGTGCAGTACGGACCGGCCGCGCGGCGAGGGGACGACCACGACCACCGGCACGCCGTCCTCGATCAGCGCGATCGGCCCGTGCTTCAGCTCGCCAGCGGCGAACCCCTCGGCGTGCATGTACGCCAGTTCCTTGAGCTTGAGGGCGCCTTCGAGGGCCACCGGGTAGCCCACGTGCCGGCCCAGGAACAGCACCGTGTCCTGGTCGGCCAGCGAGCGCGCCAGCTCGCGCACCGGCTCCATCGTCTCCAGGACCCGCTCCACCTGGGTGGCGATCTCCGACAGCTCCCGGATGACCGCGCGCACCTCGTCGCCCCACTTGGTGCCGCGCACCTGGCCGAGGTAGAGGGCGACGAGGTAGCAGGCGACGAGTTGGGTCAGGAACGCCTTGGTGGAGGCGACGGCGACCTCGGGCCCGGCGTGCGTGTAGAGCACGGCGTCGGACTCGCGCGGGATGGTCGAGCCGTTGGTGTTGCAGACGGCCAGCACCCGGGCGCCCTGCTCGCGGGCGTGCCGCAGCGCCATCAGGGTGTCCATCGTCTCGCCGGACTGGGAGATGGCGACGACCAGGGTGCGCGGGCCCAGGATCGGGTCGCGGTAGCGGAACTCGCTGGCCAGCTCCGTCTCGCAGGGAATGCGGGTCCAGTGCTCGATGGCGTACTTGGCGATCATCCCGGCGTGGAAGGCGGTGCCGCACGCCACGATGACGATCTTGTCGACCTCGCGCAGCTCGGCGGCCGGGATGCGGACCTCGTCCAGCGACAGGTCGCCGGCGGCGTCGATCCGACCGAGCAACGTGTCGGCCACGGCCTTCGGCTGCTCGGCGATCTCCTTCAGCATGAAGTAGTCGTAGCCGCCCTTCTCGGCGGCCGAGGCGTCCCAGTCCACGTGGTACGGGCGCACCGTCGCCGGCGCGCCGTCGAAGCCGGTGACCGTGACCGCGTCCCGGCGCACCTCCACCACCTGGTCCTGGCCGAGTTCGATGGCCTCGCGGGTGTGCGCGATGAACGCGGAGACGTCGGAGGCCAGGAAGTTCTCCCCGACCCCGACGCCCACCACCAGCGGCGAGTTGCGGCGCGCCCCGACCACCACGTCGGGGTCGTCGGCCACCACCGCGACCAGCGTGAACGCGCCCTCAAGCCGCCCGCACACCTGCCGCATCGACTCCGCCAGGTCGCCGGTGGAGGAGAAGGACTCGGCGAGCAGGTGCGCGACGACCTCGGTGTCGGTCTCCGACGCGAGGGCGTGGCCGCGCTCGGCCAGCTCGGCGCGGAGCGGCGCGAAGTTCTCGATGATGCCGTTGTGGACGACGGCGACCCGGCCCGCGTCGTCCAGGTGCGGGTGGGCGTTGGCGTCGGTGGGCCCGCCGTGGGTGGCCCAGCGGGTGTGGCCGATGCCGGTGGTGCCGGTCGGCAACGGCCGGTCGGCCAGCTCCTTGCGCAGGTTGGCGAGCTTGCCCGCCTTCTTCGCGGCGGCCAGGCCGCCGTCGGCGAGGACCGCGACCCCGGCCGAGTCATAGCCCCGGTACTCAAGGCGCCCGAGCCCGGCCAGAACGACATCGAGGGCGGACTGCCCTCCCACATAGCCAACGATTCCGCACATGGGGTGCAGCGTACGCGCGGCCCCCGCGCGGCGGGCCGTCGTGGCGACCCGCCACGACGGCCCGCCGGGCGGGTCGCCACGCCCCGGCGTGACCGAACGCACGCCCCGTACCGCGCCCCGACAACCCACAATGAACCAGTGATCAGGTCTTCGGTGAGTGACCAACGGCCGCACGGCGGGCAGCACGGCGGTGTTCCGCGGCGGGCCGAGTCCAGCCCGTACGTCGATCTCTCGCGCGCCCAGTGGAGCGGGCTGCGCGAGAAGACGCCGCTGCCGCTGACGGCGGAGGAGGTGGAGCGGCTGCGCGGCCTCGGTGACGTCATCGACCTCGACGAGGTGCGCGACGTGTACCTGCCGCTGTCCCGGCTGCTCAACCTCTACGTCGGCGCCACCAGCAACCTGCGGGGCGCCCTCAACACCTTCCTCGGCGACGCGGGCAGCGGTCAGGGCGCGCAGCAGGGCACGCCGTTCGTCATAGGGGTGGCCGGCAGCGTCGCGGTCGGCAAGTCCACCACCGCCCGCCTCCTGCAGGCCCTGCTCGCGCGCTGGCCCGAGCACCCGCGCGTCGAGCTGGTCACCACGGACGGCTTCCTGCTGCCCAACGCCGAACTGCACCGGCGCGGCCTGATGTCCCGCAAGGGCTTCCCCGAGTCGTACGACCGCCGGGCGCTGACCCGCTTCGTGGCCGACGTGAAGGCGGGCAAGGACGAGGTCAGCGCGCCCGTCTACTCCCACCTGGTGTACGACATCGTCCCCGACCAGCGGCTGACCGTGCGCCGCCCCGACATCCTCATCGTCGAGGGCCTGAACGTGCTCCAGCCGGCGCTGCCCGGCAAGGACGGCAGGACGCGGGTGGCGCTGGCCGACTACTTCGACTTCAGCGTGTACGTGGACGCCCGGACGGAGGACATCGAGCGCTGGTACCTGGGCCGGTTCAGCAAGCTGCGCGAGACGGCGTTCCAGAACCCGTTCTCGTACTTCCGCAAGTACACCCAGGTCTCCGAGGACGAGGCGCTCGACTACGCGCGCATGATCTGGCGCACGGTCAACCGGCCCAACCTGCAACAGAACGTGGCCCCCACCCGCGGCCGGGCCACCCTCGTGCTCCGCAAGGGCCCCGACCACAAGGTGCAACGCCTGCGGTTGCGCAAGCTGTGACCGCGCCGGGCGGCCCGCGCCTCGCCCGGCCCCGGGAACCCGTCCCGCCCCAGCCCCCGTAGGCTGCCGCTGCCCATCCGTGACCCCGGTCCGACCGCCCGTGTGACGCCCACCTGAGGCTGACGTGACGCCGACTCCGAGGAGCTTGCCGTGCTGCACCTGCGGTTGATCGTCCCCGCGCACCGCACCGACGAGGTGGTCGCGCTCTTCGAACGCAGCGTGGGCGCCACCCACCTGGCCGTACTCACCGGTGCCGGCCGCGACCCGGCCGGCGACGTGGTGCTGTGCGACGTGGCGCGGGAGGCCGCCGACGAGGTGCTCGGCGAACTGCGCGCGATCGGCATCGACGAGTGCGGTGCGATCACCGTCGAGAACATCGACCTGACGCTGTCGCACCGCGCGGACCGGGCCGAGAAGGAGGCGCCCGGCGAGGGCTCGGACGCGGTGGTGTGGGAACACCTCGCGGAGGCCACCCACGAGGAGTCCACCCTCTCCGTCACCTTCCTGGCCTTCCTGACGGTGGCGACCATGCTCGCCGCCTGCGGCGTGGTCCTCGACAACGCGATCCTCATCGTCGGCGCGATGGCCGTCGGCCCCGAGTTCGGCCCGCTCGCGGGGCTCTGCACCGCGCTGGTACGGCGCGCCCCACGGCTCGCGGTGCGCTCGCTGCTCGCCCTGCTGGTGGGGTTCGCGGTGGCGATGGCGCTGACGACGCTGTTCAGCCTGTTCATGGACGCGGTGGGACTCTTCGAGAAGGCGGACGTGGAGGCCGAGCGGCCGAACACCAACTTCATCTACCGGCCCGACCTGTTCTCCTTCGTCGTGGCCTTCCTCGCCGGCATCGCCGGCACGCTGTCGCTGACATCGGCGAAGTCGGGCGCGCTGGTCGGCGTGGCGATCTCGGTGACCACGGTCCCGGCCGCCGCCAACGCGGCCGTCGCCCTCGGCTACGGCGACCTGGGCCAGACCCGGGGCTCCACGGAACAACTCCTCCTCAACCTCGCGGGCATCGCCCTCGCCGGCACCCTGACGCTGCTGGCCCAGCGCCTGTTCTGGTCCCGCTACACCCAGTTCCGGGACGTCCGCCGCACCAAGGGCTGAGCGGCGGGGGGTGGGGGGCGGGGGGGCGCCGGGGCGGGTGACCGCGCCGGGCGGGGGCGGGCGACCGCGCAGCGCCGGGAGGTGGGGTGCCCGTGCCGCACGGCGTCGCGCGGCTCACAGGGCGATGAGCCCCGCGTCGGTGGGGGTGAAGCCGCAGCCCTCGAAGTAGAACGCGCGCAGGTGGTCGTCGAAGTCCACGTGCAGCCACTCGCACCCCGCGGCCCGGGCCCCCTCCACGGCCGCCGCCACCAGCCGCGTCCCCACCCCCGTCCGCCGAACCCCCTCGGCCACCACGGTGTCCAGCACGAACGCGTGCACCCCGCCGTCCCAGGCCACGTTGACGAACCCGACCAACTCCTCCCCCCGCCGCGCACACACCCACCCGAGGCTGTGCCGGTGCACCTGGGTGTGCCAGTCGATGTCCAACGGCGGATGGTCGAACCCCTGCGCGTGCAGGACGTTGACCTCGGGATTGGCGAAGGCCCCGCGCCAGGCGTAGGTGGTCTGGGGAGTGGCTGCGGAGGCGTTGTGAGGGGCGGTTTCGGGCGGGGTGCCGGAGACAGGCTGGGGGTGTGGGTGTGGCTGGTGCGGGGTGGTGGGCTCGGTCATGGTGGGGAGGGTAGGGGGTGGGAGCGGTGGGGGGCGCGGTATTTCGGGGCGGGCTCCGATGGGGAAGCGCGGACGCGGGCCCGTCAGTCGAGCCATTCCTCCCACCGTTTCCGAGGCCGCTCACAGCCTCCCACCTCCTGGGCTTGCAGGTAGGCGCGGTCGAGCGTCGCCTCGTCTGGCCACTGCTCGTCGCGGGGCTCGTCGCGGACTGTGATTCTGGAGAAGGCGACGACGCACTCGGCGGACGGCAGGGTCTGCGTCGCGTACCGCTCCAAAGCCACCGCCCCCAGGGCAGCCACGAGCCAGGCTATAGCGATCAACTGTTGCGCTCGCGGGCTGCGTTGGTACATCACCGGCGCATCGTACTGAGGGCCGGGCGGACGAGGGTGGGTTGTCGGACAGGCCGTCAGTCGGCCACGGCCTCGATGAGGGAGAACGGTGCGGCCTCGGCGAGGGGGGTGACCGAGGTGAGGGTCAGGCCCGCGCGGTGGCACACCTCGGTGAAGTCCTCGCGGGTGCGTTCCCTGCCGCCCACGTTCACGAGCATGTTGAGGTCGGACAGGTAGGTGATTCCGCCGTCGGTGACGTCGGCCTCGGCGTGGGGGTCGACGACCTCGGGGAGTACGGGCTCCACGATGAGGACGCGGCCACCGGGTGGGAGCACCGCGCGACAGTTGCGCAGGATGGTGACCACCTGGTCGTCCGTCCAGTCGTGCAGCACGCTCTTCATCAGGTAGAGGTCCGAGCCCGCGGGGACCGAGCGGAAGAAGTCGCCGGCGACCAGCGAGCAGCGCCCCGCCACGCCGTGCCGCTCCATCGTCGTCGGCGCCTTGGACAGGCCTTCCGCCGTGTCGAAGAGCACGCCGTTCAGGCCCGGGTGGGCGGCCAGCACGCCGGCCAGGAGGGTTCCGTCGCCCCCGCCGACGTCCGTGACCGTGGTGAAGCGGCCGAAGTCGTACGCGGATGGCAGCACGGCGGCGGTCGCCGCGACGGCCTGGCTCATCGCCGCGTTGAACTCGGCCGACAGCTCGGGGTGCTGGGCGAGGTGGCTGAAGAAGTCGGTGCCGAAGACGGCGTCGAAGGCGATGTCCCCGGTGCGGACGCTGTCGTCCAGGTGCTCCCAGGCGCGCACGATCGTCGGCTCGGTGAACATCCGCACGAACGAGGTGAGCGAGTCGGGGTTTCCGGGGTCGAGGAGGGCACCCGCGGGGGTCGCCGAGAAGTGGTCGGGGGTGTGTTCCACCAGCAGGCCGAGGCCGGCCAGGGCGCGCAGCAACCGTGTCATGGGCTGGGGTTCGGCGCCGACCTCGGCGGCCAACTCGGCGGCCGGGCGCGGCGTGGCGCCGACCCGTTCCATCACCTTCAACCGGACCGCCGCGCGCAGGGTCTGCGCGGCCATGCTCCCGAACGCGAGCCGAACGATCAGATCCCGGTCGGTCACGTCCGCTTCTCGGACTTCGACCGCCTCTCGGGCATCGCCTGTCGCTCGCACATCGCTCATTGCTCGGGCATCGGTGTTCGTCACGGGTGCTTTCCTTCCTTCGGATGGGTGGTGAGTGGTGGGTGAGGGTGGGAGGCGCGGGACGCGGGCGCGGCCCGTCACCTCCGCGCGGGGGGCCGGCCCAGCCGGCAGAGACCAACTGGCAGAGGTCAGCCGGCGGAGGTCAACCAGCAGACGTCAACTGGCGGACCAGGGCGCCGGGCGTGCACCCGGCCAGGGCCGCCACGTCCCGGTGCAGATGCGGCTGGTCGGCGTACCCGCAGGTCAGGGCGACCGTGCTGGCGCTCTCACCCGCGCACAGCGCCCGTACCGCGTGGTCGAAGCGGACCAGCATGGCGGCCCGCTTGGGGGTGAGGCCGAGTTGGGCGTGGAACCGGGTACGCAGTCGCTTGCGGCTCCAGCCGCTGGACGCGGCGAGGTCACCCACCCGTATCCGGCCTCGGCGGGCCACGATGGTGTTCCAGGCGGCGACGACCTCGGGGGCCATTGACGGGGCCGCCGCCGCCCGCTCGGTGAGGAACCCGTCCGTCAGCGCCAGGCGTTCCTGCCACGTCGGGGCCTCGGTCAACTGCTCGCGCAGGCGTCGTTCCCGCGCTCCCCACAGGTCCGCGAGGCTGGTGATCGAGCCGTCCAGTTCGGGCGGCGCGACCCCCAGCAGTCCGTAGGCGGCCCGGGGCGACAGACGCACCTCGACGCATTCGACGCGCTCGCCGCGCACCCGGGCCGGGCCGGGCGACAGCGCGGCGACCAGGCTCCGCAGGGGCCGTTGCCCGGTGGCGCTCTCCACCGTGAGCGGCTCGCTCCCGAGCCCGATGACGAGGATCACGGCCGGCTGCGGGAGCACCCGCAGGTCGAGGCCGGCGGCGGCGCGGTCGCGGTATCCGGCCATCCGTACGCCGTCGAGTGACGTACCACCGAGGGGGCGGGCGACCTCCCAGCCGCGCTCGGCATCGCGATCCGTGGGGGCGCCCCCCACTTCGTGTCTGCGCATGCCCCTACCGTCGCCGACTTCGGCACCCCTGTCTTGGACGAAAGGTCCGTGCAGCGCGGACGGACGAGTCGCAGGTCCTGGACGAACAGGCCGTACCTCTCGGGCGGAAGGCTCGTACGTCTCGCTCGGAAGGCGCCCGGGTGCGGTGTCACCGGCCGGGCGGTTCCGTCGTTCCGCCCGCCCCTCGCTACGGCAGGTGGGCGCGTACGCCGATCACCGTGCGGCCTCCTCCGGGGCCCCGGCCCGCAGCGCGGGCAGGAGGGCTCGGGCGACGAAGGTCTCGATCGTCGTCGGCGTGGTGGTGGCCGCGGACCGGGGTTGGCGGGCGGCGATGTGCCCGGAGTTGATCGAGCGGGCCACCTCGGCCATCAGGCCGGCGACGTTCGCCGACGCCCCGGCCGCGCGCTGCTCGGCCACGAACCGCTCGATCGACTGTTGCGCGTAACGCAGGCCCGGCAGGTCCGCGAGCCTGCCGATCACGGCCGTCACCTCGGCCATGCTCAGGTCGCGCTCGCCGTGCAATTCGACCACCTCCGGCGCGCCCGGGCGCGCCGGGGTCGGCCCGACGAGGTGGCGGGCGGCGGCGCGGCCGACGTCCTCGGCGGCGATGAACGGCATCGGGAGGTCGGGGGTGAAGGGTGCCGCGATCCGGCCGTCCCGGCGGATGGACTCGACCTGGCCGAGCAGGTTCTCCATGAAGTAGCCGGCCCGCAGGTGGGTGACCGCCGCGTCCAGGGTGTTCGTACGCCGCTCCAGCCGGTGCAACCCGGCCACCGGGCCGGTGCCGGCCTCCTGGTCCGCGCCCCAGCTACTCAACGTCACCACTCGCCGCACACCGGCGGCGGCCAGCGCCACCGTCATGGCCTCGACGATCCGGTGCTGGTGCGCCGCGAAGTCGGGGCTGTCGGGGATGTAGTTGGGTTGGACCATGACGTAGACACCCTCGGCGCCGTGACAGGCCGCGGCGAGCGCCTGCGCGTCGGTCGGCTCCGCCACCACCGGCTCCGCGCCGGCGGCGGCCGACGCCAGGCCACGGGCACTGCGCCCGAGCGCGCGCACGCCGTGGCCGGCGCGTACCAGCTCGTCCACGACGGCGCTGCCCGTGCGCCCGGTGGCCCCTGTCACCACGTACATACGTTGCCTCTCCTCGCTCCCACGGCGCGCCGCGCCGCCTGACCAACGGCGACGCTAGGTGCCGGCCGGCCAGCGCGGGTGGTGGTGGCACACCCACCCGCGAGCGCGAGGCCGCCGCCTAGCATGACTGGCACGGATGGCACGGATGGCACGGATGGCACGGCTGGCACGGGCGACATGGCTGGCACGGGTGGCATGGGTGAGGAGGGTGGCCATGGGTGACGCGGCTGGCGAGCGCGACAGGGGCGAGCCGGGTGCCGCGTCGAGAACAGCGGGGCCACTCGCGGAGTACCTCCGCGCCCGCCGCGCGCTCGTCCGCCCCACGGACCACGGCCTCGCCCCCGGGCCCGCCCGGCAGGTGCCGGGGCTGCGGCGTGAGGAGGTCGCGCTGCTCGCCGGCGTCAGCACCGACTACTACGTCCACCTGGAACAGGGTCGCGAGCGCCGACCCTCCCCCCAGGTGCTCGCCGCGCTGGCCCGCGCCCTACGCCTCGACGCCGCCGCCCACACCCACCTGCGCGCCCTCGCGGACCAACCCACCCCACCGACCGCCCCGGACACCCTGCCCACCGGCACCGAAGGTGCCCTCGCCCACCTCGTACGCCACTGGGTCACCGCCCCCGCCATGCTGGTCACCCCCTGGCTGGACGTGCTCGTACGCAACGGCCCCGCCGACGCGCTCTACGCCGGCCTCCCGCTGCGCGACAACCTGGCCCGGATGGCGTTCCTGGACCCCGCCGTCGGGGAGTTCGTCCCCGACCCCGAACACCTGGCCCAGTGCACCGTCGGCACGCTACGCGCGGCGGCCGGCCCCGCGCCGCACACCCCCCAGATGGCCGACCTGATCGGCGAACTCAGCGACCGCAGCGCCGCGTTCCGCCGCCTCTGGGCCCGCCACGACGTCCACCGCAAGGCCAGCGCCACCAAGCACTTCCGCCACCCGGTGGCCGGCCCGCTCACCCTGCGCCAGCACGTCCTGACCCCGCCCGACCACCCGGAACTCCAACTGTGGATCTACCAGGCCGAGCCGGGCTCCCCAACGGAACGCGCGCTTCTCACTCTTGGTGAGTCGGCTGCTTGAACGCCTGGCCGGCGGACCGCCTGAACGCCTGGCCGGTCGGTCAGCAGGCTGGCCGGCTGGGGCCAGCAGGGCTGCCCCCGCCCATGGTGGCGAGGTCATCCCCGCCCGCCCTCAACCGCGTCCGCCGCGTCCGCCGCCCGCCGCTCCCCGACGTCCCCGCGAGCCGTCAACGCTCCGGCTCCGGTTCATCGCCACGTTCCGCGTCTTCCTGCGGTGGCCCAACTCGGCGAGCAGGGCGAGTACCGCCGGGGACGTCGACTCCTCGGCGACGAGGCGCTGCATCCAGTCCGTGACCTGCGCCAACTCGGCCGCCGTCGGCACGTGACCGTCCCTGACGGACAGGTGAAACAGCCAGTCGTGGACGCGACGGCGGATGAACTCGCGGTACGCCTCCGTCCTGAGCCGGTCGACCTCCGGCAGCACCCCGGCCGCCCACCGCCGGAACTCGGCCGCCCCACTCGCCCGCATCGCGACCCCGTCCACGAGGGCGACCACCGCCGTCTTGGCCGTCATCTCGTGCGGATCGCGCAGGACCGTGGCCACGAGCGCGCGGTCACGTTCGCGGCCCGGCGCGGCAGCGGCCACCGAGACGACGCGCTGGTACGCGGCCGACCGGACGTGCTCGTCCGCGACGGCGTCCTCGACGTCCACGTCGAGGACGCCGGCCGCCGCCAGCAACCCGGCCACATCACAACGCCATGTCATCTCTTCATTCTCTGCTCACCGGGCGGGGTGGTTGACGGCGTCGCGCCGTCGCCCGCTGCCGCTGCGCGCGTTCGCCGCATGGTGTGGTGTTCGACTTCTCGGAGGTTCGGCCGCACAGGCCGAGCGTCACGCGCCCACCGTGGCACCGGCCGCCCCGGCGACTCACGTCAACGCCCCTACCAGCCAAGCCTGTTGGCCCTGACATCACGCCCGGCGACGGCGGTACCGTCTGAGTACCGACGTCAGGGCGAGGAGTCCGATATGACCGAGAACCGCGGCACGCTCGGTGAGCGCGTCTGTGACCTACGCAAGCGCCGCGGCCTCTCCCAGCGCGAGTTGGCCACCGCGTCCAAGGTGTCCTTCTCCACCGTGCGGAAGCTGGAGCAGGGCAGTGCCGGCGAGACGCGCATGGAGACGGTACGCGCGCTGGCAGCGGCCCTGCGGGTGCCGACGACAGCTCTCGTACGGCGTCAGCCACCCGAGGACCCGGCCCCGGACCCCGCCCCCTGGCAGCCGCTCCTGGAGGCCGTCGCCGCTCCCCGCCCGGCGCGCCTGGACGAGGAACCCACCACGCCCGGCCTCCTCGCGGCCCTCGCCGAGGTGCGTCGGCTGCACATCGCCAAGCGGATGGCCGACGAGGTCGCCGTCCTGGCGCCGCTGCTCCGGGAGGTCGACGCGCTGGACAGCTCACCCGAGGTGCGCTCCATCCGCGCCCAGCTCCTCCACATGGCGGGTGCCATGCTGACGCAGGCCAGGCAGTACGAGGGGGCGGAGCTGGCGCTACGCCGGGCCCTGGACGACGCGCCCGACCACGTACGCGCCGCCTCGGTTGTCGCCACCTCGTCCTGGCTGTTGCTGCGCCAGGGTCGGTTGGACAAGGCGTCCGAGCTGGCGCAGCGCTGGGCGGACGACATGGAGCCCAAGCTGTCGCGGGCGCCGGTGGAGACCATCGCGGCCTGGGGCTGGCTGCTCCTGCACGGAGCGTCCGCGAGCCTGCGCGACGCCCGCGACGGGGAGGCCGACGACATGATGCGGCTCGCCCGGGCGGCGGCGACCGTCACGGGGACGATCACCCCGAGCAGCACCCGCCCAGACCCGTGGGGGCCGGTGGTGGTCGCGTACAAGGCAGCGGAGAAGGGCGTGGTCCTCGACCGCCCGGACGAGGTCCTGCGCGCAGGCCAGCGGCTGGTGGGGTCCGGGGCGGGCCAGGAGACCGACTACCACCGCCACCGGCTCGACGTCGCCCGCGCCTACACGATGGTGCGCAAGTACCCGGAGGCGGTGGAGGTGCTCACCGCGATCCACGCCGCCCAACCCGAATGGCTCGTACAGCAGCGTTACGCGCAGGACATCATGGGCCACGTGATCAGGCGTCGGCGCACACTGACCCCCCAGATGCGCGTGCTGGCCGATGCCCTGAGTGTGCCTGCGTAACGGGTCGACAGCACCCAGACAGCGCCCCCCTGCGGCCACGGGGGTCGACCGCGACGGACGCGCTCACGCCGGGCGCACCCGTACCAACAGGGTCCGCCCGCAGCCCCGTTGAGCGCTACCGCGCCGAGTGTCAGCAGAGAACGGGGAGCATCATGTCCGACCCCACCGACACCACCGAGACCATCGGCGCGCGTGTACGCCAACTCCGTCTGATCCGCGACTACTCCCTCCAGGAACTGGGCCGGCAGGCCCACGTGTCCGCAAGCCAGCTCTGCCGCGTCGAGAGAGGGGATCGCTACCCGAGCGAGCCCGTCCTCGCCGCCGTCGCCCGCGCGCTCGGCGTCAACGTCTCCGTGCTGCGCGGCCAGCCGTACATCCAAGCCCTCCAGCGCGACCAGCTCGACGCCCTGCTCACGCCGATCAGCGCCGCGTTCGACGACTGGGACCTCCCACCAGACGACGCGCCGCCCCCGCGCCCCCTCGCCGTCCTTGAGACGGCCGTACAGGAACTCATCGCGCTGCGCGTACAGGCCGAGTTCACCAAGCTCGCCGAACGCCTCCCGGGCCTGGTCACCGAGATCGCCATCGCCAGCCAACTCCAGCCCACCGGACACCGACACGAGCGCGCCCACGTCCCGCAAGCCGAGGCCGCGCGGACGGCGGCCATCGTCGCCTATCGGCTCGGATACATGGACCTGGCCCGGCTGGCCCTCACCCGCATGGCGGTCGCCGCCCCGCACTCCGGCGATCCACGCCAGGTCGCGATCGAACGGTACGAGCGCGCCCAGATGGCGGCGGACAGCTCACGGCTGAGCCGAGGCGTCTCCCTGATGCGGCACGCACTGCGTGACCTGGACGCCGACGGCGACCCCGCCACCCTGGCCGTGAGGGGCACCCTCCAACTGCGGGCCGCCGTTCTGTCCGCCCGGGACGGCGACGACTCGGCAGCGGACGACTGGCTCGGGCAAGCCACCGAGCTGGCGAGGGTGACCGGCGAAACCCGGCACTACGCGCTGGCGTTCGGCCCGCTGAACGTACGCCTGCACCAGATCGCGACGGCCGGCGATCGCGACGACCACGCGAAGGCACTCGCATACGCCCGTACGGTCCGCTTGCCGAAGGACTACGCACCGACGAGGGCGGCGCACTACTGGATCGACCGCGCCCGCGCGGAGGCGTGGACCGCGAAACGCCCCGCCGCACTCGCCTCCCTCCACGCGGCACGCACGGCGTCGGCCCAGCTCACGCGCTATCACCACACGGTGCACGAGACCGTGGCCACGCTGCTGAGAGCACGCCAGCGCGCGGAGGAGCCGCTGCGCGAGTTCGCCGCGTGGTGTGGCATCTAGCAGCAGGGGATCACCACGTCAACAAGCGAGGCGTTGCCAATCGCGCAACGCAGTGCGCCTCGCGGCCGATCACGATGTAACGGTCAGCACGCGCACCGTTACGGAGTCGCCTCATGGTCGCCACCATCCCACCCCCACCCCACGACTGGATTCCCCCCGGCGGAGGCGTCCGCTGGACGCGGGCCGGGGAGTTGGGGTGGCACAGCCTCACGCTGCCGACGTACCTGGGCAACCACGTCCTCGCCGCCCTCGGAGAGGCCGGTGGGGGCTCACCCGACCGGCTCGTCGCCCGCGCCGACCAACTCGCGGACACCATCGCCGCGTTGCGGCCCACGACGGGCGGGCGGTCGTGATCGGACTCGGCTGGGTCCCGCCGTCGGAGGAGGGTGTGATGCTCCTGCCGGCCGGCTGCCAGCGGGACGCCGTACGCACCTCCGCCGCCATCGCGGACGCCGCCTTCCAGATCCTGGACGGTACGGAGAACTGCGCGGCCATCATCGACCCGCGCACCTCCTCCACGTACTGGCTGCTGCCGCCGGGTGAGACGGGCGGGTTCGCGTACTGGGAGCGCCTGGGCCAGTACGTCACCCTGCTCGGCGCGGGCAGCGGCACGCACTACGTGGGTGTGCCGCCCTCGCATCGGCGTACGGGGCCTGGGTTGCATTGGCGGATCACGGGCGAATGGTCGGGGCGGTACGTGGCGCAGCCGTACTACCTGGGCGCGGTGCTCACCTCCGCCGTCTTCTTCGCCCACGGGCCCGGCGCCCTGCCCACCCCATGTGCCCTGTGTGAACGGGAGTTGCACCCCAAGGAGAGCGTCACCCTCACCGCTCGCACCACCAAGCACAACGCTGGTGCACCCACCACGCCGCCCACGACCACCCCGACGGACGCCACCTGCGCTACACCGCCACCGTCACCCTCCACTGGCACATCACACCCGCAGAAGACATCGGGCCGGCCGCGCCGGCGAGGTGAGCGGCGGCCTGCGGGAGCGGCGGCATGCGGGGGCGGGCGTCCGCCTCACAGTTGTCGGAGGTGATCTCGCAACGTGCGGGACACCTGGGACATCAGGGCCTCCGCGCCCGGCTGGGAGCTGGCGGGGACCAGTGACTCGGTCAGGGCCGCGACGGCGAAGACCTGGCCGTCGGCGTGCTCCACGACGCCGATCTCGTGGCGCAGGTTGAGGAGGGTGCCGGTCTTGGAGGACCAGGTGGTGGCGTCGGAGCTGAAGTCCGGGGCGAGTCGTTGGCGGAACAGGTTGTGCGCCATCAGGTCGCGTATCCGGGCCGCCACCTCGGGGTGGATGGCCGAGGGCCGCCACAGGGCCTGGAGCAGGTCGACGTAGGCGCGGGCGCTGCCCGTGTTGGCGCGGGTGGTGTCGAGTTGGGGCACGCGGTGGCCGC
Source organism: Streptomyces buecherae (assembly GCF_014295035.1). Taxonomy (GTDB): domain Bacteria; phylum Actinomycetota; class Actinomycetes; order Streptomycetales; family Streptomycetaceae; genus Streptomyces; species Streptomyces youssoufiensis. The sequence goes on from NZ_CP060404.1 coordinate 3,462,406, forward strand.
GTCCGCTGGTGCCGGCGTCGATGGCCAGCGCGTGCGCGAGGTGGGCCTGGGTCGCGTCGAAGCGCTCCTCGGGGGTCTCGGACAGCTCGCGCATGCCGTGTCGGACGGTGATGTCGCGCAGGCCGAGTTCGCGCAGGATGGCGGCGACCTGGGCGGGCGGGGTGAGTTCGAAGAGCGCGTCGGCCGCCGTGCCGTCGCTCACGCACGTACTGAGGTAGAGCAGGTCGTCGACCGCCACCCGGGCCGGGTGACGGAACCGGCTCAGCCCGGTCGGGCCCGGCGTGCTGATCCGCCCGGGCTGCACCTCAAGCGCCATCGCCCCGTCCAGCTCCCCGCGCCGGATACGCTCCACCGTCGCCACCGCGAGCGGGACCTTGACCAGGGACGCGGAGGGCAGTTGGGTGTCCGGATCGATGCCCAGCTCCTCGCCGGTGTGCAGGTCCCGTACGAGCAGACAGCCGCGCAGGCCACCCTCGCGCAGCGACGCGCGCGCCGCGCGCAGCAGCGACTCGGTGTTCACGCCCCGGCCACCCCCCGCGCGTCACCGCTCCAGCGCCCGACCGCACCGGCGGCCACGTCCGGGTCGGCGGCCACGTCCGCACCGGCTGCCATGTCCGGGTCGGCGGCCACGACCGCGCCGGCTGCCGCATCCGCGCCCATCTCGTCCGCACCGGCCGTGGCGCCCGCACCGGACACGTACGCACCGGCCGCGCTCGTATCGCCCGTACTGCCCGCATCACGGGTATCGCCCGTACCGCCCGTATCGCCCGCGGCGGCCTCCTCCACGCCCAGGCAGCGGGCGATGGCCCGGCCCAGGCGGGTCTGGACGAGGTGGGGGTTGCCGTCGCCCGCCGCCGCGAGGGCGAACCCGCGGCGCAGGGCCAACTCTCCGATGGGCCGCCAGTGCAGGGCGAGTTCGTCGGCCTGGTCCGGGGAGCACAGCAGCAGGTCGCGGGTTGCCAGCACCTCCGCGGCGGCGGTGGTCAGGTCGGCCGCGGTGGCGAGTTGGGCGGGCCGCAGGCCGACCGCGTCGCGGAGTCGCGCGAGCGGGTCGCGCACGTGCGGTACGTCGTCCTCGGGCTGCACCCACACGCGTCGGGCCGGGCCGGTGCTGGCCCGGCCGACCCGGAGCGTGTCGAGGTAGACGCGCCGTACGCCCGGGTCGGCGACCCCGGCCAGGCCGAGCGGCACGGACCAGGTGGCGTCGGCGGCGGGCACCGCGAGCAGCGCGGCCCGCACCTGCTGGGCGTGCAGGAGTTCGCCGCGCTGCGCCGGCGCCGCGACCCGCAGGTCGAGCGTGACGCCCTGGCCGCGCGCGTCGGCGACGAGGCGGGCGAGCCTGGCCGTCGAGCAGATGTCGGGCACCGCGAGCCGCCACGGCTTGCGCCTGGCGGCCTCCGCCTCGTCCAGCAGCACGTCCGCCGCCTGGACGAGTTGCCTGGCCACCGGCAGCATGTCGCGGCCGAACGGGGTGAGCCGGGCGCGCCGCGAGGCGCGCTCGAACAGCGGCTCCCCGAACCGTTCCTCCAGCGCAGCCACCCGCCGACTGGCCACCGACTGGGACATGCGGGCGGCGGCGGCCCCGACGGTGAAGCTGCCGCGCTCGCTGACGCTGACGAACGCGCGACACGCTCCCACCAGATCCACGCCCGCACCTTATGTCAGCCCCGCGCCGGGCCCGGTCTCAGTCCCGTTCCGGGCACGGTGTCAGTCCCGTACGCCGGCACCGCGCTCGTTCCCCGCCCGCACCGCACCGCCCCGCACCCACTCCGCCCCCGTCCCGCTCCCGCCTCGTATGCCGTTTGCGCATGGAATCGCGCGTGGGCGCATTGGACCGCATGGCCGCCGGGCGCGAGGGTGGTCCGAGACGCCCCCGCCCGGCATCGGCGGGGCGGTCGCCCTCCTTCCGCACGCCCGCGCCCCACTCCCGCACGCCCTGCTCCGTCGTGTGCGGGGCCCGGCCACGCGCCCCGCACACGGGGCACACACCCACCGGAGGTTTCCACGCCATGCAGTACACCCGTGCCCGGCGAGCCGTCATCGGCGCGCTCGCCACGCTGACCCTCGCACCGCTCGTGGCCTGCGGCGGTGACGACTCCGCCGACGCGTCGCCCTCGGCCAGCCGGTCGGCCACCGCGTCGTCGGCGCCGCCGTCGGCCGCGACGCCCGGCACGCCGGACGCGGCGGCGTCCGCGGCCACCGACAAGATCAAGGACCTGGAGCGGAAGTTCGACGCGCGGCTCGGCGTGTACGCCGTCGACACCGGCAGCGGGCGCGAGGTGGCCTACAACGACGGCGAACGGTTTCCCTTCGCCTCCACGTTCAAGGCCCTGGAGGCCGGCGCCGTACTGCGCGAGTTCTCCCTGTCCGGCCTCGACAAGGTCATCCGGTACTCCAAGGACGACCTGGTCGCCAACTCTCCCGTGACGGAGAAGCACGTCGACACCGGGATGACCCTGCGCGCGCTCTGCGACGCCGCCGTGCGCTACAGCGACAACGCCGCGGCCAACCTGCTCTTCGAGGAGATCGGCGGCCCGAAGGGGCTGGACGCCGTGCTGAAGGGGATCGGCGACGACGTCACGCGGATGGAGCGCATCGAACCGGGGCTCAGCGACTGGGACCCGGCGTCCCCGCGCGACACCACCACGCCACGGACGCTCGCCCACAACCTGCGGGCGTTCGTTCTCGGCAGCGTGCTCCGCAAGCCGGAACGCGCCCAACTCACCACCTGGCTGCGCACCAACCAGACCGGCGACGAGCTGATCCGGGCCGGCGTGCCGAAGAGTTGGAAGGTCGGCGACAAAACCGGCGCCGGCAGCACGTACGGCGCGCGCAACGACATCGCCGTGGTGTGGCCCCCGGACTCGGCCCCGATCGTCATGGCCATCATGTCGAACCGGCGCGACAAGGACGCCGAGTACGACAACAAGCTGATCGCGGAGGCGGCCTCGGTGGTCGCGGACACGCTGTCCTGACCGCCACCCGCCCCGGCGGGCGGGCCGGGCCCCCGTCAGCGGGCGAGGATGGGTTCCGTACCCGGGCGGGGCGGATTCCGTGAGCGCGCGGGGGTGGATTCCGTCCGCAGGCGCGAGCGGGTCCCGTACGGGGGCGGGGGCGGGTCAGCGGTGGCCGAGCACGTTGACCACCCGCCCGTTGGGGTCGCGGACGAAGAACCGGCGTACGCCCCACTCCTCGTCCTGCAACGGGTGCACGATCTCCGCCCCGCTGTCGCGCACCGCCGCGTACGCCGCGTCCACGTCCTCCACCTCCACGCTCAGGTCCGGGATCACGGGCCCGGTCCTGTCCTCGGTCATGAAGCTGACCTGCGCCGCGGGTTGGGACGGGGAGGCGAGCGTCATGATCCAGCCCTGGTTCATGACCTCCTCGAAGCCGAGCAGGCCGTAGAAGTCACGGCTCTCCTCCTGCGCCTGCGAGGCGAGGTTGGGGACGACACGGCGAATGGTCATCGGGATCTCCATGAGGTGGTAGCGGTGGCGGGCGGCCCCGGGAGCGGGGCCGGGCGTGCGGGGACGAGCGGACGGCGGCGCGGCAGCGGCGAGCGACCACGAACCACGCTAAGGGCCACCACTGACACTCGCCCCCGGCCGCGCCCCGCCACCGGGCCCGACCAAGCGACCCGAACAGGCCATACGCCCAGGTCACCCCATGTCATACCCGGTCATCCCTGGTCGCGGGCGCGGTGGAAGCGGTCCCGGCCGGCGGCGAGGTCGACGATCGGGTCGGGGTAGTCGTAGCGCGCCCGCTCCTCGGCCGGCAGGGTCCACGGCTCATGCACCGCCGGCCCCGGCAGGTCGGCGAGTTCGGGCACCCAGCGGAGTACGTACGCGCCGTCCGGGTCGTACCGTCTGCCCTGGCGCACCGGGTTGAGCACCCGGCCGGGCCGGGTGTCCGTGCCGGTGCCGGCCACCCACTGCCAGTTGAGCTGGTTGTTCGCCACGTCGCCGTCGACCAGCAGGTCGAGGAAGTGGCGGGCGCCGACCCGCCAGTCCACGTACAGCGTCTTGGTCAGGAAGCTCGCGGTGAGCAGTCGGCCTCGGTTGTGCATCCAGCCCTCGTGCGCCAGTTGCCGCATCGCGGCGTCCACCACGGGGAACCCGGTGCGGCCCGAGCGCCAGGCCGCGACGTCCTCGGCTGCCTGCTCCCGGGCGTCGCGCCAGCGGTCGCCGCGCGGTCGGTAGTCTACCGAGGACGTCTCGGGGCGGGCCGCGAGCACCTGGTGGTGGAAGTCACGCCAGCACAGTTGCCGCTCGAAGGCCGCCGCGCCCGGCCCGCCGACCTTGCGCGCCCGGGCGACGAGTTCGACCGGTGACAGCGTGCCGAAGTGCAGATGGGGCGAGAAGCGCGAGGTGGCGTCGCCCGCGAGGTCGTCGTGGTTCTCCTCGTAGTCGGCCAACCCGTCGCGCAGCCAGGCGGTCATGCGCCGCCGGCCGTCCTTCTCGCCGCCGACCGCGAGCCCGGGCGAGAGCCCGCGCACGCCCCCGCGCACGGGCATCCGGTCGGAGGCGACGGACCGTTCCGGCAGTCGCACCGCGCGCGGGGCCGGCAGCGGGTCCCGTGGCGCCTGCCGGGACCAGGCGCGGAAGTACGGCGTGAACACCGCGAAGTGGCTCCCGCCCCCGGACGGGGTCACCGCGCCGGGCGAAAGGACGGTGGTCACCGCCTCGTGCACGACCAGGCGCCGCCCGTCCCGTTCGAGCGCGGCCCGCAACCGCTCCTCGCGGCGCTGCGCGTAGCCGCTGGCGCCCGCGGACACGTGCACCTCCCCGGCCAGGACCTGCGCCGCGACCCGGCACGTCTCCTCCACCACGTCGCCGGAGCGCAGCACCAGCCGGCCTCCGCGCGACCGCAGCCCCGCGTCGAGGTCGGCCAGGCAGTCGCGGAGGAACGCCTCCCGGTTGGGCGCCCCGAAGCCGGCCGTGGCGATGCCGCTGTCGCGGACGAACAGCGGCACCACCCGCCCGCCGCCGGCCAGGGCGGCCCGCAGCGGCGGGTGGTCGTGCATTCGCAGGTCGGCGGTGAACAAGACGACGGAAACCCGCATCGGCTTCCCTCCTGGTCCGGTGATCCACATGCGCACGGGGCCGCGGAGCGGGGCGGGTCCTGGCCCGGACCCGCCCCTCTCCGCGGGGTCGGCTGGCGGGTTCCGGCCCGGGCGGGCCGGCCTCGCGGGGCGCGTCCCGCGAGGCCGGCCCGCGGGATCGAGGCGGTGGCGGTCACCGTGGCACGGCGGGTGGGACCGCGTCCGGCGCCGTCTCGTGCGCGGCGGCTCCCACGATGTTGCGGGCCATGCCGCCGAAGATGAGGGCGTGGAACGGCGCGATGGCCCACCAGTAGGCGTGGCCGAGCAGCCCGCGCGGATGGAACAGCGCCCGCTGCCGGTAACGGGTCCGGCCGGTGTCCGCGTCCCGGTCGACGCGCAGTTCCAGCCAGGCGAGCCCGGGCATCCGCATCTCGGCACGCAGCCGCAACAGCCGGCCCGGTTCGACCGCCTCCACCCGCCAGAAGTCCAGCGCGTCCCCCACCCGCAGGTGCTGGCCGTCGCGCCGGCCACGGCGCAGCCCGGCCCCGCCGGCCAGCCGGTCCAACCAGCCGCGCACGGCCCAGGCGAGCGGGAAGGAGTACCAGCCGTTCTCACCCCCGATGCCCTCGATGACCCGCCACAGGGCGGCCGGCGAGACGTCCACGGTCAGCTCGCGGTGGTCGGTGTACAGGCTGCCGCCGGCCCAGTCCGGATCGGTCGGCAGCGGATCGCTCGGCGCCCCCGGCAACGCGGCCGACGACCAACGGGTGGCCACCTGCGCCTCCTGGACCCTGCGGAGGGCCAGGGCGAGGGCGGCGTCGAAGGGGAGCGGCTGGTCCGGCCCGTCGGGGACGTAGCGGGCGATGTCGTGTTCCCGGCAGACCACCTCGTGTCGCAGCGAGGCCGTGAGCGGCTTGGCGATGGCGCGCGGGACCGGCGTGACCAGGCCCACCCAGTAGCTGGAGAGCCGCGGCGTGAGCAGTGGGAGCGGCACGATCACCCGCCGCGGCAGCCTGGCGACCTCGGCGTACCGGCGCATCATCGCCACGTACGTCATGACGTCCGGCCCGCCGATGTCGAACGCGCGGCTCACGTCGGCGGGCAGTTCGGCGCAGCCGACGAGGTAGCGCAGCACGTCGCGGACGGCGATCGGCTGGATGCGGGTACGCACCCAACTCGGCGTGACCATGACCGGCAGCCGCTCGGTGAGGTAGCGCAGCATCTCGAAGGACGCGGAACCGGAACCGATGATGACGGCGGCGCGCAGCACGGCGGTGGGCACACCCGAGGCGAGCAGGATGTCACCCACCTCGGCGCGCGAGCGCAGGTGCGGCGAGAGTTCGGCGGGTGGTACGCCCTCCGGCGTGAGACCACCGAGGTAGACGAGCCGGCGCACGCCCGCGGCGGTGGCCTGTTCGGCGACGGTACGGGCGGCACGCCGGTCGGTGTCCTCGAAGCTCCGCCCGGTGCCCAACGCGTGCACCAGGTAGTACGCGACATCGATGCCGCGCAGCGCGGCGCCCATCGCGTCGGCGTCCAGCACGTCGCCGCGCACGATCTCGACCCGGTCCGCCCAGGGGTGCGCGTACAGCTTCTCGGGCGAACGCCCCACGCACCGCACCCGGTGGCCGGCCGCCAACAACTCGGGCACCAGACGGCCCCCGATGTACCCCGTCGCTCCCGTGACCAGGCAGTGCAGTCCCCCCGGGCCGTCATCGTTCACGCCGTTCACCTCGGTCGCGTGGGAGCAGATCCGATCAGAGTAGGTCGAGTCAGACCGGAACAGGCCGGATTGGGTTGGATTGGGGCGGGTCTCGTTGGGCGAGTCGGACGAGTCCGGCGGGTCGGGACGGGGCGTGGGGCGGTGGGTGGGGGGGCTGCGTGGCTGGTGGGGCGGGGGCTGCGTGGCCGTGCGGTGGGGGGCTGCGTGACTGGTGGGGTGCGGGCTGTCTGGCCGGTGTGGCGGGGTGGCGTGTGCGGTGGGTTTCGCCGGTGCGTCGGGTGCAGCGCTGCGGTGGCGGGTGCGGGCGTAGCCCTACCCGTACGCCCGCGCGTTCGCTCACCCGTCCGGCCGTGGGCTCGGCCCCGGCTCGTACGCCGGCGCGCCCACCACCGGCTCGGGCGCCCCGAGCGCCCGGGCCCCGGCCCGTCCCGCCACCCCGGCGGCCCGGCCAGCCCCCTCCGCCCCGCCCGTACGAGCCCAACCGCCGGCCCGCTCCGTACGGTCCGAAGGCCGCCCAGATTCGCTCGACGCACGACCCTTGTCATGCGCGCGACCGCAGACTTACCGTCAGGTAACACCGGCTGGACGCGCTCCTTTCGGACCGTGGCCAGCAACGTCACCACGCGCACGCCCGCGCAGCGCGGGCCCGCACGCGGTGACGTACGCACCCCCGCCCCACCCGCAGTACGCAGAGCCGCCGCACCACCCCGCACCACTCACCACCCCACGGGCACACCCGCACCACCGCGTACCACCCCCACACCCCACAAGCGCCCCACCACCGCGCGGCACCACGCCGCGCACCCCGCACCCGCCCCCGCTCCACCCGCTCCACCAGCACGCCCCCACGCGGCCCCGCCGGGTCGCTCGCTCGGGCCGCACCGGGCTGCCGCCCGGCGTCGCCACGAGTTGCCGCCGTGCGCCGGCGCGCCGAGCCCCGCGCGCCGGCGCCGCCGTCCGCGCACACCCACCGCGGAACGCCCCGCTCACGGCGGCACCCCCTGCCCCGACCCAGCTCAGGCACGCCCGCACCGCGGGTCGCGCCCCTGCCGGGCGGCGGGCCCCACGCCCGCCGTCCGGCGCTGTCCCCGTGCCGCCGTGCGCCCGCGCGGCGATCCGGCACGCCCCCACGCGCCCGGCCAGCCCCGAGTACGGGCCGGCCGCCGCCCCGCCCTTTCGGAGGTTCACCCTCATGAACCAGTCCCCCAACCGCCGGCGCCCCCTACGGTCCGTGCGCCGCTGGGCCACGGCCGTCGGCATGACCCTGTGCCTGGGCGCGGCCACCATCACCGCCGCCGGCCCGGCCCAGGCCGAACAGTCCGCCAGCACGACCCAGGCCGGGCCGAGCGTGCGGGCCGAGCACCCGGTGGGCGGCCTGTCGGAGGCCGTACGCAACTTCATCGCCAGCCCGGGCGCCGTCGAGGGCGCCAACGACTGGCGGTGCAAGCCGTCCGCCGAGCACCCGTACCCCGTCGTCCTCGTGCACGCCACCGGCGTGAACCTCGGCGCCAACTGGACGAAGATCTCCCCCACCCTCGCCAACGCGGGCCACTGCGTCTTCGCCCTCAACTACGGCATGAACCACCTCTCGCTCGGCCGCGTCGGCGGCCTGGCCGACATCCCCGCGTCGGCCCGACAGTTGAGCGCCTTCGTCGACAGGGTGCTGGCCGCGACCGGCGCGACGAAGGTCAACCTCGTCGGCCACTCGCAGGGCGGCATGATGCCGAACTACTACCTCAAGCGGCTGAACGGCGCCGGCAAGGTGGGCACCCTGGTCGCCCTGTCGCCGAGCAACCACGGCACCACGCTCTCGGGCCTGACCAACCTCGGTGAGGCGCTCGGGATCATCGGCTTCGTCAACAACCTCTTCGACTTCGTCGGCCTGCCGGCGCTCAAGCAGCAGGAGATCAACTCACGGTTCCAGAAGGACCTCTTCGCCGACGGCGACACCGTGCCCGGCGTGCGCTACCTGGTGCTCCAGACCACGAAGGACGCCGTCGTCACCCCGTACACCAACGCCTTCCTCAAGGGCGACGCGGTCCGCAACATCACCATCCAGGACCAGTGCCCCGCGGACCCGGTCGGCCATGTGGGAATGTTCGTCGACGGGCCGGCCGTGCAGCACGTGGTGAACGCGCTCGGGCCCAACGACCCGCACTTCAAGCCGACCTGCACCGACTACGGGCTGCCGCTCTAACCGCCGGCGCACCCCCTTCCGCCCCCGCCCCCTCACCCCGGCTGAGCAGCCACGCTCGCAGCGGTGCGGGTCGAAACGGCCGCCTCGGCGGCCGTTTCGTCATACGGGCCACACACCGCACGCCACCCCGCCCGCCGCACCGAACCCACGGCCGGCCACCACCCGACCTCGACTCATCCCCACTCTCTGCTGGACGACGACGCAGACGGCGCCCAAGTGGCAAACAGTGTAAGGCAGTTGAGTGCTCGACGTTGGCGCGTACGGGGCGTACGGGGCGCGCGGAACGCCCGGCCGAGGGCGCTGGGGGAGCCGGGCGCACGGCGGGGTACGCGGTCGGCGAGCTCGGGCCCGTTTTCCTGGCTGAAGGGAGACGCCTCCATTGGCCACTTCATCGGGTCACTTCTAGTACGGAATGGGAGCACTCAGGCCCATACCGACATCCCGAGCACAACGCCGGAACCGTACGAGGAGGATTCAACCCATCATGCACAGCACTCGCACCACGAGCACCGCCCACACCACGACCGTCGCACCGCGGCGCGCCGCGCGCTCAGGCCGCGCCGTTGCCGGGGGCGCTGTCCTGGCCGCGACCCTGTTAACCGCCGGGCTCACCGCGAGCAGCGCCGGCGCGGTCGGCCAGCCGGCCGGCGACCGCGGCGCGCCCGCGGCGACCGCCACGCCCACCTGCAAGCTCGCCGGCCTCAAGGTCACGCTGGACAAGGGCGGCGTGCCGGACGGCGTACGCAACGGCATGAGCCACGCGGGCATCTACCTGCGGTTCGAGAACAGCACCGACCACACCTGCATCCTGCGCGGCTACCCCGGGCTCGGCCTGGAGAACACCCAGCACAAGCCGCTCGCCACCAAGGCCGAGTGGGGCTCGACCTGGTACGCGAAGGACCCGGGCAAGACCAACGTACGCGTGGAGGCCGGCGACTCGGCATGGGCCGACCTCGCCTGGACCCATTCGGGCACGGACGCCGTGCACTCCCGGCACCTCAAGGTCACCCCGCCCGCCGAGACCCGGTCCGCGGTCCTGAACTTCGACCGCGTCGTGGACTGGGGCCGACTCCAGGTGACCGCCCTCGCGGACACGCCCCCGAAGGTCGGCTGAGGGCTGACTCAAGGCCGACTGAGGACCGGTTGAGGGCCGGTGGCTGTCGTTCCGGGCCCGGCCCGGTTGTGACTTCGACCCCTGACCTGGACCTCGGGCTACGGGTCTGACCTCGGGTACGTATCCCGGCTTGCGGGCTCCGAGCTGCGGGCCTGGCCTCGGGCATGCGTCCCGGCTCCTTGGGCTCCGATCTGCGGGCGTGACCTCGGGTTTTCGCTCCGGCTTGGTTTCCGGGCTGGGGGCTCCGGGCTGCGGCCTGACCTCGGGCCTTCGCCACGGTTTGGGCCCCGGACTGGGGAGCCCGGCCTCCGCCCCTTCACCTCGGAACTGACCTCGGTGGCGGCGCTGACTTCCGGCGCGGCCGTGAGCCAGGCCGTGGCCGTCGCCTCGGTTAAGGCTCGTGGGCTGCGTATCGGCCGAGACGGCGGGGGCCGAGCGGCTGAGATCGAGAGCGGCCGAGGTGAGGAGCGGCCGAGGCGACCGGAACCTGACGCATCCCGGGTCGCTCGGTAGGGCCCGGGGTGGCCGGTAGCGGCCGGGGGCTGTTAGCGGTCGGGGGGCTGGTCAAGTCTGGGGCGACCGGTAGGAGTCAGGGCTGTCGGGGCCTACGGGCTGCGAGCCGGCCGGAACCGGCGGGCTCAGCGCGGCTGGGGAGCGCCGGACGAGCTGGGAGTGGACACGGCGGCGTCGGCGACGACGACGGACGGCGGCCCCCGCCGTAGTTGTGCAGTCCGTCGTCGCCCCACCCCGGCGCCCCGGGGACGCCGCCGAGTGACCCGCCCCGCGCCGTGCGGCGGCGCGGCGGATCGAGCGGAGAGCGCCGGCGTGCGGCGCCGCCGTGCCCGGTTCCGGGCTAGCTGATGTTCACGTCCACGCAGGCGTAGAAGGCGTTGGACGTGTCGGCGACGTTCCAAACCGCCAACACCTTCTGCTTGCCGGACAGGCCACCGAAGTTGACCCGGTGGGTCACGGTCTCGCCGGGCCGTGCCCCGCCGTCGTTGAACTCGGCGATCTTGCTGCCGCCCACGTAGTACTGCCAGGTGCTGGTGGCGTGGCGGGCGGTCAGACGCCAGTTGAAGCTGGTGGTGCGGCTGACGGGGGTGACCTTCCAGGGCTTGCTGTCGTCGTCCAACTCGGCGAAGGCAGCGTTGCCACCGCTGCAGCTCCTGAGCCCCTTGGGGCCTTCCACGCTCTGCGGCTCGTACTTGATGGGGCCACAGGGCAGGGAGCCGGCAGCGCACTGGGCCTGGCGGCTCGGGGGCGAGTTGATGTAGCCGTGGGCGCTGGCCGTTCCGGAGGGCAGACTGACGGCCAGGATCGGCGCGATGGCCGCACCGAGAGTGACAGCCAGCTTCTTCTTACCGCGCATGGTGGAACTCCTTGAGTGGGGGGCCTGCCGTGGGGGCAGGTGACAACCGCAGGCGGCGCAGAGCCACAGGGCGTGTCAGATGGCGACCGGGTGTGGGGGCACGGGTCGTCGGCCGTAACAGCGGCCCCACGCCGCCTGCTTGGTCTAGACCATACTGATTGTCGGAGCGCGGTCAAGAGTTTGTTCCATCCGAACTTTTTCCCCTCCATCGGGGGAGTTGGATCGCGCCGCGTCGGAGTGCTGACGAGTCATCAGCCTGGAGGTTCGGGACTCCGCAGGTCAGGGGGCGTGAACCGCGCGCGGGGGCGGTACGACGTCTGCGAACGGGTGGTCCTGCAACCGGCTGTGGTTTCGACCTCCGCCGGGGCCGAGGCCACCGGCATCGGACGCGGGTTCCACCTCCGCCGGCGCCGGGGCCACCGGCATCGGCAACCGACGCCCGGTAACCGGCGCCCGCCGAGCGGCGCTCGGCGCGCGGCTGCTGGTAGCTGGCAGGGCGGGTGGGCCGGGGGCATCGCCTGCGGAGTGGGCACCTGGGGCCCCTCCCCCCTCCCCCTCCCTCCCCGCCCCCTCAGGTTCACCGCCCACGCCACCGCCCCCATCGGAGCAGGCCCCCCTCGGACCAGACCCCAGCCGGCGAGCGCCGGGGCACCTCAGCCGGACAGCCCGACCTCAGCCCACCCCAGGCACTACGCCCCCCACTCCCAGCACAGCGCCCCAACGCCAGCCCGCCCCGACCTCCCACCCCCACACGCACCCACGCACCCACGCACCCACGCACCCACGCCCAGGCTCACCCACACACCAGCACGCAGGCCAACCCACGCCCACACACCCACCCGCACCCGCACCCGCACCCGCACCCGCACCCGCACCCGCACTCCAGGCTCACCCACACGCCCCGCTCACCCGCCGCCCCACCCCCCGTACGCACCCTCCGCACGCAAGCCGCAGGCGTGACCCGAGCCCCGAGCCCAATCCCCACCTCCCCGTCCCAGCCCGAACCCCACCAACCCACCAACGCCCTACCCCCCTACCGCGGCAACTCCAACGGAAAGACGGCCCGAATGATGCGCACGCTGACCGGGTTCAACTCGCCATGCGCCTCCGTCGCGTTGACCGAATAGACCAGGGTGCGGGACAGATTCCGGGTAGCTGCGATGGCTGTCGCGTAGCCGGGTCGGGCACCGGACTTGCCCCACACCACCGTCTTCCCGTCCTCGCCTATGAAGCGCTGGAGGCCCGCGCTGTAGGTAGCGCCCTCGATCCTCGGCAGCGTGAACATCTCCCGGTCCAGCAGCGGCTGCGGCACGATCCTTCCCCGGAACAGCGCGTGCAGCAGGCGCTCCAGGTCAGCGGTGGTCGAGATCATGTCGCCGGCCGCCCACCGGTCGGAGACGTTCCACTCTGTCGCGTCCACCAACCTGCCGTCCCGCAGCAGTTGGTAGCCGCGGTGGTGCGGTCCGTGGAGGCGCGGGTCGGGTCCGCCGGGGAACGACGTGTGCCACATCCCGGTGGGCCGCAGCACGCGCACCGCCGCCTGGTGCTCGTACGAGTCGCCCGTGACCTTCTCGATCAGCATGCCGAGGACGGTGTAGCCGATGTTGCCGTACCGCTGCTTCTTGCCGGGGCCCTCGCCCGGGCCTCGGTAGGGGCCCTTGGCGACGGACGCGGCCACGACGGCCTCCGGCGTCAGGGTCTCGAAACGGCGCTCGTACCCCTCCCCGTCCGTCGGGCCGAGGTCGGCTCCCGGCTGGAGCCCACTGGTGAACGTGAGCAAGTGGCGCACGGTGATGGGCCCGAAGGCGTCGGACAGCAACCCCGGCAGGTACTCCTGCACGGTGCCGTCCAGATCGATCCGGCCCTCGGCGGCGAGTTGCAGCACGACGGCCGAGGTCACCACCTTGGTCGTCGACCCGGCGCGGAACCGGGCATCGGTCAACGCCCCGCGTCCACTGACCAGATCGCGCACCCCGGCCTTCCCGCGCCACGTGCCATGGCCGCCGACGCGCACCAGCGCCGCCGTGGCGTCCCGGTCCGGCAACCCGCGCAACGCCTTCTCCAGCGCCACGGCATCGGGCCCGTCCGCCGCGCGCCCCACCACCTGCCCGCCGGCCGCCGACGGCGCGGCAGTCGCCCGCGACACATCGCCACCGGACTGCCCGTCAGCCCACGCGGGCCCAGCCACCAACCCAGCCGACGCTGCCAACCCGACGACGACCGCGGCGGCCATCCCTGAGCGCGCCCGAACGCGAACGTGGCGCCGAGTCAGGCCACCACCTCGCGGCAATGGCCAGGGCTGACCGTCGGGTCGACGGACGGACTGGGCCTGCCGGCCAGGTTGAGGGGCAGGCTGGGGACGGGCTTTCATGCGGCACTCCCGAGACGAACGGCTCACGCGTACGCCATCCATGCTGCCGAGCGCGCCGCCCGGGGGGATCGGACCGTGGTACGGCACGCCCCCTGGCTTCACCCTGGCCGACGTTCCCTCACATGGCGTACTTGGCATCGGGGTTGTTCCCTAGGAGGAGCCCAGACGCCGAAACCCCGACGCTCCGATTCCATCGAAGCGCCGGGGGTTCGGTCCACCACGGTCATACGGCCGCACCAACCCGCGACGACCGCGCAGGACAGACGCCCAAGCGGCCCCGCCTCCGTACCGCCCCCGCCGCCAGCACTCCACGGGCACAACAGCCCAGGCAAGACACCAGCCAACAGCCGCCAGATAAAAGCTCAAGCCAAGCCCAAGCCCAAGCCAAAGCCGAAGCTCAAGGCCACACCGAAGCCCCGACCCAAACCGAAGCCCCAGCCGAAGCCCCGGCCCGAGCCGGAGCCTCACCCCCAGCCCAACGCCACCCGCCCAGCACCCCGCCAACCGGTACCGTCAGCCGTCAGCCAGCTATCCCAGAGCCGACTTCACCACGTCCGCCAGTCGACCCGCGACCGACCTGGCCTGCTCGATGTCGGCGGCCTCGACCATCACGCGCACCAGCGGCTCGGTACCCGACGGGCGCAGCAACACGCGTCCGGTGGCGCCGAGTTCGCGCTCCGCGTCGGTGACGGCGATCCGCACCTCGGGCGAGGTGGCCACGCGCGACTTGTCCACGTCCGGCACGTTGATGAGGATCTGCGGCAGCCGCTCCATGACGCCCGCCAGGTCCGCGAGCGAGCGCCCGGTGGCGGCGACGCGCGCGGCGAGCATCAGCCCGGTCAACGTACCGTCGCCGGTCGTGGCGTGGTCGAGGACGATCACGTGGCCGGACTGTTCGCCGCCCAGCGCGAAGCCGCTGCGCTTCATCTCCTCGAGCACGTACCGGTCGCCGACGGCCGTCTGCACCAGGGACAGTCCCTCGCGCTCCATGGCCAGCTTGAAGCCCAGGTTGGACATGACGGTCGCGACCACGGTGTCCTTGCGCAGCCCACCCGCGTCGCGCATGGCCAGCGCGAGGACGGCCAGGATCTGGTCGCCGTCCACCTCGGCGCCGGTCGCGTCCACGGCCAGGCAGCGGTCGGCGTCACCGTCGTGGGCGACGCCCAGGTCGGCGCCGTGCTCGACGACGGCGGCGCGCAGCTTGGCCAGGTGCGTGGAGCCGCAGCCGTCGTTGATGTTCAGGCCGTCCGGTTCGGTGCCGATCGTGATGACCTCGGCGCCGGCCCGGGCGAACGCCTCGGGCGAGACCCGCGCCGCCGCGCCGTGCGCCCCGTCGATGACGACCTTGAGCCCGTCGAGCCGGTTCGGCAACACGCCGATCAGGTGCGCGACGTAGTTGTCGAAGCCCTGGTCGTAGGTGGTGACCCGGCCCACGCCGGCGCCGGTCGGGCGGTCCCACGGCTCGCCGGCGGCGTGCGCGTGGTACGTCTCCTCGATCCGGTCCTCCAGCTCGTCGGCCAGCTTGTGTCCGCCGCGCGCGAAGAACTTGATGCCGTTGTCGGGCATCGCGTTGTGGCTGGCGGAGAGCATCACGCCGAGGTCGGCGCCGAGCGCGCCGGTCAGGTAGGCGACGGCGGGCGTCGGCAGCACGCCCACGCGCCGCACGTCCACGCCCGCGCTGGCCAGGCCGGCCACGACGGCGGCTTCAAGGAACTCCCCGGAGGCTCGCGGATCGCGTCCGACCACCGCCACCGGGCGATGGCCCTCGAACGTGCCCGCCTCGGCGAGCACATGCGCCGCCGCGACCGACAGGCCGAGCGCCAGCTCCGCTGTCAGGTCGGCGTTGGCGACACCGCGCACACCGTCCGTACCGAAGAGTCGTCCCACTGGTGTCCTCCGAGATCACGTCACATGAACCAGGGTTTACGTCCAGGTATACGCCCCTGGTTGTCCATAACCGAACGCCCCGGCAGCACGAATGGTGCCGCCGGGGCGTTGGAAGCGCAGCGAGACTCGCTGCAAACCGCTGCGAAGCGTTCTGCGCGAGATTAGCGCTTGCTGTACTGCGGGGCCTTGCGGGCCTTCTTCAGACCGGCCTTCTTGCGCTCGACCGCACGGTCGTCACGCTTGAGGAACCCGGCCTTCTTGAGGGCGCCGCGGTTGTTGTCCTCGTCGGCCTCGTTCAGCGCGCGGGCCACGCCGAGGCGCAGCGCACCGGCCTGGCCGGAGATGCCGCCGCCGCTGATGCGGGCGATGACGTCGTAGCGGTCGTCGAGCTCGAGCACCTTGAAGGGCTCGTTGACTTCCTGCTGGTGCACCTTGTTCGGGAAGTAGCCCTCAAGGGTGCGACCGTTGATCTTCCACTTGCCGGTGCCCGGAACGATGCGGACGCGGGCGATGGCGTTCTTGCGACGCCCGAGGCCCGCGGCGGGCTGCGGGTCGCCGAAGCGGGACGCGAGCGACTCGCTCGTGTACTCCTCGACGGGAACGTCGACGTCCTCGATCTGCTCGGTCGTCTCCACGACCTCGTCGACGACGGGGGTCTCTGCGGTGGTCTCGGCCACGATTCTCCTCAGATTCTTTCAGTCTTAGGGGTGGCCGGTACTACTGCGCGACCTGGGTGATCTCGAACGGGACCGGCTGCTGAGCGCCGTGCGGGTGCTCGGCACCCGAGTAGACCTTCAGCTTCGAGAGCATCTGACGGCCCAGGGTGTTCTTGGGGAGCATGCCCTTGATGGCCTTCTCGACGGCCTTCTCGGGGTTCTTCGCCAGCAGCTCGTCGTAGCGGACGGAGCGCAGACCGCCCGGGTAACCCGAGTGGCGGTAGGCCATCTTCTGGGTCCGCTTGTTGCCGGAGAGGTGCACCTTGTCGGCGTTGACGATGATGACGAAGTCACCGGTGTCGACGTGGGGCGCGTAGATCGGCTTGTGCTTGCCCCTCAGGAGGGACGCGGCCGTCGTGGCCAGACGGCCCAGGACGACGTCCTGCGCGTCAATGATGTGCCACTGGCGCTGGACATCGCCGGGCTTGGGGCTGTACGTACGCACGGTCGTAGCCTTCGCTTCTTCAGTGATGGGGTCGCCCCTGATCCGCGAGGATCAAGAGGACGAAGTCCTGACAAGGCCACCCGGACGATCACGACAGCCGTGGCGGCACGCCGGGGACGCAACCCGAGTGCCTGCCGCTGGTCATCGGCCCGGTGGACCGGCGTAAGGGCCCCTCACGTGAGATCGAGCAAGCCAATACGCATAACGAACTGGCAGAATACCGGCCCGCCCCCATCCGGGTCAAAACAGCCGACCAGCCCCCGCCCAGCCTCCGAGCTTCGGGCCCCGCCCCCAGCCTCGCCGCGTTCCCAGCCCCAACCCTGGACGCCCACCTCAGGCCCCGGGCCCCGGCCCCGGACGCCAGACCCGAACCCCGGCCCGGGCGGGCAGCCCCGAACCCCGAACTCCGAGCCCGGCCCCCGGGCGCCGGCCCGCCCGCACCGCCGTCATCGCGCGCGCCGCACCCGCCCCTCGTCCCAGACCGGCTCCGGCACCTCGCGGACCAGGCCGTCGGAGCCGAAGACCAGGAAACGGTCGAAGGACCGGGCGAACCAGCGGTCGTGGGTGACCGTGAGAACCGTGCCCTCGTACGCCGCGAGCCCCTCCTGCAACGCCTCCGCGCTCTCCAGGTCCAGGTTGTCCGTCGGCTCGTCGAGCAGCAGCGCGGTGGCGCCCGCCAGCTCCAGGAGCAGGATCTGCAACCGGGCCTGCTGGCCGCCGGAGAGCTTGTCGAAGGGCTGGTCTCCCTGCCCCTCCAGCTCGTACCGGCGCAGCACGCTCATCGCGCCCCCGCGGTCCTTGGCGTGCTCCGTCCACAGGATGTCGACCAGCGTGCGGCCCATCAGCTCCGGGTGCGCGTGGGTCTGCGCGAAGTGCCCGGGCACCACCCGCGCGCCCAGCTTCCACTTCCCCGTGTGGGCCACGTCGCCGCCGGCCAGCAGGCGCAGGAAGTGCGACTTGCCCGAGCCGTTCGAGCCCAGCACCGCGACCCGCTCGCCGAAGAAGACCTCCAGGTCGAAGGGGCGCATCAGGCCGGTCAGCTCCAGCTGCTCGCAGGTGATGGCCCGCACCCCGGTGCGCCCGCCGCGCAGCCGCATCCGGATGTCCTGCTCGCGCGGCGGCTCCTGCGGCGGGCCGGCCTCCTCGAACCGGCGCAGCCGGGTCTGGGCGGCCTGGTAGCGCGAGGCCATGTCCGCGTTGTACGCCGCCTTCTGCTTGAAGGTGAGCATCAGCCGGCGCAGCTTGGCGTGCTCCTCGTCCCAGCGCCGGCGCAGCTCCTCGAAGCGCGCGAAGCGCTCCTTGCGGGCCGCGTGGTACGTGGCGAAGCCGCCGCCGTGCACCCAGGTGTCGCTGCCGGCCGGGCCCGGCTCCACGCTGATGATCTTCTGCGCGGAGCGGGCGAGCAGTTCCCGGTCGTGGCTGACGAACAGCACCGTCTTGGGCGTCTCGCGCAGCCGCTCCTCAAGCCAGCGCTTGCCCGGCACGTCCAGGTAGTTGTCCGGCTCGTCCAGGAGCAGCACCTCGTCGGGCCCGCGCAGCAGCGCCTCAAGCACCAGCCGCTTCTGCTCGCCGCCGCTGAGCGTGCGCACCTGCCGCCACTGCGCCCGCTCGTACGGCATGCCGAGCGCGGCCATGGTGCACATGTCCCACAGCGTCTCGGCCTCGTACCCGCGCGCCTCGGCCCAGTCGCTCAGCGCCTGCGCGTACGCCATCTGGGCGGCCTCGTCGTCGACGGTCATGACCGCGTGCTCGGCCTCGTCCACCGCCCGCGCCGCCTTCCGCAACCGCGGCTGGGACACCGAGACCAGCAGGTCCCGTACGGTGCGCTCGTCCCGGACCGAGCCGACGAACTGGGGCATCACGCCCAGGCCACCGCTGACCGTCACCGTGCCGCCGTGCGGTTTCAGCTCGCCCGAGATCAGCCGCAGCAGCGTGGTCTTGCCCGCGCCGTTCGCCCCGACCAGCGCGACCGCGGAGCCCTCCCCCACCCGGAACGAGACATCGCCGAACAGCACCCGGCCGTCGGGTAGGTAGTACTCCAGATGCGCGCCCTCAACGTGTCCCATACCGGAAGTCTGGGCGCCACCCCCCGCCGCCGGCCAACCGTTTTCCGGCGCGGCCACCGGGCCCCCGGCCACCCGGGCGTGCCCATAGGATGCGCGGCATGAGCTTTGGGCAAGGGGGGCCGTACGAGCCCGGGGGATCTCAGCCGCCTACGCCGGACTGGTCGGCCCTCGCCGACACCGCGGCCCGCGACCGCCGCCGCAAGTGGCTGCTCTTCGGCGGCGGGGCGCTGGCCGCCGCCGCCATCGCCGGGATCGTCGCCACCGCCGTGATCGTGGGCGACGACGATGGGGGCAAGGGCGACCGGAGCGCCTCCCAGCTCCCCACCCCGGCCGAGCTGCCCAGCGAGTCGGCGCAGAGCGAGCCGACGTTCTCCGACGTCGACCCGCCCGCGCCGATCAGCCCGCTGGAGGTCATCTCCGACCGCTCCAAGGACACCGCGCCGATCACCGCCGCCGGCCTCTTCCCCGGCGACCGGGCCACCGTGGCCGGCCGCGACTACACCAAGGGCGCCACGGCGAGCACGAAGGACTGCGGTTCCGTGGCGCAGAAGAAGCTCTACCCCGCGCTGACCGGCAACGGCTGCCGCCAGGTGGTGCGGGCGACGTACACCAACGGCGACGTCGCCGTCACGGTCGGCATCGCCGTCTTCGACACCAAGGCCGCCGCGGAGAAGGCGAAGGCCGCCGCCGGGCCGTTCCTGGTCTCGCTGCCGGGCGACGGCGTCGAGCGCTTCTGCCGCAACACCGCCTGCCGCTCCACCAGCAACGCGATCGGCCGCTACGGCTACTTCACCATCGCCGGCAACACCGACGGCAGCCCCGTGCGCACGGACGACACTAAGGCACGACAGGCCGGGCTCGACGTCGCCGAGCACGCCTTCAGCCGCATCATGCAGCGGGCGAACGCCCAGGCGTCAGCGGCGGCCACGGCCCGCTGACCCGCGCGCCCAGCCCCACCGCGCCACCGCCGGCACCCGCCCCCTGCCGCGTCTCGCCCAGCCCCTGTCACGCCCCACCCTGGCCGACCTGCGGCGCTCGGGCGCGCCGTCGCGCCGGGCGGTCACACCACCAGGCGCCCGGCGCGCGCCCCGCCGCCCGGCCCTCACCCGCGCTCTCCCGCCCCGCCAACGCGCTCCCCGGCGCCCCCCATCGCCCCGTAGAAACTCGAAGGAACCCGAAGAAACCCGAAGAAACCTAAAGACAAATGCACCCGCGCCCGCGTGCCCGCACCCGCGGACGAGCAGAAGAGGCGGAAGGTTGTGGTGTGCTCGACGATTGTGGGCCATTGCATATCACCGCATGCACAAGCAACTTTCTGCACCCGCGATCGTCTAATGAGGCAGGCCAGGCCAGAGGGGAGGCAGCACGCAACGGACGCAAGCCGTCCTGCGTGAAGTCAAAATGAAGATCTCATTTCTGCTGCACAACGTGTACGGCATCGGTGGAACGATCCGTTCCACGTTCAATGTGGCGGGCGCCCTCGCCGAACACCACGAGGTGGAGATCGTCTCCCTCATGCGCACCGCGGAGGCCCCGAGCCTCCCGCTGAACGACGCGGTGCGCGTCGTCAACCTGATCGACCTGCGCAAGGGCCACGCCAGCGACGCGGACAACCCGCTGCTCAAGCAGATCACCCCGCGCATCCCGGCCGCCGAGGCCAACGGCACGGTGAACTTCAACGCGCTCACCGACGAGCGCGTCGCCGCCTACCTCGACGCCACCAACGCGGACGTCGTCATAGCGACCCGCCCCGGCCTGCTCATCTACCTGGCCGAGTTCGGCCGTGGCCGAGGCCGCGACTTCCTGCGCATCGGCCAGGAGCACCGGCTGTACGAGACGCACAAGCCCGCCCTGCGCGCCGCGTGCGACGCGGCCATCGCCCGGCTCGACGCCCACACCACCGTCTCCGAGGCCGACGCGGCCACCCACCGCGCCAAGCTGCCCGACATCACCACCCGTCTCGTCGGGCTGCCCAACGGCGTCCCCGCGACCGACGTCGAGCCCTCCGACGGCACCGCCAAACTGGTCGTCGCCGCCGGCCGGCTGGTCCCGGTCAAGCGCTACGACCTGCTCGTCACCGCCTGGGCGACGGTCGCCGCCGCGCACCCGGACTGGAAGCTGCGGCTGTACGGGCGCGGCCCCCAGCACGCCGCGCTGCGCCAGCAGATCGACGACCTCGGCCTGGCCGACCACATCACCCTCATGGGCCCGCACGCCCCCATCGAGACCGAGTGGGCCAAGGGCTCGATCGCTGCCGTCACCTCCCGCGAGGAGTCGTTCGGCATGACGATCGTGGAGGCCATGCACTGCGGCGTGCCCGTGGTGGCCACCAACTGCCCGCACGGCCCCGGCGAGATCATCGCGGACGGCGAGGACGGGCTGCTGGTCGCCAACGGCGACGCGGACGCCATCGCCAAGGGCCTGCTCTCCCTCATCGAGGACGAGGACCGGCGCCGCCGGATGGGCCAGGCCGCCCGTGCCGCCGCCGCCCGCTACGCGCCCGAGCACGTGGCCGCCGCGTACGAGAAGCTGATCGGCGAGCTGTACGCGGCCCGTGGTCAGGCAGCGCCCTCGCGGGGCGCCTCCGGGGCGCGGACCCAGCGCAAGCCGCTGACCGACGTGCTCAAGGCCACCGTCAAGAGCCTGGTGCGCAAGCCCCCGCTGCGGCCCGTCGCCACCTGCCGGGCCGACGGCACCGGACGCCTCACGCTCAGCGTCCGTGGCGCCGGCGTGCACGGGCCCAAGCTGGCCGTGACGCTGACCGACCGCGCCAAGGGCGACCAGTTCCGCGTCCCGCTCCAGCCGCCGGCCGAGACCGGCGGGGCCTGGACCGCGGTCGTGGACCACGAGCTGGTCCGGCTCACCGAGGGCCGCTGGGACCTGCACGTCGTCCGCGGCGACGGCGCCCGCCGCCGCCTGGCCTGCCACTACGCCGAGGGTCGCGGCCTGGTCGAGGCGCGACCGTTGGACGGCACGCCGTTCACCTGGTGGGTGCCGTACACCACCGTGGACGGCTACCTCGCCCTGCGCACCTGGTACCGCGACGCGCACGCCGAGGCCCACACCGTGCACGCCGACGACGTCGGCGTGACCGTCACCTGCACCCTGCACGGCACGACGCTGGCCGAGGACGGCACCGGCGCCGCGCCCACCGTCATCGCCAAGCCGCGCACCGCCGGCAAGGCGTTCACCGCCCCGGTGACCGTGCTCGGCCCGGACCGGTTCCGCTTCACCCTGCGCTACGAGCAGGTGCACGCCACCCGCTCCGGCAAGGAGTCGGTCGACCCGGTCTGGGACGTCAGCCTCCAGCCGGGCGGCGACGGGCCCGCGAGCCTGCGCGTCGGCCGCGTCCTAGGCGACATCCTCGACCGCAACAAGACCGACCTCTACCCCGTCGTGGGGGGCGTGCGGCCCTACTTCACCAAGGCCAACAACCTCGCCCTGACCAGCCCCAAGCGCACCGCGTAAGGCAGCCGAACGCCCCCGCGACGACAGAGCGGGCGGGCGGGCCCATCCCCCGGGCCCGCCCGCCCGCTCTTCCGCGCCCGCTCAACCGCGTCCGCCGCGTCCGCGCGGGCGCGGCGGCCCCCGGCGTACCGCCGGCCCTCAGCAGCAGCCCACGGCCCCGCCCACGCCCGGCAGCGTGCGCTTGTTCCGGGCCTCCCGGCTGCGCGCCGCGAGCAGCTCGTCGGCCGGGTAGCCGACCTCCTCCAGGGTCAGCCCGTGCGGGCGCACCACGTGTACGGCCGAGTCGCGCACGCCCGCGGCCAACACCGCGCGCGGCCAGTCCACCGGCCGGTGCCCGTCGCCCACGAAGAGCATCGCGCCCACCAGCGAGCGCACCATGTTGTGGCAGAAGGCGTCCGCCCGCACGGTCGCGGTGATCACCCCGTCCGCGCCCCGCTCCCAGGAGAACCGCTGGAGCGTACGGATCGTCGTCGCGCCCTCACGCCGCTTGCAGTACGCCGCGAAGTCGTGCTCGCCCACGAGGTGCCCGGCCGCCTCGTTCATGGCCGCCACGTCCAGCGGCCAGTCGTGCCACAGCACGTGCCCGCGCAGCAGCGGGTCCACGCCGCCCGGGTGGTCGGTCACCCGGTACGCGTACCGCCGCCAGATCGCCGAGAAGCGGGCGTTGAAGCCCGCCGGCGCCGGCTCGACCCGCCAGACGCGCACGTCGTGCGGGAGCCGCCCGGCCAGCCGGCGCAGCAGCCGCTCCCGGTGCTCCTCCCAGACCTCGACGGGCAGGTCCACATGCGCGACCTGCCCCCGCGCGTGCACCCCGGCGTCCGTGCGGCCGGCCACCGTCAGCTCGTACGTGCGCGTCGAGCGCGTCACCGTCCGCAGCGCGTCCTCGATCTCGCCCTGGACGGTGCGCCGTCCGCCCGCCTGCCGGGCCCAGCCGGAGAAGTCCCTGCCGTCGTAGCTGAGGTCCAGCCGCAGCCGTACCTGCCCGGGGGCCGCCTCGTCGCTCACTCGCCGTCCTTGTCCACGCAGCATCCCTGTCTCATGCCGAACGGGCCCGCCCCAGAGATCTGGAACGGGCCCGTTGGCAACGCCTGTCTCACGCGCCCCGCCGGAGCGGGAGCGGCAATCAGGCGTCCTTGGCCTCGGTCTCGTCGGCGGCCTCGGTCGGGGCCTGCTCGGCCTCGCCCTTCTTGAGGTCCGCGACGGCCTCGTCGCCGGCGGCGTCCTTGGCGGACCGCTTGGTGGCGGCCTCGGCCTCACCCACGGCGGTCTGCTGCACGGTCAGCGCCTCGACCAGCTCGATGACGGCCATGGGCGCGTTGTCGCCACGGCGGCTACCGATCTTGGTGATGCGGGTGTAGCCACCCGGGCGGTTCTCGTAGCGCGGCGCGATCTCCGTGAAGAGGGTGTGCACGACACCCTTGTCGCGGATGGTCTGCAGCACCAGGCGACGGTTGTGCAGGTCGCCCTTCTTCGCCTTGGTGACCAGGCGCTCGGCGACCGGACGCAGGCGGCGGGCCTTGGCCTCGGTCGTCTTGATGCGGCCGTGCTCGAACAGCGCCGTGGCGAGGTTCGCGAGCAGCAGACGCTCGTGCGCGGCGCTGCCGCCCAGACGGGCACCCTTGGCAGGCTTCGGCATGTGTTTCTCCTCGTGTCTGCACCGGCCGTATCAGGTACCGGTGTCAGTTCCCGGACGGACGATCGTCCGCCGGAACCCGGGCTCGCGCCCGGGAAGTCTCGCCGCGTCCCCGGCCGGGACGCGGGGCTGGCCCCCGCCCCGGCCGGGAGCGGCTCAGTACTGCTCGGTCTCGACGAACCCGGCGTCCGCGTCGTCGTCGGCGCCGAAGGCGTCCGCGGCGGCGGTCGGGTCGAATCCGGGCGGGCTGTCCTTGAGCGCCAGGCCCATGCCGGCCAGCTTCGCCTTGACCTCGTCGATCGACTTGGCGCCGAAGTTGCGGATGTCGAGCAGGTCCGCCTCGGAGCGGGCCACCAGCTCGCCCACCGAGTGGATGCCCTCGCGCTTGAGGCAGTTGTACGAGCGGACCGTGAGCTCCAGCTCCTCGATCGGCAGCGCCAGATCGGCGGCGAGCGCGGCGTCCGTCGGGGACGGGCCCATGTCGATGCCCTCGGCGTCCACGTTCAGCTCGCGGGCCAGGCCGAACAGCTCGACCAGGGTCTTACCGGCCGACGCCATGGCGTCGCGCGGGCGCATGGCCTGCTTGGTCTCGACGTCGACGATCAGCTTGTCGAAGTCGGTGCGCTGCTCGACACGGGTCGCCTCGACCTTGTAGGTGACCTTGAGGACCGGCGAGTAGATCGAGTCGACCGGAATGCGGCCGATCTCCTGGCCGACCTGCTTGTTCTGCACGGCGGAGACGTAGCCGCGACCGCGCTCGACGGTCAGCTCCATCTCCAGCTTGCCCTTGCCGTTCAGGGTGGCCAGGACCAGGTCCGGGTTGTGCACCTCGACGCCGGCCGGCGGGGCGATGTCCGCGGCGGTGACCAGGCCGGGGCCCTGCTTGCGCAGGTACATCACGACCGGCTCGTCGTGCTCCGAGGAGACGACGAGCTGCTTGATGTTGAGGATCAGGTCGGTGACGTCCTCTTTGACGCCCGGCACGGTGGTGAACTCGTGCAGGACCCCGTCGATCCGGATGGACGTGACCGCCGCACCGGGGATCGAGGAGAGGAGCGTACGACGCAGGGAGTTACCGAGGGTGTAGCCGAAGCCCGGCTCCAGCGGCTCGATCACGAACCGGGAGCGGTACTCGTCGACGACCTCTTCGGTCAGAGAGGGACGCTGAGCGATCAGCATGAGGTGTTGCCTCCAGTCTTCGGCACCCACTATTTGATGCCGACGGATACTGCAAGGGTACGGGCGGTACGCCGCCTTGATGGAGGTGTACCGCCCGTGACCCGTGAGCGACTACCGTCCGTAGCGCGGGTGCGCTGCTTCGGGTAGCGGCTCGACTTCTAGCCCAACCGGTCCGTCAGACCCGGCGCCGCTTCGGGGGGCGGCAGCCGTTGTGCGGGGTCGGCGTGACGTCCTGGATGGAGCCGACCTCGAGGCCGGTGGCCTGGAGCGAACGGATCGCGGTCTCACGGCCGGAGCCGGGACCCTTGACGAAGACGTCCACCTTGCGCATGCCGTGCTCCTGCGCGCGGCGCGCGGCCGACTCGGCGGCCATCTGCGCGGCGAACGGGGTCGACTTGCGCGAGCCCTTGAAGCCGACGTGGCCGGCGGAGGCCCAGGAGATCACGTTGCCCGTGGGGTCGGTGATCGAGACGATCGTGTTGTTGAACGTGCTCTTGATGTGAGCGTGCCCGTGGGCGACGTTCTTCTTCTCCTTGCGGCGCACCTTCTTGGCGCCAGCCGTACGGCTCTTCGGAGGCATTCTGATGAACTCCCGTGGAGGTGATCGGTCCTACAGCTCGGACCGCGAACTGCTCGCGGGGACCGGGGGTGAGCCCCCGGGCCGCGGCGCGTCCGGTGCGGACTACTTCTTGCCCGGCTTCTTCTTGCCGGCGATGGCGCGACGCGGGCCCTTGCGGGTGCGGGCGTTGGTGCTCGTGCGCTGACCGTGGACCGGCAGGCCACGACGGTGACGCAGACCCTGGTAGCAGCCGATCTCCACCTTGCGGCGGATGTCGGCCTGAATCTCACGACGGAGGTCACCCTCGGTCTTGAGGTTGGCGTCCACGTACTCGCGGATCTTGACCAGGTCCTCTTCGGCCAGGTCGCGCACGCGGGTGTCGGGGTTGACGCCGGTGTTCTTCAGGGTCTCCTGGGCACGGGTGCGACCAATGCCGAAGACGTAGGTGAGGGCGACCTCCACGCGCTTTTCGCGCGGGAGGTCAACGCCTGCGAGGCGTGCCATAAATCTGGCTCCAGTTGCTATTCGGAGGTCTTCCGCAACACCACTCCCGGGCCCGCGCGGTGGCGGCTACCGGGTCCCCGGCCTCCGCCGGGGGTGTCGTCCCCTGCGAGGAGGAGACGGGTGATTGCGTATGTACGAGTTGCTCGCGTCGCGCGAAGGTACTGCGAGGTGCGGGTCGTGCGTCAGCCCTGGCGCTGCTTGTGGCGCAGGTTGTCGCAGATGACCATGACCCGGCCGTGACGGCGGATCACCTTGCACTTGTCGCAGATCTTCTTGACGCTCGGCTTGACCTTCATGGGTGTGAGGTTCTCCGGGTCGTGCCATCGCCCCACGGGAGCGGGACGGCAGCGAGATCTACTTGTAGCGGTAGACGATGCGTCCGCGCGTCAGGTCGTAGGGAGACAGCTCCACCACGACCCGGTCGTCAGGGAGGATGCGGATGTAGTGCATGCGCATCTTGCCACTGATGTGCGCGAGGACCTGGTGACCGTTCTGGAGCTCCACCTTGAACATGGCGTTCGGGAGGGACTCGATCACGGTGCCCTCGATTTCGATGGCACCTTGCTTCTTGGCCACGCTTCGCCCTTCGAATCGGCTACCTTGATCAACTCTCGACACGATCACGCGCTCGCACGCCTCCGATTGAGGGAAACGAATGCGGGCGCGCGGATATACGAGAGCCGACGCATCAGTCTACGTCAGGGCTTCCCGAAAGACGAATCCAGGTCTACTGCCCGAACGTGGAGATCTTTAAGCAACGCCCCGCTCAGGGGCTACGCCAGCCGGCCGCGCCGCCACCGGCCCCGCCGCACCTGCGCCCGGGGCCCGCGACGCCGGCACCGAACCGGGCCCCGACCCGGCGCCGGCCCCCGCCTCCACGGCGCGTCAGGCTGTCGCCTCAGGCCGTCGCGAGCGGGTCCGGTGCCGTCGTCACGCCGTACTCCGCCAGCTTCGCCTTGCCGCCGTCCACCGCGGTCAGCACCAGCGGGCCCTCCTCGGTCAGCGCCACCGAGTGCTCCCAGTGGCTCGACCACGAACCGTCGTCCGTCTTGACCGTCCAGTCGTCGGCGAGCACGTGCGTGGCGGCCGTGCCCAGGCTCACCATCGGCTCGATCGCGATGCAGAAGCCCGGCACCAGCTTCGGACCCTTGCCCCGCTTGCGCGTGACGTAGTTCAGCAGGTGCGGCTCCATGTGCATCTCGCTGCCGATGCCGTGGCCGCCGTAGTCCTCGATGATCCCGTACCGACCGGACGCCGGCCGTGGCTGCCGGCGGATGTAGCCCTCGATCGCCTTGGAGATGTCCACCAGCCGGTTGCCCTTGCGCACCGCGGCGATCCCGGCCCACATGGACTCCTCGGTGACCCGGCTCAGCTCGTGCAGCTCCGGCGCGTGGCCCTCGCCCACGAAGGCGGTGAACGCCGCGTCGCCGTGCCAGCCGTCCACGATGGCGCCGGCGTCGATGGAGATGATGTCGCCGTCCTTCAGGACCGTCTCCCGGTCCGGGATGCCGTGCACCACCACGTCGTTCACCGACGTGCAGATCGTGGCCGGGAAGCCCCCGTACCCCAGGAAGTTCGACTTCGCGCCGGCGTCGGCGAGCACCTTGCGGGCGGCCTCGTCCAGGTCCCTGGTGGTGGCGCCCACGACGGCCGCCTCCCGGCACGCCTGGTGGACGCGCGCGACGACCAGCCCCGCCTCGCGCATCTTCGCGATCTGGTCCGGGGTCTTGATCTCCAGCATGGGTCGCCTTCTTCCACCTTCC
Source organism: Streptomyces buecherae (assembly GCF_014295035.1). Classification (GTDB taxonomy): domain Bacteria; phylum Actinomycetota; class Actinomycetes; order Streptomycetales; family Streptomycetaceae; genus Streptomyces; species Streptomyces youssoufiensis. The sequence goes on from NZ_CP060404.1 coordinate 3,490,441, forward strand.
GGGGTTCGTGATACCTGCACACACAACAGTACGGCCGTGGCGCTCCCAGGAGCACCACGGCCGCACACACACTGTCACCGCACCGCGGCGGGCCTTCGACGCGCACGTCGCGGCCGGCCCGCCCCGCTCGCGGACTCACGGACCGGGAACGGTCCGCCCGTCGGCCTCCGAGGCCCGCTCGGCCCGCTGCGGCAGGGCCTCCATGGCCCGCCGCGTGACCTCGGCCACCTTGCCCAGCGCCGAGATCGTCACGACCAGGCCCTGGGCCTTGTAGAAGTCGATGATCGGCTCGGTCTCGCTGTGGTAGACCTCAAGGCGCTTGCGGACCGTTTCCTCGCTGTCGTCCTCGCGCTGGTACAGGGCGCCGCCGCAGATGTCGCAGACGCCCTCCACCTTCGGCTTGCTGTACTCCACGTGGAAGGTGTGGCTGGAGTCCGTACGGCAGGTGCGCCGGCCGGCGATCCGCTTCACGACCTCGCCCTCGGGGACCTCCAGGTCCAGCACCGCGTCCAGCCGCAGCCCCTCGTCGGCCAGGAGCTGGTCGAGGACCTCGGCCTGGTGGAGGTTGCGCGGGAACCCGTCGAGCAGGAAGCCGTGCTCCGCGTCGGGCTGGGCCATGCGGTCCTTGGCCATGCCCACCGTGACCTCGTCCGGCACCAGTTGTCCGGCCTTCATGTACTCCTGGGCCTTCTGGCCCAGGGGCGTGCCCTGACTGATGTTCGCGCGGAAAAGGTCACCCGTGGAGATGTGCGGGATTGACAAGTTCTTGGCGAGGTACGCGGCCTGCGTTCCCTTGCCCGCCCCGGGAGGCCCGACGAGGACGATTCGCATCAGCGGAGGAACCCTTCGTAGTGTCGCTGCTGAAGCTGGCTCTCGATCTGCTTCACCGTCTCCAGACCCACACCCACGATGATGAGGATGCTGGTGCCACCGAACGGGAAGTTCTGGTTTGCGTTGAGCGTCACCAGCGCCACCGTCGGCACCAGAGCGATCAGGCCCAGGTAAAGCGAGCCGGGCCACGTGATGCGGTTCAGCACGTAGCTCAAGTACTCCGCAGTGGGACGACCAGCCCGGATACCCGGGATGAAGCCACCATACTTCTTCATGTTGTCAGCAACTTCTTCGGGGTTGAAGGAGATCGCGACGTAGAAGAAGGCGAAGAAGACGATCAGCAGGAAGTACGTGACGATGTAGACCGGGTGGTCGCCCGTCACGAAGTTGGCCTCGATCCAGGTCGCCCATTCCGAGTCGGAACCGCTGAACTGAGCGATCAGCGCCGGAATGTAGAGCAGCGAGGAAGCGAAGATGACCGGGATCACACCCGCCTGGTTCACCTTCAGCGGGATGTAGGTCGAGGTCCCGCCGTACGAGCGGCGGCCGATCATGCGCTTCGCGTACTGGACGGGGATGCGGCGCTGCGCCTGCTCCACGAAGACCACCAGGGCCACCATCGCCAGACCACAGAGGATGACGAGGCCGAACTCCAGCCAGCCGTCCATGATCTTGCCCTGCTGCCGGATCGCCCACAGCGCGCTCGGGAAGCCGGCGGCGATCGAGACGAACATCAGGATCGACATGCCGTTGCCGATGCCGCGGTCGGTGACGAGCTCACCGAGCCACATCACCAGCGCCGTGCCGGCGGTCATGGTGAGGACCATGGTGATCGTGACGAAGATCGACTGGTCGGGGACGATCTGGTCGCCGACGTTGCAGTTCTGGAAGAGCGAGCCGCTGCGCGCGGTGGCCACCAGGCCGGTGCCCTGCAAGATCGCCAGCGCCACCGTCAGGTAACGGGTGTACTGCGTGATCTTCGCCTGCCCGGACTGGCCCTCCTTCTTGAGGGCCTCAAGGCGGGGGATCACCACCGTGAGCAGCTGAAGGATGATGCTCGCCGTGATGTACGGCATGATCCCTAGCGCGAAGATGGTGATCTGCATGAGGGCGCCACCGCTGAACATGTTCACCAGACCGAACAGACCCTGCTGGGCCTTGGCCTCGTCCATGCACTGTTGGACGTTCTGGTAGTCGATGCCCGGCACCGGGACGTGCGCCCCGAGCCGGAACAGGACAATGATGCCCAGCGTGAAGAGCAGCTTCTTGCGCAGGTCGGGCGTCTTGAACGCTCGGGCGAACGCGGTGAGCACGGTGCCTCCTGCGCCCCCCGCGTCGAGCGCGAGAGGTGACGGTCTTGAGGATCGACGAATACAAATCAGTCAAAACCCGCGCGGACACAGGCCACGCGGAGGGTAACAGCGCACGCCACCTTACCGGCGACTGGGCCCCCCTAGGAACGACCAACCGGGGATGCCCCTTATGAGGGGCATCCCCGGCAGGTTGTCACAGGCTCAGATGAGCTCGGTGACGGTGCCGCCGGCGGCGGCGATCTTCTCCTTGGCGGAGCCGGAGACGGCGTCCACCGTCACCTGCAGCGCCACGGAGATCTCGCCGGTGCCGAGCACCTTGACGAGCTCGTTCTTGCGCACCGCGCCCTTGGCGACCAGATCGGCCACCGTGACCTCGCCACCCTGCGGGTAGAGCGACGCCAGCTTGTCCAGGTTGACGACCTGGAACTGCTTGTGCGCGGGGTTCTTGAAGCCCTTCAGCTTCGGGAGGCGCATGTGGAGGGGCATCTGCCCGCCCTCGAAGCGCTCCGGAACCTGGTAGCGGGCCTTCGTGCCCTTGGTACCACGACCGGCCGTCTTACCCTTCGACGCCTCACCACGACCCACACGGGTCTTGGCGGTCTTGGCGCCCGGGGCGGGACGGAGGTTGTGGACCTTCAGCGGCTTGCTCTCGGAGGAACCAGCCATGATCAGTCGACCTCCTCAACCGTCACGAGGTGGCGGACGGTCTTCACCATGCCGCGGAACTCGGGGCGGTCTTCCTTGACCACGACGTCGCCGAGCCTCTTCAGGCCGAGCGAGCGCAGCGTGTCACGGTGGTTCTGCTTGCTGCCGATGTACGACTTCGTCTGCGTGACCTTGAGGCGAGCCATTACGCACCCACCCCGGCACGCGCCCGCAGCAGTGCGGCGGGGGCGACGTCTTCCAGCGGCAGGCCACGGCGGGCGGCGATCTCCTCGGGACGCTGAAGCCCCTGCAGAGCCGCACGCGTGGCGTGCACGATGTTGATCGGGTTCGACGAACCGAGCGACTTGCTCAGCACGTCGTGGATGCCCGCGCACTCCAGGACGGCGCGCACCGGGCCACCGGCGATCACACCGGTACCGGGGGACGCCGGCTTGAGCAGCACGACACCCGCGGCCTCCTCACCCTGGATCGGGTGCGGGATGGTGCCCTGGATCCGGGGGACCTTGAAGAAGTTCTTCTTGGCCTCCTCAACGCCCTTGGCGATGGCGGCCGGAACCTCCTTCGCCTTCCCGTATCCGACACCCACGGTGCCGTCACCGTCGCCCACCACGACCAGCGCGGTGAAGCTGAAGCGACGACCACCCTTCACGACCTTGGCGACGCGGTTGATCGCGACAACGCGCTCAACGTACGCGGTCTTCTCGGCAGCAGCGCCGCCGTCCCGGCCCTTCCGGTCCCGCCGCTCGCCGCCACCGGCGCCGCCACCGCGGCGCTGGGGTCCAGCCATTGGTAATACCTCTCTCTGTTACGGTCCGCTAGCTCCGGAACCGGGGCTTAGAACTTCAGCCCGGCTTCGCGGGCGGCGTCCGCCAGAGCGGCGATGCGCCCGGCGTACTGATTGCCACCGCGGTCGAACACCACGGCCTCGACGCCGGCGGCCTTGGCACGCTCGGCCACCAGGGCTCCGACCTGCTGGGCCTGGGCGCTCTTGTCGCCTTCTCCGCCGCGGATCGACGCGTCCAGGGTCGACGCCGACGCGAGCGTGTGGCCCGCGATGTCGTCGATGACCTGCGCCACCATGTGGCGGTTGGAACGCGTGACCACGAGGCGGGGACGCTCGGGGGTACCCGAGATCCGCTTGCGAACGCGGATGTGGCGACGCTTGAGGGCGGCACCCTTGCGGGCGTTGCCCTTCGCGATCTTCACACCGTATGCCATGGCTTACTTACCAGCCTTTCCGACCTTGCGGCGGATGACTTCGCCCGCGTACTTCACGCCCTTGGCCTTGTACGGGTCGGGCTTGCGCAGCTTGCGGATGTTCGCGGCGACCTCGCCGACCTTCTGCTTGTCGATGCCCTCGACGCTGAGCTTGGTCGGGGACTCGACCTTGAAGGTGATGCCCTCGGGGGCCTCGATCAGGATGGGGTGGCTGTAGCCCAGCGAGAACTCCAGGTTGGAGCCCTTCGCCTGGACGCGGTAACCAACACCGCTGATCTCAAGAGCCTTGCTGTAGCCCGCGGTCACGCCGGTGATCATGTTCGCCACCAGCGTCCGGGACAGGCCGTGCAGGGCCTTGTTCTGACGCTCGTCGTTGGGGCGTGTGACGCTGAGCACGCCGTCCTCGCCCTTAGCGATCTCGATGGGCGCGGCTACGGTGTGGCTGAGGGTGCCCTTGGGGCCCTTCACCTGGACCGTACGGCCATCGATGGTGACGTCCACACCAGCGGGAACCTGGATGGGCAGCCGTCCAATACGCGACATTGGCTATTCCTCCGTTCCCGGTTACCAGACGTAGGCGAGGACTTCCCCACCCACGCCCTTCTTCTGCGCCTGCTGGCCGGTGAGGAGACCGTGCGACGTGGAGATGATCGCCACGCCCAGGCCGCCGAGCACCTTCGGCAGGTTGGTGGACTTTGCGTAGACCCGCAGGCCCGGCTTCGAGATGCGCTTGATGCCGGCGATCGAACGCTCACGGTTCGGGCCGAACTTCAGCTCGAGGATGAGGTTCTTGCCGACCTCGGCGTCCTCGACCTTCCAGCCGGTGATGTAACCCTCCTGCTGGAGGATCTCTGCGATGTGCGACTTGATCTTGCTGTGCGGCATCGCCACCGAGTCGTGGTACGCCGAGTTCGCGTTTCGCAGACGCGTCAGCATGTCTGCGATGGGATCAGTCATGGTCATGAATTGGCCTTCGGCCTCTCTCGCCGGGGTTTCCTATCTGCGCCATCCCTCTCCCCGATCAGCTCGGGACGGGTGCGGCGCGGGGACCTTCGGCGTAGTAAGCGACTTCTTGCGGACGCATCGTCCGCAGTGGTCTCGGACGGCGGGGCGCCCAACCCTTCTACCTTACGGGACGAAGAGCGGGGCCCCCGCCGATCCGATGCTTACCGAGAGCTCCGGTGAATCCGTACGGTCCGCTTCGGTGCCGCCACGAGGGGCGTTCACCAGGCGGGGAACGGTATTACCAGGAGCTCTTGGTCACGCCCGGCAGCTCGCCACGGTGGGCCATCTCACGAAGGCACACCCGGCACAGGCCGAACTTGCGGTAGACGGAGTGCGGCCGGCCACAGCGCTGGCAGCGGTTGTACGCGCGCACAGCGAACTTCGGCTTGCGGGCGGCCTTAGCGATCAGTGCCTTCTTCGCCACGGTCAGTTCTCCTTGAACGGGAAGCCGAGGTGACGAAGCAGGGCGCGGCCCTCATCGTCGTTCTGGGCGGTCGTCACCACGGTGATGTCCATGCCCCGGACCCGGTCGATCTTGTCCTGGTCGATCTCGTGGAACATGACCTGCTCCGTGAGACCGAAGGTGTAGTTGCCCCGGCCGTCGAACTGCTTGGGCGACAGGCCGCGGAAGTCGCGGATGCGCGGGAGCGCCAGCGACAGCGTGCGGTCCAGGAACTCCCACATCCGGTCACCGCGGAGGGTGACGTGGGCACCGATCGGCTGACCCTCACGCAGCTTGAACTGCGCGATGGACTTGCGGGCCTTGGTGACGGCCGGCTTCTGACCGGTGATCGTGGTGAGGTCGCGGATGGCGCCCTCGATCAGCTTGGAGTCGCGGGCGGCGTCGCCCACACCCATGTTGACCACGATCTTGGTGAGGCCGGGGACCTGCATGATGTTCTCGTACGAGAACTCCTCACGCAGCTTGGCCGTGATCTCTTCGCGGTAGCGCTGCTTCAGACGCGGCGCGTTGGTGGTGGCAGTCATCAGATGTCCTCACCGGTCCGCTTGGCAACGCGGATCTTGTTGCCCTCGTCATCGAAGCGGTACCCGACGCGGGTGACGACCTTCTGGCCGTCCTTCTCCACCACGAGCTGAACGTTGCTCACGTGGATGGGGGCCTCGGTCGTCACGATGCCGCCGGTCTTCGAACCGCGAGCGGTCTGGCCGGCCTTCGTGTGCTTCTTGACCCGGTTGACACCCTCGACCAGGACGCGGTCCTCGCGGGGGTAGGCCACGATGACCTTGCCCTGCTTGCCCTTGTCCTTACCGGTGATGACCTGGACCAGGTCGCCCTTCTTGATCTTCATCGGTTACAGCACCTCCGGCGCGAGCGAGACGATCTTCATGAACTTCTTCTCGCGCAGCTCACGGCCGACCGGGCCGAAGATACGGGTGCCGCGGGGGTCGCCGTCGTTCTTCAGAATGACGGCGGCGTTCTCGTCGAAGCGGATGTACGAGCCATCGGGGCGACGGCGCTCCTTGACGGTGCGCACGATGACCGCCTTGATGACGTCACCCTTCTTCACGTTGCCACCGGGGATCGCATCCTTGACGGTGGCGACGATGACGTCACCGATGCCCGCGTAGCGGCGACCGGAACCGCCGAGAACACGGATGCAAAGGATCTCCTTCGCACCAGTGTTGTCGGCGACGCGCAGTCGCGACTCCTGCTGGATCACGTCTATCTCCTGATCGTCTGCCGGTTCCCGGCGGGGACCCGGTCGCCCGAGTCCCCGCCGAGCCTGGCGGAACTATTCCGAGGGGGTCCCCCTCGGAGGGGATTACTTGGCCTTCTCGAGGATCTCGACGATGCGCCAGCGCTTCGTCGCGGACAGCGGCCGGGTCTCCATCAGGAGGACGCGGTCACCGACACCGGCGGCGTTCTGCTCGTCGTGCGCCTTGAGCTTGTTCGTACGACGGATGACCTTGCCGTACAGCGCGTGCTTGACGCGGTCCTCAACGGCGACGACGACGGTCTTGTCCATCTTGTCGCTGACGACCAGACCCTCACGGGTCTTGCGGAAGCCGCGGTCCTGCTTGTTCTCAGTCACATTCGTCTCGCTCATCAGGCGCTCTCCACCGTCTCGATGCCGAGCTCGCGCTCACGCATCAGGGTGTAGATCCGGGCGATGTCCTTGCGGACGGCCTTCAGCCGGCCGTGGTTCTCAAGCTGTCCGGTCGCCGCCTGGAAGCGGAGGTTGAACAGCTCCTCCTTGGCCTCGCGCAGCTTGGCGACGAGATCCTCGTCGTTCAGCTCGCGCAGCTCGGTCGCCTTGGTACCGGCCGCCATCACGACTCACCTGCCTCGCGCCGGACGATCCGGCACTTCATCGGAAGCTTGTGGGCGGCGCGGGTCAGCGCCTCCTTAGCGACCTTCTCGTTCGGGTAGGACAGCTCGAACATCACCCGACCGGGCTTGACGTTCGCGATCCACCACTCCGGCGAACCCTTACCGGAACCCATGCGGGTCTCGGCGGGCTTCTTGGTGAGCGGCCGGTCCGGGTAGATGTTGATCCAGACCTTGCCGCCACGCTTGATGTGGCGGGTCATGGCGATACGAGCGGCCTCGATCTGGCGGTTCGTGACGTACGCCGGCGTGACGGCCTGGATGCCGTACTCGCCGAACGCCAGCTCCGTGCCGCCCTTGGCCATACCCGACCGCTTCGGGTGGTGCTGCTTGCGGTGCTTGACCCTGCGAGGGATCAGCATGTCGGTCAGGCCTCCGTTCCGGTGGTCTCCGCCGGAGCAGCGGCGGCGGGCGCCTCGGCCTTGGGGGCCTCGGTCGCCGGGGCCGACTGCTGCGGCTTGCGGCCGCGGCCGCCACGCTCGCCACCCCGGCCACCACGGGCCGGGCGCTCGTTGCCGCCGCCACGCGAGGGGCGGTTGCCCGCGCGGGCCGCGGCGTTCTCGGCGCGGACCTCGGCGATGTTCTTGACGTCGCCCTTGTAGATCCACACCTTCACGCCGATGCGGCCGAAGGACGTCTTGGCCTCGAAGAAGCCGTAGTCCACGTTGGCGCGCAGGGTGTGCAGGGGCACGCGGCCCTCGCGGTAGAACTCCGAGCGGGACATCTCGGCGCCGCCGAGACGGCCACCGCACTGGATCTTGATGCCCTTGGCGCCCGCCTTCATCGTCGACTGCATGCTCTTACGCATGGCGCGACGGAAGGAGACACGCGAGGAGAGCTGCTCGGCGACGGCCTGGGCCACCAGCTGAGCGTCCGTCTCCGGGTTCTTCACCTCGAGGATGTTGAACTGGATCTGCTTGCCGGTGAGCTTCTCCAGGTTGCCCCGGAGCCGGTCGGCCTCCGCGCCGCGGCGGCCGATGACGATGCCCGGCCGGGCGGTGTGGACGTCGACGCGGACCCGGTCCCGGGTGCGCTCGATCTCGACCTTGGAGATGCCGGCCCGCTCCATGCCCTGGGTGAGCATGCGACGGATCGCGACGTCTTCCTTGACGTAGTCCTTGTACAGCTTGTCGGCGTACCAGCGGGACTTGAAGTCCGTGGTGATGCCGAGCCGGAACCCGTGCGGGTTTACCTTCTGGCCCATTACCGGGTTCCTTCCTTGCTGCTGACGACCACGGTGATGTGGCTGGTCCGCTTGCGGATCCGGTAGGCACGGCCCTGGGCGCGCGGCCGGAACCGCTTCAGGGTCGGGCCCTCATCCACGTAGGCCTCGGAGATGACGAGGCTCTGAGCGTCGGTGTGGTCGTAGTTGTGCGCGGCGTTGGCAATGGCGCTGTCGAGCACCTTGCCAACCGGCACGCTGGCGGCCTGCGGGGCGAAACGCAGGACCGCCTGAGCCTCCGTGGCATCCATGCCACGGATAAGGTCCACCACGCGGCGGGCCTTCATGGGCGTGACGCGGATGTACCGCGCCTGGGCCCTGGCTTCCATGGTTGTCCCTTCGGTGTCTGTCATGGTCGGTGCACCCCCGCCGGAGCGGGGAACCCCACCTTTCGGTCTTCGCTTTCCGCAGATCAGCGACGACGCGACTTGCGGTCGTCCTTCTCGTGGCCGCGGAAGGTGCGGGTCGGCGCAAACTCGCCGAGCTTGTGGCCGACCATCGACTCGGTGACGAACACCGGGACGTGCTTGCGGCCGTCGTGCACCGCGATCGTGTGGCCGAGCATGGCCGGGACGATCATGGAGCGGCGGGACCAGGTCTTGATGACGTTCTTGGTGCCTGCCTCGTTCTGTACGTCCACCTTCTTGATCAGGTGGTCGTCGACGAAGGGCCCCTTCTTGAGACTGCGCGGCATCTAAACCCGCTCCTAGCGCTTCTTGTTCGTCTTGCGGCGGCGGACGATGTACTTGTTGCTGGCCTTCTTCGGCGAGCGCGTACGGCCCTCCTTCTGACCCCACGGCGAGACCGGGTGGCGACCACCGGAGGTCTTGCCCTCACCACCACCGTGCGGGTGGTCGACGGGGTTCATCACGACACCGCGGACGGTCGGGCGAACGCCCTTCCAGCGCATACGGCCGGCCTTGCCCCAGTTGATGTTCGACTGCTCGGCGTTGCCGACCTCGCCGACGGTGGCGCGGCAGCGGACGTCGACCAGGCGAATCTCGCCGGACGGCATACGCAGGTGGGCCATGGAGCCCTCACGCGCCAGCAGCTGCACGGAGGCACCAGCGGAGCGGGCGAACTTCGCGCCGCCGCCGGGCCGCAGCTCGATGGCGTGGATGACCGTACCGACCGGGATGTTGCGCAGCGGCAGGTTGTTGCCCGGCTTGATGTCGGCCCCGGGGCCGTTCTCGATCCGGTCGCCCTGCTTCAGGCCAGCGGGGGCGATGATGTAGCGCTTCTCGCCGTCCGCGTAGTGCAGGAGCGCGATGCGCGCGGTGCGGTTGGGGTCGTACTCGATGTGTGCGACCTTCGCCGGGACGCCGTCCTTGTCATGACGGCGGAAGTCGATCACGCGGTACGCGCGCTTGTGTCCGCCACCCTGGTGACGAACGGTCACGCGACCGGCGTTGTTACGACCGCCCTTGCTGTGCAGCGGGCGGACCAGCGACTTCTCCGGCGTGGACCGCGTGATCTCGACGAAGTCGGCGACGCTGGAGCCACGACGGCCCGGAGTCGTCGGCTTGTACTTGCGGATACCCATTTCTCAGTCCTCGGAAGATTCCGGACTTCTGGACGTTCCGATCTCCGTTAGGAGACCGGGCCGCCGAAGATGTCGATACGGTCGCCCTCGGCGAGGGTCACGATGGCGCGCTTGGTGTCCTTGCGCTTGCCGAAACCGGTCTTGGTCCGCTTGCGCTTACCCTGCCGGTTGATCGTGTTGACCCCAGTGACCTTGACCGAGAAGACCGCCTCGACGGCCTGCTTGATCTGGGTCTTGTTCGCGCGCGGGTCGACGATGAACGTGTACTTGTTCTCGTCAAGCAGCGCGTAGCTCTTCTCCGAGACCACCGGCTTGACCAGGATGTCACGGGGGTCCGTGAAGGTCTTGCTGGTGATCGTCTGCGCGGTTGCCTCACTCATCAGGCGTCGCTCCCTTCGAGCTCGGCCTCGGAGGCGACAGCCTTGGCAGACGCGGCCGGACCGGCCACGAAGGACTCGTAGGCAGCCTGCGTGAAGACCACGTCATCGGAGACGAGCACGTCGTACGTGTTGAGCTGGCCCGGCTCCAGGATGTGCACCTGAGGCAGGTTGCGGGCGGACAGCCACGCAGCCTCGTCGGACCGGTCGACGACCAGGAGCAGGTTCTTGCGCTCGCTGATCTTGCCGAACAGGTTCTTCGCGGCCTTGGTGGAGACCTCGCCCTCGACCACGCCGGTGACGACGTGGACGCGGTTGTGACGCGCCCGGTCCGAGAGGGCACCGCGCAGGGCGGCGGCCTTCATCTTCTTCGGGGTGCGCTGCGAGTAGTCGCGCGGCACGGGGCCGTGCACGACGCCACCGCCGGCGAACTGCGGCGCGCGGGTCGAGCCCTGACGGGCGCGGCCGGTGCCCTTCTGGCGGTAGGGCTTCTTGCCACCGCCGCGGACCTCGCCACGGGTCTTGGTCTTGTGCGTGCCCTGACGGGCAGCGGCCAGCTGGGCGACGACGACCTGGTGGATCAGCGGAATGCTGACCTGCGCGTCGAAGATCTCCGAGGGGAGTTCGACGGTCCCGGCCTTGTCGCCTGCCGGCGAAAGGATGTCAATGGTGCTCATCGGTTACCTCAGGCCCCCTTGGCCGCGGTACGGACCAGGACGAGGCCGCCGTTCGGACCAGGAACCGCGCCCTTGATCAGGAGCAGGCCCTTCTCCGCGTCAACGGCATGGACGGTCAGGTTCTGGGTGGTGACCCGCTCGTTGCCCATGCGGCCAGCCATGCGCAGGCCCTTGAACACGCGACCCGGGGTGGCGCAGCCGCCGATGGAGCCGGGCGAGCGGTGCTTGCGCTGCGTGCCGTGGCCGGCGCCGAGGCCGGCGAAGCCGTGGCGCTTCATGACACCGGCGGTGCCCTTGCCCTTGCTGGTGCCGGTCACGTCGACCTTGACACCGGACTCGAACACCTCGGCCGTGACCTCCTGGCCGAGCGTGTACTCGCTGGCGTCAGCGGTACGCAGCTCCACCAGGTGGCGGCGCGGGGTCACGTCCGCCTTGGCGAAGTGGCCCTTGAGGGGCTTGTTCACCTTGCGGGGGTCGATCTCGCCGAAGGCGATCTGGACGCCGTTGTAGCCGTCCGAGTCAGCGGTACGGACCTGGGTCACGACGCACGGCCCGGCCTTGACGACGGTGACCGGAACAACGCGGTTGTTCTCGTCCCATACCTGCGTCATGCCGAGCTTCTCGCCCAGGACGCCCTTGATCTGCTTAGCCATCTCGCGCGTCACCTCAGAGCTTGATCTCGATGTCGACGCCCGCCGGCAGGTCGAGACGCATGAGCGAGTCAACGGTCTTCGGCGTGGGGTCGAGGATGTCGATGAGGCGCTTGTGCGTGCGCATCTCGAAGTGCTCGCGCGAGTCCTTGTACTTGTGCGGCGACTTGATGACGCAGTACACGTTCTTCTCAGTGGGCAGCGGCACCGGGCCCGCGACCGACGCACCAGTGCGAGTCACCGTCTCGACGATCTTCTTCGCCGAAGAGTCGATGACCTCGTGGTCGTAGGCCTTGAGCCGGATGCGGATCTTCTGTCCCGCCATGGCTACTTCGTAGTCCTGTCTCTCGTAACGCTCTGGGACCCGGTGCGTTTGCGACCTTTCCCCGACCCACGCGGTCGGGCGTGTCGCCCTCCTTCTTGTAATTCTCCACAGGAGAATTCCCTGCTGAAGGGGGTTGTGGGGGAAGATCACCCACCGGGCGCCTGGCTGGGGCCCCGCTACGCTTCCCGGAAGATTCCCGTACTTCCGCCCCTGCGCCTTGCGGCACACAGCATGGGGCGACGAGTACTGCGGGACTCGCTTCCAGTCCCCCCGGCGGGAGGCGCGCAACATCGGCACTCAACCGAGCAACCTGGACAGTGTGCCATACGGGGCATGCCGGTCGCGAATCGAGCCTTGGAGGGTACCCCACAGGAGTGGCGGCGAATCGTCACCGGGGGAAGCGACGGCGTGGCTCGGGCCCGCCGGAGGCCATGATCGGAACCCGCCACGACCCGGCTCAGCGCGAGCCCGAGGTGAGGTCGATGTCCAGGGTAAACGGGACCGACAGCCTGAGCCGCTCGTGGTGGATGCCGGTGAGCGCGTAGACCTGGGTCACCGGGTCCCGCTCGTAGGTGTGCACCACGGGGTGGTCCTCGTCGCCGGCCATCTCGACCAGCCAGAAGTGCGGGATACCGGCGGCGGCGTACTTACGGGGCTTGGTGTCGCGGTCCCTGGCCTCCGAATCCGGGGAGACCACCTCGACGACGAGCAGCACGTCCGCGGCCTCGAAGCTGGTCTGCCGGCGGCTGCGCACCGCCTCCTCGCGGACGACGAACAGGTCGGGCTCCGGCGCGTTGCGCGGCCCCAGCACCACGGTCATCTCCCGACCGACCAGCAGGTGATCCGGCACGGTCCGACGCAACCCGCTCTCCAGCAGGTACAGCGTCGCCATGTGAAAGATCCGCTGCGGGCCCGCGAAGACCAGGCTCCCGTCGATCAACTCCGTGTGGGGCGGGAGGTCGGGCAGCGTGAAGAGATCGTCCACCGTGTAGCCGTCCGGCGGCGGCACCGGCCACGGGTTCAGCGATTCGGCAGTCATGGCCCCTCCCATGGGCGAGAACCCGCACCGCCTTCTCACCGTAGCGCTCCGGCGGGCGCTCGTTGCCGCTCGTACGGGTGAAGAGGGGGGAAGCCACGGGCACCGTGCCCGCTCCGTCCTACCGTGGGCCGCCGCCCGCGCACTCCCGGCAGGCACCGCGAGGACGCGCCGACGAGCCACCGGGGGCACCGCCCTACCCGAACCCGACGGTGGCCCAACCCCCCGTCCCACCACCCCAGTTGACCTGTCCGAAAGACAGCGCAACCGTCTCGCGGTGATCAACTTGTGACCACCGAACTCCCCCATCCCGGGCAACCAACGCGCACGGCACGCCGTCTGCCCTAGCGCGAGCGCAGCCCAGGGACGTAGGTGCTGCCCTGGAACGACATCGCGAGGCACAGCAGGTGAATAGCACGACCCCGTGGTCGCCGCCGGGACGGCGACAGGTGGTGGCGGCGCTGGCGGCCCTCACGGCGGCCGGCGTCGTCGGCGGTCGGGCGCGGCACTCCAGCGCCAGCCAGACCGCGCTGCCGGGCGGCTCGGCCGCGCCCGTACGTTCGGTGGACCCGCACGCCGCCGAGCCGTTCACCACCGTCACCGGCGAGAAGGACGCGCTGCTCCTCCAGGTCCTCGCGCACCCGGACGACGACCTGTACTTCATGAACCCGGACGCCCGGCACGTGCTGGAGGCCGGCATACCCGTGGTGTCCGTGTACGTCACCGCGGGCGAGGCGCTGGGCGTCAACAACGCGCCGGGCCGCCCGCTCCCGCCGCCCGACAAGCCCGGCTACGCCTCCGCCCGACAGCAGGGGCTGCGCCAGGCGTACGCGGAGATGCTCGGGATGCACCGGTTCACCCGCTGGCAGCGCTCGGTCCTCGAACTGCCCGGCGGGCTGAGCGCCGAGACCAACTTCCTCGCGCAGGGCGCCCGTTCGGTGCGGCTGATCTTCCTGAACATCGCCACGCTCTCCGCCGCCGGCGCCCGCACCCCGCACCTGTGGGACACCCCGGGCACCACCATGGAGACGCTGCTGCCCACCGGGTCGCCGCTGCGCGCCGTCAGCACGTACCGCCACGAGACGCTGGTCGACGTGCTCGCGCACCTCATGGACCAGTTCCGGCCCACCCTCGTGCACACCATGGACCCCGACCCCGACTTCCAGGTGCACGACGCCACCCACCGGCGCGACAGCGACCAGCCGGGCTGCTCCGACCACCGCGACCACACGCCGGTCGCGCTGTTCACCTGGAAGGCGATGTTCCAGTGGGCAGCCGACGCCGCGCGCCGCGACGGCCGCGCCCCCCGGTTCACCACCACCGCCTTCCGGGGCTACTACAACCAGCGCTGGCCGAAGAACCTGCCGGCCGATGTCGTGGGCGACAAGGCCCGTTTCCTGGCCGCGTACGGCGGCGGGCCCGACTGGGAGTGCGGCAACCCGGCCGGCTGCGGCGACTACGGCCAGGGCGGCACCCGCCCGCTGCGCAACCGCAAGGGGTGGATACGCAGCACCCACTACCGCCACCCCGGCCCACGGCTCGCCCCGCTCACCGAGCCGGACGGCCGGACCGTCGCGTACGGCGTGCTCGGCACCCAGGCGGTGCGCTGGCGCGAGACCGCGCCCGGCAGCGGGCGCTGGGGCGCCCCGCACAACCTCGGCGGCGGCCCGCTGGCCCCCGCGCTGTGCGCCGTGGTCGACCGGGCCGGCCGGCAGTCGCTCTTCGCGCTGCGGTTCGCCGCCCTGGAGGGCCAGGGCGGCGCCAACGTACGGGAGTTGGTGGTCCTCGAACAGCGTCGCGCCGGCGGCCCGTTCCGGTCCTGGCGCGGGCTCGGCACCCCGGAGGAGGACCCCGAGCGGGGCCGCCGAGTGGGCTGCCCGGTCGCCATCGCGACGCCCGACGGCCGGGTCCACCTGTTCGCCCGTACGGCTGACAAGGGCCTGGCCACCCGGGTCCGCGACGCGCGCGGGGACTGGGCCCCCTGGCAGTCGATCCCCGAGGCGGGCGCGCCCGGCACCGGCGCGGCGCCCCTCGCCGAGGCCGACGAGATCCAGGACGGGCTCAGCGTCACGCTCGACGCCCACGGCCTGGTCCACGTCTTCGCCGCGGGGCGCGGCACGCTGCGCCACTGGGCGCAGACCGGCGCCGGCAGCCCGGTCAGCGCCCAGCCGCCCACCGGGCTGCCCGCCCCCGGCGAACAGCCGGCCGTCGCCCTCGCCCCCTCCGGCGCCCTGCTGCTCACCTACCGCACCCCCGCCGCGGCCGAGCCGATCAGCTACGTCTTCGGCGGCGACCAGGCCGACACCCCCGCCACGCGGCTGCGCGGCTTCGCCGGGTACGGGCCGCTGAGCACCTCGTACGCACCGGCCGACGAGGACGCCGAGGAGCCCGAGCCGCAGGCGCTGGCCCTCGGTCGGGGCCGGGACGGCGAGGCGGTCCTGCAGTACGGCACGGGCCCGGCCGTCCGCCCCCTGCGCTCACCCGCACGGCTGCGGCCGGTGGGGTTGCCGGCCCTGGTCCCGCCGGGCCCGCGGGCCTCGCCGGCCCGCGTCGTCGGCCTCTCCCCCGCTGCCACGCCCTGGCTCTGGCAGCCCCGCCCCACCGGGCAGGCGTAGCCCGACAAGCCCGGCCCGGGCCGTCGCGCGTACGCGCAGCGGCCCGGGGGCGGCCGGCGGCCGGGCACCGCGCGCGGGCCGGACGCGCACGCCGCCGGGCACCGCGCGCGGGCCGGGCGCGCGTAAGGGCCAGGCGCGCGCGTCCGGGCACGGAAAAAGCCCGGGCCCCACTCGCGGTGAAGCGAGTGGGGCCCGGGCCGATGCCGCGAGAGCGCGACCTTCCGTTCCTGGGCCGGCCACGCCCGGGGGCGGGGCCGGCTGGGAGACGGAAGCGTCAGATCACTTGTTGATCTTGGTGACCTGACCGGCGCCCACCGTCCGGCCACCCTCACGGATGGCGAACTTCAGGCCCTCTTCCATGGCGACCGGCTGGATGAGCTGGACGGACATCTCGGTGTTGTCGCCCGGCATGACCATCTCGGTGCCCTCGGGGAGGGTCACAACGCCCGTCACGTCCGTGGTACGGAAGTAGAACTGCGGGCGGTAGTTGTTGAAGAACGGGGTGTGACGGCCACCCTCGTCCTTCGACAGGATGTAGGCCTGGGCCTCGAACTCGGTGTGCGGCGTGACCGAACCGGGCTTGATGATGACCTGGCCGCGCTCGACGTCCTCGCGCTTGATGCCACGGAGGAGCAGACCGACGTTCTCACCGGCCTGGCCCTCGTCGAGCAGCTTGCGGAACATCTCGATGCCGGTGACCGTGGTGGTGGTCTTCTCCTGCTTGATCCCGATGATGTCAACGGTCTCGTTGACCTTCAGGATGCCTCGCTCGATACGACCGGTGACGACGGTGCCACGACCGGTGATCGTGAAGACGTCCTCGATCGGCATCAGGAACGGCTTGTCGACGTCGCGCTCGGGCTGCGGGATCGACTCGTCGACGGCCTTCATCAGGTCGAGGACGGACTTGCCCCACTCCGCGTCGCCCTCAAGGGCCTTGAGCGCGGAGACCTTGACGACCGGCAGGTCGTCGCCCGGGAACTCGTACTCGGAGAGCAGCTCGCGAACCTCAAGCTCGACGAGCTCCATGATCTCCTCGTCGTCCACCATGTCGGCCTTGTTCAGCGCGACAACGATGTACGGCACGCCCACCTGGCGGGCGAGGAGCACGTGCTCCTTGGTCTGCGGCATCGGACCGTCGGTCGCGGCGACCACGAGGATCGCGCCGTCCATCTGGGCGGCACCGGTGATCATGTTCTTGATGTAGTCCGCGTGACCCGGGCAGTCAACGTGGGCGTAGTGACGCGACTCGGTCTGGTACTCGACGTGCGCGATGGAGATGGTGATACCGCGCTGGCGCTCCTCAGGAGCCTTGTCGATCTGGTCGAAGGCCGAGGCCTCGTTCAGGTCCGGGTACGCGTCGTGCAGCACCTTGGTGATCGCCGCCGTAAGCGTCGTCTTACCGTGGTCAATGTGACCAATGGTGCCGATGTTGACGTGCGGCTTAGTCCGCTCGAACTTCGCCTTCGCCACTGGGGTCCTCCTGTGGACTGGTGCTGTACTCCATCCACACTTTGCGGATGGGTTCAGGTGGTCTTGACCGAACCGACCAGGACCCCGAGGGGATGCCCTTGGCCGTATTCGCTTGGGGGCCGGCGTCCGGGGCCCCGCCACAGGACGCGTGGTGCGTTCTGTGGCGGAATGCCCCGATGCCTGTGCTCCAGCCTAAAGGCTGAGCAACGGTGTGGGCTCATCCCCGCTGCTGCGGGGACGGGCCCTCGTCACTCGCCCTTGACCTTCGCGATGATCTCCTCGGCGACGTTCCGCGGAACCTCGGCGTAGGAGTCGAACTGCATGGAGTAGCTCGCGCGACCGGAGGTCTTGCTCCGCAGGTCACCGACGTAGCCGAACATCTCCGAGAGCGGAACCAGGCCCTTGACGACCTTGGCGCCGCTGCGGTCCTCCATGGACTGGATCTGTCCACGGCGGGAGTTGATGTCGCCGATGACGTCGCCCATGTAGTCCTCGGGGGTGGTGACCTCGACGGCCATCATCGGCTCCAGCAGAGCCGGCGACGCCTTGCGAGCACCCTCCTTGAACGCCATGGAGCCAGCGATCTTGAAGGCGAGCTCGGAGGAGTCGACCTCGTGGTAGGCGCCGTCGAGCAGCGTCACCTTGACGCCGGTCAGCGGGTAGCCGGCCAGCACGCCGAACTCCAGGGCCTCCTGGCAGCCCGCGTCCACGGACGGGATGTACTCCCGCGGGATGCGGCCACCGGTGACCTTGTTCTCGAACTCGTACCCGTCGCCCTCAAGCGGCTCGATCGCGATCTGCACCTTGGCGAACTGGCCGGAACCACCAGTCTGCTTCTTGTGCGTGTAGTCGATCCGCTCGACGGCCTTGCGCAGCGTCTCGCGGTACGCGACCTGCGGCTTACCGACGTTGGCCTCGACCTTGAACTCGCGCTTCATACGGTCGACCAGCACGTCGAGGTGCAGCTCGCCCATACCCGCGATGATGGTCTGGCCGGTCTCCTCGTCGGTGTGGACCTGGAAGGACGGGTCCTCCTCGGCGAGGCGCTGGATGGCGACACCCAGCTTCTCCTGGTCGCCCTTGGACTTCGGCTCGATGGCGACCTGGATCACCGGAGCCGGGAAGTTCATGGACTCCAGGATCACCGGGTTACCGGAGTCGGAGAGCGTCTCACCGGTGGTGGTCTGCTTGAGACCCATGACGGCGACGATGTCGCCGGCGCCCACGCTGGCGATCTCCTCACGCTTGTTCGCGTGCATCCGGTAGATCTTGCCGATGCGCTCCTTCTTGCCCTTCACGGAGTTCAGCACCTGGGTGCCGGCCTCCATGCGGCCGGAGTAGATCCGGACGAAGGTGAGCTTGCCGAGGTGCGGGTCGCTCATGATCTTGAAGGCAAGCGCGGCGAGCGGCTCGTCGTCCGAGGCCTTGCGGAAGATCTCGGTGTCCTCGTCGTCGACCTTGTGGCCGGTCACGCCCTCGACGTCCACGGGGGACGGGAGGTAGGCGACCACCGCGTCGAGCAGGGGCTGGACGCCCTTGTTCTTGAACGCGGTGCCACAGAAGACCGGGGTGAGGTTACCGGCGATGGTGGCGCGGCGGATGCCGGCCTTGAGCTGCTCCTCGGTGGGCTCCTGGCCCTCCAGGTACAGCTCCATCAGCTCTTCGTCGCCCTCGGCGGCGGTCTCCAGGAGCTTGTCGCGCCACTCGGCGGCGGCCTCGACGTGCGTGTCCGGGATGTCCAGGACGTCGTACATCTCACCCTTGGCCGCCTCGGCGGACCACACCAGGGCCTTCATCCGGACGAGGTCGACCACGCCCTTGAAGTCGGCCTCGGCGCCGATCGGGAGCTGCATGACGAGCGGGGTCGCACCGAGGCGGTCGACGATCATGTCGACGCAGCGGTGGAACTCGGCACCGACGCGGTCCAGCTTGTTCACGAAGCAGATGCGCGGAACGTTGTAACGGTCGGCCTGGCGCCACACCGTCTCGGACTGCGGCTCCACACCGGCGACACCGTCGAACACCGTCACGGCACCGTCGAGCACGCGCAGCGAACGCTCCACCTCGACGGTGAAGTCGACGTGGCCCGGGGTGTCGATGATGTTGATGGTGTGGTCGACGTCGTCCACCGGCCAGTGACAGGTGGTCGCGGCCGACGTGATCGTGATGCCGCGCTCCTGCTCCTGCTCCATCCAGTCCATCGTGGCAGCGCCGTCGTGGACCTCACCGATCTTGTAGCTCACACCGGTGTAGAACAGAATCCGCTCGGTGGTCGTCGTCTTGCCCGCGTCGATGTGGGCCATGATCCCGATGTTGCGGACCCTGGCCAGGTCAAGTGAAGTGGTGGCCATCTGGCTCAGTCTTCTCTCGGTTTCGATGGGGGTAGCGACTACCAGCGGTAGTGCGCGAAGGCCTTGTTGGACTCGGCCATCTTGTGGGTGTCCTCGCGACGCTTGACCGCGGCGCCCAGACCGTTGCTGGCGTCCAGGAGCTCGTTCATCAGACGCTCGGTCATGGTCTTCTCGCGACGGGCGCGCGAGTAGCCCACGAGCCAGCGCAGCGCGAGGGTGGAGGCGCGGCCGGGCTTGACCTCGACCGGCACCTGGTAGGTGGCGCCACCGACGCGGCGGGACTTCACCTCAAGGGTCGGCTTGATGTTCTCCAGAGCGCGCTTGAGCGTGATGACCGGGTCGTTGCCGGTCTTCTCGCGCAGCCCCTCCATGGCGCCGTAGACGATGCGCTCGGCGGTGGAGCGCTTGCCGTTCAGGAGCACCTTGTTGATGAGGGAGGTGACAAGAGGAGAGCTGTAGACCGGGTCGATGATGACCGGGCGCTTCGGGGCGGGGCCCTTACGAGGCATTCTTACTTCTCCTTCTTGGCGCCGTAGCGGCTGCGAGCCTGCTTGCGGTTCTTGACGCCCTGGGTGTCGAGCGAGCCACGAATGATCTTGTAGCGAACGCCCGGCAGGTCCTTCACACGACCGCCACGCACGAGCACGATCGAGTGCTCCTGCAGGTTGTGGCCCTCACCCGGAATGTAAGCGGTGACCTCGATGCCGCTGGTCAGACGCACACGCGCGACCTTACGCAGGGCCGAGTTCGGCTTCTTCGGGGTGGTCGTGAAAACACGCGTGCAGACGCCGCGACGCTGGGGGGAACCCTCCAGCGCGGGCGTCTTGTTCTTCTCGACCTTGTCCTGCCGGCCCTTGCGGACCAACTGCTGGATCGTAGGCACCGTTTCTCCGGTTTCTGTGTGCCGTCTAGTAAAGCTAACCTGGGGTTTCTCCGACCCACGCGGTCGGGTGTGTCGCGCACTCCAGACCGCTGCGATGAGCGAGAGAGTGCGGAGTTTGGTGCGGAACACCTCGGTCCCCAAAAAATTGGGGGTACTCCTCCAGGCTCCGTCCGGGGCACCTCACCTCGACGGAAGTCAAGGAAGTGTGCGCGCACGGGAGCCCAGGGACACGCCAGGCACAAGGTCAGAGCGTACCTACCGCATCGGCTCCGGTCAAAACAAATGCACACGCGTAGGACACGCCGGGCGGCTCGCGGCGCTCCCGCTTACCGTAGTGCGCCCGCTCCCGTCGCGGAAGCGCGTCTCAGCCGCCGAACCCCGGCCGCGCCGCCACGCCCCCGCGCCCCCCAGCGCCCCCGCTGACGCGCCGGGAGCCGCCGGGCTCGGAGCCGTTCGCCCAGGTCAGGGCCGTGGACCGGGAGCGGGTCAGAGGCTCACCGCCACCAGGCCGAAGAGTATGACCAACATGACCCCGAAGCTGAGCACCCCGTAGCCGAGCACCAGGCCGGCGATGGCCATGCCGTCGCCCTGCTCCCCCGTGCGACGGATCTCACCCCGCGCCTTGTGCCCCAGGATCACCGCCGGGATCGCCGTGACGCCGACCATGGTGCCGAGGATGCCGCACACCAGGGCGCCCGTCGCGCTCCCGTTGGTCCGCGCCGACGCCGGCAGGAAGGTCTGCGGCACCATCGGCGCCACCGGCCGCGGGGCGAACTGCGGCTGGGCCAGCGGCCCTTGGGGCAGGTCCCCGACCAACACCTGGAGTTCGCCGTACGTCTGCGCCTGGTAGGCCCGGGTGATGCGCTCCTCGTACTCGGGCTGTGGGAGCCGCCCCTCCGCGAAGCCGGCCTTCAGGACGTCCACCGCCCGCTCCCGCTCGGCGTGCGAGACACGCATCATCGGCGACTGATTCATCGGCTGGGCCGGTTGTCCGCCCTGCCACGGTTGGAACGCCACCCCTGTACCTCCCCCAGCTAGACAGCTCCCTCTATCATCCACGACGAACCGCGGGGCGGTCATCCCACACTGGGATGACCGCCCCGCGGTTCTACCGATGTTCCGCCACCCGGCGGGCCCGGCCGGCCCGAAGGCCGTGACCGAGCCGTACGCCGTGCGCCGGCCTACTGGTTGTACGGACCGTAGTCGTAGTCCTCCAGCGGGACGGCCTGACCCGAACCCGTCCCGAAGGGCGAGTAGTCGATGTCGTCGTAGCCGACGGCCGAGTACATCGCGGCCTTGGCCTCCTCGGTCGGCTCGACCCGGATGTTGCGGTAGCGGGACAGGCCCGTACCGGCCGGGATGAGCTTACCGATGATGACGTTCTCCTTGAGGCCGATCAGGGAGTCCGACTTGGCGTTGATCGCCGCGTCGGTGAGCACCCGGGTCGTCTCCTGGAAGGACGCCGCCGACAGCCACGACTCGGTGGCCAGCGACGCCTTGGTGATGCCCATGAGCTGCGGACGACCCGAAGCCGGGTGACCACCCTCCTGCACCACGCGGCGGTTCTCGTTCTCGAACCGCGAGCGCTCCACCAGCTCGCCCGGCAGCAGCTCCGCGTCGCCGGACTCGATGATCGTCACACGGCGCAGCATCTGCCGGATGATGATCTCGATGTGCTTGTCGTGGATCGACACACCCTGCGAGTTGTAGACCTTCTGGACCTCGCCGACCAGGTGCACCTGCACGGCACGCTGGCCGAGGATGCGCAGCACGTCGTGCGGGTTGGTGGCACCCAGCGTCAGCGCCTGGCCCACCTCGACGTGGTCGCCCTCGCCGACCAGGAGTCGGGCTCGCTTCGAGACGCCGTACGACGTCTCGTCGGAGCCGTCGTCCGGGGTGACGACGAGCTTCTTGGTCTTCTCGGTCTCCTCGATGCGCACCCGACCGGCCGCCTCCGAGATGGGGGCGACACCCTTGGGCGTACGGGCCTCGAAGAGCTCGACGACACGCGGCAGACCCTGGGTGATGTCGTCACCGGCCACACCACCGGTGTGGAAGGTACGCATCGTGAGCTGGGTGCCGGGCTCACCGATGGACTGGGCCGCGATGATGCCGACGGCCTCGCCGATGTCCACCAGCTTGCCGGTGGCCAGCGAGCGGCCGTAGCAGAAGGCGCAGGTGCCGACGGCGGACTCGCAGGTGAGGACCGAGCGGGTCTTGACCGTGGTCACACCGTGCTTGACGAGCTGGTCGATGAGGACATCGCCCAGGTCGACGTTGGCCGGCGCGATGACCTTGCCGTCCACCACGACGTCCTCGGCGAGCATCCGCGCGTACACGCTGGTCTCGACGTCCTCCGTCTTGCGCAGCACGCCGTCCGGGCCCTTGGTGGCGATGGCCAGCTTGAGGCCGCGCTCGGTACCGCAGTCCTCCTCGCGGATGATCACGTCCTGCGAGACGTCCACCAGACGACGGGTCAGGTAACCCGAGTCGGCGGTACGCAGGGCGGTGTCCGCGAGACCCTTACGGGCACCGTGGGTGGCGATGAAGTACTCCAGAACGGAGAGGCCATCACGGTAGGACGCCTTGATCGGGCGCGAGATGGTCTCGTTCTTGGCGTTGGACACCAGACCACGCATACCGGCGATCTGACGCATCTGCATCATGTTTCCGCGCGCGCCGGACTCGATCATGATGAAGATCGGGTTGGTGCGCGGGAAGTTCCGCTGCATGGCCTCGGAGACCTCGTTGGTCGCCTTGTTCCAGATGACCACGAGCTCCTGGTGACGCTCGTCCCGGGTGATCAGACCGCGCTCGAACTGCTTCTGGACGTGCAGCGCCTTGGCCTCGTACTCGTCCAGGATCGCCGGCTTCTCCGGCGGGCCGAGGATGTCGGAGAACGCGACGGTCACGCCCGAGCGGGTGGCCCAGTGGAAGCCGGCCGCCTTCAGGTTGTCCAGCGTCGCCGCCACGATGACCTTGGGGTAGCGCTCGGCCAGGTCGTTGACGATCTCGGAGAGCTGCTTCTTGCCCACCGAGTAGTCGACGAACGGGTAGTCCTCGGGCAGCAGCTCGTTGAAGAGCGCGCGGCCCAGCGAGGTGGTCAGCCGGAAGCTGTCACCCGGCTGGTACGGCCGGGTCAGCTCGCCGTGCTCGTCCTCCGTCGGCTCCGGCGGGGTCCAGCCCCGCGGCGGCATGGTGCCGACCGGGAAGCGGATGTCCACCTTGGCCTGGAGGGAGAGCTCCCGGTTGTCGAACGCCATGATCGCTTCGGCGGTCGAGCCGAAGGACCGGCCCTCGCCGATGACCTCGCGCTCCGCCTCGTCGGTGGTGAGGAAGAACAGACCGAGGACCATGTCCTGGGTCGGCATCGTCACCGGCCGGCCGTCGGCGGGCTTGAGGATGTTGTTCGAGGACAGCATCAGGATGCGGGCCTCGGCCTGCGCCTCCGCGGACAGCGGCAGGTGCACGGCCATCTGGTCACCGTCGAAGTCCGCGTTGAACGCGGTGCACACGAGCGGGTGGATCTGGATGGCCTTGCCCTCGACGAGCTGCGGCTCGAACGCCTGGATGCCGAGGCGGTGCAGGGTGGGCGCACGGTTGAGGAGCACCGGGTGTTCGGCGATGACCTCTTCGAGCACGTCGTACACCACGGTGCGACCGCGCTCGACCATCCGCTTGGCGCTCTTGATGTTCTGCGCGTGGTTCAGGTCCACCAGGCGCTTCATCACGAACGGCTTGAACAGCTCCAGCGCCATGGCCTTGGGCAGACCACACTGGTGCAGCTTGAGCTGCGGGCCGACGACGATGACGGAACGGGCCGAGTAGTCGACGCGCTTACCGAGCAGGTTCTGCCGGAAACGACCCTGCTTGCCCTTGAGCATGTCACTCAGGGACTTCAGCGGGCGGTTGCCCGGGCCGGTGACCGGACGGCCGCGGCGGCCGTTGTCGAACAGCGCGTCGACGGCCTCCTGGAGCATCCGCTTCTCGTTGTTCACGATGATCTCGGGGGCACCGAGATCAAGGAGACGCTTGAGGCGGTTGTTCCGGTTGATGACGCGGCGGTACAGGTCGTTCAGGTCCGAGGTCGCGAAGCGGCCACCGTCGAGCTGCACCATCGGGCGCAGGTCCGGCGGGATGACCGGGACGCAGTCCAGGACCATGCCGTTGGGGCTGTTGCGGGTCTGCAGGAACGCCGAGACGACCTTGAGCCGCTTGAGCGCACGGGTCTTCTTCTGGCCCTTGCCGGTGCGGATGATCTCCCGCAGCCGCTCGGCCTCCTCCTCCAGGTCGAAGGACTCCAGGCGCTTCTGCAGCGCGGCGGCGCCCATGCCACCCATGAAGTAGGTGCCGAAGCGGTCGCGCAGCTCGCGGTAGAGCAGCTCGTCGCCCTCGAGGTCCTGGACCTTGAGGTTCTTGAAGCGGTTCCACACCTCGTCCAGGCGGTCGATCTCGCGCTGGGCACGGTCGCGGAGCTGCTTCATCTCGCGCTCGGCGCCCTCGCGCACCTTACGGCGCACGTCGGCCTTGGCGCCCTCGGCCTCCAGCTCGGCCAGGTCGGTCTCGAGCTTCTTGGCCCGGGCCTCCAGGTCGGCGTCGCGGCGCTGCTCGATCTGCTGCCGCTCCACGGAGACGTGCGCCTCCAGCGACGGCAGGTCGCGGGTGCGGCGCTCCTCGTCCACCCAGGTGATCATGTACGCGGCGAAGTAGATGACCTTCTCGAGGTCCTTCGGCGCGAGGTCGAGCAGGTAGCCCAGGCGCGACGGGACGCCCTTGAAGTACCAGATGTGGGTGACGGGGGCGGCCAGCTCGATGTGGCCCATCCGCTCGCGGCGCACCTTGGCGCGGGTGACCTCAACGCCACAGCGCTCGCAGATGATGCCCTTGAACCGGACGCGCTTGTACTTGCCGCAGTAGCACTCCCAGTCCCGGGTCGGGCCGAAGATCTTCTCGCAGAAGAGTCCGTCCTTCTCGGGCTTCAGGGTGCGGTAGTTGATGGTCTCCGGCTTCTTGACCTCGCCGTGGGACCACTGCCGAATGTCGTCCGCGGTGGCCAGGCCGATCCGCAGCTCGTCGAAGAAGTTGACGTCGAGCACTTGTCGTCAATCCCTCTTTCAGGGTCGTGCCCCTCGCGTCAGCGAGAATTGGGGCTCTTCATCATGGTCTGTACGGGTCCTGGGCGACCGGGACGCCCGGGCGGGCGCCCCGGTCAGGCCCGTCAGACCTCTTCGACGCTGCTCGGCTCGCGCCGGGACAGGTCGATTCCGAGCTCCTCCGCCGCGCGGAAGACATCTTCGTCAGTGTCACGCATCTCGATGGACATGCCGTCCGAGGAGAGCACCTCCACGTTGAGGCACAGGGACTGCATCTCCTTGATGAGCACCTTGAAGGACTCCGGGATGCCGGGCTCCGGGATGTTCTCGCCCTTGACGATGGCCTCGTAGACCTTCACGCGACCGGTGACGTCGTCGGACTTGATGGTCAGCAGCTCCTGGAGGGCGTACGCGGCGCCGTAAGCCTCCAGCGCCCACACCTCCATCTCACCGAATCGCTGGCCACCGAACTGGGCCTTACCACCCAGCGGCTGCTGGGTGATCATGCTGTACGGGCCGGTGGACCGGGCGTGCAGCTTGTCGTCCACCAGGTGGTGCAGCTTGAGGATGTACATGTAGCCGACCGAGATCGGGTCCGGGAACGGCTCGCCGGAGCGGCCGTCGAACAGCCGCGCCTTGCCGGACGGCTGGACCATCCGCTCGCCGTCCCGGTTCGGGATCGCGGCCTGGAAGAGGCCGGCGATCTCGTCCTCGCGGGCGCCGTCGAAGACCGGGGTCGCGACGTTGGTGCCCGAAGCCACCTCGTCGGCGCCGATCGCCTGGAGCCGCTGCATCCAGTCCGCGTCGCCCTCGACCTTCCAACCCTGGGAGGCCAGCCAGCCGAGGTGGATCTCCAGCACCTGTCCCGGGTTCATTCGGGACGGGACACCCAGCGGGTTCAGGATGATGTCGACCGGGGTGCCGTCCTCCATGAACGGCATGTCCTCGACCGGCAGGATCTTGGAGATGACGCCCTTGTTGCCGTGGCGGCCGGCGAGCTTGTCACCGTCGGTGATCTTGCGCTTCTGCGCCACGTAGACACGGACGAGCTGGTTCACGCCGGGCGGCAGCTCGTCGCCCTCCTCGCGGTCGAAGACGCGGACGCCGATGACCTTGCCGATCTCGCCGTGCGGCACCTTGAGCGAGGTGTCACGGACCTCGCGGGCCTTCTCACCGAAGATCGCGCGCAGCAGCCGCTCCTCGGGGGTCAGCTCGGTCTCACCCTTGGGCGTGACCTTGCCGACGAGGATGTCGCCCGCGACGACCTCGGCACCGATGCGGATGATGCCGCGCTCGTCGAGGTCGGCCAGGACCTCCTCGGAGACGTTCGGGATGTCCCGGGTGATCTCCTCGGGGCCGAGCTTGGTGTCCCGCGCGTCGACCTCGTGCTCCTCGATGTGGATCGAGGAGAGGACGTCGTCCTGGACCAGCCGCTGGCTGAGGATGATCGCGTCCTCGTAGTTGTGGCCCTCCCACGGCATGAACGCCACGAGGAGGTTCTTGCCGAGCGCCATCTCACCCTCGTCGGTGGACGGACCGTCGGCGAGCACCTGACCGGTGACCACGCGGGCGCCCTCGTCCACGACGACCTTCTGGTTGAAGGAGGTGCCCTGGTTGGAGCGGGAGAACTTGGCGACCCGGTACGTGGTGTACGTGCCGTCGTCGTTGGCCACCGTCACGTAGTCGGCGGAGACCTCCTGGACGACACCGTCCTTCTCGGCCTTGATGACGTCACCGGCGTCGACCGCGCAGCGGTACTCCATGCCGGTGCCCACCAGCGGCGCCTCCGCCTTAATCAGCGGCACGGCCTGGCGCATCATGTTGGAGCCCATGAGCGCGCGGTTGGCGTCGTCGTGCTCGAGGAAGGGGATCATGGCCGTCGCGACCGACACCATCTGGCGCGGCGAGACGTCCATGTAGTCGACCTCGTCGCCCGGGATGTAGTCGACCTCGCCACCACGGCGGCGCACCAGCACGCGGGACTCGGCGAACCGCAGGTCGTCGGTGAGCGGCGCGTTGGCCTGCGCGATGACGAAGCGGTCTTCCTCGTCCGCGGTCAGGTAGTCCACGTCGTCCGTGACCTGACCGCCGGTGACCTTGCGGTACGGGGTCTCCACGAAGCCGAAGGCGTTGACCCGGCCGTAGGAGGCGAGCGAGCCGATCAGGCCGATGTTCGGGCCTTCCGGCGTCTCGATCGGACACATGCGGCCGTAGTGCGAGGGGTGCACGTCACGGACCTCGAAGCCGGCCCGCTCACGGGAGAGACCACCGGGGCCGAGCGCCGACAGACGCCGCTTGTGCGTCAGGCCCGACAGCGGGTTGGTCTGGTCCATGAACTGCGACAGCTGGCTGGTGCCGAAGAACTCCTTGATGGAGGCGACGACCGGCCGGATGTTGATCAGGGTCTGCGGCGTGATCGCCTCGACGTCCTGGGTGGTCATGCGCTCGCGCACGACGCGCTCCATCCGGGCCAGGCCGGTGCGGACCTGGTTCTGGATGAGCTCGCCGACGTTACGCAGACGACGGTTGCCGAAGTGGTCGATGTCGTCGGTCTCGACGACGATCGTGTTGCCGCTCTCGCCGGTCGTCTCGGTCTCGCCCGCGTGCAGCTTGACCAGGTACTTGATCGTCGCGATGACGTCCTCGGTGGTCAGCACGCCGGCGTCCAGCGGCTGGTCGGCACCGAGCTTCTTGTTCACCTTGTAGCGGCCGACCTTGGCGAGGTCGTAGCGCTTGGGGTTGAAGTACAGGTTCTCAAGGAGCGTCTGCGCGGCCTCACGCGTGGGGGGCTCGCCCGGACGCAGCTTGCGGTAGATGTCGAGCAGCGCGTCGTCCTGCCCCTGGGTGTGGTCCTTCTCCAGGGTGGCGCGCATGGACTCGTACTCGCCGAACTCCTCAAGGATCTGCTCGGTGGTCCAGCCGAGCGCCTTGAGCAGGACGGTGACGGACTGCTTGCGCTTGCGGTCGATGCGCACACCGACCATGTCGCGCTTGTCGACCTCCATCTCCAGCCAGGCACCCCGGGACGGGATGATCTTGGCGGTGAAGATGTCCTTGTCGGAGGTCTTGTCGATGGAGCTGTCGAAGTAGACGCCCGGGGAGCGGACCAGCTGCGAGACGACGACACGCTCGGTGCCGTTGATGCAGAAGGTGCCCTTGTTGGTCATGAGCGGGAAGTCGCCCATGAAGACCGTCTGAGACTTGATCTCGCCGGTCTCGTTGTTGGTGAACTCGGCGGTGACGAAGAGCGGCGCGGCGTACGTGAAGTCGCGCTCCTTGCACTCGTCGATCGAGTTCTTCGGAGGCTCGAAGCGATGGTCACGGAACGTGAGCGACATCGACCCAGAGAAGTCCTCGATCGGGGAGATCTCCTCGAAGATCTCCTCCAGACCGGACTTGGTGGGGACGTCCTGCCCACTCTCCAGCGCAGCCTCGACGCGAGCCTTCCAGGCGGCATTGCCGAGCAGCCAGTCGAAGCTTTCGGTCTGCAGCGCGAGGAGGTTCGGAACCCCGAGGGGCTCCTTGATCTTCGCAAATGAAATGCGCAGCGGGGCAGTGCTGTCGCCGGTGTTCGTATTGGCAGTCGAGGCGTTGCGCGAGGCGGCCAAGAGGGGGTCCTTCCGAGGGCTCGGACTCACTACGCGCATACCGGTCCCCTACGGAGCACGCAGAAAGAATTCCCTGGTCAGGGTGGATCGGTCGGCGTACTCACGTGCGGGCTTGCCCCTGGTGACGGGCAGGAGGCAGCTAAACGGCAGCGCAAAGGGTCAGTGTAGCCACTTGGCCCACTGATGTCCAGAGCGGATATCCGGAGACTGGCAGTGCCAACCTCTCCCTCCGGGAGGGGTCGCCCCCTCGTTGTCTTCCAACGCCGTCTTCCAACGCCTGCGGCAAGGCTTCCCGCTTCGCGCTCGTTCCATGCCTTCGCCCGTCGACCGATCTGAGTCCGGTCCGACCTCGCGTCCTGAGAATTGCGCGCCACGTGCCGTTCGTCAAGGGCCACCCGGGCGCCGAGATCATCACACGCACACCGGCGGGGGCAACGAAGATCACCCTACCCGCAGGCACCGACAGGCGATCGACAAGACACCGTACCCCGTGCCCGAACGCGCCAGGGCGACCACCCGCTTGGGTGATCGCCCTGGAAACGACCGAGTCAGCGACTCAGGCCACGCGCGGCAGCGCGCGGAGTGAGGTGTTACTTGACCTCGACGGAGGCGCCGGCGCCCTCGAGGGACTCCTTGGCCTTGTCCGCGGCCTCCTTGTTGACCTTCTCCAGAACCGGCTTCGGGGTGCCGTCGACGAGGTCCTTGGCCTCCTTCAGACCCAGCGAGGTCAGCTCACGCACGACCTTGATGACCTGGATCTTCTTGTCGCCCGCACCGGTGAGGATGACGTCGAACTCGTCCTTCTCCTCGACGGCCTCGGCGGCGGCGCCACCAGCGGCACCCTGCGCGACGACGGCGGCCGGGGCGGCGGCGGTGACGTCGAACTTCTCCTCGAAGGCCTTCACGAAGCCGGCGAGCTCGATGAGGGTCATCTCCTCGAACTGGGCAAGCAGGTCTTCCTGGCTGAGCTTCGCCATGATGGCGGTCCTTCCACTAATTCGGCTGGTGCCGGATGTACATGTCGGCGGGCGTGTGCCTGACGGCATTGCTCCGTAGACGGGCCCGCTGCGACCGTCGCCCTAGGCGGCGGTCAATGCGTGAGCCGAATTACTCGGCACCGCCCTGCTCGGCCTTCTGGGCGCGAAGCGCTTCCGCGGTGCGGACGAACTTCGACGGAAGCGCCTGGAAGAGCGCGGCAGCCTGGGACTGCTTGCCCTTCATGGCACCCGCCAGCTTGGCGAGCAGAACCTCGCGGGACTCGAGGTCCGCAAGCTTGTTGATCTCGTCGGCGGACAGCGCCTCACCGTCAAGGACACCGCCCTTGATGACGAGGTGGGGGTTGTCCTTGGCGAAGTCGCGCAGACCCTTCGCCGACTCCACCGGGTCACCGGTGACGAAGGCGATCGCCGTCGAACCCGTGAACAGGTCGTCGAGCGAGCTGATCCCGGCCTCGTTGGCCGCGATCTTGGTCAGCGTGTTCTTCGCCACGCGGTACTGGGCGTTCTCACCGAGAGCGCGGCGCAGCTCCTTGAGCTGCGCGACACTCAGGCCGGTGTACGCCGTGACCACTGCGGCATTGGAGCTGCGGAACTTGTCCGTCAGCTCGGCAACCGCGGCAGCCTTGTCGGGCCTCGCCATGAGCCTCGGCCTCCTTCCGGGTGATCGGACCGCATTGGCTGAAGGAAGGAGACTGGGCAAAACGAAACGCCCCGGCGCAGGCGCACGGGGCGTGGCTCAACCGGAAGAACTCCGGGAACTCATCCACAGTCACCTGCGCAGGCCGTCCGCAGCTAGCGGAATCCTTCGGTCACCGTGTCTCTTGCGGAGACACCGCGACGACCAGCGGTCTTTGGCTTCTGTGGAAGAGTACGCGAACGTGTCGCGCACGGGCAAATCGGGGCCGTCAGCCCTGCGGCATCACGTCTTCGAAGTTGATGGTGTCCGAGGCGGGCGGCTCCTCGACGGTGACCTGGGTGCCGTAGTCGGAGTAGAAGACGGTGGCGTCGAACTTGCCCTGGCTGCTGTCGGCCTGCTCGCGCTTCTTGACCAGGAGGTTGTCGCCGTCGATCCACAGGTCGATGGTCTCGGTCTCCATGCCGCTCTGCTGGAGCTGCTGCTGCAGGTCCAGCAGGTCCTGCTTGGAGAGGTCCTTGGACTGCATCTGGGCCAGCTCGGAGACGTTCACCACGCCGGTGTAGTGGGTGGCCTTCGTGCCCCGCACGTCCTCCTTGCCGACCTCGCGCACCTTGCCCGTGGCGATCAGGATCTGCACGGCCCGCGACGGGTCGGTGTTCTGCATCTGGTCCTTGAGGAACTTGCCCGAGGGACCGGCCTTCTCGACGAGGGTGGCGTAGTCGTACTTCATCCAGTGCTTGCCCTTGCCCTGCGGCGAGCTGGCCAGCTCGTCGCCGAGGTTCATGAACATCGCGTCCGGGGTGTAGCGGGCCTCGCGCGCCTTGCCGTTCGCGCCCGGCTGGCCGCCGCCGCTCTGCGTGATGTTCATCGTGGCGCGCATGCCGTTCGACCAGTCCATGCTGCCGGACATGGTGGAGGTCATGCCCGCCATGGCGGTGGTGCCGTCCACCTTCGCCGAGTGCTGCTTGGTGGTGCTCTGCGAGGCGAGCTGGAGCGCGGCTATCGCGTTCTTCGCGGGGTCTCCCGACTTCTTCGTACCCTCGCCGTCACCGGAGTCGCTCCCGCACGCCGTCAGGCCCGCCAGCAACGCCAGGCCGCCGACCGCGGCGGCGGCACGCGTGCCAATCCGTACTGCCATACCGGAACTACGCACAGGTCCCCCTCTTTAACTGCTGCTTACTGCCCCTCGCAGAGTAGCTGAGCAGAGACGGGGACAACGCGCAAGCCCCGCACCTTTGAGGAGGTGCGGGGCTCGTGTGGTCGCTCAGACGCCTGACGATCAGACGGCGTCTTCCTCCACGAGGAGGTTGCGGGTGCGGTTGGAGTCGAGCGGGATGCTCGGCCCCATGGTGGTGGTCACCGCGGCCTTCTTGATGTAGCGGCCCTTCGCGGCGGAGGGCTTCAGACGCAGGATCTCGTCCAGCGCCGCCGCGTAGTTCTCGACCAGCTGCTGCTCACCGAACGACACCTTGCCGATGATGAAGTGCAGGTTCGAGTGCTTGTCGACGCGGAACTCGATCTTGCCGCCCTTGATGTCGGTGACGGCCTTGGCGACGTCGGGGGTCACGGTGCCGGTCTTCGGGTTCGGCATCAGACCACGCGGACCGAGCACGCGGCCGAGGCGGCCGACCTTGCCCATCAGGTCCGGGGTGGCGACGACGGCGTCGAAGTCGAGGCGGCCCTTGGAGACCTCGTCGATCAGTTCGTCGGAGCCGACGATGTCGGCCCCCGCGGCCTCCGCGGCAGCAGCACGGTCACCGGTCGCGAAGACCAGGACCCGGGCGGTCTTGCCGGTGCCGTGCGGCAGGTTCACGGTGCCACGGACCATCTGGTCGGCCTTGCGCGGGTCGACGCCCAGACGCATGGCGACCTCGACGGTCGCGTCGAACTTGGTGCTGGTGGTGTCCTTCGCGAGACGGACGGCCTCAAGCGGGGCGTAGAGCCGCTCCCGGTCGATCTTCTCGTCCGCGCTGCGGAGAGCCTTGCTGCGCTTCACTGCTGCTCCTGGTAGTCACTCTCACGGCTACCGCCGCGAGTCAGGGATGGAGTCGTGGTCCGGGCCAGCGCCTGGCCCTGCCACTGGGGGCCGTGGCCCCGGGGACGTGGAGGTGCTCAGCCCTCGACCGTGACGCCCATCGAACGGGCGGTGCCCGCGATGATCTTCTCGGCGGCGTCGAGGTCGTTGGCGTTCAGGTCGGGCATCTTGGTGGTGGCGATCTCGCGGACCTGGTCGCGGGTGATCTTGGCGACCTTGGTCTTGTGCGGCTCGCCGGAGCCCTTGTCCACGCCCGCGGCCTTGAGGATCAGCTTGGCGGCCGGCGGAGTCTTGGTGATGAAGGTGAAGGAGCGGTCCTCGTAGACCGTGATCTCCACCGGCACGACCATGCCACGCTGCGACTCGGTCGCGGCGTTGTAGGCCTTGCAGAACTCCATGATGTTGACGCCGTGCTGGCCCAGCGCGGGGCCGACCGGCGGCGCCGGGTTGGCGGCACCAGCCTGGATCTGGAGCTTGATCAGCCCCGTGACCTTCTTCTTCTTGGGAGGCATGTGCTCTCTCCGGGTCTGAGTGAGAGGTTTTCGCCGGCCATCCGGTCATCCGGATGGAGGCATACCGCACAACGATAACGGGTATAGCTATGCGGCCAAAAACCAAGCAGGTCAGAAGGGGTGCCCGGGGGCCCTTGCGGGCGCCTCGGGCGGGCCTTCCGACCTGCTCGGCTGTGGCTGGGTGATCCGCGGGATCAGTTCTTCTGGATCTGGTCGAAGCTCAGCTCGACCGGGGTCTCGCGACCGAAGATCTCGACGAGGCCCTTGACCTTCTTCGAGTCGGCGTTGATCTCGTTGATCGTCGCCTGCAGCGTCGCGAACGGGCCGTCGGTGACGGTGACGGAGTCGCCCACCTCGAAGTCGAGGACCTGGACCTCGACCTTGCGGCTCGGCGCCGGGAGGCCGGACTCGGCGGCGGCGGCCTTGGCCGCTGCCTCCTCGGCCTCCGGGGCGAGCATCTTGACGATCTCGTCGAGGGTCAGCGGGTACGGGTCGTAGGCGTTGCCCACGAAGCCGGTGACACCCGGCGTGTTCCGCACGACGCCCCAGGACTCGTTCGTCAGGTCCATGCGGACCAGGACGTAGCCGGGGAGCTTGTTCTGCCGAACCGTGCGGCGGTCGCCGTTCTTGATCTGGACGACCTCCTCCTGCGGCACCTCGGCCTGGAAGATGTAGTCCTCGACGTTGAGCGAGACGGCGCGCTGCTCGAGGTTGGTCTTCACGCGGTTCTCGTAGCCCGCGTAGGTGTGGATGACGTACCACTCGCCGGGAAGCGTGCGCAGTTCCTCGCGCAGTGCCTCGACCGGGTCCACGGCCTCTTCCGCCACGGCCTCGGCGGGCTCCTCGGCGTCCTCGTCCGCTTCTTCGGTGGCCTCGTCCGTGGCCTCGGCGGGCTCGTCCGCCTCGTCCGTCGCCTCGGTGTCGGCTTCCTCCGCCGCGACGTCCGCGTCCGCCGCCTCGTCGGCCGTGCCCGGGGCGTCCGCCTCCGCGGCGTCCGTCCCCTCGGCACCGTCGAGCGCGACGCCCTCCTCGGCCGGGGCAGCCGCCGGGTCGGCCGTCGCCGCAGCCTCTTCGCCCTCGCGGGGCTCGATGGCGTCGTTCAGGTTCGGGTCAGACACGGTGGCTGCTTCTTCCTGGCTACAAGAGGGGTGGAACGTGCGATAGGGGCGCCGCACGGGATCGCGGTGCCCTACGCGGGATCAGCCGAAGATGTACTTGACGGCTTCGTTGAACCCGTAGTCAATCACGGTAACAAGACCGATCATGATGACCACGAAGACGATCACTACGGTGGTGTACGTCGAGAGCTGGTTACGCGAAGGCCAGACAACCTTGCGCAGCTCGGCGACAATCTGGCGGTAGAACAGCGCGAGGCGGCCGAACGGCCCCTTCTTCCCGCGCTTGCCCCCGCGGCGGCCCTTCTTGGCGGCCTCGTCGTCTGGACGACCGCTTTCAGGCGTCGCGGTGGAGCCAAGGGCTTCCGTCACTCGTCCTCACCTGAATCCGGATCGTGGCCGTGCCGCGTCCGGTCCGGCCGCACAGCGGTGCAATTTGAGTACTGCGCATGCACACACCCGTCCGTGCTGGATGTGTGTAGCAGGGCCGGAGGGACTTGAACCCCCAACCGCTGGTTTTGGAGACCAGTGCTCTACCAATTGAGCTACGACCCTTTGTGGCCCCCAACGTACAGCATCCGGCCGGCTGCACGGAGTGCGTGAGTGGACGCGGTTGTTGGGACCCGACGACGCATGAGTGTACGTGCTGAACGGCCAACCGTCGAACGTTCGGCTGCGCGGCGACCGCGCGGTGGCTCCGCGTTCGCCTCGCAAACCCCCGTGCCGCTCCCGCTGGCGGTCTGCGACGATGCAGACATGACCGCTGCTACTCCGCAAGAGACCGCCCCCACCGACCGACGGGTATCGACCCGGGTCGGTTCGATCTCCGAGTCCGCCACCCTCGCCGTCGACGCCAAGGCCAAGGCCCTGAAGGCCGCCGGGCGCCCGGTGATCGGATTCGGCGCGGGCGAGCCGGACTTCCCGACGCCCGACTACATCGTCGAGGCCGCGGTGGAAGCCTGCCGCGACCCGAAGAACCACCGCTACACGCCGGCCGGTGGACTGCCCGAGCTGAAGGCCGCCATCGCCGCCAAGACGCTGCGCGACTCGGGCTACGAGGTCGAGGCGTCCCAGGTGCTGATCACCAACGGTGGCAAGCAGGCGATCTACGAGGCGTTCGCCGCCATCCTCGACCCGGGCGACGAGGTCATCGTCCCCGCCCCGTACTGGACCACCTACCCCGAGTCGATCCGGCTCGCGGGCGGCGTGCCGGTGCCGGTGGTCGCGGACGAGACGACGGGGTACCGGGTCTCCGTCGAGCAGCTTGAGGCCGCGCGCACCGACCGGACCAAGGTCGTGCTGTTCGTCTCCCCCTCGAACCCGACCGGTGCCGTCTACTCACGTGAGCAGGTCGAGGCGGTCGGCCGCTGGGCCGTCGAGCACGGCCTGTGGGTGCTGACCGACGAGATCTACGAGCACCTGGTCTACGGGGACGCCGAGTTCCACTCGCTGCCGGTGGTCGTGCCCGAGCTGCGCGACAAGTGCGTCGTGGTCAACGGCGTGGCCAAGACGTACGCGATGACCGGCTGGCGGGTGGGCTGGGTCGTCGGTCCCAAGGACGTCGTCAAGGCCGCGACCAACCTCCAGTCGCACGCCACCTCCAACGTCTCCAACGTGGCGCAGCGGGCGGCGCTCGCGGCGGTCTCCGGCGAGCTGGACGCGGTGGCGGCGATGCGCGAGGCGTTCGACCGGCGGCGCAAGACGATCGTGCGGATGCTGAACGAGATCGAGGGCGTCGAGTGCCCCGTCCCCGAGGGCGCGTTCTACGCGTACCCGTCGGTGAAGGGCCTGCTCGGCAAGGAGATCCGCGGTAGGCGGCCCGCCACGTCGGTGGAGCTGGCCGAGCTGATCCTGGAGGAGGTCGAGGTGGCGGTCGTGCCGGGTGAGGCGTTCGGCACCCCGGGCTACCTGCGCCTTTCGTACGCGCTGGGCGACGAGGACCTGGCCGAGGGCGTGGGCCGGATGCAGAAGCTGCTGGCGGAGGCCCGCTGACGGTGTGTTCGGGCCGCGCCGCGGCCGATGCGGGAGGACGGGCGTCCGGCGCGAGCCGGGCGCCCGTCCACGTGTGCGGGGTCCGCGCCGATCGGGGAATCCGGCTTCCGGGCGCGTCGGGCATACGGCAAGATCTGGGGATGTTGCACTTCCCCGCCTCCGCCTCTCCCGGTGGGCGTGCCGCCGACGCGCCCACCGGACGAAACCTGCGGCTGCTGCCCAAGGCCCATCTGCATCTGCACTTCACCGGCTCGATGCGTTCGGACACGCTCATCGAACTGGCCGACAAGTACGGCGTTCACCTACCGGAGGCGCTCAGCAGCGGCGAGCCGCCCAGGCTGCGCGCGACCGACGAGCGCGGCTGGTTCCGCTTCCAACGCCTGTACGACATCGCGCGCTCGTGCCTGCGGGAGCCCGAGGACATCCAGCGGTTGGTGCGCGAGGCGGCCGAGGAGGACGTGCGGGACGGCTCCCGCTGGCTGGAGATCCAGGTCGACCCGACCTCGTACGCCCCTCGGCTCGGCGGGCTGATCCCGGCGTTGGAGATCATCCTGGACGCGGTGGACCGCGCCGCGCGCGACACGGGGCTGGGGATACGGGTGCTGGTGGCCGCCAACCGCATGAAGCACCCGCTGGACGCGCGCACCCTGGCGCGGCTCGCGGTGCGCTACGCGGACCGCGGCGTCGTGGGCTTCGGGCTCTCCAACGACGAACGGCGCGGCTTCGCCCGCGACTTCGACCGGGCGTTCGCCATCGCCCGCGAGGGTGGCCTGCTGGCCGCGCCGCACGGCGGCGAGTTGGCCGGACCCAGCAGCGTCCGCGACTGCCTGGACGACCTGCGCGCGGCCCGGGTGGGGCACGGCGTGCGGGCCGCCGAGGACCCGCGGCTGCTGCGCCGGCTGGCCGACCGGCAGGTCACCTGCGAGGTGTGCCCGGCGTCGAACGTGGCGCTCGGCGTGTACGACAAGGCGGAGGACGTGCCGTTGCGGGCGTTGTTCGAGGCCGGGGTGCCGATGGCGCTGGGCGCGGACGACCCGCTGCTGTTCGGGGCCCGGCTCGCCGACCAGTACGAGCTGGCCCGCACGCACCACGGGTTCACCGACGCGGAGCTGGCCGAGCTGGCCCGGCAGTCGATCCGTGGTTCGGCCGCGCCGACGCCGGTCCGCGACGGGTTGATCGCGGAGATCGACGCCTGGTTGGCGGCGGCGTAGCGGAGCGCGGGGCGCGCGCGGGTGCGCGGCCCGGTGGCGGGTCGCCCCGGGGCGCGCGCCGTGACGCCGTCAGCCGATGCCGCGCAGCACCGTACGGGCGAGGTCAGCGGCGAACTCCGCGAGCGGGGGCTCGTTCTCGTCCGTGCTGAGCAGGAACGCGCGCTGGCAGCAGGCGCCGAGCAGGAGCGCCGCGGCGCTGTCGCAGTCGGCGTCGGGGCGCAGGCGGCCGGCCGCGCGCTCGGCGCGCAGGTAGCCGGCGAGCCCGTCCAGCGGCCGGCGCGGGCCCGCGTTGATCTCGCGCAGCCCCTCGTTGTGCCGCTTGAGCAGGGTGGGCTCGGCGTACAGGGCCGCGATGATCGGGACGCTGGAGGCGTAGAACTCGGCGGCCCTGCGGGCGATTTCGGTCAGGTTCTCGGTCATGTCGCGCTCGCCCGGGTGCTCGGTCAGCTCGGCGAGCAGCGGGCCGAGCTTGGGCAGCCGCTCCTCCAGGACGCGTACGAAGATGTCCTCCTTGTTGCGGAAGTGCTTGTAGAGGGCCGCCTCCGAGCAGCCGGCCGCGCGGGCGATCTCCTTGGTGGTGGCGCGGGCCAGGCCGATGGTGCGCAGTAGGCGTTCGGCGGCGTCGAGGATCCGGGCCCGGGTGGGGGTCATGGGGGGGCTCCCTGGTGGCGTGGCTGTGTCGCGCGCGCCGCGTCGTCTTCGCTTGGCCTCCGGAGCGACTTGACGCGACCGTGAGTGGTTACTCACCCTAGAGGTGAGTGAATACTTACCCACCTTCGAGGGGGAGCCATGCGACTCACGGTGTTCGGCGCGACCGGCGGCACCGGTCGCCTCCTGGTGCGGCAGGCCCTGGACGCGGGCCACCAGGTCACGGCCGTGGTCAGGGACCCGGCCCGGCTGACGGTGACCCACCCGGAGCTGGCCGTCGTCACCGCCCCCGACCTCACGGACGAGCGGGCGCTGCGGCACGCCGTCGCGGGACGGGACGCGGTGCTCTCGGCCGTCGGCGCGCCCACCAACAAGCGGGCGGGGATCGCGTCGGCGGCGACCCGCGGCATCGTGCGGGCCATGGCGGCCGGTGACGTACGGCGGCTGGTCGCGATCAGCGCGGCCCCGGTCGGCGAGGTCCCACAGGGCGAGGCGCTGCTGGGCCGGGCGGTGATATGGCCGCTGGTCAGGGCGGCGTTCCGGAAGGTCTACGCGGACCTGGCGGTCATGGAGCGGGTCATCGCCGCCTCGGACACGGACTGGACCGTCGTGCGCCCGCCCCGGCTGCTCGACCGGCCGCTGACCGGCACGTACCGCACGGCGCTGGGCACCGGCGTCCGCGACGGCCACTCGCTCTCCCGCGCCGACCTGGCCCACGCGATGCTGGCGCTGCTCGACGACCCGCGGGCGGTGCGGCAGTACGTGGGCGTGGCCTGCTAGCCACGCTCCCCCGCCCGCCCCGACCTCGCGGCGAGAGCGCCGGGCGCCCGGTCGGCTACAGCTCGACGCCGACCATGACCGGCTCGTTGACCAGCGTGACCCCGAAGGCGGCGCGGACGCCTGCGACCACCTCGCGGGCCAGCGCGAGCAGGTCCTCGGTGGTGGCCGCGCCGCGGTTGGTCAGCGCCAGCGTGTGCTTGGTGGAGATGCGGGCCGTGCCCTGCCCGTACCCCTTGGTGAAGCCGGCCTTGTCGATCAGCCAGGCCGCGGACGTCTTGGTCAGCCCGTCGCCGGCGGGGTAGGCCGGCGGCAGCACGTCCGGGCCGAGCCGCTCGGCGACCCGGGCCAGGAACGCGGCGTGCTCGGCCTCGTCGAGGATCGGGTTGGTGAAGAAGGAGCCCGCCGACCAGGTGTCGTGGTCCTCGGGGTCGAGCACCATGCCCTTGCCCGCCCGCAGCCGCAGCACGGTCTCGCGGGCGGCGCCCACCGGCACCCGGTCGCCCGGCCCCACCCCGAGCGCGCGCGCCGTCTCGGCGTACCTCAGCGGCGCCGAGAGGCCGCCCGCGTCCTCCAGCGCGAACCGCACCCGCAGCACCACGTGCCGGTCCGGGTGCTGCTTGAAGCGGCTGTGCCGGTAGGAGAAGCCACACTCCGCGCGCGGGATGGTGACCACCTCGTCGGCCTGCCGGTCGTACGCCACGACCTCGGTGATGACCGAGGAGACCTCCTGCCCGTACGCCCCCACGTTCTGGATCGGGGTGGCGCCGGCGGAGCCCGGGATGCCCGCCAGGCACTCGATCCCCGCGTATCCGGCCTCGACCGTGCGGGCCACGGCGGCCGACCAGTTCTCGCCCGCCGCCAACTCCAGGTGGGCGCCGCCACCCGCCTCGGACCCCGCGCCTTCGAGGGCGAAGCCGGCGGTGGCGATGCGCAGCGCCGTGCCGTCGAAGCCCTTGTCGGAGATGACCAGGTTGCTGCCGCCGCCGACGAGCAGCAGCGGGGTGCCCGCGGCGTCGGCCTCGCGGACGGCGGCGATCACCTCGGCGTCGGTGGTGGCCGTCACCAGGCGGGTGGCGGGGCCGCCGAGCCGGAAGGTGGTCAGCGGGGCGAGGGGGGCGTCATGGAGTTCCTGCACGGGCACAAGCGTACGGAACGCCACCGACACTCGGCGCCGGGCGGGCGGCCGGCGGCCGGGCCCGCAATGGGTCCGACCACCGGATCTGACCGCCGGCGCTGCCCTGGCCGCGCGCGGCCCCGGCTACACCGGCGCGGAGTGTCGCGCCGGCCCGGGCTCGGCCAGCGCGGGCGCCGGGCCCTCCGCGACCGATCCGGCGGGGCGCTGGCGCGGGGCCAGCAGCACCAGGACCGCGGCGAGCGCCAGCGCGCCGCCGCCCACCCACAGCGCGGGGGTGAGGCCGTCGGTGAACTCGCGGGGCGCCCCGTAGCCGCCGCGCGCGCTGAAGACGGAGGCGAGCAGGGCGACGCCGAGCGTGCCGCCGATCTCGCGCAGGGCGTTGCTCGCGCCCGAGGCGATGCCCTGCTCGGCGGGGCGTACGGAGTTCATCACCAGGGCCGAGACCGGCGCGAAGAACAGGGCCATGCCCACGCCGCTGATCGCGAAGGGCGCGACCTGGGCCGCGTACGAGAGGCCGGGTTCGGCGATGGCCGCCTGCCAACCGATGCCCACCGCCATCAGCGCGAGCCCGGTGGCGACGATCAGCCGGCCGTCGATCCGGTCGGAGAGGGCGCCGGCCAGCGGCGCGATGATCATCGGCATCGCGGTCCACGGCAGCATCCGCACCCCGGCCTCCAGCGGCGAGTAGCCCTGGACGAGCTGGAGGAACTGGGTGAGCAGGAAGATCGAGCCGAACATGCCGAGGTACATCAGCAGCCCGGCCGCGTTGACCGTGCTGAACGCGCGGGAGCGGAAGAGCCGCATCGGCAGCATCGGCGCGTCGGTGTGCAGCTCCCAGCGGACGAAGGCCACCAGCAGGGCCGCGCCGAGGCCGAAGCCGGCCAGCACCGGCGCGCTCGTCCAACCGTCGATGTTGCCCTGGATCAGCGCGAAGGTGATGCCGAGGAGGCCGAGGCTGGCCAGCACGGTGCCGACGACGTCGAGCCGGTCGGCCGGGCCGCGGCTCTCGACCAGCCGCAGCCGGGCCAGCGGCAGCAGCGCGATGCCGATGGGCACGTTCAGCCAGAAGATCCACTGCCAGGAGATGTGTTCGACCACCGCGCCGCCGATCAGCGGCCCGGAGGCGACGGCGAGCCCGTTGACGGCGCCCCAGATCCCGTACGCCATGCCGCGCCGCTCCGCCGGCACGGCCGCCGTGAGCAGGGTGAGGCTGAGCGGCATCAGCAGCGCCGCGCCGACCCCCTGCGCGGCCCGGGCGGCGATCAGCAGTCCGATGTCGGAGGAGAGTGCCGCGCCGGCGGACGAGGCGGTGAACAGCGCGATGCCCACGCCGAACACGCGGCGGCGCCCGAAGCGGTCACCGAGCGCGGCGCCGAGCATCAGCAGCACGGCGAAGCTGAGCGTGTACGCGTTGACGGTCCATTCGAGTTCCTCGATGCCGCCCCCGAGGTCCTCGCCGATGTCGGGGATGGCGGTGATGACGATGAGGTTGTCCAGCGCGGCCATGAACCCGGCGATGCTGGTGATCACCAGGGTCCAGACGGCGGTGGCTTTGGTCGGTGGCCGATCCGTGAGCATGGCAGGCTCCAAGATTAGTTATTGCTTACTAAGTTTCTCGGTCATGAGGGAACGCGGAATCCCCCGAGGGGCACGCGTGGATCGCTGCGCTGTCGGTTGCGGTCATGAGGCGTCTGGTCGTGGGGTGTCTGATAGCTGGTCGTCCGGTCGTCGGGCCACGCCCGCCGAACGGCTGGCCGCCGGCTACCGAAACGCCGGCGGGCGCCGGCCGTGGGCCGCTCAGCTCACGGCCCCATCCGGCGCGGGGTCACGGCGACCCCGTCTCGGCGGCGCCGTCCGGCAGGCCATCCGCCGCGCCGCGGGCCACCGCCTGCGTCGCGGCGGCCTTGCTGTACTCGTCGAAGGCCGCCCAGCACTGGTTGTCCCCCGGCACGCCCAGCGCCACGAGCACGTTGATGAGCATTCCGCGGGAGAAGAACTCGTCCAGCTCCTCGCTCGACGCCCCGCTCAGCTCGCGAACGGTCTCCCACATGCCCGTCCAGCCCTCCCGCACGTACGCCACGACGTCCTCGTCGTCCGAGCCGCCGGCGGTGACGTAGAGCTGCATCTGCATCAGCAGCAGCTCGCGGTCGACGATCAGCTCGGAGTACGCCTGGCCCATCGCCTCCAGCGCCTCTTCGCCGTACAGCCCGTCGGCGACGCGTACGAAGGTCTCGGTCGTCCGCGTGAAGCACAGTTCGGCGGCGGCCTTGAAGAGGGCCCGCTTGTTGGGAAAGAGCCGGAACAGGTACGGCTGGGAGACCCCGACGCGCCGCGCGATGGCCTCGGTCGAGGTGCCGTAGTACCCGCCCTTGG
Organism: Streptomyces buecherae; assembly: GCF_014295035.1. GTDB lineage: Bacteria > Actinomycetota > Actinomycetes > Streptomycetales > Streptomycetaceae > Streptomyces > Streptomyces youssoufiensis. The sequence continues at coordinate 3,533,113 of NZ_CP060404.1, forward strand.
CGAACTCCGACATCGCCACCCGGACCGCGACCCTACGCCGCTCGTCCGCGCTCATACGGGGTGTGGAGTGCGCCATAGCCATAAGTTATTACTCAATAACTTTCGCCGTCAAGTGACGTCGGCCACCGCGACGCGGCAACCGCGCACCCCCGGGCCGACCCCGACCACCGCTCCCGCCCCGACGCCCCCGACCACCCGGCCGGCCGGCGGCCCGGCCGGCCCGCCCCCGGGCGAGCGACGCGCGGGGCCGCCGCACCCCCTGACCAGGGCGGACGGCGGCCCGGCGGCGACAGGCGGCGATCAGGCGAGGCGCACGACGGCGCGGGAGCGCCCCAGCACCTTCTGGTCGTTGCTGACCGCCGTGAGGTCGACGCGCACGGTGCGCGCCTCGTCGTCGAGCTTGGCGCCGACCTTGGCGCTGACCTCGATGAGCGCGCCCTTGTCGTCGTTCGGCACGACGACGGGCTTGGTGAACCGCACCCCGTACTCCGCGACGGCCGCCGGGTCCCCGACCCAGTCGGTCACCACACGGATCGCGGAGGCCATGGTGAACATGCCGTGCGCGATCACGTCCGGCAGCCCGACCTCCTTGGCGAACTTCTCGTTCCAGTGGATCGGATTGAAGTCGCCGGACGCCCCCGCGTAGCGCACGAGGGTCTCACGCGTCACCGGAAAGGACTGGCCAGGCAGTTCGGTACCGACCTCGACCTCGTCGTACGAAATCTTCGCTGTCATCTGTCTCACTTCCCGTCAGCGCCACGGGCCACGAGCATCGTGCGCGCGGTCACCACGAGTTCGCCGCTCTTATCGTGCACGTCGCCGCGCACGACGAGGATGTCGTTACCCGCCATGGTTCTGACCGACTCAATGGTGGAAGTGACCGACAGGCAGTCGCCCGCCCGCACGGGGCGGACGTAGCTGAAGGCTTGATCGCCGTGCACGACCCGGTTGTAGTCGAGACCGAGTTGCGGGTCGTGAATGACCTGGTGCGCCGCGCGATAGGAGATGGAGAACACAAAAGTCGGCGGGGCGATCACGTCGGGATGCCCGAGCGCCCGCGCGGCCGTGGGGTCGGTGTAGACGCCGTTCGTCTCCCCGATCGCCTCGGCGAACTCCCGGATCTTCTCGCGACCCACCTCGTACGGCTCGGTGGGCGGATAGGCCCGTCCGACGTAGCTCTCATCGAGCGGCATCGCTCGCACCTCCTGCGACTGTCGTGATCTTTACGTAGAACGCCACGAGGCCGCCCCCAGGCTGGGAGCGGCCTCGTGAACGAGCCTGAATTATCGCGTCTCGCGGTGCGCGGTGTGCGAGTTGCAACGAGGGCAGTGCTTCTTCATCTCAAGACGGTCCGGGTTGTTACGCCGGTTCTTCTTGGTGATGTAGTTCCGCTCCTTGCACTCCACGCAGGCCAGCGTGATCTTCGGGCGGACGTCGGTGGCAGCCACGTGAGTGCTCCTTGAACGTGGGGCCGCCCCAGGGGATCAGCCCGAGGGGACGGATGGATGAACGCAGAAAAGAGTAGCCGATCGAAGGACCGACCCCACAATCGGCTACTGTCAGTAGCGGTGACCGGACTTGAACCGGTGACACAGCGATTATGAGCCGCTTGCTCTACCGACTGAGCTACACCGCTGTGATGCGAGTGGCACCTACCCGATTATCTCGGGTAGGCAACCTCACACATCAGAGCCCCAATACGGAATCGAACCGTAGACCTTCTCCTTACCATGGAGACGCTCTGCCGACTGAGCTATTGGGGCGAGCGATGAAGACATTACACGCTCTGCCGCCGATCGTGAAATCCGTATCCACCCGCCCTGCGGCGGCTGGCGGATGCCTCCCGCACCACACCGGTACGACTATTCGGCTCCTCCTCGAAGCGGTCCCGGCCGCGCCCTAGGCTCGGAGCGCACCGAGTGATCTTGGCGCAGCGCGCCCCCGCGCGCCCGCGCACGCCCCGTCGCCCGCGCTGGCTCCCGCCCGGAACCCAGCACCCGTCCCCGACTCGCCCCGTGGCCGCCCGGCCGCCGGACGCCGCAGGTCACCGCCCCCAGCCCGCACTTCTCGCCACTCACAGGAGCGCGATGCCTGACAGCCAGCCGCAGCAGCCCCCGAGAAACGACGGCGCGGCATCCGACGCGACCGCGCTGCTGCTCAGCGGCGCCCGGCTTGCGGACGGGCGCACCGTCGACGTACGGCTCAGCGGCGGTCGCGTCGACGCGGTGGGCACCGCGGGCAGCCTCGCCCCCGGAGCCCGCGTCGACCTCAGCGGCTACCTCCTGCTGCCCGCCCCCGCCGAACCCCACGCCCACTGTGACCTCGCCCTCACCGCCGACGCGGACGGCCCAGCCGCGTACGCCCCCGACGAGGTCCAGCGCCGCACCACCGAGGCCGCGCTGCTGCAACTCGGCCATGGCGCGACCGCGCTGCGTACCCACGTGCGCGTCGGGGACGTGTCGGGGCTCGGCGCGCTGGAGGCGGTGCTGCTCGCCCGCAGGGCGCTGGGTGGGCTCATCGACGTCTCGGCGGTGGCCATGCCGCGCACGCTGACCGGGATCGCCGGGGCCGAGGGGCTCGCGATGCTGCGGGACGCGGTCAAGATGGGCGCCGGCGTCATCGGCGGCTGCCCCGACCTCGATCCCGACCCGACCGGCCACGTGGAGGCCGTCCTGGCGCTGGCCGCCGAGCACGGCTGCGCCGTCGACCTGCACCTGGACGGCGACGACCCGGCCCTGCTCGCCCGCTTCGCGGCGATGGCCGGCGGGCTGCGCCCCGGCGTCACGCTCGGCCCGTGCGGCGGCCTCACCCGGCTGCCGCGCCAGCTCGCCACGCGGGCGGCCGACCAGCTCGCCGCGGCCGGGATCACGGTGTGCGCGCTGCCGCAGGCCGAGTGCGGCGCGCTGGAGGAACGGCGCTCGCCGGTTTCGCCGTGCGCGCCGGTGCGGCTGCTGCGCGCCGCCGGCGTACGCGTCGCCGCGGGCAGCGGCGCCCTGCGCGACACGGCCAACCCGGTGGGGCGCGGCGACCCGCTGGAGGCCGGGTTCCTGCTCGCCTCGCGCGAGGGGCTGACCCCGGAGGAGGCGTACGAGGCGGTCAGTGGCCAGGCGAGGGCGGCCATGGGGCTGCCGGAGGTGCGGGTGGAGGCGGGGTTCCCCGCGGAGTTGCTGGCCGTGCGCGGCGAGAGCGTGGCCGGCGCCCTCTCGCTCGCGTACAGCCGCCTGGTGGTGCACCGGGGCCGGGTGGTGGCGCGGACCAGCGCGGTGCGCGAGTACTGCGACTCGGCCGCCGTGGTCGCGCTCGACCTGCCCCGCCAGGCGCGTACGACGCAGGGCGACGGCCGCCAGCCACCCCGGAACTAGCCGCCGCGCGCCGCGCCCCGGGGCGGCGCCGGCGCGGAACGCGCTCGCTAAAACGCCGGCAGGGGCGCTCGCGCGTGGCGGGCGCCCCTGCCGGACGGACTGATCTGACGGTTGGTCGCGGTTACTCGAGGCCCGCGAAGCTCTCGTCGAGGGAGCCGTCGCCGCCGAACGGGTCGTCGGTGGCGCCGGCCGCGTCGTCCTCGCCCAGGCCGCCGGTGAAGAGGGAGCCGAGGCCCATCATGAGCTGCTTGACGTCCACCTTGACGGCGTCGGACGGGGCGCTGACGTCGACGGGCTCGTCGAACGACAGGTTCATCGGCAGCTTTCCGTCACCCTGACCGGCCAGCTTCTTCTTGAGCTTGTTGTCGAATTCGGTCAGGTCCACCGTGGCGCCGCTGAGTTCGCTGCCCTTGACCGCGAAATCGACCGTGACCTTGTTGTTGGGAACGTCCTTCAGGTCCTTCTCGGTCGGCAGTTCCTTCTCGCCACCGGGCAGTTCCTTCGCGATCGGCCGCAGCCCGTTCACGATGGCCGTGGCCAACGGCCGCACCGGCACCGTGGCCAACACGTGGTCAGCCCCGTCCTTGCGGCCGGCCTCCTTGGTGGTGACCTGGCCCGCGAAGGCGTTCCGGATGGAGTTCAGCAGCTTCTTGCTGGTCTCCGGGCTCAGGGTGGGGTCCTCGGTGGGCGCGTCGGCGCCGCCCTCGGACTTCGCCATGTCCGTCATGTCGCGCCGGAGGTTCTCGAGGTCGGCCGCCTCGATCTTGATCCACTTCCCGGTGAGAAGCGCCTCACCGGCCTCGAAGCCCTTGGGGAGCTGGCCCTTCAGCTCGTCCGCCGAGGGCATCGTCTCGCCGCTGAGCTTGGCGAACTGCTGCAGGTCCAGCCGGTAGTACGCGGTCTTGTCCACCAGCCGGTACTCGGCCACGTCCCCGCCGGGGCCCGATATCTTGAGCTGGCTGCTCGTCATGTCCTTCTCCCCTGAGGATTCCAGGGGCTTATCGGACTTCGCGGAGAACGTCACCTTCATCTTGGACAGGAATTCGGCCACCTCGGGCGGCATCGGGTCGTCCGAGTCCTCGGCGAACAGCCGCATCTTCTCGGGCGTGGCGTCGAAGGACATCTGCACGGAGATCGCGTCCCGCTCACCGAGGTTGTCGGTGGCACGCGAAAGGCGCTGCCCGGCGGAGAGGTTTTCCTCGCTACCGCAGGCAGTGGAACCGGCTGCGAGCGCGACCGTGCAGCCGACAGCGACCAGGGACTTACGGATGGCGGTAATGGCAAGCTCCTCTTGCGTGGCGGCACGAGCGAGGCTGCCCCTCCCCCGCGCTCCCCTTGGTGACCACGTGTGTTCTCGCGTGGATCATGACGTGTCCCGGCCGGCGAGCCGGTGCGTCCCCGCACCGCCGCGCCCCCACCGCGAGACGACTGACGCACAGATGGTACGTACCCGGGAGGTCGTTGACTCCCGGATATCGGTCACCGTGCGCAACGCTCACCCCCCAACTTCGGCTCGGGCCGGTGCCGTACGCACCGTGCCGCGTGCCGTGTCGGAGTGCCGCGCCGTACGCGGTGCCGTACGCGGTGCCGTACGCGCACCGCGAGCCCGCGCGCCCCGCGGCGCCCACACCATCGCGATACGCGGGCGCGTGGCGCCCGCGCGACCCCGCACCCGCCCAACCCTGCGTCCGTACCCCGCGACCGACGCGCCGCGGCGAACGGACACATCCACGACAACCGGTCAGGGACGGATAAGAGACGCGTGAGTGGCGCCGATGGTTGCACGCCGCTCCGGCGTACGGTCGAGGGCATGCGCATTGTCATCGCTGGTGGACACGGTCAGATCGCGCTCCGGCTTGAGCGGTTGCTCGCCGGGCGCGGGGACGAGGTCGCGGGGATCATCCGCAGGCCGGAGCAGGCGGGCGACCTGCTGGCGGCGGGCGCGGAGCCCGTCGTGTGCGATCTGGAACACGCCTCGCTCGCCGAGGTGGCCCAGCATCTGGAGGGTGCGGACGCGGCGGTCTTCGCGGCGGGAGCCGGCCCTGGCAGCGGCGTGGACCGCAAGCAGACGGTGGACCACGCGGCAGCGGTCCTTTTCGCGGACGCGGCCGAGCGCGCCGGCGTACGCCGCTTCATCGTGGTCTCCGCGATGGGCGCCGACCGGGAGCCGAGCGCGGACACCGACCCGGTCTTCGCGGCGTACCTACGCGCCAAGGGCGCGGCCGACGCCGACGTACGCGCCCGCTCCGCGCTCGACTGGACCATCCTGCGCCCCGGCCGCCTCACCGACGACCCCGGCACCGACCTGGTCACCCTCGCCGAGTCCACGGGCCGGGCGGAGGTCACCCGGCAGGACGTGGCCGCGGTCCTGGCCGCCCTCCTCGACGAGCCGGCCACCGCGGGCCGGACCCTGGAACTCATCGGCGGCACCACCCCGATCGCGGAAGCCGTGCGGGCGGCAGCCGCACGCTGACCGAGAGGCCGGGCCGGGCTGGGGCCCGGCTGGACCCCCGCACGACGGTCCAGCCCGACCACGGCCCGGCCCTGGTCCAGCCCGGCCCGGCCCTGGTCCAGCCCGGTCCAGCCCTGGTCCCGTCCGGCCCGGCCCTGGTCCCTCCGGTCCGGAGGAAGACGTTCCAAGGCGTTATCGGACACGACCCGCACGGTGTGCCGCACGCCGCGACGCTGCCCGGGCCCGCGACGCCCGGGCAGCCTGCTGAGGCCCGCGGTGCTGCCTGGGCCGCTGGCGCGTACGAGTCTCCGCGATGCCGCTGGGCCTGATGGGACGCCTCAGGCACGCGGGGCGTGACAGAGCGGTCCCGCGAGGCGGATGTGACGCCTGAGCCGAACGCGACCCCGCACCTCCGGCGGAGCCGGCCACCCTCCACGCGCCGGCCCCGGCCACCACGAGGCCGGCGATGACGCGCGTGGCGCACCCCTAGCCTTGCCACCGTTGGCAAGCGACCCGAGCCCCCGCCGACGCCCCCACAGCGTTCCGCGACGGCTCCGCCCCTGATGGGACGCGGCACCCGGCATCAGGGCCGCCCGTGGTGAACCAAACGGCGTCCTTTTTCGACACAAGAAGAATCGATACGTCATGCGAAGCGCCCATTTACGCCCCTTTGGCGCGTTTATCTCCCACATGGACCGTATCCAGTTGGTAGCGTAATAAAGGCCCACCAGGGCCACTCCCACGCATATCGAAACGCCAATTCGAATGGGAGGGGAGATGCACGCTGTACACCCACTCGGAATATCCATAGCCTTGGCGGCCATTCTCGGCAGCACGGTGACGTTCGCTCCAGCGGCGAGCGCGACACCGGCGGGCTGCGGAGACCTCTCCAAGGGATCGCTCTGCATCAAGGGTGGAAAGGTCGGAAAAACCGGCTCCTTCACCTGGAGAGTCAGGTACGTGCGCCACCAGGGCGGCGAGATCAAGGTCAAGCTCGGATCGCAGCGCAAGAACTCTGATATCACCGCCTGGGAGCTTTGGTTCGGCACCAAGAAAACGAAGAACGGCGTCGCCGAATTACGCAAGAAACACGAGATCAACAAGGACGAGTGCATTCGCGGCGTGATGGAGTACAAGAACAAGGTGTACGTCACCAAGTGGCGCTGCCCCTGACCCGCTCAACGGGCTGGGCACCTCCGAAACAGGAGCCCAGCCTCGACGCCCACCACACCAGGGCCCTATACCTACGAGGAAGTGCGCATGTGGCAGGTCGTGCTGTACGTGAGCCCGGCAACCCTTGCCCTTTTCCTCACGGCAACCGTGGGACTGTGCCTCGCCGGCGCCCGGTGGCTCGCCCGCGACAGCGACCGGGCTTCCCGCGCGGCGCGCGCCCTCCTCCTGCTGTGGGCCGGCATCACCCTGGTGGCCACGGTGGCCCCCACTCAGCCGCTGGGCACCGGCGGCCACGCGATCGCCTGGATTCCCGGTGAGGGGATGTGGCAGCCCAGCGGCCACAGCGGCGCCGGCCTCTTCGCCGAAGAACGCGACATGATCGTGCGCCTCCAGATCGCCAACGCCGCCATGTTCACCCCCCTGGCGGCGCTGCTGCTGTTTTCCTTCCCCTCACTCGGCACCACTTCCGCAGTGCTTTCCTGCCTGCTCGCCAGCGCCACCATCGAGGCCACGCAGTTCCTCATGGCCGCGGGCCGCACCGTCGACATAGACGATCTCCTCTTCAACACCCTCGGCGGCGCCATCGGCGCCCTCATCGCCCGCTTCTCCCGCTATGCGGTGCGGGTTCACGCGCCGGCGGGGAGACATCGGGCTTGATGGGTGGGCTTTCGCTCGCCGAAGTCATCGGCCGGTCAATTCATCTCGTCATTCGCCCGCCTGCTCACGACTACGAACCTGCCGGCTTCGAAATTCATATAGCGCCACTGCCGGCACCTCAACAACGCACTCCATTCAGCGGTCGCATCAGTGCCGCAGCGCTTCATCCGAAGCGGTCAAGGCACGAGAAGCAGGCCACCGAGAAGGGGGCTACAGACCATCACCACCGCGCGATCGCAGCGAGAAGCAACGGCGGGGTGCCGCACATCGACGCCGGTGATTGTCCGCTCTCCGCTCGCTTCCGGCGACGGGCGAACGGACACCGACCGCGCGAGCGCCAGACACGGAACACGCACATACCCTGCCCCACCTGGACGTCACCGCGGGCTCACTATCGACGTCGCGTCCAGGCCCCGTCCATAAGCGCTGGTCGAGAACGTGCGGGCATCGGGGCAGCGAGGCACTACGCCCCACTCACCGCTCGCAACAAAAACGGCCCCCAATCCGCGTTTCCGCAGATCAGGGGCCGTCTCCCAGTGCGTGGCGGCGCCAGGATTCGAACCTGGGTAGGCTAAGCCGACGGATTTACAGTCCGCTCCCATTGGCCACTCGGGCACACCGCCTGGGATGTAGCCAAGAATTCCGCCCTTTGCTGAGATTGCTTGGGGCTCCCTGGCAACGACATAAACCATACCCGATGCCGGGGGGTGGTCCGCCACCGGGTTGATCGCCGCTGGAGCGTGGCCGAGGTAGCTAGGCTGGCAGCGCGGCCTGCTGGGCCGCTTCCCTGACGGATCTACGTACGAGGAGCCAACTCAACATGGCCGACTCCAGTTTCGACATCGTCTCGAAGGTCGAGCGGCAGGAGGTCGACAACGCGCTCAACCAGGCCGCCAAGGAGATCGCGCAGCGCTATGACTTCAAGGGCGTCGACGCGTCGATCGCCTGGTCGGGCGAGAAGATCGAGATGCGGGCCAACGCCGAGGAGCGGGTGAAGGCCGTTCTCGACATCTTCGAGACGAAGCTGGTCAAGCGTGGGATCTCGCTGAAGGCGCTGGACGCGGGCGAGCCGCAGGCGTCCGGCAAGGAGTACAAGATCTTCGCCTCGTTGCAGGAGGGGATCTCGCAGGACAACGCCAAGAAGGTCGCCAAGATCATCCGTGACGAGGGCCCGAAGGGCGTCAAGGCGCAGGTCCAGGGCGACGAGCTGCGGGTCTCCTCCAAGAGCCGCGACGACCTGCAGGCCGTGCAGGCGCTCCTCAAGGGCAAGGACCTCGACTTCGCGCTGCAGTTCGTGAACTACCGGTAACCGGCGTCTCTTCGTCGCCAGGCTGCCGCCGGTCGGAGGTCGACCCGCGGCAGCCCGGCGCCCCGGGCGCGGGCGGGGCGAGACCACGGTGGGCGTTCAGCGCCCGGGACCGGTCGCCGCGCCCGCTCCGTGGGCGGGTGATGACCGCGCCCCGCGCCCACCGGCTCCCGCGCCTCCCGCCGGCCCCCCGTCTCCCTCCACCCCCGGCCCCGGCCCCGGCCCCGGCCCCGGCTGATTGTCAGTGCCGTCGCTTACCGTGCGTGCATGGCCTTGCGAGACATCACACGCGTGGAGGTGCTCCGCGCCATCGAGGAGTGCGACCGGCTCGGTCGGGACGCCTTCCTGCGTGCGTACGGGTTCGGGGAGGCGCGTCGGCTGCGGCTTTCGTACGAGGGGAAGCTGTACGACTCCAAGGCGATCGTCGGCGCCGCGCACGGGCATCTGCCGGGGCGGTCGGCCCTGGCGGCGGAGGAGTTCTCCGGCGGGGTGGCGACCGTGGGCTCGCTGCTGCGGCAGCTCGGGTTCGCGGTGGTCGACACGGGGGCCGGGCAGGACGACGGGGAGCGGGGGCCTGGCCTGGAGTACAGCGCGTTCGAGGCGGCCATAGCCGATCTGCGGATGCGGTCGACCCGCCAGGGCCCAGCGCTCTACCAGCCGATCCTGCTGCTGTGGGCCGTCGGGCGGGCCCGGCGTGGCGACTCGCGTCTCGATACGTGGAGCACGACCGAGCGCGAGGTGGGGCGGCTGCTCTCGCAGCACGGCGCGCGGGGTGAGCGACCGCGCCCCGACTATCCCGCCGCCGCCCTGCATCGCGCCGGCCTGTGGGACATGCACGACCACCGCGGCCCGGTGCCGAGCGCGCACGGCGACAACAACATCGCGCGGTGGTTCGCGACCCACCAGCCGCGTACGGGCCTGTCGCTTCCCGTGTACGAGCGGATGCGGGATTCCGCATCGGACCGCGCCCGCGCCGTCGGCACGTTGCTCACCTACTTCGACGGCGTGGACCCGCAAGCCGTTCGCGCGCTGCTCATCGATGTCGGGCTCGACGAGGAGGCCACGCACGCGCCCGCCGGCGCGGACGGCGAGGTTCCGCACGCCGCGCGGGTCGCGGCGCAGTACGACCGGCTGTGCCGGTCGGTCGAGCGCGACGAGGCGACGCGACACGGCCGGCGCGTTCCGCGACAGAGCCAGCGGCCACTGCGCTCCGCCCCGGCCCGGGAGGCCGTCCTGCTGCGCTGCGGAGGGCGTTGCGAGAACCCGCGTTGTCCCGGTCAGCCGGACGATCGGACGGACGCTGGCCAGCCGATACTTGAGGTCGATCACGTCGTGGAGATCACCGCGGACGGGCGCGACCACCCCTCGCAGATGGTCGCGCTGTGCCCGAACTGCCATGCAGTGAAGACCCGGGGCAGCACGCGGGAGGCGTTCCGCGCCGAGTTGCTCGAGGTCGCCGCGCGGCTGCACCAGGCGATACGGCCCCAGCCCGGGCCTGGGACGCGGGCTGAGACCGTGCCCACACCCACACCCGCGTCCACTCCCGCGTCTACGCCTACGTCAGCGTCCACGCCCGCGTTCCCGTCAGTGACCGCGTCTGAGCGAGGTGGCCCGGCACCCGGCGCGTAGCCGCGCGCCGGGCGGTCAGGTGCCGGGGCCAGGCCGGTCGGCGGAGGTCGGCCCGACGTCGTGTCGGGGCCGATCAGCGGGCGGCGAAGGGCTGGTCCGTCGGGACGATGTCCCGGCCCAGGGGGGTCAGTGAGACCGGGATCAGCTTGAAGTTGGCCACGCCCAGCGGGATGCCGATGATCGTGACGCAGAGCAGGAGGCCCGTCACGACGTGGCTGAGCGCGAGCCACCAGCCGGCGAGGAGCAGCCAGAGGACGTTGCCGACGCAGGACGGGGCGCCGGCGTCGCGTCGCTCGACGGCGGTGTAGCCGAAGGGCCACAGCGCGAAGCGGGCGATGCGGAAGGAGGCGATGCCGAAGGGGATGCCGATGATCGTGATGCACAGGATGAGGCCCGCCAGGACGTACGCGCAGGCCAACCAGAAGCCGGACAGGACCAGCCAGATGACGTTCAGGATCGTCTTCATCGGGTTAGTGTCCCGCCATTTTCTCGAGGCGGCTGATGCGCTCCGCCATGGGTGGGTGGGTCGAGAAGAGCTTGGCCATGCCGGCGCCCGGGCGGAAGGGGTTCGCGATCATCATGTGGCTCGCGGTCTCCAGCCGTGGCTCCGGCGGCAGCGGGAGCGCCTTCGTGCCCGCTTCCAGCTTCCGCAGGGCGCTCGCGAGGGCCATCGGGTCGCCGGTGAGCTGGGCGCCCGACGCGTCGGCCTCGTACTCGCGCGAGCGGCTGACCGCGAGCTGGATGACGGAGGCGGCCAGCGGGCCGAGGATCATGATCAGCAGCATGCCGAGGAAGCCGGGGCCGTCGTCGTCGTCGGATCGGCCGATGGGGATCAGCCAGGCGAAGTTGACCAGGAACATCACCACGCTCGCGAGGGCGCCCGCGATGGAGGAGATGAGGATGTCGCGGTTGTAGACGTGGCTCAGCTCGTGGCCGATGACGCCGCGCAGCTCGCGCTCGTTCAGCAGCCGGAGGATGCCGTCGGTGCAGCACACAGCCGCGTTGCGCGGGTTGCGGCCGGTGGCGAAGGCGTTCGGGGCGTCGGTGGGCGAGAGGTACAGCCGGGGCATCGGCTGTCGCGCGGCCGTGGACAGCTCCCGGACCATGCGGTAGAGCTGGGGCGCCTCGAACTCGCTGACCGGGCGGGCCCGCATCGCCCGCAGGGCCAGCTTGTCGCTGTTCCAGTACGCGTACGCGTTGGTGCCGAGCGCGACGAGGACGGCGATGATCAGTCCCGTGCGGCCGAACATCCCACCGAAGGCGATGATGAGTGCGGACAGTCCCCCGAGGAGTACGGCGGTCTTGAGCCCATTGTGCCGGCGGTGCACGGTACGCCCTCCAAGTGGTACGGCAGGGGGAACCCTTTCGCGGTTTCTCCAGCTTTCAGTGGACCCTCCATCACTGGTCAACGCCAGATGAGAGGGGCTAGTTCCCTTGTGCCGGGGGTGCGGACAGCGGCCCCGCCGGGACGCGGCGGGGCGCTGGCGTGGGCCGCGGGCGGGCGGCTCGGCGTGCGGCCTGCCCAGTTCACCGGCATCGCGGCAGGTCAGCCGGGTGACGGTGGGGCCGGGCGGGGCCGTGGGGTGCGGGGGCCGTGCGGGTTAGAAGAGGGTCCCGGAGGCGAAGTGCAGCACGAGCTGCGGGGCGCCGGACAGGGCGACGCCGATCACGGTGGTCAGGGCGACCGTGGCGGTCAGCGAGGCGGGGACCCGGGGCCGGGCGCCGTCCGTCGTGGCGTCCGTAGCGCGGGCGCGTTCGCCGGCCGGGGCCGCCGTGCGTACCGCGAGCGCGCCGGCTTCCGGGCCGGGCCCGGACGGTGCGCCGGAGTCGGCGGCGGCGTCCGAGGTGGAGGCGGCCGGCTGGCCGGAGCCCGGGGCGGGGGTAGCGGTGGCCGGGGCCTCGGCGGGGGCGGGCGCGCGGAAGAGGGCGGCCGTCCACTGGAGGTAGTAGTAGAGCGCGATCACGACGTTCACCGCCATGACGACGGCGAGCCAGCCCAGGCCCGCGTCGACCACCGCGGAGAAGACGGCCACCTTGGCGAACAGGCCGATCACGCCCGGCGGCAGGCCGGCCAGGCAAAGCAGGAAGAAGCCGAGCGCGAGGGCGGCCAGCGGGCGGGTGGCGTACAGGGAGCGGTGGTCCGTGAGGCGCAGGCCCGTGCTGGCCCCGGGACGGGTCGCGGCGTGGGCCACGAGCGCCACCACGGCGAACGCCCCGAGGTTGACCGCGGCGTACATCAGCGCGTAGGCGACCGTGGCGCCGATGGCGTGTTCCGCGTCGGCGGCGGAGTCGGCGTAGCCGGCCGCGGCGATGGGGACCAGCAGATAGCCGGCCTGGCCGACGGAGGACCAGGCCAGCAGGCGTACGGCGCTGCGCGCGTGGTCGGGGCGCTGGCGCAGCGCGGCCACGTTGCCCACGGTCATCGTGAGCGCGGCCAGCACGGCGGTCGCCGGCCCCCACACGTCCGCGTAGGAGGGGAAGGCGCGGACGGTCACGACGATCAGGCCGGTGAAGCCGACGGCCTTGCCGATGACGGAGAGGTAGGCGGCGATCGGTAGCGGTGCGCCGACGTAGGTGTCGGGGACCCAGAAGTGGAAGGGGACGGCCGCCGTCTTGAAGGCGAAGCCGATCAGGGTGAGGGCCACGCCCGTCTGCGCGAGGGTTTCCAGGCGCGGGTCGACGTGGGTGAGGCCGTCGGCGACGCGGGCGACGTGCATGCTGCCGGTGGTGGCGTAGACGAAGCTCACGCCGAGCAGTGTGACCGCGGTGGCCGCGACCGAGGAGAGGAAGAACTTGAGCGCCGCCTCGGAGGAGCGGCGGTCGTCCCGGCGCAGGCCGACCAGGGCGAAGGCCGGGAGGGAGGCGACCTCGAGGGCGATGACGAGGGTGGCCAGGTCGCGGGAGGCGGGCAGCAGTGCCGCGCCGGCGGCGGAGGACAGCAGCAGGAACCAGTACTCGCCGGCCGGAAGCTTCTGTTCCGCCACGGTGTGCAGCGAAAGGAGGGCGGTCAGGAGTGCCCCGCCGAGTACCAGGAGCTGGATGGCGACGGTGAAGTCGTCGGCGACGTAGCTGCACACGTCACCGTCGGAGACCAGGCAGAACGTCGCCTTGTCGCCGCCCCGCAGCGGCAGCAGGGACAGTCCGGCGACGGCGAGCCCGGCGATCGAGACCCAGCCGAGCAGCGGCTTGTGCCGTTCGGCCAGGAACAGGTCGGCGACCAGCACGACGAGGCCGACGACGGCGGTGAGGGTGGGCGGGGCGATGGCCAGCCAGTCGATGGACTGGACGGCGCTCGCGGCGGTGGTGTTCATCAGCTCCCGCCTCCGAGGAGGTGCTGCACGGCCGGGTCGGTCAGCCCCAGCAGGGCCGCGGGCCAGAGCCCGGCGAGGACGGTGAGGACGACGAGCGGCGTCCAGGCGGCGAGTTCGTGGCCCTGGACGTCGGCGATCGCGTCATCGCGGCGCGGGCTCCCGACGGTCGCCACGGCGGCGGGCGACGCGGGGCCGGGCGAGCCGGGGTCGGACGGTGCCGTGTCGGTGGGCGCGGCGGCGGGCGGGGTCTCGGCCGCACGGGTCGTACCGTTCGCCGCCGTGGGGGCGCCGACGGCGGCCGGGACCGCCGTGGAGGGCGTGCCGTCCGGCGCCGGGGCGCCGGCCGTGGCGAGGGCGCCGCCGGCGGCGGGCTCGCCCATGCACACGCGCCGCACCACGATCAGCAGGTACGCGGCGGTCAGCAGGGTGCCGAGGCCGGCGAGTGCGAGGAAGGTGAGGTAGGCGGGGCGGCTGAGGCCGTCCGCCGGCTCGTACGCGCCGAACATGGCCAGCATCTCGCCCCAGAAGCCGGCGAGGCCGGGCAGGCCGAGCGAGGCGACGGCGCCGAAGGCCAGCAGGCCGCCGAGGCGCGGAGCCCTGCCGTACAGCGCGGCGCCCGAGGCGCGCGCGCCGCCCGCGAGCTGGTCGAGGTCGGTGCTGCCGAAGCGCTCCTTGAGGGCCCCGACCAGGAAGAACAGCAGGCCGGTGATGAGGCCGTGCGCGATGTTGGCGAACAGCGCGCCGTTGACGCCGGTCGGCGTGAGGGTGGCGATGCCGAGGAGGACGAAGCCCATGTGGCCGACCGAGGAGTAGGCGATGAGGCGCTTGAGGTCGGCCTTGGGGCGGGCGGGGGTCAGCGCGGCGGCGGGGCCGAGCCCGTCGCCGCGGTCCGAGGTGGGCAGGGCCAGGGCGAGGCAGGCGAGGGAGCCGTAGAGGATGCCAACGACGGCGAAGGCGGCGAGGTACGGCGCGAGGGTGTGGGCGCCGTCGGGGGCCATCGGGAGCGCGATGCGGACGAGGCCGTAGGTGCCCATCTTCAGCAGCACGCCGGCCAGGAGGACGGAGCCCACGGTGGGGGCCGCGGTGTGCGCGTCGGGCAGCCAACTGTGCAGCGGCCACATCGGGGCCTTCACCGCGAGCCCGACGCCGATCGCGAGCACGGCGATGACCTGCGTGGAGTGGCTGAGCCCGGCCCCGTTGTCAGAGGCGAGTGCCACCATGTCGAAGGTGCCGCCCTTGAGGCCGATGAGGAGGAGGCCGAGCAGCATGACGACGGAACCGAGCAGCGTGTAGAGGATGAAACGCCAGGCGGCCCGCTCGCGGTCGCTGCCGGCCGGGGCGTCGGAGCCGGCCGGGGCGTCGGCCGCGGTGGGAGTGGCGCCCGCCGTGTTCTCCTGGCCGCCCCAGCGGGCGATCAGGAAGTACATCGGGATGAGCACCATCTCGAACGCGAGGAAGAAGAGGATCAGGTCCAGGACGGCGAAGGTGGCGAGCGTGCCGGCCTCCAGGACCAGGAGCAGCGCGACGAACGCCGTCGGGGAGCCGCCCGGGGGCATCCGGAAGTAGCTGTAGAGCGCGCAGAGGAAGGTGAGCAGCGCGGTCATGACGAGCAGGGGGAGCGAGATGCCGTCGATGCCCAGGTGGACGCGGATATCCAGGGCCGGGATCCACCGGACGTCGGTGGTGGCCTGCATCGCCTCGGCGCGGTCGTAGTCGAAGCCGATCGCGAGGGCGACGGACAGGACGAGGACCAGTCCGGTGACGGTGACGCCGTGCCGCAGCACGGCCTGCTCGGGGTCGCGCCCGCGCAGTCCGGGCGGGGCGGGCAACAGCGCGGCGACCGCGCCGAGCAGGGGGAGGACGACGATGGCCGCGAGGAGGAGTTGCATCACGTTCTGACTCACCTCAAAGGCTCCTCGGGGTGGCGGCCGGGTGGCGGTCGGCCCGGAGCGGGCCGGGCCGGTCGGCCGGCTGTGCGGCGCGCGCGATCGAGCCGGGCAGCGGACGGCGTCCGGGCGGGGCGGAAGACGGACCCGGCGCGGCTACGCCGTACGGGTGACGGCCGGCGGCTTGGGGCGTGGCGGCGTACGGGGGAAGCGGCATGGTTCAGCCTCCCGTCGCGGTGACGACGACGGCGACGACGAGCACCAGCGAGCCGGCGAGCAGCGCACTCAGGTACGTCTGGACGTTGCCGGTCTGCGTCCTGCGGACGGCCGCGCCCAGCAGCCCGGGCGCGGTGGCGGCGCCCCTGACGTACGTCTCGACGACCTCGCGGTCGAGGAAGCGGACGAGGCGGGCGGCGGCGCGTACGGGGCGGACGAAGGCCGCCGCGTAGATCGCGTCCAGGTGGAAGCCGACCGCCGCGTGCCGGTGCAGCGGGCCGAGCAGGAGCCGGCCGGGGTCGGCCGGATCGGGCGCGGAGGCGATGCTGCCGTAGGCGGGCTCGTGGCTGGCGATGGCCTCGGCCTCGGAGACGGCGGGCTCGGCCCGCGGGTGCGCGGCGACGGCGCCGAGCGGGGGCCGGCCGGCGAGCGCGGTGGTGTGCCGCCAGGTCGCGTACGTCATGATGCCGCCGACCAGGGCGAAGCCGGTGCCGAGGACGGAGGTGGCGAGGGTCGGGTCGAGCGAGTGGTCGTCGAACCAGCTCGGGAGGTGGCCGGTGGCCACCCCGAGCCCGGCGGCCGGCACGAACAGGACCCACAGCACGACGTTCATGGCGAGCGGCTGCTTGCCGTGGTCGGGCGCCTCGGGGCCGCTGCCGCGGAAGGCGAGGAGCCACAGCCGGGTGGCGTACCCGGCGGTGAGCAGGGCCGTCACCAGGCCGGCGACGAGCACGACCCAGCCGACGGCGCCGGGCACGTCGTACGCGGGCTCGGTGGCGCCGTGCCCGGTGGCGACGGACTCGGCCGCGCCGAGCACCGCCTCCTTGGAGAAGAAACCGGCGAACGGCGGGATCGCGGCGAGCGCGAGCAGCGCGACGCTCATCGTCCAGTACGCGTCGGGGATGCGGCGTGCGAGGCCGCCCATCCGGGACATGGCGGCGAGCGAGTTGGTGCCGGCGGCGTGGATGATGACGCCCGCGCCGAGGAAGAGCAGGGCCTTGAACGCGCCGTGCGACATCAGGTGGAACACGGCGGCGCCACGGTCGCCGACGGCCAGCGCGCCGGTCATGTAGCCGAGTTGGCCGACGGTCGAGTAGGCCAGCACGCGTTTGATGTCGTCCTGGGCGAGCGCGGCGAGCGCGGAGCCCACCATCGTGACGGCGGCCATGACGGCGAGGACGGCCAGCGCGGCGGCGGACGCGGCGAACACGGGCAGCAGCCGGGCGATGAAGTAGACGCCGGCCGCGACCATCGTCGCGGCATGGATCAGCGCGGAGACCGGGGTCGGGCCGGCCATCGCGTCCGGCAGCCAGGTGTGCAGCGGGAACTGGGCCGACTTGCCCGCGACGCCGGCGAGCAGCAGCAGCGCGATGACCGTCGGGTGGTCGAGCGTGTGGCCGCCGCCGGTCAGAGCGGCGTAGATCTCGCTGATCCGGAACGTCCCGGCGTCGGCCGCCAGCGCGAAGATGCCGATCAGGAACGGCACGTCGCCGAGCTTGGTGACCAGGAACGCCTTGAGCGAGGCCGAGCGCGCGGCGGCCGTCTCCCAGTAGTGCCCGACCAGGAAGTACGAGCAGATGCCCATGACCTCCCAGCCGACGAGCAGCACGATCAGGTCGTCGGAGTAGACGACGAGCAGCATCGCGGAGGTGAAGAGGGAGACGAGCGCGGCGTACGAGGGGTAGCGCGGGTCGGTGCGCAGGTAGCCGACGGAGAAGCTCTGGACGCAGGTGGCGACGGTGGCGACCAGGATGGCGACGAGCGCGGCGAAGCCGTCGACGTGCAGCGCGAGGTCGATCGGGATCGAGCCGGTGTCGGTGAGCTTGGTGGCCGCGTCGATCGGCGCGTCGCCGCCCTGCCGGACGGCCACGACGACGGCGAGCACGGCGGCGGCGAGCGTGGGCAGCACGGCCAGCGGCCGGACGAAGCCGGGGGCGCGGCGGCCACACGACAGCCCCGCGACGGCGCCCAGGAAGGGCAGCAGGGGGACGAGGGCGGCGGTGGTCGTGGTCGTCACGCGGCGGCCTCTCCGCTGGTCAGACGCTTGCCGTCGGCGACGTCGGGGGCGTTGTCAGTGGTGCCTGGCATGCTGTCGGCAGCGGTGGGGACGTCGGCGAGGTCGCGCAGCCTGTCGACATCGGAGGTGCCGCGGTTGCGGTAGACGAGCAGCACGATGGACAGGCCGATGCCGATCTCGGCGGCGGCGATGGCGATGGTGAACAGGGTGAGCGCCTGGCCCGCGTGCAGGGTGTCGCGGAGCCAGACGTCGAAGGCGACCAGGTTGAGGTTGACGGCGTTGAGCATCAGCTCGACGGACATCAGGACCAGGATCGCGTTGCGCCGGGCGAGTACGCCGTAGAGGCCGACGCAGAAGAGGAGGGCGGCGAGCACGGCGGGATAGACGAGGTGCATCAGCTGGTGCCCTCCCTGGGGGCGCGCTCGGCAGCGTCGTCGCCGGCGGAGCTGGTGGGTTCGACGGGCTCGGTGACGGCGGGCCCGCTCACCGCGGGGTCGGTCGCGGCGGCGCCGGGGGCGTGGGCACGGGGGGCGGCGGTGTCGCGGTCGGCGGGGGCCCGACCGGCGGCGTTGCCCCGCGCACCGGTGGGGGTCCGGCCTGCCGAGGCTCGGGGTGCCGGCGCGCCGGATGCCGCGGTGCCGGTGCCGGCGGCGCCGATCCGGGTCGCTCCGGTTCCGGTGGTCCGTACGCCGGGTCGGCGGCCGGACCGGCCGCTCGACGGGCCGGTGCCGCCGCCCCGGCGGGCTCCGCGGCCGGCGGTGCCGCCGCCGGCCTTGGGGTCCTCGCGGTCCCTGCGGGAGAGCACGATGGCGCCGACGAGCGCGGCGAGCAGCAGGACGGAGAGCGCCTCGAACGGCAGCACCCAGTGCCGGAAGAGGAACTCGCCGGTCACCCGGGTCGAGCCGGCCCCGGCCTCGGCGCCGGCCGTGGCCTCGTCCAGGTCGATCCAGGTGGAGCGGAAGGCGTCCACGACCACCCACACCAGGGTGGCCGCGGCGGCGAGGGCCACCGCGAGGGCGGCCCACCGGTTGCCGGAGTCCGCGTCCGGTGACCGCCCGATGGGCGCCTTGGTCAGCATCAGCCCGAACAGCAGGAGGACGACCACGGAACCGACGTAGATCAGCACCTGCACCCAGGCGATGAACTCCGCCGTGAGCAGCAGGTACTCGACGGCCAGGCCGCCGAGGGCCACCACGAGCCACAGTGCCGCGTGCACGAGTTGCTTGGTGGTGACGGTGATGACGGCCGCGCCGAGCGTCGCGACGCCGACGAGGAGGAAGGCGATCTCGACGCCCGTGGGCGAGAGGAAGCCCTGGCCCGCAGCGAGGGTCATGAGGGCGCTCCCTCACCCGGGGCACCGGGAGCGCCGGGTTGGCCGGGCGCGTCCGAGGGGCCGGGCGCGGCTGCCGCCGCGGCCTCGGCCGCCTGCGCGGCGGCGAGCTTGTCGGCCGTCTTGCGCGCGGCGGCGATCTCCTTGGGCTCCTCGGCCCCGGGGTCGAGCGCGGGCGGCTCGGGCACGGTCCACATCCACTCGCGGAGCTTGTCCCGCTCATGGGTCAGATCCCGGATGTCGGTCTCCGCGTACTCGAACTCCGGCGACCAGAACAGCGCGTCGAAGGGGCACACCTCGATGCAGATACCGCAGTACATGCACAGGGCGAAGTCGATGGCGAAGCGGTCGAGCACGTTCTGGCTGCGCTCTCGGCCGCCCGGGGTGGCCGCGGGCACCGTCTCCTTGTGGGAGTCGATGTAGATGCACCAGTCGGGGCACTCGCGCGCGCAGAGCATGCAGACCGTGCAGTTCTCCTCGAACAGCCCGATGACGCCGCGGCTGCGCGGCGGCAGTTCGGGCAGCGTGTCGGGGTACTGCGCGGTGTGCGTCTTGCGGGTCATCGTGCGCAGCGTGACGGCCAGCCCCTTGGCCAGGCCGGAGCCGGGCCAACCGGACTTCTTCTGCGCCAGGTCGTCCAGTGCCATCAGGAAATCGCCACCTTCACCACGCCGGTCAGGGCGATCTGGGCCAGCGCGAGCGGGATGAGTACGGTCCAGGCGAGCTTCTGCAACTGGTCCTCGCGCAGGCGCGGGTAGGTCGCGCGGAGCCAGATCACGACGAACGCCAGGGCCAGCGTCTTGAGCAGCGTCCACAGCCAGCCGAGTTCGTCGGCGAAGGGCCCGTGCCAGCCGCCGAGGAAGAGCACGGCCGTCAGCCCCGAGAGCACGACGATCCCGGCGTACTCGGCGAGCAGGAACAGCGCGAAGCGCAGGCCGGTGTACTCCGTGTACGCGCCGAAGATGATCTCGGAGTCGGCCACCGGGGCGTCGAAGGGCGGCCGTTGCAGTTCGGCGAGGCCGGCGACGAAGAACACCACGCCGCCCACGATCTGCCACGGCACCCACCACCACTCGAAGGCGTCGAGCATGCCGGGCAGCGAGACCGTGCCGGCGGCCATGGCCACCGAGGCGGCGGTGAGCAGCATCGGCAGTTCGTACGCCAGGAGCTGGGCCGCGGTGCGCAGGCCGCCCAGGAGGGAGAACTTGTTGGCCGACGCCCATCCCGCCATGAGGGAGCCGAGCACGCCGACGCCCATCACCGCGAGGACGAAGAAGATGCCCGCGTCGATGGCCTCGCCGACGGCGTTGTCGGGGCCGATCGGGATGGCGACGAGCACCAGCAGGTACGGCAGCAGCGCGACGGCGGGCGCGAGCTGGAAGACGCGTCGGTCGGCGTTGGCCGGGACGACGTCCTCCTTCTGCGCGAACTTCACGCCGTCCGCGACGAGCTGGGCCCAGCCGTGGAAGCCGCCGGCGTACATGGGTCCGAGGCGCCCTTGCATGTGGGCCATGACCTTGTGCTCGGTCTGGCCGATGACCAGCGGGAGCACCAGGAAGATCACGAAGACGGCGAGCAGTCGCAGCGCGACTTCGAGGGTGTCGTTCACGCGTCGCCTCCGTCAGCCCGTCCGTCACGGTCCGCGGACCCGTTCCCAGGCGCGGATTCTCCCCCGGGCTCGGCCTCGGCCTCGGGCCCGGACTCGCTCTCGCCCCCGGGTGCGGGCGCCGGCTCGGACGCGCTCTCGGCCTCGGTCGCGGCCTTGGCCTCCGGTTCGGACGGGGTCGCGGGCTCGGGTCCATCCGCGCCGCCCGCCTCGGTGGACGCGGCCGGAGCCGCCTGTTCACCGGCTGCGGCGGGCGCGGCCGGCGGCGTCTCGGGGTCCGGGGCGGGCGTGGCCGCGGGGACCTCGGGGGCCGAGGCGGGCGTGGCCTCGGTGTCCGGGGCGGGCGTGGTGGCGCGCGGGGCGGCCGGGCGTTCCCGACTTACCGACGGCGTGTCGGTTGCCGGGCGGGCGTCGTGCCACGGGGCGTCGGGGGTCCGCCGGGCGGGGCGCGCCGCGGGGGTCGCGGCCTCGTCCGCGCCGGCGTGCTCCTCGCCCGCGGCTCGCTGGCTGGCCGAACCGGCGCTCGCGCTCCGGGCGCGCCGGGGCGGGCGCGCGGCGGGCGCGCCGGCTTGCGCGGCACCCTCCGGGCCCGGCTCGACGGCGGCGCCCTGGGCGCCCTGGGCGTCGGTCGCGGCCTGTTGACTGGCCGAGCCGGCGCTCACCGAGCGGGTGCGCCGGACCGGGCGGTCGCCCTTGGCGGCCGGTCCGCCCGCCGCGCGTGCGCCGCGCGCCGGGCGGGCCGGCGCGGGCGGGAGCTGGCCCTTGAGCGGGCCCCAGTCGTTGGGGTCGGGCACGCCGGGCGGCAGCATCTGCCGCCGCTTGGGCCCGCCGTGGTCGGACTCCCCCGGCTCCTTGGCGCCCGGCCACGCCTTGGCGACCCGCGCCGCCAGCACGAAGTCCTTGCGCAGCGGGTGGCCCTCGAACCCGTCGGGCAGCAGCAGCGGCACCAGGTTCGGGTGGTCGGTGAAGTCGACGCCGAACATCTCGTGCGTCTCGCGCTCGTGCCAGGCGGCGCCCGGGTAGACGTCGATGGCCGTGGGCAGCGTCGGCGCGTCGTGCGGAACGGTCGTACGGACCAGCAGCCGCCGCAGCCCCGTGGGGCCGGCCGGCTCGGCGCCGCCCGGCGCGTGCTCGGGCAGCTCAGCGCCGTCCTGCGCGCCGGCGCTCGCGGCGCGCTCCGCCCGGGCCACCGCGTCGGCGGTGGGCAGGGCGGCGACGTGCGCGGCGACGCGCAGGCCCGTGCCCGGCTCGTCCACCGCGCTCAGCCAGTCGAAGTAGGTGCAACCCAGCTCGGTGCGGGCGGCCTGGAGCGCGGGGATCCAGGACTCGGCCGGCACGTCGACGGTCAGCAGCTCGTAGGTCTCCTCGGCGCGCGCGCCGGCGCCGAACAGGTCCTCCGCGGAGCGCGGCAGCCAGCCCACCGGCGCCGCCGGCTCGGGACTGGTCCCCGTACCGCCCACGGCGTCCCCGCCGTCGGCGGCGGCTCGGGCCGTGGCCGCGTCGCCCGCGCTGACCGCGTCCGCGGCCCGCCCGGGATCGTCCGGCGTGCTCATCGCGCGTCCTCCCCGGTCGGCTCCCGCCGCTCCGGCGCCGGCACCAGCGAGCTGCGCAGCGCGTCGGTGGAGGGGCGCGGCGCGGGGCCGTGCGGGTAGCGGCCCGCCAGCGACTCGTCGGCGATCTTCTCCTGGAGCTTGAGGATGCCCTGGAGGAGCGCCTCGGGCCGGGGCGGGCAGCCCGGCACGTACACGTCGACGGGGATGATCTGGTCGACGCCCTTGGTGACGGAGTACGAGTCCCAGTACGGGCCGCCGCAGTTGGAGCAGGCGCCGAAGGAGATCACGTACTTCGGCTCGGGCATCTGCTCGTACAGCCGCTTGATGGCGGGCGCCATCTTGTCCGTCACCGTGCCCGAGACGAGCATGAGGTCGGCTTGGCGCGGCCCCGGCGCGAAGGGGATCACGCCGAGCCGGATGAAGTCGTGTCGGGCCATCGACGCGGCGATGAACTCGATCGCGCAGCAGGCCAGGCCGAAGTTGAAGACCCAGAGGCTGTAGCGGCGGCCCCAGTTGAGGATGACCTTCATCGGTTCGGGTGCCAGCCGGGCCAGCGGGCCGAGCCGGCTCGCGCCACGCACGGCGTCAGCGGGTCGCGCGACCGTGGGCGTGGGCAGGTCCACGGGGGTCGTCCGGGGGGTCACGTCCATTCGAGGACGCCCTTCTTCCATGCGTACAACAGGCCGACGGTCAGGAAGCCGAGGAAGACGAACATCTCCACCAGGGTGGTGCCGCCGAAGCCGGGTTCGGCGAAGACGGTCGCCCAGGGGAAGAGGAAGATCGAGTCCACCGCGAAGATCACGTACAGGAAGGCGTACACGTAGTAGCGCACCTGGGTGTGTGCCCAGCCCTCGCCGACCGGGTCCACGCCGCACTCGTAGGTGAGCAGCTTCTCCGGCGTCGGCACCACGGGGCGCAGCAGCCGGCCGCCCACGAAGGCGACGGTCAGGAAGAGGACGCCGACGACCGCGAGGAGACCGACGGTCGAGTAGCCGTCGAAGTACGCGGCGGCCCACTGGGTGGGGGTGTCCGCGGCGGGGACCGCCCCGTGGCCCGGGGGCCCGCCGGCGGGCGCGACCGCCATCTCCGGCACGTCCGTCACATACGTCACGTCCGTCCCTCGCTCCCTCTGCCGCTCTTCGGCCTGGTGGATGCTTGCCGCCCAGCTCACCGCCGCTTTCCGCAGAGGCGGTACCGGCGATCCATACGGACGGGAGTCTAGGCCCTGCGCGCACCCCGATGGCCAGCCTGTCCACAGGGGGTGGGGTTATCCCCAGGTCGCCGGGTGGACTTTCCCCATGGCCTTTTGGGGACTTGGCCCGGCAGGCTTGGGGTATGAACGCCAGACCTGCGGCCGATTCACCTGTGAATGTGTCCGGTGCCACGTCCGCCGGCACCGCCCCCGGCACCCAGACCGACGGCCGCGCCACCACCGCTCGTCGTCACCCCGCGCCGGGCGCGGGCCACGAAGCCGCGCGCCCCGCCTCGACCGCCACCGAGCCCGGCCGGGCGGCCGGGGCCACGACCGGGCCCACCGAGACCGTCGAAGACCAGGACCGGCTGCCGCGCCCGCCGGCCTTCGGGTTTCCGGGCGCCACCTGGCGCGAGATCGCGCACCTGCTCACCAACCTGCCGGTGGGCATGTTCGGGTTCGTCTACGTGGCGAGTTGGTTCTCCACCGGCGTCGCCCTGTCGATCACCGTCGTGGGGCTGCCGATGCTGGCGCTCGGGTTGCTCGGCAGCCGGCAGATCGGCAAGTTCGAGCGGCGGCGCGCCCAGGTGCTGCTCGACGTGCACGTCGACGAGCCGAGCCCGTTGCGGCACCGCACGCACGGCGGCTTCTTCCCCTGGTTGTGGACGAGCCTGAAGGACACCGTCGGCTGGCGGCACACGCTCTACCTGCTCGTACGTCTGCCGTGGGACGTGCTGACCTTCACCGTCACGCTGGTCGGCCTGTTCGTCGCCTGGCCGGTGCTGCCGTGGGTGGCGCGCGGCCTGGCCCATGTGGACCGGGCGATGGTGCGCGGGCTGCTCTCGCCCTCCGACGAGTTGGAGCGGCGCATCGCGGAGCTGGAGTCGGATCGCGGCGTCGTGGTCGACACCGCCGCCGCCGACCTGCGCCGCATCGAACGCGACCTGCACGACGGAGCCCAGGCCCGCCTCGTCGCCCTCGCCATGGACCTCGGCCTCGCCAAGGAAAAACTCACCGAAGACCCCGAAGCCGCCGCCAAAATGGTCGACGAAGCCCACGGCGAAGTGAAAATAGCCCTCCAAGAACTCCGCGACCTCGCCCGCGGCATCCACCCCGCCATCCTCACCGACCGCGGCCTCGGCCCCGCCCTGTCCTCACTGGCCGCCCGCTGTACGGTCCGCACCACCATCTCCGTCGATCTGGACGAGCGCCCCGCCCCGGCGATCGAGGGCATCGCGTACTTCACCGTCTCCGAACTCCTCCAGAACATCAGCAAGCACAGCCAGGCCCGGGCGGCGACGGTCGAGCTGTGGCGTACCGAGCACCGGCTGCTGGTCCAGGTGTGGGACAACGGCGTGGGCGGCGCCGACACCAGCGGCGGCGGGCTGGCCGGGCTCGCGGAGCGGCTGGGCTCGGTCGACGGCCTGCTCGTCATCGCCTCGCCGGCCGGCGGCCCGACGACGATCACCGCCGAACTGCCCTGGCGCGACCGCACCCCGTAGCGGCCCGGGAGGGGGCCAGGAACACGGTCGGGTACCGGGGACCCACCGGTCGGGGTAGGGAAAACCCCCTCCCGAAGAGGGCGACGGCCTCCATGGTCGAAACCGGCCCGGTCCGACAGCCTTGAGGTAGTTCAGGGGCGAGGCGCCCTCCGAGCCGCACGTGGCGGCACGGGCGAAGGACCGGAGGACGGACGAGAAGATGGCTACCGCATACGGATCTGATCCGCACAGTGCCGAGCTGGGCAGCCACCGGCTGCCGGCCGGCCTGCGCGCCCCCTTCGAGGCCCGCACCTGGCGCGAGCTGTGCCACCTCCTCCTCAACCTGCCGATCGCCCTGCTGACCTTCACGTACGCGATCGTCATGTTCTCGCTCGGCGTCGGCTTGCTGGTGACCTTCCTCGGGGTGCCGATCCTGGCCCTGACGCTGCTCGGGGCGCGGGGGCTCGGCGTCGTGGAGCGGGGGCGCGCCCGCCTGCTGCTGCGCCACGACGTCGCCGCGCCCGCCCCCGTGGTGCGCCCGGGCGACAAGCACGGCGCGTTCGCCTGGATGGGGGCGATGCTCAAGAGCGGCGACTCGTGGCGGCAGTTGTTGTACGCCGTGCTGCTCTTCCCGTGGTCGCTGTGCACCTTCGTCATCAGCGTGGTCGTCACCGTGAACGGTTGGGTCCTGCTGACCTATCCGCTGTGGCACTGGACCATCCCGCGTTACTCGGACCAGCCCGGCATGCAGCTCTGGTCGGACGGGGACAACGGCTTCTACCTGGACACGGCCTTCGAGTTGGCATTCACCAGCGCGGTCGGCGCCGCGTTCGTGCTGACCGCGCCGTGGATGATCCGGGGCATGGCGTTCGTGGACCGGCTGATGGTGTCGGGGCTGCTCGGCCCGTCGCAGCTCGCGAGCCGGGTCACCGAGCTGGAGTCGGATCGCGGCGTCGTGGTCGACACCGCCGCCGCCGACCTGCGCCGCATCGAACGCGACCTGCACGACGGAGCCCAGGCCCGCCTCGTCGCCCTCGCCATGGACCTCGGCCTCGCCAAGGAAAAACTCACCGAAGACCCCGAAGCCGCCGCCAAAATGGTCGACGAAGCCCACGGCGAAGTGAAAATAGCCCTCCAAGAACTCCGCGACCTCGCCCGCGGCATCCACCCCGCCATCCTCACCGACCGCGGCCTCGGCCCCGCCCTCTCCGCCCTCGCGGCCCGCTGCACCGTCCCCGTGAAGGTGCTCGTGGACCTCACCGCGCGGCCGGCCCCCGCGATCGAGGGCATCGCGTACTTCACCGTCTCCGAACTCCTCCAGAACATCAGCAAGCACAGCCAGGCCCGCACGGCCGGGGTCGACGTGTGGCGTGCCGACACCCGGCTGATGTTGCAGGTCACGGACGACGGCAAGGGCGGCGCGGACACCTCGGCGGGCTCAGGGCTCGCCGGCCTGGCCGAGCGGCTCGACGCGGTGGACGGCCTGCTGGTCGTGGACTCCCCGGTGGGCGGGCCGACGACGGTCACGGCCGAGCTGCCCTGGCGGGGCTGAGCCCCGCTGGGCCGCGGTGGCCAAACCCGCGGTGGCCCCGTAGCGGCGCGAAAGACCACCCCTGGTCGCCCCCTGCGGTGCGCGGCGCGACCTCACCTTCCCCCCCAGGTCGCCTGGCGCCCCTGGTCGTCGGGCGGGAAAACGTCCCCCTACATCTCGGCATTCGGTCCCGGAGCACGCCGCTCCGGGACTGATTGCTGAGATGCTGTGCCCCAAGGGGTCGGTGCCGGGGGGCAAGAACACTGTGGAGGCAAGGGTGCGGGTGGTCATCGCCGAAGATTCGGTGCTGCTTCGGGAGGGCCTGACCCGGCTCTTGACCGACCGCGGACACGATGTCGTCGCCGGGGTGGGCGACGCGGAGGCGCTGCTCAAGTCGGTGGCGGCGCTGGCCGCGGACGGCGCGCTGCCGGATGTGGTGGTGGCGGACGTACGCATGCCGCCGACCCACACCGACGAGGGCGTACGCGCCGCCGTGCAGCTCCGGCGCGACCACCCCGACCTGGGCGTCCTGGTGCTGTCGCAGTACGTCGAGGAGCAGTACGCCACGGAGTTGCTGGCCGGCAGCAGCCGCGGGGTGGGGTACCTCCTCAAGGACCGGGTGGCCGAGGTCCGCGAGTTCGCCGACGCCGTGGTCCGGGTGGCCGAGGGCGGCACGGCCCTCGACCCCGAGGTGGTCGCCCAGCTCCTCGGCCGCAGCCGCAAGCAGGACGTGCTGGCCGGTCTGACGCCGCGCGAGCGCGAGGTCCTAGGACTTATGGCCGAGGGACGGACGAATTCCGCCATTGCCCGCCAGCTCGTCGTCAGCGACGGCGCCGTGGAGAAACACGTCAGCAATATCTTCCTGAAACTGGGCCTCTCCCAGAGCGACGGCGACCACCGTCGCGTACTGGCCGTGCTCACCTATATCAACTCCTGACAACCGGCCGATCGACGACGCAGCAAATGCACGCCGGTCGGCCGAGCGAGTCGTACAACAAAAGTCCGGCGGAGAACACCACCGCAGCGATGACAGAGCCCGCCCGGAAATGGACGCAAAGGGCGAACAAACCGTGGCAAAGCGCGCCACGCATGTGGCACGCACCACCGTCCACCATGTGATCCGTCCCGGGGAAGGTGACCCTTACCCACGTACGATGGGCAAGGGACGACCCATTGGCATCGCCCGGGGTCCGGGGGCATTCCCGGCGCCAACCAGCCCGTCGCGAGCCGCCGCCTCGAAGGAGGTCCGAAGCAGTGACCAGCCAGGTCAACAGCACGGCCGAGCAGGCCGACCATGCCAAGCCGGCCGATTCAGCCGCCGCCAGCCAGACCGGGCCAGCGCCCACCGAAGGCCAGCACGGGGCCGGCACAAGCAAAGAAACCCGCCAGCTAGACCGAGTCATTATCCGTTTTGCGGGTGATTCGGGTGATGGTATGCAGTTGACGGGTGATCGGTTTACTTCGGAGACGGCGTCGTTTGGGAATGACTTGTCGACGTTGCCGAATTTCCCGGCGGAGATTCGTGCGCCGGCTGGGACGTTGCCGGGTGTGTCGTCGTTCCAGTTGCATTTCGCGGATCATGACATTCTGACGCCGGGGGATGCGCCGGATGTGTTGGTCGCGATGAATCCGGCGGCGTTGAAGGCGAACGTGGGGGATCTGCCGGCGGGTGCGGTGTTGATCGTGAACACGGATGAGTTCACGAAGCGTCCGATGGCGAAGGTGGGGTATGCGACCAGTCCGTTGGAGGACGGGTCGCTGGAAGCGTTCCAGGTGCATGGGGTGCCGTTGACGACGTTGACGGTCGAGGCACTCAAGGAGTTCGGGCTCAGTCGTAAGGAGGCTGAGCGGAGTAAGAACATGTTCGCGCTTGGCCTGTTGTCGTGGATGTATCACCGTCCGACGGAGGGTACTGAGGCGTATTTGCGGAAGAAGTTCGCGAAGAAGCCGCAGTTGGCGCAGGCGAACGTGACCGCGTTCCGCGCGGGGTGGAACTTCGGGGAGACCACGGAGGATTTCGCGGTCTCCTATGAGGTGGCTCCGGCCTCGTCCGCGTTCCAGGCTGGGGTGTATCGCAACATCTCCGGGAACCTGGCGTTGGCCTACGGCCTGGTCGCGGCCTCGGTGCAGGCGGAGTTGCCCCTGTTCCTGGGCTCGTATCCGATCACTCCGGCGTCGGATATTTTGCATGAGTTGTCGCGGCACAAGAACTTCGGGGTGCGCTCGTTCCAGGCTGAGGATGAGATCGCGGGGATCGGGGCGGCGTTGGGGGCGGCCTTTGGTGGGTCGTTGGCGGTGACGACGACCTCGGGGCCTGGGGTGGCGCTCAAGTCGGAGACGATCGGGCTCGCGGTCTCGCTGGAACTCCCGTTGGTGGTGGTGGATATTCAGCGGGGTGGGCCTTCTACGGGGTTGCCGACGAAGACGGAGCAGGCGGACTTGTTGCAGGCCATGTATGGCCGTAACGGTGAGGCTCCGGTGCCGATCGTGGCGCCGTCGACGCCGGCGGACTGTTTCGATGCGGCGTTGGAGGCGGCGCGGATCGCGTTGGTGTATCGCACGCCGGTGTTCTTGCTCTCGGATGGGTATTTGGCCAATGGTTCGGAGCCGTGGCGGGTGCCGGATGTGGAGGGGTTGCCGGATTTGCGGGTGCGGTTCGCCTCGGGGCCCAATCATGAGTTGGCGGATGGGTCGCGGGTGTTTTGGCCGTATAAGCGGGATGCGGTGACGTTCGCGCGGCCGTGGGCGGTGCCGGGGACGGCGGGGTTGGAGCATCGGATCGGTGGGATTGAGAAGCAGGATGGCAGTGGGAACATTTCCTACGATCCGGCTAATCATGAGTTGATGGTCCGCACCCGTCAGGCCAAGATCGATGGTGTCGCGGTCGAGGATGTGCGGGTGGATGACCCGGGTGGGGCGCGGGTGTTGGTGTTGGGGTGGGGTTCGACGTATGGGCCGATCGCGGCGGCGGTCCGGCGGTTGCGGGGTGAGGGTGTGGCGTTGGCCCAGGCCCACCTGCGGCATCTCAATCCCTTCCCGGCGAATCTGGGTGAGGTGCTTGCCTCGTATGAGCGGGTGGTGATCCCGGAGATGAATCTGGGACAGCTCGCGACGTTGATCCGCGCGAAGTACGCGATCGATGCCCGGTCCCACACCCAGGTCAACGGAATGCCGTTCAAGGCCGAGGAGTTGGCCAACGCGTTGAAGGAGGCCATCAATGCCTAACCCCACCACCCCCCAAACACCCACCACCACGCCCGAAACGTCCACGCCCGCCGGTGCCACCACGCCCACTGCTGCTGGCACTTCCGGTGCTGCCGCGTCCGGTGTTGCCGGCGTGCCCGCTGTTTCTCCCACTGGTTCGCAGGGTGGGGGGCGGGGGTTGTTGTCGTTGGTGCCGCGGGCTGAGGGTAAGCAGTCGATGAAGGACTTCAAGTCCGATCAGGAAGTGCGGTGGTGTCCGGGGTGTGGGGACTACGCGGTGTTGGCGGCCGTGCAGGGTTTCATGCCGGAGTTGGGCCTGGCGCGGGAGAACATCGTGTTCGTGTCCGGGATCGGGTGTTCCAGCCGTTTCCCGTACTACATGAACACCTACGGCATGCACTCCATTCACGGGCGGGCACCGGCGATCGCGACCGGGTTGGCGACCTCGCGACGGGATCTGTCGGTATGGGTGGTCACCGGTGACGGCGACGCGCTCTCGATCGGTGGGAACCATCTCATCCACGCGTTGCGACGCAACGTGAACCTGAAGATCCTGTTGTTCAACAACCGGATCTACGGGCTGACCAAGGGCCAGTACTCCCCGACCTCGGAGGTCGGGAAGATCACGAAGTCGACACCGATGGGTTCCCTGGACGCCCCCTTCAACCCCCTCTCCCTCGCCCTGGGCGCCGAAGCCTCGTTCGTGGCACGGACGGTGGACTCCGACCGCCAGCACCTGACGAGCGTGTTGCGCGCGGCGGCCGCGCATCCGGGCACGGCGTTGGTGGAGATCTACCAGAACTGCAACATCTTCAACGACGGCGCCTTCGAGGTCCTCAAGGACAAGGACCGCGCGCTGGAGGCCGTGATCCGACTGGAACACGGCCAACCGATCCGCTTCGGCGCGCCCGCCGAGGACGGACTGGGTTCCAAGGGCGTGGTTCGTGACCAGGCCAGTGGGGATCTGCGGGTGGTGGACGTGCGGGAGGAAGGCACGGACGGCGTGTTGGTTCATGACGCGCGGGCCGCGTCCCCGACCACCGCGTTCGCGCTGACCCGGCTCGCGGACGCCGACACCCTCCACCACACACCCATCGGCGTGTTGCGCAGTGTGGAGCGCCCGGTCTACGACACGTTGATGAGCGACCAACTCGACCAGGCCATCGAAGCCCAGGGCAAGGGCGACCTCGCCACCCTCCTCGCCGGCAACGACACCTGGACCGTCACCCACTAGCCATTCCATCGGCGCGCTTGCCCGCGCATCGGCGCGCCGGCCTACCGGCTGGCCACCGGCCCACCGTGGCCGCTCGGGCAGCGCCCCACCCGGGCGCCCCAGCGCCGGCCTCCGGCCGCTGGCGCGCGCCGGCGCGGATGACACGGCCCGGACCCGAACTCCATCGGGTCCGGGCCGTCGCGCGCCGGGGCCCGTCCTCGCGGCCTGGCCACCCCCGACCTGGCCCCCCGCGTCCGGGCACCCGCGCGCCCTGGCACCGTTCCCTGATCGCGCCCGTACGCCAAGCCCGCTCCAGCCCGCGCCCCTCTCCGGGCGCCCCGACCTGTGGTTTCGGCCTCCCCGACCTCGTGGCCGCGCTACCTGGCGGCCCCGCCCGACGGTGCGCCGTGCGCCGCCTCCGCACGTCGCGGACCGCTCCGTCGCGTACCGGGGTTCGGCGCCCCGCCCGGTTCGGCGGTTGCTCGCCTCACCCCCGTGTGGCGCCCGCTGCCCTGCTCCGCGCCGGCCCGCGTGCTGTCGCTCCGCCGCGCGTCGTACTGCTCCCGCGCCGCCTGCACCTCCGGGACCCGGCGCTCGGACCAGCGAGCCAGCGCCCACACCTGCTGCGCGGCCTCCTCCCCCAGCGGGGTCAGCGAGTACTCCACCCGCGGGGGGATCACCGGGTACGCCTCGCGGTGCACGAAGCCGTCGCGCTCCAACGTCTGGAGGGTCTGGGCGAGCATCTTCTCGCTGACGCCACCGACGCGTCGGCGCAGCTCGCTGAACCGGTGCGTCCGCTCCCACAGCGCCGCCAGCGCCAACACTCCCCACCGGCTGGTGACGTGCTCAAGGACGAGCCGGGAGGGGCACATCGGCGCGTTCACATCCGGCTCCTTCAACACACCGAGGGCGCGGAGCCGGTCGCCTTCGGCGGCCTCGGCACCGCCGCTCCCGGCGTCAGCGACGCGCCCGGCACCGCCCCCGACGGCGTGGTCGGCGCCGCCCTCCTCGGCCGCGCCGTGCGCGTCGGCACCGTGTTCCGTACCGTGGCGGTCGACCCCCGCGGCTTCGGCGGCTTCCTCGCGCTCTCCCATGTCAGAGCCCCTTCCCTTGACACTAGTACCGTACTTCAAAGTGGGTACTTACGAATAATTAGCTACTTGCCTACGGTGGCCCCATCACGTCCGATCAAGGAGAGACCGAGATGATCGTCGTCACCGGAGCCACCGGCCACCTGGGCCGCCTCGTTATCGAAGAACTGCTGGCCAAGGTGGCCACGGGTGAGCTGCCCGCCGGCCAGATCGCGGCCGTCGTGCGCGACCGCGCCAAGGCCGCCGACCTCGCGGCGCGCGGCGTCGAGCTGCGCATCGCCGACTACAGCGATCCGCGGTCCCTGACCAGGGCCTTCCGCGCCGGCGAGCGGGTGCTGTTGATCTCGGGCAGCGAGGTGGGGCAGCGCGTGCCACAGCACCAGGCGGTGATCGACGCGGCGAAGGAGGCCGGCGTCGCGCTGCTCGCCTACACCGGCATCCTGGGCGGCCCGAACGCCGACTTCGAGCTGGCCGCCGAGCACAAGGTCACCGAGCAGGCGATCCTCGATGCCGGACTGCCCCACGTCTTCCTGCGCAACGGCTGGTACAACGAGAACTACACCGAGCGCCTGGCGTCGGTCCTCGACCACGGCACCGTGGTGAGCAGCGCGGGCAACGGGCGGGTGGCGTCGGCCGCGCGCGCCGACTACGCGGCGGCGGCCGTCACCGTACTGACCGAGGACGGTCACGCGGGCGCCGCCTACGAGCTGAGCGGCGACGTGGCCTGGAGCTTCGACGAGTACGCGGCCGAGGTCGCGACCCAGTCCGGCAAGGCGATCACGCACTCGGTCGTCACGGCCGCCCAGCATCAGGAGATCCTGACCGGCGCTGGACTGCCCGAGCCGTTCGCCGCGCTGCTGACCGATGTCGACGCGGCGATCGCGCGCGGACTGCTGGCGGGCACGAGCGGCGACCTGTCCCGGCTCATCGGCCGCCCGACGACGCCGATCGGCCAGTCCATCGCGGCAGCGCTGGCGTTGCGCTGATCACGTCGCCACCCCGTCGCTCGACAACACCACCGGCCGCTGCCTGCCCCGCAAACCCGCAGGCGCCCCGCGCCCCCGTCCTTTCCGCAGCTCAGCGAGGTGCGGGGCGCGCGGCCCGGGCTGGGACGACGGGCCGGCGCTCGTCAGGCCGGTCCGCATGTCATGACCGTATGGCGATACGGGGCTGACAGACCGACCTTGGCAGCGCTACGTTCTGACCGTCGGCACCCACAGCGGGCAGATCGGGGAGGAAGCGTTGACGTCGGCCAACGAGACGCGCACCGGCCTTGCGTACGGCTTCGCCGCGTATGGCATGTGGGGTCTCTTCCCCCTGTACTGGCCGCTGCTGGAGCCGACCGGCGCGGTCGAGATCCTGGCCCACCGCATGGTGTGGTCGCTGGCTGCCGTGATCATCATCCTGCTGGTGCTGCGGCGCTGGTCGTGGATACGGCCGCTGCTGCGACAGCCCAAGCGACTGGGCTTGATCGCCCTCGCCGCCACCGTGATCTCCGTCAACTGGGGCATCTACATCTGGGGCGTCAACTCGGGCCACGTGGTCGAGGCGGCCCTGGGGTACTTCATCAATCCGCTGGTCAGCATCGCGTTCGGGGTGCTGCTGCTGCACGAGCGGCTGCGCCCGGCGCAGTGGACGGCGGTCGGCGTCGGCGTGGTCGCGGTGGGCGTACTGACGGTGGGCTACGGCAAGCTGCCCTGGATCGCACTCACCCTCGCGTTCTCGTTCGGCACCTACGGGCTGGTCAAGAAGCACATCGGGCTTGACGGCCTGGAGTCGCTCGCGGCCGAGACCGGCATGCAGTTCCTGCCGGCGCTCGGCTTCCTGATCTTCCTGGGGGCGCGCGGTGACAGCACCTTCGCCACCGATGGCGTCGGGCACGCGCTGCTGCTCGTCGGCTGCGGCTTCATCACCGCGGCGCCGCTGATCTGCTTCGGCGGCGCCGCCGTACGGCTGCCCCTTTCGGCGATCGGGATGTTGCAGTACATCGCGCCCACCTTCCAGTTCGTGCTGGGGCTCGTGGTCTTCCACGAGGAGATGCCCATCGAGCGGTGGGCCGGCTTCTCCTTGGTCTGGCTCGCCCTGGCCTTGCTGACCTGGGACGCCCTGCGGACCGCCCACCGGTCGCGGAGCGAACTGCGCGCGGCCGCGGCCCGCGCCGGCGAGGTCGCGGCCGTGCGCGCCGGCGAGGCGGTGGCCGTGGCACAGGCCGGCGCGGAGCCGGGCGCGGGCGTTCCCACCCGGGCCGTTGCCGCGGCGGCGGCCGAGCTCGCCGAGACGGGACGGGCCCCGGTGACGGGCGTCGTCGACGCCGGCGGCGACCTCCCGACACCTGACGAACTGCCCCGCTGACGCGCCGTTGACCTCGGCGCCCCAGGCCCCGGACGATGGGTGAACCGACGACCGGGGGCGGGGACATGGGCACCGCGCAACGCACGGACGCTCCACCCGACGCGGTGGCCGCCCTCGCCACGGCCCACGGCCTGGGGGCCCACCGGAGCACCGAGTTACGCGGCGACGCCGACGGCGGATGCCTGGGGTGTCTGGCTCTCGTCGTCCTCGTGCCTCCCGGCGCCGGCCTGCTTCTCGGCCCCTACGGACCGCGCGGCGCCACCATCGGAGCAGCCCTGCTGTCACTTGGCCTCCTCGTGCTCGTCCTGGGCCTGCGACATGCTCGCGCCGAGCCTCACGGGCAGCGGGTCTACTGCTTCGAGGGCGGCATCGTCACCCTGAGCGGTCGTGGGCAGCCGATCCCCCACGCGTGGCTCGACCTGGAGGCGGCCGAGTGGACGGAGACCGCGACCGTGGGCCAGGGGCAGCAACAGAGCCGCTACGACGTGCTGGAACTGCGCGACCTGGATGGCACGCCCCTGGCCCGCTTCGCGCAGCGCGACGCCGCGCGCGGCGCGGACCTCATCGCCGCGGACGAGGCGACGCGCGCCTTGCGACTCCTCGGGCGGGGCGAGTCCGTACGCTACGGCCGCTTCACCCTCACCAGCACGGGCCTCACGATCGCCGGGGCACCCCTGCCGCCCGGCCGGAGCACCCCCGGCCAGGACACCTCCGACCAGGGAGCGACTCCGATCGCCGGAGAGCGCCCAGCCGTCATCAGCGCGTCCGTGGCCTGGGACGAGATCCGCGCCGTGCACGTGAACGACACCTCGATCGAACTCGCCCTCCGGTACGCACACGACGACAATCAGGGGGCGGGCCAGCGCCCCAGCATCGTCCTGCCACGCGCGGAGGAGCCTCGGGAGCGCGTGGCGTTCGCCCTGGCCCGCCGCCTGCTGCGTGACCCCGGGGCGGCCTGACCGCTGCACCCACCGCGGCTCTCCCGACGACCGGCCCGGCGCGCTGCCGCCAGGCGCCCCGTGTGAGCGCCCCGTCCGAAGGGATCTCCGACGCTCGGGCAGCCCCGCGGGCCCCGCAGGGGCTCGGCTATCCCAGGGCATCGGCCACATGGGCCATCACCTGTTTCCAGTGCTCGCGGCGGTGGGCCCGTTCACTGGCGTCGGACAGCCGCTCCTGGTGGAACCGGAGCACCGCCTTCCCCTCCGCGCGGGCGCGCGAGACCGCCACCTGGATCGTGGTGTCCCTGGTGCTGCCGGGGGCGCGGTGCGTGAGGCGAATGCGGTCGCCCGGCCGGTACCCACGAACTTCGCCGGAGATGCCGTCGGCGGTCTCGTACGGCGCTCCCTTCTCCTGGTGCAGTTCGGCGCCCGGTCCCAGCCAGATGGCGATGCCCTCGTCGCCGCTGATGAAGTCCCACACCACGGAGGGCGGGTGGGGCAGGGTCTTCGAGACCCCGATCTCCCAACCAGCGTCCCGCGTCAGGCCGCGGGGCTGCTGGCTGTCAGCGGGAGGCTGCTCGGCGTTGGCGTCGGTGCTGGCGTTGGCGCCGGCGGGCCGCGACGCCGCAAGGGGCGTGGGGGTCGCTGCCTGCTGGCGGTGAGCCCGGGGGGTGAGCCGCGGCTCGGGCGGGGTCTCGTGAGCGGAACGGTCCTGGGCTCGCGGCTCATCAGGGTGAGCTGCGAATTCCGGCTCGGCGGGGCGGTCGTCGGCCGCGGCCTGCCGGGCACGCAGGGCCTTGACCTTGTGCACGTTTCCGCATCGCTGCATGGAACACCAACGACGGCGGCCGGGCCGCGAGGTGTCCACGAACAGGAGGTAGCAGTTGTCCGTCGCGCACTGTCGTATCCGGTGCGCGTACGGGCCGGAGAACAGCTCGATCGCGTCGCGTGCGACCGTCGAGAGGAGTTGCCCACCCGTCGCCGGACGCGCCCACCGCCGGTCCGAGGCGCCCAACAGCCGCGGCACCAGCGGCGGGGCGAGCGCCAGCTCGTTGACCACATCGAGGTCGGCGACCTCCAACGGCTGCCCGTGGGCCTGACGGGTCGCCATCCGAAGCAGCGCGTCCCGCAGCCGCTTGGCCTCCACCACCTCATCGGGCGTCACATCGATCTCGGGCACGGGCGTGAGCCTCGAACGCGCAGCCCACACGGCGAGGTCCGCGGGATGGCGCAACACCTCATAGCGCGCCCACTCACCCGGCCCCCCGGTGGGCACGAGCTCCAGGCACAGCGCCCCCGGGTCGAACCGGTAGGGCACCCCTTGTGGTGAGTGGAGGACCAATCCCCTTGCCATCTCGCTCATGTAACCACTATAACTGGTTTCACGGCGGATGGAAGAGGAAAGACACTCGGCAACAGCCAGAGGCGGAACGGGAGTTGGTCGGCCACCGTGGTCGAACGGCCCCGACCACCCGTCCATCAGCAGAAGCCCGAGATCCACGGGACCCGCAGATCCGGCAGGGACTAACAACGGGGAGACGAGCAGGACATGCAGCAGACACCACTGGCCTGGAAGGTCGTCGTCGACGCCGAGGACCCGCACCGCCAGGCGACATTCTGGGCAGCGGCGCTGCGCTATCGGACCGAGGACAACGGGGCCCTGATCGAACGCCTGCTGGCGGCCGGCGCGGTCGGCGAGCAGGAGACCGTGGAGTTCCAGGGCCGCCGCGCGTGGCGCGACCTCGTGGCCGTTCGGCACCCCGACGACCCGTTCGACCCGGGCAGCGACACGGGCCTGGGTCGCCGCATCCTCTTCCAGCGCGTCCCCGAGCCAAAGGCCACGAAGAACCGACTCCACCTCGATCTACACAGCGCACCGGGCGAGCGAGATGAGGAGATAGCGCGGCTGGAGGAACTGGGCGCGACCTCGCTCCACCGAGTGAGCCTCGGAGGCATTGAGTGGCAGGTCATGACGGACCCTGAGGGCAACGAATACTGTCTGCACTGACCACCCGCCACCCAGCGCCCGCCACACGCCCGCCCCTTCTGAGGGTTACTCAGGCGCCCCAGGGCACCTCGGGAGCGCCGCGCCCGAAGCCTCGGAAAACAACCTCTGGGCTCGCTCAAATCAGGGTTTGAACCACCCTTGAGCGGAATGATCGTCACGACGACATTCGAGCGGGGGTGGGCCGATGAAGAGCATCATCACAGCACGAATGAAGACCGCCGCACTGGCTGGCACGACCACCGCGCTGCTCCTCGCAGGGGCAGCCAACGTGAGCTCGGACGGGGCGGCGGACGACACCGACAACGGCAGGCAACGTGAGCTCGCGCTGGCGGACGAGGCCGCCGCGAATCTCTCCGATACCAGCTCAGAGGGGGTGCGCATCCTGCAAGGCAAGGGGCGAGCGTCGAAGCGCGTCGCCGCCAGCACGACGAAGACACTCGCGACGGGCCAACGTCTGATCGTGGAGGCCGTGTGCCTGGGCGCGGGCAGCGTCACGATCACCGCATCGGCGGGCGGCTCGTCAAGGCCCCGGCAGGTGCGCTGCACGGAAAGCGGAACCGGCAGGGCCAAGGCATCACGCTTCACGCTCATCACACAGAAAACCGGCCCGGTACGAGTGGCGGTACAGCCGTCCGGGAAAACCAGAGGCGGCCTCGCGTTCCGCGTTCGCACCCAGACCTGACTCCGTCGCCCGCCTCGTACGCCGCAGGACCACCACATCACCGAGCGGGCCGCACCACGGGCAGGCCGTAGCGACACCGCGCACGGCAGGGGCGGCAGCCCCACCCCATGCTTCTCCGGAGAATCCTGCACGCCGCGCACCCCGTGGGGGCCGACCCCTCCCGACGGGACGGGGCTCCCTTCCCGGCAGGGCCGGGTTCGCCCTCTGTCGAAGTCGGGCCGCCCTGGTTGGCCGCAAGACGGGTGCACCGCACGAGAGTTGAACCCGGGTGACGGCGGGAGAGGCGGCCCCTCGGAGGGGGCACTCGCCGGTGGGGGCACGGCCCGGGAGGGAACGTGGATCGACGCGGATGAGCGATATCCGGGGGGCGGTGTCCGGTTTCCGCCTTGACCTTGGAGGAGCAAGCACCGAACATCATGCACGCGTCAACTGCTCCCCCGCTCAGTGTGGCGCGCTCTCGGCCTCATCATGCGAGCGCCGCCCAGTGAACTGTTCGTTCCGTCCTATCCGTTCGGATTTCGGAAACCTGGAGCCTCGTATGTCATCGCACCCCACGCGACGTACCGTCTCTTCGCCCCGGAGGGCCTGGCTTCGCCGAGCCGGCACGGCGACCGCCGCCGCCGGAGCCATCGCCGGGCTGGTCGTCGCCTCGCCCACGGCCACGGCTTCGCCGTCGGCACCCGCGCCCGCCGAGGCCAGAACGGTGAGCCTGTCCACCTCGTCCGCACTCGCGGCGCCCGACATCTCGCTCACCAACGTCAAGGGACACCTGAACCAGCTCCAGTCGATCGCCTCCAGGAACGGTGGGAACCGTGCCCACGGGCGCCCCGGCTACCGGGCCTCGATCGACTACATCAAGGCCAAGCTGGACGCGGCCGGCTACACCACGTCCATCCAGCAGTTCACCGCCAGCGGCGCCACCGGGTACAACCTGATCGCCGACTGGCCCGGCGGCGACCCGCAGAACGTCGTGATGGCCGGTGCCCACCTGGACTCCGTGTCCGCCGGGCCGGGCATCAACGACAACGGTTCGGGCTCCGCCGCCATCCTGGAGACGGCACTCGCCGTGTCCCGCGAGGGGCTCAAGCCGACCCAGCATCTCCGCTTCGCCTGGTGGGGCGCCGAAGAGCTGGGCATCCTCGGTTCGCGGCACTACGTGAACACGCTGCCCAGCACGGAGCGATCGAAGATCGATGCCTACCTCAACTTCGACATGGTCGGCTCCCCCAACCCGGGCTACTTCGTGTACGACGATGACCGGCGGCTGGAAGCGGTGTTCAAGGACTGGTTCGCGGCCAAGGGCGTGTCCACCGAGATCGAGACGGAGGGCGACGGCCGGTCCGATCACGCCTCGTTCCAGCGCGTCGGCATACCCGTCGGCGGCCTGTTCACCGGCGCGGGGCGCACCAAGACCGCGGCGCAGGCCCAGAAGTGGGGCGGCACGGCGGGCCAGGCGTTCGACCGCTGCTACCACCGGTCATGCGACACGACCGCCAACATCAACGACACCGCGCTCGACCGGAACAGTGACGCCATAGCCCACGCGATATGGACGCTCGGAGCGCCGAGCTAGCACCGCCGCACCCACCACCCCGGCCTCGGACCCACTGTTCCGGGCCCGCTGTCCCGGACCTGGCCCCAGCAGGGAGCCAACCTGCTGGGGCCAGGCCCGGGTGATGGCTGGGCAACGAGCCGATGGACGGTTCCGGAGGTCTCGTCAGGGCTGCGGCCGGGGCGGGCCGCCGGGTTGGTGGGCGGTGGGGCCCGAACCGGTGGTGGGCCAGTCCGCGGGGAGGGTGTAGTGCCAGCCCTCGCGCCATCCGAAGGGGGCGTCGACCAGGTCCTCGATCGCGGCTCCGGTCAGCAGACAGTCGAGCGCCCACCTGTTGGCCGAGTGGGCGATCAGGAGCACGTGCTGGCCGTTCCATCCGGCGGCCAGGTCGTGCAGGAAGTCGCTGGTGGCCTGGATGACCTGACGGTAGCTCTGGCCGCCGGGGTACGGGTCGTCGATGTGCCGCGCGCGCTCGCCCGCCAGGACGGCGACCGGGCAGCCGTTGAGCTGACCGTAGTCACACTCGCGCAGGCGTGGGTCCTGGTGGAGGGGGATCGCGGTGTCGGCGAAGGCGATCCGTGCCGTCTCGACGGCACGGTGCAGATCGGAGGTGAACACGGCGGCCAGACCGGTGTCCCGGCGCCGGGCGCCGAGTTCGGCGGCGAGAAGTCGGCCCCGTTCGGAGAGCTTGCCCGGCAGCCAGCCGGTCGCGATGCCGTTCTCGTTGTCCTCGGTCAGCGAATGGGTCTCGTAGACGATGTCGACTGCCATGCCCGCTCCATGAGGTGTCGTGCGGCCGAGGCCGTGCGGCGGTGGGACGACCATGCCCAGCGGTTGCCCCGCTGTCGATGGGGATCACCTGACCGTGAGCCGTGCGCGGGTCGGCGGTGAGCATGCGGCTCGGCCAGCGAGCAGCAGGCTGCGGCCGGATCGGGCTGAGCTGGCCAAGCACGGCCGGACGGGTTGCCGCAGTCCGCGTCTCCCACCCCCGAAAGAGGTGTACCGGCGAACTCGACCCCGAGCTGTCACCGAGCCTCCTGGCGCTGGACCGGGTCATCGCCTCCACTCAACCGCACCCGCCCCGGCACGGGCGACCCGAATCCGGCAAACCTGCACGGCCACGGCACGAACGGAGGCGCCAAGAGCTGGCGCGCGGACCGAGCCGAGGAGGAGGCCGGCCCGCCGGCGCCCCTCCGGCACCGAACCCCGGCCGTCAGGATCTCCGGGGGCCGGCACCCGAACGGCCGGCCCGCCGCCCCGCCGACCCTCGGCTCAGGCTCTCGGACGCAGGGGTTCCGCCTCCGGGGCCGAGCCCCGAACCCAGGGCACGGAGACCAGAGCCTCGGACACGGGGCCCAGCCCCCCGGGCGCGGGGCCAAGGTCCCGGGCGCGGAAGAGCAGGACGGCGGGCGCGGGGGTCAGGCCGTGACGTCCCGTGCGGTGAAGCGGGCCCAGGCGGCGGAGCCGAAGACGGCCAGGTAGAGGCCCTGGAGGCCGAGGTTCTTGATGATCTCGTCCCAGTAGATCGGGTCGCGGAGGAGGTCGGCGAAGCTCAGCCAGTAGTGCGAGAAGAGGTAGGGGTGGATCACGTGCAACTGCGGGATGGTGTCCAGGATCTGCACCGTGATGAGCAGCCCGACCGTGGCCGCCATCGCCGCGATGCCGCTGTTGGTCAGCGTCGAGATGAACAGGCCGACGGCGGCCATACCGACCAGCGACAGCGCGACCACTCCGCCGACCGCCGCGGCCCGCACGATCGCTTCGGCGAAGGTGATGCGTGTCCCGGAGATCAGCGTGACGTCCCCGAGGGGGAAGAGGACCGCTCCCACGCCCAGTGCGACCAGCGCCACCGTCAACGTGGCGACCAGGCAGAAGGCCAGCGTGGTCGCGTACTTGGCCAGCAGGAGGCGGGTACGTCCGGCGGGGGCCACGAGGAGGTAGCGCAGCGTCCCCGCGCTCGCCTCGCCGGCGATGGAGTCGCCGGCGATCACGCCGATGGCCATCGGGAGGAAGACGGGAAGCGTCGCGGCGAGGGAGGCGAAGACCAGGAAGATGCCGTTGTTGGTGACCTGGGTGAGGAAGGCCGGGCCCTCACCGTTGCTGCCGCCGCCGTCCCCGACGGTGCCGCCGTCGCTGGTCTCGATCTTCACGGCGATGCCAACCAGGATCGGCACAGCGGCCAGTACGGCGAGCAGGGCCAGCGTGCGCCACCGGCGGAAGGTGATGCCCAGTTCACTGCGGAACAGGGCCAGTGACCACAGCGCGCTCGGGTGGCGTGGCAGGGCCGCGGCGCCGCCGCCCCGGGGTACGACGGCGAGCCCGTCCTCCTCCCGGTCGCCGCGCCGGGTCACGCGCGGCGACGGTTCCGCCTGCCGCCGGTCGGCCTCCCGAGCCGGTTGAGCTGCCGCGACCCGTGCGGCCTCCCGGGGGCGCTCGGTCGCCATACCCTTCGCCGGCCGCTCGGCCCCGGCCGTGCCCCCGACCTCGGACGCGCCCTCGATCTCGGACGCGCCCCCGACCTCGCCGGCCCCGACGGAGCCCACGGCGTCGGTGGCTTGCCCGGCTCCACCGGCATCGGCGGGCCTGGCAGGGCCCGTAACCCGCTCGCCGGCTCCGGGCCCTCCGGACCGCTCGGCCGTCCCGGCCTCCGCAGCGCGCTCCGGCCCCTCGGCCTGCTCGGCCCCCTCGGTCTGCTGAGCCCGCTCAGCCTTGCCCGCCCGCTCAGCCCGCGACATCGAAACCCTCCCCGGTCAGTGCGACGAACGCGTCCTCAAGCGAGGCCCGTTCCGTGCCGAAGCCTCGTACCCGTACGTCGGCCCGGACGAGGGCGGCGTTCAGGTCGGCGAGGTCGGTGGGCGTGCCGTCCGCGAGTTGGGTGGCCGGCGGCTCGCCGGTGATCCGGTCTCCCGTGACCGCGAGATCCGTCACGCCGTGCTCCTTGAGGATGCGGACCGCTTCCGCCGTGTCGGGTGTGGTGACGGTGAGTCGGCCACGCGTTCCGGCCGCGAGTTCGGCGACCGTGCCCTGCGTGATCAGGCGGCCCTGCGCCATCACGGCCGCGTGCGAACACACCTGCTCGATCTCGTCGAGGAGGTGGGAGGAGAGGAAGACGGTGATGCCGTCGTCGGCCAGTTCGCGTACCAGGGTGCGGATC
Source organism: Streptomyces buecherae (assembly GCF_014295035.1). Lineage (GTDB taxonomy): Bacteria > Actinomycetota > Actinomycetes > Streptomycetales > Streptomycetaceae > Streptomyces > Streptomyces youssoufiensis. The sequence continues at coordinate 3,576,009 of NZ_CP060404.1, forward strand.
TCGCGCATGCCCTGCGGGTCGAGTCCGTTGGTCGGCTCGTCCAGGATGAGCAGTTCGCGCGGCTGGAGCAGCGCGGCGGCCAGGCCGAGGCGCTGCTTCATGCCGAGCGAGTACGCGCGGGCCTTCTTGCCCGACGCCGCCGTGAGACCCACCCGGTCCAGGGCCGCGCCGACCCGGGCGGTGCGGGTGCGCGGGTCGGCGGTCGGGTCGGCGGCGTCGTAGCGCACGAGGTTGTCGCGGCCGGAGAGGAACCCGTACAGCGCGGGGCCCTCGATCAGCGCGCCGACCTTGGGCAACGCCTGACGGGCGGCGCGCGGCATGGGTGAGCCGAGCAGTCGGGCGCCGCCCGACGTCGGCTCGATCAGGCCCATCAGCATCCGGATGGTGGTCGTCTTCCCCGAGCCGTTGGGCCCGAGGAAGCCGAAGACGCTGCCGCGCGGTACGAGCAGGTCGAGCCCGTCCACGGCGAGCTGCCCACCCCGGTACCGCTTCGTGAGCCCGCGCGTCTCCACCGCGGGCGTCGATCCGGCGGACGGCTCGTCCACAGGCTCCCCCTTCGTCATCCGGTTCTCACTCGGTCGTTCTCTCGGCCCACGGCCTTGTCCGCGCCGCCCACGCTCCCGGCACCCCGGGCCGGCCACGCCTCGGACCCGTCGCGCTTCGGACCGGTCGCGCCTCGGACCGGTCGCGCCTGGGCCGCATCACCGCGAGCCACACCCGGCACAGGTGCGCTCACGCGACACAGACCGACCCGAAGGCGACCCGAGGCCAACCCACGTTGGCCTCGACCCACATCCGGACGGCACGAAACCGATCCAACACGAAACCAGTCCGTACGGAAACGAACCAGCACCGGCCGGCGCTCCCACCCGCACCAACCCCGCGGCGCGCGTGCGCCGACCCTGCGGCACCGTTCCCGTGGCGTACGCGGCCACCACCACGCATGCCCGCCATACGTCGGCTCACCCTGCCCGCCCGACGCACACCACCGAGCATGCACCGCGAGCCCGCCCCGTACCGCACGACGACACACGCGTCACGCCACAACACGCCGCTGCCGCGTGCCCGCCCCGCAGCGCACCGCACCCGCGCATCACGGGCCACACACCGCGCCCCGTACACAGCGCACACCACACGCCTCACGCCGCACGCCACGCGCGACACACCGTCCAGCACCCGTCACACGCGGCGCAGGGCAATCGGCCCACCGCATGCCGACGCAGGCAGCTTCCCCGCCTCGACCCGCTCGCCCCGGCCCGTCCCGGCTCCGCCCTGGGCCAGGACCCCAATCGGCCGCCCCCGAACCAGCCGCTCCCGAACCAGCCGCTCTCGCACCAGCCGGCGCGGGGCCCGGGGGCGCTCAGGGGCTGGGGCGCGGGCAACAGGGCGCTGGTGTGGCAAGGCCGTCCGGTGGTGCGTGCCCCTGGGGGCGTACGCACCACCGGACGGCCGGGCGCCGATCACCGTGCGGCCGGGCTCGGCCGCCGACGACCGCCGTGGGCCTGCCCGGCGGAGCCGGGGGGCCGGGCGGTCGCGGCGACCGGTTGGCCGCGTCGGCGGCTACTTGCCCGCGTTGGCGGCGTCGATCAGCGTGTCCTTGCCGACCGCACCGACGTACACGGTGCCGTCGTCCGTCAGCAGGGCGTTGACCAGGCGGGTGCTGAACACCGTGCCCGAGCCGAAGTCGCCCTTGACCTTGTCGCCGAGCTTGTCGAGGAACTGCGAGGCCGCCGCGGACTCGGCGCCCTCACCGTGCTGCTCGGTGGGCAGGCCGCCGGGCAGCTTGAGCTTGGCGACCGTGCCCCAACCCTCACCGATCACGTTCAGGCCGGACAGGTCGTCTGCGCCCAGTTCCTCACGCTGGCCGAGCTTGTCGGCCTTGCGGTCGAGGTCCTTCTGCTCGGTGACCTTGGCGCCCTTGGGGGGCGTGAACTCAAAGGTGCTGGCCTTCGGCTTGCCGAAGCTGACCTTGGTGAACCCCACGTCGACGACGGCCTTGCCGCCGCTCTTCGGGGCGAGCGTGAACTTGAGCGGGACACCGTTGTCCGCGTCCACGGCGATCCGGATGGAGCCGACCGTGGTGTCGCCCTTCGGGGTCAGCTTGAGCTGGTACGCGTCGCGACCGGCGATCTTCGCCGTGCCGTCCACCGTGACGGACGTGGTCTTGTCCGCCCCGGCCAGGACCTGCTTGGCCAGCTCCTGCGGAGTGGCGTCGGTCAGGTCCTTCGGCAGCCGCTCCTCGTGCTTGCCCTTGCCGTGGGAACGCTCCTGCTGGGGAGCGGTGGCGTGGTAGACCGAGTTGCTGCCGCTGTCGTACGCCCAGACCTGGTCACCGTTGCGGATCAGGCTGTACTCGGCGGCGTCCTCGATGATCGAGACGCGCTGCTTCTCCGGGCCGTCCGCCGCGATACGCAGGGTGTGCGAGCCCGCCGCCAGCTCGGTGAGCTTGGAAAGCGGCGCCGCGGACGCCTCGTCGCCGTCCTCGCCACCGTGCTGGCCGCCGCCCATTCCACCCAGCGACGAGCCGGCCGAGAGGCCGGGAATGCCCAGGTCAGTGCTGATCTTCACCGAGCCGGAAAGCTGCTGCGTGTCCGACGCGGCGATCTTGGCTATCAGTTCCTCTGCCGTGACCTTCGGCAGGTCGGGGTCGCCGCCGGAGTTGGCAAGCGCCGGGACCAGCCCGATCGTCGCCGCCGCCACCCCCGCCACCGCGACCGGGACGGCGTACCGCGCGGCTTTGTGCCGTCGCGCGGGACGCTCCTCGTCCCACTCGTCCGTGGCCTCTGTCGATCGGGTACGTGCCATGTGTGCTCTACCTCCGTCGTCGCCCGGCGGTTAATCAACGTCGCACTCGTCCACCCTCGGGCTTCATTGTCACCCGATCCGCCGTGCGGTGGCTTCTCCATCCCATCAAAAGCGCCGCCGCCTGGCGTCCCCCCGCAGGAGCAACTCCCCGTACCCCTGCGGGATGACACGTCTCAGACGAAAGACCAGGGTTCTCGGGGCAAGACCAGGGCCCGCACGGGAACTCGGGCCGCCACCTGGCCCGCCACCCGTCGGCCACGACGGGCACGGGTGGGTACGGGCACGGCGGGGCTTCGGGGCGGGGAAGGCGGCACTGGGGGGAAGGGAACTACGGGGGGGCGGAGGCTCAGCCCGCCCGGTGGACCACCGCGTCGCACAGGCCCTCGAGCGCCGAGCGCGCCGCGCCCGTCGGGAGCGGGGCGAGCATGGCGCGCGCCTCCGCCGCGTACCGCAGCGTGTCGCGTCGTGCCTGCTCAAGGGCGGGATGGGCGCGCAGCCTGTGCAGCACCTCGGCGTGCCGGGCGTCGTCCGTCAGGTCGCCATCAAGCAGCGCGCACAGCTCGCGGTCGGCCGCCGACCCACTCGCCTGGGCCTGGGCTCGCAGGTGGAGCACCGGCAGGGTGGCGATGCCCTCGCGCAGGTCCGTACCGGGGGTCTTGCCCGACTCGTGCGAGTCGCTCGCGATGTCCAGTACGTCGTCGGCGAGCTGGAAGGCGATGCCGAGGCGCTCCCCGTACTGGGTCAGCACGCTGATGACGCTCTCGTCCGCGCCCGCCATCATCGCGCCGAGCCGGCCCGAGACGGCGACCAGCGAGCCGGTCTTCCCGGCGAGGACATCGAGGTAGTGCTCGACCGGGTCGCGGCCGTCGCGCGGCCCCGCGGTCTCCAGGATCTGGCCGGTGACCAGGCGTTCGAACGCCTCGGCCTGGATGCGGACCGCTTCCGGTCCGAGGTCGGCCAGTATGTGCGAGGCGCGGGCGAAGAGGAAGTCGCCGGTCAGGACGGCCAGGGAGTTGCCCCAACGGTTGTTGGCACTGGGGACGCCGCGCCGCACGTCGGCCTCGTCCATCACGTCGTCGTGGTACAGCGTCGCCAGGTGGGTCAGCTCGACGACCACGGCCGACGGCACGATACCCGGCGCGTGCGGGTCCCCGAACTGCGCGGCCAGCAGAACCAGGAGCGGCCTGAAACGCTTGCCGCCGGCGCGTACCAGATGCTGGGCCGCCTCGGTGATGAACGGGACGTCGCTCTTGGTGGCCTCCAGCAGGCCCTCCTCGACGGCCGCCAACCCGGCAAGGGCGTCGGCTTCCAGAGTCTGGTCCCGCACGGTCAGCCCAAGGGGCCCGACGACGGTCACGAGAGGTACTCCTGTCTGCCTACGATCGCGTGGAATGTCGATGTGTCGCTGTCTCCACCACAAGGAAGCGTATCCGGTCGGGTATCGATCACCGTGAGCGCCTTCCCGGCCGCCGCTCCCCCCGAAGCGCTCGCCTCTTCGGGGTCGCCGCCGCCGTCGGTCACCGCGCGTGCACGCGTCTGCCCTGGTCGGCGTGCGGACGCCCACGCCAAGGCCAGGTTGCCGACAGGTGACGCCCGGCCTACGGCCCCCACCAACGCGGGCGGCCCCGCCCCCTGGCGGGCCCCGCGAGCGGCCTCCGCGCCGGCCCTCCGCAGCCCCGCCCGCCCCTCGGCCGGAACCTGGCCGGGACCCGGCCGGACCCGACCCGCCGCGCCCCGTACGTCCCGCACGCCCCATAGGCCCTGCACACTCCGCTCACCCCGTACACCCCCGGCACCACGCGCCCCCGCGAACGGCGGCCCGAGTACCCCGCCCCTCCCCCCACATCACCGGACCGAGGTACACCGCGGCCCCGCTCCCACGCGGCGCGGGCACCCGGCGAGAGACGGACACTCGGCGCCGCCGGTCCCCGCCCCAACCGCCCCGGGCACCGAGCACAACACACCCAGCACCCAGCACCCAGCACCCAGCACCCAGCACCCAGCACCCAGCAGGCCGGAAACCACGACCCGGGCTCCGCATTCCGGGATCGACGCTCCGGAAATCGGGAGTTCAGCACCGCTATGAGGCACGCGGCGTCCGATATTCGGACACGCTGAGTTATCCACAACCGCCTTGTGGCCCCCCTCAACCCGCCCTTCCAGACGTAGTCTGTGGCCTGCCAGCTTGCAGACGAGGAGAAGGCGAGGCAGCACCCATGCCCCAGCACAGCCCGCTCGACCTGGCCGAGGGTGACCCCTTCGGTCCGCACAACCTGCCGTACGGCGTCTTCACCACCTCGGACGAGCCGCAGCGGCGGCGGGTCGGCGTGCGGTACGGCGCGTACGTGCTGGACGTGCCCGCGCTGGCCGAGGCCACCGGTTCCGCCCACGCCGCCGTGCTCTCCGCCGGCACCCTCAACCCGCTGCTGGCCGCGGGCCGCGCCATATGGTCCGCCGTGCGCGCGGAGTTGGTCGACGCGCTCACCGACCCCGCGCGGCGCGCGACCGTCGAGCCGCTGCTGGTCCCGCTGGCCGACGTCGCGCTCCACCTGCCCTTCGACGTGGCCGACTACGTCGACTTCTACGCCAGCGAGCACCACGCCAGCAACGTCGGCCAGATCTTCCGCCCGAACGGCGACGCGCTCACCCCCAACTGGAAGCACCTGCCGATCGGTTACCACGGCCGCGCGGGCACCGTCGTCGTCAGCGGCACCCCGGTGGCCCGGCCCGCCGGCCAGCGCAAGGCGCCCGCCGACGCCGCGCCGACCTTCGGGCCCTCGCAGCGCCTGGACATCGAGGCCGAGTTGGGCTTCGTCGTCGGCGCCCCGTCCACGTTGGGCGAACCGGTGCCGCTGGACGCCTTCGCCGACCACGTCTTCGGCGTCACGCTGCTCAACGACTGGTCGGCGCGCGACATCCAGGCGTGGGAGTACGTGCCGCTCGGCCCGTTCCTCGGCAAGTCCTTCGCCACCTCCGTCTCCGCCTGGGTCACGCCGCTGGACGCGCTCGCGCACGCGCGTACGGCGCCGCCGCGGCGGGACGTTCCGCTGTTGCCCTACCTGGACGACTCGGCCGCCGCCGAACCGGGCGGCTTCGACATCCGGCTTGAGGTCGCCCTCAACGGGCACGTCATCTCGCGACCGCCGTTCTCCGCCATGTACTGGACGGCGGCGCAGCAACTCGCGCACATGACGGTCAACGGCGCCAGCCTGCGCACCGGCGACCTGTTCGCCTCCGGCACCATCAGCGGCCCCCGCCCCGAGGAGCGGGGCTGCCTGCTCGAACTGACCTGGTCCGGCCGCGACCCGGTGGAACTGCCCACCGGCAAGCGCACCTTCCTGGAGGACGGCGACGAGGTGACGATCACGGCCTGGGCCCCGGGGCCGGACGGCGTCCGCGTGGGCCTCGGCGAGGTCACCGGCAAGATCACCGGCCGGTAGTCGTACGGGCCCTGGACGGCGCGGCGTCGGGGTCGCCCGCGTGAGCCTCGTACGGGCCCACGCGGGGCCCGTGGCGCGGGGGTCGCGGGCGCCTCGCGGCGGGCGGGTCCGGGGGTGCCGGGGCGCCGTGCCGCGGGGGCGTCCGCGGCTCCGGAGCCGCGGACGCCGGCACTCCGTCGGTGGCGAGTCCGGCGTCCGCGGGGGCCGTACGGGCTGCTACGTTGTCAGGCTCCTGACCAAAACAGCGGCCGATCCGGGGGACGGGCCGGCCGGAACGGATGGAGAAGCGCGTGCGCAAGGCAGCCATGATCGCTGGTGCGTCGGCCCTCGCCGCCCTGCTCGTCACGGGGTGTGGCAGTGACAGCGACGGCGGCAAGGACGGCGACAAGGCGAAGCAGACGCCCTCGGGCGCCGAGCAGCAGCCGAGCGACGCCCCCGCCGAGGGCGACGGGAACAGCGCGAAGGTCGAGGGCACGTACCTGTCCAAGGACACCGGCAACGGCCAGCGCATCGTCCTCGGGGTCAAGGACAAGACCGCCTTCCTGGCCGGCCCGCACACCTGCACCGGCGCGTACCAGCAGAAGACGCTGATGCTCAAGTGCCCCGACGGCAACACCGACCGCACGATGGGCAAGGTCACCACGAACGCCGACGGCAGCCTGACCGTGGACTGGGACGCCCTGTCCCAGGACGACGTCCTCTTCCCGGCCAAGGCCGGCGATGCCATCCCGACCCCGTCCGGGCTCCCCGACATCCCGGACCTCGGCGGTGACCTGGACGACCTCAAGAACACCGGCGGTCTCGGCGGCTGACGCCCCGCCCGGTCTGGATCCGGTCCCGCGACCACCGCCACCGACCACCGCCACCGGCAGCCCCACCAGTCGGCGGCCGGTCGCCCCGCGCGGACTGCGACGGCGGCCGGTCACCCGCGCGGACCGCGCACACGCCGCGGGCCCGGCATCGCGCTTGGGTTCAAGGGGTCGTCGCAACACCGCTTGGTTTCAGGTGGTGAGTAGATCATGTAGACGCTCGGCTGGGGTATCCCAGCCGAGCGTCTTGCGTGGGCGGCCGTTGAGTTCCTGGGCGACGTGTTCGAGGTCTTCGGGAGTGTGGACGCTCAGGTCGGTGCCCTTGGGGAAGTACTGCCGCAGTAGCCCGTTGGTGTTCTCGTTCGAGCCGCGTTGCCAGGGTGAGGCGGGGTCGCAGAAGTAGACGGGCATGCCGGTGGCCATGCTGAACTGCTTGTGGCGTGCCATCTCGCTGCCTTGGTCCCAGGTGAGGGAACCACGCAGGTGGGCGGGCAGAGTCTGGATCGTGGTGAGGAGGCCGTCGCGGACGGTCTCGGCGTCGTGGGCTCCGCCGGGCAGGTGGACCAGCATGGTGTAGCGGGTGCTGCGCTCGACCAGGGTGGCGATCGCGGAACGGCCACCCGCGCCGATGATCAGGTCGCCTTCCCAGTGACCGGGCACGGCCCGGTCCTCGACGTCGGCCGGGCGGTCAGTGATCATCACCATCGGGTCGACGAACCTCGGGGTGCGTCGCTGGGGATCTCGGCGTGGCTTGCGGCGGGTACGGCCGGAGCGGATGGCTGCCTGCACTTGCCGTTTCAGGCCGCCGCGGGCCTGGAAGTACAACTCGTCTTTGGGATGCTCCCTGCGTAGAGCGTGGCAGATCTGCTCCGGTGACCACCGCCTGCGCAGCCGTCCTGGACGAAGCGCCGCAGCCGGCCTTCGTGCAGCAGTTTGCGCTCCTTGGGCCGGGGCCTGCGTGCGACGGCTGCCCGGTGGGCGGCGTAGGGCTGGTAATCCTCGCGGCCGGAGTTCGCCTCGATCTCCCGCTTGACCGTGCTCGCCGGCCGCCCCAGAACACGCCCGATCGCTCTCAGAGACCGACCCGCCGTCAGGAGGTCGTGGATCGTCTCGCGCTCGGCAAGCGTCAGGAAGCGCGGGTGGAGCTGCTTGTCCAGGGCCGCCAGGCCCACCGGTGCCGTGGTCACACCACCCATCGTGAGGGTCCCCGCCGCGTAGTCGACGCGGCGGCCGTCGGCGTAGGTGCGTGTGGTGCCGCTCTTCTTGACGCCTTGGTCCCAGTCCCGGGCCGTGCGCTCGTTCACCCCAGCGCGCCTCGCCGCCACGGACTGCGCGACGCCCTTGGCCCGCAGCTGCTCGTACTCGTCCCGCCCAGGGTGCCGCCGGGACACGCGCACCGAACTCCGGCCGGTCTGCCGGGCCCAGCCGAAGGCGGTGTTGCGGTTCACTCCCAGCTCACGCGCCACCACACTCACGTTCCCCACGACATCCAGCCGCACAAGGAAACGCTTCCTCAATCCTGCAAGATCAGCCCGCTCAACGGCCACGGTCCTCGCAACTCCCACAGATCACGGGTGTTGCGAGGACCGTTAGAACCCAAGCCCTCCATGGCGAAGGGGGCCGGGCCCGAGGCGTACGCCCGCCGTCTCGGTGCCCGGTGGCGGGGCCGGGGCGCGGGCGGACGGGAGGGTCAGCGGACGAAGACGCCCGCGTCGCCCGCCAGTTCCAGGAAGTACTGCGGCGCGATGCCGAGCACCAGCGTCACCGCGACGCCGATCGCGATCGCCGACGAGGTCAGCACGCTCGGCACGGCGACCGTCGGGCCGTCCGCGCGGGGCTCGCTGAAGAACATCAGCACGATGACGCGGATGTAGAAGAACGCCGCGATGGCCGATGACACCACGCCGACCACCACCAGGGCGCCCGCGCCACCCTCCGCCGCCGCCTTGAAGACCGCGAACTTGCCCGCGAACCCCGAGGTGAGCGGGATGCCGGCGAAGGCCAGCAGGAAGACCGCGAAGACCGCGCCCACCAGCGGGGAACGGCGCCCGAGGCCGGCCCACTTGGACAGGTGGGTGGCCTCGCCGCCCGCGTCCCGCACCAGCGTGACCACCGCGAACGCGCCCAGCGTCACGAAGCTGTACGCCCCCAGGTAGAAGAGGACCGAGGAGACGCCCTCCTCGTTGGTGGCGATGACACCGGCGAGGATGAAGCCCGCGTGGGCGATCGAGGAGTACGCGAGCAGCCGCTTCACGTCGGTCTGGGTGACCGCGACGATCGCGCCGGCCAGCATGGTGACGATCGCGACGCCCCACATCACCGGGCGCCAGTCCCACCGCAGCCCCGGCAGCACCACGTACAACAGGCGCAGCAGCGCGCCGAACGCCGCGACCTTGGTGGCCGCCGCCATGAAGCCGGTGACCGGGGTCGGCGCGCCCTGGTAGACGTCGGGGGTCCACATGTGGAACGGCACCGCGCCGATCTTGAACAGCAGGCCCATCAGCACCATGGCGCCGCCGATCAGCAGCAGCGCGTCGTTGCCCATCGTCTGCGCGAGGGCCGGGGTGATGTCGGCGACCTCGCCGTCCACCACGTCGGCGATCCGGCCGTAGGTGACCGAGCCGGCGTAGCCGTACAGCAGCGCGATGCCGAACAGCAGGAACGCCGAGGAGAACGCGCCGAGGAGGAAGTACTTGACCGCCGCCTCCTGCGACACGAGCCGCTGCCGGCGGGCGAGCGCGCACAGCACGTACAGCGGCAGCGAGAAGACCTCGAGCGCGATGAACAGCGTCAGCAGGTCGTTCGCCGCCGGGAAGACCAGCATGCCGCCGACCGCGAACAGCAGCAGCGGGAAGACCTCGGTGGTGGTGAAGCCGGCCTTGGTGGCCTCCTTCTCCGCGTCCCCGCCGGGCACGGCGGCGGCCTGGGCGGCGAAGGAGTCCACCCGGTTGCCGTGCGCCACCGGATCGAGGCGGCGTTCGGCGAAGGTGAAGACCGCGACCAGCGAGACCAGCAGGATGGTGCCCTGGAGGAAGAGCGCGGGGCCGTCCACCGCGATGGCGCCCTCCGCCGCGATCCGGGCCTTGCTCGTGCCGTAGTCGCCGACGGCCAGGCCGATCACGGCCGCGAAGGCGGCGGCGATGCCGAGCACGCTGGTGAACAACTGGGCCCCGTACCGCGCCTTGCGGGGCAGCAGCGCCTCGATGAGCACGCCCACGATGGCGGCGCCGATGACGATCAGCGTGGGCGCGAGCTGGCCGTACTCGATGTCGGGCGCCTTGAACTTGTCCGGCGACTCGGCCGCCATGGTCCACAGGCTGTGGACCGTTACGGGATCTGCCACGGCGCTCACTTCGCGGCCTCCACATCTTGTACGGGCACGTCAGGCTTGGGGTCCTGCTTGTCGACCACGGACAGCGTGCGGTCGACGGCCGGGTCGATCATCTCGGTGACCGGCTTGGGGTAGACGCCGAGGAAGACCAAGAGCGCGATCAGCGGGACCACCACGGTCAGCTCGCGCGCCCTGAGGTCGGGCATGTTCTCCACGCCCGCCTTCACCGGCCCGGTCATCGTGCGCTGATAGAGCACCAGCACGTACAGCGCGGCGAGCACGATGCCGACGGTGGCGATGATCCCGATGGCCGGGTACCGGCTGAACGTGCCGACCAGCACCAGGAACTCGCTGATGAACGGCGCCAGGCCGGGCAGCGACAGCGTCGCGAGCCCGCCGATCAGGAACGTGCCCGCGAGCACCGGGGCCACCTTCTGCACGCCGCCGTAGTCGGCGATGAGCCGCGAGCCGCGCCGGCTGATCAGGAACCCGGCGACGAGCATCAGGGCGGCGGTGGAGATGCCGTGGTTGACCATGTACAGCGTCGCGCCGCTCTGGCCCTGGCTGGTCATCGCGAAGATGCCCAGGATGATGAAGCCGAAGTGGGAGATCGACGCGTACGCCACCAGGCGCTTGATGTCGCGCTGGCCGACCGCGAGCAACGCCCCGTAGAGGATGCTGATCACGGCGAGCACCAGGATCACCGGCGTGGCCCACTTGCTGGCCTCCGGGAAGAGGTGCAGGCAGTAGCGGAGCATGGCGAAGGTGCCGACCTTGTCGACCACGGCGGTGATCAGCACGGCGACCGGCGCGGTCGACTCACCCATCGCGTTCGGCAGCCAGGTGTGCAGCGGCCACAGCGGCGCCTTCACCGCGAACGCGAAGAAGAAGCCGAGGAACAGCAGCCGTTCGGTGTTGGTCGAGATGGACAGCTCGCCGCTGGCCCGGGCCTCCGCGATCTGTTGCAGCGAGAAGGTGCCGCTGCCCAGGTCGTCGGCGGTCACCGCGTACAACCCGATGACGGCGGCCAGCATGATCAGCCCGCCGGCCAGGTTGTACAGCAGGAACTTGACCGCCGCGTAGCTGCGCTGGGTCGCGGTCTCCTGCTCGTTCTTGTGGCCCGCCCGGTCGCCGAAGCCGCCGATGAGGAAGTACATCGGGATCAGCATGGCTTCGAAGAAGACGTAGAAGAGGAAGACGTCGGTGGCCGCGAAGGAGAGGATCACCATCGCCTCGACCATCAGGATCAGCGCGAAGAAGCCCTGGGTGGGGCGCCACCGGCCGTGCGTGACGGACTGCGTCGCGGCGTCGGGCGCGCCGGCCGGCGGGTCGGCGTCGTGCCAGCCGGCGAGCACCACGAACGGGACGAGCAGCGCGGTCAGCCCGACCAGCACCACTCCGATGCCGTCCACGCCCAGCTCGTACCGGACGCCGAAGTCCGCGATCCAGGCGTGCGACTCGGTGAGTTGGTACGGATCCTCGCTGTCGGGGTCGAAGCGGACCAGCGCCACGGCGGCCAGCACCAGCGTGGCCAGCGAGAACAGCAGGGCCACCCACTTGGCGAGCGTGCGCTGTGCGGCCGGGACGGCCGCGACGGCGACGGCGCCGACGGCGGGCGCCACGGCCGTGGCCGTCAACAGGGGAAATGACATGTCAGACCGCCCTCATCAGCAGGGTCGCGGCGATCAGGACCGCCGTACCGCCGAACATCGAGACCGCGTAACTGCGCGCGTAGCCGTTCTGCAGTCGCCGCAGTCGCCCGGAGAGTCCGCCGACCGAGGCCGCGGTGCCGTTGACGACGCCGTCCACCAGCTTGTGGTCGACGTAGACCAGGCTGCGGGTCAGGTGCTCCCCGCCGCGGACCAGGACGACGTGGTTGAAGTCGTCCTGGAGCAGGTCGCGGCGGGCCGCCCGGGTGAGCAGCGAGCCGCGCGGGGCGACGACCGGGACCGGCTTGCGCCCGTACTGCGCCCAGGCCAGCGCGACGCCGACGACCAGCACCGCGACGGTGGACAGCGTGACGGTGGTCGCGCTCAGCGGCGAGTCGCCGTGGTCGTGCCCGGTGACCGGCTCCAGCCAGTGCACGAACCGGTCGCCGACGCTGAACAGGCCGCCCGCGAACACCGACCCGAAGGCCAGCACGATCATGGGGATGGTCATCGACTTCGGCGACTCGTGCGGGTGCGGCTCGGCGTGCTCGCCGCGGGTCTCGGCGGCGGGCTCGGCGCTGGGCGCCTCGGGCGAGCGGGTCGCCGTCTTGCGCCAGCGCTCCTCGCCGAAGAAGGTCAGCAGCATCACGCGGGTCATGTAGTACGCGGTGATGGCCGCGCCGAGCAGCGCCGTACCGCCGAGAATCCAGCCCTCGGTGCCGCCCTTGGCGAACGCCGCCTCGATGATCTTGTCCTTGGAGAAGAAGCCGGACAGACCGGGGAAGCCGATGATCGCCAGATAGCCGAGGCCGAAGGTGATGAACGTGATCGGCATGTACTTGCGCAGGCCGCCGTACTTGCGCATGTCCACCTCGTCGTTCATCCCGTGCATCACGGAACCCGCGCCGAGGAAGAGGCCGGCCTTGAAGAAGCCGTGCGTGACCAGGTGCATGATCGCGAAGACGTAGCCGATCGGGCCGAGCCCGGCGGCCAGGATCATGTACCCGATCTGCGACATGGTCGAGCCGGCCAGCGCCTTCTTGATGTCGTCCTTGGCACAACCGACGATCGCACCGAAGATCAGCGTGACCGCGCCGACCGCGACCACGGCGGTCTGCGCGTCGGGCGCCGCGTTGAAGATCGCGCCGGAGCGGGTGATGAGGTAGACGCCGGCGGTGACCATCGTCGCGGCGTGGATCAGGGCCGAGACCGGGGTCGGACCCTCCATCGCGTCACCCAGCCAGGACTGGAGCGGCACCTGCGCCGACTTGCCGCACGCGGCGAGTAGCAGCATCAGCCCGATCGCGGTGAGCTTGCCCTCGCCGGTCTCCCCGGTCGCCTCCAGGACGGGCCCGAAGGTGAAGGTGCCGAAGGTGGTGAACATCAGCATGATCGCGATGGACAGGCCGACGTCGCCGACCCGGTTGACCAGGAACGCCTTCTTGGCCGCCGTCGCCGCGCTCGGCTTGTGCTGCCAGAAGCCGATCAGCAGGTACGAGGCGAGGCCGACACCCTCCCAACCCACGTACAACAGCAGGTAGTTGTCGGCGATGACCAGCAGCAGCATCGCCGCGAGGAAGAGGTTGAGGTAGCCGAAGAAGCGCCGGCGCCGGTCGTCGTGCTCCATGTAGCCGACCGAGTAGATGTGGATCAGCGTGCCCACGCCCGTGATCAGCAGCACGAAGGTCATCGACAACTGGTCGAGCTGGAACGCGACGTCCGCCTGGAAGCCACTGACCGGGATCCAGCTGAACAGGTGCTGGTGCATGGCCCGGTGGTGCTCGTCCTCGCCCAGCATGTCGACGAAGAGCAGCACGCCGATCACGAACGAGGCCGCCGCGAGCAGCGTGCCGAGCCAGTGCCCGAGGCGGTCGAGCCGCTTGCCGCCGCACAGCAGCACGGCCGCGCCCAGCAGCGGCGCCGCGACAAGCCATCCGATGAGGTTTTCCACTGTCGCTACCCCTTACAGCTTCATCAGGCTGGCGTCGTCGACCGAGGCCGAGTGGCGGGAGCGGAAGATCATCACGATGATCGCGAGGCCGATCACGACCTCGGCCGCGGCGACGACCATCGTGAAGAAGGCCATGATCTGTCCGTCGAGGTTGCCGTGCATCCGGGAGAAGCTGACGAACGCCAGGTTGCAGGCGTTCAGCATCAGTTCGATGCACATGAACACGACGATCGCGTTCCGCCGGAGCAGCACCCCCGCCGCGCCGATGGTGAACAACAGGGCCGCCAGGTAGAGGTAGTTGATCGGGTTCACTTGACCTCCTCCTCGGCCCGGGCCTCGCCCGCGCCCCCGGGGTGGGTTCCGTTACGGGCGGACGGGGTGCGCTGGGCGGTCGGCCCGCCCTCGGCGTCGCCGCCGCGCTCCAGCCACTCCTCGGAGCGCTGTTCGAGGGCGGCGAGTTCGGCCAGCGATGTCCCGGAGACGTCCCGGATCTGGCCTCGGCCGCGCAGCGTCGCGCTGACGGTCTTCTCGGAGATCGAGCCGTCGGGCAGCAGCCCCGGGATGTCCACCGCGTTGTGCCGGGCGTAGACGCCGGGCGCGGGCAGCGGCGTGATCTGCTTGCCCTCGCGGATGCGGAGCAGCGCCCGCTCCCGCTGGGTCTTGGCGCGCTCGGTGCGCTCCCGGTGGGTGAGGACCATCGCGCCGACGGCGGCGGTGATCAGCAGCGCGCCGGTGATCTCGAAGGCGAAGACGTACTTGGTGAAGATCAGCTCCGCCAGTCCTTCGACGTTGCCGCCGGCGTTCGCCTTGGCCAGGCCCTCCGAGTTCTTCAGCGACGCGTTGCCGATGCCGGCGATCAGGAGGATGCCGAAGCCGAGGCCGCAGCCGGCGGCCAGCCAGCGCTGCCCCTTGATCGTCTCGGTGAGGGAGTCGGCCGCGGTGACGCCGACCAGCATCACGACGAACAGGAAGAGCATCATGATCGCGCCGGTGTAGACGACGATCTGCACGACGCCCAGGAAGTACGCGCCGTTGGCGAGGTAGAACACCGCCAGGATGATCATGGTGCCGGCGAGCGAGAGGGCGGAGTGCACCGCCTTCTTCATCAGGATGGTGGCCAGCGCGCCGATCACGGCGACGGTGCCAAGCACCCAGAACTGCACGGCCTCGCCGGTCGAGGTGGTGGAGGCCGCGGCGGCCAGTGTGCTCACGCCGTGACCCCCTTGCCCTGCGCGCTGGTCCCGCTGCGTGCCGCCGCGGCGGCCTCGGGCGCGCTGACCGGGCCGTCCTCGGCGGCGTCGGCCGGCTCCGCGCCCGGCGGCTGCTCGCCCTTGCTGACCGCGACCTGCCGGACGGTGCCGGGGGCGGCCTCGGTGACCAGGCCGCGGTAGTAGTCCTGCTCGTCCGTGCCGGGGAAGATCGAGTGCGGCGACTCGACCATGCCCTCCTGCAACCCGGCGAGCAGCTCCTCCTTGGTGTAGATGAGCGACTCGCGGGAGCTGTCGGCCAGTTCGTACTCGTTCGTCATGGTCAGCGCCCGGGTCGGGCACGCCTCGACGCACAGGCCGCACAGGATGCAGCGCAGGTAGTTGATCTGGTAGACGCGGCCGTACCGCTCGCCCGGGGAGTAGCGCTCCTCCTCGGTGTTGTCCGCGCCCTCCACGTAGATCGCGTCGGCCGGGCAGGCCCAGGCGCACAGCTCGCAGCCGATGCACTTCTCCAGCCCGTCCGGATGCCGGTTGAGCTGGTGGCGACCGTGGAACCGGGGCGCTGTGGGCTTCTTCTGCTCCGGGTACTGCTCGGTCAGCCGCTTCTTGAACATGGCCTTGAAGGTCACGCCGAACCCGGCGACCGGATTCTGGAAGTCAGACACGGTCGGCCTCCTTCACTGCCGGGGGTACGGGGGTCGCCCCCCGGAAGGCACGAGCCTGAAAGTCAGACACGGTCGGCCTCCTTCGCTGCCGGGGGTACGGGGGTCGCCCCCCGGGAGACACCAGCCTGGAAGTCAGACACGGTCGGCCTCCTTCGCTGCCGGGGGTACGGGGGTCGCCCCCCGGAAGGCACGAGCCTGGACGTCAGACACCGCCCGTCTCCTTTCCGTCACTGACAGTGTCGCCCCCGCCACTGACAATGAGCTCGCGCTCCTGGCGCGGTCGTCGTCGTGGCACGGGCGGCGGGGTCTGCCCCGGCAGGGGTGGCACGGGGAAGCCGCCCGCCATCGGGTCGAAGGCCGGTTCGGGCGCCGCTTCGGCCTCGGACTCGGCCCGCCTGTCCGCGCGGTCGCGGTACATGTCCCAGACGAACGAGAGGAGCAGCAGCGCCAGGACGGCGCCACCGACGTAGAGCACGATGTCCTGGAACTCGTAGTCCTCGTTGCGCAGCGCCCGCACCGTGGCGACCAGCATCAGCCAGACCATGGAGACCGGGATGAGCACCTTCCAGCCCAGCTTCATGAACTGGTCGTAGCGCACCCGCGGCAGCGTGGCGCGCAGCCAGACGAAGGCGAACAGCAGGGTCAGCAGCTTGCCGACGAACCAGAGCATCGGCCACCAGCCGTGGTTCGCGCCCTCCCAGAAGGTGCTGATCGGGTACGGGGCCCGCCAGCCGCCGAGGAAGAGGGTGACCGCGACGGCCGAGACGGTGACCATGTTGATGTACTCGGCGAGCATGAACATCGCGAACTTGATCGACGAGTACTCGGTGTTGAAGCCGCCGACCAGGTCGCCCTCGGACTCCGGCATGTCGAACGGGGCGCGGTTGGTCTCGCCGACCATCGCGATCAGGTAGATGATGAAGGAGACCGGCAGCAGGATCGCGTACCAACGGTCGTGCTGACCCTCGACGATGGCCGAGGTGGACATCGAGCCGGAGTGCAGGAAGACCGCGGCGAACGCCAGGCCCATCGCGATCTCGTAGCTGATCATCTGCGCGCACGAGCGCAGGCCCCCGAGCAGCGGGTACGTCGAGCCGGAGGACCAACCCGCCAGCACGATGCCGTAGATGCCGACCGACGCCGTGGCCAGGATGTAGAGGACGGCGATCGGCAGGTCGGTGAGCTGCATCGTGGTGCGCTCGCCGAAGATGGAGATCTCGTTGCCCGCCGGGCCGAACGGGATGACGGCGACGGCCATGAACGCGGGGATCGCGGCGATGATCGGCGCGAGCAGGTACACCGCCTTGTCCGCCCGCTTGACGATCACGTCTTCCTTGAGCATCAGCTTCACGCCGTCCGCGAGGGACTGCAGCATGCCCCAGGGGCCGTGCCGGTTGGGGCCGATGCGGAGCTGCATCCAGGCGACGACCTTGCGCTCCATGACGATGGAGATCAGCACCGTCACCATCAGGAACGCGACGCAGAAGACGGCCTTGATGACCACCAGCCACCACGGGTCGTGTCCGAACGCGGACAGGTCCTCCGCCGCGAGATAGCTCAGGTCGCTCTGTGCGCCAGCGACGACGCCGGTCATCCCGTCACCTCCGTACCCAGCTCCGGGGCGACCTGGGCGGGCGCGCCGATCGTGACCAACTCGCCGGTGCGGGCGCCCAGGTCACGCTGGGCGCCGCCGCCGGTCGAGTTCAGCGGCAGCCACACCACCCGGTCGGGCATCTCCGTGACCGCCAGCGGCAGCGTCACCGTGCCGGCCGGGCCGCGCACCTGGAGCAACTGGCCGTCCCGTACGCCGGCCTCGGCGGCCGTCGTGGCCGACAGGCGGGCGAGCGGGGCGTGTCGGGTGCCGGTCAGCGCCTCGTCGCCTTCCTGGAGCCGGCCCTGGTCGAGCAGCAGCCGGTGGCCGGCGAGCACCGCCTGGCCCGCCGCCGGGCGCGGCAGCGGGGCGCCGCCCTGTCCGGTCGGCGTCGGCAGCGTCGTGACCGGCGCCGCCTCCCAGCCGCCGAGCCGGTCCAGTTCGCGCCGCGCGGCGCGCACGTCGGGCAGCGCGATCGGGGCGTCCATGTGGTCGGCCAGCATGTGCAGCACCCGACCGTCGGGCTGTACGTGGCGGCGGGCCATCTGGTCGGGCTTGACCGCGGCCTCGAACGAGCGGGCCCGGCCCTCCCAGTTGAGGAAGGTGCCCGACTTCTCGACCACGGCCGAGACCGGCAGCACCACGTCCGCGCGGTCGGTGACCTCGGACGGCCGCTGCTCCAGGCTGACCAGGAACGGCACCGCGTCCAGCGCCTCGACGGCGCGGGCCGGGTCGGGCAGGTCGGCCACCTCGACGCCGCCGACGAGCAGCGCGCCGAGTTCGCCGCCCGCGGCGGCCTCGATGATCTGCCCGGTGTCGCGTCCGTGCCGGGGCGGCAGTTCGCGCACCCGCCACAGCTCGGCGACCTCCTCGCGGGCGCTCGGGCTGGTGGCCGGGCGCCCGCCGGGCAGCAGCCCGGGCAGCGCGCCCGCCTCGATCGCGCCGCGCTCGCCGGCCCGGCGCGGAATCCACGTCAGGCTGGCGCCGGTGGCCGAGGCCAGCCGGACGGCGGCGGTCAGCGCGCCGGGCACGGCCGCCAGCCGCTCCCCGACGACGATCGCCGACCCCTCGGCGCGCAGCGCGTCGGCCGCGCGCTGGCCCAGTTCGTCCAGGCCGACGCCGCCGGCCAGCGCGTCCAGCCATTCCGTCTCGGTGCCGGGCGCCGCGGGCAGCAGCGTGCCGCCCGCCTTGGTCAGGCCGCGGGTCGCGTACGGGGCGATGCCGAAGGTGCGCTGGCCGTGCTTGCGGTGGGCCTTGCGCAGTCGCAGGAAGACGCCGGGCGCCTCCTCCTCCGCCTCGAACCCGACGAGCAGCACGGCCGGGGCCGCCTCTAGCGTCGCGTTGGTCAGCCCCCGTCCGTCCAGGTCGCGGCCGCGACCGGCGACGTACCCGGTGAGGAAGTCGGCCTCCTCGGTGCTGTGCGCCCGGGCGCGGAAGTCGATGTCGTTGGTGTCCAGGGCGACCCGCGCGAACTTGGCGTAGGCGTACGCGTCCTCGACGGTCAGCCGCCCGCCGGTCAGCACCCCGGTCCGGCCGCGCGCGCCCTCCAGGCCGCGGGCCGCGGCGGCCAGCGCCTCGGGCCAGCTCGCCGGCTCCAGCTCGCCGCTGTCGGCGTTGCGTACCAGCGGCGTGGTCAGCCGCTCGGGACGCTGCGCGTACCGGAAGGCGAACCGGCCCTTGTCGCAGATCCACTCCTCGTTGACCTCGGGGTCGTTGGCGGCGAGCCGCCGCATGACCTTGCCGCGCCGGTGGTCGGTGCGGGTGGCGCAGCCGCCGGCGCAGTGCTCGCACACGCTCGGCGAGGAGACCAGGTCGAAGGGGCGGGAGCGGAACCGGTAGGCCGCCGAGGTCAGCGCGCCCACCGGGCAGATCTGGATGGTGTTGCCGGAGAAGTACGACTGGAACGGGTCGTCCTCACCGGTGCCGACCTGCTGGAGCGCGCCGCGCTCCAGGAGTTCGATCATCGGGTCGCCGGCGATCTGGTTGGAGAAGCGGGTGCAGCGGGCACAGAGCACGCAGCGCTCGCGGTCGAGCAGCACCTGCGTGGAGATCGGCACCGGCTTGGCGAAGGTGCGCTTCTGGCCCTCGAACCGGCTCTCCGGGTCGCCGGTGGACATGGCCTGGTTCTGCAGCGGGCACTCGCCGCCCTTGTCGCAGACCGGGCAGTCCAACGGGTGGTTGATCAGCAGCAGCTCCATCACACCGCGCTGCGCCTTCTCCGCGACCGGCGAGCTGAGCTGCGACTTGACGACCATGCCGTCGGTGCAGGTGATGGTGCACGAGGCCATCGGCTTGCGCTGGCCCTCCACCTCCACGATGCACTGCCGGCAGGCGCCGGCCGGGTCCAGGAGCGGGTGGTCGCAGAAGCGGGGGATCTCGATGCCGAGCAGTTCGGCGGCCCGGATGACCAGGGTGCCCTTGGGCACGCTGATCTCGATGCCGTCGATGGTGAGGGAGACCAGGTCTTCCGGTGGCACCGCCGCAGCGCCGCCGGAGGAGGGGCCCGCGGCGGAACCACTGCTGGCTCCGGTGGTCGTGACGGTCACGCGTTCACCTCCAGGTGGGCGTCTGTGGGGTCGTCGGCCCAGGCCGTGGACCTGGCCGGGTCGAAGGGGCAGCCTCGGCCGCCCAGGTGCCGCTCGTACTCCTCGCGGAAGTACGTGAGCGAGGAGAAGATGGGGCTGGCCGCGCCGTCGCCGAGCGCGCAGAAGGACTTGCCGTTGATGTTGTCGGCGATGTCCTGGAGCTTGTCGAGGTCCTCGGCGCGGCCCTTGCCGGCCTCGATGTCGCGCAGCAACTGCACGAGCCAGTACGTGCCCTCGCGGCAGGGGGTGCACTTGCCGCAGGACTCGTGGGCGTAGAACTCGGTCCAGCGGGTGACGGCGCGCACCACGCAGGTGGTCTCGTCGAAGCACTGGAGCGCCTTGGTGCCGAGCATCGAGCCGGCGGCGCCGACGCCCTCGTAGTCCAGGGGTACGTCGAGGTGTTCGTCGGTGAGCAGCGGCGTGGACGAGCCGCCCGGGGTCCAGAACTTGAGCCGGTGGCCGGGGCGGATGCCGCCGCTCATGTCGAGGAGTTGGCGCAGCGTGATGCCGAGCGGCGCCTCGTACTGGCCGGGGCGGGCGACGTGGCCGGAGAGCGAGTACAGCGTGAAGCCGGGTGACTTCTCGCTGCCCATCGACCTGAACCACTCCTTGCCCTTGTTCAGGATGGCGGGAACAGAGGCGATGGACTCGACGTTGTTCACCACGGTGGGGCACGCGTACAGACCCGCGACGGCCGGGAAGGGCGGGCGCAGTCGGGGTTGGCCGCGGCGCCCTTCGAGGGAGTCGAGCAGCGCGGTCTCCTCGCCACAGATGTACGCGCCGGCGCCGGCGTGCACGGTGATGTCGAGGTCGAGTCCGCTGCCGAGGATGTCGCGGCCGAGATAGCCGGCCTCGTACGCCTCGCGCACGGCCTCGTGCAGCCGCCGCAGCACGGGGACGACCTCGCCGCGCAGGTAGATGAAGGCGTGCTGGGAGCGGATGGCATGACAGGCGATGATCATGCCTTCGATGAGCGAGTGCGGGTTGGCGAAGAGGAGGGGGATGTCCTTGCAGGTGCCGGGCTCGGACTCGTCGGCGTTGACGACGAGGTAGTGCGGCTTGCCGTCGCCCTGCGGGATGAACTGCCACTTCATGCCGGTCGGGAAGCCGGCGCCGCCGCGACCGCGCAGCCCCGACTCCTTGACGTAGGCGATCACGTCGTCGGGCGGCATGGCCAGCGCCTTGCGCAGCCCCTCGTACCCCTCGTGGCGCCGGTAGGTCTCCAGCGTCCAGGACTCGGGCTGGTCCCAGAACGCGGAGAGGACCGGCGCGAGCAGCTTCTCCGGGCTGGTGCCGCCCCCGGCGTGTTGCTGGGCGGTGCCCCCGGTCTCCTCGGTGGACACGGTCATCACTCCCCCTCCTCGGCTGCGGGGCCGGCAGGATGGCTGGGGTCGGAGGCCGCGGTGGACTGCGGCGCGTCGTGCGAGCTGGGGTGGGTCTCGGGCGGCTGCTGGCCCGGGCCCGGCGCGGGCGGGGCGTCGCTCGGCTCGCTCTCGCCGCGCGGCGAGACGATCCGCCCCGGGGCCGCCTCGCCCTTGGCGAGCTTGAGGCCGACCAGCGAGGCCGGGCCCGCGCCGCCGCTGGCGGCGACCGCGCCGGGCCGCTCGTCGGGGAAGCCGGCCAGGATGCGCGCGGTCTCCTTGTACGTGCACAGCGGCGCGCCCCGGGTGGGCCGCACGGCCCGGCCGGCGCGCAGGTCGTCCACCAGCGCCTTGGCGCTCTCGATGGTCTGCCCGTCGAAGAACTCCCAGTTGACCATGACGACGGGGGCGAAGTCGCAGGCCGCGTTGCACTCGATGTGTTCGAGGGTGACCTTGCCGTCGTCGGTGGTCTCGTTGTTGCCGACGCCCAGGTGCTGCTGGAGCGCCTCGAAGATCGCGTCGCCGCCCATCACCGCGCACAGCGTGTTGGTGCACACGCCCACCTGGTAGTCGCCGCTCGGCTTGCGGCGGTACATGGTGTAGAAGGTGGCGACCGCGGTCACCTCGGCGGTGGTCAGCTCCAGCACCTCGGCGCAGAACCGGACGCCGGTACGGGAGACGTGGCCCTCCTCGGACTGCACCAGGTGCAGCAGCGGCAGCAGCGCGGAGCGGCTGTCGGGGTAGCGGGCGATCACCTCCCGGGCGTCGGCCTCCAGCCGGGCCCGTACCTCGGCCGGGTAGTCGGGGGCCGGGAGCTGGGGCATGCCAAGGGCTACGTCGTGCGTGGCGCTCACCGGTCGACGCCTCCCATCACGGGGTCGAGGGACGCCACGGCGACGATGACGTCGGCGACCTGGCCGCCCTCGCACATCGCCGCCATGGCCTGGAGGTTGGTGAAGGAGGGGTCCCTGAAGTGGACCCGGTAGGGGCGGGTGCCGCCGTCGCTGACGGCGTGCACGCCCAGCTCGCCCTTGGGCGACTCGACGGCCGCGTACGCCTGCCCCGGCGGGACCCGGAAGCCCTCGGTGACCAGCTTGAAGTGGTGGATCAGGGCCTCCATCGAGGTGCCCATGATCTTCTTGATGTGGTCGAGCGAGTTGCCGAGCCCGTCCGGGCCGAGGGCGAGCTGCGCGGGCCAGGCGATCTTCTTGTCGCCGACCATGACCGGGCCCGGTTCGAGGCGGTCCAGGCACTGTTCGACGATGCGCAGCGACTGGTGCATCTCCTCGACCCGGATCAGGAAGCGGCCGTAGGCGTCGCAGGTGTCCACGGTCGGGACGTCGAACTCGTAGTTCTCGTACCCGCAGTACGGCTGCGTCTTGCGCAGGTCGTGCGGCAGTCCGGCCGAGCGCAGTACCGGCCCGGTGACGCCGAGGGCCATGCAGCCGGCCAGGTCCAGGTAGCCGATGCCCACCGTGCGGCCCTTGAAGACGGGGTTGCCGGTGGCGAGCTTGTCGTACTCCGGGAGGTTCTTGCGCAGCTTCTTGAGCAGCTCGCGCAGTTGCTCCACGGCGCCCGGCGGCAGGTCCTGGGCGAGGCCGCCGGGGCGGATGAACGCGTGGTTCATGCGCAACCCGGTGATCAGCTCGTACGCGTCCAGGATCATCTCGCGGTCCCGGAAGCCGTAGACCATCACCGTGGTGGCGCCCAACTCCATGCCGCCGGTGGCGATGCACACCAGGTGCGAGGAGAGCCGGTTCAGCTCCATCAGCAGGACCCGGATCACCGAGGCCCGGTCGGGGATGTGGTCCTCGATGCCGAGCAGCTTCTCCACCGCGAGGCAGTACGCCGCCTCGTTGTAGAAGGAGGTCAGGTAGTCCATGCGGGTCACGAACGTGGTGCCCTGCGTCCACGTGCGGTACTCGAGGTTCTTCTCGATGCCGGTGTGCAGGTAGCCGATGCCGCAGCGGGCCTCGGTGACCGTCTCGCCGTCGATCTCCAGGATCAGCCGCAGCACGCCGTGCGTGGAGGGGTGCTGCGGGCCCATGTTGACGATGATCCGCTCGTCGTCGCTGCGGGCCGCGGCGGCGGCGACCTCGTCCCAGTCGCCACCGGTGACCGTGTAGACGGTGCCCTCGGTGGTCTCCCTGGGCTGCGACGGCGGCGGCTCGGCAGCCCCCGGGGCCGGCCCTGACGTGGGGTGCGCGTGCGAGGTGCTCATTAGCTGTACGACCTCCGCTGGTCGGGAGCCGGGATCTGGGCGCCCTTGTACTCGACGGGGATGCCACCGAGCGGGTAGTCCTTGCGCTGCGGAAAGCCCTGCCAGTCGTCGGGCATCATGATCCGCGTGAGGGCGGGGTGGCCGTCGAAGATGAGGCCGAAGAAGTCGTAGACCTCGCGCTCGTGCCAGTCGTTGGTCGGGTAGACGTCCACGATCGAGGGCACGTGCGGATCGGCGTCGGGGGCGCTCACCTCAAGGCGGATCAGCCGGTTGTGGGTGATCGAGCGCAGGTGGTAGACGGCGTGCAGCTCGCGGCCCTTGTCGCCGGGGAAGTGCACGCCGCTCACGCCCGTACACAGCTCGAAGCGGAGCGCCGGGTCGTCGCGCAGGGTGCGGGCGACGCGCGGCAGGTGCTCGCGGGCGATGTGGAAGGTGAGTTCCCGGCGGTCCACGACGGTCTTCTCGATCGCGTTCTCCGGCAGCAGCCCCTGCTCGTCGAGCGCGCCCTCCAACTCGTCGGCGATCTCGTCGAAGACGCCGTACCCGGCGGCGCCGTCCGGCCCGCCGTACGGGCGGCTGGAGGCACCGGGCAGCCGCACCGTGCGCACCAGGCCGCCGTAGCCCGTGGTGTCGCCGCCGTTGTTGGCGCCGAACATGCCGCGCCGGGTGCCGATGACCTCGCCGGCGTCACCGCGCTGACCCGGCAGGTTGTTGGCGTTCACGTCCTGGTCGGGGTTGGCGCCGACCGGCTCCTTGTGGTCGCTCATCGCAGCAGCCCCTTCATCTCGATCAGGGGCAGCGCGCCGAGCGCCGCTTCCTCCGCCTCGCGCGCGGCCTGCTCGCGGTTGACGCCGAGCTTGCCGCCCTGGATCTTCTGGTGGAGCTTGAGGATGGCGTCGAGCAGCATCTCGGGCCGGGGCGGGCAGCCGGGCAGGTAGATGTCGACCGGCACGATGTGGTCGACGCCCTGCACGATGGCGTAGTTGTTGAACATCCCGCCGGACGAGGCGCACACGCCCATGGAGATGACCCACTTGGGGTTCGGCATCTGGTCGTAGACCTGCCGGAGCACGGGCGCCATCTTCTGGCTGACCCGGCCGGCGACGATCATGAGGTCGGCCTGCCGGGGCGAGCCGCGGAAGACCTCCATGCCGAAGCGGGCGAGGTCGTAGCGGCCGGCGCCGGTGGTCATCATCTCGATGGCGCAGCAGGCGAGGCCGAAGGTGGCCGGGAAGACCGACGACTTACGGACCCAGCCCGCGGCGCTCTCGACGGTCGTGAGCAGGAACCCGCTCGGCAGCTTCTCTTCGATACCCATGGCGTTGTGGCTCCTCCCGCTTCCGTTAGTCCCATTCCAGGCCGCCGCGACGCCAGACGTAGGCGTACGCGACGAAGACGGTGAGCACGAAGAGGAGCATCTCCACGAGCCCGAACAGGCCGAGCGCGTCGAAGGTGACGGCCCAGGGATAAAGGAAGACGATCTCGATGTCGAAGACGATGAAGAGCATCGCCGTCAGGTAGTACTTGATCGGGAAACGCCCGCCACCGGCCGGCTGCGGGGTCGGCTCGATACCGCACTCGTAGGCTTCGAGCTTCGCCCGGTTGTAGCGCTTGGGGCCGATGAACGTGGCCGCCACCACGGAGAAGATCGCAAAGCCTGCCCCGAGGGCTCCTAGTACGAGGATGGGCGCATAGGCGTTCACCGCTCCTCGCTCCTCTCAGTCGACGATGACTGCTGGGCTCCCCCGGTGGGGGAGGGCTGCTGAGCCCGCGCACTGCCTCAAAGATCGCGAACATGTGAGGCAGTTCACAAGCCCGATTCGCCTGCATCCTATGCCTGTCGCCTTGTGATCTGCGACACGGGATACCGGACCGAGTTTGTGATCTCCACCACCTGACGAACGATCATGAAGTCGGATGAGCGGTGATCTCTCCACGGGAAGCGGCCGAGTGATCACCAAAGGTGACATTCAAGGGTGTTACCGCTGGTCAAACGAGTCTCGCTCTATCAAGAGATGGCCCATGCACGCAAATTGGCCATGGACGGCACGGCTTGATATAGGAGTCGAGGCGCCGGCGAGGTCTCGCACGACCCGCGACACCGCGACGGTGATCGTCGGCTCGCGCCTCCGTTCACGAGGCCCCCGGCCGTGACGTGCGCCACATCACCACCCGTACGAGATCTCGATTTTGCGGCAACCCTTGGCACGGACCACCCGATGGTGATAGGCGCGTTCGACGTGCCGGTTGACCGCCAAAAGCCATGCGTAGGCCCATGATCGCGAAAATCGGACAGGGCCCGGCCGGTCCCCATCAAGATCAACTTGGCCGAAAACTGGGCGCGTACACGCCAATTGTGGCGAGCGCCACGTTTGTTGTGAGCAACCTGTGCATCCTGATAGCCAGTGTTCTCATGTCCCAGACCGCTCACATACCCAGCCACCGGAAGCCCCGCCGCTCCGCCTCGTCGCGAGCACTTCGCGCAGGGGTGACCGGTGGCATCCTCACGCTCACGGTGGCCGGAACCGCTGTGTCGGCCTCCGCTGCCGAGCCCACCGCGGAGACGACGCAGGAGCTGCCCACGCTCACCGCCGACCTGGCGCTGAACACGGTGCAGTCCGCCGACGCCACCCAGCAGGCGGCCTTCAGCTACCAGCTCCAGGACCAGCAGGAGCAGGCGGCCGGCAAGGCCAAGTCGGAGGCCAAGAAGGCCAAGACCGAGGCCGAGCGCAAGGCCAAGGAGGCGAAGGAGCACGCCGAGCGCGCCGCCGCCAAGCGCGCCGCCGCCGCGGAGAAGGCCCGCGAGCAGCGCGCCTCCCGCACCGCCGAGCGCACCACGCTCAGCACCACGAGCACCACCAGCACCAGCTCCACCAGTGGCAACAGCTCCGACGCCTCGTCGTCCGACGCTTCCTCCACCCCGCGGACCGAGGCCCCCTCCACCTCGACCGGCAGCGGCAACGCCGCCGCGGTGGTCAACTTCGTCAAGGCGCAGGTCGGCAAGGCGTACATCCCCGGCGCCATGGGCCCGTCCTCGTACGACTGCTCCGGCCTCACCAGCGTCGCCTTCCGCCAGGTCGGCGTGACCCTGCCGCGCGTCTCGCAGGACCAGTCCACCTTCGGCACCCAGGTCTCCCTGAGCAACCTGCAGCCCGGCGACATCCTGTACTGGGGCAGCGCGGGCAGCGCCTACCACGTCGCGGTCTACATCGGCGACGGCCAGTTCGTCGGCGCCCAGAACTCCAACACCGGCGTGGTCCAGCGCAGCATGAGCTACGACATGCCGACGGGCGCGGTGCGGGTGCTCTGAGCTTCGCCTTCGCGGCGGGCGTCTCTGATTTCGGTTGCGGCTTCGGTTGCGGCTTCGGGGGCCTGAGCTTCGAGGCGGCGCGCCTGAGGCTTCCGCTTCGGGGTGCGCGTCGTTGCCTCGCGCCGAGTTTGCCTCGTAGGCCGGCCTCGCGGCGGTTCGCGGGTTCGCCTCGTGGCGGGCGGTGTTCGTCCCTCGGCGTGTGGCGGGTGGTGCGCGTTCGCACGCCGTGTTGCCCGGTCGGGCAAGCCGTGGGTGGTCCCCGCGGGCGCTGTACGGCCCCTGCGTGGGCGCGTGAGCGCCGCGGGGGCGGTGGTGGCGGTGCGCGTTACGCGAGTGACGCGTGTGCTGCCTGAGCCGTACGGAGCCGCCTCGCAGGCCGCCTGTACGGCACAGAGCCGACGCGCGTCGTACGCGTACGTGTCATACGAAGGGCCGCCGCTTCCTCTTGGAGGGAGCGGCGGCCCTTCGGCGTTCTTCGCTGTAGGCGGGCGCGCGGGCGCGTGCCGTTGGCGCTCGCGGAGCGGTCGCGCTGCCCCCGCGTGGCCGAAGGGCGCTGTTGGGGGCGGGGGTTGGCCGGCGGGGCCTGCCGGCTGGCGACACCCCACGTTACGGTCGTGTACACGCATCTGTGCTGTGACGGGGGGTTACGTGGTCACCGTCATGCTGTTTCTGGGCTCGATCGTGGGCGCGGTGGTGGGGCTGGCCTGGAAGTTGGGGCGGCGGGGCGGGCTGCGGGGCGAGTCGGCGGACGAGTTACGCATCGAGCAACTGCGCCGACAACAGGCGAGCGGCGCGCGAGCCAGCTACAGCTCGATCAACGTGCGCAGCACGTTCGGCTTGACCGCCGAGGACAACCACAAGTACCACCGGTGAGGGGCTCTACGGGATACGCCCTGCCCTCTTGGCCAACAGCACCCCTGTCACCGCGGCTGTTTTCCCCTCAGCGCCGGTCAACAGTTTTGGCAACGATCTAAAAGTCGTACTCCTCGCCCATGGCAGCACAGACCTGACGACCGCCAGCCGCACGTGCCACAAATTCAATGCCGCCGTACTCGCACACTATTCGCGAAATATCGGTGCGCGGGGTCAGGCGCACCCGACACCATCCGAGCTCTATGCTGCCCGCCACAAGAAATGACCCATCGGCAGCGATGATTCCGGCTCCGTGCGCCCACACCGCCCACATCCTGTGGATCTCGGCGCGGACATTCACAGCCTTGCGGGAAATTCGCGCGTTGGGCACAACTTCAGTGTTCGCTACAGCCGAGATCGCTTCGAGAACCGTCGGCGATGTGTCCTCATCTGCGGGTCCCAGTACTTCGAGACCGACCGACGCAACTCCACCTCCACGCTCAATCGATTTCTCCTACTTCGCCGCGCCACAGAAACGTCGATGCATACCGCACACTCAACTAGGCATGTGCATGAAGTCTTCCAAGGCCGACCGTAGCCAGTCATAAAAGTGTGGATATTCCGCTCGCTGCTCCCACCCAGGGGTTGTGAACCTTTCTCACCCGCGAACCATGACGCGCGAAATCCGAGAGAATTGCTCCAACCAGTAATCGGGACAGTCGGAATCATCGATCTGTAGGTCGATCTCCGCACGCGAAGCCAGGACGAACACGATCCCTGCTACTCCTCCCAGGAGGCTTCGCAGAATTGGGTGATTAGTAGACCAGTGACGCCGGAGTAGAGCTGTCGCAAAGGTGGCGAAAGACGTGGCGTTCAACTCGCATTCGTCGTCTACGACCGGACCGATACCCGTACCCTCGCTCAACAGCGAGGCGATATCTTCAGCTTCGGCAACAAACAGCTTGGCGATGGAGCTCGAGGGATTCCATATATCACGGTCTGCAACGTGAAAGAAGCAGCTCATCAAACCCCCCACCGCAGTACGACGTTTTGCACGCAGGCGCGCAGTTCATCGCCTGTCAGGTTTCCGGACTCCCAAGGACTCGCATCGAACGAATATTCTTCGACAGCAGCGAAGATCTCTTGCATGTCCGATGCAATCCGCCCCCTCGCGCGCTCGCCATCATGTAACGCCTTCCGCCGGCCGGCCAACCAACCTTTGGCGAACTCTGGTGCGGAAATTTCCCCGTGCGCGAATGACCTCATCACCGCCAACTGCCGGGCCATCCCGGTCCTGGCCGGAACATCGCGAAGCGATCCCCAGGCGACATAACGTGCGGGGTACCTTCGCGCAACATCTTGGAGAGTAGGCACACGTGCTGAGAGCCGTCGAGCAGTTCTCTCGAACTGCGTTCGCAGGCGGTCGACACCTTCGCCTGCCGCCCCGCCCAGGAAGTGGGCATCGCCCGCGATGAGGGCGTAGCCATGTTCGGTGAAGAGAAGGGCTCCGCGGAGATTGGACGCGGCAACGAGTGCTGGCCGCCCTCGACATCGGTCACCAACCGCAGTATGCACCGATTCCTGCGACACGGCAGCTTCAGTCAGCGGCTGCTTCCCTCGACCCTCAGCAAGTGTGGATATCAGGATGACGCGCGCCCCACAGGAGCGACTTCCGGCTACCAAGCGGCGCACGTGATCTGAGCCGAGTCGGGTACCAGCCACAACAGGGACAACGTGTTTATCATGCTGCGCGAGCCACTCTTCTGAGTACCGCTCCGGACCCGCGAGAGTACGGCCATTTAGCTCTTCGTTCGTTCGCACGTGCACCCCTCCACGAGGGACAGCCTCCCCCACGCCTCGCGTCCCGCATCGCTGGATTTCTGCCCCCGAAATGACACGGCCGCGCACTCGTCCACCAGCCCCATGCGGCCCCCCTGCCACATCCCCCACACGACCACGCACAGCCGCCGCCGCAGCCGCCGTGACTGCGTACCGCACACACCGTACGACACTCCGTCAGCATGTTCGAGACCGGTCGGGCACCTGCTCGCCCGGGGTGCCCCGGCGTGCCCCCGGTTCACGACTTCCGGTGAGCTGTCGCCACAACGCCCTCCCCGCCGCCCCTGGTTCGCCACGCTCGGCGGTGCAGCGAGAGACGAGCGCTCGGCCGGCCACGCGCGGCCGAGCAGAACGAAGGGCTCAGCCATGCAGGGATGGAGCACCCGCCGCCGGGACGCGCGGCTCAGGCGACTGGGGCCGTCGCGGGTGGAGCGGACGGCGCGGTTGCCGTACCCCGACGGGTGGTTCGGGCTGGCGACCAGTCGGGAGGTCAGGCGCGGGGCGGTGGTGACGCGGCGGCTGATGGGGGACGACGTGGTGCTCTACCGCACCCGAGGCGGGCGCCTGCGCGCCGTACGCCCCTTCTGTCCGCACCTCGGCGCGCACCTGGGCCACGGCGGGGCCGTGCGCGGCGAGAACCTCGTCTGCCCCTTCCACCACTTCGAGTTCGCCCCGGACGGGGCCTGCGTCGCCACCGGGTACGGCAGCAGCCCGCCGCCGAAGGCGCGGCTGGGGGCGCTGCCCGTACGGGAGGTGGACGACCTGATCTACGTGTGGCGGCACGCGCAGGGGCAGCCGCCCTCGTGGGAGATCGAGCCGTGGCCGCTCGACGCCGCGTACCCGACCCCGTACGGCAAGCGGCACCTGTTGCGTGACCACCCGCAGGACGTGGTGGAGAACATCGTGGACTTCGGCCACCTGACGCCCATTCACGGCACGGTGGGCGAGGTGCTGAGCGAGCCACGGTTCGAGGCGGAGGGACTGCGCACCAGCTTCCGCATCCTGCCGGCCGGGCGCGACGCGGCGGCCTGGGTCTCGGCCGCGGCCCCGGAGTTGACGGTGCGGGTGCAGGGTCTCGGCATCGTCTACACGAGCGTCGAGGTGCCGAAGATCGGCTGTCACATCCGTACGGTGCTGACCGCCACGCCGGTGAGCCCGACCCACGTCGAGGTGTACGTCTCCGGCACGATGTGGTTCGACCGGCTCGGGCGCGGCCGGGCGGCCGGCGCGCTGACCAGCGCCCTGTCCCGGCCACTGGCCTGGGTGGGCTCGTTCGACTTCGGCAAGGACTTCCCCGTCTGGGCCCACAAGACCTACCTGGAGCGCCCCCGGCTCGCCAAGGGCGACGGCCCGATCATGAACTACCGCCGCTGGGCCCGGCAGTTCTACAGCGAGCCGCTGGGGGCGGACGTCGCGGAGGAGGCCGGATAGCCATCGGGCGTGGGCCGGTGCCTCAGCGGGCGGCTCCACTCACGCCCGCGCGGAGAAATTTCCTACCGCCGGTGCTACGTTTTATTCATGACCGCACAGAACGCCGAGCGAGCCGGCAAGAGGTCCGTGTCGATGGCCCAGTCGTTGATCAGGGAAGTCGAGGAGCGTACGGGAAAGAGCGGCTTCTCCTCCGTCGTCGCCGAGGCCCTGGAAGAGTGGCTCGCCACCCAGAAGCTCCGCGAGGTCGTGGCCGCCGACCAGGAGGCGTTCGGGCCCGTCTCCCCCGAGGCTCGGCGGCAGGCGGAACAGGAGTGGTGAGCAAGCGTCTCAAGGTCAAGCCCAAGAGTGAGGGCACGCTCGTCCTGGACGCCCAAGGGCTTTCCTTGCACGTCGACGGCGATGAGGGGATGCGGGCCCGCATCGAGGTCGCTCAGCAGAGCGGTCGTCGAGTGGCGCTGTCCGCCCTGACCCCGCTGGAAGTCCGCCGGACCGGGGCCGCCGCCAAGCGGCTCCAGTTCCTGCTGTCCCGGTTCGACGTCAAGCCGGTCAACGACGCGGTGATGGACGCCGCGGCGAAGCTCCTGGACGCCTCGGGTCTTGACGGGCACGAATGCCTGGTGGACGCGCTCGTGGTCGCCACGGCCGCCCTCTGCACGCCTCCGGTGCTCCTCGTCACATCGGACACGTCACACATTCCGGCCCTGTGCAAGGCTGCCAGGGAACTCCCCGGCGCTCCCACGGTGAGGATCGTCCACGTCTGAGGTGTCCTTGAGGACGCGCGGGTAGCGCTCCAGCGCGGCCTCGCGCTGGGCGGCGGTCGGGCGGGCCTTGGCCTGGACGATGACCACAGCGTCCCGCGGCAGGCGTGAGACCCGCCAGCGGACTGATCAGGGGGGCTCGGCCGTACGGAACGCGACCCCGAGGGCGGCTGCGGAGCGCCTGGCACGGCGGTCATCGACCCGGCCGACAGGCGTGCGCTTGCCTTCAACCATGGTTGAGGTTCTACGTTCTCGGTATGGCCCGCACCGCAGCGCGGACCCGCACCGGAGTGCCAGGAGGGTACCCATGACGACCCAGCAGATGTCCGACGCCGAAATCGCCGGGCAGCCCGCCGCGTACTGGACCGGCGTCGCCTACGAGGCGCTCATCGCGTTCATCCGGGCCCGGCAGGCAGAGAAGGGCCACACGCAGCCTCAGTACTGGCTGCTGCGCAACCTGTCGGCGAACGACCTCTCGCCCAGCGGCGAGGGGATGTCCCTGCCCGCGCTGCGGGAGGCCATGGCCTCCTACCTCCGGCCCGAGGACGATCTGGCGGCGGAGGCCGAGGGACTTCTGGAGCGTGGTTGGCTGACGCGGGACGCCGAGGGTCGGCTGTGGCTCACCGACGAGGGCGAGCGGGCCCGCGTCGACCTGGCACGCAACACCCCCGCGATACGCGCCGTCCTGCACGACGGCATCGCCGACGCGGACTACGTCACCACGGTGAAGGTGCTCCAGCGACTGATCCACAACGCGGGCGGGCCGGTCGCCTGACGGCCGGAGGCCGGGGCGGTGCGTACCGGTGGGTGTACCGGGCGGGCCGTTCGGTGTGCCGGCGGGCCCGCCCTGGTCGTCCTGGTCGTCCTGGTCAGGCGCGCGGAGCGACCTTGCTCAGCCCGTTGATGATGCGGTCCATCGCGTCGCCGCCCGTCGGGTCGGTGAGGTTGGCCAGCATCTTGAGGACGAAGCGCATGAGGAGGGGGTGGGTCAGGCCGCGCTCGGTGGCGATCTTCATGATCTTCGGCTGGCCGATGAGCTTCACGAAGGCACGGCCGAGCGTGTAGTAACCGCCGTAGGTGTCCTTGAGGACGCGCGGGTAGCGCTCCAGCGCGGCCTCGCGCTGGGCGGCGGTCGGGCGGGCCTTGGCCTGGACGATGACCTCGGAGGCGATCTGCGCCGACTCCATGGCGTACGCGATGCCCTCGCCGTTGAACGGGTTGACCATGCCGCCCGAGTCGCCGACGAGCAGCAGGCCGCGCGTGTAGTGCGGCTGCCGGTTGAACGCCATCGGCAGCGCGGCGCCACGGATCGGGCCCGTCATGTGCTCGGGCGTGAACTGCCACTCCTCGGGCATCGAGGCGCACCACGCCTTGAGGACCT
This sequence comes from Streptomyces buecherae, assembly GCF_014295035.1. GTDB lineage: Bacteria > Actinomycetota > Actinomycetes > Streptomycetales > Streptomycetaceae > Streptomyces > Streptomyces youssoufiensis. The sequence goes on from NZ_CP060404.1 coordinate 3,609,196, forward strand.
CGCGCCAGTCCAGGTCCTTGTAGCCGCTGGAGGTGTTGAGCACGCCCAGGCCCACGTTGCAGGTGCCGTCGCCCATGCCGAAGACCCAGCCGTAGCCCGGCAGCAGCTTGGGGGTGTCGCCGCGGCGGTCCCACAGTTCGAGCCAGGACTCCAGGTAGTCGTCCTTGTCGCGCGGGCTGTCGAAGTAGGTGCGCACGGCCACGCCCATCGGGCGGTTCTCGGCCCGGTGCAGGCCCATCGCGAGGGAGAGCCGCGAGGAGTTGCCGTCGGCCGCGACGACCAGCGGCGCGTGGAAGGTGACGGGCGTCTTGTCCTGACCGAGCTTGGCGTGTACGCCGGTGATGCGGTTGGTGCGCGGGTCGATGATCGGCGCGCCGACGTTGCACTGCTCGTACAGCCGCGCCCCCGCCTTCTGCGCCTGCACCGCCAACTGCTCGTCGAAGTCGTCCCGCTTGCGGACCAGGCCGTAGTCCGGGTACGAGGCGAGGTCGGGCCAGTCGAGCTGGAGGCGGGTGCCGCCGCTGATGATGCGCAGGCCCTGGTTGCGCAGCCAGCCGGCCTCCTCGCTGATGTCGATGCCCATCGCGACGAGCTGCTTGGTGGCGCGCGGGGTCAGGCCGTCGCCGCACACCTTCTCGCGCGGGAACGACGTCTTCTCCAGGAGCAGGACGTCGAGGCCGGCCTTGGCGAGGTAGTACGCGGTGGTCGAGCCGGCCGGGCCCGCGCCGACCACGATCACGTCGGCGGTGCGCTCGGAGAGCGCGTCGTCGCCGAGGCCGACGGCGACGGCCGACGGCGTGCGCGGACCCTTGGTGAGGGCCGTGTCCTTGCTGGTGGCCGTGTCCTTGGTGGCCGTGTCCTTGGAGGTGGCCGCGTCCTTGGTGGTGGCGGACTCGGACGGCGAGGCCGTGGCGTCGGCGGCGGGCTCGGCCTCCGGGCCCGGGGCGGCGGCTGCCGGTTCTATGGCGCTGGTCGCGGCGGACTCGGCTGCTCCGGTCCCGGTACCGCTGCCGCCCGTCCCTGGGGCGTCGGTCTCGGAGGCGCCGGTCTGGGGAAGGTCGGTCTCGGCGGGGGCGTTCTCGCTCACGGAGGTTCTCCCGAAGACTCGGTATCTGCGTGCCGGTCGCGCCGGGCACTGGACGGGTGCAGTCTATGTGGCGTACGCGAAGTCGCGAGAAGGGCGCCCTCATGCCGATATCCGGAGCTAGTGTGCAGTTGCGAGTACCGATCCCCGAGGACGCGGCTGCCTGGCACCGGCTCTTCGACGACCCCGACGTCATGGAGTTCCACGGCGGCGCGTCCCATGACCTCGCCCACTACGAGGAATTCAGCGCCCGCCAGCGCGCCCACCACGACCACATCGGCGTCTGTCTCTACACCCTGCTCGACGCGGCCGGCGAACCCGTCGGCTTCACCGGCGCCCAGCCCTGGCCGCACGAGTGGGGCCCGAAGGGCGAGATCGAGATCGGTTGGCGGCTCGGCCGCGCGCACTGGGGCCGGGGTTACGCGACCCTCGCCGCCGAGACGACGCTGGAGCGGGCGCGCGCGGTCGGCATCCGGCACGTGGTCGCGATGGTCGCCGCGGAGAACGCGCGGTCCATCGCGGTCATCCAGCGGCTGGGCATGAAGGAGTCGGAGACCTACGTCTCGCCGGTCTCCAAGACCCGCGGGCTCTGCTTCCGGCTCGACCTGTAGCGACGGCGGTTCCCTCCCCCGGTCCGGGGCGGCGACCGGCCGGCCGTCGTCCGGCTTCGTGGCGGCCGGCCGTCGTCCGCGATGGCTGCGATCGGCCGGTTTCCGGTGACCGCGGCCGGCCGAGCGGCCCGGCCACGCGCCGGCGGCCGGCCGGCCGTCAGCCGCCCTCGGACCAGGTGTCCAGGGCCGCGTCGAACGCCTCGCGGTCCACGGCGAACGTCTCGGCGGGGCCCTGGAAGTAGATCGCGTACTCCGTGCCGTCCTCCGTGACGTACGCCTGGTCGATGGCGTGCATCGCCCGGCCGGTCTTCTTCTCGACCCAGCGGAACTCCCAGCGGGCGCCGTCCCGGCCCTGGAAGGTGTTGGCCGAGAGGTCGAGCTGTTCGTAGTCGCCGGTGCGCGCGGACGTGATGCCCTCCAGCTCGCGGAAGTGGTCGATCGCCGACTGGCTGGTGCCGCGCAGCACGCCGATGCGCAGGTAGCTGTTGTCCTCCGTGGCGCCGGGCCCGCGGTAGTCGATCTGGCCGCCGCGCACCTCGCGCACCCAGCCGGTCGGCACGGCGAGCGAGAAGCCCTGCGGGTCCCGCGCCGTCCGGTAGCCCTCGGGTGGCTCGCCGGGCCCGAGGTCGCCCGACGCGTCGGGGGACGTGTCGGCTGACGGGGTGTCGGTCGGGGCGTCGGTGGGGTCGGGGGACGCCGGGTCGGTGGGCGGGGCGGGGGCGGTCGTCGGCGCGGAAGGCTCACGCGCGGCGGGTGACTCGCGTCCGCCGTCGCCGGAGACCTCCGTACCGCCGGCCGGGTCGGAACCGCCCGGGGGCTCGCTCTCCACGGCGACGGACGCCCGGTCGTCGTCGCCGTCGTCCCGCAACACCAGCACGCCGGCCGTGGCCCCGCCCCCGACCACGAACGCCGCCAGCCCCACGGCGAGCCACACCAGCACCCGCCGCCGCCCGGACACCCGCCGGGCCGTCCCCGCTCCGCCGGCCGCACCGGCGCCGCCGGCCACGACGACCGGGGTGGTGGGCGGGGTGTCGTGCTGTGCCGGCGGCGGGGTGGCGTACCCGGGCGACTGGGCGGCGGCGTACGGGGCGGGGTGCGACGGCCCGGCGTACGGTGACGCCTGGGGCGCCGGCGGCTGCGGGCCGGGGTACGGCTCGGGCTGCGGCGGCGTCCCGTAGCCGGGCGGGCCGGACGAGCCGGGCGGGCCGGGTGGCGGGGTGGCGGGCCCGGCGGGGAGCGTGGGCGGGTGGACCGGTGGCCGGGCCGCGGGTCGGGCGGGCGTCGTGGCCGAGGCCGGGTGGGTGGCCGGCAGGGGCCTGCCCGGGACGGTCGGTGGGTCGACGTACGGTATGTCCCGCGCGGTGTGCGAACGGGTCGGCGCGTCCGGCGACACGGCTTCGGGGTCGGGGCCGCTGGCGGGCTCACCCGTGCTCGGGCCGCCGTCAGGCGCACTGGTCGGTACGGCGGTTGAGGCGACCGTGGGCGGCTCGTCGGCGGGGGCCGGGGGGACATCCGGGCCCGGGGCGAGGAGGTCGCCTCCGCACCCCATGCAGAAACGCGCCTCGTTCGGTGCCGAGGCACCACAGGCAGAGCAGGACTTCGACGGCACGGGTGGCACGGGTTGCTCCGAGGGTTCGGCGCGGCGAGGTGAGGCGTGGGGGTGGGCGCATACTCTAGCGGCGGCCGGGCCCGTCGTCGCCCGCTACGACGGGGTCAACCCCCCATAACGCGCCCGGCTTTGCTCCCCCGCCTCGTGCGCCCCAGTCGCACCACCCGGCCGCCGCGGGCCCGCTCACCGTCGGGGAGCCGCCTGGAGCCACCTGGAGCCGCCGCCAGCCACCGCATCCACCGCGAGCCCCGCCGTCGAGCCGGTCAGCCCCAGGTCAGCGGGTCGAGGTGGAGGTAGAAGCGCAGGCGGTCGTGGTCCAGGGCGACGCCGTACCGCTCGGCGAACGCCGCGTCCGCGGCCCGGGCCCGCGCCTCGTCCGGCCAGGTCTCGCGCGCGTTGGTGAGCAGCAGCGCCAGGTCGGCGTGGCGGTCGGCGAGGCCGAGGCGGCCCAGGTCGATGAAGCCCGACACGTCGAGGGTGCGCGGGTCGAGGAGGATGTTGGGCAGACACAGGTCCCCGTGGCTGACGACCGTGTCGGCCGCCTCCTGCTCCCGCCGCAGGGCGAGCTGCCCGGTGAGGCGGGCCAGCAACTCCCGGGGAGGGGTGCGCCGCTGCTCCTCGGGGAGGAAGTCCGGGTTCACGGCGTCCCGGGACACGACGTCGCGCGCCACGGCGACCACGCCGTCAAGACCCCGCCGGAACGGGCACTCCGCCACCGGCACCGCGTGCAGCCGACGGACCGCGTCGGCGACGCGCTCCCAGGCGGCCCGCAGCTCGTCGGCGGACACCTGGTCGGCGGGTACGCCGGGGACGGCGCTGGTCAGCAGGCAGGCGCCGGCGTCGGTACGGCGCCAGTCGAGCACCCGGGGGCCCGGCAGCCCCCGTTCGCTGAACCAGGCGACCCGGTCGCGCTCGGCGGTCAGCTCGGCCACGTCGGCGGCGGGCACGCACTTGGCGTACCGGGTGGCGTCCGCGCCCCGGAAGACGAGGGCCCCCGACTCGCCCGAGGTGACCGGCAGCCAGTCGCCGTCCGTCAGACCGAACAGCGCCGGCGTCAGGGGCGGGGGCGCGGCGTGGTCGCTCATGGCGGCCACCCTAGCCAGGGCGTGTCCGCCGAGCCGGGCCGGTGCCGGGGCAGGTGGCCGGAGCGGAGGCCGATTCCGAGGCCGGTCGGACGGGGACCGCGGGTGACCGGTCAGCCGTCCTGCGGCTTCGTGCCCCGGTGCAGGGCGACGACGCCGCCGGTCAGGTTGCGCCAGGCGACGCGGGACCAGCCGGCGCGCTGGAGGACCCCGGCCAGGCCGGGCTGGTCGGGCCAGGCGCGGATGGACTCGGCGAGGTAGACGTACGCGTCCGGGCTGCTGCTCACGGCCGTGGCGACCGGCGGCAGCGCCCGCATCAGGTACTCCGTGTAGACCGTGCGGAACGGCGCCCACGTCGGCTGGCTGAACTCGCAGATGACGATCTTGCCGCCGGGCCTGGTCACGCGCAGCATCTCGCGCAGCGCGCCCTCGGTGTCCTGCACGTTGCGCAGCCCGAAGGAGATCGTGACGGTGTCGAAGACGCCCTCCGCGAACGGGAGTCGGGTGGCGTCGCCGGCCGTGAGCGGCAGGAACGGGTTGCGCTGCTTTCCGGCCCGCAGCATGCCCAGCGAGAAGTCGCAGGGCACGACGTACGCGCCGGCGGCCGTGAACGGCAGCGACGACGTCCCTGTGCCGGCGGCCAGGTCGAGCACCCGCTCCCCCGGGCGCGCGTCCACGGCGCGCGCGACGGCCTTGCGCCACAGCCGGGACTGCCCGAGCGAGAGCACGTCGTTGGTGAGGTCGTAGTTGGCCGCCACGTCATCGAACATCGCGGCGACTTCGTGCGGCTGCTTGTCCAGGGAAGCTCGGGTCACCCTCCCATTGTTCACCCGGCCTCCCCCGGCCCCCCTCGGGGGTCGCCCCGACGGCGAGCCGGCCGGCCCGCCGCGACGACGGCCCGGCCCGGGCGCCCGTGGGGGCGCTCCCGGGCCAGCGCGTCTCAGCGGCGGCGGAAGACCAGGCGGCCGTCGAGCACCGTGGCCACGCAGCTCGCCGCGCCACGGGTGGCCAGCTCGGCCACCGCGGCCACGGCGAACACCGCGAAGTCGGCCCGGGCCCCGGGCGACAGCGGGCCGGTGAAGGTGGTCTCGGGCGGCGTGCCCGCGGGCAGGGCGGCTATCGGGTCGAGCAGGGCGGGAGCCGGCGGGTCGGCGGCCCCGGCCGGGTCGGGCGCGGCGCTCGCGCGGGACCCGGGGATCACGACGAGGCCCGCCCTGGCCACCGCCGTGCGCACCGCGGGCCGCGCGAAGGGGCCGGCCACCGCCGTCGTGCCGTGCCGCAGCATCCGCTGGGTGCCGCGCCGCGCGGACTCGCCCCAGCGCGCGTCGGCCAGCCCGAGGTCGGCCAGCACCGCGGGGTCGGCCAGCGGCTCGGTGCCCAGGCGCTCGGCCTCGCGCGGGTCCGGGTGGTAGGCGGCCTCGAGGAGCGCCGCGGCCCGCGCGTTGAGCAGCCCGGGCGTGAGCAGCCCGGGCCAACGCCGCTCCCGCGCGCCCGGGTGCTCGGCCGCCATCTCCTCGTACGGGCCGACCGCGGCGATGCGCGCGCCGTCCACGACGACCGCCCCGTCCGCGACGGGCTCCGCCCCCGGGCCGGTGAGCAGCAGCTCGGCCCCGTGAATCGTCAGCACGCGTCGCCCCCCATCCGTGTAACGGCCCCCGCCCAGGCCCGGTTCAGCGGGCGTCGATGAGCTTGAGGGCGGGGTGGGCCGTGCCGCCGTCGATCGCGGTCGACGACAGGTGCGAGACGACCTTGTCGTCCACCGGGTCGTTGGCCGGGTCGTCGTGCACCACCAGGTGCTCGTACGTCGTGGCGCGCTGCGCCGGGACCCGGCCCGCCTTGCGGATCAGGTCGATGATCTCCATCCGGTTGGAGCGGTGCCGGGCGCCGGCCGAGGAGACCACGTTCTCCTCCAGCATGATCGAGCCCAGGTCGTCCGCCCCGTAGTGCAGCGAGAGCTGGCCGACCTCCTTGCCGGTGGTCAGCCACGAACCCTGGATGTGCGCGACGTTGTCGAGGAAGAGGCGCGCGATGGCGATCATCCGCAGGTACTCGAAGAGGGTGGCCTGCGTCTGGCCCTTGAGGTGGTTGTTCTCGGGCTGGTACGTGTACGGGATGAAGGCGCGGAAGCCGCCCGTGCGGTCCTGCACGTCGCGGATCATCCGCAGGTGCTCGATCCGCTCGGCGTTGGTCTCGCCGGTGCCCATCAGCATCGTGGAGGTGGACTCGACGCCCAGGTTGTGGGCGATCTCCATGATCTCCAGCCAGCGCTCGCCCGACTCCTTGAGCGGTGCGATGGCCTTCCGCGGGCGCTCCGGCAGCAGCTCGGCGCCCGCGCCGGCGAACGAGTCGAGCCCCGCCGCGTGGATGCGCCGGATGGCCTCGTCGGCGGTGACGCCGGAGATCCGCGACATGTGCTCGATCTCGGAGGCGCCCAGCGAGTGGATGACGAGCTGCGGGAACGCCTTCTTGATCGCCGCGAAGTGCTCCTCGTAGTACTCCACGCCGAAGTCCGGGTGGTGGCCGCCCTGGAACATGATCTGGGTGCCGCCGAGCTCGACGGTCTCCGCGCAGCGGCGCAGGATGTCGTCCAGGTCGCGGGTCCAGCCCTTGTCGTGGGCCTTGGGCGGCGCGTAGAAGGCGCAGAACTTGCAGGCCGTCACGCAGACGTTGGTGTAGTTGATGTTCCGCTCGATGATGTACGTCGCGATGTGCTCCGTCCCGGCGTACCGCCGGCGGCGCGCGGCGTCGGCGGCCGCGCCGAGCGCGTGCAGAGGCGCGTCCCGGTACAGGTCGAGCGCCTCCTCCGGGGTGATCCGACCGCCGCCGGCGGCGCGGTCGAGGACGGACTGCAGATCGGCGTTCTCCGTCACCGGGGCGTCCCTTCCGGAGGGTTACGTACGGACATCAGTCAGCGTACGCCAGGGGTCCGACACCCCGGCCCGCGGCCGGCCAACCCCCGCGACCTGCGGCGCGGCGTCCGGTGACGTGGGCCACGACGGCACCGGCGGCCAGCGAGCCCGCCCGTACTCGCGCCGCCCCGCCAGCCTGCCAGCCCGCCGGCCCGTCAGCGACGGCAGTGCCTCAGCCCGCCGCCGGCTGCTTGACCATGCGGGCCACCGGGCGCCCGGCCGCCTCGTCCTGCGACTTGTAGACGAGCTTGCCGCTCTCCCGGTCCAGCGTGTACGTGGCCTGCGCCGTCACGCCCGTGCACAGGAACGAGCCGCCTTCCTTGGACTCGTCGGTGGCCTCGGTGATCGTCAGCCGGGTGTTCCGCTCCGTCACCGAGCGCAGCGTGCCCTTGGCGTAGCAGCGCTGCCCGAAGACGTCGGTGACCGCCTCGACGACGACCGTCCCGGTACGGCCCTGGCGGACGGTCGCGATGTGCTCGCCGTTGTACTTGCCCTTGGCGTACTGGGGCCCCTTCCAGGTGCCGATCAGGTCCTTCGGCACGGCGCCCCCGCCCGGCGCCCCGGTGCCCGGCCCGGTCGGCTCGCCGCCCGCCGGATGCGAGCCGTCGGGCGCGGGCGTCGTCGCGCTGGAGTGGGGGGACGGGGACTGGCTCTGCTTGTCGCCGCCGGCGTGCGTGTCGCCACCGCCGCCGCCCCGCATCGCGTCGTAGACGACGACCGCCGTGGTCGCCACGGCGAGCGCGCCGGCGACCGAGAGCACCAGCGAACAGCTCAGCCACCTCGGCCGGCCGCGCCGCCCGAGCCCGGCCGACAGCGCCATCCGCCGCTCCCGCCCCGCCCGGTCCTCGCCGTCCGCGTCACCCTCCGGTCCGTGCGGACCACCGCCCGGGGCGCCCGGAGCGCCGCCGGGCCGGCGCGGGGCGCCCTCACCGGCGTCACCGGTGACGGCTCCGTCCACCCGCCCCGCACCCGCCGTGGCGGCCTCCGCCACGGCGGCCCCGCCCCCCTCCGGCGAGCGACGCGGGGCCGCGACCGGGGCCGCGGCGCCGGCGTGGCTGGACTGACCGGCGCCGCTGGGGTGGCTGACACCGCTGGGGTGCTGGGGCTGGCTGGCGTGGCCGGTGCCGCCGGCGCGGCCTCCGTACGAGGGGTCGGGCGGCCCGAACGCCCCGGCGCGCACGCCCGAGTCCATCCCCACCGTCTCGGGCCCGAGCGCCTGCGGGGACAGGGTCGTGGGCCCGCCGGGTGGCGGGCCGGCCCCGGCGGAACCGGCGGCCGGCCAGGCGGAGGCGGGCGGCGGTGTCGGGGCTGGGGACGGGAACGGGGCCGACTCCAGCGGCTCCGCCTCCAGGTCGAGCAGTTCCATCGCGCGCCGGCTGGCGCCCTCCACCAGCGGCGCGGGCAGCCACCCGGGCCGCACCAGGCCGGCCGCGCCACCACCCGCGCCCGTGTCCGTATCCGCGCCCGTATCCCCGCCCGCGTCGGCGGTCAGTCGGCGCACCAGCTCGGCCGGCGTGGGGCGGCCGGTCGGGTCCTTGACCAGGCAGTCGGCGACGATCGCGCGCAACTCGCCCGCCAGCGAGGGGCCCAGCTCCGGCTGCTCGTGCACGACCCGATAGAGCAGCGCGGCCGAGGAGTCGCCGGGAAAGGGGGGCCGGCCGGTGGCGGCGTACGCCAGGACGGCGCCCAGCGAGAACACGTCGGCGGCGGCCGTCGCGCCCTGGCCGAGGATCTGCTCGGGCGACATGTAGCCGGGCGAGCCGATGGAGACGCCGGTGGAGGTGAGGGAGGCGGTGCCGTCGATGGCGCGGGTGATGCCGAAGTCGATGAGCCGCGGCCCGTCCAGGGCGAGCAGCACGTTCGACGGTTTGACGTCGCGGTGCACCAGGCCCAGGCCGTGCACGGCCACCAGCGCCTCCGCCAGGCTCGCGCCCAGCGCGCGTACGCAGGGCGCCGGCAGCGCGCCCAGGTCCTCGACGGCCTGGGTGAGGGAGGGGCCGGCGACGTAACCGGTGGCCACCCAGGGCACCGCGGCCTCCGGGTCGGCGTCGAGCACGGGGGCCGTCCAGGCACCACCCACCCGTCGGGCCGCCTCCACCTCGCGCCGGAAACGGGCCCGGAACTGGGCGTCCGTCGCGAAGTGCGGGTGGACCAGCTTCACGGCGACGGTGCGTCCGCCCGCGCTGCGGCCCAGGTAGACCCGGCCCATCCCGCCCGAACCCAGGCGCCGCAGCAGCCGGTACGCGCCGATGCGGCGGGGATCATCCGGTTCCAGTGGGTACATCGTGTGCCTCCCCCTCCACTGCGCCGCCCAGCTTAGGTGCGCGGCGCGCGGCGCGGGCAGGGTACCGACGACCGCGCTCGGCCCGTGGGCCAAGGCCGCCCGGACGCGTGGACCGCGCCCGGGGCGAGCGGGCGGCGGCCGTGCGGCGGGCCGTCGGGGTGGGGCACGGAAGCGGGGAGTGGTCCCGGCCCCCGGGGTGTGGTCCCGTCGTCCCCGGGGTCAGTGGGCGCCGCGGGTCAGCAGGTCCACGCGGACGTCGGCGGGGAAGCCCGTGGTGGGGCCCGTGCGGCGGGCGAACTCGGCGATGCCGGCGAGCTGCTCGGCGCCGAGGCTGAAGTCGAGGGTGGTGAAGTACCGTTCCAGCACCTCCGGCTCGAACGCCTCCCACCGCGCCGCCTGCTCGGCCACCTTGGCGACCTCCTCCAGCGAGACGTCGCGCGAGGACAGGAACGCCTCGTGCACCTTGTGCACCAGCTCCGGCTCCTGCTCCAGGTACGAGCGGCGCGCGGCCCAGACCGCGAAGACGAACGGCAGCCCCGTCCAGTCCTTCCACATCTGGCCCAGGTCGTGCACGTCGAGCCCGAACCTGGGCGCGTAGTGCAGGTTGGCCCGCAGCGCGGCGTCGCCGATCAGCACCGCCGCCTGCGCCTCCTGCATCATCACCCCCAGGTCGGGCGGGCAGGTGTAGTACTCGGGCCGCACGCCGAAGCGCTCGGAGAGCAGGAGTTGCGCGAGCCGTACGGAGGTGCGCGACGTCGAGCCGAGGGCGACGCGGGCGGCGTCCAACTGGTCCAGCGGCACCTGGGAGACGATCACGCACGACATGACCGGGCCGTCGCAGCCGACCGCGAGGTCGGGGAAGGCGACCAGGTCGTCCGCGTTCCGCAGGAACTCGACCAGGGTGACCGGGGCGATGTCCAGGTCGCCGCGGACGAGCTGCTCGCTGAGCTTCTCGGGGGTGTCCTTGGTCAGCTCGAGATCGAGGAGGCTGCCGGTGCGGGCGAGCCCCCAGTACAGCGGAAGGCAGTTGAGGAACTGGATGTGGCCGACCCGCGGCCGGCTCCGGCGGTGGCCGGTGGCGGTAGCGGCGACAGGGGTTGAATTGTCCACATCCGGAGGCTAGCCCTGGGGTGTGGTCCTGGTGGCGCCGGGGGGCACGGTGGCGCGGCGCGGAGGATCGCGCTCGTTGCCCGGGCACCGCTGACGTGCGCGCTTTTCCCTTCCTCGGCGCATGGAAACCGCCCGTCCCCGTGATCTTTCGCTCTTTCCCCTCGGCATCTGCCGTGCTAGGCTCGCCGCAAGTTGCAGTTTGGTTTCCCTTGCAGTACAGAGCCTGCGGAGCATGTGACGCCGCAGGCTTTTGTAGTTTTCAGACTTCTTGCAGGTTCTGGAGCAGGGCAACCCTTTGGCCCAAGGAGGGCTTATGGCTACCGGAACCGTGAAGTGGTTCAACGCTGAAAAGGGCTTCGGCTTCATCGCCCAGGACGGCGGCGGCCCGGATGTCTTCGTCCACTACTCCGCGATCAACGCCTCTGGTTTCCGCTCCCTGGAGGAGAACCAGCAGGTTAACTTCGACGTCACGCAGGGTCCGAAGGGCCCGCAGGCGGAGAACGTAACCCCTGTCTGATCCTCTGGATCTTTCGCGGGTTCGGCCATCGCGGTCGGCACCTATTCGTTCCTGATGTAGTACCCAAGGAGCCCTGCTCCCCGTTTCGACGGGAAGCGGGGCTCCTGCCTTTTCCCGGCCCCCGTCTCTCACCCCTCCCGCGCCCCTCTTCGGTGCGCTCGGTTCTGACGAAGACCTGGTGAGTTCTGGCGACTTTCGTGCTGTCCCTCGCTCGCTTCTTGCGGGTTCTTGCCGGGTTTCCCTCGCGTTTCTCCGACGTTCCGGCCCCGCGTTCCGCGCGGGCGAGGTCGCGGCTCCCTTTTCCCGGGGCGGGGCTCACTCGCGGGCGTACAGTTCCTCGATCTCCGCGGCGAAGTCCTTGGCCACCGCGGCCCGGCGCAGCTTGAGCGAGGGCGTGAGGTGGCCGGTCGCCTCGGTGAACTCGACCGGCAGCACCCGGAAGCGGCGGATCGACTCGGGGCGGGAGACCAGCGTGTTGGCGTCGTCCACGGCCCGTGCCAGCTCCGCCCTCAGCGTCTCGTCCCACACGAGTTCGGGCAGCGACACCTCCCGCTTGCCGTGCATCCGGCGCCAGTGCGCGAGGCCGTCCGGGTCCAGGGTGATCAGGGCGGTGACGTACGGGCGGTCGTCGCCGACGACCATGCACTGGCCGACCAGCGGGTGGGCCCGCAGCCGGTCCTCCAGCGGCGCGGGGGCCACGTTCTTGCCGCCGGAGGTGACGATCAGCTCCTTCTTGCGGCCGGTGATGGTGAGGTAGCCGTCGGCGTCCAGGGCGCCGATGTCGCCCGTCGGGAACCAGCCGTCGGCCGTGGTGGCCGGCGTGCACGTGCCGCGCTCCCCGTCCCAGTAGCCGGCGAAGACCTGGCCGCCGCGGAGCAGCACCTCCCCGTCGTCGGCGATCCGCACCGCGCTGCCGGGCATCGGCCAACCGACCGTGTCGAGCCGGGGCGCGAGCGGCGGCGTGACGGTGGCAGCGGCGGTGGTCTCGGTCAGGCCGTACCCCTCGAAGACGTCCACGCCGGCGCCGGCGTAGAACGCGGCCAGCCGGTGCCCGAGCGGCGAGCCGCCGCAGATGACGTACCGCACCCCGCCCCCGAGCGCCGCCCGGATGCGGCGGTAGACCAGCGCGTCGTACAGCGTCCGGGCCACCTTCAGGCCCGGCCCGGGGCCGGGGCCCGTGCCGCGCTCGGCGGCCAGCACGGCCCGCCCGTAGCGCTGGGCGACGCGCGTGGCGCGATCGAAGGAGGCGGCGCGGCCCATGCGCTCGGCCGTGGCCCGCCCGGTGTTGTGGACCTTCTCCAGGACGTACGGGATGGCCAGCAGGAACGTCGGCCGAAAGCCCGCGAGGTCGGCGAGCAGGTCGTCGGTCTGGATGCTGGGCGCGTGGCCGAGGCGTACCCGGGCGCGCAGGCAGCCGACGGCGATCATCCGCCCGAAGACGTGGGCCAGCGGGAGGAAGAGGAGGGTCGAGGCGGGTTCCGTGCTGGTCGCGCGGAAGACCGGATGCAGCAGTTCGATGCCGTTGTCCACCTCGGCGAAGAAGTTGGCGTGGGTGAGCACGCAGCCCTTGGGGCGACCGGTGGTGCCCGAGGTGTAGATGAGGGTGGCCATGTCGGCGGGTTGGCGCTGCCGGCGCCGCGCGGCCACCTCCTCGTCGGCGATGTCGCGCCCGCTGGCGCCGATCTGCCCGATGGCGCCGGCGTCGAGTTGCCACAGGTGGGCCAGGCCGGGCAGGCGGGTGCGCTCCCCGCTGATCAGGCGGGCCTGCTCGACGCCCTCGACGGCGCACGCGGCGGCGCCCGAGTCGCGCAGTATCCAGTGGGCCTGGAGCGCGGAGGAGGTCGGGTAGATCGGGACGGTGACCAGCCCGGCGGCCCAGGCGGCGAAGTCGAGGAGGGTCCACTCGTAGCTGGTGCGGGCCATGATGGCGAGCCGGTCGCCGGGGCGCAGGCCGTGCGCGATCAGCCCCTTGGCGGTGGCGAGCACGGCGGACGCGAACTCGGCCGCGGTCACGTCCCGCCACGTGCCGTCCGGCTGCTTGCGGCTGAGCACGGCCTCGGTGGGCGCCTCGGCCGCGTTGTCGAACGGGATGTCGCCGAGCGAGCCCCGCGTGACCTCGGGCACGAACGCCGGCACGGCCACCTCCCGGACGACGCCGGCCACGACGGTCTTCTCCGGCTCCACCAGGACGGGCGGCCCCTCCGCCGCGCCACCGGGCAGCGGACGGTCCACCCGCCCCGCCGCCGGTCCGGGGAGGTCAGCGCCCTGCCGGGCGGGGTCGGCGCCGGGGGGAGCGGTACGGGAGCGGGGGTGTTGGGAGTGTTGGGCGCGCGCGGAGCGTGCGGACCGCGCGGGGTGCTGTGGGGACACGAGCGGCTCCAGGTTCTGCTGGGTGACTCCTGTGGTGGTTCGGGGTGCGGTTGTGCGGAGGTGCGGGTCGTGCCGAGGGTGCGGGTCGTGCCGGGGTGCGGGTCGTGCGGAGGTGCGGCGGCTCGACTGGCGGCGGGGCCGGGGTGGGCGTGGCCGCCGAGGTGAGGGCGACCAGCCCGCGACGTAGGCGGGTTGGCCTACTCGGGCAGGCGTGCGCCGGCGCGGTCGGGCGGGCGTACGGGGGCGCGCGGGAGGGGGCGGGGCGGGCGGCGGGCCGCCCCGGGTCCCGGGGCGCTCACCATCGGCCAGCTCCTGACCACTCAGTAACCTTACTTGCAAGTGAAGTACGCGAGACGGAGCGGTTGGCCAATGCCTGAACCCCACATCGCTGCCGCGATGTGGGGTTCGGTTTCCACCGGCACCGCGCGGGTGCCGCCCTCGCCACGGGCCGACCGGGGCCGTGCCGGCGAGGTCAGGGCCCGGTGACCGGGCCCGCGTCCGTCAGGCGCTCGGCTGCCACTTCTGGTCACGCAGCAGGTTGCCGAGGCCGGCCCAGGCGAAGTTCATCAGCGTGGCCGCGGCCTCCTTGGCCGTCGGGCCGCCCGGCGAGCCCGCCCAGTCGGCCATCGACTCGGCCGCCCCGACCAGGGCGTACGCCAGGCCGGCCACCTCCCGGTCGGCGAACTCCGGGTCGCAGTCGGCCTCCTTGGACGCCTCGCCGATGAGCTGTTCCACGAAGCTGACCAACTCGGCGCGCATGGCCGCCACCTCGCGCACGAACGGTTCGCCCTGCGAACGCGCCTGGCTGTGCAGGACGGCCCAGCCGTCCGGGTGCTCGGCGGTGTACGTGAAGAGGCCGCGCAGCCCGCTCCACAGTTGTCGGTCGGCCGGCACGTCGCGCTCCACGGCCGCCCGCACCGCCGCGACCAGCGCCTTGGCCTCGCGCCTGATGCAGGCGGTGAACAGTTCTTCCTTGGAGTTCAGGTACAGGTACACCAGCGGCTTGGAGACCCCGGCCAGTTCGGCGATGTCGTCCATGGAAGCGGCCCGGTAGCCCCGTCGCGCGAACGTCCGCACGGCGGCGTCGAGCATCTGTTGCTCCCGCACCGCCCGCGGCATCCGCTTGCTCCTACCGCCACCCATGTGCAACGCCCCTCCGAGAACCCAACGTGCTGACGAGTAAAGCTACGTTCCCCACGCGGGCATCATCCCCGCCCGGCGCCGACCGCGAGAAGTGATCGGCGGGGCGGGGGCGATGCCTGCTTCCCATGTCACCGGTGTGCTACGTCCCCGCGGGGCCCGCCCACCGGCCGGGCGCCGCTCCGCGAACGCCGCACCACCACCGCGCGCACCGCCACCGCGCGCACCGCCACCGCGCGCACCGGTGCCCCGGTCGCGGTGGGCGACCGGGGCACCTGGTGGCGCGGGGTTCGCTAGGCGGCTGCCGGCAGCGCGCCCTCCTGTTTGCCCTCCGGCTGGCCCTCGTCCAGCGGCGAGGCGGAGGCCGTCTCGTACGCCCGGTGGTCGAGGATCTTCTCGCGGGCCGAGACCAGGACCGGGATGAGCGCCTGGCCGGCCACGTTGGTGGCGGTGCGCATCATGTCCACGATCGGGTCGATGGCCATCAGCAGGCCGACGCCCTCCAGCGGCAGGCCCAGCGTGGACAGGGTCAGGGTGAGCATCACGGTCGCGCCGGTGAGGCCGGCCGTGGCGGCGGAGCCGATCACCGAGACGAACGCGATCAGCAGGTAGTCGCCGATGTCGAGCTGCACGTCGAAGATCTGCGCGATGAAGATGGCCGCGATGGCCGGGTAGATCGAGGCGCAGCCGTCCATCTTGGTCGTGGAGCCGAAGGGCACGGCGAAGGACGCGTACTCCTTGGGCACCCCGAGCCGCTCGGTGACCTTCTGCGTCAGCGGCATGGTGCCCACCGACGAGCGGGAGACGAAGGCGAGCTGGATCGCCGGCCAGGCGCCACGGTAGAAGTGCAGCGGGTTGAGCTTGGCGACCGTGGCGAGCAGCAGCGGGTAGACGCCGAACAGGACCAGGGCGCAGCCGACGTAGATGTCGGCGGTGAAGGTCGCGTACTTGCTGATCAGGTCCCAGCCGTACTCGACGATGGCGGTGCCGATCAGGCCGAGGGTGCCGAGCGGGGCCAGCTTGATGACCCACCACAGGGCCTTCTGGAGCAGCTCCAGGATGGCCTGGCTGAGACCCAGGATCGGCTCGGCCTTCTCGCCGAGCTGGAGGGCGGCGGCGCCGGCGACGGCCGCCATGAAGACGATCTGCAGGACGTTCAGCTCGGTGAACGGGGTGATCACGTCGCTGGGCACGATGCCGGTGAGGAAGTCGAGCCAGGAGCCCTTGTGCTCGGGCTTGGCGCCGTCGGCGGGGGTGAGCCCGGTGCCGGAGCCGGGGTTGGTGACCAGACCGATGAACAGGCCGATGGCCACGGCTATCAGCGAGGTGGCCATGAACCACAGCAGGGTGTGGGTGGCCAGCCGCGCCGCGTTGTTGACCTTCCGCAGATTGGTGATCGACACCAGGATCGCGAAGAAGACCAGCGGGGCGACGGCGAGCTTCAGCAACTGGATGAAGATCGAGCCGATCTTGTCCAGCGTGGTGATGAGCCACTGGACGTCACCGCTGCGGGCGGCCCAGCCGAGCAGCGCACCGGCGACGAGGCCGAGGAGGATCTGCGCCCAGAAGGGAACCCGCAGGGCGCGCGGGACGGACAGGCGTGGGGACGACAACGGACACTCTCCGAGGACAGACGGATGCCAGGTCAGATGTGAAGCGGGGGGCGGCGCCTGGAGCTCCGCTGAGATACGGGGTCTCCGGCCGCTGTGCGCACGTACTAGAGGCGGCGACAGGCCGCGGACAGACAGCGGCAAAGATCGATGTGCAGGCGCGCCACGAGCGGAACGCTCGTGGGGAATCGGGGCGCGGCTGCGGTCAACATGGCAATGACGTTAACACTTTAACTTTGGGGAACCCAAAGGAGATCTTTGGGACAGGGCGCCCCCACGGGCCTCGCGGATCGGCGCGCGGGCGGCCGGATCGGGCCCCGGGGGTGGCCGCGTACACGCCCGGAGAACGCCAACGCCCCCACCGCGGGCGGCAATGCGCGGTGAGGGCGTGGGTGGGTCGGGTGGGACCGGCGACGCGCCGGCCCGACCGGGGTGTGAGGAGCCTTACACCCCGTCTTCCTGGGTCTGGTGGGCCACCAGGCGCTCCTTGGCGCGGTCCACCTTGACGACGATCTGCTCCGACATGGCGTCCCGCTGCTTGCGCAGCACCACGAAGCTCAGCGGCGCCGAGACCACGATCGCCAGGAGCAGCACCCACAGCAGGTTGGAGTCGCCCAGACCGGACGGCAGGATGCCGAAGTGAACCAGGCCCCACAGGACCAGGAAGCAACCGACGAAGATGCCCAGACGCATGGCGGTGTATCGGAGCGTGGCGCTCGGCGTGAGAGACACGGCTGGTCTTCTTTCTCCCGGGGGTGCTGCGGTATCGGCCGGATGGTGTTCGCCTGCCCGTCTAGTGAATCACGTCGGAAAAGCGCCGTGGGAGGCGGCTCCACCGTCCGTCGCCGGCCGGGCCCGTGGACGTCAGTCCAGCCGCAGCCACATGCAGATGTCGTCCCGGTAGTCGCCCTCCGCCACCCTGATCGACTCGGGCACGCGGCCGACCTCCTTGAAGCCGACCGTGGCGTAGAAGGCGTCCACTCCGGTGCCGCCGCGCACCCCGAGGCGCAGCGAGGCGAAGCCCAGGTCACGCGCCATGTCGATGGCCTCGCGCAGCATGGCCTTGCCGTGCCCGCCGCCCTGCAGGGTCGGTTCGATCATGACGGTGACCAGCGTGGCCCAGTGCGTCATCAGCCGGTGCCGGTTGGACGCGATGAACACGGTGCCGACCAGTCGCCCGTCGGCGTACGCGGCGAGCAGTCGCGCCCCTCCCCCGCGCACGGCGTCGAGTTGCCCCTCGGCCACCGGGCGGATGTCGCCGTCCGCGACGGGCGGCACGAAGCCGACGGCGCCGCCCGCGTTGGTCACGTCGACCCACAGCCGTACCAGTTCGTCCTGGAGGGCGGGGGTCAGCTCGGGATCACGTACGTACGTAAGGGTCATTCCTGGATCGTAGCCATTACCTACTGCGTGGCGCACCCCTCCACCGATGTGACGCACGCTGCACTGACCACCCTTGACCAGCGCGGGGGCCGCCCTTCCGGATACGGCGGCGCGGGACGGGTGCGGCCGGCGGGGGCGCGGCTGGCGGGGCGGGGCGGTCCGTGCGCGGCCCGGCGTACGGCCCCCGGCGCGGCCCGCGCACGGGCGGGCGGGCTCAGGGCTGGGAGTCGAGCGCCCGTACGGCCACCCGCAGGTCCGAGACAAGGCCGGCGAAGACGGCCTCGCGGTCGTCGGCGCGCAGTACCGCCGAGGGGTGGATCGTGGCCACCAGGCAGTCGCCCCGGCCCCGGTAGTCGCCGATGGCCGGACACGGCAGCAGCACGCCGCGCTGCTTGGTGACCCGGAACGACGAGCCGAGCAGCGCCTTGCCCGCGCTCGCGCCGAGCGCCACCAGCACCTCGGGGTCGATCAGCGCCAGCTCGGCCGCGAGCCAGGGGCGGCAGGCGCTCAGCTCGCGCGGGTTCGGCGGCTTGTGGATGCGGCGCTTGCCGCGCTCGGGGACGTACTCGAACGAGAAGTGCTTGACCGCGTTGGTCACGTACGTCCGCTCCGGGTCGATCCCGGCCTCCTCCAGGGCCCGGTTCAGCACGTGGCCGGCGGGCCCCACGAACGGGTGCCCCTTGCGGTCCTCCTGGTCGCCCGGCTGCTCGCCGATGAGCACCAGCGGCGCCTTCGCGTCCCCCGCGCCGAAGACGGTCTGGCTGGCCGGGCCGTGCAGCGGGCACCCCCGACACTCGGCCGCCGCCCGGCGCAGCCCGGGCAGCTTGGCCCGGGCCGGTACGAAGGGGGTCGCGTCATACGCCCGCTCCGGCTCGTCCCCCAGCCCCACATCGCCACGGCCCTCGCCACCGGCGGCGCCGCCGGCCCGGTCGGCCCGCTCGCGGGCGGGCTCCGCCGCGCCGGCCTCGTCGCGGGCGGGCTTCGCCGCGCCGGCCCTGTCGCGGGCGGGCTCCGCCACGCCCCGCGCGCTGTTGCTGCTGCTTCCGCTGCGGCTGGTCACGCGCGCCGGGTACCCGCGCGGGCCCGGCTCAGACGCCGCCGCCCGCGACACCACTGCGGGGGCGGTGTCGCGGGCGGCGACGGACGGGCTCGGCTCCGTGCGGCCGTGAGGCCGTGGAGTCAGGGGCCGTGGAGCCGGGGAGACCTGGTCAGAGGCGCATCGGCTGGGGCGCGTCGCGGCGGGCCGGGTCGGGGCCCTCGTACTCGCGGAGGATCTCGTAGCGCGTGTTGCGCTCGACCGGGCGGAAGCCGGCGTCCCGGATCAGGTCGAGGATGTCCTCGCGGGTCAGCTTGTCGGGGGTGCCGTAGTTGTCCGCGTCGTGGGTGATCTTGTACTCGACGACCGAGCCGTCCATGTCGTCGGCGCCGTGCTGGAGGGCCAACTGGGCGGTCTGCACGCCGTGCATCACCCAGAACACCTTCACGTGCGGCACGTTGTCGAACAGCAGCCGCGAGACCGCGAAGGTCTTGAGCGCCTCGGCGCCGGTGGCCATGGTGGTGCGGGCCTGGAGCCGGTTGCGGACCTTGCCGTCCTTCACGTCCACGAAGTCGTGCTGGTAGCGCAGCGGGATGAAGACCTGGAAGCCGCCGGTCTCGTCCTGCAGCTCACGCAGCCGCAGCACGTGGTCCACCCGGTGGCGGGGCTCCTCGATGTGCCCGTACAGCATCGTGCACGGGGTCTTGAGGCCCTTCTCGTGCGCCAGGCGGTGGATGCGGGACCAGTCCTCCCAGTGGGTGTCGTGGTCCACGATGTGCTGCCTGACCTCCCAGTCGAAGATCTCGGCACCGCCGCCGGTGAGCGATTCGAGGCCGGCGTCGATCAGCTCGTCCAGGATCTCGGAGGCGGAGAGCCCGGAGATCTTCTCGAAGTGCTGGATCTCGGTGGCCGTGAAGCACTTGAGGGAGACCTGCGGCAGCGCCTCCTTGAGCGCCCGCAGCGAGCGCGGGTAGTAGCGCCAGGGCAGGGTCGGGTGCAGGCCGTTGACGATGTGCAGCTCGGTGAGGTTCTCCGCCTCCATCGCCTTGGCCAGCCGCACGGCCTCCTCGATGCGCATGGTGTACGCGTCCTTCTCGCCCGGCTTGCGCTGGAACGAGCAGTACGCGCACGAGGCCGTGCACACGTTGGTCATGTTGAGGTGGCGGTTGACGTTGAAGTGGACGACGTCACCGTTCTTGCGGGTGCGCACCTCGTGCGCGAGGCCGCCGAGCCAGGCCAGGTCGTCCGACGCGTAGAGGGCGATGCCGTCCTCGCGCGTCAGCCGCTCCCCGGCGCGGATCTTCTGCTCCAGCTCCCGCTTGAGCCCCGCGTCATTCGCTGACACGGCCATAGACCCAGCCATCCGGCGCCTCCCATATACCTCTGTCCATCGGGCTGCACCGAGCGTACTCCCCGCCGCGCGCGCCCCACCCGCCCGGCTCACACCACGGCGGGCGACGGGTGGGACGCATCATGTTTAGGATCCCGGGCGCGCGGTCACACGTCCTCGGGCAGCTCCCCGACCCGGTTCTCCCACTTGGTGGAGAGCACGATCGTGGTGCGCGTGCGCGAGACGCCGGTGGTGCCGGACAGGCGGCGGATGGTGCGTTCCAGGTCGTCCACGTCACCGGCCCGGACCTTGAGCATGTACGAGTCGTCACCCGCGATGAACCAGCAGTCCTCGATCTCCGCCAGGTCGCGCAGCCGGTCGGCCACGTCCTCGTGGTCCACCGCGTCGGAGAGCTGGATGCCGATGAGCGCCGTCACGCCGAGGCCGAGCGAGGCGGAGTCGACGGTCGCGCGGTAACCGGTGATCACCCCGGCCGCCTCCAGGCGGTTGATCCGGTCCGTGACGCTGGGCCCGGACAGGCCGACGAGCCGCCCGAGCTCCGCGTACGAGGCCCGACCGTTCTCCCGCAGGGCCTGGATGAGTTGCCTGTCCACCGCGTCCATGTGACGGCACGCACCTTTCAAAGTTCTGCGATCAAGAGAGTTTGGGTGTAGAATCTAAGGCATGCAGGGCGAGATGCCCTGCGAATCTCTAGCTGAACTACCTCAATCAACGACGATTCTTCAGGAGTGAGCTACCCCTTGTACACGATCGAGATGGCTTATGCCCGCATGCGTGAGCTGCAGGAGCTGGCCAACCGCTCGCGTGCTCAGCAGGCTGCGCAGCAGCAGCGCGAGACCTCGGCCAAGGCCCACAAGGGCCGGGCCAAGAAGCGCTGACCGCAGCCGCACCGCATCGACCTGATGCGGCCTGACGCCGAGCGTCAGGCTCGCGCACTCCGGCGCCCACGCGTCCCGCCGGAGCCGCGCCCTCAGCAGGACGCGTCACGGCGGCAGGGCACGGGGCAGCACCAACCCCCCGGCCTGCCGCTTCTCCATGTCCAGGGCCCGCCCCGCGACGCCCGCACGCGCCACCGGCGCGCGCGCCGTCGCATCGCCACCGGCACCGGCGCGCCGATGCGGAGCTACCCCGCACGGCGCGAACCACTGGCACCACCGAGTTCCCCCTCCCATCGGCGGTACAGCGCGTGCGGCACCCCCGCCGCGTCCAGCGCCCGACCGGCGACGAAGTCCACCAGTTCCTGGATGTGCGTCGCCCCCGCGTAGAACGCCGGCGAGGCGGGCAGCACCACGGCGCCCGCCTCGTCGAGCGTGACCAGGTGCCGGAGCGTCTGCCCGGTCAGCGGGGACTCGCGCAGCGCGACGACCAGCGGCCGACGCTCCTTGAGCGTCACGCTCGCCGCCCGTTGCAGCAGGTCCTTCGAGAGCCCGAGCGCGACGCCGGCCACGCCCGCCGTGCTCGCCGGGACGATGATCATCCCCTGCGCCGGGTACGAGCCGGACGACGGACCGGCGGCCAGGTCACCGGCGGTCCAGTAGCGCACGTCGGCGGTCTTGTCAGGGGCCTCGTCGGCGCTCTCGACAGCGAGTTGTCGCACCTCGTCGGCGAACGCGTCCGCGCTGCCGTCGGCGCCCCGCGCCAGCCAGCGGACCAGGTCCGCGCGCCAGTGCGCGTCGCGGAAGGAGATGCCGGTCTCATCGAGCAGTGTCAGCCGGGCGGCGCGGCTGATGACCAGGTCAACGGGCTCGCCCGCGCGCAGCAGCGCGCGGATCACGGAGGCCGCGTAGGGCGTGCCGGAGGCGCCGGACACCCCCACGATCCAGGGTCGGCGCTGGGGTGCGGGTTGGAGTCGTTCCACGGGCCGAGCCTATCCGGCACCCCGCGGCGCCCATCCGGCCGCCGGTGCCCCGGCCCTTCCCGTGACGATGCCGCCGGGGGCCGCGCCGGGCGGGCAGGGCCCGGGAAACGGCGCCCCGAGGGCTGGACACGCCCCCGGATCGGCGGGCGCACGTGGGCAGTTGCGCGCCCCAGGGCGGCCCCGACCCGGGCGCCCGCGCGCCCCACCGCCGCCCGTGCCGAGACCGGGCCCGCCGCCCGGCCACCGGCTCAGAGCGTCAGGCCGCGTACGAACAGGTCGGCCAGCGTGCACACGAAGAGCACGATCCCGATGACGCCGTTGACGGTGAAGAACGCCCGGTTGAGCCGGGACAGGTCGTGCGGGCGCACGATGGAGTGCTCATAGACGAACGCCACCGCCACCACCGCCAGGCCCACCCAGAACAGCGCGCCCGCGCCCGTCGCCAGCGCGTACCAGACCAGCAGCCCCATCGTCACGACGTGGCTGCCGCGCGCGCCGTACAGCGCCGCCGGGATGCCGAACCGCGCCGGGACCGACTTGACGCCGTGCGCCCGGTCGGCCGCCACGTCCTGGCAGCCGAAGATCAGGTCGAAGCCGCCGATCCACACGCCGACCGCGAGGCCGAGGATCACCGCGTCCCACGACCAGGAACCGGTCACCGCGAGCCAGGCGCCGATCGGGCCCATCGCCTGCGCGATGCCGAGGATGGC
Source organism: Streptomyces buecherae (assembly GCF_014295035.1). Taxonomy (GTDB): domain Bacteria; phylum Actinomycetota; class Actinomycetes; order Streptomycetales; family Streptomycetaceae; genus Streptomyces; species Streptomyces youssoufiensis. The sequence continues at coordinate 3,631,860 of NZ_CP060404.1, forward strand.
GTGCGGGAAGTTCGTGAACCGCTTCCCGTACGGATAGACCACCATCGGCACCACCGCGACCGGCGCGAGCGCCAGGCACAGCGGGTTGAGCAGCGCGGCGGCGCCCAGGAAGAACACGAGCGCCACCAGCGCGCCGGTCCACGCCGAGCGCACCGACACCGCCCCGGTGACCAACTCGCGCCCGGCCGTGCGCGGGTTACGCGCGTCGATCTCGCGGTCGATGATGCGGTTGGCGGCCATCGCGAAGGTCCGCAGCCCCACCATCGCCAGCGTCACCAGGAACAGCGTTCCCCAGTGGATGTTCTCGTCCTCGCCGTACATCGCGGTCAGCGCCGCGATGTAGGCGAACGGCAGCGCGAAGACCGAGTGCTCGATCATCACCAGCCGCAGGAACGCCTTGACCTTGCCGGGCGGGGCGGGCTCGGGCCCGATGACTTCCGACGTTGCCGAATCAGCACTCATGGGGGCGGCCTCAGAGGCCGTACTCCTTCCAGCGGCGGGTGACCTTGTCGGCCGTGCCGGGGTCCGACTCGACCATCTCCGGCCAGCCACCGTCACGCGTGTACCCCTCTTCGGGCAGCTTGCGCGTCGCGTCGATGCCCGCCTTGCCGCCCCAGAACTTCTGGTACGAGGCGTGGTCGAGGTGGTCGACCGGGCCCTCGACGACGGTCAGGTCGCGGGCGTAGTCGGTGTTGCCGAGGGCGCGCCAGGCGACCTCGTGCAGGTCGTGTACGTCGCAGTCCGCGTCGACGACGACGATGAGCTTGGTGAGCGACATCATGTGCGCGCCCCAGATGGCGTGCATCACCTTCTGCGCGTGCTTGGGGTAGCGCTTGTCGATCGAGACGATCGCGCAGTTGTGGAACCCGCCCGACTCCGGCAGGTGGTAGTCCACGATGTCCGGGACCACGATCTTGAGCAGCGGCAGGAAGAAGCGCTCGGTGGCGCGGCCCAGCGGCCCGTCCTCCGTCGGCGGGCGGCCCACCACGATGGACTGGAGCAGCGGGCGCCGGCGCATCGTGATGGTGTCGATGGTCAGCGCCGGGAAGTCCTCCTGCGGCGTGTAGAAGCCGGTGTGGTCGCCGAACGGCCCCTCCGGCAGCGTCTTGCCCGGCTCCAGCCAGCCTTCGAGGACCACCTCGGAGTGCGCCGGCACCTGGAGCGGGACCGTCTTGCAGTCCACCATCTCGATCCGCTTGCCGCGCAGGAACCCGGCGAACAGGTACTCGTCGATGTCGCCCGGCAGCGGCGCCGTGGAGGCGTACGTCACGGCGGGCGGCGTGCCGAAGGCGATCGCCACCGGCAGCCGCTCACCACGGCGGGCGGCGACCTGGTAGTGGTTGGTGCTGTCCTTGTGGATCTGCCAGTGCATCCCGATGGTGCGCTTGTCGTGCCGCTGGAGCCGGTACAGGCCCAGGTTGCGCACGCCGGTCTCGGGGTGCTTGGTGTGGGTCAGGCCCAGGTTGAAGAACGAGCCGCCGTCACCGGGCCAGGTGAACAGCGCCGGCAGGCGGTCCAGGTCCACCTGGTCGCCGGTCAGCACGACCTCGTGCACCGGCGCGTCCTTGACCTTCTTCGGCGGCACGTGGGTCATCCCGGCCAGCTTGCCGAACGCCTCGCGCACGCCGGTGAAGCCCATCGGCAGCTCCGGCTTGAGCAGCCCGCCGATCTTCTCGCTGATCTCCTGGTACGACGTCAGGCCCAGCGCCTTGAGCAGCCTGCGGTCGGTCCCGAAGACGTTCATGGCCAGCGGCATCGCCGAGCCCTTGACGTTCTCGAACAGCAGCGCGGGCCCGCCCGCCTTCTGCACCCGGTCGACGATCTCCCCGACTTCCAGGTACGGGTCGACTTCGGCCTTAATGCGCTTCAGGTCACCGTCGCGCTCCAGCGCCCGCAGCAGCGAGCGAAGATCGTCATAAGCCATGCGGTCCAGTATCCGACACGGACTACCCTGGACACGTCACTGGGGCATCGCTCCCAGCACACCGCAACCGCCGCGACGTCTTTCAGGGGGCCTCCCAGCATGCTCAGGTATCTGCCGTTCCTGCTGATCCTGGCGCTGTGGATCTACGCCTTCATCGACTGCCTGAACACCCCCGAGAACGAGGTCCGCAAGCTCCCGAAGGTGGCGTGGGTCATCATCGTGCTGCTCTTCGGCGAGGTGTTGATCGGTCCTATCGCCTGGTTGACGGTGGGCCGCCCGCGCAAGGCGGTCGGCGGCGCGGGCGGGGCCGGCGGCGGCATCGCCGGGGCGTTCGGCGGCCGGCGCGGCGGCGGCGGTTGGGTCGCCCCGGACGACAACCCCGAGTTCCTCAAGTCGCTGCGCAAGGACCCGCGGCCCAACGACGCGACGGACCCCGGTTCCCCCTCGTCCCCCGACGCCGGTCCGGCCTCCGACCCGGACCCCGGTGCGGGCTCGGGCCCCACGACCGAGCCGGGCGCGGGCTCCGGGCCCGCCTCCGGCACGGGGTCGGGCTCTGGTACGGGGTCGGGCTCCGGCGCGGACTCCGGGCCGGCCTCCGGCACCGACCCCGGCGCCGCCGACCGCAAGCCCGAGGCCGACCGCCGCGACGACGAGGGACCGCAGGGCCCGCAGCGCGGCTGAGCCTCACCGACCCACCGCCTCACCGAAGCACCGCCTCACCGACCCGCCGGTGCCCGCCCCGCGCGCGGCTGCTCCCCGGGTCGCGCCACGACGCCACGGTCCACCACCGCCGTCGTGCTCGTCACCACGCCGGCCTTGGGCGTGTCGCACTTCTCACGGTCCGCGCCGGGCGCCTTCTCCGGGTCTACCAGGACGACCCGTACGCCGAGCAGCCGCAGGCTCTCCCGGTCGAACAGCCACTCGTCGCGCTCGCCCGTCACGTCGTCGACCCGGGCCACCGCGACACCGCGCCGGCCCACCGCGTCCACCGCGTTCCGGATCACGACCACGTCGGGGATGCGGGCCGCCGCCCGGTACAGCGCCGCCTCCGTCGCGGGCGGCAGCACCGTCTCGGCCAGCATCCCGCCGACCGTACGGAACACCTGCTGGTCGCTGGGGCGGCCGGCCGACTCGGCCGGGGACAGGGCGCGCAGCAGCGCGGCCGGGTCGCGCGGCAGCCGCTGGAGGTGGCGGAAGGCCGTCGAGGTGGGGCCCGGCGGATCCGGGTCGAGCCTGATCCGCTCGCCGGGGTACTGCTCGCTGCGCAGCAGTCCGGCCCGGGAGCCGTCCACCGAGCGCCAGATCTGGCGCTGTCGGAGCGGCTCGACGAAGGTGCACGCCGTCTCGTCGCCGGAGCCCGCCGCCACCGCGCTCTGGGAGCGCACGTAGGTGAACTCGCCGTCCCGTGGGTGGAAGCCATGGCCGCGCTCGGCGGCCGTGGCGGCGCGGGCGAGCAACTCCCGCGCCCCGCCCTTCTCGTCGCCCCCGCCGTGCGCGCCCGGCGCGTACGTGCTGCTCGCCGGCGGCCCCGCGGTGGGCCGGGGGCGCCCGAGCTGGTGCCCGTCTGACTTGCCGTCGAGCGAGGGGGCGACGGTGGAGACGACCTGGAAGACCATCGCGATGGCCACCACCGGCCCGGCGACGTCGGGCCCGAACAGCCGGGCCAGGCGCGAGCGCGCGGACGGCTCAGCCACCGCCACGGGCCCGTCCGCCGCGACCGGCTCCGCCGAGGCGGGCTCGGGGTCGGCCGGCTCGGCCGGGGTGGGTCCGGGGTCGGCCGGTTCGGCCGAGATGGCCCCGGGGTCGGCCGGCTCGCTCGACGCGGGCTCGGGCGCGGTCGACGCCGGTTCCGGCTCCGGCTCGGTCGGCGTGTCGGCCCCGGCCCCTCGCGTGCGCATCGGTTCCCCTCTTCCACGGGCCGGGCCCCGGCGCGGCCAGCTCTCCCCGCGCTCGTGGCCGGGCCCGAACACCGGCGTGTGTCGCCCCGGCGCCGCCCGTACGGTCGGCGCCGGACAGGGCAAGGCCCCGGTGCCCGTCCCGGACGGGGCGTCACCGCGTGAGCCGGCGCGCCGCGACACTCCGCGCGCCCCCTAGGAAGGGGACGCGTCAGGGGCGGCTGAGGTTGTGTCAGCGCGTCAGGTGACCTGCGGGAGAGGGGGTCAGCGAGGGGTGACCCGGGGGCGGCCCACCGGATACTGGCCCAGCTTGTCGACGATGGCCGTATAGAACACCGCCTCGCTGCGGGAGACCATGCCCACCTCGATGGGGCCCGAGTCCTTCAGCCACACGGTGCGCTGGCCGAGGTACTGCCCGGTCACCCTGTCGAAGATCAACTCCTCGCGGTCGTCGCCTCCGTCGCCCGTCCGGGCGACGGCCACCCCGCGACGCCCCGCGGCGTCCACCGCGTCCTCCACGACGACCGTGCCGGGGATGCGGGCGGCGGCCCGGAACAGGGCGGCGCTGAGGCCCGGCGGCATGGCGGCGTCACTGATCGTGTGGGCCACGATCTCGAACATCTGCTGGACCTCGTCTTCGCCGTCCCGCGCGTCGCCGTCCCACGTGTCGCCGTCCCGCGTGCGCGCGGCCTCCCGCAGCCAGGCGTACAGGGCGTCCGGCTCGGTCGGCAGGGACCGGAGGTACCGGTAGACGCTGCTGCCGGGGCCGTCCGAGATCCCGGCGCGCGGCCCGTAGGACCACTCCCCGCCCTCGGCGACCGTGCGCTCGCCCGTGCCGTCCACCGGAGCCCACACCGCACGCCGATGCGGCTCGGGAATCCTGATGGGTTTCTGTCCCACGTCGGCGACCGCCACCATGCCGTCGACGTACACGTACTGGTCATCCCGGACGGGCCCCTTCGCCCGCACCCGTTCCCGCTCGGCGAAGGCCGCCGCGTGTTCGAGGACCCGCGCCGCGCCGTCCCGCTCGTCGGCGCCCGCGTGGGGCGCGAAGGCGTAGCTGGCCGCGCCGCCCCGGCCCGCTGTCGCGTGGTCCTCGCCGCCGACCGTCACGGTCGTGGTGGCCAGCACGACGAGGGCCAGCGTGCTCGCGAGGGCCAGGCCGGCGAAGGCCGGCCGCGGCCACCGGCGCGCGAGGCGCGGGGTGGTCGCGGCGGGTCGGTCGGCGGCGGCCCGTCGGATCTCGTGCACCAGGTGCTCGCGCAACAGGTGGTGGCGGCCCGACGGGAGGTCTCGTTCGGGGGCGGACGGGAGGTCGGTCATCGGTGTCCCTCCTGGGTGGGCCGGGCCGGGTGCGCCCGGGTGGCGTGGCCGTCTCGTACCGGTTCGCGGGCGGCGCCGAGGGTCGCCGCCGGGCGCGCGGCCCCCCGTACCGCGCGCCCGGTGGTGTGTCCCGCGCGCCCGGCGGCCACCGCGGTGGCCAGCTTGGTGCGGGCCCGGGAGAGCCGGGACCGTACGGTGCCCACCGGTACGCCCAGGGCCCGCGCCGCCGCCGCGTAGTCGAGCCCCGACCACACGCACAGCGCGATCACCTCGCGCTCGGGCCTGCGCAGGGCGCGCAGCGCGACCTGGACGTGCTCCAGGAGTTCCGCGTCGTCGACGCGGCTGGCGACCTCGTCGGCGAAGTCGCGCTCGGCGGCCTGCGGCGGCACCCGGGACAGGGCCGCCGCGTGCCGGCGCGCGGCCCGGCGCGTGTTGCGTACGGTGTTGGTCGCGATGCCCAGCAGCCACGGGCGCGGGCTGCCGCCGTCGGCGTCCAGCCGGGTGCGCAGCCGCCACGCTTCGAGGAAGGTCAGCGAGACCACGTCCTCGGCCACCGACCAGTCGCCGGTCAGCCGGTAGGCGTGGTTGTAGACGGAGCGGGCGTGGGCGTCGAAGAGTTCTGCGAAGGCGGTGGGGTCCCCCTGGCGTATGAGCGTGCGCGGTGTTGTCTCCACGCCCTGGAACTGTCCATACGACAGCGGCCGGTTCCCGTGACCTGGGTCACAGGAACCGGCCGCTGCCGGGGGCGTGCGTCAGACGTCGGAGGTCAGACGCCCGCGTACGAGTGCTTGCCGGTGACGAACATGTTGACGCCGTAGTAGTTGAAGAGGAAGCAGGCGAAGGCGATGAGCGCCAGGTACGCCGCCTTGCGGCCCTTCCAGCCGGCCGTGGCCCGGGCGTGCAGGTAGCAGGCGTAGGCGACCCAGGTGATGAACGTCCAGACCTCCTTGGGGTCCCAGCCCCAGTACCGGCCCCACGCCTTCTCGGCCCAGATCGCGCCGGCGATCAGGGTGAAGGTCCACAGCGGGAAGACGGTGGCGTTGATCCGGTACGCGAACTTGTCCAGCGACGCGGCGGAGGGCAACCGCTCCAGGATCGAGGTGGCGAAGGCGCCCGGCTGCTTGCCGTCCGGGTTCTCCAGCTTCGTCTCGTACCGGTCGCGGAAGAGGAAGAGCAGCGTGGAGACGGCGCCGAGGTAGAGCACCGCGCCGGAGACGATGGCGCAGCTGACGTGGATCCACAGCCAGTACGAGTCGAGGGCCGGCACCAACTGGTCGCTGTCGGTGTAGAGCACCGACACCGCCAGGCCCAGGTCGAGCAGGGCGGTGGTGACCAGCGGCAGGCCGATCCAGCGCACGTTCTTGCCGCTGGCCAGCAGCACCACGTACGCGACGACCGCCACCATCGACAGGGTGATGGAGAACTCGTACATGTTGCCCCACGGGGCGCGCTCGACCGAGAGCGCGCGCGTGAGGACGCCGCCGACGTGCAGCAGCGCGGCCAGCACGGTCAGCGAGACGGCGATGCGTCCGTAGAGGTCGCCCTTCTCGGTGCCGCCCGCCGCGCCCGGGCCGTCCGGCACGTCGCGGGAGCCGGGGGCCGAGCGGGTGACGACCTTGGGCCGCTCCAGGACGGCGGTGCCGCCGCCCTGCTGCTTGACCTGGACGGTGACGGTGGACGCCTTCTCGGCCCCGGCGGTCGGGGCCAGCGCCGCGGCGGTGCGGCCGACCTTGCTGCGGCTGCCGAACACCCACTCGGTGATGTAGGCGATGAAGGCCAGGGTGTAGACCGCCATGGCCGAGTAGATCAGCACGTTGCTGATGTTGGCCAGGTTCTCGTTGGCTGCGGCAGCGAGGTTCACGCGCGCGCTCCTTCGGCAGGATCTGGTGACTCAGATTCCGGTTCAGCTTCGGCGGGGGCGTCCGCCTGGAGGGCCACCGCGAGGTCGGCCAGCTCCTCGGGGAGCTTGGCGGACTCGCTGCGGCCGAGCCCGGCCATCTCGACGACCGTCTGGCCGTCCTTGCCGGGCACGGCCCGTACCCACACCCGGCGGCGCTGGATGAACAGCGAACCGGCGAGGCCGACCAGCGCGGCGACCGAGCCGATCAGCGCGAGCTCGTTGCCCGGCTGGTGGGAGATCTGGAAGCTGGCCCAGGTCTTGATGCCTTCGAACGTGAGGGTTCCGGCACCGTTCGGCAGCGTCATCGTCTCGCCCGGCAGCAGCTTCTGCGCGAACGCCCTGCCGTCCGGGTTCTTGAACTGCTTCATGTTGTCGGTGTTGAGCTGGTACACGTTCTGCGGCAGCCCGCCGTCGATGCCCAGCCTGCCGTGGTACGCGGTCAGGAACATCACCGGGTAGTCCAGCGCGGGGAACTGCGAGAACATCGTCTTCGCGTCCGCGCCGCCCCAGGTCGGCACGAAGAAGCCCTGGAAGCCGAGCTGCTCCTTCTTGCCGTTCTTGTCCCGGTAGTCGGGCACCTTGACCACGCCGGACGAGGTCAGGTTGGCGTCCTGCTGGAGGAAGGGCACCGCGCCCTTGAACGCGATGTCGCCCTTGCCGTCCTTGACCGTGATGACCGGCGCGTACCCGGTGGAGAGCAGGAAGACCTTGTTGCCCGCGATCTCCAGCGGCTCGTTGACCTCGATCGAGGTCCGCTTCTCCTTGCCGTCCGCGCCCTCCCAGTACTTCACGTGGGCGCGGAACTCGCGGGCGGTGCCGCGCTGCGAGCCCTCGCGCTCGTAGCGGGCGTCGAAGCTCTCCAGCGAGAAGCCGAAGGGCTCCAGGTTGTCCTTGTCGAAGAAGGCGCCCGACTTGAAGTCGTCGTACTGGGTGAGGCTGTTGGTGAAGCCGTCCTGGTCGCCCTCGGTGATCAGCTTGCCGCCCTCGGACTTCCAGAGCTGGCCGACCGCGAAGGCCACCAGGACCACGATCAGCGCCAGGTGGAAGAGCAGGTTGCCGACCTCGCGCAGATAGCCCTTCTCGGCGGCGACCGCGTCCCCGGCCACGTGCGCCCGGAACCGGCGCCCGCGCAGCACCGTGCGCGCCGCCGCGAGCACCTGCTCGGGCTCCGCCTCGGTGCGCCAGGTGGTGTACGCGGGAAGCCGGGTCAGCCGGCGCGGGGCACCCGGCGGGCGACCGCGGAGCTGGCCCACGAACTGCCAGGTGCGGGGCACGATGCAGCCGATGAGCGAGACGAACAGCAGGATGTAGATCGCCGAGAACCACACCGAGCTGTAGACGTGGAACATCCCCAGCTTCTCGTAGAGCGGGGTCAGCGTCTCGTGCTTGGCCTTGAACTGCTCGACCTTGAGCGGGTCCACGCCGGTCTGCGGGATCAGCGAGCCGGGGATCGCGCCCAGCGAGAGCAGCAGGAGCAGCAGCAGGGCCACCCGCATGGAGGTGAGCTGCCGCCAGCACCAGCGCAGCCAGCCGTAGACCTCCCGGCCCGTCCAGGCCAGCGCCCCGAGTACGCCGGGGGCGCGCACCCCGCCGAAGGAGCCCGGCACGGCCTGGCCCTCGGTCGGCGCGGTGGACAGGTGCGTGCCGGCCGCGCCCAACTCGTCGGCGCCCGCGGACCCGGCGTCGGCACCGCCGTCGGCGGCCGGGGAACCCCCGTCGGCCGAGGAGCCGCCCGCGCGGGCCGGCGCGCCGGCCGCTGCGTCGCCGGTGCCGGTATCGGCGTCGGTGTCCGTGTCGGTGGTGGCCATGGATCAGATCCCAACGTTGAAGCTGGAGGTCCAGACCCGCATGTCGTCCATCATGCGGTCCCAGACGCCCGTGACGAGCAGCAGACCGAGCGCGATGAGCATCCCACCGCCGATCCGCATCACCCATACGTAGTGCCGCTTGACCCAGCCGAAGGCGCCGAGGGCCCGACGGTAGGCCACGGCCACCGCTATGAACGGCAGGCCGAGCCCGAGGCAGTACGCGGCGGTGAGCAGCGCCCCGCGCCCCGCGCTCGCCTCATTGAACGCCAACGCGTTCACGGCCGTGAGGGTGGGGCCGAGACAGGGGGTCCAGCCGATGCCGAACAGCACCCCGAGCACCGGCGCGCCGGCCAGGCCCACGGCCGGCTTCTGGTGGAAGCGGAACTCCCGCTGCCCGAAGCCGCGCAGCACGCCCATGAAGGACAGGCCGAGCAGGATCGTGACGATCCCGAGCACCTTGGAGATGGTCTCCTTGTGCTGCTGGAGCTCCCAGCCGAAGTTGCCGAAGAGGGCGCCGCCGGAGACGAAGACGGCGGTGAAGCCCAGCACGAACAGCGAGGCACCGGCGAGCATCCGCCCCCGCCGCGCCTCCCCGAGGTCGGTGCCGGTGACGCCGGTGACGTAACTCATGTAGCCGGGCACCAGGGGCAGCACGCACGGCGAGAAGAAGGAGACCAGACCGCCGAGGACGGCCACCGGCAGCGCGAGCAGCAGGGCGCCGGTGAGGACGGTCTGGTTGGGGTCGGTGGCAGCGGCGAGGACGCTCATGTCGCGGCGATCACTTCTCCGCGATCAACGGCTTGAGCGCCTTGTCGAGCGCCTCCTCGCTGAGCGGGGTCAGCGCCCGCACCGCGATCCTGCCGTCCCGGTCGAGGATGATGGTGGTGGGGATCGCCTGCGGGTTCAGGCTCCCCTTGGGGAACCGCAGCATGAGCTTCCCGATCGGGTCGTACAGGCTGGGGTACGGGACCTCGTACTCCTTCTCGAACTTCCGCGCGTTGTGCTCGTTGGTGTCCCGGGTGTTGATCCCGACGAACTCCACGCCCTGCTTCTTCGTCCGCTCGGCGACCTTGACCAGGTTGGGCGCCTCGGCCCGGCAGGGCGAGCACCACGAGCCCCAGATGTTGAGGACGACGATCTTGCCCCGGTAGTCGTCGACGTCGAGCTGCTTGCCTTCCAGCGTCTTGCCGGACAGACTTGGCGCGCTCTTGCGATCTTCCTTGGCCACGGTGCTCACACCGCCGGTTCCCTGCACGAACTTCGTGTCGGCCGAGCCGCCGGAGGTGCCGCCGGTCCCGCAGGCGGTCAGGCCGATGGCGGCCAGCGCCACCATCCCGGCGGCCAGCGGCGAACCGCCCTTGGAACACACTCGGGCAACGCGGCGTCGAGGGTCACGGCAGGCACTCATGTGAAAAGTTTCGCATGGCTGCCGCACGGATCTTCCGCGCCCCCCTGTTCACTCCGCTTCGCCCCAGGCCGCGCCCCGTGCGCCGGCGCGGCGGCCCGTCGCGCCGGGCTCAGGCGCCGAACTTCTGCCCCACGCCGAGCCCGCGCAGGCTCGCGAGGACCTGCGGGTCCTGCGCGTCGAGCCAGTCCACGAGCTGCCGGAAGGAGACGAGCCGCACGTCCTTGCGCTTGTCGTCGGCGATGTGCTTGATCGCCTCCTCGACGGCGTCCATGTAGATGCCGCCGTTCCACTGCTCGAAGTGGTTGCCGATGAACAGCGGCGCGCGGTTGGTCTCGTACGCCCGCTCGAAGCCCTTGATGTACGCGCCGGTGGCCTCCCGGCGCCACTCCGGGTAGCGCGCGGTCGGGCCCTGGGTGGCGTTCTTGGACTGGTTGGCGAGCATGTTGTAGTCCATCGAGAGCACCTCGAAGGAGTGGCCGGGGAACGGGACCTGCTGGAGCGGGAGGTCCCAGATGCCCTGCTTCTTGGTCGGCCAGACCTGGAGGCCGCCGGGCGAGCTGGCGTCGTAGCGCCAGCCGAGCTGCTTGGCGGTGGGCAGCAGGTTGTCCTGGCCGAGCAGGCAGGGCGTACGGCCGCCGATGAGCTCTTTCTGGTAGTCGAAGGGCAGCGGCTCCAGGTCGGTGAAGCCGGTGTTGGTGCGCCACTCGGTGACGAACGACATGGCCTGGTCGATCTCGGAGCGCCACTGCGCCGGGGTCCACTGGCCGACCGAGCCGGAGCCGGCGCAGAAGTGGCCGTTGAAGTGGGTGCCTATCTCGTGGCCCTCGAGCCACGCCTCGCGCACGTTGCGCAGCGTGTCCTTGATGTGCCCGTCGGTCAGGTAGCCGATGTCGGAGGCGCCCACGGGGTTGTTCGGCGGCCGGTAGAGGTTCTTCTTCGACTCGGGCAGGCAGTAGATCCCGGAGAGGAAGAAGGTCATCGACGCGCCGTGGTCCTTGGCGATCTTGCGGAAGCGCGGGAAGAGGCCGTTGCCCACCTCGCCGGCGCCGTCCCAGGAGAAGACCACGAACTGCGGGGGCTTCTGCCCCAGCTCCAGCTTCTCGGGCTTGTCCGGCTGGCCCGGCTGCGGTCCGGTGTCGGCGGTCGAGCCGTCGCCTATCGGCCGCGCCTTGGCCTGCTGGGTGGCCGGCCCGCCGCCCGGCGTCTTGTTCCCCCCGCCGCCGGAGCCGGTCGAGCAGCCCGCGACGGTCAGCGCCGCCGCCGCGCTCGCTCCCGCACCGAGGCCGAGCAGTCCCCGTCGACTCATGTCGCGCATTACATCCCCATCTCGTACTCGATATGCGTACCGCCGCTTTCCCCGAAAAGGCGACGCCCGGTGAGAGGGGATATGAGCCGATGGGGTTCCCATTCCGCGCGCCGGATGCGGGAATTTGGCGCCGACTTTGCCGCTACCAAGCCGTACGTATGCGCGGCCCTACGCAGAGCCAACGCCCAGCGAATAACGCCGCCGGGGCGCGACGCCGTCCCGGTTCCCGCCGCGTGACCGACCTACGGAGATCCCGTGGAGATCTCCCGCCGGGCGGCGCCGGGCGGTGTCCGGCGACGGCGGCGTACCCGGGCCGCTCGCCAAGCGCGCACGTGAGAGGCGTGGCAGCGGCCCCAGGGGCTCCGCGATGAGGCGCCGACGGCGACCGGAGGGCGGGCGCAAGACAACGGCCGGGCGGCGCGCGCCGTAACGCGCGGCCACCCGGCCACAAACACCGCCCGCCCGCGACCGTCAGCCCACGGCGAAATCCACGGGAAAACCGGGGAATTACGGAACCGACGGCGAACGGACGCGGCTGAGCGTTAGGCGCCAAACCCCTTGGCGCCGCCCTTCGTTCGCTTCGCGCCCACCCGCAGGTGCACCGGAACCAGGTCAATAGCCGGCTCCGAATAACCCACCGAGACGATCTTGTCGCCGCGGTAGGTGAAAGACGTGAGACTGGCCAGCGTGCACTGCCGCTGCCGCGGGTCGTGCCACAGCCGACGCCGCTCCACGAAGCTGCGCACCACCCAGATCGGCAACTGGTGGCTCACGCAGACCGCCTCGTGCCCGCGCGCCGCGTCGCGCGCCGCGCCGAGCGCGGCCATCATCCGCACCACCTGCTCGATGTACGGCTCGCCCCACGAGGGCCGGAACGGGTTGGTCAGGTGCCGCCAGTTCGCGGGCTTGCGCAGCGCGCCGTCGCCCACCCCGAACGTCTTGCCCTCGAAGACGTTGCCCGCCTCGATCAACCGCTCGTCGGTGGCGAGGTCCTGGCCGTGCGCCTTGGCGATGGGCGTCGCCGTCTCCTGCGCCCGCTCCAGCGGCGAGGCCACGACGTGCGTGACGTCCCGCCCGGCGAGGTGTTCCGCGACCCGGTCGGCCATCTGCCGGCCCAGCTCGGACAGGTGGTAACCGGGCATCCGCCCGTAGAGCACGCCCTCGGGGTTGTGCACCTCGCCGTGGCGCATCAGGTGCACCACGGTGGTCTCGCCGTCGCCGCCGCCACCCACGGGGCGCACGTTCTCGCTGTCGCTGTTGGTCATGCCGTCCATCATTCAGTGGCGTCCGCGGCGGCCCGCGCCGCCCCCGGCAGTGCGGCGGCGATCTTCTCGACGGCCCGCTCGTCGTGCGCCGTGGAGACGAACCACGACTCGTAGCAGGAGGGCGGCAGGTAGACGCCCTGGGCCAGCATGGAGTGGAAGAAGGCCGTGAACCGGTACGCCTCCTGCGCCTTGGCCCCCGCGTAGTCCACGACGGCGTCGGCGTCCGTGAAGAACACGGAGAACATGTTGCCCGCGACCTGGATCCGGTGCGCCACGCCCGCCTGGTCCAGCGCCCGCGCGACCAGCCCGCGCACCTCCTGCGAGACCGCGTCCACCGTCCCGTACGCGGCGTCGTCCAGCAGCCGGAGCTGGGCGAGGCCGGCGGCGGTGGCCACCGGGTTACCGGAGAGCGTGCCCGCCTGGTAGACCGGCCCGGCCGGCGCCAGCTCGGCCATCACGTCGGCCCGGCCGCCGAACGCCGCGGCCGGGAAGCCGCCGCCCATCACCTTGCCGAAGGTCATCAGGTCGGGCCGCACGCCGTCGATGCCGTACCAGCCGGCCTTCGAGACGCGGAAGCCCGTCATCACCTCGTCCGAGATGAACAGCGCGCCGTTGCTCTCGCACAGCTCCTTCAGGCCGGCGTTGAACCCCGGCAGCGGCGGGACCACGCCCATGTTCCCGGGGGACGCCTCGGTGATCACGCAGGCGATCTCGCCGGGGTGCGCGGCGAACGCGGCGCGCACGGCCTCCAGGTCGTTGTACGGCAGCACGACCGTCTCGCCCGCCTGCGCGCCGGTCACCCCGGGAGTGTCGGGCAGCCCGAAGGTGGCCAGGCCGGAGCCGGCGGAGGCCAGCAGCGCGTCCACGTGCCCGTGGTAGCAGCCGGCGAACTTGACGACCTTGGCGCGCCCGGTGAACCCGCGGGCCAGCCGGATCGCCGACATCGTCGCCTCGGTGCCGGAGGAGACGAGGCGGACCTGCTCGACGGGGTCGATACGGGCCACGATCTCCTCGGCGAGCGCCACCTCGCCCTCGCCGGGCGTCCCGAACGAGGTACCCCGCGCGACGGCCGCCTGCACGGAGGCGATCACTTCCGGGTGAGAGTGGCCGAGGATCATCGGCCCCCACGAACACACGAGATCGACGTACTCGCGTCCGTCCGCGTCGGTGAGGTACGGACCGGCACCGGACACCATGAACCGGGGCGTACCACCTACGGCGCGGAAGGCGCGCACCGGAGAGTTCACGCCACCGGGTGTGACGACACCGGCGCGATCGAAGAGCTTCTGCGAGACTGGGGCTTCATACGGAAAAGGCACTTGGGTCCTGACCTGCCAAGACGTAGGGAGGGGCCGCGGCATGAGGACGCGGCCCACCGGCGGGCGACGGCGCGGGAAATCTCCTCGCTTTCGGCCGGGCGTCAGCCCCCGCGCGTCTGCGAAACTGGGGTTTCGAACGGATAGCTCACACAAGCCATGGTGTCAGAGCCTCATGGGGACCCGCGGGCGGGCGTTTCACGGCGTCCTCCCGGGGGAGGTCTCTGACACGATGATCGGGTTGCGCGGCCGTGGCCGCGAGTGGTCGGGTGGAGATATGCATCGCGGTGGCGAACTGGGCGAGGGGACCAATGACCGGGGCCCCGAGCGGCCCGGCCTTCCCCATGCCGCGGGCCGACAGGCCCGCGGCGGCCGGGAGAACCCGGAGGGGCAGCGGCTCGGCCGCCACCGGCGGCGTGAGGCGAGCGCGGACAGCAGAGGCGGCCGTATGGGGGTGACGTACAAGTACTTCGGCGCGCCCGACGGCGCCACCGCGGCCCGCGTCCCCATCTCGATGCGCCCCGAGGAACTGGGCGGCGACGAACTCGGCCACGGCATGTTCACCAAGATCAAGCCGGAGACGATGGCCGCGATGGTCCTCACCGGCATCGAGGGCATACCGCTGCACAAGGTGCCCCCGCTGGAGCTCGTCGTCCTGCACCCCGACTACGCCGTGGTCAAGCTCCCCATGACCGTCGTCGACCCGCTCCGCGGCGTCGGCGAGGAGGCCGTGGGCGCCGCGGCCTTCATCTGGTCCACGGTCCCCGACCGCGGCGGCCCCCGGGACGCGTACGGGGTCTACCAACTGCTGCACGAGTGGCAGGACTTCTCACACCGGCTGCACGAGGCTGGCCACCAGGCGTACTGCCTGGTCTGGCCGTGAGCCGGACCGAGCCACTGAGCTGAACCATCGCTGTTAGCGGGCGGGGCCGCATTGAGGGCACGTGGGTTTCGGCGAGGGCACTGATATGCCCTGGGCTACGGGCGGGTCGCCGTCGTCTTCCGCCTCGGCTTCCGTTTCCGTGAGGGCGTCGTCGGTCGCCTTGCGGATACGGGGCTCGCTGGACGGCAGCAAGTGCGTGTACCTCCGCAGCGTGAAATCCGGGACCGAGTGGCCGAGGTGTTCGGAGAGCGCCTTGGCGCTTTCCCCGCGTCCAGGAGCACGGAGGCGTAGACGTGCCGGAGGGCGTGCATGCCGTCTTCCGGGGCCGCGCGGGGGTAACTCGCGCCGCGTTCGCGGGGAGGGGTCACGCCGGCGGCGGCCAAGACAAGCTTCTAGGCGCCCATGTTGGAGACACTGCCGTTGTAGGCCCGCCTCTTCTTGTCGTCGAAAAGTGCTCTGGTGTACGTTGCGTGCGGCGCTGCTGCGGCAGCGTGTCTCGCTACATCCGGTCCCGGCGCCGGAGCGAGCAGTGGGCTCTTGAGAGTCACCCGCAGTTGGCAGTCAGTACGCCTTAGGACATCCGATCTGTCTCTTCTTGTCGTCGCCGGGCGGCAAATAAGGAGGGCCGACGCATGTCCAATTCACGTAACACAAACCGTCTGGCCAAGAGGATTCGTAGCCAGACATCACTCACGCTCTCGACCGCTTCCAGGCTCGCCCGGCAGGCCAAGGTCTATCTCGGATCCTCAGTCGCAAACGCCGCCGATCCTCAACAACGCCGCCTTGAAGCACACATGGCCCATGTGCTGGCGAGCAGCTTCCAGGACCGTCAACTCAACGGTGCTCTCCTTGGCGTGCGTGAAGCGGGGCCAGACGGTCAGCGCTTGGTCCTGACCCTGGACTCCGACATGGCGGATGAGGTTCTGCGTGAGCTCCTGCCACGGTTCGATCACATCTACGGAGGCATCCGCGGCGTCCCCGGACTTCGCGTCCGAGGGCGCGGGGACCGCGTGGTTCTCCACGACGCCCTCGGCCCTGCGCAAGTCACCGTGACCCGCTCCGACCACGGTCGCATGCGTCTACCGTCCGCGCGCGAGGGCGAGGTGCTCCTTTGGAAGCGCACCTCTGGCGGCCTCTCGCACGACGAAAAGCAGGAGGTCGAGGAGTGGGCTGTCCCGCAAGGCAGGACGGACCTACGGGTGCGCGATCTGTTGATGAGTCGAATTCTGCGTTGTCCACGGTTGGTGAACCGAACAGCAGAGCCGCACGGATTCGCCAACTGTTACACGCACCACTCGGGCGATCTTGTCATCGAGTGGTGCTGCGGCGACACCGTGGAGGCACTCTGTGCAAACCTTCTCGCTCACGGCATCGCTGACAGCGTGCCACGGGAGAAGGCTATCGAGTTGCTCTCTCCTCACTCGGCTCACCTCGGCGAACGCACAGTGATCTTGAATCGCCACAATTCATGCCTGTACAGCAATGAGGCTTGGGATGTCGTGGAGTACATCAAGAAAGGCTACGCCTCATGACCTTGTCCGCGATGATGCTGGTGGTGCCAGCTTGCATGGCCCTGGTCGTGATCGCGCGTTGCGGGCGAGACCTGGCGGTGATTCGTAGACTGGAGCGACTTCTGGAGGGCTGCGACCAGATGCAGCGTGTTGAGATTTGTCGGATCCTCGCCGCCTCGTTGCACACGGCTCGCGCAGCGTACCCGCAGGATGCCCCACCGCCCGAGGAGCCTACCTGGCGTTCTGTCAAGTAGCGGCCACTATCGGCGTGTGGCCCGAAGGCGTCCCAAGAGAGTTAGTTCATGAGCATCGTAGAAGCCCATAGGGAAAAACTCCCCCTGAGCCCGAAAGGCGGCTCAGCAAGGTGACCAAACTAGTGGCTATCATCCTCCTCTCCGCCGTCGCCGGCGGAGTAGCTCAGGCCGTAACAGGAGGAATCATGAGCACCTGAAGTGACTGGGATGAGTGGAATGCCGGCCGGAAGAGTCGGGCGGTTTTCGATGCCTTCTAAGGTGCACGCCCTGAGGGTCCTCGTCGCGCACCGCTGGCTGCCATGCGTGTGTACCACCGAAACGCGGGGATGCCCGGGCAATCGCGGGATCAGTTCGATGGTCGACAGGATGGATTCGGCAAGAGGCGTTAATTCCCATTAGCCGGTGGCCAATATCCTTGACGAAAAGACCTTCCCTGCCTAGCCCAAGCTGCAGGTATCGATCGCCGCTCTCCTACACGTCGCCAACGTCGAGGTCCCCGACCAAGAGAGCACGGCTATCCGCGAACTGCGGCTCGCGGCACACTACGAGGAATGCGGCGGCGCCCCGCCAGTCAGCTTCCGCAGCACGTCCAACAGCGATGCGGGCCCCACTCTGGCGTTGACTCACTACTTGACTCGGGTGCCCACTGTGGCGTACCGCCGTCGACATCGGGCGGCACGCGCGGCCGGGCGACGGCCCCGTGCCCCGCACGGCGTACGCGGGCTCGCGCGGGCACGGGGCGGACCGCTGATCGGCCGTTCTGTCGACTCGTGGAACCGTCAACGCGTCGTTTGGCGGAACGCCAACGCGCCGTTCCGGCGGACCGTCAGTGCGCGTTCCGGCGACGCGTGGACCGGTCAGGCGGTCGTGCCGGCGTCGCCCGGGCGGATACGGCCGCGCCAACTGCCGTCGGTGCCGCCGCGCTCGACGAACTCCTTGAAGCGGTTCAGGTCACCCGTCACCCGGCGGCCGATCACGCCCAGCGCGTCCGCGCCCTTCTCGGCGAGGCCGGTGGGCTCGACGTCCATCGTCAGCTCCACCCGGGTGCGCGCCTCGTCCAGCCGCTCGAAGCGGACCGTGCCGCGCTGCTGGGTGTCGCCGTCGACGGTCCGCCAGGTGATCCGGTCGTCCGGGAGCTGGTCAACGATCTCCGTGTCGAACTCGCGCCGCACGCCGCCGATGCTGGTGGTCCAGTGGTTGTGCCGGTCGTCGATCTGCCTGACCTCCTCGACCCCCTCCATGAAGCGCGGGAACTCCTCGAACTGCGTCCACTGGTCGTACGCCTTGCTCAGCGGAACCGCCACCTCGACCGTTTCCTTGACCGTGCTCACGGAACCTCCTCGTCGGTTCGTCACGGGCCGGTCGCCGTGGGCGGGCCGGCCCTTCCGGGGTGTGCATGACGCCGGGTACCCAGGAACGGCGCCGTGATGACCGTCCGTCCCGTCGTCATCTCGTGGACGTACGGGAGGGGTTGCCGCGCCGCCGTCGGGTACGCGCGCGCCGCGCGGGCGGGGGCCGGGCGGGGCACAGGTGGGGGCCGGGTGGGAGCACGCCGTGGTGGCGTGGTTCGATTCGCGCCGCGCGGGGAAGCGATCCGGACCCGTCGGGCCCGGTTGTGTGTTTCCCTGGCATCTCGTGTCATCGAGGGGGGTATCAGGAGTCCATGAGGTTAAGCGTGCTCGACATCGGGTCGAACACCGTCCGACTTGCCGTGAGTGACACGAGGGACGGCGTACCGCTCCCGGTCCACACCGCGAAGTGGAAGCTGCGGCTTTCCGAACACGTGGGGGCGCAGGGGCAGCTCGGCGAGGCGGCCACCGAGCGACTGCTCACGGCGGTGCGGGCGGCGACGGAGACGGCCGCCCACTGGGGCGCGCCGGAGCCGTTGGCGTTCGCCACCACGGTGGTGCGCGAGGCGCCCGACCGGGCGGAGGTCCTGCGGGCGGTGCGCGAGCGGACCGGGCTGAGCCTGCGGGTGCTCCCGGGCGAGATGGAGGCCCATCTGACGTTCCTCGGGGCCCGGCGCTGGATGGGCTGGAGCGCGGGCCCGCTGTCCGTCTTCGACATCGGCGGCGGCTCACTGGAGGTCGCCTTCGGCCGGGGCCGGATGCCGGACTTCGCGGTCTCGCTGCCGCTGGGGGCGAACCGGCTCACCAACGAGTTCCTGCACGTGAGCGACCCGCCGTCGGCCGCCGAGATCGTCGCCCTGCGCCGCCGGGTGCGCCACCAACTCCGCGACGTCGCCGCCCGCATCCGCTGGGAGGCGCCGCACACCTCGGTCGCCACCTCGCGCACGTTCCAGCAGTTGGCGCGGTTGTGCGGGGCGGCCCCCGGGCGTCGCGGCCCGTTCGCCAAGCGCGTGCTGCGCCGCCGCGACCTGCGCGTGGCGATCGACCGGTTGGCCGCGCTCCCCGCCGAGCAGCGGGCCGAACTCCCCGGCATCACCGGACCCCGGGCCCGGCAGAGCCTGGCCGGCGCGATCGTCGGCCACACGGCGATGAAGCTCAGCGGCGTGGAATCCCTGGTCATCTGCCCCTGGGCGGTGCGCGAGGGCATCCTGCTGCGCTACCTGGAGGACGGGCCCGACTGGTGGGCCGAGGTCGAACACCCGGAGGCGGCCGGCCGGCCGCCGGAGTCCGCGCCGCCCGTGGCGGCCACGCCGCCACGCCCGGACGGGGCGGCGTCGGGCGGCACCGTGTCCCTGGCCCCGGCACCGCCCCTGGCACGTCCCCCTTCCCCGGGCCAGCCTCCCTCCCCGGGACAGCCCCCTTCCCTGGGGCAGGCGGCGTCCCTGGGCGCCGCCTCGACGGGCCATCGCCCGCTGCGGGTCGCCCTCGCGCGGGCGCAGCGCTGAGACGGGAGCGCGGGGCGGGCGAAGCCCGAGGCGGAGGCGTGGGAGGCGTACGCGGCGAACGGGTTCGTGCCCGGGTTCGTACGGGGCGTACGAGGGAGCGCGGGCCGTACGGGTCCGTGCGGGCGCGGGTGGCTCAGGCCGGGTCGGGGGCGGGCTCGGCGTCGGTGTCGGGCTTGGGTTCGGCGCCGGGCTCGGCCACCGCTTCGGACTCGGCCACGGCTTCGGCTTCGGCCACGGCTTCGGGCTCGGGTGCGGCTTCGGATTCAGGATGAGCGTCGGGCTCGGATGCGGGGACGTGGGGCAGGAGCAGGGTCGAGTCCGGGTGGACGGTGACGCGCACCGGCGTGAACGTGGTGGCGTCGATGGGCGGTTCGGCCGCGCTGGAGCCGCGCGCGTAGCGCGGGTGGGCGCCGCCGCTGAGTTGCCAGCGGACGCGGTGGCCGGCGGCGAAGCGGTGGGCGGTGGCGCTCATCGGGACCGTGACGTACGCGGGTCCCCGCTCAGTCGCGCGTATCCGGCCGAGACCGTCGCAGACGTTGACGGAGCGGCCTCGCTCGTCCACGTCGCACAGCCTGCTGAACAGGTCGGCCTGGCCGCCGTCCGTGCTGACGCTCAGCCGCGCCGCGACCGGGCCGAGGATGTCGATCGGCTCGGTGAGCGGGGGGCTGGTGAAGGTCAGGACGTCGTCCCGGGCCTCCAGGCGGCCGTTGTCGCGGGAGCCGGCGGCGCGGGAGAGCAGCGGGCCGCCGACGGAGGGGGTGGGGTCGGCGGGGTCGTAGCGGAACGAGGCGAGCGGTGCGCGGGCCGCGGTGGCCTGCCGGGTGAGGTGCCCGTCCGGGGCGGGGAACCACGGCGTGTTGGGCCGGGCGGGGGGCCAGTCGGCCAGGTCGCGCCAGGTGTCCGCGCCGCCGACGTGCACGCGCGCCCGCGTGCGGCGCGGTGCGGACGTGTCGGCGCACAGGTGCGCGCGCAGCCAGTCGAGGCTTTCGGCGAACACCTCGGTCCAGCCCTGTCGCAGCGCCGAGGTGTGCGTCCAGGGGCCGACGAGCAGGGTCGCCTCGCGGCCGGCCCGCCGCAGCCGCGCGTACTGCTCGAAGGTCTGGTCGGCCAGCACGTCGTGCCACCCGGTGATCAGGCTGGTCGGCACCCGCGTGCCCGCCGCCACGTGCGCCAGTGAGGCGCCGCTCCAGTACGGGTCGTCGGCGTCCGGGTGCGTCAGCACGTCGTCCAGCCAGGGCAGCGGGCCGCCGAGGGCCGTGGGGTAGGCGTCGCGCAGCGGCTGGGCGCCGGTGACCGCGCGCAGCCGCCGCTGGAGGCGCAGGATCGCCTTCACGAACGGTCCCCACCCCTGGTGCTGGTACGTCAGGCCGGCGCCGACGGCGAGGGCGTTCTCCAGTTGCAGCGCACCCCGGGTGTGGAAGAGGGCGTACGGGTCGTGCAGCCCGACCTGGACCACCATCGCGCGCAGTTCCGGCGGCGGGTCCGCGGCCAGCGCCCACTGCGCGTACCCCAGGTAGCTGGGGCCCACGGTGCCCAGCGCGCCGTTGAACCAGGGCCGCTCACGCAGCCACGCCACCGTGGCCAGGCCGTCGGGGGTCTCGTTGCGCCACAGGTGGAACGCGCCGCCCGAGCCGCCGGTGCCGCGGCAGCTCTGCAGGACCACGTGGAAGCCCTGTTCGGCGAAGAGGATGCCGAACTGCGGGGACCACGGGAAGCCCCGGCCGTAGGGCGAGCGCACGAGGAGGGTGGGGAAGTCGCCCGTGGCGCGCGGGAAGTAGTGGTCGGTGAGCAGCGGGCTGCCGTCGGCGGCGGGGACCGCGAGGCCCGGTTCCCAGCCCACCGCGTACCGCCTGGCCGGCAGGCCGCGCCAGGTCGCGCGCGCCAGCCGGGCGGCCAGCGGCGGCTTTCCGGGCGGCGGCGCCCAGGTCGGGGTCGGCGCGGGGTCGTGTGTGCGTGCTGCCATCGTCGCCCTCCTCATTCGCGTACGTCGTACGAGAATAGAGGATGCTTGGATGGGCACCCGCGGGAGCTGGCACTTCACGGCGCCGCCGGCGCGACGGCCGGCGCCCGCCGGAGCCGGTGCCGGGCGCCGCGACGTTCGCCGATGAACCAAGGGACCGATGAACCCAGGGACCCAGGGACCGAGGGATTGAGGAGGGTGCGGCCGTGACCCGTGACCCGGACGCCGGTGCGGCGGGGATCGACCCCGAGCGGCTCTGGCTGAGCGACCCGCAACCCCGCAGGGGCCGCCGGCCCGCCTACAGCCGGGAGGCGATCACGGCGGCGGCCGTCGCGCTGGCCGACGCGGAGGGCCTCGAAGCGGTCACCATGCGCCGGGTCGCCGCGCGGGTCGGGGCCGGCGTCATGTCGCTCTACAGCTACGCGCCCGACAAGGAGACCCTGCTGGAGCTGATGGTCGACCACGTCAGCGGCGAACTCACCGCCACCGGCCCGCCCACCACGCCCACCGGCGACTGGCGCGCCGACCTGAAGGCCGTCGCCCACCTCCAGCGCTCCCACATGCTGCGCCACCCCTGGCTGCCCGCCGCCCTGGCCACCCGCCGCAGCCCCGGCCCGAACACCCTGGCCTTCCTGGAGCACGTGCTCGCGATCCTGCGGCCCACCGGGTTGGACGGCGCGTCGAAGCTGGAGGTCTTCGCCCAGCTCACCGCGTTCGTGAGCGGGCACGTCGGGCACGAGCTGGCGCAGGCGGCAGCCGCCGCCTCGGCCGACCGCGCCGCGGCCGAGGCCCGCTACCTGGCCGCCGTCGCCGCCGACGGCCAGCACCCGGAACTCGCCGCGGCCCTCGCCTCGCCGGGCCGCCCGCTGGCCCCCGAGGCCACCTTCGGCCGCTTCCTGGGCCGCCTGGTCGACGGCCTCGACGCCGCCCCCTGACCGACCGACCCACCGACCCACCGACTCGCCAACTCGCCGCCTCGTACGCGGCGTGCCCGCGCCCGGCCCGCCCCGGCACCCTCGCGCGGCGGCGTCGGGACCGCCGCCTACTGTGAGCCCGGTGACGGACGAGAGCGCGGTGCTCCTGCGGCTGGTGGGGGTCGGACGGCGGTACGGGGACCGGCCGGTGCTGCGGGCGGTGACGCTGGAGGTGGCGCGCGGCGAGTGCGTGGCGCTGGTGGGCGACAACGGCTCGGGCAAGTCGACGCTGCTGCGGCTGGCCGTCGGACGGGAGCGACCGTCGGAGGGGACCGTGGAGTTCGCCGGGTCGCCGATCGACGAGGACGAGGCGGGCGTACGGGCGCGCGTCGCCACGGTGCTGGACGCCGGCGCGCACTACCCGGATCTGACGGTGCGTGAGCATCTGCTGCTGGTCGCGCTGGCGCACGGGCTGCGCGTGGCGACGGCCGAGGAGGCGGTGACGGCCGAGCTCGCCGCGTACCGGCTGACCGACCACGCCGACCTGCTGCCCGCCGCGCTGTCCTCCGGGCAGACCCAGGCGCTGCTGCTGGCCTCGGCGTTCGTCCGGCCGCACGACCTGCTCGTCCTGGACGAGCCCGAGCAACGGCTGGACGCCCACGCGCGGCGGGAGTTGGCGTGCCGGCTGGCCGCGCACCGGGACGCGGGGACCGCGGTGTTGCTGGCGACCCACCACGAGGGCCTGCGCGCGGTGGCCGACCGGGTGGTCCCGCTCGACGCCGTGCTGGCCGGGGCGGCGGACGAGGGCTGAGGTGGCGACCCATCCGGCCCTGGCCTACCTGCACGAGGTACGCGCCGGCGCGCGCAGGGCCAAGCGCGGGAACGCGTGGTTCGCCGCGTACGCCTGCGCCCTCATCGGGGGCGCGTGGGGGCTACCGCTCCTGCTGGCGGCCTCCTGGGCGGGCGGCGACGGCGGGCGGGGCGGCGCGCTCGGCACGCGCGTGCTGGACGCCCTGCCTCTGCTCGCGCCGGCGGCGCTGCTCCTGGCCCTGCTGCTGATCGGCTACGGCGCGACCTGGCGGGGCCCGGTGACCGTCGAACGCCCCGCGCTGACCTGGCTGTTGTCGGCCCCGCTGGCACGGGCGCCGGTGGTGTTGCCGCGCCTGCTGGCCGCGCTCGGCCTCGCCGCGGCGGGCGGCGCGATCGCGGGCGGCGTGGCCGGTTTCCTGCTCTCCGCCCTACGGGGCGGGCCGTGGGCCGGCGCCACCACGGCCGGCGGCTGGGCCGGCCTGTGCACGGCGCTGGTCGGCGGCGCGCTCGGCGTCGCCGTCGAGCGCCACGAGCCGTTGCTGCTCCGGCGCGGACCCGGCGTGCTGCGCGCCACGCGCGCCGCGATCGCCGCGCTGTGCGCCGGCGGAGCGCTGGGCGCGATGTGCGGCGTACCGTCCTGGCTCGGCGCGGTGTGCCTGTGGTCGGGCCCCTGGGGCTGGGCGGCGCAACCGCTGGTCGCGGCCGTGGGCGGGCCGGCCCCTGGCTGGCGCGTGGCGGCGGCGCTGGCGGCCGGGTGCGCGGCGCTGGCGGTGTGGGCCGCGCGCCGGGCGGCTCCCCTGATACCGCTGGCCGCGCTGCGCCGGCGGGCGACGGTCGCCGCCCAGGTCACGGCGGCGCTGTACGCCCTCGACCTGCGCCAGGCCCGCGGCGCCGTCCGCACCCTCGGTACCCCCGGCGCCCGCCCCCGGCTGCGCCTGCCCCCGCCCCGCCGCCGCTGGCTGCTCATCCCCTGGCGCGACGCGACCGGCCTGCTCCGCTCCCCCGCCCGCCTGGCCTGGGCCGCCCTGTGGACGACGGTCGCGGTGACCCTCACGGCGTACGCCCCCACGGCGCGCGGCGGCGCACAACTCGTCGCCGTCGCGGGCGCGGCCGTCGCGGGCTACCTGGCCGCGGCCCAACTCGCCGAGCCCGCCCGCGTCGAGGCCGACGACATCCACCGCGCCGCGCCGCTGCCCACCACGACGGGCGCCCTCGCCCTGTGGCACGCGCTCGTGCCGGGCGCCGCGCTGCTGACCGGCACGGGCGCGGGCGCCCTGCTCTGCGCGCTGGCCGGCCGGTGGCAGCCCGGCCTCGCGCTGCTGGTCGCGGCGGCGCCGGCGTACGTGGCGGCGGCGCTGGTCAGCGCGTACCGCGGGCCCGTGCCGCCGCACGTGCTGATCGGCGTCGAGACCCCGATGGGCAACACGGGCGGCCCGCAGGCGGTGGCCTGGTACCTCCGCGGCCCGCTGGTGCTGCTGGGCGCCACCACCCCGGTCCTCACCGCCACGGCCCGAGCCGGCGGGTTCACCCCGCTCGCTTTCGCGCTGGCCCTGCTGTGGCTGTTGGGCGCGGGGGCGGCGGGCCTGTGGTGGGCGTGGCGGACGGGACGGCGGGTGCTGCGGGGCTGAGCGGGGCCCTGCCGGGGAGCGGGGCGGGGGCTGGCCCCGAAGGGGTTGGAATCGGGCGAGGGGCCGGGCTCGGGCGAGGGCCGGGCTCAGGCGACGAGCCAGACCCGGGCCCGGACGCGTACGCCAAGCCGCCGCCCACCACGTCCACGTCGACGCCCACTCCAGCGGCGCGCACATCAGCGGCGCGAGCGCCCCTGCCACTGGCGTACGACACGAACGCCGCGCTCCCTCCGACGGCGCGGCATCCTCGCCGGCCGCCGCTGGGCCCGCGCCACGGGCATCACCCTGGCCGCCCTCAGCCTGGTGGCCCAGTTCCTCTTCCTGCCGTACGCCCCGTTCCGGTCGGTCGTCGTGATGGCGCTCGACCTGTTCGTGATCTGGGCGTTGGCGGTGTATCACGGGGGTCGGGTGAGGTAGGGGCGTCCGTCGCGACGAGGGGCGGGGTGGGTCTTCAAGGCCCCACCTGTGACGTGCCCATTCGATCGACTCGCGGAAGCGAAGCAGGGGGCTGATCGCCGAACCAGGCGTACTCAAGACCCGACAGCATCCCCGATTCGGTCCACAAGAGGATCTCGCCCACGAGTTCGCCCCCCTCATCGACAACCGTGCACGTCACCGGAGCAGGCCCGGACGGGATGCGGGCGCGAGGAACGTCACCCATGACGTGCAGGTCAACACTCACAGAACGAGCTCCCCACAGCGCCACCACCCGCGCTTCATCAAGTTGCTGACGCAACTCCTCAGCTCCCGCGAAGTCCGCTCGGAGGACCCTTTCCACCACCGCCCGTTCCTCGGCGGTGAGCGGTCGTGGCGTGAGGCCGCGAGCACCTCGTGGCGGCACGACGGGCACGTCTTCACGACTGCGCAGGGCCGACCGATCGACCCGACCAACCTCACCCGCACCTTCGTCGCGCTCCTCCGCAAGGCTGGCCTCCGCCGCATCCGCTTCCACGATCTCCGCCACTCGACCGCCACCCTGCACCTGGAACAGGGCGTCCACCTCGTCATCATCAAGGAACTCCTCGGCCATGCCCACGTGGGCGTCACCGCCACCGTCTACGCCCACGTCCGACTCCAGCGCCAGGCCATCGACACCCTGAGCGACGCACTGGGTGAGGGCGACGACTCCGAAGAGCCGCCGCCCTCAACGGTGGTCGTCCGCTGACGTTGCCGTCAGCGCTGCCGTCGAAGGGCGTTACGCAGGACTCTGGCCATCTGCTTCCACAGATATGCGGGCCACAGTCACTACGCCAGTGAACGAACTCTCCACCACAATGCGGTCACCGGGAGAATATATCCAGAATTCCGGTACGGATTCCGCGATGTCTGGCAGGTGAGAGATAGAGAATTCGAGCCCCATCTCTACACTCGGGACCGCCAGACTCTCCCAGAAAAAGATTAGGGTGTCAGCTTTCGGGGTGAATCGCTGGATTGCGGCGCCCAGCTCGATGGAACCCAACTCCCTCGAACTGAGCACCAAACGATCAGCAACCGCGTCCCACGCGATTGTACCGTCAGAGCTACGCGGGTAATGACTGAGGCTTTCGCGCTCGTACTGGAGATGCTGATCTAGGTTCAGCAACTGCACACCCGGCCGCCCAACCCAAGTCAGCCGTCGACCGCCCTGCCGATCTGCACGAACCACTCGAACCATAGATCTGGGCAGGAGGTCGGGCCTGGTTCCGTATACACCGTCGAGCGTCACGAATTACCGCTACGGCGATTCAGTCATCGCTCAGGGCTGACAGAACCCCCGCAAGGCCAACCTGAATCGATAATCACCTGGAAGGAGTGCAGCATCGCTGCCAGGCCGCCTTCCGGAATGATTACGAGATCGGAGCACTGAAAGCATGCGCCGCTGGCGCATTCTCCAGCCTCTCGCCAGCGATGCATTGCCTGCTCGATCGCCTGTAGCGTCATGAACGTGGCGCTCCATCGCGTCCCATGCGGGAGGCTTAGTTCAGCGTCGACGCTCTCAACGGTTTTCTTGTCGTCCTCCGTACCTAACATGAAGAGGGCACTGAACTGTCGATCCTCTACGCGGTAGAGAGAATCACTGGCCATACAGCTGGTTCAGCCTCACAATCCTTAGACTCGTTTGCCGTATCGGATTTCCCGACGACTTCCGGCACTACCCGCAAAGACGCGATGAACAAGCTCACCGAGAAGATCGCCGTCAGCGACCGCGGCGTCCCCATCCCGTCCACGGCGGGCAGCGTGGCTGCGTACCTGACGTACTGGCTGGAGAACGTCGCCATCCACCCTCTCCGCGAGAACATCCCCCGCTACACCGTCTGTGTCCACCGGTACCTGATGCCCGGCCTAGGCAAGAAGAAGCTGGCCAAGGACGTCCGCCCCTGGCTCAACCAGCTCCGCGCCCACGTAAGGCTCCGCCTCCAGCGAGACGCCATCGACGCCCTCGGCACCGCGCTCGACGGCCCGACGAACACCGAGACGGCACGCTCCGACGGCGACGAACCACCACCCTGTGCCTCACTCGCCCGCTGACGTTGCCGTCAACTACTGCCGTCACCCCACGCAGAAGCCCCGCCAGGACGTGCCTGACGGGGCTTCTGTTTTGCAAGCGTAATGAGGCGACCCGCTCGACGACCTGCTTCGACAAATGGCAGGGCCAGAGTCGAGAAATCCTCATTCTAACGAATGCGAGTCATGCGTACCCGTCAACGCCCCAGGTACAGCATGGGGTCCACTAGGCGGAATCTGGGAGACACGACGACCCTGACCTCACACTTGAAGCCGGGAACGTCCACTTCCACGACGATCCCGCGCTCCCCCTCTCGCGAGTACAGGAGAATCCGATCCACCTGTTCGCGGTAGATTTCTATATCACACTCACCCATCGACTCTCTGGTCAAGCGTACAGACCTAGCTCCGATGTCGAAGCTCAGTGCCACAAGCTCGCCAGCATCGCCTACCGGAGCCTCGACCCGCCACACATCAGGGTCATATTCCGTAGGCTCGGGGGCTGAGCCAAGCACTTCGATGAAATCCAGATCCTCTGGAATCTCCATAATGTCACTTGCCATAACCCCTCCCTCCAATGGGGATCATTGTAGTGAGCCGTACTCCGTTGTCGGTTACTTCAAAGTTGGCGCGAATCAGGAGAGCGCCACGCGGCCCGTGCAGGAGTGACTCCGTTCGCATGTTCGTGAGTCCAGACTTCGAATGCACGTAAGTCTCCACGACCCCACTCCTCATCGCCTCATTGAAGTGCCCAGTCAGAACTTCGCGCCCCGCAGCGTTGTCGCGAATTCCAATCGATTCCAGCTGATAGGCGTTCTGGGCTGACCTTTCCGCATTGTGCGGATTGGATTTAACTCGCCCGAAGAAGTAATCCCACTTGCCGTCATCAATGGTCACGCCGCAGTTGCTGTTGTGAACGAGGACCGGCGTCTCGCCCGCCAGCACATAGTACGTATGCACCCCAGAAACCGTCAGATCATGTGTCCGCTGCAGATCCGTGAAGTGCCGCGTCGACGCGACCTGGACCGTGCCGCCTTCCGGCGTCCGCAACCGCATGCCCGCCGTTATGTCGCCCGCGTCCACCCAGGTCTTGGAGTCCATCACCCAGAACGGGTGCGTCACCGTCGCGACAAGGGAGTTCCGCTCGCCGCCGGCCACCTTCAGGTCGACGAACTCCTTGTCGTCCTCCGTGACGATCGTGCCGACCACCTCGCGGGGTGCGGTCTCGCCCGTTTCGGGGTCGGTGACCAGGACCTTGTCACCGGTCTTCACGTCCTTGATGGGGCGGGTGGTGCCGTCCGCCAGGAGGACGTCCGTTTCGGGGAGGAAGCTGTGGCAATCCGAGGGTTCCGGCTGCGAGCGGGCCTTCTTGCCGGGGCCTATCCGCTTGAGGCCCTTGCCGACGAGTGTGCCGGCCAACTTAAAGGCTCGGCCGGCTGCGAGGGCTGACGCCCCCTCCTTGGCGCAATCCCATTGGGCGGGATCCCCGGTACATTCAATGATCTTTGCAGCATCAGGCGCGAGCAGTTCCTTCATAAGCTTCGAGAAGCCAGCCCCGCTCCGCACCATGAGCTTCGGAAGCCCGTAGGCACCGAAGGCTTTTCGGACTTCTTGGTAGGGGTCTCCCATGTAGAACGGGTTGCTGTCCTCCTGCGATGCCGTAACCCGATACGTGACCGGCCGATACCGGACTGGCCGGTACTTCCTCACCGGCCGCCCGGCGAAGCCGCTGTAGCTGCCGCTGCCAGATACCCGGCCGCCCGCCGCGCCGGAGCCGTAGCCGCCGCCCTTGGGGCGCTGGATGTTCACGGGGCCGCCGAAGCCGAAGAGTTTACCGCTCGGGTCGCTGTACAGCAGTGGGTTGTTGTTCCCGTACGAATACCCGTGCATCTGCTGGGCGTCGGTCAGGTCCATGATCGGGTCGACGCTGATGAAGCGGCCCAGCTTCGGGTCGTACTCGCGGGCGCCGAGGTGGGTGAGGCCGGTGGTGGTGTCGCGGGTGCCGCCCACGAAGCCCTTGCTGCCAGGCCAGGTGGTCGGGTCGGTGCCACGGGGGGCGCCGAAGGGGAGGTTGCGGCGTTGGGTGAGGGTGACGTCGGCGGCCTTGACGGCGAGTTCGCCGGTGCCGTGGTGGTCCGCGACGGTGTAGGTGACGCTGCCGTCGTCCTGGATGACGGCCTGGTGGCCGCCGCCGAGGTCCAGGTAGCGGGTGGCTTTGGCCTTGTCGGCGCCCCTGGCCAGGGTGACCTCGGAGTGGCCCAGGTAGAGCGTGGTCTCGGTGTCGGTGCGGCCGATGAGGCGGTTGCCGTCGGCGTCGTAGAGGTAGGACGTGGTGCGCTTGCCGTTGTCGCCGACGGGTTCGGTGACCTCGGCCAGGTGGCCCTCGGCGTCCCAGGTCAGGTTCTGGGTGTCACCGGCGAGGGTGCGGGCGCGGGTGTTGCCGGCCGCGTCGTAGTCGTAGGTGTCCAGCGCGGTGCCCGTGGGGCCCTTGGTGGCGACCGAGGCCAGCGCGTGCGGGCGGGGCTGGCCGGGGGTCGGGTAGGTGTAGGTGCGGGTGGTGTTCTTGGCGGTGGCGCCGGTCAGGTCGTGTTCGGTCTCGGTGAGCCGGTTGCCGACCTTGTCGTAGCTGTAGGACTGCCAGTACGGGGCGGGCCCGCCGATCATCTCGCCCGACGGCGCCGGCGCGCAGGTGGCGGTGGGTTGGGTCCACGCCTGGGTGAGGCGGCGCAGGTGGTCGTAGGTGAAGCACTGGTTGTCGGTGCCGTCACGGGAAACGTCGGCCAGCGAGGTGACGTTGCCGGCCGGGTCGTAGTGGTAGGTGGTGTGGCGGTCGACGCCGGGGACGTTCTCGCGGTCCACCCGGCTGGTGGCCAGCCGCTGGGTGCCCCACTCGTAGGACTGGGTGGTCCACGTCTTGCGCTCACCGTCGGTCAGGCCGAAGGCGTACTGCTGCGGCTTGCCCGTCAGGGTGTAGGTGAGGGCGGCCCGTGCGCCGCTGCCGTGGGCGAGGATCTGCCGCTGCGTACCCGTCTCGTAGGTGTAGGACAGGCCGCCACCGGGAAGCGAACCGGCGCCCCCGAAGCCCATGTTGCGGAGCAGACCGGACAGGTGGAAAGCCTGCTGCGACTGGTACCTGCCCGCCAGCGCGCCCTCGGCCTCGGGGATCACGACCTCGCTCTTGAGCGCGCGGTAGAGCCGGTCGTAGTAGGTGACCTTCGAGGTGTAGGGGTTGCCGTTCACGTAGCGGGTTGACTCGGCGAGTTGGCCCTTGCCGCCGGCGACCGTGTCGTAGACCCACTTGGCGCGCAGTGTGCCGGTGGGCGTGGACTCGCGGAGTTCGGTCTTGCGGCCGAGGCCGTCGTAGACGTGGACCAGCGTGGTGTCGCGGGCGTCGGTGGTGGAGGTGAGTTGGCCTCGGTCGTCGTAGCGGCTGTGGGTGGTGCCCTTGTCCGGGTCGTCGGCGCGGATCTGCTGGCCGCGTTGGTCGTACGCGTAGCCCCACGAGTTGCCGGCCGGGTCGGTGACCTTGGCCAGCTTGCCGGCCGGGGTGTACGCGTACCGGGTGGTGTCGAAGGCGGCGTCGGCCGAGCGCGCGTGGTGCTGGCGCAGCTCGATGGTCTGGTCGCGGGCGTCGGTCACGGTGGTGACGGCGCTGGCGCCCTCGGGCGGGATGACGGTGGAGCGGTCGCCGCCGTGGAGGGTGCGGGTGGTGCTGAGCACCTTGCCGCCGTCGCCGTTGCCGGCGACCTCGCGCACCTCGGTCTCGCGGCCGAGCCCGTCGTGGGTGTGCCAGGTCTGGGTCTCCACCGACAGGGCGTCGTCCATCGCGAACAGGGCGGTACGGGGCGCGCCCTCGGCGTAGTACGGGGCGAACTTCTTCGCGGGCAGGCCGCGGTCGTCGTAGAAGACGTCGGAGAGCACCCGGCCGCCGCCGGGGCCGGGCTCCTGGGTCTGCCGCTCGCGCAGCAGGCCGTCCAGGATCTGGTACGTGGTGCGCTGGCCGCCGGAGTTTTCCAGCGTCTTGGTGCCGATCGCGACGGCCTTGCCCTCGGCGACGGTGTAGGTGAACTCGTAGTTGGCCGGCGTCGCGTTCGAGGAGGCGCGGTCGGCGAGCCAGATCCTGGTGGCGCGGCCGAGCGCGTCGTACACGTATTTGGTGTGGTTGCCGTTGGTGTCGGTGATCGTGGTGGGTTGGCCGGTGAGGACGTCGAGGTCGGTGTTTGTGGTCTGGGTGGTGGTCGCGTCGCCCGGGGTGGCGGGCGGCGACGTTTCGGTGATCTTGGTGGGGTGGCCGGTGGCGGGCGCGTACGCGGTGGTGGTGGTCCGCCCGTCGGTGCGCGCCTGGCGTACCGGGATCGCGTCGCCGGTGGCGGTGAGGGTCGCGGTCAGGTCGGTCTCGGTGCGCACGCGTCCGTAACCGTCGACGGTCCGGCCGCTCTCCAGGTAGGTGGCCTTGGTGCCGTCGTGGGTCTTGAGGGTGGCGGTGGCGGTGCCGTCGCCCTTGGTGGGTGCGTCGCCGTAGGTGCCGCCGTCGTAGGCGGTACGGACGTCGGAGATGACGTCCTTGGCCCGGTCGGGGGTCTCGCCGCAGGCGACGGCCACCGTCTCCTCGCGGGCGGGCAGGGTGAGGATGTTGGCCGCGGTGTTGACGGCGTAGGTGGTGCGGGTGCAGCGGTCGTCGCTGGTGGTGGCCGTGTCGCCCGCGTCGTCGACCTGGGTGATGCGGCCGGCGACCGTGTCGTACGTGGTGGTCGTCTCGGTGGTGCGCCACTTCTGGCCGGCGCCGTCGTCCAGCGAGGTCCACTCCTTGCTGTGGCCGGTGCCGGTCAGGTCGGAGGTGACCGTGCCCCAGTCGCGGACGCGTTGGGCGGTCTGGTGGTGCCAGGGCCGGTTGACGGTCTTGCCCAGCACCTTGCCGCCGGGCCCGGAGAAGGTGACGGTCTTGTAGCCGAAGCCGGCGGTCGACGCGTGGTCGGGGATGGCGGCGCCCTCGCCGGCGCCGAGGGTGACGCTGACGTCCTTGGTGCCGCCGGACGGGGCGGCGCGGTCGCCGTCCATGCCGCGCAGGAAGTAGTGCTCCTCCTGCGTCTTCATGCCGCTCTCGCCCTGGCCGCCGGTGTTCACCCGCACGTGGCCGTAGCCGCGCCACTGGGACCAGGTGCGGTGCTTCTCCTTGGTCATGCCGTCGTCGTCATCGAAGTGCCAGGCGGCGTCGCCCAGGTAGGTGTACCGGGTGACCTGGTCGGGGGCGCCGCCGGTGCGGTCGGTGCCGGTCGTGGACGTCACGACGTACTTGTTGAACCAGTGCCGCTCGGGGTCGTCGGTGTTGGAGCCGCCCATGAACTGCGGGAAGCAGCGGGTGGTGTTGGTCTGCGGGGTCGGCAGTCCGGCGTGCGAGCACGCGGGCGCGGAGTAGCCGACGTCCACCTGGCCGCCGTACTCGTCGGCGACGCTGGACAACCGGGCCTTGATGAACGGGGCGTACCCGTCGCCGATCTTGTCGAGCCGGTTCTCCAACTGGGTGTACGTGAACGTCGTCTTCGGCAGCGTGATGGGCGTCGTGGCGGCGTGCCCGGTGTGCTGGACGCTGTCGAGCAGGAGCTGCCGGTCCACGTCGGCCTCGCCCCAGCGGTGGCTGAGCGCCCAGGAGTCGACCTTGGCGTACGCGGTGCCCTTGAGGAGTTCGGTGGTGACCTCCACCAGCCGCTTGCGGGTGAAGAAGCTGGGCGAGAGGCGGCCCTTGTCGCAGGTGGTGCCGGCCTTGCAGTTGAGGTCCCAGGGTGTGTCGTACCAGTAGAACTTCTTGTCGTCGATGGTCTCCGGCGCGCAGGTCACCCCGGTCTCGGGCAGGCACCGCTCGGCCTGGGCGAAGTCCACCCGGGCCAGCGCCTTCTCGGCGTACAGGTCGGTGGACTTCAGCCCGTACTCGACGCGGTCCAGGTAGCCGCCGCGGGTGTACGGGGTGTCGTCGGTGTCCTTGAGGTTACGACCGTAGGAGTTGGTCTCCTTGTCGTAGTAGTACGCCATCGCGTTGCCGTGCGCGTCGACGACGTAGTCCAGGTTCCAGCGCCAGCCCTGCTGGCACCAGGAGTCGGCGAAGGCGTCCTTGTGGCAGGGCTCGTTCGCGTCGTCGCCGTAGACCGGGACGCTCCAGGTGGAGTCGGTGGTCTCCTTGCCGCTGGCCCAGCCGGGCAGCCGGTGGTAGCCGAAGAAGTACTGGGTGCCGTCGGTGTCGGTCAGCCGCCAGTACTCGTTGTCGTTGTCGCCGTTGGCGCGGTCACCGCTGGTCAGCCGGGTGACCCGGGTGCCGTCGTCCTTGCGGAGCTTCCACTCGTCCTTGCCGGTGGGGACGAGTTCGCCGCCCTTGCCGTTCATGGTCAGGTACGCGTTGTCGTACCCCCAGCACAGGTCGCCGGGCTCGCGGCCGTCCGCGTGCTTGACGCCGTCGTCGTAGCAGGGCTTGTAGCGGCGCTCGATGAAACCGGGCGAGAGGTCGAAGCCGTCGCCGACCCAGGACGCCTGGTTGTTGGTGGAGCTGGTCCGGCCGTCCAGGGCACCCGAGGAGTACGCCAGGCTCAGCTCGGGGGCCAGGTCGCCGGGGACGTCCGGCGCCTCCATCGGGTAGGACCAGCCGAAGTCGCCGGTGTTCAGGGCGGTCTGCCAGGACGCGGAGGGAGCGAGGGTGCTCGCCTTGTAGTCGCCGGTCTTGCCCTCGTCGCCGGCGACGGCGGCCAGCACGGTCGGCGCGTCGGCCCGCAGCGGCACCGACGCGGCCTTCAGGCGTCGGTGCTCGGTGTCGTTGACGGTCGGCACGGGCGTGGCGGTGCGGCACTTCGCGTCGTCGGGGGTGGTCAGCGCGCAGCCGGGGAGTTGGACGAGGGTGAGGCGGGAGAGGTAGCCGCCGCCGTACGCCTCGGCGAAGGCGGCGTAGTCCAGCTCGACGCCGGAGGCGCCCGCCTGCCGCGCGGACAGGGACAGCAAGACGCCGGATACGCCGGTCTCTTCGGCCTTCGCGCGCGGCTCGACGCGCACGGTGACGTCGGTGGCGGGGGTGGTGTCCGTGGCAGGCGTGCGCTGTTGGGCTGCCGGTGCCGCCGTCCGCGCTGCCGGCGTGAGGAAGACCGGCAGGGTGCCGGCCCGGGTCGGGGTGGGTGGTGCGGCCTTGGCTGCCGTCCGGCGCCCGTCGGACGCGGGCAGCCGCACCGTGGCGCTGCCGGCCTGCGGCCAGGCGGCCCGAGGCGCGCGGCTCGGCGTGCGCGGGCCGGCGTTGGCCGGCCGTGGCTTCGCCTTGCCGGCGTCGGCGCCGGCCACCGGCCTCTCCGAGCGCGGCAGGTCAGGACGGCCGCTGCCGTCGTCGGCCGCGCGGGCCCCGGTCTCACCGGTGGCCTGGACGAGTCCGGCGAGTAACGCCACCGAGACGAGCACGCCGATTCTTCGGCGGCCCACCCGTCGGTGTCGGGTGGCCGTGGGTCTGTCGTTCATCTCTCTCCCGCTGTGTTGGGTACGGTCACGGCTCGCGCCGCGACGCGACGGTGCGGCCCGCCGCGGCGGGCCGGTCATCGGGGTGGGGGAAGGGGGCGGGCCGCCACCGCGCCTGGCGTCGGCGGCGGCCCGTGGGCGTCAGCCCCGCGGGACCTCGGTCTCCAGGTCGTGCCGTCCCGTGGCCAGCTCGGCCACCTGCTCCTCGCTCAGCGCTCCCTGGAAGGCCCACACGTCGTCCACCGCGCCCGGCCAGTAGCCGCCGAAGGTCCCGGCGGTCTTGGCCCGGCCGACCTGGAGGGCCCTGGTGCCGTGGAAGGCCAGCGCGTTGTCGGACCAGGAGACGTGGTTGGCGCAGCCCGCCTGGTCGGCCGTGCCGTCGTCGTCGCCGTCCGGGCAGACCAGGGACTCCAGTTGTCCGTTGACGTAGAGCCGCACCTGGTCGGCGAAGCCGTCGTAGACGACCGCCAGGTGGTTCCAGTCGCGGACGTCGGCGAAGGAGCGGCTCTCCACGGTGGTCACGCTCGCCCCGTCGGCGTCGGTGGCCGGCAGCGTCACCCGCCAGCGGCCCGGCGAGTCGGCGTCGGGGCCTGGCACCCAGCCGACCGTGACCGCGCTGCGCCGCTCGCCCTCGATGCCGAGGACGGTCACCGACCCGTCGGGGAGGGCCGCTGCCTGCGCCCAGCCGGCGACGGTGAAGCTGGCGGCCGTGTCGATCGGCGAACCCGTGGTCGCGGCGTGGTCGTCCCGCCCGTCCAGGACCAGGGCCCCGCCATCCACCCAGCCGGGGCCGACGCGGGCCCCGGAGGCGAGGGTGAGCGGGCGGCGGGCGGCGGAGTCGTCGGGCGAGGTGGTCGGCGTTCCGGTCGCCGACTCCAGCTTCCAGCGACCCTTCACGAGCGGGCGCTGGCGGAAGAGTTGCCGCACCTCGTCCTCGGAGATCACCCGGTCGTACAGGCGGGCCTCGTCCAGGTCACCCCGGAGGAAGCCGCCGAAGCCGTCGGCGTACTCGGTGGCCCCGAGGGTGACGTGGCCGCGCGCGAGCCACGGTGTGGTGAACGCCTCGGTGGCCTTGAGCGAGCCGTTGACGTACAGCTTCATCTGCCCGGCGTCGTGGTCATAGACGGCGACCACGTGCGCCCACTCGCCGAGGCCGGCGCCCGCGCAGGCCGGGCTGGCCTCGGGGCACGGGCGCTGGGCGGCGCGGACCACCGGGGCGTTCGGGTCGTCGGCGCCGGCGCGCAGGAAGACCCAGCCGAGGGTGGGCGAGTGGTAGAGCTCGAAGCCGCGCAGGGTGTTGCCGGCCTGGCTGAGGGCGACCATGGACCGCTCGCCCCGGTCCTTGGGCAGCCTGGCCCACAGCGAGGCGGTGAAGCTCTGGTGGGTGTCGAGCACGGGTTGGCCGGTGCGTACGTGGTCGTCCACGCCGTCCAGGGACAGGGCGCCGCCGGCCACGCCGGGCGCACCCAGGGTCGGGCCGCCGTGCGGGGTGCCGGTGACGCGCTGGCCGCGCCCCGCGACGGCGGTGGCCGTGGCCTCCTCGTCCAGGTTCCAGACGGCCTTGGCCGGCCGGCCGCCCGAGGTCACCGGCTTCCTGTCGGCCAGCGTGCGGAGTTGCGCGTCGCTGAGCTGGTAGTCGAAGAGGTGGGCCTCGTCCAGGGCGCCGGGGAAGTGGCCCTCGCGCTTGCCGTAGTGGGAGGCCGCGCCGAGGTAGGTGGCGCCGCGGGCGTCCCACGGGTCGCGGTAGGCGGCCGAACCCGCCAACGCGCCGTTCACGTACAGGCGCAGTTCGCCGGCCGGGTGGTCGAAGACGCCGGCGACGTGCGTCCAGGTGCCGAGCCGGCCCGTGGCACACGCGGTGTCGCCGGTCGGGCAGGCCGGCTGGGTCGCGCGGGCCGTGCCGTTGCCGCTCGCGCTGTCGCCGGTGTGGCGCAGGAAGACCCAGCCGCCGGCGGCGCTGGAGTAGTACAGCTCGTAGCCGCTGGCGTGGTTGCCGGCCTGGGCGATGGCCACCGGCGCCCCGCTCACGCCATCCGCGGGCAGCCTGGCCCAGGTCGCGACGGAGAAGCTCTTGCCGGTGTCCAGGACCGGCGAGGCCGTCGCCGCGTGGTCGTCGACGCCGTCCAGGTGCAGCCCGCCGCCGAGCGTGCCCTCGCCACCGGCCCGGGCCCCGCCGGCCAGCTCGGCGGGCCAGGCGCCGCCGACGCCGCTGACCTCGCTGGCGCCCGCGGGCTCGTTCAGCTCCCACGTCATGCGGTCGGGCTGGCCGGCGCGCACCCGGAAGGAGTACGTGCGCGGCTCGCTGCCGTTGCCCGCGGCGTCGAAAGCCTGGGCGGTGACGAAGTTGACGCCGGGGCGGGTCGGCATGAAGCGGATGGTCTTCGCGCCGCCGCCCGAGGTGTTCAGGGTGTGCTTGCCGCTGGGCTGCTCGTTGACGCCGAACCAGTAGCGCGTGACGTCGGAGGACGGCGCGTCGATGGTGAAGGTCCCGTACCGGCCGACCCCGTCCCGCCACGGGTCCTCGGGGTCCTCCGGGTCGGACGCCGCGTACTGGCCCGAGGTGATCGACGGGCCGGCCGGGACGCTGGTGTCGAGCACGAGGTTGCAGCCGGGGGCCGCGCCGTCGTAGCTCCACGGCGACCACTGCGCGCCGTCCGAGACGCGGGCGTGCCAGTCGACCCGCTTGTTCTTCGGCAGGCTGGACGGCAGCTTCACGGAGAAGTCGGAGCCCGAGCGCTTGGTGGTGGTGGTCGAGGTCCAGCGCGGCTTCCAGCCCTGCCCGTCACCGGCGTCCCAGGTGGCCTGGAACTGGACCGTGACGTTGTCCCCGTCCGGGTCGCCCACGTTGTTCACCCGCACCGTGGGCAGCGACCGCACGCGCACCGCCTGGTCGGCCGGGCGGCATGTGCCGCCCGGGTCCGAGGTGAGCTGGGCGGTGCGCAGTTGGGTGGGGCGGCGGTTGTACTTCACCCGCAGGTACGCGTTGTCGGCGAACCGCTTCCAGCCGTAGCGGTCACTCTCGTTGGAGGCCCGCAGGCCGAAGGTGATCGAGGGCCAACCCTGCTCGGCGGCCTGCCGTACGACGCCGCCCACCTCGAACTCCGCGTCCGCCGCGGCACACCCGTCGGCGCCGTACGCGAAGCTCCTGTTCCGCAGGTGGTCGGCCCAGAAGCCGTCGGCGTTCTGGGAGTTCCAGGTGGTGGACGAGGAGATGGGCTTCGTGCGCCACAACTGCACCTCGCGCGCCTCGCAGGAGGCCGCGTGCGTCTCGCGCACCACGAACTCGGCCGACAGGACGGAGCGGCCGGTGAAGCGCGAGGTCGGGATCTGGTAGAAGAGCCGCTTGGTGTCCTCCGGCTTGCAGTACGCCCAGCCGCAGTAGCCGAGCCCGGCGTCCGGGTCGCCGTTGAACTTCCACTGCGGGGTGCCGGCCCAGTACTTCGAGGCCACCGTCCAGGAGGAGGCCCGGGGGCTGTACCACTGCGGGTCGATGTAGACCGGGTAGACCGTGTCCTCGCCGGTCAGCAACGCCTCGTCCGGGGTGAGGACGAGTTCGCCGCCGCCCGCGCCGACCTCCACGCCGACGGGCGCGGGCCGACCGCCGCCGGCACTGCCGGGGGCGGGGACGTCCTCGTCGCCGGCGCGGGAGGCGGCGGGCTTGAGGCCGGCGCTCGGGGCGGGCTTGCTGTCGGGGCCTCCCGCCGTACGGGCGCCTGCGGCGCCGGTCGGGGCCGTCGTACCGCTGGAGTCCCACATCACCGGCCGCGGGGCCTCGAAGACCGCGTTGCCGGCGCCGTCGTCCACCGCCGCGAGGGTGCCGTCGGGCGCCTCCTGGACGGTCACACCCTGCGCCGCGACCCGTAGCCGCAGCTCGGCGAGTTGTTCGCTGGCCGCCGCCGTGGCCGACTTGACGACGAGCAACTGCGCGAAGCCGTCGGCCTCCGCCGTCAGCCGCAGGTCAACCCCGGGCAGCACCTCCGGATAGACGGCGGAGTCCCCCTCCAGCCGGGGCGCGGGCAGCGGCGTCGGCCAGCTCAGCGCCAGCTCCCGGCCGGCCCGGCGCAGCCGCGCCATCGGGGCCGTGCCGCCGCCGGAGAACTCCAGGCCCACCGACGTACCGCCGGGCACCACCGCCCCGTCGACCGCGCGGCGCAGCGAGGTGTCCACCGGCCTCCAGCCGCCGTCCGCCCGCACCCGCACCGGGCGCACGTGCTCCCGGGCCTCCAACTCACCGCCGGGCGTGGCGAACACCTCGCTGGTCTCGGTGCGCAGGGAGGTCACCTCGACGTTGGCGCCGGTACGCCGGGCCTGGTCGAGGGCGTCGGACTCGGAGCTGGCGGTGGCGGTGGCGGGGCCGTAGGGCGCGGGCGCGTCGGCGGAACGTTTCTGCCCCGCGCTCGCGCCGCTCGCCTCCCCCGCTCCGGAAGCCGCCACGGAAGTCACCCCCGAAGCCGCCGCGGTCGCCGGTCCGGCGACCGCGTCCGGCGCCGTGGCCGGCAGCAGCCCGACCGTCAGCGCCAGCCCGAGCACGGTGAAGACGGCACCCCGGAATCTTCGCGGGCGCGCACGACCTGACATCCCCTCAGTCCCTCCCCTGCCGCACGCGATGCGAGCCATCGCGGTGGTGCGGGTGACCGTAGGGACACGGAGTGCTATTGATCCACTACAACAAAGAGCAACAAAGGCCGCATTCAACCTCTCGATATCGACATGCCGATATGACTCCCGTCACAACTTCAACCGGCGCGTGAACGGCGGAAGGCGCCCCGGAATGCCGCACACGTCCGCCACACACTGTGGATGGTTCGTGGACGCGACGTGAAGGCATGCTGTGACGGGAGCGCGCGGACGTCACAGCCGAGCTATCCGCCCGTCCCCTCCCCCGCCTCCGGGCTCGGC
Source organism: Streptomyces buecherae (assembly GCF_014295035.1). Lineage (GTDB taxonomy): Bacteria > Actinomycetota > Actinomycetes > Streptomycetales > Streptomycetaceae > Streptomyces > Streptomyces youssoufiensis. Next base: position 3,671,681 of record NZ_CP060404.1, read on the forward strand.
TCCAGCAGTGGGTTGGTCCGGTGGGCCACCACGTCCTGGGCCGCCTCGGCGAAGGCGCGGAGTTGGCGGGTCGTCGCGGCGGTGCGCCACAGCAGGCGCCAGGCGAAGGGTGGCGCGTCCTCGATCGGCACGTACACCACGTCGGGGCGGGAGTCGAAGCGCTGCGCGTGCGCGGGCACGGGGTAGACGCCACGCCCCGCGCCGACGAGGGCCAGCATCTCCTGGATGGTGCCGAAGTCCGGGCCGCGTTCGATGAGGTGGCCCCCGGGCGTGGTCGCGGGCACGGCCAGCGCGTCCACCTCGGGCCCGAGCAGCCGGGGGCGCAGCACCGGGGTGCGGGCCAGGTCGTCGAGGCGGACCTCGGCGCGGCGGGCGAAGGGGTGCCGGGCCGAGACGGCGAGCACGGGGTCCTCGCGGAAGAGGACCGGGCTCTCGCTCATCTCGGCGGTCAGCGCCGGCGCCACGCAAAGCAGCACGTCGATCTCGCCGCCGGCGAGCAGGGTCGAGGCGTCGGCGTACCGCTGCTCCAGGGCCTGCACCTCGCCGGCGGGGTGCCGGGCCCGGAACGTCTCCGCCACCTCGTACACGAACATGCCGACCCCGGCGCCGATGAACCCCACCCGCAGCACCCCGCCGCCGCCCCGGCCCGCCTCGACCGCCCGTGCGACGGCCGCCTGGATCTGGTCGTACGCCGGCGCCAGGTCGTCCCGCAGTTGGCAGCCGATCGCCGTCAGGGCGACCAGGCGGCTCGTGCGGTCGAACAGGCGGGCCCCGATGCGGCGTTCCATCTTCTTGACGGCCTGGCTGATCCGGGCCGGGGACACGTGCAGCCGCTCGGCGGTGCGGCCGAAGTGCAGTTCCTGGGCGAGCGTCAGAAAGATCTCGATGTCGCGGTGTTCCACCCGGCCCCCTCATCCGTAACCCACAGATTAACGGACCGTGCGGATTCGGCCATTGTTACCGCTGTCGCCCCGGCCGACAGTAGTGAGCGACGGCCGAGCGGTCGTCACGGCGGCCGAGCAGCGGTCAGGCAGCGGCTGGCAGCAACCAGGCAGCGGCCAAGCAGCCATCAGGCAACGGCCACGCACCAACCAACGGGGAGCACACCATGACGCAGCACCACCCCATGACCCTCGTCCTGGGCGGCACCGGCAAGACCGGCAGCCGGCTCGTGAGCCGACTGACGGCGCGCGACCTGCCGGTACGCATCGGCTCGCGTTCCGGCGGGCTGCCCTTCGACTGGGAGCGGCCGGAGACCTGGGGCCCGGCCCTGGACGGCGTGCACGCGGCGTACGTCTCGTACTACCCCGACCTGGCCGTGCCGGGCGCGGTCGAGGCGGTGGGCGCCTTCGCGGAGTTGGCGGTGGCCCGTGGCGTGCGGCGGCTCGTGCTGCTGTCGGGGCGCGGCGAGGACGAGGCCGTGGCCTGCGAGCAGGCCCTCGCGGCGGCGGCCGAATCGGGGGCGGGAGCCGGTGCCGGCGCCGACTGGACGGTGTTGCGGTGTAGCTGGTTCAGCCAGAACTTCAGCGAGGGCTACCTGCTCGGCCCGGTGCTGGCCGGGGAGGTAGCGCTGCCGGCGGGACCGGTGGGCGAGCCGTTCCTCGACGCGGACGACATCGCCGACGTGGCCGCCGCGGTGCTGACCGAGGACGGGCACGCGGGCCGGGTCTACGAGCTGACCGGGCCCCGCCCGCTCACCTTCGCCGAGGCGACGGCGACCATCGCCGAGGTCACCGGCCGCCCCGTGCGCTACGCGCGGATCAGCCCGGAGGAGTACGCGGCCGGCCTCGCCGCCGAGCGGGTGCCGGCCGACGTGATCGCGTTCCTGGGCTACCTCTTCGGCACGGTCCTCGACGGCCGCAACGCCCGCGTCACCGACGACGTGCGGCGCGTCCTGGGCCGCCCCGCCCGCGACTTCGCCGACTTCGCCCGGGCCGCGGCGGCCTCGGGCGCCTGGGACGGGAAGTGACCCGCGATGCAACTCAAGACCCTGCACACCGTCGCGCTGCTCGCGGCGACCCTCACCACCGGCCTGATGGCCGGGCTGTTCGCCGCCTTCGGTTACGCGGTCATGCCCGGCCTCGCCGGGTCGAGCGACCGCACCTTCGTGGAGGCGATGCAGAAGATCAACGCGTCCATCCTCAACGGCTGGTTCATGTTCTGCTTCCTGGGCGGCATCGCGTTCACGGCCCTCGCCCTGGCACTGAGCCTGCGCTCGGGCGCCGACCGCGCGGCGCTGCCGTGGATCATCGCCGGACTCGTGCTCTACCTGGCCATGTTCGTGATCACCAGCGGCGTGAACGTGCCCCTCAACGACCAGTTGGCCAAGGCGGGCGATCCGGCCCGGATCGCCGACCTGGCCGCCGCCCGCCGGGACTTCGAGGCCCGCTGGGTCACCTGGAACACCGTGCGCGCCGTCGCCAACATCGCCGCCTTCGCCGTCCTGGCCTGGGCCCTCATCCTTCACGGCCGCGCCACGGCGTCGCCTGCGGCGTCGGCTGAGCCCGAGGCTGGGGCCTCGGTTACGACTTCGGCGTCAGCTCCGGCTGCGGCTTCGGTTTCCGCCACCGCCGTGGCCGCGCCGAACACGTCCGGGCCCGGAGCGGTCTCGTACGGGCCGGGAACGGTCGCGTACGGGCCAGGGGCGGACTCGGACGGACGGGGAACGGGCTCGTAGGGGTCGGGGTCGGTCGCGTACGGGCCGGGTACGGTCCGGGTTTCGGCTCCGTCATGAGCCATCGGGCCCCGCGAGGGCGGCGTCCAGGGCGGCGAGGTGGTGGGCGACCGGGCCGAGGGTGAGCAGCCCGCTGCCGGCTCCCGCCAACTCGTCTTCCGCAGGCAGTAGTTGGGACCGGGCGAGACGGATGACCGCCCGGTCGCCGATGCCGATGGCGGCCCGGCCGATGAGGCACCACAGGGCCTCGTACAGCAGGTCGTGGGGCGGCGGCGGGGCCGCGCGGAGCGCCGTCGCCGCCTCCGCGCGCCGCCCGTCGGCGAGCAGGGCCAGCGGGCGGACCCACGGCGCGTAGGGGCCCCAGTCGGCACCCCGGGTAGCGGGCAGGGCGGCGCCCTGGTCCTCACGGGTCAGCCACAGGCACAGCAGCGCCAGCGGCAGCAGCCCGCGCTCAAGGCCCGGCATGCCGGCGCCGTCCAAGCGCGCGGCGGCGGCGCGGTAGGCCCCCTCGGCTTCGGGCCCGGTGGGGTGGCCCGTCGCCACGAGGCTGAGCGCGCGGTACCACTGCGTGAACACGCCCACCAGCGGTAGTTCGTGCCGGTCGGCCAGCCGATCCACGGCGGCGGCGTGCCGGTCGGCGGTCGCGAAGTCGGCGAGGGCGGACCGGGCCTGGACGCGGATGAGGTGGCCCAGCACCTCGTAGGCGACCAGGCCGTGCCGGGCGGACAGGGCGACGAGTTCGGCACCGATCGCGTCCCGGTCGGGGGCCAGGCCCGCGCGCTCGAAGCACTGCATGAACCGGCCGCCCAGCGCGAACGCGAGCAGCGCCGGGTCGTCCAGGCGGCGGGCGATCTCCTCCGCCTCGCGGGCGGCGCGCGTCGCGCGCGGGGCTGGGGCCTGCGGGGCCGGGGGCCGCGAGGCGGGGGCAGCAGACGCTGGAGAGCCGGTCGCCGCGAGGGTGGCCAGGTCGGCGGCCTCCGGCGGGTCGGTCGGGGACCGGGTGCCGCGGGTCTCCAGGGCGATGGTGGCCAGCAGGCGGGCCCGGGCCGCCGCGTGGCCGGGGGCGGGGAGGGCGGCCAGGGTGCGTTCGGCCGCGGCGACGATGCGCGCCGCCTGCTCCGGGTCGTCCGCGCGGGTCCAGATCGCCGGTACGTCGTACGCGCCGATCACCCGCGCGGTCAGCTCCGGGTCCCCCAGCTCCTCCGCCGCCGCGACGGCCGCCAACCGGTGCGCGCGGGCCGCCTCCAGTCCCTCGCCCCCGGTCAGCGCGAGGTTGCGGAGGAGGCCCACCGTCGATTCGAGCCGGGCGCGCGCCCCGGCGGAGACGGCCCGGTCGTAGTCGGCCGCGGCCCGCGCCCACACCCGGGCCGCGGCGCCGGCGGGGTCGGGGGCGTCGGGGGCGTCGGGACCGGGCGCTGGCCGCACCTCGGAGGCCGAGGCCGGGGCCGGGGCCGGGGCCACGCCCGACGGACGCTCCGCGTCCGGGCCGGCGGCGACCGGGCCGGCGGCGTCCAGGTGGGTAACGTCCGGGTGGGCGACGTCCAGGTGGGCCGCCTGGTCGAGCACGTCCGCCTCCAGTTGGCGCAAGGCCGGGCCCGGGTCCACGCCGAGCTGCTCGACCAGCAGCGCGCGGGCCCGGCGCAGCACGGCGAGCGCGTCGCCCTGCCGGCCCGTGCGGTAGAGCGCGAGGGCGAGCAGCCGCCAGGCTTCCTCGCGCCACGGGTGCTCGGTCACGTGCGCGTCCAGGTCCGGCACCGCCTCGGCGGCCAGCCCGAGCGCCAGCCGCGCCCCGGCCCGCCGCTCGACGGCGTGCAGCCGCAGTTCCGCCAGTTTGGCCCGTTCGGCGCGGGCCCACGGCGCCTCGGCGAACTCGGCGTACCCGGGCCCGCGCCACCACCCGAGCGCCTCGTCGAGCCGTGCGAGCGCGTCGGCCGGCGGCAGCGTGGCCGTCGCCGTCACCGCCCGCTCGAAGCGCCACGCGTCCACCGCGTCCGGCTCGGCGCGCAGCGCGTACCCCGGGCCCTCGGTGACCAGCAGCCGGGCCGGCGCGCGCGGCGGGCGCTCCGGTTCCAGCGCGCGCCGGAGGGCGGCGACAAAGGTGCGTACGGCACTCACGGCGCCCGCCGGCGGCTCCTCCCACAGGTCGTCGACCAGGTGGCCGACCGGTACGACGCGGCGCCGGGCGACGATCAACCGGGCCAGCACCGCGCGGTGCCGTGGGCCCTTCAGGGCGATCGGCTCCCCGGCGTCGTCCCAGGCCGACACCGGCCCCAGCACCCCGAACACCGCCCGCACCCGCACCCGCCTCTCCGTACCGCCAGCCTTTCCGTACCGCCGGCCTCTCCGGATCACCCGCCGCCCATCGCGTACCGGGTCCGCGCCCGCCGCCACCGCGCGCCGCGACCCCGCGCACAGCGCCCGGCCGCCCGTCCGTCCCTCTGGCCGGCCCCGCCCCACGTGCCCCACTCCTCGCCACCGTATAGCGCGCTCATCCATCGCTCATCCGCGCCCAGCAGGCTGGGAACGTACCCGCCCACGGCGCGCGGCGGCGGCCCGACCGCCCCGTACCGCCCGCCCGGGCCCCCGCTCCGACCCAGGACGTGCGCCATGCCGCTCACCCGTCTCCCCCACTTCGCCTACCAGCGCGTTCGCGTCGCCGACGGCGTCTCGCTGAACGCGGCGGTCGCCGGCTCCGGCAGCCCGATCGTGCTGCTCCACGGCTTCCCGCAGACCCACCTCATGTGGCGGCACGTGGCCGCCGCCCTGGCCGCCGACCACACCGTGATCTGCCCCGACCTGCGCGGCTACGGGGCCAGCGACAAGCCGGCCGAGGGTGGCGACCCGCTCACGTACGCCAAGCGCACCATGGCCGCGGACATCGTCGCCCTCGCCCGCGCGCTCGGGCACGAGCGGTTCGCGCTGGCCGGGCACGACCGGGGCGCGCTCGTCGCCTTCCGCGCCGGCCTCGACCACCCGTCCGCCGTCACCCACCTGGCCTGCCTCGACGTGCTGCCCACCCTGGACATGTGGGACGTCATGCACGGCACCAGCGCGGCCGTCGGCTACCACCTCTACCTGATGGCCCAGCCGCCCGGCCTGCCCGAGCGGATGATCAGCGCCAGCGCCGACGCGTTCTTCGGCTCGTTCCTCGACGCCTGGGCCAACGACCCGCGCGCCATCCCCGCCGACGTACGCGCCGCCTACCTGGACGCCTGCCGCGCCGCCGTGCCCTCCATCGTGGCCGACTACCGCGCCTCGGCCGGCAGCGACGTCGAGCACGACGAGGCCGACCGGGCCGCCGGCCACCAGTTCGCCATGCCCGTCACCGTCCTCCAGCAGGACTGGGGCGCCGCCCTCGGCTTCGACGCGGCGGCCCGCTGGCGCGCCTGGGCCCCCGACCTGCACCACGCCACCGTCTCCTGCGGTCACTTCATGGCCGAGGAGGACCCGGAAACGATCACCGCTGCCCTGCGCGACCTGCTGAAGCGCTAGCCCTGGCGACCCGGCCCGACCCCACCCGCACCCCAACTCCCGCACGCACCAGACCACTTCTTGACGCCACGCCACACGGGCGTAGCTTCGACCGGACGGATTCGCCGCCACCACCCGCACCGCGCTCCCCCGTCCCGAGGAGAGGTCATGGCCGCCGTGGAACCGATCGCCCGCATCACCCAGGGCACCGTCCGGGGCCGGGCCCGGGAGGGGGTGGCGGTCTTCACCGGCGTGCCGTACGCGGCGGGGCCGACCGGCGCGGCCCGGTTCGCCCCGCCCGCGCCACCCACCTGGCGCGGCGAGTGGGACGCGCGCGAGCCCGGGCCGAGCGCCCCGCAGGTCGGCGAGCCGGGCCGGTCGCCGCTCCAGGACCTGATGGGCGAGGGCTGGCTGCCCGGCGCCGAGTACCTGACGGCCAACGTCTGGACGCCGTCCCCCGAACCCGGCGCGCGCCTGCCGGTGCTGGTCTACCTGCACGGCGGCGCGTTCGTCGGCGGGCGCGCCACGGCCGGCCTGTACGACGGGACCTCGTTCGCCCTGGCCGGCGTGGTGCTGGTCAGTCTCAACTACCGGGTCGGCGTCGCCGGTTACGCCCACCTGCCGGGCGCGCCCGCCAACCGTGGCCTGCTCGACCAACTCGCCGGCCTGCGCTGGGTACGCGACAACGTGGCCGCCTTCGGCGGGGACCCGGACCGGGTGACCGTCTTCGGCGAGTCGTCGGGCGCGGCGAGCGTGTGCGCGCTGCTGGCCTCGGCCCCGCGCGGCCTGTTCCGGCGCGCGATCAGCGCCAGCGGCGGCGGCTCGCAGTCCCTCACCCCGGCCCAGGCGAGCGCGACGACCCGCGCCCTGGCCGACCATCTCGGCGTGCCCCCGACGGCCGAGGCGTTCGCGCCACTCCCCGACGAGGCCCTGGTGAACGCGCTGGCCCACGTCCTGGCCGAGCCGCCGAACCTGACCGTCGCCGGCGTACGCGACCCACTGATGGGCCTGACCCCGCTGGGCCTGGTCATCGACGGCGAGTCGGTACGCGGCCAACCGGAGGACGCGATCCGCGCGGGTGCCGCGTCCGACGTCGCCCTGCTGCTCGGCAACACGGCCGACGAACTGAACCTGTTCCAGCTCACGCGCGGCACCCCACCCGTCGACGCGCGGTCGCTACCGCTCCTCGTCTCCCGCCTGCACCCGGACCCGGCGCGCGTCATCGCCGCGTACAAGGCCGCGGGGCGCGGTACGACGCCCGCCGAACTCCTCTCCGCCATCGGCACCGACTACATGTTCGCCGTCCCCACCGCCCGCCTGGCCGACGCCCACGCCCCGCACCCGGCCGGCACCTGGCGTTACGAGTTCACCTGGCGCTCCCCCGCCTTCGACGGCCTCCTCGGCGCCTGCCACGGCCTGGACCTCCCGTTCGCCTTCGCCAACCTGTCCCGCGTGGACCTCCACACCCTCGGCCTCGTCCCCGACGCGGCCGAACCCCGCGAGCTGGCCCGCCGCACCCACGCCGCCTGGGTCGCCTTCACCACCACCGGCGACCCCGGCTGGCCCCGCTACACCCCTGACCGCCCGACGGTGCAACGGCTGACCCCGTCCTGGCCGACGACGGAGTCGGCGGACGGGGCGGAGCGGGGGGTGTGGGCGGGGGTTCGGTGGTCTTGTTGGGTGGGTGTGTTTCGGATGTGTGGGCGGGCTTCGGGTGTAGGGGTGGCCTTTGGCTGGGTGGGTGGGCATCGGCTGTGTGTGTGACTGCTGGGGCAGTCCAGCCTTGCGGGCCAGCGGGAGCCGTTGGGTGCCCGAGCCTGCCGGAGGGCAAGCCTGCGTGCGGGCCCCGGCTTGCGGTACGCGCCGGCCCCAGCCCCGCGCGGCGGGGACGTCGACGGGGTGCCGTTCTTGGCCTTGATCTCTCAGGGGCCAACCCCGCGCGTGCGGGGAGCGCTGCTCGCTCTCGTCCTGCGCCTGCTCAACGGCCGGACCAACCCCGCAGCGGCGGGGAGGGCCCACGCATCCCGGAGCTGACCGAGTAACCGACGGGACCAACCCCGCGTGCCTGCGGGGACACCTCCAGGCCCAGCGCCAGTTTGGCCTGCACCTCGGGGCCAACCCCGCAGGGCGGGGACACGGGTATGACGGCCCTGATCATCGGCGGCAGCGGCGGGCCAACCCCTGCGGGGGCGGGGACGAGACGAAGCCCTCCAGTTGCAGCCACGCGTAAGCGGGGCCAGCCCCGCGCGCGGGGACGAGGGACCAATTGAAGATGCCCTGCTTCTTCATTCGGGTCCACCCCACAGGGGCGGGGGACGAGGCCGATCGGCAGACCCGAACCCTCCGTGTGCCGGGGCCACCCCCGCATGCGCAGGGACCAGTGCGTCCCGGTGTGGTCGCCGCGCTCCAGCGCGGGGCCACCCCCGCACGCGCGGGGACGAGCTGTGGAGCCTGCCCACCATCCGAGCTTCGGAGGGGCCACCCCCGCACGCGCGGGGACGAGAGCAATTGACCTGCGGATTTACCGCGCCCGACCCCGGTTTTTTGCAACTTCCGCGAACTCCGACCTATCGCCCAAGCCAGACAAGCAACTCACAGCCCCCCTGCACGATCCCGCCAGCGTCCCGCCGAAGACCCGGTTACCGACCACACATCACTCCGGCACGGGCAGACACTCGGCGAGCAGGCCGACAACATCGCGCCAGGCCCGTTCCGCGTGCAGCGGGTGGTGGCTGACGCCTGGGCGTACCGCGTGGTCGACCGGCGGGTGGTGGAAGGCGTGCTCGGCGCCGCCGTAGACCACCAGTCGCCAATCGACGCCTGCGGCCTGCATCTCCGCAGTGAAGGCTTCCCGTTGCGCGGGCGGCATGATCGGGTCCTCCGACCCCACCCCGGCCCACACGGGGCATCGAATGTTCGCGGCCTCACCCGGTCGGCCCGTAGTCACCGCGTTGATCGTCCCGATCGCGCGGAAGTCGACGCCCGCGCGCCCGAGTTCCAACGCGATGGCGCCCCCGGTGCCGTATCCGATGGCGGCGATCTGATCGGGGTCCGTACGCGGCTCGGCGCGCAAGACGTCGAGCGCCGCGTAACCGATGTCCCGCATCCGGTCGGTGTCGTCAAGAAGAGGCATGACGTACGCCAACATCTCCTCGGGGTCGCTGAACCAACGCCCGCCGTTGAAGTCGAAGGCCAGCGCCACATAACCCAGTTCGGCCAAGGCGTCCGCCCGTCGGCGCTGGAAGTCGTTCAGCCCCGTCCCCTCGGGCCCGACCAGAACCGCAGGCCGACGACCCACGCCGGCCGGAATCGCAAGGCGCCCCACCATCGTGAGGCCGTCGGCCGGATACTCGACCGTGCGCGTTGTTATCGTCGTCATACGTCTGGACGGTAATGACCGCCGAGCCCAACCGGGCATGTGTTCACCGCCGGCAGAACGACGCCGCGCGCCTCTGAAGTGCGGCGACGGCTCGGCAGGTTCGCCGCGAAGCAGAGGTTGTGGGGCGGTGTTGGGCGCCCGCCTTGGTCATGGCGACGGACAGGGAAGCGCGCCGAGTTCAGGGCGGCGGGCACACCGACCCCGACAAGCGCCAGAGGCCAACCCCGCTCGCGCGGGGACCAACACGCGCCGATGACATTCTTCCGTCCGGCTTGGGGACCATCCCCGCGCGCGCGGGGACCAGAGCAATTGACCTGCGGGTTTACCGCGCGACACCCCGGTTTTTTGCAACTTCCGCGAACTCCGGCCTATCGCTCAAACTCGGCAGATCGCCCACAACGCCCCCTTGCTGGCCAGGCTTCACAGCCTATCTGCGTTCGCCCCCTGAGGCTCAAGGACAAGAAAGCTGGACCGCCAACCCGCCAACTGTGCCACCCCGTTCACAAGACGGCACAGCCAGCGTCACCCACGGCCACCCCCGCACCCACCCAGCGCCCCCCACCCGCAGGCGCCGGCATCCCACACCACCGCCCCAACGCCACAGCCCGCACCGCCTCCTCACCCCGCCTACGGGCCAGCACTCGGCCCGATGTCCTCAGCCGGGGTGACCAGCCACCGCAAGGTGACCGTCGCCGCGTAGCGGACGTGCCGGCCGTCGGGGTGGTCGCGGGCCGTGTGGCTCGTGCACCAGCGCTGGGCCTGGTGGTGTTGGTCCGTGATGGACTCCGACGGCTCTGGCTCCGGCGACTGCTCGCCACAGGTCACGCACATCGCGCGGACGAGATAGGCGTCAGTCTCCGGGTCAGGCCCCAGGCGCATCTCGACGTAGCGGTACCGACTGCGGCTCATGTGCGCCGCCGGCTGGCGGGCGAGCGCGCGGCGTGGTCACATGCGGGGTTGACCTCCAGGCAGCAGGGGACGGGTTCAGCCGGGCCGGATCGACCTCCGGCCGGCGCCTCTCCCGTACGCGCCGAGTCCCCCACACACACGGGGCATGGCGACGACAGCGCAGCCGTGCCGTGGGTGAACCGTACGGCCGAGGCGAGGATCGCGCCGAGGTAGTGCGGTTGGGCCAGGTACCGCCCCGACCAGTCGCGAGGGAGCCGCCAGTGCAACCCAGGGCCGGCATGCCGCAGGGCGGACGGCACCCCGACGTAGTGGGTCCCGGGGCCGGGCCCCAGCAGGGCGACATGCCGCCCCAACCGCTCCCACTGCGGCACCACGGACGCCTGACCGGCCGGCACCAACCAGTACGCGGCAGCGGTCAGCGGATCAACGATCGCGGCGCACCTCTCGCTCACGTCCAACATCTCGAACGCCCGCCGAGCCACGACCATGGACGTCCGAACCGCGTCCCAGCGCCGCCCCGCAGGCAGCAGGGCAACCGCCTCGCACGAGGGTGGCACCCAGTCCATTTCGCTCACGAGCGAACTCCCGGACGCAACACGGCAATCGCCTCGACCAACCGACCCGCGTCCGTCAGCAGCCGCCCCGGCTCCGGCGGGACACGCCACCACACCATCCGGGCCCGCGCCATGCCCGGAACGAAGACGTACGCCCCGTTGTCGCCCGCGAGGCTGACCACCTCGTGCCCGTACAGGTGCCGCACGGCCGCCGCCTTGGGCTCGATCAACCACACGAGCCGCTCCGGCACGTCCTCCTCGATGACCGCCCCGCTCTCGTCGCCGAGCGCGGCCAGCACCGGGTTCCCCAGGTAGTACGGCAACGACAACGTGTGCCAACCCAGTTCACCGATCCTGGTCCACCGCACCCCACCCCCGGGCGGCACCCAGTCGAAGGGTGGGGGCGAGGTGTATTCGGTCCAGGTCGGCATGGCGCAGCCCTCCAGCGTGGTTGGTGATCGAACGACTACCGACCGTAAGGAGTTGGCGGCTGCGCCTCAATGGTCATTCGTCACAGCCGAGCGGCGAAGGGGTATCGCCGCACTACAGCGGCACACCGATCGCGTCAGCCAGGCGCCGCATGTCCGGGGTCAGCGTCCGCCGCTTGCGGATGACCCTGGTCGCGATGTCCTGTGCGTACCGCTGCTGTGGAAGCCACTCGGGGGACACATCCTGGATGCCGTACAGCACCTCCATGGCCTGGCCGTACTGGCGCATGCGAGCGTGCGCATCGGCCACGTCGAGCAAGTGGCGATTGCGGTTGTTGCTGGTCGCTCGTAGGCCCCCGGAAGGGATCTTCCGCGCAAGACTCAGCACGACATCCGGCTTGTCGGCGATCGCCGCGTTCTCGGCGCGCTTCAGCGCCACCGTGACGGGGCCGAAGGAACGGAGGAAGTCCCCTCGGGGGGCGTGCTCGCGACCCAGCGCAGCCGCCGCCGAACATGCCATACGCATGGCATGCGCCGCCTGCTCCGGCTGCGCGTCTCGCACCGATGCCGCCGAGACCCGCAGCATCATCCATCCCCACGAGGACAACTCGTCGGGAGTGGCCCGGGACAGCCGGGGTTCTATGTCGTCACCCCACCGGGCGGCGAGTTCACGCGCCTTCGTCAACTGACCGGTACGCATGAGCAACCACGCCGTCGTGTTGACCGATGCCGAGCCATCCAGGCGGTCCGCTGACATCGCCGTCGCCTGTGCGAGCGCGCGCTCGGCCGCCTCGTACTGACGCGTTTGGGTGAGTAGCCACCCTGTGAGCTGGAGCAGCCTGCATCGAACGGCACGGGATCGGGGGTCACTCTCGTCCAGTGCTTCGGAGTCCCGGAGCAACCCCGGCAGAACCACGGCCAAGTCGGCGAAGCGGTCCTCGGAGAACAACGGTTCGGCCGCTTGCAGCGCGGCCTTCACACCCACCGGAGTGGGTGCGTCACCCTCGATGTACTCCGCTGCCGGGGCCCTTAGGAGCGCTGCGCGCACCGGCTCCCAGCGCTCTTCCGTTGGGAGGCTGGCCACCTCGGCGTCACGGCGCAGCAGGTAGGTTGTCGGCACGCGCAGGGCGAGAGCGAGGGCGCGGACGGTCTCCATCCTGGTTTCCCCGCCAGTACCCTGCTCCAGTTTTCGCACGGTTGAGTGAGACAGCCTGGCCGCACGAGCTAAAGCTTGTTGCGAGAGGCCGCGTCGCTTACGTAGGTCACGGACGCGCTCGCCGAGCATGGTCGGGGTCTCAGACATACTGGACTCCTCGTTCTGACGTAGGCACCTGAAACGGTACTCCCAGCTCGAACACGAGCGACAAACTTCTAGCTCGATCAACCTAGTTGGGCTGTCGCGCCGTTGACTTCCAGTGATGCAGCGCGCATCGGTGGTGGCCAGCCCCGCCTGCGCAGGGACCAGCCCCCTCTTCGATCGGCATCCGCGAGCACGACGGCACCATCCCCGCACGCGCGGGAACCAAGGTTTCCGGAACTACGACGGGGGAGAAGGCGGGGACCATCCCCGCACGCGCGGGGACCAGTCCGGCCGTACGGGCCACAACTCCAAGGGCACGGGACCATCCCCGCACGCGCGGGGACCAGAGCAATTGACCTGCGGCTTTATCTCGCCACACCCCGGTTTTTTGCAACTTCCGCGAACTCCGGCCTACCACCCAAGCCCGCCAGATCACCCAAAACTCCCCCTTGCCGCCCTCCAGGCCACCCAGGCTATCTCTCGGCCCCCACGCACGACGCCGACGAACAAGTACGTGAGTCCGCCAACTCCTCCGAGCCACCCCACCCTTCGCCCCCACCCCCTCGCCGTGGTTGGAACGACCACCACCCATCCCACATCCCCACGCCAGCGCCCACATGTAAGCCAACTGTCGGCCAGACTGGACCCATGGGGAGCGGCGTCGGGGCGAACGTCAGGCGGGAGCGGGAGCGGCTCGGGTGGAGTCAGGCGCGGTTGGCGCGGGAGGTCTGTCGGGTCGCTGGAGTTCGGGGCGAGCCGGTAGGCCGTCAGGAGATCAGCCGCTGGGAGACGGGGAAGCGCACCCCGCGTGACTGGCTTCCGTTTCTCGCCGCCGCCCTCCGGGTGTCCTCAGAAGCGCTCACGCGGCGGCAAGGGACACGCACGGGGCCGCAGCCCGCCGAGCCGCCTTCGCCGGCGCTGGCCGACTACCTTCCCGAGGGAGACCCGCTGGCCCCTCTCCGCGCCCGCGAGGGCCGCCGCGTCGGGATGGGCCAGGTCACCGACCTGCGGCAGCGCGTACACGGCCTGCGGCTGGCCGACGACGTACTCGCTGGAGGCGACCTCATCCGGCCCGCACTCCGGGAACTTCGGTCCGCCGTCCGCTTGTACCGCGAGGGCGCCCACACCGGAGCGGTTGGACGCGAACTCCTGCGCCCAGTTGACGAGTTGGCGCAGATCGCCGGATGGATCGCGAGCGATGCCGGACGGCACGCCGAGGCCGAGCGGATCTACCAGCTAGGGCTCAGCGCGGCGAGGCAAGCCGAGGACCACGCCCTGGCCGGGAACCTCGCCGGGTCGCTGGCCTACCAGTTCAGCAACACGGGCCGGGCGGGCGACGGCCTGGCCCTCGCCCGTGCCGCGCTGGACGGGGCCGGGGCGGACGCGCCACCCAAGGCCCGTGCGCTGTTCCTCGATCGGGTGGCCTGGGCGCACACCAAAGCCGGGGGTCGCGCGCACGCGCAGCACGCGATGCGGGCGCTGGGGGAGGCGGCGGAAGCGCTGGCCGAGGACAGCGAGGGCACCGAGTCCCCGGCATGGCTGTACTGGGTGGACGCCGGCGAACTCCAGGTCATGGAAGCCCGCGTCCACACCGAGCTACGCCGACCGCTCCGCGCCGTACCGCTCCTGCGTGCTGTGCTCGGCCAGTACGACGCGACGCACACGCGAGAACTGGCCCTGTACCTGTCGTGGCTCGCCGTGGCCTACGCCGACGCCAACGAGCCCGAGGCAGCGGCGGCGACCGCCGCGCGGGTCATGAGCCTGTCCGCCGACGTGGCCAGCGAGCGGACGGCGGCACGGGTCCGGGTGGTGCTGGCGCGGCTGGCCGAGTACGCCGAGGTGCCCGAGGTGCGAGCCGTACTCGACAGCGCGGTCTGACCACTCCCACGCGGGATCAAGCGCGGCGGGCCCTTGGTGGCGTGGTGGGCAGGGCACCCGCCCCCATCCACAGGCTGTGCACAGCGCACCCCGCCCCCGACCGGCCGCGCCCCCGCCTCCCATTCCACCAATCCGCCCAAGATCCACATGCGCCCCCGCACCGAGTCTGGTGACGTGACTACGACAGGGCCTCCGGCATCCGCCGAGGTCACCCCGTCCACGGCCCCTGACCCCGCAGGAGGCAGTCATGGCCGCCACCCCGGACACGACGACGCTCGCGGACCGTACGACGTCCGCCAGCCCGGCCCCCTCCACGCCGAGCCCGAAGGCGGACCCGTACGCCAGGCCCTCCCGTACGACCCCGTACGCCGGCCGGTGACCGATGAGCCAGCCGCAGCCCGACCCCGCCGACCCGGGGCGCCAGCCACAACCCACCCCGGCCTCCACCCCCACCCCCGCCAGCGCATGGCGCCGCCCCATGGTGGCGCGGCTGGCCAGCGAGGAGCATCGCACCGCGACCGTGCTGGAGCTGTTCTTCGACCTCTGTTTCGTCACCGCCGTGGCCCAGGCTGCCCTCGCGTTCGAGCATGAGCTGGCCGAGGGGCACGTCGGGCACGGGGTGCTCGGCTACGTGCTCGTGTTCTTCGCGATCTGGTGGGCGTGGATGAACTTCACCTGGTTCGCCTCCGCGTACGACACCGACGACGTGCCGTACCGGCTGCTCACCCTGGTGCAGATCGTCGGCGCCCTGATCATGGCCGCCGGTGCGGCCGAGGCACTCCAGAACGACGACTTCACCGTCATCACCTGGGGCTACGTCGTCATGCGGCTCGCCATGGTCACCCAGTGGCTGCGGGCCGCCCGCGCCGACCCGGAGCGGCGGCGTACGTGTCTGCGGTACGCGGTGGGCATCCTCGTGGTGCAGATCGGGTGGGCGGTGCGGCTCGCCCTGCCCGACGACGTCGGGCTCCTCACGTTCGGGCTGCTCGTGCTGGCCGAACTCGCCGTCCCGGCCTGGGCGGAACGCGCGGCCACCACCACCTGGCACCCGCACCACATCGCCGAGCGCTACGGCCTGTTCACGCTGATCGTGCTCGGCGAGACCATCACGGCGGCCACCGGCGCCGTCCGTACCGCCCTCGACACCGACGCGAGCATCGGCGACCTCGCGCCGCTCATCGTCGGGGGCGTCCTCACCGTGTTCGCCCTGTGGTGGCTCTACTTCGCCCAGCACGCGCCCCGCCGCCTCACCGGCCTCCCCAACGCGCTGCTGTGGGGCTACGGTCACTACCTGGTCTTCGCCTCCGCTGCCGCCGCCGGCGCCGGGCTCGCGGTCAACGTGGCGCACGCCACCGACCACGGGCACCTCACCGACCGCACGGCCGCCGCCGCGTACACGATCCCGGTCGCCGTCTTCATCACCCTCGTGTGGCTGCTGCACCACCGCGCCGCCGAGTTGCGTAACCCGGCCGACGTGATCCATCCGCTGGCCGTGCTCGCCATCCTGGCCAGCACCTTCGCGCCCGCCCCGGCCCCGGTCCTGGTCACCGGGGTCCTGGCGGCGCTCCTCATCGCCGCCACCCTCGTCCTGTCCGCGCGCGGCGCCGCCCGCGACCCCGCCCGCTCCCCCACCTGACCAGCGACGACGGGCGCTCAGTGGCCGCCCTTCGGCTCGAAACAGCCACCCTCCGCGTACAGCCCGTTGACGCCGACGTGGTAGTTGGTGGGCTGGGTGTACGCCGTGACGCAGGCGTCGTCACCCACGTACAGCGCGACCCTGGCCCCCTCGGGGGTGCCGTGCTGGTCGGCCTCCCCGCCCGTGTCCAACCCGGACACGGTCAGCGTCCCGTCGCCCGACTCGCCGCCCGCGCCCTGGCTCCGGTAGCCGAGTCCGAGCAGGGCCGCGCGTACCCGCTCGGGGTCCCACACCTTCGCCTTCCAGAGCCGCGCGATGACGGGCTCGACGCGGACGGCCTCCACCCGGGCGGCCCTCTCGCTGGCGGGGGACATGGTCTTCTCCGCCTTGAAGCCGTTGTTCTCGCCGTGGTGCGGGGCCCCGTCGGGTACGACGGGATCCACGTTGCCCTGGGGGCCGACGGGGGTACGTGTGGGCGAGGGTGCGGGCGAGTGGGTCGACGAGGGGGTGGGGGTCGCCCGCTGGCCCGACGCGGAGTCGGCGCGCTCCTGGCCACAGGCGGTCAGGGCCAGGGCCAGGGCGGCGCCCAGGTAGAGGACCGTGGTGACACGTCTGGAGCTGGGGCTGGGGCTGGGTCTCGGTATCCGCATGACCGGGACTCTGCCACGAGCGCCGGACCGCTCCGCACCCACGCGGGCGATCCGCCGCGTGACGTGGCCGCATCACGTGACTGCCACGCCCGAAGTGCCACCGGCCCGGACCGCACACGCGACCCGGGCCGGCAGCGGAGCGCTCAGAGGGGCACCCGGCCAGGCGCCCAGCCGAGATTCAGCTCACGACGCCGCCGGCAACGGCAACCGCACCCGGGCCGCCGACGTGCCCAGCCCCGTCGGGCCGCCCGCGACCCAGTCCGTCTTCGGGGCGAAGGTGCGGCGCAGGTCGGCCTCCTTGTAGCGGACGCACTCGCGGTGCCAGTTCAGGATGCCGGCGATCCAGTCCTTCAACTCGCCCACGTACGTGTCCACCTCGTGCCGCCCCTCCGCCGACAGCTCGAAGTCGTCGTAGAGCACGGGCAGTTCGTTCTCCGCGACGTGCAGGAACTGGCTCAGCCGGGACTCCATCAGCTCGTGCACCAGGCGCAGGCCGGTCGGGTAGTCGATGTCGAAGAACTTCTGCACGACCAGCACGCCGTTGTGGATCTCGCCCTCGTACTCGATCTCCTTCTGGTACGAGAAGACGTCGTTCAGCAGCGTCGCGTAGTCGGAGACCGCGTTCTCCAGGGAGCGCATCGGGCTGCTCTCGTACACCGCCGGCGGCACCTGCTTGCCGTGCCGCAGCCGGCACAGGCTCATGGTCAGGTCGGAGCCGAAGGTGTGGCGGCGCATCTCGATGTAGTCGATGGGGTCGGGAACGCGGTTGTGGAACTGGTTCTCCAGCTCCCACAGCCAGCTCGCCGTCATGTTCTCGATCGCCGCGCGGAACGTGGCGCGGTCGGCGGGTCGCATCGGACCGGCGGTGCGGGACCACAGGTCGATGAGGCCGCGTTCGAGGGCGTTCACCGGCTCCGGCGGCGTCGAGTCGTCCAGCGGCATGCAGGCGGACAGCCGCGCCGTGCACCGCTTGGCGCCGGCCAGGTCGCGCGGGGCGCCGAAGACGACGGGGTAGTAGTCGTCGCCGTACGTGCCCCAGGCCAGCCAGCACGCGCTGAGGTCCAGCTCCTCCGGCGTGGCATCCGGGTCGAGGCCGGCCGAGCACAGGGCGAGGTCGTAGCCGGCGAGCAACTCCTCGTTCCACACGTCCGAGTTGGGCACGCCAGGCTGGGCCTCCAGGATGCCCATCCGGTGCGCCCAGTCGATGACGTGCCGGCGCGAACCCTCCAGGTGCGGGCTGAGCTGGAGCGGGAAGGGCGGGTTGAGGTCGGGGATGCGGGACGGGCCGACCTTGGTGAAGGGCACGTGGCTGTACGAGCGCAGCCGCTTGGCCCCGGTGAGGGCGATCAGCGACGTGATGTTCGCCGACTCGGTGCCGAGCCCGGTGAGCGCGAACGGGCCCCACGGCGTCAGGCCCGCGGGCGCGTCCGCGCCGCCGCCGTTCATGTAGCGGCTGGAGCGCATGTGCCACTCGTGCCCGCCGGACTGCCAGTCCTGGAGCCCCTTGACGTACAGCAGCACGTCGGCGCACTCCCGCGGACTCAGCCCCTGGTCGGCGAAGAGTTGGGGGAGTTCGAGCAGGGTGGTGTTCTCGAACTGCTGGAGCCGCGAGGTGAGCAGGTCGTTGACGGCGTCCGCGGCCTCCTGCGTGGTGCAGTCGAGGAACCGCTCCAGGACGAGCACGCCGTTGCTCAGCTCGCCCTCCTCCTCGATCTCGCGCTGGTACGAGAAGAGGTCGTTGCGCAGGTGGACGCCGTCCGAGAAGGCGTCCCGCAGCACGCGCAGCGGGCGCGAGCCGGCGACCCTGGCCGGGACCTCGGCGCCCACCGCGTACTCGACCAGCCCCGACGACCAGGGCGCGCCGCCGACCTTGCGGCGCATCTCGATGTACTCCACCGGGTTGGACACCCGGCCGGCGTTGATGTTGGACAGCTCCCACAGCGACTCGTTGAGCAGGTTCTCGGTGCTCTCGGCGAAGCGGGCCCGCCACTCCATCGACATGCTGGGGACGGTGCGCCGCCACAGGTCGGCGAGGCCGGCCTCGACCGGGTTCTCCGGCTCGGGCATGGGCGTGGCCAGGTCCATCGGCATGAAGGCGGGCAGCCGGGCCAGGTGCTGCTTGCCGGCCTCGCGGTCCTGGGTGCGCTTGAACTTGTCCAGGAAGTAGTCGTCGAAGAAGAAGACCCACACGTACCAGTCGGTGACCAGCGAAAGGGCTTCGGCCGAGGTGTCGGGGTGGGTGTAGGCGCAGAGCAGGGCGTAGTCGTGGGCGTCCAGATCGCTCTGGTCCCAGATCCCGGAACCTTCCAACATGTCCATCTGCCGAGCCCACTGGCGGGAGTGTTCCCGGGCCGTCTCGACATGCGGGTTCAGCCGTGCCGGATAGGGCATGTAGAAGTCCGGCAATTCAAATGGCTGCGCCATTCTGGCCCGCCTTTCGCTCAAACTCACGGGGTGTGCGGAACTCGCGGCGGCGCGGGCGGTACGCCCGATGGGCACGTTTGTGCGAAGGCAGGGTGAAGCGCTTATTCGTTCGAATAAAATGCCGCCACCTCCACCGTGCCGCGTTACCGACCGCCACAGCACTACCCTGGGGCACGCCGGGTTACCCGCGCGGAGTTCTCCACATCTCTCCGCCTTTTTTTCCAAGCGTCGTTTTCCTTACGCGCCCCCGTTCGCCCCCGTGTTCGCCCCGCGCTCGCCTCGATGCCGCGCCCCCGTTCGCCCCGTGCTCGCCTCGATGTGTGTCCTCGCGTTCGCCCCCGTGGTCACCCCCGCGCTCGTCCTCGTGTTCGCGCTGGAGCGCCGCCGCCCTCCGCGCCCATGGCGGGCGCGAAGGGCGGCACGGGGCACGCGGGTCCCGTCGGGGGTCAGCGGCCCCGGTGGAGCGGGATGCGCAGCTCCTTGATCCACTGGTTGCGCAGGTAGTCGCGGGCCTTGAGGACGACCTCCTTCTTGCCCACCTGCACGCGCAGCCCGGTGTTCTCCTTGCCGGACATCGACGTCTCGCCACCCTTGCCGTCGTCGGTGAACGAGGTCTGGACGGCGCCGGTGTTCACGACCGTGAAGCCCTCCAGGTTGCCGGTGCCGGGCACGACCTTGCGCACGGCCCAGTCGGACAGGCCCAGGCTCCAGTGCGTGTGCGAGGTGAACAGCACCGCGTCCTTGTACTTGCCGAGAATGCCGAGCAGCCGGTCGGCCTGGAGGTAGTCGCCGCCGTACATCTTGTTGCGGGTGCCGGAGACGGTGTCGGGCAGTACGTGGTGCGAGAAGACCATCACCGGCTTGCCCTTGCGCTCCCAGTACCGCAGGCGCGCGTCGAGCCAGGCCAACTGCTCCTCGCTCATCCACACCTCGTCCCACTTCGCGGCGTCGTGGTACTTCATGTACTTCTCGGTGCCGAGCATCAGCATCGGCACGCCGTCCACGACGCGCTCGTAATAGACCTTGTCGAGGCCGGTGAAGTCGTAGAAGTTCTGGAAGAGTTCGCTTTCCTTGGTCCCGTTGGGCCAGGTGTCCTGACAGAGCTTGGACGCGTTGCAGTACTTCGGCACGTAGAACTCGTGGTTGCCGATGGTGAAGTACGTCTTCTTCGGGTGCGGGTGCGCGTTCAGCGTCTTGCGCACCTCCTGGTATTCGTGCGGGTAACCGCGGTTGGTGATGTCGCCGTTGACGACCAGGGCGCTGCTCTTGCCGGGCAGCCCCTTCATCTGGTCGAGGGCCCGCCCGAGGTCGGCCGTGTCCCCCTGGACGTCGCTGACGACGTCGAAGGTCACGTCTCTGTGCCGGTCTCTGGCCTCGTGGCCGCCGGGCGCGGCGCCGGCGGGGACGAGGGCCGCGGCGGCGAGGCCGATGGCGGCGGTGAGGACGGCGGCGCCGGACACTATGGTGCGTTTCACGGCAAGGCTCCTGTTCGTCGGTACGGCCCGCGCGGCGGACGGGCGGCGCGGGCCGGCGGGGGAAGTCGGGCCCGAGCAGCGAAACAACGCCCCCTGAGCGTGGGCGAACGCGGCACAAAGCGGAGCATGGCCGGCGCGTGAATATCACGTTCCCATTACCGGTCTAGGCCGAAGCCGACCCCGTGCCCGCCGCCTGACGCCCCGCTGGCGGCCCGCCGGTCGGTGGTCGCTCGGCCCGCCGGCTGATGCTCCCTCGGCCCGGGGCGCCGTCGTACGCTGCCGGCATGCTCGTCGCCCGGTCCATCGCCCTGTTCGTCCTCGCCGCCCTGCTGGAGATCGGCGGCGCCTGGCTGGTCTGGCAGGGCGTGCGGGAGCACCGCGGGTGGCTGTGGATCGGGGCCGGGGTGATGGCGCTGGGGGCGTACGGCTTCGTCGCCACGCTCCAGCCGGACGCCGAGTTCGGGCGCATTCTGGCCGCGTACGGCGGGGTCTTCGTCGCGGGCTCGCTCGCCTGGGGCGTGGTCGCCGACGGCTACCGCCCGGACCGCTACGACGTCGTCGGCGCGCTGACCTGCCTGGTCGGCGTCGGGATCATCATGTACGCGCCGCGCGGCGGCTGAGCCCGCACCGCCCCGCACGCCACGGCCGCCCCAGCCACCACAGCCGACAGGACCGACCGGGCCGATCAGACGCTCGGCATATCCTGCGTACGGAGATCATGACCGCCGTACCCAGGAGGTTTCCGTGACCGCACCCACCGCCGTCATCACGGGCGCGAGCAGCGGCATCGGGGCCGCTACGGCGCGCCGGTTGGCCGCCGCCGGATACCGGGTCATCCTCACCGCCCGCCGCGCCGACCGGATCGAGGCGCTGGCCGCCGAGCTGACGGTGGCCGGGCGGCAGGCCGTCGCGTACCCGCTGGACGTCACCGACCGCGCCGCCGTCAACGCCTTCGCCGCGACGCTCGACGACCACCCCTCCGTGGACGTCCTGGTGAACAACGCGGGCGGGGCGCTGGGCGCGGACCCGGTGGCCACGGCCGACCCGGACGACTGGCGCACCATGTACGAGACCAACGTGCTCGGCACCCTGCACCTCACCCAGGCCCTGCTCCCGGCCCTGACGGCGGCGGGCCAGCGGGCCGCGGCGGAGTCGGGCGGCTCGGGGGCGGGCACCGTCGTCATCGTGTCGTCCACGGCCGGGCTCGCGACGTACGAGGGCGGCGGCGGGTACGTGGCTGCCAAGCACGGCGAGCACGTCCTGGCCGAGACGCTGCGGCTGGAACTGTGCGGCACCCCGGTCCGGGTCATCGAGGTCGCGCCGGGCATGGTGAAGACCGAGGAGTTCGCCAGCACGCGCTTCAGGGGCGACCTGGAGAAGGCCGCGGCCGTGTACGCGGGCGTCGCCGAGCCGCTGACCGCGGACGACGTCGCCGACACCATCGAGTGGGCCGTCACCCGGCCCAGCCACGTCAACATCGACCTGCTCGTCGTCCGCCCGCGCGCCCAGGCGTCCAACTACAAGGTGCACCGGGAGAGTTGATCGCCGCAGGGCCCGGCCCAGCCCCGAGCCCCGACCGGTGGCCGCCGCCTCCGCCCGCTGCGACGCGGGCGGAGGCGGTTGGGCGCGTGGTGCGGGACGGCGCCCGGTAACGCCGCGGGGTGCGTGCTGCGGGGCGCGCGGGCGGGGGTACGCGTTCACGCACGCACACCCACAGCCGCGCCTCCGTGCTAGACGGCCCGGGACAGGGTGTCGAACTCGGCGTCGGAGAGTTCGATGGTGGCGGCGCGCACGTTCTCGTCCAGGTGGGCCACGGACGAGGTGCCCGGTATCGGCAGCATCGCCGGGGAGCGCTTGAGCAGCCAGGCCAGGGCGAGTTGCGACGGGCTCACGCCGCGCTGCTCGGCCAGCGTGGCCAGCGGGCCGTCGCCCTGCGCGAGCCGCCCGGTGGCCAGCGGGTACCACGGGATGAAGCCGATGCCGTGCTCGGTGGCGTAGTCGAGCAGCGGCTCGGCGGTGCGGTTGGCCAGGTTGAACAGGTTCTGCACGGAGACGATCGGCGCCACCTTCGCCGCCTCCTCGACGTCCGCGATGGACACCTCGGAGAGCCCGATGTGCCGGATCTTCCCCTCCTCCCGCAACTCCTTCAACGCCCCGACCTGGTCCGCGAGGGGCACCTTGGGGTCGATGCGGTGCAACTGGAGCAGGTCGATCCGGTCCACCCCGAGGAAACGCAGGCTCAGCTCGACCTGCTGACGCAGGTACTCGGGCCGGCCGACCGGGATCCACTGGTCGGGCCCGGTGCGGGTGAGGCCGGCCTTGGTCGCGATGACCAGGCCGTCCGGGTACGGGTGCAGGGCGCGCTTGATGAGCGGTTCGGCGACCGCGGGACCGTAGGAGTCGGCCGTGTCGATGAAGTTCACGCCGAGCTCCACCGCCCGGCGCAGCACCCGTACGGCCTCGTCCGGGTCCTTCGGGTCACCCCAGACACCCGGTCCGGTCAGTTGCATCGAACCGAAGCCGAGGCGGGTGACCGGGAGGTCAGTACCCAGGGTGTAGTCGCCCGCCGCCAGTGCGGGTCGCTGGTCCGAGGTCACAGTGCGTCTCCTTCGCTCGTCCGTCCATGGCTGGCGGACTCCGTTCGTCGCTTGCCGCGCCCGCGCGTGGGTGCGCGCCGGGCGCGTACGGGACTCGACGGTTACCAACCGCTGATCGGCGAGGTGAATTCCGTGACCGTACGCCCCATCTCACGCGGGGCACCCCGGCCCGCTCCGCGCGGGCTCCGCCCCGGGGCGTCGAGGCGAGGGCGCCGCCCCGCGCGACCGCGCGCACGACGGGCGGCGCAACCGACGGACACCGCACCGAACGGACGCCGGGGCCCGACGGGCA
Organism: Streptomyces buecherae; assembly: GCF_014295035.1. Taxonomy (GTDB): domain Bacteria; phylum Actinomycetota; class Actinomycetes; order Streptomycetales; family Streptomycetaceae; genus Streptomyces; species Streptomyces youssoufiensis. Next base: position 3,695,348 of record NZ_CP060404.1, read on the forward strand.
CCGCACGACGGGCGCCGGCGACCACTCCAACGGCCGCCCCGCACGCTCACCCTCCGGCGCCCACGCCGCACTCCGAGTTATCGTTTCCTCGATCGACAACGTCGACACGACGGTGGTGGTGCGGATGTCCGACGCGACGACAGTCCCGGTCAGCGGCGCCCTCGCCCCGCGCGTGGGGCCCGCGTGAGGCCGGCGCCCCCGGGCGCGGCCGGCGGCGCCACCGAGCCCCTCGCCTCGCCGGTCAGCTCGCACAACGAGTGGGACCCGCTGGAGGAGATCGTCGTCGGGCGCATCGACGGCGCGACGATCCCGTCCAAGCACCCCGTCGTGAGCTGCAACGTCCCACCCTGGGCGGCCCGCCTCCAGGGACTCGCCGCCGGCTTCCGGTACCCGCGCGCGCTGATCGAGCCGGCGCGGCGCGAGCTCGACCAGTTCGTCACCCTCCTGGAGTCCCTCGGCGTCACGGTCCGGCGGCCGGACCCGGTCGACCACCGGAAACGCTTCGGCACCCCCGACTGGACCTCACGCGGCTTCTGCAACACCTGTCCGCGCGACAGCATGCTCGTGGTCGGCGACGAGATCATCGAGACCCCGATGGCCTGGCCGAGCCGGTACTTCGAGACGCACTCCTACCGCACTCTGCTCAAGGACTACTTCCGGCGCGGCGCCCGCTGGACGGCGGCGCCCCGGCCGCAGCTCACCGACGCGCTGTACGAGCGGGACTTCCGGCCGCCCGGTCCCGGCGAACCCATGCGCTACATCCTCACCGAGTTCGAGCCGGTCTTCGACGCGGCGGACTTCGTACGCGCCGGCCGCGACCTGTTCGTCACCCGCAGCAACGTCACCAACCGGATGGGCATCGACTGGCTACGCCGCCACCTCGGCCCCGGCTACCGCGTCCACGAGATCGAGAGCCGCTGCCGCACGCCGATGCACATCGACACCACGTTCCTGCCGCTCGCACCGGGCAAGGTGCTGGTCAACCCGGAGTACGTGAACGTCGACCGGCTGCCCGAGGTCCTGCGCTCCTGGGACGTCCTGGTCGCCCCCGCACCCGAGCCGGTGCGCGAGCCCCTGCTGAGGGCGACCTCGCTGTGCGGCAAGTGGCTCAGCCTGAACGTCCTCGTGCTCGACGAGCGGCGGGTGATCGCCGAACGCCACCACACCGGCATGCTGCGCGCCCTGGAACGCTGGGGCTTCGACCCCATCCCGTGCGACCTGCTCCACTACGCGCCGTTCGGCGGCTCGTTCCACTGCGCGACACTCGACATCCGACGTCGGGGAACCCTGGAGAGCTACTGCCCCTGACCCCTCGGCCACCGGCGGCGGCAGCCGTCCCCACCCACGGACGAGGCGGCCCGACCCACGGACGAGGCGGCCCAACCCCCGGACGAGGCGGCCGGCCACCGCGCCCCGACACGACCGCGCCCCCGGCACCACCGCGCCGCGAGGCCACGCGCGACCAGGCGCGCGTGGCCTCGCCGGCCCCACGCCACCGCTCAGGCGCGGCGCCCCAGCAGCTCCGCCAGGCGGGACAGTTCGTCACCACCGTGGCCCAGCCCGATGGCGCGCCGGGTCAGGCCCTCCGCCGCGCGCATGACGCTCGCGTCGATGCCGTGCGCCTCGGAGGCGTGGACGATATGGGTCATCGTCGACGCCGCGGACGTGAGCGGGTTGATCTTGGCGGTGTAGGTGCCGTTGTCGACCTCGACCGCGGCCTCGTCGAAGGCCGGCGGCAGGATGGCCCCGATGCCCTTGGCGAACGGCGCCAGTTCCTGGGCGCTGATGCCTTCGGCCCGGGCGATGGCCAGGGCGTGCATGTAGCCGGTCATCGCGGTCCACCAGATGTCGAGCAGGGCGATGTCGTACGCCGCCGCCCGGCCGATGTCCTCGCCGAGGTGGCTGTGGGAACCGCCCAGCGCGTCCAGGACCGGCTGGTGCTCGCGGTACAGCTCCAGCGGGCCGCTGTGCAGGAACACGGCGTCCGGCGTGCCGATGGTGGGCGCCGGCGTCATGATCGCGCCGTCGAGGTAGTGGATGCCGTGCTCGGCCGCCCACACCGCGGCCTCCCGGGACCGGTCGGGGACGTCGGCCGAGAGGTTGACCACGGTGCGGCCCTTGAGCGCGGCCGTGACCTCGGGGCGGCGCAGCACGGAGTCCGCGGCGTCGTAGTTGACCACGCACACGACGATCAACTGGCTGGCCGCGACCGCCTCGTCGGCGGACCCGGCGCCGACCGCGCCGCGGGCGACCAGCTCCTGATCCCGGCCCGGCGTGCGGTTCCAGACCGTCGTGGCCACCCCGGCCTCCAGGAAGGCACCGGCCAGAGCCCGCCCCATCGGGCCGAGCCCGATCACCGTGACGGCAGACTGGGGGGTGGTGGGGGTGTGTGCAGACATGCTTCAGCTCCCGTACAGGATGAAAGTTCTCGATGAGGAAGGTGGTGGCGATGGCACGCATGCGGGCGCAGGACCCGAACGTGTGCGGGGTGACCGCCGCGATCGCGGTGATCGACGGCAAGTGGAAGACGGCCTTGCTCTGGGCACTCGAAACCGGTCCGCGCCGACCGGGCGAGTTGCGTCGGAAGCTGCCGGGGCTGTCCGAGAAGGTGCTGACTCAGGCGCTACGCGAGATGGAGACCGACGGCCTGGTCCACCGCGAGGTGCACGACGTCCTGCCGCTCAAGACGGTGTACTCCCTGACGGAGTTCGGCAGGGACCTCTCGGAGGCCCTGGCTCCGGTCTCCGACTGGGGCCACCGCCGGCTGGACATGCTCGCCGCGCAACAGTCCACCGACGAACACGCGGTCTCCTAACCCGTCAACCCATCACGCCTTCTCGCCTCCGTGGCAACGGCCAGCCTCGCGACCGTACGACCATCCGGCTCCGACCGTCCGGCCGTGCCACCAGGTTCCCCCGTACGCGGCCCGCCGCCTAGTACCCACAAAAAGGTGGCTACCCCTCCTCGGGCGTCAGCGCTGGGGCGACCCGCCCACGCGATCGGTCGGCGCACCGCGCGGGTGCGGGCGGAACGGGCCAGTGGTGCGCACCCCTGCTGAGGGCGCCCTCGCTGTGCGGCGCGTGGCTCAGCCTGACACTCGACGCCCGGCGGCGGGGACCCCGGAGAGCTACTGCTCCTGAGCCGTTGTGGGGGGGGCGGCTGGCCGCCCCCCGGAGGCGCCGGCCCGGCCTCTAGCTTTTCGGCCCGAGCCCCTCCGAATACGTGCGCCGCGTTACGCAAGCCGCTCCGACATGGCCCCCTTTTCCCGATCGGCCTATGGCCACGAGAGCCCACTTGTACAGTGACATCGCCCATCGAAATGGACCGAAAGGCACTGTCATGAGTGAGGGAATTCAGTGGCTTGCCGACGAGTGGGGGCGTAGCGACCTAAACGTCACCTTCGCCCGAAGAATCAACCCAAGGGATCTGGCGATCCGACTGGGGGCAGACCCCGTAGCGCCCCTCCAACCGCTTACGGCCTATCACGCTGAGGCCATGCTCCAAGGCGGCGAATGCGCGCGAGTAGCTCGCGTAGGGCAGTCCGGAGAGTGGTCGTACGCGGTGGAGCCGTTATGCCCTTCGCGGGCATGGTGGGGCAAGCCGGAGCTGTCGATGGGAGACCTGGAGGTTCTCCATCTGACGCCCAAGTCGTACGATCCACCGAAGGAGTTTTGGTACTACCGCGACGGCGTGACCCTAGGCAGATTTGACTTCGGTGAACAGCCCGGCGAATTGGAATTCCTGACGCCCTCTCTGGAAGCGGAAGGCGCGCTGAACGTCAGAGGGCCCAACGGACTGTACGCGAGGATCGACGACGAGGCGAGAAAGATCCTCGCCGCCCTGGAAAGGCACTTCGGCCTCTCACTCCCGTACGAGGACGTGGTCCACGGAACGCTGCCGGGAGTGGTCACGGCGATGACGCCCCCTGAGAACCTCGGGGACTAAGGCTGGGGTAAGCCGAGGACGCACGCCCTCGGCTCACCCACCCTTACCTCGCCACTAAGCGACCCTTAGCCTCACAGCAGGACGATCACAACTTGCCGACTAGAGACGAAAGGAGCAGCGCACCGTGTCGCCTGTAGTGCCACAACTATCGAACCCGGGTCCATTGACCCAGTAGGCGTCATGATCCATGAGTCGCTTCTTCGAAGGTCCCGACCCACTTATTCTCGATCGACACCTTCGCGGTGTGATAGTCAAGGGATTGACTGTCCCAAAGATTCCCTCCGGAAGGTGACCATTTCTCCTCCGCAGATTCACAGAAGGCCGATAGCTCACAATAGTCGACCATCATGATCCACACCTTACCCAGTTTCTCAGGATGGCTGGACACAAAACCGGTGGGCACGAAGGCCATTTCTTGCGCGAAGGTGCGCGATTCCGGATTGAATTTGATCTGTGCATTCGTGACTCAGGTGGCGTATCCGATCTGCACGCCATCAGGGTCGAGGTACACCATTTTGAGCTCCGTGACACCTCTGTCTTTCCAGCACGCTTCTGTCCTGGTGAACCAGGTCGCAGAACACGACACACATGGCGAGACCAGACCCCAAGACCAGCTCACCAGCCACGCTTACCCTGCTCGCGAGAGTGAGACGGCTACCCCCACACCCACCGCCCGGGCCGAACGATGGCCTCGCTGCCAATCGGCGTGAAGCCCGCGGCGAGGAACGCCCGCAGGGAGCGCGCGTTGCCCGGGGAGACGGCGGCGAACACTGGCTCGCCGGCGGGGACCAGGGTGAGCGCGGCGCGCAGGAGAGAGCGTCCCGCTCCCGCGCTGGCACCGTCCGGGCTGGCCAGTTCGATGCTCAGCTCGCGGCGGCCGGCCAGCCCGCTCGCCAAGGTGACGAGGCCGCGTTCGTCTCCGTAGACGTTGACGTCGGTACGGAGTTCCCTGGCGTAGCGGACGCGCGGGTGGTCGTCGGCGTCCCGGCGTGGTGGCAGTCGGGGAGGGCCGGAGAGGCCGCGCGCGACGAGCACGGCGTCGGTCTCGCCGATCCACCCTTTCGGGCCGGCCAGGTGTCGTAGGAAGTCGGGCGCCATGGAGCCGCCGTAGCCGTCGGGCCCCTGGGCGTGGACCTCGGCGGCGGGCAGGGCGGTGGCGATGACGGCGTGCGCGGTGAAGGCGACCGAGCACTCCAGCCCGTACGCCAGCGGCGGCAGGACCGTCACCTGCCCGTCCGCTGCGGGAAAGCGTCCGTCGGCGGCGTCGAGGAAGTACGTCAGCAGGGGGTGCGGCCCGTTCATGCGGCCACATCATGCACGGCACGTGACACCGGCCGCCGACGAGGGCCGGGCACCGAGGCCGGCCACCAGGGGGCCCGGCACCCCGACGCCCGGGCGCGGGCCCGCGCCCAGCGCCCACCCGCCCCCCGCCATGAGCGGAGACGCGGACGGACAGGCAGGCCGCGGGCCGTCACCCCTTCACGCAGACGACCTGCTTCAGCTTGGCCACCACCTCGACCAGGTCCCGCTGCTGGTCGATGACCTTCTCGATCGGCTTGTACGCGCCCGGGATCTCGTCCACGACGCCGGAGTCCTTCCGGCACTCCACGCCGCGCGTCTGCTCCTCCAGGTCCTGCGTCGAGAAGCGCTTCTTCGCGGCGTTGCGGCTCATCTTGCGGCCCGCGCCGTGCGAGGCGGAGTTGAAGGACGCGGCGTTGCCGAGGCCCCGCACGATGTACGAGCCGGTGCCCATCGAGCCCGGGATGATGCCGTACTCACCCGCGCCGGCCCGGATCGCGCCCTTGCGGGTGACCAGCAGGTCCATCCCGTCGTAGCGCTCCTCGCTGACGTAGTTGTGGTGGCAGGAGATGACGTCGTCGAAGGTGACCTTCGCCTTGCGGAACTCGCGCCGCAGCACCTCCTGGAGGAGCGCCATCATGATCGACCGGTTGCGCTTGGCGTACTCCTGCGCCCAGAACAGGTCGTTGCGGTACGCCGCCATCTGCGGGGTGTCCGAGACGAAGACGGCCAGGTCACGGTCGACCAGACCCTGGTTGTGCGGCAGCTTCTGGGCCTCGCCGATGTGGTGCTCGGCGAGTTCCTTGCCGATGTTGCGGGAGCCCGAGTGCAGCATCAGCCACACCGCGCCCTCGCCGTCCACGCAGACCTCCACGAAGTGGTTGCCGCCGCCGAGCGTCCCCATCTGCTTGGTCGCCCGGTCCTGACGGAACTTCACCGCGTCGGCCACGCCGTCGAACCGGGACCAGAAGTCGTCCCAGCCCGCCGTCGGCAGCCCGTACAGCTTCCCGGGGTCCACCGGCGCGTCGTGCATGCCGCGGCCCACCGGGATGGCCTGCTCGATCTTGGAGCGCAGCCGCGACAGGTCGTCCGGCAGGTCGCGGTCGGTCAGCGACGTCTTGACCGCGCTCATGCCGCAGCCGATGTCCACCCCGACCGCCGCCGGGCACACCGCGCCCCGCATGGCGATGACGGAGCCGACCGTGGCCCCCTTGCCGTAGTGCACGTCGGGCATGACGGCCAGGCCCTTGATCCACGGGAGCGTCGCGACGTTGCGAAGTTGCTGCATCGCGACGCCCTCCACGGTGGCCGGGTCAGCCCACATGCGGATCGGCACGTGGGCGCCCGGTACCTCTGTGTAGGTCACGACATACTCCATTCCCCCGCGAAAGACAGAAAAAAGACAGAAAAGTCAAAAGCCGGACCTGGCGTCACATTCATGGCCGCGAACCGGCGAACGCGCTAGCGGTTGAGGTAAACATTGTTTCCATCGGCCGCCCTGGTGCGGCAACCAGTTTTCCGGGGAAGGGAGCCGCGGACAGTGCAGCGAAGGCCGTACGTTCCAGGCACCGCGCTGACCGCCGCCGTGCTCGTCACGGGGCTCGCCGGATGCAGCGGCGAGACCAGCGCCCGAGGCACCGACGACGCCAAGACCGGGGGTTACAGCTCCACGGCCAACGTCCGGCCGGGCAAGTTCCGCACCCTCCCCGAGCCCTGCGGCACGGTCGGCGGGGACAGCCTGCGCTCCCTGCTGCCGGGCCTTGAGGAGCAGGACGAGGCGACGCAGAAGACGGTGTTCGAGGGCCAGCCGGCCGTCACGTACGACACCGACCGGCGCGTCGGCTGCCGCTGGAAGCTGACGACCCCGGAGGGCTCCCGGCACCTGACGCTCGACTTCGAGCGCATCGTCTCCTACGACCCGCAGGAGGGCGACGACGACCGGGCCGCCGCCGCGTACGCGAAGAAGGCGGCGGCGGCGAAGATCCCGCTCGACACCGCGCCCCCGAGCCCCGGCCAGAGCGACCCCGGCGGGACGGGCACCGAGACGCCGGCGCCCGGGGCCTCCGAGCCCGGCGGGACGGGCAGCGCGTCGCCGCGCGGCGACGACGAGGGCGGGGCCGGAGACGGAGCCGGGGAAGAGGACGGGCAGGAGATCGTGCGGGGGTCGGGCGACGCCCCGGACGGCGACACCCGTACGGAACCGGAACGCACGGCGGACGTGGCCTCCTGGCGCCTGGCCGCCGCGGTCGACGGCGACGGCGACGGCGACAGTGGCGGCCAGGGCGGTGGTGGCGGCGCCGTCCGCGCCGGGCTCGCCCGTACCCACCACGCCGGCGCCGCCGACCCGGCGGTTACGGCGGGCGCGGCCGGTACGGCGGAGCTGCGCGCCGACCGGGTGCGCGAGGGCGCCGCCGTGGCCCCGGCGGCGGACACGGAACCGACCGAGAAGCCCGCCGCGGGCTCCGACCGGGACTCCACCGACTCATCCACGCCCCCCGACGAGGCGCCGGCCACCCCCGGGACCCCCGGCACCGGCCCGACTCCGGGCGGTGGCGAGGACCCCGGCGACGGAGGCGAATCGGGCGACGAGCAGGGTGACGGGCAAGGCGACGAGGGCGAGGAAGGGGACGCGAGCGAGGACGCCGTCGACCTCTCCCCACGGCAGCTCGACGGGATCGGCGACGAGGCGTTCCTGAACGACGAGTTCAGCACCGGCGACTCCGGCGTCCACCGCGACATCACGATCGTCTTCCGATCCTCGAACGTCATCGTCACGCTCGAATACGACCAGTGGTCCACCGATCCACGGCACGTGCCCAGCAGCGCCGAGCTGCAGGACAAGGCCCAGGACCTGGCCCGCAAGCTCCCCGGGCACTTCGGCGACTAGCCCGGCGAGTACCGTCACGGTTCGGCCGACCGGACACCGCTACCGCGTACCGTGCCGAACGAGTCACGCGGCGGGACGGCCGCCCACCGACAGAGAATGAGCGAAGGACCATGCCCCGAACAGCACCGAGACTCGCCCGAATGCTCGCCTGCGCAGCCGTACCGGCGATGCTCGTCGCAGGCTGCTCGTCCGACTCGGGTGACAAGGACCCGAAGGACGACGCGTCGAAGTCGGCCACCACCAGTCCGTCGCCGACCGTGGCCCCCGCGAAGTTCGCCAAGCTTCCCGAGGTCTGCAAGACGCTGCCGAAGAAGATGGTGGGCAGCCTCGTCCCGCACGCGAAGGACGAGAAGGGCAAGACGCTGCCCTCGGCCGACATCAACGAGTCCGCGAGCTGCCTGTGGTCCGGCCTCGACGGGTTCCAGTACCGCCAGCTCACCGTCTCGCTGAAGCTCTTCCCCTCCGACGTCGGCCTCGGCACGGGCGACAAGCGCGCCGCCGCGTACGCCAAGCAGCAGGTCGAGAAGGCCGGCACGGCCGACGGCGCGAAGGGCGCCAAGACCGGCGCGACCAGCGGCATCGGTGACGAGGCGCAGACCGTCGCGACGACCACGAAGAAGGACGGCGACGAGTTCAAGAACGAGACCGTGGTCTCCCGCACGGCCAACGTGGTCGTGACGGTCGAGTACCGCGGTGCCGGTTACGAGGACGCGAAGCCGCCGAAGCCCGAGGACCTGGCGAAGGGCGCCCAGAAGGCCACCAGGGAAGCGGTGCTCGCGGTCGCGGACGCGAACGGCGCCGTGGCCCCCGACGAGGGCGCCACGAGCGGCGACACCGGCGACGGGAAGACCGACGACAAGGCCGACGAGAAGGCCGACGAGAAGGCCGACGACGCGAAGAACGGTGACAAGGCCGACGGGGGCAAGGGCGCGCGCCCGGCGGGCAACTGATCTCCGCCGCGAGCCGCGGGACAGGCGCCGGCGCGTTCCCGCACCCGGGAGTGGGTGCGCGCGCGGGCGTCGGGTGCGGGTGCGCGCGTGGGTTCGGCTGCGGGTGCGCGCGGGTTCGGATGCCGGTGCGGGTTCGGCTCGGGATTCGGGCGACGCGTCGTACGGTCGCGCGCCCGGGCGCCGGGCGGGTGGCCGCGCCGGGCCCGCCCTGCCGCGCCGGCGCCGCCCGCTCCCCCATCCCGCCTCGTGCCCGTGCCGTACGGGCGAGGCCGGGTTCCGGCATGCGCCGGGCAGGGGTGAGAGCGCGCGGGTCGGGCGCCTGACCACGCGGGTTCCGCACGGAGTGGACGGGGGGCGAAGGGAAGCGGAACGGGGCGCCTCCGTACGCCTGTTCGGCCCTGGTCGCACTCCTCGCTTGACGCGTATGCCAGGCTTGGCGCGCTAGTTGCCGAGGGCGGGGAGGGATCGCGGGTGGCCGCGATGCAATTGACGCGCACACACCGAATACTTATCGGGGTGATCATCGCCGGTGCGGCGGTGATCGCCGCGATCGGGTTTGTCGGTTCCTACGCCGCGGTCCGTGACCTCGCGCAGGAGAAGGGGTTCGGCAGCTTCGCCAACGTCTTCCCGATCGGCATCGACGCCGGAATCGTCGTCCTCCTCGCCCTCGATCTGCTGCTGACGTGGATTCGCATCCCGTTCCCGCTGCTGCGGCAGACGGCGTGGCTGCTGACCGCCGCCACCATCGCCTTCAACGGTGCCGCCGCCTGGCCCGACCCGCTGGGCGTCGGGATGCACGCGGTCATCCCCGTCCTGTTCGTCGTCGCCGTCGAGGCCGCCCGGCACGCCATCGGCCGCATCGCGGACATCACCGCCGACCGGCACATGGAGTCGGTCCGCGTCGCCCGCTGGCTGCTCGCCCCCGTCCCCACCTTCCGGCTGTGGCGCCGGATGAAGCTGTGGGAGCTGCGCTCGTACAACGAGGTCATCCGGCTGGAGCAGGACCGCCTGGTCTACCGCGCCCGGTTGCGCGCCCGCTTCGGCCGGGCCTGGCGCCGCAAGGCCCCCGTGGAGTCCCTGATGCCGCTGCGGCTGGCCCGCTACGGCGTGCCCATCTCGCAGACCGCCCCGGCCGGGCTCGCCGCCGCCGGGATCGTGATCCCGCCGGAGATGGCGCTGGCCACCGGCGAGGCGACCAGCGGCGCGGTGGAGCCGGCCGCCGCCATCGAGACGGCGGGCACGGTGGAGCGCGCCGACGCCAAGGCCGACGCGGGCGCGGCCACGGCCGTCGGCGCGGGCCAGCGCGGACTGACCGCGGGGGCCGCGACGCCCGCGGCGTTAGCGCAGGCCGCCGACGCGCCGCAGGCGCCGAAGGCATCGGACGAAGCGCGCGCGGCCAACGCCGCGCGGGCGGCGCAGGACGCGCAGGGCACGCAGGCGACCCAGGGCGCGCCGGAGGCGCGGGACGGGAGCGCCGCGAAGGCGGCGGGCCCGGTCAACGGCGTGAGCACGCACAAGAACGAGGCCGGCGCGGCTGGCGCGGCGAACGGTACGAACAGGGCGAACGGGTCGCAGGCGGCAGCCGCGCCGCAGGCCACCGGCGCGCCGCGGGGCACGGACCCCGGGGACGCCGCGCGCGCCGCGCAGGCCGCGGGCGCGCCCGCGGCGGCGCACCCGGCCGCCGCCATCCCCGCCCCGCGAGCGGCGCACGCCGGAGCGCACCCGCACGCTGGGGCGAACCCGGAGGCCGGCGCGCGCCCGGAGGCCGGGGCGGGCCGCGAGGCAGCAGCCGCCGGCCCGGCGGCCGAGGCGGGGCGGGAAGCGGGTGACGGCGCCGGCGGTGGCGGCCCGGAGGCGGGCGTGGCCACGGAGGGCGTGGGGCCCGACGGCGGGCCCGTGACCGTGCCGGTCGGCTCCGGCGGACGGCGGCGCACGCTGGGCAACGCCCAGTACGTCGGCTACCCGGCCGTGGCGGGCGGCTACGCGGACGAGCGGCCGTACGCCGCCGACCCGCAGGCCAGCACCGACCCCCAGGCCGCCGCCGCGCAGCGCGCCGAGCGCCCCGCCCCGTACGACGACCGCCACCCCGACCAGCGCCAGCAGCCCGGCCACCCGCACGACCGGCAGCGCGACCAGCAGCGGGCGGGCGACGGGCGGCGCCCGGACGGCGCCGGCGACCCGGCGCGCGAGACGGCGGCCCGCGACCAGCGCGCCGAGCGGCGCCCGGCCCAGGCACCCGAGTTCCCGCCGGACGCCACGCAGGAGATCGCGCTGTCAGCGCTGCCGGAACTCTCCACGCTGCCCGACGACGTACCGCGCGACGAGGCGTTCTACGGGGCCTTCCGGCGGTTCGTCACGGAGCACGGGGCGTTCCCCGACTCCCGCCAGTTCAGCCGCTACCTGCTCGACCACTACGGCATCGCCGGCGTCGGCGGCGGCCCGATGCCCGCCCACGGCCTCCGCCGCGAGATCCGCGAACTGCGCGAGCGCTACCGCATGGAGATGGAGACCGAGCACATCCCGTAACGGCCCCCGGCTGGCTGCGGGGCAGGGTCCGGGAGTGCTGGGCCAGGGCCCTTTCGGGCCAGGTTCGCCTCGGACCGGTTGCTTACGGGCTTAGGGTCCGGCGGTCTGCGACCCAGGGTCCGGCGGTCTGCGGGCCAGGCCCGGGGGTGTGGCCCCGGCCCCCCGGGTTCAGGCCCGCTTGCGGGCGGCGCGGCCGGACTCGCCCCAGGCGGCGAGCACGAGGCCGACCACGGCCAGGGCCACGTAGCCACCGGCCGGGATGTCGAACCACTGCTGGAGTACGCCCCACGGCTTCTCGCCGACGACGCGCCCGACCACACCGAGCGTGCCTTGGATGGCGACGACTATGCCGACGATGCCCAGAATCTCTCGCATGGCCCCAGCATCGCCGGCCCACCCCCGCCCCCGCGTCCTCCCGGCGGCCGAAGCCGGGGTCAGCCGAAGGGTGCAGTGCCCGCCCGCCCCGCTCCCCCAACGCGGCGCCCGGCACCCCGCACCACCCGGGCCCCCGCCCGGCAGCGCGGCGCCACCCCGCCCCGCTGCCCCGGGCTGACCCGGCGGACCCGACGGACCGGCTGACCAGCGGACCGACAGGCCGAACGGACACAGGGCAACGGCCCGTGGGAATCCCCACGGGCCGTTGCCCCGCGATCACCGGCCCAAGGCCACCAGCCCCAGCCATACGCACCGGACCGGCCGGGGCGCACCCGGAACCAGCCGGCGGCCGGCCGCTACGCGCCCAGCAGGCGACGCACCCGGTCCGCGCCCACCGCGAGCAGCAGTGTCGGCAGTCGCGGACCCGTGTCGCGGCTGACCAGCAGCCGGTACAGCAGGGCGAAGAACGTCCGCTGGGCCACCTTCAGCTCCGGCGTCGGCTTCGCGTCGGGCTCCAGGCCCGCCTGCACCTTGGGCACGCCGTAGACCAGGGTGGTCAGGCCGTCGAGCGACCAGTGCGAGTCCAGCCCTTCGAGCAGCAGCCGCAGCGACTCGCGGCCCTGCTCGTCCAGCGAGCCGAGCAGTTCCTTGTCCGGCTCCTCGCGGACGAGGGTGCGCTGGTCGGCCGGGACGTGCGTGGAGATCCAGCTCTCGGCGCGGTCGAGCCGGGGCCGCACCTCGTCCAGGCTGGCGATCGGGTTGGCCGGGTCCAACTCGCTGAGGATGCGCAGCGTCTGGTCCTCGGCGGCCGCCGTGACGTCCACGACCGAGGCGAGCGTGCGGTACGGCAGCGGGCGTGGCGTGCGCGGCAGCTCGCCGGCCGCGGTGCGGGCTGCGCGGGAGTGGGCGGCGGCGTCGGCCGGCAGCGCCGTACCGTCCGCCACCTTGGCCTCCAGCTTGTCCCACTCGTCGTACAGCCGCTGGATCTCCTGGTCGAAGGCGATCTTGAAGGACTGGTTGGGCCGACGTCGCGCGTACAGCCAGCGCAGCAGCGGCGCCTCCATGATCTGCAACGCGTCGGCCGGGGTCGGCACGCCGCCGCGCGAGGAGGACATCTTGGCCATCCCGGAGATGCCGACGAACGCGTACATCGGCCCGATCGGCTGCTCGCCGCCGAAGATGCCCACGATCTGCCCGCCGACCTGGAACGACGAGCCGGGCGACGAGTGGTCGACGCCCGACGGCTCGAAGACGACGCCCTCGTACGCCCACCGCATCGGCCAGTCCACCTTCCAGACCAGCTTGCCGCGGTGGAACTCGCTCAGCCGCACGGTCTCGCCGAAGCCGCACGCCGAGCAGATGTACGTCAGCTCGGTGGTCTCGTCGTCGTACGCCGTGACGGTGGTCAGGTCCTTGCCGCAGTCGCCGCAGTACGGCTTGTACGGGAAGTACCCGGCCGTGGTGGCCCCGTCGTCCTCGGCCGCGGCGCCGGAGCCCTCGGCGGCTTCCAGCTCCGCCTCGTCGAGCGGCTTCTGCGACTTCTTCGGCGGCGCCTTCTTCGTGCGGTACTGCGCGAGGATCGCGTCGATGTCGCCGCGGTGCTTCATGGCGTGCAGCACCTGGTCGCGGTAGACGCCCGAGGTGTACTGCTCGGTCTGGCTGATCCCGTCGTACTCCACGCCCAGCTCGGCCAGCGCGTCGGCCATCGCGGCCTTGAAGTGCTCGGCCCAGTTCGGGTGCGGGGAGCCGGCCGGGGCCGGGACGGCGGTGAGCGGGCGGCCGATGTGCTCGGCCCACGACTCGTCCACGCCGGGCACGCCCGCGGGCACCTTGCGGAACCGGTCGTAGTCGTCCCACGAGATCAGGTGGCGCACGGCGTGGCCGCGGCGCCGGATCTCGTCCGCCACCAGGTGCGGGGTCATGACCTCCCGCAGGTTGCCGAGGTGGATCGGGCCGGAGGGGCTGAGACCCGATGCGCAGACGACGGGTTTGCCCGGGGCGCGACGCTCCGCCTCGGCAATGACCTCGTCTGCGAAACGGGAGACCCAGTCGGCCTCGATGCTCTGAGCCACGGTCGGCACTTCCTTCCTTGCGGTCCTGGCGGTGACCATTCTCCCAGACGACGGGGGCCGGGCTCGGGGTTGCCCGAGGTGCCCGGCGCCCCCGGGGCGCTTCGCCACCCACCGCCACGGCCGGAGCGCGGTTTAACAGAAAACCGAGCGGCCCCGGCGTGGAATACTTGACTGACCCTTCGCACCTCTAAAGGAATGGCACCCCTGTTATGGCCTCGGTCCCTTCCCTTGCCGCTACGGTCCACCAGCGCGTCGCGAACGCCCTCTCGGCTGCCCTGCCGGAGGCCGGTTCCGCCGACCCGCTGCTGCGACGAAGCGACCGGGCCGACTTCCAGGCCAACGGGCTGCTCGCCCTCGCGAAGAAGCTGAAGGGCAACCCGCGCGAGCTGGCCGCCCAGGTCGTGGGCGTGCTCGACGGCACCGCCGAGGGCGCCGAGCGCCCGGCGGACGACGTGGTCCAGGACGTCGAGGTCTCCGGCCCCGGCTTCCTCAACATCACCCTCAGCGACCAGGCCATCGTGCGCACGCTGGCCGCCCGCGCCGCCGACGCCCGGCTCGGCGTCCCGTACGCGGAGCACCCCGGCACCACCGTGATCGACTACGCGCAGCCCAACGTGGCCAAGGAGATGCACGTCGGCCACCTGCGCTCGGCCGTGATCGGCGACGCCGTGGTGCGCATCCTGGAGTTCTCGGGCGAGCAGGTGGTCCGCCGGCACCACATCGGCGACTGGGGCACCCAGTTCGGCATGCTCATCCAGTACCTGATCGAGCACCCGCACGAGCTCGACCACGGCGGCGAGGGCGAGGTCTCCGGCGAGGAGGCGATGTCCAACCTGGGTCGGCTCTACAAGGCGTCGCGGGTGCTGTTCGACTCCGACGAGGAGTTCAAGGCCAGGTCCCGGGACCGGGTCGTGGCCCTCCAGGCGGGCGACGAGGAGACGCTGGCGCTGTGGCAGCGCTTCGTGGACGAGTCGAAGATCTACTTCTACTCCGTCTTCGACAAGCTCGACATGGAGATCCGGGACCCGGACGTGGTCGGCGAGTCCGGCTACAACGACATGCTCGACGAGACCTGCCGCCTCCTTGAGGAGTCGGGCGTCGCGGTCCGCTCCGAGGGCGCGCTGTGCGTGTTCTTCGACGAGTTCAAGGGCCCGGACGGCAAGCCGACCCCGCTGATCGTGCGGAAGTCCAACGGCGGTTACGGCTACGCGGCCACCGACCTGTCGGCCATCCGCGACCGCGTCCACAACCTCAAGGCGAACACGCTGCTGTACGTCGTGGACGCCCGACAGTCGCTGCACTTCCGGATGGTCTTCGAGACCGCGCGCCGGGCCGGCTGGCTGGGCGACGACGTACGGGCGGAGCAGTTGGCGTTCGGCACGGTGCTCGGCAAGGACGGCAAGCCGTTCAAGACCCGGGAGGGCGAGACCGTACGGCTGGTCGACCTGCTCGACGAGGCGGTCGACCGGGCGGCGGTCGTGGTCCGCGAGAAGGCCCAGGACCTCACCGAGGAGGAGATCGCCGAGCGCGCGGCCCAGGTCGGCATCGGCGCGATCAAGTACGCGGACCTGTCCACGTCGGCCGCCCGGGACTACAAGTTCGACCTGGACCAGATGGTCTCGCTCAACGGCGACACGAGCGTGTACCTCCAGTACGCGTACGCCCGCATCCAGTCCATCCTCCGCAAGGCCGGCGACACCCGCCCCGCCGCCCACCCGGAGCTGACCCTCGCACCCGCCGAGCGCGCGCTCGGCCTGCACCTGGACCAGTTCGCGGAGACGCTGGCCGAGGTGGCGGAGGCGTACGAGCCGCACAAGCTCGCCGCCTACCTCTACCAACTCGCCTCGCACTACACCACGTTCTACTCCGAGTGCCCGGTCCTCAAGGCGGACTCCCCCGCCCAGGTCGAGAACCGCCTCTTCCTCTGCGACCTCACCGCCCGCACCCTCCACCAGGGCATGGCCCTCCTCGGCATCCGCACCCCGGAACGCCTCTAACCCTCCGGGCCCGGCCCCTCTTCGGCCTCGCCCCGCCGCCGCCCCGTCTGCCACGCGATCGCGTGGGAGGCGGGGCGGTGGTGTGTGGGGTCAGTAGCCCGTCTTCTGGCCCTCGGGGGCTTGGTAGCAGGCGGACACGAGACTCACCGACAGGAGTGGTCTGGTGCGGTCGGAGTGCGACGAGGGCTCACGCAGAACGATGTAGACAGAGAACTTACTCTCCTCGTTGTTGGCCTTCAGATTACGAGACTTGGCCTGCGTGTTTTCTCGGCCGTTCTCGGCTATCTCCCAACCGCTCTCCGGGAGCTTGGCGACGAGTCGATCCATCGCAGCTCGCATATCTGCCGCTGACGGGCCGGCTATCGACCAGAAGTTATTGATGCGGTAGAACTTTTCGCTGTCCCGGTCACCACACAACCCCACCGCGTACCCCGGTGGGTCCAGGTCGCTCCGCAGGTTGATGATCCCCAGCAGGTCGCGAGACAAATCGTTCGACTGCCGCTTCACCTTGCTTACGTCTTTCACCGTGGGCTCATCTTCATTCATGCCCGAACACCCTGCCACTCCCATCGCCGAAATCACCGCTACAGCTGAGAAGATGAACCTCATTTGCCTCATGCGAGGCCGCCGCAAGTCGAGCACCTCTACCCCGAGCCCTTCTCAACGTCGCCGTACTTGCCCACGACGACGAGCGCCTGGTTCTTCAGGCTCCCGGAATCCGTGTCCCAGTAACCGCTGTGCCCGTCGGTGTCTGTGCGCATCTGATGCGCTCCGAACACGCGGTCGCTGGGGATGATGTAGACCGCGGTGTCGAGAATCTGCTCTCGATGGCCGTGCACGTAACGCCCCAGGCCCGGGATCTTGTCGCCGTCCGCTTCCTCGTTCCAGACATGCCCCTTGGGTACGTCCAGGTCCGTCGCCCGGCCCACTTGCACGCCCGGGCTGCCCAGCGTGACGATGTCATCCGCGTGCAGGTCGCCTTGACGGGCGGCGGAGCCGATGAGCGTCGTGCCGTAGCTGTGGCCCGTGACGGTGAGGTGCCCAGGGGAATCCGTCGCATGTGAAGCACGGATTCCGTCAACGAAAGTGTTGAGATGCGGGGCGCCATTGTTGGCGTATTCCGAAGAGGCGGGCTGTTTGATGCCCTGAGGTGCGTCGTAGCCGAGCCAGGTGATGGTGGACACGCTCTTCCCGTCAGCCTCAGAGTTGGCGGCGAGCCACAAGTTCGTCATGCGCTTGATATCGTGCGCGAAATTTCCCAACCCGGCGTCCGTACCCGGCACGTAGACCGCCGTGTGATCAGCGGTGTCCGGGTTGCCGTTCGCGATGACGGCGCGCCCCCGGCCCTCCGGAGAGAAGGCCAGCAGGTAAGCACGCGGGAAGCGCTTCTCGCCCGGTTCCAGATCGTTGCGCGCGAAACGGTTCTGAATGTCCCCCATCCCCTTGAGCGACGCTTCGAGTTGGGACCTCTTGTCGCCCCACTTCTTGTCCCAGGCGATCCACTCGGCCGTCCTCGTGGCGATGGGACTGCCCACCCGGCCGGGCTGGATTTTGATCGGCTCCGGAGGTATCGCGTTGAGCTGCGTCTGGTAGTCGGCCCGCTTCTCGGCGAGGACCGCGCGGTTGGCCTCGTCGCGGACCGTGGCCGGGAGGCCGTCCAGGGCGCCGACGCTGGCGGGGTGGAGCGCGATGTAGTCCGCCTGCTCGTCCTGCGAGAGGCCCTTCCACCAATCGGCGTTCTCCTTGGGGGACTTGCCCTTCGGAATGTCCCCCGCGGGTACGTGGTCGGCCGCGCCGCGCACCGCGGCCATGTCCCGCTGGGCGTCCACCCACTCCGCGTCGGAGACGTTCAGGTCGCTGTCGGCGTGGAGCCGGCCCAGTGCCCGCGCGTACCGGGCGTCCGCCTCGGTGGCCTCCCTGAGCGCGGCTCCGATGCGGTCGGCGTACTCCTGCGCCTTGGCCCGCTTGGGGTCCGGGTCCGACCCGATGACCATGCTGGGCCTGCTGCCCCGCACGCTCTGGTGGGGCGCGAGGGGCGCCGCCGGGTCCTTGTCGACCCAGTGCACCGAGCCGTCCGACTTCACGGTGAACTGCTCGGCCTCGGCGTCCGCCACGGCGTCGGCCAGCTTCTTCTGCGCGGAACGCAACTCGCCGGCCAGGCCGTTGAGGGCGGTGCGGATCAGCCCGGTCTCCACCTGGGCGTGGTGGCAGCTCCGCGCGAGGTCGTGCAGCCGCTCGACGGCGGCGTCCACGCCCTCTCCCGTCACGGCGAGCTGTAACCGCGTGGCGATCTCGTCCGTCACCCGCCCCTTGGCCGTGCCCGCCGCGCTGCTGAGGCGGTGCCATCCGTCGGCCGCGTCCTCCAGTTCAGCCGGGCGTAAGTCCCTGAGCTGGTCGAACGTCACCACCGGGACTGGCCCCCTTCGCCCGGCGTGGGCCGGCCGACTCCGGGCCGATCGTCCGGGGCGGCGTCCCGACTCTTGAACGCGTCTCTGACCGCGTCGTCGGTGCGGTAGTACGACTGGGCGGCCTTCTCCATTTTTCCCTGTACGTCGTCGCACTCCCGCTGCATGTGGTCGACCTTGCGTTTCCACGACTGGAAGACGCTGCGCTGCGCCGTCGCGCTGAGCAGACCCGTCACGCCAGCGTCACCGCTGCCGGCGCCGCGCTGCCCCTCGGAGAGCCCGCTCACCGCCGTACGCAGGTCACCGCGCACGGCCCGTACGCCCTCAGACGCCTGACTCCAGGCGCGCTTGGACTGCCGCAACTGCCCCTGAGCGTCGCCTCCGCCCGGCCCGTCGGCGCTCGCCAGCCGCAACCGGGTCGACGCCTCCCCCTTGAGTTCCGCCCATTCCTGATCGAACGTCACGTGTCTCCCCCCAGGCCCCCACGTCACGGCATGCGCCGTTGACTCCTTGGAGTACGAACGTAACAGGCTGTGCAAGCTCGGGGGTGGGCGGGCTCGAATCCGGCGCTGGGGGGAACCCGCTGGTTACGGGGAACACAGGCCCGGGGGCGGTCTCCGCGACGGCACCTCACCGGCGTGGAGGCTTCCTCGGGGAAGCCGGGCATCAGGCGTACCGCACGAACCCGTCGGTAGCGATCTTCGCGCCCAGGGCCGTGAGTTCGACGCCCTCGCCGAACCGCCCGCGCAGGCTGCCCTGGAACTCGCCGTCGCGGGGCGTGGTGCGCAGGGTCCAGGTGCCGTCGCGCGGATCGATCAGCAGGTAGGCGGGGATGCCGGCGTCCGCGTACCAAGCGACCATGTCGCGCGTGTCCTTGGCGCTGTTGCCCTTGAAAACGACCTCCACGACCAGCTCCACGTCCGCCGGATCAGCCAACCAGTCGTCCGACTCGCCGAATGCGGCGTCGCAGACCATGAGGTCGGGGGTGGCGTAGTCGTCGGCATCGTCCGGGAGGGAGACGGAGGCGACCTGGAAGGCGTCCAGGTGGGCGGGCAGACCGCCCAGCAGTTGCTTGGCGACCGCGTTGATGATGCCCGCGTGCTTGCCGCGTGGGGTCGGGGACATCATGAGGACTCCTCTGATGATCTCGCCGCGCAAACCGCTGGCCTCCTCCGCGGCCTCAGCGGCGCGGCGCAGCGGCGACATGACCTGCTCAGGGGGCGTCATGGCCATGATCGACACTCCCTTCTTCTGCAGAAAGAGTAGTCGCGGCACCTTGCGTGAACCGGAGACCTGAGCACGCCACGGGGCCGACCTCACCATTCCCGGGCCCCCGCCTCGCACGGAGCCCCGCTCCCGGGCACCCTCACCCCGCCCCGCCCGCTACCACCTACACGGCAGCGTGCGAGGCGTGCTCCGTCGACGTGTCGCCGGGCGAGCCCGCGCCCGCCGCGCCGGCCGCCCCCTCTCCGCCCGCCGCCAGGCGGCGCTCCAGTCGGTCCCGGGCCGGTGGCCACTCGTCGGCGAGCATCGAGTAGTAGACGCTGTCCCGCCAGGTGCCGTCCGGCATGGCCATGTGGCGGCGGAGCACGCCCTCGCGGTGGGCGCCGAGGCGGGCTATCGCCTCCTGGGAGCGCGCGTTGAGATGGTGGGTCTTCCACTGCACGCGGCCGACGCCCAGGTCCTCGAAGGCGTGGGTGAGCAGGAGCAGTTTGGCCTCGGTGTTCACCGCCGTGCGCCACACCTGTCGGCCGTACCAGGTGCCGCCTATCTCCAGGCGCTCGTCGCGCACGCTGATGTCCAGGTAGGACGTCTGGCCGACGGCGCGGCCCGTCTCGCGCAGCACGGCCGCCCACAGGATGGCCTCCTTGGCCTCGTCGGCGAGCTGCCCCGCGACGATCTCGCGCAGCTCGGCCTCCGTGCGCGGCATGGGGTGGTTCAGCCAGCGCCAGACCTCCTCGTCGCCGCCGCCGGCGCGGAAGAGGTCCGGCACGTGGGCGAGGGTCAGCGGCTCCAGCCGCACGGTGTGACCCTCAAGGATCCTGGGGACGGGCTTCACGGAGAGCATGCGAAAAGGCTAACCCGCTTACGTACTAGCGGCAAGAGGTTTTTGTTCTAGGGCAATCCTTTTGGGATGGGGCCGCTCCCCCGGAGCCAGCCCAACTCCTCCACGCGGGCAGCTCAGCGCTCCGTGCCGCACAGGGTCTGGTCGAGCAGGCTCTGGAGGGAGCGCTCGGCCTTCATCAGCCACGCCTCGTTGGACGCCTTGCCGCTGGCCGCGATCACCACGCCGCGCTTGCCGTCGGCGGTGAAGCCGGTGCGTACGGTGCCGCCCTCGACGTCGCCACCGTGGCCCCAGCGGTCACCGCCGCAGGCCAGCGGCTGGCGCATCAGGCCGAGGCCGTACCGCAGTCCCGGCATGACCTGGTCGAAGTCCGCTGACACGGGGACGACCTCGCGCATCTCCCCGAGCTGCTCGGCCGGCAGCAGGTCGCCGGTCAGCAGCGCGGTGTAGAAGCGGTCCAGGTCGCGCTCGGTGGTCACCAGCGCGCCCGCCGCGTCGCCCCAGGACATGTTGCGCACCGTGGTGTCCGTGAGCCGCCGCGAGCCGGGGAACTGCTGGTAGATGTGGGCGTGCGGGCCCCGCAGGTACGGGTCGTCGCCCGGTGCGTAGGTGCCCTTGAGGCCGAGCGGCTTCACGATGCGCTGCCTGACCTCCTCGCCCCACGGCCGCCCCGTGGCCTTCTCGATGATCATCCCGAGGAGCACGTAGCCGGGGTTGGAGTAGTTCCACCTGGGCGTGGGGTCGTCGGGGTCGGCCGGGTCGAAGTCGGGCTCGTGGCGCAGGGCGCCGGCGATGAGCTGCTCCGGCTCCAGGTGCTCCAGCCGCGTCCGCTCGAAGTCGGCGGCGGTGTTCCCGGTGTCCTCGGTGCGGTCGTAGTTGTACAGGCCGCTGGTGTGCTGGAGCAGGTGGCGGATCGTGATGCGCCGGCCGTCGTTGCCGTTTCCAGTGATCAGGCCGGGCAGCCAGTCGTGCACGGTGTCGTCGAGGGACAGCTCGCCCTCGGCGACGAGTTGCAGAACGACGACGGCGACGAACGACTTGGTGGTGCTCCCGCCCCGGAAGGAGGCCCCGGCCGGCACGGGGCGGCCCGTGTTCAGCTTCGCCTCGCCGGCCCGGGCGGTGGTGTGCCGGGTGCCGTCGCGTACGTCCACCGAGACGTTGACGTAGCCGGCCTCGCGCAGCGTGCGCTCCACGGCCCGTCGCAGTTGCCGCTGGGTGAGCGGCTTACGCGTCGCCTCGCGGGCGCCGGCGGTGTCGGACGAGGCGGGTGCCGAGCCCTCTCCGGGTGCCGTGATCCCCGTGGTGGCGGCCCGCTGGGAGGAGGGCGCGCGGGTGCCGTCGTCGGCGACCGCGGGCGCGGAGGCCGCGAGTCCGGTCATCGTCGCGGCCAGCGCGACGGCGGCGGTCAGGCGTACGCGGGGTGCTCGGGTGCGTGTGTTCATGACCCCCAGCGTCCCGGCCGGGCCGGCGCGCGACCATGTGGCAGGCTCCCCAACTGGCCGGGGGCTAACCCGAATTCGTCCTGGTGCGCCCGCCGACACGTCCGGCTGGGACCCTGCTCCTACAGCCCGCGGGCTCCGGTGAGTTTGTCGGGGTTCGTCACGGAGTAGATGGCGGTGATCCGGTCGTCGTCAGGTGCCAGGTCCACGATGAGCGCGGCGAGCGGGCCGTCGTCGGTGACGACGAGCGCGCACGGGTCGCCGGCCGTCCGACGGAGGTGGAGGCGCGGCGGGTTCGGGGGCAGTGCGCCGGCGATCGCCAGGAACAGCGCCGCCACCCGCTCGCGACCGCGTACGGGCCGGGCGCTGACCGCGGGCCCCTTGCCGCCGCCGTCGGTCCACAGCGTGACGTCCGGCGCCAGGACCCTCAGCAGCGCCTGGAGGTCACCGCCCAGAGCGGCCTCGGCGAACCGCGCCGTCACCTCGGCGTGCCGGCCCGGTTCGGGCCGGTGGCGGGGGCGGCGCGCGTGGACGTGGCGGCGGGCGCGGACCGCGAGTTGGCGCACCGCGGCGGGGGACCGGCCGAGGGCGTCCGCGATCTCCGGGTGGCCGAAGCCGAAGACCTCGTGCAGCACGAACACCGCCCGCTCCAGCGGCGACAGGGTCTCCAGGACCACGAGCACCGCCATCGACACGCCCTCGGCGCGCTCGACGGGGCCGCTGGCGTCGTCCTCGGTCACGAACAGCGGCTCCGGCAGCCAGCAGCCCACGTACGTCTCCCGGCGGCGCCGCAGGTCGGCGCGGCGGGCCAGTGCCTGGTTCACCGCCGTACGCACCAGGTAGGCCCGCGCGTTGACGACGGGGCCGGCCGTCGACGCGCGGTGTCGGGCGGCCCAGGCGAGCCACACCTCCTGGAGGGCGTCCTCCGTGTCGGCGACGCTGCCCAGCATGTTGTAGATCACCGAGAACAGCAGGGGGCGCAGGCGCAGGAACCGCTCGGTCACGGCGTCGTCGATCGCCCCGTCCCCCGCCGTCACCTCCGTCACCTCCGTCATCTTCGTCACCTCCGTCATCTCCGTCGCCTCCCTCTCTGTCACCGCTTCGGCCGCCGCCAACGCCTCGTTCCCCACGGCCGCCTGGATCGGGGTCACCGTCATGTCCGCCTCCTCCTCCGTCAGTGACGACATCCGGTCACGACATCCGGTCACGACACTGGTCACGCCACCGGTCATGACCGTAGAGACCCGCCGTCCCGCGCGTGTGACACGCGAGGGCCTCCCTATGACGCACGTCACCGCACCGGCCGCCGATGTCACAGCCGGCGGCCCCGGCTCCTCTGTGCTGGCGTCCGGGAGAACACCACTGGCAGGAGTTGCCGATGCGCACACTGATCCGCGATGTCACGGTCTTCGACGGCGAGCGCACCACCGCGCACGTCACCGTGGAGCTGGTGAACGGCCTGATCACCTCCGTACGACCCGAGCCCGAGCCACGGGACGCGGCCGGCCCGACGGTTGGCACGCCGGGCAACGCGCCGGCGGGTGCGCCGGCTGACGCGCCGGGCGAGCACAGGATCGACGAGGAGGTCGACGGCCGGGGAAGGACCCTGCTGCCGGGGCTGATCGACGCGCACACCCACGTCTTCGACGGCAGCCTGAGCCAGGCGCTGCGGTACGGGGTCACCACCGAACTCGACATGTTCTGCCTGCCCCACGTGCTGCCCGACCAGCGCCGGTTGGCCGCCGAGCGGGACGACGTGGCCGACCTGCGCAGCGCGGGCACGCTGGCGACGGTCCCCGGCGGCCACCCGACGCAACTGCTGCCGGACTTGCCCGGGGCGCCCGAAGGGCCGGTGGTCATCGACGTCATCGACGACCCGGCCCGGGCACCGGAGTTCGTACGGGCCCGGCAGGCCGAGGGGGCCGACTATCTCAAGATCGTCATCGATGACGGCTCCGTACACGGCACCGACCTGCCGACCATGACGCCGGAGCTGGCCGCCGCGCTCACCTCGGCGGCGCACGCCGTCGGGCTGCGGGTCATCGCGCACGCCATCACCGCGGCCGAGGTGGCGACGGCCCTCGACGCCGGCGTGGACGGCCTCGCCCACGTGTGGACCGACCTCGCGCCGGGCGACCCGGCCTCGCGGCGGCTGGCCGAACGGGTGCGCTCGGCGGGGGTCTTCACCGTCACCACGCTCGCCTACTTCGAGGCGATCACCGAACGGGAGACCAGGGCCCCGGCCTGCGCCCACCCCGGCGGCTCCCGCAACGCCGCGGGCGCCGTGCGCGCCCTGCGCGAGGCCGGGGCGCCCCTGCTGGCCGGGACCGACGCCACCCCGTACACCCCGGGCCACGGCAGCGGCATGCACCGTGAGCTGCGCCTGCTCCACCGGGCCGGCCTGAGCCCCCGCACCGCGCTGGCCGCCGCGACCAGCCTGCCCGCGCGCCACTTCGCCCTGACCGACCGTGGCCGGATCGCCCCCGGCCTCCGTGCCGACCTGCTGCTCGTGGAGGGCGACCCGACGCGGGACGTCTCCGCGATCGCCGCCCTCACCGACGTGTGGCGACGCGGCGTACGCCACCGCCACCCCGCGCGCTGAGCCACCCGCGAACCACCGCCGGTGCGCCAGGCGTCATCATCGGGGGCGACCCGTCCGCGCGTCGTGCCGCGACGAGCGGGCGGGGGCGGGCGGGCGGGGAAAAGAGTGCGGCGGGCGCGGGGGGAGACGGCGTTGGATTCGGTGTCCGTGGTGTCGGCGGTCGTCGCCGTGGTCGGGGCGGGCCTGACCGGCCTGCTCGGCTACTGGCAGCAGCGCCGGCTGAACGCGCGAACGGAACGCAACTACATGGAGCGGTACGGCTCGTCCCTCGCGCTCGCCGCCTACGACCTACAGAGCCGGATCTACAACATCCTGCGCGGCCACGTCGTCGACCACACCCCCTCCCTCGGCTACTCCGGCTACCTGACGGCCTTCCTGACCCACGGCACGCCGACGGAGGCCGAGTACGCGCGGCGCAGCACCGTGTTCGTGCTCGCGGAGTACCTGGGGTGGGCGGAGATCCTGCGCCGGGACATCCAGTTCCTCAACCTGGGCGGCAGCCGCACCAACCGGCGGATCATGCGGCAGTTGGGGGAGATCAGCACGCTCGTCGGCAGGATCTCCGAGACCAGCAACGAGCTGCGGGTCTTCCGCGCCCACCAGCGCGCGATCGGCGAGTTGATGGTCCACCCGGACAGCGTTCCCGGGCAGCGCTGGTGCCTGGGGTACGCGGAGTTCTCTCGCCGTCTGGACCAGGACGAGGTCTTCCGCGCGTGGTTCACGCACCTGCTGGAGGACGTGGACCGGCTCGCCGTCGACCCCACCCCGGCCCTGGCCCGGCTTGAGGCGCTCCAGAACGCCCTGGTCCAACTGGTGGACCTGCTGGACCCGACCGCCGTGCAACTCC
Source organism: Streptomyces buecherae (assembly GCF_014295035.1). Taxonomy (GTDB): domain Bacteria; phylum Actinomycetota; class Actinomycetes; order Streptomycetales; family Streptomycetaceae; genus Streptomyces; species Streptomyces youssoufiensis. The sequence goes on from NZ_CP060404.1 coordinate 3,720,757, forward strand.
CCCACAACCGCCGGCGCTTCCGCCTCGCGACGTACACGGCCGGCCCGCTCCCAGGCCCTTGACCCGGCGACGGCCCAAGCCCGACCCGCCCGAGGCCAGGCCGCGGGCGGGTCAGGTGGCAGCGGGGGCGGTCGGGCCCCGTCAGGCCGTGGGGAGCCCGGCCGCGATGGCCTCGATGTCGGCCGGGCTGCCGGTCATGATCGTGTGCACGTGCTCCGTGACCGTCTCCAACGGCCAGTTCCACCAGGCCGCCCGCAGCAGCCGCTCGACGTCCTCGTCCGCGTACCGCTGTTTGACGGTACGGGCCGGGTTGCCCCCGACGATCGTGTACGGCGGCACGTCGGAGACGACCACGGAACCGGTGGCGACGATCGCGCCGTCGCCGATGGTCACGCCCGGCATCACCGTCACGCCCCGCCCGAACCACACGTCGTTGCCGACCACGGTGTCACCCCGGCTCTCGATCTCCGCGAACACGTGGGCCGTGCGCTCCGCCCACGTCCCGCCGAAGATGGTGAACGGGAACGTGGACACGCCGTGCGTGGCGTGGTTGGCGCCCGCCATGACGAACCTGGTGTCGGTGGCAAGCGCGCAGTACCTGCCGATGACCAGCCGCTCGGGCCCGTACGCGTACAGCACGTTGCGTTCCTGGAAGGACTCCGCGTGATCGGGGTCGTCGTAGTACGTGAACTCCCCGATCTCGATGCGCGGGTCGGTGACCAGCGGCTTCAGCAGCACCACCCGCTCGTGTTCGGGCAGCGGGTGCAGCATGGTGGGATCGGGGATCTCGATCCCCGCCGGCTGCCGCTCGGCCTGTCGCGGGTTCTGGTCGGGCATGGACACGTCCTTCGGGCGGGGGGGTGGCGGGCTGTCGGCGCGTGGCCGCGCCTCATCCTGCCTCAGCCCGCCCTCCGGTTCGACGGAATATCCGCCGCGTCGGGGCAGGTCACGTCGTGCGCCGGCCGCCGTCCCGCGACCAGGAAGTCGGTCACCAGGCGGTCGCCGCAGGCGTTGCCGTCGACCGCCATGTACGCGCCGTGCCCCGTCGCGTCCACCGACACCATGCGCGCCCGGTCGCCGAAGGCGCTCCGCAGTCGCAGCGCGCCGGAGTGCGGCGTCGACACGTCGCGCAGGTTCTGTACGAGCAGCACGTTGGCCGGGCCACGGTCGGTGATCCGTGTCGCGGGCTCGCGCGGCGCGTACGGCCAGAACGCGCACGGCATGACGCTGGCCGGCATGCCGGCCGTGAGCGGGTGCCGGGCCCGGTCGCGGGCCACGTTCCGCTCGTAGGTGGGCAGCGAGCGCGGCCAGGAGACGTCGTTGCAGATGGTGGCGACGGCCACCGCGATGTTGTTGCGCAGGAACGCGTCGGACGGCTGCGCCCCCGGCGCGGGCAGCGCGCCGCCGGTGCGCACCGCGTTGACCACCTGGGCCAGGAAGGCGAACCGCGCCGGGTTGCCCAGGCTGTCCAGCATCACCTGGCGCAGGTGGTTGCCGGTGAGCCGGTCGGGGTTGGCGCCCGGCCACGGCAGCGGGTCGCGGTCCAACTCGGCGGCCAGCCGCAGGAACAGCGGGCGCACCTGTTCGGGCCGGTCGGCCACGACGGGCCCGTTGGCGGGGTCGGTCGCCCAGGCCGCGAAGGCGGGGAACGAGTCCTCGACGCCGACCGCGTAGTTCGCCTGCCACTGCCGCGCCACCCGCCGCGGGTTCGGGTCGTCGTTGCTGTCGAGCACCCAGCGGTCGGTGCGGTCGGGGAACATCCGCGCGTACACGGACCCGGCGTACGTGCCGTACGAGTGGCCCCACGCGGAGAGCTTGTCCTCGCCCAGCGCCCGCCGGATGCGGTCGATGTCCCGGGCCTCGTTGCGGGTGCTGATGTGGCGGGCCAGTTCGCCGCCGTCGCGGGCGCAGGTCTCGGCGATGGTACGAGCCCGGGTCACCGGCCCGGTGAGCCCACCGTCCGCGTCGGGCCAGGCGCGCAGGTTGACCGTGGCGAGCTGTTCGTGCGGGAGGTCGCAGGTCACCGGGGTGCTGCTGCCCACGCCCCGCGGGTCGAACCCGATCAGGTCGTACGCGCCGCGCACGCCGCTCGGCAGCCGCTGCCCCTTGCTGGACGGCCCGTTCAGGCCGGAGTTGCCGGGGCCGCCGGGGATCAGGAGCAGGGCGCCGCGCCGGTCCCCCGGCTGCTCGCTGCGGATGCGGGAGACGGCGATGTCGATCTGCCGGCCGTTCGGGCGGGCGTAGTCGAGCGGCACCCTGACGGTGGCGCACTCCTGTCGCGGGTCCGCGCCCTCGATCGCGCACCGCTGCCAGTCCAACGCCTCGCCACCCCGCGCGCCGGGCGCACCGGACGCGCCGGGTGCCCCCGTCGGGCGCGCCGCCTCGGCCGGGTTCGCCGCGCCGAGCAGGGACGCGGCGAGCACGAGCCCCAACGCCGGCACGGCGCACCGGGCGACCCGTCCCCGGGGCACGGCCCGGCGCGCGGGCCGGTAGGGCGACGCGGGGGCGGCGGCCCGGGGCATGGAAGTGATCGCGCTCGCGGGCCTGGAGCCGGACCCGGTCTTGGTTACGGGCTCCGACCCGGGCCCGGCCTGGGTCTCGGGGCCGCCCGGGCCGCGCTCCGTACGTGCGCCGGGCCCGCCGTCGCCGCGCGGGTTCCGGCCGTTCTCGTTCTGTGGGTACGCCATGCCGCCGACACTCTCCCGGAACCAGGCCCCGGACCAGTGGTGCCAGAACGAAAGAACATGGGGCGGTTATCCCCCTTGCGCATCGGCACAGTTGCCCACTGGATGGGCGTTCTCGCGCGGTGACGATCACGGCTCGCCCAAAGGGAGAGCGGCCTCAACCTCCGTACGGAGAGGGGACTTTGCGATCTCCGACGGTGACGCACGGGGCGGCGCGTCGGGGCGGCGTGGTGACCGTCGGGCGCGCCCGGGGCGGCGTATGCGCGCCAGCGCGCGCTGAACCGTCGACGTGCCAATTCTGCTTTTCGCACGCTCCGTTGGGGGTCCGAACGCGCCACGCGGCCACGGCCTGGCGGGCAACCTTTTGGGCAGGCGGCTCGTCACTTACCCGAAAGCACGACCGCACAACGCGCGCGTGATCAACATCTACATGGGGGTAAGCAAATGCGACGGTGGGGCACTGCACTGGCCGCGATCGTGCTGGCGAGCGCCGGTCTGGCGGCGACCGTCACTACGGCCAACGCTGCCACGCCACCGGCCACGACGGCCGACACCGACCGCGACCCGATCTGGGGCAGCGGCACGGACGCGCCGTGCGACCCGATCTGGGGCAGCGGCGACAAGACCGCCGAGCCGACCAACTACCGCCCGCTGGAGAACATCAGGGCCGGTCAGCACGCCTGCTTCGACCGCCTGGTCTTCGACGTGCGCGGCACCGACGACCAGCCGATCGGCTACCGCGTCGGCTACGTCGACGAGCTGCGCCAGGACGGCTCCGGCGACCTGATCAAGGTCGGCGGCGGCGCCATACTGGAGGTGCGCGCCGCGGCACCGAGCTACGACCCGCAGACCGGCGGCGCCACCTACCAGGGCCGGGCCGGCCAGCCGCTGCCCGGCGTGAACCTGACCGGGTTCAAGACCTTCAAGGACGCCCGCTTCGGCAGCAGCTTCGAGGGCGACACCCAGATCGGCCTCGGCGTCCGCGCCAGGCTCCCGTTCCGGGTGACGCAGACCGCCAACCACCTGATCGTGGACGTCGCCCACTCCTGGACCGCCACGCGCTGACGCCGGGAGACCAGGACACCCCGGTCGCGGCACCACGACCGGCGGGCAGGCACCACGGCTGGCCTCGTCACGGTTGGCCTCGTCGCGGCTGGCCTCGTCGCGGCTGATCCCGCTGGCCCCGGCCCCCCATCGGGCCGGGGCCAGTCCACGCCCGGCCGCTGGCAGGCGCCGGGTGGCCCGCCCAGGGCCGGGCCGCCCGGCGGCCCGGCCTTCGCACCCAGCAGAAGGTCACAGCACATGAACCACCCCCTGAGGAACACCCGCACCACGCCCCCCATACCCCTCGCGCCCGACGCGCCCCGCGCGTCCCGCTCCCGCCCGCTCCCCCGGCGCGCCGTTCTCGGTGGCGTCGCCGCGGCGGGCCTCGCCGCCGCCCTGCCGCTCCCGCTGGCGGCCCCGGCGTCGGCCGCGCCCCGGAGCGGCGCGTTCCGCTTCGACCTGCCGGCCCCGACCGGGCCGCACCCGGTCGGCACCACCCACCTGCACCTCGTCGACCACACCCGCACCGAGCGCTGGACCGAGGAGCCGAACCGCCCCCGGGAGCTGATGGTCAGCGTCTGGTACCCGGCGCGCGCCGGCGCGGACGCCCCGCGGGCCCCGTACGTCACGCCCGGCCTGGCCGCCGTCCTCGACGCGTACGGCGAAACCCAACTCGGCCTGCCGGCATCCGCCCTGAACTGGGCGGACATCGGCACCCACGCGACCGCCGGTCCGCCCGTCGCGCCGAGCGCGCGCCCGCGCCCGGTGGTCCTCTACACGCCCGGCTTCCAGTCGTCCCGCGACACCGACACCGTCGTCGTCGCGGAGTTGGCCAGCCACGGCTTCGTCGTGGTCAGCGTGGACCACACGTACGAGGCGATGGCCGTCGAGTTCCCCGACGGCCGCCTGCACACCATCTCCCCGCTCCTGACGGAGCTGCCGGACGCCGAGATGGTGCGCGTCGCCATCGCCACCCGGACGGCCGACCTGCGGTTCGTCGTGGACCAGGTGACGGGGTTGGCCCGCGGGCGCAACCCGGACGCCGCCGGCCGGCCGCTGCCGCGCGGCCTGGCCCGCGCCGTCGACCCGCACCGGATCGGCGGCTACGGGCACTCCATCGGCCCCTCCGGTCTCTTCGACGCGATGCTGGCCGACCGTCGCATCCGCGCGGGCGCCCTCCAGGACGGCCCGCTCGTCCAGGGCGGGGGCCGGCCCACCGCCGCCGCGCAGGCCGGCCTGCGACAGCCGTTCCTGCTCATGTGCGGCATGTTCGGCGAGAGCGGCGGCGAGCCCTTCCACCACCGCAGCCCGCTCGCCGTCGGGCTCGCCGCGCTGTGGGAGAACTCGCCCGGTTGGAAGCGCGACCTGTGGTCGAAGGGGGCCGGCCACCTGTCGTACACCGACTTCATGCACCTACTGCCCGTCCTCGACCGGGAGTTCGGCGTGCGCGACGAGGCGATGGGGCTGATCGGCTCGCTCGACCCGGCCGGCTTCGTCGCCACCCGCCGCGCCTACCTGACGGCGTTCTTCACCCAACACCTGCTGCGCCGCCCGCAGCCGCTGCTCGACGCGCCGTCGCCGCGCTACCCGTACGTGGAGTTCATCGACTAGCGACGCACCCGCGCGGGACGGGGCGGGCCGGGAGAGCGGCCCGCCCTGCTCGCCCTCGCTAACTCACCGCGTCCGCCCCCTCACCCTGGCCGTCCGCCGCCTTGCGCGCCAGCAGGTACGCCTGCGGGGTGCGCTCGGTCGGCTCGGCCTCGCGCACCAACGTGGCCCGCACGTCGAGCCCGGCGTCGGCCAGCAGCGCCGTCATGCGGTCCGGCTGTCAGCGGTGGAAGTCCAGCGCGATCTACCGGTCGAACGCCTCCGACAGGTGCAGCGGCTCGTCGCCCACCTGGAAGGCGAGCAGCGCGTGGCCGCCCGGCGCCAGTACCCGGTGGAACTCGGCCAGCACCGTGGGCACCAGCTCGGGCGGCGTGTGGATGACCGAGTACCAGGCCACCAGCCCGGCCAGCGCGCCGTCCGCCAGGTCGAGTTCGGCCATCTGCCCCTCGACGAACCGCAGCCCCGGGTAGGTGCGCCGGGCCAACGCGACCATCTCGGGGGACAGGTCGACGCCGAACACGTCGAGCCCGAGCCCGTGCAGATGGGCCGCCACCCGGCCCGGCCCGGTCCCCACCTCCGCCACGAGACCGCCCCCGCCGGCCCGCACCACGTGCGCGAACGCCGCCAACATCGCCGCGTCGAAGGGCTTGTTCGCCAGGTCGTCGCGGGCGAACTCCGCTTAGGGAACGGCTATCGCGTCGTCACCGGCCCGGGTGGTCTGGAGGTACGAAGGTTCGGTCATGGCCGGGACCCTAACCCCCACCTCTGACATCCCCCGCACACCCCCGCCCACCAGCCACCCTCCCCGCCGGCCCACACCCCACCGGCCCACATCCCGCCGGGCCAGCGAACGCCGGGCGACCGGCCCGCCGGACACCCGCCCGGCCCGGGCCCGCGCCCCTTCCGTCACGAGCCCCGCCCCGGCCCGGGCCTGCACCCCCTCCGTCACGAGCCCCGCCCGGGCCTCCGCTCAACCCGAGACCGGGCCCGCACCCCTTCAACCCCCTCCCCCGCCCGGCCACCGGCCCGGGCCGGGCGCCCGCTCAGCCCGGGACCGGACTTCGCCCCTGGCCCGCGCCCCCGCCGCCCTCGCCCGCCGCCGCGCGCAGCGCCCGCACCTCCTTCGCCGGGTCCAGGCCCACCCGGGAACGGTCCGGGCGGTGCGGGGCGACCCCGCCGATGTCCTGGAGCCAGCGCCAGGTGTCGGCCACCGTCTGCTCCACGGGCCGGCAGCGCAGCCCCGCCGCCACCGCCCGGGACACGTCCGTACGGTGCAGCGCGTCGTACAGCTCGCCCGCCGCCGCCCACACCGGCAGCTCCGTCCACGGCTCGATGCCCGCGGCCAGCACCGCCCCCGCGTCCAGCCAGCGCAGCGTCGCGCCACCGCCGGTCACCCGCGCGCACGCCGTGAGCAGCTCGCCCATGGTGGCGTGCCCCGCCGGGCTGATCACGTTGTACGGGCCGCCGAGCCCGGCCGCGCCCGCGTCCAGGCACCAGGCGGCCAGGTCCCGCACGTCCACGTACTGCAGGGCCAACTCCCGCGGGCCCGGCGCCAACACGGTCCCGCCCCGCGCCATCCGCCCCAGCCACCACGGCAGCCGCCCGATGTTCTCGTACGGGCCGAGGATCAGCCCGGCCCGCACCAGCAGCGCCCGCTCGCCGAACGCGTCGAGCACGGCCAGCTCACCGCCCCGCTTGGCCCGCGCGTAGTCCACGGCGTCGCCGTCGTCCGGCGAGCCGTCCACCACCGGCCAGCTCTCGTCGTGCCCGGCCACCGACGGGTACCGGTACACCGAGCCGCTGGAGACGTAGACGTACCGCCCCACCCGGCCGGCCAGCACCCGAGCCGTGTCCCGCACCGCGGCCGGCGCCTTGGACCAGGTGTCCACCACCAGGTCCCAGGCGCGCCCAGCCGCCGCCCCCTCGGTCAGGGCCGCGAGCCCGCCCTCGGCCGTCCGGTCGCCGAGCAGCGTCTCGGCCCCGGGCGGCGCCGCGTGGCGCCCCCGGTGGAAGACCGTGACCTCCCAACCCCGCGCCAGCGCCGCCTCCGTCACGGCGCGCCCCACGAACTCCGTCCCACCCAGCATCAGCAGTCTCATGCGTCCGACCCTGCCCCCGACGACGCCGGCGCGAAAGCCCCGCACGCCCACAGCGCAATCGCCCACAGCGCAACGGCCGCGCGACAACCCGTCCCCGAGACGCCACCACCGCCCCCGCCCCGGCCGCCGCCCACACGACGAAGGCCCCGCCCCCTCGGACGTGCCGAGGGGGCGGGGCCCAGCGCGAGCCGGTCCGGGGCGGTGTCAGGACGTCGCCCCCGGTCGGGCCGTCAGCGTCCGCCGCGCAGCCAGCCGGCGACCTCCGAGGCCCAGTAGGTGAGGATCATGTCCGCGCCGGCCCGCCGCACGGACGTCAGCGTCTCCATGATCGCCCGGTCCCGCTCGATCCACCCGTTGGCGGCGGCGGCCTCGACCATCGCGTACTCACCGGAGATCTGGTACGCCGCGACCGGCACCTGCGAGGCGTCCGCGATCTGGCGCAGGATGTCCAGGTACGGCAGCGCCGGCTTGACCATCACCATGTCCGCGCCCTCGGCGACGTCGAGGGACAGCTCGCGCAGCGCCTCGCGGGCGTTGGCCGGGTCCTGCTGGTAGGTCTTGCGGTCCCCCTGGAGCGAGGAGCCGACCGCCTCCCGGAACGGCCCGTAGAAGGCCGAGGAGTACTTGGCGGTGTACGCCAGGATCGACACGTCCTGGTGGCCAGCGCCGTCCAGCGCCTCGCGGATCACCCGGACCTGGCCGTCCATCATGCCGCTGGGCCCGACCGTGTGCGCGCCCGCGTCCGCCTGGGCGCGGGCCATCTGCGCGTACCGCTCCAGGGTCGCGTCGTTGTCCACCCGGCCCTCGGCGTCCAGGACGCCGCAGTGGCCGTGGTCGGTGTGCTCGTCCAGGCACAGGTCCGACATGATCACCAGGTCGTCGCCGACCTCGGCCCGCACGTCCCGCAGCGCGACCTGCAGGATGCCGTCCGGGTCGGTGCCGGGCGTGCCGACGGCGTCCTTCTTCGCGTCCTCCGGCACGCCGAACAGCATGATCCCGCCGACCCCGGCGGCCACCGCCTCGGCGGCGGCCTTGCGCAGCGTGTCCCGGGTGTGCTGCACGACGCCCGGCATCGACGCGATCGGCACCGGCTCGCTGACGCCCTCGCGGACGAACGCCGGCAGGATCAGCTCGGCCGGGTCCAGCCGGGTCTCGGCCACCATGCGGCGCATGGCGGGGGTCGTACGCAACCGGCGGGGCCTGACCCCGGGGAAGCTGCCGTGGTCCATCAAGAGCGTGCCCTCCTACGCGATCCGGGCCGTCGCTCGCTCGGGCGCGTGACCGGGTCCCCGGCCTCGATGGCGGCGGCCCGCCGCGCCGCCCCGAACTCGGCGAGCGCCTCGGCCAGCTTGTGCACCGAGGGCTCGGGCGACAGCACGTCCACCCGCAGCCCGTGCTCCTCCGCGGTCTTCGCGGTGGCCGGGCCGATGCAGGCGATGACGGTGACATTGTGCGGCTTGCCCGCGATGCCGACGAGGTTCCGCACGGTCGACGACGAGGTGAACAGCACCGCGTCGAAGCCGCCGCCCTTGATGGCCTCGCGGGTCTCGGCCGGCGGCGGCGACGCGCGCACCGTCCGGTACGCGGTGACGTCGTCCACCTCCCAGCCCAGCTCGATCAGTCCGGCCACCAGCGTCTCGGTGGCGATGTCGGCCCGCGGCAGGAAGACGCGGTCGATCGGGTCGAAGACCGGGTCGTACGGCGGCCAGTCCTCCAGGAGCCCGGCCGCCGACTGCTCGCCGCTGGGCACCAGGTCCGGCTTGACGCCGAACTCGACCAGCGACCTCGCGGTCTGCTCGCCGACCGCGGCGACCTTGATGCCGGCGAAGGCGCGCGCGTCGAGCCCGTACTCCTCGAACTTCTCGCGCACCGCCTTGACCGCGTTGACCGATGTGAACGCGATCCACTCGTAGCGCCCGGTGACCAGGCCCTTGACGGCGCGCTCCATCTGCTGCGGGGTGCGCGGCGGCTCCACGGCGATGGTCGGCACCTCGCTGGGCACCGCCCCGTAGGAGCGCAGTTGGTCGGAGAGCGAGGCGGCCTGTTCCTTGGTGCGCGGCACGAGCACGTTCCAGCCGAACAGCGGCTTGGACTCGAACCACGACAGTCGGTCGCGCCGCTCGGCCGCGCCGCGCTCGCCGACCACGGCTATCACGGGCTGCCCGCCGTCGGCCGACGGCAGCACCTTGCCCGACTTGAAGACCTGCGCGATCGTGCCGAGCGTCGCCGTCCAGGTGCGCTGCCGCGTGGTGGTGCCCGCGACGGTCACCGCGAGCGGCGTGTCCGGCTTGCGGCCCGCGGCCACCAGCTCGCCGGCGGCGGCGGCGACCGTCTCCAGCGTGGCGGTGACCACGACGGTGCCGTCGCTGGCGCCGACCTCGCCCCAGCAGCGCTCGTCGGCGTGCCGGGCGTCGACGAACCGCACGTCCGTGCCCTGCGCGTCGCGCAGCGGCACCCCGGCGTACGCGGGCACGCCGACCGCCGCCGCGACGCCGGGCACCACCTCGAAGGCGATGGACTCGGCGGCGCAGGCCAGCATCTCGTCGGCGGCGTCGCCGTCGAGCCCCGGGTCGCCGGCGACCGCACGGACGACCCGCTTGCCGCCGCGCGCGGCCACCATGACAAGATTGGCGGTATCCCTAAGCACCGGGACTCCGGCGGTCACTGACGCGCCGTCAGCCTCGGTCTGCCGTAGTGCGCTCTGCGCGTCGGCCGCGACATTCGGCCGTACATGCGGACGCACCACGTCGAGCACCTGCGCGTCGGCGATCAGCACATCGGCTGTAGCCAGTGCCTCCACGGCGCGCAGCGTCAGCAGGCCCGGATCGCCTGGCCCGGCACCGAGGAAGGTGACGTGCCCGCAGCCGGGGTGGTTCGGGGCGGTGGGGTTCAAAGTGCTCGCTCCCCCATAAGACCGGCCGCACCCTTCGCGAGCATGTCAGCGGCAAGTTCGCGCCCCAGTGTCGCGGGGGTCACGGCGTCGTCCGTCGCGCTGCGAGAGGAAGAGGTGGGTACGGGACCAGTGGTGGACATCTGCACCAGCGCGGAGCCGTCGGTCGTGCCGACGACGCCCCGTAGGCGCATTTCGGTCATAGCCTGCCCGTCGCCCAACAAGTCGGCCAGCGCCCCCACAGGTGCGCTACAGCCGGCCTCCAGGGCGGCGAGCAGAGATCGCTCGGCGGTCACGGCGGCCCGCGTCAGCGGATCGTCGAGTTCGGCGAGTTGGGCGACGAGCGCGGTGCCGTGCACGGGGTGCGAGGCGGCACACTCGATCGCCAGCGCCCCCTGGCCGGGGGCGGGCAGAATCGTGTCGGCGTCGATGATCTCGGTCGCCTCCCCGATCCGTCCGACGCGGTTCAGGCCAGCCGCGGCCAACACCACGGCGTCCAGCTCACCGGAGCGGACGAAGCCGATCCGGGTGTCGATGTTGCCGCGGATCGGGACCGTCTCCACGGCCAGTCCGTGCGCCCGGGCCCACGCGTTGAGCTGGGCCATCCGGCGCGGCGAGCCGGTGCCGACGCGCGCGACGCGACCGGCCGCGGCGCAGTCGGCGGCCAGCGCCTCGAACCCGAGGCCGTCGCGCGCCACCAGGGCGTCACGCGGGTCCTCGCGCGGCGGCACGGCGGCCAGCACCAGGCCGGGAGCGTCGGCGGTCGGCAGGTCCTTGAGGGAGTGCACGGCGAAGTCGATCGCGCCGCCGAGCAGCGCGTCGCGCAGCGCGGAGACGAACACGCCGGTGCCACCGATCTGCGCCAGGTGCTCACGCGAGGTGTCGCCGTACGTGGTGATCTCCACCAGCTCGACCGGGCGGCCGGTGACCCGCTCCACGGCCGCGGCGACCTGGCCCGACTGCGCCATGGCCAGCGCGCTGCGCCGGGTGCCGAGTCGCAGCGGGGCGCCGGAACCGACGCCACCGCTGCCGTCGGCGGCCGAACCCGGTGGGCCCGCCGCGCGATCGGGGGTGGGGAGTGTGCTGTCGGTCATGCCCGTCCTCGCTTCGGGTGGTTCCCATCGGCCCGGCTGACGGCCGCGACCGCCTCCGGGTCGAGGTCGAAGAGCTCGCGCAGGGCGTCGGCGTAACCGGCCCCGCCCGGCGTGGCCGCGAGCTGCTTGACCCGCACCGTCGGCGCGTGCAGCAGCTTGTCGACCACACGGCGGACGGTTTGGGTGATCTCCGCGCGTTGCTTGTCGTCAAGATCGGGCAGTCGCCCGTCCAGCCTGGAGATCTCGCTGGCCACCACGGAGGCCGCCATCGTGCGCAGCGCGACCACGGTGGGCGTGATGTGCGCGGCGCGCTGGGCGGCGCCGAACGCGGTGACCTCGGCCGAGACGATCGCCCGGACCTGGTCCACGTCGGCGGCCATCGGAGCGTCCGCGGACGCCTCGGCGAGCGACTCGATGTCCACCAGGCGTACGCCGTCCAGGCGGTGCGCCGCGGCGTCGATGTCCCGTGGCATGGCCAGGTCGAGCAGGGCCAGCGGCCGGTCGGGGCGCTGGCCGACCGCCGCGCGCAGCGCCTCCGCGTCCAGCACGAGCCCGGTCGCGCCGGTGCACGAGACGACGATGTCAGCCGCGGCGAGCTCGGCCGCGACCTCGGTCATCGGCACCGCGCGGGCCACCAGGCCGGCCCGCCAGGCACCGCGTGCCGGCGCCACGACCCCGGCCTCGTCGATGTCGGCCGGCAGCGCGGAGCAGGTGCCGTCCGGCGTGGGCACGCCGGCGACGCACGCGTGGTGCGGCTGGTCCGGTACGGCCACCAGCCCGGCCACCCCGGCGGCGGGCCCGAACGCGCTGCCGTGCCCCGGCGAGGCGGCCCCGGGAAGATCGTTGCCCTGGCCATTGACCGAACCATTGGCCAGGTCCATGCCATGGCTACGGGCCTGTTCGGCCAGCGAGGTCGCGAGCCGCTCGGCCCGCTCCAGGGTGCGGTTGGCCACCGCGACCTCGGCGACCCCGGCGCGCGCCAGCGTGGTGGCGGCCAGCGAGGACATCGAGCCCGCGCCGATCACCAGGGCACGCTTGCCCGCCGCCCACCGCTCCACCGAAGCGTCCTCGGCGAGCTGTTCGAGACCGAAGGTGACCAGCGACTGCCCGGCCTTGTCGATACCGGTCTCGCTGTGCGCCCGCTTGCCCACCCGCAGCGCCTGCTGGAACAGGTCGTTGAGCAGCCGGCCCGCGGTGTGCAGCTCCTGCCCGAGCGCGAGCGCGTCCTTGATCTGGGCGAGGATCTGCCCCTCGCCGACCACCATCGAGTCGAGCCCGCAGGCCACCGTGAACAGGTGGTGCACGGCCCGGTCCTCGTAGTGCACGTACAGGTACGGCGTCAGCTCGTCCAGCGGCACGCCGGTGTGTCGCGCGAGCAGCGTGGACAGCTCGGCGACGCCCGCGTGGAACTTGTCCACGTCGGCGTACAGCTCCACCCGGTTGCAGGTGGACAGCACCGCCGCCTCGACCGCGGGCTCGGCGACGAGCGCGTCCTGCGCCAGCTTGGCGCGCTGCTCGGCCGGCAGCGCGGCGCGCTCCAGCGCGCTCACCGGGGCGCTGCGGTGGCTCAGTCCGACGACCAGCAGGCTCATGCCGGCATCACGGCGGGCACGTCCCCGTCAGGTCCCTGGTTGTCCCGCGCGTCGGCGCTGGCCACGGGCGCGGTGGCGGCCCCGGTCGCGGGGCCGGTGGCGGCCGTCGCGGGGGTGGCGGCGGCGTCGGGCAGCACGCGGCTGGCGCGCGCGGGCGCCGGCGCCGTGGCCCCGGCCTGCGCGGCGTCCTGGGCCGCCTCCTCGCCCGCCTTGCGCTGCTCGTGGAAGGCGAGGATCTGCAGTTCGATGGAGAGGTCGACCTTGCGCACGTCCACGCCGTCCGGCACGGACAGCACGGTCGGCGCGAAGTTGAGGATGGAGGTCACGCCGGCGGCGACCAGGCGCTCGCAGACCTGCTGGGCGGCCCCGGCCGGGGTGGCGATCACGCCGATGGAGACCCCGTTGTCGCTGATGATCGACTCAAGCTCGTCGGTGTGCTGCACGGCGATGCCCGCGACGGGCTTGCCCGCCATCGCCGGGTCCGCGTCGATGAGCGCGGCCACCCGGAAGCCACGCGACGCGAACCCGCCGTAGTTGGCCAGCGCGGCGCCGAGGTTACCGATGCCGACGATGACGACGGGCCAGTCCTGGGTGAGGCCGAGCTCACGGGAGATCTGGTAGACGAGGTACTCCACGTCGTAGCCGACCCCACGGGTGCCGTACGAGCCCAGGTAGCTGAAGTCCTTGCGCAGCTTCGCCGAGTTGACCCCGGCGGCGGCGGCCAACTCCTCGGAGGAGACCGTGGGAACCGAGCGCTCGGAGAGCGCGGTCAACGCGCGCAGATACAGCGGAAGCCGGGCGACGGTGGCCTCGGGGATCCCTCGGCTTCGGGTCGCCGGTCGGTGAGTTCGGCCAGTTGCCACGGTGCTCCTGCGGGTAGAGCGGGGCTGCGGACGGCCCGTCCCAGGACCGCCCCGTGAAGTGCAGGCTATGCCTTTGTGAACGCGTGCACAAAGATGGTGTCCGCTTTGTCCGAGCAAAGTGACCGGTGTCACGCGCCCTTTCGAGCCGATTCCGGAACCGCCACCCGGGCCACGCCGTTCACACCGTTCACCGCTTTCCCGAAGGGCCCGCGGGGTCGACAACGGGAGCACGCGCCCACACTCCTCACCGCTATGCCCCCGGATGCCAACAAATCGCCCACGATGGTAATCCACCGCGCACCGACTTCGAACCCGTCGGACATCGCGCATACGCACCCGACGAACGGCGGCACAATGGCGAACATGAGCCCGCTGCTACGCCGATCAGGCCGCAAGAACCCCGCCGAGAGCACCGTGACGCTGATCGGCAAACCCGGCTGCCATCTGTGTGATGACGCACAACAGGTGATCGAGAAAGTCTGCGCCGAACTCGGCGCCGCGTGGGAAAAGAAAGACATCACCCAGGACGAGGAGCTGTACCGGAAGTACTGGGAACAGATCCCGGTCATCCTCGTCGACGGTGCCCAGCACGATTTCTGGCGCGTCCAGCCGGACCGACTCCGCAAGGCACTCGGCGGCTGAGCACCGCCCACACCGGGCAGCCGAGCAAGGCGCCGCAAGGCCGCCAGCGACCGGGCGGCGCCGCCCGCACCCGCGCTGAGCAGGGAGCACATCCGCAAGACGGCATCCGCGACGGAACGCCGGAACGGACCCGCCGCACGGAAATTCCCGTAGTGGAATGTTCACGCTCCGCGAATCATCCCGACTCCGGATGGACCGGCCCATCTGGCTATGCTCGCGCTATGGCGGCTCTAGGATGGCTCACTCCCCGCAGGCGCTCGGCTACCGCACGCAGTGTGCTGGCCGGCGAAGCCGCGGCGGAGGCAGCACGAAAAAGCGCGTCGGAACTCGGCGAGGCGCCCTCGGGCGCGGCCGTGGAAGCGCCCCCGGCGGCCGCGGAACCCGAATTCCCCGTCCCCGGAGATCACCACGCCGCCGCCTTCTTCGACCTCGACAACACGGTGATGCAGGGTGCCGCGCTCTTTCACTTCGGTCGCGGCCTCTATAAGCGCCACTTCTTCCGCAAGCGCGAACTCGCCCGCTTCGCCTGGCAGCAGACCTGGTTCCGACTCGCGGGCGTCGAGGACCCCGCGCACATGGAGGACGCCCGCAACAGCGCCCTGTCCATCGTCAAGGGCCACCGTGTCTCGGAACTGATGTCCATCGGCGAGGAAATCTACGACGAGTACATGGCCGAAAGGATCTGGCCCGGCACCCGTGCGCTCGCCCAGGCCCACCTGGACGCGGGCCAGAAGGTCTGGCTGGTGACCGCCGCCCCGGTGGAGACGGCCACGATCATCGCCAGGCGCCTCGGCCTGACCGGCGCGCTCGGCACGGTCGCGGAGTCCGTCGGCGGCGTCTACACCGGCAAGCTGGTCGGCGAGCCGCTGCACGGCCCGGCGAAGGCCGAGGCCGTCCGCGCCCTGGCCGCGGCCGAGGGCCTGGACCTCGCGCGCTGCGCGGCCTACAGCGACTCGGCCAACGACATCCCGATGCTCTCGCTCGTCGGCCACCCGTACGCGGTCAACCCCGACGCCCGGCTGAGCAAGTACGCCCGCGAGCGCGGCTGGCGGTTGCGCGACTACCGCACCGGCCGCAAGGCCGCCAAGATCGGCATCCCGGCCGCGGCCGGCCTCGGCGCCGCCGCGGGCGGCACGGCAGCCGCCATCGCCCTGCACCGCCGCCGCCGCTGACCCCGGCGGCCCCGCCCCGAGACGAGGCCGCCCCCTACGCGCGGCGCGCCGCGAACCGACCGCCCGCGCCGCGGGCCGCGCGGACCAACGGTTCACGCGGGTGCCGCCGACCGACAGCCCATTCGGGCGTACCGCGTGCCACTGACGGCGTAAGGCCCCGCGTGGCGCCGCACCACCCGACCGCCGGGGCGCGGGGGTGACCGTCAGCGTGCGGCGGGGTCAACGCGCCGCCTCACCTCGCCCCCGGTCACGGAGAGCGATCACCGCCCCCAGGCCGTGCCCCCGCGGTCACGACGCGCCCGTGCCGGCCGGTCACCACACGTCCCACCCGCCCCCGCTCACCCGCGGACCACGCGCCTGACCTCGCCGTCAGGCCGCGAACGGCACCCACCGTGATCGGCGGCCGGGTTCGACCAATCCAAACTGCTTACCCCCGCGCCCCTCCCGCCAGTCCCGTTGTGCCCGGATTACCACAACACGCCCCGCAATTAAACAGATTACGAAGCTTTTCGATCAACAACCGATCAGTGTTCGACTCCTGATTGGCCGTCAACGCACCACAGAGCGGACGGAAACGGCGATTTAAGCAACTGGGTGTAGCGTCACCTATACGAAGCGTTATTCTCCTCAGACGCAACCGGTACCCACACGTCCCTACGACGAGTGAACGGTCCCGCACTGCACGTGATGGAAGCTCTGCCTCTGGGAGTCCCGTGTACCCACACGTCGGGGTTGACGCCTCGGGCCTGGCTACGCTCCGCGAAACGGTCGTCGACCGCCTTCGCGGCTACGTCCCCACCGCGTACGCCGTACCCGCTGTCCCCGCATTCGCCACACCCGTCCCCGCCGCCTCAGCAGCACCCTGCTACACCGTCGCCAACGGAAGCGCGACCGTCGGAAGACGAGCCCGCGGCAACGCCTCTCCCGCGACCACCCGCCGTCCCAGCGCCGACAGCGACAGTCACCGCATGATGGAACTGGTCGAGCGCGCCCAGTCCGGCGAGTCCGAAGCCTTCGGCCGCCTCTACGACCAGTACTCCGACACGGTCTACCGGTACATCTACTACCGCGTCGGCGGCCGAGCCACCGCCGAGGACCTCACCAGCGAGACCTTCCTGCGGGCCCTGCGCCGCATCGGCACCTTCACCTGGCAGGGCCGCGATTTCGGCGCCTGGCTGGTGACCATCGCCCGCAACCTCGTCGCCGACCACTTCAAGTCAAGCCGCTTCCGCCTCGAGGTCACCACGGGCGAGATGCTCGACGCCAACGAGGTCGAGCGCAGCCCCGAGGACTCCGTTCTCGAATCGCTCTCCAACGCTGCCCTCCTCCAGGCGGTCCGCAGACTTAACCCCCAACAGCAGGAATGCGTCACGCTGCGCTTTCTGCAAGGTCTCTCGGTCGCCGAGACCGCCCGCGTGATGGGCAAGAACGAAGGGGCCATCAAGACCCTCCAGTACCGCGCGGTGCGCACCCTCGCCCGGCTGCTCCCCGAAGACGCCCGCTGACCCACCCGGCGCCCCGACGGCGCACCTCGTCCCCCGTCACCGCTGTCCCAGCGGAGCCGCCCCACCCCCAGCCCCGGCGGCACCCTCCTCCACTCCCCTCACCGCACCCGCGGGCCGGCAGGTCATCCTCCCCTGCTCCAGTCGGCGGTCCGATCATCGTGGCCGCGTAACCCGGCTGCCGCGCCGCTCGTTGTGCGGGATGCAGGCTCCCTGCGGTCACGCCATGCCCGCAACTACTCACTCGATCGAGTGGCGGCGCTCAAGGCGTGCAACCTCCAAGGCGCCCTGAGGAGTCGACCATCATGACGAGAGGAGGTGCCGCCCGTGATCGCGAACGTATCGGCGCACCGGCGGGCTCACGCCTTCGCCCAGGCCCTGGAAGAGCAGGAACACCAGGGCACGGCAACCGACCAAGCCGAGCGCGCGGCCGAAAGCGCCGAGCGCCGACGCATGCTGGCCCTGACCAACGAGCTCGGTGAACTGCCAGCTCCGGAGATGGACCCAGCAGCAAAAACCGTTCAGCGGGCCCAGTTGATCGCCGCGATGGAGTCGGCCTTCGCTGGCCAGGACGCCCGTGTGCCCGAGCAGCGCTCGGCGCGCTCCGCCCGGAAGAGCGCCAGCGCCGCCAAGGCCGGAAAGACCGGGAAGGGGAGCCACCGGGCGAGCCCGCTCAGCAGACTCCGCCCCCGCTCGCGATGGTCGAAGGGGCTGGCGGCGGGGGGACTGACGGTCGGCGTCGCGGCGGGCGCGTTCGGCGGAGTGGCCACGGCCAGCTCCGACGCCCTGCCCGGCGACTCGCTCTACGGCCTCAAGCGGGGCATAGAGGATCTCAAGCGCGGCATGGCCGACGACGACGCCGACCGTGGCCGGATCTACCTGGACCAGGCGTCCACCCGACTCCAGGAGGCGCGGCGCCTCATGGAGCGGGGCCGCGCCGGCGAGATGGACCAGGAGTCGCTCGGCGAGATGCGCAAGGCCCTCTCGGGCATGCGCCACGCGGCGTCGGAGGGCCACCGACTGCTGCACGACGTCCACCGGCGCGACGGCTCGCTCGGGCCGATCCGCGACCTGTCCACCTTCACCAGTGGCAACCGGCAGAGTTGGAGCACCCTCCGGGAGCGCCTCCCACTCCCGCTCCAGGACATGGGTGACCAGGTGAGCCTGGTCCTTGAGGCCATGGACCTGGACGTCGAGCCGCTGCGGTCGCTGCTCACGCCACAGCCCCAGGACGTGGAGCCCGAGGCCGAGCGTGCGCCCACCGCGCCCAGCGCCGCCCCCACCGCGTCACCGGACCACTCCGCGCCGCGGCACGCCAAGCCCAGGCAGCCGGAGCGCACCGAGCGGCGGCACGAGCAGGCTCCCGCCCCCTCCGCCACTCCGGCCGAGGAGAGCCCCGGCCTGCTCGACGGGCCCAGCCTGTTGAAGCTGCCGGTGGACGAGAGCACCCAGCCGGCGCCCGAGAAGAGCCCCAGCGCGACGCCCACGCCGGACATCACGATCCCACCGCTGCTGCCGCCCGACCTGCTCCCAGGGCTCGGGCTCGACACCCAGCAACCGTCCGAGTCGTCCCCGTCCCCCAGCGACTGACGCCCCGCCAGCCCGCCGAGAGCCCCACCCGATCACCACCCCGGCGCTCCGTCTTCACCCGCCGGGCCGACATGCTCGTACGTCGGCCCGGGAGGCTCAGAAGAAGACGGAGCGCCGCCGTACGAGCAGCTTGTACAGGGTGTGCTGGATCGTCTCGCGCACCTGGTCGGTCAGGTTGAACATCAACATCGGGTCGTCGGCGGCCTCCGGCGAGTACCCGTCGGTCGCGATCGGCTCGCCGAACTGGATCGTCCACTTCGTCGGCAGCGGCACCGCGCCGAGCGGGCCGAGCAGCGGGAACGTCGGCGTGATCGGGAAGTACGGGAAGCCGAGCAGCCGGGCCAGCGTCTTGGAGTTCCCGATCATGGGATAGATCTCCTCGGCACCGACGATGGAGCAGGGCACGATCGGCACCCGGGCCCGCAGCGCCGTCGAGACGAAGCCGCCGCGGCCGAAGCGCTGCAACTTGTACCGCTCGGAGAACGGCTTCCCTATCCCCTTGAACCCCTCCGGCATCACGCCGACCAGCTCGCCGCGCTCCAAGAGGCGCTGCGCGTCCTCGGCGCACGCGAGCGTGTGGCCGGCCTTACGCGCCAGCTCGCTGATGACCGGCAGCTTGAAGACGAGATCGGCGGCCAGCAGGCGCAGATGGCGGTCGGCCGGATGGTTGTCGTGCACCGCGACCTGGAGCATCAACCCGTCCAGCGGCACCGTCCCGGAGTGGTTGGCCACGATCAGCGCGCCCCCGGTGCTGGGCACGTGCTCGATGCCGCGCACCTCGACCCGGAAGTACGACTCGTACACCGGCCGCAGCAGCGACATCAGGACCTGGTCGGTCAGCTCCTCGTCGAAGCCGAAGTCGTCCACCTCGTAGTCGCCGGTGATGCGGCGGCGCAGGAAGTTGAGGCCGCCCGCCAGCCGCTGCTCCCAGCTCCCGGCCCCCGCCCGCGCCGCGCCCGAGCCGTCGTCTCCGCCGCCGTCGGCCGCCGGCGGCTCCACGGCCGGCTCGTCCTCGGCGCGCGGCGGTGGTACCGGCCGCAGCGGGGCCTGGTCCCGCCGCGCACGCGGCGCCCGCGTGCCGTCCTTGCGCCGGGCCCGGGGGTCCTCACCGAACGGGATGACCTTGGCGTCCGCCATCGTGACTGCGCTCCTCAGTTCTGGCCGGCGGCGCGGGCGGGGAGCGCCGCGGCGAGCCGGTCGACGGTTCGGGCCAGGGCCTCGGGGGGCAGGAGCCCCGGCCCGCGGCTGCGCACGTAGTCCGCGAAGGCCGCCGCGGTGCTGTGCTTGGGCTGGAATCCCAGTGTCTCGCGCATCTGCGTGGTGTCCACGACCCGCCCGTGGGTGAGCAGCCGGATCTGCTCCGGCGAGAAGTCGGTGATCCCCGCGGCGCGCAGCACCGAGCTGAGCCACGTGACGGTCGGCGACAGCAGGGGCAGCGTCGGGCGGCCGAGGCGTCGCGCGGCCTGTGAGAGCAGCAGCACCCCGTCACCCGCGATGTTGAAGGTGCCGCTGTTCAGCGTGCCCCGCCGGGGCTCGCCCGCGCCGATTCGAAGCACCTCGATCGCGTCGTCCTCGTGCACGAACTGGAGCCGCGGGTCGAAGCCGATGATCGTGGGCAGCACGGGCAGCGCGAAGTACTCGGCCAACGGCGAGTCCGCGCACGGCCCGAGCACGTTGGCGAACCGCAGGACGCACACCGCCACGTCCGGACGCCGCCGGGCGAAGCCACGTACGTACCCCTCGACCTCGATGACGTCCTTGGCGAAGCCACCGCTGGGCAGCGACTTGGGCTGGGTGGTCTCGCTGAAGACGGCGGGGTCGCGCGGGGCCGCCCCGTACCCGCTCGTGCTGGACTTCACCACCAGGCGGGCCACCCGCGGCGCCTTCTGGCAGGCGCCGAGGAGCTGCATGGTGCCGATGACGTTGGTCTCCTTGACCGAGGTCCGACTGCCCCGGGAGCCCAGCGGGGTGCCGTTGATGTCCATGTGGACCACGGTGTCGACGTCGTACTCCGCCAACAGCTTGCCGATCGTGGGCTGCCGGATGTCGGCCTGCACGAAATCGGCGCCGCCCAGATGGTGCTCGGGCGGGACGGCGTCCACGCCGATCACCCGGTCCACGTCGGGTTCGCGCAGCACGCGCCGGACGAAACGGCCCCCAAGCTGGCGTGCGACTCCGGTGACGAGCACGACCCTGCCCACGATCAGCGCCTACCTTCCCACCGCGCGAGGAACCAGGCCCCCGTGCCTGGCCCGTCCGGTGTTACGGACCCAGGACTCACCGTATCCGCCGGGTGTGACACCACGCCGGCCGTGCGCCGCGCGACGCGGCGAGCACCACCCGATCCACGGCAAACGCACCGCAGCCCTCCCACCGTGCGGTGGAAGGGCTGCGGAACGTCGCACAGCGTCGCTTACTTCTTGTTGCGACGCTGGACGCGCGTGCGCTTGAGCAGCTTGCGGTGCTTCTTCTTGGCCATCCGCTTACGCCGCTTCTTGATAACAGAGCCCACGACTACCCTCGCTCACTTCGTATTCACTCGGTGCGGGGCGTCCGAGCCCACACGACCTACATCGGGCCAGCCTACCCGGCACCGAGCGAACAGCGTAATCCGAGGGTCATCGTGAACCACCGACCCGGCGAACCGCACCCTGCGCGCCCGCCACGGCGCCCTCACGAGGCAGCGCCGCCACGGCCACACCGGGCCGGACCACCGGAAACGATCTAGGCGGACTCCACCCCCACATACGACTCGCGGAGGTACTCGTGCACCGCCTGCTCGGGGACCCGGAAGGACCTGCCCACCCGGATCGCGGGCAGATGACCGCTGTGCACCAGCCGGTACACGGTCATCTTCGAGACTCGCATTACCGAGGCGACTTCCGCCACGGTCAGAAACTGGACCTCGTTCAGAGGCCTCTCGCCAGCAGCCATGACACACCTGAACCTTCCGCACATGACGGGCACCGGCTTCCCCTCCGGTGACTCCTCGTCGCTGCGCGCTCACTCACCAGACTAGGGGCGGGTGATACGAGTGGGGAAGAGGAGTAGCGATCGGCCGCCTACTGTGACAGACACGCTCGATTGAGTACATAGCGAGTAAGCGGCCGGTAGTAATCAGGCCGCACAGCGTCATCAAGCGGAACGACGACCGATAACCTGCCCTCGGCCTCCCCGACGAACGGCGCGGGGTCGTCGCTGTCGGCGAGCCCGATGGCCGCAATCCCCAGCTGACCTGCCCCGCAGACCCATCCGTGATCCCCGATGACCAGCTCGGGGAGCGGCCCGCCGGAGTCGGCCGCGGCCCCCAGGGCGATGCGGATGGGAAGCGGGGAGTGCGTGTGCACGCCGGTCTCATTGCCCGTCGTCCGCGCGCCGGGTTCGCGCATCAGCGCGACTCCCCGCGCGTACGCAAGGTTGTGCGTACGTACCCCGAACCGGGTCGTCATGTCGATACGGCGGCCCCACGCGGGAGTGAGAACGGGACATCCCGCCGCCGACAGGGCAGCCGCCACATCGGCGTAGAAGCCCAGCAATCGGTGCGGATGACCGGTTCCGAGCAACACCGGAGCCCGCCGCCGCGCCACCTCACCCAGCCGATCCGCGAAGGCGTCGAGCGCCGCCACCGTACGGTCAGGGTCGATCACATCCTGGCCTGAAACGCATTCAGGGTTGTTCGATACTCCGCACTGAGCGCTCATAAGCCCAAGCAACTCGCCGAAAGACCAGCCACGTTCGGGCACGAGACCGATCAGCACACGCGGATCACCGGCTGCGAACAACCGGTACCTCCGCAGACTGCCCTCGCGGCTGGTGGCCACGGAACCGGCGAGGCGCGAGACCAGAAGATGGGCCCGCAACGCGGAGGCGCTCAACACACTGACGATGGTGGCCGATGGTCCAGGCCATCCGCTCGAAAACGCGGATACGCGCCATAGTTGGCCTGATGTGACGGCCCAATGGCGCAGCACATACGCAACAACCATGACACGGCGCCCCGTTGACGTACGTACGCCTCTTGAACACGCCCCACAGCGGAAGCCCGAAGCGATGCCGCCACCCGCCGAGGGCCAGCCCCATCGAGGGCGCCACCCGAGGCCGGCCAGGCCCGGACAGCGACCCGGCCCTCGCGCTCGCGCCACGGGCGCGACGTTCGGCCAGCTCTGCGGCCAGTTGGCCAGCGAGGCGCTCGGGCCGCCAACCGCCACCGATCGGGCCCCGGCGTCGCGGCCGGCCTTCGGGCGCCTTCGGACAACCCGGAGGCCAGTTGTCCGATGACCGCTCACAACAAGCCACGCGGGCCACGCGGAACCGAACTCCCTCGCCACTGTGGCCCCGACAGTCCCTCCCGTCACAGCCCGCCGGCACGTTCTCCGCTCAGGGCAACAGGCCGAGTGCGGGGAAGCTCGCCCGGCGGGTGGCGACCACCGCGCGATCGAGCGCGTCGGCCGGGTCGTACCCCCACTCGTCCCAGTCCCGCCAGCGCGGCTGCCGGCCGTCGGTCATGCGCAACGGGGCCTGCTGCCGGGTCCGCGCGTACACCTCGTGACGCCAGGACTCCGGCGTGGCGGCCTGCGGGTCGACGGGGTGCCCCGCGGCGATGCCCACCAGGTGCGTCCACGTCCGGGGAACGACGTCCACCACCGCGTACCCACCGCCACCCAGCGCGATCCAGCGCCCTGCGGCGTGCTCGTCCGCCAACCGTCGGCAGCTCTCGGCGACGGCCCGCTGGGCGTCCACCGTCACGGCCAGGTGCGCCAACGGGTCCTCGATATGCGTGTCCGCGCCGTGCTGGGTGACCAGGACCTCCGGCTGGAAGGCCGCGAGCAGCTCGGGGACCACGGCGTGGAAGGCGCGCAGCCACCCCTCGTCCCCGGTCCCCGCCGGCAGCGCCACGTTGACCGCGCTGCCCTCGGCCTCCGGACCGCCCGTCTCCGTCGGCCAGCCGGTCTGCGGAAACAGCGTCCGCGGGTGCTCGTGCAGCGAGATCGTCAGAACCCGCGGGTCGTCCCAGAACGCCGCCTGGACGCCGTCTCCGTGGTGCACGTCCACGTCCACGTACGCGACCCGCCGCGCGCCCAGTTCGAGGAGGCGGGCGATGGCCAGTGCGGCGTCGTTGTACACGCAGAAGCCGGCCGCGCTGCCGGCCATGGCATGGTGCAGGCCGCCCGTGAAGTTCACCGCGCGCAGGGCCTGACCGCTCCAGACCGCTTCCGCCGCTCCCACTGACTGCCCAGCGATCAGTGCTGACGCCTCGTGCATGCCCGCGAACGCCGGATCGTCCGGGGTCCCGAGGCCGTACGAACCGTCCGCGACCGTGGGGTCGGCGGAGACCCGACGGACCGCTTCCACGTAGTCCTGCCGGTGTACGAGCCGCAGGGTGGACTCGCCGGCGGCCCGCGCGGCGACCACCTCCACCTGGCCGTCGAGGCCGAACGCCTCGACCAACCGCATCGTCAGCCCCAGCCGCACCGGGTCCATCGGGTGCCCGGGGCCGAAGTCGTAGCCCGTGACGGCGTCATCCCACATGAGATGCGTGCGGATGTTCATGCCCGTCACCGTATCGGGCGCCACTCCGCGCGCGGGGAACGGGCGTCGGACACCACCGCGAACACCAGCACCTCCGCGCGCGTTTTCGGGACCTGGTGGCGGAGTTCGTGCTCTACGACGGTGTCGGGACCGGCGTACGGCGGTACGGGGCCCGGGGTACGCCGGTACGAGGGTCAGCGCAGCAGGTGGAGAAGTTCGCGCATGGAGGCGAAGCGCTCGGTGGCGTCCGCGAGCTTGGCGGCCGGCGTCATCGCGGTGAACCCGTAGACGTCCATGCCGGCGGCACGGGCCGCCTGGACGCCGAGCGGGCTGTCCTCGACGACGGCACAACGCTCGGGCGCGACGCCCATGACGGAGGCGGCGTGCAGGAAAAGGTCGGGCGCGGGCTTGCCACGGCCCACGTCCTGCGAGCTGAAGATTCGTTCTTCCCCGAAGAGTTCGTACAGCTCGGTCTTCTTGAGGGCGACCCGTATGCGCTCGTGACTCCCCGAGGACGCCAGGCAGTACGGGACGCCGTCGGCACGCAGTTCCTCAACCACCTCGGCCGCCCCGACCACGGCCTCCAACTCCGCGCCGAAGGCCGCGAAGACCCGCTCGTGGAACGTGGCGTCGAATTCGGAGGGCAACTGCCGCCCATAGCGTTCCAGCACGAGGTCGTGGATGCGGTGCATGGCGGACCCCATGTAGTCGCGTATCGCCTCGTCGTACGTGGTCGGGTGGCCCAGTTCCGTGAGGTACGCGGCGAGCAGCCGATTCGAGATCGGCTCGCTGTCGACGAGCACACCGTCGTTGTCGAAGATGACGAGGTCATAGCGCATGGGGCCACCCTACAAAAACAAGAAGAGCCTTGTCGGGACCGGGGTCCCGACAAGGCTCTTCTAAAAGGAGTTCGGCGGCGTCCTACTCTCCCACAGGGTCCCCCCTGCAGTACCATCGGCGCTGAAAGGCTTAGCTTCCGGGTTCGGAATGTAACCGGGCGTTTCCCTAACGCAATAACCACCGAAACACTATGAAATAAACCAACCGGACAATGACACAGTCGTTATTTCAGAACCAACACAGTGAACGCGAGCAACTGAGGACAAGCCCTCGGCCTATTAGTACCAGTCAACTCCACCCCTTACGAGGCTTCCATATCTGGCCTATCAACCCAGTCGTCTACTGGGAGCCTTACCCCATCAAGTGGGTGGGAGCCCTCATCTCGAAGCAGGCTTCCCGCTTAGATGCTTTCAGCGGTTATCCCTCCCGAACGTAGCCAACCAGCCATGCCCTTGGCAGGACAACTGGCACACCAGAGGTTCGTCCGTCCCGGTCCTCTCGTACTAGGGACAGCCCTTCTCAAGACTCCTACGCGCACAGCGGATAGGGACCGAACTGTCTCACGACGTTCTAAACCCAGCTCGCGTACCGCTTTAATGGGCGAACAGCCCAACCCTTGGGACCGACTCCAGCCCCAGGATGCGACGAGCCGACATCGAGGTGCCAAACCATCCCGTCGATATGGACTCTTGGGGAAGATCAGCCTGTTATCCCCGGGGTACCTTTTATCCGTTGAGCGACGGCGCTTCCACAAGCCACCGCCGGATCACTAGTCCCGACTTTCGTCCCTGCTCGACCCGTCAGTCTCACAGTCAAGCTCCCTTGTGCACTTACACTCAACACCTGATTGCCAACCAGGCTGAGGGAACCTTTGGGCGCCTCCGTTACCCTTTAGGAGGCAACCGCCCCAGTTAAACTACCCACCAGACACTGTCCCTGATCCGGATCACGGACCCAGGTTAGACATCCAGCACGACCAGAGTGGTATTTCAACAACGACTCCACACACACTGGCGTGCATGCTTCACAGTCTCCCACCTATCCTACACAAGCCGAACCGAACACCAATATCAAGCTATAGTAAAGGTCCCGGGGTCTTTCCGTCCTGCTGCGCGAAACGAGCATCTTTACTCGTAATGCAATTTCACCGGGCCTATGGTTGAGACAGTCGAGAAGTCGTTACGCCATTCGTGCAGGTCGGAACTTACCCGACAAGGAATTTCGCTACCTTAGGATGGTTATAGTTACCACCGCCGTTTACTGGCGCTTAAGTTCTCAGCTTCGCCAACCCGAAAGTCAGCTAACCGGTCCCCTTAACGTTCCAGCACCGGGCAGGCGTCAGTCCGTATACATCGCCTTACGGCTTCGCACGGACCTGTGTTTTTAGTAAACAGTCGCTTCTCGCTGGTCTCTGCGGCCACCCCCAGCTCACACTGCAAAAGTGATCACCAGAAATGGCCCCCCTTCTCCCGAAGTTACGGGGGCATTTTGCCGAGTTCCTTAACCATAGTTCACCCGAACGCCTCGGTATTCTCTACCTGACCACCTGAGTCGGTTTAGGGTACGGGCCGCCATGAAACTCGCTAGAGGCTTTT